>NC_021172.1:0-2400000 GCF_000230975.2 Hyphomicrobium denitrificans 1NES1 | reverse complement strand
ACATAGACCCACTTCGCATCAAAAAGCTCGCCGTCACGAATGTAGCCAAGTGTCGCTCCTTTCTTGGGGCGCCAGAAAAGCACTGGGGCCAAGGCGGTCCCGAGTTTCAACCAGTTGGGCTCGACGTGCTCTCCGATGGGCTTCCAATGGATCATCCGTTATCTTTCGCCTCCCTCGTTGCAGCCGTTCATCATCGCCCTACGCTATCAGTTAGAAGACAGCGGAGTTCTTGGGGTCCCGGCTGCCGCCAGCAACTCGCTCTCACGTGCCACGCGCTCGAATGCTTCGGCAATCGTCTTTATGCGGTAAAGACGCTCGCGACCTTCAGTGGGTAGTACTCGCGTGACCTTGTAGAGCCTCGGCGATGCAGGAAGCCCCCGCAACGAGGGAGAAAAGTCGACCGTTTGTCCGACTTTGAATTTTGAAATCGGCACTCTAGGATTTGCCATTGCCTGTCTCCAAATCTCGCGCCAACGCTTCTTCCAGATCGGCGGGTTCAATTTCAACGACTTGCCGCGACATGTACGCGGTGTTCGAAGGCAAATCGATGGTGGTCTGTATACGCCGGTATGCGACGAACGACACGCCTTCTATAGTCTCTTCGGACACTTCAATTGCGTACGTGCCCGACGGATAGATTCCCTCAATTCCGCTGAGGTGAAAAGGGTAAGCGAAACTCACCGATGATCGAGTTGTTCGTTCCGTCATGATTGCCATCCGCGCTTGATATCACCGCGCCTTGGCCCAGCGGATATTGAAGCCATCGCTATATCCTCCAGCTGAAATAGACGATCTCTGGCAGAGAGTGCCGGTCGTAACAAAACTCACGCGGCCGGCATCTGAGAATCGCGAGCCGTCGCTAGAAACCCATCCCGCCGCCGCCCATCGGCGATGAGGCATGATCGGTGTCCTTCTCCGGCAAATCAGCGATCATGGCCTCGGTCGTGATGAGAAGACCGGCGACGGAAGCCGCGTCCTGCAGTGCGCAGCGCACGACTTTAGCGGGGTCGATTACGCCCTGCGAGACGAGATCGCCATAAGCGCCGGACTGAGCGTTGAAGCCGAATGCATACGATGGGTTATCGAAGATCTTACCGACAATCACCGAACCGTCCTCGCCGGCGTTGGTGAAGATCTGCCGTGCCGGAGCCTGCAGCGCTTTTCGTACAATCGATACGCCTGTGTTTTGATCCTGGTTACCGGACTTGAGCGCGTCGAGCGACTGGATAGCTCTGAGTAAAGCGACACCTCCGCCGGGCACGATACCTTCTTCAACAGCAGCGCGGGTCGCGTGAAGGGCGTCGTCGACGCGGTCCTTGCGCTCCTTGACCTCCACCTCGCTACCGCCGCCGACTTTGATAACAGCGACGCCGCCGGCCAGCTTCGCCAGACGCTCCTGCAGCTTCTCCTTGTCGTAGTCCGATGTCGTATCTTCGATCTGCGCCTTGATCTGATTTACGCGGGCCTCAATATCCGGCTTCTTGCCGACACCGTCGATGATCGTGGTGTCTTCCTTGTCGATCGTGACCTTCTTGGCGCGGCCAAGCATATCGAGCGTCACATTCTCGAGCTTAATGCCGAGATCCTCTGAAACCACGCTGCCGCCGGTGACCACGGCGATATCTTCGAGCATGGCTTTGCGCCTGTCACCGAACCCGGGAGCCTTGACGGCAGCAACCTTGAGCCCGCCGCGCAGCTTATTGACGACAAGGGTGGCGAGCGCCTCGCCTTCGACGTCCTCGGCGATAATGAGAAGCGGCTTGCTTGTCTGCACGACCGCTTCAAGCAGCGGCAGAAGGGCCTGCAGGCCGCCGAGCTTCTTTTCGTGGATGAGGATGTAAGGTTCCTCGAGCTCCACGATCATCTTTTCGGTGTTGGTGATAAAGTAGGGCGAGAGATAACCGCGATCGAACTGCATACCTTCGACAACATCGAGCTCCGTTTCGAGGCTCTTGCTCTCTTCGACCGTGATCACGCCTTCGTTGCCGACGCGTTTCATAGCTTCTGCGATTTTGGCGCCGATCTCTTTATCGCCGTTCGAGGAAATTGTACCTACCTGAGCGATCTCTTCGTTGGACGTGACCTTCTTGGCCTTCGACTTCAGCTCCTCGACGACAGCAGTAACCGCCTGATCGATGCCGCGCCGTAGGTCCATCGGATTGGCACCCGCCGCAACCGACTTGGCACCTTCTCTGATGATCGCCTGGGCAAGCACAGTTGCTGTCGTTGTTCCGTCACCGGCGATGTCGGACGTCTTCGACGCGACCGCTTTGAGCATTTGCGCGCCCATATTCTCGAATTTGTCCGCGAGCTCGATTTCCTTGGCAACCGTCACGCCATCCTTGGTGATGCGCGGGGCGCCGTAGGACTTGTCGAGCACGACGTTACGGCCCTTGGGTCCGAGCGTGACCTTCACCGCGTTGGCAAGAATGTCGACGCCGCGCAGCAAGCGATCGCGCGCGTCTTGACCGAATTTGATGTCTTTAGAGGGCATGGTGAGCAACTCCGGGATTGGGGGGATGGGCGTCGATAGGTCTAGGCTGCAGCCTTGACCTTGGTGCTGCCCTCGACCACGCCGAGGATGTCGCTCTCTTTCATTATAAGCAGATCGACACCGTCGATCTTGACCTCGGCACCCGACCACTTGCCGAACAGCACGATGTCGCCGAGCTTGACGTCGGGCACGTTGATCTTGCCGCTCTCATCGCGCGCACCGGGACCGACGGCTAAGACTTCGCCTCGCGCCGGCTTTTCCTTGGCGGTATCTGGGATGATGATGCCGCCTGCGCTCTTGCCGTCTTCTTCGAGCCGTTTAACAACGATGCGGTCGTGCAAGGGCCGGAATTTCATTGAAATCCTCAAATCTTCTGATTTTTGGCTGGTGTGCGACCTTGGAGCGTCGACAGACGACGCGCCTCAAATGCACGGATCATTCTTTTAGCACTCTATTCGCTTAAGTGCTAATGATGATCGCCCAGGCGAGCACGCTCGTCGGCTGAGGAACGAGATATGTCATTGGACGCAGTGGGTTGGAGCGGCCAGCGGCAGACGGAATTCGGTGTGCATGCCGCAAACGGACTGATTCCGGGCCGTATCGTCAGCGAACATCGCAGCCACTTCAGGGTCGCTACCAATTCTGTTGAGCTGTCCGCCGCAATGACCGGACGTCTGCGCAACGCTGCTATTCAGCGCTCCGACCTCGCAGGTGTGGGTGACTTCGTGGCTCTACGCCCGGCGGCGGGCGATGGCGCCGCTACGATCGAGGAAGTCCTTCGTCGCACCAGCGCTTTGATCCGCAAAGCATCGGGCGAGCAGCGCCCTCAGCTTTTGGCGGCGAACGTCGACGTCGTGTTCATTGTCACCGCTCCGGATGGCGATTTTAATCTGCCACGGATCGAGCGACTATTGGCGTTGGTGCGCGGCAGCGCCGCCGCCCCGGTCATTCTTCTCAACAAGGCGGACATCCCTGACGAGGTGCACAGTGTAGTCGATCAGATCGTCGCATTTGCTCCGGGCGTCCCAGTTCATGCGATCAGCGCCCGCTCCGGCGGCGGCATATCCGATATCGAACGGTATTTCGAAGGTAATCAGACCGTAGGCCTCATCGGTTCATCGGGCGTTGGTAAGTCAACACTGACGAACAAGCTAACGGGATATGCGGAGCAGGCGACGCAGGAAGTCCGTGCTCACGATAGCCGAGGCCGGCATACGACAACACATCGCCAGTTGTTTATCCGTCCGCAAGGAGGCTCCCTCATCGACACGCCAGGAATGCGAGGGTTGGAGCTTTGGAAGAGCGAAGACAACGTCGAGTTGAATTTCGACGATATCGAAGCCTTGGCGAGCCGGTGTCGATTTCGCAATTGCAGGCATGACTGTGAGCCGGGTTGCGCGGTGCGCGCCGCCCTAGAGCGAGGCGATATCAAATCTGCGCGCCTCGCGAGCTACGTCGCGCACGCGCGTGCGCAATAATCCATACGGGCCGTTCGGCAGGCGCTGATCACCGAGACTCAAGTCTCCGCCGAAAACACCCCGGCCGTTTGCTCGACGATGATATAGCCTATGTCCGTAAGCGCCTTGAAATAATCCGGACGAAGATTCTTAAACTCGCCGCTCTTCAGGTACTGCCACGACGTATGACGGCGGATGCTCTCAGGCAGTTCATCGAAGCCGCCTTGCTCGAAGATGAGATGCCGGTTCCTCTCGTTGGTCGAGCGGGAAATGCTGTATCGCGACGATTTCGTGGCAGAATCGAACATGGGCATTTTACCTCAGGAGTCTTGGTCGTCGGTTCGAACTGGTTGCTCTTCATATAACACGAGTTGCGTCAATGGAGGTCACGCAAAGCGTCGGAGGTCATCGGAACACGCAGCACGGCGTTGGAGTACGAGATTGGAAATCCGGTCTGAGCACTGTCGATGAATCGGCCGGGAGAACGTCCGCATTGGGTCAAAAGTGCCGGTTGCACACCAACCCGGCGAAGATAGTCACCAGAACCAGACATCGGATCAGTGAGATGGGTTGAACGGATGCATGTTTGTTTGTCTCTCGAACAAGGAGACAAGCCATGGAAAAGGAACAAGCATTCACTGTTGAAAAGCGGACGTCACGTACCCCGTGGAATAAAGGTAAGATAATCGGTGCCAAGCCGCCGCTAAGACCGAGCCACGTCTGGTCGATCCGAACGAAGCTTCAGATGCAGGGCAAGACCCGCGATCTAGCCCTCTTCAACCTGGCGATCGATAGTGAGCTTCGCGGCTGCGACGTCGTTGCCGCGCGCGTCGATGATGTGGCACCCAGCGGCTACGCGATGGACCGAGCCACTCGCGGGCTGACGACTCGTCAGCATGCTCGGCTCGTTCAGGATTGGGTCGCCTGTATCGGCCTCGACCCTGCGAAGTTCGGCACGCATTCGCTACGGCGTACGAAGGCCGTTTTAATCTACAGACGAACGGGAAACCTTCGCGCGGTCCAACTCTTGCTCGGACATTCGAAGATCGAGAGCACTGTGCGCTACCTCGGCGAGGTCGATGACGCGATTGAGATCGCGGAGAAGATCGACATCTAGCCGTCTAGCGCAGGCAGAGTACGGGGGCTCTGCCCGACAGGACCGCTTCAGAATGGTTTGCAACGGTACATCTGAAAGAAGGTCCGCAGATCATTCAAAAGCGGTTGTGACCGTGATTGGCTCGGGCGAGGGCAGTTCAATCGGCCGAGAGTCCGCTTGTGGGATAAAGCAACGTCGGTCACTCTTCACCCGCGGCCGGACGCACCCAGAGCTGCAACCCACAGTATCTAACCTAGTAAAGGTCGCTCGCTAGGTGATTCTGTATGGAGTTTTGGCCCTGTCAGGGCAATATTCATATACAAACTACTCTGAACGTCCCGCCATGCATTCCGCCGGTCCACTTCTTCGGTCTTGCACAGGGCTACGCGCCCTTTTTGTAGCGCATAGCGGCCTTACGCAAATGCCGGCCAGGGGCGGCAGGTCTGAGAAGCGCAGCAGCGAATGCGGCGCTATCCTCAGCTGACAGCGACATGACCTCGTGGTCCCGCACCACGCGTGCAGCTGCAGCGTTGAGCGCGGCAATGATGAAGTCCGTCAATGTCTGGTCGCTCAATTTGGCAGCGCGAGCGAACAGCGCCTTCTGGTGCGTCGTGACTTGCACATCGATTCGCTCAGGCTTGGTGTCGTCCACCTTGCTTGTCTTCCTCTTTGTCGTTCGTTGGGAGACCATGATCTTAGCTCCATTCTTCAGCAGGCTCCAAGTCATCTTGGGGAGGCAGCAGAACTCACCTACGTGGTGCTAATCGTATGCATCGATCGTGACTCCGGAGCCAGGATCCCGCCGCCGCAGCGAACGATACAGCGTTGAAATCGACACGCCCAACGACGCGGCGGCCGCCCTGGGCGTCATCATACCGGATGTGATCGCATGGTAGGCCCATCGCACGTCTGCCTCCGTCAGCTTTCTCTCGCGGCCGAGATGCTGGCCACGCGCCTTGGCTGCAGCCATACCGGCGCTCGTTCGCTCGCTGATGAGATTCCGCTCGAACTCGGCGATGGCGCCGACGACGTGGAACAGCAGACGCCCGCTCGCAGTCGTCGTATCGATGGCTTCGGAAAGGGAGCGGAACCCCACGGCTTCGGCTCCGAGGCGTGTGACGATCTGCATGAGGTGCGCGAGACTGCGCCCCAGCCGGTCGAGTTTCCAAACGACGAGCACATCGCCGGCGGCGAGCGCTGCTAGCGCCTTATTGAGTTCGGCCCGATCGGTTTCGCTGCCGCTGACGCCCTCGTCGCGGAATATCTGCTCGCAACCCGCGGCCCTCAGAGCGTCGAGTTGCATGGCGAGGTTCTGGTCCTCCGTCGAGACGCGCGCGTAACCGATCAACATGCCTTTCAATTCGCAAGCTGCTCTCGGGCGCGGAAAACCGCGCGCAGCTCACAGTATCAAATGGGGTCCCTTTTGACTGCGCGCGGCTCACAAACCAATGCGACGCGCAAAACCATCAGTGCATTGAGTTTACTATATTGCCCGATGGCGTTCCAGCGTCATGTCAAAAGGGACCCCTTTCGCTCGCGAACGAAGCAATGAGCGAAGCCAGATGACAGATCGCCACCCGCTGGTGCTCAAGTGGGCAATAGAACACGCACGCGCGCGAGACCTGTTCGATCGCGGCAAGGGCCCACACGTCTGGGGTTTTAACAATCTGGACTTCCGCCAGCATCGGCTTCTCAGCCGCATCTTTTTCGCGGTCGAGAAGGATGGCGTCGTGCCAGGCTCCTTCGGCTACCCCGAATTCCATTTTGTATATCAGGGGATGATCTTTTTTGCTTCGCTTGGCCCGATAGATCGATATTCACGTAACGCCAAAACCAAGCTGAGGTTTGTGATTTACGACCCAAACGTGGATGAACCCGCCGTGCACTCAGAATGGTTGGACGATCCTATCCTCCTCGAGGATCGCATCCCTGAAATCGCCGCTGGTATTGTGGCCGTTGCGCGCGCTGTCGCGCGCGCCATTCGCGAGAAATTTAAGTCCGCGCTCGACGCAAAGCTTCTGCGCGTGCTCGACGGATTGAAACGACTTGAGGCTCTGGCAGACGACAGCTCCACCGCGCGCTCCGATCCGAGGACATTTGAAGCTCTTGTGGAGATGGCTGAGCGGCATTGGAAGGCAGTCCTGGTCCGTCATTTTCTGCGCGCGCTGTCCAAAACGATCACCGATGGAACGGTTGAAATCGCTGGCCACAGCCTCGATGACTGGATGACATGGGCCGCCGCCAAGACCGACGCGTTCGATCCGCTGGTTCAGGGCGCTGAGAACATTTTTGCGAAAGTTGTGAAATTCTAGATGCGATTGAGACTCTCGCGCGTCATAGCGAGGGCGGTCGTTGAAAGCCGCGTACATCTTTCAACGGCCCTGCGAGGTCTGCCACTCGCCTGAAGGTCTAAAATCGCAAATTTCCGACCCGTGGAACCTCGAAGAATGATCGATCAAGGACATTTCTTGCGAGTATTTTATCTTTCTCTTTACGCAAAAATGGAGTCCCTTCTCAATTTAACGTAATTCAACGTTTTAAGTTGTTGATATATCATATGATTTTGGTGCCCAGAAGAGGACTCGAACCTCCACGCCTTGTGAGCGCTAGTACCTGAATGTGATTTTAGGGTGGTGCGAGCAGAGGGATTTGAACCCCCACGGCTTGCGCCGCCGCCACCTGAAGACGGTGTGTCTACCAATTCCACCATGCTCGCTAGATAAAAAGTGCCGCGCTAGTTCTCACTTCTAGTGCGCACCAAATGGCACTCTTTTCGGAGGCCATTTTACAGGGGTTCAACGTCCCCGTTACCCTACCTCTTCTCCAAATTTGTCACCGATTTTTGTCACAAGAGCTACTTGTCACGAAAACTAGTGACTACACGCAACGATCAAAATTGTCACAAGTCCTTTCAGGGAAATGCGATAATTTTCAAGCCTTGAAGATCGTTGACACTAGATGGGGTATCGGATGCACGAACCTGAAACTAGTGCGTCTACCAATTCCGCCATCTGGGCTTCGCGGTGTCACGTAGATTGTGCGCGGGCGGAAGTCAATTGCGCAGGGCGGTCGCCCCATGGCGCGACGCAAATGCTCAGCCGGAACTTGATCCTTCGGCTTCACAGCGCCGCTTCGCCCCGGTAGACCTCCAAGGCGAGCAGCCTGCGGCGAAAAACGAGGTGAGACATGGCGGGAACCGACAAACTTGCGACGGTCTTCGGGGGGGGCGGGTTCGTCGGACGTCAGATCGTCTGGAGCTTGGCGCGCCGGGAATACCGGGTTCGCGCCGCCGTCCGCAGGCCCGACCTTGCAGGCTATCTGCAACCCATGGGCGTCGTCGGCCAGATCCACGCCGTGCAGTCCAATTTACGATTTGCCGACTCGATTGTGCGTGCCGTCGACGGAGCCGAAACCGTCATAAATTCAGTCGGTATTCTTGCGCCCGTCGGCGCCCAGACGTTCGAAGCTGTTCATGTCGAAGGTGCGCGCCGTGTCGCGAAAGCGGCGCGGGAAGCAGGCGCACAGCGACTAATTCATGTCTCGGCAATTGGCGCCGACCAGCATTCGAACTCGCGCTACGCTGTGACGAAGGCCGAAGGCGAAGCCGCCGTGCTCGCGGAATTCCCGTCCGCGATCATTCTCAGGCCGTCAATTGTGTTTGGGCCCGAAGACCAGTTCTTCAACCGGTTTGCGGCGCTCGCGCGTATCAGTCCGGTTCTGCCCTTGGTCGGTGGGGGGCGAACCAAGTTCCAACCGATCTTTGTAGGAGATGTCGGGGAGGCGGCTGCAAACGTAGCAGCTGGTGCTGGTAAGCCGGGCACGATCTACGAACTCGGTGGTCCTCAGGTCGTTACGTTCCGCGATATTCTCGAAGCGACTCTGCGGTACACTGGCCGGCGGCGGCTGCTTTTGCCAGTGCCGTTCTGGTTAATGCGGTTCCAGGCCCTTTTGACTTGGCCGTTGCCCAACTCGGTGCGCCCGATCACGGTCGACCAGTTGCGACTGCTGAAACTCGATAACGTCGTGTCGGAAGCCGCCAAGCGCGAGAAGCGTACCATCGCTTCGTTGGGGTTGCCGCAGCTCGCTTCGATTGATGCGATCGTTCCTGGATACTTGGAACGCTTCAATCCGAAGGGCCAGTACGCGAGCTACCGTGTCTAATCGGGAGCCAAATAAACGCCGAGCCGCTCCGTGTCCGAGCGGCTCGCTTCTTGTTGATCGAAGGAGGAAAAAAAGTCGCGTACGCCTAATTGAGAGGCGCGATGGCCAATTCATCCTCGTGTGCATGGCCGATAGCGGCCTGCAGCGTATCCGTCAGCGCGATCGGTGTGCCATCGGCAGCGTGCAGCGAAAACAGCGGGATGCCCTTCGGCAAGCCTTCGATCTGTGGAAACATGGTCAGCGCCTCGTCTGAGGTCAGCGTCTTGATATAGGCGACCTCACCGCCGCCAAGACGCGCGAGTTCCAGCTCGGTCATGACGGGCGCTACAATGTGGTCAACTGTGTTTTTTGCGGTGGTCTTGTTATTCATGACGCTCTTCCTCCTAGTGGCGAGGCCGGGCTCCAATCGCATATCCGGAAATTGTGGCCGTTTTCTCAGGCCGGCCGGACTGCTCGTGTACCCCAATCCTCCGACGATTCGGTCGCGGGGGCTGTGACGCGAAAGACTCTCTACGATCGGCTTTTGATCCGCCCAGGCGATCCGATCTCTATTCGTCTAACGAGTCGCTCGGGCTCCAACCGTTGCAGATCGATGGCCAAAAGGCCGTTCGCCAGATCCGCGCTCTTAACTTCGATACCGTCGGCGAGGACGAAGGTTCGCGAGAACTGCCGCGCCGCGATGCCTCGGTAAAGGTAATCGCGGGTTTTGTCGTCCTGCTGTTTGCCTCGGATCGTCAGTTGCTTGTCCTCGAGCGTTATCTCAAGATCTTCGCGAGAAAAGCCGGCGACCGCGAGCGTGATTCGAAGAAGTCCGGCATCTTCGCCATTCGGTGCGACCCTCTCGATGTTATAGGGAGGATAACCGTCGCCACCGCCCTTGGCGGCTCGATCGATCAGTCTTTCGATTTCCTCAAAGCCCAGCAAAAGCGGGTTCGAGAGCGTTGTCATGCGTGTCATACGAGGGCCCTTTGCTAAGCGACCGTCATCTATCGGAGCGCCGTTTCGGCCGCCCCTTCCAGCCCCAGCATTTCTGCCTAGGGACCATTTGAACAAAGATATGGGAAAGCACCGTCTGTCTTCAAGCTGCTGAGGCAACTCTTAGGTCGCAGGGTTACAACGGGCCGTGGCGGGGCGATCCGCCTTAGTCCCGCCCGTCTGCGGCGACATGAAAGCCGTCGTTAAACAGGCCGTCAGCCGGGGGATTTCAATGAATACGACGAAGGCGTACGCCATCCTTTTTATGCTCGGAGTGATGGCCGGGCCGGCCGGAGCTGCATTCGCCGCCGAAGCAACCGCCGATAGTTCGGTCGACGTCAACCTCACACCGCAAGAGATCGCCGAGAAGGAGGCTCGCAAGGCGTGCAAGGTCGACATTTGCAAGGCATTGCGCACGAAAGATGCCTCCGGCGACATCGCCTGTCACGTCATCAAGAGCTGGCGTAAGGAGCAGCTCGTCAAGCTCGTCGGTAAACTGAAGGTTACTTGGCCGTATGACGGCGCTCATTGCTCAACAGACCTCAGCATCAAACGCGACGATCTTGCGCGAGCCATGATGGAGCCGAAGGTCGAGATCGAATTTCAGAAGCACACGGTAACGTGTACGATCGTGAGCGAGAAGAAGGGCGTGACGGAGTTCAAGTTCGATCTCACGCCGAAAGTTACGTTCGAGAACGGCAAGGCGACGAAGGCACATGCGAACTGGGGCAAGGTTGAAGCGCCCACACTTATCAAAAGCGCAATGTGGACGGCGACGGCTGCCGACAACACTGTCAATCTGCTTTCAGGTACGATCGTCGATGAAGTTAACGATTTCGTGTCCAGACGTTGTGATGAGGTCAAGGATCAGTGGGCGGCGCAGCATTAGTAAAAGCGCCCGGCCTCCGCATTTGCCGGAAAATAAAGTGTTATATTGTTATTAGCCTCGCTTATGGGGTCATATCGCAAATTCGATTGGCATTTATTGAATATTGCACTTAGACAGGGCGCCGTAGTGAAGCTTTTGACTGACACTCTTGGAGGAAACCATGAAGACGTGGTCGAAGCCTGAAGTTCGCGAGCAGGAAGTTGGTCTCGAAGTGAC
Source organism: Hyphomicrobium denitrificans 1NES1 (assembly GCF_000230975.2). Lineage (NCBI taxonomy): Bacteria > Pseudomonadati > Pseudomonadota > Alphaproteobacteria > Hyphomicrobiales > Hyphomicrobiaceae > Hyphomicrobium > Hyphomicrobium denitrificans. The sequence goes on along the minus strand of NC_021172.1, from coordinate 2,388,712 downwards.
CAGCTATCTTCCGGCGGAAATCGACGTCATCTGAATTCGGATGGTGTTGACCTAACGGTCGAGCGTCAAGCGGTGGCCAACATATCGGCCGCCGCTTTTGTTTTTAAGGCATCCATTTTCACGATACGATTATACAGACGATTATCCAGCGCCTTCGATTGCAGCGCGCTTTTCTTCAAGCTCCAGCCATTGCGTCTCGGCGTCTTCGAGCTGGCGCTGGGCGTCCGCAAGGCGCGCGTTTGCTTTCTCGAATGCCGTACGGTCGCGCGCATAGAGCCCGGCATCGGCGAGCTTTGCCGACAGGGTTGTGATTTCCGTTTCGAGCTTGGCGATTTCATCCGGCAGCACCGAAAGCGCGTGCTTCTCTTTGTAGGAGAGTTTGGTTTTCGGGGCGCTTGGAGCGACCGCCGCGACATCGTCCGCCGATTTGCGGACCGCCGGTGCGCTCTCGGCTTTCGATGCCTTTTTCAGATCGTCGCCCTTGCGCTGGGCAAGCATGTCCGAATAGCCGCCGGCATATTCGGTCCAGCGGCCATTGCCTGTCGGGGCAAGTACGCTCGTCACGATGCGATCGAGAAAGTCACGGTCGTGGCTGACGAGCAGCAGCGTGCCTGGATAATCGGACAATAGCTCCTGCAGCAGATCGAGCGTTTCAAGATCGAGATCGTTCGTCGGCTCGTCGAGAACCAGCACGTTCGAAGGCTTCGCCAGCGCGCGTGCGAGCATCAGCCTGGCGCGCTCACCTCCTGATAAGACCCGGATCGGCGACAGCCGCTGCTCCGGCAAAAAGAGAAAATCCTTCATGTAGCTCGCAACGTGGCGCGCTTTGCCGTTGATGACGACCTGGTCGCCGCGGCCGCCGGTCAGTGCATCGGAGACCGTCCAATTCGGATTGAGTTCGTCGCGCCTCTGGTCGAGCGCTACGATCTCGAGATTGGCCCCGTGGCGTATCGTTCCGCTGTCGGGGATGATCTGTCCGGTCAGGAGCTTGATCAGTGTCGTCTTGCCGGCTCCGTTCGGGCCGACGATTCCGAGTCGGTCGCCGCGCATTACACGTAGATTGAGATCAGAAACGATATCGCGGCCATCGTAGCTTTTGGAGACGCCAGACGTTTCGACCACGAGCTTGCCGGAAAGACTGCCCTCGGCGGCATCGAGGCGAACACTGCCGACGGCGTAGCGCCGATCGCGAACCTCCTGGCGCATCGCCTTCAATTCGCGAACGCGGCGGACGTTGCGCTTGCGACGGCCCGTGACACCGCCATGCATCCACTGATCTTCGCGTACGATTTTGCGGTCGAGCTTATGCCGTTCGATTTCTTCTTCTTCGAGGACCTTGTCTCGCCAATCCTCGAAGGCGGCGAAGCCCTGCTCCAAGCGGCGCGTCTTTCCGCGATCCAGCCAGACGGTGGCGCGCGACAGCGTTTCCAAAAAGCGACGATCATGGCTGATGAGAAGGAGTGCCGATCTGCTCGCCTGCAGCGTCGTTTCGAGCCATTCGATAGCGGTAAGGTCGAGATGGTTCGTCGGCTCGTCGAGCAGCAGGATGTCCGGCTTTGCCACGAGAACGCGAGCGAGCGCCGCGCGGCGTGCCTCGCCGCCAGACAGCTGCTCGGGATTATCGTCGCCCGAGAGTCCAAGCTCACCGATCAGGTATTCCGCGGCGTAGGGATCGTCGGCCGGCCCAAGCCCAGCTTCGACGTAGGCGCGGACCGTGTCGTAACCGTTGAAATCGGCTTCCTGCGGCAGATAGCGAATTCTGGCACCGGGATGTGAGAAGCGCTCGCCGCGATCTGGTGTCACGAGGCCGGCTGCAACTTTCAGCAGCGTCGATTTGCCGGAGCCGTTGCGCCCGACAAGACAGATGCGGTCGCCGGGCGCGGCGGTCAGCTCCGCGCCTTCGAGCAACGGTGTGCCGCCGAACGTCAGGTGGATGTCTTTGAGCGTCAGAAGAGGAGGTGCCATGCGGGCACCTCGTAGCGGTCACTGCACATGCAATCAACTGCGACCGAACGGAAGCGATAAAATGCGGTGCCAATCAGCAGCAGCGGCTGATTTTCCCGCCGTTCTCGCCATAGCGGCTCGACTGACGCTCGCGGAAGAAGTCTTCGTAGGTCATCACGGGTTCTCCCGGATGGACCTGACGCCGGTGCGCAACATAAGCCTCGTAATCGGGGACGCCGACCATCAGCCGTGCCGTCCTGGCCACGGCGTTGCGGACTACGAAGAACAAGGATGTATCGGGTTTCCGCATGGATTATTCCGCCGGTACGATTCCAGTTTCATGGGCCGAAATGTTCGGATCGGCGAGCGCCTTGGAGATTGCCGCCAAGGCGAATCCGATCATCGCGACGACGAGCGCGATCAGCAAAGCCGTCAGCGTTGCGTTGATGTAGTCGTTGAAGACGATGCGGCTCATGTCGGCCATCGACTTGGCGGGCGCTAGGAGCTGTTCGGAGTTCGAGGCAGCGCCGAACTTCTCCGCGTGTGCCAGGAAACCAATCGCCGGATTGTCGCTGAAGATCTTCTGCCAGCCTGCTGTCAATGTGCAGATCGCGACCCACGTCGCGGGCAGGATCGTCACCCACGCGTAGCGTTCGCGCTTCATCTTGAAGAGCACCACGGTACATAGGATGAGGGCGATGCAGGCGAGCATTTGATTGGCGATGCCGAACAGCGGCCAGAGCGTGTTGATGCCGCCGAGCGGATCAACGACGCCCTGGTACAGGAAGTAGCCCCAGCCGGCGACGGCGACGGTCGTCGCGACAACGTTCGCCAGCCATGAGCGGGTGTCGCGAAACACTGGCGCGAACGATCCGATCAAATCCTGAATCATGAAGCGCGCCACGCGCGTTCCGGCGTCGATCGTCGTCAGGATAAACAGTGCCTCGAACAGAATTGCGAAGTGGTACCAGAAGGCCATCATCGCTTTGCCCCCGATGGCATTCGACAGGATTTCCGCCATGCCGACAGCCAGCGTCGGAGCGCCGCCGGTGCGCGAGAGAATGGTGCTCTCGCCGACATTCGTCGCGGCTTCTTTCAGCATGTCTGGCGTCATGGTGAAGCCCCAGCTTGAAATCGCGGCGGCGGCGGTTTCAGGCGTCGTGCCGATGATGGCTGTGGGGCTGTTCAGCGCGAAGTAGAGGCCGGGCTCCAGCGTCGTCGCGGCAACAAGGGCCATGATCGCGACAAAGCTCTCCATCAGCATGGCGCCGTAGCCGATGAACCGGGCGTTGGCCTCGTTATCGAGCATCTTCGGCGTTGTGCCCGACGAGACGAGCGCGTGAAAGCCGGACACCGCTCCGCACGCGATGGTGATGAACAGGAATGGGAAGAGATTGCCGGCGAAGACCGGGCCCGTGCCGTCGACGAATTTCGTCAGGGCGGGCATTTTCAAATCCGGCAGCACGAAGAATATGCCGAGTGCGAGGCCAGCAATTGTGCCGATTTTCAGAAACGTCGAGAGATAGTCGCGCGGCGCAAGCAGCGTCCAGACGGGCAGAACGGACGCGACAAAACCATAGGCGATCAGCATCATCGAAAGCTGTTCGCCCGAGTAATCGAACATCGGCCCGAGCACCGGGTCTTCCGCGACGTGGCGGCCGTAGACGAGCGAGAGCATCAATAACGCGAAGCCGATCAGCGACATCTCGCCGATTCGACCGGGCCGGATGTAGCGGCCGTAGACGCCCATCAGAAGGCCGATCGGGATCGTCATCATCACCGTGAACGTCGCCCACGGACTTTGTTTCAGCGCCTTGACGACGACCAGGGCCAGCACGGCCAGCAGAATGACCATGATCAGAAGTACGCCGATCATCGCGACCGTGCCTGCAAGCTCGCCAAGCTCGGATCGGATCATGTCGCCCATCGAGCGACCGTCGCGGCGCGTCGAAGCCCAGAGCACGATAAAATCCTGCACGGCGCCTGCGAATACGACGCCGACAATCAGCCAGAGCGTTCCCGGCAGATAGCCCATCTGTGCCGCGAGCACGGGGCCGACGAGGGGACCGGCTCCCGCGATTGCCGCGAAGTGATGGCCGAAAAGGACGGTGCGGTCGGTCGGGCAGTAGTCGAGCCCATCATTGAACCGCTGTGCCGGGGTCGGGCGGGTTGGATCGAGACGCAAGACGCGCTCGGCGATGAACAGAGCATAGAAGCGGTAGGCGATCAGATATGAGCAGATCGCCGCGAGGACGAGCCAGGCGGCGTTGATCGTCTCGCCACGCGAGAGGGCGACGATGCCGAGGGATATGGCGCCCAGGATTGCGATACCTGCCCAGGCGATCTTGGCGCGGATGTCCGTCATCGGTTCTGCTCCCCCTTGGCTCCCAAGATTTTTTGGCGCAGACCGGCTGCGCATATCGGTCGCGGGGAAGACTATAGAAAAAGTCCGCGCAGGTCAGCCGTTTCGGATTTTTTGCAAATGAGAGCCGTCTCTACGGCTTATCTCGCTATGCGAGTGCACAGAGCCTCCGCAGGGCGAAGGCTGGTGGAGCCAAGCGGGATCGAACCGCTGACCTCTTGCATGCCATGCAAGCGCTCTCCCAGCTGAGCTATGGCCCCAATCCGTTGGGAGCGCGGGAACTCTATCATCCGCCGCGCAGAACCCGCCTGATAAGTCGTTCAGGCGGAAACATCAAGAACGTTTGTTCGGGTTTAGGGCTCTTCGTCGCCTTCACCCGCTGGGCCGCCGATGATGTTGGAAACATCGCCGCCCTCTTCCTCTTCTTCCTCGAGGAAGGTTTCATCGTCATCGGCGCCGCCGGTGTCGTCGGATTCGACGTCGGCGAGCGCCTCCTCGCCCTCGACTGCCGGCAATTCGCCTTCGTCGTCCGATTGAACTGGCTTCTTTGCCTTCTTGGCCGCTAGGTCGCGCTGCTCAGCCTGGAGCGCGGCCAGTGCGGCGGGCGATGAGGCAATCACATATTTGCTGCCGCAGAACGGGCAAACGATAGGGTCGCGGTCGAGATCGTAGAACCGCTCGTCGCAGCTCTGGCAGGTACGCTTCGTCCCGCGCGCTTGCTTGGTCGCCATAATGGGCCTCGAAACTCAGGAATTGAGGGAGCCCGTCTGCCATAGCCGATGCGGGCTGTCAAAACGAAAAGTGGAGATCGTCTGGCGTGCGTCAAGACACCTTGACCCCGCCGTGACACTAGCGTTGACAGGGCGTTGCGGTGCAGGCCCATATCGCCCGCAATTCCTGCGCCAGATTAGCACGCCGGTTGTCCTTTAGCCTGGATTTTCGATCTTGAAAGCCTCGACTGCGAAGCCCCTTGCCGTGATGCGCGCATCTCCATTGCGCGGCCGCGTTCGGCTCCCCGGAGATAAATCGATCTCGCACAGAGCCCTGATTTTTGGGGCATTGGCGACCGGCACGACTCGCATTCGCGGCCTCTTGCAGGCGGAGGATGTCGTCAATACCGCCCGTGCCGTCTCAGCCTTGGGCGCCGCCACTGAAAAGCGCGGTGACGTGTGGGAGGTGAAGGGTCGAGGGCCCGGTGGCCTTCGTCAACCTGCAGCGCCGCTCGATTTCGGCAATTCCGGAACGGGCGCACGCCTAATGATGGGCGTCATCGCGGGACATCCGATCACGGTTCAGATGACCGGCGACGCATCATTGTCGCGGCGGCCGATGCGGCGCGTCCTGGGGCCGCTGATGCAAATGGGATTGCAGGTTCTCGAGCCCGGCAAGGAAACTCTGCCGTTGACGCTGCGCGGAACCAGCGAGCTCATTCCGATCGTCTATCCGCTGCCGGTGCCGTCAGCACAGGTCAAAAGCGCTGTTCTGCTTGCCGGTCTCCATGCGGCGGGTGAGACGACCGTCATCGAGCACGAGGCGACGCGCGACCACACCGAGCGCATGCTTCGCCATTTCGGGGCTGATGTCCGAGTGGTCGAAAAGGAAGGTGGGCGGCACATTACCGTCAGAGGCGATGCCGAGCTTGCCGGACGAGATATTCTAGTTCCGGGCGACCCATCGTCGGCGGCGTTCCTGGTGGCGGCTGCGCTGATCGTGCCTGGTTCCGACGTGACGATCGAAGGCGTGCTGGTCAATCCGACTCGAACCGGGCTCTACACCACGCTGCAAGAAATGGGCGGAGACGTCACGCTGCTCAACGAACGCGAGGAGGGAGGCGAGCCCATAGCCGACATTCGGGTTCGCGCGTCGGAGATGAAGGGCGTCCGTGTGCCTGCCGAACGCGCGCCGTCGATGATCGACGAATATCCGGTGCTTGCGGCGATTTCGGCGTTCGCGAAGGGCACGACGCAAATGGATGGGCTTGCGGAACTCAAGGTCAAGGAAAGCGACCGGTTGCAGGCGACCGCGGCGGGGCTGGAAGCCAACGGCGTAGCGGTGCGCATCGACGGCGATAGCCTGATCGTCGAAGGGAAACAGCGGATGAAAGGGGGGGGCTGCGTCGCGACGCATCTCGATCATCGTATTGCAATGGCATTTCTGACGGCAGGGCTCGCGAGTGAAAGGCCGATCTCTGTCGACGATACCACGATGATCGCGACGAGCTTTCCCGAGTTCCGCGGACTGATGGAAACGCTCGGTGCCAGATATCAAGAGGCGCCGGATCAATGAGTTCTCGATTGATCATCGCAATCGACGGGCCTGCGGCGTCTGGCAAAGGAACAGTTGCAAAGAAACTTGCCGAGCATCTTGGGGTGCCCTACCTCGACACGGGGCTTCTTTATCGAGCGGTTGCCCGCGACGTGGAAGCAAAAAGCGGGCAACTCGAAGATGCGGCTGCGGCGGTCGTTGCCGCTCAGTCGATCGATGCGCAGACCTTGGGCGACCCCGGCTTGCGGGGACCTCTTGCGGGCGACAAGGCATCGATCGTCGCCAAGATCCCGGCTGTTCGTGCAGCGTTGCTTGACTACCAGCGCAACTTTGCGCGAAGCGGTGCGCGCGGCGCGGTTCTGGATGGGCGTGACATAGGGACTGTCGTTTGCCCGGACGCGCACATCAAGATCTTTGTCACAGCCTCGGACGAGGCACGTGCACATCGCCGCTACCTCGAGCATCAGGGTCGCGGCGAGGCCATTCCCTATGAAACCGTGCTTGAAGATCTGCGTCGCCGCGATGCTCGCGACAGCGGCCGGACTATTGCGCCGCTTGAAGCGGCCGCCGATGCCCTTCACCTCGACACGACCAATTTAGATGCCGAGCAAACGTTTGCAGCCGTCCTCGCGCTGATCGCGGCAAAAGTAGCGAAGTAGGCGAAACGAATAGACACCCCGAAGGGCGTCTATGGGCTACTTCCCATTCTCTCGCTTGTACTGAGCAATGTCCTCAGCGGTGACTTCGCTCGATTGGCCGAGAGCTTTGATGCAGCCTGCCCCCAACATGTGCCGATGTTCGCGCATGCACGACTTGAGCGCCGCTGTACCAACCTTGAACTTGCCGCAATAAGCGACATAGTCCGCGCTGCATGCATCCTTCACCGCTTGGCTGACGGCAAACGCCGAGCCTGTCGAAAGCGCAAGCACAACCGCCGCGAAAACCGCGACCTTCTTCATATCCGTCTCCTTGGAATTACCCTTGCCTTAACGCCGGCGTGGCGGACGTGGTTCCCTCGATAGGCGAACCACTTTGCAGTGATTCAGACCCATTGCCAAATTACTTCGCGAAATGAACCCGACGAGTTTTATGCAAGCCGTCCGTAGTGCCTCTACGTCAGTATGTGTTTGGCGTGCTTCGCGCCGCGCCCGCTGTAGGCGCGCCGACGATGACGGCCTATCTCGCGCACCACCCGATCTCCAGCGGCGCCGGCATGAGGATGTTCCAGGCCGTCATCGTATTCGGCGTGGCAACCGTCGTTTTCGCGCTATCGCAGTTAGTGCCGCTGCCGCTTGCGGCGCTAGGTATCGCCGATGCGGCGGACACGACCAGCGTCGTCATACGCATCTCCCTAGTTCAACTCGCGACGCTCGATACCATGCGCGGACGGGTCGGAGCGGTACTATCTCTTCATCAACGCGCCGAACCAACTCGGCGAATTCGAGAGCGGTATGGCCGCGGCGCTTCCGGGGCACTGCCCGCGACTGTCTTTGGGTTTGCCGGGAAACGGCCAATCGGCGATTGTGCACCTTCGCAGGCCGAAGAATCGACCGCCTTGCACCTGCCGGATGCCTCTTGCGTAGGGCTACCACCTCCGCTATACCTTCGCGCATTCGACGCCGCCGTCGGATTGGTCATGAGGAAGATCAGCCGGTTGGGCCTGTAAGCAGGCCCGAATTCTGACCGGCAGGGCTGACGCCCATCACGGCAGCATCACACATCCAGAACATCCGACGCCCAAGGTTTGGCTTCGCGCGGTGCGCGGGCCGGCAGCTTTGGCGTCCTCCACATTTCATCCCAACATCGCCCCGTGCGCATGCGCTCGGGGTTTCCGTCTTAGACGAAGGAGACCGAATGTCAGCTGAAGTTGCTTCAAAAGAATTGAATCCGTCGCGCGAGGATTTTGCCGCGCTGCTCGCCGAAAGCCTTGCCAAGGATGACCTGTTCGAGGGCTCCGTCGTAAAGGGCAAGATCGTCGGCATCGAGAAAGACATGGCGATCATTGACGTCGGCCTGAAGATGGAAGGCCGGGTCGCGATGAAGGAATTCGGCATCGGCGGCAAGCCGGGCGATCTCAAGGTCGGTGATACCGTCGAAGTGTACCTGGAGCGCGTCGAAAATGCGCTCGGTGAAGCGGTGCTGTCGCGCGACAAGGCTCGCCGCGAAGAGAGCTGGACGCGCCTGGAACGTCTCTATGAGAAGGGCGAGAAGGTGACGGGCGTCATCTTCAATAAGGTGAAGGGCGGTTTCACCGTCGATCTCGACGGTGCGGTTGCGTTCCTTCCGGGCTCGCAAGTCGATATCCGTCCCGTGCGCGATATCGGACCGCTGATGCATCAGCCGCAGCCGTTCCAGATCCTCAAGATGGATCGCCGTCGCGGCAACATCGTCGTCTCGCGCCGTTCGGTGCTGGAAGAGAGCCGTGCCGAGCAGCGCACGGAGATTGTGGCGCGCCTCGCCGAGGGTCAGATCATCGACGGCCTCGTCAAGAACATCACCGACTACGGTGCGTTCATCGATCTCGGGGGCATCGACGGCCTGCTGCATGTCACCGACATGGCATGGCGCCGCGTCAATCATCCGTCCGAGATCCTGAACGTCGGCGATACGGTGAAGGTGCAGATCATCCGCATCAACCCCGAAACGCAGCGTATCTCGCTCGGCATGAAGCAACTGCAATCCGATCCGTGGTCGTCGATCGAGGCGAAGTATCCGGTCGGCGCGCGCGTCAAGGGAGCCGTGACGAACATCGCGGACTACGGAGCGTTCGTCGAACTGGAGCCGGGCGTCGAAGGCCTGATCCATGTCTCGGAAATGAGCTGGACGAAGAAGAACACGCACCCCGGCAAGATCGTTTCGACGAGCCAGCAGGTCGAGGTTCAGGTTCTCGAGGTCGATCCGCAGAAGCGCCGTATCTCGCTCGGCCTGAAGCAGACGCAGGAAAATCCGTGGGATGGGTTCCTGACCGCGCATCCGAAGGGCTCGGTCGTCGAAGGTCCGATCCGCAACATCACCGAGTTCGGCCTGTTCATCGGGCTCGACAACGGCATCGACGGCATGGTCCATCTCTCCGATCTCGACTGGCAGAAGCCGGGCGACGAGGTCATCAAGGACTACAAGAAGGGCGACAACGTCAAAGCTGTCGTGCTCGACGTCGACGGCGCAAAGGAGCGCATTTCGCTTGGCATCAAGCAGCTTGCGGGCGATCCCGCCGACGCCATGGCGAAATACAAGAAGGGCGACGCCGTGACGTGCACGGTGACGTCGGTCAGCGATGCCGGCATCGAGGTAAAGATTGCCGACAGTGAGCTGACATCGTTCGTCAAGCGCGGCGATCTCTCGCGTGATCGTTCCGAGCAGCGTCCCGAGCGGTTCAACGTCGGCGACAAGGTCGATGCGGCCGTTGTCTCGGTCGATAAGGCAGCACGCCGTATCGCCGTTTCGATCAAGGCTCTTGAACTTGCCGAAGAGAAGCAGGCGGTGGCGCAGTACGGATCGTCGGATTCGGGCGCCTCGCTCGGCGATATCTTCAAGGCCGCCATCAAGAAGCGCGAGGGAGCCGAAGACGGCGAGTGATCGTTGTTCCTTCAACGCAATACGCGCAAGGCGCGCGGCAATCTTTGTCGCGCGCTTAACTTTTATCCGAGAGGCCGCAGACGTCTCGGTTGCCCGCGGCCCGAACCTTGCCTACCTTTCGCCCCTTAGAGCGCCTCTCGAACTTTTTCCACGATGCGAGGGCGCGATCCGTTGACGGAAAGGCACTCCCCCATGCTTGAAACGGAAACAGTTTTGGATCGTCGCCGGCTTCGCCGGTCGGTCACGTTCTGGCGCGCAGCCGGCCTTGCCGCAATCTTGATTGCAATCGGCGTGCTGACGCTCGGCGGCGACAAGCTCGCGACGCTTACTGGCGAAAAGCAGATCGCGCGCATCACGATCGAAGGCACGATCACGGAAGACCGCGATCAGCTTAAAATGCTTAAGGACATTGCCGACGACAACAGTGTCGCCGGCGTTCTGCTTTATGTGAACAGTCCCGGCGGCACGACGACGGGCGGCGAAGCGCTTTATGAAGGATTGCGTGCTGTCGCGGCCAAGAAACCGATCGTCGCTCAATTCGGCACGGTTGCGGCGTCCGCGGCTTATATTGCCGGTCTTGCGACCGACCACATTGTGGCCCGCGGCAACTCGATCACCGGTTCCGTCGGCGTCATCGTCCAGTGGCCCGAGTTCGTGCAGCTTCTGGACAAGGTCGGCGTCAAGGTGAACGAGGTAAAGAGCGGACCGCTCAAGGCCTCTCCGTCGCCGTTTGAGCCTCTGGACGAAGGTGGCAAGCAGGTTGCCCAGGGCATGGTGAATGATGGATTCAAGTGGTTCGTGAACCTTGTTGAGACCCGCCGCGGCGTCAAGGCGGCTGACATTCCCGGGCTTTTGGATGGGCGGATTTTCTCAGGGCGCGAGGCGCTGCAGGCCAAGCTCGTCGACCAGATCGGCGGTGAGGACGAGGCCGTCAAATGGCTGAAAGATGAGAAAAACGTGCCTCAGAACGCCAAACTCGTCGATTGGAAGCCGCAGTCGTCGAACTCCTATGGCTTCGCCTGGATGTCGGCCCGGGTCGCCGGGGTGCTTCTCGGTTCGGGCGCCGGGGAACTCGTAAATTTCCTCGCTCAAGATCGCTCGATTTCAACGCTCGGTCTTGACGGTCTGCTTTCAGTTTGGCACCCTTCTGAAAAATAAGGAGAAATGATCGCTGTTGCTGGGGAGCGAGACGTGATCAAATCGGAGCTTGTTCAAAAAATCGCGACTGCAAATCCGCACCTTTATCATCGCGATGTGGAGCGCATCATCAACGTCATCTTCGATGAAATCGTTGATGCGCTGTCGCGTGGCGATCGTGTCGAGCTTCGCGGTTTCGGCGCCTTCACCGTAAAGCATCGGGCGTCGCGCCAAGGGCGCAATCCGCGCACGGGGACGACGGTGGCGGTTGCCGAAAAGTTCGTGCCGTTTTTTAAAACCGGCAAGGAGCTTCGCGATCGTCTGAATGCGCTCAACGGCCAACATCCGATGTAGCGTCGCGAGACGAAATAGCGAGGTACGATCGTGTTTAGGCGTATTTTGGCGCTTTTTATTGCGTTCCCGATTGGGGTTATTCTCGTTGCCATCGCCGTGTCCAATCGGCAGCCGGTTTCGTTGATCCTCGATCCCTTCAAACCGGAGAATCCGGCGCTTTCGATCGAAATGCCGTTTTATGCCTATCTTCTCGGCGCGCTTGTCATCGGCGTTATCCTCGGTGGCGTTGCAACGTGGATGGGGCAAAGCCGTTGGCGGCAGACCGCCCGCGCGCAAGGCCAGCGCGCCCAGCGTTGGCAAGCGGAAGCTGATCGGTTGACGCGCGAACGCGAGGCGAAAGCTGCGACGGGAACCGATCTTGCCATCGCAAGTCGTTGATGCCGTGAGCGTTCGATGACATTCGATGCATTGACGCTCTTCGGTCTCGTGGCCGTATCTCTGATGTTGCTGTTCTACGCCTTCGAGGATAACAGCCCTTGGTGCATTCTAGGTTTTGCGGTCGCCTGCGCGATGGGGTCGATTTACGGCTTCCTGCAGGGCGCTTGGCCGTTTGGGCTGGTGGAAGGTGTTTGGACATTCATCGCTTTGAAACGCTGGCAAAAGCGCCGTTTGACGGGCAAGCCGGCATAACGGCTCGCCTATGACGACAAAAACCAAGATTTGCGGGCTCAATACGCGCGAAGCGTTGGCGGCTGCCATTGACGGGGGCGCAGATTATGTCGGTTTCGTCTTTTTCGCGCCGAGCCCCCGGCACCTTGAAATTGCGGCGGCACGGCGCCTTGCTGAGCAGGCCCGCGGCAGGGGCGATATTGTTGCGCTGACGGTCGATGCGACGGACGCAGTGCTCGATGAGATCGCGAAAGAGATTGCGCCGGATTTCCTCCAGCTTCATGGGAGCGAAACGCCGGAGCGCGTTGTTGAGGTGAAAGAGAAGTTCGGATGTAAGATAATCAAGGCAATGCCGGTCAGAACTTCGGAAGACGCGGCGCTCGCCAAGACCTATACGAAAGTTGCGGACTTGATCCTGTTCGATGCCAAGGCGCCTTCTGGCGCGACCCGTCCCGGAGGGCACGGACAGGCCTTTGATTGGGCGGTTCTTGATGCCGTTTCGCGAGATATCCCATTCATGCTGTCGGGCGGGCTCACCCCCGACAATGTTCAGGAGGCCATTCGCGCGACATGTCCACAGTCGGTCGATGTTTCGTCGGGTGTTGAAACCGCGCCCGGGGTCAAAGACGCGGATTTGATCCGCCGCTTTCTTCAGGCCGTAAAGACGGCTAATCAGAGCTGACAGGATTAAATGCTGTTTCGCGGCTTAGGTAGATCGATGGTGACGACGCAAAAGAAGGTCGAAGAAGCGAAGCTCAACAGCTACGCGACAGGCCCGGACGACAAAGGTTTCTTCGGTATCTTCGGAGGCCGTTTCGTCGCCGAAACCTTGATGCCGCTGATCCTTGATCTCGAGCGCGCTTATAATGCGGCGAAGACCGACCCTGAATTTCAGCGCGAGCTTCAGTCGCTCAACAAGCATTACGGCGGCCGCCCGAGCCCGCTCTATTACGCCGAGCGGATGAGCGCCGAGCTTAGCGGTGCGAAGATCTATTTCAAGCGCGAAGAACTCAACCACACGGGCTCGCACAAGATCAACAATTGTCTTGGGCAAATCCTGCTGGCGCGGCGTATGGGCAAGACGCGCATCATCGCCGAGACGGGCGCTGGACAGCACGGTGTCGCCGTCGCGACCGTCTGTGCCAAGTACGGCATACCGTGCGAAATCTACATGGGCGCGACGGATGTCGAGCGTCAGTCGCCGAACGTCGCGCGCATGGCGCTTCTCGGCGCCAAACTCAATCCGGTGACATCCGGTGCCGGCACGCTCAAAGACGCGATGAACGAAGCACTGCGCGACTGGGTAACGAATGTTCGCGACACCTATTATCTGATCGGTACGGCGGCCGGTCCGCATCCTTATCCGGCAATGGTTCGCGATTTTCAGGCGATCATCGGTAACGAGGTCCGTACGCAGATGATGGAAGCGGAAGGCCGATTGCCCGATACGATCGTTGCATGCATCGGCGGCGGCTCGAATGCGATCGGCATCTTCCATCCATTCCTCGACGATAAGGACGTTGCGATTTACGGCGTAGAAGCAGGCGGACATGGATTGAATGTTGAGAATGGTCATGCTGCGTCGATGAACGGCGGCTCTCCCGGCGTGCTGCATGGAAACCGGACCTATCTCCTGCAGGATGGCGACGGACAAATCCTCGAAGGCCATTCGATTTCGGCCGGGCTCGATTATCCGGGCGTCGGACCGGAGCATTCATGGCTGAAAGACATTGGCCGCGTGACCTATGTCGCGGTGACGGACAAGGAAGCGCTCGAAGCGCTGCAGGTCTGCACGCGGCTCGAAGGCATCATTCCAGCGCTGGAGCCGAGCCACGCTTTGGCACATGTGATGAAGCTCGCGCCGAAGCTGCCGAAAGACAATCTGCTCGTGGTGAACGTATCGGGCCGCGGCGATAAAGACCTTTTCACCGTCGCCAAGCACCTCGGCATGAAAATTTAAATCCCCTCTCCCCGTTCTTCGCGGGGAGAGGGCTAGGGTGAGGGGCGGCCGTGGGACAATGAGACGTTCAAAGCCCTGGGTAACCAATCGCGCTCGCGTGCTGAGGTCAAAGGACGTTGCCGCCGAGCAGAGCTTGTGGCAGGCCTTGCGCAATCGATCGCTTGGCGGGTTCAAGTTCGTCCGTCAGGAGCCGATAGGTGACTATTTCGCTGATTTTGTCTATCGCGAATTGAAGCTGGTGGTAGAGGTCGACGGTGCGACGCACGGAGCGGCGGAGGAGCAGATCGAGGATCGTGCCCGCGAAACATACTTGGCACGATCAGGATACCAAGTTATGCGCGTGTCGAATGAAAATGTACGAACCAACTTGAGCGGTGTGCTGGATACGATCATGGCAGAGCTAAACTGCAAGGCGGAACTGAAGATCGAGCAAGCTGCCGCCCCTCACCCCAACCCTCTCCCCGCCGGCGGGGAGAGGGCGTAACTGCAGCCATGACCAAAACCACTCGCATCGATGCGCGCTTTGCGGCACTGAAGAAAGAGAAGCGTCCGGCGCTGATCACCTTCATCACGGCCGGCGATCCCGATCCTGAAACGAGCAAGGCGATCCTGGGCGGACTTGCGGATGCCGGAGCTGACGTCATCGAACTTGGCATGCCGTTCTCGGACCCGATGGCAGACGGCCCGGCGATCCAGGCCTCGTCGCAGCGGGCGCTCAAGGGCGGCCAGACGATGGTCAAGACGCTGCAAATGGTGCGCGATTTCCGCGCCAAGGACGCGGCAACGCCGATCGTGCTGATGGGTTACTACAACCCGATTTATGTCTACGGCAACGGACGCTTCATCGCGGATGCCAAGGCTGCCGGTGTTGACGGCCTGATCGTCGTCGATGTGCCGCCCGAGGCGGACGAGGAGCTTTGCTTGCCTGCACTTCGAGCTGGCCTCAACTTCATCCGGCTGGCAACTCCGACAACCGACAAGGCGCGCCTGCCTGCGGTGCTCAGCAATACTTCCGGTTTCGTTTACTATGTCTCGATCACTGGGATTACAGGGGCTGCCGCTCCAGAAGTAAACGATGTTCAGAAACACGTTGGCGCGATTAAAAGCGCGACGCCGCTGCCTGTGGTTGTAGGATTTGGTGTTAAATCGGGCGAGCAGGCCCGCGCTCTTGGCCAGACGGCAGATGGCGTGGTTGTGGGCTCCGCACTCGTCTCGAGGATCGAAAAATCCCTGGGGGCAAAGGGCGAAGCGACATCCAAGACGACCAAAGATGTGCTGGAATTGGTAAAAGAGTTAAGTTCAGCATTGCGCGCCTACTAGTACCCCGGGGCGATTGGCTCTATTGGAAGGCCGCCGCTGCGCCCCCATTTTTGTGCAGTGCCCTAGCGCAGGCCGAAGGTGTGGCGCTAAATTGAAGCCGCCGGCCGAGAGCTTGCCATCGTGCCCGCACGCGAAGGCGGTATGCATGCTGCAGCGGACTACGAGGAGCCTACCCGAGTGAATTGGATCAACAACGTTGTCCGCCCGAAGATTAGCGGGCTGTTGTCGACAGCAAAGCGTGAGGTGCCGGACAATCTCTGGGTGAAGTGCCCAGAGACGGGAGAGATGGTCTTTTACAAAGACCTCGAGGCCAACCAATTCGTCGTTCCCGGTTCCAATTATCACATGCGGATGGATTCGCCGCAGCGGCTCCACCATCTGTTCGACGGCGGCGACTATCGCGTCGTCTCCGTTCCGAGCGTTCAGCAGGATCCGCTCAAGTTCCGCGACGGGCGAAAATACACGGACCGGCTGAAGGATGCCAAGGCGACGACGAAGCTCGAAGATGCCGTTCTCGTCGGCGAGGGCCTGCTCGACGGCCAGTCCGTCGTCGCTGCCGTACAAGACTTCCGCTTCATGGCCGGCTCGCTCGGCATGGCCGCGGGCGAAGCGCTTATCACCGGTATGCTGCGCGCAGTTGAGTTGAAGTCGCCCTTTATTCTTTTCGCGGCATCCGGCGGCGCGCGCATGCAGGAAGGCATCCTGTCGTTGATGCAGATGCCGCGCACCACGATAGCAGTCCAGCGCCTCAAAGACGCCCGACTGCCTTATATCGTCGTGCTCACCGATCCGACGACGGGTGGCGTTACGGCGTCTTACGCAATGCTCGGAGACATCCATATCGCGGAGCCCGGAGCACTTATTTGTTTTGCAGGCCCGCGCGTCATTCAGCAGACAATCCGCGAGCAGTTGCCGGATGGCTTCCAGCGTGCCGAATATCTGCTTTCGCACGGCATGGTCGACATGGTCGTGCATAGGCATCAACTGCGCGAAACATTATCGCGTGTCTGCAGACTTCTGATGAGCGGCGCGCAGGTGGCGAAAGCCAAAGACGCGCACAAGATGAACGGCAAGCCGTACATGAACGGCGCCACGGTCGACAGCAAGGTGGTGGAGACGGCTGCACGAGAGACGGGCGCTGTCGTCGAGCCGGAAGTCGTTCCGAACAGCCAGCGTTTCGAACCGGGGAAGGCCGATAAGAGGCGCGACGACGCCGCTTCTGCGTCAGCTCCAAACGTCAAAGACGCGCCTCACGGCGCCTGATCAGGCAAACATCCAACAGCACGGCAGCGCCATCATCATGATCCCGTCGAAGACACGTCCGTCGAGCGACGCGCTGCTTGGCGATCTGATGCTTCTCCATCCGAAGCTCATCGACTTGTCTCTCGGCCGCGTCGAACGCTTGCTCGCCAAGCTCGGACATCCGGAGCGCAAGCTGCCTCCCGTCGTCCATATTGCCGGCACGAATGGCAAAGGGTCCATCACCGCATACCTCCGCGCGTTCATGGAGGCGGCGGGGAAGCGCGTTCATGTCTATACGTCGCCGCATCTCGTGCGCTTCCACGAGCGCATCGTGCTCGCTGGCCCTGACGGTATGGCACGAGCGATCGACGAAGACTCCCTCGTCGATGTTTTGATGCGGGTGCAGGCCGTGAATGACGGCGAAGATATCACCCAGTTCGAGATTACGACGGCGGCGGCATTTCTTGCATTCGCCGAACGCCCCGCCGACATTCTGCTGCTTGAAGTCGGTCTCGGCGGTCGCCTCGATGCAACAAACGTCATTGCCGAGCCGGCACTGACCGTCATCACGCCGATCTCGATGGATCACGCCGAGAAGCTCGGGCCCACCCTCAGTAAGATCGCGGCAGAAAAGGCAGGCATTCTGAAACGCGGCGTTGCTGGTGTCATTTCGCAGCAATCGAATGAGGTCCTGTCCGTCATCGAAGCGCGCGCGCGGGTGGTCGGCGCGGATTTGACTATCTGGGGCCGCGATTTCGATGCCTATGAACAGACAGGCCGCCTGGTCGTTCAACGTGACGGCCATCTGCTCGATCTACCGCTGCCGGCGCTCGTCGGCAGACATCAAATCGGCAATGCCGGAACCGCGGTTGCCGCGGCCCTTGTTCTCGGCGAACGGACTCCCTCGTTGAGGCTTGATGAGAGAGCCATCGAAATCGGGCTCAGGACGGTCGAGTGGTCGGCCCGGATGCAGCGGCTATCCTCCGGTCCGTTGCCAAAAATTCTCGGGGACGAGGCCGAGCTTTGGCTCGATGGCGGCCACAATCCCGCGGCTGGCGACGTGATTGCCGACACGCTTGCAGCCCTTGATGAGAAATCCCCGAAGCCCGTCTACCTTGTGGTCGGCATGATGGGGCAGAAGGATGCGCTTGGCTTCCTGGCGCCCTTCCGGGGCCTTGTCCGTGCCATCTACACCGTGCCGATCCCGGGCGCGCATGAGGCACCTCATACCCAGGAAAATCTCGCTGAGATTGCGCGGGCAGCGGGAATGCAGGCAACGGATCGCGAAAACGTGATTGATGCGCTGCAAACGATTGCTGCACTGCCCAAGGGGCCGAAGCGGGTCTTGATTTGCGGTTCACTCTATCTTGCAGGCCATGTTCTTTCTCTCCAGCAGCCGTCACAATAGCGTCGCTTAGCGAACTGCTTACGCGCTGGCGTAAAGCGTCCTAATGTGGAGTGAGCGGGTGCTGATCTTTTCGGACCGCGGCGCTGTGGCGACTGCTGGCGTATGGCTGGCCCTACTAATGAACAAGACCGCCGCTATGGCTTGACAAGGCGCGCCTGGGTTATCACTTCGCCCAAGAAGCTGCCCCAAAGCAAACAATCAATCGGAGGAGATCTGCGATGCAGCATGTTGCGATGGATAAACTTAAAGGCCGGCAAGTCATCAAGGCTCGCTACGACAACTTCATCGGAGGCAAGTGGGTCGCCCCTGTTCGTGGACAGTATTTTACGAACGTCACTCCGATTACCGGTCAGCCCGTTTGCGAAATTGCGCGCTCGACAGCTGAGGACATCGAACTAGCTCTTGATGCCGCTCACAAAGTCCGTGAGTCCTGGGGCAACACTTCTCCGGCAGCGCGGGCTCGCGTCCTGGCGAAGATCGCGACGAGGATGGAAGAGAACCTGGACGTTCTGGCGCTCGTCGAGACGATCGACAACGGCAAGCCGATCCGCGAGACAACGCACGCCGACTTGCCGCTCGCGGTCGATCATTTCCGTTATTTCGCTGGCTGCCTGCGAGCACAGGAAGGTTCGATTTCCGAGATCGATCACGATACGATCGCGTATCATTTCCATGAACCGCTCGGTGTCGTCGGCCAGATCATTCCATGGAACTTCCCGCTGTTGATGGCGGTTTGGAAGCTCGCGCCTGCGCTTGCCGCTGGCAACTGCGTGATCCTGAAACCTGCCGAGCAGACGCCGATGTCGATCATGGTTCTGATGGACATCATCGGCGATCTTCTTCCCGAAGGCGTCCTCAATGTCGTCAATGGCTTTGGCGTCGAAGCGGGTAAGCCCCTCGCTCAGAACAAGCGCATCGCGAAGATCGCCTTCACCGGCGAGACGACGACCGGCCGCTTGATCATGCAGTATGCATCGGAAAACATAATCCCGTGCACGCTGGAGCTCGGCGGCAAGTCGCCGAACATCTTCTTCGCGGACGTGATGGACGCGGACGACGAATACTTCGACAAGTGCCTCGAAGGCTTCACGATGTTCGCCCTGAACCAGGGTGAAGTTTGCACCTGCCCGAGCCGCGCGCTGATCCAGCGTTCGATTTATGAGAAATTCATGGAACGGGCTTTGCAGCGTGTCGTGAAGATCAAACAGGGCCATCCGATGGATGCCACCACGATGATCGGCGCTCAGGCCTCGAACGATCAGCTTGAGAAGATTTTGAGTTACATCGAGATCGGCAAGGGCGAGGGTGCGCGCGTGTTGACGGGCGGCAAGCGCGCCAACCTCGGCGGCGAGCTATCGTCGGGCTATTACGTCGAACCGACGGTTCTTGAAGGCCACAACAAGATGCGCGTCTTCCAGGAAGAAATTTTTGGACCCGTCCTTGCGGTCACGACCTTCGAGGACGATGCGGAAGCGCTCGCGATCGCCAACGACACGCTCTATGGTCTCGGATCAGGCGTCTGGACCCGCAACGGCACGCGCGCCTATCGCATAGGCCGAGGCATCCAGGCCGGCCGCGTCTGGACCAACTGCTATCACGCCTATCCTGCGCATGCTGCGTTCGGTGGCTACAAGATGTCGGGTATCGGCCGCGAAACGCACAAGATGATGCTCGATCACTATCAGCAGACGAAGAACCTGCTCGTCAGCTACAGCCCGAAGGCGCTCGGCTTCTTCTGAGGCTTTCGCAGGTGAGAGCTTTGAGCGGGGCGCATTCGGCAAGCGGATGCGCCCCGCTTTCGTTTTGTCTCTTTGGTTTTGGATCGCCATATCCATCCGTAACTGCACCGAGAGAGGTTCGAATGCCCTCAGTGCGAATCTCAGCCACTCCTGAAGCATGCGCTGCGTTGCTACGCCTGGCGAAGGAGCACGGACCGCTGATGTTCCACACGAGCGGCGGCCGAGTTGGAGGGCGGCAATATCCAATCTGTCTTCCGGCACAGGCATTGCGGCTCGGAGAGCGCGATCATCTGCTCGGCGAGGTTGAGGGCATTCCGATCTATGAGATGGAAGATCGGGAGGGCAGCATCGCGTGCCGTGCCCAAGCATACGTCCTGGATGTTGCTGCCGGTCCCGCTATCGGTTTTTCGATTGCCGCGGCGCCGGGGAAACGCTTCTCCTTAATGCCGGTTGCAGAGAAGGCCTGCTCGGATCATATCAAGGAAGAGAAGAATTAGTGTGGGTCGACGCCGATGATCTCGCTCCAGTCGGTTCTGGAGGGTTCGGCACGATACACGATGCATTGTCGGAGGATACGCATGTCCGTTGTAACACCAGAAAAGCCGAAGACTACGGCGTCACGAGTTTCATGCACTCAGACGGCACTGGACCTTATTAAGAAGCTTGAAGGACTTCACGGGCCGTTGCTTTTCCATCAGTCGGGAGGCTGCTGCGACGGCAGTTCGCCGATGTGCTATCCGCGCAAGGAATTCAAAGTCGGCGCGCAGGACGTCTATATGGGCGAGATCGCCGGCCAGCCGTTCTACATGGGCCGATCGCAATTCGAATATTGGCAACATACGCATCTGATCATTGATGTCGTACCGGGGCGCGGCTCTGGGTTTTCTGTCGAGTCGCCCGAAGGCGTGCGCTTTCTGACGAGGTCGCGCGTCTTTACCGACGCCGAGAGTGATGAACTCGATGCACTTGGACCGCCGCCGACAGGTGCCGAGCATCCGCCGGTTTAGTGGTGGGCAAAGCTGAGTTTGATAAAGAAAAAGCAAATCATCAAGGAAGTGCCGAATGTCTGCTTCGAAGACCCTTCGCGAGATCACGGGGCTGGGCAACACACCGACGACTGTTGGCAAATCTGCTCTGGTCCTCATCGATTGCCAGAACACTTATCGCGAGGGCATCATGCAGCTTGAGGGCGTCGAACCGGCGCTCGTCCAATGCGAGACGCTTCTTGCCCGCTATCGCAATGCAGGGCGACCGGTCATCCATATCCAGCACGATGCTGGCGCCGGCTCTCCTTATGATGTGAACAATCGCATTGGGGCCATCGCGGACGTCGTGAAGCCGCGCGACGGCGAGCCTGTCGTCGTAAAGAATTATCCAAGCTCATTTGAGAAGACGAACCTCGACGAGCTGCTCAAAGGTTATGGCGTCGAAGACGTCGCGCTCGTCGGCTTCATGACGCATGTCTGCGTCAACTCGACGGCACGGGCGGCTTTCAATCACGGCTATCGCGCGACCGTCGTCGGCAATGCCACGGCGACGCGGTCGCTGCCGAGCCCGACGGGCGGCGTTACGTTAGCCAAAGACTTGCACGAAGCGAGCCTGACGGCTCTGCACGACATTTTCGCAGTCGTCGTTCCAAGCGTGGACGACATCGCGAATTAGTCTCAAAGACGTCTGGAGCTCCGCAAAAGAAAAGACCCCGTTCCGCACGGGGTCTTCCTTATTCCGTAAGAGCCGCGAGCAATTATACGGCGGCTGCGACGCTTGAATTGATCCAGTCTTCGAGTTTCTTCTTTTGCACGATCGCGCCGGTATGTTGTGCCGCGACCTTGCCGCCCTTGAAGATCAGCAACGTCGGCATGGCGCGGATACCGTAGGTGCCGGTGACGCGCGGGTTCTCATCGACGTCGACTTTGACGACCTTGACCTTGCCCGTCATCTCTTTCGCGACCTGATCCAGCGCGGGAGCCATGGCTTTGCAGGGCCCGCACCACACAGCGTGGAAGTCGACGAGAACCGGCTCATTCGACTTTAGGACTTCATCATCGAAGCTTGCGTCTGTTACTGCATTAGCCATTGATATTTCTCCATTTCCGGACCGGGGGATGGGAGCCGGGACCCTCAGCATCGCTCGCGCGTTGCTCAAAAACCGACCCCAGAGGTAGGTACTCCGTTACAGACCGTCAAGACTTTGAATGTCTAAGCTCCAAAGCCGGGACTGGTAGCTGTCGAGCACGTCCCGCGGGATTTCCATCAGGCGCGGTCCATCGGTCCAGAGCAGGGCGGCCCGTACCCGGCGACCCGGATAAATCTCGCCGAGAGCCAGCCTGTAGGCTGCAAGCTGGTAAAGATAGGCATCCGCGACAAATCGAACGTCCGACGGAGGCGGCCGGTTCGTCTTGTAGTCTACGATCAGCACCTCGTCCTTCGTTACCGCGAGTCGGTCGATCTGGCCGGACAGGTCGAGCGCCGGGCCGGAGCCTTGCGGGCGCGGAATAACTGCGGCAATCGGAACCTCGGCAATGCTATTAGGTCCAAACAGCGGAGCGAAGTCCGACGACGATAGGATCGCCAGTGTCTCATGGACGATGCCAGCGCGCGCTTTTCGCGGAAGTATCGCGCCGCGTTTGGCGACAAAGGCTGCCGCAATCGGTTCACGGTCACTTACCGCCACGGCAGGCAGATGCTGCAGCAACGCATGCGTCAGCGTTCCGCGTAGGAAGCGATGCTCGGCATTTCCAGCGAGCGGCGACGGCGCATCATATGTCGTCGCTGCATCCGGTTTGGCAGACACGATAGGTTCGCCTTCGGCGTCCGGTGCGTAGGGCTCCAGACGCGATGGCGCGAGCGGAATGGAAAGTTTCGGCTCCGGCTGCGCGCGCTGTAACGCGAAGGAAGGTCTTTCCATATTTTCGAGTTGCCGTGCTTTTTCGCCTCGCGGCCTTTCAGCTTCGGCAGTTTGCGTTGTTTCAATGCGCCAGACTTTTCTGCCGTCGCCAGTATCGATTTCCCGCGCAACCGGAAGAAGCGCTTCCGATATCGCTTCGTACCAGCAGAAATCGGCCCGGCCTTTTTTGCCCTCGAAGCCTGCGATGTAAAGCCGGTCGCGGGCGCGCGTCATCGCGACGTAGAGAAGGCGGTTACGCTCCTCGTGCTCGCGGGCTTCGCGGCGGCGGCGCGCTTCGGATACGGCCTCGATCCGTGACGTCCCCTTGACGGTCCAGACGACAGGTTCCGGGATGTGATCAGGTCGCGGAAGATGGGATAGCCTGACAAGGCTCGCGGCCGAGATGTCACCGGACGCCGTTGTGCAGGTGTCGGGAAGAAACACGATCGGAGCTTCGAGTCCTTTTGCGCCGTGTACGGTCATGACGCGGACTTCATCGCGACCGTGGTCCATATCGCGTTTCACCTCGGGTTCAATGGCGCGCAACTCGGCAAGAAATTGAGTGAGCGAAGGTGGGGTGCCGTCATCGTAGCTCAGTGCGAGATCGAGAAATTCGTCTATCACGTCGGCGGCTTCCGGGCCGAGGCGGTGCAGCATCTTCTCGCGGGCGCCGTCGCGATCGAGCACACTCGAAAAAAATTCGAAGGGTGGCGTGAAGTCGGCCTTGGCGCGCCAGCGCTTCAGGGTTTCTGCGGCGGCCTTATAAGCAGGTTTCGCTTCCGTGTTGTCGAGCAGCGCCGACCACAGCGTTTTGTTTTGCCGTCCCGGCGCGATGGCGAGCAGGTCGTCGTCGTCGAAGTTGAAGATCGGGCCTTTCAGAACGGTCGCCAGCGCGAGATCGTCTTCCGGCAGGATCAAGAAGTCCCCGAGTGCCATCAGGTCCTGAACGGCGATCTGATCGGTCAGCGCGATCCGGTCCGAGCCTGCTACGGCGATGCCACGTCGTTTCAATGCGGCGACCATCGGCACCGCAAACGGATTGCGTTTACGCACCAGGATCAGGATATCGCCTGCGCGGATCTCACGACCTTGGGAAGCCAGTCGTTCGCCGCGATCGAGCCATCCTCTGATGGTGTCCGCGATACGTTCGGCGAGACGATTGGCGGGCGAACGCTCGCTCGTGTCAGACAACGGCGCCCACGGATCGGCGGCTGCGAGTTCGTCCGGCTTCTCCGTCGGCCACATCTCGACAAGACCGGCATGGCCCAGGCGAATAGCGTTGTGCTTCGGCGGCGGCCCTCCGGCCGTTAGACCGGGCGTCTTTTCGGCGTCTGCAAACACCGCGTCGACGGCGGCAAGAACGGGCGTCACGGTGCGGAACGACATCGTAAGTTCGATCGGCTTCCAGACAAGCCCGGCATCGCGCGCGAGGGCCGCGAAACGAGTGCCTGCGTCCGCGAACATCTTCGGATCGGCGCCCTGGAACGAATAGATCGATTGCTTTTCATCTCCAACGGCAAAGACCGTGCGAGGTGAACCGTCACGCGTGCCTGCTCCGGCAAAAAATTCGTGCGCCAGCGCTTTGACGATTTCCCATTGCTCTGGGCTCGTATCCTGCGCTTCATCAACGAGAATATGATCCAGGCCGCCATCGAGTTTATAGAGCACCCACTGTGCCTGGCCGCCTTCGCCTTCGAGCAGAGATTTGGTTTTCAGAATTAAATCATCGAAGTCGAGGGCGCCCGCGCTGCGTCGCGCTTCGGTGTAGCGTTGCAGAATGATGCCCGCAAAGGCGCAGAGCGCCATAGAGCATTCAATGAGTGTCAAAGCCTTAAGCTCGCTCGTCAACGCAACGAATCTTTGCTGCGCAGCCAGGCAGCGATCGTTTAGCCCAGGCTTGTCGGATGACAGCGCCTTGGTCATCAGTGTTTTGCGTGGGTCGCCGCCTGCGGTCAGAAAGTAGCCCGACAGGGCTTCGGAGCGGCGCTGAGCATCCGCCAGTTCGGCAGCCATCTGCAACGTCGGCACATAACCTGTATCGCTTGCCTTGCCCGTCGCGAGGTGGACTGTAAGTTCCCGCAGGTCGTTGTCGGACAGAACACACGCACATTCCTTGTGAAGATCTTCAACAGCGATTGCGGCACGAACGCCTAAGCTGCGGCGAAGATACGTTTCGATCGCCGACACGTCTTCCAGCGTCACACTGCTGCCGGGCTTGCGCCGGTGTGCAACGTCGAGCCAGCGGCGTTCCTCGACGGCATTGCTGATCAGCTTCTCGAACTGCGCGTCCGTCGCGTAACGGACGATAACGTCAAGGGCGCGGCCGAGCGGCGCTTCTGACGCCGAGGTGGCGTCCAGCAGCGTCTGCTCGATGACACGTGCTTTCAATTCCTTGGCAGAGGCATCGTCGAGAATTTTGAAATCCGGCGGCACACCGGATTCGAGCGGAAATCGCTGAAGCAGGCGCTCAGCGAAAGCATGAATCGTC
The DNA here is from genome assembly GCF_000230975.2 of Hyphomicrobium denitrificans 1NES1. Taxonomy (NCBI): domain Bacteria; kingdom Pseudomonadati; phylum Pseudomonadota; class Alphaproteobacteria; order Hyphomicrobiales; family Hyphomicrobiaceae; genus Hyphomicrobium; species Hyphomicrobium denitrificans. The sequence goes on along the minus strand of NC_021172.1, from coordinate 2,363,421 downwards.
TGAACCTTGAGGCCGCCCGGCGTCTCGATGGCATTGGCGAAGAGACGCCGGGCCAACTCCAGCATTTCGCGCGAAACTTCGCCGCCAGTGACTTTGCCAATTTCTTTTTCGAGCGTCGCATCATCGGCTGTAACCCAGCCGGCGAGGCGGTCGAAAACACGGCGCGACATCTCAGCGGCGGCAGCTTTGGTATAGGTGAGGCAGAGAATTTTTTCCGGTGACGTTCCGGCGAGCAGCAAGCGCAATACGCGCAACGTCAGAACGTGCGTCTTGCCGGTTCCGGCGTTGGCTTTGACCCACGCGGATGCCAAGGGATCGGCCGCGTTTCTCTGATGCCGGTCGGTATCCTGGCGCAATGCGTCAAGTGAAAGTCGTTTTGTTTCGAGGTTCACGATGCCGCCTCCTCGTCGATATGGGCGGACCATTCGGCGACGCGCGCCAGCTGTGCGTAGGCATCGTAGTCATAATTATAGCTCGGACGTCGAAGCGCACGGTAAGGCGTCGCCGGGTTGTCGAATTCGGCAATCAGGCGTTCGAGGCCCTTGCGAGCTTCTTCCGCGAGTGCTCCGATGTCGTCTGATTTGATCGCGCGTTCTTCGCCCGCCGGTTCGCCGCCTGAGGCGCGAATATAGCGAAGGGACTCGACGGAGCGGCCCGCGAGATTTGGAAATCCGGCTTCTCCAAGCGCGATGGCGGCTTCGAGGGGAAGCTGAGGCGAGCGCCCGTCCAGCACCCAGTCCTGCTTTGGTATCGCACCAGTCTTGTAATCGGTGATGACGACGGCGGAACCCTTGTCGTCGATACGATCGGCGCGTGCAGTGAGCGTGAAGGGTTCTAGCGTCGGCGCCAGCACGAGGCTTCCAGATATCTCAGCGATGACTTTGCGAACGCCGTCGCGCCGTTTGTCTTCGCCTTCCGCAAACCATGAGAGAAACCGCTTCAGTCGTGGCATCCAGAAGGCAGCGATGCGTGCGTTCCCGGTGTAACTTTCCAGAACATGGGACGCGATCTTTTCAAGTTCGGCAAGGGGATCGACCGGTAGACGGTCAGGGAATGCGTTTGCAAAACGCGAGAGCACGTCGTGGACGAGCCCTCCGCGTAGACTCGCATCCGGCGATGCTCCGAGCGGCGGCAGCGGTTCGAGTTTCAGGATATGACGCGCGTAGGTCGCATAAGGATTTGCGATCCAGCGTTCGATATCAGTGACGCTCATTCGGCGCGGTCGCAGCGCCACCGCAGGTCTCGGTTCCGGCGGCTTTATGGCGATGCGTTTGCTCAAATCAATACGATCACGCGCGCGGGCCCAGGCGAGCCAAGGTTTATCGGCATCGAGTACGCTTTCGAGATCCATGCCCTTGAGCAGGGCTTTCGTTCGCATCAGCCAGCGGGACGGGACGGTCGGCACGCCATCGACCTTTTCGGCGCGCGTCAAGTAGATCGTTTTTGCCCCGAGCAGCGATGTGAAGTCGTGTGCGGCTCGGCCGATCTCCTCTTCGGGAGACGGCAACCCCAGATCGCGCCGCATCGGGCGATTGAGCCATGCTCCGGGCTCCGCAGCTTCCGGCCACGTACCTTCGTTGAGAGAACCGAGGATCAGAACATCCGGTTGCTGCAGGCGCGCTTCGAACGGTCCCCAGATGGAGATGCGCGGATGAACAGCCGTGCGCTCGCGCACGTTCTCTCGCGCCAGCAGCGTCGCGTAAAGATCGGCATAATCGTCGGCGCGGATTTCGACCGGCGGTGTTTCAGGGTCTAAAAGCTTCGCGAAAAAGCGCGACGCGGCTTCTCCGGCTTCTCCTTGCCAGAGTGGGTTTGCATTTGCGGCTGCCGCGTCGTCGTCAGGTAGCGCTGCGAGGGCTTCGGCTGTTTTGGCGTGAGCGCGCACGAATGCCGATAGGGGCCGGTCGCCGCTCGTGGCGTAGAGATCAGTCAAGGGCTGGAAGGCAGTAGCCAACCGGGTCACCAGCTCGCGCGCGCCGTCGCAGTCCTGAGGCCAGAGCCGCCGCGCGGCGGGGTGCATGCGTTTTCTTTCCGCGCGATCGCGTTCGGCTGTCTCCAGCGCCGCTCGAATGCCTTCGACGCCATGGCCGAGGTACGGCGTGCGAAAGGCGCTGATTTCAAGTGCACGTGCAAATTTCCGAATGTCGAATGGATTGAAATTCAATCTGCAGAGCGGATGGCGCAGCAATGCCATCGTCTCGGCGGGTGCAAAATCACTCACGACAGCACCGACGATGAGGGCAAGGAAGGCGCCGGGCACTGTTTTCGTGAAGGGCCGCCCGGCGCTGTCGTCAACGCGGATGCCCCAGGCTTCGAGCCGGATCGCAACGCGCCGCGCAAGGAGGCGGTCCGGCGAGACGAGAGCCGCGGTCTGCCCTGGCGTTTCGACGGCTTCACGCAAAATCAATGCAACGGTCTCGGCTTCGTCCTGCGCCGACGGAGCTTCGATCAGCGAGATATCGGCAAGCGCGTTCTCGAGTTGCTCTTTGTCGGCCGTCGCCGTGTAGCGATGCCATTTATCGGTCGAGGATGATGGACGCATGGCTTCGCTGATGAAGGCTGTCCGCGCCCGGCCCGTGATATCGAGCTCGGTTCCAGGCAACGTACGCACCGCGCCACGTTCGACGCCCAGGCCGTCCAGAAGTTTCTTCAAGCCAAACTGCGGATGTTCGGGATGGTTCGGAACGATTGCCTTCCAGCTTGGCTCATCGAGCGCTTGATCGAGAGCAGGAAGCACGATGGCGCCGGAAGATCGTGCCGCGACGGCGCGCATCAATTCGACGGTGGCCGGAATCGAGCCCGTTACGCCGGCAACGATGACGACCTCGTCGCGTTTGAGGTTCGCGATACGCTTCGCTTCGGCGAGGATCAGGGCATTGCGGCGAGTTTCGGGTGAGGTGATGCCGTTGGCGGCGAGATGCGCGGGCCAAAACTCGGTGACGATCTTCAGGAAATCCACGGTCTTTTGCCAGTGCTCGGCGTAGGTTTCCGGAACCAGGTTTTTAATGCCCGATAGCGAAACGTTCTCGCGCTCGATGTCATCCATGAGCTTGCCGAGCTCGGCGGCGAGTCGGGCAGCCTGGGCGGGCGTCGAGCCCGAGCTGCGGTCGGACTCCGACTGCGCCATTGTCTCACGCCAATGGCTGACGAGCTGCATCAGGACCAGCGTCCGGTCGAGAGGGTCTATAGCCGGTGGTTGTTCGAGCGCCGCGATGCTGGACAGACCATCGCCTGCGAGACTCGAGATCAACGAAAGATCGTCTTCTCCTTCCGAGATCGGTCGGATGCGAGGCATGATGATGGCGGGTGCGTTTGCCGCCGACAGGAAGGCTTCGCGCGCCGCGCGCATTGCACGCCGTGTCGGCAGCAGCAATGTGATGTTCGGTAGCCTTAGAAAATCGGGCGCGGCGCCGCCGGGCGCCGGAAGGTCGCCGTTCAGGATGGCACGTGCAAGAGCCTTCAGGAATGGCACGCCGGGCGGAAGCGTGAAGACATTGGCGGCCATCAGTCTTCTCCCGGAAGCGTCGCGCCAGCAGTCATGGAATTCGCGATGGCATTTTCTGCCTCGGCTATGGCGTTCGGCGTTCCGACGTGCATCCAAATGCCTTCGAGCCGCATGCCATAAAGGCGTCCTTTCTCGATGGCGCCGTTCCAGAGCTTGTTGAGGGAGAATGGGCCCTTCGGCGCGCCGTCGAAGAGCCGCGGATGTGCAATCGAGACGCCGGCAAAGACGAAAGGTGCCAGGCGCGCACCGGACTGGCGTGTCAACCGTCCCGTCGTGTCCATCTGGAAATCACCGGGACCGTCGTAACCGATGCTCGTCGCGATTGGCGCGACCAGCATCAGGCTATCCATCGTCGTTTCGTCCCAGGCGTCGATCAGCCGGTCGAGATTTGATCCCATGCCTTCGATCCAGATCGAATCTGAATTGTGGATCAGGAACGGATCTCGCCCGAGTTTCGGAAGCGCCTTCGCCACTCCGCCCCCTGTATCGAGCAACGCGCCGCGTTCATCGGAGATGGTGATCTTTGGATTTTTTCGACTTCGGAGATGGTCTTCGATCTGATCGGCGAGATAATGGACATTGACGACTGCCTCAGCCACTCCGGCAGCCCATAGACGGTCGAGAACCTGATCGATCAGTGGCTTTCCGCCGACTGAGACGAGCGGCTTCGGGTGTTTCTCCGTCAGGGGCCGCATCCTCTCGCCTTTTCCGGCGGCTAACACAAAGGCGCTGGTCGGGCGCTTCGTGGAGGTCATCGGCAAATCTCCGGAATTCGTTAGATCGTCAATGGTTGCGCGCGGAGCTTCGGAGGCAGGTTCCGGTCATACCACGCCGAAAGCGCCTGCAGACCCTCATGCCGCAGGTTGCGCTGGAGATACCCCCAGATCCTTGGCAGGTGGGCGAGGTATTGCCGCTTGCCGTCGCGCATCGCGAGCCGCGCAAAAATTCCGAGGATTTTCGTGTTGCGCTGGGCCCCGAGAGCCGCATAGGCGAAACGGAATTCCTGGGCATCGAATGCCGTGTCACGTTTCGTCATGGCGGCGATATAGTGGTCAAGCAGGTTTTTTTCGAGAACTTCCGGCACGTCGATTCGCGCGTCCTGCAGCAGCGACACGAGATCGTAGGCGGCAGGACCGCGCATCGCATCCTGGAAATCGATGATGCCGACATCGCGCGGCGGCACGCGGTCATCGAGCGCGATCAGGTTCGGCGAGTGGTAGTCACGCAGGAGCCACGTCTGCGGTTGTTTCAATACGCGGGCGAAGGTGCCGCGCCATTCGTCAGTGAATTCGTCGCGCGCTGTCTTGGGTGCCGGGTGGCCGTGAAGCGCGGGCCAGTACCAGTCGAGCAGCAGTTGCGTCTCGATCTCAAGCACGCCTTGGTCGGCGTCCGGCAGTGTGAAGGCCGTACCGTCGGAAAGGTTCATGTTTTGCGGAGGCGGAACGGCCTGTAGCGTGATCAACGCGTCGGTGGCGCGCAGCCACAGAGATTTTTGGTCGGCGCCGCGTTGAACCTCCGGGCCGAAAACCTTATCGCCAAAATCCTCGACGATCAGCAAACCCTGATCGAGATCTTCGGCGAGGATCTCCGGTGTCGAAACGCCGGCCTCGCGCAGCGCATTGGCGATGGCGACGAACGCCGTCACGTCTTCCGCGAGGTGCGCGATGGCGCTGTAGGATTTTCCATCGTGAATCGGCGGTCCGTCGGGACGGCGTGGTGAATCGACCAGAAGTGCGCGAGCGCCGTCCGTCTTGGTCAAGCGCGCATAACGGCGAGGCGACGCGTCGCCTTGAAGATAGACGAGTCGCGTCTCAGGGCCGCCCCAGCCTGTCGCTTCAACGAACTTTCGGATTACCGCGAAGCGCTGAAGTCGCTCTGCGAGCGAAGATACGGCTTTTACCGTGATCGTTCTCCGGCTTTCGCTGTCGCCTTCTTCGAGCAATAGCGTGATATGCTCCGGAGGTATGCGATCGGCGCCGCGCGACGGCCACTCGATCACGGCAATACCGCGGTTCAGCGCCGTCTCAAGTCCAAGTTCGTCGAGTTCTTCTGGGTCGGTGAGGCGATAAAGGTCGAAATGCGCGACGTCGAAGCGTGGTGTCTCATAGCTTTGCGTCAACGTGAAGGTCGGGCTCGGAACGTCGAGAGCGGGGTCGCCGGAAAGCGTCCGTATCAAGGCGCGTGCGAACGTCGATTTGCCGGCTCCGAGATCGCCTTCGAGACAAAGCGTGTCGCCGGGCTGCAGGAAAAAAGCCATCTCGTCGGCAAGACGGATAACGTCGTTTTCGGACAGATCGCGGAACTGGAATGAACTCATAACACCTGGAACTTATGCTGCCCGTCCGCCACTTGCCAGCCACGCCGAGCCATCGCCCGTTGGAGCGGCCGGGCGCTTCGGTATCCGGATGATTACGCGGGTGCCCCGGTTTTCCTCGGAAAAGACTTCTATCGTGCCGCCGTGCAATTCCACCAGGCTTTTGACGATAGAAAGGCCGAGGCCCGCGCCCCGATGATCGGAGCCGTGGCTTTGACTTTCGAAGCGGTCGAAAATGCGTCCAATTCGGTCTTTCGGAATGCCGACACCATCATCTTCGACTCTGAAAATGATTGTGCCATCCTCGCTCCAGCAGGAAAGCCGCACCGTGCCATTGATCTTCGAGAATCCGACGGCGTTCGAAAGCAGGTAATATAGAACCTGGCGCATGCGGGCTTCGTCGGCTACAAACTCCGTAACCTCGTCCGCAATCGCAATTTCGATTGTCAGGCGGTTTCGTACGGCACGCTCGCGAATGCCGAGGATGGCCGCGTCGATGAGCGCGCGCACGCCAACAGGTGTCGGCTTTAACTGCAGGACACCGGCGTCAATGGTCGCAAGATCAAGAATATCATTGATGATGGTTTGCAGCGTTGTCGACGATGACATGATGTCAGCAAGATATTCGCGCTGCTTGGCGGTCAAATCTCCGAATGCCGGATCGGCCATGAGCTGTGTAAAACCGATGATGGTCTGGAGCGGCGTACGAAGCTCGTAAGAGATATGGCCGATGAAGTTCATTTTTAGACGGTCGGCGGCGACGAGGGCCTCGTTGCGCTCGACGAGGGCGCGCTCAGCGCGCTTGGCGTCAGTCACATCGGCAAATGTCAGAAGAGTAGCACCGTCCGGAAGCGGCATCAGGGCATAGTCTATGACGACGCCGTCATCGCGCATCATCTGACCCGCAAAGGTCTCGCGTTCGTCGAGGAAGGCTGTGACGGCGCGTCCGATCCTGAGCCACGCATCGTTGTCAGGGTGCAGCGTCTGGGCCGCGGCGATGACTTCGCCGACGTGCGGCAGTTCGGCCAGCCTCTTTGGCTGCATCTGCCAGATACTGCAGAAGGCTCTGTTGAATAGCTTCAGGCGACCATTGGTGCCGAACACAGCGACGCCTTCCTTGAGGCTGTCGAGTGTTTCGCGCTGCACGTCGATCAAAGCATTGTAGCGGCTTTCGAGTGCCAGACGTTCGGTCTCGTCGGCGAACAGGAACGTCACGCCACCGTCGGGGCGTTGTTCGGCCATGACGTGAAGAATGCGGCCGTCGGTCAGATTCCATGTGTCGTCGAGCGGAGTTCCCGTCTGGTAGCACGCCAGCACCTGAACTTTCCAATCGCGGTGATTGACGACCGGTTCAAGCACGCCGATTTCGCGAAGCCGATCGAGAATGACGCTGTCGCTTGGGTGGGACGAGAGCCAGTCGGTATCGAGCGACCAGAGTTTCGCGAAAGCTGCATTGTAGAAGGCGAGTTTGTGGTCGGGGCTGAAAATCGCGACGGCCGTTTCGACGCGGTCAAGCGTGCGGTCATAGGCCGAGCTTTGCCGTTCAAGCTCTCCCTGCGCGCTTTCAATATCGGTAACGTCGATGGCCGCGCCGGCAGTCATCCCATCGACCGGTAGCACGATGACCTCGTGAGCCTTGCGTTCGCCGCCGGAGACCAGATGAATGCGGGATTTGTAGGTTTGGCCCGCAGCGAGTGCCCGTGAAACGGATTTGCGCTGCCGCGCTTCAAGCAGCTCGATTTGGTGTTCGAGAACTTCGATTTCGCTCTTTGCGTCGACGGCCTGGACGTACGCGGCGTTGACCCAGATCAGGCGATTGTCGACACCGCGCAACCAAACTGGCATCGGCAACGTATTCAGAAGTGCGCGGCTCGATCGAATATCGCGCGCAAGCATTGCGTGCTGGTCTTCTATGCGGGCGATCTCAAGCTTGTAGCCGGAAACTTCCTTGAGACGCAGAACCGCACGGCCGCCCGCCGCCCGCCCCTCGGCTTCGATGATACCTCCGGCGATCGTCTTCAGGATGACGCTGAACGAGCGGCCGTTGACGAAGAGTTTGTCGAGGGCGGCTTTCAGAGAATGAGCAGACGTAGTTTCCAGCCACTGGCCGAAGCGGAGGATTTCCGCGTGATGCTCCGGCAACCCAGGGACGTTCGCCAGCGTATGGGAAACGATGCGGACCGCCTGGCCTTGCTCCCAGAACACCAGGACTTGCGGTTCGGCACGAATGATCGCGTCGGCGGCGGCAAGGTTGCGGCGGAGCTGCGCACTTTCGGTTTTCGCCGTTCGCGCCTCGCGCCGGGCGACGCTGCCCATGCGCCAGATGACGGCGATGGCCGTAAGACCGCCGCCGGCAATCGCCAAGATCAGCCAGATATGGCGGAGATCGAACTCCACCGACCCGATATTGTGCCTGTCCACAAAACTCGCGAGCATAGTCGCAACGCAGGCCATAGCCGCGATGAGCAGCAGCGCCAACTGCAGGCGTGTGGTCAGTTTCGGGTCTTGGGGATATGAAAGGCGCATCCGTCCCATTGCAGCCGCATAAGCGCCCGCGCGCCCCAGGCGGGCTGCACATGCGCTTTATCGCTTCGACCGACGCAGTACGAATCATCATGAGTATGGGGCGCGGTGCGCGGTATCGCCAGCGCGGTCAACGCGTTAGGCCGAAACGGCGTTGAAGTGTTTCTCCGGAGCCGCGTTCAAGGGGCCCGGATGGCCGCAGGTAAATGACAAAGGGGCTTCCGCTAAAGCCCCTTCCATACTCAGGCGCAATAGTGCGGCATCGGCCGCGCGCTAGTAACGGTAGTGATCGGACTTGAAGGGGCCCTCCGGCTTGACGCCGATGTAGGCCGCCTGATCGGGTCGGAGCTTGGTGAGTGTCGCGCCGATTTTGGAGAGGTGCAGCATGGCGACCTTCTCGTCGAGGTGCTTAGGCAACGTGTAGACCTTCTTGTGGTACTTGCCGTGGTTCGTGAAGAGCTCGATCTGGGCCAGCGTCTGGTTTGTGAAGGACGCCGACATGACGAACGACGGATGCCCCATGGCATTGCCGAGGTTTACGAGGCGCCCCTCGGACAGCAGGATGATGCGGCGGCCTGTCGGGAACTCGATCTCGTCGACCTGCGGCTTGATATTGTTCCACTTGAAGTTTTTGAGACCCGCGACTTGGATCTCATTATCGAAGTGGCCAATGTTGCAGACGATGGCGCGGTCTTTCATTGCGCGCATGTGGTCGACCGTGATGATGTCCTTATTGCCGGTCGCAGTCACGAAGATGTCGGCGCGCGGCGCTGCAGCTTCCATCGTCACGACTTCATAGCCTTCCATCGCCGCCTGCAGCGCGCAGATGGGATCGATCTCGGAGACCATGACGCGGCAGCCGGCGTTCCTCAACGACGCCGCAGAGCCTTTGCCCACATCGCCGAAGCCCGCAACCATGGCGATCTTGCCGGCCATCATCACGTCGGTGCCGCGGCGGATGCCGTCGACGAGGCTTTCGCGGCAGCCGTAAAGGTTGTCGAATTTCGATTTCGTGACGCTGTCGTTGACGTTGATCGCCGGGAACAGCAGCGTACCATCCTTTTGCATCTCGTAGAGGCGGTGGACACCAGTCGTCGTTTCTTCCGAGACACCCTTGATGTTTGTCGCGATGGTTGCGAACCAGCCTTTGGGCTTTTCCTTCAGCGTCTTCTTGATGAGCGCGAAGAGAACCTGTTCTTCTTCCGAGCCTCCCTTGTCGAGGAAATCCGTATCGCCGTTCTCGGCGCGGAGCCCCAGATGGACGAACAGCGTCGCGTCGCCGCCATCGTCGAGGATCATGTTCGGCACGCCGCCGTCGCCCCATTCAAAGAGCTTGCGCGTGTAATCCCAGTATTCGATGAGGCTTTCGCCCTTCCAGGCGAAGACAGGGATGCCGGCTGCGGCAATCGCGGCAGCGGCATGGTCCTGGGTTGAATAGATGTTGCAGGAGACCCAGCGGATGTCGGCGCCAAGGGCCGCGAGCGTCTCGATCAGCACCGCGGTCTGGATCGTCATGTGGAGCGAGCCAGCGATGCGCGCGCCTTTCAGTGGCTTCTTGGTGCCGAACTCCTCGCGGGTTGCCATCAGGCCCGGCATTTCTGTTTCGGCGATTGAGATTTCCTTGCGTCCCCACTCCGCCAGGCTCAGATCCTTGACGATGTAGTCCGTGAATTTCGAACTCATGTGTGCTCCTCAACGCGGTGGTTCGGGACCGGACGCCCAGAGCGCGCACGGTGACGAGTGAACCCTCCGCAAAATGTCGCATACGCATTATTTTTGGGTCGGTCGGCGCTCCCTATACCGAACTCGGCTGGGGCACGCAACAACATATAAACAAGTCTTTATGTGCCGTCGCGGATAGAGCGAGCGGCAATTATATACGTGCTTGACCCAAACACCGATTCGCGCTATATAGAATGGCAGACGGAGGGCACGGGTCATGAAGCGCGAGATCAAAAGCCTTTATCAGTTCTTCGAAGCCTTTCCGGATGAGCAAGCTGCAATCGATCACCTCCGTGCGATCCGCTGGCGTGACGGCGCTTTCTGCCCCTACTGCAACTCCAAGCGGGTTATGCACTTCTCCGATAAGCGGACGCACAAGTGCCACGACTGCCGTCAGCGCTTTTCGATCAAGGTAGGCACGATTTTCGAGGATACGAAACTGCCGCTGCGCAAATGGTTCGCCGCGATCTGGCTGATCACGAGCCACAAGAAAGGTATCGCCAGCACGCAGCTCGCCAAGGATTTACAGATCACGCAGAAAACGGCGTGGTTCGTTCTTCATCGCTTGCGCTATGCCGCTAGAACGAGGTCTTTCAACCGCCCTTTAAAGGGACAGGTTGAGATCGACGAAAGCTATTTCGGTGGCAAAGAACAGAACCGCCACGCAGCAGACCGCAAGAAAGGTCCGAAGCCGAAAGCAATCGTGTTCGGAATGCTGGAGCGCAAGGGCGACCTACGGGCTGCAACGATTGCCAATCTCCAAGGTCGCACCGTGCGCGGTCGTGTGTTCGACAACGTCAAGGATGGCGCAACGCTGATGACGGACGAGCATTCAAGCTATCGTGAGCTTGACGGGCCATACACCGTCCACAGCGTCAACCACAGCGCGGGCGAGTTCTCGCGCTATTTCTACATTCACACGAACGGCATCGAAGGCGCTTGGAGCCTATTCAAGCGCCAGATTTATGGGATTCATCATCACGTTTCATTCAAGCACCTGGATCGCTATCTCGGCGAAATGTGCTATCGGTACAACCGCCGCGATATGGAAGAGGGTGAGCGCGTCAATGATCTCCTGTCGCAAGTCGATGGACGATTGACCTATAAGGCGCTGACGTATGACCAGACCAAAGAAGACCTACGAAAAGCCCCTAAAGCTTGACATGGAATTTGACGAAGCACTTGGGCGCTTTGCGCAAGTGTGGCCTTCGGAGTTACCGGGCAAAGGCGTCGCAGTCACTGACGGAGATGGCCCAGTCCATCTCATCGAGGACGACACAGGTGATCGATTCCTCATTTACGTGGATGATCAAGGCGTCCACCACGAGCTTCGGTATTCTGGCGATCAGCCGTGGTTTACCCAGAAGCAACTTGCGCAAATGTTCGGTGTGGATACCGACACCGTCGGCGATCACATTAAAAAGTTTGTCGCAGATGGCGAGTTGCAGGCGGCAACTACCGGAAAATTTCCGGTAGTTCAAAAAGAGGGGAATCGCGATGTCAGACGCGAAACCCTACATTACACTCTGGATGTTGCGTTCTACGTCGGCTACCGCGTCAACTCCGCTGCGGGTGTGCTGTTTCGCAAGTGGGCGACTGCGCTTTTAGTTCAGTTTGCTACCAAGGGCTTCGTTATCGACAAGCGCCGGCTCAAAGAGCCAGACGATCCCGGTTTGGTCGCCGAGCTGCGCGATATCGTCGACGAAATTCGAGCGTCTGGCGCGAATGCATATCGCGAGGTAAAGCGGTTGTGCACTCTTTGCCCGGATTACAAAGGCTCTGGCGAAGCGGCAGAGCACTTCTTCGCATCAATCGAGAATAAGATGCTTTGGGTTGCCACCGCAGATCGCAAACCCATGACATCAGCGGAATTGATTATGAGCCGCGCCGACGTGACAAAGCCTGACATGGGTTTGACGTATCACACCGGCAAACGCGGTGTGCCGACGCAGAAGGACGTGACGGTTGGAACAAACTACCTTCTTCCCGACGAACAGAAGACGAAATATCGCGTGATCGAAATGATCCTGCGGTACTTCGAGGACCAACATCGCCAAAACCTCACCGTGCCGATGGCCGAAATGGAAGCGAAGCTTGACGAATTCATTCTTTTTAATGGTTGGCCGCTGTTGAAAACCTTGGGGAGCGTCAAGGGGGAAAAGGCGCGTGATCACGCGAAGCGTCTCTTGAAGGAATATAAGGAATTGAAGTTCAGCTGATCGCGTCGTTCTGCCGAAAGAAGCTCGACAAGAAGAGTTAGGTAGTTACGGCGGAGCTACCCTAACTTCAATTTCTCCGGCACTGACGCCACCGTTAAACACGATGATGGCGTGCCTAGGTCCAGAGTCTTTCACTTCATGAGACGGCAGTTGCATATCCGGTGACGAGACAAGAACCTGCCCTACTGCGACGGGCGTCTCAAATACGAGAAACACAAAGAACTGAATCGCAATATCGGTTTCGGTACCGTTAGCGTCCCTACCCCGAATGCGATTGCTTAAAGTATACCACCTCCAGATATTTTCCTGCTGACGCCGTGTCGGCAGCCTCGCATCTGAATAGGTTTGAATCCGGAGCATGGTCGCTAACGGTGTCGCTGCCGCTGCAGTCGAGGGCGGCGCGTTGGTGCGCCCCCATTTTTGACGTGCCCATCCCGCGAGGCCGAACAAAATCACGATCGCGAATGCTAAAAGCACTCCGACAATCAGCCAGCCAAGACTTGTCATGTCGGGCGCCGAACTGCGCGTCGCAGCCCATAGGGTGATGGCGAAAGACGTGATTCCGGATGTGATGATGAGGTTAACCGTTGCTTCGGTGAATTTCTTCCAAAGCCAAGCGCCCAGGTTGCCCATTCATTCCCCCGACTCGGTTGGTGCTCGCTCATAGCACAACCTTCGTCTGGGTCACAATTGTAAGTAATTGCCGAGCGAGCTTTGCCCTCTGGTCGGGCGCAAATTTTCCAAGTATATGAAAATAAATTTCGAAGTTATGTAAATATTAATAGTATATTCTACATTAATTCACAAAATTATATTTGAAATAAATTGTATTTATTGCAGAGATATCGTGTTAAGCTCACTATAATGGTGTATTTTCGAATTAATTCGTCTTAAATAACTTCGTCATTAGCCTCCGCGAAAGTAAAACGCTCTGGAGGCGGCGATGGAAATCGGTGGTGGGTCGCGGTGGCCGGCACGAAAGCCGCGTGCCGCTATTCTTGTATTTAAGGCCGCGGCCGCTCGCGCCGTTCAGAGATTCGCCGGCGATGCGCGCGGCGACGTCGCAATTCTCTTCGGGTTGATGGCTCTCGTCCTGTTCGCGATGATCGGTCTCGCGGTCGATTACGGGCGCTTCGTCAACGCGCGCAGCCAGACCATCGCAGCGACCGACGCGGCCGTCCTCGCCGGTGCGCGCGCTTTGCAGACGAATGGCGGCAATCAGGATGCAGCCCTCAAGGTCGCGCAAGCCTATTATGCGCAAGCGACGAAAAATCGTCTCTCACTGACGAACGACACCATCAACTTTGCGATCTCGGACAATGCCACCGCGATGGTGACGACCGGCAACGCGACGATCACGACGCCGTTTATGGGGCTTGCAGGCACGAGTTCGTTGCCGATCTTGCGCAAGGATGGGTCTGACTATTCGAAGGCTGTTCTTGCTGTCGGTGGGAATGCCGAACTCAATCTCGAAATCAGCATGATGCTCGATATTACTGGCTCGATGAGCGGCCAGAAGCTCACCGACATGAAGTCCGCGGCCAGCGACCTGATCAACATTGTCGTCTGGGCGGATCAGAGCAAATACACGTCCAAAGTTGCAATCGTCCCATTTGCTTACGACGTCCGCCTTCCAGCCGCTGCCTTCGTCAAAGCTACCGGCAACAGTGACACGTCAGACCCGTGCGTAGTGGAGCGCACCGGATCAGAGAAATACACCGATGCTGCCCCGAGCTCTGGGCAATACGTCATGGTGCACAATAAGGCTACGACCAGCAGGAAAAACCGCAGAACCACCACGACCTACAGCCCGACGTGCAATCTCGATTCATCTGCAGAGGCGCTTCCGCTGACCAGCGTGAAGCAGACTCTGCTCGACAAGATCTCCGGGTTGAGCGCTACGGGTAGCACGGCGGGCCATATAGGGACGGCTTGGGCTTGGTACATGCTCTCACCGAACTGGGCGTCCCTTTGGTCTTCATCGAGTAAGCCAGCGGAGTATGGTACAGACAATTTGAGGAAGATCGCGGTCTTGATGACCGACGGCGAGTATAACACGCAATATACGACCAACGGCGTTTCGGACGGTTCGAATTCACTGACGTATTGTCCAAATGCGGCTAATGGTGTTTGCGCGAGCGCGCAGGCCGTTTCTCAGTGCGATGGCATGAAAGCCAAAGGTATCGAAATTTATACGGTCGGCTTTCAACTCGGCGACAGCCAGCTTGCAATCAACACTCTTTCATCGTGTGCGACGGACGCTGCACACTTCTACAACTCGACCACGGGTGACGCTTTGAAAGCCGCGTTCCGTGATATCGCACTGAAGATCTCGACGCTTTATCTGTCACAGTAATACCGAGCCGTACGAGGCAAAAAACAAAAAGGGACGCCGATGTGCGTCCCTTTTTGTTTCGGTGCCGGCTTTCGCTGGTCCTTACGCGTCTCCGACACATTCCTCGTCGAAACCGGCTTCGACGAGGCGCACCAGCGCCTGAAGCGCTTCCGGACCTTGAGGGCCGATCGCAACGATATGCAGTTCTGAGCCGGGACTGGCGGCCAGCATCATCAGACCCATGATCGAGGTTCCGCCGACCGATTGACCGTGATGCGTCACCGTTACCGTGGCGTCGTACCGCTCCGCACATTTGACGAACTTCGCCGACGCGCGTGCGTGCAATCCCTTGACATTGCGTATGGTGACGACGGCTTCGGGTCTCAGGCTGTTGGAGAGTTCAGGCATCTTTTTCTCGCGCCGTCAGCCGCCGGAGAGCTCTTGGCTCGCGACTTTGATGTATTTCTTGCCTGCGTCTCGCGCCATGATCACAGCCTCGGGCAACGGTACTTCGCCGCGAACGCTGGCCAGCTTGACCAGGATCGGAAGACTGATGCCGGCGATGACCTCAGCCTTCGTTTCATCCATCACCGAGATGGCGAGATTGGAGGGCGTGCCGCCGAACATGTCCGTTAGAATGATGACGCCATCGCCCTCGTCAACATGGCGCACGGCATTTAGAATATCGACGCGGCGCGCTTCCATATCGTCGTCGGGGCCGATCGCGATCGTCTCAAGTGCCGGTTGAGCGCCGACAACATGCTCCAGCGCGTTGCGGAATTCCTGGGCAAGGCCGCCATGCGTGACGATGACAAGTCCGATCATGAGCGCCGGCCGTTAAAATTCTCATTCAGCGACAGCTCGACATGCTTCGCCATATGGCGCGGAAAGTGGCAAGTGTTCGCTGGCTGCGCAAGAGATTTCTAGGAGGAGTTAGTCCTTACCTTCGATACGTGGCAGGCTCACCATGTCAAGTGCCGCGAATATTTTCAGTGGCGCCGAGTTCTCAAAAGGCAAAAGTCGGATCAGGGGAATTTCGACTCCGGATATTACAATCATCGGCCAAGGGTCCGGATATCGTTCGACGGGGCTTTCGCGCGCGAGATCCGCAACCAGCGCGATTTCCGCCTCATCCTCGACGGCAACCTCAAGGATGCCGACGCCGCGGACTTCGATCTTGCCGCGTAATGTCGCGGGAGCCGACGCGATGAGGCGGTGCAAGGTTCGCGAGCGATCGTTCCTCAAGATGACTTGATCATCGGCGACGAGCTTTACTGTATCGCGCAGAAGTGTTGAGGGACCGAATGCCAGACATCTTAGCGCAAGGTCAGATTTTCCCGCTCCGGAAGGGCCGCGGATCAGCACGCCACGGCCACCGACCGCAATAGCCGTCGCGTGAATGCGATCAGCTTCGCCTGGCAAGCCCGTCTCCAATGTTGACGATCAGTGGGAGGCGCACGGTGAAACGTGCGCCGTTCATTGGCGGCGAGCCGTTTTGCGATCGGTTCTCAGCGAATATTTCGCCATGATGGCTAACCACGATCTCGCGCGAGATTGAAAGTCCCAACCCCGAATTCTTTCCGCGCTTGGCATCCGTCTGCGGGCGGTCGCTATAGAATCGGTCGAAGATCTGGCCGAGCTTGTCGGGCGGTATTCCGGGCCCCTCGTCCTCGACAGTGATCTCGATCTTGGTTGCGTTGGGCTTCGCGCGGATGGTCACTTTGCCGCCTTCCGGTGAAAACGACAGCGCGTTGTCGATCAGGTTCGTGAAGACTTGCCCAAGCCGCCCATCGTTGCCGCGCACTTTGTATGATGACGAAGGTGCCGGATCGATAATCAAGTCGATCTTCCGAGTGTCGTCGGCGAGCATGTCCGTGAAGAGGCCATTGACGTTCTCGAGTACACCGCGCACATCGACCGTTTCCATATGCTGGCGCGCCAATTCCGCGTCGAGCCTTGATGTGCTGGAAATGTCATTGATTAGTCGGTTCAAGCGTTTGAGCTCGCTTTGAATCTCTTGGACGAGTTCCGTTCGATCGGAGTCGGATTTGGCGTAGGCGAGGGCCTCGGCGGTCGATCGCGCCGCGGCCAGAGGATTTTTCAGTTCATGCGCCACGTCGGCCGCAAATCTTTCGCTCCCCTCGATTCGCCGGTAGAGCGCGTTGGTCATCGCGACGAACGCGCGGCTCGTCTGACCGACTTCATCGCGGCGTTCCGTCAGATCCGGCAGTTCCTGACGCGCAGAGATATTCTGCGTCACGTCGTAGGCGGCTTCCGAGAGTCGCCGCATCGGCACCGCGACCGTTCTTTCGAGCACCAATGAACTGCCAATGGCAACGAGCAGTGCCATGGCCGCAATCTGAAGGATCAGCCAGCGTTCGTCCCATAGCACGTCATCGATGTCGCCGGGTTTTGTCGAAACGAGGAGTACGCCGAGGATCTTATTGCCGCGTTTGATGGGTTCGGCCATCGACACGATCTGCTGGCCACGCTTGTTGAGCAAAAGGATCGGCGTTTCGATGCCGCGTTGCGCGGCGTTCTTTACCTCGGGATAGAGGAAGCCGTTTGCTGTGCCAAGCTCGCGATAGACTTTCAGTTCTTTGTTGATCACCCAGTAGTTCAGACGTGTCCAAAAGTTCCTAAGTCGAGGAGTTTGGCTGTTATCCGCACCGGCATTGGATTTTGGATCGTCGGAAAACAAGGTTTCGCTGTTGAGGATCAGCGTTCCTTTGGTCGAATAGATGCGTGCCTTCAGGCTTGCAGGCCCGACGAGTTTTCTCAATACGACGGCGGCCTGGTGCGGATCGATCGGCAATTCGAAGGCGGCAAAAGCGTCGTCGCGTTGTGCCCACGTCGTCGTCTTTTCGGGCAGCCGGTTAGGATCGAAGATCGCCCGCTCGTTGACGGCACGATAGGCAATCGCCTCGGACGTGATGCGCGACACCGTCTTGACGACGTCGACCTTGGCATCCAGCAGCCAGCCGTGATGCAGGCTGAGGTAGAGCATCGCAAACAGGAGGCCCGCGAGGCCGAGCAGGTTGGCGAGCAGAATGCGTCGCCTCAAGTTCTTCCCGATGGACCGTGCGATCCAGCCGCGCGAGATCAGCCTGCCCGCACCGATCAGCGCCGCCATCAGAAGTCGACGTGCGTCGAAGCGTGGTCCGGCTTCGACTGCGGACGGCTGCGGTGTGTTCGCGGTTGCGCCGGGTAGCGCTGCGCTAACGGCTATGTCGTTGCTGTCGAGCGCCATCCAATCCCCATTGACGGCGGCGTGCCCACTATTCTTTGAAACGGTAGCCGACGCCGTAGAGCGTCTCTATCACATCGAAATCGTCATCGACCTGCTTGAATTTCTTGCGCAGGCGCTTGATGTGGCTGTCGATCGTGCGGTCGTCGACATAGACCTGATCGTCGTAAGCGGCGTCCATCAGTGCGTCGCGTGTCTTCACCACGCCCGGCCGTGTCGCGAGCGCCTGCAGAATGAGGAATTCCGTAACCGTCAGCGTGACGGGCTTGCTGTCCCAATGACAGGTGTGGCGTTCCGGATCGAGCTTGAGCTTGCCGCGCTCGAGGACTCGCTTGGCTTCATCCTCGACCGTTGTTCCGTCCTTCGGCGAAACGCGGCGCAGAACCGCTTTCACGCGCTCGACGATCAGGCGCTGGGAGAAAGGTTTTGCGATGTAATCGTCGGCACCCATCTTGAGCCCGAAGAGCTCGTCGATCTCCTCGTCCTTGGAAGTGAGAAAGATCACCGGCATTGCCGATTGCTGTCGGACCCGGCGCAACAGTTCCATCCCGTCCATGCGCGGCATCTTGATGTCGAAGATGCCGAGATCAGCGGGCTCTTCTGTCAGGGCCTCGAGCGCCGATACGCCGTCACCGTAGGTGCGGACCTTATAGCCTTCCGCTTCCAGGGCCATTCTTAGTGACGTCAGAATGTTCCGCTCGTCGTCGACGAGTGCGATGGTGCTCTTTTCCTTCATATTTTCCTCTCAAGCCCCGAGGTGCGGAGGGCCCTCGCCCCGCGCTGCATCTGGCGCTTATGGCGGCATGGTGGACCAATTGTGGCGCTACGTCCAATGGACGCCGGAGGCTGAATGCCACCTGAATATGCGACCTAAGTCGCAACTGCAAGCAACGCCGAAGAAATTCTTGCGCAAAATTTTGCCGTGGTCACCTGATTACTTGATTCCTCGCGGCTGTTGCTCGACATGCAATCTTCGAATATTTTTAGCGGTAACATAGTGTTACGAATTCTATCGTGCGGCAGAACGGCTAGGACCATCGCACAGCTTGAGCTTACCGTCTTCGTTTTTTAAGCAGCTGATCCGCCTTAAAGGGCCTGCAGTATGCGCATCATTGATGCGGTTTGAGACTGCGTAATTGCGAAATTTACATCCGACCGGCAGATCGCCGCGCTCGGATCGGCAGGGGTACACTCCGTAATGACCATCCAATTGTTTCCGATCGCGCCAAGTCAAAAGATACGTCGCAATATGCGCGAGGCCGAGCTGATCGAAGCCGTCATCCGACGGGACGAGGGGTGTCTCGCAGCAAGCGGTGCCGTCGTCGTCGAAACGGGACAGCACACCGGACGCTCCGCCGAAGACAAGTACATCGTCCGCGATTGCGAAACGGACCAGGCAATCTGGTGGGACAACGCCAAGGCAATGTCGGAGGAGGCGTTCGAACGGCTGCTTGCGGATTTCATAGCGTTTGCGCACCATAAGGAGATTTTCGTCGAGGATCTCTTTGCAGGAGCGGATTCGGATCATCGCCTCAACACACGCATCGTAACGGAATATGCTTGGCACGCGCTCTTTATCAGGCATCTGCTCCGCCGCCCGGAATCGTCGGAGCTCGATAGCTTCGTTCCCGAATTCACTGTCGTCGTTCTGCCGAGTTTCCGTGCTGCGCCGCTCTATCACGGCACGCGGACCGAAACGGTCATCGCGTGCAATTTCTCCAGGCGCATCGTTCTGATCGGGGGTACGAGTTACGCGGGCGAGATCAAGAAAAGCGTATTCTCATTCCTGAATTACCTCTTGCCGGCGAAAGGCGTGATGCCGATGCACTGCTCGGCGAACGTCGGCAAGGATGGCAATTCGGCGGTTTTCTTCGGCCTTTCCGGAACCGGAAAGACAACGCTTTCGGCCGACCCGAGACGGGAGCTGCTGGGAGACGACGAGCATGGCTGGTCGGATAAGGGCATCTTCAATTTCGAGGGCGGATGCTACGCAAAAACGATCCACCTGTCTAAAACAGCCGAGCCCGAGATCTGGCAGGCATCGAACCGTTTCGCGACCGTGCTTGAAAACGTCGTCATCGATCCGGTGACACGGGTTCCCGATTTCGATGACAACCGGCTCGCTGAAAACGCGCGCTCGGCTTATCCGCTTGATGCCATTACCAACGCCAGCCCGACCGGTACCGCAGGCCATCCGAAGAATATCGTGATGCTGACGGCCGATGCTTTCGGCGTACTGCCGCCCATCGCGAAGCTGACGCCGAGTCAGGCGATGTATCATTTTCTCTCGGGCTTTACGGCGAAGGTCGCGGGGACCGAGAAGGGCATGGGCAACGAGCCGACGCCGACCTTCTCGACGTGCTTCGGCGCACCGTTCATGCCGCGCCATCCGAGCGTTTACGGCAACCTGCTGCGTCAGTTGATTGCCGATCACAATGTCGATTGCTGGCTCGTCAATACCGGATGGACCGGCGGCAAGTACGGCGAGGGAACGCGCATGCCGATCAAGGTCACGCGCGGGCTCCTCGATGCGGCGCTTTCCGGCGCGCTCAAGGAGCAGGCGATGCGCGTTGATCCGGTCTTCGGCTTCGAAGTGCCGCTGGCGCCTGCGGGGATCGATTCCAAAGTCATGACGCCGCGCGAAACCTGGGCTAATCCGAAAGCCTACGATGAGGCAGCGGCCAAGCTCGCGGCAATGTTCCACGAGAACTTCGCGAAGTTCGCCCGCCACGTTGACGCCGACGTTGTCAGTGCGGGGCCGTCAGTCGGCAGGCCGGTGGCTGCGGAATGAGCCCATATCCACTCCATGGCCGGGCTTGATCCGGCCATCCAGGGCAAAGCCCGCATTTATCGAACGAGTTGCTCTGGATGGCCGCCTCGGAGGGCGGCCATGACGTGAATGCGGGTAGCTTGACTGGAAAAACCTTCGGCTCGCAAAGCGTTGATCATCGGCGTTGTGGCGCATACACATGCCGCGGGATGACGCAGCAGAACGGAGACAGAGGCAATGGGTACTCGAATTTCATTCATGCGCCCTGACGGCAAGACTGGCGAGGGCTATCTCGCGAAGTCGGCCGAGGCCAACGCGCCGGGTGTCGTCGTCATTCAGGAATGGTGGGGACTGCAGGACCAGATCAAGGGCATCTGCGACCGCTTTGCGCTGGCTGGCTATGATGCCTTAGCCCCGGATCTTTATGCCGGTGCGGTGATACCCTATCACGATACCGAGGCTGCGGGTCGTGAGATGAATTCGCTGAATTTTCTTGAAGCGACCGATCAACTCGTACGGGGCGCCGCGCAATATCTCTTGGTTTCGAGCCCCAAGGTTGCCGTTTGCGGCTTCTGCATGGGCGGCGCGGTTGCCGTGCTCGGGGCCGTGCGAGTGCCGGAATTTTCTGCCGCCATCGCTTTCTATGGTTTGCCGCCAGAGACTGTTGTCAAACCGGCCGACGTCAGGGTCCCGGTGCAGGCGCATTTCGCGAACGAGGACGATTTCGTCACGCCCGAAAAGGCTAACGAATTCGAGAAGGGCATGAAGGCCGCAGGCAAGACATTTGAGGCGTATCGCTACGATGCAAGTCACGCCTTCATGAACGAGCAACGCTCCGTGCACGATCGCAAGTCCGCCGAGCTTGCGTGGGGCCGCGTGCGCGACTTCCTGACGAAGCACATGGGGTGAAGCCGCTTCATTGCAGCATTCAGCAGAAGCGGTCGTGACTACGTGACTATTTGCTGCGGAAGTCTTCGAGCGTCAGGAGTGGCGTGAACGCGAAGCCGGCGTCGGAGAAAATCTGCATCGCGCCGTCGAGCCGGTCGACGATGGTGATGACGCGAACGACCGTCGCGCCTTCCGCTTTCAACGCTTCAGCAGCTTTAAGCGCCGAGCCGCCGGTTGTCGTCACGTCTTCGACGATGATGACTTTCCTGCCTGCCATACGTTCGGTTTTGGCAAGGCCCTCGACGAGCGCGCGCGTGCCGTGTTCCTTCGCCTGCTTCCTGACGAAGAATGCGGGCAGCTTGCGTCCGCGCGTGTAGGCAATTGCCGCGACGCTCGACGCAATCGGCACGGCGCCCATTTCGAGCCCACCGATCAGGTCGGCGTCGACGCCTTCGATCTCATCGAGGATAAGGGATGCAATGAGATAAGCCCCCTCGCTGTCGAGCATCGTCGGCTTCATGTTGAAGTAGAACGGCGAGGTCTTGCCGGAGGCGAGCTTGAACGCCGGTCCTTCCTGGAACGACCGCACTTTGATGAGTTCGATCAGGCGCGCGCGTTTGCCGGCGCGGTCGGACGGTTTTTCTGCCATGCGATAGATGCGCCTCTTGCGTTTTTCGGTTCAGGATGCGCAAACACCCCGGATCGAAAAGCCTGTCAAGATTTGGGAGAAGATTGTGGTGGAGCGTCGCCGCTCGTTAACGGAGGGATGGGCCGCGCTCGCGTCGCGGCCGCAAGCAGCATCGATGGCGCTCCTACTGTTGTGTCTCGCCGTTTACTTGCCGGGTTTTGTTCGCCTTCCGGCCGTCGATCGTACCGAAGCCATCTATGCCGAGACGACGCGCAATATGGTTGCGCAGGGTGACTGGACCGATCCGCGCTTCGGCACAGTCGTGCATCAATATCGTCCGATCGGCACGTTCTGGGCACAAGGACTGAGCCGGTCGCTTGCGGGAGAAGCGCATGCCCGCGACATCCGAGTCTATCGCGTACCCTCCCTGATTTTTGTGACGTTGGCGGTGTTGGCGCTGTTCTGGCTCGGAAGTGCCATCGTCGGTGCGGAGGCGGCGTTGATCGCTGCTGCATTGTTTGCGGTGGCGCCTCTGACAGTGCTCGTATCGCAACTTGCAATCGCGGAGGGATTGTCCCTATTTCCCGCCACGGTCGCGATGCTGACGCTGGCCTGGTTCTATACGACGGCCGGGCCCCTGACACCCTCGGACGCGCTTGTCCGACATCCGCGGCGATTCTCGAAACGTGGCGAGACGGTGTTGGCGCTGCTTTTCTGGGCGGCCGTCGGCTCCGGGATGCTCATCAATGCGCTGCTTGTGCCCATTCTCGTTTTCGCGACGCTGATCGCGCTTTATGCGTTCGATCGTGATTTTTCATGGCTGAAACGTCTGCGGCCGCTTGTCGGGATTCCGGTAGCGCTCGCGATCGCCGCTCCGTGGCTGCTCGTGCGCGCGCATCAGGATGGCACGCCGTTCGCGGGAATGAATTGGCGCGAATTCCTGGCGGCGCTCGGTGGCGCGCAGGACATGAAGCTGCGCGCGTTTCCGGGAACGTTTGTTCTGGCGCTGCTGCTCGGATTTCTTCCGGGCATAGCGCTGCTCGGCACGGCATTCAAACGCTTTTGGGCCACACGCGACCAGAGATTGCCACGCTTTCTGCTCGCTTGGGTGATTGGATATCTCGTCTATCTCGAAGCCTTGTCGTCGAAGCCTGGCACCTACATGGTGCAGACGATGTTTCCGGCATTGGCGCTTGCGGTTGCGTCGGTCGTTGTCAGTGAGACGGGCGGCGGTAAGCGGCCGGAAGGGGGCATATTCGTATGGCCCACAGCGCTCGCGGCGATACCTCTCGCGGTATTCGCGGCGGTCTACGGTTTTGCGCACGAGCTTCCGGGTGTCGTGCCCGCCGTCCTGATCGCGATCATCGCGTCACTGTTCGTCTGGAGCGGGCGTCTCGTGCACGAAGGGTTGCTACGCGGCTGGGCCACGATCGGAGTCGCGGCGTTGGCTCTGTTCGCGATGACGCTGCTCGGCTTAGTGCTGCCGTCGATCGACAAGATTTGGCCATCGACTGAGATCAAGCGCGCCATTGCGGGCTGCCCGGCAAACACGGTCGATCTTGTCGGCTTTCGCGAGCCGTCGAGCCGTTTCCTCCTTGGGGTCTCGCCGGACCGGCAGGTTCCGGAAACCATCGCAAACGAGGTCGGGGCCAATGGTGCGAATCTGCTGATCGTCGAAGACCGCTGGATCAATCGGATGAACATGGCGCTGACGGCCAGTTCGCGGCCCTCGTTACCGACGCCGAGCGGCTGCGTTTCAGCCTACAACGTCATGCGCGGATGCCCGGTGCATTTCCGCATCTACGATATGGATGTCGGTCAGCCTTGCAAAATCCCGGCGAAGTTTGCGTGCCGGGCCAACGCGGAGCCTGCAGGTCCTCAAAAATCCGGAAACTGTGACTGAAGGCATGGCTGAAGGGTGACCTTCGGGATGCTATGTATCGTCAAAGCCATTCAAGGATCATTCGATGTTCAATCCCGAACACCCGCCTGAGATCATCGCGCAGCGCTGGCTCAATTCCGACAAGAAGCGCACTCTGAAAGCCGAGAAGGGCAAGGTCGTGGTAATCGCGATCTGGCAACTTCAATGCCCGGGCTCACAAACGTTCGGATTGCCGCAGGCGATGCGGTTGCGCCGTGCGTTCGAGGAGGACGAGGTCGCCGTCTTCGCCCTGCACATGCCGTTCGAGAAATTCGCTGAGCAGACGCCGGAGAAAGTTGAGGCCTATCTCAAGGAAAACGGGATCACGATTCCTGTGGCGCTCGACAAACCGAATGGCGAGGAGCTGCCCGAAACGATGACGGCCTACGAGCTGCAGGGTACGCCCGCGCTGCTGATCTTCGACCGCCAGGGTCGTCTCAGGCGGCACTATCTTGGCGCGGTCGGCGACATGCGCCTTGGTGCGGAAGTGATGGGTCTGCTGATCGAGGATAAGGACAGTCCGCGCGAAATGGCGATTGCAATCGAGCGTAAACTTGGCGCAGCGCTCGTCGATCCCGAAGCGCACCACCACCACGAACATGGCGACTCATGCGGCTGCGGCCATGATCACAGCCACCACCATCACCACCACGAACATGGCGACTCATGCGGCTGCGGCCATGATCACAGCCACCACCATCACCACCACGAACACGGAGACTCGTGCGGCTGCGGGCATGACCATGACCACGATCATGGCGCCGCGCATGGTGAGCCGGGCCATGTCCATGGACCGGGGTGCAAGCACTGACGCTTCCGGCGTACGGGAAAATCTGCGCCGGTCGGTCGGAAAGCTGAGCCGCGCGGCTTACTAACGCCACCCGAATCACGCTTCTTTCCCCTCTACAAGTCGTAGGCGGAGAGAGGCGGCCGATGGTCGAGCAAGAAAGCCGTTTTAAATCGCGAGGCGTTCGCAACAAGTCCGGCGCTGGCGGCCGGCTCGCGGAACGCGAGTCGCCAGCGCCAAAGAAAGACCCTTCGCCCGACAAAAAAATCATAGCCCTCGTTTATGACTTCGACGGCACGCTGTCGCCGAAGCCGATGCAGGAATATGCGTTCCTGCCGAAGCTCGGCATCGATCCGAAAGCGTTCTGGGACGAGTGCTCGCGCGTCTCGAAGGCCGAGCGTGCCGATGCGCTGATCACCTACATGCACCTGCTCTACAAGAAGGCGAAGGAGAAGGGCGTTCGCATCGACCGCGCCGATCTCGTCGCGCAAGGCAAGCAGGTGGATCTTTATCCGGGCGTGACGGCTTGGTTCGATGCGATGCATGCCTACGTGAAGAAACGCGCGGGCGACAGCGGCATTACGGTCAAGCATTACCTGATCTCGTCGGGGCTGACCGAGATCATCGAGGGTACGAAGATCTATCCGCACTTCGCCAACGTGTTCGCAAGCGAATACTGGTTCGACGCCTACGACCTGCCGTTTCCGAAGCGCGTCATCTCCGACACCGGCAAGACGCAGTTCCTGTTCCGCATCAACAAGGGGCTCGAGGATCTGAGCCAGAGCATCAACGCGCACATGTCCGAGGCGCTCAGGCCGATCCCGTTTTCGAATTTCATCTATTTCGGCGACGGCGACACGGACGTGCCGTCAATGGCGCTTCTGAAAAAGAACGGCGGGCAGGCGATTGCCGTGCACGGGCCGGACGAGAGCGACGCGAAATGCGTCGAGCTTTTCAAGGCGGGCCGCTGTGATTTCTACGCTGCCGCGGATTATCGCAAGGGTTCCGATTTATGGAAGCGGACGTGCCTGCTGCTGGATCGGATTATTGCGGATGTGATGGTGAGGGAGGAAGTGCGGGGGCTGAGAGGAAATGCATAGATCATTATTTTTTTGTCTCATTCTGGTTGGTCTTTTTATTGAGGAACCCTCCTTGGGGATTGGTGCTGCTCAACCAATAGCGAATTCGTCCGCCAATAGCGTTACGCTATTTCAGACAGTAAGTCCGTTTCTAGTCGGCGCTTTGGGGGCATTCTTGACGTATTTTTTCACCGCTCGGCATGAAAGAATTAAGGCTGCCGAGGAGCAAAAGAAGCGCAGGAGTCAGCTTGCGATTGCATTGTCTACAGAACTTGAAGGTGTGGCAAATGTGATCGGAAATCGGCTAGAGGTTCTCAGAAACTTAAGTCGCTCAAATCGCAACGGCGGCCATTCGATCGAAAAGGCAGAAACTTCAAAACTGTTTAACGCAAACCTTGACACTCTAGGATTGTTGGGTGCGAGCGCGTTGAAGCCAACGATAGAAGCGTACAAATATATCGCGGTTATGCCCAAGACAGTGCGCGTTCGAGCAGGACTTCAAGGTATTGGCGCTGAGACATTTGATGAAATCTCAGTCGCACCCAACAGCGAGGGGTTGCGAGATATTCTGGGAAATCATGACAACGTCTGTCGATCAATTGCGGAGGCAGTTCGAAGTCTACAAGCGCTAATCTAGGGATAGATAATTTGGGCCGATTTAGCTTGCGGCTTCACCGCCCCTCGATCTTAATCCCGGGCAGGTCGACTTTTACTTTGGTTTGGTTGGCGTCGTAGAGGAGGTAGCTCAGCACGCCGACGGTGACCAAGAGCACGCCGATGATGAGTGATTTCGTATCCATCGCCTTATGTCTCCGAGCCGCGATCCGAATCTAATTCCCCCAATCAATCGCCATGCGGACAATCGCGAGTCAAGCGTGGTTAGCCGTGCTGCCTCTCGCGGGGCGTCGTTCAAAGACCGAGCATGCGCCGGAGAAATCCGCGTTCGGCGTAGTTCGCGGCCTCGCCGGTCTGGTCGACGCCGATGAGCAGCCCCGCGGAAACCGTGTCGCCGTCCTGGTTCACCGCGAGAACGGTGCCGCCCCCATCGCGCTCGCCATCGCGGAAAATGCTGTCCTCGTCGTTGGTCGTGTCGGAGATGGACCGCAGATTGTAAGGCTCGTACGTCGTGTAGATGCGGGCGCTGAATTCATCCGGAAAATAGACCTGGGCCGTCGCGACCCGTGTTTCGCCGATGAAGACTTTGACGTGAATATGCGGCGTGCGCCCCGGATACCATCCCGGATAGATCGACTTGAATTTGACGCGGCCATCTTCGTCGGTCATCTGCGTACCGCGCAGGAAGCTCTCGCCTTTCGTGGATGTGTCATAGTTGGGGCCTTGGCCGGAGTAACCGGAATAGATGCCTTGCGCGTCGGCGTGCCAAACGTCGACACGCGCGTTAGGGATCGGCGCGCACGTGCCACTTTCGATGATACGCAGTTCGAGCCGCAATCGAATTCCGGGCCGGCCTTCCGCGATATCGGAACGGACGAGCTTCGGGTCAAAGTAGTACGGACCTTCCACGGCCTGGGGCAGCAGGCGGCACTGGCCGGGCGGTTGATCGGCGGCGGCCGGCGTCACCTCAGCGGCGTGCGCCCTCTCCGCCAGAATGGCCGAGGCAGGCGCGGCGAGGATGCTTCTCAGTGCCTGACGCCGCGATAGGAACCTGGTCATCTGGCTTCATTTCTCCAAATGGGCCATTCAGTCGGTGTCCTTACGCCGTATCTGATTGAAGTCGTTCGTTCTGTCGGATTTTTGTCGGACGTCGCGTATCGCGGGCGGTCAGAATCGCAACGAGCCGATTGCATCGTTTTGATAGGGTATGACGTCCGGCTCGGCCCGCAGGCCGGCCGTTTCATCTTCTCCATTTCGCAATGAGAAGCGGAACTGCACCGATCGCGACGAGGGCAGCGCCGCCGCCACCCACCGCCGCCGTAAGCTGCCCGTCGCCCAGAGCCGAGACGATTGCCGAAAACACCAGACCGAAAATAGCCGCATCGGCCATTGCGTAGGCGAGCGGCCAAGTGCGCATGTCGGCTGCATCGAACGGCTCGTCGAGCCGCATCATTTGTAGTTTACGCAGGGCGGACCAGGCGCCGATGCTGACGATCATCAGCGCGGGCACCATCACGGCGCTGCGCATCAGAAATCCGTGGGCGAAGTCGAGCATGGTCGGGTCCTCGGCGTGCACGTATCGGAGCCCGTGCAAGCGGTAAAATTGGCAGTGTTGAGGACTAGGGGCTGTTCCCTAGGGAACAGGGGCGCAAACGACCGCCGCCGATTAATTTTCCGGCGGCGCGTGCTGAGGCTCCTTTTGCGCCTGCTGCGGTGGAGCATACGGAGGCTCAGAATCATCCACGAAGACGTACTTCGAAAGCCGCTCGCGTGCCTCGATCTGACGCGCCTGATCGATTTCATTGCTGGCATCGGCTTCTATCAATGCCGACATCACCGTGTCGTAGTATTTGGCGGCGTCGGAGAGAAGCACGAGATCGACGCCGGCGTTGATGGCCTTGACCGCGACGCCGCCGAGGCCGTCCTTCGAGCGTGTCACGGCGCCCATTCCGAGGTCGTCGGTGATCAACAGGACATCGCCGTCCGTGCGGGCCCTGATGAATGAATTGATGACTGTGTCGGAGTAGGAAGCGGGCGTCACTTTATCGGCGGCGGTGACGCGGACATGGCCAACCATCGTCGCTATGCCGGGCTTTCCCATCAAGCGGCGGAATGGAACCCAGTCGCTGAGTTCAAGCTGCGCGGTGCTTGCCGATACGTCCCCCGTAACCACGTGGGTGTCGCGCGCGACGCGTCCGAGGCCGGGAAAATGCTTGAGCGTGCAGATGATGTTGAATTTCGTCAGCGTGTCGCAATACCAGCCCGCGACCTGGGCAACGAGATAGGGATCGCTGTCGATGGCGCGCCAGTAGAGCTGAGTTTCGCCATCGTCACGACGCGGCGAGCCTAGCCGCAGATCAACAACCGGCCCGAAATTCATTGTGATGCCGAGACGCTCGAGTTCGTGCGCCTGTACCTCGGCATAGTCGCGGACTGATTTTTCCCGTTCGGCGTCGGTTTTTAGTTTAGCCACAAGCGTGCCGAGGGACGGTTGCTGTTTGAGCGGCGGTGACAGCCGAGAGACATATCCGCCCTCCTGATCGGCGGCGACGAACAAGCGAGGAAGACCCTGCGCTTTACGAATGTCCTGAAGGCTCCGAATGTCCTTCGCGACGTCATCGGCCCTGCGGCCGCGGACGTTATGATCGGTGATGAAGACACCAGCGATGGCCCGCTTCTCGACGAGCGGCCTCACTTCATCGAAGCGCTCGAACCCGACGATGATGCGCCGTCCCAGACGTTCGAGGCGCGCCGGATCGGAGGCGAGAATTTCGGCGCGTGTCAGAAGTTTCAGAGGTCGTTTCGGCGGTAGCGGCGCACCGGGGGTCACGGCAGCCTGTGATTGTACGCCCAGGTGCGCCTTGCGACGGCCTCTCGTGGCAGCCCGATGTCTTGCTTTATATCGCGCCCAATATGTCTTCTGTTTTGCAATCACGTGGCTTCGATAGGATCGCGCATCGGCAAGCTCCGGCGGCAGCGCCAGCAGCGTTGCGAGGAAGCCAAGACCTGTGAGTGCGGCGACGAAGCTACGGACCATCGTCCACCATACTAGCTTGCCGGCAGCTACGATTGAGGCGGATCATCGTATTTAGGTTGCTTTTCCGGTACCAGCGTCATGCAACGCTTAATATCAATAGATTCTGACCGGAAAGTAGCGCTGCACAAGCTCCTCGAAGCGGCCGGAAGCGCGTACCCGGTCGAGACCTTTATTCAGCAGAAGCCTGATTTGGGGATCGTTCTTCGGAACGGCAATAGCTATGCCGTCGCCGAAGAACTTCGGTTCGAGATAAGGGCCGCCACGCATCTCGCAGCACTGCCGCGAGAGCGTGCCGTTCAGCCAGAACGCGAGCGATATGCCATCGTCGAAGAGAAAGTCGGCTTTGCCCGCCGCAAGCGCTTCGCGTGCAAGATCGGCATTTTCGAAAACGACCAGAGGACTGTCGCGAAAGAACGTCTTGAGGAAGGCTTCGTGCGCCGTACCCTGGGCCACTGCGATGCGCTGGCCGTCGAGCCCGCTGGGTGTCATCTCGACCTTGGGCGAATCCTTGCGCCCCGCAAACCGGCCTGGTGTATGGAAATACCGGTCCGTGAAGTCGACGTCTTTCAGCGCGCCCGCCGTTACCCGGTGCGCCGCGATAACAGCGTCGGCCTCGCCGTTCTTCAGCCCCCCGAAAAGCTCATCCCACGGCCGCGCCTTGATATCGCACGACGTGTTGAGTTCGAGACAGATCGCGCGCGCGAGATCGATGTTGAAGCCGACGAGCACGCCATCCTCGTCGTAGAAGTCGAAGGGCGGAAAATCGCTGTCCGTGAGAAAACGAATGACGACGCGACGTGGGGTGGTGTCGGTCTTCTGAGGAGTGGTTTGTGTATCGGCAAGCGATGGGAGTGTTTTTGCATTCTGTGCGAGCGCTAAGCTACTAAAGTCTGCAAGCGCTATCGCTAGCAGCACGGCAAGCAGTCGATATGCATGCGATCCGATTTTCATTTGCACAGCAGTATATGATTTCGCTCGCGACGAAAATGAGATGCGAAGTCATAGTCTTGTTGCTGGTTCTAAACTAGAGCATATACTCCACTCCCGGCCGGAAGAATGTAGAGTTCAGAACCGGCATGGGGGCATTCATGTCCGCGCGCCGAAACGAGACGCCGCGTCCAAGGCGACGGCATAAGCCGTCTCACGCCGAGTCGCGCCCTTCGGTCCCTTGGGAACCCTTCTTACGCGCGATTGAGCGGCTCGATCGCGCAGTGAATGATCTCCGCCGCCGCGCGCCGGATTTTTCGGCAGCAACCCCGTTTCCGGTCTGGCAGCAGACGGTCATGCTGGGCGTGCCTGCGATTTTCACGGCTGCGCTCATATTGCTCGATGAGTCGGGTTTCATCCTGTGGTCGCTGACGCTGGCTCTGCCGTTTCTGCTGATCGCTATCGTACGATTGGTGGCCGTTTGGCACGTGCTCAAGCGGCAACCCAAATTCAGGCGTGCGCCCGTCGGCGATCGCCGCTTCGATACTCGGCTTCCAACATTCTCCGTGCTGATTCCAGTTTACCAGGAGGTGGCGGTCATACCGGATTTGGTCGCGGCTATGCGGTGGCTCGATTATCCCCCGGACCGCCTTGAAATCCTGTTCATAACCGAGGAACAAGACCAACCGACGCGGCATGCCTTGCTCAGGGCGGGCCTTGCTCGGAACATGCGTATCTTGACAGTTCCCGCCGGTCAGCCGAGGACGAAGCCCCGTGCGCTGAACTACGCATTGCAGGATGCCCGGGGAATTCTCGTGACCGTCTATGATGCCGAGGACGTACCCGACCGCGATCAGCTTCGACGGGCGGCGGACGCATTCATTGAAGGTGGACCGCGGTTGGCCTGCGTGCAGGCACAACTTGCGATCTACAATGCAAACCAATCGTTCTTGAGTCGGCAATTTGCCCTTGAATATGCGGCGCTGTTCAGGGGGCTGCTGCCGGCGCTTGCCTATCTCAAGCTGCCGATCCCGCTCGGCGGCACGTCAAATCACTTTCGGCGCGATCTGCTGTTGAAGTGCGGTGGATGGGACCCATTCAACGTGACGGAGGACGCAGACCTCGGTATTCGAATTGCGCGGTTGGGGTATGACGTCACGGTCATTCAATCGGCGACGCTTGAGGAGGCACCGGCATTCTGGCGTACGTGGCGCGGACAGCGCACCCGATGGATCAAAGGCTGGATACAAACTTATCTGGTCCACATGCGTCATCCTCGGAAGCTTTGGCGCGACCTCGGAACCTGGCAGTTCATGGGCTTTCAGGTGATGATTGGCGGCATGATTTTATCATTTCTCGTGCATCCCTGGTTCTATATTTTGCTTGCGGACGCAGCCCTCACGGGCGGTGAGTTGATGCCGGCGAACTCGCTTCTTCGTTGGGTTTGCGGCGGGCACCTCGCAATCGGATATGGTGCAGCGTGGCTGCTGACTATCGTCACGGCGCTGGGCTCGGTGCGCAGGCTTTGGTCTGCTGTATGGCTGCCCATCTATTGGCTGGCCATGTCATGGGCAGCCTATTGTGCGGTCGTCGACTTGATTTTCAGGCCCTTCCATTGGGAAAAGACGGCGCACGGCGCAGGCGCCCGCCATCGGGATATCTTGCCGAAATCAGGATTGCCCTGACTCGCTACATCAACGTATCGGCGTTTTCTCCCCTGCACGAACTAGGGCGAGCGTCCGAAGGCTTTGCGCAGCTCTCCTTTCGCACGATCAAGCGTATGGCGGCGGCTCGTAGACAAATTCTTCCCGGCCCGGTTGATGTAGAATGTCAGCATCGACATTGCGGATTGGAACGGCGTGCCCTTGCGTCTGCGGCTGCGTTCGGCAGAGCGCTTCAGCGACTTCGCAATGTCTTCTGGTCTACGTTTTTTGAATACGCTCGATTCGAGATCTAGCGCGTCGCTGGTGCGAGTGACTTCCGCCGACCAGCGCTTGGTGCGGCTTCGGCTGCTAAACTGTCGTCTGGCCTGTGCGCGCCCGTGCCCTTTCTTTTTCTTTGTCGTCGTCATAATCGATTTACCATCGCCAAGGGGCACTCCTGGCCCGGCTATAGCCCTTGGAAAACGAACTCTCAGACGCTAGGTTCCTATGACGTTGCGGCCAGCCGTGGAACTCGAAGGCGCCGCGCGGAGTTAGTTACGCAGCGCAGCATTACGTGCTGAGGCGGTCAACATGAAGTTCGCGCTTCAATCCCTACTCAATAGCTGTATTCGACAGGGGTCGCTTGCCCTTGAGTTGCCCAACGGCGAACGTCTGGAAGCGGGCGACGGTACTGGGCTTCCGCTTACGATCATGTTCGCGGACAGGCGGGCTGGGCGAGAGCTCTTCTTGAATCCCGAGTTGGCTTTCGGCGAGCTTTATACGGACGGGCGCCTGCGTGTGTCGGGCGGCTCGATCTATGACGTCCTCGAGCTGCTTGGGCACAATCTCGACGCTTTATCGCCGCCGCAACTCGGACGAGTTCGTCATGCCTTGCGGACTGCATTCGACGGATGGCGGCAGCGCAATTCCGAAAGACTTGCGCGGCACAATGTTCATCATCACTACGACATCGACGACCGCATCTATTCACTCTTCTTGGACTCCGACCGGCAGTATTCGTGTGGATATTTCGAATCTCAGAAAGAGACCCTCGAAGAGGCGCAGCTTGCAAAGAAACGGCACATCGCGGCGAAGCTTCTTGTTCCGGATGGAGCATCCGTTCTCGATATCGGCAGCGGATGGGGCGGCTTGGCGCTCTATTTATCGGACGTTTGCGGAGCGGAAGTTACCGGTCTGACGCTTTCACCCGAACAACTCAAAGTTTCCGAACGCCGGGCGAGCGAAAGGAAGCTCGGAGATCACGTGCACTTCCACCTGCAGGACTACCGGGCGCTCGATCGTTCGTTTGATCGCGTCGTATCCGTCGGCATGTTCGAGCACGTTGGGGCCCGCGATTATGACACGTTCTTCGGGGTCGTTCGGCGTAGTCTGAAGGATGACGGAATCGCACTTTTGCATTCCATCGGTCGACTTGATGGCAAGAGCCCGACGAATCCGTGGTTTGAGAAATACATTTTCCCGGGAAGCCATGTGCCCTCGCTGGCGGAGGTTCTGCCTTCGATCGAGAAGTCGGGACTGATTGTTACGGATATTGAGATCCTCAGGCTTCACTATGCCGACACGCTCGCCGCGTGGCGAACCCGCTTCCTCAGCCATCGTGCTGAGGCGGAAGCCGTTCTTGACGACAGGTTCTGTCGCATGTGGGAGTTCTATTTAGCATCTGCCGAAGCCGGCTTCCGTTACGGCGGACTTATGGTGTTTCAAATTCAGCTTGCAAGGAAGCTCGACACCGTCCCACGGACGCGGAATTACATCGGCGCAGAAGAAACGCGACTCCGCCAGATCGAGCAGGCGAAAGCAGCCTACCCGGTTGCGGCAGAGTAGCGAGCGAGGCTGGGAGGCGGCGCTATTGTCGGGAGCGTTGTGGAGTGGCGCTGCGTTGAGCTTTTTGGGGCCGTAGTTTGGCTTCCCTGGCCAATTCGTAAGCGCGAGCGGTGACGGTATTCAACGATTTTTCGACATTCGCGCGCGCGTTTTCGAGGGCTGCTTCATCTGCGTCGGATGAGACGAAAATCGGATCGCCTGCAACGACTGCAAGTGTCGAGAAGGGCAGGTTGACTGTCATCTTGCTCCAGGTATTGAGCACGGCATAGCGGGACGTTGCGGCCGCGACAGGAATGATCGGTCGCCCCGAGAGGCGGGCGAGAGTGACGATGCCTTCTCCGGCGACGCGTGGTTTCGACGAGGGAACGTCCGCGGTCATCGCAACGATCGTTCCCCGTTCGAGAGCATGATGAGCGGCCCTGAGCGCGTAGACGCCGCCGCGGTTCCGCTTCCTTCGGCCGGCGCCTGCGCCACGAATGGCAGAGATGCCGAACTCCGCTAGAACGTGCGCCATGACTTCAGCGTCCCCATGACGCGCAACCATGGCAGAGACATCGAATTCTCGCGTGTTGAGGTCCGCGAGCATCATAAATTGACCATGCCACATGGCCATGATGAAGGGCGCCTGCGCGCGCAGTCTCTCTATCAGATCGGGCGGTTCGTGGACTGTCCTGGACGTTGCCTTCACCGTCCGAATAAGCCCCGTTGCTATGTGCGCCGCGATCTTTGCCAGCACCCGGTTTTTTCGCGAAGGTCTTTGCATTTCTCAAAGCGCGTGCAGTGTGAGTTGAAAAGCGGTGGATGTTAGTCGGCCAGCCTATTGGAAATCAACCTTCGTAAAGTGGCGTATTAGCTCCGGCTGCCGAACATCTAATCACAGCACACGGATAAAGTGGGGGCGTGGCAAAAAGGACCGTTCATCCAACCCTGTGCTCTGCGTCGGAGACACCCGGCGCGGCATTTCGCATCGCCTCTCGGAAAAGAGGAAGGCGCATGATCCGTTCTCCTTCCTCATCGGCCATCATCCACATTGTCTGCTTTTTCTCGAGGATGTAGGCGGGCGCGGAGCCGGCGTCGTGTTCGACGATGTATTGGGTGTTATCGATAAGATCGGCAAGCTTGATAAGCTTGACTTCCCACGGAGCCCGCGAAAGACGCCAGGCCGACATCAGCTTGCGCACTTTTCGATTGCCACGGTCATCATCCGTCAGCCAGTAGACCAGCCGCGCAACATCTGTGCCGAACAGATCGATAATCTCACCGACGCTCGTGTCAGTTTTCTCGACCGTATCGTGCAGATATGCAGCCGCTAAGATTATGGGGTGCGTAACGCCGTGACGCGTCAGAATGGCAACGACGCCATCGAGGTGCGCGGTGTAAGGGGCGGTATCGTGCTTCCGCGTCTGATGACTGTGCTTCCTTGCGGAAAAGATCTTCGCTTCCTGAACCAACGTTTTCATTGGCTCCAAAACCCATTCTTCTATTGAGACAAAAATCCAACCCTTCGCATTCTGCTTGATGGGTTAGCCGCCTCTGCGCGCCGGCTCGTCAGGCCATCAGTGCAAATGCTAATCCGACGATGATGGCCAGCGTCGAAAGCACGAACGCCGATATCAGTGCGATAAACAGAAAGTAGCCATCTGACCCATTTGGGTCGATCCGGTGCAGGCGGTGCTTTGCAAGAGACTTGTGCATATCATGAGACTCAAATTGCCGCAGACCCGGTTGTCGCTAACGCTTGTCGTCCCGATCCGGTTCCGCTTCTAGCGTCACGCGTTCCGAAATTTGCAGCTTCAAACGCCGACGCCTCACATCAGGAAGTAGTAAAGGAGGATAAGGATCGCCAGTGCGTGACCGGCGAAAAGCATCACGCCCTTCACGAAGCCGCGATAAGTGCTCAGATGTTCCCGAAAGTCCGCGTCGCGAGGCCGTCCGCCAGCACGATCCTGCGCCGTGGGCGCGAAAGCATCATCATGGGCAAGAGAATGTGCCATCTGGATCTCCTTTGCCCGGTCAACTGCTGCGTGCGACTCCCCGTTCCAAGTCCAGACCACTTGGGTAGATCTCTTTGTTTCCTGGCGTGGCAAGGCCGCGCTTTTCGAAAAAACTTTCCCTTGGCCAGAGGCTTGCGCCTCGACAATTGTGTTCGCACGTAGACGAGCAAGAACCCGAGAATGTTTCCAAATTCACTCCGTTTGAGCAATCGCATGCAATTGCGATAGCTATCTGTCAATCTCGGCGCGTTCGTCGCAAGACCAACGAACCTGACTCGTAGTATCCCTACGATAAATTCATCTTGAGAGGTCTTCCCTGATGGGCGTTTTGGCTGCGGCCTCGGAGTTGCTGGAACTCAGCACGAAGCTGCACAAACTCATACCCCCTCGCGCCGGCGATGTTGACCGGACGATGGAACTCAGGGAGCAGCGGTTCCGCCATCTTCTTCGCTACGCGCGCGACAACTCTCCTTTCTACCGTCGCCGATTGCAGGGCATCGATCTCGAAACCTGCGCGATCGAGGATCTGCCGACGCTCAGCAAGCCCGAGATGATGGCAGATCTCGATAATGTTTTCACCGACAGGACGCTTCGACGTTCGGATATCGAGGCGTTCATTTCCGACCACGCAAATCTCGGTGTTTATTACAAAGGCAAATATGCGCTCTGCCACACGTCTGGCAGCCAGGGTCAGCCGGCTCTGGTCGTGCAGGACAAGCACGCCATCATCACGAGCTTTGCCGCGCAGTTCGCACGCGGCAATAAAGTCAAACGCAAATTTCTGCCGCACCTCGGGAGGCTCGTTAATCCGGCGCGAATGGTCATCATAACGCAGCGCCCGGGTTTCTATCCAAGCAGTACGTTTTTCAATTATTTTCCGCGCGTTGCGCGGCCGTATCTAAAACTGCAGCGTATGTCGGTATTCGATCCGATAGAGGAGATCGTGCAGCGGCTCAATGATTTTCAGCCGTCGTTCATTACCGGCTACACGAGTTCGCTGGAGTATCTGGCGCGCGAGCAGGAAGCCGGGCGGCTGAAACTTCGCGAAGGCGGTAAGCTCGAGCAGATGAACAGCATGAGCGAGCCGCTTCCTCCCGCCGTCGCTGAGCGCATAGAAAGTGCCTTTGGCGTTCACGTCACCAACAGCTACAGCATGGCCGAATGCATGGCTCTCAGTTGCGGTTGTCCCATGTGCCGTGGGAGCCATCTCAACAGTGATCTCGCCATTCTGGAGATCGTTGACGC
The DNA here is from genome assembly GCF_000230975.2 of Hyphomicrobium denitrificans 1NES1. Lineage (NCBI taxonomy): Bacteria > Pseudomonadati > Pseudomonadota > Alphaproteobacteria > Hyphomicrobiales > Hyphomicrobiaceae > Hyphomicrobium > Hyphomicrobium denitrificans. The sequence goes on along the minus strand of NC_021172.1, from coordinate 2,326,177 downwards.
CAATAATCAGCCAGTGCCGAACGGCACGCCGGGAAGCAAGGTTCTTCTAACCAATCTCTACAATCTCATTCAGCCGATCATCCGCTATGAGATCGATGACATGGTAACGATGAGTGCGCGCCCTTGCGCATGTGGCAATCTGCTGCCGCTGATTGAGTTCGTCGGGGGCCGTGCGAAAGATCGGCTTTGGATCGAAGTCGACGGGCAAAGCCGCGACTTGCCCATTTATGTTTTTCTAGCGGCCCTCGACAACGAAACGAATCTTGCCGAACACCAAATTCTCCAGACGGAGATCAACACGTTCGTCTTGCGCGCGGCCGCACAACCCGGAAAGCAGCTCTCGGCCGAGCGATTGCGCTCCTACATTAACCAGTCGCTTGCGCGCGAAGGCATTTCCGACGTGGTCAAACTTGAGGTCGAGCTGGTCGATCGGATCCTGCCAGACAAGTCTGGCAAAGTCAGCCGTGCGAGGAATTTGTACGGGCCAGCCTCGGACAACGCTCAACCCGCATCCGGCGATTCATCACGCGTGACTGCATGACCAAGAGATCGTCCGCAACTCCGTGACCTTAAGAGCATTTATATTTGCCTCGACGGTGCGGTCTGTGCCGATGTGGTCCGACTTGACAAAAATTGGCGAGCGCCCAATTTATAGGCATGTCTAAAGTTCGCGCCACATTTCTTCGGATTCATCGGCTCGCGGAAGCGTAGCCCCTGGTGCTCGGCCTTGCGCGCCCCGAGCCCGGGGGGTACGTGCCTAGCCATCGCGGAGCGCAGCCTCGCAGAGGCGTCCCACAATAAACATCGAGTTACCAGTCCGGTGCGGTTTCGCGCTGTCTGCACGTCAGCGCAGGAGAGAGACATGGTCCAATTGAATGAAAGCGTTTCGAAGCCGCGCATTGTCGTGAGCGATATTGACTTTAAGCGTCTGACCGATCTCGCATTGGGGGCGTTCGATCGATTTCCCGACGTTGCCCAAGAGCTTGAAAGCGAGATGGGCAGAGCTGAGATCGTCCATGCCGGCTCTGTTCCCGCCAACGTCGTGCGCATGGGCTCGATCGTCGAATTTCGATCGGATTCTGCGCAGCAACGACGGGTGAAATTGGTCTTTCCAGGTGAAGCGGATATTTCCCAGGATAGGATCTCCGTCCTGACACCGATCGGCGTGGCCCTCATTGGTCTCGCAGCCGGGCAGTCAATCACATGGACTGCGCGTGATGGTAAACAGCATAAGCTTACCGTCATCACCGTTGAGCAGCCGGCGGACACGCCACGCGTCTTGGCTTTTGCCGATCGGCGAAATGCCGCTTTGAAAAGGTCGACGCCGGGTGACGATGACACCGACCCGCCCCGGGCCGCATAACCGCCGAACGCATCAGTCGACCGACCGCTTTTGGATGTCGGCATTCTGCGGCGGATCCGTCGCGTGGACCCGCCTGCTTTACCGCTCCGCGTTACGGCAGCAGCCCAGTCAGCGGTGACTTGTTCGCCGCAATACACCAAATTCTTTCACGTGTGCGCATTCTCAAATTGACACCGCAATCCGAGCATGGAGCTATCCCCGGACGCGTAAAACGGGGGAGTATCTTCCATGTATCGACAGCTTTTTGTTGCACTTCTTATCGGTCTCGGCATGGCAGCACAGACGACCGATGCCGATGCACGCTGGAATAGGCGCGGAGTGTGCAAGCCAGCCCTCGAAGGTGTTGCGACAGGCAAAGGATTGTTCGGTGAGGGCAGTGCGCGGGCTCGTCAGGCCGCAGTGGACAACTGGGAAGCAGCCGCGGAAAACCAATATGGCCGGGTCTTCTCGAACTTCGATCGCGCGTCAAACCTTCGCTGGGATTGCGCGAAGAACGCGTTAATGACCGCGAAATGCGTCGTCATCGCGCGGCCGTGTGCTTCACGGATCAGCGGATAACGCGAACGTATCGAAGATGATGCATGCGATCGCGCTGATCGTATTCGGCCTTACGCCGAGGCGATCAGCGAGGCCACCTTGGCATTAAGAACGAGGACGATCCGCTTCGGGTCGAGCTTGATCTGGAGTCCGCGCTGACCGCCATTGACGAACACGGACTCCAGAACAAGAGCCCGCTCTTCCAGCACCGTCGGCACATCGCGTTTTTGGCCGAACGGACTAATGCCACCAACTTTGAAGCCGGTGATGCGCTCAGCGTCGGCCGGCTTCATCATCTGCGCAGATTTGCCTCCGAGCGCCGCAGCCAGTTTCTTCATCGACAACTCGCAATCGGAAGGCACGACAGCACACGCTGGTTTGTTGTCGATCACGACCATGAGTGTCTTGAGGACTTGACCCGCCGGCACACCGAGCGCAACCGCTGCCTGAACGCCAATACGGTCGGCACCCGGATTGTAGTCATACGAATGCAATGAATACGCGACGGCGCTGATATCCAGCATTTCGGTCGCGCGCGTCTTTTGCGACATCCGGAAATTCCTTGTGAACGGGCGCTCAACCGAAAACGAAGCGCCGGACGAGGCAAAAACATCGTCCGATGTTAACTTCTCGTTCGTGTCGATCCAACATTGGCGCCGGTCGACAGACGCTTGATGGCAAGCCAAGACGTCGGCAATCTCTGGCTCGGAACGCCATTTGAGTCGACACGTTTTCTGCCATCAACCGGAGGCTGAGGATGACTGTTTGGATCGTTGCGGGCCTTGCATTCGTCGCGGTGTCCGCACTCGCCATCATACAGAAGAGGCGGACGGGTAAACGCGAGTTCGATGAAAGAAGCGACGTCACCAAGATCGTTTTAGCCGCCGATCGTCGACGGAAAGATGCCAATGCAGCGCTGCGCTTCATGCGCGAAAAGTGAGCGCTACGTCTGCCGAGGACGTAGTCGCACAAGTTCAGTTCGGCGCAGTGAACAATTTTGCGCTTTCAGCGTAACGCATCGATCCGAGGCGAAACGAGCATTGGACCGTAGTAGACGGCGAAAATCAGAAAACTCGCAATCCACAGAACGCCGGAAAGCGTAATGAGCGGGAGATAGTGCGAAGGCAGACACGCCGCCGCTATTCTCGTTAAGGTCGCAAGCGTAATCGAGGCATATGCTGTAGTCGTGATGACGTCGGCATGGAGAGTTCGCCCGGTATGGCCGAGCGAAACCCGGCTCATCACGGCAAGCACCATCGTTCCCATTGCACCCGCAGTTAGTGCGTGGATTGCCGCAGGTCCCGGAACGTGGGTGCCTACTATGCTGGCACCGAGCAGTCCTGCGCCGATCACGATCCAGAGATAGCCCACATGAAGGATCGCCAAGAGCGGTTCGGATGCAGTCGCGAGTCCGCGCCAGCGCGCTAACCGCCAAGCGTTGAGAACCGCGGCAGCCAGAAGAATTGCGCCGGATACGGCAGAGACCGGGAAAAACACCCAGCCCAGAAGACCGAGCGCGAGAGACGCGATTGCAAGGAGATCGAACCGTCCGGCGGGAGCCGGGAGCTTCTTGGCTTTGCGCACTGACAGCCAGTTGCGCGTGAAGGCTGGAATGATTCTCCCTGCGATTACGGACATGAGAAAGATCACGGCCGAGATGCCGAGGCGCCGCCCGATACCTGCCGGTACACCGACACCCAGAGCCTCGAGGTGGGTCAGGACGTTCGCTACCAAAAGCACGGCGATCGGAACCGGCATGATGAGATTGCGGCGATTACCGGCAAGCAGAATCTCGCGAGCCACGACAAGACAAAGTGCAAGAAGAAACACGGAATCGATGGCGACGCCGAGCCAGACCGGTAGCGATGCGGACGTGAAACATGCAATTCGGCCCGCAATCCAAAGCAAGACAAGTCCGATAAGCGGCTGTCCACGGATCGGTGCACGCCCTGTCCAGTTTGGGATTGCCGTCAAAAGGAATCCCGCGATGGCTGCCGAAATGAATCCGAACAGCATCTCGTGCACGTGCCAGTCCATGGGTGCAAAACGGCTAGGTAACGTCAAACCTTCTATGAGGACGAATACCCAAAGAGCCAGCGCCAGCGCCGACCACAGGCTGGCAGCGAGAAACAAAGGACGAAATGCAATCGTCCAAATCACCGTATTGCTCTTGCCGGCCACGGCCGTCATTTCCACCGCAATGCCCCTTCTCCGCGTCCACTGAATATTTCTCGACGCCATGAATACGCGCAACCCTGTCGAGATGCTTTGTTGCTCCGCAAACCGCAGGTCGAGTTCAGGTACGGTCGTTGTCGCCTACCCGCTGGATCTCTGAAATCTTGGCGATCGTCAGGTGCTGATCACGCGTAGCGAGCCAGCCCGCCTTCTCCCAAGTCGTCAGGAGACGGCTAACCGAAAAAAGCGTCGTCCCACAGATGTCGGCGATGTCCTTGCGCCGCAGCGGAAAACCGATCTTCACGCCGTCGGGAGTGTCGCGCCCGGCCTGGCGGGAAAGCCGTAGAAGAGTGTGCGCAACACGGCGCTCTACCGGCTGCGTCGAAAGTTCCCGCAGCCGATTTTGAGCTTCCTGGATGCGCTTGCCGACGATCTTGAGCGCATTGATTGCGATCTGCGAATGGGCGCTCATCAGCTTGAGGAGATCGGCCTCGCTCCAGCTAAACTCGATTGCATCGGTTAGCGTGTCCGCGTCAGCTGGATATTTGCCATCGGTGAATAGAGCCACCGCGCCGAACATCTCACCCGGACCGATGAAGCGGACGACGATCTGTCCGCCATCGCTTCCGGTTTGCGAGATGCGGACGCTGCCTTCCACCAGAAGATGCGCTCGGACGTGTCCATCGCCCTGGTTGAAGATACGGGTATCCCGAGCCATCGCGCGGCAACGGGTCACCGCGATCACCTCGTCGAGGACGGATGCTGAAAGTCCTTCGAATAGTGCGAGCGAGGATAGGTCGTTGCGCGAGAATTGAGGGCCTGGTTTCATAGCGCCACCCTAGCCGCTTCTCCCCGGTCTGGGGAGGGTTTTGCGCCAACGCAAATTGTCGAGGGCGGGATCTGCATAGGATGCAGCGATCTGTGCCGTAAACGGCTGTGGCAGAATGAATGATGTGATCCTAGCCCGCGCACTCCATGTCCTCGCTGTTGTGATCTGGATTGGCGGCGTTGCAATGGCAACCAGTGTCGTTTTGCCTGCCGTGCGCCGCGGCGATCTGGGCCCTGATCGCCTGAAAGCGTTTGGCGCAATAGAGCACCGTTTCATCTGGATAGCGCGCACCGCCGTCCTGATCGTCGGCCTGAGCGGCCTTTATATGGTGGCCCGGCTCGATGTCTGGGACCGGTTTACCTCTGCCGAATTCTGGTGGATGCACGCGATGGTGGGCGTCTGGCTGCTGTTCGCCTTCGTGCTATTTATCGCTGAGCCGTTTATTCTCCATCGTCGTTTCCACCACTGGGCGAGCGCACGGCCTGATCTTGCGTTCCCTTGGCTCGAGCGGGCACACTGGCTACTTCTCGTACTGGCACTTGTCGCGATCTTCGGCGGCGTGACGGGAAGCCATGGATGGACAGGATTTTAACACATAGTCACAAAATCACGCCCGTGAGCATGGACCGAGAAGGGTTTTTTATCCTCGCTAAATAACAGGCTGGGCGATGGAACCATCGACCCACTCGAAGCATTTACTGACTTACCCACCTAGAATCCTAAAACCTGAAATGGGGGGTGAGGGAGTAAATGGCCGACGCGGCTCTTGCAAAAAAGAGGGGGGGCTCACCCAAGGCCCGTATACTGCTGGTTGAGGACGAAATATTGATCCGTCTTGCAATGGCGGATGATCTTCGTCGGGCGGGGTTCACCGTAGTCGAGGCGTCGAACGCGGACGAAGCCTTGAGCGTCCTGAACACCACGCCCGATATTGCGCTGGTTGTGACCGATATTCGCATGCCAGGCCGCATCGACGGTGTCGAACTCGCAAATTGGATACGGCGGCATGCCCCGCGTATCAAAGTCGCGATCGCATCGGCCAACATTGAAAGCGGAATGGATCGAGCGTTCGATGCCGTTTTTTCTAAACCCGTTCTGACTGCAGATCTGATAGCCAGGGTGCGAAAGTTGTTGCCGCGGACGGAACAGTCCGGTTAGGGAAGTCGTTAGGTCCATGTGACCGAACTCGAGATAAAAAAAAGCAATGCCGCGGTACTCGTTGTTGAGGATGACGTCCTTGTCCGCATGCCGATTGCCGCTTATCTGCGTCGCTGTGGCTATCGCGTGATCGAGGCTGCAGGCAGCAGCGAAGCTCTGACCGTGCTCAATCAGCTGGACTTACCGGTCGATGTCGTTTTGACGGATGTCGAGTTGGAGTCTGGGACAGGTGGTTTTGCCGTTGCCAAATGGGTTCACGAAAACCGCCCTCGTACCAAAATAATTCTGGCAGGCACGCCGCGCCGAGCGGCCGAGCAGGCCGGCGAGCTTTGTGCGAAGGGGCCGCATCTCAAGAAGCCGTATGATCACGCGCTCGTCGAGACGGAAATCCGAAACCTCTTGGCGGTTCGCCAAAAGCTCGACCCGTGTGAAACCAAGTTGCCAAGCCGTACCTAGATCGGTGAGCGCCTCGGGCCATCGCCTTGTTGCTTCCTCAGAAGAAGCACGAGCGGAATCAGCACCAGGAAGCTCAATGTCACAAATCCGAACGCCTCAATGAATCCGATCATCGTCGATTGCCGCGTCAGCTCCATCGCCAGCATTTGCAGCGTATGTGGATCGGACATGCTGAGGCCCGTCGTATCCAGCCAAGACGTAAGAGCCGGATTATAGGGATTGATTCCTGCACCGAGGCTTTGCCAATTGGCGTGGCTTTCTCGCGTCAGCACTGTAGCAGCAACCGCGATTCCGATTGATCCACCGATCGTGCGAGCGAGATTGAAGATGCCGGCGGCTTGGTCCGATGCCTCTTGCGGCAGGGTTTGGTACGCGAGCGTCGAGAGTGGAACGAAGATCATTCCCATGCCCAGCCCTTGCACGATTCCCGGCGCGATAATCCAGAACATGTCGACATCGAGGTTATACCAGGTCGTTACGTAAGTGCCGATGGAGGCGAGCGTCAGTCCGATGAGAACAAGCCACCGCGGCTCGAAGCGATTGATGGTCGTAGCCACGAAGACCATGCCCATCGCGACCGCGATTCCGCGCGGTGCCATGACGAGGCCGGCCGTGCTCGCAGGATAGCCGAGCAGGTGCTCGAGAAACAAAGGCTGCAGGGCAATCGTGCTGAGCATTCCGACGCCGAAAGCCATGATCATGAACGTTGCTGTTGCGAGATTGTGGTCTCGCAAAAGGCTGAGGCGCAGGATGGCATCGGGCCGCTTGTAACTTCGCACGGCGAATGCGATGAGGCAGAACGCCGAGACGAAGATCAAAGTGATGATGAAATTCGATTGCAGCCAATCGTCGCCGTTTCCGCGGTCGAGCAGCATTTGCAGACTGCCGACGCCGATGGCGAGCAGCAATGCGCCGATCCAATCCGCAACCGCTCGCGATCGCGGCGTTTGCTTCAAAAAAGCAAGGATCATCGCCAGATTGATGAGTCCGATGGGCACGTTGATGTAGTAGACCCATCGCCACCCGAGATGGTCCGTGATGAAACCACCGACCGTCGGCCCCATGATAGGACCGAGCAGAATGCCGATGCCCCAAATGGCCATGGCTTTCCCGCGATTCCGGGCTTCGAACGTATCGACCATGATGGCTTGCGAGAGCGGTACGACGCTCGCGCCAAACGCGCCCTGGAGAAGACGAAAGACCACCATCTGGGCCAGGGTTTGCGATTGGCCGCAAAGCATCGACGCAACCACGAAGCCGGCGACGCTCACGAAAATGACGCGCTTTCGCCCGAACCGCTCGGCAAGGAAGCCGCTCGTCGGAATGACAATCGCTTCGGCAACGATGTAGGACGTCAAAACCCAGGTGATCTGATCCGGCGTCGCGCCAAGTGCGCCCATCATATGCGGCAACGCGACATTGACGACGGTCATGTCGAGAATGACCATCAGGACCGCGAGAAGCACGGCAGTCGCAGTTAGAACTTTGCTGACCGTACTTTCAGAGGCGGTATCACTGAGCGCCACTGCCGGAACCCTTGCTGGTGGTATCGACGGTGACGGATGCCGATGCGCCGATGCGCATTTCGGGATCACCCGGCTTCAACGTGAGCGCGACGCGGACGGGAAACCGCTGCGTTGTCTTCACCCAGTTCCCCGTTGAGTTTTCGGCCGGCAGCAGTGAAAACGCGGCACCGCTGGCGGGGCTCACGGCTTCCACTTCGCCGCTGAACTCATGCGACGGAAAGAGGTCGATCGTTATCGTGGCTTTCTGACCCGCTTCGATGCGCGCAAGGTCCGTTTCCTTGAAGTTCGCGTCGACCCACCATTTCGAAGTATCGATTAATGGGAATAGACTCATGCCGGCTTTGGCAATCGACCCAGGGCGGACGCGCACCTTGCCAATGATCCCATCGACAGGGGCCTTAATCGTTGCATGATCGAGTTCGAGGCGTGCCTGATCGGCGCCAGCCTGCGCCTGATAGATGTTGGCCTTGGCTGCGGGAGATTGCGCCGCTGGGCCGGTCGCCTGCTGCTGTGCAAGCGTCAGCTTCGCTTCCGCCGCTTTGAGCGCAGCTTCGAACGGCGCAGGATCGAGTCGCACTAGAACATCGCCCGCTTTGACGGTTGCAAATTCCTTGGCGTTGACCTCGGTCACGAGCCCTGACGTCAGCGGAGCGATTGGCACTATATTGGCTTGGACATAGGCATTGTCGGTCGAAGGATGGAGCACCGAATAGTGCCAGTAGGCGTAGCCGGCCGCGATGATCGCGAGAGTTGCGAGAAGCCCGGCGAGCGCCGGCCAACTCCTCAATAGACCTCGGCTCTGCGGCGCGGGAGGGTGCACCGTAGAAGTCGGATTCGCTTTGGGTAAGGATTTCTGTCCTTGCTGCATTTTCGAATTCTTTTGTCCTTGCAGCATCTTGGGGGGTGCATCCTGCATGCGGGCCTCGTTCGGCTTCTGATCGCAATTCGCCCTGGGCAATAAAAGTTGCCTTTAATTCAATGGCAACCGGAGGGGAGCGCACGGTTTAGTATATGCGACGGATATGATGCGCCCGGCTATTTATCCTGCATCTGCGGCGGTGGCTGGGATCGATTCGTCGCATGGCCCCCGCAATGCGCATTAGGCCGGGCCTTCCGGGAACCATCCTTGCGGGACGAGCGTCTAGCGTTGGTCAGACGAATGGGAGGCCCGTCCGATGTATTCCGACGCTCGATCTTCAAAACCTAGCCGGTCCGAACCGCCTTTTAAGGGCTTCTGGAATTGGCGCGCCAAGGATTTCAGGGCGTTTCTGAGCACGTTTATTTTCAAATCTCGCTGGCAAGGACCAACGGAAATAGCTGCCTCCCTGCCCCAAGGGAGCCACGACACTGCAACTCACTTGCAGAAATGCTGCGAGCGGGCGCTTGACGCACATACCGTAGAGGACGCCATCTTCTGGCATAGTGAGGTGATCAATGAGCTTTCTATCGAGATCTATTCGATGGCCACGATGCCCTGGCCCGACGTGAGGAAGCAGCGAGCGATAGCGGATTTGACGGATTTGCAGAATCGCCACGGCGCGATTCTTCATCGCCTGACCGGAATCGTTGCGCGGAATGAGCAACTTATCTGGCAACCGACATCGGTATGTCGAAAGTAGGACAAAGTAAGACGTCGTGCAGAAATCCGTCTGGGTACCCGCATCGCCCGGCGGTTCGCCGCTTACCGTGAGAAAACCTTCTCCATAAGCATCCGCCGCCGTTCCGATTTGGCGCGCTGCTCATCGTTTGCGAGACTGGCTCGAACCTCATTGAGCTTCGTCTTCAACGCCTGATAGTCGGCCTCAATAGCTGCTTTCGCGAGGCGGATCTCATGAAAAGATCGCTCGTTCGAAGGCTTGGTGCCGCGAGACGCATGTGCCCTTTGAAGACGGCCGACGGATTGGATGAGGCTGTCCAGCCGCGATAGGCAGATTGCAATCGCACTCTCGCTGGCGTGCACCACGTCTTGCGCCTCCGGCTGGTGAAAATTACGCGGCCTTTGGCGCACGGAAATCCGACGCATACACTTCGTCCAGAACCTGATGCAGTTCGTGTCGCGCCTGCTTCAAATGTTCTGAGCAGTCTTCGCGGTTGATCCCCGCAGACAACTCTCCCTTCTTCAATTCCTTTTCAAGATCGTAGACGGCCTTGAGCACATCATAAACTTGATTGATTGCCCTTTTACGCATGACGAACTCCCAATTTTGCTACGCAGGGTAACGGCGTAGGCGGCCATCAGGTTCCGGACCCGTGCGTTGAACGAATAAATAGAGGTCGTAACCGATCGAAATCTTGATCACGATTTCTTGGCAGTCGCAACTCGGCCGCATTCGGAACCTGACCTTGAAACTGTCCAACGCAAGCGCGCACAAGCGAGCGATCAACGGAATGCGATGCCAGTATCGGCGTTCCGTGCACCTCCCCGTTAACCTGGGGGCGGCGGGGAGGTGTGTTGAACATCGAGTAGCATTCACCCGACAACCCGACCGAGAGCAGCCATCGCAGTCGATGCGATAGGATTGTTCGGTGCGGGTTGTTCAACAACGAAATACCCCGGCGGACATGCCGCCGGGGCTACACCAGCTAGGAGATTGCCGAGGCCTAGAGAGCCCTGGCAGAAAGGATATTGGGCGAGATGCCGGTTGGTTGCGAGACATGAATCGGCCAACTATCCATCAAGCCTATGCCTTTTGACATATGCGCCGGTCTGGCCACTCGGCACTCTTGCCCAGCGGGTTCAAGGCGCGCGCAGCACATTATTGGCGCATACAGTACTTCGTATCGGCAACGGCCTCGGCCTCTTCCAATAGCGCCTCTGCGAGATGCTCGGCTTGCGTCACGCTAAGGCCGTAGGCAGGCTCGTCTTCAAATCGGAGCATGACGACTGGTTCGTGGCGTCCATGTCCGACAGCGTAGCACTTCGGAAGCTTCGTGAGCCGATCGGGTGAGGACGCGTTCGAGCGCGGTGCTTGGGACGCGATTGCGACGAGCGCGGCGACGGCATCGGGGCCCAGGCTCAATTTCTGTACGCGCCCGGCGGCATCTGAGAGCGCGACTTCCAAACGCGACGTCGCGTGATCGACTTCCGATTCGGCAATCATTTCGGCGAAAAATATCTCTGCCATAGCTGTTCTCCCACCGTCGGAGAGAATCGCTAGCAAGATTCGCAAGCCGTAGGGAATGTCGCCCGTTTGACCCACAAAAGAAAGGCCCGGACTCCGGGCCCTTCTTACAAAAACTTGGGGGGAAAGTGCCGACTAGAGGCTATTCGACCATCTGTCGATTTCCTCTTTCGCCTTGTCTTTGGCGTAACCGTAACGCTGCTGGAGCACGCCTTCGAGCTGCTCACGATTTCCGTTGACGCGAGTCAGATCATCGTCGGTCAGCTGACCCCACTTCTCTTTGACTTTCCCACTGAGCTGCTTCCAATTGCCTTCGATACGATCCCAATTCACTGCATCCTCCTCTATTGCGCGACATAGATGCTAACAAAAACGTTTTAAGTCAGGGACAGTTCCAATTTGACCAGCGCATAAAGTGATCGCAGCCGCAGCTAGGCGCTGTGCATCGGAAGGGTTTCTGCGAGTTCAGAAAATCCCGATTTTTATTCGCCTGTTCAATTCTGCTCGGCGATCATTGAGCCGCATAGCCGACACAACTGGGAACAAAGCGGTGTGTGCGGACATTGGAGAGACAAGTTGTTGGAGAGATAATCGCAATGACCCTATCGACGATATTGTTGGTCATTCTTCTGGTTGCTGTACTCGGTACATTGCCGCGCTGGCCTTATAGCCTTGAATGGGGTTACGGGCCGTCGGGCCTGCTCGGCGCTGCCGTTCTGCTTCTGATTGTCTTCGCTATTCTCAATCACACACCCGTTTAAGGAGTTACGATGCATCCCTGGATGGCAGTATGGATATGGTCGATGGCCATGTCGCAGATTGCGCGAGACTCGATGTTTGGAGTTTCCAGCAACTCTGGAGAGTTCCAGCCGGTCGCGGCCCAGGCGATGCCCACCACCATTCGCCTCGGCGATTATCTGCAGTCGGAAATTATCACGCATCCGCTACCCAACAAGCTTCTCGACCGTCTCGCTGATCTTTATTGGACGGAGCGCGAGTCCAAACTCGCGATCTGAACATCTGATGTGTCGGCCGTTGCCCAAGGCTTGAACGGTGAAAAGCGGAGCGCGAAGCGCCTATCAAGAAGCCCTCCTTTCAGTAGCAGTTGACATGAAAGAAGCACGAGAAAGCCCCGGCCTCTGTCGAGAACCGGGGCCTATCCGTCCCGCATCGGATTCTAGTCGCAATAGCGGTAGCCATGCCGCCAATAGCAATCGCGATCGTAGTAGGCGCCCGCTGCGCCGGCCGCGATAGCTGCGCCGACGCCGAGCGCGATCCAGCGTCCATTATGCCAATATCCGCGCCCGCGATGGTGATAACCCCCATAATGGCCGTGATGACCATTATAGGAATAATGCTTGCCTCGATAATGCCGCGGGCTGGCCTCGGCCGCAGGAATGGTTGCGATCATGGCGAGCGCCGTTCCAAGAGCAGCAATCGAGTTGATGCACTTTCTCATATGCGTCCTCTTATCAGCCTAGGCGAGAAACATCGGTCCCGCTTCTGTCAATAACGCTCTGAAACGGAAATCGTTGCGGTTTGCGCCAACGCGATAGAGCCTTTGAATACAACGTCGGTTTTCTCTAGTCTTATCTCGGTGCGGTTCGTAACTCGTCGATCAGACGCCGAGTTTCTTCCACTCTCGGTTTCGACCAGGGTGCCAGAATGCGATAGGCGACCGGGATCAGGAATAGTGTGAAGAGCGTCGCGAAGCCGAGGCCGCCGATAATGACCCAGCCGAGAGCCAGGCGAGATTCGGCACCGGCGCCATGAGCAAGGATTAGCGGCAGCGCGCCGAGAACGGCAGCCGATATCGTCATCATGACCGGCCTCAATCGGGTGCGTGCTGCGTCGCGAATGGCGGCATCGACCGTCGCGCCCTCGTCGCGGCGGATGTTGGCGAATTCGACGATCAGAATGCCGTTCTTGGCCATGACTCCGACGACCAGGACCAAGCCGATCTGGCTATAGACGTTGAGCGTACCGCCCGTGAGCGTGATCGCGAGTGCTGCGGCCGCAAGGCCGAACGGCACTGTAAAGAGAATTACGAGCGCGCTCGTGATGCTTTCAAACTGCGCCGCGAGGACGAGAAAAACGACGAAAAGCGCGATGCCAAAGACGATCGACGTATTCTGCGTCGTCTCCGCCAAGGTCTTTGCTTCGCCAAGCAACGTGATCGACATGTTCGGCTGCAGAACGGTTGCTGCGACGGTGCGCATTTCCTTGACGGCGTCTCCGAGAACGACGCCGTCGCCGAGGCTCGCTGTGATTCCGACAGAGCGCTGTCGGTTCTCGCGTCCAAGCGTCGGAGCGATTGCAACTTCTTTGATCGTGACCAGCGACGAGAGCGTCACGAAAGATCCGTCGGCTGTTTTTACGAACAGGTTCTCGAGATCCGCCGGATCGTTAATCGGGCGGCCTCCGGCCTTGACCTGAATTTCCACGATGTCGTCGCCGATGAAGAGATCGGCGGCTTTCTGGTAATCGATCATCGCATTGATCAAGCTCGTGATCGTGGTGATGGGCACGCCGAGCTTGGTCGCTGCTTCGCGATTGATGCGGACCGAGAGTTGGGGTTGCGTCGTGTCGTAGTCCATGCGGACACTGCGGAAATCCGGCAACGCCTGCATCTTGTTGACAAGCGCGACGGCCGTATCCGAAAGTTGATCGTAGTTCGGACCGACGATCGCAAAGCGAAGGCCCTGGCCGCCGCCGCGGATGTTCAAGCTGTTCGCTGTCTGCGTTTGAACCTGGAGGCCCACAACGTCCGAAAGCTTCTTCTGTAACTCGGCCTGAATTTGCTGTTGTGTCCGCTCGCGCTCTGACCAGTCGGCCAGCGTCGCCACAACCATCGCACGGTTGACGCCGCCATTGCCGATCGAGCTTAGGACGTTCGTGACTTCGCCCCTCTGCCGATAGGGTACAAGCAGGTCCTCAACCTTCTGGGTGAGCTTTGCCATGTAGTCGAGATTGCTGCCTTGCTGTGCATTCAAACGGATCTTGATGATCCCGCGGTCCTCAGACGGCGTTATTTCTTGCTTCAGGGATTGAAATGCAAACCAGCCGAGCACTCCGAAAGCAAGGCAAAGCAATACGAACAGCCAGCGGAGCTTCAGGCAAATCTCGACGATGCCCATATAGAGATTGGTGAGAAAGCCGTCGTGACTCTCCTGGCCTTCGCCGCCCGTTCCGAATTTTGATGCGAGCATCGGACATACCGTAAGAGCGACGGCCGCCGAAATCGTTACCGAGAAAGCCAGAACGAAACCGAATTCCGAAAACAAGCTGCCGACGATTCCGGGCATGAACGAAACCGGAATGAAGACAGCGGCGAGCGTCGCCGTCGTCGCCAGGACCGCGAAGACGATTTCCTTTGTGCCAAGAACGGCAGCCGCCCTTGGACCGGCACCCAACAATCGGTGCCGGGCGATATTCTCGATGACGACGATGGCATCGTCGACAACGAGTCCAGTCGCGACGACAAGTGCCAGAAGCGTCAGTAGATTGATGGAAAAGCCCGCCGCCCAGATGGCGGCAAGTGTACCGATCAACGATACCGGGATTGATATGGCCGGCGCGATGGTCGCTCGAAACGAGCGCAGGAATGCCAGGATGATCAGGATGACGATGGCGTTGGCAAGCAGAAGACTGATGACGACCTCGCGCACCGACTCCCGGATGAAGATTGCGTCATCCGAGGTAATCGTGAGGGTGACATCCTTTGGAAGAGTCTTGCGCAAGTCCTCGACGGCGGCGCGCACGCCGTTCGAAATATCGATGGTATTAGCCTGCGCCTGGCGAATGATGTCGATGCCGATCGCGGCTTTGCCGTCGATGCGCGTGAGCGCGGTGGCGTCCTCGAAGCCCCATCGAACGAATGCGACGTCTTTCACCTTCGTCTGCGAATTGATCTCGAGCGCGCTTACGTCGTCAGGCGTCGAAATGGGCGCTTCGGCGCGAACGAGAAGTTGCTGAGACGTATTTTCAAGCGCACCCGATGGCGTGGTGACAGCCGCCTTGCCGATCGCGGTAATCAAGTCATCGAGGCTCAGGCCTCGGGCCGCGAGCGCCACCTGATTGACGCGAACTTCGATCGTTCTCGCACGCAGGCCATAGGAATTCGCGGCGGCGACGCCTTCGACCGCTGCGAGCTTGTCTTCGATGACATTATTAACGAGATCCGTTAGCTCGCCTTCCGACATCTTCGAGGATGAAACCGACATCTGGATGACGGGCGTCGCATCGTCGTCCGCTTTGACGACGCGGGGCTCGTCCTCCATGTCTTTGGGAAGCTGATTGACGATACCGGCGACGGCATCGCGGACATCCATAGCTGCGGTATCGAGATTCGTATTGCTCGAAAATTCGATCGTCACGCGCGTCGAGCCGAATGACGACGTCGAGGAGATGCTCGTTACGCCCTGGACCCGCGACACAGCGCTTTCGATGACGGCCGTCACCTGCGAGTCGATGCTTTCGGGCGTTGCACCCGTATAGTCGGCGCGGACGGTAACGACCGGCCGATCGACATCCGGCAGTTCGCGCACCTCGATGCCCTGGTAAGCTGCAAATCCGGCAATGATGACCAGCAGGTTAAACACAAGTGCGAGGATCGGGCGACGAACAAAAATACCGACCCACCCGCCGTCATCGGCAGCGCGGTCATTCTCAGGCGCGGTCATCGCAAGCGCTCCTTGTATGCTGGGTAATGGCTTTGTCGCGTGGTCTTGTCAGGAGCTTTGCGGTCTGACTGTCTGTCCGTCGCGGAGCGAGCTGCCGCCTTCCCCCACGATTTTATCGCCGGCTTTGAGCTTGGCGTCGATGTAGACGCGATCGCCGTTGCGATCGAGAATCGCGGCGTTCACGCGCTCGACGGCGTTTTGATCGGTGACGCGCCAGACGAAAGCGCCTTGTCGGTCCCATTGGATCGCGAGCGAAGGAACGACCGGACTGTCCTGGCCCGGAAGCTGTACCGAGATCGAGAATGTCGACCCGGGGATCAGCCCCAGATCGGGATTGGGAATTTCGGCGCGTACCACCAATGTGCGGGAGACGGGATCGATACGCGTCCCAACCGCTTGAATCTTGCCGTCTATGATTTCTCCCGAACGAGTGATGAGATTTGCGCGAACTGGGATGCCGACTTTCATTGAGCTTGCCACGGCTTCCGGCACCGTGAACTCGATCAGGATCGTCGACCGGTCGTCGATTGTTGCGATCGGCGAACCAACTGCGAGATAATCGCCCGCTTCAAGCGTCGAAAGTCCCATGATGCCTTTGAAGGGCGCCTTGATCGTCATGCGATCAAGCTCGTCTTTCGCTTTACGCAAATTGGCATCTGCAACTTTGAGGGCTGTATCGGCCTCCGCAACGGCAACTTTTGTGATGGTTCCTTCATTGAGCTGTTTGTAGCGCGCGACCGTATCAGCAGCTTGCGCGCGTTGCGCTTGGGCGGTCTCGACCGCGATTGCCTCCGTATCGGCATTGAGCTTGACAAGCGCCTGATTGGCCTCAACGAGCTGACCGCCCTCGAAGAGCACCTGATCGATGACGCCCGCGACGCGCGTTGTCAAAGTAACTTGCTGACGGGCGCGGCCTGAGCCCACTGCTGCAACGCGTTCGTTCATGCGCTCGATTTTGACATCGGATAAAGTGACTGCTGGAAGGATATCGCCGCGCTTTCCGGCCCGCTGTGCACTTCCCTCTGAGGCGCCAAGCCACGTTGCGCCGAGTAGCAAGGCAAGAATAAAGTACGTTTCGTGGAAGAGGCTTCGCCGCCGTGAGCCTGGAAATACGAACATCAATAATCCCCCAGAAAACAATCGCTCGCGCTTCTCCCCAGAAGCATGGTGACTCTGCGCTAAGGCCTTAACTGTCTAGCCTGAAAAATCCGGCGCGAAGTTTATGCGGAGCAGAGTTGAGATGTCCACCCGTCGATGCCCGGTATGGAATTCGGTTTCTGACAGGAACTCCGCAGGAATCCCCGTGCAACTAAAAAGCGTATGACGCATTTAGTGTCTTAATAGCCATATCGTTATGGCTGATACGCGTGATCGTGCATTGCCGTTCGCTCTGTCACGCGGCAATGCTCGGCCGCGTTGGAATTGGGAGCGAATGGCGAATGATAATCGAGAAGCAACATCTATTTAGAGCGGCGGCATGGGCGTTGGCTGGCAGCCTCTTGATCTCGGCGGCCGCGACCGCAGGAGAATTGAGCGAAGTCGCGCTACCAGGGAATAGCGTCTACCCGGAGAGCATCGCGGCCGCAGCCGATGGAACCCTTTACGTAAGTGGTCTTTCGGCCGGCGGCATATATCGCATAAAGCCCGGAGCGACGACCGCCGAAGAATGGATCAAACCCGGCGCGTTCGATAGTCGCTCGACTCTCGGCGTTCTCGTCGATCAGAAGGCTGGGCTTCTTCTCGTTTGCTCAAACGACGTTTCAGGGCTCGGCGTGTCGGGTCCGAGTTCCGTCAAGGGGAGCTTCGTCAAAGGCTTCGATCTGGCGACAGGGGAAGGCAAACTCAGCGTCGCACTTCCAAAGGAAGGCAGCTTTTGCAATGATTTCGCAATCGCGCCAGACGGATCGATCTTCGTCACCAACTCGTCATCTCCACAAATCCTGCGGTTGAAACCCGGAGCCTCCGAGCTAGAAGTCTGGCTTGAGAGCGCTGACTTCAACCAGCCCAAGGAAGGCGCAGGTCTTGATGGCATCTCCTTTGGAAGCGATGGCAACCTCTACGTCAACACCTACACCAACGCCGAGTTCTTCCGCGTCGACGTAAAAGACGGTGCACCAGGTAAGATTACGAAGCTCAAGGCATCGCGTCCGCTGAAGCTCGCCGATGGTTTGCGTCCGACCGGCGCGCAGACATTCATCATGGCGGAAGGTAGCGGCAGCATCGATCGCCTGACCGTCAAAGGCGATGAGGTCGATGTCGAAACCATCAAGGATGGCCTTGCCGGACCGACGTCTGTTGCGCTCGTGGGGAATACCTATTGGGTGCCCGAAGGTCAGCTCGCGCACCTTTTCGATTCGAAAAGCGGCCCTCCGCATCTCCCGTTCAGGGTAGTCGGAATTTCTGCAGGTCGATGATCGGCTGCGGCGAAAATCTCCGACACGTTCGAACGAATGAGGCAAGGAGTTACTAGATGACCATTCGCTTGTTCAGCCGTGGTGCGCATATCGCATTTGTCGGCGCGGCACTGTTTGCGGTTCAGTCGGCGAGCGCCCCTTCTGTGCACAGCCAGGAAAAAGGCTGTCCGGCATCCGAGGCGGGCATTACTTTGCCCAAAGGCTTTTGCGCCACGATCTTTGCAGATCAGATCGGGCACGCGCGTCAAGCCGTCGTCGCGCCGGATGGGACGCTCTATCTTAATACTTGGAGCGGCGTTTACTACAACAACGATACGCCGCACGAAGGTGGGTTCCTGGTTGCGCTGAAGGACTCGAAAGGAACGGGTCACGCGGATATTGTCTCACGCTTTGGCCCGACTTTCGCCCAAGGCGGCCACGGTGGCACGGGCATAGCCCTCTATAAGAACTGGCTCTATGCCGAGATCAACGATCAGATCGTGCGCTACGACGTGAGCAAAGGCGCGCCGGCTCCGGATGCGAAGTCTGAGACGATACTGAGCGGAATGCCGATCACCGGCGATCATCCGATGCATCCCATCGCGATCGATGGTGATGGCAACCTGTTCGTCTCGGTGGGGTCGGCGACAAACACATGCGAAGTGAAAAATCGCATGCCGCACTCGCCGGGTAATGATCCTTGCACCGAGATGGAAACGCGCGCTGGAATTTGGCGCTACGATGCGAATAAGCCGGGACAGGTTTTCTCGGCGAAGGAGCGTTATGCTTCCGGTATTCGCAATCCCGAAGGCTTTGATTTCGATGCGGCCGGCCGCTTCTATTCAACCCAGCACGGCCGCGACCAGCTGCATGAGAACTGGCCGGAGCTTTATACGGCCGCGCAGGGCTTCGAGCTGCCGGCCGAAGAAGTCATGATCGTCAAGAAGGATGCGTGGTACGGCTGGCCCAAGTGCTATTACGATCCAGCGCAGAAGAAGTTGGTCCTAGCTCCGGAATACGGTGGCGACGGCGGCAAGAAAATCGGCGACTGCGATAAAGCAGAAGGACCGGTCGCGGCGTTCCCTGCGCACTGGGCACCGAACGATCTTAAGATTTATAAGGGGTCTCAGTTCCCGAAAGCCTATGCGGATGGCGCCTTCATCGCCTTCCACGGATCGTGGAACCGGGCCCCATCGCCGCAAGCGGGCTACAATGTGGTGTTCCAGCCGCTTTCCGACGGCAAGCCATCTGGCGACTACGTCGTCTTCGCGGACGGCTTCGCTGGCGCGCATAAGGATCCGGGACGCGCCGCTCATCGTCCTTCAGGTCTGGCCGTTGGGCCCGATGGCGCACTCTACGTGACCGACGATAAAGCCGGACGCGTCTGGCGCATCACCTTCGTCGGCGATCCAAACGTCGGGGTCGAAGCGGCCGCGGCACCAACGGGAGAGGCGAAGGCATCGCCCGAAGCGTCGCCCCCGAAGGCGTTCATCCCGATGCCGGAAAAGAGGCCGCTCTTCCCATTCCGCAGGGGGCAACCGCTGACCAAGTTGCACTTGGCAAGAAGATCTTCCACGGTGAGGCGGCCGGCGCGACCTGTTCCGGCTGTCATGGCGCCGACGGGATCGGAACGCCTGTCGGTCCGGCGCTCGACAGCGGCACCTGGCTTTGGAGTGACGGTAGCCTGGCGGCCATAGCCAACACCATTAAGAACGGCGTGCCTGAGCCGAAACAGCATCCAGGAGCGATGCCTCCGATGGGCGGAGTCACGCTCTCGAACGGCGATTTGGAGGCGGTTGCGAGCTACGTTTGGGCCATTGGCCACCGTAAATAGTGCGCGACGAAGGCCGTATATACTCGCTTCGTTTATCAGGCCAATGCCCCGGGCAGGACCGCAAATTCCTCCTGGGTACCCGCTTGGCCTCATCGTGTATGATTGTTTTGCAGTGGCGCTTATCGCCGCTCCGAATTGTTCGCGCCCGTACCCGAACGGCCAAGACACATTGAAGTCAGAGACATGTCGATATCCGAAGTAAAAAAAGCTCGGAAAAAAAGCACGCGGACGCGGCCGGAGCGAATGCAGGCGCTCGCGACGTTGCCCGTTTTTTTCAAGCTCGCCGGCAAGCGCGCAATCGTCGTCGGCGGCAGCGAACCGGCCCTTTGGAAAGCCGAGCTTCTTGCCGCCACAGGCGCCCATGTGGAAGTCTATGCAGACGCCTTTGCCGATGGATTCGACGCTCTCGCTTCCGAACCCCCGAATGGATCGGTCAAGCTCATGCACAGATCGTGGACACCCGCCGATCTTGACGAGGCCGCGATGGCAATCGGTGCCAGCGAGGATGATGTCGATGCTGCAGCTTTCGCAGCTGCCGCGCGAGCGGCGGGCGTGCCGGTCAATGTCATAGATCGTCCGGCATTTTGCGATTTCCAGTTCGGTGCGATCGTCAATCGCTCGCCGCTTGTCCTGGCGATATCGACAGACGGAGCCGCTCCCGTTCTTGCCCAAACGATCCGCTCCCTCGTGGAAGCGCTTCTGCCGGATGGTTTGAAGCGTTGGGTGGAGGCAGCGAAGATCTGGAGAAGCAGAGGCGGTCAATTGGGTGCGACGCCTGGAGCGAGGCGCGGATTCTGGACCCGCTTCGCTGAACTCGCGATGCGCGAGGCGAAGCGCGCACCGCGTGAGACCGATTTCGATGGGCTCCTGCGCTCACCTGACGGAGCGCCGCAGTCCGTCGCAATCATCGATGTCGGAGAGAACGCCGAAATGTTGACGCTCGGCGCATTGAGGGTGCTTCGCACCGCCGACATTATTTTCTTCGACGATGACGTACCGCCCGCGACTCTCGATTTTGCGCGCCGTGAAGCTCAGCGATACCCTATCGCCCCCGGCATAAAGGACCCCCTCGATCGCATCGCCGAAGCGGCGAAAGGCGGCGCGCACGTCGTTCGGCTCATTGCGGTTTCCGCCGGGAGTGTTGAGCCATCTCGAAACGACCTGCGGCGTGCGTTGCGCGATGCTGGCCTGACGGTCACGGAGTTTCCGTTGGTTCGAGCCATTTAAGGGCCTGCCGATTAGTGCCATGCAGTTGCCGTGAAGGCACGTCAACATGACTGGTCTGCCACACAGAGTGGGCACAGTCTCGAATCGGCACAAAATAGACAAAAATACCACTTAATTTCAGTGCGTTAGCAGAAGATGGCGCCACCACCGCTTGGCTTGGAATGGCACCGGCACTCGTTTATACTCGCTACCGGGGATGCGCTCGGATCAAAGTCTAGCCATGGGTTGGGCGGTTTGCACATCGCTCTCCTTGTTTGTGGAGCGTTGACTGCATAGTCGTGGCTCCGCGTTGCATTTTGTTTCGGAGTCGCGTGCGAATGCGCTGCAATCCCTCTTATTGGCTGTTGGGCCTTGTCCCGATTGCGGCGCTGAGTTGGGTGGCCGTGCAGTTTCAGCACGAGGATATCGAAAATGATCTCGCACGGCGAACTGCGGAAGCACTGAAGCGCGCCGGGCTCACCTGGGCGACACCGCACGTCGTCGGTCGCGATGTCGTCCTGACGGGTAAGGCGCCCGAGGAACGCGGCCCGATGCTGGCAGCGGGGTATGCCCGCAACGTCTGGGGCGTGCGTGTTGCATACAACCGATCTGGGCTTATTGAGCGCGTCGCAAACTATCGGTGGTCGGCGGCGTCCGATGGCTCCGGCCGGCTTCGGCTCACCGGCGACGTCCCCTCGGAACACGCGCGCCGATCCCTGCTCGACACGGCTAAAACCGCATTTCCGTCCGCGACCGTCACCGACGGCATGCGTCTCGCTCGCGGCTCGGTTGATCCCGATGCCTGGCTCGCGGGTGCCGAATTCAGTTTGAAAACTCTCTCCGGATTGAAGCGTGGCGAAGCCGAACTCGCGGCGCTCGATCTGTCGATGCGCGGCGAAGCCGCGACCTCCGAGGCGTATCGTCAGGCAAGGGCGGCGCTCGAGAAGAAGCGACCGGCGCGCGTGGGGCTCGCGGAAGAAAGAATCGCTTTGCCGATGGTGCGGCCCTACGTCTGGAACGCTCGGAAAGGCGGCGACGGATTCGTGATCGAGGGCTATGCGCCTGGTGACGATGCGCGTGACAGGCTTGTCGCGCGCGCGAGATCTCTATTTGGCAAGATGTCCTTTTCCGACCGCACTGATATTGCTGACGGTGCACCCGACGGATGGGAAAAGGCAGTCGTCATTGCGCTTGAGCAGCTTGCTCAGCTCAAATCGGGAGACGTGGCATTCAGCGGCAGAGATCTGACGTTTTCCGGCGAAGCCGCCGACGAGCAGGTCGCGGCGGCGGTGCGACGATCCCTGAAACTCGATGTGCCGCAGAATTTCAAGATCGTCGATCGCATCCGTTATCCGAAGCCCGATCTGTTTCCGGCGGGCTCCGGGTACGTCATGGGTGTCGTGAATACCGGCACATCAGTCGACGTCATCGGCATGACCCCAAGCGAAGCCGCGAGAGCCGCGCTTGTCGACGCCGTTAAGGCACGGTTTCCAGCGCGCACCGTAAACGACAAGACGCAGGTAGCGCCCGGAGCGCCCGAAGGCTGGCAGCAATGCGTCGTTGCAGGCCTCGCGTCGCTGTCTCGACTGACGAAGGGAAAGTCGCTGCTTTCCGATCGTAAGCTCGAGCTTTCCGGTGAGACAGACGATTACGCCACATCGCAATCGGTTCCAGGAGACGTCAAGGCCGCGGCCGGACAAACCTGCGAAACGACAGTCAACGTCGCGTTCACGGGAAAGATGAAGACGGACCTCTCCTGGAAAGCGACACGCGCGCCGAACGGCATGATTACGCTGGAAGGCGATGCGCCTGACGATCCGTCCCGCGTGCACGTTATCGAGACGGCGCAACAGATCTATCCCGGCGAAAGCATTACGGATCAGATGAAGATTGTCGGCGCTGCGCCCGAACCGTGGTTGTCTGCAACGCGTGTCGCGCTAGGGCAACTCGCGCGACTTCGGCGCGGCGATGTTTCGATCTCCGCTAAGGACGTGATGATCGAAGGCGCCGCAGAGAGCGACCGCGTTGCGAACGAAATTCGAAGCGTCCTCTCGACAGATCTGCCGCCTGGCTACAAAGCCCGGGATGCAATTACCGTGATGACCGCCGATGAAAAAGCCGCCGACAGCTGCCAGACGCTGATGCGCCAGACATCCGCAAAAGGGACGATCAACTTCGAGCGGGCCAAGGCGGATCTGACCGCCGACAGCACGCAAACTTTGCGGGATCTCGTCGAAGTCGCCAACGAATGTCCCGCCTTTAGCATCGAAATCGAAGGCCATACGGACGCGGAAGGAACCGACGAGCGTAACCAGAGGCTCTCCGATCGCCGAGCCCGCGCCGTCGCGGATTTTCTCATTCAGAACGGGGTCAGCGCCCTGCGCCTGTCGACGATCGGTTACGGCGCGACCCGTCCGATTGCCGATAACGCAACTGAAGCTGGCAGGGCAAAAAACCGTCGCATTGAATTCAATGTCAAAGTCAATTGAGCAAACGCGTTCGCTTCGAGGATCGGGTTCATGGATTATTTGTTTGTGAAACTCATTTGGTGGATCGGACTGGCGTTCGCTCTCGGACTTATAACCGGCTGGATCTCATGCCGAGAGGAAAAGCCGTGAGGAAAGTATCGGCATTCATGGTTGGCCACAGGGCGGAGCCGGTCCGGACATGACGTATCTGCTCCTGCAGACATTCCTGCTTTTGCTCGCGTCATATTTTTTAGGCGCGTTCATTGCGTGCACGATAAAGCGCGCGATCATGGGGTCGCGCACTATGGCACCCGTTTACGCTGGCGTTCCGGCAGACGTCGAGGCTCCGCTTTACCCGCCCGTCGGCGCCGTCGCTCAGCGGCCTGTGTCGCCGAGGCCCGTTGCGCCGCCTGTCGTTCCGCGTCCCATTGATCCTGTGCAGCCAAGGATTGATGTGATCCGCCGTCCCGAGCCGCGCCCGATGCCGAAACTCATCGATCCGTCTCGTTTCGAGCGCGCGCTGATGGGGCCGGACCCGAACGAAGGCATGCCGAGAAAGGCGATCCCGGAAATTCGCCCCGCTGTTTTGAAGCCCGTGACCGGAGCTTACCAGCCTGGAACCTATGGGCCGCCGCCTGAGCCGGAACCCGAGATTCCGCCGCCACCGGTTCAACCGGTTGTCATCGAGCCGGAGCCCGAACCGTACGAGCCTGCGCCACGGATTGCTGATGTCGAGTGCGAGCCTACGCCTGAACCCGTCGTCGAGCTGCGCGAAAAGCCGGCAAGACTGACGACGAGGTTGAGCGACGCGACGACATCCGCGGCGGCTGCTGCCGTCGCAGCCGCCAAAGCGGCCGCCGCCGCATCCATAAGTTCGTTCGCGAAAAGGCCGGCGCCCGAACCGAAACCTGAACCGTTGAAAGACGAGGAGTCTGCTCCGTTAAGCGTCGTCGAAGAACCGGAAGAAATTGCTTACGAAGAGATCGAAGACCACGTTGACGAGCCTGCACAAGTCGTCGACGCGGATGATGAACGGCCCGAAGTCGAGGAACCGCCGCACACTGAAGAGCCAGCGTCCGAGGCGCCGGTGGTCGTGCCCACGCCCGTCATCCGGCAACTGACCGAAGGCGGCGACGATTTTCAGCGCATCCGTGCGATTGATGCTGATATCGAGCAACGGCTCAAGGCGGAAGGAATCGACAGCTTCGAGCACATCGCCGCGTGGAGTTCGGCCGACGTCAAGCGCATCAGTCGGCTGCTCGACATTCCCGGGCGTATCGATCGAGAACAATGGGTCGAGCAGGCGCAGATCCTGGCGAAGGGCGGCGAGACCTACTATTCGCGAAACCGCGTGGCAGCACAAAAGGCTGCGACCCCTGTCGAAAAGCCCGGCACCCAGATCGCCGGATTGCTCGCCGCGCAAGCGTCCGAGACGGAGGTCGCGGCAGACAAGCTGCAATCCTCGCCTGCCGTTCAGTCCGCAAAGGAAGAAGATAATGCGGAAAAAGACATTACGCCGACCCTTGCCGATAAGCGAGCGGAGACGCAGCTCTCCGGTGTAGCCGCCGCAATCCAAGGCCGCTCGGTGGCGGAAATGGCAGCAGCGGCGGCCGCTGCAATCGCTGCGGCGTCGGCAAGCGTCACGCGGGGCCTGAAACCCATCGAGCCGATCTCGCCGCTCGCGAAGGTCGACCCGAAGATTTCAATGCCGGCAAAGCTGTCCGACGCAATCAAGGAGAAAGAGGCGGCCGCAGCGCAAATTTCTGCCGATGGCGAGCCGGAGCCGCCGAGGCCAATGCCGGCGGCAAGCCAAGGTCCGCATGACGACCTGAAGCGCATCCGCGGTGTCGGTGTCCTGATCGAGAAGCGGCTCAATGCCATGGGCATCTCGCGCTACGAACAGATTGCCAACTGGACGCGCGGCGAGATCGATCGTGTCAGTCAAGTGCTCGAATTCAAAGGTCGCATCGAGCGCGAGGGTTGGGTCGAGCAGGCGCGTATTCTGCTGAACGGCGGTCAGACGGAATTTTCCCGCCGCGTCGATCGCGGCGAAGTCGATACGAGCCGCGAAACGTGACTGAAGCCGCTGCGGCTCAGCACGCCATAACGCCTGCCGTCGTTAGCTTCATCCGTTTGGGCGAAGAATGAAGCGATGGCGGAGATCGTCGGTTCATCGCGCAGAAGTGGCGCATGCCCCTCGTTCGGCGCTGTGACCGACGTCATGCGCGGATGGCGCCGCCGCATTTCTTCGACAGTTTCTTCGGATAAAAGATCCGAATTACCGCCGCGCACGACAAGCAGCGGCACGCGCTTCAAGGCTTCGAATTGCGGCCAGAGCTTCGGCATCGGACCGTCAAGCACCGAAAGGCATTTGGCGAGTTTCGCGTCGTAACCGCTAATCGGTTTGCCGTTTTTCTCATTGAACTGCTGACGCGCGATGGCCTCGGCATCGGCATCCGAAAGTTTCGGAAAATCGCGGCGCGTCAGGTCGCGGACGATGCGCGTGGCATCGGCCCAACTCTTGGGCACGGGGACGCGTCCGACGTAGCCCGAGATGCGCGCAAGCCCGTCCATTTCGATGACGGGACCGATGTCGTTGAGGACAACCGCGCCGACCAGCGAAGGCTGTACGGCCGCGAGCACCATGGTGATAAGCCCGCCGCGTGACGTGCCGATGATACCTGCATCACGAAGGCCGAGCATGATCATGTAGTCGATCACGTCCTGCATTTCGATCGGAACGGCATAGTTCTTCCAGTCGTCGTCATATTGCGAGAAGCCGCGCCCACGTGTGTCGAGCGTGAAGACGTCGCGCTGCCGCACGCCGCCGCCGCTGAGCGCCAGCGCAATCGTGTGAAAGTCGCGACTGTTTCGGGTGAGCCCGGCGAGGCAGACGACCGGCCGCGCTCCACTGGGGTTGAGTGCCGGGTAATGGCGGCCATAGAGGCGCAGGCCGTCCTGGGATGTGAAATAGATCTCTTCATATCCTTGCGCGGCTGCCGGCATGTTCGTGTAGCCTCCTTAGCCCTCGTTGTCGCTGGCTGTGCTTGTGTGCGTTTGACTGCTGTCCCGAGTCTTCGGATGGTCCGGTGCCCGGACGAGATCCTGCTGCAGGCGTAGCGCGTTCTTCGTGTCGCCGAGGCGCGCACGGTAAATTTGGATGTTCGCCAGAACCTTGGTGACATAATCGCGTGTCTCGGTGATCGGGATGCGTTCGATCCAATCAACGGTATCGACTCGTGGATCGCGGGGATCACCGTTTTCGCTGATCCATTGCCGAGCGCGCCCGGGGCCGGCATTGTAGCCCGTCAGCCCCAGCACATACGAACCGTCGAAGTCATCCATGCGGTCGGCGATATAGGCTGATGCCAAGGTGACGTTGTAGCGTGTATCGGAGAGCAGCCGCGGAATCTGGCATTTGATTTTGTAATCGCGGCAGACATGGCGCGCCGTGCCCGGCATGAGCTGGAGAAGACCCTTGGCTCCGGCGCCGGAGACGATCTGCGAGTCAAACTCGGTCTCTTGGCGCGCAAGGCCGAGCAGAAGGGCGAGCTCGGGCGGCTTGCGCAGCGGCTTATAGCCAGGGAAGGCCGTGACGGGATAAGCGTACGTCAACAGGTTCTGTCCCTTGGCGACAGCGACCTTCCCGATACGCAACGACATCTGCGGATCACCAATCGCGCGTGCGACGTAAGCCACCATCCCGGCTTCGGCTTCGCTGGACGTTGCGGAATGCAGGGCGACGAGGAAACTCCGCGTGTAAAGACGTGAGAGCTTAGCCTTAGCTGCCAAAATCAAAGCCTTTGTCGCGTCGTCTGACATGAACTTTCGGATTTGTTCAGGCGACGGGTAGGTGGGCGGCTTGATTTCGAGCGACGTGCGCCCCGGCTGCAGCATCTGCATGGCAAGCAGACCATGGAAGGTATCTGTATTCTGTGCGGCAAGCCGATAGTGCTTCGCGGCACCGGCCTTGTCGCCGCGCGCATCCGCCACGCGCCCAAGCCAATACTGCGCTTTCGCATTGCTGAGCGGCCCGTCGGCGGCCGCTGCCATGGCGCGAAAATGTTTTTCAGCCGCATCGATATTGTTCAGATAGCGAAAGGCAATCCACCCCGCCATGAATGTCTGTTCTTTGAGCGGATTGACCGTCAGCGGGCCGGCGTCTCTGGTAAGCCGGTAGGCGAGCTTCATTTTGCCAAGCTTCAGCGCGCCATAAGCCAGCTCGCGGCGCTCCGCCCACCACTCGTCAAGCTCCGCGATCTTTTTAGGGTCAGCAGGGACGGAAAGAATGAGGTCGCTCGCTTCCTCGATCTTCCCGGCCTTGCGCAGCATCTGGGCGCGATGGAAGATCAGTCCGGCATCGCCTTCCCCATGCTTGTCGAGCGCGCTCATCAACACATGGGCGTTCGCAGCCTTGTCGAAAACGGCCAGCCGGGCGGTCGCCTTTTTCCGTTCCGACTGCGGCAGAAGCGGAATGAGGCGGCGCGCAGCAGCGACCCGCGCGGCGCGATTATCCGCATAGCGGACATCGTCCGTCACAAGCCGATCGAAACGCCATTTGTGGTCGTCAGCCGTCAAGAGCTTGCCGAAGCGCGCAACAAAGCCGTTCTCCAACGTCGGCGGAAGCGTCAACTCCCGCCATGTTTTAGCGGCAAGAGATCGCGCTTTGGCGGTATTGCCTTCCGCGAGATAGGCGGATGCGAGGGCCGCGTAGCCGGCGCCGGTCTGCGGTCCCTCGCTTGCGAAATAGCTTTTGATCGCCCTCGAGCTGCCGCCTTTCATAAAGAGCGCCTCTTCCAGCCGTTGAATGAGCATTGCGCGGGAGGGCCAGAGAGGATCGTCTTTCAGAAAAGTCTCGTATTCCGCCGGGTCTCCAAGCCCGGCGCGGAGCCGTATCCAATCGGCAAGCTTCCGTGCAATAGGGTCTGAAATGCTGCTTTTCGCAGTGTTGAAGCGACCGACATCCTGAGCACCGACGGCCGCGACAGCCTCTTGCAGGTTTTTGACGTCGTTGGCGGATGGCTCTGCCGACAAAAGGGGTGCAAGCGCCGAGCCGAGCTTTTCAAGCTGCCTCTGCTCCTCGGGAAGGGGGCGCGGAGCAGGGACTTCGCGCAGGGGTGAGTCGGCGAAAACAGGCGATCCCGTGACAAGCGCCACGGCGGTGAGCCAGCATGCCGCGACGCTCCTCAAAGCACCGGCACGAAAGAGATTTGGCGTTGCCACGACAGGATTTAGAGGCATCGTTTCTCATTCGGTGGGACGCACGGCTGCACGATCTTGCGGCAAGCTTAACGAGCGCCTAATGTCGTTGAGCTTGCACCTAAAAGTGTTCGTCCGGTCGTATTAAGCGGTGGGATGGCCGCGGACGCAAGCACTTGGCCGGACGACGTGGCACGTCCGTGCGGCAAGACCGTGGCTCGGGTTGAAGGGGACCTTTTAGGACAAGTTTATCAGTAGATGTCTACAACCGAGACACGTCGGCCCTTCTGGACGGACCCGGCTCCAGAAATCAAATCAAGGCGCATGCATGTTTAAAGGTTCGATCACGGCGCTCATCACGCCTTTCAGAAACGGCAAGGTCGATGAAGCGACCTACACGCGGTTTGTAGAGTGGCAGATCGCAGAAGGCACACACGGCCTCGTTCCGGTCGGAACGACCGGTGAGAGCCCGACTCTCGACTTCGATGAGCACAAGCGCGTCATAGAGCTTTGCGTCACAACGGCAAGAAAACGTGTGCCGGTCATCGCCGGAACCGGCTCCAACTCGACGGATGAAGCAGTCGAGCTGTCGCAGTACGCCGAAAAGGTTGGAGCCGATGCGGTTCTGATCGTGACGCCGTACTATAACAAGCCGAGCCAGGAAGGGCTCTATCAGCACTTCAAGGCCATCAACGATGCGATCAACATTCCGATCGTCATTTATAATATTCCTGGCCGGTCAGTCGTCGACATGTCGGTTCAGACGATGGCGCGTTGCTACGAGCTGAAGAACGTCGTCGGCGTGAAGGACGCGACGGCCAATCTCGCGCGGCCTTCGCAAACGCGCGCGGCTCTTGGTCCAGATTTCTGTCAGCTCTCGGGAGAAGACGCAACGGCACTTGGTTTCATGGCGCACGGCGGCTCAGGATGCATTTCCGTTGCGTCGAACGTCGCGCCGCGTCTCTGCGCCGAGTTCCAGAATGCGTGTCTCGCTGGAGATTTCAAAAAAGCGCTGGCATTGCAGGATCGCCTGATGCCGCTGCACGAGGTCATGTTTATCGAAAGCAATCCGGGACCGGTGAAATACGCAGTATCGAGACTGGGTTTCGGCACGGGCGAAATGCGGCTGCCGATGGTCCCGATTTCGGAATCCGCGCGCAAGGCTGTCGATCAGGTGCTGCATCAACTCGACCTGATCGGCGCTAGAGCAGCCGAGTAAACGCGCCTGGAGCTTGTTGAACGATGGCCGCGAAACGCGACGACGGCAGCACGCTTGTCGCCGAGAACCGGAAGGCACGGCACGAATACTTCATCACCGACAGCTGGGAAGCAGGTATCGAGTTGCTCGGATCGGAGGTGAAGTCATTGCGGAGGGGGCAGTCGAACATCGCCGAAAGCTATGCGTCCGTTGAGGATCAAGGAGTCTGGCTGATCAACAGCTACATTGCGGAATATCCTGGCGCCGCGATGTTCCCGCACGAGCCGCGCCGCAAACGCAGGCTGCTGATGCATGCGAGTGAGATCCACAAGATCGCGATTGCCGTCGAGCGCAAGGGCATGACGCTCGTTCCGCTCGAACTTTATTTCAATGCCAAGGGTCGGGCGAAAGTTAAGGTTGGTCTCGCGCAGGGCAAGAACCAGTCGGACAAACGTCAGGATGCGGCCAAGCGCGACTGGAACCGGCAAAAGGCGCGGCTGATGCGCGAACGAGGCTGAGCTGTGTCGAAGAAATCCGAGGCGAACGACCATTGGCCCTGGCCCGCGCCCATCGATGATGGTGGCGCAAAGCACCTCATAGCCGGCACGCGTTTGCCTGATGTTTCGTTGCCTGCGACGCGCGGCGCGGACGTGAATCTTGCTCGTTATCAGGAGAGGGCGATCGTCTTCGTTTATCCAATGACGGGGACGCCTGGCGCGCCAAATCCCCCGGATTGGGACACGATTCCCGGCGCCCACGGCTCAACTCCTGAGGCGGAAGGCTTCCGCGATTGTTATGCCGAGTTCGAACTGCTCGGGTATGAAGTTTTCGGACTGAGCGCGCAACCGCACGCCCTGCAGCATGAGTTCGCGGTTCGCGCGGGAATACCCTACCTCCTGCTCAGCGACGAAAATTTCGCATTTGCGGACGCTTTGAATCTGCCGCGCTTCGAAACGGGTGGCGTTACGTACCTCAAGCGGCTGACGATGATCGTAAGGAATGGCGTTGTTTATCGCGCCATCTATCCAGTGTATCTGCCCGCGACGCATGCCCGCGAACTGTTGCTATCACTCAATCGGGCTCGCGCCTGATATCTTCAAACACGGCCCGGAACATGGCGGGCGTCAGCCGGCCCGTGTTCGTATTGTAGCGCGAGCAATGAAAGCTATCGAACAGGATGCGGTTCGACCCAATCTCGTGACGCGCCCCATGCGCAAACGGAAAGAGCGTCTTGCGCTTCGCAAGCGTCGTTAAAACCTGATCGTGGGCGATGCGTCCGAGCGCCAGTATGATTTTCATATGCGGTAGATGGCCGAGGCGCGACTGGAAATAGGGGCGGCAGGTCGCAATCTCTACCGGTTCCGGCTTGTTTTCGGGAGGTACGCAGCGAACCGCATTGGTGATCATGCAGTCGACGAGCTCAAGACCATCGTCGACGCGCGCTTGATAGCTGCCGCGCGCGAAGCCGTAAGCGAGAAGTGTCGCGTAGAGAAGGTCGCCGGCATAGTCGCCGGTGAAAGGCCTGCCCGTCCGATTGGCTCCGTTGCGGCCGGGCGCCAAGCCGACGATCAAAAGGCGGCAATCGGCATCGCCGAACGACGGAACTGCGCCGTTGAACCATGACGGCTCTTTGGCTTCGTTGTCGTGGCGATAGGCGACAAGACGCGGGCAGCGGCCACATTTAACGGGAGCCTCAGGCCCGATAGCGTCAGCCGTCAGCGCGCCCGCCATGGATCAAAGGCCTTCCGAGAGAGCCGCTCAGACTTCCTCTTCGGCGAGGTCGTCGTCTCCGAAATAGCTTGAATCACGCGGCGATTGCGCCGATCCGCGGCCTTGATAATTCCGTGCCCCTTCACGCGGGCCGCGGCCGTTCTGAGCCCTGCCGATCTGATCTTCAAGGTCGGCGAGATCGACGAACTGATCGGCCTGCCGACGCAATTCGTCAGCAACCATCGGCGGCTGCGTCTGTAATGTCGAAATGACACTAACGCGCTTCCCCTTTTGCTGAAGGGCAGCAACGAGGCTGCGGAAATCTCCGTCGCCCGAGAAAATCACGATATGGTCGAGAGCATCGGCAAGTCGCATGGCATCGACTGTAAGCTCGATGTCCATGTTGCCTTTGACTTTGCGGCGGCCCGTCGCGTCGGTGAATTCTTTCGTCGGCTTCGTCACCATAGAAAAGCCGTTGTAGTCCAGCCAGTCGATAAGCGGGCGAATAGATGAATATTCCTGCTCCTCAGCCAGTGCCGTGTAGTAAAGCGCCCTTACAAGCTGCCCCTTCTGTCGGAAAAGGCCGAGCAGACGCTTGTAATCGATATCGAACCCAAGCGACTTGGCGGTCGCATAGAGATTGGCCCCATCGATGAACAACGCGATACGTTCTGTCGGATAAAAATGCATGGCTGGTCCTTGATGCCACTTGAATACCAAACGATGTCCAACAACGTCGCCGGGGGGCAATGATGAGAGAAAGCTACTCTCTTTCTTAACAATCGCCGCGATGGGCGGAGGATGTGAAGGTGCTTCTACAGCGTAGACAAAGGGATAACAGATCGTTGCAACGATTAACAATTGTGACAAATAGTCTGATCAAATAGTCTGAGCAATGTGGCTTGAAATCCAAAGTGACGCAACGGTGACTTAAACGACGCGTACAATGACTCCGTTCCAGGAAACTTGCTTTCCACCCATCAACATGCGAAAGAAGCACCAACGTGGCGCTGTGAAGCGGTCCGAGCGATTGTCTGCGCCCCAATTCAATTGAGCAGCCGATAGTTAACCAAGGGAAGGTCAGCCCTCATGGCTCGCGTTACCGTCGAAGATTGCGTCGACAAAATTCCTAATCGTTTTGAGCTAGTTCTCCTGGCAGCTCACAGGGCTCGCGCCATTACGAATGGCAGCGCCATCACGATCGCGCCTGACGATGACAAGAATCCGGTCATTGCCTTGCGTGAGATCGCCGAGCGGACCCTCTCGCCCGACGATATGCGCGAGACGTTGATCTCCTCGATCCAGAAGAACACCGAGGTCGACGAGCCAGAAGCCGTCGCCGCCCCGCTTCTGCCGCCGGATCGCCGCGCACCGATGCTCGGCCGCGATGACCTGTCGACAGATACGCAGGTTGACGTGATGACGGAAGAGCAGCTTCTGCGTGGTCTCGAAAGCATGACCCCGCTTGAGCCCTCCGCAAACATCGGATCGGGTGCAGGTCCGCGGGAGCGTGAACGCGATCGCGATCCGCGGGACCGCTCGCGCTAAAGTCCGGTGGCGGGGCTCGTTCCGTCGCGCTGCCGCACGTCGATTGGCTTTAATCTGAATCGGAGATTCGGTTACGCTTGCGCCCGGAAGGAGTGCGGCGGGTCATGATGCGGCAATACGAACTCGTCGAGCGGGTTCTCAAATACGATCCGAAAGCCGACGAGGCGCTGCTCAATCGCGCCTACGTCTATGCTATGAAGGCGCACGGCAATCAGAAGCGCGCGTCGGGCGCGCCCTATTTCTCGCATCCTCTCGAAGTCGCCGCGATCCTGACCGAGCTGAAGCTCGACGATGCGACGATCGCGACGGCACTCCTGCACGACGTCATTGAGGATACCGACGCCACCCGGGCAGAGATCGACCAGATGTTCGGACCGGAGATCGGCAGCCTCGTCGACGGTCTGACCAAGATAAAGCGCCTCGATCTCGTTTCCAAGAAAGCGGAGCAGGCTGAAAATTTCCGCAAACTCCTGATTGCGATTTCGACCGACATTCGTGTGCTGCTCGTGAAGCTTGCGGACCGGCTTCACAATATGCGCACCCTCGAGCACATGAAGCCCGAAAGCCGTCGGCGCAATTCCGAGGAAACGCTCGATATCTATGCGCCGCTGGCGGGCATGATGGGCATGCAGGCGCTACGCGAGGAGCTTGAGGACCACGCCTTTCGCTGGCTGCATCCGGAAGCCTATGAGGCCGTGACGGAAAGACTGGCGGAAATGCGTCAGCCCAATCGCGGTCTTGTCGAGGAAATTCGACAGGCGATCGCGCGCAAGTGCGCCGATGCCGGCATCAGCGCAGAAGCGACGGGACGCGAGAAAAAACCTTACGCTATTTGGCGTAAGATGGAGAACAAGCAGATCAGTCTGGAACAGCTCTCCGACATCTACGGTTTCCGCGTCATCGTTGATTCGATCGAGGATTGCTATCGCATCCTCGGCATCGTCCATACGACCTGGAGCACGGTGCCCGGCCGCTTTAAGGACTACATTTCGGCGCCGAAGCGCAACAACTATCAGTCCATCCACACGACGGTCTATGGGCCTCGCCATCAGCGTGTCGAGCTGCAAATCCGGACGCATGAGATGCAGCATACCGCCGAGTTCGGCATTGCGGCTCATGCGTTATATAAAGAGAAGCAGTATCAGGCGAACGGCCACGACGTCGACGAAGACGCCGACGACAGCCCCTACGGACGCCTCAGGGCGATGATCTCGTCGCTGCTCGAAGCGGCTAATCCCGAGGAATTCCTTGAGCACACCAAGCTCGAGCTTTTTCACGATCAGGTTTTCTGCTTTACCCCGAAGGGGCGCCTCATTGCATTGCCGCGCGGGGCGACGCCGCTCGATTTTGCCTACGCTGTCCACACCGATATCGGCAACGAAGCCATCGCGGCCTACATCAACGGCCGCCATGTGCCCATCGATACGCACTTGCGCAACGGCGACGAAGTTGTGATCGAAACCTCGAAGAACCACGTGCGCTCCGCTGCCTGGGAAGCCTTCGCGATCACCGGCCGGGCGCGCGCCGCGATACGGCGCGCGGCGCGCGAAGCTGAGAGGAAACGTTTCATCGAACTTGGCCGGCAACTCGTCGGCTCGACGCTGGCGGGCATGGAGATCGATTACTCGGAAGAAAAAATAAAGGCCGCCGCTCCCAAGATGGGGTTCAAATCGGCCGATGAGCTTCTTGCGGCGGTCGGCCGCAATGACGTCGCGTTGCCCGATATACTCGCTGCGATTGTGCCCCAGGTGGGCGGAAGCCCGGTCGAAGAAGGTTACAAGCCGAGCCGCAGGTTTGGCCGCGCGCGAGCGCAGGACGGCTGGTTCAACATCGAGAAAATCAAGAGTCTGAAATTCCGCACTGCCGAAATAGACAATACTGCAACGATTTCAATTGGTGGTCCGAGCCAGGAGCTGCCTGTCCGCTTCGAGCCGGGCGGTGCCGTTCCCGGCGACCGAATCGTCGGTGTCATGGCGCCCGGCGAGGGCATTCGGGTATTTCAGATCCATTCGCCGCGCCTCAAAGAGTACGAGGAAGCGCACTGGATTGATGCCACATGGGACGTCGATCCCGAGCACCCTCAACGATTTCCTGCGCGAATCAGCGTAACAGCCGTCAACGCCCCGGGCTCGCTGGCCGAAATCGCCAAGATTATCGGGGAAACCGGCGGCAATATTGACAATATCAAGATGGCGAAACGGGCGGCAGACTTCACCGTTATGCATATCGAGCTCGAGGTCTTCGATTTGGTGCATTTGGACCACATAATCGCCGGCCTCAGGGCGAAATCCTCTGTCGCCAAGGTTGAACGTCTTTTCGAGTAGCTTAATCTGCGCATAATTTCGGGCATGTAGGAGAGCCGGCACAAGGCGTACGATGGTTCATCGCGGTTTGCGGGATAAGTTGTCAGTTGTTTCGGATGTTGCCGGCAGGTGGGCGCTGAAGTTGGTGCCTTTGCGAAGGCACCTCTTCTACTATTGGCGGCGTATTCTTAGGCTCCGCGCGACACCGCACGAAGTGGCGCTCGGGTGCGCGGCGGGGGTCTTTGCGGCGTGCACGCCATTTCTCGGCTTTCAGATGGCGCTCGCTGGCGCGCTCGCGTTTCTGCTGCGTGTCAGTATCCCTGCCGCACTGCTAGGAACATTCGTCGGCAATCCGTTGAGCTGGCCCGCGATCTGGAGCGCCTCGTACGTTGCGGGCGTCTGGGTGCTGGGCGACGATCCCGCCTATGCGGCCGAGCATTTCGTCCAAACCGCCAATGCGCTCAGCGCGACGCTGATGGCGCCTTCGCGTTCGCTCGACACTGCCGTCGTTAGCTTGTCGCCGATTGTCGAGCCGATGGTCATCGGCGGGCTGCTCGTCGGCTTGATCGCGGCCGTCTTTAGCTACTATCCTACCCGCCAGGCCGTGCGCGTTTTTCAAAAGCGGCGCAGGGCGCACTAACCGGCAGATGCCGGTCCTCCCTAATGACACCTTGATGGCCGAAGATCGTGCCTGCTCTCGATAAACTTGTGAAGTCTGCAACCGACGCAATGCGTCGCGCTCCGCTACGCCTTGGCGTCAACATCGATCATGTCGCAACCTTGCGCAATGCGCGTGGCGGCGTGCATCCCGACCCCCTTCGTGCCGCGCATCTTGCGATTGAAGGCGGCGCCGACGGCATCACGGCTCATCTTCGCGAAGATCGCCGCCACATCTCGGACACCGATATAACGCGCCTCAAGAACGAGTTGACACGGCCCCTCAATCTCGAAATGGCCGCGACGGACGAGATGCTCCGCATCGCGATTCGTCATGTTCCGAATGCCTGCTGCCTCGTGCCGGAGCGTCGCGAGGAAAGGACGACGGAAGGCGGTCTCGACGTGCGAGGCAGCGTCAAAACGCTGAAGCCGTTCATCGCCAGACTTCGCGATGCCGGTATTCGCGTTTCCCTCTTTATCGAACCGGATATCAAGACCATTGAAGCGGCTGCGGCGGTTGGTGCGGATATCGTCGAACTTCACACGGGCCGATACTGCAATTTGGCGCTTGAGCATGACGCCGCTGGAGTTGCGAGCGAAATCGAGCGCCACGCGACCGCGGCTCGGGCTGCCGCATCTGCCGGACTGGAAGTTCACGCGGGGCATGGATTGACTTACAACACGGTCAAGCCCATCGCTCAGATGCCGGAGATTGTCGAACTCAACATTGGGCACTTCCTGATCGGGGAGGCGATCTTCGGCGGGCTGTCGGGAGCCGTCAGACGCATGCGCCTGCTGATGGATGAGGCGCGCGAAGACGCTGCTTGCCTGGGGCGGTCCAGTTGATGATCCTCGGCATCGGCAACGATCTTTGTGATATTCGCCGTATCGAAAAATCGATTGAGCGTTATGGCGACCGCTTTTTGCTTCGCGTTTTCACTGACGAAGAGCGAAGGAAAGCATTATCCCGGGTGCACCCGGCCCACACTTTTGCCAAGCGCTTCGCCGCCAAGGAAGCCGCAACCAAAGCGCTGGGGACGGGCTTCACTAGCGGCGTTCATTTTCGCGATATCGGCGTCGTCAATACGCCGAGCGGCCGGCCGACACTCGCGCTCACAGGCGGCGCTGCGCGCCATCTGGCACAGCTGACGCCCAAAGGTTTTACGGCCCGCATCGACGTCACGTTGACCGACGAATATCCGCTAGCCGAAGCATTCGTCGTTATTTCCGCACTTGCGAGTAGGGACAACTCATCGGACTGAAGCTTCACCGGGGTGGCGCCGCTCCCGGCTGCGGTCGAGGCGGAATCCCCTCGAAAGGATGCTTCGAAGGTGCGACTTACTGTTTTTACTTACGTTTTTGTCATGTTGGTACGTTTCATTGCGGGCTATAGGCAAACTCGCTATAGCGATCCGCTGACACAAAGCGAGCCCGGCCGATGCCGCTCGGCGGCGCAGAGGGAGCCTCCTGGATGAGCATTGGTACCAAGACGTCGGGATCGAGTTGGTCGGAAACCATCATCATCGTCGTCGAAGCGCTCGCAATCGCGATGCTCGTTCGCATCTTCTTCTATCAGCCATTCAATATTCCATCGGGCTCTATGAAGGAGACGCTGCTCGTCGGCGATTACCTCTTCGTATCGAAGCTTTCCTACGGCTACAGCCGGTTTTCGTTCCCATTCAGCCCGAACCTGTTCTCGGGGCGCATTCTGGGCTCGGAACCGACGCGAGGCGACGTTGCCGTATTTAAACTGCCGCGAGATAATTCAACGGATTATATCAAGCGCGTCATTGGTCTTCCGGGCGATGAAATTCAGATGAAGAACGGTCAGCTCTTTATCAACGGGCAGGCTGTGCCAAAGGTCCCCGCGGGTACCTTCACGACACGTGAAGAAGGCCGCGAGCGTACCATTCCCGTCTATGAGGAAACGCTTCCAAACGGCGTAAAATACAAGGTGCTCGACAGCGATCCGGACGGGCCCTACGACAATACCGGCGTCTATAAGGTCCCGCCGGGCAATTACTTTATGATGGGTGATAACCGCGACAACTCCACGGACAGCCGGGTACAATCGGCTCGCTATGGAGTCGGATATGTTCCATTCGAGAACTTCATAGGACGAGCCGAGATCATCTTCTTTTCCGCCGATGTTGATGATCCGGATGCCTTCCGTTGGTGGTCGCCTTGGACATGGCCATTTGACATCCGCTGGAACAGGTTCTTCCATCTCGTGCGGTAAACGGCTACCGGCACAGTCGCATGTTGAGACCTCGGAAATTTAAAGAGCTTGAAACCAAGCTCGGGCACCGCTTCAAGGACCCTGGCCTTTTGGAGCGGGCATTGACGCACGCGAGCGTTCGCGGCGGAAAAATTGCGCGCTTCGACAACGAACGCCTGGAATTCATTGGTGATCGCGTGCTCGGTCTCGCAATCGCTGAGATCCTGAATCAACAATATCCCGAAGCGAGCGAAGGCGAACTCGCCCGCCGCTATAACCGGCTGGTGCGCGGCGAAGCATGCGCCAAGGTCGCGCGCAACATTGGTCTCGGCGCACACCTCATTCTGTCGGAAAGCGAAGCCGACAGCGGTGGGCGCGACAAGACGACGATTCTTGCCGACGCTGCAGAGGCCCTGCTCGGTGCCGTTTTCATCGACGTGGGTTTCGAGAAGGCGCGCACCGTCGTTCGCAAACTTTGGCAGGAGCAGTCGGAGCCTGTGCCGGAAGTCGCGGTCGATGCTAAATCGGCGCTCCAGGAGTGGGCGCAAGGCCAGGGTTTGGCATTGCCGAAATACACGGTCGTGTCGCGCAAAGGGCCGGATCATGCACCGCGCTTCACCGCCGAGGTCATCATCGCCGGGCGCGCACCAGCTCAAGGCGAAGGCGCATCGAAACGCATCGCGGAGCAAGCCGCAGCGACGGCGCTTCTGACCCGCGAGGGCGAAGGAGGCCGTCTTGGCGACGTCTGATGAGGCGCAGAGATCGTCCGGAACTGGCGAACGCCGCTGTGGATTTGTCACCGTGCTTGGGCCGACGAACGCCGGTAAGTCGACACTTGTAAACGCTCTCGTAGGAACCAAGGTCGCAATCGTCTCGCACAAGGTGCAGACGACGCGGGCTCCTATCCGCGGCATCGCCGTCGAAGGTCAGAGCCAGATCGTGTTTCTCGATACCGCCGGGATCTTCAATCCGAAGCGGCGGCTTGACCGCGCCATGATCGATGCGGCGTGGAGCGGTCTCGAAGACGCTGACGCCGTTCTGCTGGTTATCGATGCCGCCGCCGGCCCCGACGACGATGTGATGCGGATCGTCGAGCGATTGAAGTTGGCGCAGATGAAACGCGTCGCCGTTCTGAACAAGATCGATCACGTCGAGGACAAGACCAAGCTGCTGGCGCTGGCGAAACGGCTCGATCAGGAACTGGCCTTCGACCGGATCTTCATGGTTTCGGCGCTGGAAGGCAAAGGCGTTGCCGATCTTCGGTCCTATCTTGCGGGGGTTGTCCCGTTAGGGCCTTGGCACTATGCGGAAGACGACGTGACCGACGTCCCGATGCGCACGCAGGCCGCCGAGATGACGCGCGAGTGCATCTACCGCTATCTGCACCAGGAGCTTCCCTACACGACAACCGTCGAGACGATGAGCTGGAAGACGCTGAAGGACGGATCGGCCCGCATCGAACAGACGATTTATGTCGAGCGCGATGGGCAGAAAAAAATCGTCCTCGGCAAGAATGGCGCGACCATCAAGCAGATTTCAAGCGCCGCCCGCCGCGCGATCGAGGAAATGGCAGGCCACCGCATCCATCTGTTCCTCTTCGTCAAAGTGCGCGAGAATTGGGAAAGCGACCCTGAACGCTATCGCGAGATGGGCCTGCCGTTTCCGAAGTCGTGAGGCGCTCCGACGATCGTTGAATTATGCAATGGACGGATGAAGGCATCATTCTATCGGCCAAGCCGCACGGCGAAACGGCGGCGGTCATAGAGCTGTGGACGCGTGTGCATGGCCGCCATCTGGGCCTCGTTCACGGCGGCCGGTCGCGGCGTCTTCGCCCCGTGTTGCAAGCCGGCAATCACGTCGACGCAACCTGGAAGGCGCGTCTCGCCGATCAGCTCGGGCATGTGACCATCGAAATGCGCCGCGCCTTTGCGGCCGAGACGCTGGACGATGCAGCAGCTCTTGCGGCGCTCTCGACGATCACGACATTGACTCGCTTGCTGCCCGAGCGCGATCCGCATCCGAACCTATATGAAATAACCCTCTTTGTGTTGGGGTTCTTGAACGATGCTACGGTATGGCCGGCGCTCCTCGTTCGCTGGGAGTTGGCGTTGCTCGAGGAGTTGGGATTTGGTTTGGATCTCAGCCAATGCGCAGCGACCGGCAGCAACGATCAGTTGATCTATGTGTCGCCACGAACGGGACGCGCGGTGTCTGCATCTGCAGGCGAACCGTACAGGGACAAGCTGCTCCCGCTTCCGGCATTCCTGACCAGGCATAGATCGGGCGTCGTGACCGGGCATGATGTCCGGCTTGGCTTCGCGCTGACAGGGCATTTCCTCGAGACGCGCGTTCTACTCCCGCGAGGCCAAAGTTTGCCACAGCCGCGCGCACGATTGCTATCTCATCTCGCAGAATGATCCTCGCTATTGGATGCACTTTTCGAATTCGGCGACGGAAACTCGGTGCACGTGCGTTTGAAGGTCGACTGCGCGCGAGATGATCAATCGTATCGCCGATACGCAGCAGCCATCGCTTTGCGGAGGCTCCCCCTCTGCGAGGCCCACCCACTGGTCTTTTGCGTTCGTGCTCCGATACTGACAACGTAAATGGCCGGAACGGCCCGTCCGGTAGCCCCCCGCCGGACGGGTTATAATTTTGGCGAGACCTGTCTAGACGGCGCGTTGGCTTTGCCGTTTCGCGCAGTGCAGACATTACAAACAGGAAATGCTGCGCTCTCCTGGTATCCTTCAGCAACGGTTCATCAGCGGTGGCGGAAATAGCATTCCAACAGTACGCTCGACATGTTTCCTGCTGCGCTTGCGGGAGCGCGGCGGGTATGAACGAGGATCGCAGCTTCCGCTGCGGTCCTCGATACTTTATGTGACACGATCTCCCAAGAGATTCATCGGGCCCTAAGGCCTGTGTAAATTTCGTGCAGCCTTTAACAGGAGATTAAGTATAGGACCCTACTCTGACCCGCAGTTGTCGGCGCTTGGGGTTGGGTTACCGATGAGTGGGTTGCAGTCGCTTCCGATTGGGGAATTTGTAAAACGCGGAAGCCTCGAAGGTTCGGATTTACGCGCCTTGAGGCAGGTATTTTATGAGGACGGCATCGTAACCGCCGAAGAGGCTGCGCTTCTCTTCGACATCAACGACGCCTGTCGCGAGCAGCCGGCCGATTGGGCTGACTTCTTCGTCGAGGCCATCACCGACTATCTCGTCTTTCAGGAGCGGCCGCAGGGTTATCTGACGGCGGACAACGCCCATTGGCTGATTGAGCGCATCTCGCGTGACGGCCGCGTCGACAGCAAGACCGAACTCGAGCTGCTGGTGAATGTTCTCGACAAGGCGCGCTGGGCGCCCGTCAGTCTCGTCAAGTTTGCGCTCGAGCAGGTCAAGGCGGCGGTCATTTATGGAGATGGGCCGCTGCGGAACGGCAAATCGCTTGCTCCGGGCATCATTACGGAAGGCGAAGTCGATCTGCTCCGCCGCATGATCTACGCGTTTGGTGGCGACGGGCACGTCGCGGTCACGCGCGCCGAGGCCGACGTCCTGTTCGATATCGATGAAGCGGTCGCGGATCAGAAGCCCAATCCTGTTTGGACCGATTTTTTCGTCAAGGCGATCGCGAACGTGATGATGGCGGCGTCCGGTTACCGTGTTCCCTCCCGCGAGGAAGCGCTTCGCCAGGAGGCCAGCCTGCATGAGCCGGAAAAGCAAACTTCGGTGCTCGCCGCACTCCTCTCGATGGTTCGATCGAACCTAGCGTCGATCCAGGACGCCTATCATGACCAGACGCCGGAGGAGCGCGCCTTGGCGCGGCTTGAGCACCAGCGGATCGAAATCATCACCAACGAAGAGATCACGGAGGTCGAGGCGACTTGGCTGGTCAGCCGCTTGGGCCGCGACGGGCGT
The DNA here is from genome assembly GCF_000230975.2 of Hyphomicrobium denitrificans 1NES1. Lineage (NCBI taxonomy): Bacteria > Pseudomonadati > Pseudomonadota > Alphaproteobacteria > Hyphomicrobiales > Hyphomicrobiaceae > Hyphomicrobium > Hyphomicrobium denitrificans. The sequence goes on along the minus strand of NC_021172.1, from coordinate 2,283,680 downwards.
TTGAGCCCCAGCGAAACAGCGCTGGTGAAGTATCTCGAACAGGAAAGCCCGAAAATCCATCCCTCTCTGAGCGAGGCTGTGGCCCGGCTCGTCCACGCGGCCTGAGTGCCCGCTCGGCCAAAGTCTTGGCCAAATCCATTATGCGGCAGGTGATCGCAGGGCCGTAGGGTCCAGGGCCGCCTTGCCATGTTTACGTCGTTCCCGCCACACACTAGAACGGCTCATTGCATTCCCATAAGCAGCGATACGAACAATCACGGGAAGGACCGGGGACGGCCGATGTTTAAGAAGATCCTGATCGCTAACCGCGGCGAAATCGCCTGTCGCGTCATCAAGTCGGCGCGCAAGATGGGCATCAAGACGGTGGCGGTCTATTCGGACGCCGATCGCGACGCACTTCACGTCGATATGGCCGACGAAGCCGTCCACATCGGTCCGGCGCCCGCAGCTCAATCCTACCTTCTCATGGACAAGATCATCGAGGCCTGCAAATCGACGGGCGCCGAGGCGGTCCACCCCGGTTATGGATTTTTGTCGGAGCGCGAGGCGTTCCCGCTCACCCTTCAGAAGAATCGGATTGTCTTCATCGGTCCGAACGCCAGGGCGATCGCGGCGATGGGCGATAAGATCGAGAGCAAGAAGGCGGCTGCTGCCGCCAAGGTCTCGACCGTCCCCGGCTACCTCGGCGAGATCAGCGACGCCAAGCACGCCGTCAAGATCGCCAATGAGATCGGCTATCCGGTCATGATCAAGGCCTCCGCCGGCGGCGGCGGCAAGGGCATGCGGATCGCCTACAACGCCAAGGAAGCCGAGGAAGGGTTCCAGCTCGCGCGTTCCGAGGCGAAGTCGTCGTTCGGAGACGATCGCTGCTTCATCGAGAAGTTCATCGAGAATCCCCGCCACATCGAAATTCAGGTATTGGGCGATAAGCACGGCAACGTTGTCTATCTCGGCGAGCGAGAATGCTCGATCCAGCGCCGCAATCAGAAGGTTCTCGAGGAAGCCCCGTCGCCGTTGCTCGACGAAAAGACCCGCAAGGCCATGGGCGAACAGGCCGTCGCGCTGTCGAAGGCGGTCGGCTATGACAGCGCCGGCACGGTAGAGTTCGTCGCGGGTCAAGATCGCTCGTTCTACTTTCTTGAAATGAACACACGCCTGCAGGTGGAACATCCGGTCACCGAGCTCGTGACGGGCATTGATCTTGTCGAGCAGATGATCCGCGTCGCCGCCGGCGAAAAGCTTCCCTTCAAGCAGGCTGATATCGCGCTGAAGGGCTGGGCCGTCGAAAGCCGCGTCTACGCCGAAGATCCGTTTCGCAACTTCCTGCCGTCAATCGGCCGCCTCGTGAAGTATCGCCCGCCGGCGGAGGGCAAGAGGGACGGCGTGACGGTGCGCAACGACACCGGCGTCTTCGAAGGCGGCGAGATCTCGATGTTCTACGATCCCATGATCGCCAAGCTCGTGACCCATGCGCCGACCCGCGCCGCCGCGATCGAGGCACAGGCGGCAGCGCTCGATGCTTTCTATATTGACGGCATCCAGCACAACATGCCGTTCCTGGCCGCCATGATGCAGCACCCGCGTTGGCGTTCGGGAAACCTGTCGACGGGCTTCATTAAAGAAGAATTCCCCGACGGCTTCGAACCTCGCGTACCCGAGGGTGCCGATCTGACGACACTCGCTGCCGTCGCGGGTGCCATCGATCACCTCGGCAATGCGCGCCGCCGCGACATCACACATCAAATGGCAGGCCGATCGATCAGCTTCGCCAAGCGCCGGGTCGTTAAGGTTGGGGACGCGACCGTCCAGCTTGAGGCGATGGGAACGATCCCTGGGCCCTATTATATCTCGATCTTGAACGACGCCGGTCAGCCGGCGAAGACTCTGGAAATCACCTCAGACTGGTGGCCAGGCGAGCCAGTCTGGCACGGCACCGTGGAAGGTACCGACGTGGCCGTGCAGGTCCGCCCGATCGCGAACGGCATGCTTCTGTCCTATCGCGGGATGCAGGCGCCAACCTACGTTTACACGACCCGTGAGGCGGAGCTTGCAGCTCTGATGCCGGTCAAGGTCGCGGCGGATATGTCGAAATATCTGCTGTGCCCGATGCCCGGTCTCGTGAAGACAATCAACGTCACGGAAGGCCAGGACGTGAAGGCCGGCGATGCGCTGGCGATCGTCGAAGCCATGAAGATGGAGAACATTCTCAAGGCCGAGCGCGATGGCAAGGTAAAGAAGGTCAGCGCCAAACCGGGCGATAGCCTTGCCGTCGATGCGGTGATTCTCGAGTTTGCCTGAAAATAAACGCCGGTCAGCAGTCTCGTCTGCAGCTAATTGAACTTGGCTGCGGCGCGCCGCAGCCCGCGGAGGATTGGTTCAAAGGCTTCCTCGTTCCGGGTCTCCGGATAGACCATGTAGACGGGATAAACGAACTTGCGGGCCCGTTTCGGCTCCCTTACCCGGCCACGTGCGATGAGTTTTCTCACCATGCGGACCGGAAAATAGCCGGAACATTCATTGGCAAGCAGGTAATCGAGCCCCATCGGCCCGAGATCGAGGCTGATGGCGGGATTCGCGTGCTCGGGGAAAGCCGCAGCATGGTCCTGCACGAAATCGATTCCCCAATCGACAAGCAGATAATCGCTGACCGTGCGTCGTCCGCCGGTTTTCGCGGACGATATGAGGACGAATTCCTCATCGAACAGATGTTCGATTGTGAGGCCCGGAGGTAGCGACGGGCGATACATGACGGCGAGATCCAGCGTCCCCTCGATCAGACGCTGGCTCAACTGTGCCGAGGCGCTGGCCGTTGCCGAAACCGCAATGCCAGGGATCTGTACTCTCAGCCCTGATGCCCATTTTAGCAGGAATCCACTCCATAAACTGAGCGGTGCCCCGACCGAAATGTGCTCCGGGTGCTGATCTGCAAGGGAAACTTGAAGCTGCGCCTGCTGCCAGACGCGCACGAGCGCCAGCGCATGCTTCTGAAACAGCTCCCCTGCTGCCGTCAGCTCGACGCCGGATTTCGAGCGCGTAAAGAGTGGTCGCCCGAGCAGCTCTTCGAGACCTTTGATTCGCGCAGAGACGGTCGACTGGGTAATGTTGAGCTTGCGCGCGGCATCGACGAAGCTGCCCGTCTCAGCAACAATCAGAAATGTGCGAGCGAGATTGACGTCCATCGGGTTCGAACTTCACATCTGAGATAAAAACTCATCTATCGACATTTTCGATATCACCAAACATCAAATTTCGTTTGTGCATTGTCTTGAAGTTTATCAATGTCAAAATGACTCGACTCGAGTCGGGTCGACAGGCGCACTCGTCTGTCTACGATTAAAACGGAAGGACGATCTAAAATGGCTAAAGCTGCAAAGAAAGCCGCCAAGAAAGCTCCTGCCAAAAAGGCAGCTAAGAAGAAAAAGAAGTAATGACTTTCTGCCGTGATCGCAGGAGCGGCCGTACCGACCTTCCGGCTCATACGGTTCGCACGATCGCAGCTCTTCTTATGACCTCGGCTGCTTCCGCAGCCACGATTACCAACCGCAGTGATAAGGACGTCAAGCTCACCATCACTGAGGGCTCCTCTCGCCAAGACGAGGTTTTGCCGACCGGCAAGGTTATCGATGGGGTCTGTCGGAAGGGCTGCATCATCCGCCTCAACGACAATTCGAAAGACGAGTACGAGCTTCAAGGCTCGGAAAGCGTCTCAGTCGAAGGGGGTTTTCTCTATTACGATTCTTCGAATAGCGAGGTAGCGCCGACCGGTGGCAGCGCCTCGAATAACGGAGATCGAAATAACTAGAGAGAAGATTGCGGCAAGTGCATCGGGCGCTTGTATCCCATAGGATGCAGGCGCCTTTTCTTTTCTCAGTTCAGCAGCTTAGTGAATCCCCCGCGCCGGCATGCCCGGTGTCGGTCTCTGGCGGCTCGACGCGCTTCGTCGCCCCGAACGCGCGCTCGAAATTTGTCCTCAGTGCAACGTCGACATCATAATATGTCACCGGCAAGCCCAGGCTCGCCAGGCTGGTGACACCGTAATCGCGGATGCCGCATGGAACGATTCCGCCGTAGTGGGAGAGGTCCGGATCGACGTTGATGCTCAAGCCATGACTCGAGACCCCGCGACTGACGCGCAGACCGATGGCCGCAATCTTCTCTTCGACAACTCCGGTCGCTGACGGCCTCTTGACCCAGACGCCAACCCGATCCCGCCGCGTCTCGCCGGTGACGTTGAACTGAGCCAGGGCGCCGACCACCCAAGCTTCGAGCTGAGTTACGAACGCGCGAATGTCGAAACCCCGCGCCCTGAGGTCGAGCATCACATAGACGACCCTCTGGCCCGGCCCATGATAGGTGAACTGGCCTCCGCGACCCGTGCGATAGGTCGGTAGCGCCGAGGCATTGAGAAGATCAGCGTCTTTCGCTCCGGTGCCGCCCGTGTAGAGCGGGGGGTGCTCCAGCAGCCAGATGAGCTCGCGAGACCGGTTGTCGCGGATTGCCGCAGCACGCCTGCGCATGACCTCAAGCGCAAAAGGATATTCAATTGGACGATCGCTGATCGCCCAATCAACTGCGGGCACGGGGCCGGAGCCGGCGATGGAATCGCCAATAAACATAGTTATTATTTATGGCAGTCAGAGATCGATCGCCAGTCTGCTTTGGTATGTCCGGAAGAATGTACGCTCCTGATTACGGCGCGTGAGCCATTTGCCGGTCCCCATTCGTGAGCGTATGTCGTTAGGAAGCGCTGTAAAGCCAATCTGGCGCTTGCGTTCGCCAGATCGCTCTGTTACGTCGGCGTCTTCGCGGATGGAACCGCTTCGGTGGCTCCGATCTTTGCGATAGCCGGGTCCAAGGGTCCGGCATGCGGTTGTGGCGGAATTGGTAGACGCACTACCTTGAGGTGGTAGCGCTGGAAACGGCGTGAAGGTTCGAGTCCTTTCAACCGCACCAAATGGCTCGCCAGGCCATTGGTCATCCCGGAAGCCCCCCGCCTTCCAGGTCTCATCAGTCCCTCTAAGGGCGGTTTGAGCGCTTTCGCGCAGCCATTCGCGCGCCTTTATGAGAGTGTGGGAAGCCACGATTGTTGGTACCCGTCACGCGAGTTGGCCGCTCGATGGCGAATATCCCCGCGCAACAAATCGCCGTTACGATGATGGCGCGCGACCGCTCAGTTCGCCGATGCTGACCCTCAGTTGAAAAGGTTGAACTGCCAGAGCTGATTTTCGTCTTTCGTTTTGCCGGAATTCCGGTCTGCAGACGGAGCGGGCGACGTCGTGGGTGTTCCTTCGACAATCGACGGCTTGGCCTGAACCTTTTTGACGTGCTTCCACACCTTGTGCTTTGCCGAAGGTGGCGGCGTCATCGTCCACACGAGCGAACGCTGTGCCATCGGATCGGCGGCCTTGGCGGCGGTCTTGGCTGCGATCGCCTTCTCTGCTGCGGCATCGTAGGATGCGATAGTCTCGACCGGCGCTTTCGCGACCATGTGCACGACCTTGAAACCTTTGTCGTGAAGTTCGGCAAGTAAGCCCGGCAGCATCGTGGCGGTCCAGGCGTGGATGTCGTGCATCAGGATAATGCCCTTCTTGGTCGTCGCGAGTTGCGCGAGGATGCGCTTTTTGACGACTTCGGGATCGCGCGTCAGGTAGTCCTTCGAGTCGACGTCGACCCAGACGGCACCGATATTCCGGCTCTCAAGATAAGCATCGGCCTGACGGCTGGAACTGAGATAGGGGAAGCGAAAGAGAGGTGCGATCGGTGCTCCGTTTGCTTTCGATACCGTCGAAATGGCGCTTTCGATCTGCTGGTCGAGAGCTTTGGCATTGGCGAAACGCATGTTCTTGTGCGACCAGGTATGGGTTCCGATCGTATTTCCGCCCGCGGCAACCTCGCGAACCATTGCAGGGTCCGAGAGCGCCATCTGTCCGACCATGAAGAACGTTGCCTTCGTGCACTGATCGGCAAGCGCCTTCAGAATGGCTCTCGTACTGGCTTTCGCCGGACCATCGTCGAACGTCAGCACGACTTCGCCGTCATTCAGAAAGTGCGTGGCGTTCTTCCGGTCGCCGCCGATGTTGGCGCCACCATTCGTGTCGACTTCGACAGTTCGCGACACGCCGAGCGTCTTCCCATCATCCGCGCAGGTATCGGCCTTGACCGCGCCGCCTGGTTCTATCTCGGCGTAAAGTGGGGGAATGGCCGCCACAGATAGCAGCGCCGCAACGGCCAGGACGTGCAGGGAAGCTTGCCGCATGTGTTCCTACTTGTTTCCCGTCTGAACCGGGGACTTGTAGGGGGGCGAATATGAACGTTCAACAAACGCAAGGCACTTTCGCCGCTATCCCGCCCTGCCCTGTGACCCAATAGCCGCGACGTGTGACAGGTGCGTCAGATACGCCGCAGGATAATGAGCCAAGAGGACGCGACAGCCTGCACCCGCGGTCGCTCCGAATGTCGAGGGCGCTAGTGCGGCCCACCAGGAAGCAGGCTACCGATATGGTCGAAGAGTTCGACTGCCTGCGGGTAGGCTTGCAGAATTTGCGACATGTCGTTCGAAAGCTCTCGCAAGCGCGCCTTTTGCGTGGGCGTTGGCGTTCCCGCGCGCATCAACAATTCGAGTTCGGAGAGCCGTTGTTCGAGATGCTGCGTGTTTGGCTGACGCGCATAGAAGCGGTGCATTTCAACGATTGCGGAGAGCACCGTGCTGTAGTCGACGAATGTGCTGGCTGTCGGCGAGGCCCCGTTAACAGGCGAGGGCAGGGCTGGCTGCGTCCGGATCTGTCGCGGTGCGCCGCGAGGCGTATCGGGAACCGGCGGCCGCGTACGTGGAACGCCATTCTGTGTCGAAATCCGCTCGGCAGGTGCGGCTACAGCGGCCTGTGCGTGCGAAGCCCCGTTGGAGCTGCGTTGTGAGGGAAGGCTGGTCATGCCCGTTGCGAGGTTCTCGATCTGCCCGTTTTCAAAATTAATCGAGAAAACCAACGAGTCATCTCCCCGATTGATCTTCTCGGTCAGAATGCCGCGAACTTCATTGAGGATCGCTCTGTCGGGAGCGGTGAAGCGCGACAGCACGCCATCGTTCGACGAGATCAGCAGGTACGGCGTCTTGTCTTGCGGCCTTAACGCGAGACCCGCAAAGGCGAGCGTAATGAAACCGAGGACGACGCTGGCTCCCGTTGGTGCCAGGGGGCCGAACGACAGATCCGGCCGCATTGATCCGAAAGTCATCACCAGAAAAAGTACCGCGAGACCCCAATAGAGGATGACAGGCTTCGGCGGGACATGGGTGCCGACGGTGATGGTCGAGATGTTCGCGATAGGGATGGTGCGCGATGGGGTCGTCAGAACGCGACCCTCGATCCGAAGCGCGTCAAACGTCTTCGTCGCCGCAGCGCTCTCTGGAATGCGTCCGTGAAATGCCATCATCGAAGTGCCCGCTTTCGGAACTATCGCACTAGTTCTCGCCACGAACATAGTCGATGCGCGCCGCAAACAGAAGCCCAACGACCGGGCGGGTGTTGATACCGCTTCAACTCGCTGGCGCATCGAGCTTGCGGGTCAGATCCTCGAATTCCTTGCGCAACTCGTCGCTTTTGAAGATCTGCTCGAGGCTTGGTGATTCGAGCTTTTGAATAGCCTCGAACGATGCGGAGCTTTCACGCATCAGGTCGCGAAGCTGAACGCTGGCTTCGACCGTTTCGTAAGTATTGTCGGCGATTTTCAGGTCGTACGACGCCTTGAGCCGCGCTTTTGCGATCTGTTCGCGTTGTTGCTGCAGATAGCGCCGGTAGCTTTGCGCGGCGTCATCGGCAATTTTCTGGCTGTCGCGATTCGATTCGAGTGCCCGTTGCTGATCCGGACGATTCTCGGCTTTCAAGAGGTCGGCCGTCCGACGTCGCGCAGCCGCGATGTCTGCGATGATGGCTTCGAGCTTCGGCAGATACTGCGTATCGATCTTGGCGATCGTTGCATCCTGGGCCTGCACGAGCATGGCGAACAGAGCCGCATGCATCGCGAAATAGCGGCGTGCCGCACCCATGTTGTCGCCGGTCGAGCCGATGAGCTTCGCGAGTTGCCCGTCGATCATCTTGGCGGCGTTAAACACCGCGACGAGCCGGATAAGGTCGCCTGAGAGCACGCTGTCGAGCAGCAGATCGACCTGTTCGGGCTGGAGTTCGACACCAGCTGCTTTGAGCGCCGCTGCGATCTCCCCTTTTTCCTTTTTGATCTCGTCGCGGTTCGCGGCGATGCGTTTGTTGTTTTCTTCGATCTGCGCTTCGATCGAATCGACCGTATCCGTAAGGATACCGGGGAAGTTCGCCTCCTTCGGCGCGACAAGCTGCTTTTCCTTCAGCTTGACGTTCTGGTCTTCGATGTCGCGGATGTTGTGGTGCAGCACATCGAGCTTCTTCTGGACGTCGACGACCGGCGCGTTCGTTACGATGCCGAGCGCCGCATTGAGAAGGTCGCGAACCTTGGCGTTGCGGTCTTCGCGGGTCTCTTTCCAGAACGGCGGAATGATGTAGTCGTCGCGGCTCGGGAGCTTGCTCGCGCCAGCACGCGTATCGGCGGCGTCCTTGAGCACTGCATCGACCGCCGCCATCAGTGCCTTGGCTTGCTCGTATTGCGGATCACCGTCGCGCGGGTCTTGCGCTGCAGCTTTGGCCGCGGCGGCTTCCGGGCTTAGAGCAGTGCCCTTGGCCGCCGGATCGATCGGCGACGGCGTGCTTGTTTCGCGGGCTTTCAGCCAATCGGCAATGGCGTCGCGCTTGGCCGCCTGCGCGGCGGCGCCGGTCGGAACGCTCAAGATTGCAATAAGCGCGAAACACAGGGCCGTCGCGGGCCGTCGCGGAACCGACATGGACGCCTCCGTCGGCTTTACTGGTGCTGAAAATTCTGGCGAATCAATGGTGCACGCCAGCATCGCTGATGCAACAAATCAGAATGCATTGAAACGCCGCAAAGCTACAGCCGCGCGGCAATCCGGATCAATCTCAGAAAATCCTCGTCGATGCTTCGCGCATCGTCGAGAACGAGAACGTCGGGAAATGTTGAAGCAGATTTGTTAACCGCGTCGGCAGGCTCCGCGCGGTGGACGCCGGCCGTCCCGAAATTCGCGTAGAGGCGGAGCGCCTTGGGCGAGGGCAGGAGCGCGGCGAATGTCTGCGGTGCTCCGATGGCGATAAAGGAGCCCTTGGCATGGAATGCGACGTCGGGAACGGTGCGACCGACTTCGCGCAGCACGAGATCGGCAAGCGGGCGTAAGCCCTTGGCATCGGCGAGCAATCGCTCGATGTCGCGGCGAGGCGGCGCCGGTTTCGTCACGATCGATGGCGGCGACGCTCCCTGGACGTTTTGGAAGGGATGCGGATCGTGCGCCGTTACATCCGGCGGCCTCAGACGTGCCGACGGCGGAACATTGCCGATGTCGTCGGCATAGATCAGCCGCCCGCCGTTGTGATGGATGCGCTCGAGCCAGGAAGCCCAGGAGAATTGAAATCCTTGATGTCGTAGCCAGTCGATAATGGCATTGCGATCGCTATGACCGCATTCCTTGATCGCAACCATCCAGCCGGCCAGATCCCGGCCGGTATCCTCTTTGAGGCTTGCGACGAAGTCCCGCTCCATTTCTGCATAGTCGGTGCTCATCGGGAGTCTGCATTAAATCCAGCGCCGTGTCCGCGCTTTGTAATCGAGGTACGCGTCTCCGAATTGGCGTTCGAGATGACGTTCCTCCGGCAGGATCTGCAGGATCGTGACCAGAACCCCGAAGATCAGTGCCGCGACGACGAACCAGATCGATTTGGTGATTTCGGCGGTTCCAAGCAGTACCAGCACATCGCCGAGATAAATCGGGTTTCGGAAACGGACGAAAGGTCCGGTGGTGACGAGCACGCTGGCGGTTCCGGCAGGAAGATATGTCGTGCCGCTCTTAGTAAGCGTTCTGATGGCCCAGACGATCAGACCAACTCCGGCAAGGCCGAAACCGAGGCCGATCCAATGTGCGGGGCTGTCATTGAGTCCCGGCCATGGAAGTGGCCACATGCGCGCTGCGAGCGCCGCCGCAGCGATCAAGACGATCAGGAGGACGGGTGGCCAAGGAAAACTGTTTGCACGCTCTGTTAAAGCCTCGTCGGCGTTCTGTTCGGTCATCCAGGTAATCTACAGCCAAATGCAGCGAACGCCAGCCAAGGCTGGCGACCAGATCTCTGGCCATAGGGACCCCCCGGATTGCGTGCCCGTTCGGGTCAGGGTTGCTTCTTTTGAGGCGCAGCGGATGGTACCTTGGCTTTCCTGGGCGGCGGTATCCGTGCGGCCGGCGAAACCAGCGGATCGCTTTGCTTGAGCTCATAGTCCAGGTCGTAGCTGTTGCAACCCGACGCGACGAGGCGCTGATTATAATCCTGGAGCCTCTGGAGATCCGCCGCATGCTGGCCTGCCGGATCGGCACCGGTGGCCGTCGTTCCGACCGTTGCGGAGAAAGCCGACTGCAGGCCACGCGACAGGCCCGACGCCTGTTTCCGGTCGCCGTATCCACGGAGTTGCAGGATCAGAACCTGGACCCGTCCGGAAAGCTGCTTGCAGTTGAGTTTTTTGTCGTCGACCGGAGCTTGATAGCCCACGCCGTGTCCGGTGTCGTGTCGCGAGCTTTTTGCATAGGCGCTGGCAATGATCGACGAGCTACCAGTCCCCGCCGCCAGAGTCAGAGGAAGGGCAACGGCAATCAGGCTGAGTGAAGTGAGAAAACGCATTCGCCCTCCAATAAGCGCTTGAAAGCGATCTCAACATGATTCCGGGGCGGGCTAATGGCAAACTTGGCGTACGCCAACGCATTGCCGCTTTCGTGCTGCCAGACTTGCCTTGCTTGCACGCCTCGATTTCAATAGGAGCATCTTGAGCAGTAGCTGCGGCTCAGTCCTGCCGCCCGTTTCGGAGGGAAACGCTCCATGTCGATTGTGCGCATGGCGCTGCTGGCGCTGGTCGTCGGTGCGGCGGGCCCGACGTCGCGGGCTGACGAGCGTGGACCGACCCATTTTGCCTGCGATTTCAACGCCGGATATTCCTGGACGTACGAAGCGGGGAAATTCCGGTCGGAGCCGCCGAAGGACCTTGCCTTCGAAATCGGTAACATCGATCTCGACAAGCAATCGGCAACGCTCATCCTCGATGGCAAATCCGCCAACACGCTCAAGATTGTGCGCGCGCTGAACGCAAACACGTTCCTGGAAGTCGTGAACGAAGGCTTCCTGAATCTCACCACCATCTATGACCGCGATTCGGCGACGGGGACGTATCCGGCCGTTCATTCGCGGCATTTTGGGCTCTTCGGTCAGCCGATGTTCGCCCAATATGCTGGAACGTGCACAGCCAAACCCTAAGCACGGGCCGAAGCCCTGATAAGCTTGTGGATGGGCGAGTTGCCCTTTGACCATCGCGGGAGCACAACTACTGGCATGACCCTGCATCTCGTCAAGCTCTGCGTTGGCGCCACCTCGATTGAAGACCTCGCGGCATGGCAGCGGGAGAATCGTCAGTGCAAGACGCGCGATGGCAAAGCCTGCGTCTATCATCCGACGTATCAGTTCCCGAAAAGGCGCGACGAGTTGCTCGACGGCGGCTCGCTCTACTGGGTGATCCGCGGAACCATCCTCGTCCGCCAGAAGCTCGTCAGTCTCGATGACGGCACGCGGGAGGACGGCACCCCATGCTGTCACCTCGTGCTGGCGCCGCCGCTCATTCCGGTCCGCCCGACACCGCGTCGTGCGTTCCAGGGCTGGCGCTATCTCGATGGGGACGATGCGCCGCCGGACCTCAAAATCGGAAAACGAGACCAGGTTGCGGTCATGCCGGCCGAGATGCGAAAGAAGCTCGCCGATCTCGGCCTCCTCTGAAATCAACCAGCATAGAAGCAATGGCTCGCCCGCCTTTCACGCCAACCATCGCGTCGCTACCGAAGCTTGTGCCCTTTGTCGGGCCCGAGGCGCTGGAGCGCGCCCGCGGACGGCCCTTTGTCGCCCGGCTCGGCGCCAACGAGAGCGTCTTCGGGCCATCTCCGAAAGCTGTCGCGGCGATGCGCGAGGCATCCGGCGAAAACTGGAAGTATTCCGACCCCGAGAATTTCGAGCTGCGCGCGGCAATTGCGGCGCATCACGGCATTGCAATCGAGAACGTAGTGGTCGGTGAAGGCATTGACGGGCTGCTCGGTTTAACGTGCACGCTGTTTTTGACGCCGGGCGCACATGTCGTGACGACCGACGGCGCTTACCCGACATTCAATTTCCATGTCCGTGCTCACGGCGGGACGCTCAATCTCATCCCGATGCAGGATATGCGCGAGGACGTTCCGCGCCTCATCGAAGCTGCGAAGGCCAAGTCGGCCCGCCTGCTTTACGTCTCCAACCCGAACAATCCGATAGGGAGCTGGTGGTCGGCAGATGATCTGAAGAGTTTCATCGGCGCGCTCCCGTCCGAAACTCTTTTGATCCTAGACGAAGCCTACGTCGACACCGCGCCGCCGGGAACAGCGCCGCCGATCGACGTTGCGAATCCGCAGGTCGTGCACTATCGGACGTTTTCGAAGGCATACGGGCTGGCTGGTGCCCGCATCGGCTACGCCATCGGTGAAAAAAGCGTGATCGAAGCCTTCGACAAGGTCCGCAATCATTATGGCATCAACCGCGTCGGGCAAATCGGCGCGCTGGCCGCGCTCCTCGACCAGGAATATCTGCGTAACGCCGTCGGCTCGATTGCTTCCGCGCGCGATCACATCGCTGCTATTGCATCGGAACACGGCCTTTCCTCGCTCCCATCCGGTGCAAACTTCGTCGCAATCGACTGTGGCCGCGACGGCGCCTTCGCCGAGGGCGTGCTGAAGGGGCTCCTCGAACGCGACGTTTTCGTTCGTAAACCGGTCGCCAAGGGCATCGATCATTGCATTCGGGTTTCGTGCGGCCGCGAGAAAGACTTATCCTTCTTTGCTAATGCCCTGTCCGCAGCGATCGAGGACGCGCGCCGGTTGTCATAGCGGTCGCACGACACCCATGGTGACCTTTGGCAATAGAGACAGTTCGCTTCTGGACCGCTAAGGGAAGCGGATGACACTCACCAACGAGCTTGGCCTGACATCCCGCCAGCGTCTCCTGAGCCTTGCAGCAGTCACTGCAACGGCGTTTGGCGTCGGCCTTTCATTCGGCATCGGTTTCCCGTTGACGGCGCTGACATTCGAAGCCTGGAGCCAGCCCAAATGGATGATCGGACTCGCAGGTTCGGTCCCGGCGATCGCCGTGCTGCTGGTGCTTCCGATATTGCCGCGCGTCGTCACGAGGCTCGGCCCGGTCACCGCCATCGCATTTGGATGCCTCGTGGGCGCAGCCGGATTTATGGCGCTCTACGCATTTCAGTCGCCCTGGGCTTGGTTGGTTATCCGATTGCTGATGAGCGTCGGCTTTGCGCTCCCGTGGCTTGCGGGAGAGACATGGATCAATTCGGTTTCCAAGGAGGCGACGCGCGGTCGCGTCATCGCCGTCTATGCGATCGTGTTCTTCTCGGGCTTCGCCATCGGGCCGTTCGTCCTCCAGACTCTTGGATTGGTTGGGCCATGGCCGTTTATCGTGGGGACAGTTGGGTCGGCGGTGGCGAGCCTGCCGATCTTGCTTGCGCGCCAACTCGCCCCTGAGTTCTGCCATGATGGATCGCGCGATCTGGCATCGACCTTCGGGCTCGCGCCCGCCGCGATGGCGGCAGCCTTCATCGGAGGGTTCGCCGAAATCAGCAATCTGTCGCTCATTCCGAATGTCGCGCTTTCCGCAGGGCTTTCGCAGGACGAAGCGCTGAACCTCTTGAGCACGATGACGGCCGGCGGAATTATGCTTCAATTCCCGATTGGCTGGCTCTCCGACAAGGTCTCGCGATTTGCCCTGACGATCGCCGTCGCCGTGGCCTTCATCGCTCTTGTGATGATGATGCCGGTTGCACTGACAGTCCCGAGCGCCGCAAGTGTTCTCGCGTTTCTCCTTGGCGGCGTCATCCTGGGTTTCTACACGCTCGGTCTTGCGGTCATCGGTGAGCGCATTCGCCCCGCGGACCTTGCTGCCGCCAACGCTGCCTTTCTTGTCATGTATCAGGCTGGCTCGATCATCGGTCCGTTCGCTGCAGGCGTCGCGATGACCATATCGCCTGTGATCGGGTTCGTCGCGATCATGACCGGTCTGATGGTCATCTGCACCATAGCTGTCATCGTCCTGGAAAAGCGCGAACGGTGTCAGGCCGGACGTGGTTAACAGATTGTTTGCGCCAGCGCGTTAGCTTGCGAAGGTCGAAACGGCGCCGATGTCGCGCATCGGCTCAACCCGACGCAAGGTATGTGTCATGATGCGAGCGGTCCTGTCGTTTTTCTCGGTGCTGGCCTTCGGCGCGATGACGGCCGCGGTCCTCATCGCCGTATTGCCCTGGGTTTCGGGTCACGCTCCCGATAGCGTGAAAAACCTGACAGAGGGCCTGCAATTCAATTCGGTGATGCTGGGGCTGGTTTTTGGCCTGATGCTCGGCTCGCTCGGTCGTTACAACTGGGCAGATATTCCGCGCCGCGTTGTGACCTGGTTTCTCGTCCGCGAGCGCCAGTTTTTCTATTACGCCCTGATTGCGATCTGCGCCGGCGTGCTGCTCTACTACTGATGCTCCTGCGCCAATGAAAAAAGGGCGGCCACTGCGACCGCCCTTGAAGTAGTGCCTGACCGTTGGTCGCCTCAGACCGAATAGTACATGTCGTACTCGACCGGATGTGGCGTCATCTCGTAGCGCATGTTCTCTTCCATACGCAGCGCGATGTACGCGTCGATCATGTCGTCGTTCATGACGCCGCCCGCCTTGAGGAAATCGCGATCCTTATCGAGGCTGTCGAGTGCTTCGCGCAGCGATGCGGCAACGGTCGGGATCTTAGCGAGTTCCGCCGGCGGCAGATCGTAGAGGTTCTTGTCCATGGCGGGACCCGGATCGATCTTGTTCTGGATGCCGTCGAGGCCCGCCATCAGCATCGCGGTAAATGCGAAGTAGGGGTTGGCACCCGGATCCGGGAAGCGAACTTCGATGCGCTTCGCCTTCGGGTTCGAAACGTGCGGGATGCGGCACGATGCCGAACGATTGCGCGCCGAATAGGCGAGCAGCACCGGCGCTTCATAACCGGGGACGAGACGCTTGTAGGAGTTCGTCAGCGGGTTCGTGAAGGCGTTGATGGCCTTGGCGTGTTTCAGGATGCCGCCGATGTAGTAGAGGCACATCTGCGAGAGGTCGGCATACTTGTCGCCGGCGAACATCGGCTGTCCGCCCTTCCAGATCGACTGGTGGACGTGCATACCCGATCCGTTGTCGCCGAATATCGGCTTCGGCATGAACGTCGCCGTTTTGCCGTAGGCCTGAGACACGTTGTGCACGACGTATTTGTAGATCTGCATATGGTCGGCCATCGTGATCATCGGGCCGAATTTGACGCCGAGTTCGTGCTGGGCGGCAGCGACTTCGTGGTGGTGCTTTTCGACGGCAACGCCCATCTCCGACATCACAGAGAGCATCTCGGAGCGGATGTCCTGGCAGCTGTCGATCGGCGGAACCGGGAAATAGCCGCCCTTGACGCGCGGACGGTGGCCGAGGTTGCCCATCTCGATATCGGCTGACGAATTTGTCGGCAGCTCGCTCGAGTCGACCTTGAACCCGACCGAGTACATGTCGGTCGAAAATCTGACGTCGTCGAAGATGAAGAACTCGGCTTCCGGGCCGAAGTAGACTTTGTCGCCGAGGCCGAGCGACATCATGTAGGCCTCCGCCTTCTTGGCGATCGAGCGCGGGTCGCGTTCATAGGGCTGGCCCGTCGAAGGCTCGAGAACGTCACAGAAGAGCGCAACCGTCGTCTGCGCGAAGAATGGGTCGACGTGTGCCGAGGTCGGATCGGGCATCAACGTCATGTCGGACGCTTCGATCGACTTCCAACCTGCGATCGACGAGCCGTCGAAGGCATAGCCGTCGCTGAACACGCTGTCGTCAATGCAACTGACGTCCGCAGTCACGTGCTGCATTTTGCCTTTAGTGTCCGTGAACCTGAAATCCACGAACTTGGCTTCCTTGTCCTTGATGAATTTAAGGACGTCACTTGCGTTCTTCATAGACACTCCCCTGTCTCGTAATGCGTTACAGCTCGCGCGAGCCGAATTGGCCGATTGATCTCTTCAAATCGGGTATTGCTCGTTCGGTTTCAGATCGCGTCGCGGCCGGATTCGCCGGTTCGGATGCGGATGGCGTCCTCGACGGTCGAAATGAAGATCTTGCCGTCGCCGATGCGGCCCGTCTTGGCGGCCTTTTGAATGGCCTCGACGGCCTTGTCGAGCATGTCGTCGCTCAACACGACCTCGATTTTTACTTTGGGCAGGAAATCCACGACATACTCGGCGCCGCGATAGAGTTCGGTATGGCCTTTCTGGCGACCGAACCCTTTGGCTTCGATCACGGTGATGCCTTGCAAGCCGATTTCCTGTAGCGCTTCTTTTACTTCATCGAGCTTGAAGGGCTTTATGATCGCTTCAATCTTCTTCATTTTGGCCCCTTGGATGATGGACAGCATGTTGATGGCGACCCGCACCTGCCCAATGGCCGAATGGCTAGCAGGGGCCGTGCCATTCTCGGCATCGGTAGTGAATGCCAGATATATCAGTAGCTTGGCTCATCTGTTCAGAGCTGAGGTCAAGCCACGTTCGTCTTATACGCCTAAAAAAAGTGCTGTCTGCTTGAATTTCAGGCGGCAAGTGATGGAGCGCAGGCAAGACAGGAGTGCAATCGGGATCGAGGTCGCTGCATGAACGAGCTTTTGTCGACCTCGGAGATGGCTGAAGCCGACCGCCTGGCCGCGGCAGGAAGCGTCCCGAGCCTCGATCTGATGGAGAATGCGGGCCGCGCTGTCGCCGAGGCGGCGCTGAAGCTTGCCGCCGATCTGGCCCGACCGAGCGCTCGGATCGCCGTCCTCTGCGGACCTGGTAACAACGGCGGCGACGGTTTCGTTGCGGCCCGGCATTTGCGCGATCGAGGCTTCGACGTCCGCCTCTTTCTTCTTGGCGAGCGCGCAGCGTTGAAAGGCGATGCGGCGGAGATGGCGCGCCGCTGGCCGCTGCCGATCCGCCCCGCGACGCCGGACGCGCTGCAGAGCATGAATGTCGTGATCGATGCGCTGTTCGGCGCCGGACTGTCACGCCCGCTTGACGGTGCCGCTGCCGAATTGGTTGACGCCGTGAACGCGAGCGGCCTTCCGGTTATCGCCGTCGATGTTCCGAGCGGATTGAATGGAACGACGGGCGAAAGCGCCGGGCCGGTTATTCGGGCGTGCAAGACTGTCACGTTTTTCCGCAAGAAGCCGGGCCATCTGTTGATGCCCGGGCGCGATCTTTGCGGCGAGGTAATCGTCGTACCGATCGGTATTCCCGAGTCCGTGCTTCAGACACTGAAGCCTGCCGTCCACGAAAATCTAACCTCTCTCTGGCTCCGGTCATATCCCTGGCCGCGGGATGGGGGACACAAGTACGATCGTGGCCATGCCATCGTCGTCTCGGGACCGCCGCAACAGACGGGCGCGACGCGACTTGGTGCACGTGGGGCGCTGCGCGTCGGTGCCGGACTTGTGACGATGGTCGGAAGCGCTGCGTCGACGGCTGTCAATGCCGCGCATGTCACGGCCATCATGGTCCGAAGTGTTCAGGGCAGCGGAGCGCTCGCTGAGTTCCTCCAGGATGTTCGCAGGAATGCGGTGCTCATCGGCCCTGGAGCATCGGTCGGCCCCGAAACCGCCGAAGACGTGCTCTCGATATTGAAATCGCAGGCGGCCGTCGTGCTCGACGCCGATGCGCTGACATCGTTTGCCGACGGCAATAAAAATCCTGCCCGTTCGGAAGCCGGAATGGGCTTCCTGGCCCGAAACGGCCAAAGCGAAATAAGCCCCGCCGCATTGTTTACAGCTATAAAGGGTCGCGCCGCCCCGGTCGTGATGACGCCGCATGACGGAGAGTTCAAGCGCCTCTTCGGTGCGGTGGAAGGCTCGAAACTTGACCGTGCACGGCACGCCGCCGAGCAATCCGGTGCGATCGTAATCCTCAAAGGCACCGACACGGTGATAGCTGAACCGGGCGGCCGCGCGGCGATCAACGCCAATGCTCCCCCTTGGCTCGCAACGGCCGGATCGGGCGACGTGCTTGCTGGCTTCGTCCTCGGTCTTCTGGCACAGCGCATGCCGGCTTTCGAAGCCGCGTGCGCAGCGGTTTGGCTGCATGGCGAATGCGCCAGCCAGTTCGGCATTGGTCTGATCGCCGAGGACTTGCCCGAAATGCTGCCGCGCATTCTCGCCGATCTTCACAGCCGGGCGCAGCACTAAACACGCCCGGTTTGCTTCAACTGATCGTCGGCATGCAGGAACGCCTCGACTTCGGTGGTCGCGGGTGGGCTCGTCTCTAAGACGCCAAGAAGCGCCATCAGCCGCGCGATCTCGATGAATTTTCGTTCCTTGCGATCGTAAAGCCCGCCCTTGAACAGAGCCCGTGCAGCGACCTGACCGTCGCGCGGTCCTCCGTCGACGATGAAGATCTGCTCCATCACAACAAGGCTCGCGTCCCAGCAGAGCAGCTTGGTGTCGAGCCGGAATTTCTGGAATAGACGCAGCTCACGCTGGAAGCGAATCGTGATGGCGCTCGCAATCGGCGTCCATTTATGGCGCAGCACCTCGCGCCAGAGACCCGACCTGACCATGATGTCAAGACGCCCGAGGTCCATCAGCGTGAGATAGCGGCCGTTGTTCATGTGAAGCGAAAGATCGAGATCGTGCGGCCACACGCGAAAATTCAGCATGGACGACTCGCGGGGCAGGCTCAGAAGCCCACGCCGTTGCGCCGTCAGCAGGAGCCACAAAAGCCTCACCCAGAGGTTCATCAGAACGGTCTCCGAAACGAGAACTTGCAGCGTCATGCCCGCCCTACCTATAGTCAAATGGGCCGACTGCCGCGGGCTGTTCGCGATTGCTCCTTGCCGGGCCATAATGGCATTTTAAGAAGACGTTACGGCGAATCGATTGATGTCCGGGCAGGAAAGGTGAACGACAGGAATGCTGCGGCCTACACGCCTCGCGCAGATACTCGTTGCTTCAGCTGTCACCGCAGGCGGAGCGATAGCCGCCGAAGGCGTTCCGCAACCTTCGGCCGCCGAGCAGGGCGCCGCCGAGATGGTTCGCGGCGACGTTGCGACGGCGGTTGCGGCCTACACGGAAGCGCTGCGCGATACGGGGCTCGCCAATGACCGCCGAGCCACGATCCTGAATGATCGCGCGGTCGCCAGTGCCCGCCTTGGTCAAACCAAGCTCGCACTCGAAGACTACAATCGCGCCGTCGAGCTGTTTCCCGAGTATCCCGTCGCCTACAACAATCGCGGCAACCTGCTTGTTGCCGTTGGCCAGCTTGACGAAGCGATGAAGGATTTCGACCGTGCGCTCGTGCTCGCGCCCGGGTATGCAGCCGCCTATTCCAATCGCGCCAATGCCGAGATGAGGCTTGGAAAGCCGGATGTTGCAATTCGCGACTTCACGAAATCGATAGAGTTGATGCCGGCGAGCGCGCCGCCGTTGTCCGGCCGCGGCCTCGCATATCTGGCAACCGACAAACCTCATGCCGCCATTCGCGATTTTTCGCGTGCCGTCAGTGCCGACGCGCGGTTCGCTTCTGCCTACCGTAATCGCGCCGAGGCACGCATGACCATCGGCCAGCGGGATGAGGCTATCGAGGATTTGTCCCGCGCCGTCGCCTTTGATGTGAACAACACGGAACTTTATGTCGTTCGCGGTTACGCTTATTTGCTGAACGGAAATACCGCGTCTGCGCTCAAAGACTTTTCTCACGCAATTGAACTCGACGGAAAATCGAGCGCGGCATTCGAAGGCCGCGGCCTCGCCAACAGCCTCGCGGAAGCCCCCGATGATGCTTATGCGGATTTGAACCGTGCCATTGAACTCGATCCGCGTTCTCCGGTCGCCTATGCGTTCCGTGCTGTCGTCTACAAGCAGAACAACCAGCCGGATATCGGCGCCAGGGACGTCGAAACGGCGATCAAGCTCGATCCGAATTCTCCGGAGGCGCTATGGGCTCGCGGCGAGATTGCGGAGGCGAGTGGCCACGCCGATACCGCGATCGCCGATCTGAGGCATGTGCTGCAGTTGAAGCCGAGCTGGCAATTCGCAGCCGACGCTCTGAAACGATTGGGAGCGCCGGTTGATGATGGCGATGACAAACCGCAACCGGCGCTCGATATTCCCAAGTGGCATGTCGTTCTGCACGGCAAGACGTACTTTGCCGTGAGCGACGACTACGGTCAGATTCGCGTGCCGCTGGAAATGATCGGCGAGGGTTTGCCGAAGCTTCTTGAATGGGAGGTCAAGGCCCCGCCTTACGCGAGCTACGGTATCCTGCGCTTCTCAGGCGGTAGTGTTGCGGGCAAGAACGGTCCTGAAGATACCGAACTCGCGGCCATCGTCGACATTGCGGCTGCAAAGGTTATCGCGATTCAGCCAAATAAGCAGGGCGCGCGCGTGGCAACCTGGACGTGGGACGGCGATCACCTGCAAGTCGCGAGCGTTGACGGCGTGACCGACGAATACCAGCTCCGCCCCATTGCGGTGGCTGTAGTCGGAGCAGGCGCACAAAGGCGTTATGATGCTGGACAGGGCGGGCAGGGATTGGCGCCTTGGGATTCGCCGTTTGGCGCCCCTCAGTCATCTCGGGATTCTCGCCAGCGGCGCTACGCCAAGCCCAAATCGATTTTTGATCTTTTGTTCGGAAACTGAATTCTTATCGGAAGAACAGGGCCGCCATGCGCTCGCCCGTTTGCGGCTTATGAACGAATAGCGAATTCCAGCTGATGAATGTGGTTTTTGTGTATCGAGTGATCGCAAAGCCATTCCGGAATAAGCGAATTAAGAGACGCATGCGCAACGCGTCGCTCGTAAGGATCTGGTTTAGAATATTCCCAATATCACGAACGATTTCGCTTCCTTCATCTTATGATACAGATATGCGGGCTCCGCGTATTGCGTAGGGAGAGAGTTATGTTGCGTGCACGTATATTGGCAGCGTTGCTATTCGCTGTTTTGCCGGCCGTTCCTGTTGCAGCTCAGGACGTCGAAACAAGCGAAAAGACCGTTGGCGCCATGGACGCATCCGCTACGCCGGCGGCGGAACAAGGCGCGGCGAAATCGGAAGCCCCGGCTGAACCTGCGGTGAAGCCGAAGCCGTTACCGCCGACGCTCACGGCTTCGATCGATCTCACGCGCCAGAAAATGACGGTCAAGGTCGACGGCGAGACCCGCTACAGCTGGCCTATATCGTCCGGTGTTGCTGCGTACGCAACGCCGACAGGCAATTTCCGTCCGCAGTGGACGGCAAAGATGTGGTATTCGCGCAAATACGATATGGCGCCGATGCCAAATGCCGTATTCATCAACGGCGGCGTCGCCGTGCATGGGACCTATCACACGAAGTACCTCGGCAGTCCAGCTTCGCACGGTTGCATTCGACTTGCACCGGGGAATGCCGCGACCTTTTACAATCTCGTGCAGCGGCACGGCCTCGGCAGGACACGTGTCAGCATCCACGGCCGCCCGAATTGGAGAGGCGGCGCCGAGATTGCCAGCCGCAATGAAGATCGCAAGTCAAGATACGCCGACAGCCAGGCTAGCTGGTTCTGGGGCGATAGCGGGTATGACTCTGCTTATGATCCAAGCTTTACGCGCAAGAAAGCTCGCAAGGGCTACGTTTATGTAGATGGCAAGCTGATGAAGGCTTATCGTCGCAAGAACGGCGAATATGTCTATCGGCCGGTGCGGCGACGCGCATACTCGGGTTATGCCAGCGGCTACTGAGCCATCCTGTCGTCAGGGTTTGGAAGGCTCGGCATCGGCCGGGCCTTTTTCGTTGGAGGTCAGAATGGATTCCATGTCGGCTGCGGTGTGAAGCGAACGTAGCCGAGGTTGGCGCCGAGCCGCATGCCGACGCCAGACCGGATCGGTGCCATGATCACGGGTCCGCCTTTGAGCAGCGTCAGGCCGACACCGCCGACAAAGTAGGCGGATCCGTCGATACCTGTGAAGTTGCGGTAGAGGTCGTCGGAACTCCTCATACGGTAGATGAGGAACAGGGTCCGCGATCCCGAAGCGCCCAAATCGGTGCCGACGGACGGGCCGTGCCAATAGACCTCGCGCACGTCTCGCTCGTTTCGCATGTAAAGCGTGCCCTTTCCGAAGCGAAGGCCGGCGAAGAATGCGCCGCCACCCTCAGTCCCGAGCACATACGCGGTTGGGCGCCCCATTTCCTTGAAGGCGTGCTCGATGACGCTCGCGAGATTGGTCGAAATCGTGCCGAAGAATCCACGCGTCGCCTCGCGGATCTCGTCGATCGAATACCCGTCCTGCTGCATGGGCGGAGGCATGACATTGCCGCCTTGCTCGCGCATCGCGAGGCTCGGCCTTTTGTAGGCATCGTCGGGTTTCGTATCGGCTGTCCACGTTGACGAAGCCGGAGGAGGCTTTACCGAATGCGGGGCGGTTTCAATGCGTTTAGGAGGTGCGGTTGCTGGCTTTGCGGGTTTCTCCGTATCGGCAGATTGTGTGGCTGCCTCAGGCTTCGTCGTCGGTCCTTGGCGCTCTGCTTCGGCAATTTTCTCGTCGAGGCGCCGTATCATGTAATCCGACTTTGTCTTGATGACCTTATTGAGTTCCGCCGCCGCCGTCTTCACCTGCGCGAGCTTGGAGCAGTCGGGCACCGCGCCATCGGGAACCCGGCCGAGGGAGTCGACGGTCAGCAGCAGATCGGCACTTTTCTTATCGAGATCGTCGAGCGTTGAATCTCTGACCGCGTCAAGTGCGGTCTCCTCGTAGTTTTCGTTGGAAAGCTTCTTCGCCGCCTTATATCGGCGAAGGCGGTCTTGAATTTTGGGTTGAGCATCAAGCGTCAAGGCGCGCAGGCTTGCTGCGGATTGGTCGACAGCCTCCGCAAAATCGTTCGCCGTGCAGTCGGCAGCTTCGGCGGGGTGTCCGACGACGAGTAAGAGGATGGCCGCGGCAGAGAAAAGACTCGGTCGCATGGGTTGGAAGCTCCAGAAGCAGACGCCAATGTTCAGCAAGCATACTTCCCGATTCCGGTGCCTCAAGGGCCGCCGGAATTTTGTTAGGTCTGTTGCAGAGATTTGGCGGTTAGGCGAGCCATGAAACGCGCCGTATCAACTACGACGCGGGTGTGAGAGCCCGACCCGATCTGTTCGATACCGTCATTTGCGATGACGTCGAACGTCAATTTGCGGCCATCGATGGATTTGAGCGTTGCGGTCGCCGTGACGTTAAAACCGAGCGGCGTCGGCGAGGAGTGTGTCACATCGAGATGCACGCCGAGGCTTTGATGTCCTTCAGGCAATTGCGCCTCGATGCAATCGACCGCCGCCGCTTCCATCAATGCAATGAGCATAGGGCTGGCAAACACCGGCGCGCTGCCGCTGCCGACAGCGGGAGCGAGACGTTGCTCGACCACGAGTGCGCTTGCCGATCCACGCAAGCCGATCTGTAATTTCGATATGTCCGCCATCTTCCGCTCCATGTTCGCCAGGGGCCATAGCGGGCAACCCCGAGCGGCGCAAACGATTTCGAAATGTGTGATCTCCGCTTCGTTTCAGGGCGAGATAAGAACCTTTTTGAGGCCGGGAAGGAACGTCGGCAACCTTAACGGCCCGGCCCTTCGAGCAAACCAGGGAAAACAGTTCCCGAAGGCCCGATCTCGGTGATCGCAGCAGCACAACTCTCCTCGATCACGACCTTGCACTCGCTCGGATCGTCGACCATCGCGCACTGCTTGAGCTTGATCCAGGCATTGTAAATCCTGAACGCCTGCGTTTGGAACGCCTGAAGTTCGGCCCCTGTATAAAGGGTATTGAGGGCCGGCACCTTGACCGTTGTCTGCGTACCCGGACAGATTTCGATAGCTCCGAGTGCTTGTCCATAGCGAGAGCCGACGTCGTGCGGCGTCATTTGGGCGACGGCAGAGCGCGCCGCATCCGTGGCTTCTACCGCGGGAGCCGCTGCCGCAAAGCCCGGCGGGGCGAGCACGGCGGCTACGTAAATCAAGAGCCGAAGGCCGGTTGGATGTGTCGACGCGAACATGAATCTGTCCGGATTTCGATTGTATTCCGCGAGTTCCGCGAAACTCGATATTGAACGACCGCGTATACTTTTTCGTAAGTACAAGTCTTTCGTGTTTCGGCAACCCTTACATAAGCTTATATCTTTGCCGGAAAGTCCGTTAGGAGTAAAATAACACGGCATGTCCGCCAACGCGCGTCCGACTCGCCGAGCGCGGTCGCCGTCTAATGGAGACTACAGATGATCTCTCGCATTTTCCTGTCCGCAGCTGCACTCGGAGCCGTCGCTTTCGTCACTGCCGGACCGAGCTCGGCCCTCACGAGCAAAGAATGCAGTGCAAAATACCAAGCTGCAAAAACAGCCGGCACATTGAACGGCAAATCATGGAACGAATTCCGAAAGACGGAATGCGCCGGAGCGGAAGCCGCGACGGAAACAAAGTCTGACAGCAAACCAGCAACGACGACGGCGGGCGGCGCTGTATTTCCGAAATCGGTCGATCCGAAATATGCAAAAGAATCCGCCGGCAAAGCACGCATGCACACCTGTCTCGACCAATACAAAGCGAATAAGGCCACCAACAGCAATGGCGGCATGAAATGGATTCAAAAGGGCGGCGGTTATTACAGCAAGTGCAATACAGCGCTGAAGAGCTGATAGTTCGATCGGCTGATCGTAGCCCGATCATAACCCAAAAAAGTCGACGGCGAGGCATTGGCCTCGCCTTTTTCGTTTGCAGTCGGAGATCGGATCGAATTTAGCGTGCGCCGCGGCCTCGCTGCCAAGCCAGGAACAGCGACGTGACCAACGCCGTCAGGATCATCGTACCCAGGATTGCTGGCTGGCGCATGTACGAAAGCCAAACGTCGAATCCGTTCATCCAGCCTCCGCGGCCGGTCAGCACGTTGTTCAAGACGAGAATGACGAGCGCCACGCACGAGGTGAGAGCCGTAGCGACACCTGCTTCGACCGCCCGCTTTGTCAAGCGCGGAACCGAAATGGAGTTGCGGCCTATTGCGAGTTGTGTCCGGTCCGACATGGTTCGCTCCGTCGTTTGATGCAGCAAGGAGACAGGGCGCGCTCAAAGAGCATCGAACCCCTATTCTTGTTCATCTTTAACAGATTCGCCGCAGCAACGTGGCAAGCAGAAGGCGACAGAACTCTCCGGCCTTATGCTGTCTGTGACGCTATCCGAATGCCCGGATGTTCCGCGAAATTTGCATGAATCCTTCGCGCGGCAAAACGGGGCCATACTTTCGGGCCCCGGGGTAGGGCCCGATCGATGCATTGCGGTCGCGGTTATCCCTACCTACTTCGCGTACTGGGGTGGTTGCCCTTACTTCGATGACTATTATTTAGACGACTACGGTTACGATTACGGTGGCACCTGCTACTACAGCCGCAGGCTTCGCGCCCGCGTCTGCTCGGAATACTGAGGCGGATTCGGAACTTCGTTCATGCGGTCGCAAGAGCGAGAAGCGCTAAGCCGTCCGCGTGATTGCGGAGAGTTTCGCACTTGATCAGCGGGTGCAGCGTCGAAAATGGGAGCAGTCGGTGAGGCGCATCGGTCTTCTTATAATCACAGCCGCGGTGGCAGGTCTCTATTCGGGTATGGCGCAGGCTCAGACGATCTTCGATGTTGAGCATGCGCGCGGCAACTACCGGGCCGGTCTCGTCAGCGAGTACGACGCCGACTTGATCCGGATATGGGGAGCGCCGAGCGGTCAATATCCGGATTCGCAGATCATCGATGCCCACCCACTTCAGCAGCGCACGCTTCGGAAACAACGCGTGCGCGTCAAACGCCAGAACGACAATTAAGCGCGCGACGGGCGCGTAATCCGTTCCATGAAAGCCATCGCCGCGTGGGGCGCACGAACCTTGCCTTCGTGGATGAAGAACACGAAAGTGTCGCGCGCTGTCCTTTTTATTTTCGCGTCTACGTCGACGATCGGCAGGTCTTTGGGCACGCCGCCTTCAGCCCAGACCTTTGCCCGCGCGGCCCATTCATCGAGCGCCTTGGGCGGATAGGCCGTCGGAATATCGTCCTTGCCCGTCTGTAGCCGCGCGTAAACGAAATCGCCCGTCACATCGGCAATGGCGGGATATTTCGCATGGTCGGCAAACACGACCGCCACGGACTTCTTCCGCGCGAGGTCGATGAACGCAGGCGTCGAAAACGAATCATGCCGCACTTCGATGGCGTGAAGCAGCCCCCGTCCATCGAATTTTTCCGGAAGCAGTTCGAGAAATGCGGCGAAGTCGGCTTCGTCGAATTTTTTCGTCGGTGCGAACTGCCAGAGTAGAGGACCGAGCTTGTCGCCCAGCTCGATGATGCCGGAGTCTAGGAATCGCGTAATTGAATCGCCGGCTCCCGCAAGCTCGCGCCTGTTCGTGGCATAGCGCGGTCCCTTGAGCGTGAAGATGAAGTCGTCCGGCGTCTCCGAGGCCCAACGAGCAAAAGTCGGAGGCTTCTGCGTGCTGTAGTAAGTCCCGTTGACCTCGATCACCGGCAGATGGCGGCTTGCGTAGCTGAGTTCTTTGGCCTGCGCGAGATTGTCGGGATAAAAGACGCCGCGCCACGGTTCGAACGTCCAGCCGCCAATGCCGGCTCGAATTTTGCCGCTTTTCGCGCTTTTGCCACTTTTTTCTGGCGGGTGCATGAGATCGCTGTGTCGGCGGGGCATCGAGGGCTCCCATTTGCGACTATATCCGGTAGCGGAAAATTGCCGGTCGCTTCAGTGGAACCGCATGCGGGAGGCGCGAATCGCTGCATATCCGCGACCTCACAGCGCATACAGAGGCGATAACCACAGCAATATCGCAGCGGTTTCCGCCGCTTCTTTATCACTTCTGGCCCGCGTGAGGGCAACCGGGTAATCTTTTGAATTGGGCCGATCCGGCTGGATGGGCACGGAGGGGAATGGATCAGACTGCTGATCTCACAACCGCCGGTTTTGCGCGGTGGAGCGGGAGCAACAAACGTGAACGCAATTTCTGGATTGCGTTGGCGTGCGCAGCCGTGCTTCACGCGTCGCTTTTTGTAGGTGCTATCGCGAGCAAGCCTAAGCGGCTTGGCGATCCGAGCGGCGCCGATAATGCCATCAGCGTATCTCTCGTAACGGAAGCCGATCTGGAGAGCAGGGCGACAGTCGCGGAGGAACCGCAACCGCCGCCTGGTCCGCCGCCGCAACCAGCCCAACAGCCGCAACCCGAGCAACCGCCTCCAACGCCCCAGGCGAAACAGGAACAGCCTCAGCCGCCTGAGCCGGAGCCTCCGAAGCCCCAGGACCAGCAGACGAAGTCTGAGCCTGCTCCGCAGCCCGACGATGCCAAGCCCGCTGACAAGCCGGAGCAGAAGGTCGCCAAGGAAGAGGATCCGAAGGCGCTAGATGACGCCCCCGATCTCCTGTCCTTGCAGGACGAAAACCCTGCGAACATGAAGAGCGAGGATAAGCCGGAGCCCAAGCCCAAGACCGAGACGACCAAGTCCGCGGCTAAGTCAGCACCGAAGAAGTCGCAGAAGAAGATGGCGTCGCTTGACCTGTCGACGCCGAAAAATCTGATGCAGCCGTCATTCGGTGGCGGCCGTTCTGCCGGATTACAGCGTCCGCCCGGCATTACGCGATCCGGGTTGAACGATGCATTCGCGCGCGGCGTGATCAGAGCTCTGCAACAGACGATGCCGCAGCTGATGGATGTCACCGGCCGCGTCACGATCAGGATTCTACTATCGGAATCAGGCAATGTCGTCGAAGTGAGGTTGCTGTCCGGCGCAAAAAATTCGAGCCTCAATCAGGATGTCGTTTTCGCGGCTCAGCAGACAAGTTACCCGATCCCTCCGGCAGGCTCTAATTTGGCCGACCGGACGTTCTTGGTGACGTACATATACGATTGAGAAAATTCGAAATGGGCGAAGCACTCTCGATGAGCGCTTCGTCCTTGCCTTGTCGGTATCAGGAAAAGTGGCTTTGGGTCTGCGAGGGCACGATTAGTGCTGACCTGAGGCCTGTGTCGTGCCCGACGTGGCGCTGAGCTTCATCGGCGTATATTCAGGAGTCTCGCGACGGCACGCACCAAGGGCCAAAGCTGCAAGACAGAGTCCGAGAACCGCAATTTTCATCGTCCGTACCTCCCGATTTGAGGATTGCGACTGCCTACGTGAACATGCTGACCGTCAACGTTGCAAAACTCCGACTTGTTCCGTGGAGCAGCCGGTTGCTGCTTCCTTTTGAGTTGATGTCACTTCAAATCCACACGTCGCCGAACGAGCGCCGTGCGCGTACCGCGATGGGTAGAGAAAATTCAGGTGTGCTCTGCTCGCAAATATCGGGATTTGCGCCGAAGTAGCATTACGTTCCGCTCTTCGACCATTGTGCGGCCATCGTCGCAGGGCGCCATCGGGGCACACTCTACTCTATTGCTTCGGATGGACGCCCATGACGAGTAATGATCTGCATCCCGTCCCGGCCCTTGCAGCGCTCGGTGCGGTCTCCGGCAGTCTCGGCGCGACCATCGTCGGCGCCGGCTATGGCGACGCTCCAAGCCCCGGTGCCTACATGGTATTGACCGGACTATGGTTCGGTTTCGTGATGGGCTTCGCGGTATGGCGCTGGGGACAAGCATCTCTGGCCGCATCGACGATGACGGTTCTCATCACGTGGTTCGCCTGGGAAGCCGCAGTCAACCTCACGATACAGATTGACCGGCCGTGGCCCCAATCGATCGCAATCGCGACAGCGTACAAGTCATACCTGACAGGCCTCGCTGCGGGAGCCGTAGGCGCCATCATTACATGGGCCGGCATCGCTCTTAACGTAGGGGCACTTCGGCGTAGCTCGGTAGCCGCTGCAGTCACCGTGACCGGCGCGCTTTTCGGTCTGCTCTTTCCGGCGGTAAATTATTTCGATAGCGGCCTTGTTTTGCTGCTGCCTTGGCAGGTCGCCGTTGCGATGATGATCGGCTTCAATATGCCCGCGCCCCAGGCCTCCGACGGGCATGACAGGCGTATACTCGCCATTTGATACGTCCCGGAAGACGATCTTCCTCGCGTCGTTGTCTACCGGCGTTTAATATCGCCCGCAGATAGCGAGGGAGACGCATGATGACGTCGTTGATCGCCTGTTGCCGCGTTGCAGTTCTCGCAATGCTCGTGTCGGTGACGGGCGTCGCCGCATATGCGGAGCCCCTAACGGACGAGCCCGCCGGCTCAATAGAGCAGCTTTTGAAATCCGGCTGGGAAGTCGCAGGATATTCGAGCAACTCCGACAATCGCTCGACGTTTATTCTCTTCAAGAATTCTGCTCAACCTTATCTGGTGCAGTGCCTTGCCGGATATGACGTGACGCGTACGCCGCGTGTTTTTGAAAATTGCTATAAGCTGCGGTAGGCGCTCTAAGGGCCAAGGGGGAACGAATGCATCGGGCTGAGCGCTTGAGCCGGGGGGCATGGGCGATTGTCGGCCTGCTGTGGGTCGTCGCGACTCTCAACTATCTCGACCGGCAACTCGTCGTGACCATGCCCGGACCGATCAAGGGCGACCTCCAGATCGGCGACGAGCGCTTTGGGCTTCTCTCATCGGTTTTCCTTTGGATCTACGGCGTGTGCTCGCCGGTCGCGGGCTATATTGCCGATCGCGTCGGCAAGCGCCCCGTCATCATCGCAAGTCTCCTGATCTGGTCTGCAGCGACGCTGGTCACCGGTATCGTGACGTCGTTCGAAGGTATGCTCGCGGCCCGCGCGATGCTCGGAGTCAGCGAAGCGTTCTACATGCCGGCGGCGGTCGCTTTGATCGTTGAATACCACCGGGGACCGACGCGCAGCCGTGCCACGGGCCTGCACCTGAGCGGCGTTTATGCCGGCTCCGTTCTGGGCGGTCTCGGCGGCGCTTTCGCTGAGATGTTCGGTTGGCGAACCGGATTTGTCGCGATGGGCGCCATCGGCGTCGCCTACGCTCTCGTGCTGATGATTTTCTTTCCGCGCACTTCAGACAAAGCTGCGCCGGCCGAGATCGTTTCTGCAGAGATCTCAACATCCGCGCCCCTGCTGTCCGGAGCTTTCAAATCGCTGCTGACGACACGGGGCTTCCTGTTCCTCCTCGCAATGAATCTGCTGAACGGAGCCGCATATTGGCCGGTCCGGAACTGGCTGCCGGAGTTCTTCCGCTCCGAGCTTGGCGTCAGTCAGGCATGGGCCGGCGTTTACGGCCCGATGGCCTTCAATGGCGCCGCATTCGGCGGCATGCTGATCGCGAGCAATATTTCCGACTGGTGGTCCCGTTGGAATGAACGTGCCCGTGCGCTCGTTCCCGCGATCGGTTTCATGATTGCAGCGCCGTGTCTGTTTGCTGTCGGCGCAGTCGAATACATTCCAGTCATTCTAGCATGCGTGCTTGTTGCCGGCATGTCGCAAGGATTCCTCGACGCAAACCTGATGCCGGCTGCATGCACGGTGACGGACTTTCGTCACCGTGCAACCGCCTATGGATTGCTGAACTTCGTAGGCACAACGGCGGGCGGCGCGATGACGTACGTCGGCGGCATGTTGAAAGAACAGCAGGTGCCGTTCGCGACGACGTTCCAAGCGGCGAGCTTGCTGATCTTCGTCGCCGGTCTCTGCCTCTTCGCCGTCAGACCGGCGCGCTGTGACGCGACAGAGTTCCATGCCTCGGGCTCGCGTCAATCCCCGCGCCTCCGAACGAGCTAAAAGCGGGCGTTCTTCAGCTTCGCACGACCGGCCATGCGATAACGGCAAACAGGATCGTCGAAACCAGCACGCCGAAGGAACCGATAGCGGCGAAGGGATCGCCTGTTTCGGCGCGCCCGCCGAAAATCATCAGGAGCCCGGCGAGCAAAACGACAAGGCTGATCTCGGCTAGCCAGAAGTGCACGTTCGCCAATCGACTCGCGGCTGTATCCGGAAACGTGTGATAGAAAAATCCATAGATCGCAAACGTCACCCAGCCGATGACCAGAATATGCGCATGCGTCGGCATTTGCGTATGATCTTTCGTCATGCCCATCACAAGACCGAGCGTCATGCCGAGTATGATGTAGATTATTGCACTCGTAAAAAACCGACCCGCAATTCCTGTCATGGCAATCCCCGGAAAAACGTTGTCAGGTCACATTCATACGCTTCGTACGCTTTTGGCGCTAGATCGTCTGGTGTCGGATGAATGAAAGGCAGCGACTGTCAACACAGGCATGGAGGCGCATTTGGACTCAAGCCTTCGGCTGGAGCGGCGCCGGCGGATGGCTCGGTTCGCGATGAAAGTATTTGAGCGTGAGATAGGCGCCGATCCACGAGCCGACGATCGCAAATCCTACGTAAATCCAATTATTCGTATAGCTGATGACCGCGAACGACGAGAGCATGTACCAGATGCCACTCCAGTTTGCAGCCGCAAGCGGTCGCTTGGCGACGACGGATGCCGTGAACATGACATAGGCGGCATCCGTGGCCGCCGTCGCAATCAGAACGCCTGCTCCGATCCCGTAATCGACCGTCATATGAAGCTCCTGCATCTTGGCAAATCCGCATTCTGCCAGTGAGCGTGACGCGCGGTCCGTTGCATTATTCTTGCGGTTCACCACCGCACTTTGTTGAGTGCAAAAAAGCGGCCGAAGATCTTGCGCACGACGCGCGACGGTAGCTTGCCGCGCGCGAGATGCAAGAATCTCGCGGCCGGTCCGACAGCGGTGCGAAAGCGCGGGCGGGGCGCGTCCAGCGCATTTGCGATTGCCTTGGCGACCTCGACCGGGTCTCGCGCCAACTTCGCGACGTAGGTTTCGATGGTGACTTCGAGGTGACGCAGCAGGGGCCAATAAGCGCTCGTCTCCGGCAGGACGCGCGGTGAGCTTTCCCAGATATTGGTGCGGTAGGCGCCGGGTTCGATGAGAACGATTTCGATGCCGAAAGGCTCAAGCTCATACGCGACGGACTCGGCCCAACCTTCGATGGCCCATTTCGATGCGCAGTAGGGCGAATTTGCAGGCTGTCCGGCGAAGGCGGCTTCGCTCGAGACGATGACGATGCGTCCGCGCCGCTGCGCTCTGAGCGCCGGGAGCAGTCGCTGCGTCAGCGCCAGAACGCCGAAATAGTTGACGTCCATGACGCGCCGGACCTGAGCGTCTGTCAGGTCCTCGAATGCACCGCCCACCGCAACGCCCGCGTTGTGTACGACCGCATCCAGCGGCCGCCCCTGCAAGTCGACGGCCGCAATTGCCCGGTCGATCGATTGCGGATCGGTGACGTCCAGTTGCTCCACGCGGACGAGCTTTCCGGCGTTCGCCGCCGCGACGGCGCGATCGAGCTCCGTGCGCTTGCCGAGATCACGCATTGTCGCAACGACGTTCCAGCCGCGCTTCGCAAGCTCGACCGTCGTGACAAGCCCGAACCCGGATGAAGTCCCGGTTATGAGGACCGTTGGCATTTGTATCGGACTCTCCGTTTAAAGATTTGCGGGTAGCCTATCCCTTTTTATGGAAGCCTAGGAAGCCTCGGCTGCTCGCCGTGCCTCGCGGCCGCGCTCCGCGAAGCAGGGTCGCAAGGCGCAACCGGACCTTGCGCGCTTGCCGCCGTCGTACTAGCAACCGCCCGGAAATCTTGCTGCACGGAGTTGGAACCATGGCTGAATCGAACACGACGGACCAAGTCATCGCGGACATGAAGCGCGAGATATCCGAGCTATCGGGGTTATCACTCGCCACCGGCGTCATCCTTACACAGCTTTTGCAGAAGATCGCGAGCCGCGAGATGAACCCGCAAGGCGCCGCCGGCCAGATCGTCAACAATGCGCGTGCCGCCATCGAGGGCTTCACTACCGCCCAGAAATCCGATCCCGTGATGAAGGCCCGAGCCCTCGAGGCCGTGAAGCAGTACGAGGATCAGATCCGCTCGGTCTTGCGCGATTGAGGATGCCTTAACCACGCCGTGGTCCGTTTCGGGAGCCCACCCCGGCCTCAGCGCATTTTACTCCTATATATGATAGCGTTGATAAGCCGAGATGTGCAACGCGCAGCCGAGGAGTCGTGTCATGAAAAGGATTTGGACCGCTGCCGCGAGCGCCGCATTGGCCGTGGCGTTTGTCGCGCCGGTGGTGCAGGCGGACGCGATCGCCGACGTCGAGGGCGCCCGCACCAAGGAGCGCGCCGGCTATTACCTGAACCGGCAGGATCTCGAGAACCTCCGCCGTTACGGCGGCAACGCCGACTACCGCGATCGCTACGTTCGCGACTTCGACTACGGACGTTACGGCCCCGGAATGCGCATTTACATCGGTCCGGGCGGTTATTACAGCCCCGGCCGATACTGATCGGCGCGCCGGATGCAAGCACAAGGCGGCGGACCGAGCGGTCTGCCGCATTTTTTTGCGCACCGACGGCTTGGCATTACGCGAGCCGGTCCCGTGCTCCATCACTCCAGGTCCATCACCCCAGGAACGTCACGCGCCCCGTCGCGACGTCGTGCATCGCCGAGACGATGCTGAGCCGCTTGGCGGCAACGAGATCGCGAAGCACCTCGCTCGTCTTCGTCAGGTTCTCGGCCGCGAGCTTGGCATTGGCGATCGCCACCTGCTGCACGAACTTCTTGTTCTTCGAGGTGTGATCGCCCGGCACGTCTTCGCAGGCCTCGATCGCCGGCTTGATCTTCGCGAGAAGCTGCGTGAGCTCGCCAAGCTCCGCGCCATCGATTGCGCCCTTGACCGCGCCGCATTCGCTGTGGCCGAGGACGACGATCAGCTTCGCGCCCGCAATCTTCGTCGCGTACTCCGAGCTGCCGACAATATCGTCGTTCATGATGTTGCCGGCGACGCGCGCGCTGAAGATGTCACCGATGCGCTGATCGAAAACGAGTTCCGGCGGCACGCGGGAATCGATGCAGCCGACAATGATGGCGGAGGGAAACTGCCCCGCGGACGTCGCGTGCACTTGCGCGATGAGATCGCAGTTCTGCACGTCGCGCGAGACGAAGCGCTCGTTCCCCGCTTTGAGTTTCGCGAGCGCGTCGTCGGGGCTGAGAGCCGCCTGCCGGTCTCGGGTCAGCACTTCGCACTGATCGGCGGCGAACGCACGGTCGAGGGTCAGAAGGCTGCCGGCAATCAGGCCGCTGCAGCAGAAGTGCCGTCGTGAGAGCATCGCGCGTCCTCCTCGAAAATGAATCGGATTAAGCGGGTGAAGCCTTTAGCGGTCCGTTACGAGCGACGCCAAAATAAGCACAAATCCAAAACAACGCCCACGGATTAACCTCGCGCACGGCGGCCGGCTCGCGGAACGCGAGGCGCCATGCGCCCGCGAAATAAGAGGATCCAGCGTAAGGAGTGCCGAAGGCTCAATTTTGCGTCTTCGACGAGCCTTGCGCTGGATCCCCGGCCTTCGACGCGGCTTCGCCACGCTCGGCCGAGGATGACGACGCGCAAACAAAAAGCACTTCCCCTCCCCCTCGCGGGGAGGAGTTGGGGTGGGGGCGACTTCGGCGGCGCAACCGGCCGGCTCGCCGGAGGCGAGTCGGTTGCGCCAAACAAAAAACACTCTGCATGCAGCTTCACCCCACCCCTCGCCTTCGGCTCGACCCTCCCCGTCAAGGGGAGGGTTTTCTTCGACGCACACGCGGCGGCGGCCGGCTCCCCGAAGGAGAGTCGCCGTGTGCAAAAAAGAAAGACGCACCGGGCATGCGCCAACGGCCGGCTCCGCGGAGCGGAGTCGTTGACGCCAACTAAAAAGCACGAAGCGGACGGGTTCCGCGGCGTAGGTGTTCGCAATGAGTGGTCTCGGAACCGGTCCGCTCCGTGACAGACCGAGAACAGGGTTCCGGTCAGGCCACTTAAGGAAGCGGGATATTCCGCACACGGTTTCTCTCATGCCGTGCGGACTTGGCCGGTCGCCTTGTCCGCATCGCGCGCGTGACGCGAGCGGGTCGGGCTGCCCCACCCGAGCCCCGCGCGACGCCTCGCACAATGCCCTTGCCGGATGGGTGAGGGGATTATGGGGGAGGATAATAGGAAGGGGATAAGTTTTTTTGAGGTGATCGAGGCGGGGTTCCTCCGAAAGCACGCTTCAGTCGAATTGTATATCTTTGATACCCAGGAAGGCACGCGCTTTGGCCTCGAGACCTGATATAGCTTGTTTGCCAAATATCGCTTCATAGACCCCGAGGAATGCACGGCTGCACTCCTTTCTCAGCTGAGGCTCAAATGCAGGCCAATCGTCAGCGTGGCTGTATGCGTTTCGATATGCAGCGGGAACACCAGACAGGGATCGCGCTAGTGCTCCCAAATCGCCGAACCGTTTGACGATATTTGCATAAGCGTATTCTTCCGAAATATCGGTGAGAATCTGCAATTTAACGTTTTTGGGTATCCTGCAAACGTATGAGTTAGCCTCACCTTTGAAGAAAATATCAACTCCCAAAAATTCCACCGGCTTCTGCGGGCAGACGTACTGGGTTTTTGATTTTTCGCCCGGTTCGGGAACGGTGTGACCTAGCTTCTCCAACTCTGACACGATTAATCCAAACGCCGCTTCAACTTCAGACTTGCTTGCACCAAATACAATAAGATCGTCTGCGTAACGAAGAAAGCGAAAGCCCGCCTTTTGAACCTTCCTATCAAAATTGCCGAGGACAAGATTGGACAGCAACGGTGAAAGAGGCATGCCTTGTCTCAGCCCTTGTCCATGCACGACGCCCGATGCAGCAAGCTTGTCTCGATCTCTGTGAGATTTCGTCCGAACTTCACACCTGATCGCCTGAAGCAGTAAGGGCACTAAGCTGTGTTGGCCGAGTTTTCTCTTTATCTTGTCGGCAAGCTCATCGCGACTGATGCGGTCAAAGTAAGACTCAATGTCAGTCTTTAGGACCCATTCGTAGTTGGTCCTTGTTGCGATCGCTTTTGCAACAGCGTCTCTGACGCTCCGTCCTCGGATGAAGCCGTAACTGGCGTCGTTCACCAGTCGGAATCTGTCGTTTGTGGTCAGGCTTTCGACGATCATTCGTTGAACAAGCCGGTCAGCCACCGTTGGTACGCATATCACGCGATGTCCACCGTTTTTTTTAGGCGGAAAAAAAGGGCGCAAATTTTTGAATCGAAATGATCCTGCGATAACTGATCGAGATAGGATGCGCAGGTTGTTTTGTAAGTTTTGAGAAAATTGAGTAGCTGACACGCCGTCAATTCCAGCGACGCCTGGATTGCGCGAAGCGTCTCTGCTCGCCTCCCAGATACGATTTGCGGTCGCGATAGTGAAATGCTTGCTCGGCCGTGGGTACTTTGCGGTGTCAACAGGCATGACAGCTGGATCTTCCCGGCGCTCTGTCATGCCTGTGCACGGCTATCCGCTGGCTCCGCGCTTAGCGGGCTCGCGTCGACCGTCTGACCGGTTACCGAACCTATGTCGGATGAACCTGCCGATGGCGGTCGTACACACGCCCGGAGCAGCGCTTCCGGTGGTAGCCTTGAAGGTGACGTCGTCGCTTCGCTTTCAGGTCGAAGGTAGACCAACGGCCGTTGCCTAAAGTGATTCGCTAGGTCCGAGAAAAGAATTTGACGCGCTATCAACAGGCGGTGGGGCTAGGGCGACATGCGCTCTGCAGAGTCAGATTATTCGCGGGCTTGGGTCTGCGCGTCAGCACCGGCTTCAGATACCGCCCGGTGAAGCTCTCTTTTGCCTTCACGATGTCCTCGGGCTGCCCCCACGACGACGATACCTCGTCGCCCACCTTGACCTGCATCAACACCCCACCTCGCAATCCGTGCTTAGCGGACTCGCATACTGAAAATAATAAAAGCCCAAGGAGTGTGCGTGATGGATTGCTCCACGCAGAGGCAGGTCGAGCGGCAGGCGAGCCGTTTGTCGGAAATGATCAATCAACTCAACGTCGATAGAGGCAAGCTCGTCCGCTGCGGAGCGGGCGCCGCTATCGTCGAAGCGCGTAGGAAATGCCTCAACTGCAACTGCACGCGAGTGCCTGGCATGGCTCGATGCGCGCCAGCCCGGCAGAGGCGCGCCCTGTTTCTGTCCGGAAGCGTCGCTGTTCGAAGCCTGCCGGTCATCACCGCCGGATTGGCAGATTTAGTTTCGGAATGTCCTAGTTTAAGGTAGTTGACACCACGGGTAGAGTCTGTCATTGTGCTACCGTCCTAGCAGGCGGTAGCCATGAACCTGATCCAAATTTTCCAGAAATACCCAACGCAAGAGGCTTGCGTTGCCTACCTTGAGTCTGTGCGTTGGCGCGGCGTACCCGTCTGCCCGTACTGCCAGTCTAGCCGCGTATCCCCAATGCCGTCTGAACAGAGGCACCACTGCAACAACTGCAAAACCTCCTTCAGCGTTACGGTGGGCACAATTTTCCATCACACGCACTTGCCGCTTCAAAAGTGGTTCTTGGCCGTGGCGCTCGTCCTTAATGCCAAGAAAGGTCTTTCAGCACGGCAGATCGCGCGCGATCTGGAAGTCAACAAGAACACCGGATGGCGGATGGCGATGCAAATCCGCAAAGCAATGGAGCAGCGCGATCATCGCGACCTGCTAACCGGCATGATCGAAATGGACGAAACGTACATCGGAGGAAAACCGCGCAAGGGCAATATTGGGTCAGGTGGCCAGGGCGGCGGTAGCAATCCTCGCGGGCGCGGGACCAAGAAGCCCGCCGTCGTCGGCATGATCGAGCGCGGTGGCAAGGTTCGGACGCAAGTGGTCAGCAAGAAAAACCTGCGTGCCAAAGGTATCTCCGCGCTGGTTCGCCGTAATGTCGATACGGCGAACTCGATCCTCATCACAGACGAGTATCAGGGATACGTTGGCATCAAGACGTTCATGCCCCACCAGACGGTCAACCATAAGGTCTGGTACGTGGCCGACGACGGCTCGCACACAAATTCAATCGAGTCGTTTTGGGCGCTTCTGAAAAGGGGCATCGTCGGCCAGTACCACAAGGTCTCGTTGCGTCATCTGCCTGCGTACATCAATGAATTCTCGTATCGCTTCAATCACCGCGAAACGGCAAACGTCTTCGATCTCACAATCGAGCGGGCCATTGGAGTCACGCCATGACAATTACCTCACACTACAAAGCGACGATCACGCAGCTTGGTCCAGATGTGGACGGATACATCCTGGACGAGATGGATGGCGAACAGCAACGGCAACCGCGTTGTGTGCTCAGCAAGCGCGCCGCTGCAAGCGCGCTCGGCCTCAAGTCAGAAGGCGGAAGCGCTCTCTGGCGAACTTTGTCGCGCCAAAACATCGGGTCCGAAATCGACGAAAATCTTAGAAAAAAGATAGATAACCCTATTGTTTTCAAATACTTGGGTACCGGGTCCGAATCTGGCGGACCCGGTGTGACGGTTCACGGCATCGAGACTAGCACGTTCATCGAAATTCTGCGCGCGATCCTGAAAGCTAAACTCACCGAGACGCAGAAGTTTCTCGCGCAACGCGCACAGGACATGCTCATCGCCCTAGCGAACACAACGCTAGATTCGATCATCTACCAGGAGTCCGGGTACTGGAAGACTATCGAGGGGCAGCGAGTTGCTGACATTCTCGACAAATACCTTCAAGACCATGCGCGCAAGTGGGCAAAGACGTTCCCGGATGAATTCTGGGTCAAGCTCATCAAAGTCAAGGGCTACCCCAGTTACGTGGCACTCAACCGTCCGGCATTCGTCGGGCACTGGGTCAATGACATCGTGTATGATCGCCTTGTTCCATGCGCGAGACGGAAGCTCGACAAGATCAATCCGCGGCTTCCGGCAGGCTATCGAAAGAACAAGCACCATCAACATGCGACAGAAGACTACGGCCTTCCTGAATTGAAGGCGCACCTTATCAAAGTGATGGCCTACATGGACGCCGCCGCGAACGATACCCAATTTATGCGAATGCTAAATCGCGGTACGCCGAAGTTTGGCGATACCTACGAGATGCCTTTGGATGACGTCTACAATTGATTGATAACGGTGGCGGGTGGTCATGCGGCGCACCCGCCATTTAGTATGGCTACCTTAAACTAGGACATTCCGTTTAGTTTTTGTTCGCACACGGCGGCCGGCTCCCCGCAGGGGAGTCGCCGTGTGCAATCAAAAAGCTCGCCCGGCGCAATCAAAAATCTGGCCGCTCGGCGCGTTACTCCGCCGCCTGCTTCTTGCTCGCGGGCTTCGGTCTGCGCGTCAGCACCGGCTTCAGGTACTGCCCGGTGTAGCTCTCCTTAACCCCCACGATATCCTCGGGCGCGCCAGCCGCGACGATGGTGCCGCCGCCGTCGCCGCCTTCGGGGCCGAGATCGATGATCCAGTCGG
Source organism: Hyphomicrobium denitrificans 1NES1 (assembly GCF_000230975.2). NCBI lineage: Bacteria > Pseudomonadati > Pseudomonadota > Alphaproteobacteria > Hyphomicrobiales > Hyphomicrobiaceae > Hyphomicrobium > Hyphomicrobium denitrificans. The sequence goes on along the minus strand of NC_021172.1, from coordinate 2,244,186 downwards.
CGGTCTTGATCACTTCGAGATTGTGCTCGATGACGACGACCGTGTTGCCCGCGTCGGCAAGCTCGTGCAGCACTTCGAGCAGCTTCGCGACGTCGTGGAAGTGTAGCCCCGTCGTCGGCTCGTCGAGGATGTAGAGCGTGCGCCCCGTCGCGCGCCGTGACAGTTCCTTCGACAGCTTGATGCGCTGCGCTTCGCCGCCCGACAGCGTCGTCGCCTGCTGGCCGATGTGGATGTAACCCAAGCCCACGCGCGCCAGCGTCTCGAGCTTGTCGCGGATCGACGGCACGGCCTTGAAGAACTCGGCGCCTTCCTCGACCGTCATGTCGAGCACGTCGGCGATCGATTTCTCCTTGAAGGTGACGGCGAGCGTCTCGCGATTGTAGCGCTTGCCCTTGCATTCCTCGCACGTCACGTAGACGTCGGGCAGGAAGTGCATCTCGATCTTGATGACGCCGTCGCCCTGGCAGACTTCGCAGCGCCCGCCCTTGACGTTGAACGAGAAGCGGCCCGGCTCGTAGCCGCGCGTCTTGGCTTCCGGCAGCCCCGCGAACCATTCGCGGATCGGCGTGAAGGCGCCCGTGTACGTCGCCGGGTTCGAGCGCGGGGTTCGACCAATGGGCGATTGATCGATGTCGATGATCTTGTCGAAATTCTCGATGCCGGTGATCTTGTCGTACTCGCCCGGATGATCCTTGGCGTTGTTGAGCTTCCTCGCCACCGCCTTGAAGATCGTGTCGATCAGCAGCGTCGATTTCCCGCCGCCCGAGACGCCCGTGATGCACGTCAGAAGCCCGACCGGGATCGACGCCGTGACGTCTTTGAGGTTGTTCGAGCGCGCGCCGGTGACGGTCAGCATGCGCGACGGATCGGGCACGCGGCGCTTTTTCGGGATCGGCACGTAGCGGACGCCCGACAGATATTCGCCGGTGAGGCTTTCAGGCGAGTCCATGATGTCGGCCGGCGTGCCCTGCGCGATGATCTTGCCGCCGTGCACGCCAGCGCCCGGACCGATGTCGACCACGTGATCGGCCGTCATGATCGCATCCTCGTCGTGCTCGACGACGATGACGGTGTTGCCGATGTCTCTGAGGTGCTTGAGCGTGTCGAGCAGGCGGTCGTTATCGCGCTGATGCAAGCCGATCGACGGCTCGTCGAGCACGTAGAGCACGCCCGTCAGGCCGGAGCCGATCTGCGACGCGAGGCGGATGCGCTGCGATTCCCCGCCCGACAGCGTGCCGGACGAGCGCGACAGCGTCAGGTATTGCAAGCCGACGTCGTTCAGAAATTTGAGCCGGTCACGGATTTCCTTGAGAATGCGCGTCGCAATTTCCGACTGCTGCTTGGTGAAGCTTTTCGGAACTTCGGAAAACCATTCATTGGCAGCCTTGATCGAGAGATCGCAGACCTCGCCGATGTGCTTGCCGCCGATCTTCACCGCCAGCGCCTGCGGCTTCAAACGATAGCCGCCGCACGCCTCGCACGGATGCGCCGCCTGATAGCGCGACAGCTCCTCGCGCACCCAGTCGCTGTCCGTTTCCTTGAAACGCCGCGCGATGTTGCCAATGACGCCCTCGAACGGTTTCTCGGTCGAATAATTGCGCGTGCCGTCCCAGTAGGTGAAGACGACGTCCTCGTCGCCCGATCCGTAGAGGATCGCGAGCTGGACGTGCTTCGGCAGCCGCTCCCACGGCGTCTTCATCGAGACTTTGTAGTGCTTGGCGAGCGACTCGAGCGTCTGCTCGTAATAGGGCGACGACACGCCGGTCTTCGCCCACGGATAGATCGCGCCTTTCTCCAGACTGAGCGAAGAGTCCGGCACGACGAGGTCCGGCTCGAACCGCAGTTCCGATCCGAGTCCGTCGCAGATCGGGCAGGCACCCGCGGGCGCGTTGAACGAAAAGAGCCGCGGTTCGATCTCATCGATCGTAAAGCCCGAGACGGGGCACGCGAAGCGCTGCGAGAACATGATCCGCTCATGCGTCTCGTTCTTGTTTTGCAAAACGGCGCGTTGCTCCCTCTCCCCATCCTTCATGGGGAGAGGGTTGGGGTGAGGGGCGGCCGCTCGTTTCGCAGTATGTTGCTGCCCCTCACCCTGACCCTCTCCCCGCTTGCGGGGAGAGGGAACGTTGAGAGGCTTGTCGACGAACTCCGCGATCGCGAGACCGTCCGACAGCTTCAGCGCTTGCTCGAACGAATCCGCAAGCCGCGTCGCAAGATCCTTCTTCACCACGATGCGGTCGACGACGACGTCGATGTCGTGCTTGTATTTCTTGTCGAGCTTCGGCGCGTCACCGATATCGTAGACGGTGCCGTTGATCTTGAGGCGCTGGTAGCCCTTCTTCTGCCACTCGGCGATTTCCTTCCGGTACTCACCCTTGCGCCCGCGCACGACCGGCGACAGAAGCAGCAGCCGCGTGCCCTCGGGCAGCGCCAGCACGCGATCGACCATCTGCGAAACGGTCTGGCTTTCGATCGGCAGGCCCGTGGCGGGCGAATAGGGAACGCCGACGCGCGCGAACAGCAGACGCAGATAGTCGTAAATCTCGGTGACCGTGCCGACCGTCGAGCGCGGGTTCTTCGACGTCGTTTTCTGCTCGATCGAGATGGCGGGCGACAGACCATCGATGTGATCGACGTCCGGCTTCTGCATCATCTCGAGGAACTGCCGAGCATATGCCGACAGACTTTCGACGTAGCGCCGTTGCCCTTCGGCGTAGATCGTATCAAAGGCGAGAGACGACTTGCCGGAGCCCGAGAGGCCCGTGAACACGACGAGCGCGTCGCGCGGAATTTCGAGATCGACGTTTTTCAGATTGTGTTCACGCGCGCCACGCACGTGGATCGTCTTCATCAATTCGGAACCGGTGCGGGTGCCCGGCTTTTTTGTCGGTGATTTCATGGGCAACGGTCTACCCGAAGGGCATGGGCTGGGGCAATGCGACCCCACGCGAGCGCCGAAAATGATGTGGGATGCCCGGCTTTTCAAGGGTTTGCGCCGCAGGCCAGCGGAGTTTGCAGGATGCCTCCCAAACTCGCCATGCCTATCACGCCACCTCCGACCCCTCCCCGTCGAGGGGAGGGGGAGGTTGCATCAAACATCCACTCTCTAATTCCCCTTCCCGTTTGGGGGCGGAGACGGACTTGAATACGCGGCTCTACAATCACCTCCCCCTTGCGGAGAGGGGTTTAGGGGCGGGTAATGCTTCGGGAGCGATATCGGCGGCGAGACGGGCCCCAGCCGGAGCGCGCCGGTCGCAGCATGTCTCCAGGCATCCGCCAAGCCCTTCACCCCACCCCCGACCCCTCCCCGTCGAGGGGAGGAAGAGAAGTGGAAGATCTTCTTCGCTTGCCTCGCAGAGAGGTCCCCCTGCTTTCCTTTCCTGCCGGGGAAGTGGGATTTCAGCCATGCGCGAGGACGGGGAAAGCCTAGATTCCCCTCCCTCTTGCAGGAGTGGAGAAGTGGAAGGCAAAACAGCAATGCAATGCTGTTTACGCGGGAAATGTCTCACTCATTCCGCTTTGCGGGGAGGGATGAGGTCCCACCGAGCGTATGCCGCTCTATTCCCCTCCCCCTCCCCCTTGCGGGGAGGGGTTAGGGGTGGGGGTATGAGAAGGCGGGTGAAACACCCTGCAGCTCAGCTGGAACTTGGCATCGCAGAACGCTGTTCCGTAGTCTCCGCGTTCACACGCCTGTCAGCAAATCGACGCCATTCAGCCTTGACGCCAGACTATGGGTCTCGGACAATTTTGCGGGCATGTTTATCAATGAGGGCACTGGCAATGAGCGACGCTCCGTCTCTGCTGAATATTTCGCACCCCGCGCACCCGGTGAACCGCACGCTGACGCTCATCAAGCTGCTCGTGCTCGCCGTGTCGGTCGCGGCCGCAATCCCGACCGCGCGCAATCTCTACTTCTCTTGGAAGAATGACGTGCCGTTCAATCAGGTCGATCATCGCCTTGCGCAGGCGGCGCTGCTCGAAAAAAATTTCGGCTGCAAGATCGACTATCGCGCGCTCGTCGCGCAAGGCAACGCGCGCGTCGAAGTCGGCAGTTGCCAGAAGACCGGCGATATCTCGATCCGCATCAACGGACCGAATGGCCAGGTGAACTACGAGTGGATTGCCTTCGACCGCCTACCGAAGCCGATGTCGGCGCACACGGCAAGCCTGCTCGATCTTGTCGTGCCGCGCGCACTCGCGTCAGAGGATGCAGCAAACGCTGGCCAAGCATTTGACGTGGCGCAAGACATGTCCGTTCTTTGCCAGGCTAAACTGGGCGACAACGTCATTCGTGTCGTGCAATCGGGCGGCCAATGCGTACGCGAGACGGTGTCGATTTTCCGCGGTTCCGTCGAGAAGAGCGAAACGGTACCGTGCGACAAGGCATGTCCGATCAAATGAGCGATCTCGCGTGACGGGAGTAAATCCCGTCACCATTCGTCTTTCTGCGGCAGTCCGTCGGTGAGATCGTAAAAATCCGATTTCGAGGCGACGAAGATGTGCTCGGCAATCTTGAGGCCGGTAGGTTTGTCGAGCGTGCCTGCAGTAATGTAAATGTCGCTGCTGCCTGTTTGCTTCCAAAACAGATTGCCGCCGCAGCGATTGCAAAAACCTCGTTCGACCGTTTCCGACGATTGAAACCAGCGTAATGTCTCGTCGGAAAGAATTTTGAGATTATCGTTCGCGCAGCTGGTCATAGCAGCAAAATTCCCGCTGGTTTTCGCACATTGCGAGCAATGACATGCAAGGACTGGACTGAGTTTTCCGTCGACTTCGAAAACCACGCCTTTGCAGAGACAGCTTCCGGTCGTGTGAGGAGACATGACGAATGTTACCTTTTTTATCGTTTCGCTGACTGCCGTTCGATAGCGCAAAAAAAACGCGGCACGACAGAGGATATCGCATAGAGCCAATGTAAATCCGTGCGATATTTTTGATCGCGCTCGCGTAGATGACGTCTTGACGACACTGCATTTGAGGCACAGATTTAATTTGTGACGGTGCTGCTGTTGCTGTCGATCACACAGGCGTCTCGACCGATGGGGTCGATGAGCAGTGATAGATGAGGCGAGCTGTCAGGCGCATGCGGCGTGTAAGGGTCCATGGGCCTGATGGAAAAGGCGGCAGGCGTGACAGGGCGAAACAATCGAGGAAGGAGATGACTCCACCGGACTATGTGACGGGACCTCGAGGATTCACGTTCACGAGGTCAGCAGCTTGACGGGCGCTCTCGAGAATTTGGCCGCGCCCATGACAGCTGTCGGTTTTACAATTTGGATCTATCTTACGAGGGCGGTTGCCGTGAAGGTGAACCAGAGCCTCGCATCAAAAGCCCGGTTTTAGTCTGGGCAAGCCATCGAAGGTTAGTGGGCCCCGCGCGCATCCGAGGATGCGGCGGGGTTTCGCTTTTTTAATTGTGCTTGGCGACTCGCGTTCCGCGAGTCGGCCGCCAGGCACGGCTGTCGTCGAGTGGGCGGAAGCCACCCTCAGTCCTTGTGATTGGTGATGGCGACGAATGTATCGTCGTTCTGGCAGCGGCGCTCGTGCATCAGAAAATCATAGTAGCCGCAGCGCCCGTGGCCGGGATATTCGCGGCAGGCGTGCGGGCGCGCCTTGTAGATCGTGCAGCGCCGCTCCTTCGTATCGAAGAACTGGCAGATGCGCCCATAATGTTTGTCGCCCTTGCGGCGCATCAGATATTTGTGGCCGTGGCCTTCGCGCGTGAAGCGCTTCTTCGCCGTGTTGAACGTCAGCTTGAAATATTTGGCGAGGCGTTCGAGGTCGCGCTTGTTGAGCGCGATGACCGGATACGAACAACAGTACCCCGGGCATTTCAAACAATTATAGTGAGCCATCTGCGGCTTTGATGCTCCGGTGCGGCGCGGCAGGCGCGCATATGAATCGAGACAATCGCCTTAGCCGATAGCCTTCGCCAGTCAAGCGGCGCCCGCCGCGTGGAAAGGGGATCGGCATGGAATTCCCTTGCGCTGTTGCTGCCGCCTCTCTATGTTAGAACATTAAGAGAACATGGCGGCGAGCAAAGACGTGGACAACAGCAAATGATCTGCGGCAGCTCCAGCGTCTAGCCTCTAATGTCGCTTGGAGATTCTGCGGCAGCGCCGTCGATACAACCAAAGCTTCGGCAGCGCGTTCTTTTAGACGATGGCCGCGCGGGCGCACGGGTGTCCGAAGTTCAACCAAGTTTCAAGGAGATCTGCGCATGGCAGGTTCGGTCAACAAGGTCATTCTGGTCGGCAACGTCGGCAAGGACCCCGAAATTCGCCGCACGCAGGACGGGCGGCCGATTGCCAACCTGAGCTTGGCGACGAGCGAGACGTGGCGCGACAAGCAGACGGGCGAGCGCAAGGAAAAGACGGAGTGGCATCGCGTCGTCATTTTCAGCGAGCCGCTATGCAAGGTCGTCGAGCAGTATGTGAAGAAAGGCTCGAAGCTTTACATCGAAGGCGCGCTGCAGACGCGCAAATGGACGGACCAGTCGGGCGCCGAGAAGTACTCGACCGAAGTCGTGCTGCAGGGCTTCAACGGCACGTTGACGATGCTCGATGGCGCCGCTGGCGGTCGCGGATCGTCGGTCGGCATGCAGGAGAGCGGGCCCGATTACGGAACCGACGGCGGCTTCGGCCAGGGTGCGGGCGGGGGCGAACCGCGGCGCGTCGCGAAGACCGGCGGCGGCTCCAAGGGCAGCTTCGACAAAGCCCTCGACGACGAAATTCCATTCTGATTTGCGCTTGGCGACTCGCGTTCTGCGAGCCGGCCGCCAGGCGCTAGCGTCATCCTCAGCCGAGCGCAGCAAAGCTGCGTCGAAGGCCGGGGATCCAGCGCAAGGCTCGTCCAAGACGCAAAATTGAGCCTTCGGCACTTTTTGCGCTGGACCCCCGAATGCTCTCTCGCAGGCTCGTCCATTCGAGGGTGACGAAGGTAATTACCGGCCTTAGTGCAGCGTCACCGCGGCGGGTTTGAACGTGTCTTCCGATTGCACCTCGATAAAGAGGTGGCGCACTTCGGGAAAGCGCGCCTTGATCGTGCTCTGCAGCCGACCCGTCACGTCCTCGACGGTCCTGGCGCTGACGCCATCCAGGAAATCGACGCTCGCCGTGACGAGCACATCGTGCGGTCCAAGATGCATCGTGCGGATGTCGTTGATTCTGCGGATTGGCCCGCCGGCGCCAATCTCGCTCGCGACGATCTCGCGAAGCCCCACCTGCACGACGCGCGATGCCGCCTCGCCGACGATCAGCGATTTGACCTCCGTCGACATGAAGGCGGCAACGGCTGCCAGAACGAGCCCGATGAAAATCGATGCGATGCCGTCGGCTTTATCGAACCCCCCGAGATGCGCGACAAGCGTGCCGACGAGCGCGATTGTCAATCCTGTGAGCGCAGCGAGATCTTCAAGCACGATCGCAAAGAGGCTCGGGTCCTTCGACCGCCGCAGCGCCTCGATAAATCCGTGACGCGATTCGGGCCGTGCCTTGAATTCGCGGACAGCCTTTATCATCGAATAGCCTTCGAGGCACATCGCGACACCAAGCACCGCGTAAAGCACCGCGACGTTCTGCAAAGGATGCGGATCGAGCACCTTCTGAATGCCCTCGTAGATCGCGACCCCGGCGCCGAGTGAGAACAGCACCATCGCGACGATGAAACTCCAGAAGTAGATTTCCTTGCCGTAGCCGAACGGATGCTGATCGTCGGCCGGGCGCTTGGCGCGCGCGAGACCGAAAAGCAGCAGGCCCTGGTTGGCCGTATCGACGAGGGAGTGGATCGCTTCCGACAGCATGGCCGAGGAATATGTCCACGCCGCCGCGACGAACTTCGCCGCCGCAATCCCAAGGTTGCACCCTAGCGCAATCAGAACGACTGCTTTTGATCCCCCGGCTTCCACGTTCTCCCCCTTCACCAATGTGTCATCGTATCTTGCCACGATGCCGGGAGAAACATAAAGCCCATAGCCAATCGATTGGGCTGCGGCGCGCCGTCAAGACGAAGGGTTGGAGAACGCCATGAACCGCCTGCGCCTGATCCTCGTCATTGGTCTCGCCTTGATCCCATCCGTGGGTTACGCAGCGCGATGTGACGGTAACTTTCAGCTTGTACGCGGATCGTGGGTGTCGACGCGCTATTGCCGCGCGGTGGAGATCGCGAAAGTTGCGCGTGAGAGCGGGATGAATGTTTCGGCCGAGACGCTTCTGCGGCATCCTTCCCGCGCCGACGAAGTCTGCCGCTTCATCGATAGCGATATTCGTGCTCACCCGGCATGCGAGGAAATGCATGCTATTTTTGAGTGGGCATGGTGAATTTCAGGTAACGCACTTGATTATTTCGACTTCAGAAACTCGATGATCTTCTGCCGGGTCGCCTGATCGCCAACTCCGGTGAATGGCTTCATGTTGTTGTTTTGAACGACACCGTCCGGATTGGTGATGAACTTGTCGAGCGTACCTTCATCCCACGTCAGGTTCGCTTGCTTCATCGATTGCGAATAATTGAATCCATTGACCGAACCGGCTTTGCGACCGACGACACCATGCAGACTCGGGCCAAGGCGGTTATCGCCTTCCTTCCACGAGTGACAGGTGCGGCAGTTGTTATTGAAAAGCTGCTCGCCCGACACATCCTCCGCCGCGGAAGCTGCTTCGGAAAGCGACGCCGACAGCAATAGCGCCGCGGCTACGACCAATATATGCATTGAAATATCCTTTATTCATCATCCAGGAATTTCGTGAATTCCGTGGGCAACGGCCTATGGAAAAAGAACGCAAAAAACCCCGGCGCCGTTCCGCGCCGGGGTAAATGCAACCGGGATAAGCGAAATTTCCGCTTTGCGCGTCAGTTCTTAGGTGCGTCGGCAGGCGCGGCCGGCTGTGCCGCTTGCTTTGCCTTCTCAAGCGCAGGGCCGGCTTTTTCCTTCGCGGACTCGTAGGCGTCCTTCGCCGCCGCTTTCGCTTTCTCGTAAGCGGGGCCGGACTTGTCGCGGATCTCTTCGCCCTTCTCGGCAGCGCGTTGCAGCCAGCCCTTTGGCGGGTTCGCGCGCTTGTAGGCGGGAGCCGCGGTCAACGCATCCTTCGTCGCCGCGGGCATCGTGATCACGACGCCTTTGTCCGTCGATTCGATGCTGAGCGACGGCAGGCTGACGGCAACCTTCTTTTCTCCGACGCCAAGGAGACCGCCGATACCGATGATCGCGCCGACGATTTTGTTGTCGCTGTCGACAACGAGATCCTCGATGTCGCCGATCACTTTGCCGTCGCCGTCGTGGACGTTGACGCCGATGAGGCGGTCCTTCGCAAGATATTCCGTCGGCTTCTGTTCGGTGAGAAAGATATCGTCAGCGAGCGCCGGAATCGCGCCGACGGCAAGCGTGAGGAAAGCGAGTGCGAAGAGTCTGGGGGTCATTTAGTGGTCCTTCTCAGGTGACGCACGGGCTGATCGCGGCGCCGCGCCGCCGGTAGAAACGGGACCCGCGAAAATCCCGAATCTGCACGCCCAAGGCAGTAGCTTTCGAGTATGTCCGCATGAAGTCACCCTGGCGACCCCCGCCGGTTCGTTGCGCCGTGCAACACGCTGAATCAAAAGAATAAATTTTCCTGTTGGAATTCGCGTCATGTCGCCGCGCCGATAGTATTTCGGCGGCGTTTCCGCTATGCTTCAAGCCATCTTCCCGCGCCAGCGCCGATCTGCGCTGCAGCCGCGATTTGCCTCCAAGAAAGATGAGACTTTGACCGACAATAGCGACGACGAAAGACCGGCTGGCCGCGAGCCGAGCGACATACGCCCCGTCTCCATCTCGGAGGAGATGAAGAAGTCGTATCTCGACTACGCGATGAGCGTCATCATCTCGCGCGCGCTGCCCGATGTACGCGACGGCCTGAAGCCCGTGCATCGCCGCATCCTGTTCGCGATGAATGAGCTTGGGCTCGACTGGAACAAGAAATATGTCAAGTCGGCGCGCATCGTCGGCGAGGTGATGGGCAAATATCACCCGCACGGCAACCTCGCGATCTACGACGCGCTCGTCCGCCTCGCGCAGGACTTCTCGATGCGCGTGCCGCTCGTCGACGGGCAGGGAAACTTCGGCTCGATCGACGGTGATCCGCCTGCAGCCGAACGCTACACGGAATCGCGCCTCGCCAAGATCGCGAGCTTCCTTCTCGACGATCTCGACAACGATACGGTCGATTATCGCGACAACTACGACGGCACCATTCAGGAGCCGTCGGTTCTGCCTGCGAAGTTCCCGAACCTGCTCGTCAACGGCGCCGGCGGCATCGCCGTCGGCATGGCGACGAACATTCCGCCGCATAACCTAGGTGAGGTCATCGATGCGTGCATCGCCGATCTCGACAATCCGGAAATCGGCATCGATGAACTTTCGCAGATCGTCCAAGGCCCGGATTTCCCGACCGCGGGTCTCATTCTAGGCCGCGGCGGCATTCTTTCCGCCTATCACAAGGGGCGCGGCTCGATCATCATGCGTGCGCGCGTGACGGTCGAGAACATTCGCAAGGACCGTGAAGCGCTCGTCGTCACCGAAATTCCCTATCAGGTGAACAAGCGTACGCTGATCGAGAAGATCGCAGATCTTGTACGCGACAAGAAGATCGAAGGTATTTCCGACCTCTGGGACGAATCGAACCGCGAAGGCATCCGCATCGTCATCGAGTTGAAGCGCGATGCGGTCGCCGATGTCGTTCTGAATAACCTCTACAAGTATTCCGATCTGCAGACGACGTTCGGCGCCAACATGCTGGCGATCAACGGCGGCCGCCCGGAAAGCCTGACGCTGAAGGACTTCATCTCGGCGTTTACGAGCTTCCGCCAGGACGTCGTCACACGGCGCATCAAGCATCTGTTGAGCAAGGCACGCGACCGGGCTCACGTCCTTGTCGGTCTGGCAATCGCCGTTGCCAACATCGACGAGGTGATCAAGCTCATCCGCTATTCGTCATCGCCTGCCGAAGCCAAAGAGCAGTTGATGATCCGCGATTGGCCGGCGAAGGACATGATCCCGTTGATCGAGCTGATCGCCGATCCGCGCCATACTGTGTCGGAAGCAGGGGCCTACCGGCTTTCGGAAGAGCAGGCGAAAGCCATTCTGGAATTGCGCCTCGCTCGCCTGACCGCTCTCGGCCGGGACGAAATCGCCGATGAATTGAACAAGATCGCAACCGAAATCCGCGAATACCTTGCGATCCTGGCGTCGCGCGCCCGCGTCGTCGAGATCGTCAAGGGCGAGCTTCAGGCGATCAAGGACGAGTTCGCGACACCGCGCAAGACCGAGATCGTCGATATCGAAGGCGAGGTCGAGGACGAGGATCTGATCCAGCGCGAGGATTGCGTCGTCACCGTCAGCCACAAGGGCTACATCAAGCGCGTGCCGCTCGCCGCCTATCGGGCGCAGCGGCGCGGCGGCAAGGGTCGCTCCGGAATGTCGACGCGGGACGAGGATTTCGTCACGCAGCTCTTCGTGACGTCGACGCACACGCCGGTGCTGTTCTTCTCTTCGCGCGGCATGTGCTACCGCATGAAGGTCTGGCGCTTGCCGCCCGCATCGCCGCAGTCTCCCGGCAAGGCGCTCGTCAACCTGTTGCCGCTCTCCGAGGGCGAGGCGATCACGTCGATTCTTCCGTTGCCGGAGGATTCCTCGACCTGGGGTGACCTGGAGCTGGTCTTCGCGACGCGCTCGGGCAACGTACGGCGCAACGCGCTGGCTGATTTTGAGAATATCCATCGCAACGGCAAGATCGCGATGAAGCTCGACGAAGGCGACAGCATCGTGCAGGTCGCGATCGCCAAGCCCGATCAGGATGTACTGCTGACGAGCGCCGACGGCCAGTGCATCCGCTTCCTCATCGGCGACGAAGTCCGTCTCTTCAAGGGCCGCGACTCGACCGGCGTGCGGGGCATCAGGCTCGGCGACGGCGACGAGGTCATCTCGATGGCGATCCTCAATCACTTCGAAGCCTCGGCCGAAGAGCGCGCCGCCTACCTGAAGCAGGCGAACGCCCTGCGCCGCTCGGAAGAAACCGAGGACGTCGAGACGGTCGCCGATGCCGACGCAGAGGATGTCAGCGCCGACGCCGTGACGCTCAGTGCCGAACGGTTCGCAGCGATGCAGGCAGGCGAGCAGTTCGTGTTGACGGTTTCGAGCAAGGGCTTCGGCAAGCGGTCGTCGTCGTTCGAATTCCGGACCTCTGGCCGCGGTGGCAAGGGCATCGTTGCGATGGTCGTCAACGAGCGCAACGGCCGCCTGCTAGCGTCCTTCCCGATCGACGAAAAGGACCAGATCATGCTCGTCACCGACGGTGGCCAGTTGATTCGCTGCCCGGTCGACGGCATCCGGATCGCGGGGCGCAACACCCAAGGCGTGCGCATCTTCAAGACGGAAGCCGAGGAGAAAGTCGTCTCCGTCGAGCGCATCACCGAGGAAGACTCCGACGAGGAGCAGAACGGCAACGGCGAAAGCTAAAGTTTCGCGATGGCTCCATCGGATATAAGACATTGATTTGAGTATATTTTAGAGACGAAGGGAAGCCGCCCCCGTCTTTAACGCGACTTTCAGGCTTCTCTGGCAGAACGGCCCCGTTGAGTAGTGGGGCTGTCCCGATGAGTATTGCGTCTTTCGCCACGCTTCCGAAACCGATGTGGGAAGGGGTGTTGGTCTGCCTTCGTGTCGGCCTCCCCGAGCTATGGGAGCGTTCGAGCCGGCTCGCCTGGATGATCATGATCGCATGCGCCGTGCTGCTCGCGGTCCTATGTCTTGCGATGGGTTTTCACTATGCGCCGTTTTTGATCGCCGCCCAGGTCGCCATTCTGCTGGCGATCGCCGTAGGATTGACCGGCGCCGGCTGGCTCCGACCGGCTTTGATTTTAGAGATTGCGGCGATCATCGCGGCGACCTTCCTCGTCGTTCCTCCGCTGTGCTCGATCTTGGCCGCCATGGCGATGCCCCTGCAGGATGCGGCGTTGGCGGAGATCGACCGGCGGATGGGGATTGATTGGGTCGCAATAGCGTTCTGGTTCCGTGCTCACCCCGAGCTTTCACGCGTGCTGTGCGCGGTCTATGGCAGCAACATCTGGCAGCCCGCGTTGCTGCTGCTGGCGTTGACATTCGCCGATCCCGAACGCTTGCGCCTGATGATCACCGCATCGGCCATCACGCTGGCCATCACGATGTTCGGATTTTTCCTCATTCCCGCGATGGGGCCCTATTGGTACTTCCATTTTACGCCCGCCGATTTCCCCGACGCGATCAATGTCATGCCTTGGGAACAGCCAAAGTTCATCGAAGGTCTGCGCGCCGGATCGCGTGAGATGGTGTTCAGCGGCATCGTCGAGTTTCCAAGCTATCACGCAGCCTCCGCGATCCTGTTCGCGTTCGCCTGGAGCAGCGTGCCGGTGATCGGCGTGTTCGGCATTTTGCTGAATGTCCTGATGCTGGTCTCAACCGTCCCGGTCGGCGGCCACTACATCATCGACATTTACGCCGGGGCTGCAGTCGCAATCGTAAGCCTGAGCCTCGCCAAGCGTTATTATCGTGCGACGGACCGGATACCCCCGCTGGAGCCCTGGAACCGCACGCGCGAAGGCCGGCGCGCATTGGCGGTCTTGCGGAAGTGGCCGCTCGTCTCGGCACTGATCAAGGGTCCGGTTAAGACGTCTTCCAAAGAACCGGCGACGACTTGATCTCGTATAGGTTGCGCCGTCTATTCCCGCTGCGCGCATCACCGATGAGCCCGACGAGTATCGCGAAGCCGTCAGCGAGCGAGCAGAGATTATCCTGCGCCGTGCAGCAGGATGATCGCTTCGCTCAATGGACATTTGGCAGTGAGTGCCCGCCAGTCGCGGATTAGAATCTGGAACCTGCCCCGGCGTTTGACGATCCCCTCGCTGACGAGCGATGACAGGATGCGCGAGACCGTGTCGGCATTGAGCGAGAGATAATCTGCGATACCGTAGCGCGTGAGCGGCAGCTCGACGGAAATCGATCCGCCTGCCTGCATTCCGATGCGCACCCCGATCTCGATGAGAAAGGCCGCGATCCGCTCTTCCGAATTTAGTCCGGACATGGTCGCGATATGCAGCTGCGATCGCGCATGCTGCGCCAGCGGACGCAAAAAGACCGCCTGCCAGAGTTGTGGGTCTTTCGCGGCTTCCTCGGCCAGCGCCGTCATCGTCAGCTTCCAGAATACCGCAGAATGCTGGGACGTCAGCTCCAGATCGGGCAGTGCCTGAAGCTCCGGGATGAGAACGTCGCCTGGATAGAGCAGCGCCGTGACGGCGCGGATATCGGGATGCGCGGCGCTCTCGATGCCGACGACACCCTTCGCGACGATATAAACGAAACCTGCGCCGAGAGAGGTGGCGGCACACCGGTTGCCGAAGCGGACGAACTGCGCACGTTCTTGCAGCCGCGCGAGCACATTTAACCCCATGCCCGATTGCACGCGGTCGCGGATTTTGGCTGCGGATTCGTAAGATGACATGGTGATGTGGCTCACTTCCGTTTGGAAGTTTGTTATCGGCCCGCCAGCCATGCCCTTGACTTGAATCAATAAATCCGTGTCGCGTACGACACGCGCGCGATTAGCGCGTCATAGGTCTGATCTCCGTCAGAAATCGGCGCAGCATCGCCATATGCATACTGCCGACGCGCATCGATAACCCCCTCGATAGGCCCGTCGAGTCGCTCAAGATTCGCCGGCAGAAAGCAAAAGGGGACTGGTCAATGCAGAGAGAAGCGATCGGCGTGCTTCTTGCGCTTGGATTATCAATAACCGCAGCTCCGGCCGGAGCTGGAAATTATGGTGGGGACACTCTGGTGCGCGTGCAAGGCACCGTCGTCGTTCCGGACTCGAGCGCGAAGGTCAACATCGATCCGGCAGCCGATGCCGACGTCAGCACCGAGGTGATCCCGACGCTGACGCTGACGCATTTCTTCACCAAGAACGTTGCTGCGGAGCTTTTCTGCTGCTTTGCACGTTTTGAAGCCGAGGGCCGCGGGTCTTTGAATGGAGTGGATCTTGGGAGCTTCTGGGCCTTCCCGCCAATTGTCACGCTCCAGTATCACTTCGATCCGGTTGGCGGCTTCAAGCCTTACGTTGGCGCGGGCGTCCAATATATTCACTATTTCGATGGCGGAAAAAGCGATCTCGGCGGAGCGAAAATCAAGCTCGACGATTCCTGGGGCTTCGCGCTGCAGGCCGGCGTCGATGTGGAACTCGGCCAGGGCTGGTACTTCAACGCCGACATCAAGAAGGTCTGGCTCGACACGGATGTGTCTTGGAAAGATACCGCCAAGGCAGACGTAACGGTCGACCCGCTCATCGTGTCGGTCGGCCTTGGATACCGGTTTAACATGTCCGATATCTTTGGAACTCGTTCGGCCGCGGTGCCGCTCAAATAGCGCTCGCGCACCTTCGACGATGCAATCGTGAACCTTGAGGCCCGGTGAACCTGGGCCTCATTTTATTTGCGCCATATTTAGAGTTACGCGCTGCGCCGCCCCGCCGGGCGCGTTCCAAAGGCTTTATGGATGCGCTGTTGTTCATACTAATCCGAAAGTGTGCGCTATCCTCTGGGCAAGGATCGGCTGCGCCGCTATTCAGAGGAGCCATTGAGCAGCGAAAGGCGCGTATGACCCGCATAGGCTTTTATTCCGGTTCCTTCGACCCCGTGACCCTCGGGCACACCGACGTCATATGGCGGGCGGCGGGCCTGCTCGACAAATTGGTCATCGGCATCGGCGTCAATCCAGGGAAGGCGCCGATGTTCACGACTGACGATCGCATCGCGATGCTGGAAGACGAGGTTCGCCCCATCGCGCACGCCACGAAAACCGAGATTGCCGTCGTGACGTTCTCCGGGCTCGTGGTCGATGCTGCGGCAGCACACGGCGCTTCGGTCATCATTCGCGGCCTGCGCGACGGAACGGACTTCGATTATGAAATGCAAATGGCTGGCATGAACGGCGAGATGGCGCCGGGCATCCAGACGGTCTATGTCGCGGCTTCCCCGCGCGTGCGCCACATCGCGGCAAACCTCGTCCGCGCGGTCGTCTCGATGGGGGGCGATCCTTCGCCCTTCGTTTCGAACGACGTCCTGAAGCGCCTCAAGGCCAAGTCCGCCAAGTCTAAGTGAGTTTCGCTACGTTCACCGTTATGTCGAAGAGAGCCGATCTATTGACGCTCGTGCGCACCGTTCCGACCGGCCGCGTCACGACGTTCGACATTCTGGCGAAAAAGCTCGGCGAGCCGCCCGCGCTCGTCCAATCGCGCTTGGCGCATCTGACCGAGGACGAGCGCGATCTCGTGCCCTGGCACCGCGTCGTCGCGAAAGGCGGCGCCATCGGCCGTGGGCCGCATCGCGATCAGCAGTTCGCACGTCTCGTGCGCGAGGGCGTTCAAGTTTTGCCGGCGGGCATCGTGCACGACATGCCGCGCTTTCTCGTGACGCTCGACGCTCTGCCGGAATGCCGCAAGCAGCCGGAGACGCCTCCGCAAATCTCGCAGCCGCTCAGCCGCTCGCGCGGCATGAAATCGCGACCTTAGCCGCGGAAACGCAGGGTCAGGCCTCCCAAGGGTTGCGATCAGGCCGTCAAATCGCCATAAGGGCGACAACACTGCCCGCCGCAACGACAGAGCGGCACCCGCCGGCCTCTGAAAACCTCCAAGACATCATGAGGAGCGCCATGACCCGCTTTCTATACCTTGCCGTCGCGTCCGTGTTCGCGATGACGTTTCTCGCTGGCAATCCTGCGCGTGCCGCGGGCGACAAACTCGTCATTGAGCTGAAGACCGGCAAGGTCGTCATCCAGCTTCGCCCTGATCTCGCGCCGAAGCACGTCGAGCGAGTCAAGACGCTGGCGAGCCAGGGCTTCTATAACGGCATCAAGTGGCATCGCGTGATCGATGGCTTCATGGCGCAGACGGGCGATCCGACAGGCACCGGCATGGGTGGCTCGAAGCTTCCCGATCTGCCCGCTGAATTCTCGCGGGAGCCCTATAAGCGCGGCACCGTCGGCGCAGCGCGCACGCAGGACCCGAATTCCGCCAACAGCCAGTTCTTCATCTGCTTCACCGACGACGGCTGCTCCGGTCTGACGGGACAGTATACTGTCTGGGGTCAGGTCATTTCCGGCATGGAGAACGTCGACAAGATCAAGCGCGGCGAGCCGGGCTCGGGCACGGTCGCGGATCCCGATACGATGGTGAAAGTTTACGTGGAGTAGCAAATCTCCCTCTCCCCATTCCTCTGCGCTTGGAATGGGGAGAGGGTTGGGGTGAGGGGCGGCAACTCGCTCTGAATAAGCGGCCCCTCACCCTGACCCTCTCCCCGCTCGCGGGGAGAGAGAAAGAAACCAGAAAGGAACTCCGAAGTGGCTGACTACAAAGACCCCGAGAACACGCTCATCATCGAAACGAGCAAAGGCCCGGTCGTGATCGAGCTTCGCCCCGATCTCGCGCCGAAGCACGTCGAGCGCATCAAGACGCTGGCGCGCGAAGGCTTCTACGATGGCATCGTTTTCCATCGCGTCATCGACGGCTTCATGGCGCAGACCGGCTGCCCGCAGGGCCGTGGCACGGGCAGCTCGAAGCTTCCGAACCTGCCCGCCGAGTTCAACGCCGAGCCGCACGTCCGCGGCGTCTGCTCGATGGCGCGCGCGCAGAACCCGAATTCCGCGAACAGCCAGTTCTTCATTGTCTTCGACGACGCGACGTTCCTCGACAAGCAATATACGGTCTGGGGCAAGGTCATCTCCGGCATGGAGAACGTCGACAAGATCAATCGCGGCGAGCCTCCTG
Source organism: Hyphomicrobium denitrificans 1NES1 (assembly GCF_000230975.2). Taxonomy (NCBI): domain Bacteria; kingdom Pseudomonadati; phylum Pseudomonadota; class Alphaproteobacteria; order Hyphomicrobiales; family Hyphomicrobiaceae; genus Hyphomicrobium; species Hyphomicrobium denitrificans. The sequence continues at coordinate 2,226,361 of NC_021172.1, read as the reverse complement.
CGAACCCGGACAAGATGATCAAGGTTCGCGTCGCCGCGGATGCGGCGTGATGGCGGACGCTTGTGACGCTTCGAAAGGCGCGCTTTGCGGCGCGCCTTTTCTTATTCTTGCTTGGGCAGGTCTGGCCGGTGCCGCAGGAGTTGCGCTCGCCGCTGCCGCGACGCATAAATTTGAAAGCCCCGTACTCACGATGGCGGCGATGATGCTGACCCTTCACGCCGTCGCGGCTGTCGGGATCGTTGGGATCGCTTTCAGAGCCGCACGGCCGTGTTTTTGGCTTGGTGTCGCCCTGTTGATGCTTGCGGGTGCATCGCTGTTTGCTGGCGAGATTGCGTTTCACACGCTGAACGGCAATGCCTCGTTCCAGATGCTCGCGCCGACGGGTGGCACGCTGATGATCGTGAGTTGGCTCATCGTAGCAGTTCTCGCAATCGCCAGCGCCCGGCGTCAATCCTGAGCCGGGCGGAGCGGACACGTCGCAATGCGCACCGACCTTTTCGATTTCGAGCTGCCCGATAACGCCATCGCACTGCGCCCCGCCGAGCCGCGGGATTCGGCGCGCCTGCTGGTCGTGCATCCGGTCAAGGGCGGCTGCGCGCATGACGATGCCGATCTTGCCGACAAGAGCGTGCGCGATCTTCCGAGCTTGCTTAATCCGGGCGATGCGCTCGTCTTCAACGACACGCGCGTCATTCCGGCGGCGCTGGCAGGCATGCGCATTCGCGGCGAGACACAGGCGAAAGTCGATTTCAATTTGACCAAGCAAGTCAACGAAAGTTCCTGGCGCGCCTTCGCACGTCCCGCAAAACGTCTCGAGGTCGGCGATCGCGTCCACTTCGGCCACTCGGGCGAAAGCTGCTATCTAGGCGCGCTCGATGCGACGGTTTCGGCAAAAGGCGAGGCCGGTGAGGTTGAACTGGCGTTCGATTTTTCGGGCGACGTGCTCGACGACGCGATCCGCACCGTTGGGATGATGCCGCTGCCGCCGTATATCGCGCTAAAGCGCGGCGCCGACGATCGCGACCGCCAAAGCTACCAGACCGTTTATGCGAAGAAGGATGGCGCTGTCGCCGCCCCGACCGCAGGGCTGCACTTCACGCCGGAGCTATTGGCGGCACTCGACGCGCGTGGAATCTCCCGCCATTTCGTGACGCTGCACGTCGGTCCGGGAACCTTTCTTCCTGTGAAGACCGACGATACCGACGGACACGCCATGCACAGCGAGTGGGGCGAGGTCTCGGCGGCGACCGCGGCGGCGCTCAACGAAACGCGCGCGCGAGGCGGCCGTATCGTCGCCGTCGGCACGACGTCGCTGAGGCTTCTCGAAAGCGCCGCGAGCGAGAATGGAACCATCGCGCCCTGGTCGGGCGAAACGTCGATCTTCATCACGCCCGGCTACCGCTTCAAAGCCGTCGACGTGCTGATGACCAACTTCCACCTGCCGCGCTCGACGCTGTTCATGCTCGTCGCGGCCTTCTCCGGACTCGGCACCATGCGCGCCGCCTATGCCCATGCCATTCACTCTGGCTACCGTTTCTATTCCTACGGCGACGCCAGCCTGCTATTCCCGGCGAAGGTCCCCTCGTCGTGAGGGAAAAGGGGCGTGCGTCGGGTGAATGGCGAACATCTGCAATGGCCAATGAGGTCGCGAGAAGTCTCCGGAAAAACAGGACCGGCGCCGAACGCGAGCTATGGTCGAGATTTCGTGAACTCAAGCAGGCGGGTTTCAAATTCCGTCAGCAAGCTCCCATCGATCGCTTCATCGTCGACTTTGTTTGTTTCGCGAAGCGCCTGATCGTTGAGGTCGATGGAGCAACGCACGGTACGGAAAGTGAGACATTGCAGGACAGCGATCGGCAGCAATATCTCGTCCAGCAGGGGTTCCGCGTTGTGCGGTTTTTAAACGACGACGTATTCAGAAACGTGGACGGTGTAATGGATACAATTATCCAAGAACTGAAAACCCCCACCCCTAGCCCCTCCCCGCAAGGGGGAGGGGTTTAAGAAACCGCATCGATGATGCCGTATGAATGTCTACGTGGGTCTGCGAAAAGGATGATGTCGGCGGTAAATTGGATTGCAACGTGTGTTCTGTCGGACCTGGAGCGTCTCGCCTCAATTCCCCTCCCCACGGGCGGCCCATCCAAATCTGGCTCAGCACGCTATGTCATTCGCTGAATCCATTTGTAGTGCCCTCGTGCCTCCTTTAATCCCCCTCCCCTTGACGGGGAGGGGGTAGGGGTGGGGTGAAGGAAAGGTCGCTGCAAGATTTATGAAGGCGGACGTGGAAAGTAGACTCTCACTGGGCGAACACTTCGCCTTCCATCTCAAGACAACTGACGGCTTGGCGCGGCTCGGTGAGATCGTGACGCCGCGCGGCGTGATCAGCACGCCCGCGTTCATGCCGGTCGGGACCGTCGCGACGGTCAAGGCGCTTTATCCCGAGCAGGTGGGTGACGCCGGCGCCGACATCATCCTCGGCAATACCTATCACCTGATGCTGCGCCCGGGCGCCGAACGCATTGCGCGGCTCGGCGGACTGCACAAGTTCATGCGCTGGGACGGGCCGATCCTGACCGACTCCGGCGGCTTCCAGGTGATGAGCCTCGGCAAGATCCGCAAGATCACGGAAGATGGCGTCGCGTTCCAGTCGCATCTCGACGGCTCGCGTCACATGCTCTCGCCCGAGCGCTCGATAGAAATCCAATGCCTGCTCGGTTCCGACATCCAGATGCAGTTCGACGAATGCATCGAGCTTCCGGCCGAGCGCCGCGAGGTTGAGCGCGCGATGGAATTGTCGCTGCGCTGGGCCGAACGCTCGAAGCGCGCCTTTGAAGCGCAACTCGTGGCAGGCGGCGCGCATCGAGGCCAAGCACTGTTCGGCATCGTGCAGGGCGGCACCGATCCGGAACTGCGCCGCCGCTCGGCGGAAGCGCTCGTTGCGATGGATTTTCCTGGCTACGCCGTCGGCGGTCTTGCGGTTGGCGAAGGCCACGAGGCGATGGTCGCGACGCTCGGTGAAACGCTTCCGGCACTTCCCGGCGATAAACCGCGCTATCTGATGGGTGTCGGCACGCCGCTCGACCTGATCGAGTCGGTTCGCCTCGGCGTCGATATGTTCGATTGCGTCATGCCGACCCGCAATGGCCGCCACGGTTACGCGTTTACATGGAACGGCGCGCTGAACATGCGCAACGCCAAATACGCGGAAGATTCATCCCCGATCGATGAGCTGAGCTCATGCCCCGCCGCGCGCGATTATTCGCGGGCCTACGTGCATCACCTGATCAAGTCCGGCGAATTCCTCGGCGCGATGATCCTGTCGTGGGTCAACACCGTCTTCTATCAGGAGTTGATGGCGGCGATGCGCGAAGCCATCGCGAACGGCCGGTTTGCAGAATGGGCCGAAGCGACGAAAACACAAATCATACGGCAGCCTGCTGCTCCATAGCCGCGTCCTTGCTCTCGCGGTGTGCGATGCGTTCGCGATGCACGAGATAGATGCCCGATGCGATGACGACGCCGGAGCCGATCAGCGTCCAACGATCAGGTGTGTCGCCGAAGACGACGTACTCCAGAGCGATCATGCTCATGAGCTGGAAATAGAGGAACGGCGAGACGGACGACGCCGGTGCCAGTCCGTAGGCGTGGATCAGCAGGTAGTGACCTAGTCCGCCGAGCGCGCCAGTCGCCAGCAGCAGTAGCCAATCGAAAGGCGCCGTTGGCCAAACCCATTCCGGAATTGCGAAAAATCCGCCCGCAACGACGCCTACGATCAATGCATAGAAGAGCGTAACGAGCGGCGGATCGATGCCGGAGAGTTTGCGCGTCACGATCATGAACAGCGCATAGGCCGTCATCGCGACGAGCGACGCCAAAAACGCCGGATGAAATTCGACGAAGCCGGGGCGGACGACGATCAGAACGCCGAGAAACCCCGAAACGATCGCTATCGCACGGCGCCAGCCCACATACTCCCCGAGCAGCGGCCCGGCCAGCGCCGCGACGACGAGCGGCGCCAGAAACGCAATCGAGATCGTCTGGTCGAGGCGCAGGTATTGGACCGCGAGAAAGTTGAATGCTGTCGTCGCCACCATGAAAAGCGACCGCAAAAGCTGCAGGCCAAGCCTCCGGGTTTTGAACCAGCCCGGAACCGCGCGCGGCCCGCAGATCACCACCATCAGCAGGGCTTGACCAAGGAAGCGCGCCCACACGATCTCCGACGTGGGAATGCCCTGGGAGCTGCCGAGATATTTCGCCGTCGCGTCGAGGCACGAAAAGAGCGAGACGGCCGTGCACATCAAGAGAACGGCCTTTAGGCGGTCAGGCATGGGTGCGCCGCAAATGAAACGGATATGATCCTAAGCCAAGGCTATGGCGCCCGGGGAAAACCGGAGCCTCAGAGCACCTTGGCGGGGAAAGAGTGTTAGCGGAGTCTGTAAGCGTAAGCGTGTCTGGATACCCTGACCATATCGCCGCACAATCGCTATGGCGACGCCGCACACGACCGCGAAGCGACGCAACTACACGCGGCGCTCGGGTTTGGTCCGGGGCTCGAAATGCCGGTAAGGTGCGTAAATCTGTCCCGAAGCCACCACTCTGCGGCCCCCGCATACAATCATCTTCGCGCGCAAAGCGACCCGAGACTTGCGCTCCGTCGAAAAGGCAGGTAACCGGACCGCTTCGGGGGCCCGTAGCTCAGCGGTAGAGCATCTGACTTTTAATCAGAGGGTCGTTGGTTCGATCCCAACCGGGCTCACCATGTTTATCAAGGCGTTAGCTGTTTTCCGTTCTTCGGCGAAAATCGCCGGGCGCGATCCGGTACATCGATCGTGCCGCAATTTCCCCCGCGTTATCGTGGATTGATGCGGAGGGTTTGCGTATTGCTCGTGTGGGCGCCGTGATTCTATCGCCGGGCGCCGCCGTTGCCGATTGCGAATATCGGTCGGTATCGAAGAAAAAGCTGGTGCCTTCTTTTTTGCCGCCACCCGGAACGTTCCCGCAATGGATGGGTATTCTCCTATTGGCGCCGGGCAAGGCACGGGAGTGCGGTTCGAGATCTTTCGACATGAGCGGAGGCACTTTACGGGCTTTGATCGCCGCGCTGCTATGCGCCGGAAGCTGCGATGCGATCGCGCATGCCGATACGCGAGACGCCCAACCGCAAGACAAGCCCCCCACCATAGATCAGCGCGCGGCGCAAAAGCTGCCAAATCCTCCTCCCGCGAAGACGGAAACGCCAGCAGTGCTTGTCGATAACGAGCATCTCGAAAGCATCATGGGGAAGGAAATTCATACATCCTCGGGCGAAACGCTCGGCAGCATAACGGACGTGCTTGTTGAAGCTGACGGCAGCGTGCGCGCCGCAGTCATCGACCTTGGGGGCTTCCTGGGAGTCGGCGTTCGGAAGATTGCCGTCGCCTGGTCGGCGCTTCATTTCGTTCAGGGCAAATCCGCGTTGAGTGCGGTGCTCGATATGAGCAAGGACCAGCTTCGGGTCGCCCCCGAATATCGTTCGGGCGAACCCATCGTCATCGTCGGCGCGGTGCCGAAATCCGCGCATCCGCCTCCAGCACGAAAAGAGAAAGAGTGAGCATGCGCGCGGAAGGGTCTCGGTGACAGCATATGCCCGCGCCCGATCCAACCAGAGCCTCAACCCGTGTCCCAGGAGGCCCGAGCAAATCGAGCCGTCGCGGTCTTGATTGGTTTTCTTTCTTCCTGGCGGACGTGCAGACGGGTTTCGGACCCTTTATGGTCGTCTATCTGACGAGTGAGAAATGGGCAAATGCCGACATCGGGCTGCTGCTGACCGTCGGAAGTCTCCTCGGCCTCGCAGGGCAGATTCCGGCGGGCGCGGTGATCGATGCGACGCCGCAGAAAAAGCAGATCGTTGCTTTCGCCGTCGCTGGAATCGGCCTTAGTGCGCTAGCGATCGCGATCTCTCCGCGCTTCCTCTTCACGCTACTGGCGCAGATCGTTCACATCGGCGCCAGCGTTCTGGTCGGTCCGGCGCTTATAGCGATAAGCCTGGGTCTCGTCGGCCATGCGCACCTTGGCGCGCGGCTTGGCCGCAATGCGCAGTTCGCGTCTGCTGGAAGCATCTTCGCCGTGTTCGTGATGGGGGTCGGCGGCTACTATCTCTCCAGCCGTGCGGTATTTCTGATCGCGGCCGTGATGACCATCCCCGGGCTCTTGGCGCTCGCGTTGATCTCCTCCCGCGATTTACACCACGAGCCCCGGCTGCGTCGGCGCAATGAGCCTGACTCGGTCGTGCTCGCGCTGCGCGAACTTCTCGGCAGGCGCGATATCATCGTGCTGGTGGTCAGCGTCTTCCTGTTTCATTGCGCCAACGCCGGCCTTATGCCGCTCGCCGCGAACATCATAACGATGCGCTCGGAGCAGTCGGCGACGCTGCTCGTTGCGCTGTGCATGATCATCCCTCAGCTCATCGTGACGGCAGGCTCAGCGTGGGTCGGATTGCAAGCCGACATCCACGGCCGGAAGCCGTTGCTACTCGCCGCCTTCGCCGTCCTTGCCGCCAGATCCTTCGCGTTCGGCTTTTGCCGCGATCCTTATGCCTTTGTCATGATTCAGATCCTCGACGGCGTAGCGGCGGCAATCATCGGTATCCTGGTGGCTGTCTGCGTCGCAGACCTGACCTCGCAAACCGCACACTTCAATCTGGCGCTCGGCGTCGTCGGAGTCGCAATGGGCCTCGGCGCCGCAGCGAGCACGACACTGACCGGTGACATCGCCGACGGGGCAGGTGCCCCGGCGGCATTCTTCACCATGTCCGCCATCGCGCTCGCGGGCTTGGCAACTGTCTGGCGGTTTTTCCTGGAAACGAAGCCGTCTACGCCGCTCGAATAAAGCAATTCCATTCGGCGCCGATCAGGCGGCGACTCTCGCACCTTGCAGGCGGTTCGCATCAAGATCGATGAAAGCCTTAATAGGCGCCGGCTTTTCTCAGCAGGCAATCGGGCTTGCCGACCTGTACAATCTCTGGGCGCTTACGGCGAAACTAGATCGAGGGGCTTTGTATCGCGCACGCCCTTTGAAAAACTGTGGATAAGCAACTCGGATGCCGCTCCTTAAACAGCACCTCTTGCGAGAGCTGTCTGCACGAAACCTATGAGACAAGAGCAGGTTAGCTCTTTGTGGGCTCTCGAATAAAAGGTGCTGTAGCGCTTGGGCTACTGCGTCCAATTTCAAATTGAACCGCGCGGAAAGGGCCATAAAATTTTAACCATAGCGGGGCGATGGATGGGGCATCTGCTAATCGCTCGTCTGCCCGGTTTGCGTTTCTTCGGAGAAACTTGGTGTATGCGTAAGCTGCCTCTGTCGTGCTTCATTATCGCGAAAAACGAAGCTGATCGGATCGCCAGAACGATCCGGTCTGTCAGGTCGTGGGTCGATGAGGTCGTTGTCGTTGACAGCGGCAGTTCGGATGGAACGATCGCCATTGCCCGAGCCGAAGGAGCGCGCGTCATCGTGCAGCCCTGGCTCGGGTTCGGAGGACAGAAGAGGTTCGCCGAAGAGCAATGTCGGCATGACTGGGTGTTGAACCTGGACGCCGATGAAGTCGTGCCCGCCGACCTTCGGCGCGAAATCATTACGCTACTTCGTTCTGGAGCACCGGCAAACGTTGCGTACGGCATGCCCATCCACATCGTCTATCCGGGCCAGAACAAACCCCGGATGTGGGCCCGTGATAACTGGTACGCGCGGCTGTACGATCGCAGCGTGGTCAGGTTCCGGGATTCCTGCGTCCATGACTCAGTCGTAACGGATGGCCACAGCGTCGGGCGCCTCAAGGCTCCCATCCACCACTACTCCATCCGGTCCTTCGACCACATGAGGACGAAGCTTGACGAGCGCATGTCGCTTGCGGCGGCGCATGCACGTCCGCGGAACCGTTCCCTGACATTCGCACGCCTGCTCGTAGAGTTCCCAATGAACTTCTACAAATATTATATTGTCAGACGTCATTTCACTGGCGGCATCATGGGACTGCGATACGCGACGGTACTGTCCTCATTTCGGGTCGCAAAGGTGTATCGCTGCTGGATGCATCGTAATCCCGTCCGGAGTGTGCCCCTAGCAATTGCGAACCACGCATAAAAGCGGCGGCTCGCCGGCTTCTCCAGAATTCGCGTTCTGACGCCCCGGCTTAGGATTTGAATCTTCGTTCCGCAGACGCTTTCTGAACTGTCAGAATACGAATTAAATTTACCGGCTCCGTGCATGCCTTCTAATCAAAGGGTGGCCCGATCCCAACCGGGTCCACCATACCTTCGAAGTCGGCATTAAGGCATCGCCTGCGGGCTTCGTCCTCGGTCACACGTCCATGCTGCCATCGTCATCGGACCAGCCGTCATCCTGCTCGTCCTGCATGTCGTCGAGGGCGGCATCGTCGGCGGCGAGATCCTTGCGAGCCTGCTCGGCATCGTCTTTTGCGTCTTGTGCTTCGTCTTGTGCACGATCGAGTTTCGCCTGGGTTTGATCGGCGGAAGCCGTGCCGCCCTGAAAAAGGCCGCCGCCACCGAAAAGGCTGCGAATGCTGTCGGCGAGGAACATGCCGCCTGCGACGCCTGTTGCTGTCGATAGCGCAGAACCAAGAAAGCTGCCTGTCCTCGATGGCTGCTGCGCCCACGGGCTGTCGCTCGGCCGGGGAGCTTCGGAGGGAGCATCGGCGTAGCGGCGGCCTGTCTGGGGCACCGATGACCCGCCGAGAAAACTCGTTGAGCCACGCTGCTCGCTGAATCGCCTGTCTTGGGTCGATGCTTCGAGGTCCCTTATCCGCGCGTCGGCGCGGTCGAGGGCCTGCTGCTGCACGAGAACACTTTGCGTCAGATAGTAGGGGGCGTCGGGAAAGCGGGAGACGAGATCTCTGATAAGCTGCTCCGCGTCCCGGTCTTTGGTTGCGCTGCTCGCGCTCCTTAAGCGCGCGAACAGATCCTCTATGAGATGTTGCTCCTGTGAATCCATGGTAGCGGTCCTTCGCCGTTATGCGCCACGCCGAAATCGCACGGCAGTAGATATGTAAGGTTCGAAATGCTCGCGGAAATACCGCGCGGGCAATTATATTTTCGTCGGCTCGGCGCAGTTTTGTTCGGGTGCGCCAAATAGGCGCTCGAAAACTCGGCACAGCGGCATCGCGCCGACCCTTTGTGTCAGCCGTGAGGCACTTCGCCGAAGCTGCTTCTCTGCGGACACTCCTGAGCGCGCCGGTCAATAATGCGGCAAATGCAGGTTTATTCCGCCTTAAGTCATTCGGCCTAGGCCGATGCGTGCATCCTCGATGCGATCTTCACAATGGTGCGAGGGTCACCATCGCGGTCCGGTGTACGGTGGCTGATCGCGCGCATCGGCGCAGTATTCGCCATTCCAATACCGGAACTCGCCGCAATTCGCAGGTCGCGGAGGCGGGAGAAATTCAACAGCGGGAGCTGCGTCCGGGGGCGGAGGATAGGGATCGGCACGCCGCGGTGGCGGCTGGTCGTCGAGATCGTCCTCGTCGTCGTAGATGTCATCGTATCGATGATTGACCGCAACAATCGGTCCGCGATCTTGTTCGAGAGCAGGTAGCGGTAAGCCGGCGTACGCACCGCCGGGAGATGCCGACAGGAAACCGAGCGCCATCACGAAAACGAAAAAGGCTACCGCGTTCCGCATGACCCAACTCCGGCGCGACCACGATCGGCATAATCGTAGCCTGGGCGATAGAAAACGGGGAGGCGGGAGAGGCATTCCGGTTAATCGATCGTTGTCACCGCGTTCCCCGGTCGAGCCGCGAATGCCCGCTCGGCGCGAGACGGCTGATAGTCTCGGAGAGTGAAGGTCATCGCGACTTGGCGTGAGCCCCAAGCGTCGCGATATTCTCGCCCGTATGATCGAGCGTTTCCGCAACGAGCGCGATCGGTGTGCGGAGGTCATAGGCGCGGCGCGCAACGCGGGCTGCCGGCCGGCGCGCACCCTGTCGCTCCGGCACCGTCGAGACAGTCTTTTTAGCGCTGTGCTTCGGCATCGCTTTCGCCAAGCCGCCGCCGAGGCCCATGTATCCGCTCGTCCATGTGGATTGGACGGAAATCGTTTCTTCGATCGTGAGGCTCTGGGCCGCGACGTCGTCCGGAACAACGGACGCCGTTGCCGCGAGCACCCCAGTCACGACGAGAAGTCGGGGAAGGTTCACGATGGTCAGCCCGGTGGCAAGAAACAGTTACCGGGAGAGTTCAAGGTGCTTCGGGTAAACAAAAGGTTAACGGTTGGATCGGAGCGGGATATCCGCTTCCAGCCCTTCTCCCTGCCCCTTTCCCTTACCCTTTCGCGTCGGAGTGGGAAGTGTCGGGATTTCGGGTTTGGCCATTTCCTCATCGATATTGACGGCAGTGCAACCGGAGGCCCGCATGGTCTCGTTGAGGTCGTTGGCTTCGCGGCGCATCTCCGCAAGCTTTTGAGTCTTGGGTTGATCGACGTAGGGCTTGCCTTGCATCAGATCGAAGATGCCCGCGACCGTATTGGGAACGGACTGCTCCTTGTCGATGGTTTTCTTGAGACCCTTCATGTCGTTGACGCGTTTGGTCATATAGCCATTCATTTTGGCGCACGGGTCGCTTGGGATAGTGAGTTGGGATTTGTGCTTGGCCCAGCAGGGCCCGCTGTTAAATCCTGCGCTTGAAATGAGCGCCGCGGTCAGGGCCACGCCGAGACGATACGAGCGCCCATTGGACAGCATGAATGTCATGTGGTCAGTCCCTCGATTGCTGTCGTATCGGCCGTCGCAACTGCGTGCCTGATTTCAAATCTCAAGCGTCCTGCGCTTGCTGCGGCGGAGCTTTCTAGCGACCGCTTGGCTCAAAATTGGGGCGCAGGCTTAGCGCATCCGCGAGTCGTCACAACGTACGGGATCAGGCGCTGTTCACACGATTTTCTTGCGGTGGGGGAATCTGCCGCCGCGCCGCCTTTTCCCATCAGGAACTGTCGCCCGAAAGTCACGCGGCCGGGCGCCGAGACGCAGGCCGCTCGACATAAATAATATGTTATAATATACGAAATTGCTTGAATGGCATTTTGGTCTGCCGCATTCGGGAAAAAGTCGTTGGGGAAATGGAAATAATGCGCGCGTGCATCGGGTTGACGGCGGCTGCCGTGGTTTTGGGGTCCGCAACTCAGGCTGTGGGGCAGGAGGCTCAGACGCAGCAGACGGAACAGACGCATCCGCTGTCGTCGACCGGTCAGGCGGCGCAATCGGGTTCGGGATCTTCGGCAGCGGCTTTGCCGCCGGTGGTCGTTATCGCGCCGAAGAAGCCGCCGTCATCGAAAAAGAAACAACGTGTTGCAAAGAAGAATGCGCCGTCGGGAGACGAGAAGACCGCCGCTGCAAAGCCTGTGGCTATCCCGGCAACACCGTCTCAGCAAAGCGGCGGCGATGGCGCTCTATCGGCGGCCACGCTTCTGCCGCCGCCCGGCACGCTGATCAGCTCGCAAACGAGTACGGCCGCGACGACCATCACGACAGCGCGCGATATCCTGCCGACCCACGGCGCGACGATCACCGACACGCTCGATCGGCAGCCCGGCGTCGGCGGATCGACATTCGCGCCGGGCGCAAACCGTCCGATCATTCGTGGCCTCGACAATAACCGCGTGCGCATTCAGGAGAACGGCGTCGCGACCGGCGACGTCTCCGACATCAGCGAAGACCATGCCTATCCGATCGATCCCTATAGTGCTGATAGCGTCACCGTCACTCGCGGTCCAGCGACCGTGCGTTACGGCTCGCAGGCCATCGGCGGCATCGTCAGTGCCGAAAATCAGCGCATCCCGACATACATGCCGGAGGGCAGGTTTGCCGCGCAAATCATGGGCGGTCTGAGTTCGGTCGACGACGGCAGCGACGGCGCTTTCAAGGTGACGGCCGGATCAGAGGGCTTCGTCATGCACGCCGATGGCTTTGATCGCCACGCCAGCGATTACGATACGCCCGAGGGTCGGCAGGAGAATTCGTTCGTGGATAGCCACGGCGCCTCGGTTGGCGGCTCCTACGTCTGGCACGATGGCTTCTTCGGCGTGAGCTACACCCGCTTCGATAGTCTCTACGCCATTCCGAGAATCGAATCCGCGGAAGAGAAATCGCGCATCGACATGGGTCAGGACAAGATCACCGCCCGGGGTGAATGGCGGACGCCCGAACTCGGCATCGCTGCGGTACGCGCTTGGTTCGGTTGGGACAACTATGCTCATAACGAACTCGATTTCGACGCCGACAAGAACGCCGATACCGTCGGCTCGCGGTTCACGAACAAATACACCGAAGGCCGCCTCGAAGTGGAATCGGTGCCCGTCATGACCGCTGTCGGCGCTCTGACGAGCACTGCAGGCATACAGGTCAGCAACCGCAAGCTCGTTGGAGTGAGCTTCGAGGGCGACAGCCTGCTAGAGCCGAATACGACGGACAGCATCGGCGGCTATCTGTTCGAAGACCTGCATATCACGAAGCCGCTGCACCTGCAGGCAGGGTTTCGCATCGAGCACGATGACGTTCATGGCAAGATGTACGACGACATCGCCGATCCGATGTCGTCGAACCTTGTGTCGCAGAACAAAGCTTTCGATCCGAAAAGCGCGAGCCTCGGGCTGCTGTACGATCTGCCGGCCGGTGTCGTCGCACGGCTGACGGGGCAGTATGCGGAACGCGCGCCCGTCGCTCAGGAGTTGTTCTCCAAGGGTGCTCACGACGCGACGGGAACCTTCGAGATCGGCAACCCGAACATCGGGATCGAAACATCGAAGTCGATCGAGCTCGGTTTCAACAAAGCCGTCGGCCGTTGGCGCTTCGACACCTCCGCCCACTATACGAAATTCGACGGCTACATCTTCCGCGATCTCACGGGCCGGAAGTGCGACGACACGATCGACTCGTGCGGCGTGAGCGGCGACCTCGACGAGGTCATCTTCAATCAAAGAGATGCGACGTTCTATGGTGTGGAGCTTGCGGCCGAATATGACATCGCGCACATCTGGCGCGGCATATGGGGCGTGTCCGGACAATACGACTTCGTGCACGCGGAGTTTTCCGATGGCGAATACGTGCCGCGCATGCCGCCGCATCGCATCGGCGGCGGTCTCTACTATCGTGACGATGCATGGCAGGCGAGGTTCACCTCACTCTACGCCTTCAACCAGGACGAGATCGCGCCGCACGAAACGCCGACTGCGGGTTATACGCTGGTCAATGCTGAGGTGAGCTACACGATGGCGCTGAACGGCGATGGTGCCGTCGCGCCGAAGCTGATCATCGGGCTCAAGGGCGAAAACCTCCTGAACGATGACATCCGCAATAGTGCATCGTTCAAGAAGGACGAGGCCCTGCAGCCCGGCGCCAATGTCCGCCTGTTCGGTACGCTCGCCTACTAGGCGCGATCGGTTCACACCATATGCCAGCCGTGGCTGACAAGAATGCTCTCGCCCGTCAGCGCGTTGGTCTTGAATGCGGCGAGGAACAGCGCCACCTCGGCGATGTCGGTCGTCATAGTGAATTGCTTGTCGACGGTCTCGCCGAGCATCACTTCCTTGACGACGCGCTCTTCCGTGATGCCGAGCTCATGCGCCTGCTCGGGAATCTGTTTGTCGACGAGTGGGGTCCTTACGAAGCCCGGGCAAATGATGTTTGAGCGGACACCGTGCTTGGCGCCTTCCTTGGCCATCGTGCGTGTGAGACCGAGAAGCCCGTGCTTCGCCGTGACGTAGGCGGACTTCAACGGCGACGCTTCGTGACTGTGCACGGAACCCATGTAGATGAGGACCCCGGAGCCCTGCTTGTACATGTGCTTGACGCAAGCCTTCGTCGTCAGGAACGCGCCGTCGAGGTGGATCGCGAGGAGCTTCTTCCAATCCGAAAAGGGGAAGTCCTCGATCGGATGCACGATCTGGATGCCGGCGTTCGACACGAGAATGTCGACTTTGCCGAACGCGGAAACGGTTGTCTCGACGCCCGCGTTGACTTCGTCTTCTTTCGTGACGTCCATCGCAACGGCGATCGCATCCGTCTCGCCGCCAAGCTCTTTCGCCGCCGCTTTGGCAGCATCGAGGTTGAGATCGGCGATGGCGACGCGTCCGCCGGCTTCGACATAGCGTCGCGCAATCTGATGGCCGATGCCGCTTGCTGCGCCCGTGACCAGGGCGACTTTGCCGTCGAGTTTCATGACGCGCGCTCCTTCTTCGGATCGAGATAATCGTAGACGACCTTGCCGAGGCCGAGAGTGAGGTCGGCGAGGATGTGGGTCGCCGAGATGACTTCGCGCACCGGCAACTCTGCGATGGGCGCCAAGGCGTGCGGCCTGAGGTCGAGCGCCGCCGGGCCGCTCCACGCGCCCTTGATGACGACGTCTTCGAGCCGGTAGTCGACAAGCTCTAGAATGCGCGGACTGCCGTCGACGTGCGGGATGATTTTCAGAAGGTAGTTCGGGATCGCGAGCGACTTGGCGACCGCCTTGAGATCGAGTGCTTTGTGCTTGTAACCCATCGTGCCGGTCGCAACGCGGACGCTTCCATAGTCGAGCGTGCCGACGAACGTGTCCTTGTCAGGCCCGAGCAACGGCTGCGCGTATTTCTTCGGAAAACCCCAAAGCTCGCGGCCGCCATAGATCGGCGGGCCATCGTTCAGGAACATCGCATGCGTGTATCCGCCTGCAACGCCGTTGAATTGGACCGGAATGACTTGTCCCGATTCCGTATAGTCGCCGAAGCCCGTCGAATCCGGCATGCGGATGAATTCGTACTTGACGATCGGGTCATCGAAGGTGAGCGGTTCTGGAACGACTCTTTCAAGAGCATCCTTGTCGGTGCGATAGGTGATGATCAGATATTCTCGATCGACGAAGCGATAGGGCCCGGGAGGAAACGCCGGGCTGGTCAGGGGCATCGCATAGGCGGCTTTTCGGACGTCGGCGATTTTCATTTTCGCGTCTCCATGGGGGGTGGCTGGAGCTCTTTGGTGCAATCGAGCACGAGCACGCCGTCCTTCGGCATCTCTCGATTTTTCCACGCCGCACTAGTGAGCGTGCTTTCGACGTCGGCGCGCCCGGCCTGCCAGTGCTCGTTTACGGTGTAGCGCGAGAATTCATAGTCGTTCGATTGCGTGGAATAGGCCGCACGCCGGTGAATGAGATGCACGATCGTGATGGCGGCGTTACAACTGAATCTGGATAAAAGCTTCCAGTCGAAACTCGATTTGATTTCCTCCGGCAGAACGCCATCGATGTGACGCACCGCCCGGCGCAAGCTCTGCAGGATTTTGAAGAAATCGGTGTTGAGCCTCGTGCGGCTTGAATAGCGGATCTCCTTTTCGCGCGACTGCACATCGAAGAGTGTCTTCGGAATCGTGCCCCGGGCGCTGAAAAGATCGATCTGAAAAATACACATGTCGTCGCGCGGCAGGCCGCCGTCGATAATGTATTGCAGCGGCGTATTCGAAACGATGCCACCGTCCCAATAGAGCTTGCCGTCGATTTTAACCGGCGGAAAACCCGGCGGCAGAGCGCCCGATGCCATGATGTGCTCGGGCGTGATGGTATCGCGCCGGCTGTCGAAATATTTGAGATTGCCCGTGTCGACTTCGACGGCGCCGATGCTGTACTGAACGGTGCTCGAGTTCAGAAAATCGAAATCGACAAGCTCGAGCAGCGTCTCCTTGAGCGGATATGTATCGTAGAGGCTGATAGCATCCATCGTGCCGGGAAAATTGAAGATTGCCGGCGGATAACGCGGCGTGAAAAATCCCGGTGCGCCCGTCGAAGCGACGAGTGCGGCGCTCGTTTCGTTGAAGAGCTTGCGCGAGTTGTCGTCGGTCGCAATCGGCGCAAGCGTCAGGCGGCTTGAGACGATATCCCAGAACTTTCTCAGGCGGGGCCCGCGATGCTCCGGCCGATTGCCGGCGATAATGGCGGCGTTGATGGCCCCGATCGAGATGCCCGCCACCCAGTCGGGTTCGATGCCTGACTCGGAAAGAGCTTCGTAGGCGCCGGCTTGATAAGCGCCGAGTGCCCCGCCGCCTTGCAGCACGAGCACATTCTTCTCGCGATTGAGTTTCTGCTTCGCCATGTTCGTCGATCGGCCAGTTGGGGGGAAAGGCGGTGGACGAGGTAGCTTCAGATATCTGGTTGTCAGTCGTGCGATGTTGCAATGCGTCAGATCGTTGCCGAGCGCAAGCGGAACAGCACGCGCCGCTCGCGATCCGCCGTCATACAGAGTCAAATTCCCGTTAACGCTCGCGTCTTGGATGAGAGAATATCCCGCGCCGACAGTTCACCTTGGCGCGCGTGTAGGGCGTTTCAGTCCGGCATGACGCTTATTTGTCGTGAATGGCAAAGCGGGTGAGGGACGCCGCGACGGGGAGGCACGGCGCCCCTCACTCCAGGTCTCTCCCGTTCGGAGTGCAGGAAACGGGAGAGGGAACTGTGTACCTGCCTAATGCCCTCCAGCGCCGGCAGGGATGGCCGAAGGCTTGTGCATCATCAATGTGAAGATGCCGGCGCTTGCAAAGAGCAGCGTAAGAACGAGAAAGACGTCGGCGAACGACAGCACATTGGCTTGCGTGCGAACGAGCATCGCGAGCTGCTTCAGCGCCGACATATCGCCATTGGGAAGAACCTGCGTCATGGATTGCTGCATGCTGTGAAGCTGGTCTTCCGCAACCGCGCGGCCCCACGACACGCTTTCGTGCAGGCGTTCGAGATGCAGGTCGAGGCGCTTGTTGAGAATCGTATTGATCATCGCGAGGCCGACCGCGCCGCCGAGGTTTCGCGTCAGGTTGAACAAGCCTGAAGCATTCTTGAGCTGCTCCGGCGGCAGCGTCCCGAGCGACAGATTGTTGATCGGCACCATGCACAGCATGAGCGATGAGCCGCGCAGGATTTGCGGAATGAAGAGTTCCCAAAAATCCCAATCGGACGTGATGTTGGTCGTCAAATACGTTCCGACCGCAAAGCCCGTGAAGCCGATCAGCATCATCACGCGCGGATCGAGAATGCTAGCCAGCCGCCCGCTGATCGGTGCTGTCAGGAACATCGCGACGCCCGTCACGAACATCGTCTCGCCGATCATCAGCGCATCGTAGCCGCGGACTTGCGCGAGATAGACCGGATAGAGATAAGTCAGGCCATAAAGGCCGATGCCCATCGTGAAGCTGAAGGCCGAGCCGAACGCGAAGTTGCGATCGCGGAACGCCCGGAGCTCGACAATCGGCTCTTTTGCCGTCGCCGCACGCCAGAAGAACAAGAGCGCGCCGAGGACGGTGAAAACGGCGAACGTCGCGATGGTCTGATCGTCGAACCAATCGTAGCGCGGACCTTCTTCAAGCACGTATTCGAGCGAGCCGAGCATGACGGCCATGCCGGCGAGGCCTGCGAAATCGAAGCGGCCGAAGAGCGAATGATCGGGCTTGTCGAAATCGACGAGGAAGTACACGGCGACGGCGACGAGAATGCCGGGCACCACGTTGACGAGGAACAGCCAGTGCCAGGAATAGGCATCGCTCAGATAGCCGCCGACCGTTGGGCCGATCGTCGGCGCCAGAGTTGCGACAAGACCGATGATCGGGGACACGATATTTCGCTTCGATGGCGGAAAGAGCGAGAACGCGACCGCAAACACGCTCGGGATCATGCCGCCGCCGATAAAGCCCTGCAGCGCCCGATAAACGATCATCTGGTCGATCGACGTCGCCGTGGCGCAGAGCGCGCTGGCGGCGGTGAACCCGGTGGCTGCCGAAAGAAAGAGAACGCGCGTCGAGAGTGCCCGTGCCAGGAATCCGGATAGCGGGATCATCACGACCTCGGCGATGAGATAGGCGGTCTGCACCCACGGAATTTCATCCGAGCTTGCCGAAAGCCCGGCCTGGATTTCCGACAGCGACGCCGACACGATCTGAATGTCGAGGATCGCCATGAACATGCCGAACACCATCGCGAGGAAGCCCGCGAGCTGGCGCGGCGTGACGCCGATCCACGCGAGCGTACCCGGCGGAACGTCGGATTGAGGATTGAAAGTCGGTATCTTTGATCTGCTCATCGCCGGTCACCTCAAGGTAACGCGATCTCCAGGATTAGTTCGATGCCTGTTGCACCGGGGTCTTGGGCGTCGTGCGCGTGTCGATGTCGACGACGACCGACAATCCCGGACGCAACCGCCCCTTCGCTTCCGAAGCCGGCACCTCGATGCGCACCGGCACGCGCTGCACGATCTTCGTGAAGTTGCCGGTCGCGTTTTCAGGCGGCAGCAGCGAGAACTGCGATCCCGACGCGGGCGCAACGCTGACGACCTTGCCCTTCAGCACGGCGCCGTCGAGCGCGTCGACTTCGACGTCGGCTTCCTGCCCGACGACGACAGGCGCGAGCTGTGTCTCTTTGAGGTTGGCGTCGACGTAGACCTTATCGAGCGGCACGACGGCAGCGAGGCGCTTGGCGGGTGTCACGTAGTCGCCGACCTGCACGCTTCTGTTGCCGATGACGCCATCGAACGGCGCGCGGATGACCGTGAACGACAGATCGCGCGCCGCCTGATCGACAGCGACCTGCAATTCCTTCGCGACCTCCGTCGTCTGTGTGCGCTGGGCATGGAGAAGCGTGATGTTGGCATCGGCCGACTGGATCGCGGCTTCATCGGCTTTGACCTGCGCGCGTGCCGAATCGCGCGCCGCGATCGCCGCATCAAGCGAAGCCTTCGTCGAGTAGTCCTTTGCAGTCAGCGCATTCGTGCGTTGATAGTCGGCTTCGGTCTTGACGACGTTGGCCTTCGCGGACTCAAGCTGTGCGCGGGCCTGCGCCGACGCGGCCTCGGCCGCCTTGATCTGCGCGTCGAACGTCGCAATGGCGGCGTTCTGCGTCGCGAGCTTGGATTTCGCCTGACTGAGCGCCAGCCGATAGTCGCCGTCATCGAGACGGACGAGAACGTCGCCTTCCTTGACGAACTGGTTGTCCGTCACCGGCACGTCGGTGACATAGGCGGAAACCTTCGGCGAGATCATCGACATATGGACGCCGACGTACGCGTCGTCCGTCGAGACGATGAAGCGGCCGACGGTGATGTAGTGATAGGCAAACCAGACGCCAGCCAGAAGGGCGAGGGCGCCGATGCCGATGAAGGCCGGTTTTCTGCGGGATGGGGGCTTCGTCGTTTCCGTGCTGGCCGCTGCCGTCGCGCTCGTGCGCTCGCGGGCCGTGGCCGGCTCACCGGAGTCGGCGCGCGGTGCGAAATCGGAATTCACCGAAGTGATTTTTGAGGTTTTTGGTGCACCCGTGACGGTATGCAGACGCGCTTCTTCCGTCGACACGGGCTCCGAGCCGTGCGGTCCGTCATCCGGGGATGTCGCGAGAATTCTGTTCAATGCCTCTCTCGCCATGGCCGTAGTCCTTAATCAAGATAGATTCAAACTGAACTGTACGGTTCATATTGAGGCTTGACATAAACCCTCCGAAGGTCGATATCAAGAGAAAACTGAACCGTTCGGTTCACCTATTTTCCCTTTTAAACAAACAGGGCCGGGTAAGGCTCGTGTAGGATCAAAACCATGGAATCACCCTCAGCATCCCCGGAGACGTCGGAACGTCGCGGCGGCCGGCCTGCGGCGGGTACAGATCCGCAAAAGCGCCGTCAGATTTTGGAAGGGGCCGGACGCGTCTTCTCGACGCTGGGATTTGATGCTTCAAGCATGAACGACGTGGCGCACGAGGCGAGGGTCTCGAAGGCGACGCTCTATGTCTACTTTCAGGACAAAGAGCATCTGTTCACGTCGATCTGCGCCGAACGCCGCGATCGCAATATTTCCGAGCTGATCGCGCTTCTCGATCCGGAAAAGCCGCCGAGGGAGACGCTGCTTCACTTCGGAACCGAAATGATGCGGCTTCTCTCGGAGCCTTTTGTCGTTGCGGCCCATCGCATCGTCATCGGCGTTGCCGAGCGGATGCCGGAAATCGGAACCGAGTTTTTCGAGGCCGGACCGAAGCGAATGACCGTCGCGCTGGCCGCGTTTATCGATCAGCACGTCGCGGCGGGTCGATTGAATGTGCCGGACTCCCACTTGGCCGCGGCACAGTTCCTGGAACTTGTACAGTCGCTCATTTTCCGCCCGCGCCTTTATGGTGCGATCACAGACCGGCCGACCGCGCAGGAGATGGACAAAGTCGTAACGTCGGCCGTTACGATGTTTATGGCCGCCTATGGTGCGAAGGACGGCGGTTGAACACCGTCAGACGGCGGCGCTCTCCGGCATTTGCATTGCGAAACCCAGATCGCGCGTATCTTTATCGACGCCTGCGAGCGTGCGCCAGTCGGGAAGGCTCGCAAGTGACGGGTCGATGAAGGTGTGATGCCAGAGCTGCGTCGCAAGCACGGCGACGAGTCCCAGCTCCATCGAGCTCCGCTGGTAAAACCGCGGTGACAGTTCGCGGTACTTTGTCCGCCAGAGCGCGACGGCCTGAGGGTCGAAATATCCCGACTTCTTGAGCGACGCTTCACTCAGGAGTTCGTCGACATAAGGTAGCCGCTGCTGCAGGAAGAATCCGTCGAGAGGCGCGCGGAACATGGCCTTCGGCCGCCACGCAACCTGCTTCGGCAGCCATTTCTCGGCGACGCGCCTGAGCAGATATTTTTCCTTGAGTCCTTTGATCTTCCAATTCGGATCGAGTCCGGAGAGGAAATCGAAGACGTTGTTGTCGAGGAACGGATAGCGCATCTCGACCGACTGGCTCATCGCGATGCGATCGCCCTTGAGGCTCAGAAGCTGTCCCGGAAGATGAATGCGGCCCGCCCAGTAGATGGCGCGATTGACCGGATGCCAGCGCTCGGCGCGTCCGAGATCCGGCGCGAAATCCGTATATGGATCGTGATCGGCAAGGTCGCTCAGCATGTCGGGGCTGTAAAAGCGGAAGCGCGACGCGCCGAGCAGATCATAGAAGCGTTGGAATGCATGCGGTCCGCCGGCCGTCGGAATGCATTTTTCGAGGTATGCAACGGCATCCTCGCCGCAGCCGAGCCAGTTGAAAAAACGCTTCTTAACCGCCGTATGGAGCGCGCCGCCGGAAACGGCGCCGAGCCACTCGAACACGCGATCGATCTTGTACCAGGGGTAACCGGCAAGCCATTCGTCAGAGCCTTCGCCGGTCAATGCAACTTTGAAGCCTTCGTCGTGGACTTTCCCCGCGAGCAGCATCAGCGCCGTGCACGACGTATCGGTCACCGGCGCTTCCGTCGCGACCAGCAGCCGTTGATAGTTCGAGACGATCTCTTCTGAACCGCACGGTACGATATAGGGATCGGCATTGAGATGCCTTGAGATTTGCGCCGCCTGCTCGGTCTCGTCGAGCTTCGGATCGCGAATTTTGACGGTGAAGGTCGCGGGCGCCGCGCCGAGAATGTCCCGCGCCATCGCTACGACGGTGCTGG
Source organism: Hyphomicrobium denitrificans 1NES1 (assembly GCF_000230975.2). NCBI lineage: Bacteria > Pseudomonadati > Pseudomonadota > Alphaproteobacteria > Hyphomicrobiales > Hyphomicrobiaceae > Hyphomicrobium > Hyphomicrobium denitrificans. The sequence goes on along the minus strand of NC_021172.1, from coordinate 2,204,920 downwards.
AATCGACGCCGCCGCTTAAATACGATGCGACGGGGACATCGGCTCGGAGACGCCGCTTCACGGCTGCGTAGAGAACGCTTTCGAACTCCTTGACGAGCGTCTGCTCATCCTGTCCGCGCGCTTCCATTCCCTTATCGGGAAAGTCCATCGACCAATATGTGTGCTCGCTGATTTTGGCCGTCTCTCCGGGGCGCTCGCGTGCGATCTTCAGGAACGTGCCGGGCGGCAGGATGTTGATGCCGTCAAAGCAGCTGAACGGTCCCGCCACAGCGAGGAAATTGAAAACGGCATCGATGCCGCGCCGGTCGGGCTTCGGCTCGATCATGCCGGTCGCGAGCAGCGTCTTGATCTCGGACCCGAAAATCAGCCAGTCGGTTCCGAAGCGTGTCGTGCGTGTCCAGTAGAGCGGACAGATACCGAAACGATCGCGCGCCAGAATGAACTTCTGCTTGCGCTCGTCGAACAGCGTGAATGCAAACTGGCCGTTGAGCTTCGCGAACATGTCTTCGCGATATTCTTCCCACATGTGCGGAAGAATTTCGGTATCGCAATGCGTCCTGAGCGTGTGCCCTTGCGCCGTCAGCTCGCGGCGCCAGTCGTCGTGGTCGTAGATTTCGCCGTTGAAGACGACCGAGACGCTCTTGTCCTCGTTGAACATCGGCTGTTGGCCATCGGCCAATCCGACGATGCTGAGCCGGCGCGACGCGAAGCCGAGGCCGGGTCGTTGCAGATAGCCGTCCTCGTCGGGGCCGCGGTGGTGCATCGTATCGGCGGCGCGTCTGAGCACGGAAGCAGGAACCGTGCGGCGCCCTTTAAGATCGATGATACCGAAGATGCCACACATACAACGTCCAAGCTTTCTTATGGGGGAGTGATTGCGGCAAGCGCCGCAGATGAATCAGATCGCGGTCGCATCACCGCAAAGCCAGGCGAGCCAACCTTGGCACACCAAATCGCTGCGGTAACGGAGTTTCCGCAGCGATCCCGTATATGCCCAGCATTTCACCGAATGGTGGTTACCGTTCGCGACAAAAACGCACAAGAGGCAGCTAAAGGGCGGCTACGCCGAATAGCCTACCTTCTTCAAGCCTGTAACGAATGAGCCGGACGGTAACGCCTGGAAATACCTAGGGCGCCGGTGCTGGTGCCGGGCTTGGCTGTGTCGTCGAACTATCGTTGGCCGGCGGTGTGGTCGTTGTCGAGCTATCGCTGGGCGCCGGTGCCGGTGTTGCGGGCGTTTCAGCAGCGGGTTTCTCGGCATCAGCCTTGTCCGCCGCGGGCTGGTCGGTGGTAGCTTTATCCGCAGCGGTATCAGCCTTTTTCTGACTATCGCAGGCCGCGCTGCCGAGTGCGCCGAGCACCGCCAACGCAATTAGAAACTTTCTCATCACACATCTCCCTAGCCGCAAAAATATTCCGATGGTCTCGAAAAGTAGGAATAGAGCCATAGAGGCGCAACCTCTGGCCGAAATCAAGCTGGTTGCCGCAGATTGTAGAAACGCGACTGAACAAAGTTCTGAATTTTATACGCAAAGGATTGGCGATTTCGCAGATGCGAGAAGTCCGCTGCCATAATCAGTAGGCGATCAATTGCGAGAAGATGGAGAACGCTATTCCTTGCGCCGGCGCGTCATGAACGCCAGGCGCTCGAGCAAATGCACGTCCTGCTCGTTCTTGATCAAAGCTCCCGCAAGCGGTGGCACGAGCTTCCTGGGATCGCTTTCGCGGATGAGGGCGGGATCGATATCCTCATGCAGAAGCAGTTTCAGCCAGTCGAGCAATTCCGATGTCGACGGTTTCTTCTTGAGGCCCGGTACGTCGCGCAATTCATAGAAAATCCGAAGCGCATCGCCGACGAGCCGGTTTTTGAGCCCCGGAAAATGCACGTCCACGATGCGCCGCATCGTCTCCGCATCCGGGAATTTGATGAAGTGGAAAAAGCAGCGCCGGAGAAACGCGTCGGGCAGTTCTTTTTCGTTATTCGACGTGATGAGCACGATTGGGCGCGTTGTGGCCTTCACCGTCTCGCCCGTCTCGTAGACGAAGAACTCCATGCGATCGAGTTCTTGCAGAAGGTCGTTCGGAAACTCGATGTCGGCCTTGTCGATCTCATCGATCAGCAGCACCGAACGTTCGGCCGCCGTGAAGGCATCCCAGAGTTTGCCGCGCTTGATGTAGTTCGCGATGTTCTTGACGCGCTCATCGCCGAGCTGGCCGTCACGCAATCGCGAAACCGCATCGTACTCGTAAAGGCCTTGCTGCGCCTTCGTCGTCGATTTGATGTGCCATTCGATCAAAGGCGCGCCGAGGACTCTTGCAACTTCGGCGGCGAGAACCGATTTGCCTGTCCCGGGCTCGCCCTTGATGAGAAGCGGGCGTTCGAGCCGGATGGCGGCATTGACTGCGATCTTCAAATCGTCGGTCGCGACGTAGGAGGAGGTGCCCTCGAATTTCATGAAATGCTGTGACCTCGGGTTTGCGTTCTTTCAGTCTAAGGGGCGCCCGAAATGACGAGCAAGATGACCGAAGCGCACGACCGGCGGGAAACTATCCTTGAGAGGCGCTGGCGCGTAGACCTCGCTTTCTCGCCAAGTTACTGTTATTGTTATAATAATTAAGACGGTCGCGATCGCAGATTGGCCGCTGCACGTGCTTGACTCAAGGCCGCCTCCGAATAGATAAGGGTCGGCCGGAAACGGGCTCGATTCTTTGCGGATCAGACTCCTTCGGTGACGATTATCAGCTCGAGCGCATAAGCCTCAGGAGAGGCGGACGATGAGCAAGACGATCGCGGGAAAAGCGGCGAAGGGAAAATCCGCCGACAAGAAGGCTGTTGCCAAGGCTGCTCACTCGGCGAAGGCCAGCAAAACGTCGGCAAGCAAGCCTGCCGCAGATAAAAAGAAAACGGCAAAGTCCGCAGTAAAACCGGCGCCGGTCAAGTCTTCCAAGGAGAAGACCGCGACCGCCGCCAAGCCGGCAGTTCAGAAGCCTGCCGCACCGGGCGTCGCAGCGCGGCAGGCCGCAGCGCCGAAACCGGCATCGAAGAAGTCAGAGGGTACGAACAAGAAGATGGCTCCGCGCGTAAAGATTGCAGATATCGTTCTTCCTCCGGGCTACAAACCGTCGGATGGCGAGCCTTTCATGAACGACATGCACAAGGCTTATTTCCGTAAGCGGCTGCTCGACTGGAAAGACGAAATTCTGCGTCAGACGCGCGAAACGCTCGCCATCCTGCATGAGGATTCGACCCAGCACGCAGACCTTGCCGATCGCGCGACGTCCGAGACGGACCGCGCAACCGAGCTCAGGACGCGCGATCGCCAGCGCAAGCTGATTGCGAAGATCGACGCGGCACTCGGCCGGATCGAGGACGGCACGTACGGCTATTGCGAGGATACCGGCGAGCCGATCGGTCTGAAGCGGCTCGATGCCCGCCCCATCGCTACGCTCTCGGTCGAGGCGCAGGAGCGCCACGAACGCCGCGAACGCGTCTACCGCGAGGAATAGGCAGGCGACGGCGCTATTATTTGCGGTCCGCCGCCCCATTTCGCGCCACGACTTTACGGGCCATTAATGGATTAGGCCGACACTCCTCTCACCGCAGCTCGCGTGTCTGAAGAGGGGTAACGCTCGTGTCGATTACTGTCTCGTCAATGCTGTCGACAGCAGCTGTAGCGACGATGGCAAGTGCCGTGCTGTCGTCGGCATCGTGGGTTAAGACGTTCCCCTACGTGGATGCAATGGCAAGCCCGGCCATGTGGAATGCCCCCGCGGCACGAAACGTATCCGTCCGCGCGACAAAGTTCGCTCGCCACAATGGGGTCGCCAGCGCCGTCAAGCCGCTCGATCTGCGCAAGCTGACGATGGCCGACTTCGGCGACGTCGAAGACCCGCGCTAATACGACTCGGGCGCTGACGAGGTTCGCGATAGAAAAGTGAGCCTGATGAGGCTTGGACTTTTCAATTGTTCCGTGCCGCGCGGTCACAATAAAATTCGGAAAACGTGTCGTGAATGGCCGCCGTCGCGATCACGACATGCTTGTGCCCGATCTTTGAAGCGCGCCATGCCGCTGGCTGAATTAAACCGGCTCCTACACTCCCCCGCTCCTACACTCCATGGCCGGGCTTGACCCGGCCATCCAGGGCAGCTTTTGAGATATCGCCACGCAGCTTCTTCAGCCAAATCCTTCTATTGCGGATTATCTTTTTCTATGAGTGCGAGCTTCCATCGGCGCGGCCATCGCTTGAGACTCGTCACTCGCTGTATGGCAAGCGAAATGGAATTGGAAACCTCGTAATACACCAGCATCTTCAGACCATACCGCGAAGTGAGGCCTTCAACGTTCCTTCGCAATGCTCCCGGGTTCTGGGTGCAAGATTACTTGTGACGCCGATAGTTCCGTTGCGCTTGTCGGTCATGACGTAGATGAAGAAACGATCATTCATCGTGCGGTCCTGGATGGCCGCCTCGGAGGGCGGCCATGACGTGAAGAGGGGACGTCTGGCATCGATGGAAACGACGGCGGCTTAAGCCGACAGTACCACCGCTCCATGGCCGGGCTTGACCCGGCCATCTAGAGTCGCGTGGAAATTTCGTGATGTTGCCCGCTGCCCTGCAGCCATGATCGAGGTGTGCGGCGTCGCTGCTCGCCTCAATCCTCAATCCCTCGTCACCAATCCCTAAAACTGAGGGCCGACATCCGACTCAGGGGACCGCTGGCCACTGCGGCCGAACATCGGTGGACGCCGGAAAACGCCACGATCGCGCGCTGGTGCGATTTCTGCAGGCGGCGGAGCCGTCGGCGGCGTAATGCCGGTCTCTATGACAACGTCGACAGGCCCGCCGGTCATGATGAGATGCTCGACGCCGTCGCGCCGGATCAGAAGCAGCCTTCTGCGGCTGTCGACATTGGCGTGGTCGACGACCTCGAGGCGGCGCTCGCCTTTCGGCCGGAACAGCACCGCGGACGGGCTGGTCCCGTTCAAATAAGCGCGCACGAAAACCGTAATGCCTGCGCTCGCGAGCGCCAGCACAGCCAACAGCAACGTCCAGAAAATATAAGTTTGCATGCCTGCCTCGCGCTTGGTTTGCCTGAATGCTGCCGTATCGAAATCTTGCAAGAGGGAGCGATCGATACACTCGAGTTGACCGCATGTTAACTCTCTTGAGGGAAGTCTTAGCCAACAGAAAAGCGCCGACTCGTTGCGGCACAGTTGCAGTTGCGTTTGAGTTCCAGTTCCCATGCTCCAGTCTGACGCCCCGGCCATCGAGAATCAGCTAGATTCCGAGCCCATGAAGGATCGCGAGGCGTTGAGGATCGATGCCGCGCCGATCGATCCGCTGAACACAGCGGAAGGGTTCGGCGGGTTCCTCCCTATAGCATTAATCGTTGCGGCGGCGGGCGCCTTGGTTTTCGGCCTGCTTGCGAGCAGCTCCGGCGAGCCGTTTCTGCTGACCGTCATCGCGGTTCTGGCGATGCTCGGCATGTTCCTGATTTTCGGTGTTGCCGCCGGACACATTCGCATTGGCGCCCGCATCGCGGCTGGCGATTTGCTCAAAGCTGCCGCCGATGCCAGCGATGAGCCGCAAATCCTCGCCCACCTCGATGGAACGGTCGTTTACGCCAATGCGGCGCTTGATGATATGTTCGGCCGAAACGAGGCAGGACCGTTCGCAGCGCTTGAAGCCGTGATGAGCGGCGAGCCCGAAGCGACGCAAGCCCTCTTTCGCCTGACGCGCGCCGCCGAGCGTGGCGAGAAGCGCAGCGAGGACGTGAAGCTGCGGCCGGGCCCGAGCCAGCGCCCGACCTGGGCCAGAATTTCCGTGCACCCCTTTGCATCGACAGGCCGCGATCTCGACGGAAGCCCCACCCGGCAGCGTCTCGCTCTTTGGCGGATCAAGAATGTTTCAAAAGAGAAAGCGCACGAGGCGCAGCGCATCGGCGGTCTCGAAGCGGCGCTCGCCGCGTTCGATACGATGCCGGCCGGATTCATGTCGATCGCCGGCGACGGCACCATCCTGCACGTCAACGCCGCGTTCGAGCAGTGGCTCGGATATCCGGTCGGTTCGCTCAGAACGCACCATCTTCGCTTGGCGGAGCTGGCAGGCGGCGATGGCGCTCGGCTTCTTGAGCACATGGCCGAGATACCGGAAGCCGACCAGCGCGTCGTCGATCTCGATCTGACGCGCCAGGACGGGCGCATGGTGCCGCTGACGCTTCTCGTCGAGCCCGCCGGCAATCAACCGGATGAAGGCTTCACGATCACGGCGATTAACCGGCTGACGGCTGGGCTCGGCGATCGCTCGCACCAGGACGTTCGCGCGTCTCAATTCTTCCAGTCGGCACCGTTCGGCATTGCAACCATCGACGGGGAGGGGCGGATCGCGAGCTGCAACGCTGCATTCATGCGCCTCGTGCTCGATGGCCGTCCCGCGCAGGATGTGCTGGCGTCGCAAGCCCTGGGGCGAACCGGCGATGCCGATGAGCGCGCACGCATCGAAGAAGGTCTTGCCGAAGTCCTGGCCGGGCGCGGCAACGTGCAGCCGATCGAGATCACTTCAGGCGATCAGAAGCAGTTTACGTGCCGCGTTTTCATGTCGCCGCTCGCTGCCGTGTCGGGTGGGGCCGCCGCAGCGCTCTATGTCATCGACGCGACCGAGCAGAAGCAGCTCGAAAACCGCGTTGCTCAGGCCCAGAAGATGGAAGCGGTCGGCAATCTGGCCGGCGGCATCGCCCACGACTTCAACAACGTGCTGACGGCCATCATCGGCTTTTCCGATCTGCTGCTGCAGACGCACCGTCCAAGCGATCCGTCCTACAAGGACATCAAGAACATCCAATCGGCGGCGAACCGTGCAGCAAACCTCGTCGCCGGTTTGCTCGGCTTTTCGCGCAAGCAGACGCAGCAGGTATCGGTGTTCGATATCAACGAATTGGCGTCGGAAATGCGCGCCATGCTGAAAACGCAAGTGCGTGAAAAGATCGACCTTCGGTTCCAGGCCGGCCGCGACCTCTGGTATGTCCGCGCCGACAGCAACCAGCTCTATCAGGTCATTCTCAACCTCGCGCGCAACGCCCGCGACGCGATGCCGGACGGCGGCAAGCTGACGATCCGCACGCAGAACGTCACCGAGCGCGAAAGCCAGCGCATGAGCGCAGTCGCAGGCTTTACGCCGGGCGAATACGTGCTGCTCGAAATCTCCGACACCGGCACCGGCATGAGCCCCGAGGTGATGGCGAAGATCTTCGAGCCATTCTTTACGACGAAGGGCATCGGCAAAGGCACGGGCCTCGGGCTGGCGTCCGTCTACGGCATCGTCAAGCAATCGGGCGGTTTCATTTTCCCTGAAAGCGAGCTCGGCAAAGGCACGACCTTCAAGATCTTCCTGCCGCGCTACGTCGTCGAGGACAGCGACGAGGCAGGAGCGGTGCGTCCGCAAACGATGGCCTCCGCCAGGAAGGAACTGAGCGCAACCGATCTGACGGGCACCGGTCGCGTGCTGCTGGTCGAGGACGAGGTCGAGGTGCGCCAGTTCGCCGTGCGCGCCTTGAAGCGCCAGGGCTATCAGGTTCTCGAAGCGACCGACGGCGTTGAAGCGCTCGAAATCATGGCTGCGAACGAGGGCAAGATCGACATCGTCGTGTCCGACGTCGTCATGCCGGAAATGGATGGGCCTGCGCTCTTCAAGGAACTCAGGAAGCGCAACCCGTCGATCAAGGTCATCTTCGTTTCGGGCTATCCGAACGAAGCCTTCCGCGAGAGCATGGGCTCCGACAACTTCGCATTCCTGCCGAAGCCGTTCTCGCTGCCGCAGCTCGCCGCGAAGGTGAAGGAAGAACTGGCGAAGTAGGTCGTGTGACCGTCATCCTCGGCTGAGCGTATGCGAAAGCCGGGGATCCAGCGTAAGACTCGCCGAAGGCTCAATATTGCGTCTTCGACGACTCTTGCGCTGGATCCCCGAACGGCCTCGCAGGCTCGTCCGTCCGAGGATGACGAACAGACTCAGATTTTCCTTGAAAACGTTTGGATGACCACCGCACCCAATTCCCCCCTCCCCGCAAGGGGGGAGGGGAACATGGCAGGCGTCTCCGCAAATGATGGCGCTATATCTCAGATCTCGCCCTTGAGACCCTTCTCGAAATACCTGTGAATGACCTTGTCCTGGTTCTCGAGCAGCCAGTCGATCGTCGGCTGATAGGTCATCGCCTTGTGAATGGCGAGCGCCGTCGCCTTGCGATGAATGTCGAACAGGATCTTGTGGTCGAGCTTCTCGATCGTGGCGACCGACGGATTGAGCCATACCGAGACGATGATGCCGAGATCATCGACCTTGTCCCGCGGCAGGTCGCCGGAGCGCACGGCATCGAGCACGCCCATCGATGTCGCGTACTGCACAGTGCCCATCAGGATATTCGTGTAGCGCTCGTTCTCGACCGTCACCTTGCTGACGCAGAGCGTCGGCGGACGCACCATGACGTCGGTGTTGAGCAGCGACAGCACCTTGCTGTGGCCCTTGGTCTGGTCGCCGAGAAGCGTCGCGAATGCCGTGCCGAAGGGACCGTCCATTTCGCCGATCGCGACTTCCGGTTCCGCCGCGGTGCCTGGGGGGCCGCCCGCGACCAGGGCTTCACCGATACGGATTCCGAAACGGCCGCTTGATGCGCTCATGTCCAAATACCTCGTCTTGGTTTTCTGAAATCGTCCGGCGCTGATGCCGTATGGGGAGCGATAGCCCAGCTCTCCTATGTCTCCCCCATAAGTTGCACTTATTCAGGCACAACGAGAACAAAACGTGATTGACCGAGTTGGAACAAATCATGTACACATATGATTAATTGAAGGCGCTGGGCGCTTGCCATATTGAGGATGACGACGATGGAACGGCCGGATTGGACTGTGCTCGAAGGGGGCAAAATGGATAAGAAGCAGGCGCTCGAACATGCGCTGCAGCAGATCGACAAGAACTTCGGCAAGGGGTCGATCATGCGTTTGGGCGCCAACGAGAAGGTCGATATCGAAGCGATCCCGACCGGCTCGCTCGGGCTGGATATCGCCCTCGGCATCGGCGGCCTGCCCAAAGGCCGCATCATCGAGATTTACGGGCCCGAAAGCTCGGGCAAGACGACGCTTGCGCTGCACGTCGTGGCCGAAGCGCAGAAACGCGGCGGCATCTGTGCGTTTGTTGACGCCGAACACGCGATCGACCCGGGTTATGCGAAAAAGCTCGGCGTCAAGGTCGAGGATCTTTTGATTTCGCAGCCCGATACCGGCGAGCAGGCGCTCGAGATCGCCGATACGCTCGTCCGTTCCGGCGCCATCGACGTGCTGGTCGTCGACTCGGTTGCTGCCCTGACGCCGAAGGCCGAGCTCGAAGGCGAGATGGGCGACAGCCTGCCGGGCCTTCAGGCGCGCCTGATGAGCCAGGCGCTGCGTAAGCTCACCGGATCGATCTCGAAATCGAAGTGCATGGTCATCTTCATCAACCAGATCCGCATGAAGATCGGCATCATGTTCGGCAACCCGGAGACGACGACGGGCGGCAATGCGCTGAAGTTTTATGCTTCCGTCCGCCTCGACATCCGCCGCATCGGCCAGATCAAGGAGCGCGAGGAGACGGTCGGCAACCAGACCCGCGTCAAGGTCGTCAAGAACAAGGTCGCGCCGCCCTTCAAGCAGGTCGAGTTCGACATCATGTACGGTGAGGGCGTCTCGAAAGTCGGCGAGTTGATCGACATCGGCGTCAAGGCTGGCATTGTCGAGAAATCCGGCGCCTGGCTGTCGTACAACGGCGACCGCATCGGTCAGGGCCGTGAGAACGCCAAGACGTATCTCAAGGAAAACCCGAGGATCGCCAACGAGATCGAAAACGCCATCCGCGCTAGTGCCGGCCTTATCGTCGAAAAGATGCTGGCCAACCCCGACGCGGGCGAAGATGACGGCGAGCAGCCGGATGAGGACGGCGTCCTCCCCGACGAGGACACCAAGAAGGTCGCCAAGGGCAAACGCTGATGAGGAGCGACACTGGAAAATACCGTCATCCTCCAACGGCGAGCCCGCAAGCCGTTTGAGGAGCCAGCGTGAAACTGCTGGAGGCTCGTTATCGCGTCTACGGCGAGTCTCAAATCCCGTCGCGCGTCGCCGCGATGAATTCCCCTCCCCTTGACGGGGAGGGGTTAGGGGTGGGGTGAACACCAGGAGCAAGATCGGCAAAATCATCGCACTTTGCCATGCGTGATCGTCATCCTCGGACGGATGCGCATGCCGGCCACGGCCGTCATGCCACTTTTGCGGGCGTGACGGGATGGGGCCACTATCCGTGCTGTAGGACTGGCATTTGAGTCTCACCTGCCGTTTCTGGACACTCTCCAGGGCCGCCGCTACAACGGCGGCCTTGAGCCGTTCCGGAAGGCGTTTCCGAAGCGGTTATGTCCGCGAAAAGGCTTGAAAGAACCCTATGGCTGGCGTCAGCGCAATCCGCTCTTCGTTTCTCGACTACTTCGGCAAGAACGGCCATGAGATCGTGCCGTCGTCGCCGCTCGTGCCGCGCAACGATCCGACGCTGATGTTCACCAACGCCGGCATGGTGCAGTTCAAGAACGTCTTCACCGGTCAGGAGACGCGTGCCATTCCGCGCGCTGCGTCCTCGCAGAAGTGCGTGCGCGCAGGCGGCAAGCACAACGACCTCGATAACGTCGGCTACACCGCGCGCCACCACACGTTCTTCGAGATGCTCGGCAACTTCTCGTTCGGCGATTACTTCAAAGACCGCGCCATCGAGCTTGCCTGGAATCTGCTGACCAAAGAGTTCGGTCTCGACAAGAAGCGGCTGCTCGTCACGATCTATCACACCGACGAGGAAGCCTACGCGATCTGGAAGAAGGTTACGGGCTTCTCCGACGACAGGATCATCCGCATCGCATCGAGCGACAACTTCTGGCAGATGGGCGATACGGGCCCCTGCGGTCCGTGCTCTGAAATCTTTTTCGATCACGGCGACAAAATTCCGGGCGGACCGCCCGGCTCGGCGGAGTCGGAAGGTGATCGCTTCATCGAGATCTGGAATCTCGTGTTCATGCAATTCGAGCAGCGTGGTCCCGGCGATCGCGTCGATCTCCCGCGCCCCTCGATCGATACCGGCATGGGCCTCGAACGCATCGCGGCCGTGCTGCAGGGCAAGCACGACAACTACGAGATCGACCTTTTCGAAAACCTGATCCAGTCGATCCGGCAGGAAGCCGCCAAAGTCGGCGCCAAGGAAACGGGGGGCGAAGCCAGCCCCGAGTTCCTGAAAGTTGCCCGCCGCGTTATCGCCGACCACTTGCGGTCGACGAGCTTCCTGATCGCCGATGGCGTGCTGCCCTCGAACGAAGGCCGTGGCTACGTCCTTCGCCGCATCATGCGCCGCGCAATGCGCTATGCAGCGCAGATCGGTTGCGTCGAGCCGTTGATGTATCATCTCGTGCCGTCGCTCGTGCGCGAGATGGGAGACGCTTATCCTGAGCTCGTGCGGGCCCAGCCGCTCATCACCGAAACGCTGAAGCTCGAAGAGACGAAATTCAAAAAGACGCTCGACAACGGCCTGAAGCTCCTGGGCGAAAGCTCCGCGAGCATGAAGAAGGGCGCGGTCTTCCCCGGCGACGTCGCGTTCAAGCTCTATGACACCTACGGCTTCCCGCTCGACCTGACCGAAGATGCTCTCAAACCGCGTGGCATCACCGTCGATACCAAGGCCTTCGACGTCGCGATGAAAAAGCAGAAGGAAGCTGCGAAAGCCGCCTGGAAAGGCTCAGGCGAAGCGGCAACCGAAGGCCTCTGGTTCGAGATCAAGGACAAGGTCGGCGCGACCGAATTCCTAGGCTACGATACCGAGACGGCGGAAGGTATCGTCGCGGCGCTTGTCTCGGGCGGCAAAGAGACGAAGGAGTTGAAGGCGGGCGACGAAGGCGCGCTCATCCTCAACCAGACGCCCTTCTACGGCGAGAGCGGCGGCCAGGTCGGCGATCAAGGCGTCATCAAGGGGCCGAAGGGCGCGCTCTTCCGCGTCACGGATACGCAAAAGAAGCTGGGCGATCTGTTCGTGCATTTCGGCAAGGTCGAGTCCGCCAACTTCAAGGCTGGCGATGCCGTCGAGCTTGAAGTCGATCACGCGCGCCGGTCCGCGACGCGCGCCAATCACTCCGCGACGCACCTTCTGCATGAAGCCCTGCGGCAAGTGCTCGGCACGCATGTCGCGCAGAAGGGCTCGCTCGTCTCCCCCGATCGGTTGCGTTTCGACTTCTCACACACCAAGCCGATGTCGGCTGACGAGATCAAGGCCGTCGAGGACATGGCGAACGCAGTGCTCCTCGAAAACACCCCGGTCGTGACGCGGCTGATGGCGCTCGATGAAGCACGCGCCTCGGGCGCCATGGCGCTCTTCGGTGAAAAATATGGGGACGAGGTTCGCGTCGTCTCGATGGGCTCGACGCGCCCCGGCGCCAACAAGGCATGGTCGGTTGAACTTTGCGGCGGTACGCACGTCTCGCGCACTGGCGACATCGGCCTCGTCCGCATCGTTGCCGAAAGCGGCAGCGCGGCCGGCGTCCGCCGTATCGAAGCGCTGACGGGTGAAGGCGCGCGCGCTTATCTCGACGAGCAGGATGCGCGCGTCCGCGAAGCCGCAGGCATCTTGAAGACGCGACCCGAAGACCTGCTTGAGCGGCTGAAACATCTCGTCGAGGAACGCAAGGTTCTCGAAAAGCAGTTGGCCGACGCCAAGCGCCAGCTGGCCCTTGGTGGTGGCGGCAAGGGCGCGATTGACGGCGGCGATGCGATCCGCAGCGTCGGCAAGGTCAAGCTGCTCGCGCGCACCGTGCAGGGTCTCAATCCGAAAGACCTCCGTGGCCTGATCGACGATGGCAAGAAACAGGTCGGCTCCGGCATCGTCGCGGTCGTCGGCGTAACTGAGGACGGCAAGGCGGGCCTCGCCGTCGGCGTGACGGACGACCTGATCAAGACGTGGAGCGCCGTCGATCTCGTGAAGGCAGGCGCCGAGGCATTAGGCGGCAAGGGCGGCGGCGGCCGGCCCGACATGGCGCAGGCCGGCGGTCCCGACGGCGCCAAAGCCGGTGATGCGCTGAAAGCCATCGAAGCCCGCCTCGCAAGCTGAGAGCTTGTCTGCCTAGCTGCTCTCCGGGAATCGATGAACTCGCGCGGTAAATCCGTTCGGCGCGCCGCGTCGTTACCTTGCCGGGAATTCACTGATGACGGTCGGGAAGTTTGGGTATATAGGCCCGGCATTCTTCCTGCTGGGGATTGATCGCATATGCATCGCACGCGTTCTTTGGGTTTTGTCGCTCCGTTCACCGCAGCGCTTCTGGCAATGACGCTTCCGGCGCTGGCCAATGATCCGCTCGTGAAGATCGCACCGACGCCGATGCCTTCGTCGGGGCCGACCGTTGTCGCTGCGCAAGCCTTCTGCGGCGACCCGTCTGGAAAAGCGGAAGAGTTGATCGAACGCTATTCGGCGAAGCCTGGCTTGAAGCGCATCTACAAGAGCGATCAGTACGTCGCCTACAGCGACGACGATAAGAACAGCTCCGTAATGTATACGTTCACGGTGAAGGGGAATCCGGCTCATCCCGCCGCCGTCTGCCGCAAGCCTGTCCAGCAAGGCGACAACCTCGTCATCACGATGTCGGTCGTTTGCGACGGCGACAAGGAAGCCTGCGCCAAGCTACAGAATGACTTCAACGTCATGACGGCCAAGATGCAGGCCGAGGTCGATCAGAGGATCGCGGCACAGAAGAAATAGTTCTGCTGCTGCGCGTGGCAGCCGGCTCGCGGAACGCGAGTCGCCACGCGCAACCAAGAACAGTCGCCCTCGCGCTGATTACGCCTTCACCATTGTAGCTTTGAGGTTCTCGTCGACCTTGTCGAGGAAGCCGGTCGTCGAAAGCCACTTCTGATCGGGTCCGACGAGCAGCGCCAGATCCTTCGTCATGAAGCCGGACTCGACGGTCGCAATGCAGACCCGTTCGAGCGTCCTGCAGAAATTCGACAGCGCCTCGTTGCCGTCGAGCTTGGCACGATGGGCGAGCCCGCGGGTCCACGCGAAAATCGACGCGATCGAGTTCGTCGACGTTTCTTTGCCCTTCTGATGCTCGCGGTAATGGCGTGTGACTGTGCCGTGCGCGGCTTCCGCTTCGACAGTCTTGCCGTCGGGAGACATCAAAACGCTCGTCATCAGGCCGAGCGAGCCGAAGCCCTGCGCGACGGTATCGGACTGCACGTCGCCGTCGTAGTTCTTGCACGCCCAGACATAGCCGCCCGACCATTTGAGCGAACTCGCCACCATGTCGTCGATCAGGCGGTGCTCGTAGGTGATCTTGCGCTTCGCGAATTCGTCCTTGAATTCTTTGTCGAAGATGTCCTGGAAGATGTCCTTGAAACGTCCGTCGTAAATCTTCGCGATCGTGTTCTTGGTTGAAAGATAGACGGGATAGTTTCGCGCAATGCCGTAGTTCAGCGACGCCCGCGCGAAATCGCGGATGGAATCGTCGAGATTGTACATTGCCATAGCAATGCCGGAGCCCGGCGCGTCGAAAACTTCCTTTTCGATCACCGCGCCGTCGTCGCCCGTGAACTTGATCGTCAGCTTGCCCTTGCCGGGAAATCTGAAATCGGTGGCGCGGTAGATGTCGCCGTAGGCGTGGCGCCCGACGACGATCGGCTCGGTCCAGCCCGGCACGAGCCGGGGTACGTTCTTGCAGATGATCGGCTCGCGGAAGATGACGCCGCCGAGGATGTTGCGGACCGTGCCGTTCGGGCTCTTCCACATCTCCTTGAGGTTGAATTCTTTGACGCGTGCCTCGTCGGGCGTGATCGTCGCGCACTTGATGCCGACGCCGTGCGTCTTGATGGCGTTACCGGCGTCGATCGTCACCTGATCGTCCGTCTTGTCGCGGTTCTCGATACTGAGGTCGTAGTACGCGATGTTGAGGTCGAGATAAGGGTGAATGAGCTTGTCTTTGATTAGCTTCCAGATGATGCGGGTCATCTCGTCGCCGTCGAGCTCGACGACGGTGCCTTCAACCTTGATTTTTTGCATGGGATGATCTCGCAGGAGAAAGTGGAGGGTGATCGAATTTGGGGGACCTTAATGGTCTGTGGCGCGCCAGCGAAGCGAACCTTCGCCGCAGTCGTGCGGCAGTTCGCCAGACGATTCAAGCCCTGCGGGGCTTAGACCAAAGACTGGGCAAGCGCCGCCCATTTGTTTAGCAAGGGCGAAAGCCCCAGGAGATCGTGGCGCGTTGTTCTATAGTATGACCGGACGTGGCCTGTGCGAGACGGAGAATGATTTGAACGCCGGTATCGAATCCGAAAACCGCGGGACGGCCGCCAGTGTGCGCATAGGCCCCGGAGGCGAACCCGTGCTTGGGGCTCGCGATACGCGCGTCGCGGAAGTCGTGCATGCGTGCCATTCGGTCTCGATCGATCAGGGTCTTGAAACCCTCGCCATCCCCGGGTTGACGCGCCTCACGCTCGAACCGGTGCTGCAATATTGCGCCGGTCTCAAGTGCATCGAAGACCGTGTGACGTGTCCCGGCTGCAAACGGCGCACCGAAGCGCAGGGCATCGAGACGCTCGATCAATTCATCCTGAGTAAAAAAGAGATCGTCGTCGGCGACGGGCGCGTGCGCCTGAAGGGCGAGGGAACGGAAACGATCAAGACGCCATGCCTGGAATCGCTCGCCAAGCAATGGTCGGGCGAGAATTACTGGTTCTGGGCCCGACGCGTCATTCGCAAGCTGCGTCACGGACTTCGCCGGGCTCACATGAAAGGCGAGCCGGTTGCCGGAGAAGGCGAGACGCCGTCTGTCATTCTGATGGAGCCGCAGCTCGCCGATAACATCGGCATGGTGGCGCGCGCCTGCGCCAACTTCGGTCTCGACGACCTCCGCCTCGTCAACCCGCGCGACGGATGGCCGAACGAGAAGGCGCGCATTGCGGCTTCCGGCGCCAATTACGTGATCGACGATGCCCGCCCCTTCGAGAAGCTCGAAGACAGCATCGCCGACCTGAATTGGGTGGGCGCTACAACCGCTCGACAGCGGGATATGCGAAAGCCGGTCCTGACGCCCGAGCAGGCAATCGCCGAAGTTCGAACCCGGATCGCTCGCGGCGAACGCTGCGGCATCCTTTTCGGGCGCGAGCGCAATGGGCTGGAGACGAGCGAGGTCGCCAACGCCGACGCCCTGATCATGATTCCGGTGAACTCGCGCTTTGCGTCTCTTAACCTTGCGCAGGCGGTGCTGCTTCTGGGTTACGAATGGATGCGCGGCGACGCGGGCCGCAGTCTTGGCCGTGTCACAACCTACGAGAAGCCGTTGAACGAAGGTCTTTACATGGGCCGCGACCGGCCCGCGACGAAAGAAGAACTCGTTGGTCTATTTGAGCATTTGGAGCGGGAATTAGAGGCCAACGGCTTTTTCAATCCGGCTCATCGTAAAGCCGTCGTGGCGCAAAACCTCCGTACGTTGTTGACACGAATGAATGCGACAGAACAGGAAGTTCGCACGCTTCGTGGCATAGTTGCCACGCTCGCACAGGGCAAAGGAAAGGCTCGGAAAGGGGCCCAGTGAGACGCCTTGATCTGGACATGTTTTGGGCTGAGCGATGCCAAGGGAAAAGGCATACTGGCGATATGCAACGTGGCATCGATAGGCCGCGTCGGACGGCTTTCGACGGAAACCGGTAAAAGAATGAGGCTCAACTGGAGATGTTGATGAACATTAGGGCGGGGGTGGTGTTGGCGGGCGTAGCTGCGCTGGCGCTTGTGGGGAGTGTGGCGTCGGCCGGCGCGCAGGATCTCAGTGAACATGCAGTCAAATCGTTCATGGAATATGCTTGGTCGCTGACGCCTCAACAGTTCTCCAAGCCGGACGGGACCGTCATCGTCATCGATAAGACGAAGAAGGATCAGGTCCTTGTGCCGCTGGACGTTGCGCGCGAAGTTATCAAGGCTGGCCGTCTCTCGGCTCACGCTCAGATTTGCGATCTTCGCGACGACCAGATTCAGAACCACCGGGCGCTGATGCGGCGCGAGGAGGTGAAGAAGAAGTGGACGCCGCAGCAGATGGTCTACATCAGCCAGCTTCACCTCACGACGGTCATGCTGCTGACCGGCCGTATCCGGCTGGTTGAGAAGCAGGGCGACAAAGAAGTTGTCGTCGATGAAAAGAAAGAGCCGGCCCAGACCTGCACCGACGAGCAGAAAAAGAAGGTTAAGGAGCTGATTACGGCTTATGTCGCGGCAAGTCCTCCGGTCAGCGCGATCGCAGACCTCTATAAAGACAAGCCGAAGGCCCAGGGTGCCCCGACGGCCACCGGCTCGGTCAGCGAGACGGCCGTCGAGAAGAAATAGCGGCGAATAGGTCGTTGACGGGACGGCCGGTCGCCACTATCAACCATTCCGCGCGGGCCCTCAGGCCCGCGTTTGATTTCCGCGCACCCGTGGCGGGACTGTCGAAGGTCCATGCCTGTCGGCCCTCTGACGAGGGTAGAGGAGGGGGCGCTCCACGGCCGCGCCGGTCATTCCGGCCTGCGGGGCCTCAACTCATGGAGTGCTAGAAGATGACCAAGCGCATTCGCGCCAAGCATAAGATCGACCGCCGCCTCGGCGAGAACATCTGGGGCCGCCCGAAGAGCCCGCTCAATCGCCGCGAGAGCCGTCCCGGCCAGCATGGCGAGCGCCGCTCCGGCAAGCTGTCCGACTTCGGCCAGCAGCTCAAAGCCAAGCAGAAGCTCAAGGGCTATTACGGTTCGATTTCGGAACGCCAGTTCCGCGCTGCCTATGATGAGGCGTCCCGCCTCAAGGGTTCGACCTCGGAACTCCTGATCGGCCTTCTTGAGCGCCGTCTCGACGCGCTTGTCTACCGCGCCAAGTTCGTCCCGACCGTGTTCGCAGCGCGCCAGTTCGTCAGCCACGGCCACGTGACGGTCAACGGCAAGCGCGTGACCATTCCGAGCTATCGCCTGCGCATTGGCGACGTCGTCGAGGTGAAGGAAAAGGCGAAGCAGCTTGCGCTGGTCCTCGAGGCCATCAAGAGCGCCGAGCGCGACGTGCCGGATTACGTCAACGCCGATCACAACAAGATGACGGCATCGCTGACGCGCATTCCGGCGCTCTCGGACGTGCCCTATCCGGTTCAGATGGAGCCGAACCTCGTCGTCGAATTCTATTCGCGTTAGTTCGCTCGCGCTGGCTATGCCGCGCCTTGCGCGGGCCAGCTCCGCGGGGGGCGGCGCTTGCGCCGTCGCCCGGTCGGGCTCTCGGCCTGCGGCCGAAGACTTTCCGAATTCAAAGGCCGCTTTCGAGCGGCCTTTTTATTTGCGATCGCAGCCCTTCATCCCCTCTCCCCGCTTGCGGGGAGAGGGTTAGTGTGAGGGGCGGCCGCTTGCTTCAGATGTTGTGCTACCCCTCACCCCAACCCTCTCCCCATTCGAAGTACAGGGAACGGGGAGAGGGAGATCAGGCCAGCCGCCGCCGTCGCGGACGCGCATCGGGCGCGATCGAGATCGCCGGGTTTCCGCCAATCGCAGGCCTCGGCCGCCGTCGCAATACCGGCGGATCGACGTTCGCCCAGCCATAGGCGAGCATCGTCATCAACGCCGACGCCGCGAAGAAGTAGACGCCCGGCAGCACGCGCGCTTCCGTATAGCCCGACGAATTGACGTAGAAGATCATCAGCGCCAGCACCATCACGTCGGTCATCGAATAGCGTCCGAGCCACTCCATCGTCGCGATCGAGCGCTTGCGAAAGTCCGCCGGCATATCGTGCGAGGTGATCAGCGTCAGCAGATAGAAAAGCTTCAGGAACGGGAAGAACACCGAAACGGCGAACACGACGCCCGCGAGAAAATATTCCTGGTTCTCGAACAGCGCGAACATGATCGTCAGAATGGAATGCTCATTCGTCCAGACATAGATCGTCGTGAAGCGGATCGTCGGCATGATGATGCCGAGCGCGAAAAAGACCGTCGCGAGAATGATCAGAAAGCTCAAGCCGAAATTCCGCCAGCCGGACGAGCGCTGGGCGGTTCCGACGTCCGGTTCCGGCAGGACGGGAACGATCTCCGGCGCCGCCGCCATGCCGTCCGTCCTGATCCACGCATAAGAAAGGATCATCAGAACGACTGCCGCCGTGAAGAAGTAGACGCCATTGAGGCTCGACGCATCGTAGACGCCTTGGCTCTTGATGAAGAAGATCGTCAGGGCGAGTACGAGCACATCGTGCATCGACCATTTGCCGAGCCATTCGAGTGCTCTGAGCCGCTGATGGTGACGCACGATCTCGGCAGGCGGCAACGTCGAGACAAGCAGCAGATACAGAAGCTTCGTGATCGGCAGCAGGATTGAGAAAACGACGACGATCAGGCCCAGGAACGTCTGCCCGTCGTGGAGCAGAACCTGGACGGTGGAAAGAAGCGAATGTTCCGTTGTCCAGAACCCGAAGCTCGTGAGCTTCAGGATCGGTAGCGTGATGCCAAGCGCGAGGCAGACGCTTGCGGTCAGGATCGTAAGCGACAGAAAAAATCGCCGTCCGCTGAGCCTCATGGTTGGCCTCGCCCAAATCGCTGGAAAGTCATCTCCGAGACGCTCTGCCTAGGCAACACCGGCAATGAGCATAAATTTGGACGGAGTTGCCGCACTTGGGAGAGCAGTTGGATCTACCCAGGATCGGTTCCCGCTTTTCCGGCTCGCATTTTACCGTGTCTTCTCCGCTTCCATCAGGCAGTCAATGTCCGTATATGAAGCGGGATTTTGCGAGGGCACGCAGGTGGTGGCAATTTCCGGAGCTTCGACGTTCGTCATGGAATGCGCCGGAGCACGGTGCTTGCTGCGAAGTCGTAACTTGAATCCCGCATCCCTTTCGCTGATCTGCTCGGCCGCATTATTGATGTCGGGCTGCTCGAATGAGCCCCTATCGCCGCAGGGCGCGCTTTGGTCAGGCGCGTCGACTGCGCGGGCTGCCTCTGCAACTGTGGGCAACGCATCGCACGATATGGCGACGAAGACTGCTCGCCGTGTCGGTAACGGTGGAGGCTGGGGACCGTATAGCGGCAGGCGTGGCCAGACCGAACCGCCCGCGACGATAAACTACGCCTTCAAGGGCGATCCCGATGCCAGCCCGACATTCGCTGGCGGTCCTGGCCAAATGTAGCTGCATGCATTCGGCGCGAACGGCACGCGATCTTAACGCGTCCGAGCGCTACCGAATATTCACCACCTCGTTGTTTCCTCTTTGCGACGACATTGCGCTCGCGCTTGCATCGGAGTCGAAATTACGACGACGGGCGCTTGTACGATATCTCGGGAATGACATAACTTGCGGTTCGCACGGGACGTCTCATTCGCTTACAAACTCTGGCAGGGCTCCACATGGGTGGCGATACGCAGTCGCGAGCGTCGGCAGATGCCGGCGCAAAACGAAACTCAATGGCGGTTTCGCTGCGCCTACGCAAAATCGGTATCGGGACGGCGTGCGGTCTGGCGTTGGCGCTGATGCTGTCGGCCTGCGGTGAGAAGAACGCGTTCGTTCCTCCGCCGCCTCCGAAGATCGAAGTCGCCCAGCCTCTGAAGCAGACGGTCACGCGCTACCTCGATGCGACGGGCAACACCGCGGCGGTGAACAGCACGACGCTGGTCGCGCGCGTTCAGGGCTTCATCCAGGCCATCAAATATAACGACGGCGACCTGGTGAAAGCCGGCGACGTCTTGTTCATCATCGAGCAAAAACCCTATCAGCTTTCGCTCGAGCAGGCCGAGGCTGGCCAATCGAGCGCCGTTGCCGATACGAAGAAGGCAGAGGCTGATTACAAACGACAGGTCGATCTTGCTGCGAAGAACATCGCAAGCCAAGCGACGCTCGATCAGGCCACGGCCGCCAAGGACGCAGCGGTTGCCAAGCAGAAGCAGTCCGACGTCGATATCGAGCAGGCCAAGCTCAACCTGAGCTATACGGAGGTCAAAGCCCCGTTCGACGGCATCGTGACCTCGCGCGAGGTTTCGCTGGGCCAGCTCGTCGGCGCCGGAAGTCCGACGACGCTCGCCACCATCGTCCAGCTCGATCCGATCTACGTGAATTTCGCCGTGAGCGAGACGGATGTGCAGGACATCAGGTCGAGCATGCGCGCCAACGGCCTGACGCGTGACGATCTGAAGAAAGTCCCCATCGAGGTCGGACTGCAGAGCGAGCAGGGCTATCCCCACAAGGGAACGCTCGATTACGCCGCGCCGAGCGTCACGGCCGCGACCGGAACATTGATGGTGCGCGGCGTCTTGCCGAACCAAGATCGCGCGCTGTTGCCCGGCTATTTCGTGCGTGTCCGCGTGCCGAGAGCCGAAGAGCCGAACATGCTGCTCGTCCCGGATCGCGTCATCGGCAGCGATCAGAGCGGGCGCTACGTCCTCGTCGCCAACAAGGACGACGAGCTTGAGCAACGCAAGGTCATGCTCGGCCAGCAGGTCGGCGACCTGCGCGTCATCGAAAAAGGGCTGAAGCCAGAAGATCGTGTCGTCATCTCGGGCTTGATGTCGGTTGTGCCCGGCGAGAAGATCGAGCCCGTCGCCAAGACCATCGCAGCGCCGCCGGAAGCCGCCCCATGATCTCGAAATTTTTCATCGAGCGGCCGGTTCTCGCAAACGTCATTGCGATCCTGATGGTCGTGATCGGCGCGGTCTCGGTGCTCCGGCTGCCCGTCGCGCAATATCCGGATGTCGTTCCGCCGACGGTTCAGGTGACGACACGCTACCCGGGCGCCAGCGCCCGCACCGTCGTCGATACCGTCGCGCTGCCGATCGAGCAGCAGGTGAACGGCGTCGAGAACATGATCTATATGCAGTCGTATTCGGGCTCCGACGGCACCTATACGCTGACGGTCACGTTCGACATCGGCACGAACCTCGATAACGCGCAGATTCTGGTGCAGAACCGCGTCTCCGCCGCGATGGCTTCGCTGCCGCAATCGGTCCAGGTGCAGGGCGTCGTCGTCCAGAAGAAATCGACCTCGATCCTGCAGATCGTGACGTTGACGTCTCCCGACGACAAGTTCGACAGCCTCTATCTCAGCAACTACGCGACCATCCGCTTGAAGGACGAGATCGCGCGCTTGCCCGGCGTCGGCAACGTCAACGTCTTCGGCGCCGGACAGTATTCGATGCGCGTCTGGCTCGATCCCGAGAAGATGCAGGCGCGCGGCCTCAATGCCCAGGACGTCATCAACGCGCTGCAGCAGCAGAGCGAGCAGGTGACCGCCGGTCAGATCGGCATGCCCCCGGCGGCGGGCGACCAATCGTTTCAATATACGCTCGACGTCTCGAGCCGTTTCAACGATGCGAGCGAGTTCGCCAACGTCATCGTCAAGACCGGCACCAACGGCGACCTGACGCGCTTGCGCGATGTCGGGCGTGTCGAGCTTGGTGCGCAGACCTATGCTCAGGTCTTCAATCTCAACGGCAAGCAGGCTGCGGGCCTTGCGATCTTCCAGACGCCGGGCGCCAACGCACTCGATGTGGCGCGCGAAGTTTCCAGGAAGATGCAGACGTTAGCGAAAGAATTCCCGCAAAGCGTCGCCTATTCGATTCCGTTCGACACGACGATTTTCGTGCAGCAGGCGATCGACGAGGTTTACAAGACACTCTTCGAGGCCGCGATCCTGGTGCTCATCGTCATCCTGGTCTTCCTGCAGGATTGGCGCGCCATGCTGGTGCCCGCCACGACCGTACCGGTGACGATTATCGGCGCCTTTGCGGCAATGGCGGCGCTCGGCTTCTCGATCAACCTTTCGACCTTGTTCGCCATCGTGCTCGCCATCGGCATCGTCGTCGACGACGCGATCGTCGTCGTCGAAGGCGCCGCTCACAACATCGAAAAGGGCATGTCCGGGCACGATGCGGCCATCGCCGCAATGAACGCCCTGATGGGTCCGATCATCGGTATCACGCTGGTGCTGATGGCTGTGTTTCTGCCGGCATCTTTCTTGCCGGGACTGACCGGTCAGATGTACGCGCAGTTCGCACTCGTCATCGCCGCGACGGCTTTGATCAGTGCCATCAACGCCGCGACGCTGAAGCCGACGCAGTGTGCGTTGTGGCTGCGCCGTCCCGTGCCGCCCGAAAAGCGGAACTTTTTCTACCGCGGCTTCAATGCCGTCTACGAGCGGCTGGAGCGCAGGTACACCGGCCTGATCGGCGCAATGGTGCACCATAGCGGTCTGATGGCCTTGATCGCGGCGGCGATCATCGGCGGCTCGATCTATGGCATGACGCGCGTCGCGACGGGCTTCCTGCCGATCGAGGACCAGGGATACCTCCTCGCTGCCGTGCAACTGCCTGACGGCGCTTCGCTGGGTCGCACGCAGAAATCGCTGGAGCAGGTCGAGCAGATCGCGCGCGCCGTCCCGGGCGTCGAGCGTGTCATCACGATTGCCGGTATCTCGCCACTCGACAACAGCGCCTCGCTTGCCAACGCAGGCGTCGCCTACATCATGCTGAAAGACTGGAGCGAGCGCGGCAAAGGCGAGGATCTCCTGTCGCTCTATACCGGCCTCAACGCCAAGATGTCTTCCATCGAGGATGGCAGTGTCATGGTGTTGCCGCCGCCGCCCATCCAGGGTATCGGCAACGCCGGCGGCTTCACGATGCAGATCGAGCTTCGCGACGGCAGCTTCGACCTTGGCAAGCTCGAAAGCTCGACCAATGCCGTGATCCACGCGGCAAGCAGCCAATCGGCCATCCAGCGCGTCTCGACGCCGTTTCGCGCGGCGGCGCCACAATACAAGGTCACGATCGATCGCGAGAAAGTGCAGACGCTGCTGCTGACGACCGATCAGGTATTCCAGACGCTCGCGACCTACCTCGGATCGAGCTACGTCGATCAGTTCAACAAGTTTGGCCGCGTCTTTCAAATTTATGTCCAGGGCGACGCCAATTTCCGCATGACGCCCGATGAAGTCTTGAACCTCAAGGTCCGCAATCAGAACGGCGACATGATTCCGCTCGGCACCGTGCTCACGATCACGCCGACCGTCGGGCCGTCGCTGATCAGTCTGTATAACCTTTATCCATCGGCTTCGATTGTCGGCGTCCCGGCGAAAGGGTTTTCATCCGGCGACACGATGCGGCTGATGGACGAAGTCGCCGATAAGACGCTGCCACCGGGGGTCGGCTCGTCATGGACGGCGCTGTCGTTCCAGGAAAAGCTCGTCGGCGGCCAGATTTATTACGTCTTCGCGCTGGCGATGCTGCTCGTCTACCTCGTGCTCGCTGGCCAGTACGAGAGTTGGTACACGCCGCTCGCAGTGCTGTTTGCAGTGCCGCTGTCGCTGATCGGTCCGGTTGCCGTCATGCTCGGTCTGCGCATCGACAACAATCTCTATGTTCAGATCGGCCTCGTGCTGCTGATCGCGCTCTCTGCGAAGAACGCCATTCTGATCGTCGAGGTCGCGCGCGAGCTGAGGGCGGAAGGCAAGTCCATCATGGACTCCGCTGTCGAGGCGGCGAAAGCGCGTTTCCGGCCGATCCTGATGACATCGTTCGCGTTCATCCTTGGCGTCGCGCCTCTTGTTTTTGCTACGGGCGCCGGCGCTTCCGCGCGGAAGTCGATCGGCATCACCGTTTTCAGCGGCATGATCGCCTCGACATGCCTTGCGGTGATCTTCGTGCCGTCGATGTTCGTGGTCATCCAACGCTTCGAGGAATGGCGACGGTCGCGCAAGGGCAACGCAACGCCCGCGTCCGCCACACCGCCGCACGCTTGAGCAAACAAAAAAGGCGGACCGGAAATCGGCCCGCCTTGAAACGTTGCGCGAATGTCTGAGCTCAGGCGTGATGATGGGCGTGCGGGATGCCTTTCGCGCAGATCAGGTCATGCAATTCGCCGGCCGAATACATTTCGCGCATGATATCGCAGCCGCCCACGAACTCGCCCTTGACGTAAAGCTGCGGAATGGTCGGCCAGTTCGAGAACGCCTTGATGCCCTCGCGAATGCTCTGATCGTCGAGCACGTTCACATCCTTGAACGGCACGCCAAGATGCTCGAGGATCTTCACGGCTGTCGCGGAAAACCCGCACTGCGGAAACTGCTTCGAGCCTTTCATGAACAGTACGACGTCGTTGCTGGTGATCGTATCGGTGATTTTCTGCTGAACTGGGTCAGAAGCCATGTCTTGGGTTCCTAAGAGTACTGGGGCAGCCGCCTCGGCGCCCCATTTCAAGCGAGATGTGAGCGAGACGCCCGGCGAAGTCAATCAGCGGACACTGCGGTTGTGAGTTGCAGGGCATGCAGGATGTCTCCAACGCGTCCCCCGAGCGCATCGTAGACCATTTGGTGCTGTTGTACGCGACTTTTGCCCTTGAACGCCGCCGAGACGACGTGCGCCGCCCAGTGGTTGTCGTCGCCGGCAAGGTCCCGAAGCTCGATCCTGGCGTCCGGGAATCGCGCTTTGATCAGCCGCTCAATTTCAGGGGCGGGCATCGGCATTCGTGGCCTCCGGGAGGTAGATGTTTGCACATATAAGCAATCGCGGAATCTATGCCGCGTCGTATCAGCGGAAGCAAGGCTCGTGATAAGATATTCTGATCAAATTCTCACGCGATTGCGATTGGACGTTATCGACCGGCATCGTTAAATTTGAATGTAAGGGACGTAATGTTCCTGAAGTCTAATGGAGGACACCATGAAGACCTGGACGAAGCCTGCCGTTCGTGAGCAGGAAGTTGGCCTCGAAGTTACCTCGTACCTTCCGGCCGAGATTGACCTCATCTAAGGCGGTCTCCTTCGAATTTGACGCGGTGGCAGAGGTTCTGCCACCGCGTTTTTGTGCCCGCAGCAGGGAGTGACAACGGGCGCTTTGGAGGCGTCGAGATGAGGGATGCACGCTCGGCGCCGCCTGACTTTTTTAATGTTCGCAATCGACCGTAAGCTTGACCCAGGGCAAATCGAGCTTGCATTTCCCTGACTTGGTTTTCGTGAACACTTTTCCAAGCCCGAGGCCGTTGAGCTTCTGCTCGAGTTCGGATCCGGCACCATCGTCGGCGGATGCCGTCTCTTCATCTTTCTGCGGCGAATCAGGTTTTGCATCCTGCGATGCTGCGGCAGGAGGCCCGGATTGGGGCTTTGAGGCATCGCTCGCGCCGGTTCCCGGTGCAGGCGAGGCTGTATCGCCGTTCGCCGCCTTCGCGGCGGGCTTATCCGTTGGCGTTGTATTCGGTGAGGGCGCCGGAGGTGGTGCGACGATCGCGACTTGTGGATTCGCAGCCGGCTTCGAATTTGCGTTTGCATCAGCGGATGCAGTCGAGCCTGTTCCGGCGGCTGATGCCGCTGCAGCCGAATTTGCATCGAGTTTGGCGCCTGCCGGTTGGCTCGCTTTCGCTTCGATCTGATTTTCAGGCTGGCCGCAGAGCTGGAGGTCTGCAGGCGCGCGCGTCCAGATCATCGTCTTCGACAGGAACCTCAGACCCGCATAGCCCGTGACGCGCAGAGTGCCATCGGCGAGCGGCTTCAGCTCGACGTTATATTTGCGGCCTCTCTCGGGCGAATAGATCCAGCCGTTATCCCAGCGTCCGCCGCCGACTGGCGCCACGTTGCCGATAATCTGCTTGCCGCAGCCCTTTGCGTCGGCCGTATCCTTTACCCAGACGACGTTGCCGCAAAGCGCGTTACCGCATGGTTTGATCTCGATTGCGCCGCGGCCGGTATCGTTGATCCAGATGCCGGTCGGATCGGAAGCGGCAGACGCGCTTGCGATCGCCGCCGAAATCAAGCTCGAAACGGCGAATGCGGATGCGATGACTGTAACTCGGCGCATGACACGATCCTTTTATAGTAATCCGATTGCTATGCTTGCTCTCGCGCAGTGGCGCTGTTTCGGAGGGAACAGGTGCGAAGTGGGCAATGACGCCTTGGTCCGCACAAAGAGCATTAAGGAAGCGCTCCAAATTTAATCGGAATGAATTTTGTCGGCGGTGAAACGAACGCGAAGCGCTCGCCGTAGACGCCTCTGTGAGTTTGAGGGATCGCCGTTTCGGGGTGATCCTCTTACCTCGCAGCGACAAAATTCAACTCTATTCCATACGGAGACGTTCCATGATTAAGCCATTTCTGGCAGCGACGATGCTTGTCCTGTCGACATCAATCGCATTTGCCGATGACAACGGCAGCATTACGGCAAAAGCCATGCACGATCATCCTGGCACCATGGGCGGTAGCACTGTAAGTGCGACGGCGAAGCCCGATTCCGGCAGTCTGACCGAAAAGCAGATGCAAAATCAGCCGGGCGTGAACGGCGATACCACGGGAATGACGGCAACTCCGAATGCAAAGCCGGACAGCGGATCCATCTCCAGCAAGGAAATGATGGACAATCCGGGCGCGCGTAAGTGACGCAACGCCTGCGACGATCGTAGTGCAGGAAATTGAAGTCGGGATCAGAGAAAGCGAACGCCTTCTCTGATCCGGAACGCAGTTCATTTATTCAGTACAAAGCAGATGCGGTTTTTCGCGACGTATGAATTTTCATTCCCACGTCATGGCCGGGCTTGACCCGGCCATCCAGTGCCAAACGGAAAACTTCATCGTGCTGTTCTGGATGGCCACCTCGGAGGGCGGCCATGACGGAGGGGTTGTCTATTTCACGCCGAGCAGCTCGACGTCGAACATCAGCGTCGCGTTTGGCGGGATGACGCTACCGGCGCCGCGTGCGCCGTATCCCAATGCGGGCGGAATGATCAGCGTGCGCTTGCCGCCGATCTTCATCGACGCGATGCCTTCGTCCCAGCCCTTGATGACGCGCCCCATGCCGAGCGGAAATTCAAATGGTTTGCCGCGATCGACCGACGAGTCGAACTTCGCGCCCTTCTTGCCGTCCTGATAAAGCCAGCCGGTGTAGTGCATCACGCACGTCTGCCCGGTTTGAGGTGCCGCGCCGGTGCCGATGACGGTGTCTTCGAATTGGAGGCCGGACGATGTGGTGGTCATGGTCGATCCTTGCGTTTGTGCGAGTGCGGGTTTGTTTGCGAGGACAGCCCCGCTTACTGCGATAGCTGCAGCAATGATAATTGCTGTTGGCAAGCGAGGCATGGCGGTCCCTTCCTTCTCAACTCCATGCCGGGCTCGACCCGGCCATCCAGAGCAAATTGCGCCGGTCCCCGTCGCGTTGCCCTGGATGGTCGCCTCGGAGGGCGGCCATGACGTGGCGAGCAGGACTAGCCTATCAGTATTCAAGCCCCCATCAGCTTCGGCAGGAAGCCTTCGTGCGCGGCACGCAGTTCGGTAAGCGGCAGAGCCGTTTCGCCTTTCAGATTGATCGCATCGCCGCCGACGCGGCCGACGATGCGCGCCGGAAGCTCGAGCAGGCGCGCACGTTCCAGAACTTCTTCGGCCTTCTGCGGCGTCACCTCGACGACGTAGCGACCCTGATCCTCCCCAAACCAGACCGCGTGCGGCGGCAGCTTGCCTTCGTAGGCGTAAAGCTCGACGCCGATTCCCGACGCTTCGCGCGACAGGCCATGCTTGCCGCCGGCGAGCGCCATCTCGGCAATCGCGACGAGCAGCCCGCCGTCCGCGCAATCGTGTACGGCCAGCGCCCGCCCTTCACGAATCAGCGCACGAATGAGACGCCCGGCTTTGACCTCGGCTTCGAGGTCGACCGGCGGCGGCGCGCCCTCGAACTTGCCCGTCGCATGCTGCTGATAGAGCGACTGGCCGAGATGGCCTTCCTCGCGCCCGATCACGATCAGCACGTTGCCTTCGGTCTTGAGACGGATGTCCGCAAGCTTCGACGCATCTGGAATAAGCCCGACGCCGCCGATCGCAGGTGTCGGCGGAATTCCGGCGCCGTTCGTCTCGTTGTAAAGCGAGACGTTGCCCGACACGACCGGATAGTCGAGCACACGGCAAGCCTCGCCCATGCCGCGCACGCTGGCGACGAACTGGCCCATGATCTCGGGCCGCTCGGGGTTCGCGAAGTTCATGTTGTCGGTGATGGCAAGCGGATCGGCGCCCGTCGCGGTCAAATTGCGCCACGTTTCGACGACGGCCTGCTTGGTGCCTTCTTCAGGATCGGCGGTAACGTAGCGGGGCGTCACATCGCAGGCGACTGCGATTGCCTTCCGCGTACCGTGCACACGCACGACGCCGGCGTCGCCGCCGGGGCGGCCTACGGTGTCGCCCATGACCATGTGATCGTACTGTTCCCAGATCCAGCGGCGCGACGCGAGATGATGTCCGCCCATCATGTCTTTCAGCGTGCCGAGGATCGAGTTCGGCGCGGGCACCCACTCGGGCAAAATCTTCGCGGGCCTCTTCGGTTCGATATAGGGTCGATTGTACATCGGCGCCGAGTTCGCGAGCACGGGCACCGGAAGATCGGCTTCGACGTTGCCCTTGTGTTTGATGATCATCCGCTGCGTATCGGTCGTATGTCCGATGACGGCGAAGTCGAGGCCCCACTTCGTGAAGATCGCTTTCGCATCCTCTTCGCGCTCGGGCTTCAGGATCATCAGCATGCGTTCCTGGCTTTCCGACAGCATCATCTCGTATGCCGTCATGCCGGTTTCGCGCTGGGGCACGAGATCGAGATCGAGTTCGATTCCGACGCCGCCCTTGTCCGCCATCTCTGAGGTCGATGAGGTGAGTCCTGCCGCGCCCATATCCTGAATGGCGATGATCGAGTCCGTCGCCATCAGTTCGAGGCAGGCTTCGATCAGCAGCTTTTCGGTGAATGGATCGCCGACCTGCACGGTCGGGCGTTTCTCATCCGATTTTTCGTCGAACTCGGCCGACGCCATCGTGGCGCCGTGGATGCCGTCGCGGCCCGTTTTGGAGCCGACATAGACGACCGGCAGCCCGACGCCCTTCGCCGCCGAGTAGAAAATCTTGTCGGTCTTCGCGAGGCCGACGCACATCGCGTTGACGAGGATGTTGTTGTTGTAGCCTTCGTCGAAATTTGTTTCTCCACCGATCGTCGGCACGCCCGTGCAGTTGCCATAGTGCGCGATGCCCGCGACGACGCCGCCGACGAGATGGCGCGTCTTCGGATGATCCGGCGCGCCGAAGCGCAGCGCATTCATGTTGGCGACGGGGCGTGCGCCCATCGTGAACACATCGCGCATGATGCCGCCGACGCCGGTCGCAGCACCCTGGAACGGCTCGATGTAGGAGGGGTGGTTGTGGCTCTCCATCTTGAAGACGACCGCGTCGCCGTCGCCGAGATCGACGACGCCCGCGTTCTCGCCCGGTCCCTGGATGACTTTTTCGCCGGATGTCGGCAGCGTCTTGAGCCAGACGCGCGAGGATTTGTAGGAGCAGTGCTCGCTCCACATGACGGAGAAGATGCCGAGTTCGCAGATCGACGGCTCGCGTCCGAGGATTTCGAGCAGCCGCTGGTATTCGTCCGGCTTGAGGCCATGCTCGGCAACGATCTCGGGCGTGATCTTTCGCGTCGTCGTTTCAGTCATCGGGATCTCGTCGGGCGCTGGAATTGCGTTCGCTTATATGGGCTTGGCTCGCGTTTGTCGCCCTTCCGGCCAGAGGCCCCCAACGGCCAAACGTCGCTCTTTTGGTTGGCGCCTTGCGGGGAGCCGGCCGCAAGGCGCGGGCGGGGTTATTTCGCGTGCTTCGCGAGCCATGTGTTCATGGCGGCAATCTCAGCCTCTTGGGCCTTGATGACGTCGCCCGCAAGTCTGCGGATTTCGGTGTCCTTGCCAAACGCGAGTTCGACCTTCGCCATGTCTCTATCGCACCCTGATGATGCCGGATCATGCCCTTTACGAAATCGACGTCCGCATCGCCGGTGAAAGACATTGCCCCATGTTCTCGTACATCTTTTGGTTGGCCGCCTTTAACGCTTCAGACGAGGAGGCGTTTGCGAACGAGCCGATGTCCGTGCCCGAACGGTCCATGTGCATGTGATCCATGGACTTGATCTCCTCGGCGATGGCGTGCTCGACGCCGACGTGAAGACGAGCGAGTTGCTTCATGAGCCGTTCCCGGAGTTTCGATGGTCAGGGCCATGATGACGGTTCACCCGCAATGAGTGTGACACAATGGTCCCACCCGTTCGGGCTGTGACCGTTCCGCGCTGCACAATCAGCATTACCGCATTGCAATAATATAGATTTTCCACTGCGGGTCAGGGGCTTATCTACGTATCCAGCGCAGACGTCATGCCCAGACAATCGTGCGCGGGCTTGAACTCGGCGCTCTTGGACAGTGGAGATCCTGTCATGACGACTTTCGCGAAACTCGCAAGCGTTACGCTTATTTCTGGTTTGGCCATGCTCTCCGGAGCTGCAGGAGCTTCGGCGGGCGAGTCGGCTGCCTATCATATAAAGCCTTTGAAAGGCATCACCTTCGCAGTCGGTTCAAAGCGCGCGGTCGGCTATTACACGAACGATGATCACGCCTGCAGGCTAACCCTGATGTTGTCGGATGCCTACTCGGGCAATGAGAAATCGTTTTCCGAGCCGGTTCGCGTCAATCTCACGATCGGCGAAGGCGCATCCGGCAGTGTCGATGCGCTTGAGGGCTCGGCAGTCTTCCGTTGCGCCCCAGATGCGACCGCAATGACCATGCAACTTGTCCAGAGAGTCGCCTATAACGCAGCTGCGAAATAACATTAGCAGCGGGGTTGTTTCGGCGCTTCCAAGTCCACGCTTGCAAGTCGTTCGAACAAGGAAGGGAGCCACCTCATGCTCCCTTCCTTTTTTAATGCCGTTAACGAATATATTCGTTAATGAAATTAATTGCTTAGCAAAATATTTGACGCCTTGCACGGCACGCATGGGCGGCAGCCAAACGCCGCACTGGCGGACGTGCGGCGCGTCATATATCTACACTGTAGAACGAAGCGGCCCGGGGGCTTTATCCCGGGAGCCGGCGGGTAGTGTGGCGCGCCGGTGAGCTGAACAAAGGTGATGTTATGAAGGCCCTCGTTGTTGCTGTGCTGAACGCGCTCTCGTCCGCGCCCGCCGCGGATGTTCGCTCCGGCCGGCAGCGTGGGAACGCCCGCTAAACAGCGGCGTGTTCGACTGCACGAAGAAGGGGACCTCGCGGTCCCTTTTTTGTTGCCCGGTTTTTCGCCAACGCGTTGCCGGATAAACCGGGCTCGCGTGGGCACCGACCGGTGGTGGTTGCGTCTTCGCAAGAGGGCCATGCGATGAACGCCGATTCGAAGGACCGGCCCCGCTGCGGACGGAATGCAACTGCATCCGTCCGCTTTGGCGGCAGTTCGTTATGCGGAAAGCCAGCCGCGCGACAGGGTCGGCGCAGAGCGGACATCGCGAAACACGACTTTCGGCTTGAAGCTGGGCGCCGAGGCCATTGCAATCAGCTGCTTGGCGGATAATTCGCGAAGACTCTCGGATAGCTGCAACTGCAATGTCTTGAGCCGCATGAGCCGCACCGAGCGTGGCGCTGCCGAGTTCTCTTCGCGTTCGATCAATTGGCGAATTTCTGCGGAACGCTCAAGCAGGGTGATAAAACGACGGGACATCCATTCCTCCGGTCGGAAGTTGGCGGCATGTCCGGCGATGGCATGAAAAAAAGCACCGGGCATACCCGATGCGGTCCGACATCGCAGAGCCATCATTGGTTCTGCCAGAGGGGCCCGGCCCCGCAATCCAAATTGATTTAGGTTTGCTTTGCGCGCCGACAAGGGGCGTTTCGCAAATGCCACCGAAAGATCACAATCGCCGTCGGCCTGCCCGGCTCGGCAACTGGCGTCGACGCGGATAGAGTTTGATTACGCCGCGGCTTCGAGCGTCGAAAGCAGAATGCTTTCGAACACGCGGCGGCCATCGGTGCCGCCGAGCGCCGTTTCATAGAGGCGCTCGGGATGGGGCATCATGCCGAGCACGCGGCCCGTTTCGTTGACGATGCCAGCAATGTTACGCTGGGCGCCGTTCGGGCATGTCTCCGGCGACACGGTGCCAGATGCATCCGAGTACCGGAACGCAACGCGCCCATCGCCTTCGAGCCGATCCAGCGTCTCGCTGTCGGCAAAGTAGTTGCCTTCGCCGTGCGCGATCGGAACCTTGATAACCTCGCCCTTGCGATAGCATTTCGTGAAGAACGTCTGGTCGTTCTCGACTTTCAGAAATACGTCTCGGCAGATGAAGTGCAGCGACGCGTTGCGCAACAGTGCACCGGGTAGCAGCCCAGACTCGCACAGGATCTGGAAGCCGTTGCAGATGCCGATGACCGGCGTTCCGGCCTTCGCCTTGGCGACGACGTCCTTCATGATCGGCGAGTGCGCAGCCATTGCCCCGCAGCGCAGATAGTCGCCGTAGGAGAAACCGCCCGGCAGCACGATGACGTCGGACGAGGGCACGCTGGCATCTCCGTGCCACACCATCTTCGGCGCAAATCCGGTCACCCGCTCGATCGCCGTTTTGACGTCGCGATCGCAATTCGAACCCGGAAAGACGATGACGGAAGCGCGGAGCATTTTCAGAACTCGGGTTGTCAGCCGCGAGCGCCATGGCCACGGCTCAGTCCACTTATACTTGACAGGTATCAGGTAGCGAGACTCGCCCCGTAAGTCCACTCGCCGCCCCGTCGCGGCCGCGCGCGCCGCTCTCCTCTTCTGCAGGAAGAGGAGAAGCAGCAGACCTTTCGCCGCTCTATTCCTTCCTCCTTGCAGGGACGAGTGAAACAGCAGACGCGTTCGCCGCCCTATTTCCCCTCCCCCTTGCGGGGAGGGGTCAGGGGTGGGGGTAATGTCCGGCGTGATGTAGCCGCCTTGCTATCGAAGTATCAGCGCACTTTCCGACGTTCGCGGCAACTCGCCTGCGGAGGGAATGAAAAGAAGCAAAATGCCGGGCCGGTCACGGCACTGGCGAAAGCGGCGAGCGCTCGCGCTTCCGGCGTTCGACGTCCTCGCGCGAGTCGTTCGTGAGGCGTGTATCTTCGGCCTTCAACGCGGCCATCAGGGCATCGAATTGCGCCTGATCGCCATAGCCACAGGCCTTGCTCTGCGCGGTCCAGATGCCTGTAACCTGCTTCACGAACTTGCGAAGGGTGACGGCAGGGTGCGCCGGTTCGCCTGGCCTGGTGAACCTGATTTCGACGCGCCACACGTCGGGATTGGCGAACGTAATGACGTCCCGGTTGTCGCCGCTTTCGCGCTGGGCGCCGGGCAGCCAAGCCGACCAGTTATGAAGCGCGACGAATCCCAGGCTGCAATCGAGGTCCGGAGGAGGAGGAGCAGCAGCGGGTGCGGAGAGCGCTTGGCTGGACCCAAGCGCGGCGACGGCTAGCGCGATACCTAGCCCGGCGCGCATCGATCAGCCGATCTCGTAGCTGTAGTTCTCGATGACCATGTTGGCGAGCAGGTCCTTGCACATCCGCTCGACGATGGCGCGTGCCTTGTCCGGATCGCTCTCGGCCAAATCGACTTCGACGTATTTGCCCTGGCGTACATCGCTGACGCCGGAAATGCCGAGGCCTTTCACGGCGCCTTCGATGGCCTTGCCCTGCGGATCGAGGACGCCGTTCTTCAACGTGATCTTGATGCGGGCTTTCATTCGCTTCGCTCTAAGGATTAGGTTTTAGGGATTAGGGAATAGAGTCTTCGTCCCTAATCCCCCAGTCCCTAATCCCTCAGTTCGGTTTTCCGTTAACGGGATTCGACGCGACGAGCACCGGGCCCGCGCCACGCGGCCGCGGATTTTCAGTCAAAACGCCGAGACGCCGGGCGACCTCCTGATAGGCTTCGAGCACGCCGCCGAGATCGCGACGGAAACGATCCTTGTCGAGCTTGTCGCCCGACTGCGCGTCCCACAGCCGGCAACAATCCGGGCTGATCTCGTCTGCCAGCACGATGCGGACCTGCTCGTTGTCGTAGAGACGGCCGAACTCGACCTTGAAGTCGACAAGCCGGATACCGATTCCGAGGAAAAGGCCGACGAGGAAGTCGTTGATCCTGAGCGCGAGCTGCATGATCTCATCGATCTCTTGCGGCGTCGCCCATCCGAAAGCCGTGATGTGCTCTTCCGACACCATCGGGTCGTTGAGTTCGTCCTTCTTGTAATAGAACTCGATGATCGAGCGCGGGAGCTGCGAGCCTTCCTCAAGTCCGAGTCGCGTCGACAGCGAGCCTGCTGCAACGTTCCGGACGACGACCTCGAGCGGAATGATCTCGACTTCGCGGATCAGCTGCTCGCGCATGTTGAGACGCTTGATGAAATGCGTCGGAACGGCGATCTCTCCGAGTTTCATAAAAATGTACTCGGAGATACGGTTGTTCAAAACGCCCTTGCCCTCAATCAGCGCGTGCTTCTTCGCGTTGAATGCGGTTGCGTCGTCCTTGAAATGCTGGATGAGCGTCCCCGGTTCGGGACCCTCGTAGAGGACCTTTGCTTTGCCCTCGTAGATGCGCCGACGCTTGTTCATTCCTGGACCTCTGAGGATCAACAGCTTGCTCTCACTCATACGTAGATGGGAATTTTCTCACGAGTTCGTAGTCAGACGCTGACGCCTTGATTTTCCAACTTGTTTTCTGCATGTCGGGGAAGGAGCCGTGCGCCTTTTCACGCTCGAAAGCCTAGGCCGGAGACTAGCCGAACGCGGGAGGCGGCACAATGTAGACCATGAGCCGCAGCGCTTTTAGGAGGGTGGCGGCCAACCTGTTGATTTCATTCGGGGTGCCCCCTATTTCTGGTGAACGGCGGACTTCCCTGGAACTATACAACACGCGTCCGCGGAGCGTGTTCTCAAATGATCACATCCGGAGGTTGCAATTCGGCGGCCGGCCCGGGAGCTAAGGGAGATACTGAGAGATGACGACGTTCGACAAGCGCGAGGAGGGATTCGAGAAGAAATTCGCTCTCGATTCGGAGCTGAAATTCAAAGCCGAGAGCCGCCGCAATAAAGCTGTCGCGGAGTGGGCGGGAGCGAAGCTCGGACTCACTGGAGATGCGCTCGAAGCGTACGTCAAAGACGTGCGCAAGGCCGATCTCGCCGAGAAGGGCGATGAGGATGTGTTTCGCAAGGTGAAAGCCGATCTCACAGCGAAAGGCATCGCCGTCGACGACACTGAAATCCGCTCGGTCATGGCCAACGCCCTTGCCAAGGCCGTCGTCGACCTCGAGTCGGCGAAGGGTTGAGCGTCACGCGGGGTGTTTGCAACGCCCCGTTCCCGTGGCGACATGGCCGCCCCCCGCGGCGGCCATCCACGTCTCCAGCCTACCCGAGCTTTTTCAGAAACTGCCCGAACTGCAGCAAGCCCTCTGGCCAGGGACCGTGGCCAGAGGCGATGTTGATATGGCCGCTCTCGCCGGCGTCGCTCAGCGTTGCGCCCCACTTGTCGGCCAAGTGTTCGGCGCGTGCGTAACTGCAATAGAGATCGTTGTTGGCGACAACGAGATGCGCGGGAAAGGGCAGACGCCGTTCCGGCATTGTCTCGAATCCGCCGGCACCTTTCTCGGGCGGCCACCGTTTGCCACCGGTATCCGGCCAGAATTGCGCATAGTCGACGTCGGCGGGCGCCACAAGAAAAGCGCCGATGACGCCGCTGCGCTTCAATTTGTCGGCCGCATAGACGAGGGCCGGCACGCCGAGCGAATGGGCGACGGCAACGACCGGCTGCGTCGCCCCGCTCGCGAACTTCGCCATGCGGTCGCCCCATGCTTCAACGTTTGGGTTGTCCCAGTCTTCCTGGATGACGCGGCGCGCCGTCTTGAGGTTCCTCTCCCAGCGGGATTGCCAGTGATCGTCGCCGGAGTTCTGCCAACCCGGCACGAGGAGAATGTCGATTTCGGATGTTTTCATCGGCGACGTGCTTAGCCGAGCCCTGAAAGCTAGGGAAGAGGTGGACGCTGTTTTGAGCGGTCCTCGTGGAACCGCGGAACTTAGGTCGCGTTGCCCTTTGGCATCAATCAACAACCCCCGTCGCGGCAGGAGCGCCCCATGAAGATCGCTAATCTCGAAGACCTGTTCAATCACACCCTCGAAGACGTCTATTACGCTGAGAACAAGCTCGTGAAGATGCTCCCGAAAATGGCGAAGGCTTGCGACTCGGCCGCATTGGCAAAGGTCTTCATGGGACATTGCGAGGAAACCAAGGAACATATCACTCGGCTCGATGAAGTGTTCAAAACCTTGGGCCGCAAGTCTCAGGCGACCGAATGTCCGGCGATCAAGGGCATTCTGAAAGAAGGCGAAGCGCTGATGTCCCACATCAAGGATGCCGACGCGCGCGACGCGGCGATGATCGCGGCGGGACAGGCCGCCGAGCACTATGAGATTACGCGCTATGGCACGCTGGTGTCGTGGGCCAAACTGCTCGGCCATAAGGACGTCGCGACAATCCTTGAAAAGACGTTGAAGGAAGAGTACGGCGCCGACGACAAGCTGACAAAGCTCGCCGAAAGCCGCCTGAATAAGGAAGCGGCGTAAGCTTCTTTGCTCAAAGCGGCGGCGCGAGCGGATCGGACGCGAGGAAAAGCCTATAGGTCGCGCCCGCTGGGGTGCCGTTCTTGCGCGTAAGCGTTCCGACCTCAGCGACGTTACGGAACTTCGATTTGAGCAGCGGAAGATCGACTCGCCGCTGGAGTTCTACGTAAAGCACCGGCTTCTGAAGTAGAGCCGGGGGCAGGGGCGGCAGAAACTCGTAGCGGATGCGCTGGTCGAGCTGTGCGACGTCGCTGCGCCCGTTGAGCGCGAACGCCACCTGACCCGTCGTGGCATAGCTTGACGTCGCCACCCAGCTTGCTCCCGCTTCGACGCGTTTCTGCTCGATCGCATCGCCAAGCTCGTTCCATCCGTGCATCTGCTCGGTCGGGGCTTTCATGCGCGCCGACAAGGGGAGCGGATGCAGCGCGTCGGCATAGATCGCTCCCGTCACGAGAAAGCCGAACGCAAGCGCCGACGCAAACACTGCCTTGCGCCGTTGCTCCGGCATGATCGCGTGAATGGCGAGCGCCGCGCAAATTGCGAGCGGCGGATAAATGGGCGCGGGCCAGTTGCCGTCCACGCGGTCATGAAGCGCGTGGACGGCGAAGTAAACGAGCATCGGCAGTATGGCGGCCGTAAGCAGGAGATCGCCGCTCCTGCGGTTGCGCAATGTGGAGCGTGCCACGCGGGCCAGTCCGGTAATCGCCAGCACGGCGATGATCGGGCTTGCCAGCGCCAGGAACGTGCCGATGAATTCAACGAAGTAGATCGGCGCGCCGAGCGTACCGCTATGGCCGACGCGGCCGAACTGCTTGGTGAACGATGCCCAATCGTGCTCGGCATTCCAGACGACGACCGGCATCGCCGCGAGCACGGCGATGAAGCCGCCGATCCAGAGCTGCGGGAATCGGAACCATCTGCGATTTTCCGGCGTCGCAATCAGCCAGAGCACGATCGTCGCGCCGAGAAACAGGTTGGTATATTTCGACAAGAGGCCGAGCCCTGCGAACACGCCGGCCGCCAGCCACCAGTTTGCGTTTTTCGAATGGTCGAGTTCGGCAAGCGCCCAAAGAACCAGTCCCGCAAACAGCACGGACGGCAGATCGGGAGTCATCAGAATGCCGCCGACGGCAAGCAGCGGCATCGCGAGCAGAATCCAGACTGCAGTCCGTGCGACTTCCCGCCCGTAGAACAGAGCGGCCGTACGCCAAAGTACCAGCGCGCCGACGAGATAGCAGAAAGGCGCGACGAGCCGCACGCCGAGAGTCGTATCGCCGAGAAGCACGCGCCCTGCGCCGATCATCCAGGCGATCATCGGCGGGTGGTCGTAATAGGAGAGCGAAGGCGCAAGCGACCAGATGCGATAGTAGGCCTCGTCGTCGACGAGCCCCATCACGGCCGCCATGACAACGTGAATAACAAAGAGGCCGAGGGCCGCTGCGATCAGGACATTGTCGGCGCGATCATCGCGCGTGACATCTGCCGCCGAAATGCCGGACGAGCCGTCGAGCAGATCCCGCACTATTTTCTCCATGTCAGCATGGAGCTGACCGCATAGTTGAACACCGCGGCCATCAAGGCGCCTGCGATGCCGGCGCGCCACCAGCTTGCATCGCGCAGGTAAATGAGCTCCGCGACGCCGACGTTCGCGAGCGTTCCGACGCTGCAGACAAGATAGAACGACAGCAGACCTTTGAACGCCCCGATGCCGGTCAAGCGCCGGTCGCGGAACGTCAGCGCGTTGTTGAGAAAAAAGTTGGACGTCATCGCAACGAAGGCCGCGGCGAGCTGCGCCGCGTTGAATGGAATGTGTGTCGTGGTCAGAGCGGCCCTGAGCGTTGCGAGGTGCACGACGAGGCCCGTGGCGCCGACGAACGCGAACAGGAAGAAGCGCGGCGAGATGCTGTTGCCCGAAAGCTTGGAAAGCAGCAGTCCGAGGAAATCGGCGATCACAAGGGCATCGAGCTTCGACTTTCCGAGTTGACGCGGACGGAATTGATACGGCACCTCGGCGATCTTCAGCCCTGCCGGCGCCGAGGCGAGAATATCAAGCAGCAGTTTGAATCCGCCCGTCGTCAGGTTGGGTGCGATTTTGTCGATTGCATCGCGCCGGATCATGAAAAAGCCGCTCATCGGATCGCTGACGTTGGTTCTGAGCAGCAGGTTCGTCAGGCGCGTCGCGAACGTGCTGGCGTTTTGGCGAAGCTTCGAGAAACCGGCATCCGCAGCGCCCGATTGCGCGTAGCGTGTTGCAATGACGAGATCCGCCTGGTCCGCTTCGATGTTTTCGAGCATCTTCGGCAGCAGCTTTTCATCGTGCTGCAGATCGGCGTCGATCACGGCCACCGTATCGGCGGCGGACGCGAGCATGCCCTCGATGACCGCGCCCGCAAGTCCGCGCCGTCCGATGCGTCGGATGACGCGCACGCGGCCGTCATGCTCACCGAACGACCGGACGGTTTCGACCGTCCCGTCGGGGCTGTCGTCATCGACAAAGATGATCTCCCACGAAATACCGGTAAGCGCGGCATCGATGGCAGTGATCGTTGGAGCGACGTTCTCGGCTTCGCAGTAGGTTGGCACGACGATCGAAAGACGCGGCCGTCCGACCGGCGCATCGTGGGTCGGACCGCGGACGTCGGTTGTCGAGAATGTGTCCGGTCTGGGCCGCGGCGTCATGATCGTGTCCTTGTGCCTGCGGTCTCTGCACGCCGGTGGTGCGTCCGATTACGCTCGACCGCCTG
Source organism: Hyphomicrobium denitrificans 1NES1 (assembly GCF_000230975.2). Lineage (NCBI taxonomy): Bacteria > Pseudomonadati > Pseudomonadota > Alphaproteobacteria > Hyphomicrobiales > Hyphomicrobiaceae > Hyphomicrobium > Hyphomicrobium denitrificans. Next base: position 2,164,736 of record NC_021172.1, on the reverse strand, counting down.
GAAGATCAACACAGTTGGGGCAGACTGGAAACATCGCGTCACGCCGCGGGCTCCGCGATCTCCGCGCCGTCCGCTTCCCGGATTGTCTCGAAAAGGAGCTGAAGGCACGCGACCGTCAGCGCCATGAAAACTCCTGCAAATACGACGTCGGAAAGGAAATGCCCGCCCTGGGCAATGCGCGTCAGCCCGGAGAGACTGCCGAAGATGATACCGAGTGCAATCATCCTTCGAGCGTGCCGTCTCAACAGGAATACCGCCGCGAAAAATATGACGTAAATGGACGATGCTTCGCCCGATACGAACGAGCAATTGTAGTCGCATTGGTTTGAAGGCGGAAAGACCGGCGTGAACGCTTTAGCGCCACCGAACTCAATGACGTCCCGCGGACGCGCGCGGCCCCAATGGTCCTTGAGCCCGATATTGGACACGACGAGGGGCCCGATGATCAGGCAAAGCGCCAGGAACAACCATTTATTGAACACGAGCCCGAGACACGGCCCGGCTGACCGCCAGGCCACGAAGAGTCCGATAACGGTCGCGGCGCACGTTAGATAAAGGACGATATTGAACACGTCGCGGGATGTGCGAAACACCGGCGAGCTATTGCCGATGAAGTGATGTGTGCCGTCATAGAAGACGCGCGTGACCGCCGTATCGAGACCAGGTACGACGAGAAACAGAAGGAGGGCAGCCGCGCCAACTGAGAGCGCTCCTCTGATCATGGCATGGGCAGAAACGGCAGGATGCTCCGCCGTTTCGTAAGCATCCCAATGGCCCTCCGGCCCGAAACTGACTTTCGGCGCCAACATAGCAACAGCCCCCACCGCTCCCTATCGGCCCGCAAACTCGTCAGCCGACATGACATCGGTGTGTCGCTTCCACTACATTTCGGTAAACCTTGGATGACGTTGCCGGGCGGACGCGCCGACGGAAATCAGCGTGCGCCGCGCCTCAGCCTGTCTCGAAGACGCGCTTGAAGATCGTGTCGACGTGAGCGGTGTGATAATCGAGATCGAACATCGCCTCGAGCTTTGCGGCCGGGACTTTGGCCGTGACGTCCTTGTCGTTCTTGAGTTCGACGAGGAAGTCCTTGCCCTGTTCCCAGGTTTTCATCGCGTTCCGCTGCACGAGGGCGTAGGCATCCTCGCGGCTGACACCGGCTTGGGTCAGCGCCAGCAGCACGCGTTGGGAATTATGAAGGCCACCTAGCTTGTCGAGGTTCTTCTTCATGTTCTCGGGATAGACCACGAGCTTCTCGATGATCCCGGCGAGCCGGTTCAGCGCGAAGTCCAGAGTCACCGTCGCGTCGGGACCGATCATCCGCTCGACGCTCGAGTGCGAGATGTCGCGTTCGTGCCACAGCGCCACGTTTTCCATCGCGGGTAGTGCGTAACCCCGGACGAGTCGGGCGAGACCGGTCACGTTCTCGGAAAGGACGGGATTGCGCTTGTGCGGCATCGCCGACGAGCCTTTTTGTCCCGGCGAGAAATACTCTTCAGCTTCGAGAACTTCCGTTCTTTGCAGGTGGCGGATTTCAATCGCAAGGCGCTCGATGCTCGAGGCGACGACCCCGAGCGTCGCGAAGTACATGGCGTGGCGGTCGCGGGGAATGATCTGCGTAGAGACGGGTTCAGGCGTCAGCCCCATCTTTTGTGCGACGTACATCTCGATGCGCGGATCGATGTTCGCGAATGTGCCGACGGCACCGGAAATGGCACACGTCGCGACTTCCTTCCGTGCGGCGACCATGCGCCCCCGGGCGCGCTGAAACTCGGCATAGGCAAAAGCGAGCTTGAGGCCGAACGTCGTTGGCTCGGCGTGGATGCCGTGGCTGCGCCCGATCGTGACCGTGTCCTTGAATTCGTAAGCACGCGTCTTAAGCGCCGCCAGCAGACGATCGATGTCGCCGATAATGATATCGGCGGCGCGCACAAGCTGGACGTTGAGGCAGGTATCGAGGACGTCGGATGACGTCATGCCCTGGTGGACGAAACGAGCTTCGGGGCCGACGAATTCCGCAAGGTGCGTCAAAAATGCAATAACGTCGTGTTTAGTTACGGCCTCTATTTCGTCAATTCGCGCCACGTCGAATGCCGCGGCCGAGCCCTTTTCCCATATTTTTTTTGCCGCATCCTTCGGAATAAGGCCGATTTCGGCGCTTGCCGTTGCAGCGTGTGCTTCGATCTCGAACCAGATCCGAAAGCGCGTTTCGGGGTCCCAGATCGAGGTCATTTCTTTACGGGAGTAGCGTGGGATCATGAGAGGTAAATCCTTGATGCGGCGCGGGAGGCGTAGCAGAGCGGCAACGGTGCATCAATCAATTGAGCCGATTTTCGGTGAATTATAGATGTCCGCAGCGAGCGGCCGTGCGCTGCTCCGCAGCTAATGCTCTGCAATAATTTGTGAAAGCAGGATCCAATTCTCGCCAGCCTGCCGCCACGAACGCTTGGGTAGATGCGCGCGTTGGGCGCAGGGGACTGCCGTCGTCCGTTCAGCTTGTATTCACGGCAGCTAGGTCACAGTCGCTCAATTCGTCGATCATTCACTTTAATACCGCATTTAATTCGCGGATCGGCGCGCCTAAATTGAAGACTAGTGAGTCGAAAGGAATGTCGAGGAGTTGGGAACCTCGAAATGCCTTTCTGGAAATGGAGCGGGAGACACTAGGGATATGGCACAACAGATGGGCAGCGGCGACTTCGCTGAGCTGGTCCACCAGATGGAACAGTCGGACGACGATCCTCGCCAATGCTACGCACTCGTTAAAAAGCGGATTACCGAATTTCGACGCTCGGGGCAGGCTGTACCGGACGAGCTGTCGAGACTGGAAAAACGTCTGCTGACGGAATGCATGCACGCCTCGCAAGGGCGTTGATACATTCCATTCGAACTCCGGCGCGCACGGAATAATCTGCGTGGCTCGGCTCAAGCCGGGCGTCGCCTTCTGGGGTTCTCCGATTGACCGGCATCATGGCAACCGGTCAGGGTTGTCGTGAACGGGGCCGAAGTGGTGGAGAGCGTCAGAGAACGTTGTGGGTGCCGTCGCAGAACGGCTCGTCGTCGGTCGCTTTGCAGCCGCAAATATTGAAAGTTCCCGTGTGATCGACGGTGAACTGTAGGGGCACGAAGCTTGTGCCTTCGTGCGAGCCGTCGCAGAACGGCTGTGTCTTCGAGCGTCCGCAGCGGCAATACCAGTACTCTTGACCCTCTGTCAGCTCGACTTGGTACGGGCCCGTTTGAGCGACGATTGCCTCATCCGACATCGTTGAACCTCCCCTGCCGCCTCGGAGCGCTCCGCGAAGCGGCGCGTTTTTGAACTCTTCAAAAGTGGCTATCGGGTTTGGCGGCCTCGGGCAAGTGGACGGGCTGTCTCGGGCAGCTTCCCGATTGGGCGGGAATGCCCAGGTTCTAGGCGCAGCCCCAATCGTAAGCACTCGAGTTGTGGACATCCGTTAATGGCTGCGCGAAGCTCCCCTCGCGCAGAATCTACGGGGGGATGCCGGGAGGGCGCAGCACCGGCCGGCGTTCCAAAAGGCGCTCAGCCGGTACCAGGCAATGCGAAGGGATTAGGGGAGCGCGCAAACATGGCCAATCTTTTTCGAAAAAAGGCCGTCGCCTACGATAATTCCGAGTTCGGGCTGAAGCGATGCCTGAGTGCGCTCGATCTCACGTTGCTCGGGGTCGGTGCCATCATCGGCACGGGCATTTTCGTGCTGACCGGGCACGCTGCTGCGGTCCAATCGGGACCCGGAGTAGTGCTCTCCTTCATCGTCGCTGGGATCGCCTGTGGCTTTGCCGCCCTGTCTTATGCCGAATTGGCGTCGAGCGTCGGCGGTTGCGGCAGCGCCTACGGCTACAGCTACGCGGCTTTCGGCGAGCTCATCGCCTGGATCATCGCCTGGGACCTGATCCTCGAATACGGCGTCTCGGTCGCAGCCGTCGCCAACGGCTGGTCCGGCTATTTCAACAACGCTCTGACGTCGATGGGCATCGGACTGCCGGATGCCCTGACGCGAGGCCCGAGCGCGCTGGCGTGGAACGAGCACCTTGGAGGTGCACTGCAATGGTTCGGCTTTGATCCGAATGCCCCAGACGTGAAGGGCGCCGGTGCCGGCGGCATCATCAATCTGCCGGCGGCCAGCATTATCCTGCTTCTGATGCTTTTGCTGATCATAGGCGTCAAGGAAAGCGCCCGCATCAATGCAGCGGCCGTGGTCATCAAGCTCATCGCGATTGCCATCTTCATCGGCGTCGCTGTCTTCAACGTCAATCCGGACAACTGGTCGCCGTTCCTGCCGTTCGGGTGGTTCAGCCACGACGGCAGCAGGCCCATAGGGGTTCTCGCAGGCGCCTCGATCGTGTTTTTTGCATACGTCGGCTTCGACGCGGTATCGACGGCGGTCGAGGAAGCCTATCAACCGCAGCGCGACGTCCCGATCGGGATTCTTGCAGCGCTGATCTTTTGCACGCTCATCTACGTCATCGTCTCCGCGTTGATGACCGGCATCGTGCCCTACAGCGTCCTGAACGTCCCATCGCCCGCATCGGAAGCGTTGCTGCGTATTGGCTACAACACGGCCGCAGGTCTCGTCGCGACCGGCGTCGTCGCCGGACTGACGACCGTGATGCTCGTCCTTTATTATGCCTTGACGCGCATCATCGTCGGCGTTTCGCGCGACGGCCTGCTTCCCGCATTCTTCGAGGCAGTCAATCCGCGAACCCACACGCCCGTGCGGACGACCGTTATTACCGGCACCGTGATGGCGATCATGGCCGGTTTCATCCCGCTCGGAGTCCTTGCGGAACTCGTCAACATCGGCACGCTGGCGGCTTTCGTTCTCGTCTGCGGAGGCGTCATCGCGCTCCGCATCACGCACCCGGACATGCCGCGTCCGTTCAAGACGCCGGGTGGTATCATGCTGCCGTTCCTGGGTATCTTGTCGTGCGGCGCACTGATCGCCTTCCTGCCCTACGAAACGCATCTGCGCTTCATCGTTTGGCTCGCAGTCGGGCTGGTCATCTATTTCGGCTACTCGATCCGGCGCAGCAAGCTTGCGATGGCTTGAAGCACGCGCGACGCCGCTAATCTTCGAGCAGGCGCGTTGCGGCGGCGTGCGGCGTCATCGTACCGGAGAGAACGGAATCGGCAAGCGTGTCGAGGCTGCCCTTGCCACCCGCCTTGATGCGGTTGGCGACGATGTCGGAAGCTGCGCGCGCGATCAGATACCGGGCGCGGCGGCGCCTGCGGTTCAACGGTTCCTGCGTGCGGACTTTGCCGCCGAGCTGATCCAGCGTCTCGATGAGCTTCGGCACGCCGTCGCCGTTGATGGCGCTCGTCTTCAGGACCGGAATTTTCTCAGCCATTGTCGCACGGATCGAGAGCGCCCCGACGAGCTGCTGCAGCGTCTGCTCGGCCCCCGGCCGGTCGCTCTTGTTGACGACGATCACGTCCGCGATCTCAAGGAGGCCGGACTTCATGGCCTGGATGTCGTCGCCAAGCCCCGGTGCCGCGATGACGACACGGATATCGGCAACTTCGGCAACGTCGATCTCGTTCTGCCCCGTGCCGACCGTTTCGAGCAGTACGATGTCGAAGCCCGCGCCGTCGAGCGCGTCGATGATGCGCACGGCCGCTGGCGACAGACCGCCGAGGTAGCCGCGCGATGCGAGCGAGCGCACGAACACGCCGTCGTCGTCGAGCGCCGCGGTCATCCGGATGCGGTCGCCGAGAATGGCCCCGCCCGAGACGGGGCTCGACGGATCGACCGCGATGACGCCGACGGTCCGCCCGTGCTTCCTGAGCTGCGTGATGATCGCGTTGACGAGCGTCGACTTGCCCGCGCCCGGCGGACCCGTGAAGCCGATGACGAGAGCGTGTCCCAGGTGCGGCTGCAGCGTTCTGAGCAGCGCCGGCGCCGCGGCCGACAGGCGTTCGAGCTCAGTAATCACGCTCGCGATGGCGCGCCGCTCGCCATTGCGCATGCGTTCGATCATGCCCGGCACATCGGCGTCCGCAATGCGCGCGACGGGGGCAAGTGTTTTCTCATCGGTTTTCATCATACGCGCTGATAAGTGGGAAGGAGGGCAAGTGCAACGGCTGAGCCTAAATTGCGGCTTATTGCGGAGTATTTTACCACATGGGAGTCGTTTGAGGGGGGATGTCCGTCGCCGCGGTGTCAACTTCGAGGGCAGGCGGCGGATACAGGATGAAGGATGTCGAACAGGGGTCGGGGGACCGTCCAGACCAGAAGCTTTGCAGCGAAAACGCATCGCCTCGATATCGACGGGCTGCGCGGCTTGGCCGTTGCAGGCGTCGTCGCTTACCACTTCGGCCTTGGCGTACCCGGCGGATACGGCGGCGTCGATATATTCTTCGTGATTTCCGGCTTCCTGATCGCAGGGATCATCAAATCCGAGCTCGATGTCGGATCGTTTTCTCTCGCCGGATTCTATGTCCGTCGCATCCGCCGAATTTTGCCTGCGCTTGTCGTCATGGCGGTAGTCACGACGCTGTTCGCGGCGGCAGTCCTGTTTCCCGTCGACCTCAAGGCCTATGGCCGTAGTCTGCTCGGTGTCGCGACCTCGACATCGAACTACGTTTTCGCGCACGAGACCGGCTATTTCAACGGACCCGCGACGGGCAAGCCGCTGCTTCACACGTGGTCGCTGAGCGTCGAGGAGCAGTTTTACCTCGCCTTTCCGCTGTTGCTTGCTGTCGTCTATCGCTGGCGCCGCGACGCCGCTGTGGCGGTTCTCGTGCTCATCGCGCTTCTGTCTTTCGCCTACAGCGTCCGCCAGGTCGATCTCCGTCCGGAGCGGGCTTTCTTCGTGACCCCGACGCGCATCTGGGAGCTGCTCGCGGGTGTGCTCCTCGCACTGGGCGTGGCTCCTCGCTTCGCGTCGCGCGTGCTGCGCGAGTCGGCGGCGGCGGCGGGCATCGCACTCATCCTGTTCGGCTATTTTTACTTCACCAACCAGACGCCGTTTCCAGGCATCGCCGCCGTGCCGCTTTGCCTCGGCGCGGTGCTGGTGATCTATGCAGGCAGCGAGACGAGCGCGCCACCGACCGTGGTCGCGCGCTTCCTGTCCTTGCCGCCGGCCGTCGGCATCGGGCTCGTATCTTATTCCATCTATCTTTGGCATTGGCCGCTGATGGTGCTCGTCCGCTACCGCTTTCCGGACGTCTGGCAGGGCGAGGCCACCGGGCATCTTTCGGTCGGGCTGGCATTCGCAGCCGCAAGCACCGCTCTCGGCGCGCTCTCCTGGCGGTTTGTCGAGCAGCCGTTCCGCCAAAGCCGACTCCGCAATCCGCCGAGATCAGCCTTCGCCTCGGCGGCATTGTCGATCGCGTTGCTGGCGTCTCTCGCGTTTTGGCTCACGAACCGCCCGGGGTGGTTTCATAATTGGCCGAATGACATTCGGCCGCTCCTGGCCGAATGGGGTACGGGCAAGGGTCCGTCTTGCGCTTCTCATCGCGTTGCGAGGGGTTGGCCGGCTCCCGCTTGCCTAGTCGGCGCTTCGGACGTCGCTGCCGATACGGTTCTTTGGGGCGACAGTCATGCAACTGCGCTGCTCTCAAGCGTCGCGGCCTACGGTGCCGCTCACGATCGGGCCATCATCATTGCTAGCTATCTCAATTGTCCGCCTTTGGCGGACGCCGTATTCTACGGCGCTCCCAAAAACAATCATTGCCATACGTCGGTCGACGAACTGATGAAACGGGTGATGGCGCCGGACGTCCGCCGTGTCGTCATAGTCGCGAGATGGGCGATGTATGCCGAGGGCGAGAACGACGGCAGAGAAGTATTTCTTCTAAGTCCTGGTCCGCGCTCGGACAACGCACCGGTCTTTTCCGCGCTGCTTGAGGCAACGGTGAAGCGCATCGCTGCCAAGGGGCGGGAAGTCGTCCTGCTTGGCCCGATACCCGAGCAGACTGACAACATAGCCGCAGCCTTCGCTCGTCATTACGCCTGGGGGCAATCTTTGCCGCCGGAACCGACGCTTGCGATGTTTCTCAATCGACAGCGCCACGTTCTACCCGTCTTGCAGCGGCTGGAGGCGGTTCCAAATGTGCGCGTCGTCTATCCGCACAGCGCGCTGTGCGATGATAAGGTGTGTCACTACAGCAAGGACGGTGCACCGCTCTATCGCGACACGAACCATTTGAACCGCACGGGTGCCGCCGCAATCAGCGGTATCATTGCGCAAGTGTTTTCCGATGCGTCCTCGAACGGCAGCGCTAAAGCTTCCGGCGATCGCAAGCCGCTCGCTACGCTATCCGGCACAGGACCGTCCACGGCAGTACCCTGACCGCCTCGGGCATTGAGATCCACTACAGCCGCTTGCAAGGCTGCCTTCAGAACTGCTTCAGGACCGGAGGCTCGGCTCCGTTGGCGCGATGCTTCTCCATAGCCTCAAAGATCGTCGGCACGACGTCCTCGATTTGGTCGACGACGTTGAAGTGCACGTCGAGACCTGCCCGGATGAACGTCTCGCCCTTCATGTGTTCGAGCAGCTTCAGGAACGGATCCCAAAAGCCTTTGATGTTGGCAACGACGATCGGTTTCGAATGCCGCCCGAGCTGTGACCAGGTAAGCTGCTCGACGAGCTCTTCGAGCGTTCCGATCCCGCCGGGTAGCGCAACGAACGCATCCGCGCGGTCGAACATCAGCTGCTTGCGCACGTGCATGCTCTCGACGACGATCAGCTCGTCGACGTCCTTCAGCATCATTTCGCGCGCCCCGAGAAAATCGGGAATGATGCCGGTCACCTTGCCGCCGCCTCCGAGCGTCGCGCGGGCAACCTCGCCCATCAGGCCAAGGCTGCCGCCGCCGTACACAAGGCGGATGCCGTTGTCGGCGAACGCCTTTCCGAGCTTTCTCGCGGCAACTGCATAAGCCGAATCGAGCCCCTTGCCTGAACCGCAATAAACGCACACGCCTTGGATGGGAGACGCCAGGGTAAGCTTGGTGGCAGCGGCAGGCGTATCCACCGCCGTTTTCATGATTCCGTTCATTCGCATTCCGCTTTCAGTCATCGATTCCCTTAATTTAAGAAGCCGGTGCCGAGGTCACCAGAGCATCGCAGCGCTTCGATGGAGGCTTTTTTGGGGGCGTGGTTGATGCGTTGCCGCGTAGCGGGTGGCCGAACGGGTACAATGGGTGCGAACAACTCCTGTCCCGTATTGGCTCCGGGCGCGGAGGTGTGCTTAGCTCGATAATCGACTTGCAAGGCGCTGTTATGAAATCCGGACAACCAGCCGTTTCTACGCAGAAAACAGCCGCCGCGGTCATGCGGGCGGGAGGCTTCTTCATGACCGCCCTGGTTGTGCTTCTGACGCCGTTTCCCCTCGATGCCGCCCTACTGCCAACGCAGCTTTTCAAGGACGACATTGCGACGGTCGGAGAAGTCGAAGCGGCCTGGATCGACCCCGCCGCCGCGGTGGTCTCCGGACCGGTCGTCAGGATGGCCGACGCGGGTGGCGTGACGATCAAGCCGAACCCGGCGCCGCCGGTCGAAACTGCGAAACCTCACAGTGAGGACAAGCCGGTCGAAGGTCTCGGGATTGCCGACCGCGTTCAGGATTGGCTGGCGCGCGCCAATCGCGAATTCCAGGCGACGGTCATTCCGCGGCTCTCGACGCCTGTGCCCGGAGGTTTGGCTGTCGACAAGGACTCGATCGCCCGGAAGCTTGAGGACGTGAAAGACCAGGACGCGAAAGCCGCAGAGGCTGCGAGACGCGCGGAAGAAGCGCTGAAGGCCGAGAAAGCCAAAAAGGCTGAGGAAGCGCGCAGGGCTGCCGAGGAGACGAAACGTATCGAAGAGGCTCGCAAGGCGGAGGAAGCCAAGCAGGCAGCAGACCTTCGCAAAACCGCGGAAGAAGCAAAACGGGCCGAAGAACAACGCAAAATTGCCGAGGAAGCAAAGCGCGCAGAAGAAGCACGCAAGCTGGCCGAGGAGGCGAGACAGGCCGAGGAAGCGAAACGGATCGAAGAAGCTCGTAAAGCCGAAGAAGCCAGGCAGGCCGCAGAGGCGAAGCGGGAGGAAGAAGCACGCAAGGCGGCTGAAGAAGCAAAGCGCGTCGAGGACGAGCGCAAAGCAGCCGAGGCAGCAAAGCAAGTCGAAGAAGCGCGCAAAGCGGCTGAAGCCAAACAGGAACGCGAGCGGCTCGAAGCCGAAGCCGCACGCGCTGAGGCACAGCGTCAGGCGGCAGAAGCACAACGTAAGGCGGATGAGGCGAAGCGTCTTGAGGACGAGCGCGCCAAGCTTGCGGCCGAGAAGGCCGCGGAGGAGCGTCAGCGCACGGCAGCTGTCGAGGCGGAGAAGACCCAGCAACAGCCGGACGCCTCAGCGGCGCCTCCGCCGGTTCCCGAACCGGGCTCGGCTGAATCGCAGAAACTTCCCGGTACGACCTCGGGAGTGGAGTCGGACGCCGACCTCAAACAAGCGCCGCCGCCTCGCTCGGCCAGGATCAAGGTCGCATCCCGCAGATTGGCACGTGGCCCGGTCGTCAGGCGCTGGATCAGGCGAGCGCCGCGCTGCCGCTTCGCGGGGCGACGCATCATGCCGCCGGGGCATTACACGGTTCAGAGCGGCGACACCCTATGGCGGATTTCGAGGCGGCATTACCGGGCAGGTCGGCTTTACTGGCGTCTCTATCACGCCAATCGCTCGATTATTCGTAATCCGAACCTGATTTATCCCTGCCAGCGCATCTTCGTTCCGCGCCGCCGATGATGGACATTCGCGGGTACTGATCTTATTTCAACGCGATGCAGCAAGGACAATTCAACGGTGCCGCCGGCCGCGGATTTCTTTTTGCGCGCCTTAGGCCGTCGACCGAAACGGGACGGGTTCTGAGAGCGCTGTGGCCTTATATCTGGCCGCGCGACCGGCCCGATCTGCAACGCACCGTCGTCGGCTCGCTTGTGATGATTGTCATGGCGAAGGCGGTAACGGTCGGCGTTCCGTTTACATTGAAGTGGGCGACCGACGCCCTTGTCGCCGCGACGGGCGGACACGTTCCGACGAACCAGACGCTGCCGTGGCTGATCGGCGCGCCGATCCTCGCGTGCATCTTCTACGGCCTGGCGCGCATCGTGATGTCGCTGCTGATGCAGGTGCGCGAAGGAATGTTCGCACGCGTCGCGATGCACGCCGTCCGGACGTTGGCGCTCGCAACCTTCGACCACATGCATCGGCTGTCGCTGCGTTTTCATCTCGAACGCAAGACGGGCGGACTGACGCGCGTTCTGGAACGCGGCCGGACGGGGATCGAAAACATCAGCCGCATGGCGCTGATGACGCTCATCCCGACCATCGTCGAATTTTTCATGATCATCATCGTCTGCGCCTTCGAGTTCGACTGGCGCTACATCGTGACCATCGTCACGATGATCGTCTGCTATCTCTGGTTCACGATCCGCGCGACCGACTGGCGGCTGAAGATCCGCCGCGTAATGAACGAAAGCGACACGGACGCCAACACGAAAGCGGTCGACAGCCTGCTGAACTACGAGACGGTGAAATACTTCGGCGCCGAACGGCGCGAGGCCGAGCGCTACGACAAATCGATGGCGCAGTATGAAAAGGCGAGCATCAAAACCTACACGACCCTCGCCGTCTTGAACTCAGGCCAAGCGATCATCTTCACCATCGCGCTGACGATTTGCCTCGTCATGTCGGCCAACGATGTGCTCGCCGGCAGTTCGACGGTCGGACGCTTCGCGATGGTGAACCTGCTGATGCTGCAGCTCTTCATGCCGCTGAACTTCATGGGCATGGTCTATCGCGAGATCAAGCAGGGCCTGACCGACATCGAGCGGATGATGGAAGTGCTCGACCAGAATCCCGAGGTTGCGGACCGGCCGGGCGCGAAGCTTCTCGAAATCGACGGCGGCACGATCCGCTTCGAGCACATCGGCTTTTCCTACGATCCCGAGCGCCAGATTTTGGAGGACGTTTCCTTCGAGGTGCCGGCGGGGAAGATGGTGGCGATCGTCGGCCCGTCGGGCGCTGGAAAATCGACCATCAGCCGATTGCTGCTGCGTTTCTATGATGTGACGAGCGGTCGGATCACGATCGACGGACAGGACATCCGCGACGTCACGCAGGCTTCGCTGCGTGCCGCCATCGGTGTCGTGCCGCAGGATACCGTATTGTTCAACGATACGATCTTTTACAACATCAAATACGGCCGCCACGACGCGACGGACGAAGAAGTCATCGCCGCCGCCAAGATGGCGCAGATCGACGATTTCGTGAAAACGCTGCCCGAGGGCTACGACACGATGGTCGGCGAGCGCGGCCTCAAATTGTCAGGCGGCGAGAAGCAGCGCGTCGCCATTGCGCGAACGATTCTGAAGGCGCCGCCGATCCTGATCCTCGACGAGGCGACGAGTGCGCTCGACAGCCATACGGAAAAGGAAATTCAGGATGCGCTCGATCGCGTTTCGAAAGACCGGACGACGGTCGTCATCGCACACCGTCTCTCGACGATCATCCACGCCGATACGATCCTGGTGCTCGAAGCCGGCCGCATCGTCGAACAGGGAACGCACGCCGAGTTGATTACCAAGCACGGGCTTTACGCAAGTCTGTGGGCACGCCAGCGTCAGGCGGAGAAAGCGCGCGAAGAACTTGCGCTCGCACTGGAGGAAGCAGGTGAGCGACGGCGCGCAGAAGACGACGCTTTGCTTGAGCCCGTGCAATCGTCGTGACCCCGCGACCGGGGGGATCTAACCTATGTGGCTCCCATTGACGGGTCCGACTGCACGCAAATACCGCCGTTCGGAAAAAGTTCGCGGAAACTTATCCCCGCTGCTCTTGCCGCTGGTAGACTGCGGACTATGACTGAGCCTGACGGAAGACAAACGCTTGCACTCTGAAGATCTCATCGGAATGACAAAACGAGCCTGGCTCGCGATCCGGCGCGCAGCCGTGATCGTGCTGTGGGTGATTCGTGAACTGCTGCGGACGGCTTGGTCCATCGCGCGGGGGCCGATCATCACTGCGCTGAACGTCATTGCCGCGCTGATCGTCCTGTTCGAAGAATGGGGATGGCGGCCGCTTTCGGACTTCATCGCCCATCTCGCGAAATACGCTCCCATCGCGGCCGTCGAACGCTGGGTCGCAGGCCTGCCGCCCTATGCGGCGCTTTTCACCATCGCGCTTCCGACGACGCTGCTGCTGCCGCTGAAGTTCGTCGCGGTTTGGTTATTGGCCAACAATCACTTTGCAACGGCGACGCTGCTGTTCCTGGGAGCCAAGCTGGCTTCGACCGCGCTGATTGCGCGCATCTTCATCCTGACCAAGCCGGCCCTGATGCGGATCGCGTGGTTCGCGCGCGCCTACGACTGGTTCGTGCCGTGGAAGGACGCTCTGTTCGCGCAAATTCGCGCGTCGTGGGTTTGGCGTTATGGGCGGATGGTCAAAACCCGCGTCAAGCTCGAATTGACGCGGGCTTGGGCACGCATGAAACCGCGCATCGCAGACAGGTGGCGTCGGTGGACCGGCCTTGAGCTGCCTCGCGTACTGCGGGAATAAGCGGCTATCTGCCTGCGTACGCGTCTGCTAAATGCCGTCCATTCTCCGCGGCAAATTGGCGAATTTTCGCGCCAGCTGCGTATGAGGATGGGCGGCATCCCCGCTTCTATTGCAAGGCGGCAACAGCTTCCCACCGGAAGTTTCAACGGCGGCCGATTTCGCCACTCAAATGTTGACTGATAAGGTAAACTAATTTGTTGTGCGGATGACAGCGTTGGGGCAGCTTGCCGTCCCTGGACGGATATTGAAGCTTGAGTGTCTGAGTCGGTGCCTTGCCGAGGCGCATTGGGGGAGTTGAATGAGGTCGATGTTGAAAGCTGGCGCCGTGTCGGCAGTGGCGCTCGCGTCGCTCTGGGCAGCTGCGGGGGCGCGGGCCGAAGACAAGCCGGACACTGGCGTTCCGGAAGAATCGATCGCGCAAGAGTTACCGTACGACGCCGCTCGTGCATCTTTGGCGGCCGCGGGTATCAGGTACGGCATCAACTACACCGGCGAATATTACAACGTCGCTTCCGGCGGCGTATCGCGCAGCTTGACCTATAACGGCCTTGTTGAGGGCTACGTCGATCTCGACCTCGAAAGGCTCTTCGGCTGGAAGGGTGCGGCCATTCACGCCAACGCCTTCTACGTCCACGGCATTGGCCCGACGACGAACACCGGCAGCGCATTTGCGGTCAGCAACCTTGAAGGTCTTGAGGCGCTGCGCCTCGACGAACTGTGGCTCGAACAGTCGCTGCTCGACGATAAGTTGAAATTCAGGTTCGGCTCGATTGCTGCCGACACCGAGTTCTTCATCAGCGATACGTCTGCCGTCTTCTTCAACGGCACCTTCGGCTGGGCCGGCATTCTGGCGACCAATATGGTGCAGGGTGGTCCCTCCTATCCGCTGACGTCCATGGGTGCTAGCGTCGCCTACACCCCGAACGACAATCTCACTATTCTGGCGGGTATCTTCAACGGCAGCCCCGCGAACCCGGATGCCGCGGATCCTCAAAAGAGCAACAGGCACGGCGTCGACTTCCGCTTCGGCGACGGCGCCTTGTTGCTCGTCGAGGGCGCCTTCAAATACGACGTCGGCCTGCCGGGAACGGTTAAGGTCGGCGGCTGGAGGCAGTTCGACGCCCCCGACGGCATCTATTTCAACTTCAGGACCAAGGAACCTGTCAGTCAGGATTCTGGACTCTATGCGATCGTCGATCAGCAGATCTGGAAGAACGGCGACAATCAGAGCGTCAGCATCTTCGGCCGCGTCTCCGGAAGTCCTGAAAATCACAGTCTGATGGACATGTATTTCGATACCGGTATCCTGTTCTCCGGGTTCGTGCCGGGTCGCTCCAAGGATGTCTTCGGTGCTGCCTTCGGATACGGCCAGATATCCAGCGACGCCTTGCGATACGCTCCGGACGAGATCGATTTCTCCAGAACGTTCGAATCCGTGCTGGAGCTCAACTATACGGCCCATATCAGGCCGGGTATCACCTTGCAGCCGGACTTCCAGTACTTCTGGAATCCGGGAGCCGTACAGGAAGTCGGCCACGCGGCGGTGTTCGGAGCGCGCGCCAGGATCAGTTACTAAACCCGGCCGGATACGATCCTTTTTTGAAACTCGCCTTGTGGTGAAGTCTATCTGGCTGCGCTAGGAGGCGTTTCCATGAGCGACGCCAGAAACAAATCCGCGCCTGTCCTGATCGCCGGGCCGACCGCGAGCGGCAAGTCGGCGCTGGCACTCGCGATCGCCGAGTACGTCGGCGGCGTCATCATCAACGCCGACAGCATGCAGGTCTACCGCGAGCTTTCGATTCTGACGGCGCGGCCGCAGCCCGACGTAGAGGCGCGTGTCCCGCACATGCTTTACGGCTTCGTGCCAGCCGCCGCGGCCTACTCGACCGGCCGCTTCATTGCCGATGTCACGGACGCGATCGCCAAGGCGCGCGAGGCGGGACAGCGGCCCGTCATCGTCGGCGGTACTGGGCTCTATTTCAAAGCCTTGATCGAAGGCCTGTCGCCGATCCCGCCCATTGATCCCGAAATTCGAGAGCATTGGCGCGCCGAAGCCGAGCGGCGCGGAGCGGCTGACCTCCACGGCGAACTCATGGCGCGCGACGCTCAAATGGCGGAACGCCTAGCGTCGGCCGATACGCAGCGCATCGTGCGGGCGCTCGAAGTGCTCGAGCAGACGGGCCGCTCGCTCGCGCACTGGCAGAAGGTCCGGGGTGTGCCGGTCGTCAATGAAGCCGAGGCCGTCCGGTTTCTGGTGACGCTCGACCGTGCGGAGCTTTACGCCCGCGCCGATACGCGCTTCGACCGGATGATAGCGGCGGGCGCCATCGAGGAGGTGCGCGCGCTCGCGGCCCTGGGACTCGATCCGGATTTGCCGGCTATGCGTGCCATCGGCGTTCGGCCGCTCCTGTCAGTCGTCAAGGGCGAGAGCGCGCTGGGCGCTGCAGCCGAGGCCGCCAAGGCTGAGACGCGCCAATACATTAAACGCCAGGAAACTTGGCATCGACGTTACATGATTTCTTGGAAACACGTTACAAAGCAATATATGGAAAGTCAAAGCCGCGATATTTTCGCATTTATTTAGGGTTAGCATTGACGGTCTAGGCTGCGTTTGCATACGTTTCCGCAACTTTCAAAGGCTTCAAAGAGCCGGCCGACGGGCGGGTGAAGGAGTTTGCCAGATGGCACGTACGATGACGGGCGCCGAGATCGTTCTGACGGCGCTCGCGGACCAGGGCGTTGAGCTGATTTTCGGATATCCGGGCGGCGCCGTCCTGCCGATCTACGACGAGCTTTTTCAGCAGGAGAAGATCCGCCACATCCTCGTTCGCCAGGAAGGTGGCGCCCTGCATGCTGCCGAAGGCTACGCCCGCTCGACCGGCAAGGTCGGCGTGTGTCTGGTGACCTCGGGCCCGGGCGCAACAAATGCGGTGACGGGTCTGACCGATGCGCTCATGGATTCGATTCCGCTCGTCTGTATTACCGGACAGGTGCCGACGCATTTGATCGGCAACGACGCGTTTCAGGAGTGCGATACGGTCGGCATCACGCGTCCCTGCACGAAGCACAACACGCTCGTGAAGAATGTCAACGATCTGGCGCGCGTGCTGCATGAAGCGTTTCATATCGCGCGTACCGGCCGTCCAGGGCCCGTCGTCGTCGATATCCCGAAGGACGTGCAGTTCGCGACCGGCAATTATGTCGGCCCGTCCAACATCCAGCACAAGACTTATCGTCCGCACCTGAAGCCGGATCAATCGGCCGTGCGCGAAGCCGTTGATGTCATCGCAGCCGCCAAGAAACCCGTGTTCTATACGGGCGGCGGCGTCGTCAACTCGGGTCCGAAGGCGAGCCAGCTCCTGCGCGAATTCGTGCGCATGACGGGCTACCCGATCACTTCGACGCTGATGGGGCTTGGCTCCTATCCCGCTTCCGATAAGCAATGGCTCGGCATGCTCGGAATGCACGGCACCTACGAAGCCAACCTCGCGATGCATGATTGCGATGTGATGATCAACATCGGTGCCCGCTTCGATGATCGCATTACGGGCCGCATCGACGCATTCTCGCCGGGTTCGAAGAAAATCCATGTCGACATCGATCCCTCATCGATCAACAAGAATATCCAGGTCGATATCCCGATCGTGGGCGATTGCGCCTATGTGCTCGAAGAGATGCTGAAGATCTGGAAAGCCAAAGCGCCGGTGCTCGACAAGGCGGCGCATAAGGCATGGTGGAAGCAGATCGACGGCTGGCGCGCAAAAAAATCGCTTGCCTACAAAAATTCCAAAGACATGATCATGCCGCAGTATGCGTGCCAGCGTCTTTACGAGTTGACGAAGGATCGCGACACATACTTCACGACCGAGGTCGGCCAGCACCAGATGTGGGCCGCGCAATTCCTCCACTTCGAGGAGCCAAACCGTTGGATGACGTCGGGCGGACTTGGAACGATGGGATACGGGCTGCCGGCCGCGATCGGCGTGCAGCTTGCGCATCCGAGGTCGCTCGTCGTCGACGTGGCGGGCGACGCTTCGATCCTGATGAACATTCAGGAGTGCTCGACGGCGGTGCAGTACAGGCTGCCCGTGAAGGTGTTCGTCATGAACAACGAATACATGGGCATGGTGCGCCAATGGCAGCAGCTTCTGCACGGCAACCGGCTGTCGGAAAGCTATACGGAAGCCCTTCCGGATTTCGTGAAGCTTGCCGATGCGTATGGCTGGACCGGCATGCGCTGCGATCATCCCGCCGACCTCGACGACGCGATCGAGACGATGATCAATACGAAGGGGCCGGTCATCTTCGACTGCCACGTGGCGAAGCTCGCCAATTGCTTCCCGATGATCCCATCGGGCAAGGCTCATAACGAAATGCTGCTCGGCGAACACGTGTCAGATGAAGACGTCGAGCGCGCAATCGGTGATGAAGGCAAGGTGTTGGTGTGAAACACATCGCGACACGCTGCGGTTTCTGGGGTCTTCTGGCCGCGCTCTTATTCGGCGCGGTCGCGGCGGCTCCGGTTCCTTCGCTCGCCAAGGAGACGTGGGACCACGTCGCCAACGTCAAGGATGCAGCGAAGCGGCTCGCCGATCTTCATAAGCGCGAGGGTTCGGCGGGCGTCTTGAAGTTTCTCGATGCCTGCTATCGCACGCAGATGCTGTCGAGCAAATATACGCAAGGCCTCGAGTCCTGCATGGCCCAGGATTACATGCACTCCCAGGTGCTGGCGCGAATCTACGCACGAATTCCGCAAGCCGAGCGCGTGCGCATGGGTGTTCCGGCGCCGGAAGATATCGCCAACGGCATGGGGCAAAGGTTCGTGGCTGCATTCAAGCAATACAACATATCGACGAAGGAAGCCGAGGCATTCCGCAAGCTCGTCGATAAGAACGGCATGCCGATCTTCATCAAATCCGCGTTTCCGCCACGCAAACCCGGCGATGCAGACGCCCAGGATGCACGCTGAACATGCTGAAGCTCGTCGTCGCCAACAAACTTTATTCGTCGTGGTCGCTGCGCCCGTGGGCGGTGCTGAAGGCCTTCGATATTCCGTTTGAAGAAATCGTCATTCCGCTGCGCCAGCCGGACAGCCGTGAACGGCTTCTGGAATACTCTCCTTCTGGCAAAGTTCCCGTCCTCGTCGACGGCGACGTCGTCGTCTGGGAGAGCATGGCCATCGTCGAGTACCTGGCCGAATCCTTTCCCGATCGGGCCATCTGGCCGCGCGATGTCAGGGCGCGCGCCCACGCTCGCGCAATCGCAAACGAAATGCACGGCGGATTCCAGCCCCTGCGCCAAGCCTGTCCGATGCATCTGGGTGCGCGTTTCGCGACGCCCCCGCTGACCGACTCGCTCCAGGCCAACATCGACCGCATCGAAGACATCTGGTCCGGAGCCCGCAATCGTTTCGGCGGCGGAGGACCGTATCTCTTTGGAACCTTCACGGGGGCTGACGCCATGTACCTCCCGATCGTCACGCGCTTCGAGACCTATGGCGTCCCCGTGCGCGAGGCGACGCGCGCCTACATGGATACGATGCTCGCCCATCCGGTCTTTACTGAATGGCGCACGAGTGCATTCAATGAATCTTGGAGAATTCCGGATTATTCGGTGGGACACACGCTCATCGAAAGCTACGTCTGACGTCGAGATGATCGCCATGGCCGAGCCGCAGAAACAATCCCACTATCCAAGCCCTTCGCGCCAACAGGAGGTCGTCTCCCGTACGCTGTCGATATTCGTCGACAACGAGCCGGGCGTTCTGGCTCGTGTCATCGGCCTTTTTGCCGGGCGCGGCTACAACATCGACTCGCTGACCGTGACCGAGGTCGAGCACGAGAAGCATCTGTCGCGGATCACAGTCATTACGAGTGGAACGCCGGCCGTGCTGCAGCAGATCAAGCATCAGCTCGAGCGGCTCGTGCCGGTGCACCGCGTGCGCGATCTGACGGAAGAAGGCGATGCCATCGAGCGCGAGTTGGCGCTCATCAAGGTCGTCGGCAAAGGAGAGAAGCGGATCGAGGCGCTGCGCATCGCCGAAATCTTCCGCGCCCGGGTCGTCGACACCTCGACCGAGCACTTCGTTTTCGAGATGACAGGCAAGCCGTCGAAGATCGAGACCTTCCTCAATCTCATGATCGAGCTAGGGCTCGCCGAAGTATCCCGTACCGGCATCGCCGCCATCGGGCGCGGTCCCGGAGGCCACTAGATTTTTGAGTAGGGAGCATCCAGCAAGGTCCCGGCCTATACAAGATTTCAGTTAATGATTGCTCGGCCCTTCCGGGCTTTCAAATCCGCCGTCGAGCGCCGCCCGCGTCCGTTCGCGCACGCGATGCCCGTTGAAACGGCGGGGCGATCTGAGTAGGTTCCGGCCATATTTCTGGGCGCTATCTATCGCGTCCCGCTTCAACCCAGCCCGACCGTCGATTCCGACCGGGGAACCCGAAAGGCCGCCCATGCGCGTCTATTACGATCGTGATGCCGACATCAATCTCATCAAGTCGAAGAAAGTCGCCGTCGTCGGCTACGGCAGCCAGGGCCATGCGCACGCGCTGAACCTTCGGGACTCGGGCGTCAAGGACGTTGCGATCGCGCTTCGCAAAGGTTCGGCCTCCGCGCAGAAGGCGGAGAAGGAAGGCTTCAAGGTCATGGAAGTGGCCGACGCCGCCAAGTGGGCCGACGTCATCATGGTGTTGGTGCCGGATGAGCTTCAGGCCGACATGTACAAGGACCATCTCGCCGCCAACATGAAGAAGGGCGCGGCGCTGATGTTCGCGCACGGCCTCAACGTGCATTTCAATCTGATCGAGCCGCGCGACGATCTCGACGTCGGCATGGTGGCGCCGAAAGGCCCCGGCCACACGGTGCGCGGCGAATATCAGAAGGGCGGCGGCGTGCCGTGCCTGATCGCGGTGCATCAGGACAAGAGCGGCAACGCCCACGATCTCTTTCTCTCTTATGCCTCCGCAATCGGAGGCGGCCGCTCGGGCGTCATCGAGACGACGTTCCGCGAGGAATGCGAAACGGACCTCTTCGGCGAGCAGGCGGTCCTCTGCGGCGGCCTCGTCGAGTTGATCCGCAACGGCTTCGAGACGCTCGTCGAAGCGGGCTACGCGCCGGAGATGGCTTACTTCGAATGCCTGCATGAAGTGAAGTTGATCGTCGACCTCATCTACGAGGGCGGCATCGCCAACATGAACTACTCGATCTCGAACACGGCTGAATATGGCGAGTACCGCACGGGCCCGCGCATCATCACGCCGGAAACGAAGGCCGAGATGAAGAAGGTTCTCGCCGACATTCAGTCGGGCCGCTTCACGCGCGACTGGATGCTCGAATGCAAAGCCGGCCAGCCGAGCTTCAAGGCGACGCGACGCTTGAACGACAGCCATCAGATCGAGGAAGTCGGCGCCAAGCTTCGCGGCATGATGCCTTGGATCTCCAAGAACAAGCTCGTCGATAAGGGCAAGAACTGATCTTCGCACGTCTCGACGCGCATAAGGGCTAATCGAATAAATCACGCGGCGGATTGCTATCCGCCGCGTGATCTTTTGTTCAGGTGCTTCGTGTGTTCTCCCTCCGCTTTCTTTCGGACGGATTTGTTTTTGTCTCTTCCGCCGCATAAGCCTCTGCAACGCAGAGGAGCCAGCGCGCTGACCGTGAAGGTACTGTCATCGCGACGAGCTGGAGCGGAGAAGACGGACGTAACGTGAAAGAAGTGGCACGCAGCGATAGAATGTGGGCTGGGATTCTATTGGCAGCCTACGTCTCAGCGGCCGCGCTTTCCACAGCTTGGACCTTCAAAAGGCTGTCGGGAATCTGATTTGCAGGGCTCACGCATCGCGAGCCGGCTAGACGTCGGTTTGAGGATGCAAAACATCCAATTTTCTGGAAATAAGCAGGCCGTGAACCAACCCGCACTGCCGCTCTCTTGGGGAGGGTTTACGTGCGGCAGCGCGGGCGGTCCACGTCATATCCAGCCGTCGCCCAAAACGCAGGACGGGTGGCCAGGACTAACGCGGGCGGCAGAGGAGCGGGGACCTCTGCCGCCCGTTTCCGAATTCTGCCGCTGACGCGGCTTCCTCGGATATGATGGGGCTCCGACGCAGCTCGGCTGCTGCGTGGGCCCGATGGCTTTTCCATCGGGCGGCAGGTGATCCATCTCACACCTCGCCGCAATGGACCCTGATGCAACACCAGGACTAGAACCGGCAATGAGGTGCTGGGAGATCTTGACTGTCGCCCCCCAGCGACGCTGTCGTGATTGCGATATGCGATTGGAATCGTGTCGACGTCATGACCGAAGTTCGCAAATTAGATGGCCGAGAAAATTTTGTGTGTAGCACGCACGCGCAAAAACCTCCCATGATATCAGCGCTTGGAGCATTTGGATTGTTTCAAAAATGATCGCTCGCGGTTTTAGTCAGATCGAGACTTAATTGTGGCTGGCCCCTCTGATTGACCATGCAGAACCTGTTCGAGAGCAAATGGTTCCACTGTCCTGACGGCGTCACGCGACTTTCTTCGTGCGCGTTGCGCGTGAGTTCCGCGCGCTGGGCGTTTGCGGATGAGAACGCCAGAGAGATCGACGCGCATTGGGTTGAAGCGAAACGGTCCAGTCCGAACTACTTCAACGGCATCGTATATCTCGTCGATGACGTCGCGATCTCTGATCGAGCGCTGAAGGCGTCGTTGCTGCAGACGGATTTCAAGAGCTATCTCTATTGGCGGGCGGCGGGCTTTCCTGCCGCAGGTGTTCTCGATGGATTTGGCTCGGCACTCATCCGCACGCAAGACGGGCGCATCATGCTTGGACGTCAGCGCGCCGGAAACGTCAACGGCGGCCAGGCATATGCGCCCGCCGGATTCATCGACGGGCAGGACGTCGATGCCGAAGGCGTCATTCATATCGATCGATCGGCCCTCCGCGAGGTCACGGAAGAAACCGGCATTGATCCTGCGGCACTGATGAAAGACGACGGTTTCTATCTGACACGCTTGGGGCCGCAGCTTTCGATGGCTGTCCCTTTGCGCGTCAGGATGACGACGGCGGAATTCGTTCGCCGCGCCGAGCAGCACATCGCCGCTTCGCCCAATTCGGAGCTTGACGCGATCATTCCCATCGCCGGACTGCACGACGTCGAGGACCTTCCGACACCGCGTTACATGCGCGTGCTGTTGGAGGCAATATTGGCCGACGGCTGATCAATGCGCGAACGATGCAAAAAGTGCTTGGCGGCAGGAGCGCGTTGCCGCATGGTGCCGCCGCTCCGCTGATAGGGCGTGGGTTGGCTGGGCAGCGGGGAGACCGGCGCACGATGGCGCTTACTTATTATGTCCTGGACGTATTCACGGAGAGGCCGTTCGGCGGCAACCCTTTGGCGGTTGTTCTCGACGCCGACAATCTCTCCGACGCCGACATGCAGACGATCGCGCGCGAGTTCAATCTCTCGGAAACGGTATTCGTCCTGACGCCGACGAGCGCCGGGCACACGGCGCGCATCCGTATCTTCACTCCGAGCCGCGAGCTTGCGTTTGCCGGTCATCCGACGTTGGGCGCCGCGGTGCTGCTTGCTGAGCTCCGAGCCCCGCTTCTCAACGGCGAGCGGGACGCGATCATTGCCCTAGAAGAAGAGATCGGCAGCGTTCGCGTCGGCGTCAGGTTGCGATCCCAGGCTGCCGCTTATGGCGAGTTCGATGCGCCGAAAGCAACCGAAACGCTAGAGCGCCTGTCTGAGCCTGAGGAAATTTCCGCCGCCGTCGGACTGATCCCGACCGAGGTCGGTTTTGAAAACCATAAGCCGACGCTGCTGCGGGGAACGAACAACTTCGCGTTCGTGCCTGTTGCCAATCTTGAGGCCATGGCGAAGGTGAAGGTCGCACCGCAGCGTTGGGCGCAGGTTTTCACCGCCCGCGACGTACATGGTGTCTATCTCTATACGCGCCAGTCGGTGCGCGTGCAGTCGGCGTTCCACACCCGCATGTTCGCGCCCGACCTCGGCGTGCCGGAAGATCCGGCCACAGGCTCGGCTGCAGCGGGCTTCGCCTACGTAGTCAATGAATTCGACGAGCTTCCCGATGGCACGCATAAGCGCGCCATCGAGCAAGGCATCGAGATGGAACGCCCGAGCACCATCACGCTGACGATGACGGTCGGGCGCGGCAAGCTCGAGACGGTCCGCATCGGCGGCCACGCAATCCGGGTCGCCGAGGGCACGCTCATCTTCTGACGAAACGCGCTCGCTCAGCGGATGTATGGCAGCATCCGGGTAAGCGTGTTGTCCTTAGTCAGATAGTGATGCGCAAGCGCCGCAAGCGCGTGAAGGCCAATGAGGTAATAGAACGCATCGCCGATGAACACGTGCACATCCTCGATCTGGTGGGCCAGGTCTTTGTTCTCGGCAATGAGGGGCGGCAGCGTAAGGCCGAAGAAGGGAACTGGCTTTCCTTCCCCGCTCAGGACCAGCCAGCCGAGCACCGGCATCGCGATCATGACCGCATAAAGCAGGGCGTGCATGACGTGCGCCGCGGCCATCTGCCATGCACTGGGCGGCGGTACGATCTGAGGGGTGTGCTCGCGGCTTCTCAGCACCAGACGAACGAGCACAAACAGCCAGACGGTTAGGCCGAGCATGAAGTGCAGCGCCTTAAGCTGGTCGCGGGTCTCACTGCCTTTGGGGAAATACTCACGCAGCTCGATCGTCGCAAACACGGCTGCGATCAGCAGAACCGTCAGCCAATGGATCGCTATGAGAGCCGGCGTGTAGGTTTCGCGAGTTGGTGGGGTCGTGGCAATCGAACTCATGAGAAGTATCTCCAAGCATTGGCAACCATAAGTCTGAAGGAAAACTGGGGCGATCCATTGATGTGGCTCAACGGTCGCCCTGGCAGCTTGGCCGGTCGAGGCGCCGCACCTCCCCTGCTCTTGCATTTCGGGGCTGCTTTGGGCCAATTAAAGGCGCGATGGGCTTGACACCGGCGGGGGATTGGCGTTCCACAGGACCCGATGACACAGGTATCGTTCCCGGTTTGGTCATATGAGCAGCGTGCCCCTTCTGTTGAGCGCGCGCGGGAACGCATGTCCTGGTGCGATAAAGATTTTCTATTGCCGCTTACGGGCCCCTGGGCCGCATGAAGCTCGGCTGTCCGCCGGGTTGTGCTCAGGGGATGGACGACATTTCGAATGAGCGTAGAGCGACAAGCGGCGACCCCCACGAGCGGTCGCCCGGCAAAGGATAGAAATCCATGACGTCGGTTACCGACAATGCGCCGGCAGCGCCGAAGCGCGAAGAAGACAAGATCGTCATTTTCGACACCACACTCCGCGACGGCGAGCAGTGCCCCGGCGCGACGATGACGTTCGAGGAAAAGCTGCAAGTCGCCGAGCTTCTCGACGATATGGGCGTCGACATCATCGAAGCGGGCTTTCCGATCGCTTCCGAAGGCGACTTCGAGGCGGTGACGGAGATCGCCAAGCTTGCCAAGCACTCGGTCATCTGCGGGTTGGCGCGTGCGAACTTCGCAGACATCGACCGCGCAGGCGAGGCGATCAAGCACGCCAGGCGCAGCCGCATCCATACCTTCATCGGCACGTCGCCGCTGCACCGCCAACATCAATTGCAGCTCTCGCAGGATGAGGTGTACGAACGCGTCGTCGCCTCCGTCACACGCGCCCGCGGTTATACCGACGATGTCGAGTGGAGTGCGATGGACGCGACGCGTACCGAGCACGATTATCTCTGCCGCGTCTGCGAGGCGGCGATCAGGGCCGGCGCCACGACGATCAATATCCCGGACACCGTCGGCTATGCGCTGCCGGAGGAATACTTCGATCTCATCACGATGCTGAAGACGCGCGTTCCGGGCATGGACAAGGTCGTCATTTCGACCCACTGCCACGACGATCTCGGCCTCGCGGTCGCAAACTCGCTCGCGGGCGTCCGTGCCGGCGCACGTCAGATCGAATGCACCATCAACGGACTCGGCGAGCGCGCCGGGAATGCCGCGCTCGAAGAAATCGTGATGGCGGTCCGCACGCGCCACGATCTCCTGCCGCATTACACCGGCGTCAAGACCGAGATGCTGTCGCGCGCTTCAAAGCTCGTCTCGGCGGTCACGAATTTTCCCGTGCAGTACAACAAGGCGATCGTCGGCCGGAATGCCTTCGCGCACGAAAGCGGCATCCACCAGGACGGTGTCCTGAAGCATACCGAGACCTACGAGATCATGACGCCGGAGTCGGTCGGCGTCGGAAAGTCCTCGCTCGTCATGGGCAAGCACTCGGGCCGCGCGGCGTTCAAATCGAAGCTCAAGGAGCTCGGTTACAATCTCGGCGACAACGCGATGGAGGATGCTTTCAATCGCTTCAAGGCACTCGCCGACAAGAAGAAGCATGTTTACGACGAGGACATCGAAGCCCTCGTCGACGACGGCGTCGCCCACATGAACGACCGCGTCAAGGTCACGGCGTTGACGGTGATTGCGGGCACGATGGGACCGCAGTCCGCGACGCTGACGCTGGACATCGAAGGCCAGTCGAAAACGGTGCAAAGCATCGGCAATGGACCTGTTGATGCAACTTTTAACGCCATCAAACAGCTTCTGCCTCACAATGCGCGCCTCGATCTCTACCAGGTGCATGCGGTGACCGAGGGAACCGACGCTCAGGCCGAGGTTTCCGTGCGGCTCGAGGAGGAGGGGCGCATCGTGACCGGGCGTTCTGCCGACCCCGATACGCTGGTTGCTTCGGCGCGCGCTTACGTCGCCGCGCTCAACAAGCTCATCGTGAAGCGGCAAAAAACGGCGCAGGCCCAGCAGGCCGTATAAAGGGCGGTTTTCCATAGTTGCGAGCCGCTTGCCAGAGCCCGATCGGGCTCTGGCGGCGAGGGGGTGGACAGGTCGGCGCGCCGATGCTATGCGCTCCCTCCACGGGGCCCGCATTCGGGCCCCTTCGACGTCCTGGAGCCATGTCAGATGGCGCTACGGCGCCGCGGCGGGTGATTAGCTCAGTTGGTAGAGCAGCTGACTCTTAATCAGCGGGTCGAAGGTTCGAGTCCTTCATCACCCACCAAAATCAAGGGCTTAGCGTTAATTCGCATACGTCATAAAAACTATAAACAACTCTAAAGTCTCGCTCTGAGCTGGATATAGGTTTATTCCGCGATCGCTGGTTTGCGCGAGGACTGCTAGAGCATCAGAAGTGCGACCCCATTTCTTTTGGGCTTAAGAGTCGTCTAGCTTCTAACCTATGAGTGCAACCATGAAGTTGATGGTCTTGATCGTCGCACTTCTCGTCTGTCCTAACGTGGCAATGGCAGCGCGTGATGCGTTGAAGGATGCGTGCTCGTCCGACTACGTAGCTTATTGCCGTCCGTACAAGGTAACCTCTCCACCAAGTTCAGCACTCCGAGCGTGCATGCGAGCGCATCGCCATCAGCTGCTTGAGAAATGCCTCAGAGCTTTGCAGAATTCAGGTTACGCGGGCAGACGCTAGAGCTGCCGGTCATACGACACATGAAGAGCGCTGACGCTGACTGCAACGCAATATCGAATCTGATTCTTAGTTGATGAAGGGTTTGAACCTACGCATCCGCTCGACGTCGAGTGATTTACTTGCGCCCAAATCGGACTGATCTAAGCACTCGCAAACGGTTCCTTTTCGGTAAGGCCGTGCCTTGATGCACTTCGTCAGATCGGGTTCAACGGGAACGTTGGGAGTTGGCGGCTCGACTGTATAAGCCAGTTCGGCCGCATTTATGCACTTGATCTAGCTATGGAGCACCGATGAATCGACAACGGGGTTTCTCCCCTGCTGGCGAGCGACGTGGCGATCTGAACTGAATTCATCGGACGCCACGACACTCTGGCGCTTTCGCGTGCTTGGCATTGGGCTCAATGCTTCTGCTTTGACAAGTCCAACACGTAGACATCGATGAAGCCGATTAATTCAGTCGGCATCGCCTTCAATATTGAGGCGAGGCTGGCACGAAATTGGTCAGGTCCCTTTGTTGTCGTATATCGGTCATGCGGGTACGTGAAGCTGCTCCATAGGGCAACATTGTCGGTTTGAAATCCGTAATCTGCTAAGGCTTTTCCATCCCCCTCTGTGAAGCCAAGCCCGGCATGGAGTTCTGACCATCGATAAAGACAGATCGTTTCCCAAATCTGATTGCGATCTGTTTGCCCTTCAAACGCAAGGCGCCGTGCAAACAAACGCGCTGTGAGCCCCTGAACAGGATCGAGCATCAAACCGCGCAGTTCAGGCACTAACTTATCGACTGCTTCCTCGCCTTGCAGAAGCTCCAAGATGAGATGGAGGAGATGCGAGCTATCAGATGGTGAGCCAATAAGCAGTTTGATCTCATCGACAGTATCTAATGTGAAGAAACCTGAGGCATTAAATGGCCGCCACACATCCGCGCGCCGGAAATAGGGATCGCTAGCTGCAAGCGCCTTTAGCCGCTGAAGGAGGAGCCTCTTGGATTGGGAGGCAAGTTGAGCCGGGTCGCCGTTAGCGATGACTGCGTAGGGGTCAAGTTCGATCACTGATTTTTGGAGTGACGCATCCCCGAGCGCGGCGAGCCATCCAAGCAGGCCGCGCAATTCATCTCTGACAACGCCATTAGGCGCGATAAGCGCAAAACTGCGGCGAGTGGAAAGAGGGTCAGAAAGATCGCTAATGCGCCGTGCGAGATACTGCGCGGCGCAATACTCGGCTACGATCCGGTGAATAGGTTCATGGCAATCGGTGTCTTGGGAAGGCTTGAATAAGCGGCTATTGAGCGCCGCTGATGCGGGCTCATCCCAATGACACAAAGCCAAAATATACGGGAAATCGCGATCGGCGACGTTCTCTTTTCCCGACCCACAAATGTACATCACCCCAAGATGTGGAACGGTCCATGGGCACGGACAAGTCGATTTGCTGATGGGGTCATTCGATACACTGGCCGCGGAAAACCACATCACCGGAAAAAAGATGGTCATTGGTGAACGTGCGCTCGTGAAGACATTGATGGACGCATACAGAAACCTGGCGGTCGGTAATGAATACGATGTCCTTGTAATCGATGCACCGCCCTCTCCTGGGACGTTGGTACAGGCGGCGCTGGGCGCTGCCGATCTCCTTATTGTGCCGATGGTGCCTCAAGGTATTTCATTCCTGATGTTTGGCGCAGCGCAAAAGCATCTCCAGCAAACGCTCCAAGCGTTAAACGTGCGTCTACCGGATACTCTAGTTCTTGCTACGCAGTACGAAGCATCAGCGGGCGGTTGGCTCGACCGAATGAGAGGACTCTTTAGTTCTCAGCTAAAAGTCCGGAAGAACAAGAAATTTGGTGAGTGTGAACTCTTCAGCCCGGAACATGGATCTACGCTGCGCGAAAAATATGGAACCGTGGATGCTGATCTTAAAGCACTTGCTGCCGCCGTCTTGGATCGCTTGGGACTGAGGGCTCGTAAGCCAATTCAGGTCAAAACAGTATTGAAGGGGACCACAAAAAATGTCCGCTCGCGACGTGGAGATAGTGCAGGCGCTGCTGCAAGAACTCATTGAAGTCGTTGGTGAGAAACCAGCAATAGCCAAGCGCTTGGTCGAAGCCATCCGATTCCGATTGAGCGATGTCTCGCTTGATCCTCTCGTCGTCAATAAACTAGAGGGCGCTGCCTCACTGCAAAAAAAAACTCGCAAGGCTGTCAATGGACGATCTTAGAGTTGTGGTGAAGCAAAATAGCATTCCATGTCAGAACCTTCCGAAACGTAAGAAGGGGGAGCTCGTCGAAGTAATTGCAAGCTACGCCGCCAATACCGACGTAGGCTCGACTGCGCAGCTCTGAGCCCATTGATGCCAACCCGGATCACTGTAGTCCCTGGTGTACTGGCCATCGCAGCTGCGTTACACTTCTGCAAACCTATGGCCGCTTACGCCGATTGCGAATGCCTCTGTATTGATGGCCGCTCACAGCCGATCTGCGATGACCCATCCGATCGGCCTCAAGTATGCGCGTCGGCTGCATGCTCGTTGCCGAACTCCGCAGACACCACCATCGGGAATCGCAACTTGCGCTCCGGAGCAGGTGGAAGATCCTGACACGCATCAAGCCGAATGGCGGATGATCTGCCAATAGCCGGTTCTAGCCATCTTCCCTGGTCGGATCTTCCTATAGCTGCGACGATCGAATGATGCTCAATTCGATGTCGTCGATTGTGCCTGCAGAACTTTCGTCAGGGACTGCGCTAGCTCCTCAGCTTTCCCCAATCCCCAATAATGCAGGAACAAAATGCGCGGTTGCTCCATGCTCATGTGCTGGTGGATGGCAACGATGTTGATGCCGTTGTGGCGCATCGCCTTCAGTACTGTCTGAAGCTCGCTTTCTTTCATTGCAAAATCGCCATCGACGACGGCCTGGTCATCGGTTCCGGCAAAAGCCGCCCATGTGTTGATGCCCATCTCATTGCCGATGGAGGTGTCGTGCATCGCGGCTGTGCGGCCGATCACGACCTTGAACATGCCGTCCTTGGCCTGTCCGTGATAGCCAAGGATTTTTTCCAAAGGCGCACCGGAGATGTGGTTGGGAGAACCGATGTGGCCGCCCTCAAAGTCGTTTTGGGGCTCGGGATGCGCGGTGCGGATTTCCGCGACCTTGCCGTAGACCTTCTTGACGGCGGCGGCCAACGCGGCAGCGTCTCCCGTGCCCCCGATGTGCATGAAGTAAACCTTCGGTTGATCGAAGAAGAAGTGATTGTGAAGAGCCGTCACGTCGAGGCCGTTATCGAGCGCCACGCTCATCACCGGATTGACCTCGTCCTCAAAGAGGACGGTATCACCCATCATCACGGTCATTCCATCGTGAGTTGGAGTAAATGCCGCCCAAGATGTGAGGCCCATGAATGGCGGGATCTTCCACGCGGCTATGCTAGTCGGCACGTCCGTTCGTGGCTTGGAGACCTTGAAGACGTTCTCCTTCTTATTGAGCGTACCTTTGAGGCCGGTTGCCGCTTCGATGGCGGCGGTATCAAGCCTCGCAGTGTTATCCGCGCGCGCAATGGAATGCGGCGCAAGCGCCAAGAAACATGCGCCAATGATGAGGGATGTTTTCAGCATCGTTGTACTCCTTCACTACTCTGCTTTTGGGGGCGCTCGATCCTGCGGCCGATAGACGAGGATCTTCGCGCCATTCAGCCGTCCGCTTCGGGCAGCCACGAAAAGGCGATCCAGTTCCGGTACGAAGAGGGAGGTGCGCGCGCCTTGCGCCGTTTTTATTTCGGCGATACGCCTTGGCGACGTCTCACGTTCATCGAACACGTCAACCACGCCGCTGCCGCAACTCACGTAGATTTGCGTACGGCGTCCATCAAAGTACGCGTCATCCGCGTCTGCACAGGTCGCAACACGCGCGCGGAGGACGCCACTTCGGGTATCAAATAATGCCAAGTACGGGGGGTTACGAAAGACTACAGCCGCAGTGCCTCCGTCATCGTCAAGCGCCAAGGGAAAGTTGGATCGGCTTTCAGGTGAGCGCCACGATGAGATTTGGCGACCACCTGAGATAACCGCGATCTGGTTTGCAGCGGGAACGTTGACATACCCACGATCACCTCCTGGTGTGAATTGAAATCCTTCAGGATGAGCGGGGAGCTTGATTTCACCGATTTTGGCACGGGCGGCCGGATCTATGACGGCAATCGCGCCTTGTCCGAACCCGACGAAGATTCTGCCGGTGGCTTGGTCCACCCGCACATCGTCGGCATCGTTTCCCAGCGGTATGGAACCCAACGGTGAGAGGTCGTCACTTCGGTAAAGGGAGACGATGCCATCGCCGCCATTCGCTACCGCAAGCATGTCTCCAGAGACGCCGACGCCCTGGGGCTCGTGCAATCCTGTTATCCGGCCGACGGTCCGCCCTTTGTCGAGGTCGATGACATCGACCGAATTATTGCCGAGTTCCGCCACGAACAGTCGGCGTCGCTTGGCATCGATGGTGAGATGATCGATGCGCCCGGAAACGCCGGTCAGCGGTATTGTTGCCTCGAGTTCAAGCGGCGGAGAAGTATCCAGTGGCGTCGCCGCCGCGCCTCCATGCGCGTTTAACAGGCCCAAGAAGACGGTAGGAATCGCGGCCAGGATGGGTGAGTGCCAAGTGCCCATAGGGCAGTTTCCTAAATTGCGTGCAGCGCCAATGCGCCCGCCGACGTAAGCGCCAGTGTCATGGCGATGGACCACTGGCGGCCAAGCAGCAGGTATGCCGACAAGGCCGACAAGCCGACCACGCGCCAATCCACGGACGAGAGTGATGGCGTCCACAACTGCAGCGGGCCCGCGTGATGAAGAGCGACGTCGCGAAAAAAGACATGAAGCGCGAACCAGATCGCGAGGTTGAGGATGACGCCGACGACAGCCGCCGTGATGCAGGTCAGCGCGCCGCGCAAACGGGGCTGATGCGTGATCCAGGCGATGTAGGGGGCTCCCGCGAAGATCCAAAGGAAGCACGGAGCGAAGGTCGCCCATAGCGCCACGAACGCGCCGAGCAGACCCTGAAGCAGCACAGGCTCGCCGCCATGCCGGAATGCGGAAAGGAAGCCGACGAATTCTGTGACGAGGATCAGTGGCCCAGGGGTCGTCTCGGCAAGGCCGAGCCCATCCATCATCGCACCGGTATCGAGCCAACCGTATCGTGTCACCACGTCCTGCGCCATATAGGCCAGCACCGCGTAGGCGCCGCCGAACGTCACCATGGCGAGCTTGGAAAAGAAGGCGCTGAGATGGGACAGGACGTGATCGCAGCCGAAGATACCGACGATTGCAAGCAGCGGTGCAAACCATACCACCAACCACACGGCTATGGTCTTGGCAGTCTCCGACGCGCCGACGGGGATGGGATGCAACTGCGCTTGCCCGTGTGTGCGAATGTAGCCAAGGAGAGCGGCAGCGAAGACGATCAGTGGGAACGGCGCCGCCAGGAAAAAGATCGAGACAAAGGACGCAGCGGCGATCAGCCAGTGTTCGGGGAGCTTCAGCGCACGTCTGGAAATTCTCAGCAACGCCTCGACGACGATGACCAGCACCGCCGCCTTGATGCCGAGGAACAGCGCATCAACGAGCGGCACATTGCCGAAGTAGGCGTAAATTATGGACAACGCCAGAACGACGGCGGCGCCCGGGAGCACGAACAGCAGCCCGCCCGCGAGGCCACCTTTGAGGCCGTGGAAACGCCAGCCAACATAAGTGGCGAGCTGCATGGCTTCAGGTCCCGGCAGCAGCATGCAGAAGCTCAGGGCGTTGAGGTAGTGCTGCTCATCCAGCCACTTCTTCTCCTCGACGATGATCTTGTGCATGAGCGCGATTTGCGCCGTAGGGCCGCCGAACGACAGAACGCCGATGCGGGCGAACGTCGAAAAGGCCTCCCCGAAGCTCACATCATGGGAGGATGCTACTTTGGGGAGTTCAGAGACCAGCTTGTCCATCAGGCCTTGGCTCCTGTGGCCTCGATCCAGGTGTGGGTTTCGTCGGTGGCGTCGCGCGCCCAGCGGTAGACCGCGTCGTAGAGCGCCATCGCGGCGGTTAGCTGTTCGAGGTCATCGCGGTACATGCGCGAGAACCCCAGCGAGGCAGCCAGAAGGCCGGCAGCCTCGGGCGCGAGATCCGGCCTTGCAGTGTCTGCGCCGCGCACGATCGTGGCGACGCGATCCAACGCCGGAACCGAGAGGCCGAATTCCTCAAGCATCGTGTCGAAGGAACATTTCTCGCCCCGATGACTCCAAAACACATCGGGAATATCGAACGGCGTGGCGGAGAAGAGCTCGGCGGTGCCCAGCACTTCATTGGCTGCCACGAACAAAAACACCGCTTCGGGATCGATGAAGCGCCGGATGAGCCAGGGGCACGCGATGCGATCAACCTTGGGACGCGCACGCGTTACCCACACGGTGCGTCCATGGTTGTCGCGCGGCGGCAAATTCTTGGTGGTGATGAGTGGCTGGCCGGCCTTCTGCCACGCAACGACACCGCCCTCGAGCGTTTCAGCCACTACACCGGAATGGCGCAGCCATGCTGCGATGCCTTGGCTCAAGGCGCAGCCGTTCTCGCAGACGACAACGGCTGGTCGTTTGCCGATGGTAGTGATCAGACTCTCGGGCTCAACGTGAGGTCGCGGAATGGAACCCGGAATGAGGTGCGGATCGCGGACGAGAGCATCGTCCGGCCGCACATCGATGAGCAGCGGACTGTTGGGCAGGCCGATAAGGCGAGCAAGTTGGGAAGCGGTGATTTCAGTGGGTGACGGCATAGCGCGTCCTTTCCTTCATCAGAAGGTTGATCGGACGCGAACTTTGGGCTGTCGCCTCACGGGGACGTCGCGGGACCCCTTGATCAGCATTTCACTGCGGCATGAGGCCGTTGTCAATCGCGGCGTTTGTTCGACCCAAAAGGTCTTCTTTGTCTTTCCCGCTTTGCACGATCTTTATTTGCGCTGGGTCGAAACTTCGAGCGAGCGCAAAGGCTTCTGCAGGCGTTCCTGATAGCCACATCTCGAACTGGGCTTCCTCACTTAAGAGCACGGGCATTCGCTCGTGATTGATCCGCGAGCGTGCGGATTCAGAACAAACACAAGATATAACGCGCCTCGACTCGGCGCACGATAGTCGACGCGCTTTTGGCGCTCGATTTCACGCCAATCACTTTCGCGGTTTTGCCGCCGGACTTGTCGTCGGCGTCGGCTCGGATCACATCGAAGCCGCCACCAACGACGTTTCAAGCTTCCGTCGCTGGTTCTTCTCACCCTGGCGAGGGCAGCTAGTCTCGATGACCCATACCTGAACGAGCGCGGGATACTGTGAAAGCCGTTGCCGCCACACGGACGTCGCGTTAGTTTCAACTCAGTCGGCTTAGATCGCTTCACTGCGAGGCGTAGGGCAAGGTCACGGGGCGAGGTCACGATGACGTCAGGCTGGATAATCATTGGACTTCTCGCGGCGCTCGCGTTGTGGACAGTCGCGATCTACAACGGACTGGTCACACTTCGTCAGCGTGCGAACCAGTCGTTCGCTGATGTGGACGTCCAACTGAAACAACGCCACGATCTCATTCCGGCGCTCGTTGAAGCGGTCAAAGGATCGGCAGCACACGAGCGCGAGACGCTCGACGCGGTAATCAAAGCCAGGCAGGCGGCTGTGGCCGCGCCGAGCGTCGAACAGAAGGTTACCGCCGAGAACGGTCTGACCAGCGCGCTTGGTAGATTGTTTGCGCTCGGTGAAGCGTATCCCGATCTTAAGGCCAACGCCTCGTTTCAACAACTCCAGGGCGAGCTTGGTGATGTCGAAAACAAGCTCGCGTCCGCGCGCCGCTTTTTCAACAGCGCCACGCAGGAGTTCAACTCGGCTGTGCAGCGCTTTCCTGCGCTCTTGTTCGCCTCCGCCTTGGGCTTCCATTCGCTGCCGTTCTTCAGCGCGGGAGACAACCGGGCGGACATGGAGCGGTTTCCCACGGTAAAATTCTAGGAGCGGGCAACGGTTGGCTGCCCGATGGTCTCGAGCGGCGGCCGCTCAGCGTCACGATAGGTACGAGCGGTGCAGCAAGCCTTCGGGCTATACACGCACATCCAAGCGAACCGGCGGCGGTCGATTTTTCTGATCGGCGCGCTGTTCTTCCTCGTCTATCTGCTCGTCTTTGCCGGTGCGTTGCTGGCAGAAGCGGCCTTCGACGACGCCTCGGCTTCCTGGCTAATTGCGCGCGCCTGGGAGCGCACGCTGAACGCCATCCCCATGGCGACGGTTCTGGCGCTGGTGTGGATCGCGCTCGCGTACAAATATCACCAGCGCATGATCGACGCCCTAACGGGTGGCCACCCGGTGGCGCGTGCAGAGAACCCTCGCCTCTACAATCTCCTCGAAAACCTTTGCATCTCTCGCGGCGTGCCGATGCCGAGCCTGAAAGTCATGACCTCCTCCGCTCTTAACGCGTTCGCGACCGGTCTCAATGAGCGTCAATACGCTATTACCGTAACGACGGGGCTGCTAGAGAGCCTCGACGACGCTGAACTGGAGGCTGTGCTCGCTCACGAACTCACCCACATCCGCAACGGAGACGTGAGAATGATGATCGTCGCGGTCGTTATCGCCGGCGCCATCAGTTTCTTCGCTGAGATGTTCTTTCGTGGTCGATTCTTGTGGGATCAGGGCGGCCGCTCGAGCCGGTCGCAACGGTCGACGTCTGATGGCAGCGGCAAAGGCAGTGGCGGCGCCGCCATCGCCATCGTGTTTGGCGTCCTCATAATCGCGCTCGCCTGGGGGCTCTCGATCGTCATCCGCTATGCCCTGTCGCGGAGCCGCGAATACCTCGCCGACGCGGGCTCGGTCGAATTGACGAAAAACCCCGACGCTATGATTACCGCGCTGCGCAAGATTGAAAACCGCGGCGAACTTCCGGGCGCGACCTCGGCGGTCATGGAGCTGTGCGTCGACAACCCCCGTTCAGGCTTCGCCGATCTTTTCGCGACGCACCCATCGGTCGACGCGCGCATCCAGGCCCTGATCGCATTTGCCGGCGGCATCGATCCCGGTCCGTTGCCGCCGCCGTCCGAGGCGCCGCAGCACCAACAGAGTCGCGTGGCGCCGCCTTAACCATCAAGCGCCGTCGAACCGATAGCGGCAGTCACAGCGCTCGTTGACAAGACGCGGGCGGCTCGTATGATCACAGCGTGTCGCGAATATAAAATCGCGAAAGCGGCTCCTCATTTCCGGACGCAGCCAGGTAGGCTTTTGAATGGAACGCGAGCGATGAGTGGCCGAAGTTTGTCGCCGGCATTTGCGACGCTTGCACTTTCGGTTCTTGGCGCCTGCCTGACCCTATTCCCCATGCACGGAGCCGCGGCGCGAGACTGCAGGTGGTTCGGTACGAAACCGTTCTGCGATGGTCAGTGTCCGAAGGGTTGGGACTACACCGGACAGCGGCGGTCGTGCACGACCGGGTCGCAACGCTATTGCTGCGAACCCTTGGGTAGCACGACCACAGTTGACAAGGTCGCTCCCTGTCATAAGCAGTGTGCCCCGCTTCTCAAAGCGGTAAATCCCGTTGCCGAAGCGCGGCGCGTTTACGGGAACTGCCGGGCGCTCTGCGACCACAAGGGCAATATCACCTGTCCGGATGGGCACCAGCAGTCGTGGCGCCGTCCCAAGTGTTGAACCGTCCCGGCTACGGTGGCAGGCGCGAGTGCCTCGCGCTCTGCACCCGGACTATCCGCAGATGCCTGGCCTACCCACGGTTTTTCCCGCGCAAAGCTGCCCAGGCGACAAAAATAAGGATGGATCCGAAGAACGCGAGCATTTTCCAGCGATCCGGCGGATCGACCCATGAAACGGCGTTGAGCACGCCTATCAAGACGATCAGATAGACGCTCCAGAAAAATACGCGCACCAGCATCGGCTGAACCAGGGGCAAAAGTTTCTAGTCGTCGCAGTCACGGTCCCTTTTGAATGGTGCTTGCGAGATTGCTCAGGCCCATCGCCAGCGTGGCGTTGGCGCCGCCGGGGCCTCCGCCGTTGGCAGAAGCACCGCTCGTCTCCTCACCGGGCCGCGCGGCGGCGTTCGCGTTAGCCGGAGCGCCCGGAACATCCTTTGGCGGCATGCCGCCGGTGCCTCCTGCCTTCGCCCAGGCATCGATCTCCTTCATGTGCGCCTCGTTGTAAGCGCTGTCGGCCTTGGCAACACGATCGTACGCGTCCTGGTATTTCTTTTCAGCCTGCGCGCGGGCTGCGGTATCGCTCTCCGGGACCTTGTCGCGCGCGGCTTTCGCTGCGTTGAAGTTCGTTACAGCATCGTCGTACTGCTTCTGCGCCTCGACACGTGCGTTACGCTCGCTACGCGTCGCTTCGATCTTGTAGGGCTCCGCTGCACGCTTTGCATCCTGATAGGCTTGCTGCTTTTCCGGTGACTTCGGATCGCGTTGTGCGGCCTTCATCGCCTCGATTTCGCGATTCATCGCGGCATTGTGCTCGTCGGAGAATTTTCTGACGTCGTTTTGCTGCTGTCCTTTTGGAGCGGCGTCCATCGGCTGCGTCTTGCCCGCCTGCGGGGGCGGCTTCGGGGCGCCTTCCATTGGCTGCGTTTTCGACGGCTGCATCGCCGTGCCGGCCGTGCCGAGATCCCTGCCTGGTTGCGGCGGCTTCGACGCTCCGTCCATCGGCTGGGTCTTCGACTGCTGCATTGCTGTGTCCGCCGTCCCCAAGTCCGACTTTGGCGCGGGCGATACGGGCTTCTCCTGGACCCTGTCGAGCGTTCCGGCTTTCGGCGAGGCCATCGGCGGCTCCGCGGGCGCGGCGTTCGCTGCCGAGTTCACTGGAACGTCTTTCGGAGGTGCTCGCATCCCGCCCGCCTTGCTCCAGGCATCGACCTCCTTCATGTGAGCCTGATTGTAGTCGTCGTTCGCCTTGTCGAGTTTGTTATAGGCCTCCTGATAGCGCTTTTCAGCCGCGGCGCGGGCCGCCGCGTCTGTTTCGGGCGTCTTATCGCGGGCGGCTTTCGCGGCATCGAACTCTGCTTCCGCTTCGCCGTAGCGCTTTTCGGCTTCGACGCGGGCATTGCGCTCGGCGCGCGTCGCCTCGATGCGGTGCTCGTCGGCGGCGCGCTGCGCCTCCTGGAAGGCCTGTTGTTTTTCGGGCGACTTCGGATCTTTCTGAAGCTCCTTGAAGGCGTCGAACTCGCGCTTCGCCGCGGCTTGAAGCTCGTCCGAATAAGGCTGCGGCGGGGTTTGCTGCGGTGGCTTCGGAGCGCCCTCCATCGGCTGCGTCTTAGACGGCTGCATGGCTGTGTCGGCAGTCCCTAAATCTTTGCCACCAGCCGGTTTCGGCGCGTTCGGCCCGTCGGCGTGTGCGTCCTCCGAATTTCCAGGCTGCGTTTTCTTCGGCGGCGCGTTCGGCCGTGGTGCATCTCCGGCATGGTCCGGTCCGTTCGTCGAATGCGGCGTTTCGGAGTTGGACGGGTTCGTCGGCGGTTTCGTGGGCGGCGTATTCGGATTGTGCGAGGACGGACCGTCGTGGTTCGAGGGCGGCGGCTTTTTCGACGGCGTGGGTCCGTGGTCCTCACCGTGCGGCTGGGTATTAGGCTGCGTGTTCGACGCCTGCGTATTATGCGGTCCTGGGGGCAGATGCGAGGGCGCGTGGGTTCCACTGCTCTTGGCGCGGTCGTTCCATGTTGGGATTTTTGCGCCTTCGATAAAGCGGCTCTGGATCCAGGACGTACTCAGTCCGGCGATCGATTCGAGCAACGCCTGGGAGACGCAGTTGCGTGCCCACTGCTTGATCTTCTGGCGACCCTCCTCGGTCTTCTGCTCTTGCGTTTTTTGTGAGCCGTTTGTCCCGCCGCCGCCAGTGTTGGCGGCGAGAAGTCGGAGCGCTTCACGGCGCTCTCTTCTACCCGTCGTAACGGTAGCAGGCGTATCGATTGACTGGGTCGTTATCCCTCCCGCGCCAGAGGGACTTTGAGCCGGCTGTCCCGTGTCTTCCGGCGGGGAACCCTTGCCACCCGCACGACGCCACGCCTCGACCTCGAGCGAGCGTGCGCGATCATAATCGGCCTTAGCCTTTTTCAGCGCCGCCTGGTTTTGCGCATTCGGTTCGGTTTCGCTGCGCACGATCGCGTCGCGATAGGCGCTGTCGGCGGCTTTCCGGTCATCAGTCTGCTTTCGGATCGCATCGAGCCGTCCGGCATTCTCCGCTGGCTTAGCGAACTCCTTCGGAGCAGCTTCCTCGGGCGCTGGAGCTGGAACCGGCGCCGTCGGCGGCGGACGTTTACCCGGCGGTGGCGCGGAAGGTTGCGCCGCCGGCACCTCGACGTGCGTAACGTCCGGCTTCTGCGGATTTTTGGGGCCGGCTTCCTGTTTTTGCGGCAATCCGACTCCCGGCAGCTCTTTGAATTCGGTTTCGAACGGGTCCTTTCGCGGCTCCGTGTTCAAAGAGTCGTTCGGCTCGGACGGCAGCGCAGGCCTGGGATTGGATGTCGTCTGCGGTCCGCCGCCGGTATCGGAGTTGGAATCGGCGGTCGGCGGCGGTGGAGTGTTCTTTGGGGCAGGCGGTGGCGTATTGTTGCGCGGCGGCTGATTATTATTGGTCGGCGGCTGGGTATCGTTCGGCTGCGTCCTGGTCTCGCGATCGTTCGGAGTGGTCTCCGGATTTCGTCGTGTTGGCTTCGTTTCGTGTCCGTCATCATCCGAATTCTTCGATGGCGGCTGCTCGTCCTCACCGTCGATGCCGAGCTTTTTGAGGCCCCAGTCCCGCGCCTCTCCGGCAGCCGTGTAGGCCATGCAGGCGATCTGGGCCATCATCACCTGGATCGTTAGTTGAAACGCATACTCGACTAGGTCTTGGCCCCAGCCTCGATTGCCCATCCCAAGGGTCGTGCCGGTGGCGAGATCGACACGCCACCATCCAACGCGTTCCTTTTCCGGAGCATTCGGTGGAGGGGCCACAACGGCGTGACCCGCATCGAGGTCGCTCAACAGTCGAGCCGTCAGGTCGGGCGGTAGACCCAGAGCCTTGAGTTTATCTCGGTCTTCCCGCCGGAAGATTGTCCACGTGCTCGCCGCCCCTGCGAGCTTAAACGCTTCGCCGACGTTCTCGCCGTTGCCCGACAATGCAATCGCCTCGGCATTCGTATCGGCAACGCCCTGCAGCATGCGCAATTTGAACGCGTCGTCACCGAAAGGATCGGCCCCAACACCATTCTCGATCACATCGAGAGCCGCCTTTGCGGTCAATTCGCCGGGGCCGACACGCGTGAGAACGCCGTGCTGGGCGACGATCTGCGGACGGTCGATGAATACCGAACCGATTGTTGCGCGCACTTCCGAGCGAAGCGCCGAATAGAGATAGGCCGGTGCCGCCATCCCGGTCATCTTGGAAAACATCTCGATCGAATTCGGCGGTGACTTGCCGAAAGGATCGCGGCTCAATTCCTTCAGAACCGACTTGTTCGCCAGGGCCAGTTCGGCAGTCTTGTCGGCAAGATACGTCGCGGCGGGCCAGCAAGGAAGAATGACGAGATCGGTTTCGGTCATCTCGCCGCCGGCGCGCGCCAGACGCTTCTTTTCGTCAAGGCGGAAATTGGCCAGTTCGCCCGACTGGCGCAGTGCAGGGCCAAGTATGTCGAAAATTTCGCGCCGAACCGTTTTGGGCTGCTCTCCCGGAACGTCGATTGTGTACTCGAGCCACTCGGCTGTCAGCTCGCCCTCGGTGCGAGCCTTCTCGCCGGGTTCTTTCTCTTTTTCGAGATCTTCCGGGCTCGCCTGCTCGGCCAGCATCTGATCGAAGAGGTCGGCGACGCGGCCGACCTTTCCGGCTGCCGGGAATGCCAATGACAGAAACGGATTGCTGCGCGGCTGCGGGTTGGGATTGAGAGCTCCTGTGTCGAGGACGCTCGCCTGCTGGAAGCCCTCGCCATCGACGGTCAGTGACGGCATCCATTCTTTCTGTGTGAGCAACGCGGCAAAAAGCTTCTCTTGCACGTCGTCCGGCGTAATCGCGTCCCAGTCGGATGGCCACAACAGCGGCAGATGCCGGAGCGCGATCCGCTTGCCGATGACCTGAGACGGATCGAAGTCATGTTCGAAGATGGAGTTTTCACTGAGCTTTCCATCCCGCAACCGCTCAGCAATGACCCGCAACCGCACGTGATGCTTTTGGTCCTGCGGTAAGGAATTCGGCGACAGCGTTTCCTGTGCCGCCGTCATCGATTTGTTGGGTGAGCCGTCAGGGTTGAGCGGATCGTAGTCGATCCACGTGCCCTTCGTTTCGACCTGCACCCACCAATGATCTTGCAGCGCCGCTTTGGCTCGCTCGCTTTCCTTCGACTTGCGTGCTTCGCTTGCCTCGGATTTCAACATCGCGAGCAGCCTGTCGCCCTGCTCGACCGTGCGCCGATCCAGTTCGTTGGCATCGGTCGCTCGTGACGAGGCTGCGACTGCGAGTTTCTGTTCCGCAGCCGCTTTGTCGAGTTCGTAAAGCTCAGCAGCCTCGGCGTTGGTGGCGGGAGGAGCATCAGGCTTCGTGAGCTGCTCGAACATTGAGCCAGCGCCACCCATTGGAGAAAACGCCGAGCCGCCGGAGTCCGCGGCGGGCATGGGGGCAGGTTTTTTCGAGGGAGGCGGTACAGGAATTGGTGCTGGCGGCGGGGCCGACGCGGCTTTGTTCGATGGAGGAAGCGTCGCGGCGACTGGGGCCGAGACGGCCTCTTGCGCCGGAGGCTCCACCGCCTGGCCAAGTCCAGCTTCAACGTCGCGCGGTCGCGCCCGCGTCTCGGCTGCGTTTTGTTCAAATCGCCGCCACAGGGTTTCGATCGTGTCGTTCGATAAAGTCCCGTGTGCCAGCCTGACCTGACGTCCGGACCGCGCCACGAGGTCGGCAAGCAGAAGCGACATGTCGAGGGAGTTTGCGTTGCGATCCATAAGTACGCCGACGGGCCCCCTCAGCGATCCTCGATAAGGAACCCACGTCACGTTGTCGCGAACGAAGGCGAAAAGCGCAGCGGGATCGATCCCATACGTGTCCACGACGTACTGCGGATCCCAGCGATCGCGCGGCGTTTGCCGGCGGCCGTCCTCGATGGCGTTCAAGCTCCGTTCGATCTGAGCGCTGTATGTCGTCGCGCGCGTCACGTCGTTTGAGACCGACGTTGCCGCGATCGTCGCGAGCGGCCACGCTTGCGCGAACTGAGCTGCGAGAACCAGCGTCAGCGCCTTTCTCAACCTCGACCGTATGGATGGCATTTCAGATCCTCATCGGTCAAAAACGCGCCGAAACGTAGATTGCATGGCACGCAGACGGCAATACTACTTCGAGGCGCTCAGCCTGGTTACGTCTCTTTCCTTGATCATCACATCAGAGAATATCTGAGGCGGCGTCGACGCGACCTCAACGCGATAATGCCCGGCAGGAACGGCAATTCCCGGGCCATCGACGGTGCCCTGGCCGACGACATTGCCATTGTTGTCGTAAGCCGCGAACGGCACATCCGCGGCGGCCGCGATTGCGCTGTCCAGATCCTGCGCCTTCGCGGCATCGAAATATCGGCCACGGCCAATTCGAGCCCATTCGCGGAACTCGCCCTTAAGCATTGGATCGTCGACGGAAAATCCCACGATGTTAACGCGAACCTGAATGTCGTGAGCAGCGAGCGTGGAAATGACAGCGCGCGGATCGCCACCGCACGTTTCTTCTCCGTCCGTCAGCAGAATGACCGTCTTGGTTCCCGTCACGTCCTTGAGGTCGCTCTCGACTTGGCTCAGCGAGGCTGCAATCGGCGTCTTCGCCAGGTTTTGAGGAACGATGCCATTCACTGTTGCCGTCATCGCGTCCGGATCGAGAGTACCGAGCGGTTGCACGAGTGTGGTTTCGCACGAGCCGGGCTTGTCGTGCCCGAAGACTCGCAGCGCAACGCGGTCGTCCGGCTTGAGATGATCCTTCACCAGTCTTGCTAAAGATGTCCGTGCGATCTCGATTCGGCGGCGGCCGTCCATGTGCTTCAACATACTCCCCGAAGCGTCGAGGACGATTTCCAGGCCTCCTTCCCGCTTTTCGGAAGGCGGGGCCTCGCTATTGACCGGAATTGCGGCAGAGGCGACGGCCAGGCGGCCGGGCTCCGGCGGCGCAGCCTTCCCGGCCTTGGCGAGCAACGTATAGCCCGCGGGTCGGCGTAGCCACGCAGCGACGCGGTCGAAAGCGACGTCAAGCTCAGGCTGGCTCCGAGACGACGCATAATGCCCGCCGCTTGCGAGACTAAGATCTTGCATCGTCTGCTTTTCGTGCAAGGGATCGTCGAACGAGCCGGTGTGCGCCGCGAAGATGCGAGGCCGCGTCTGTTCGACCATTTTCCATAGATCGGTGGTCGCCTCGGTCGTCGAGCTCGCAGCGTCGGTCACAAGCAACAGTGCCCGAGTTCCTCGCCGCGTCGAGAGATTCCGCATGGCGGTGATGGAGGTACCCTCCAAGCCGCTGGTCGTGCTTTCACGGCTATCTTTCGCGAGAGCCTGCTTCAGGATAGCGGGCTGGTCGCTGAAATCCGGCAGCATCGCAGGACGATCGAACGGCATGAAGTTCACCGCTTCCTGTCCCGGATGAACTCCCGCAGCAAACACCTCGAGGGCGTTGTAGATAATTGGAATGAAGGCGAGCAGACTCCCC
This sequence comes from Hyphomicrobium denitrificans 1NES1, assembly GCF_000230975.2. Lineage (NCBI taxonomy): Bacteria > Pseudomonadati > Pseudomonadota > Alphaproteobacteria > Hyphomicrobiales > Hyphomicrobiaceae > Hyphomicrobium > Hyphomicrobium denitrificans. The sequence goes on along the minus strand of NC_021172.1, from coordinate 2,121,022 downwards.
GACGTGTCGTAGGCGATCATCACCGAGTGCGGGGGTTGCGAGACCTTCAGATAGTATGTCTTGCCCGGCACGACCCGTGCCTCGAAATCCGCCTCGCGCGGTGTGCCGCCCGTGTCGACGAGCACGACCGGCTTGTCAGCGTCATCGACGAGCGAAATGTCGGCTCCGATGGTCGGCTCGCCGCCGAGCATGATCGTGAGCCGGTCCATGCCCTCGGGTTGCAGGATCTTGAACCAGTCCTCATCGCGGCCGATTTCGACCCGGCCCGAGACGAGCTGATCCATGGCCAGCGGCTCGGCCTTTTCGCGTGAGTCGTTATCGTCACTCTCGGGCTTCGCCACCGGCGGCGCCGGCAGCGTTTTTTCGTAGAAGCTTGCGGCCGAGTATTGTCCCCACTCGCCCAAAATCGATCGGTAATTCGCGTTGCTTGCTCGCTCCAGGATGCGCAGCTTCGTCGGGAACTGGACCGTTTCTCCTCCTTCGCCTGCCTTCCTGGCAGATGTGAAGCGCAAGAAGCGCGCCCAGATGGGCTTATCGAACGTCTTGGTCGAAGGCTTGCCTTCGCCGAGCTTCCATTCGCCGACCCTTGTCCAGGGACCGAGCGGCGTCTCGGTCGAGGCGTCGATCATGACCCCGGGAAACGTCGCAGCGCCGTTTGCCGGTTCCGAGTCGATCCATTCCAACGCCGTGATCTGTGCGGCGCGATCTTCGTGAAACCCGATCGTAACCTGCGGCGCGACGCCAGAAGGCACCGAAACAACAGGACCCGGGCCGCCCTCCTCGAGCACGCCTTTTACGACCGGTGTTTCCGCCGAGATGAGCGGATCGGACCAGACGACGTGCCCGCCCCGAAGCGAGTCTGCGATATCGATCTCCGCGCCGATACCGACCTGCGGATCAACGATCACCTTCCATTCGCTGACCGCAACGCGGCCAAGGTTGCCATCGTGGTTGGAGAGAATGCGAAGCTGCGCAGCCTTCGCTTCGATGGCTTTCGGCAGGACGAACGACTGCTCGCGGGGTTCTTGGCTGACTTCGCCAGTCAAGACCCGCTCGAACGTCTCGCCATCAGCAGAAAGAAGAAGCTCGAAGTTTGCCATGTATTCCGGCGGCCATACGCCGGGCGTTTGCGGATTGATCGTGATCCCTCTTACAGGCCACGTCTTGTTGCCGCCGAAACGAACCGTCGTGGTCTGGGGCAGCAACGCCGCATCGAAGATGTACCCTGCATTGGAACTCAGGCCATCGTTGATGTTCGAAAGGCCATTTTCATCATTGGCGCCTTCAGGGGGGGACAGCAGCGTTCCGCCTAGCGCGGTCCACGCGACATTGAAACCGCCGAGGAGTTCATCCGGCAGTTCGAAAGCGAGGTGATCGCCGACCGGTTGCGCCGAGATTGACGCTGCCATGCTTGCGCTGGCGTTTGCAAGAGTGCCCGAACCCTTGCTCAGCGATACGGTGATCTTCGTTGGGCGCGCCGCATAGGGGTCGGACGCCACTTCGAGCGCGAGGGGCAGGTCGAGCGAGCTATTGGCGGCGATGGTGGCCGTCGGGGGTAGATCGAGGCGCCAGCCGGGCCGAAGTCCCGTCGTCGCGAACGTCACCTCGACCGGCGTGCTCTCGCCGTTGATCACCTTGAGCTTCCCCGGAACCCTCTGGCCCCGATGCCAGTAGGCCGCGATTTCTGCGGTTGCGAATGCCAACTCCGCTTTAAGTGCACTTGGTGCAGCGTTGCTTGGGTGCGCAGGCTCGGCGACCGTTGGTGGTGCGTCGGACTTTTTTGCCTGGGACGAAGGAGATGACGGTGCGCCGGCGGTCGGGACCGTCGCGCGATCGTCCATCGTGACGGCAAGCGTATAGGCGCCCCGGCCATTCACACGGATCGCCGCGGTCGCGCCAGCGGGAACTGTGCCTTTGACGATCTCTCCCTGGCTGCCGCTCGCAATGACCGTCGGCTGGGCCATCTGTGCGGAGGACGTCGGCTTGCCGTCCGTCAATGCGGCCTCGACCTCTCCGGTAGCGACGATTGAAACGCCTGTGTCCTTCTCAACCTTCGGCAGCTTGAACCAGTCGCCGTCGGTAAACTGCCCGACCGTGCCTTCGACTTTCAGGTTTGGCGGCATCGCAGATGCTCCGGCAAATGCGTCGTTGGGTTCGATGTCTCCGAATGCTTCGAGGTTTGTCGCGTCGAACCCGATCGTGTAACGGCTCGCGGTCGAACACTGCGACTCGTGCTGCACGGAAATCGTGTAGTCGCCCGGTTGCAATCGGGCTGGATAAGCGAAACTCTTTCCTGTGATTGTAGCCGTCGGCTTCGACCCCGACCAGCTATCCCAATTCAAGGCGAACACGACCGGACACCCCTGATCCGGGTCCAGGTGAATAATGATGTCCTCGGGCGTCACGATCGACACACGATATTGATCGACATCACCATCCGGCGAAATCACGCCCGCGATGCGCTCTCCTTCTTGGAGGGCTTGCGCCTGCTCGACCGCATCGTTCGGCTCGCGTTCTGTTGAAGCGCCAGACGCGGGTGCCGCGTCCGCAGAGACGGTTGTCTCGAGCGTATAGGCGCCGTCCGTGCCCTTCGCGACGACGAGATAGTCACCCGGTGCGAGCGTCAAGTTTGAAAGCTGCAAGGGACCCGTAACGGGCTTCCCGTCCGTGCCGGTCGCGCGCTCCACCCGCGCCGACGATTGAGCCTGCATGTCGGTGACTTCCAGCGACGTCGCCGCATCACCCGTCAACTTCAGTGTGCGGGGTTTGGAATCCGTTGCCTTGAAACGGAAGACGTCGGTGTCGGCGTTGACGAAGCGGCCGCGCATCAACGGTCCGGCGAGCGTGTTAGCCAAATCACCCGTGTCATTTGGCTCGCTCTCCGCGTCGGCCGATTGCTGGCCTATGACATGCGCGGCGAGATCGTACGTGGCGTCGGGGCTCGGCCCGCCGGAGACGATGAAGAAGCGATGCGCATCGGTGATGACGATATCGTCGAGGCTCGGCATCACCCCCTCGCGGCATTGAAGGACTGCGCCGTCGGCGCCGCCGATGCACAATCGGGTGATGGCGCGGCTCTGTCCACCGAGCCGAATGCTCAGCAGCTGACCCGCAGCTGTCGTCGGCAGGACATAAGTGTCGACATCGCCTGCATGCGCGATGCGGCCGGTCATGGTCTGCCCGAGCATCAAGGGCCGGGCGGAAAGCACGCTGTCGTTCGGCTCCTCTTCCCGACCCGGGCTGCGTGGACCTTGCGACGCGGAGGCGAGCGAAAAGGGATAGGATTTGGAATCGTTGCTCGTCAGGTGAATGCGGTAGGTTCCGGCCGGGAGCCCGATATCGGCCAATTCGAGACGTCCTTCGGCAATCTGCGTTGATGTCAGGATCGGCTTGCCATCCTGGCTTTGCAGTTCGAGCGCCACGTTCGCACCAATGGGTGCCGTCGCGGTCAAAAGCCAGCGCTTGCGTGCCTCGATCGGGGAGAGTTGCCACGAAGACCAGCTATCGTTGACGAGCACGCCCTTGAGCGCGAACTGGCCGGCGACCTGAACTGCCTGCTCCGCAGACGCACTGGCCGGGGCGGCTTGATCAGCGGATGCGTCGTCTGCACGGAACGAGACATGGAACGCGCCCCCTTGACCGGCGCTCGTCGAAACGCCGACGAGCCAAACGCCCGGTATGATGAAAAAGTTTGAACGTTGAACTGAATCGGCACCGTCCGGCGTCACCAGACTGCTCAGCTCCGGTCCCACGACCGCAGGATTGTCGGCATCGGCCGGTTCTTCGAGGCGATGGATCTGAACTCTGGTCTGCTGGCCGTGAGGCCCGGCGAGGTCGACCGTCCAGGGGCGCTTCGCAGCGTCCGCACCGACTGTCCAGGCAAAAATCGACTGGTCGGAATCGGAGATCGTGCCCTGGACACAGAAGTTACCGCTGACGGCCTGCGCGGTCTCGGGACTTTCGTTCGGTTCCTGTTCCTCGACGCACGCATCACCGGCAAGCGCGCTGAATGAGAAGAGGCTCGACACCAAAGCGGCAAAGACGATCGAAATGGAGCGCCGTCGGATTGTGCTGCGGCGCGAACTAAATAAGCGCCTCCAATCTAAAACGACACTTGGATGCAACACTTTCTTCATATGCTCCGCCGGCGTCGCAATTGACTAGGGCCCGACACAATCCGCGTGTGCATTCCAAATCATCCGCACAGAGAAGGGATTGTCCTGAATTTTCTGAATTGCTATGGTAGTGGACAATTCCAGTTTATTCGAATGAGATGGTAAACACCTATATTGTCAAGATCGTTCACGCCGGATGGTTGGCGCCACTCGTTCCCACAGCTTTACGGATCTTTTCCCGACCGCTTAGGTAGTGCTCAGCAACGTTTTTTTTGGGATGATGTATGTTCCGAGCTTTACTCATCGCCACAGCGCCAGCCATGCTTATCACCTCGATCGGCAGGGAGGCACTAGCCGCATCGCCGCCGAAAATCGGATGCTTGAGCGGCTTCGTATACCGCGACGCTAAGAACGGTGACGGTGTTTGTGTTACGCCGGAAGAGAGAGCCGCCGCCAAAACGCAAAACGTCAATGCCAGAAACCACACGACACCGTCGGGCGCTTGCAAGTCGGGTTTCGTCTGGCGCGACGCCTGGGACGGTGATGGCGTTTGCGTCACGCCGGCGGAGCGGGCGGCAGCCAAGGTGCAGAACCAAAAGGATGCAATGCGCAGCCAGTACGCCGGCGTAGCCGTTCCTGTCCAACCAGCTCCCCCGCCAGCCAAACCCAGGCCGCCCAACCCTGTATATCTCTGCAAAAGCGGCTTTGTGTGGCGTGACGCGAAGGATGGCGACGGCATCTGCGTGACGCCAACCGAGCGTGCAATTGCCAAGCAGCAGAATGCCAACGCCGCAAGCAGGACCACGCCATCGGGCGGCTGTAAATCAGGTTTCGTCTGGCGCGACGCCTGGGATGGCGACGGCACTTGCGTGACGCCAGCGGAACGCTCGGCTGCGAAATTGCAGAATATCAAGAGCGCCAGCCGGAGCAACGGTATCGCGGGCGCCGGAACGCCGCCGCCGGTCGCCGAACCCAAACCTTCCAAGCATACGGATGCGGACGGTGATGGGAATAAAACGAATTGCAAAAGCAGTTTTGTTTGGCGGGATCCGCAAAACAACGACTTCATTTGCGTGACTCGAACGGAGCGCGCGCTCACGCAAAAACAGAATGCGGAAGCTGCCCAGCATACGACCGAATCCGGCGGATGCCGGCCCGGCTACGTCTGGCGCGAGGCGTGGGATGGGGACGTGACCTGCGTCACGAAGGGCGAACGGGCGCTCGCCCTGGCGCAAAACGCATTGCAAGGCCTGCGCAGCACGGGCGGTGACGGCGGCATGGAACAGGCCAATTCGCCCTCACGATGCAAACCGGGTTTTGTTCCGAGGAATGCCGGCAAGTCCGATGTCGTTTGCGTGACGCGCGCGGAACGAAAGATTGCGTGGCGGCAAAATGAAAACGGTCCGAATAACGCTACCGCCTCAGGCGGTTGCCGCTCGGGCTACGTCTGGCGTGACGCCTGGGATGGTGACGGTGTTTGCGTGACGCCCACTGAACGTTCCGAAGCGAAAGCTCAAAACGCCCGGGATGCACAGAACGTCGCGAATTGAACGCCGGCCTTACTTCTCTAGCACGCACTTTGCAGGAAACATTTCTACGAACATCTTGCCGTCCGGGGCTTTGCTTTGACCGACGTACTCGATCTTGAAGACGACGAAGGCGTCCTCGCCGCTCGTATCCTCGGGATCGTGGGAAATGCCGAGCCTTATCTGGGCCACGGCATCGACTCCCTGGGGCGATGGCTCAAGTTCTTGCAGGCATGCCGCATGCGCATTGAGATAGTCGTCGGAGGGCGGTTTGGCGGCCTGACCGGCCTTCCTGTCGATGCACGACTCGAGGTCGGCAAGAGCAGGTAGGACGACGTGGGCTTTGGCAACTCCGTCGATCGATTCCCCATGAATGACAGGTTCGATGGTGAGGGGCTTGCGCGTGGCTGGGATGGCAAACTCGCCGAGTACGCCGGACACCGCGAGCGTACCGCGCGTATCACCGGAAAACCTGAAGGTGAGCGGTGCATTCCATTTCGGATTGAATACGTCCGCGCGTTCACACTTGAGATTCACGTCAGCCGCAAGCGTCACATCGGGTGCAATTATTCCGCACACGGCTATCAACCAAGGTGCGAGATCCGCAAATTGCCGGTTTGAGTTCATGATATTCTCATCAGAATAAAAGTGAGAGAAGCATATATCCCTATATGATTTATGAAAGAGCCAACGCGAACGCATATGTTCAGAATTTCGCGCCCGCGACTCAAGCAGACGCCTGCCGGCCTGAAATTTCCCGTTGCAGATGGTTTACGGCTGCGGAATTGGACTTCGACCATCGTGCCTCTTAGAGTCAAGTGCGGTCAAGAAGGGCCAATCGCTACCCTTTCCTAGATGCCCGCAACGTCTCGTCGGAAGCTGCTGCCGCACTACGCACTTTGCCTCGACGCAAGAATGGTCGGCACGGATCTTCAAATCATTCATCCGCAGCGCGCAGAGATCGCTGGCGCCGATGCGGAGCGCTTGCCGCCGATCCACACGGATGCCCACAACGACCACTGCACCGATTGGCTGGATAAATTTCAGGACCGCAGGAACCGGTCACCGATGTGAGAGTTGCGACTGTGGCCCTACGGTGGGCCCGATTGGACGGGGGCACCTGTGTAAACGCGCCTATGAGGTTCCCATGTTTGGCAATCGCATGTGCATCATCGCCCTGTCGGCCGCCTCCGCGATCATCGGTTCCGCTTCAGCAACGGCCGGCCGGTTGGACGGAAACTGGAGTATGGTCGCCGAGACGACCCGCGGTCATTGCGGAGTTATCGCGGTTGGACTCGCAATAAGCGGCAGCCGCATTTCTTCGACCGGTGGATCGTTTGCTTTTTATCCGATCCGGTTGGGCGGCCGCGTTTCGGGCTCCGGACGAGCCAGAATGAAAGCGATTGCAGGCCCCCGCATCGCTCACGGGTCCGGTCGCTTCAGCTACCTTCACGGTAGCGGTACGTGGTCCGGTCGTGGGCCCTCGGGTCTCTGCTCCGGTGTCTGGAGCGCCAATCGCTCGTAGGCCAAAAACGTCGACGGCCGATCAGGACGGCCAGGAACTTTCTCGTTGCTTCGCGATAATTATCGCATGGAGCAGCGACGAGGAGACTTCTTATGGTTTCTGATGGCGCCGCCACACGTCCGATCGCCTTGGAAAAAAATCAGGGTGAGGCCCTTTGGTTCGTCGCTTCGCTGGCGATCATTAAAGCGGCCGGAGAAATGACGAACGGCCGCGTCACGGTGTTCGAGATTCTCGCACCCGAAGGCGCAGGTTCACCGCTCCATGTTCACCACCGCGAGGATGAATGGTTTTATATTCTGGAAGGCGAAATGACATTCTGGGTTGGCGGACGCGTTATCGAAGTGTCGGCAGGATCGTTTATCTATGGACCACGCGATATTCCGCACACTTACATAGTCCGGTCGCCGCAAGCGCTGTATTTGGGGGTTGAGGAGCCTGCCGGCTTCGAGAAGTTCATGCGCGCGGTCGGGCAGCCCGCCAAGACTTTGACTATTCCGCCGCCCTCAACGCACTTGCCTGATCAAAATCTCTTGGCATCCGTAGCGAGTGAATTTGGGATGGAGATTCTGGGCCCGCCAGGTATTCCCACCACGTGAGTCAAACTGGCACGTCAATTGCGGCAGGGATTCAATTTTGAGCCCTTGTGAATCCGGGTCACGGGCATTCTAATTTCGCTACGGGCATTCGAAGTATGGCGGGCAGGCCACGTCCAAGGCGTGCACTAACAGCCAGTGTACCAAGTCTTTCCAGACTTCACGAGCTGCCGCTGTGCGATCGTAACGGCTTCCTCGCGGTTTCTTCCAATCAATTTGCACTCGGGCCGATTAACGTTCGAGTCACGAAAAACGGCCACCGCGCCTCATCAACGCGGTGGCCAATGTACTCTCAACCATTACCGGCAGTGGCGATAGCCGTGGCGCCAATAGCAATCCCGGTCATAGCCACGATAATAGTCACGCTCATAACCGCGATAGTGTCGATGGCGGTAAGTATCCACGTACACGCCGCCGTCGCCTATACCGACTTCTACTGCGGACGCGGCGGTGGCGAGTGGCGCCAAAAGGCCAAGGCTGGCAATCAAAAACAGAGCGGTTTTCTTCATCCTGTTCCTCTCATGGTTTCTCTTGCACCCTCAACGGAAAAACGATGTGGGAACGTTCCGGTTTCATGAACAGGCATTCAGGCACTCGCCCAGGCACGCGCATCATTGGCTGCCGCCGAAGGGTTCGTTCGATGTGGGGTGACTTCCAAATAAAATATCCATCTGAGCGCATGCCGCGCAGCGCTGGTTCGGGGTCGATACCCGCACCGAAGGGTTCTTGCGAGAACGATTTCTTTTTGAAAATCCCAAGGGCCCCGCAGGAGAGGCAGGTTTGCACTGCTCCTGTCGCGCGTCACCGCGTTCAGCATCTCCTCCGAGTTACTGAACAAGTAGACCTCCGTGGCGTCATCAGTCAGATCATCCATGGCCGCGCAACGCCGCACGAATTTCAGAAGTTCCGCACTCAACATTTCTTACGCATCCGTCGCGGGATTGTGATCCGTTGCGGCCTGCATAATTGCGCAGTTCGCCGCAAGCTTTGGAACCACACACGGGTAATGCCGTAGACCCCATAAATCCTCAAGAAAGGGAGGTTCATATGATGATGAAACTCACAAAGGCAGCTCTGGCAGCGAGTGCATTGGCTTTATCCATGGGCGCATCATTTGCCGTCGCGGACACCTTGTCATCGAGCGCACCGCAGTTGAATACTGAACCGGGAAGCCACGGAAAGACGTCAGACCGGACGCCTGGGAATCCCGCCCCCAACCGCACGCCGAATGCAAGCTCCACCGGCAACACCGGTACGGACGCCGGCCAGACACACGAAGGCACCTCGACCCGAACTCCAAACAAATGAATCTGCTCTATGCCGATTTTTGAAACACCAGGATAAGGAAAGACGACCATGCCTCACGCACAGATCCGCACCAAGCCTATCAGGGACGGCGGCGTAAGCGTGCTCAGCGGCAAGGATAAAATCATGGGACTGCCGAAGTCGCGAGCGAAGAAGTCGGCGGCAACGGAGACGAAGAGCTGCAAGAGCGTGCTTGACGGCCCCGAATGCATCCAAGGACAACCGGGCAGCAAAAGGCGACGCGCAGCTTCCTGAGATGGCGCCCGTTGATGTCATCAGTCAGAGAGGAGAGCACACAATGCAGGTTCGAGAGGTCATGACCCAGGACGTTCCGCTCATAAGTCCATTCGACACGATCGGCGAAGCGGCGAAACTTATGTACAAGCTCGACGCCGGTTGTCTGCCTGTCGCGGAGGACGACAGGTTGGTGGGGATCATCACCGACCGGGACATTGCTGTGCGCGCCATCGCGGCGGGGCGCGGTCCCGAAACTCCGGTCGGGGCGGTCATGTCGAACGGCGTCTGCTATTGTTTTGAGGACCAGGACCTCGACGAGATCGCGGCCAACATGGCCGACATCCAAGTGCGGCGATTGCCGGTGATGGACCGCGACAAGAGGCTGGTCGGCATCCTTTCGCTCGGCGACATCGCAGCCAGCCGCGACGTCGGCGGCGTAGCGTTGTCGGGCATCGTGGTGCCCAGCTCCCAGCACAACCAAAGCGACGCGGGGGGACTGTACTACACATTGTAATGGACACCCACCTCCAACGAGGCCGGATGCCAATCAAAGCCCGGCCATTGAAAAGGCTCGAGGTCACGCGTCGGGCCTTTTTGTAGCCCGATGGGCAAAATTTTCCTCTGATCGCCTGCTCCGCAAAGACGCGGAGCGATCTGATTATTGTGTGGGCAGACGTGCGGCGATATCGGCGAATCCTTTGCGCCAAGAGGGGTGGGCGGGCTCCCAAAGGAGTTCTGTTCTCGCTTTGGCATTCGAGCCCGCCCGAACCTCGGTCATCATTGCCACCACATGATCTCCGGCGAGGAAGCGTGCGATCCAGGCCGGAAGGCGCAGCGGCCGCTTGGCGCCGAGCAGGCGCGCGAGTTCGGGAAGCCACTCTCTAACCTGAGCGGGCTCGTCGTCCACGATGTTGTAGATATTTCCTGCCTCGCCGCGCTCGATCGCCCGAACCGTGGCGGCGGCCGCATCATCCACATGCACAAACGACCACCACCCGGCTCCATCGCCGATCAGCGGCACGCGGCGCCGACGAATTTGCTCCACCATGGCGGGTTCGAACACGCCGGTGGCCGGTCCGTAGAACGTGCCGTAGCGCAGAACAATCCCCTCAGGCGACGAAGACGTGATCGTGCTCTGCTCCAAATGATAGATGGCGTCGAACGACGGACGCAGTTCCGCCGGCGGATCGATATCCAATTTGTCCTTTTCGGTTTTGATGGGGGCGCCAGTGCGCGCATAAGGCCATCCGCAGAAGCTCTGGGCGACGAGACGCTTGACGCCAGCCCTGCGCGCCGCAGCGAGCAGGACATCGGTTCCATGCGTCCGCAACAGGTTGCTTTTCGCGAAACTGCGGTCGAAGTGCCGGAGATCGGTGACGCCGCTGAGATCGGTCATCTCGTGCACGATGACGTCCGGCCTGATGGCGTCCACCGCGGCTTGGACCTGCGCCGCCTCTAGGCCGTTGGCCAAAACCGGCTCTGCGCCAAGGCGCCGAATGATATCCTTCTTGGCGGCGGTATGCGTAACTCCCGCCACGGTGTAGCCTGCTGCGACAAGCGCCGACACCAGCGGCCTGCCTACCGCGCCTGTAGCGCCGGCAACGAGAACGCGCATGGTCTGCTTTTGCATTTTTCATCGTCGGTTGGAGAACTGACAAATGAACGTTCCCGCTTCGATCTGGTTTCTCACCGTCAGGGGCAACCGGGTAGGATCGGGAGGTTCCAGGTTGGCCCCCCGCAAAAATGCAAGCGGGCGTGTCGCGCTGGCTATGAACCTAAGCGACGCGCTTGCCGCGGCTGGTTAGTGCGTCCTTCAAGGCAGCATGTGCGGACTGTAATTTCTTGCTCATGTCGCCAAGGCTGACGGACGTGGCGAGGGCGCTGACGATGATGCGGTCGGCCTGGGCAAGTTTTTCTTCGAGATCGGCGATCCGCGCTTGCATCTCTTCGATGGAGCCTCGCTTTGCCGAAGGGGTCTGCTAGACGTGACGCTACTCATGGAATCCAACATAGATCCGCTGGTTGTTCAGAAAACCGGACTCAGAGGACTGGGGTTCCCAAGTCCTGTCTCGAACGGCAATTGAATTGAGGCTTAAGGACCTCCGATCATGCCCGCAGAACGACGCGCGACATTGGTTTACGATGGTGACTGCGGGATCTGTCGTTATTGGGTCGACTACTGGAAGCAGCAGACCGGCGACCGCGTCGTCTACCGGCCTTACCAAGAGGCGGCCGGGGATTTTCCCGCCATCCCACGGCAACGCTTCGCGCGCGCCATTCAACTCATTGAACCCGACGGCACGATCTACGCGGCCGCGGCAGCAACCTACAGAACCTTGCGTCACGCGCCGGGGCGCACCGCCTGGTGGTGGATGTACGAACGGGCCCCGGGATTTGCCGCCGTGAGCGAATGGGCCTACGCGTTCCTGGTACGGCACAGAGGACTGCTTGCCCGGCTTTCTTATATCTTGTGGGGAGCACACCTGGAGCGCGAACGCTATGAGCTCGTCTCATGGCTGTTCCTGCGGTTGCTCGGCGCCATTTACGTCATCGCGTTCGCTTCCCTAGTGGTGCAAATCCTGGGATTGGTCGGGGAGGGTGGCATTCTTCCCGCTGGCGAATATCTGAATGCGGCGCGCCAGGGATGGGGCGTGTCGGCTTATTGGCGAATGCCGACGCTCTTCTGGCTGAGTGCCAACGATGCCGTGCTTATAGCGGCGACCGGTCTCGGCATTCTTCTGGGTCTTCTCGTCGTGTTCAGGATATGGACCCGTGCAGCGCTGGTCGGCCTATTCGTTCTTTACCTGTCGTGCGTCTACGCCGGCCAGATCTTCATGAGCTACCAGTGGGATTTGCTGTTGCTCGAATCTGGCTTCCTGGCAATTTTCCTGACGGCGGGTTCGCGCATCGTCGTCTGGCTCTACCGCTGGCTCATCTTCCGCTATCTTTTCATGTCCGGAATTGTGAAAGCAGTCTCCGCGCAGCCGACGTGGCATGATCTCACGGCGCTCAAGTACTATTTCATGTCCCAGCCTCTGCCGACGCCGCTGGCGTGGTACGCCGCTCAGCTGCCGCCCTGGATGCTCGCGGCCGGGACCGCGGCGACACTCGTCATTGAGCTCATTCTCGTGTTTCTGATCTTTTTGCCGCGCAGGCTGCGTGCTTTGGCAGCTTTGTGCATTCTGACATTTCAAGTCCTGATCTTGCTCACGGGCAACTACGGATTTTTCAACCTGCTGACGATTGCACTTTGCGTTTTTCTGTTCGATGACGCCGCGATCCGACACGCTATTCCTCAAAAGCTGAGCCTATGGGTCCAAAATCGTGCGCCGCGGCCGGGCAACGCCGCGACGGCCTGCGCGCTCATACTGACGCTATTGGTCGTTCCGGTTAGTGTCGACCGCGTCGTGCAGGCACTCGCATTGCCAAGTCTGCCCGTTGTGGGTGCCTTAACCCGAGCGATTTCGCCATGGCTCGTCGTCAATGCCTATGGGCCGTTCGCAACGACGACGATGAACCGACCGGAGATCATTATCGAGGGGTCGGACGACGGTCAGAGCTGGCGCGAGTACGACTTCCGCTACAAGCCCGGACCGGTCGATCGGCGGCCGTCGTGGAATATCCCGCATCAGCCGCGGCTTGATTGGCAAATGTGGTTCGCGGCCTACGGCAGCTTTGCGCAAAATCCTTGGTTCGAACGGTTGCTTCGACGCCTGCTCGAAGGCAGTGCACCCGTTCTCGGCTTGCTGGGTTCTAACCCGTTTCCCGATCATCCACCCAAACGTGTGCGTGCGCTTCTCTTTGACTATCGATTTGCCGATCCGGCCACGCACGCGCGGACCGGCCAGTGGTGGACCCGCCGACAGGAAGGGCTCTATTTTTCCGAAATAAGTTCGAAATAGTAGGGGGCGTGCTTCGATGGACAATTTGACTAGCTTGTATGTTGTTGGCCGTACTCTCCAGCAACCATGAGAACGTACCCGAGGCGTCAGGTGCACCTAGTTCGAGAAAACCAGCGATAGATGAGGAGAAGAGGTGTTTCAATGTCACCCAAACGGACGTCTTTGCTGCTTGTTGCCGGACTCATGTTTTCTGCTCTCGCACACATCATCCAAACGCCGGCCGCCGAAACGCCTAGCAAGGAGACGGCGGAAGCTCATCAGTCCACGGAGTCGCCATCCACATCCGAGCCGGTCTTGCCGCCAGACGCGGTTACCAGCCAGACCCTCATCCTGAATAAGGGTGGGCAGATAAACTATACGGCCACGGCAGGATCGGTGACATTGACCGATGCCCAGGGCGGCAAGACCGCCGAAATATTCTACGTATCTTATATTCTCTCGGGCACGCCTCCGACCAAAAGGCCAATCACCTTCGTTTTCAATGGTGGTCCTGGCGCGAGTTCAGCCTATCTCCACATGGCAGCCATCGGACCGCGTGTGCTCGATTTCGGCAATGGCCGCTCAGCTATTACGCCGGATGGGAAAGCCATCAGCAATCCTGATTCATGGCTTTCGTTTACCGATCTCGTGTTCGTGGATCCGGTGGGAACCGGCTACAGTCGCGCGAAGAATTCGGTCAAGGACGTCGGAAAGGCGTTCTGGGGCGTTAACGAAGATCTCGATGCGCTTGGCAAGAGCGTCTGGCTCATATTAGCTAAGCACGACCGCATCGGCTCGCCCGTTTATCTGGCTGGTGAAAGCTACGGGGGATTTCGGACGGCGAAGCTGATCAAGCACCTTCCTGCCGACCAAGGCATCGCGGTAACGGGCGCCACGCTGATTTCTCCAGTGTTGAAATTCTCGCTTTTGGACGACGACGATTTCAACCCTCTGACCTGGGCATTCCGTCTGCCGTCTTATGCCGCCGTCGCCCTGGAGTCACGTGACAAGCTAAGCCCGGAAGCGCTTCAAAGTGTAGAGCAGTTCGCGCTCGGCGAGTATCTTACGACGCTTGCGGCAACTCCCCCCGACACTAGCAAGAACTCTTCCATATATGCCGCCGTTGCTAAGACCATCGGGCTGCCGGAGTCGTTAGTTGCGAGGTGGAATGGGCGCGTGCCTGTGAGCGTTTTCACTAAGGAAATTCATCATGAGACGGGCGACGTCGCGAGTCCCTATGATGGGTCCGTCGATGGCGCCGATCCTTACCCGTCAGCGCCGAAAACCCGCGACACCGATCCGATCTTTGAGAATATCATTGCGCCGCTAACGACGAGCTTTGTCGCCTACCTGCGCGACGAATTGAAGTTCAAGACGGAACGACCGTACGCTCTCCTCAACAGAGAGGTGAGTCGAAAATGGAACTGGGAACGGGACGATCCTTCAGAAGCGGTTGGCGCCGACGATGATCTTCGCGAGGGATTAGCGCTCAACCCGAACCTAAAGATAGCGGTCGTGCATGGCATGACCGATCTCGTAACGCCCTACATGACGAGCCGCTATGTGATAACTCGCCTCCCGATCCAACTCACGCAGGGCAGGCTGTCACTCGATCTACTTCCTGGCGGCCATATGATGTACCTCCGCCCGGACTCACGGGCCGCACTCGCTAGAAGTGCCCAGAGTATCTATCCGCATGGAGAGTAAGGGCCTCGGATTACGGCCGCCCTTCCATCGACTTTGACTGGTCTTCGTCAATCAGCGGACGTAGTTGGGACAGCATCTTGGTTGCCGACCATATGGCGGCGGACTTCTGCTGGTGGGATAATGCAGCAATTATCTGGGAATGGTTGCCGCGAAATGCCAAGGCATCAATAAATGCCAGGGTGTCTTCCGGGAAATTGCATGAACGCGTGTCAGCACTCGGCCAGAAGCACATCGAGATCGGCAGTCGAGCGCACGCCGATGTCATTGCTGTGCGCGGTAAGAAATTCATTGGCGCTCTTTCGGCCCTGCTCTTTCAACATAGAAACAAATGCCCACTCGGCGTTGAGCTTTGAGGACGCGCCCAGATGTGCGAGCATGTCGGTCAGAATCCGGTGCATCCGCATCCTTGCCCAGCGAGCGCCTTCGCCATTGCCTGGATCGGCAACCTGACGCAAAACGGCGATCATGCGCAGTTCTTTCATTAAGGGAGAATTGAACGAGATCTCATTGAGTCGGTTGAGAATGTCGTTTGCGGTGCGCGGCGTTTCGGCCCGTTCTCTGGGGTTGATCTGCACGAGGATGGTATCGTTTGCATCGCTTTCGCGAACAAGTGGAGTTATCGTCGGATTGCCGGCATAGCCGCCATCCCAGTAGGGCTCGCCGTCGATTTCGATGGCCTGGAAGAGCGTCGGGAGGCAGGCCGAAGCGAGTAGCACATCGGCGGTAATTTGAGCGTTTCGAAATATGCGCCCGCGGCCCGTCCGCACGTTAGTCGCCGTCACGAACAACTTGATCGGAGAGTTTGGCAGACGCGCGAAGTCAATACATTCGTCAAGAATGGCGCGCAGCGGATTGAGTCCCAACGGGTTGAGATCGTAGGGCGAGAGCACGCGCGACATCAAATCCATCGCCACGTAGGCTGGAGAGGTGTCGAGTGCCCAGCGTCCCATAATGATGTCGAGCGGCGATCGCTGCAGAGGGCTGAATGCCGCCGCTTGTGAAACACGCCGCCAATAGTTGTTGAGTGCCGCGCGCGCACCTTCGGCTCCGCCGGCTGTCCAGCCGTCGGCCAATACGGCGGCATTCATGGCTCCAGCCGACGTCCCCGATATGGCTTCTATTTTGAGCCCAGGTTCTTCGAGTAATCTATCGAGCACGCCCCAGGTGAAGGCGCCATGAGACCCGCCGCCCTGCAAGGCTAGGTCGATCAGAACGACATCGCGATTGAAGGACACGCTGAACCTCTTTGCGTGTGGCGAGCAGACGGGGCCAAGGCTTAACGCTGGTGAAGGGTGAAGACATGCGTTCTGCGCTATGTCTGCATAATCGCAGCACACGATAGCAATCCGCATCGAACATTCAATTAATTATGGATAGCGTTCATTTTTTTCGCCGCGGTTCATGTCCGCGGAGGATGGTCCGAAAGAAGAGCGCCGCAGCAGATATTCGCGCGTAAGAGTTGTCCACCTATTAACTGCTGTACGATGGTCAATTGCGCCGACTTGGAAAAAATGGAACGTATATTGAAACGTATATTGAAATGACGTCATCCGGTAATATGAGAACACACTTCACGCCAGTTTTGGAGATTAGCCCCGTTCTGTGGTTCGGGTGTCCGCCTCTTCTTTTTTTCTAAATTCTTGCCCCTACTGCCAATTTCGATGTGCTTTTGAACCGAGTACTGCGCAATGGGTTTGCTGGGAATACTAGTCGGTCTCGGTCTCTTAATTTGGTTGTCGTATCGCGGCTGGACCATTCTTCTCTTGGCTCCGGCGGCGGCTCTCGTGGCCGCGGCCTTCTCGCGCGAACCGCTCCTTGCCCATTGGACCCAGACGTTTATGGGCAGTGCAGCGCAGTTCCTTGCGCAATTCTTTCCGCTGTTTCTGCTCGGAGCGCTTTTCGGCAAGCTGATGGACGACAGCGGCTCCGTCAGGGCGATATCCCGTTACATGAGCGAACGGATGGGCCCGTCTCATGCCATATTGGCGGTCGTGCTTGCCGGCGCGGCGGTTACGTATGGCGGCGTCAGCCTGTTCGTGGCCTTCTTCGTGTTGGCGCCGATGGCGCAGGAGCTGTTTCGCGCATCCAACATTCCGCGCCGTTTGATGCCCGCCGCGATCGCTCTTGGCACATCGACGTTTACGATGTCGGCGTTGCCTGGGACTCCGGCAATTCAAAACGCTATCCCGATGCCGTTCTTCGGAACCACGCCGTTCGCCGCCCCCATTCTCGGCATCATTGCTTCTGGCATCATGTTGGCGTTCGGCATGTGGTGGCTGAAGCGCAGTCAGGCCGCTGCAGAACGCGCAGGCGAGGGGTACGATGGCGTGCACACGCCTCCGGTGAAGGACGTTGCAGACGACCAGTTCATCCGCGAGCGGGCAACGAGTGCGCGCGAGTTCGATACCGCAGAGCTTCAACACGGTCAGGCAAGTGAGGTGCTTCCACCCGTAGCGCTGGCGGCTCTGCCGTTGGCAACCGTCGTGGGCGTCAATTTTTTGATGGCTATGCTCGTCCTGCCACGGCTCGGCTTTTCCTTTTTGGCGGAGGAAAAGTGGGGATCGACGTCTCTTTCGGCAGTTGCGGGTGTCTGGTCGGTCGTGGTGGCGCTCGCGACCGCAACGGCACTTCTCATCATCCTCAACCGGGAGCGGTTGCCGAATTTGCGCGCAAGCATTGACGCGGGAGCCAATGCGTCGGTCTTGCCTGCAGTCAGCGTTGCAAGCTTGGTGGGGTTCGGCGCCGTCGTTGCCATGCTCCCGGCATTTGCCGTTGTCCGCGACTGGGTGCTGTCGATCGGATCTGGACCCCTCGTTTCCCTCGCAACGGCCACCAACATTTTGGCCGCCCTGACAGGTTCGGCTTCCGGCGGTCTGACGATTGCGCTCGATGCGTTGGCTGAAACTTATATGCGTCTCGCGTCGGAAACCGGCATCGATCCATCGCTTTTGCATCGTGTTGCGGTCATCAGCGCAGGCACGCTCGATAGTCTCCCGCACAATGGTGCCGTGGTGACGCTGCTTGCCGTATGCGGCACAAACCATCGCGAAAGCTATCGCGACCTCGCAATAGTTGCGATCGTCGGCGCGGTCGTTGCGCTGGTAGCCGTCATTATCCTGGGTTCGCTTTTTGGCTCGTTCTGAGGAGGCGCGACAACCAACGATCAATCCAAGTTTCTGAAAGCGCGTTCAATCCCGAAATTTCCGGTCGTCGCAAAGCAGCAATTTCCGTTTCCACTTTGTCGCAGTCTGCTCGCACCCCGTTGATGCGGCACTATAATCATGTATGTAATATGATTGTTTATGTTGGATGCCCGCGCTCGAAGGATATTTTCTCATGCGGACAATCACGATTTTCTCGTCGCTATGTCTCGCCGTTTCCGTCGCGGCCTGTGGCGTGATGTGGGGTCTTGGTGTCTTTTCTGGCGTCAGCGTAGGCGCCGCTATCGGCACGATAATCGGTATCTTGCTGGCAACGTCGATCGGAACAGCCCTGATGGCGCTAGCGCTCTACAGCGACCAGAGCGGGCATGACGAAGTGATCTTCCGCGTCGAGAAAGAACCTGAGTCTAGGCAAAATTCCTGATGACCGCGTGAAGTCGGTCTTCTCGTTAAGCCGAGCTGGCGAATGCGACAATGCTTGGTGGGAATTCAGCGAACTGCTGAATGCGGCTGGATGGATGCCGATCGTGTTACCGGTATGACCGCGATCCGCATCCGCAGCATTCTCTCGCCGTAATGGTTGCTGCGCGTGGAGATCAACGTCCTGCCTACCTGGATTTGATCGGTCTCATCCGAGGTCCACCGCTGCTATCGCGCTTTCCTTAGCCGAGGTCAATCTCGTCCTCGATAACGTGGTTGAGGTTGGTCCCTTCGGCCGTGAGAACCATTTTTAGCCGGAGCTTGCCCGTACCTTCGAGGTGACGTTCGCGAACGATACGTTCGACTTCCTGCTGCGATGTGACACCGACGTGTTTCAAAAATTTGCGCAGCGACAGATTGAATTTTTCATTTTCCATGGTGGCTCACCAGCGTCCATTTGCGTCGAAGCGGATAGAGCTGTTCGTTGATTGCGAGAATTCAAGATGAAGCCCCGCTGCGCGCTTTGCATCAAACGGGGCTGTTGTCTTGGATGACCAGTCCAGATTAGCTGGACTTCTAGGGCGAGGCTCTGAAATCCGGATCCTGGATCTCTCCCTCGCATGAAGCTGCCAATTTTTGATACGATTTCGACTCCGTCGGCTTGATCAGATCGCTAGCTCGCCACAGAGCCGGGACCTAGCGCTAAGGCGTGGTCCAAGGTGACTCTCGGGTGGTGTCATCCTTCCTCCACTCGCTGTTAAGCCATGTGACGCCAATCCTCTCAACCAATGGTACTTTCCAGTATGCGCTACATGCTTATCTGGAAGCGACGGCACCACAATGGCTGAGCTTGCTCCGATAAATCTCGATGTCAAGGGTACTCACTCGCTGCATCGCACATTGCCATCGAAAATTCTTAGAGCCGATGGTGGTGCTTCTGCTTCGTGATCGTTAAAATTTTACCGATGAATTTTCAAAACCGGATGATTTGAGAATTGCGCTGATGATGGCGCAAGGAGCGCCCTTGCGTCCCGATGGTGAGGCAAGCCGTCCTATCCAAAAAACGATTTTTGCGGATCAAAATGCGGTAAGAATAATCGCTTAATGGGGGTGCTATGACGTGCCCAACGGTTGAAGTTACGGGTAGGAAGGTCTTTCTCGTAAGCGGCTACGATATGCATCTCGAGATGCGTTTATCGAAACACCGCGCCGGTCATGAGGGTTTAACTGACCGGCAGGCGGTGTGCAGCACCTGTAATGCCTCGGTCGAGATTGAAGCTTTGCAAGAGCTGCAGCGATCGGCCAAGAAAAATCCGGATGCCGTTGCCTTCGGCTACGTCATGGGAAAATGGATTCCAGCAGCCTAGCCAGGGGCGGGGCCGACAAAGCGAATTTTCCGCGCTCATTGAACCAGCGGCGAGGCGTTGGCCGCAAGATCTACGCCTTGCACCTCTGCGCGCCCTGCCAATACGCTCACGTACTGCCGCAACGCCCTTTCTTCGACCCTAGAACGCAGACGCTCGGCAATCTGCTCGTGCACCAGCTCGAACGGCACCTTTTCGCCCGGTATCAGCTTATCGACAGCGACGATGTGAAATCCATAGCGGGTTTTGACAAGCGCTCCCAAGATGCCGGAAGCTCCGAATTGGAACAGGGCTTTTTCGAATTCTGGCACGGTGTCGCCGCGGGCGAGCTGGCCAAGATTGCCGCCATGTTGTCCTGATGGACAGTTCGATAATTCGCGCGCCAGCTCTTCGAAGCGATCAGGTTCACGTAGCAAATCGTTCAACGTTTTTTCAGCGCGCGCGCGGATTTCCGGAACATTTACCTGCGTCGTTACCTGGAACAGGATATGTCGCGCATAGACTAGATCGCCGCTGTCGAACTCGGTGGGGTTCTGCTCGTAGTAGCGGCGGCACTCCGCCTCCGTCGCGACAGGCGTCGTCACCTCTTTGTCGAGGAGGGTCTCGATCGCCTCCTCGACTGTCGCGTTGTCGTCGGTTGCCGCATCGAGCAAACCAAGATCGATGGCTCGCTGCCTGAGAAGCTCGCGTGCGGCCGCCATTTCCGCCGAAGAATCGCGATCGACTGTCACGGCTATACCGTTGACCGATAAAATCATGACCGCACCGGCTCCTCGGCCCGGGTCTTCGGGGTGCGCACGATCTGATAAGGCCGGAAAAGATAGGCGAGAGCGCCGGCGCCGCTCCAGATATGGATCATGCGCGTGAACGGTGAGACGAGGAACAGCGTGAAGCCGAGCAGGATATGAAGTTTGTAGGTTAGCGGCACCCCGACCATCAGCGCTGCTGCGCCACCGTCGAGAGTGACGATACCCTTGACGTAGCTCGATAACGTTTCGAAGAGTTCGCCGTCCATGTGGTAGGCCGACAATGGCACCGTGAGCAGTCCAAGCGCGAGCTGCAACCACAGCATAAAGGTGATGGTGATATCCCACTTGCGACTGTTGAGCCGGATGCGCGGATCCGTGAGCCGTCGGTGGATGAGAATCGTCAGACCAATGATTGCAATGGTGCCGGCAATGCCTCCCACCACCATGGCAAGAAGTTGGTGTGCAGCCGGCGACAGCGCCCAGTCGACGGCCCAGTGCGGCGCGAGAAAGCCAGCGAAGTGGCCGAGGATCACGACGATGACGCCGTAATGGAAGAGGTTGGAACCGAGCCGAAGCTCGCGCTTCCGCAGCGTCTGCGATGAGTCGCTCTTCCAGGTGTATGGCTCGCGATCGAAGCGGATAAGGCTTCCGATCAGCAGCACCACGAGGCAGATGTAGGGGTACACTCCGAACAGCAGCGTATTGACGTATGCGTTGGAGAGCATGGCAATCTCCTTTTCGATCATCCAGCTTGCCGAGGTTCGGCGTCGGCGAAAGCAGGTTTCTCGGCCCAATCCTCATCGAGTTTTTCGATCCGTTCGTGGACCGGCGGAATCTTGGTGGCGTCAATGGGTTCATTGCCGGCCAGGACCAGTAACGCCTGCATAACGGCGGCGTAGCGGCTGCGTCGCGCCACCAGCGAGCGACCGATGGCGGTAAGGATATGTGCGCAGTCGGCCAGCATGTCGCGCGCCTCTGCTATATCCCTGTGGCTGAGATATTCGAGCACGACCGGCAGATAGTCGGGGAGCTCTCGCGCCGCGAGGTCGAAGCCGCCAGCGGCATAAAGCTGCTTCAGTTCGACCATAGCCTCGCCGCGATCGCGACCGTCCCCATGCAAGTGCTCAAAAAGGTGCAACGAGAGCGCTCGGCCGCGATCGAAAAGATCTACATAGCGTTCCTCCGCCGCGAGAAGGTTGCCCTCGCCTATCTCGTCGACCAGGCTGAGAAGTTCACTGCGCTCACTTGGCGCGATGAGCGGTGACGCGGCGATGACGGCTGCGATTTCGGGCAGCGCGTCGCGCAGCTCGGCGGTCGGGTAGGAGAGGAGGGCGCTCAGCGCCTTGAACACAAGCATGATCAACTCCTCACGTATCGAGCGGCCGGATGGGCGTGAGCTTGCGGCGGCCCATCTTGCCACCGAATAACGTTGAATGCGGCGGTCCGAAATCGCAGCCGTTGCCGAAGGTGAAGCCGCACGAGCCTTTCAGACCATAGGCATCCTCGGCCTGCTCGCGATGGCTCGTCGGGATTACGAAGCGATCTTCGTAGTTGGCGATCGAGAGATAGCGGTGCATCTCCTCAACCTGAGCCACGGAAAGTCCTGCTTGATCGAGAACCGCCTGCCCATCGCCCGCGCCGAGTTGGCGCTGTCGGAAATAGACGCGCATCGCGAGCATGCGCTCGAGCGCGGCAATGATCGGCTCCTCCGCGCCGGCGGTCAGCAGGTTGGCGAGATAACGGACGGGAATGCGCAACGATCGAACGTCCGGAATCTCGCCGTTTGCCTCGATCGCACCAGCGTTGGCGTGCGATTGGATCGGTGAGAGCGGCGGCACATACCAGACCATCGGGAGCGTGCGGTACTCAGGGTGCAGCGGGAAAGCAATCTTCCAGTCGACGGCCATCTTGTAGGCTGGCGACCGCTTCGCCGCCTCGAGCCACGCGTCCGGAACGCCATCGGCGCGCGCTTTAGCCACAACCTCCGGATCATAGGGGTCGAGGAACAGTTTAAGCTGCGCCTCATAGAGATCCTGCTCGTCTCCGACGGAAGCCGCACGCTCGATGCCGTCAGCGTCGTAGAGCAGCACGCCGAGATAGCGGATGCGTCCGACGCAGGTTTCCGAGCAAACCGTAGGCTGGCCAGACTCGATGCGGGGATAGCAAAAGATGCACTTTTCGGCCTTTCCCGAGGTCCAATTGTAATAGATTTTTTTGTAGGGGCAGCCTGAGACGCACATGCGCCATCCGCGGCACTTGTCCTGATCAATAAGGACAATGCCGTCCTCCTCGCGCTTGTAAATCGAACCGGAGGGGCAGGAGGCAACGCAGCTCGGATTGAGGCAGTGTTCGCACAGCCGCGGCAGGTACATCATGAAGGTATTTTCGAACTGACCGTAAATGTCCTTCTGCACTGCCTCGAAATTGTAGTCCTGCGAGCGCTTGTCGAACTCGCCGCCTAGAATTTCCTCCCAGTTCGGTCCCCATTCGATCTTTTCCATCGGCTGGCCGGTAATGAGCGACAGCGGCCGCGCCACGGGTGAGGTCGGCAGCTCGGGCGCCTTCTGAAGATGCTCGTAATCGAAGGTAAAGGGTTCGTAATAGTCGTCAATCTCAGGCAGGTTAGGGTTGGCGAAGATTTTGGAGAGGATCGACAGGCGTCCCCCCTGTTTGGGTGCGATCTTGCCGTTCTTCTTTCGCTCCCAACCACCTTGCCAGCGCTTCTGGTTCTCCCAGTCTTTGGGATAGCCGATGCCGGGTTTGGTCTCGACGTTGTTGAACCAAGCGTATTCCATCCCCTGCCGTGAGGTCCAAACGTTCTTGCAGGTGATCGAGCAGGTATGGCAGCCGATGCACTTGTCGAGGTTCAGCACCATCGCGATTTGCGCACGTATTTTCATGATGCGGCCTCCTCGGCAATCGGATCGACAGGATTGGAACGGTCAAGCCATTCGACCTTGGCAAGCTTGCGGAGTACCACGAACTCGTCGCGGTTCGAACCGACCGTCCCGTAATAATTGAAGCCATAGGAAAGTTGCGCATAGCCGCCGACCATGTGCGTTGGCTTCAGAACGGTACGGGTGACCGAGTTATGGATGCCGCCGCGCTGGCCGGTGATCTGTGAGCCGGGCACGTTTACGATCTTTTCCTGCGCGTGATACATCAGACACATGCCTTCGTTCACCCGCTGGCTCACGACGGCGCGCGCTGTGATCGCCCCATTCAGATTGAAGAGCTCGATCCAGTCGTTGTCGACGATGCCCGCTGCTTTTGCGTCGATCTCCGAAATCCACACGATCGGACCGCCGCGCGACAGCGTCAGCATGATGAGGTTATCAGTGTAGGTCGAGTGGATGCCCCATTTCTGATGCGGGGTAATGAAGTTGAGCACGATCTCTTTTTCGCCGTTTCGCTTCTTGCCGAGCATGGCTGCGGTGGTGCGGGTGTCGATAGGCGGCCGGTAAACCGCGAAACTCTCGCCGAAGTCGCGGAACCATTGATGATCCTGATAGAACTGCTGTCGGCCGGTCAGCGTGCGCCACGGGATCAGCTCATTCACATTGGTGTAGCCGGCCGTGTAGCTGACATGCTCGCTCTCGATGCCGGACCAGGTAGGCGATGAGATGATCTTGCGCGGTTGCGCCTGCAGATCGCGGAAGCGGATCTTTTCATCCTCGCGCGTCTCAGCAAGATGGGTGTGGTCGCGCCCCGTTGCTTTGCCGAGTGCGGCCCATGCCTTCACCGCAACTTCGCCGTTGGTTTCGGGCGCGAGATAGAGGATCGTTTCCGCTGCGTCGATGTCGGTTTCTATGCGCGGCCGACCGTGTGTCGGCCCGCCGTCATTGACCCGATAGTTGAGCGCGCCGAGACCTTTCACCTCCACATCGGTATTCCAGGAGATGCCCTTGCCGCCGTTGCCGAGCTTGTCTGCAAGCGGACCGAGTGCGGTGAAGCGGCGGTAGGTGTTCGGGTAGTCGCGCTCGACCACCGTAATCTGCGGTGCGGTGACGCCCGGCACGAGGTCGCATTCGCCCTTCTTCCAGTCCTTGACGTCGAATGGCTGAGCGATCTCCGCCGGCGTGTCGTGCTGGATTGGCGTCAGCACGACATCGCGTTCGACGCCGAGGTGATCCGCCGCGAGTTCCGAAAAGCGCTTTGCGATCGTCTTGTAGGTTTCCCAATCGCTGCGCGATTCCCAGACGGGATCCACCGCCGCCGACAGCGGATGGATGAAGGGATGCATGTCGGAAGTGTTGAGATCGTTCTTCTCGTACCAGGTCGCGGTCGGCAGCACGATGTCGGAATAGAGACAGCTCGTCGACATGCGGAAGTCGAGTGTGACCACAAGATCGAGCTTGCCCTCCGGTACCGGATCGCGCCAAACCACGTCCTTGGGTTTCTGCCCGCCCATCTCGCCGAGATCCTTGCCCTGCAGACCATGACGCGTACCGAGGAAGTGGCGCAGGAAATACTCATGGCCCTTGCCGGAGGATCCAAACAGGTTTGAGCGCCAGATGAACAGGTTGCGCGGGAAGTTCGTCGGGTTGTCGGGATCTTCGCACGACATCGCGATCTTACCCGATTTGAGCCCCGCGATAACGTGATCTTTCACGGCGACGCCCGAGCGCTCCGCCTCGGCTGCGAGCGTCAGTGGATTGACGGCAAGCTGCGGCGCCGACGGCAACCAGCCCATACGCTCGGCCTGCGCATTCAGGTCGATGATGCTGCCGCGATAGGCTGCCGGATCGGCAAGCGGCGACAACAGCTCGTCGACGTTGAGCTTCTCGTAACGCCACTGATCACTGTGCGCGTAGAAAAACGAAGTGCCGTTCATGTGCCGCGGTGGGCGCACCCAGTCGAGGGCAAAGGCGAGCATCGTCCAGCCGGTCTGCGGCCTCAGCTTTTCCTGGCCGACGTAATGCGCCCAGCCGCCGCCCGACACACCCACGGTGCCGCACATCATCAGGAAGTTGATGATGCTGCGATAGCCCATGTCCTGGTGGTACCAGTGATTCATGCCGGCGCCGATGATCACCATCGAGCGGCCCTTGGTCTTCTCGGCGTTCTCGGCAAAGCCGCGCGCGACAGCAATGGCCTTATCGGCAGGGACGCCGGTAATCGACTCCTGCCAGGCGGGCGTGTAGGGCACGTTGTCGTCGAAGCTTTTGGCGCACGCGCCGCCGAGACCGCGGTCGAGACCGTAGTTGGCGCACATAAGGTCAAACACGGTCGCAACGTAAGATTCGCCGTCCGCCAACGCGATGCGGCGTACCGGCACTTTGCGTGTGAGAACGTCGCCGCCCTGATCGTTCTGCGGGAAATGATCGTGAAGTGTTCCGCCGAAATAGGGGAATGCGACCGACAGCACATCATCGCGCCTGTCAATGAGGCTGAGCGCCAAACGGGCTTCCTTGCCCGTCTCGCCGTCCTTCTCTTCGAGATTCCAACGTCCCGCGCGTTCATCTTCAGCCGGCCAGCGATAGCCTACTGAACCTTGCGGCACGATCAGGTCGCCGCTTTCCTCAGCTGTGGCAACGGTCTTCCAGTCGGCGCGCGGCGAGGTCGATGCGCCCGGCAAGTCGCTCTGCCGAAGATAGCGGTCGGGCACGAAGCGTTCGCCGTCTTTGCGGAGCTTGACGAGCATCGGCATATCTGTGAGGCGGCGGCAATAATCTTCGAAGTAGGGCGTCTTGCGATCGAGGAAGAATTCCTTGAGGACGACGTGGCCCATCGCCATCGCGAGCGCGGCGTCTGTGCCTTGCTTCGGATGAAGCCAAAGATCGGAAAGTTTGGCGACTTCCGCATAGTCCGGAGTGACCGCGACGACCTTGGTGCCGTTGTAACGCGCTTCAACGAAGAAATGTGCGTCCGGCGTGCGCGTCTGCGGGACGTTTGAACCCCAGGCAATGATGTAGCCGGAATTGTACCAGTCCGCCGATTCCGGCACATCTGTCTGCTCGCCCCAAGTTTGCGGACTCGATGGCGGCAGGTCGCAATACCAATCGTAAAACGACAGAAGCGTGCCGCCGATCAAACTGAGATAACGCGCGCCCGAGGCATAGGATACCATCGACATGGCAGGGATAGGCGAGAAGCCGACGACGCGGTCCGGCCCCCATGTCTTGATCGTGTGGACGTTGGCTGCCGCAATGATCTCGGCCACTTCCTCCCAGGTCGAACGCACGAAGCCGCCGCGCCCGCGCATTTCCTTGTAGGATTTTGCGATCTTTTCGTTGCCGACGATCGATGCCCAAGCTTGGACGGGTGGGAGCGTCCTGCGTGCCTCGCGCCAAGCCTTTGCGAGGCGGCCACGCACCATCGGATACTTGAGGCGGCTGGCGCTATAGAGATACCAGCTGTAGGAGGCGCCTCGCGGGCAGCCGCGCGGCTCATGGTTGGGCATACCGGGACGAGTGCGCGGATAGTCGGTTTGCTGCGTCTCCCAGGTGACGACGCCGCTCTTGACGTAGATCTTCCACGAGCACGAGCCGGTGCAGTTGACGCCGTGGGTGGAGCGCACAATCTTGTCGTGTTGCCAGCGCTGCCGGTAGCCTTCCTCCCACATGCGGTCTTCGTCGCGAAGTTCTCCATGACCATCCGCGAAAGGTTCGCGGCGACGGGAGAGATAGGTGAGGCGTTCTAGAAAATGGCTCATGTAGCCACTCCTTTTCCTAATTCTATCGCGGCATTTCCGGGGTGAGCAATTCAATTCCCATTGTCTCGCCCATCACGGGGGTACGCCGGACTTCGGTCAGATAATTGAGGATCAGCGACACCCAGACGATGCCGTAAAGCAGCATGAAACAGCTGGAATTGACACCGAGCCGGTCGAGGATGGCGCCGAACATGATGGGCAAGAGAAAACCGCCGAGGCCACCGACCATGCCGACAATGCCCGAGACTGCGCCCATGTTGTCCGGAAAGTCGTCGCCGATGTATTTGAAGGTCGACGCCATGCCAAGGGCGAAAGCCACGCCGAGGATGAAGAGCAGTGCAGTGAACAGCCAACTCGGCAGCGCGATCGAGAATCCTGCCGGGCCGTGGATCGTGTGTACGATCAGGTCAGTCCTCGGATAGGAGAGGATGAACAGGCAGACCCACGCTACCCACAAAACCCACCAGGTCACGGCATGGGCTCCGAAGCGATCCGACAGCCAGCCGCCGAGCGCCCGGAATACGCCGGCAGGGAGCGCGAAGCAGGCGGCGAGCAGCGCGGCTTGCGCAATCGAAAGCTCATATTCGGACTTGAAATACTGCGGCATCCAGACCGACAGTGCCGTGAACCCCCCAAACACGATCGAGTAGTATTGGCAGTATTTCCAGACGCGCGGGTCGCGGAGAACGCTCAGTTGCTTCACCATGGAAGGCGCCGCTGCAGTGCGGGCCGGGTCCGGCGCGGAAAATATCCAGAATATCACAGCTGTGACAATCAAGACCACCGCGTAGACCTTTGGCACCATCTGCCAGCCATAAGCAGTGATGAGGGAGGGGGCGACGAACATGTTGAGCGCGGCCCCGATCGTGCCGGCGCCAAAGAAGCCCATTGCGAAGCCGCGCTGTTCTTTCGAGAAAAAACGCGCGACGTAAGGCGTTCCAACCGAGAACGCGGCGCCTACGAGCCCGAGTGCAAGCCCTAGAAGCAGGAATTGCCAGAGTGTCGTCGCATAGGCCGAAATCCAAACCGGAACGGCGCAGCCAATCAGCAGAGCGAACATAATACGCCGTCCGCCCAAGCGATCGGTCCAGATGCCGAGCGGCAGCCGGAAAATTGCGCCGGAGAGAACCGGCGTCGCCGTGAGAATGCCGAACTCGGTCGAATCAAGGCCGAGTTGCGTGCGGATAGGGATGCCCGTCACCCCGAACATCATCCAGACTGCGAAACATGCCGTGAAGGCCCATGTAGTAACGAACAACACCGAGATGCGTCGAGAACTGGACACTTGCATTGACGATCACCAATCGATTGGCTCACTCGCGCTATCGTTTTCGATCTATCGTGATACGTTATATTTGGTCTTGATCTTAGACAAAAGACGGCTTGATGAAATTACTAGGAAAACGTTTGCGGGGGTATGAGAAAGTATAGGCCTGCGCTTGCAGAAAGCTAGGTCATGCGCATTTTTTCAGCACGATGGATGCGTCATAGAAGTCGCGCAGCTCCTCGATTGAAAACATGCCGCTATCAACATGAAATCAAGCGCAATCGAACGAATGGGAAGGGAAGCGAGAACGCATTCGGCATCGCCTGGCATGCACGCGTCATCGTCGAGATGTGAGTCGAAATCGGCGCTTGCTGCGGAGCTCCGGCTCGCAAGGAAATGGGGGGGCGCGACGCTTCGCAGCAGTCGCTAACTTAAAGTGGAGACGCCGTCGGATGAGGTTGGGCTCGAAGATGAATCGAGCCGTAGACGTTCTCGCCGTCAGGCCGTGATGGAACCAAACCTCCCGTTGTTCCGTTAATCGGAATCAATGTTCGTGGAGGGCATCCAATGATGATGCGTGATGGCGACCCGCGGATTACAGGCCCCAATAACGAATGGCGGCGCCTGCCGCTGGCTGCGGCAGCCGCGGCTATTCTGGCACTGTTGGCAATGGGTTATGACTTCGGCAACCAGCCGAGCCACTCTGAAAAGTATGGGACGGTGACGCAAACCGAAGCGGAGGACGGCGTCGTGCCAAGCCTCGCACCGGATGCAGGCATTGAGAAGTCTGGAACGTCGGAAACATCCGAAACGTCATCGTCGCCTTGATGGGCGACGGCGGAGGCGCCGAGCCTGATAGCTGCATGGCACCGAGTTCCAACGGAGGATCAGTCTGGAATTTCGCTATCGGGCTGATTGAGAAAGATCAAAACGGCGAGCGCGGTTATGTAGAAGCGGAACGCCGCTTCCTGTCCATTCCAGACTTTCGATTCCCACATGGCGAACCATTCGCCGCCAACGACCGTGAATCCGAAGAACCAGATCAGAAAGGCAAGCGCGCCGCCCGCGACTGCGTAGCCTTTTTCGCGATTGAAGTCGGCGGCTGAAGCATTTCGCCAGCGTAAAAGCCTGATGCCGCCTGCCACGAACAGAAGACCCGCAAAACCTTCAGCCGCGATGATAGCGGCATAAGCCGCCTGCCACGCAAGCGGGTTCGTGATCGCGCGATATTTGAGACCGTTCTCCGGGAAGGTGGTGTCCATGCTGAGCACATGCTGTACGAACGTATAGTTCGTTCCGTAGTCGAAGACGTTGTCGAACGCGACCAGCAAACAGAAGAGCCCGAGGGCAAAACACATAACCACCTTGGTGAGGCGCGTGATCGGCATCGATTGGCTCCCGACATGCAAATAGGCAATTTTACCGACGGAAGTGATGCGGCCCGCCGGTTTGTGTTGATGAAGCGCCGGATTTGGCGGTAACGGATTTCAAGACTATATATCCGCTGCTAGCGTTGGCAGGGGAAGCCGCGATTCTTTTTGGGGGCCGGGGGGTGATGAAAGCGATTCTTGCCATTGCGGCGATACTGGCCTTCGCGCTTTCGGCGCATGCCCAGACGGTGCGGCGCCGTCCCGTCGCGCCTCCCAATCCGACAATTATCAGAAACCCGCCGAGCCTAAGCGCGCCGCAAGGCCCGGGTGTGCCGACGACAACGTCGACGACGTCGATGTACCCCAAGCCCATCAAGAAGGACTATAATCCGTTCTTCCGCAATCCGACGGTGAGAAACCCGAACCTCGTCCGCTGACGCTGCCAGCAGTGAGGACGAACGAAATCCAAGATTTAAGCACTCAGACAACAGGACCGGGCAGGGCTTTCTCTGCCGCTGCCTGCATCGCAGCTTCGTTCCGGCGCAGATAAAGAAAGATTGCGACAAGCGCCGCAACGGCAAGGGCAAAAGTGATCAATCCGACCGGCCCTCGTATCGCATGAATTCCTCGGCCAAGCGAATAGGCGGCAACGGCAACCACCGTCGCCCAGACGATGGCGCCTGCGGCATTCGCAACGAGGAACCGGGGCCATAGCATGCGGTTGGTGCCAGCAAGAAAGGCTGCCAGGAAACGCAGCACCGCAATGAAACGGCCGACGAAGACAACCTTGCCGCCGTAGCGCATGAAAAGATACTGGCCGAGCTTGATGCGCGCCGGAGTCACGCCGATTTTCGATCCGTAACGCTGCAGAAATCTCGTGCCGAGCTGGCGGCTGACGACATAGCCCAGGTTGTCGCCGATGATGGCGCCGAGCGCGGCGCTCAAGGTCACTAATGCCAGGCTGCCGCCATGGCTACCGGCGTAGCCCGCCCCAATGATCAGGATCGTCTCGCCGGGCAACGGAATGCCCATGCTTTCGAGGCCGACGAACAGCGCGATCGCCCAATAGCCGTAGTCGGCAATGAACTGATGAAGGTCGTGGTGCGAAAAAAGGGACATGCGGCTCCTTGGCGAGAACAACGCCACGGCGGATATCCAGGACGCATCCAGCCCACCACCGCGGAAATTTTTGCGCTCCGCGAGGGCCATTGCAAAGTAATTTTACGCCGCGAGCCACTCGCCTTTTTCGATCGACGCAAATTCGGTGCGGTACGCTAAGCGCGGCCGAGAACGACAATGACGACCGGCCTCATCCACGGCCGGCTCAGGCCGAAACGGGCGAGCTGCTGTCCTTCCCACGCCAGCGGGACACCCTGATCTTCAGCTTTTCGAGCAACAGATAGATGACCGGCGTCGTGTAGAGCGTCAGCGCCTGCGATACGACAAGACCGCCGATGATCGTGATGCCGAGAGGACGGCGGATATCGGAACCTGGGCCGATGGCGACGGCCAGCGGAACCGCGCCGAGCAGCGCGGCGAGCGTCGTCATCAGGATCGGCCTGAAGCGTTGCAGGCAGGCTTCATAGATCGACTCCTGCGACGACAATCCACGTTCGCGCTCAGCGCTGAGCGCGAAATCGACGAGCATGATGCCGTTTTTCTTGACGATGCCGATGAGCAAGATGACGCCGATCAGGGCGATCACCGAGAGATCCATGTTTGCCGTCTGCAGCGCGAGCAGAGCGCCAAGCCCTGCTGATGGCAGAGTGGAAATGATGGTCAGCGGATGCGCAAGGCTTTCGTAGAGCACGCCGAGCACGATGTAGATGGCGACGAGGGCGGCGACGATCAGCAGGGTTTGCATGCGGGCCTGCTCCGCGAAAGCCTTGGCGTCACCCGCAGGCTCGCCCCGGATCGTCTCGGGCATGTGCAATTCGCCAAGAGCTTTCTCGATACCGCGCAGGCTCGTGTCCATGCTGACGCCGGGCCGTAGGCTGTAGTTGATCGTAACGGACGGGAACGGGCCTTGGTGATTGATGACGAGCGGCGCGATATCCCGTTCGAGCTTCACGAGACTTGAAAGCGGAACGAGGGTGCCGTTGGCGCTCGGCACGTAGATGCGGTCGAGGTCGCGCGGATCGCGTTGGAGCTTTGGATCGACCTCGATGATGACCTTATACTGGTTGCGGTCGCCGTAGATCGTCGAAAACTGGCGCTGCGAGAAGGCGTTTGCGAGCGCCGTATCGATGTCGGCGATCGAGACGTCGAGCTTCGAGGCCGTGTCGCGATTAATGACGGCATTGAGCTGAAGGCCACCTTGTTCGCGATCGGAGCTGACGTCGACGACGCCCGGCACCGTGCGCACGGCTGCGACTGCTTTGGCGACCCAATCGTAAAGCTTATCGTCATAGGACCAAAGCGTGTACTGATAGTCGGCTTTTCCTTGGCGTGCGCCGGTACGGATATCTCGTGACGGCATCAGGCGCGTCGCCAATCCGACAATCTTGCCGAGTGGCTTGCGGAGCCGGTCGATCACCTCGGCCGTCGAGACATTGTCACGTTCGGCGAGAGGTTTGAGGCCGATGTACATGCGGCCCTGATTGAGCGTGGGGTTGAATCCGCTGCTGCCCATCGATGAGCCGACGCTCTGGACCGCCGGATCGGCGAGAACGATTTTCAACGCACGATCCTGGAGCTTGCTCATGTTCTCGAAGGAGGTGTCGGCATTGGCTTCGGTCGCGCCGATGATGAGACCCGTGTCGTCATCGGGCAGATAGCCCTTGGGCAGAACCTGATAGAAATGGATCGTCAGCGCGATGGTCGCGACGAACACGGTCAGCATGATCGCCTGATGGCGGAGCGCAATCCTGAGCGTGAACGCATAGGTGCGGACGATCAGCCCAAGGGCGCCTTCAAACAGCCGGTCGGCGAGATATTTACGGTGCTCCGCGCCGCTTTTGATGAAATGCGCGCAGATCATCGGCGTGGCCGTCAATGACACGATAGCCGAAATGACGATCGAAAACGTCAGCGTCATCGCGAACTCATGCAGCAACCGCCCGGCGATACCCGTCATGAACAGCACCGGAATGAACGCCGCAATCAGAGATACCGAAATCGAGATGACCGTGAAGCCGATCTGGCGCGCCCCTTCGAGCGCGGCCTGCATCGGCGTCATTCCGCGCTCCATGTTACGATAGACGTTTTCGATCATGACGATGGCGTCGTCGACGACGAAGCCGACTGCGACTGCGAACGCCATCAGTGTCAGATTGTTGATCGAATATCCGGCTGCCCACATCGCAGCGCACGTGCCGGCAAGCGACAGCGGTACGGTAATGCCTGCCGCAATCGTCGGCGTCGAGCGCCTCAGAAAAACAAAGACGACAGACATCACGAGCAGGATCGTAATGCCGAGCGTCAGCTGCATATCGTGCACGGACGCGCGAATAGTTCCGGTGCGATCCGATAAGACCGAAATATTGACACCTGCCGGAATCCATTGCTTGAGCTGAGGCAACAAAGCTTTGACACGATCGACCGTGTCGATGACGTTGGCTTCCGGCGTCTTGGTGATGATCAGGAGAACGGCGGGCTTGTTATTGAATCGTGCGGAAGACAGCCGGTTGCGCGTAGCAAGCATGACTTTGGCCACATCGCCCACACGCACGACATCGCCGTTCGGCTTATTCTTGACGACAATGTTTTTATATTCGTCCGGATCGAGAATCTGCGGATTGCTCGCGAGGATGATGCTTTGCGAACCGCCGTCGATCGAGCCGATGGGAGAAAGATCGTTCGCCGCTTCGACGGCTTGGCGGACCTGTTCGAAGCTGACGCCCATCGCGGCCGTCAATGCCGGATCGACCTGGATGCGAGTCGCCGGCTGATCGGCGCCGCTGACCGAAACATCCGCCACCCCGTCGACCTGTGAAATGCGCTGGCCGATGATGGTATCGGCGGTGTCATAGATGCCGCTCGTCGGCATCGTGTCGGACGTCAGCGCCAGGATCAGGATCGGTGCGCCCGACGGATTGTATTTCCTGAATGTCGGCACTTGTGGCAGGTCGCCCGGAAGATCGGCGGTCGCGGCGTTCAGCGCCGCCTGCACGTCGCGGCCCGCGCCGTCCGCGCTGCGGGATAGTTCGAACTGCATCGTGATGGCGGTCGTGCCGAGCGAGCTCCTCGATGTCATTTCGGTGACGCCGGCAATTTCACCCAGCCGTCGCTCGAGCGGCGCCGCGACGCTCGCGGCCATCGTCGCGGGATCGGCGCCGGGTCGCGTGACGTTGACCCGGATCGTTGGGAATTCCATCGACGGCATGCTGGCGACCGGCAGAAAGACGTATGCCATGGCGCCCGCGAGGAAGACGCCGACAGCGAGAAGCGCTGTCCCGATCGGCCGTTCGATAAAGATGCGCGAGACGTTCATGGCATTACTCGGCCGCTTCTTCGAAGCCACGGCGCGGCTCTTGCTCAGCGTCGGCATTGTCGGCCGCCGGAGCAGGTTGCGGTATCCGGTCGGCCCGTTTGCCTGTGAGGCGCGCGCGGAGCCGCTCCATCGTCAGGTAGATGACGGGTGTCGTGTAGAGGGTGAGAAGCTGGCTCAACAGAAGCCCGCCGACGATCGTGATGCCGAGCGGGTTCCTGAGCTCCGAGCCCGTGCCGCTTTCGACTGCCAAGGGTAGTGCACCGAGAAGCGCGGCAAGTGTCGTCATCATGATCGGACGGAAACGCAAAAGCGCGGCTTCCATGATCGACGCTTCGGGAGACAGGCCGCGCGCGCGTTCCGCATCAAGCGCGAAGTCGATCATCATGATAGCGTTCTTCTTGACGATACCCATCAAGAGAATGATGCCGATCAGCGCAACAAACGACAGGTCGTTCCCCGTCAGCTCGAGTGCCAGCGCCGCACCGATGCCCGCCGACGGTAGCGTCGTCAAAATCGTGAACGGATGGATCAGGCTCTCGTAGAGTACGCCGAGCACGATGTAGATCGTGACGATCGCCGCGAGAATGAGCCAGGGCTGGCCCTGCAGAGATTTCGAAAATTCCGCGGCGTCGCCGTAAAACGTGCCATTGACGGTCGCCGGAAGGTTGATCTCCTTCTTGGCGGTATCGATGGCCCGTAAGGCGTCGCTGAGGGAAGCGTTCGGACCAAGATTGAAGCTGAGCGTGGTCGCGGGGAATTGGTCCTGGTGACTGATGGCGAGCGGCGCGGTCTCGTAGGTCATCGAGGCAACCGAGGTCAGCAGAACCTGCGTTCCGGTCGTTCTCGAGGGAACATACAGACGGTTCAGTCGCGACGGGTCGCTGCGATATTCGGGCGCCGCCTCGAGCACCACGCGATACTGGTTCGCCTGTTCGTAGATGGTCGAGACTTGGCGCTGCCCGAAGGCATTGCTCAAGGCGTCGTTGATAGCCGCCATCGTAACGCCGAACCGGCCGGCGAGAACGCGATCGACCGTGATTTTAGCAATCAGGCCGCCGTCGACCTCTTCTGACGACACGTCGCGCAAATAAGGTGACGTCTTGAGCGCCTCCGCCAGCCGCTTCGACCATTCCGAGACCTCGGCGGCATCCGTGCTCACAAGCGTATACTGATAGCGCGCGCGGCTGCTCTGAGTGGAAATCTGCACGTCCTGCACGGGTTGGAAATGAACAGTCGTGCCGGCGACGGAACGCACCTCATGCTTGAGGCGCTGGATTACCTGCGTGACATTGGATTGGCGTTCGCTGCGCAGCTTCAGGAGAATCTTGAGATTGCCGACATTCTGCGTCGCGTTGAGCTGTCCGATGCCGACGATCGAGGCGACGCCCGACACATCCGGGTCGTGGGCAACAATCTTGGCAACGTCGTTTTGCAACCGTGACATTTCCGTAAACGAAATTTGCGGTCCGCCCTCGACAACGGCCGTAATCGCGCCGGTGTCCTGGTCCGGAAGGAAGCCCTTCGGCATGATGACGTAGAGCCAGATCGTGATGACGACCGTCAGCAACGCCACGAAAAGCGTTGCCGTCTGATGACGCAGCACGAATTCCAGCGAGCGCTTGTAGCCTTGGATCACGCGATCCATGAAGCCGGCGAACAGGTGGCCGAGCCGGGTACCGCCTTCGTCATGACTGCCGCCCTTGAGAAGCCGCGAGCACATCATCGGCGTCAGCGTCAGCGATACGACCGCTGAGACGACCACCGCGATCGTAAGCGTCAGCGCAAACTCGCGGAACATGCGTCCGACGAGTCCCGTCATGAACAACAGCGGAATGAACACCGCGATCAGCGATAGCGTCAGGGAGATGACCGTGAAGCCGATTTCGCGCGCGCCATCGAGCGCGGCCTTCATCGGCTTCTCGCCTTTTTCGAGATGGCGCACGACGTTCTCGATCATCACGATCGCGTCGTCGACGACGAAGCCGGTTCCGATCGTCAAAGCCATCAGCGATAGGTTGTCGACGCTGAAACCGCAGAAGTACATGACGCCGAACGTGGCGATGAGAGATACGGGAAGCGCGACACCGGCAATAATCGTGGCCCGGAGCGAACGCAGAAATAGCAGCACGACCATCACGACAAGCCCGACACTTAAAACGAGCGTGAACTGGACGTCGTGGACGGATGCGCGGATCGTGCCGGTGCGATCGCTGACGATTTGAAAATTGACGCCGGCAGGCATGCTGCGCTCGACGCGCGGCAGCTCGTTCTTGATGCGAGAAACCGTTTCGATGACGTTGGCGCCCGGTTGCCGCTGGATATCGACAATGACGGCGGGTTTGCCCTGGTACCAGCCACCGACGCGCGTATTTTCCAGGCCGTCGCTGACCTTCGCGACGTCTTTCACGCGCACTGGCGCATTGTTGCGATAGGCAACGATGATGTCATTATAGGCCTTGGCATCCGCGATCTGATCGTTCGCCGCGATGGTGAAGGACTGCTTGTCGCCATCGAGCGAGCCTTTCGGTCCGGCGACGTTGGCGGCGCTGATCGCGGCACTGAGATCGGCCATGCTGAGGCCATAGCTCGCCAGCCGCCGCACGTCCGCTTCGACGCGAACCGCCGGTTTGATGCCGCCTTCAATCGAGACATGGCCCACGCCCGACACCGAGCTCAAGCGCTGGGCCAGCAACGTATCGGCGAGGTCGGAGAGCGATCTGAGCGACAGCGTATTGGATGTCAGCGCAAGCGTGACGATCGGCGCATCGGCTGGGTTCACCTTCGAATAGACAGGCGGATAGGGCAGATTCTTCGGCAGCGTCGAGCCAGCGGCATTGATCGCGGCCTGCACGTCCTGCGCCGCCGCGTCAATGTCGCGATCAAGATTGAACTGCAGCGTAATGCGGCTCAATCCGAACGAACTCGTCGACGACATTGTCGACAGCGATTGGATCTGGCCGAACTGACGCTCAAGCGATGCGGTGACGAGAGTGGACATCGTCTCCGGGCTCGCGCCCGGAAGTTCGGTGGTGACCTCGACCGTTGGAAAATCGACCTGCGGAAGCGATGAGATCGGCAGCGAAAGGTAGCCGAGGATACCGCCGAGGATTGTCGCCAGCGCCAACAGCGATGTCGCGATGGGCCGCTCGATAAAGGGCCGCGAAACGCTCATGGCGATGTGCCGTTATCCTTGGTGGATCTATGATGCCGCCTGTCCTGTCGTGTATCGGGTTTGGTATTGTCCACCGTCCGCGTCGGATCGTTGTTTGAACCTGTGACGAACGGCACACCGGCCGCGGAGGCCGATGACTGCTGGCCCTCGTTGGCGACGTGTGCGGCTTTTCCGCCTTGGCGACGCTGCTGCTTTGCGGCTCCATCGGTGTCGGCTGGCGGTATCTTACCGTCGCTGACGGAGACGCTGGTTCCGTCCTTGAGGCGGCTGAAACCGCTGACCACGAGCGTATCGCCAGGCTTGACGCCCTCCGCGATGACAGCCTGCTTTTCATCCTGGCGGGAAATCTTGACCGGCCGCATCGAGACGGTTTTGTCGGGCTGGACGACATAGACATAGTCGCCGTCGGGGCCGCGTTGGATAGCCTCTGTCGGCGCTACGACGACATTCTTAAGCGTATCAACGAGGACGCGGACGTTCACGAATTGCCCGGGCCAAAGCTGACGCCTATCGTTCGGGAAGTTCGCCTTGAGACGGATCGTGCCGGTCTGCTGGTCGACCTGGTTGTCGATCACTTCGAGCAGGCCCGAATCGAGTTCGGTCTGACTGTCGGTTGAGAGCGCCTGAGCCGTAAGCTTGCCCGATGCGTCGGCCTTGGTCAGTGCCGGAAGGTCTTGTTGCGGCAATGTGAAGACAACGGAGATCGGTTGAATCTGGGTGATGACGACAATGCCGCCCGCGTCTCCGGCGTGGACAAGGTTGCCTTCATCGACCAGCCGGATGCCGGTGCGTCCATCGAACGGCGCCACGATCGTCGTATAGCCGAGGATCGCCGTGGCGTTCTCGATCGCGGCGCTATCGGATTTGATCTGCGCCTCTTGCTGCTGCGCCAAGGCCTTCTGCGTGTCGATCTGCTGTTGCGAGACGGCAAGAGTGCCAACTTTCTGGTAGCGCTCCAGATCCCGTTTCGTGTTGGCGAGCAACGCTTCATCGAGCGCCTTCTTCGCGACGGCCTGGTCGAGCTGGGCCTGATAGGTGACCGGATCAATCTTGGCGAGCACATCGCCGCGCTTGACGTCCTGGCCTTCCTTGAAGTTGACGCTGAGCAGAATGCCGTCGACCTGTGCCCGGACCGTCGCCATGTTCAGCGCCCGCACAGAGCCGACGCCTTCGAGGTAGACGGGCACATCTGCGGTCTCGGCGCTCTTGGCGATGACGGCGACGGGCCCTGCACCTCCGCCGTTTCGAGCCAAGCGTGATTTAGCGGTGCCCCCTGGCGTGCCGTTCTGCATCACGTAGTAGACGCCGCCGCCGATCGCGCCGATGACAAGAAGCGTAAAGATTGACCGCAGCAGTCTCATTCTTGCTCGTTTCCAGATTGATCGGCCTGCCGATACGAGACGCCCTCATATCCTATTGGGGCGAGGGGCAAACGCTTGGGCGTCGCCGGACCCTGAACCAGAAAACGCGGTTTCAAAGTAAATCCGTTGCGCAACCGGTGCAGACGCCGTTGCCTTAGCCATCTACGCGACGATCTTGCCACCGAAGCCGGGTGCTTCCGTGGGTAATATAGCCCCAGTTCGTTCGCCAAACGGCAAATAGAAGGCATTGGTGATGCAACCTTAAGGCGCGTCGCCTCGGTAAACGCCCGCCCGCCCGGTGCCAAGGTCGAGGTGGGGGAATTTCCGTTATCTCCGCTAACTATTTGAGCCTCCGGAAGGAATGCTGCCTCGTAGAAAGCCGACGTCTCAATGCTCCATGTGTCAAATCGTTAAGCCCGGCACCCTAAGATGGCACTTTCTGTCCAATCTGCCGAGGCCGGATGCTCAGCGTACTTCATGCCATTCAGCAGCCGGGCTTGACCCGCGTGCACCTCGACCAATTGGCGAGCCTAGCTCGTGCTACCCCCGCGGCGATGGCTGGCTATGCCGTAAATGTAGTGATCGCTGTCATTGCCTTTCACGGCCTCGTGCCCGGCGCCGAGCTTGCCGCCTGGGCAGCCATGTCGCTCGCCATATGCTCGTTCGTTGGCATTCGTTCCATCCGCCGCGGCTTCTTGAAGCGACAATCTCCAGCGCCCGGTCCGGAATCGCCGCTGCGTGACGCGAAATGCGCTTTGCTATTCGGGCTCCTCCTGGGCTTGCCCTGGGCGATCATGGCGTCGCGCTGGGCCGGGGTGCTTCACGGCGACAGCGAACTGATCCTGATGGCGCTGGCCGTGGGCATGGCGGCGAGCGGCAGCATTCTGCTGGCGCCGATACCCGCCGTTGCCGTGATCTATGCCACGACCATCCTTTTGCCCCTGGCGTTGAAGTGTATTTTCGTCCTCGGCCATCAATACGTGGTTCTCGGCGCGCTCGCCTTGAGCTTTCTTGTGTTCCTCTACGGTCTCATTGCAACGACGGGCCGCTTATTCCTTGAGCGACTCGAGGCCGTCGCCCGGTTGGAGGAGACGATCGCAGCCCTGAGTGAGGCGCGCGAAAAAACCGAACGTGTCGCGATGACGGATGGCTTGACGGGGATCGCCAATCGCCGCGCCTTCATGGCTCGGTTGAATGCGTTGAATAGCCGCTCATCAGCCACAATGGCCTACAGCATATTCTACATCGATCTCGATCGCTTCAAATCCGTCAATGATGCGCTCGGCCATGGCGTCGGCGATGCGCTTCTGAAAGCAGTCGCGGTGCGCATCGGAAACTTGGTGCGTCAAGAAGATCTCGTCGCCCGCCTCGGCGGCGATGAATTTGTAATCGTCGCGCAGAATATTTGCGAGCGAGCTTTCGCCAGTTCGCTTGCAGAACGTCTCGTAATGTCGCTTTCCGAGCCCTACAGCCTCGAAGGTCAGAAAGTGCAGATCGGCGCATGTGTCGGCGTAGCGCTTGCGTCCGAAAGCGGTGTCGGCGGCGAACAGCTGCTGAAGCAAGCCGATCTTGCCATGTTTGCCGCGAAGGGGGCAGGCCGTGGCATGTACTGCATCTTCGAAGCTGATATGCAGCGATCGGCCGAAGAACACCGCGTTCTTGAGCTTGGGCTTAGAGCCGCCCTCCTGAACGACGGCTTTGAGCTTTACTATCAGCCGATCCGCAATCTCGAAACGAACATGATTACGAGTTTCGAGTGCCAGGTTCGCTGGCGGCATCCTCTTCGCGGATTGCTCACGCCCGCCCAATTTCTTGCAACCGCGATCGATATCGGTATCGCGGAAGACATCGGCAATTGGGTCATCATGGAAGCATGCCGGCAAGCGGCCCAATGGCCGTCCGACGTTCCCGTCGGCATCAATATGTCATCGCTGCGAGTCGGATTCGGAAACATTGCGGCATCTGTCGAGAAGGCGTTGAAGGCGACAGGCTTTCCGGCACCTCGCCTTGAACTCGAAATCGAGGTCACGGAGGCAAGTCTGATGCATGCCGATCACGAGACCATCGAATCTCTCCGGCGCCTGAAGGATATCGGCGTATCGATAGCGCTCGACGATTTCGGAACGGGCTACTCATCGCTCGGCTACCTCGTCAAATTCCCGTTCAACCGGATCAAGATCGACAGGCTGTTCGTGAGCCAGCTCGGGCACTCGGCGCAAAGCGAACTGATCGTACGCTCGATCGCCGAACTCGCTAACCGGCTCAATTGCACCGTGGTCGCCGAAGGGATTGAAACGGACGAGCAGCGTCAACACTTGCTCGCGCTGAACGTATCGCATGGACAAGGGGCGCTTCTTGGTGCTCCGCTGTCGGCAGTCGAGACGGCCAGCCTGCTCGCGAGCGAAGCCACGGCGCTTGCACGAAGCGCCTGAGGTATCGCGCGGCGGGTCAGGCCGCGCCTTTCGGGACGAACTTCAGCGCCACGCCGTTCATGCAATAGCGCAGGCCGGTGGGTTTCGGACCATCGTTGAATACGTGTCCTAGATGGCCGCCGCATCGTCGGCAATGCACCTCCGTGCGCATCATGGAATACGTGTCGTCCTGCGCGGTCGCGATCGCGTTTTCCAACGGCTTCCAGAAACTCGGCCAACCCGTGCCGCTGTGGAATTTCGTGTCGGACGAATAAAGCGCCAAAGCACAGCCGGCGCAGACATACGTGCCCGCTGCGTCGTTCGCGTCAAGCGGCGACGATCCTGGACGCTCGGTTCCGTGTTTGCGAAGGACCTGGAACTGCTCGGGAGTGAGAATTTTCTTCCACTCTTCCTCCGTCTTCGTCACTTCGAATGTTTCAGGGGTCGTGTCGGCTTGACTGGGTTGGATGAGAGTAGAGGCGCCCTTCAGTCCGGCGAAGCCGCCGGCCAGGGCCAATCCCAGTTTTGAGAAATCACGGCGGGAGTACATGGCATTTTCCCTTGGTGGTCGCATTTATTGCGCCGCAGCGATTGGCGCGCTGGAAAAGGAGTACGTCGCCGAAGGGTACTTCGTTTCACCCCAGCCGAGCATCGTTCATAACAGATCGGCAATCTCGAGCCGCCGTTCGACGGTGATCTCCGTTGGGCTCAGCTTGCACCTATAGCACAGCATCTCGACGCCGGCAGCAGCCGCGGTTTGAAACGCTGTCGCGTATGCCGGATCGAGATCGCTCGCGAGTCTGAAGATTTCCGCATCGTCCCGCTGCACGAGAAACACCGTCACGGCGCGATGACCCTGAGCAACCATGGCCGCAAGTTCCCGCAAATGCTTGGCGCCTCGTTCGGTTTTGCAATCCGGAAATTCGGCGAGGCCCGCCTGCCGCATCAAATGCACGTTCTTGATCTCGACATAGCAGGGGCGTGGATCGTGCCCTCCGGAAAGCAAAAGATCGATGCGGCTATTCTCGCCGTATCGCACTTCGCGGCGCAGCGATTGATACCCCGCGAGTTCAGTGATCGTGCCTGCTTCGATCGCTTCCGCTACAAGCGCATTTGGTTTCCCGGTGTTAATGCCGACGAGGTGCGGGCCGGCTCCGAGATCGTTTTCGATCATTTCCCAGGTATGGCGGTATTTGCGCGTCGGGCTGTCGCTTTCCGAAAGCCAGACCGTCGATCCTGGCGTCGTCAGCCCAAGCATCGAGCCGGTATTGGGGCACGTGGCGGTCACTGTCACGCCCCCGGCGGTCAAAACGTCCGCGAGAAAACGCTTGTAGCGCTGAATGAGCTTTCCGGGTGTGAGGGGCGTTGCGAATTTCATGGCTCCGCATATCTGCTCAATGCTGCGCGAGAGCAAGTATTTCGAAGGGGGAAATGCAGTGCTATGACGGCAACGGGAATACATCGGACAGGAGCGGGCGTTGGGCGGCAAACGCATAGTAACTGCGGCGGTCTTGATTATCGGCGACGAAATTCTGTCCGGTCGCACCAAGGATCAGAACAGCAGCGTGATCGCCGAGCATCTGACGAACATCGGCATCCGGCTCAAAGAAGTACGCGTTGTCGCCGACGACGAGGCCGAGATCTGTGCCGCCGTAAATGCTCTCAAGGGACGTTATGACTACCTTTTCACGACCGGGGGCATTGGTCCGACGCATGACGACATCACCGCCGACAGTATCGCAAAAGCCTGTGGCGTTCCGATCGACGTCGACCCGCGTGCCGAAAAGCTGCTCGCGGAAAACTATTCGAGGCGCGGGCTTGCCTTGACGCCCGCCCGGCTCAGGATGGCGCGGATTCCGGCCGGTGCTTCGTTGATCGTCAATCCGCTGTCAGGAGCGCCAGGCTTTCGCATCGGCAATGTCATCGTGATGGCCGGAGTCCCGGAAATCATGCGGGCGATGCTCGAAGCAGTCACGCCCGATCTCGAAACCGGCGATAAGATGTTGTCCGTCACGATCGCCGTCGATCGTCCCGAAAGCGAGATTGCCGACATTTTTTCCGCGCATCAGCAACGCTATCGCGATGTGGCGATGGGGAGTTATCCGCGCTTGC
Organism: Hyphomicrobium denitrificans 1NES1; assembly: GCF_000230975.2. Lineage (NCBI taxonomy): Bacteria > Pseudomonadati > Pseudomonadota > Alphaproteobacteria > Hyphomicrobiales > Hyphomicrobiaceae > Hyphomicrobium > Hyphomicrobium denitrificans. Next base: position 2,077,659 of record NC_021172.1, on the reverse strand, counting down.
GTGACGGTAAGCCGGTTGCCGACCTGGTATTGCGCTCGGCGGATGCCGTCCGGTTGACGGAAGCCGCGACGACTTTGAAAACAGCGCTTGGCTTGTGAACACAGCCGCCGCGTGCAAGGTCTGAACCGGCGAGACGGAGTGTCAGTTCAGGGAGAGACGGTCTCTGTCGTCCAGTTCGATCTTGAGCCGCGTCGCACGTTCCGGCTGCTCCACTTCAACGAAGAGCTCGTACTGACTGTCAAGTGCGTCGAGGAACGCCGATGTCATGTCGAGAAGCGGTCCGAGCGCAATACGCTTGGCGACCAGGAAACTGTCGTCGATCGTAAGATCGGCGGCGCCGCGAACGTTCGCGGCATCGGGTGCGATCAGACCGCGGCTCCGAATGTAGGACACGATATCGTCGCCGGTCTCAAAATCCTCGCCCCGCGCATCGCCGCACTCCGTCACGGCGTCGTGCAGGATCGCAGTTCCGGATGCAAAGAGGTTGCCGACTGCGCGAAAGCGATCGTCGACCTCGGCCAGCGACAACGCGTGCGTGCGCGCCTTTAAGACGCGCGCAATGAGCATCAATTCGAAGCTTCGGACATCCTCCGCTATCCGTCGTTGGCGCATCGGAAATTCGGAGGGCTCGCCCGGATCTTCTGCAAGCGCGCGCCAATCGTGACCGCGGGCGACAAGGTCTTCTCCGGCGGCCAGCGCGCTGTCGAGGTGATCGGCGAGGAGGTAGACGGACAACGGCGCCCGCGCGGCATATGCGGCATATTTAGACATGGCCCACTCCACGATCCCCAAACTTCGACAGGCGGAAAGTGGACTGATTCGCGCGTCATGGACCAGTGGCACCGCCGCCGGCTGTGCGCGTATGTGGAGGGATGAGGATAACGTGTGGACGTGCTTCGGCGATTGTGTCGAAGGCTCCGCAGAGTGTTGATGGCCGGTTGCTTTCGGAATTTAGCGGCCCGCTGCCCGACGCACGCGGAGCGCCTGATGCGGCATGCCGATAATTCTCGTCATTGCTTTTGCCGAGGCGAATGCATCACTGCCTTTGGGATCGGCGCCGATCCGCCGTGGCGGCGGCGCCTTGCGCGGTTTTTTCGGTAGGGTGCGGAGCTTGCGCCGCGCCTTTGATCGTCGCCGCAGCTTGCGGGATCGCGATTCCTTGATCCGCTGATCGAGTGGAGGCGTCTCCAGGCCGATCCTGCGAGCGCGCAGCATGGTGCCTCTCCGCCTGATCGTTGCCGGAATCGCCGAAGCAGCATCAGGCGCCCGCGTTGCTGGCTGAAGTGACGGCGCCGTATCGGCCACCATAGTAGCGGAAGTCGGAGGAAGCGTTGCCCTGACGTCAGGTGCCGCGAACGTCGGTGGAAGCGTTGCCCTGACGTCAGGTACCTCGAAAGTCGGAGGAAGCGTCGCCCTGACGTCAGGCGCTGCGATCACCGTCCGGCCGCGCGTGGCGACGGCCGCCTCAGCGGCAGGGACTAGTCTCGGCAACACAGCGGGCGGAGCTTCGTCGGCCTGTGGAGGAACTACGACCTGAACGGGCCGCGCAGGGGGTGGCGTAGTCGTCACGGGTGCAGCCGAGAAACGCGCAGGCTTGCGGGCCTCAATAGTTGGAGCTGTCCGTTCAGCCTCAGCCCTGGCAGACGGTTTCAGCAACGCTGCAGGATCTTCGCCGGTGCGCTTCATCCGGCGGAAAGTCCGGTCGAAGAAGCGGTATGCAAGACCGACGGCGATGACGAAGAGCAGAGCCCAAACGAGAACTTCCGGTTTCACGACAGTCCCCCCCGAGTACGCGACGCGGACAAGCTCTGCGAAACTCAAAAGGCCGTCAACAGTGAAACGCACCATACCCTTCGTAATGATGATTTACGCGGCGCGTTGCCCGCACGTTGATCGCAAAAAGAAAGGCGCGAGGGCGGAGGTTTTTGCGAAAACTCGGCTAGCTTCGCCAAGCCTGCACGTCGGACGTCAAATCGCGCCAATCCGGATTGTCGGTTTCGATCAGCGCGATTTTCGCGGAGCGCAAAAGCTTCTTTAGTTGTTTTTCTCGCGCGATGGCTTCCGGCATCGTGTCGAAATGTTCGTAATGAACGAGAATGTGCATGCCGTATCGCCGCGTGAAGCCGTCCGACAGATCCTGCTGATGAACGGACACGCGCGACGCGAGATCGCCGGTGACGCCGATGTAAAGTGTCCCATTCCGCTTGCTTGCAAGAATATAAACGGCCGGCTTGATGACGCGCATCTACGCCCCCTTCGTCATCCTCGCGCAAGTGAGCATCGCGAACGACGCGCGGGGATCCAGCGCAAAACTCGCCGAAGGTGCAAAAACAAACAAGGCGCTTCGAGGGAAGCGCCTTGCGGGAAGTGCGGACGGCTGCGCCGAGTCTGACGCTGGATCCCCGAACGCGCATCGCTGCGCTCACGCGTTCGAGGATGACGCACTATTGTGCTGAGCAGACTCAACTCTGTAGGCTACTCCGCACTTCTCCCGAAGAAGCTTGTTCAAGGCAAAGAGCACAGAATCGCACCTGGCCAATTCCAGATTGGTTGCGGACATTAGTGCCTCAGCAAGACCATTGACCTCAATCATCTTAGGCCGTACGCGATCAAGATCTTTTCCACGAATAGCGTGGCTGAGCTGTTGCCCCTGTTCGTCAATAGCCGTTGCTACTGCTCCGATACTTTCTTCAAGTTTGGCTCTCGATTGATTGAATGCATTGATCGCGGATAGCAAAGCGCCGTGGCAATTATCAATGTTCATCAGTTCGTTGAAAATGACGTCATTTTTTAATGAAAGCACTAATGCCATTTCTTCACTAGAAAAGCTTATTGGCTCCGGAGTGTTCGCCACGCTTACAAAAATTTGCCAAGGTTCCCCCTCGAACCCATCGGCGTCTGCCTTGGACTTGGACTCATCAAAATGTCTCTTAATTCCATTCGTGATAGAATGGATCTTTACAAGTTTGAACGTCAATGCATTGGCGAGAGCTTCTGTTCGGTTCTTGCGTTCAGGTTTCTCGCAAAAGCCGCGCGTCCTTCAACGCAACGAGTTGAATGCAGAAAGCAATTCCCCCGCCGACAACTGCTCCGACAATCGTCGACCAAAACTCGGTAGAGTTGAAAACGCTTGTTAAAAGCTCTCGCATCGCATTTCAGCACACAAGTGCTTCTCCTCAGCTGCACCCGCTCGTGCTGCCGCACGTGTCGCACTTCAGGCAGGTGCCGTTGCGGACCATCGTGAAGTTGTAGCACTCGGTGCAGGCGACGCCTTCGTAGCCGCGGAGCTTGGCTTCTGTTGCACGCTGCTTGAAGAGCTCGGACTTGCTCATCGGAGCGGCCGTCGCCGCAGCGGGCGCGCCGCGCATCTCGACCGGATGCTCACCAAACGCCAGCGCGTTGGCGCCGTGCGTCAGCGTCGAGTCGATTGAGCGCGCGCCGATATCGAGGCTCGCAGTCGTAACGCTGGCGGACGTCTCGGTAATCGACGTCTTGCCCGCTGAGCGCGCCGCGATGCGGACGACCGAGGCACCGCGCACGAGACCCTTCGAAACGACCTTCGACACGCTTTCCGAAAGATCGAGCGCCAACTGCTCGTCCGTCTGATTGTCGCTTGAGCCAAGGCCCGTTCCGCCGACGATCTCGCGCGGATCGACGTGCGCCAGGTCGTGACGGCCGAGATACGACACGGCGAGCTCGCGGAAGATGTAGTCGAGGATCGACGTCGCGTTCTTGATCGTCTCGTTGCCCTGCACGAGGCCTGCCGGTTCGAAGCGCGTGAACGTGAAGGCTTCGACGTATTCCTCAAGCGGCACGCCGTACTGCAGACCGAGCGATATGCCAATCGCGAAGTTGTTCATCAGCGAGCGGAAGGCGGCGCCTTCCTTGTGCATGTCGATGAAGATTTCGCCGAGGCGCCCATCGTCGTATTCGCCGGTGTGCAGGTAGACCTTGTGGCCGCCGACCGTCGCCTTTTGCGTGTAGCTCTTGCGGCGGCTCGGAAGTTTCTCGCGCTCCTTCTTCTTCTCCTTCTCGACGTAGACGACGCGCTCGACGATTTTCTCGATGATCTTTTCCGAAATGATCGCCGCACGCGCAGCAACCGGCTGCGTCATCAGGGCGTCCGCAGCATCGGCTGCGTCGTCTTCGTCGTCGCCCAGAACCTGGCTGTTCAAGGGCTGCGACAGCTTCGAGCCGTCGCGATAGAGCGCATTGGCCTTGAGCGCCAGTTTCCACGACAGCATGTAGGACTGCTTGCAGTCCTCGACGGTCGCGTCGTTCGGCATGTTGATCGTTTTCGAGATCGCGCCCGAGATGAACGGCTGCGATGCCGCCATCATGCGGATGTGGCTCTCGACCGAGAGATAACGCTTGCCCTTGCGTCCGCAGGGGTTTGCGCAATCGAATACCGGCAGATGCGCGGCCCTGAGATGCGGCGCGCCTTCGAGCGTCATCGCTCCGCAGACGTGCTCGTTGGCGGCTTCAACATCCTTCTTCGAAAAACCGAGGTGCGCGAAAATATCGAACGACGGGTCATTGAGCTTTTCTGCCGGAACGCCGAGCGTCTCGGTCAGGAACTGGTCGCCGAGCGTCCAGCGGTTGAACACGAACTTGATGTCGAAGGCAGTCGCGAGGCCCTTCTCGATCTTCGCCAGCGCGTCGTCGGTGAAGCCCTTGGCCTTGAGGGTTGCCGTGTTGATCGCCGGCGCCTGCGCCAACGAGCCGTGACCGACGGCATAGGCCTCGATCTCCGCGATCTCGCTCTCGCGATAGCCGAGTGCGCGCAGCGCTTCCGGCACGGACTGGTTGATGATCTTGAAGTAGCCGCCGCCCGCGAGCTTCTTGAACTTGACGAGCGCGAAATCGGGCTCGATGCCCGTCGTATCGCAGTCCATCACGAGGCCGATCGTGCCGGTCGGCGCGACGACGGTCGCCTGCGCGTTGCGATAGCCGTGATTTTCGCCGAGTTCGAGCGCCTGGTCCCAGGCCCGCTTCGCCGCTTCGCCGAGGCGGCGATCCTTGAGCGAGGCGTGATCGAGCGGCACGGGCGCGGTCGCGAGCTTCTCGAAGCCTTCCGCTTCGCCGTGCGCGGCGCGGCGATGATTGCGCATGACACGCAGCATATCTGCCGAGTTCGGTTCATAGCCGGGGAATGCGCCAAGCTCGGCCGCCATCTCGGCGCTCGTGGCGTATGAGACACCCGTCATGATCGCGGAAATCGCGCCGCAGATGGCGCGGCCTTCGTCCGAGTCGTAAGGAATGCCGGCCGACATCAGCAGGCCGCCGATGTTCGCGAAGCCGAGGCCCAACGTCCGGTAACGATAGCTAAGCTCGGCGATACGGCGCGACGGGAATTGCGCCATGAGCACCGAGATTTCGAGCACGATGGTCCACAGCCGGCAGCCGTGCTCGTAGGATTCGATGTCGAACGACTTATCCTCGCGGCGGAAGCGCAGGAGGTTCAGCGACGCGAGATTGCACGCCGTGTCGTCGAGGAACATGTATTCCGAGCACGGGTTGGACGCGCGGATCGGTCCCGACTGCGGGCAGGTGTGCCAGTCGTTGATCGTCGTGTGGAACTGGATGCCGGGATCGGCCGAAGCCCAGGCCGCGTAGCCGATCTGTTCCCAGAGATCGCGCGCCTTGATCGTCTTGGTGACTTTGCCGCCAAGCCGCGAAAGAAGGTTCCAGCCCCTGTCTTGCGCGACCGCGTTCAGAAATTCATCGGTGACGCGCACCGAATTGTTCGAGTTCTGGCCCGCAACCGTCAGATAGGCTTCGCTGTCCCAGTCGGTATCGTAGGTGTCGAACTGGATGTCATTGTATCCCTGCCGCGCGAACTGGATGACGCGCAGGATGTAGTTCTGCGGTACGCCGTCGCGCTTGGCTTCGCGGATGGCCTGCTTGAGCTTCGGGTTCTTCAGCGGGTCGAAGCAGGCTTCACCTTCCGCCTCGCAATTGACGCACGCTTTCATCACGGCCTTCAGCCGCTTCTGGCAGATCTTCGAGCCGGTGACGAGAGCGGCGACCTTCTGCTCCTCGCGCACCTTCCAGGTGATGTATTCTTCGATGTCCGGATGATCGACATCGACGACGACCATCTTCGCGGCGCGGCGAGTCGTGCCGCCTGATTTGATTGCCCCTGCAGCCCGGTCGCCGATTTTCAAGAAGCTCATCAATCCCGACGAGCGGCCGCCGCCCGAAAGCTTCTCGTTGGCGCCGCGGAGCGAGGAGAAGTTCGAGCCGGTGCCTGACCCGTATTTGAAGAGGCGCGCCTCACGGACCCAGAGGTCCATGATGCCGCCGTCGCCGACGAGGTCATCGGCAACCGATTGGATGAAGCAGGCGTGCGGCTGCGGATGCTCGTACGCCGAGGTCGAGTGCACGAGTTCACCGGTCTGGAAATCGACGTACATGTGGCCTTGCCCGGGCCCGTCGATGCCATAGGCCCAGTGCAGGCCGGTGTTGAACCACTGCGGCGAGTTCGGCGCCGCCATCTGCATTGCGAGCATGTAGCGGATTTCATCGAAGAACGCCTGTGCGTCTTCCTCCGATGAGAAATAGCCGCCCTTCCAGCCCCAGTAGGTCCAGGTGCCGGCAAGGCGATCGAAAACCTGGCGCGCGTCGGTTTCGCCGCCGAAGCGCTCGGCTTGCGGCAGATCCTGCAGCGCGGCGTCGTCCGGGGTGGAGCGCCACAGCCACGAGGGGACTTGCGTTTCTTCACATCGCTTCAGGCGGCGGGCGACGCCGGCCTTGCGGAAATATTTCTGCGCCAGGATGTCGGCCGCGACCTGACTGAAATGCTCTGGGACATCGAAGCCTTTGAGACTGAAGACGACGGAGCCGTCTGGGTTCTTGATCTCGGACGTCGCACGCCGGAACTGGATCGAGGCATAAGGAGAGAGGCCGGCTTCGGTGAAACGCCGCGTGATCTTCATTGGATAGAACCCCCTGCATGGCATGCGGGGCGTACGTAAGCGAGACGAGTTCGAACGCCGTATGTTGTCTGATCGCCGAACCGCCGGATCTATGGATCCGGGCGGAACTGCGCATGGAAATGCGAACGCCGACTAAAACTTCATTACACTTTGGACACACTCTCCCCGCGCCCGCGACGACGGCTGCAAAACCGCTTCACGCCGGCGTTTGCCGACCCCAAAACTGGCCGATGGCCTGAAGCGCTGCTGCGCTACTCAGACGCAAAAGGAAGGTGCTTCGACTTTGTGAACCGAACGCAATCCGTGAACCACAACCGGCGTCCCTCAACACCGTTTTGATTGGGTCCGGCGCCAGGCGGTCCACAACCAGCGCCGCGGCCGTCGCATGACCGCCGCACAGGTGGAAAGCTAGGACGATTCGTAGCGTCCGTCATCGATTTTGAAATATATATTGCGGTAGCAGCGGCAACCGATACTAGATGTAGTGGCGTGGACAACTTGCCCGTATTGCCGCCGCAAAGTCCGATGTTGTTGGTTTTTGCTGCCCGATGGAGGCCATGGGCCCGTGTGGAAGAGGCAGGATATTGCCTCTGGCGATGCCCGAGTCAGGTGAGCTTAGTGCGATTCCGTACCGCGGCTGTTGCTCAGCTACATCGACCCCTAGGTGTCTGGACATCATGCGTGCGGTGCAGCTAAGTCGAGGCAGCCGAATGGAATGAAAGGAACCCGCGACCATGGGTTTGTTCAGTGAAATTTTCTCGTGGTGGGGTGGCAACACCTGGGGCACACGTTTTTTCACATGGCGTAAAGGGCGACTCGTCGGAGAGGACGAGTTCGGTAACCGCTATTATCTCCAGAAAAGCGGAGTAGGGCCGCTGGGAGTTCCGGCGCGCTGGGTCACGTACGCGAAACTTTCCGAGCCGAGCCAGGTCCCGCCCGAGTGGCACGGTTGGCTGCATTATACCGTCGACACGCTTCCGACGGAGGAGCGCTATCAGCCGAAGCACTGGCAAAAGCGTCACCAGATGAACCTGACGGGCACTGCGCAAGCCTACCGGCCCAAAGGCTCGATTCTCGGCAAGGGCGAACGGGCGAAATCGACCACGGATTATAAAGCTTGGCGGCCGCAATAGATCGGTGATCAGAAAAACGCCGGGTTTTAGCGTCAGCTAGCTGTCGCGAACGAACGCTCCGTCGATTGGAACTGCATTGAACAGCTCTCCGCTTACGCCATTCTCGAATGTGCCGGAAAGGGCTGGTCGTGCTGCTGCGTTTGCTGTGCGCTTGTCTGTTCTTGGCGCCGTCTTATGCATGTTGGGCTTGGTGTCGCCCGCACAAGCCGATCGCATCGAAAACCGCGTCGCCGTATTTTCCGCGCTCGACAAGGTCACCGCTCGCATTTCGAAGTTCGAGGTCGAACTCAACAAAACGGTCGAATTCGGCGCGCTGAGAGTAACGCCGCGCGCCTGCTATTCGCGTCCGCCGACGGAGGAGCCGAAAACGACGACTTTCGTCGAGGTCGACGAAACGCAGCTCGACGGTACTGAAAAGCGAATTTTTACGGGTTGGATGTTTGCGGAAAGCCCCGGCATCTACGGCCTTGAGCACCCCACATACGACGTGTGGCTGACAGGCTGCGAAAAGCCGCTTCGATCGGTCGCCGAACAAAAGCCTGCTCCCGCGCAAGCGCCGGCTCAGGGGAATAGCGCCACGGCCGCCGCACCACCGCCGACCGCCGATGGCGGCAGCGGCGACCTGCCCCCGGAATTCCGCCGCCGCGTCCGGCGTTAGCGGTCCTTCGCTCCGAGGAGCCGCGCCGCTTTCGGCGCGAAATAGGTCAGCACGCCGGCTGCTCCCGCGCGTTTGAATGCGAGCAGGCTTTCGAGCATCGTCTTGTTCTCGTCGAGCCAGCCTCTCTCGAATGCGCCCGCAAGCATCGCGTATTCCCCCGACACTTGATACGCGAACGTCGGCACTTTGAACGTTTCCGAGACGCGGCGCACGATGTCGAGGTACGGAAGACCCGGCTTCACCATCACCATGTCGGCGCCTTCTTCGAGGTCGAGAGCGACCTCACGCAATGCTTCGTCGGTATTTCCGGGGTCCATTTGATAGGTGCGCTTGTCGCCCTTGAGGAAACCGGCCGATCCGACGGCGTCCCGGAAGGGACCGTAGAAGGCGCTCGCATATTTTGCGGCATAGGACATGATCTGTGTATTCTTATAGCCAGACGCTTCCAGTGCTGCGCGAATTGCGCCGATGCGCCCGTCCATCATGTCGGATGGCGCCAGCACGTCGGCGCCCGCCTCGGCCTGAACGAGGGACTGCTTGATCAGCGCCGCATTCGTTTCGTCGTTGACGATCTCGTGGCCGACAAGGAGGCCGTCGTGCCCGTGGCTGGTATAGGGATCGAGCGCCACATCGAGAATGACGCCAAGATCGAGCTTCGCTTTTTTGATGGCGCGCGTCGCACGGCACACAAGGTTGTCGGCGTTGAAGGCTTCGCTAGCATCATCCGATCGTTTCGCCGGATCGGTAGAAGGAAAAAGTGCGATCGCGGGAATGCCGAGGGCGACGGCTTCCTTCGCTGCCTCGACGATCAGGTCGACGCTTAGCCGCTCGACGCCCGGCATCGACGCCACAGGCACGCGCCTATTTTTACCTTCGATGACGAACATCGGCCAAATGAGGTCGCTTGGTGAAAGGCGATGCTCGGCGACGAGTTCGCGCGTCCAGGGCGCCTTGCGATTGCGGCGCATCCGGACCGACGGAAAACGGCCGCTTGCGCCCGCAGCTTTCTGATTCGGCGCGGCGAGGGAAGGGGGACGTGAACGAGTCGACATCGAGGCCTGCGGAATAGGGTTTGGATGGTTCGACGAGTTTGGGCACGCCCGCCAAGGCAATGCAAGGCTAGAGGAGTGTCGTCGTTATCGCACCGGCATTGCAGTCGCCAGACCCCCATTGCGAGGGTAATGCGCGGACTGCGATTTGCAGATTCAATAATTCGACGCGATCTCGCCGATACCGTCTTTCTGGTAAATGTCGCGCCGGAACTGTATGACGCCGTCGGGCGTCGCCCAGGCGCTGATATAGACGAACAGAAGCTGCACCGGCCTCTTGAGACGCAGATCGAGCCGCTCGCCCGTCGTTTTCATCGAAGCGATGCGCTCGGCGTCCCAGCCTCTCTGATCGGCGAGCAGCCACGCCGCGAGATTCTCGATGTTGTGCACGCGGATGCAGCCCGAGCTTGCCGACCGGAAATTGCGTCCGAAGATGCGGTCCGACGGCGTGTCATGCATGTAGACCGAGTGCGCGCTGTCAAAGTTGATTTTCAGGAAGCCGAGCGGATTTTCTTTTCCCGGTTGCTGACTATACGTGTAGGTACCGGGTTTGACGTTGTCCCAGTTGATCTTCGTCGGGTCGACCTTCTTGCCGTTGGAGTAGGCGTCGATGCCGAACTTCAGAAGGACATTCTGGCCCTTCGCCTGCATTTCACGCCCGCGTGGAATGAGGTCTTCAGAGATGACCGTCGGCGGCAGGCGCCAGACCGGGTTGAAGCTCAGATCGGTGATCGGCGTGTGCAGTAGAGGAGTCGGCCGGTCGGCCTTGCCGACAACGGCGGCGTAGCGCGCTACGATCTGGCCGTTCTGGACGGCTTCGACCTGCGCAGCCGGAATGTTGACCACCACGTATTTCTTGCCGGCCTTGGGCACGAATTCCCCAAGGCGGCTGACGTTGGCCTTCAATTGTTTCAGCCGCGCATCGGCAGGGACGTTGAGCGCAACGATCGTGCGCTTGTCGGCAATGCCGGTCGGTGTCAGGCCATTCGACGCCTGAAATCTCTTCAGGGCCTTGTCGACGCTCATATCGAAATACGTTGACGACGTATCGCTGTCTGACAGGTCGCCCGACGCCGCGAGCCTCTTGCGCAGCAGGCCGACGGCGGGATCGGTGATCCCATACTGCAGGAGGCTGTCGCGCGGAGTCTTGTTCGGTGGCTCCGGCAGTTGCGGCCAACCGCCTTGGGCGACGATGTTCGTATAGCGCTGGATCGCGTTCTTCGTTGCGGCGATGTTGGCTTTCGAAAGCGTTGCGTAGCCTTTCGGCGGGTTGGCTTCCCACTCGCGAACGAAATCCGGATCGTAGGTGTTCGTCGTTCCTGGACCATTGCCGACGGGTCCGAATTGAATCCAGGCCGTGCTTTGCGCGGCCGCCCGTCCGAATCCAAGGCACCCCGCGCCTGATGCGATGATAAAAGCGAGCGCCAGCATGGTGGCGAGAAATGCTCGCCCTGCGCGCTGCGCGAAGTCCATTGCTTCTGTAGACCGGTGCACGATCATCCCCGCCCCGTCTGGATTTATCCTGCGACTTGACCCTCTGCCGCGCTTGTACATTGAAAATGCGGCTGCGCGTTTGGTTAATGAGCCGTCATCCGGCTGAGCTGCCGGCGGCGCGCAAGCACTCTAGGGCCGCTTCGTGTCCGGTACGAGACAATTTCTCAGTTTGATCAACGAGTTTCGAGGTCGGCGCGCCTTGCAGGCAACATTTTGGCTCCGAACGCGCAAAAAAGCCGCCCTGGGCTCTCCAGGGCGGCCCGCAAAGATCGCGAATGGCTTCCTTTTTTGAGGAAGCAGTGAAGCGTTGTCCTAGAGGCGATAGCGGATCTGGTCCGACCAGAAGCGTTCGAGGCGAACGAGAGCTTTGTTCAAACCCTTGACGTCGTCGCCTGATACCTCGCCGACCGTTTGGACGGAGCCGAGCTGACGCAGATAAAGCTTGCTGACGACGTCGCGAGCTTCAAGGCCTTTTTCGGTCAAGCTGACGCGCACCGACCGACGGTCGGTATCCGACCGCTTGTAGTGGATGTAGCCCATGTCGACGAGCTTCTTCAGATTGTAAGAGACGTTGGAGCCCAGATAGTAGCCCCGCGTCTTCAACTCTCCGGCCGTCAATTCGCTTTCGCCGATATTGTAGAGCAACAAGGCCTGGACGCTATTGAGTTCCGCGCCGCCCTGGCGATCGAACTCGTCCTTGATGACGTCGAGAAGAAGACGATGAAGTCGCTCGATCAGGCGCAGAGCCTGCAAATATTCGCCGCGAAAGCCTTCTTCCTGTACCGGTGCGCGCGGGCGCACCACTTCATACGCTAGACTCATAACGCTGCCTCACATTGTTTGACGCCTCCCGGTTTGCCCCGGGTTTTGACAAATAGATAACGCGAAGCCCTGAATTTCGCCTAAATAGATATAGTAAAAGAACAGTTCCGTACCGGATTCGGAACGGTATTTTAACTAACCGCCGCCTGACTTTGTGCGCATGGTCAATATTGAGATAACGCGCCGAATAAAATTATTTGAAATCGCGGTTCAATGGTCAGACACGTGCGGCCTGCATTTCCGACCGGAGCGGCAGGTCGAGCTCATCTTCGCCGAGCGGCAAGAAATATTTTTCGACGATACTCGCCGTAATATCCTCGAATTGCGCGGGCGACCACTTCGGCGCGCCATCTTTGTCGCGCAAAAGCGCTCTCACGCCTTCGGCGAAATCTGCACCTTCGAGGCAGCGAACGGCTAGGCGATAATCCTCAATCAGCGTCTCGCGAATGTCGAGCGTGAGCGCGTTGCGGATATGCCGGTCGGTTATTGCGAGCGATACGGGTGAGTTTTTGCGAAGTCCTGAAAGCGTATTCCGCGCCCATTCGCAGCCCGCCGATTGCGCATTCGCAAGAGATTGGAAAATCTCTTTGAGTGTTGCGTGCGAAAAGTGGTCCCGGATCAGTCCCAAATCCTTTTGTAGCGCGCCCTTCGATTGAGGCTCACTCAAACCATCGAGAAGTGGGTCGACGGGTGTCGCATCCGCGAGCTTGGCGCGAATTCCGGAGAATTCCGATGCGGCGATGCAATGCGTCACGAGCCCGAGCCATTGCGCGTCGTCGCGTCTGACGGTGCGCCCGGTCAGTCCGAGATAAAGCCCGATCGGCCACGGCAAGCGCGCCAAGACATTTGCGATGCCGACATCCGGAAAAAGACCGATCTTCACCTCCGGCATCGCCCACTTGTAATTTTCGCCTGCAACGCGGTGTGTGTTGTAGGCCGTCAAGCCTGCCCCCGATCCCATGCACACGCCGTCGATGAAGGAGACGGCCGGCTTCGAAAAACATTCGAGCAGCCAATCGAGCGCATATTCTCTGCGCATGATTGCTTTGGCGCCCTCGATGTCGCGTTCGGCCTCGGTCGTCAGCGCCACGACATCGCCACCGGCACAGAAGGCCTTTGGGCTGCTGGAAAGGAGCGCGACGATATAAGTGTCCGGATCGCGCGCGATGCGCGGGAGCGCATCGCTCAGAACCCGGCACATCTCGTCGTCGAATGCATTAAGCGCCTGCGGCCGGTTGAGCACGAACGAGCGCAGCGCCTGCGTTCGCTCGGCGACGATTTTCAGATCCTGAGTATTTGCTGCTGCCGTCACTGTCTGTGCTTGCTGTTCGTTCACTGCGAATCCGATGTTTTGGCGCTTCTTCGACAAAATCTGTTGCCAAGTATGGCGTGTTCCAGCGTGTTTCGCCACATTTGCGCGAATGACACGCATGCAGCATCAAGCGCGAGAATGCGCCCCGCTTTATGCGGTGCGCTTGTCTTCTCACCCCGGATTCGTCAAGTATTTGTTCGTCCCTTCGTGTCGAGATACGCCGAGAAGGAATAAGCCAGTGACCAACCTTGGCCGGACTGCAATCGTCCTCGCAGCCACAGCGGCCATCTCGCTGCTTATAATGGATACAGCAGCAGCCAAGGTGAAAAAGCACAAGCTGGCGCCTCCGGCACCCGCTGAGAGCGCGCAATCCACAAGCGCCGATAAGGCCGCAAATGCCAACGGTACTGCCGACCAATCGCAAAAGCACCCATCGAATTCGATGAACGGTTCCGACCCAGGTGCCAAGCAAAAGGCTGCCGAGAATTGGACTGATGCGGAAATCGCGGACGCAAAAGCCCATTGCGCCGTCATCTTGCAGCGTATCCATGCAGTGTATGCTGCGCATGAACCGATCAAGGAGGGAGCTTGCGGTGCGCCTGCGCCAATCGAGCTGATCAGCATCGGGCAAAATCCAGAGGTCTCGTTTTCACCGCCGCCCGTTGTTCGCTGCGATCTTGCGGAAGTCCTGGTCAATTGGCTTGAAAACGATTTGCAGCCGCTGGCCCGAAAGCATTTCGGTGCGCCGATTATCAAGATCGAGACGATGAGCGACTACTCCTGCCGCAATGCCTACGGCCGCAAGGCGACCAAGCTCAGTGAGCATGGATTGGCGAATGCCATCGATATCGGGGCTTTCGTGACGGCGTCCGCCAAATCGGTTTCCGTGTTGGACGACTGGGGAACGACGCAAAGGGAACTGGCCGAGATAGCGGAAGAAAAGGCTGTCGCGGAAAAGCGGGCCGCCGAGATGGTTGCGGCCGAGAAGGCCCAGCAGACGAATCTCGCAAGCAGCGGTAAGCCGGCAGCCGCCGCTCCGCCGGTTGCCCCGACGACTTCCAATCTCGGTGCCCCTGCCGCCGGGCTGGCGCGCTCGACGATCGTCGATGGCGTGCCGAAAGTAACCGTGACGCTGCCGGGAGCGTCGATCGGTGCCGGGAAGATGGCTTCCAATGCCGGCGAGCCCGCGCGATTGGGTGGTCCGGCGCCCGGCCCCGACAAAGCCCGCGCTGGAAAATCGCGGCGGAAGGCCCCGGTAACCGTGAGCAAGGAGACTGCGTCCGGACCCGGCACCGAGGATCGGGCGTTCCTGCATGAGGCTCACGCCGCCGCATGCCATCTCTTCGGCACGACGCTTGGGCCGGAGGCCAATGCCGATCATCGCAACCATTTTCACGTCGATATGGCGCCGCGCAAGCTCACGAAAATCTGTGATTAGTTCCGCCCGATGGTCACCTAGGATCCGGGCCGGCGTCTCGGCGAGATCCGAGCCGCGAGTCGCTCGCGGTCCGGCCTGGAATCGGCATTGTTTTCTGGGTATCTTCGCGAGGCTGCAGGGGAGCGACGACATTTCCCGGCGGGGCATGAAAGGCCGAATTCAAAAGAGGAAATCACGGGGGACGCCCATGCGAGGCCGCAATTTCCGTATGTGCGCGACGAATGAGCACTGGCACTCGTGGTCGAGCCAAGTCATAAAGGTTCTAAAATAATGAACGCTGTGCTTTTTGGGAGCGGAAACCTTCTGATGACATACGAGCAGAAGCTCGCTGACGCCGTCGAGGCCGTCAAGCGTGAGGGTCGGTACCGTGTTTTCGCGGATGTGAAGCGCCGCCGGGGCGCATTTCCGAGAGCCGACGTACTGAAGGGCGAGGCCGCGCGACCTATTACCGTCTGGTGCTCGAACGACTACCTAGGCATGGGCCAGCATCCGGCCGTGCTCGCGGCGATGCACGAAGCCATCGACCTCGTCGGTGCCGGCTCCGGCGGCACACGCAATATAGCTGGCACAACTCATTATCACGTTGAGCTTGAGCACGAGCTTGCCGATCTGCACGGCAAGGAAGGCGCGCTTGTCTTCACATCGGCCTTTGTCGCCAACGAAGCGGCGCTCTCGACGCTCGCCCAGCTTCTTCCAGGCTGCATCATCTTCTCGGACGAGAAGAACCATGCGTCGATGATCGCGGGCATTCGCAACGGCCGCGGCCCGAAGCATATTTTCCAGCATAACGATCTCGCCGATCTCGAAGCGCAGTTGAAGAAGGTTCCGCGCGAGACGCCGAAGATCATCGCCTTCGAGAGCGTCTACTCGATGGACGGGCACATCGCTCCGATCGGCGCCATCTGTGATCTCGCAGTCAAGTACAACGCGTTGACGTATCTCGACGAGGTCCATGCCGTCGGTCTCTATGGGCCGCGCGGCGGCGGCGTCGCCGAACGCGATGGCGTCATGCACCGCATCGACATCATCAACGGCACGCTCGCCAAAGGCTTCGGCGTCATGGGTGGCTACATCGCTGCCTCGCGCACGATCTGCGACGCGATCAGATCCTACGCTCCGGGCTTCATCTTCACGACGTCGCTTGCGCCTGCTGTGGTCGCCGGTGCCGTAGCCTCAATCCGCCACCTGAAATCAAGTTCCATCGAACGCGAACGCCATCAGGAGCGTGCACGGACGCTGAAACGTATGCTGACCGCGGCCGACATCCCTGTAATGTCGGGTCCGAGCCACATTGTGCCGGTGCTCGTTGCCGATCCAGTCCGCTGCAAGGCGCTGACGGACGTGCTGCTCGACCGTTACGGCATCTATGTCCAACCGATCAACTATCCAACCGTTCCGCGCGGCACCGAACGGTTGCGACTGACGCCGTCACCGCAGCATACGAACGCCGACATGGAGCATCTCGTCAATGCATTGACGGAACTCTGGTCGCAGTGTCCGATGGCGCTGATGGAAAGCCTCGCGGCCGCTGAATAGCCGGTGGCCGTAGGGGTCATCGACCGCGACGGCCATTCGGTCAATTCGCAAATAGTCCGCGGGACCATTGCTAAGCTTGGCGAAACTGCGAGCGGGCCACAGAGGTCCGGCTTGGCCGCGCAAACCGGCTGCTTCCCGCGCCTTTATTACGCGGGCCAAATTACCCTTTGGGGAACCGAGTTACCCAATCGGGGAGTTGAGTGCCGGCTCCCTGCCTCGTACTATGGTCTAAAGCATGCGGGTGACTGAGACCATCGCCCGGGATGCCCGAATTCTAAAAAATCATCCCTTTTCAGAGGAAAGCCTATGTCGACCGCACCGGCCGCTGGAACTTCGCAGACGTCGCGTTTCTTCAAGGCGCACGTTTCGGAAACGGATCCCGAAATTTTCAGCGCCATCCAGAAAGAGTTTGGCCGCCAGCAGCATGAGATCGAGCTCATCGCTTCCGAGAACATCGTCTCGCAGGCCGTCCTCGACGCCGCGGGCTCGGTGCTGACGAACAAGTATGCAGAAGGCTATCCGGGCAAGCGCTATTACGGCGGCTGCCAGTTCGTCGATATCGCCGAAGAGATCGCCATCGACCGCGCCAAGAAGCTGTTCAACTGTGGCTTTGCGAACGTGCAGCCGAACTCCGGCAGCCAGGCGAACCAGGGCGTCTTCAATGCGCTCGCCAAACCCGGCGACACGATCCTCGGCCTGTCGCTCGCAGCCGGCGGCCACTTGACCCACGGCGCGCCGGTCAACCAGTCGGGCAAGTGGTTCAAGGCCGTGCACTACATGGTCAAGCCTGACACGCACCTCATCGACATGGACGAGGTGAAGAAGCTGGCGCATGAGCACAAGCCGCGCATCATCATCGCCGGCGGTTCGGCGTATCCGAGGAAGATCGATTTCGCCGCCTTCCGCGCCATTGCGGACGAAGTCGGCGCGACCTTCCTCGTCGACATGGCGCACTTCGCCGGTCTCGTGGCGGCCGGCCTCATTCCGAGCCCGTTCCCGCACGCCCACGTCGTCACGACGACGACGCACAAGACACTGCGCGGTCCGCGCGGCGGCATGATTCTCACGAACGACGAAGAGATCGCCAAGAAGATCAACTCGGCGATCTTCCCCGGCATCCAAGGCGGCCCGCTGATGCATGTCATCGCCGCCAAGGCCGTTGCCTTCGGTGAGGCGCTGCGCCCCGAGTACAAAGTCTACATCAAGAACGTAATGGACAATGCCCGGGCATTGGGTGAGGTCATGGTGCAGAACGGCTTTGCGCTCGTCTCGGGTGGCACCGATACGCACTTGATCCTGGTTGATCTTCGCCCGAAGAAGATCACCGGCAATAAGGCCGAGAAGTCCCTGGGCCGGGCGCACATCACCTGCAACAAGAACGGCATTCCGTTCGACCCCGAAAAGCCGATGGTGACGTCCGGCATCCGCCTCGGTTCGCCCGCCGGTACGACGCGCGGCTTTGGCGTCGCCGAGTTCCAGGAGATCGGCCGTCTTATTTCCGAAGTTCTCGACGGCTTGGCGAAGAACGGGGAAGAGGGCAACGGTGCCGTCGAAGAAGCCGTCAAGGCGAAGGCAACGGCCCTTTGCGATCGCTTTCCGATCTACGCCTAACCCGGCAACTGCATAAAAGTCATTGTGAGGGCCGCTTGGCTGCAGCCATGCGGCCCTTGTCGTTTCTGGTTGCCTTCACGCGCCCTTCGTCCAGCGCGCGGCGGCTTCGGCAATGTGAGCGCCGAAGAGTTCCGCCGTCTTTCTGTCCTGCGGCGGCGGCGCCACGTCCGCACCCTCGTCGAAGTTTGCTTGGGTCATGAGGCCAAGAGTAGAGCCTAGCCGATTGATGCTGTCGGGCGACCCGGCTTTCGTATTGTAGCCCGGCATCATTCCTGTGCCGATCCAGACCATCCCGTGCTGAGCGGCAAAAACGGCAAGCTGCGAAAGCGTGGAAAGCTTATCGCCCGACCAACTGGCCGAATTCGTAAAGCCCGCGGCGATCTTGTTCTTCCATGCCTGTTCGCCCCAAGCCTTCGATGACGCGTCCATGAATTGTTTCATGCCGGCCGACGCGGAGCCCATGTAGGTCGGCGCTCCAAAGATGATGGCATTGGCGGCGGCAAGTTCGGCCCACGGCCCGGCATCGGGCGTGGCAAGGTCGTCGGCTTTGTAAAGCCGTGCCGCCGTTCCCAAGACACCTCCTGCGCCTTTCGTCACGTGCTCGGCAACAACGGCCGTATGGCCGTATCCGGAATGATAAACCACGGCGATGTTCGTCATGAGTTGGTCTCCACTCTTGCGGTCCTCCCGTGCCGCTTATAATGTAGGTAACTATCGGTAAAGTACGCACCTTTCAGTAACTATGGCTGACTGCGATGCCTGCCACGAATCCCCTGCAGCGGTTCAAGGAAGACGCGGAGAAGCGGGGCGGCCCGCTCGCTGCGAACGTCTATGCGGAAGCCTGTCCGTCCCGGGCTCTATTGGCGCTCGTGGCGGACAAATGGACGCTTCTCATCATGCCCGCCCTGCGGCGTGGCCCGATGCGTAACGGCGATCTGATGCGTCTGATCGAGGGCGTCTCGCAGAAAATGTTGACGCAGACGCTGCGAACGCTTGAGAGCAACGGGCTTGTGCGGCGTATCGATTACCTCGAGGTGCCTCCGCGCGTCGAATACGAACTCACGGACCTCGGTCGCTCTCTCGCGGATGCGATCCGCAAGCTCGATTCGTGGGTCGAGGCGCATATCGCCGAAGTTGAGGAAGCACGCGAGGAATTCGAAAAGCGCGAACGCATCAACAATCGCTAACCTAAGGCCGAGTTTTGGGGCGCCATGGTCAATTCGCCCATGCGAATCTGGTTCACAAGCGCGCTTCCGTAAAGGATAACGCGCAACCCGCATGCTATACGATCCAGGCACGGAAACGAGGAGCAATTCGCATGCGCTGTCCGTTCTGCGGAAGCGAGGATAGCCAGGTCAAGGACAGCCGGCCGTCGGATGAAAACGCCGCCATCAGGAGGCGTCGCGTTTGCTCCGACTGCGGCGGCCGATTTACGACGTTCGAGCGCGTTCAGCTCCGAGAGTTGACCGTCGTCAAACGCTCTGGGCGCAAAGTGCTGTTCGATCGCGACAAACTCTCGAAATCAATCTCGGTGGCTCTGCGAAAGCGCCCGATCGAGCCGGAGCGAATCGACCGTCTCGTGTCAGGGCTCGTCCGCCAGCTCGAAAGCTCGGGTGAAACCGAGATTACGTCCGCCGAGATAGGGGAACTCGTCATGGCGGCCCTGCGCGAACTCGATCCCGTTGCCTACGTCCGCTTCGCGTCGGTCTATCGCGACTTTCGCGACGCCGCCGATTTTCACGCGGTGCTTCGCGAACTCGCGGCCGACACGCTCGACCCACTCGACAGCGACGAGCGCTTCGGTTCCGGTCGCGACGAAGCGGCGATCCAGAAAAAGCACTGAGACCAATGGCGGAGCCGAAGAGCAGCGCATTCGACGCCGAGATGATGGCAATTGCGCTCCGCATGGCCGGGCGTGGACTTGGCGCGACGGCGCCGAACCCTTCCGTCGGCGCCGTCATCGCGGACGAGACGACCGGTGAGATCCTTGCGCGCGGCGTGACTGCGCCGGGTGGACGGCCACACGCCGAGACGGTTGCCATCGCGGCAGCCGGCCAACGGGTGCGCGGCGCCACGATCTACGTGACGCTTGAGCCCTGTTCGCACTACGGCCGGACAGGACCATGCGCCGACGCGATCGTCGCGGCCGGACTGAAACGCGCCGTCGTCGCAATTGAAGATCCCGATCCGCGCGTCTCCGGCCGCGGTCTCGACCGCCTGCGCGAAGCCGGGCTAGAAGTCGTCAGGGGCGTGGGAGCCGCTGAAGCCCGCAGGATTACGCGCGGGCATATTGTCCGCATCACCGAGCGACGGCCTTTCACTACGCTCAAGCTTGCGCTTGATCCTGCCGGAGAGATCGCGCGCGGCAACGGTGTATCGCCGATCTGGGTGACCGGCGAAACGGCTCGCGTGCATGGAATGCTGCTCAGGGCGCATTTCGATGCCATCCTCGTCGGCAGCGCCACGGTACGTGACGACGATCCGGAATTGACCTGCCGCTTACCGGGCCTCCTCGATCGCTCGCCCGCACGGATCATCCTGTCGCACGCTCTCGACATTCCGACTGGCGCCAAGCTCGTTCGAAGCGCGGCCGGCATTCCGACCTGGCTGATGACGGCGCCGGAAAGCGATCCGCAGAAGCGCGTGCAATTGATCTCCCACGGCGTTGAAATTCACGATATCCCGATCGTCGGAGGAGACCTGTGGCTACCTGCCATCATGGAAGCGCTTGTCGGCCGCGGCATCACGCGCCTCCTTGTTGAAGGCGGGCCTCGGATATGGCGCTCGTTTGCGGACGCGTCGCTCGTCGATGAGGTCATCCTCTACATGGCCGGTACGCCCGCCGATAAGAAGGCGATGGATGCTGTCGCCCGTCGGCTCGGCCCTGTGGCGCTTTCGCTCGTCGACCGGCGGCCGATGGGCAGCGATACCATGTGGCGGCTTCACCGCGCGTGACGCAAAGGAAGGACGCTAGGCGATGTTTACCGGATTGATCACGGATGTCGGTGAAATCATCGGCAAGTCGGACGGCAAATTCACGCTGCGCACGGCCTACGCGCTACGGCCGGAAGACGCCGGCATCTCGATCTGCTGCAACGGCGTTTGTTTGACCGCGACGTCGATAAAACCGCTCGCTGATGGCGCCGAGTTTTCTGTCGACGTTTCCAACGAGACGCTCGCAAAAACGACGCTCTCCAACTGGATCGCGGGCAGCCGTGTCAATTTGGAGCGGTCGCTGAAGGTCGGCGACGAGCTTGGCGGCCATATCGTCTCCGGCCATGTCGACGGGGTTGCCAAGATCGTCAGCATCACTCAGGACGGAGCCAGCAAACGCTTCCTTTTCGAAGCGCCGGAGCATTTATCGCGCTATATTGCGCCCAAGGGGTCCGTCGCGCTCGATGGCACGTCTCTGACCGTGAATGAGGTTTCGGAAGACCGCTTCGGCGTTAATCTCATTCCGCACAGCTTGACGGTCACGACATGGGGCGGCAAAAACCCCGGCGATTTAGTGAACCTCGAAGTGGACGTTTTTGCTCGCTACGTTGCACGCCTCATGGAGTTTCGTATCTGATGTCGGTCTCATCAAATCTTCCGGCCTCCCAAAGCGGCAGCGTGCTGTCGCCGATCGAGGAGATCGTGGAGGAAATGGAGAATGGCCGGGTTGTCATTCTCGTTGATGCAGAAGATCGCGAGAACGAAGGCGATCTCATAATCCCGGCGCAGATGGCGACGCCGGACGTCATCAACTTCATGGCCAAGTACGGCCGCGGCCTCATCTGCCTGTCGCTGACGCAGGCGCGCGCCAGCGAGCTCAACTTGGATTACATGGTTCGCAATAACGGCTCGCGCAATCGCACGGCTTTCACGGCCTCGATCGAGGCGCGCGAGGGTATCTCGACCGGGATCTCGGCCTTCGACCGCGCACGCACAATCGCGACCGCGGTCAACCCGACGAAGAGCGCCGACGATATCGTCTCGCCGGGCCACGTCTTTCCGCTGATCGCTCGCGAAGGTGGCGTCCTCATCCGCGCCGGGCATACCGAAGCGTCGATCGACCTTGCGAGGCTGGCGGGCCTCAACCCCGCTGCCGTCATCTGCGAGGTGATGAACGAGGACGGCAAGATGGCGCGCATGCCCGATCTCGCGCTCTTCGCCAAGACGCACGGTCTCAAGATCGGATCGATCGAAGATCTGATTGCCTATCGCCTGAAGAACGAGCGCATCGTCAAGCGCATCGCCAAGACGCCCGTCGAGACGGCAGCCGGCGCCTTCGACCTTTATGTGTATGAGACAACGGTTGAGCCTGGAGAGCATCTGGCGCTTGTCAAAGGCGACGTTGCCAAGAGCGGTCCGGTTCTCGTGCGTGTTCACGCCGTCAACGTGCTCTCCGACGTTTTGAGCGTTGGCGGCCATGGGCAGGAAGGCACGGCGGTCGACCAGGCCATGCGAGCCATCGAAGCCGAAGGACGCGGCATTATCGTTCTCATTCGCGATTTGCGGCCGAAGTCCGTGTCGGAGTGGGTGTTGAGACGTCAAGATCCGGGCTCGGGACAGGATCTGAACAAAGAGCGGCGGCAGGTCGAGATCGGCATAGGTTCTCAAATCCTGTCCGATCTTGGCGTCAAGGACATGGTGTTGCTGTCGACGTCGCCGCAGCACGTCTACGTCGGCCTCGAGGCCTTCGGCTTGCACGTCACCGGCACACGCAAAATCGAGTAGCACCGACATGGTCCAGAAATCGCAAGGCGCACCTAACGATGAACAGAGTGCGCATCATATTCGTGCGCACATCCTCATCATCGAGGCGCGTTTTTACGAGGATATTTCCGATCTGCTTGGGGAAGGTGCCGTCGCCGAGTGCGAACGACACGGCATGACTTATGAGCGCATCGTCGTTCCGGGAGCATTGGAGATACCGCAGGTTCTCGGTGCCGCGGCGGCGGCGCGCGCAGCCGGACGCACGACGTTCGACGGTGCCGTGGCGCTTGGCTGCGTGATCCGGGGCGAAACCGGCCACTACGATATCGTTTGCGATAACGCCAACCACTGGCTGATGGATATCGCCGTGCGCAACGAGGTTCCGGTCGGCAATGCGATTCTGACGGTCGATACGCGTGAGCAAGCCATCGCGCGTGCCGAAGGCGGCATCAAAGGCAAGGGCGGCGATGCCGTGCGTGCCTGCGCGCGCCTCATCGAGACGAAGCGCGCCTTCTGGGGAGCGTCCGCATGACGGCCAAGGAGAAGCCGGGCCCCAGCGAGATTACGGCGCGCACAGCGGCCCGTATCGCCGCGGTTCAAGCATTGTACCAAATGGACCTCGCGGGTACGGACCTCAACGATGTGATCGCGGAGTTCCTGAACGAACGTCTGTCTGGCGAAAACCGTGACGAAATGCTGGCCGGAGCAGACCGCGTATTTTTCGCTGACATCTTGCGCGCCGTCGTGCGCCGCCAGCGCGAGATCGATCCGATGATCGACGAGCAGCTTGCGGCCGGCTGGCGGCTGGTGCGCGTCGACTCGATTCTAAGGGCTATACTGCGGGGCGGTGTTGCCGAACTCGTCGATCGTTACGATGTTCCGGCGCGTGTCGCGATCAGTGAATACGTCAATGTTGCCCGCGTTTTTTTCGATGAAGACGAACCTCGCGTGGTCAACGGTATCCTCGACAAGCTCGCGCGGCGGCTCAGAACCAGCGAATTTGAAAGAAAACCTGCAACGCCTTCGCAAGGCGGCGCCTAACCTCAAGGCGACCGATATGCCGGGGACGCCCTTCGAGCGAGATAAGAACGGCCCCCGGGTCGAGAGCGAAACCGAGCTGATCCAGACCTATCTCGTGCCTCTTGCCGAAGGCATGCCCGGGGCGTTTGGGTTGAGAGACGACGCAGCGGTCATTCCGCATGCGCCCGGCATCGATCTGGTTTTCAGCAGCGATCCGATCATCGCAGGCGTCCACTTTTTTCCCGACGACCGGCCAGCCGACATCGCGCGGAAAGCGCTCGCCTGCAACGTTTCCGATATGGCGGCAAAGGGCGCTGAGCCTTTGGCGTATCTCTTGACGCTTGCATTGCCCGAGGCGCCGGAACGAGCCTGGATCGCAGACTTTGCAAAGGGTTTGCGCGCGGCGCAGACGGAATTCGGTTGCAAGCTGATCGGTGGCGATACGGACCGAACGCCGGGGCCGTTGTCGATCGGGATAACGATCATCGGGTCGGTTCCATCCGGCGCCTTCGTTCCCCGGCATGGAAGCAAAGCGGGAGATCATGTTTTCATTACAGGCACGATCGGAGACGCGGCCCTCGGGCTGGCGCTCCGCCGCGAGCCGTCACTGTTCAAAGATCGGTTGTCGGAATCCGATCGCGAGTTCCTGCTCGATCGGTATCTTCGCCCGCGGCCGCGTTCGGCGCTTGCAGCCGCCGTTCGCACCCATGCCCGGGCTGCGCTCGATATTTCCGATGGGCTGGTGAAAGATTTGACCCGCCTCGCCGGGCCGCTTGGTCTCGCGCTGAAGTTTGATGTGATCCCGTTGTCGTCATCTGTGCGCGCCGCGCTTGCAGCCGACCCGAAGGTCCAGGACGCCATTCTCGCCGGCGGCGGCGATTATGAGCTGCTCATCGCGGTTTCGCCCGAAAAGGCGGAGAAGTTCCTGGCGAGTGCCGCAAAAACGGGCATCGCGGTCCGCGATGTTGGCGTTCTCGATGCCGGAACCCACGTCGCTGTGCTCGATTCCAGGGGTAATCGGATCGAGCCGCGTCACCCGGGCTACGATCACTTTTTGCGGTAACGTAGCCGGGGCGGCGGGATTGCAACACAGCTTTGCATTTCTTCGTAGGGCGGCAATGTGCAGGGCTTGGTAAAGCGCCACGCTTTGGCCATATGGCTCGTGCCACTTTCCTCGAAGTGGCCGAAATGGCACGCGGCATATCGGGGCCGCCGAGCCGGGCAAGGGATTGCTGCCCGCACGTCGTTCATTGGAACAGCGGCTAAATCGAAGGAAGGCGGGGCACGCGGAATGAAGGTTTTACTTTCGACAGCGCGGTATTGGGATGTGTTCCTGAGAAGCGCCGTTACCATCGCTATTGTCGCATTTTTCCAAATCTGTCCGCAGTTCGTAACTTCAAGTCACGCGCAGATGACGCTTTGGGATCAAATCCAGGGATCGCTCTCTGGCGGCGGCCAGGACTCGGCGCCGGTGCGCAAGAAAGAACCTCTCGACGATCTCCGGCCCGACGCGACGCCATGGCGAAGCGACGCCATGCTCAACGCCATATCGGCTGCCATCGATCGCTATCAGAAGATCGTCGATAGCGGCGGCTGGCCTCTCGTCCCGCCAGGACGCATGATGCGCGTCGGCGATGACGATCCGCGCGTGCCCATTTTGAGGAAGCGCCTGCGCATCACGGGCGACATGCCCGCCAACGGTTCCTATTACGATGCCGAGACGTTCGATTCCGAACTCGAAGAGGGGGTGAAGCGCTTCCAGCGCCGCCACGGCATCCGCGTCACGGGCCGGATCGAGCAATCGGTATATCCGGTGCTGAATACGACGGCGGACGAGCGGCTGGCGCAGCTGAAACTTAACTTGCAGCGTCTTCAGTCTCTGATGCATGGCATCGAGGATCGTTATGTCCTCGTCAACATTCCCGCCTTCCAGCTCGAGGCCGTCGACAAGTACGAGGTGCAGTTGCGCCATCGCGTCATCGTCGGCCGTCCTCAACGCCAGACACCGGAAGTGCGCGCGATGATCAAGGCGCTGAACTTCTTCCCTTACTGGCGCGTTCCCGACAGCGTCGCGACGCTCGATCTTGTTCCACGTCTGAAGCAGGAACCTGGATATCTCGCTGAAGAAGGCATTCGCGTTTACAACGGCTTTAATGGTCCTGAGCTCGATCCCAAAACGATCGATTGGAACGCCCCGCAGGTGGCAAGCTACAAGTTCAAGCAGGATCCGGGCGAAAAGAATGCGCTCGGTCTTTTGCGCATCGACATGTCGAACGAGTTCGGCGTCTACATGCATGACACGCCGATGAAGAATCTCTTCGATCAGCAGAGCCGACCGTTCAGCGCGGGCTGCGTTCGCGTCCAGAACGTCTTCGACCTCGGGGATTGGATCGCTCACAACGAGCCCGGCTGGGAACAGCCTGGTCACGTGCGCGAAACGCTTGCTGGCGGGCAGCCGATGGAGTTGAAGCTGACGCATCCCATACCCGTGTACTTTGCCTACATCACGGCGTGGGCCGAACCGTCGAATGGCCGTATCGAGTTTCGCCCTGATATTTACGGGCGGGATGGTGCAGCGTTGCGGACTGCTTATCAGCGCGACAACGACGATGCGCCTCCGGCGACGGCTGCCGCCGCGCTGGCGCCTTAGGGCTTAGCTCAGCGCGCGAGGGATGCCAGCGGCAGCGGCCGGCTTACGACTTCGCGCAGAACGAAGCTCGACCTGAGCCGCGCCACGCCCGGGAGCCGCGAAAGCTGCTCCTTGTGGATGCGCTCGAAATCCTCGAGATCGTGCGCAAGGACGGTGATGATGTAATCGTCCTCGCCCGACATCATGTGGCACGAGGTGATCGATGGCGCCGCCGCTGCTGCTTTTTCAAAAGCCGCGAGCAAATCCTCGCTTTGGCTTTTCAAACTGATCTGCACGACGGCCATCATCGTGAGCCCAAGAGATGTGCGGTTGATCCGCGCTTGATAACCGGAAATAACCCCGCGTTCTTCCAGCGCGCGAATGCGCCGGGCAATGGCGGTCGGAGACAGCGGTACACGTTCGGCTAGGTCGACCTGCGACTGCCGTCCGTCCGCGAGCAGCGCAGCCAGGATGGCCTTATCCAAAGCATCCAGATTGGTTGTTGTCATTTTTCTGCGCGAGATATGTTTTTTGCGTTGATTATCTGCGTCGGAAATCCTGTCGGCAAGTCAAATTGCCGGGTAATCGCATCTCGCCTGTGACATTCTACACCGTAGAACAAGAGTCCGCGCACATGGGAGCGGCAAATGCGGATCGGCGTTCCGACGGAGATCAAAAGCGATGAGTTTCGCGTCGGTCTCGTGCCCGGTTCGGTGCGTGAACTGGTAACTCACGGTCACGAGGTCATCGTCCAGGCCGGGGCCGGTGCAGGCATCTTCGCTGACGATGCCGCCTACGCGAAAGCGGGTGCCCGCGTCGTCGCCACTGAGGACGATGTCTTCAGCGGCGCCCAGATGATCGTGAAAGTAAAGGAACCGCGGCCCACCGAATGGAAGCGGCTGCGTCCCGATCAGATCCTTTTTACATATTTACACCTCGCGCCGGATCCCGAGCAGGCCAAGGGCCTGATGCAATCGGGCGTCGCGGCGATCGCCTACGAAACCGTGACCGACGCCAGAGGCGGCTTGCCGTTGCTCGCGCCGATGAGCGAGGTCGCCGGTCGGTTGTCGATTGAGGCTGCGGCCATTGCGTTGCGCCGGCCGGCCGGTGGGCGCGGCGTGTTGCTCGGCGGTGTCCCAGGCGTGAAGCCGGCCAAGGTCGTCGTGCTCGGCGGAGGCGTCGTCGGCACTCACGCGGCGAGAATGGCCGCGGGGCTCGGTGCTACAGTATCCGTCATCGACAAGTCGTTGCCGCGTCTGCGTCAGCTCGATGAGTTGTTCAAAGGCCGGATCGTCACGCTCGACGCTACGATGGAGACGATCGAGAACGAAGTCCTCGGCGCCGATGTCGTAATCGGTGCGGTTCTCATTGCGGGTGCCAGCGCGCCGAAACTCGTCACGCGCGCAATGCTGAAAGACATGAAGAAGGGTGCCGTGCTGGTCGATGTCGCGATCGATCAGGGCGGTTGCTTTGAAACGTCGCATCCGACGACGCACGCCCGCCCGACCTTCGAGGTCGACGGCATCATCCATTACTGCGTGACGAACATCCCGGGCGCCGTGCCCGTTACGTCGGCGCAGGCGTTAAACAATGCGACGTTGCCGTTCGTGATGAAACTAGCCGACAAGGGTCTCGCAGCCTTCGATCGCGATCCGCATCTCGCAGCAGGCTTGAACGTAAAGGAAGGACGGATCACGCATCCCGCAGTTGCCGCCTCGCTCGGCTTCGACAGCCTTGATGGCGCGCGCTCCTTTCGTATCGCTGCGGAATAGAGATTGAGACCCCCGTGCCGCCGGATCCCTCACCGGCGGCCACCGCCGGCCGCTCCTCCCCCCGGAGCGGCCGGCTCTTTGTACCCAAACGAGTATTTCACGTCCGCATTCGTTCGCACCGTGCGTGGGATGAACCGGCGGTCTTGCAGTCGCTCGAAAAGATCGGCGAGAAGCGAAATTCCGACGCATTTTATCGCCAACTCAAGCGCAGCCGTGCCGTAGCCAATACGTCATCGTGAAAAAATGCGATTTTCAACGGCGGCGACGGAATACGGCGCGAATCGCGTTTTACGCACGAGCCATCCCACTTGGATGAGGGTTTTTCAGGGAAGTATGCACTTGACAAAGAACTAGTTCGCGGCGATTCTGCCTCTGACAGGGCGGCAAGGCACCGTGAGGTGCGTCATGGATGATCTCGAAATAACGGAGGAAATGATTGCGGCAGGCTTAGAGGCTATCGGGCCAACCGGTATTAGTGAGACATATGAGGGATGGCTCAGTCCTACTGACCTTGTGTGTCGTATTTACCTGGCGATGCGCCGAGCGAAAGAGTCGTCCGAGTGATGATCCTTTTGGCTTTCAGGACATCCATTGTCAGTTCTCGCATTTGGTCATGGGGATAGGACTGCCCAATGATTTCGCCTAGTTCAGATTTTGGCTTCAAAGACATTGCAACAGCGACACCGCCTGACATTCTCCCCCAAACACCATGTGCAATAAAATTTCGATGCTCTCTCAAATTGTCTGTAGCATCTAGCGCGGCGACGAGGAAACGAAGCCGCCAACCTTCGAAATAGCGTTGACCAAGTACAATCAACACTTCAATTCTCGTTCTTGCGTCAAATTTCGTAGTGATTACGCGCCCGTCATCGTCCGAAAGCCCTAGTATGCGCCATATGAGATCGTCCAAGGCTGCTTCAAGTTTCGACCACTCAACAAGGAATTGGCCGATCAACCGATATTGAATCGGTCCAACGCTAGTCATTTTGTGCCCTAGAGGTAGTGGGCGCGGGGGCAATTTACGAGGCTTGGGTTTTCTATATATTTTCGATTTGGGAGCCATACGATGAACACCAAGCAGCCACAGCAACTGACCGATACGGAAATATCCAAACGGCGCGATGACGCCGTACGGCGAGCACTAAACACTCCTCCCAAGCCGCACGCAGAAATGAAGGTCGGTAAAAAATCGAAGCGGAAGCCTAGCGCCTCCGCATCGAAGAAGCCTTAGACTAGGTCAAGAACCATCTGTCGCTCTTCGAGCTGCCTCAGAGAGGCTTCGATGATTGCAAGCTGTTTGGTGATATCAGAGAACGAGGGCGGCGTTCCAAACATCATGCCCCGCATCGATTGGTAATCAGCCTCAAGCATTTTTTGAACCGCTTTTGTGGGCACAATCGCAATCGTATCGGGCTTAGCGAGATCGTAGCGTGCGGCACCACTTGGAAAGGTCAGCGCGGAATGCGAGACTACGTGTGCGAAAAGCTCTGGGTCACTAAGAGCCTTTTTGCCATGCCCCGTTGGCGCAATGCACGCGACATCATAGAAATGTCGAGAGTAACGGTTGGCATCCCGGGGTCGTTTTGATTTATCCTCGCATGCGCACTTACTGTTGAAGCCGTGTATGGCTACTAGCTTTTCAAGAAGCGTGCGTTCCGGCCTAATCATGGTGATCTTATCGATCCCAAGATCGAATTTCTGTTTTCCGGTCAATAAGTCTTGAACGTATGGCACCACGCGTTGCTCGATCGTGGGCACTAAGGCCCCGCGCGCGCCACCCTCGACTTTTATTCGCGGCTTCGCGTAATCGTCGGTGTCGCATACGGTCTCGTATCCCACCAACACGGAACCGTCCCCATCATCGAAGCTAACAGTGCATTTTGGTAGGGCATTGGTGAGCTTCTTCACCAATTTTCCACGCATGTGGCCAGCGCTCTTGCTTTTGACTTCATCGATTAGCTTCTTGCGCTGCGTATTAGACATTACGCAATTTGGATCAGTAGGATCGTTAGTAACATCAATTCCCAATCCGATGCGTGAGAAGACGATGTCGATGTCCTCAGAGAACCGATTGATCAGATTGAAGCCCTTCGACAGCGAAGTACCGCCTTTGAAAAAGCATTTGGGGATGTACGGGCGCTCTTTCATCAGAATATCTAAGACGCGGCAGACCCAATAGTCCTTCTCAACGTAGGCGGCACGTATGCTTCTCTTTTCCGCAACGATCTCAAAGATGTCGCGGCGGTTCTGTCGCGACATCTTTTCAAATCGAGCGTACTCTTCGGATTTCATGCTGGGGCGAGGGTCAACATTCTGATGGGTTCACGCAGCCGTCCAGGAACGCGCTTGTTTTTTAGAGCACGCTCAATCTCTGGCGTCATTTGATTGCGCAATTTGTCCACTACATCCTCATCAGCATTGTCACCCAGCCAGTTCAGCGCTTGTACAAAGGGCATCGCTGGCGTGTCCTTGAAATCCAACAGCCATGCTGGAGCGTGCTGGAGATCAATGATGCGATTTCCGACAGTACGTGAACGACTCTGGCCTGACGTCAGGTAGGTTGGGCGTACTGGAACTGCGGTCGTGACGCCAAGCGCATGCGCAGCAGCAAGACTGTCCCCAGCGACGGCGCCAACCGCAGCGGCGACGGCATCTGCAGAAGCCGGGACCTGAATATCGAGCAATTTATTGTGCCTCGGATAGTCGTAAAGCCCTCGCGCCAACCGACGCAGCTTTCCAGCCTTCGTAAGCCGCGACAATGCCTGCCACACGGCCCTATCAGAACCAAGGTGTCGGAAATCCGCTGCCGTGTAGACGCGCGCGCCGCGACCGTGGCGGCGAACTATCTTGAGTATTTTATCATTTATTCCAGCCATTTAGCACCCATTAACGCAAATATTATGTCAGGAATATATTGTTTTTTCCTTACCAGATCAAGCCCAGAAAAGCAGCCTATCGCTGCTTTTTCCTCCGCTTCCTAGACTTGGTCAGGCTGTCGATACGTCAGTCTCTTGCCTTCTGCGCCTCGCACCATTTGAGCGGCGCGTTCGGCGTCTTCGATGCCGAGCGAAGAGCGAGCATTCCAGCGGAACGCGAACTCGTCCACATACCGTTGCAAGTGCTTTTCGCTGACGGAGTGGAAGCTGCCCGTGATGCCGCGTTTCAGGATCGCGAAGAAGCTTTCCACGGTTTGGATGTGGGCAATGCCGTCCTTCGAAACGTATTCGCCCAACGAGTGCTTGACGACGCCATGGTCGGCAAAGCTCTTGCCCGCTGTCCGGGACCAAGTGCTGTCGTCCGTCATCAGGACTGACGCCTTGTCGGCATGCTTGGCCAACGTCTTTTTAATCGTTTTGGCCGTGACGTTCGGAACGTGCTTCGCGCGCATCTTTCCACCACGCTCGACAAGCGCCATGACGGCATGCTTTTTCGGCTCGGGCTTGCCACGATGGACGTTCTTCTTTTTGCCGCCGACAAACGTCTCGTCGCTTTCGACGGTCTTACCAGAACCGCCAATCTTACCATCATCGTTCGGAATGCCCATCGCCTCCCGGATTCGGTGCGCCATGAACCAAGCCGTGCGGTAGCTGCCCAAGTCCAGTTCCCGTTGGATCTGCTTGGCCGAGATACCTTTCTTGCTGGCGGCCATCTTGTGGAAGGCCAGAGCCCATTTGGTCAGCGGAACGTGCGAGCTTTCCATGACGGTGCCGAGCGTCACGGAATACTGACCAAGGCAGTCATTGCACTGTAAGAGGCCAGCGCGGTGCGCTTTGCCTTCGAGGCGATGAGCGTG
Organism: Hyphomicrobium denitrificans 1NES1; assembly: GCF_000230975.2. Taxonomy (NCBI): domain Bacteria; kingdom Pseudomonadati; phylum Pseudomonadota; class Alphaproteobacteria; order Hyphomicrobiales; family Hyphomicrobiaceae; genus Hyphomicrobium; species Hyphomicrobium denitrificans. The sequence goes on along the minus strand of NC_021172.1, from coordinate 2,045,756 downwards.
CTTGGAACCGCAGTGCGGGCAGACGGGGCCGTTCGGCCAGCGCTGTTCCTCGAAGTAGGCCCGAGCCTTATCTTCGTTGTGGAACATTGGATCGCGGGGATCGACTGACATGGGTTCACCTCAAGCTATGAGGCGAATATGCTCCGTCAACGTTTCTTTGTCAAGTGCATACTTCCCGTTTTTCAGATGATCACATTCCGCAAGTCGATCGCCGCAGCGGTCGCTCTCTCCAGCATCGTCGCAAGCGTTGCCGTCAGCGCACAGGCGTCTGCCGCACCGTTCGTGACGGGCGCCATTGTCAATGCCAAGCCGGAAGCTGCCGTCAGTAAAGTCTACTGGCGTAGGCATGGTGGCGGATGGGGCTGGGGACCGGGCGCGCTTATCGGCGGTATCGTCGGAGGCGCATTGATCGCTTCGGCGGTCGCCGAGCATCGTGCCGATCGCGTCGACATGGATCGCTGCGCTCGTGACTTCCCCGAATTCAGCTACCGTACGGGGACCTTCATCGACCGCCGTGGTGTCGAGCGCGTTTGCCCGTATCTCCGCTGACGCTGTCCGAACAGACAAGAGTCAGTTTTCCAATGCGCGAAGCGTGCCGCCGCGACTGTGACGGCACGGAATCCCGTGCTGAGCTTGCATTGCAATTGCTCAGCTCGCGTTTTTCAGGACTTTCGAGAAGATGTCGAACAGCTGATCGATCTCATCTTTCGAGATGATCAGCGGCGGCGACAACGCAATGATGTCGCCTGTCTGCCGGACGAGCAGCCCTTGCTCGAAGGCTTGCACGAAGCGGTCGTAGGCGCGTTTGCCGGGTTGCGCCGGATCAGGCTCGAATTCGACAGCGCCGATCAGACCGATGTTGCGAACGTCGATGACGTGCGGCAGGCCCTTGAGGGCGTGAACCCGCTCTCCCCAATAGGGTGCAAGCTCGGCGGCGCGAGTCAGCAGCCCTTCTTCGGCGAAGGTATCGAGCGTGCCGATTGCCGCTGCGCACGCCATCGGATGGCCCGAGTAGGTGTAGCCGTGGAAGAAATCTATCATCCACTCGGGGCCATTCATGAACGCATCGTGGATGTGCGATTTGACAAAAACCGCACCCATCGGAATCGTGCCGTTGGTGATCGCCTTGGCCGTCGTGATGAGGTCCGGCGAGATACCGAAATAATCTGAGCCGAATGCGGTGCCGAGACGGCCGAACGCCGTGATGACTTCATCCGCTATGAGCAGGATGTCGTGCTTCCGGCAGATGGCTTCGAGTCGCTTCAGATAGCCTTTGGGTGGGATGAGAACGCCCGTCGAGCAGGCCACCGGTTCGACGATGACGGCTGCGATCGTCGAAGCGTCATGCAGCGCGACGAGCCGTTCGAGATCGTCGGCGAGTTCCGCGCCATGCTCAGGCTCGCCGCGGGTAAACGCGTTGCGCGACAGATCATGCGTGTGACGGAGATGGTCGACGCCCCCGACAAGCGTTCCGAACATCTTGCGGTTGCCGCCGATGCCGCCGACCGACGTACCGCCGAAGTTGACGCCGTGATAGCCGCGCTCACGGCCGATCAGCCGGACTTTCGTACCGTTACCCTTGGCACGGTGATAGGCAATCGCCATCTTGAGCGCCGTCTCGACCGATTCCGAACCTGAGTTCGTGAAGAAGACATGCTCGAAGCCTTTCGGCGCAATCGAGATCAGGCGGTTCGCCGCTTCGAAAGCACGCGTATGCCCCATCTGGAATGCGCCGGCAAAATCCAGCGTCTCGACCTGCTGCTTGATCGCTTCGATGATTTTCGGCCGGCAGTGCCCGGCGTTGACGCACCAAAGCCCTGACGTGCCGTCGAGCACGCGGCGGCCGTCGTTGGTGACGTAATGCACGCCCTTGGCCTCGACGAACAGACGCGGCGCCTTCTTGAATTGCCGATTTGCCGAAAACGGCATCCAGAACGCTGCGAGGTCGTTGGGCTTGATTTGTACGTTCATGGAAAAGTCCTTTGTTGGCCCTTGGCGACTCTCTTTCGGAGAGCCGGCCGCCAAGTGCGGAAGTGAATCAAGCCACTTTAGCGACGGCGTCGGTTAGCGCCGCTTCGAAGACGTCCATGCCCTCGCGGACCAGTTCGTCGCTCGCCGTCAGTGGTACGAGAAAGCGGATGACGTTGCCGTAAGTGCCACATGATAGCAGAATGAGTCCGCGCTCGTTGGCGGCTTTGAGTAGAGCACCCGTGAGTTCGGGCGCCGGTTCGCCGCTTGCCTTGTCCTTGACGAGTTCCACCGCGCACATGGCGCCGAGGCCGCGCACGTCGCCGATGCAATTGAGGTTCGAATTATCCTGAAACGAAGTGCAGCGATCCATGATGATCTTGCCGATGGCGTTGGCGCGATCGCAGAGCTTTTCCGCTTCGATCACATCGAGTACGGCGTGTGCGGCCGCGCAAGCAATCGGATTGCCGGCGTACGTGCCGCCGAGCCCACCGGGGTTCGATGCATCCATCACGTCGGCGCGACCGACGATGGCCGAGAGCGGGAGGCCGCCTGCAAGCCCCTTTGCCATGGTGACGATATCGGCCTTGATGCCGAAGTGCTCCATCGCGAAGAGCTTGCCGGTTCTCGCAAAGCCGGTCTGGATCTCATCCGCGATCAGAAGGATGCCGTGGTCGTCGCAAAGCCTCCTCAGTGCGATCATGAAATCCTTCGGCACGATGTTGAAGCCGCCTTCACCTTGCACCGGCTCGATGATGATCGCGGCGACGCTCGACGGATCGGCCGTATGCTTAAAGAGCGACCTCAGGCTCCTGAGGCTCTGCTCGGTGCTGACGCCGTGATAGAGGTTTGGGAATTCGACATTGTAGACGTCCGGCGGAAACGGTCCGTAGCCTTTCTTATAGGGAACAACTTTGCCGGTCAGCGCCATGCCCATGAGAGTGCGGCCATGGAAGCCCCCTGTAAATGAGATGATGCCCGGCCGGCCGGTGAACGCGCGCGCAATCTTGACGGCGTTTTCGACTGCTTCGGCGCCCGTCGAGGCGAGCATTGTCTTTGCCGCGCCCGGAACCGGCGCAATGGCATTCAGACGCTCGGCCAAGCTAACGTAATTTTCATACGGAGTGACCTGAAAACAGACGTGATTGAAGGCTTTCAGCTGCTCTTGAATGGCCGCAATCAAGCGCGGGTGCTGATGCCCGGTGTTGACCACTGCGATGCCAGCGCCGAAGTCGATGTAGCGCTTACCATCCTCGCTCCAGATTTCGGCGTTCTTCGCCGTCTTGGCGAAAATCTGCGTGATGTTACCGACGCCGCGCGGAACGGCGGCGACGCGGCGGGCCTGGAGCTCGGCTGACGTAGCCATTGTCGTACCTTCGAAGAGGATGATGTTTTGTGATTCTCGACAGAGCAATGATGCAATTGCCCTGCCGAGATTTGACCGCTAGTCGGTGATGCCGCCAAGGCAGAGGAACTTCGTTTCGAGATATTCCTCAAGCCCTTCCTGTGCGCCTTCGCGGCCAAGGCCGGATTGCTTGACGCCGCCGAACGGGGCGACCTCGTTTGAAAAGACACCTTCATTGACGCCGACCATGCCGGTTTCGAGTGCTTCCGCGACGCGCCAGGCCCGCGAGATATCCTGGCTGAAAAGGTAGGCGGCGAGGCCATATGGTGTATCGTTGGCGATCCGGATCGCATCGCTTTCCGTTTCGAAACGAATGATCGATGCCACTGGCCCGAAAATCTCCTCGTTCGCGATCGCCATGCCGGGTTCGACGCCGGTGACGACCGTCGGCGCAAAGAAAAGCGCTCCGTTTGCGTCGGGTTTGCCGCCAAGCTCGATTTTCGCGCCGTGCTCGGTCGCATCAGCGAGCAGCGATTTCACCTTTGCGATCGCATCGGCATTGATCAGCGGCCCGACAGTGGACTTCGGATCGCGGCCCGGCGCGACGTGCAACTTCGCAATCGCAATCTTAAGCGCCGCAACATAGCGATCGTAAATGTCCGCCTGCACGAGGATGCGGTTGGCACAGACGCACGTTTGCCCCGCGTTGCGGAACTTCGACGCCATCGTGGCGCTGACGGCTCGTTCGAGATCGGCATCGTCGAAAACGATAAGCGGCGCGTTGCCGCCGAGTTCGAGCGTCAGCTTTTTGATCGTGTCGGCGGACTGCCGGTAGAGAATTTTGCCGACCTCGGTCGAGCCTGTGAATGTCAGCTTGCGGACACGCGCATCTCCCGTCAGTGCCTTGCCGACGCCGGGCGCATCAAGCGTCGTGACGACGTTCAGGACGCCGGCCGGAACGCCTGCGTCGACTGCGAGCTTGGCGACGGCGAGCGCGCAAAGCGGCGTTTCTTCCGACGGCTTCACGACAATCGTGCATCCGGCTGCGAGCGCTGAAGCGACCTTGCGCGTAATCATGGCGATGGGGAAGTTCCACGGCGTAATCGCCGCGCAAACGCCGATCGGCTGCTTGATCGTGACATAGCGCCGGGACGTCCCGGTCGTCGGGATCGTATGACCGTAGGCGCGTTTGCCTTCTTCCGCGAACCACTCGATGAATGACGCTCCGTAGGCGACCTCGCCGCGTGCTTCAGCAAGGGGCTTGCCTTGCTCGGCGGTCATGAGCTGTGCAAGCGCTTCCGTTTCGGAGAGGATCAGCGCGCACCAGCGTTGCAGGATCGCGCCGCGTTCCTTTGCCGGTTTGGCGGACCATTCCGGAAAGGCTCTATATGCGGCGTCGATGGCGTGCCGGGCATCCTCGGCCGTCATGTCCGGCACGTCGGCCAGTTTGTCTCCAGTCGCCGGATCGAGAACCGGAAACGTCTTCTTTGACGTGACCCACTCTCCATCGATGAGCGCTGCTGTCGGGAAGGCTGCTGTCGTCTTGGCATTCATTCCAGTGACTCCGGATACTCAGAGCGTAATCGAGACCGACTTCAAGTCGGCATATTTGTGAAGTGCATGCAGCGAGCGGTCCCGTCCGAAGCCCGACTGCTTGAAGCCGCCAAACGGCATCGTAATATCGCAGCTATCCCAGCCGTTGATCCAGACGAGCCCGGCGCGGATTTCGCGTGCGGCGCGATGGGCGAGCGAAATGTCTTTCGTCCAAAGCCCGGCGGCGAGACCGTAGTTTGTGTCGTTGGCGATGCGGATGGCTTCGTCTGCTTCCTTGAAGCGGGTCACGGCCAGCACGGGGCCGAAGACTTCTTCGCGCGCCAAAGTGTTCTCCGGCTTGACGCGGTCGAATACCGTCGGCTCGACGTAGAAGCCGCCGCTATCGACGCGCGTGCGGTTGCCGCCGAGCGTCAACGCATCGCCTTCGCGCTTCGCCGTCTCGATATAGCGCAGCGCCGTTTTCATCTGCTCTTCGCTCGCCATCGCGCCGCTTTTCGTCGACGGTTCGAGAGGATCCCCGGCGACAATCCTGCTGGCGACGGCAAGCAGCCGATCCAGAAATTGGTCCGCGATTGCGTCATGCACGAGCAGACGCGATCCCGCCGTGCAGACTTGGCCGGAATTGTAAAAGATGCCCCACGCCGCCTGCATCGCGGCTTTATCGAGATCGGTACAGTCGGCGAAGATGATGTGCGGAGATTTGCCGCCAAGCTCGAGGCTGATGCGTTTCAGGTTGCTCTGACCGGAATACTGCATCAGCAATTTTCCGACCGCCCCCGAACCCGTGAACGCGATCATGTCGACGTCGTCGTGAAGCCCCAATGCCTTGCCGGCTTCGGCGCCAAATCCGGGGACCACATTGAGCACGCCAGGCGGCAATCCGGCTTCGAGCGCCAGTTCGCCGATCTTCAAAGCGGTGAGGGGGGATTGCTCGGCCGGCTTCAGGACTACGGAATTCCCCATCGCGAGTGCCGGCGCGATCTTCCACATCGCCATCAGCAGCGGAAAATTCCACGGTACGATGGCTCCGACGACGCCCAGCGGCTCGTGGACCGCGAACGAGAAACGGTCGGGTGCCTCGGGACCGACCTCGCCGTAAACCTTGTCGAGTGCTTCCGCATAATAGGCGAGCGTCCGGATGGAGCCCGGAATATCACCCTTAAGTGCATTCGTGATCGGCTTGCCGACGTCGAGACTTTCGAGGATGGCCAGCGCCTCGGCTTCGCGTGTCATAAGTTCCGCGAGCCTGAACAGCACGCGCTTCTTGTCGCGATAATGAAGCTTGCGCCACTGCCCATCTTCGAAAGCGCGACGGGCGCTTTTCACCGCGGCATCGATGTCTGCGGCATCGCACTGGGCAACTTGGTTCAGTACGCGTCCGTTCCGCGGCGTCACGTTCGCAAACGTCTTGCCGGATGCGCTCGCTGTAAGCTTGCCGTCGATGACGGCTTCGCCCGGAAGTTTCAGCGAACCGGCGACCGCTTCAAAGTGCGCGAGCGATGTCATGACACGAAAGCCTTATGCAACTTGAGCGTACCAAGCGTGGTCGAGCGATGTGACCACGCGCTCGAACTCCATGCGTTCGGTCTGCTTCAATCGATAATAGACATCTTGGAATTCGGGACCGAACGCATCACGGACAACGTCGGACGCCCGGAAACGTTCGAGCGCATTATACCAGACCGTCGGTAACTGCGGGGCTTCGGTGCCGTTGGCCTCACCGTTGGCCATCGGGCCTGGCTCGATCTTGTTTGCAATTCCGTGCCGCATGCCGGCAAGGATCGCCGCAAGTACGAGGTAGGGATTGGCGTCGGCACCCGCAACGCGATGTTCGACGCGCGTTCCGGGGCCCGCCGCACGCGGGATGCGCAGCGCGACGTTGCGATTGTTCAGCCCCCAATGCGCAGCGAGTGAGACGTAATTCTTCGGGACATAACGCCGGTAGGCATTCGCCGACTGCGCCCAGATGGCCATGAAATCGCACATCGTCGATTGCAGCCCGCCGATGGCGTTGCGGAACAGTGCAGAAATGGGATCGCCCGCAAAAAGGTTTTGTCCGTCCTTGCCGACGAGGCTCGCGTGCAGATGCATGCCCGAACCCGGCCAGTCGTGGTGAGGCTTGGCCATGAACGTAGCTTCGAGGCCATGGGCTTTGGCAGCGGCCTTGATGGCGCGCTTTAGCAGCAGGGCGTCTGTCGCGGCGGCGACAGCATCCGGCTTGTGCTTGAGGTTGATTTCGAATTGACCCGGCCCCGACTCCTGCATGACGGCGTCGATCGGCAGTCCTTGAATGTCAGCGACTTTGTAGATTGTGTCTATGAACGGCGCGAGCGTGTCGATTTCGTCGAACTGAAATGTCATCGGCCGTTCTGGGTCGTCGGAAATTCCGTCCGGCATCTCGAGTTTGAACGCGCCGTTCGTTTGCGGCTTCGTCACATAGAATTCGAGTTCGACTGCGACGACAGGCGTCCGGCCCTGGTCCGCGAACGCCGCGACTTGCTTTGCAAGAACACCGCGTGGGCAAAGATCGTCAGGTTCCGTGACCGAGATAACGGCCTGTGCATGGCGGCCGTCGCCGACCGGAACGGCGCGCAACGTGCCTTCGAGAATGCGGAACGGAACATCGGGATCGCCCGTTTCCCAAAGCCTTCCCGTTTCTTCGACGCAGTTGCCGCGCGGGTCCATCACGAACACCGTCGAGGGGATCATCACGCCGTTTTTCGCGACGCCGGAGATGTCGTCGCGCCGAAAGCGTTTGCCGCGTGGGATGCCGTTGATGTCGAACAGGATGAGATCGATCCAGGTGACGTTGGGATTCGCGGCGAGGAACGCTTCCGTTTCATCGATCGTAATGTGAGTGTCGCTCATGCGGCGTGGCCCTTTGCGGTACGACCCCGGGCGGCTTCGCCGAAGCGGCGAAACAGGGCAACAGATGCTGGATTGTCTTGCGGCCGCCATTCGGGATGCCACTGCACACCGAGAGAAAATGCATTTCCGGCTGGCGCGCGAACGGCCTCAACGAGGCCGTCCTCGGCGAATGCCTCGGCGATGAGCGGCTCGGCGAGCTTGTTGATGCCCTGCCCATGCAGTGAGTTTACGGTCAATTGGTCTTTGCCGATCCAAGCCTTGAGTTCGCCTTCGAGCCGAACCTGATGTTTCGGTCCGAATTTGATCTCGAAGTCTTCATCCGTTGGCTCGCGATGATCGTTGTGACCATCGACCGAGTGCACGGCTTGGTGCAGCGTGCCCCCGAGTGCCACGTTGAGTTCCTGAAAGCCCCGGCAAATTGCAAAAAGCGGAATCTTGCGCTCGATCGCAGTTCGGATCAGCGGCAGCGTCAGCGCATCCCGGTCACGATCGACGGTCGTTGGATCGAGCGGCAGCTCGTCGCTGTAGTGGCGGGGTTCGACGTTCGACAGACTTCCCGACAATAGAATGGCGTCAGCGACGTCTAGGACAGCACTGATATCCGCCATGCTCTGCCCCAGCGGAACGAGCAGCGGCTGGCACTCGGCAACCTCCGCGACGGCGGCCGAATACTTTCGCCCAACGGTGTCGAACGTCAGTCCGCCGATGGCCTTCGTGCAACTCGGTATGAGAACGATCGGTCGGCTCATGCCGCCAATTCTCCTTTGACGTCCTGAAGTGTCTGGTCGAGCGCACGCTCGATGACCGCACTCGCTTCCTCGAACTGCGTGTCGGCCCAGATCAAGGGCGGCGCGCAAACCATTGTGTCGAACACGGCGCGCATGATGAAGCCGTCGCGGAAGAAGTGGTCCCGGCAGATAAGGCCGACTCGCCCCAGATCCGAGAAGCGCCTGCGCGTCTTCTTGTCGGCAACGAGTTCGATGGCGCCCATCATGCCGACCGAGCGGACTTCGCCGACGAGCGGATGATCCTTGAAGCGCGCGAGCATCCGCGCGAGTGCGGGGCCAGTCGTTTCTTTAACGCGCGGGACAAGACGATCACGCTCCATGATCTCGAGATTTTTGAGCGCGACGGCGCACGCGACCGGATGCCCGGAGAACGTGTAGCCGTGATTGAAGTCGTCGTTCTCGGCCATCAAGGCGTCGGCGATGTTGTCTCCGACAAGCACGCCCGACAGCGGCACATATCCCGAGGTCGCGGCTTTCGCGAACGTGATGAGGTCGGGACGGATACCGTAATATTCCGAGGCAAACCACGTCCCAAGGCGGCCGAAGCCGGTGATGACCTCGTCTGCAAGCAAAAGAATACCGTACTTGTCGACGATGCGCTGCACTTCCGGCCAGTAGGTATCGGGCGCAATCTTGACACCGCCTGCGCCTTGCACAGGTTCGCCGGCAAATGCCGCGACGTTTTCCGGTCCGCAGCGCAAGATCTCGTCTTCGATGGCGCGCGCGGCGCGGAGCCCGAACGCCTCAGGCGTCTCGCCGTCGAAGGATTCGCCGTACCAGTACGGGTCCATTACGTGCCGGAAGCCTTCGTAGACCGGATAACTGTGCTGATGCACGTGGCTCATGCCGCCCATCGAACCCGCGGCGATCGTCGAGCCGTGATAGGCGTTCTTGCGGCTGATGATGATGCGCCGCTTTGGTTCGCCTTTCAGAACCCAATAATGGCGAATGAGCCGGATGGCCGTATCGTTCGATTCCGATCCGGAAGACCCGAAGAAAACCTGATTGAGGTTTGCGGGCGCCAGCTCGGCGAGCTTGCGCGCCAGAGCGACGACTGGCGGATGCGTCGTCTTGAAAAACGTATTGTAGAACGGCAGCTCCAGGATTTGATCGTAGGCAGCCTGAGCCAGCTCCTTGCTGCCGTAGCCGATGTTCGTCGTCCAGAGACCGGCCATGCCGTCGAGGATGCGATTGCCTTCGCTGTCGAACACATAAGCGCCTTCACCTTTGACGATCACGCGCGGGCCGGAGGCCGCCCGGAGCGTCTGGTGCGTGGTGAAAGGATGCAGATGATGCTGTGAATCGAGCTGTTGAATCTGCTCTGTCTGAAGCCGGTTGGACACGAAATTCTCTCCAGCAAATTGATGGGCCCTGAGGGACAACGGCGGAAGGCTGGGAGCTTTCAGTGCGGGGTATAGCCGATGCGGGCGCACAGCTTCATAAGCTCGCGTTTTGCATGGGGCATCCGGTCAATGGCCCATGCCGTCCGACGGCTGACCGATGCGCGGCGCGAGGCAGGGAACGGGAGCCGGATATGCACCGATACCATCGACGAAAATTCCAAGAAACTATGACCATCAGCGGTCGCGCCGGCCGCCGGTCACAAAGCGGCAAAAGCAGTCTTTACATGCTCTACGATAAGGGCGAATACTAAAGTCTACACCGTAGAAGTGTCAAGGGGGCCGAGCCGGCATGGCAGACTTGAAACCCAAGGTGCGGCGCAGAGTTGATAAGCAAGCCATTCTCGAGGCGGCGTTCGAGCTGTTCGCCGAGGAAGGCGAAGCCGGCTTTTCCATCCGTAAGCTTGCCGGTTCCGTCGGCGTTGATCCGATGACGGTGCTTCATCATTTCCGCTCGAAGGAAGAGCTTCTGCGGGCGATTGCCGATCATGCCGTACGCGGGGTCGAGGTTCCGGTCGCGACGGAGAGCTGGCAAAACGATCTGAAAGCCGTTGCCGATACATTCCGCTCTCTGGCGCATCGTTACCCGCGCATCTTTCATCTGCATTTTCGTTATCATGCGACCGGTCCCGCCGACCACGTCGCGAGTGAGATCGTTTATTGCGCGATGCGGCGCGCGGGTCTCTCCGACGAGCGGGCGGCCGGACTCGGTTTGGCGTTCTATGCGTTCGTGCTGGGCTTTGCGCTCGCCGAAGCCGAAGGGTTGCTAAGGCCGATCAGCGAAAGCGATGAGGCAGAACTCAATGCACTCGACGCCGACGTCTACAAATCGACCCGCGCGCTCGTGCCCGCACTGAAAGCTCTCGATCCGGACTTGGCTTTCAGTGCCTCAATGGATGCATTCATTGCAGGTGTCGCGAAGTTCACCAAACGTCCCACAAAACCAGCAAATAAGCCACAAGCGGGAGCGGCTCCATCGTAACGATATCGAAAAATCTGATACATCGGCGGCTTATAAGGTGCGAGTTGCGTCGCCTTCCACAATGCGCGGCACGACATGGAAGCGCGCAACCGTTAGCTCGGGCTGGCGCACAAAAAAGGGCGAAGCCGAAGCCTTCGCCCTTTGCGAGTGTTGCCGTGTGGCACGAGCTTATTGTAGCGGCTTCGCTTTTGCTATGAGGTCTTCCGCCGGCTCCAGTCGATAGAGCGAGGCTTCGGTCCCATCCGTCAAAAGGTAGATGAAGCCGTCCGGAGAAACCGCGACGTCGCGAATACGGCCGATCTTGTCATGGAAATAACGGCGCTCCCGGGTGACGACGCCGTTCGTCACTTCGAGGCGTACCAAGCATTGTCCGACAAGCGTGCCGACCAGGAAGTTGCCCTGCCAGTCATCGGGCATGACGTTGCCGGTGTAGGCGACGAGGCTCGCGGTCGCGACTGACGGCACCCAATGGTGGACGGAATCGACCATGCCCGGCGCCGATGTCTGGCTGGAAATGATCGTGTCATCGTAGTTGATTCCGAACGTCACCAGCGGCCAGCCATAGTTGCCACCCGAGGTAATAAGGTTGAGTTCGTCACCGCCTTTTGGACCCTGCTCGATTGACCAAAGCTGGCCGTCGCCGGCATTGCCGATGATTCCCTGCGGGTTACGATGGCCATAGCTATAGATTTCTGGGAGCACGTCATCACGGCCGACGAATGGGTTATCGTCGGGGATGCTGCCATCGTCGCGGATGCGGATAATCTTGCCGCCATCGTCGAGCAAATTCTGAGCGCGCTCCATCTGGAAGCGGTCGCCGATCGTCAGATAGAGCATTCCATCGGGTCCGAAGGCGAGGCGACCGCCAATCTGATCGGTCGCCTTGACGGCGGGCCTGCTTTCAAAAATGACCTGCTTGTCTTCAAGCGCCATGCCGTCCAGACGGGCACGGACGATACGAATGGTCGACCCGTCCGGTCCGCCATGCATGAACGATAGAAAGATCCGGTGGGTGTTTGGGAAATCCCGGTCGACGAGCACGTCGAGAAGGCCGGAATGACCGCCGATGGCAACTTCGGGAACGCCGGCGATGGGCTCGTCGACCATGTGGTCGCCTTCGACAAGGCGCAGCCGTCCCGGACGCTCCGTAACCAGCGCCCGGCCGTCAGGCAAAAAGGCGATGGCCCAGGGCATGGCCAATTTTTTCGAAACGAGGGGGCGCAGTTCGAAAGGGAAGTCGCGGTCGTCGACGTATTCAGGCGGCGCGATGGCTGAAGATGTCTGTGGTTCGCCGACTGAGACTTCGGCGCCGGCATCGCTGGGAAGGAGAAGGGAAAGACCTGAAATGAGGATACTTGCGAGGCCACTTTTAATTGCCGAACGGACACTTACGCCCGATGCGATCTGGTTCAAATTGTGCCTCCAGCCCCGGTCACCGAATGAATTGTTTCAGTTTGGTGACACTATTCGAAAACGTGGCGCCAGCAAGCCCGCGAGATGAATATTCAGACAACCGAATGGCTTAGGATGGTCGATATACGACGAACGTTTCGCAATTGCTCAGTAGCGTATGCCAAAAGTCACACTGCCTGACCGCCTAGGCGGCATGTGCTCATTGATTATCGAAAATCTTCTGGCGCTGTGCAGCAAAGCGGGACCGGCATGCTGGAACATTGAGATTTGATCTGCCGACCGGTGCGCGGCGCGATATCCAGCCGCGCGGGCAAGGAGAGAGCGGACGCTCAGGCGTCCGCATCTTCCTGAGAGGGATCAGGCTCGGTTTGCGCCGCTTGAGCAGCAGCAAGGGCGTAGGGAAAGAGAGTCGAAATCGCGCCGCTTTGGAACATCGCATCGACGCGGGCGGCTTCGGCCATCATCTCAGCGATGTCATCGGGGGTATCGATTCGAGGGGTCGGCTCGACGCGGGGCCGGGCCATCAACTTGAGCGACATTACGCAAACTTTCTCTGTCCGAATTCCTGTGGCCAATACCCGGCCGAGGTCGAACGTACGCGAACATCACCGTCCATGACGTTAATGGAAAAACGCAGTCTTATCCTGTGCTTAACGACAGGTGAAAACGATCGCTAAAATACGGCGACATTCGCTTCGGATCAGAAGACGATGGCCGCGATCGCCAATACCGGAGCGCGGCTTACCGGCTCGAATTCCGATCTGAACTGGTCGTTGCGTTGCTGAGATGCGCAAGCAGTTGCTCGCGAAGGTCGTCGGGTCCCGCCTGCACGGCCGTAAGGATATCGCCAAGCGTTCGTCGAAGCCCGTGCAACTGGTCGAGCAGATGCAGGACCACGGCGACACCCTCGTCGTTGACACCGATGTCGCCCTTGAGGTCGGTGATCAGACGTGCGCGCGCGACGTCGATGTCGGAGAATTCCGCCTCCCCCGCATGTTCGGCGGGTATCAGCCAACCTGCCGTGAGCCATTCCTTCACGACGTCGTCTTCGAGACGCGCACGAACAAGAAACTCGCGATAGTGCATCTCATGCCTCCGTGTCGTGATGAGTTGCGCCGGTGCCCTGTTGCCATTCCGAGACGAGCCTCTCTAGCTCGGGGTCGGGTTTATCCGGCAGCATGATCTTCAAGGTCACGTACTCGTCGCCGGGTCCGCCGTCGGCACGTTTGACGCCCTTGCCTTTGAGGCGGAGTGTGCGGCCACTGTTTGACCATTTCGGCACCGTCATCGTCACGGACCCGTCAATCGTCGGAACCTTGATCTTGCCGCCGAGCACGGCATCGGCGAGCGGCAACTGCAGCTCGACATGGATATCTTCGCCCTTGCGCGTGAACATCGGATGCGGTCGCACCTCGACTTCGACGAGCGCGTCGCCTGATACACCGCCATTGAGGCCGGGTGAGCCCTTTCCGCGCAATCGAAGCGTTTGCCCGTCGCGCGTCCCAGCCGGAATGGACACATCGAGGACGGACCCGTCTGGCAGCGTCACTTGGCGGTTCGCGCCGTTGACTGCGTCGAGAAAATCAAGAGCCAGCTTGTAATGGGCATCCGCGCCGCGCATGCGGACCTTGCTGCGGGAGGCGGAGGCACGGCGGAACATCGCGGAAAAGAGATCGTCGTCACCGGCAAAATCGGAAAATCCTTCCGCGTTTGCGTATGCATCGGACTCGCCCCCCGCATAGTTGCGATAATATTCGCGTTTTGGCTTCTCGGAGCCCGAAGCATCGATCTCGCCGCGTTCGAAGCGCGCCCGCTTATCGGCGTCGCCCACGAGATCGTAGGCCGCCGAAACTTTTTTGAACTCTTCCTCGGCGGCCTTGTTTCCTGGATTGAGATCGGGGTGCAGTTTCTTCGCAAGCCGCCGATAGGCTTTTTGAATGTCATCCTGCGAGGCGTCGCGGCTTACCCCGAGGACTTTATATGGATCATCGCTCAACAGCTGCTCCAATCATTCTACGCCGCAATGGCAGGCGGCCTTCGCCCCCAAAAATAGACTGGCGAGGGCAGCTTGAAAACCGGCCCGAAAGAGAGCACTGGAGTCGATGCGAGGATGTAGGTCGGGGCCGGGCGAGGCCAATCCGGCGGATAAGGTAAAGAAAGACGCGCAACGTTCGGCGATTTTATCTGGGTGCGCGTGCTTACCGCTTTGGAAACAATCTCAGCGCACAGTGCGGGCAGCCGGCATCGGTATCGGCACGAACCGCCGAACGAGAATGGAAGAGGCTGCGGCAACATTCGTCGCGACGTTTCGAACGGTTGAATAGAACGATGAGCGGCCATGGCCGCATTGCCTTGAAGGATAGTTCGCTGCCAAAGCTTTCATTTGTTGTCGCGTTGTGCGCGCTGATGCTCCAGACAATACCTGCATGCGCTGAGCAGGACGTCCACACGGCGAAATTCTGGCTGCCGCACTGTCAGAAGTCCGACATGGCATGCATCGGATATCTGCAAGCCTTGCTCGATATCAACAATCTCGAGCGGGAAAACGGCATTCAGGTGCAATGGTGCGCTCCCGAAATCATAAAACTCGAAGATTTGCGAGTGATCATCGTTCGCAAGCTCAAGGCGGAGCCCGATAAACTTACGTCGCCTTTCGTGACGCTCGCGACCAACGCTCTGATATCCGCCTATCCCTGCCTCGAAGACCTGGCCAAATGATCGAACCGCCTATTGTTTAAGTTCGTCCGTCTATTTCTTTTCGAGCAGAATCTGGGTTCGCGATGCGATCGTGGTTTGAACCATCTCCGCTACCTTCTGCAGGAACCACGGAAGCACGACTTCGATGCGCACGCTGTCATCTTCGACGTCGGCAGTCCCTTCGGCGGTTTGACCTAGTGCGGTCAGCCGAAAGGTGAGCCGGTTATCGGCCCACGTTTCTTCATCGATCCTGAGAATCGGCACGCTCGAAGACGCGGAGCCCAGTCCGGACTTCAGACGGCGCATCGCTTCGTCCTTGCCGAGACTGTGCGGAATAGTAGCCACAATCGGTTTAGGCATCGTCGGCTCCTGGCGGGTGCTGTTCGTGACCTTAGCGGAACTTTTGCGCTCGTGTCGCGGTTCGCCGATTATGAACCATGTGACAGCAGAAGCTCTGCAACAGCAGTGCGAGCGGCGCGTAATGGCGTTACGCCGCCGGATCGACGATCTGAAGGCGTGCGCCGCCGGACGGCCGCTCGCGACCATAGATTTCGTGGTCGAAGTCGAAAAGACCCTGGACGGATGGGAGAGCTACCAGGAGGCACTCCAGGAAGAACATAAACGTGGCCGCTGAACTCCGGAGATTATTCCGGATAAGAAGGACGCGTTTAGTCTGGCCGGGACCTTCGGGAGAATTTCCTGCGCATTTCGTTTGGGAGGCACGGAACGGGCGGCGCGTTCGCCCGTTTCTTGTCCGGTAACGGTAGTGTGGGCGAGTACCGTGAACTCCCGTTCGGTCGTAGTGCTGGTCCTCTATGCTTCGGTGATGACCGGCCTGACGGCGCTTATTGCCGAACTCGGTGCGACGGTGGCGCGGCAGGCAGTGCACGTCCTTTCGTTTGCTGAGAACCCGGATCAGCCGGTGTCGCGCGTCGAAAGAGGGCTCGAAGCTCAAGCACGCGTCAAAGAATGGCAGCCGGTGGGCCACGTCATCGAACTGCGGGCCGCCCCGCCGCCTCCTGAGGCTTCCGCGGTGGCGTTGGCGAGTGGGATGGACGAGGCTGAAGACGCAGACTTGCCAAAGCCGCGGCCGTCCCCGGCACCGGGTGTCAAACCCGTCAAACCGCGCGTCGCCGGATGGATCCGGAGAGCAGTCCGCGTGTCTCCGCCCCGAAATGCCGTTGCCGAATCGACCGCGCGCATCATCCAGCGGCATCTTCGGGCTGAAATGTGAGCAGGCTTTCTCGCGTTCGGCTTAATCTCTGTTTTTGAATGGCCTGGCCCGTCTCAGTTGATGCGGGCGCGTCACAGCTTCTTTGAAATCAACTCCAGCTGCCCGACTTGACTTGCCCGGTCACCCTCAAATCAGATTGTTTGGATGTGCCGACGGCAGCAGTCGTGCCGCGTAGTTGTTGCTCCCGGATTTACGGGATGACTTCTCCCCCGAAGTCAATATCGGCTGGGGCAGAACACACGCCGTCCCCAATAGCGGTTCTGTCAGGGCGATAAGCTCGAAAGAGAGCGGCCGAAAGCGCCGCTCTCTTTTCGTTTGTGCTACATCTCAAAATCTGGCTTCGGCGATGCGAACGGAACGCTTTTGATGGTGCGCTCCGTTCGCATGCATCATCTGGGAACCGACACTGGTTTCGTCTCAGTAGTCGGCGCAAATCCAGCGATGATAACGCGGGCTCCACCAGCAATCGCCTGGATAGTCATCATAGTAATCGTAGTAGGGCACTCCCACGAAGAAGAAGCGGCTGTGCCGGTGATGATGCAGTGAACCATGTCCATAGAAACGGTGCCCAAAGGCATGCCGCGGCCCCATAGGCCCTATGTGACCGATATGCCCCATATGCCCCATATGTCCCATACTCATGTGACCCATGGGCATGCCCATCATTCGTGCCGGAATGACGAGATTGTTTTGTGCCGCATGCTGTTGTTGTGCCAAGCCGAAATGGCTCGGCGCCGCAGCCGCCGCGAAAGTGCTTAGGCACAGCGCGATTGCGCTCCCGAAGCACGACATCAGTAATTTGCGTTCCATGATCTTCTCCTCGATTTGATGCAACGAGGCTCGCGCCGCCCACACATGGCGGCAAGGACGGCATGGCACTGTGGGGTCGGTCCGTGGGTGTTCTGCGCGGTCGCGCCGTCATGCGAGCCCTGGACTGTTGCGAAGTCCGCCGCACGGGGTACCGGCCAAGGTATCAGCCTGTCGGCCGAGTGAGTGTTACCTAGGGAACAGGGGACGACGCGCGACGCGCCACGAAAGCGGCGGGGGCAGTGGCTTTATTTCGGTTCGCCGACGGGCGGCTTGCAGATGATCTCGACCTGAGCACAGGTGGCTTCCCGGACATTGATCAACGGTTTGCAATTGGGCGAAGCTTCACTTTTTTCCTGTTTCGCGCATTTGGCGGCGCCAGCTGTAGCATCCTTGCATAGCTGGCGCATGTGCTCGCAACCCTGATCGGCCGCCGCCGGTGTCGTCAGTCCAACGACCGTTGCTGTCAGCGCGACGAGCGTCAAGCGCATGAAGCTCCAGGACTTAATGCTCCGCAAAACATCGCAATGGAAGTTTTCGCTCATCTCAATCCTGATGTGGGCGCCTATGGATGCGACACAGCTGCGGGCGCGTCACCGCAAATTCGTAGCGGAGCGCTCTGATTTTGCCTCATGAAAATCTAACAGTGCATAACTTGTGCGACATCTTCACTTGCCGCAATCGAAACCGGAGAGTGGGGTGTGTTGCTGCGACGGGGGACAGCCATATGATGCGAGACATCGGGCTGATGTATGTCGAGGGTGAGGTCAAGGCCGGCCGGCTCACTGGCCGGACAGTGCTCGTCATCGAAACATCGCGTGAAATAGATCCCAGCCAGCCAGGATACTCCTCGCTTGAGATCCAGCGGCTCGTGACGGCGGCACGCGCTGAGTGGGAGCGCCGCTATGATCCGGCCGACGTTATTCGCTTAGACTATCAACCGGCCGTCGACCGAGCTTCGGCGGAAGCCAAACGCAGTTTTCGGGTGTGATTGGTCGCCGGCTTTTGCGCGGTGACGTGTCGGGCAGTTTCGCCGTGCTTTGGCGGTCTCTATTTGGGTGCTTTTTTCGGAGCCTTGCGGTTCGTGAAGCGTGCGTTCCCGAGCCCCGTCCCGATCGTCAGAATTCCCCAATGGAGCCGGTCTTTTATGTAGGGCAGCTCGCTCAACCCTTGAACGACGGCATCATTGTGCATCACCACCATCGTCTCGCTTTCGTCGATTTGGCTAATGTGCTTGCGGATGACCTGCGGAAAATTGAACCGGCTGCTTTCCCAATTTCCGGGTAGGTTCTGGCTGCCGCGATCGATCGAGCCGTCGTCTTTGATGATGCCGGGGCAGCCGATCCCGATCACCGGGGCTAATTCGATCTTGTTCTTACGTGCCCAGGCGATCAGATCTTCCAGCATTTCCGCCAGCCGTTTCGTTGCGCCCTCTCGATCGATCTCTTCTTCGCCGTGGCGCCATAGTTCCGATTTCGCCACCTTCGCCTTTGCGAGTTCGGCGGACTTGCCGAGGTTTAGCTCGACGATACCGGCCCGAAAGTTTGTACCACCGATGTCCACCGCCAGAATGCCGTCGTGGCCTTTGAGCATCCAGGCGGGCAGTAGATGGGCTGCGCCGAGAAGTCCAGCCTCGTCCGGATCGTTGCGAATGAACTCAAGGTCGAGATCAATGTCTTCCGCCCGAAGCAAAAGTCCGGCCCGCGCCACAGCCAGTTCGCCCACGCGGCTGGCGCGGAATCCACCGCCAACCACAATGCACTCCGTATCGCGCCAATCCTTCAGGCGTAAGAAGCGGCGAATGACGAAAGCGAGCTGCTGTGCAAAATCCTCGATTGCGCTTTGCACGAGGCTCGCAGCTTCGGGATCACCTGTCGCGAGGAGCTCCGCGAGCTTTTTCTTGCCAAGCTCCTCGCCCGGCCTATCTCCGAACGGGTCCTCGCCAAGCTCCTTGAGAGGTTTCCGCCATTTCTCGACGTACTGCCAGAACGCACCTTTGCTGGCCTTGTCGCCGATGAAGCCGTCCTCGTCTTCGATCTCGACATTGTAGCTATCGACCACGACGCTCGGGAGAATGTCGGCTCCATGGCCAGGGAGTTCAGCTTGCTGTGCCGGCTCTTCTTTCTCCATCGGGTTCCCGATC
This sequence comes from Hyphomicrobium denitrificans 1NES1, assembly GCF_000230975.2. Lineage (NCBI taxonomy): Bacteria > Pseudomonadati > Pseudomonadota > Alphaproteobacteria > Hyphomicrobiales > Hyphomicrobiaceae > Hyphomicrobium > Hyphomicrobium denitrificans. The sequence continues at coordinate 2,026,557 of NC_021172.1, read as the reverse complement.
CGGTTTTGCGTCCTTAAGGGATTAGGAACGCCTGACACCGCGCCTCGGCTGCACGCCTTCAAACTTATTTCACGGCGTCTGCTCGTTAGAGCCGCACTAAAGGGTGCGAACGCGTCGCAATGGGTGAAGCTTTACGAAACCATCAATGGCTGAAAGGAGTTGAAAATCAGAGCTTTCGGGAGGTTCTGATGGTCGCATGACATTCAAAGAGCGCATCGAAAAAAGTCGAGCGTGTAATGCATGAGCACAAGAATGGGACGCTGAAAAGCGGGAGCACCGGAAAAAATCAAGAGCCGGAGGCAGGCAATAGCAATCGGACTTTCGAAGGCGCATCGCGCCGGGAAGAAAGTCCTCAAAAAAGAAAGCCCACTGAACCCAAAGAGTCGTGCGACATGCAAACTGCATGGCGCGTTATTCAAGTCTCCTTGCCTTCAGCCAGCTCGGGAAGCGATCAGATGCTGCCCGACGCCAAATGAAAAATGACGAAGCAAAGAGCAGCATTTGCGATCGCAAGAATGATGATCGTGATCTCATCTGCGCGCATGACGTTCCTCCGTCTTATGGCCGCACAGCTCTCCTCTAGCATGAAGAGTCCGCTGCGGGAATGCTTGGCGCGAACTTGCTCTCCGACCGGTGGAATCAGGCAACCTCCACCGGAGGCGAGATGGGCCAACCTGCTTCGACATATTTCCGGAACCACGCCGTGAAGGCCTCGGGCACACTCGCGATCTGGCGCTGGATCGTCTCGGGCGTCGACCAGCTGAACCCGTCGCATTCCCGCGGGTTTGGCGCGATCGCTCCATCGTAAATTCCCCGGAACAGATGGACGAGCTCGTGCTCGATAAGTCCGTCGTCAAGCTCGGCGCGATAGGTGAAGGTGCCGATGGGTGACAACGCACAAGTGATGCCCATCTCTTCGCCGAGTCGGCGTAGCGCCGCATCGCCGCTTCGCTCGCCGGGTCGCGGATGCCCGCAGCAGGAATTGGTCCAAAGCCCACCGGAATGATATTTATCGATCTGCCGCCGCTGCAGCAGCAGTCTCCCGGCGCTATCCCAGATCAACACGGAAAACGCCCGATGCAGGTCGCCCCGCCGATGTGTTTCGAGCTTCTCCGCGATCCCGATTTCCCGATCCTCGGGGTCGACGAGAACGACGTCTTCCTGAAGCATGGACTGAATATTCCCCCAAGCCAAGCGCGCCGCCGCGACATTAACACAGCAGGCGTGCGCGAAGCGCTTTTAAATGATGAGATACAAAGCCCCTTTGTGGCCTCGTCATGGCCTTTAGGATACGGCGACGATCCTCGCACGTGGCGACGAGGCAGCTCTCAGCGGCGATAGAAATTCATCATGCGCATGAAGGTATGGTGAATTTCGTCCGCCGAATGATCGAAGACGTCGAGCGGAATGCGTACGACATCCTTTTCCGCCATTGCCCATGGCAGCCGCATCAGAAAGCGATGGAACGGACGCTTGCGCCAATCGGTGAGAAGCGCGCGCTCGAAAGGTTCCTGCAGAGTGATGCGAAGCTCATGACTGCAGGAACCGCGAATTTCAACCCAGACGACGTCGATCCGCTTGATGGCTCGCCAGGAGATGATGCCGAGGCCGTCGGCGAAGATGCCATACTGGCTTGCGCCGATGCGCGGCTTGCCGGTCTCGAGCAGTGGAAAGTTGTGATAGGCATAGCCGAAAGCGACGAGCGCCAGCGCGATCAGGAGAACATTGTCGAGCATGTATCCCGCCGCTGCGAGGCAGGCCGCGACGAATGCCACCACGTAAACCGGAAATTGAAGCTCCTCTCGCTCGTACGCGACGGAGTAGCCGTGCGAATGTTCCTGGCTCAAGGGTGCAGCGCTTTCCATGAGAATCCGTCGTAGGCATTAAACAAGTAGCGTGCCACGCTGGGCTCGTCGTTTAGCGTGCTGATGTACTTCGCGTAAATGAAGGAGGCACGCAGTGTCGGAGTTCTCTGTGCTCAAGCCATGTGCGATCTGACGCGCGCATGCTGATATTTCGGGCAGATGAAGGGTGAGAGCGAAACCGAGGGTTGCGCGCCGCCTTGTGCAAGTGCGAAGCATCGGTGGCGAATTCGCCTCAGCGTCCGTGAGTTGCCGCGACCCGCTCCCGAAGCTAATGTGAACGGTGTCCGATTCCGCTTCGGCGAAGAGATCCTATGCGCCGTTATCTCAGTCTTCTGATCGGCCTCGCGTTTGTGGTGCGCAGCTTGTTGCCCGTTGGCTTCATGCTCGCCGCGACGGCCGCAGATGCTGGCGATCTGACAATCGTGATTTGCACAGGCCATGGCCCCCTGACCGTCGATGACACGGGCGTACCCTTGACGAAGAAGGCTCCGGTATCGGCCAAGGATATTTGTCCCTATGCGCCGGTCGGTGCCGTCGCCGTCGATCACGATACGCCGCACCTTCTCGCCCGGACCGTCAGCTACGCATCGCTGACCTATCGCATGACGCGCGAGATCTTCCGCGCGACCCCAAGACCTGGCGCCCCATCCGCGCGCGGGCCGCCGACCACGCTGATCTGAGAGTTTCCGCGTTCAAGCGCGATTGCCGTGAAGGCCAAGCGGCCCGGCATCGCGCCGTCGTAGCTTCAGTTCAGTTTAGGTCTATAGAAATGCCCATCCAGCTGGACCGCCGCCGGGCGGCAACCCGCAGCATGCGCGGATCATTCGATTGTCGCGTCAGCGTCATCGCATTGCTTGCGTTTGTGCCTCTTCTCGTCGTCGATGACACTGCCCAGGCGCAAGATGCTGCGCCATCGCAATCCATTGTGCTTCCGGACGTCACGGTTCAGCAGGGATCGCAGAAACCACCGCCGCAAGCGGTTGCTCGGAAGCCGCCAACGAACGTTAAGAAGAAGGTCGCCGCTAAGAAATCGACACCTCCTTCAGCAGTGCCGAAGCCCACTGCTACGCCTTCGGAGGTCGCCGACGGATCGGCATTGCCAGGAGCCAATCTCACCCTGGCCCCCGCAGCGGGAAACCCCGGAACGCCATCCACCGCGGTTGCCTCCGTGCCCGGAGCCTCCGGAGCTGGAGCGCAAACCGCGACCGGCGTCGACATGACCCGCTTTCAGACTACGCCAGTCTTCTCGGTCAACGACATTCTGCACGACGTGCCGGGCGTTTCGCTCAAGCAAGGCAACGGCCCGCGTGACATGGGCATATCGATCCGCGGCTCGAACGCACGCAACGGCTTCGGCATCCGCAACATCGTCATTCTCGACGACGGCTTTCCCGTGACGCAGCCGGATGGTCTTTCGCGGAGCGACCTGATCGATCCCCACGCCTACGCTGGTATCGACGTGTGGCGCGGACCGTCGTCAGCGCTCTTTGGAAACTACGCGACAGGCGGCGCAATGAACTTCCGCACATGGCCGGGTGGCGTCATCGATGGCGTCGAATACGGCATCGATGTCGGCAGCTTCAATTACCTCAACAACTATGCGATTGGCGGCAAGAAGGGCGAAAACTGGGAAGGATCGATCTTCACGAGCGATGTCCGGGGCGACGGCTATTTCGGCTACAGCGACTTCAATACCCAGACTGTCAACGCGCTGCTCACCTACCAACCGTCGTCGACAGATACGTTCACCTTCAAGTTCATCAACAACAATCTCTACACGGAATTGCCGTTCCGTGCGTCGCTCAACCAATTTAAGGCTAATCCCTATCAAAAGGGGTGCGAGACAGCAGCGACCGCCGCACCGGGCTGTGTGACGAACAACTTCTTCGGTGTTCCGCAAACGGCGGAGCAGGCCGGCGCAAATCGCGACGATCGGCGAACGATTGGCGGATTCCGGTGGGATCACGCTTTCGATGCCGCAACGACTGGGCAAGTGCAGGTCGTTATCGACGATCGCGACATCAATCAGCCGACTGGATCGACAAGCGCCGTAGGCGACTACCTGTCCTACAACGTGATTGCGGGAATTACGAACCGCTCGACGATCGCGGGCCTTCCGGCGCGCGCCTATCTCGGTGCCTTCTGGAATTATCTGCCCGTCGACGGCCAAAGCTTCCTCGTCGCGCCTAGTGACAGTTCGATGGCCGATCGTCTGCAATCGGAAACGACGGGCTCGACGACGAACTTCGGCGCGCGAGCGCGCGAGGAGGTGAAACTCACTAACGATGTCGCGGTCGTCGCCGGTGCGACGGTCGAGCGAACGTCTCTCGACGGCACGCAGCGAAGCTATACCTATGACAATAGCGGCACCCTCGCGAGCATCCGCAACGTCAGCGTCGATCGCGAAATGACGAATATCGCTCCTGAGGTGGGCGTGCTCTACACGCCGAACAATCAATGGCAGTTTCGCGCCCGCATCGGGACGGGCTACGGCACGCCTCAGTTCTCGAACCTTTTCGTGACGCCCGATGGTCAACCCGGCAACAACACCGACCTCAAGACGCAAACGAACATCGGATACGATCTCGGCGCAGACTGGACGCCGGTGAAAGGCGTCATGTTAAGTGTCACCGGATTCTACGAGTTCTTCACGAACGAGATCGTTTCCCAAGCGCCGCTGACGGCGGGACTATCGAACTTCAGCTTTAATGCGCCGGCTTCGGAGCACCGCGGCATCGAGGCTGTTGCCGATTTTACGCTGACCGATAGCCTGCGGCTGACGGCAGCCTACCTCTACAACAATCAAATCTATACCGATTACGATGAAGTCGTCGCTGGCGCCGCGCAGGCTGTCAGCAGGGCCGGGAACAAAATTCCAGGCGTCTCATCCAATGAGCTGACGGCGCGACTGAGCTACGACACGCCTTCGGGACTTTATAAGGGCGTCGGAGCTTACGTCGAATACCAGTGGCACGACGGCTTCTACATGGAAAATGCCAATCTCCTGTGGGCTCCCGGATACGAAACGGTCGACGTCAACGTCCACTACGAACGAACATTGAATTGGGGGCCGATAAAGTCGTTCCTGGCGTACTTCGAGGTCCGCAACGTCCTCGATGAGGTTTACATTGCCTCGGCAAACAACATCACCGACAAGGCTGGATCGACGGCCGGCACGCTGGCTGACGCCGGGGGATCAATCTATGCCGGCGCGCCGCGCGCCTATTACGGCGGCATGAAAGTGAGGTTCTGAGTTCATGCGTAAGTATTTCGTAGCCGGCGCGCTGGCGGGTGTCTCAGCGCTAGTTCTGGCACCGACCCTGACGCACGCGCACGACGCGAAGATGCATCACCATGGGCAGCCGACTGCATGTCAGACGGAGGCGCTCGCGTGTGCGAGCGTAGCAACCGGGGCGTTTGCTCCGGACGGCAAGCTCTGGCTGACGTGGTCGGCGGGAGGGCGCATCTCGGTTGCGAGTTCAGCCGATCTCGGAAAGACATTCTCGGCGCCGGTGACGCTTCCGGCAACGAAGCTGCCGCTCGACAACGGGCCTGACGCACGCCCAAAAATTGCGTTCGGTCCCGATGGCTGCGTCGCGCTTACGTATGCGACGCGTGATGAAAAATACAACGGCCACGCCTTCATCGTGCGATCCTCGGACGGTGGTAAAACTTTTCGGAATGTCCTAGTTTAAGGTAGTTGACACCACGGGTAGAGTCTGTCATTGTGCTACCGTCCTAGCAGGCGGTAGCCATGAACCTGATCCAAATTTTCCAGAAATACCCAACGCAAGAGGCTTGCGTTGCCTACCTTGAGTCTGTGCGTTGGCGCGGCGTACCCGTCTGCCCGTACTGCCAGTCTAGCCGCGTATCCCCAATGCCGTCTGAACAGAGGCACCACTGCAACAACTGCAAAACCTCCTTCAGCGTTACGGTGGGCACAATTTTCCATCACACGCACTTGCCGCTTCAAAAGTGGTTCTTGGCCGTGGCGCTCGTCCTTAATGCCAAGAAAGGTCTTTCAGCACGGCAGATCGCGCGCGATCTGGAAGTCAACAAGAACACCGGATGGCGGATGGCGATGCAAATCCGCAAAGCAATGGAGCAGCGCGATCATCGCGACCTGCTAACCGGCATGATCGAAATGGACGAAACGTACATCGGAGGAAAACCGCGCAAGGGCAATATTGGGTCAGGTGGCCAGGGCGGCGGTAGCAATCCTCGCGGGCGCGGGACCAAGAAGCCCGCCGTCGTCGGCATGATCGAGCGCGGTGGCAAGGTTCGGACGCAAGTGGTCAGCAAGAAAAACCTGCGTGCCAAAGGTATCTCCGCGCTGGTTCGCCGTAATGTCGATACGGCGAACTCGATCCTCATCACAGACGAGTATCAGGGATACGTTGGCATCAAGACGTTCATGCCCCACCAGACGGTCAACCATAAGGTCTGGTACGTGGCCGACGACGGCTCGCACACAAATTCAATCGAGTCGTTTTGGGCGCTTCTGAAAAGGGGCATCGTCGGCCAGTACCACAAGGTCTCGTTGCGTCATCTGCCTGCGTACATCAATGAATTCTCGTATCGCTTCAATCACCGCGAAACGGCAAACGTCTTCGATCTCACAATCGAGCGGGCCATTGGAGTCACGCCATGACAATTACCTCACACTACAAAGCGACGATCACGCAGCTTGGTCCAGATGTGGACGGATACATCCTGGACGAGATGGATGGCGAACAGCAACGGCAACCGCGTTGTGTGCTCAGCAAGCGCGCCGCTGCAAGCGCGCTCGGCCTCAAGTCAGAAGGCGGAAGCGCTCTCTGGCGAACTTTGTCGCGCCAAAACATCGGGTCCGAAATCGACGAAAATCTTAGAAAAAAGATAGATAACCCTATTGTTTTCAAATACTTGGGTACCGGGTCCGAATCTGGCGGACCCGGTGTGACGGTTCACGGCATCGAGACTAGCACGTTCATCGAAATTCTGCGCGCGATCCTGAAAGCTAAACTCACCGAGACGCAGAAGTTTCTCGCGCAACGCGCACAGGACATGCTCATCGCCCTAGCGAACACAACGCTAGATTCGATCATCTACCAGGAGTCCGGGTACTGGAAGACTATCGAGGGGCAGCGAGTTGCTGACATTCTCGACAAATACCTTCAAGACCATGCGCGCAAGTGGGCAAAGACGTTCCCGGATGAATTCTGGGTCAAGCTCATCAAAGTCAAGGGCTACCCCAGTTACGTGGCACTCAACCGTCCGGCATTCGTCGGGCACTGGGTCAATGACATCGTGTATGATCGCCTTGTTCCATGCGCGAGACGGAAGCTCGACAAGATCAATCCGCGGCTTCCGGCAGGCTATCGAAAGAACAAGCACCATCAACATGCGACAGAAGACTACGGCCTTCCTGAATTGAAGGCGCACCTTATCAAAGTGATGGCCTACATGGACGCCGCCGCGAACGATACCCAATTTATGCGAATGCTAAATCGCGGTACGCCGAAGTTTGGCGATACCTACGAGATGCCTTTGGATGACGTCTACAATTGATTGATAACGGTGGCGGGTGGTCATGCGGCGCACCCGCCATTTAGTATGGCTACCTTAAACTAGGACATTCCGAAACTTTTTCCGAACCTCGCCCGATAACTACGAACTCGCCGAGCCAACGCTTCGAAACGGCTGCTTTCGATCAGAATGGCCGTGTGTTCGCCGCATGGATCGACAAGCGGAATGTCGCCGCCGCAAAGGCGGCAGGCAAACCTTATGCGGGCGCCGCCCTGGCCTTCGCGTGGGACGACAAGCCTGGCGGCACGCTCGAAGCCGCGACGATTGCGCGTGATAATTCCTGCGAATGCTGCCGCATCGCCGTCGCGTTCGCCGGACCCGGCAAACCGGTCGCGATGTTCCGCAACATTTTCGATGGCGGCATTCGCGATCACGCGACGATCACGTTCTCCGGCGACGGTAAGCCCGGCCCGCTCTATCGCGTGAGTGACGATGACGCGAAGATCGACGCGTGTCCGCATCAGGGGCCGAGCCTCGCGATCGGGAGCGATGGCACCTATCATGCGACGTGGTTTGCACTCGGCCGCAAGCTCAGGGGTGTCTACTACGCGCATTCGCAGGATGGCGGTAAGACGTTTTCAGAGCCGATGCGTATCGGCGATCTGAATACGCAGACATCGCGCCCCTACGTCTTGGCTGCGGGCGGAGAGGTTTATCTCGCTTACAAATCCTTCGACGGCGAGAAAACAAGCGTCGAGCTGATGACGTCGCGCGACGCAGGACGAACGTGGAGCGAGCCGCGAACCATTGCGACGACGGCTAACGTTTCCGACCATCCGCTCCTCATTGCGTATCGGACGACCGCGTATCTTTCATGGCTCACGATCAAAGAAGGGTATCGGCTGATACCGCTGGAGCCGCAGTCATGAATGCAATCGTGCGCAATATCGCAGCCGTGCTGATGCTCGCCTGTTTCGCGTGTAGGCCGGCCGCCGCCGGGCCGCCGCGGGCGTTCGACAGCATAAGCTGGCAGGCACTGGTCAATTCGCATAAAGGCCATCCGGTCATCGTGCACTTCTGGGGCTTCACCTGCGGCAATTGCATGGTCGAGTTGAAGGACTGGGGAAAATTTGCCGGCGGGCATCCCGGTACGACGATTGCCTTCGTGAATTGGGACCGGCATGGCGCCGACCCTCAACGTATCGAAAAAGCGCTCGCGAAAGCCGGGCTCGGCGGCGTCGAGAGCTATACGCTCGCGAACGGGTTTGAAGAGAAGTTGCGATTCGCCGTCGATCACGACTGGATGGGCGAACTCCCGTACACGCGCCTCATCGCACGGGACGGCGCAGTCAAGACGTTTTCCGGCGCCGCCGACTTCGAGGGCTTATCGCGATGGCTTGGCCCGATGAAGCAAAGCCAACAATAGCGGCCCGCGAACCGGACTCCGCATTTCAGTTGCCTCCCGGGAATAATGTTTGCGATCTTGTCAACGGCTGTTTTGCCGCAGATGATCATGGCGAACCGATTCGTGTGCGTGGAGGCTCAAACGGAGAAAAAGAAATGGACATTGATCTCCAGTCACTGATCGTCTGGTTGCTTATCGGCGCCATTGCCGGCTGGCTGGCCGGACAAATCATGAAGGGCGGCGGATTTGGTCTCGTTGGCGACATCATCGTCGGCATCGTCGGCGCGTTCATCGCCGGAGTATTGTTCCCGCGGCTCGGCTTTGCATTTGGGAATCCTCTTGTCGGCTCGATCATCGCGGCAGTCGTCGGCGCATGCCTGCTGCTTTTCATTCTGCGGCTGGTTCGACGAGGCACTTAGCCCAAACGTCGATTGAACGAACCTGGCATGATGCAAGAAGCGAAGCCGGCTGCTCCTGCAGCCGGTGTAGCTTCGAATGCGAACTCTGCCGACACAAGTTTCAGGACTTTGAGATAATGTCCTTGGGCTTCGACTGAAGCAGCTCTTCCGCTTCGCGCATCATCCGCTCGATGATGTCGGACGCTGGCTCGATGGTCCGGATAAGGCCGACGACTTCACCAACGAAGGTATTGCTTTTCTCGGGATCGCCGTCGACCCAGGCCGCGCGGTATTTGGCTGCTTCCTCATCGGCAACCGCAATCAGCTCAGATTCTCGCCCGTGCCAACGCCGTATGAATTCGTTCACGAGAACGCGAGCGTTGTACTGCCGCGGCCAATCGAGCTTGCGCGCCAGGTCCATCGTCTGCGAGCGGATGGTATCGTCGCCCGTCGAATTGAGTGCGGCCTCATGCATGCGCTCGCTGACGTTTGCTTCCTTCGAAGCCCAAAGTCGCGATCCGACCATCACGCCATCGGCGCCGAGCATGAACGCGGCGGCTACACCCCGTCCGTCTCCAATTCCGCCCGTAGCGCACAGAATTGTCTCTGGGTGCTCCTTTGCAATTAGGTCCGCAACCTCGGGGACGAGTGAAAGCGTTCCGCGGCTTTGCCCGTGCCCGCCCGCTTCGGCTCCCTGCGCAACGATGATGTCGGCGCCGCATGCCATTGCGTGCGCTGCGTCACGCCGCGTTTGAACTTGGCAGATGAGTGTCACACCTTGGTCTTTGATGCGCTTGGCAAACGGCTCCGGATCACCGAACGACAGGATGATGGCTTTCGGCTTGTTTGAAAGCGCCAGATCGAGAAGCGCCGGCTGCTTGGCGAGCGACCATGTAATGAAGCCGCAGCCGACCGGCTGATTGCCAGCAGCGCGAAATTCCTGCGTGATCCAGCCGGCGTCGCCGTATCCACCGCCGATCAAGCCGAGACCGCCGGCTGCAGAAACCGCCGCCGCGAGGCGGCCGCCGGCCGCAAATGCCATAGGTGCAGAGATGATCGGATGGCGCAGCCCCATCCGTTCCGTCAGTCGTGTCTTCAGCACACCGCGCCCCTTTCCGGGCGGCCTAACTTAGAAAAGGCCGCAGTTCGTTCAACAACGCATTTCTATTCGATAGAATGTCCGCCAGTGTCCATTCATCGAGTTCTGCAAGAAAAGCGTCGAGCGCACGCCGCAACGCGTGCTTCAGGCGGCAGGTTTCTGATATGCGACACATGTTGGATTCGCCGAGACATTCGACGATCTGAAAATCCTCTTCGACGACTCGTAACACCTCGCCGAGTGTTACCGTGTCGGCCGACTTGCCGAGACGGAGACCGCCACCGCGGCCGCGCAACGTCTCGACGAAGCCGTGCTTCGCGAGCCTGTTCACGACTTTCATCAGGTGGTTTTCCGAAATCGCATAAACCTTCGCGATTTCCTCGATTGTCGCAAGGCGTTCCCTCCTTGCGCCGAGGTACATGAGTACGCGAAGCGCATAGTCGGAATGGACTGTTAGCCGCATCGAATGTTCCGCCAAGCGATTGCCGCGAATGGGCAAAGCATCATAAGGTGCAGTCTCAGTACATCTTATGAAGTCTAACGGCAAGAGCCTCTGCCATGTCGTACCATCCACCGCATCCGAAAGCTCCGGGGCTGGCCGCCGGGGTTGAAGAGACCATGGTTGCGGAGCTTGTGGATCGCTTCTACGCCAAGGTTCGGCAGGATGAGCTGCTCGGACCCATCTTCAATACGCGCATCGAAGATTGGGACGAGCACTTGGCAAAACTCAGTGCGTTCTGGTCATCGGTCGTGCTGATGACTGGCCGCTACAAGGGTCAGCCGATGCCCGCCCATATCGCGATTTCCGAAATCACGGATGAACACTTCGAGCGCTGGCTGGCGCTCTTTGCAGAAACTGCGAAAGTCGTCTGCCCGCCGGAAGCGGCTGCGTTGTTTGTCGACCGGTCGCGACGCATTGCCGAGTCGCTTCGGCTCGGCATCGCTGCAAGCAAGGGCGTTATCGCTTAAGGCGTGTGCAGCGCGGGGGGGCTGTCTGCACTCTGATCTCCGTGCGAGCCTTTCAACCGTACACTCTGGCAGCGTTGAATCGTGTCACGGGAGCTTGGCGAGGCCGTTTTTCGCTGCCGGAACGTGGCCTCTTCACACATGCGGAATTAGCCATTAAGACGGGCGCGCAACTGGCGGCTTTCGGCGGTCTCAAGCGTTTGCAGCGCAGCGGGAACTACGACCGATCTGTCGGCAAGCGGGTGTAGCTCAATGGTAGAGCAGCAGCCTTCCAAGCTGAATACGTGGGTTCGATTCCCATCACCCGCTCCATAAATTGGCGCCACTCACGCACAGATGGATAATGAAGCGTTCTGTTCCTCCCGCGCGGAGCGGGCGGGAGAGGGCTATGGGTGGTCGGGCGTCCGGGGTTACGCGAGTTCCAGTGGATCGGCGTGGCGGCGCGAGTTGCCTTCGAACAGACATCCGTCTTCGAGCGATAAGTGCTTGTGGAAAATATTAGCCGCGACGGCTGAAGAGGGCTTCAGCGTGAGATGGGTCGCAAAGATCTCGCCCGAGACTTCCCCGAGGATGGTCACGCGGTCAGCTTTGATCGTGCCGTCGACAATGCCGCGCTCGCCCACGGTCAGCGTCATGCACCTGACGTCGCCGAGGACCGTCCCTTCGATAACGACGGGACCGGGAAAATCGATGTTCTCTCTGATGCGGACCCTGGGAGGAACGGAAAATACGCGGTAGGACATGCGACACCGGTTATGCCGAGTGCTTCTCGCGTGATGTGCGAGCTGAGCGGCGCCAAGCGTCGCGTCATTCGATGGCAACAATTGGGCTCGCACGCGTTTGCGCGCATCTATTTCGTGGATGGTAAAGCAATCGCCGTCGCGCTGCATCGAACTGAGACGACGGCTTTACGCCGACGTCACTGAGCAGTCGCACAAGCTCGGCGTTTCAATACGCATACGTCACGGGAAGGCCTGATAGATCCACGTTTCGCTCAGCACGACGTTGTCTTTTTGCAGAAACGCGCGCAGGTCGGCCTCTTTTCCGTCGAGGTCGGAGAGATCGAACATCATCCGCCAGCGCTTCGTGCCAACCACCGGGAAAGCCTCGACGCCGGTGATCTTTCCGCGTGTGCTCGTGACCACCGTGTGCGTGCCGCCATAGCGGGTTTGCTCTTCGAGGGTCTTGCCTTCGACGTCGATCATGAACTTGCGCGCGCCGGGTTTGGTATGGCGAAGATCAAGGTCTCGTCCGCCCAAGCCGCCGAGGCCGATGCGCGTCGCGACGATGCGGCCGACGTCGCCTGTCGGCGGCCCATCGACTCCCCAGTACAGGCGATATTTGGCATTGATCACCGAGCCTTCGACAATCTTCTGCTCTGGTGTCCAGAACGCGACCATGTTGTCTTCGGTCTCGTTCGCCGTTGGCAACTGCACCAGATTGACCGCGCCTTTGCCCCATGCATTGAGCGGCTCGACCCACATGCTCGGGCGCCGGTCGTAGAAGAGGCTGTCGTCCTGGTAGTTCTCGAAATTGCGGTCGCGCTGAACGAGGCCGAAGCCCTTGGGGTTGTCGTCGGAAAAGCTGTTCGTGACGATGCGCGGCGGATTGGCGAGCGGCCGCCAGATGCGTTCCCCTCTGCCGGTCCACAACGAGAGGCCGTCGCAGTCATGCACTTCCGGACGCCAGTCTCCGCGGAAGTGACCCGAGTTCTCGCCGTACCAGAACATGCCGGTCAGAGGCGCGATTCCAAGCAGATCGACCGGCGCGCGGAAATAGAGTTCGCACTCGACATCCTGCAAGGCGCCGCCCTGGCCGCCCTGAATGCGGCGGCTGTCCATGCGGTAGGCCCCGGTCACGCTCTGGCTTTCGAGGAGAGCGTAGATCGTCATGCCCGCGCCGTTCTGCTCGAGCCAGAACGAGGTGAAGCGCGGAAATTCTTCAGGCCGTCCCGTGTTGATGGCGAGGCCGCGCGCCGAGCCGCCGTACTGATCGTTCGGATCGGAGGCGCGGAAGTACGAGGCGCCAAGATAGGCGAGCCAGTCGCTGACGCCTCCGCGGCTCATCAGGCGGAAGCCGGCAAAGCCTGCCGACTTCAAAGTCCGGAGCGGGTGGTTGGGCGGCATGTTGAAAAGGTCTGGCGTGTAGACGACCTGACGCGCCTGCCCGTTTTCGAGAACGTAGATGTCTACGGGCTCGGCGTAGAATCGTCCTTGCGGAAAGAGGCGCACGGTCTGCGCGCCTGGAACGCCGTGCCAGAGCTCCATCTCCGGCTTGTAGATCGCTTGCGCGAACGTATCGAACGTCATGTCCCGCAACGGATCGGTTGCGGACGGCTTCGGCGGCGGAACATGCGCCGTCTTCGCCAGTTCTTTCGCGCGTGTTTTCAGGTCGTCGAAGGAGAAAAGTTCCGGATTTCCGAGCGCCATCGCGCCGACGGAGGCGGCGCGCGCTGGGAGCGCCCATCCGGCGACGGACGCTGCCAGGGCTCCGGAGAGGATATCGCGACGGTGAGGTGTGAAAGTCATGGAGCTGGCTTTGAATGGATGATCGGGGCGGGATTTAGTCGGCGACGCAGGAACGACGCTTTGAAGATGCCTGCGAACCATCGCTTAAGTGGGGTGCTAGAGCTGATAGCGTAACCTCGGACGACGACAAAGCCCCATCCGAAGTCCCGGCTATGGAGATGCCGGTTAACTTTTGCCGGCTCGGCGTCTGGCGACGAGCCGGGAGATCGATCCCCACTTGATGGTCGGGCAATTTGCCACTTCAGCGGTCGCCAATCGAAGGCTCTTGCTTTAACTTATGCCCTGCCTGCGCACTCCGCCTGCGGGCCGAAACAGGGGGCTTCCATGCTGGTTGTGACGACGAACGAAATCCAGGGCTACCGCGTCGTGCGCCATCTGGGGTTAGTGCGCGGGCTGACGGTGCGTTCGCGCAGCGTCGTCGGCAATCTTGGAGCCGCGATCCAGATCTTTTTCGGCGGCAATATATCTGTTTACACCAAGCTCGCGGAGCATGCGCGGCAGGAAGCCTTCGATCTTCTGGTTGAGCACGCGCAAAGCATGGGTGCCAATGCCGTGATAGCCATGCGCTATGACGCAAACGAGATCGCCGCCGCGGTGACCGAGGTGTTGGCATATGGCTCGGCTGTCGTGGTGGAACCCATTGCCGGCGCAGCACAGCCGTCCGTGGGCGGCTCCGCCGGTGGTCCGGGCCCTTGGGCCGGCCGCTGACGAGTTGCGACCTCCTGTACCTCGAAACAGGGGAACGGCTACCTAAATAAAAAAGCTTGCGCGTGGGGCTGACAACGCGGATGACATCGGTTAAGGAAGCACGCCCCGAAAGAGGCTGCACGACGCCCGGGCTTTTGCTCGCGTCGCGTTTAAGGGGTGTAGCTCAATTGGTAGAGCGTCGGTCTCCAAAACCGAAGGTCGGGGGTTCGAGACCCTCCGCCCCTGCCAGCCTCAGCTAGGTTTGATTTGCCGACCGGCCCGGTCGATAAACGATGGGGCTGGAGCGGCACGTTGTCGCATCTGCGCATAGAAAGCACTTTGATGGCGAAGTTCAACCCCATAACCTTTATTCAGGAAGTCCGGCAGGAAGTCTCCAAGGTCACCTGGCCGTCATGGAAAGAGGTGTGGATCACGACTTTGATGGTGCTCATCATGGTCGCGCTCGCCTCTGTTTTCTTTTTGCTCGTTGATCAGGCGTTGAGCTTCGTCGTGCGCCTCGTTCTGGGGGTGGGCAGTTGAGCTTCAGCTCTCGGTTTTTGGCTTGAGTGACGCGCAAGAGGGCTTTTGAGAATGGTTGTCGCGCAGGAACGCGAAGAAAAGAAGTCGGTTGCCGGGACGCGCTGGTACATCGTCCACGCCTACACGAATTTCGAGCGCAAGGTCGCCGATGCCATCCGCGAGCGCGCGAAGGCGGGTGGCCTTGAGGACCTCTTCGAGGAGATCGTCGTGCCGACCGAAGAGGTCGTCGAGGTCAAGCGCGGTCGGAAGATTCCGACCGAGCGCAAGTTTCTGCCGGGCTACGTGCTCGTCAAGATGAAGATGACCGACCAAGCGTTTGTGATGATCAAGAACACGCCGAAGGTCACGGGATTCCTCGGCGCCGACAACAAGCCGATGCCGATTCCGGAGGATGAAGCGCTACGCATCCTCAATCAGGTGAAAGAAGGCGTCGAGCGGCCACGGCCGACGATCACCTTCGAGATCGGAGAGAACGTCAAGGTTGCCGACGGTCCGTTCGCCTCGTTCACAGGCGTCGTCGAGGATGTCGACGAGGAGCGTTCGCGGGTCAAGGTTGCGGTGTCGATCTTCGGCAGACCGACGCCGGTCGAGCTGGAATTCGGGCAAGTCGAGAAGATTGCAGGTTGAGGGCTAAGTCCAACACGGAAGTTGTGCTGGGACATTGCGAGCGAGTTGAGATTTCCGGTGCGTCAGGCATCGGAAACCGCGCCGGGGCTTCGGCTCTGGAGCGGTGACGTGCGGGAGGGCAGGTTTCGCGATGCGACCCGGCCCGTTGAACCGCTAACCCTGAGCGTAACGCCCTGGGCGTAGTCACGCTCAAACGAGTGAAGGGGAATTATGGCGAAGAAAGTCG
This sequence comes from Hyphomicrobium denitrificans 1NES1, assembly GCF_000230975.2. Lineage (NCBI taxonomy): Bacteria > Pseudomonadati > Pseudomonadota > Alphaproteobacteria > Hyphomicrobiales > Hyphomicrobiaceae > Hyphomicrobium > Hyphomicrobium denitrificans. The sequence continues at coordinate 2,010,708 of NC_021172.1, read as the reverse complement.
ACGGCTTTATCAACCTACAGGTGCCGGCAGGCGCGGCGAATCCGTCGCCGCCAATCGGTCCCGCGCTTGGCCAGCGCGGCGTCAATATCATGGAATTCTGCAAGGCCTTCAATGCGAAGACGAAGGACCTGGAGCAGGGGACGCCTATCCCAGTGAAGATCACGGTCTACTCCGACCGTTCCTTCACGTTCGAGATGCGTCAGCCGCCTGCAACGTACCTGATCAAGAAGGCCGCTGGCCTTCGCCCGACGGGTAAGGGTGGCACAGGCTCCAAGGAGCCGGGCCGTTCTGTTGCTGGACAGGTGACGATCGCTCAGCTGAAAGAGATTGCCAAGGGCAAGCTCAAGGACATGAACACCGACGATATCGACGCCGCCGCCCGCACGCTTGCAGGCAGCGCGCGCTCGATGGGTCTCAAGGTGGTGGAGTAGTCCGATGGCAAAAGCTCAAATCAGCGCCGAGAAAATCAAGGAAACGCGCGAAGCCGGTGGCAAGCGGATGCTCGTCGTCAAGCAGGGCCTTCCCGCCGGTAAGGCTTACGCCGTCGCAGAGGCCGTGAAGATCCTGAAGGACCGCGCCAAGGCGAAGTTCGACGAGACGATCGAGGTTGCCGTCAACCTCGGCGTCGATCCCAAGCACGCCGACCAGATGGTGCGCGGCGTCTGCAATCTGCCGAACGGCTCCGGCCGCACGGCACGCGTTGCTGTTTTCGCGAAGGGTGCGAAGGCTGATGAAGCCAAGGCCGCCGGTGCCGACATCGTCGGCGCGGAAGATCTCGTCGAGATCGTCTCGAAAGGCACGATCAACTTCGACCGCTGCATTGCGACGCCCGACATGATGGGTCTCGTCGGCCGCCTAGGCAAAGTGTTGGGCCCGCGTGGCCTGATGCCAAACCCGCGCGTCGGCACGGTGACGATGGATGTCACGACCGCCGTCAAGGGCGCCAAGGGCGGTTCCGTCGAGTTCCGTGTCGAAAAGGCTGGCATCGTCCACGCCGGCGTCGGCAAGGCGAGCTTCTCGGAAGAAGCGCTCGTTCAGAACATCAAAGCGTTCGTCGATGCGGTCATCAAGGCCAAACCGACGGGCTCCAAGGGCACGTACCTGAAGAAAGTCTCCGTGTCGTCGACGATGGGGCCCGGCCTCAAGCTCGACACGGCGACCGTTTCATCGGGACCCGTGACCTGAGACTTTCACGAATTCCGGGGCAACCCGGAAAACCCGGACCGGGGCTCCTCGGGGCTTCGGTTCGATACTGTCCGAGACTGTAGGTGCCATCCCGGTTCGCCGGTCGGCCGAAATCTCTCAGATCGAGAGAGCCTGCATGAGACAGAAGTGGATCGGATTTGAGGCGGAAGCCTCGCATCCGGTTTGAACCTTCTGGGTCAGCACCGTGCCGCTTACGCGGTCCACGGGAACGAGGACAGACCAGCGTCGCCCGATCCTCACGCGGAAAGGGCGGCAAGGTGCAACCCGCGGGGCTTCGCGAATGAGGCTCCGCAGCAAGGAGACGAGACGTGGATAGAGCCGCGAAACGTGAGCTCATCGACCATCTCCACGGCGAGCTGAAAAGCACCGGCGTGGTTGTGGTCGCCCACAACACCGGCATGGTGGCTGCTCAATCCGCAGAGTTCCGCAGGCGCGTCAAAGACGCCGGTGGCTCTGTGAAAGTGGCCAAGAACAAGCTGGCGCAACTCGCGCTCAAGGATACCGACGCCGAACAGCTTTCAGGTTTGATGAAGGGGCCGACCATCCTGGCCTTTTCAAAAGATCCGATCGCCGCGGCGAAGGCTGCCGTCACGTATGCCAAGGCGAACGACAAGCTCGTGATCCTCGGCGGCGCGATGGGCAAGACCATCCTCGACGCGAATGGCGTGAAAGCTCTCGCCGACCTGCCATCGCTTGATGAACTGCGCGCCAAGCTCATTGGACTTCTCAACGCTCCGGCGACGAAAATCGCCCGGACCGTCAAGGAGCCGGGAGCCCAGCTCGCTCGAGTCATTCAGGCCAAGGCAGCAAAAGGCGAGGCAGCCGCTTAGCCGGCCAACCGAAGTTGTGGGGCTCTTGAGCCCTCGAACGCAAACGCAGCGGAAGCCCGCAATTGGGTGCTGCAACTCAACCTCTAGGTTCAAACCGGAAGGACACTATATATGTCGAAGATCGAGAAAATCGTTGATGACCTGTCGAGCCTCACCGTGCTCGAAGCGGCCGAGCTTGCCAAGGCGCTCGAAGAAAAGTGGGGCGTCTCGGCTGCGGCCGCTGTTGCCGTTGCAGCTCCTGCTGCAGGCGGTGCTGGCGCTGCTCCTGTCGAGGAGCAGACCGAGTTCACCGTTATCCTGAAGTCGGGCGGCGACAAGAAGATCAACGTCATCAAGGAAGTTCGCGCCATCACGGGTCTCGGCTTGAAGGAAGCCAAGGACCTCGTCGAGGCGGGCGGCAAGACCGTGAAGGAAGGCATCTCGAAGGACGAAGCTGCCAAGCTGAAGAAGCAGCTCGAAGATCAAGGCGCCGTCGTCGAAGTGAAGTGATTATCCATCGACACCGGCCGGGCCGCTCCCGGTCGGTGTCGATGTCTGTGCATACCGCTCGTTTGCGGAAACTACCGCTCGTGACGGCCGGCTCGCGGAACGCGAGTCGTCACGAGCAACGAAAAACGGCTTTCCGGAGGGCCTGAGGTTGCAAGCAACCTCGGAAAAGGGCCTTCCGGTGAACCGTTTCGGGAGCTCCCGCCGATTTCGGGGTGCTCGACGGCCGAGAATTTGGATCGCGGGGCCTCCCCCGCATACGAGAGCACGAAGGGATCGACATGGCTCAAACCCTCACAAGCCGCAAACGCCTCCGCAAACAATTTGGTTCGATCGGCGAAGTCGCGGAGATGCCGAACCTCATCGAGGTTCAGAAAGCATCCTATGACGACTTTCTGATGGTCAAGGAACCGCCGGGCGGCCGGTCGGACGACTTCGGCTTGCAGTCGGTTTTCAAGGGCGTATTCCCGATTTCGGATTTTGCCGGCAAGTCGACGCTGGAATTCGTCAGCTACGAGTTTGAGCCGCCGAAGTTCGACGTCGACGAATGCATGCAGCGCGACATGACCTATGCCGCGCCGCTGAAAGTGAAGCTGCGTCTGATCGTGTTCGACGTGAACGAGGAAACGGGCTCCAAGTCGATCAAGGACGTCAAGGAGCAGGACGTCTACATGGGCGACATGCCGCTCATGACCTTGAACGGCACCTTCATCATCAACGGCACCGAGCGCGTCATCGTCTCGCAGATGCATCGCTCGCCGGGCGTCTTCTTCGACCACGATCGCGGCAAGACGCATTCGTCCGGCAAGCTGTTGTTCGCGGCTCGTATCATTCCGTATCGCGGCTCATGGCTCGATTTCGAATTCGATGCCAAGGACATCGTCTATGTGCGTATCGACCGTCGCCGCAAGCTGCCGGTGACGACGATGCTTTATGCGTTGGGCCTCGACGATGAGCAGATCCTCGCGCACTTTTATAAGCACATTCCGATCAAGGAATCGAAGCGCGGCTGGAAGATGCCGTACATCGCGGAGAAATTCCGTGGCGTCACGCCTCAGTCGGATATCGCCGACGCGAAGACCGGTGAAGTCATCGCGCGCCAGGGCGAGAAGATCACGGCGCGCCGTGCGCGTGAGCTTGGCGAAAACGGCGTCAAGGAAATCTTGATCTCGGCGGAAGACCTTGCCGGGCGCTTCATCGCGGAAGACATCGTCGATCTCGAAACCGGCAAGATTTTTGCCGAAGCAGGCGACGAGCTCGATGCGAACCTGCTCGCCGAACTGAAAGAGCAGAAGGTCAAGGAATTCCACATCCTCGACATCGATTACGTCAACGTCGGCGCCTTCATCCGCAACACGTTGAACATCGACAAGAACGCCAATCAGCAGGAAGCGCTGATGGACATCTACCGGGTGATGCGCCCGGGCGAGCCGCCGACCATTGAGGCGGCGACCGCGCTGTTCCACGGCCTGTTCTTCGATCCGGAACGTTTCGACCTCTCGGCTGTTGGCCGGGTGAAGATGAATATGCGCCTCGAGCTCGATGCGCCGGATACGATGCGTGTACTCCGCAGGGAAGACATCCTCGCGGTCGTAAAGACGCTTGTCGATCTCCGCGACGGCAAGGGCGAAATCGACGATATCGACCACCTCGGCAACCGCCGTGTGCGCTCGGTCGGCGAGCTGATGGAAAACCAGTATCGCGTCGGCCTTCTGCGCATGGAGCGCGCCATCAAGGAGCGCATGTCGTCGGTCGATATCGACACTGTGATGCCGCAGGATTTGATCAACGCGAAGCCGGCGGCCGCAGCCGTGCGCGAGTTCTTCGGTTCCTCGCAGCTCTCGCAGTTCATGGACCAGACGAACCCGCTGTCGGAAATCACGCACAAGCGCCGTCTCTCGGCGCTGGGACCGGGCGGCCTGACGCGTGAGCGCGCGGGCTTCGAAGTCCGTGACGTGCATCCGACACACTACGGCCGCATCTGCCCGATCGAAACGCCGGAAGGTCCCAACATCGGTCTGATCAACTCGCTCGCCACGTTCGCGCGCGTCAACAAGTATGGCTTCATCGAGAGCCCGTACCGCAAGGTCGTCAACGCCCGCGTGACGAACGAGGTCGCCTATCTCTCCGCCATGGAGGAGATGCGCCACCACGTTGCGCAGGCGAACGCCGTCGTCGATGCCAAGGGCAAGCTTACGGAAGACCTCGTCACCGTCCGCTACCAAGGCGACGTGATGCTCGTCCCGACAGACAAGGTCGATTACATCGACGTTTCGCCGAAACAGCTCGTTTCGGTCGCAGCCGCGCTGATCCCGTTCCTGGAGAACGACGACGCTAACCGCGCGCTGATGGGCTCGAACATGCAGCGCCAGGCCGTGCCGCTCATTAAGGCGGAAGCGCCGCTCGTTGGCACCGGCATGGAAGAGCGCGTCGCGCACGACTCTGGCGCTGCCATCGCGGCACGCCGCACGGGCGTCGTCGATCAGGTCGATGCAACCCGTATCGTTATTCGCGCAACCGAGGAGCAGGACCCCTCGAAGCCGGGCGTCGACATCTATCGTCTGAGAAAGTTCCAGCGCTCGAACCAGAACACCTGCATCAACCAGCGGCCGCTGATCAACGTCGGCGACCACGTAAATGCGGGCGACATCATCGCCGACGGTCCCTCGACCGAGCTTGGCGAGCTGGCGCTCGGCAAGAACGTGCTCGTCGCGTTCATGCCGTGGATGGGCTACAACTTCGAAGACTCGATCCTGATGAACGAGCGCGTCGTCTCGGAAGACGTGTTCACCTCGATTCACATCGAGGAATTCGAGGTGATGGCTCGCGACACGAAGCTCGGGCCCGAGGAAATCACGCGCGACATTCCGAACGTCTCGGAAGAAGCGCTGAAGAACCTCGACGAAGCCGGCATCGTCTACATCGGCGCCGAAGTCCATCCGGGCGACATCCTCGTCGGCAAGATCACGCCGAAGGGCGAGAGCCCGATGACGCCGGAAGAAAAACTTCTGCGCGCCATCTTCGGTGAAAAAGCGTCCGACGTTCGCGATACCTCGCTCAGACTGCCGCCCGGCGTTGCCGGAACCATCGTCGAAGTGCGCGTCTTCAATCGCCACGGCGTCGAGAAGGACGAGCGCGCGATGGCGATTGAGCGCGAGGAAATCGAGCGCCTCGCGAAGGACCGCGACGACGAGCTGCAGATCCTCGACCGCAACGTCTACGCGCGTTTGAAAGACGCGCTGATGGGCAAAGAGGTCGCCAAGGGTCCAAAGGGTGCGCGCAAGGGCACCACGATCGACACCGCGATCCTCGACGATATCCCGCGCAGCCAGTGGTGGGAAATCGGTCTTGCGAACGAAAAGGCGCAGGCCGAGGTCGAAGCCATCCAGAAGCAGTACGAGGACGCGAAGAAGGGCTTGGGCCTCCGCTTCGCCGACAAGGTCGACAAGCTTCAGCGCGGCGACGAGTTGCCTCCCGGCGTGATGAAGATGGTCAAAGTCTTCGTCGCCGTGAAACGCAAGATCCAGCCGGGCGACAAGATGGCCGGCCGTCACGGCAACAAGGGCGTCGTGTCGATGATCGTCCCGTCGGAAGACATGCCGTTCCTCGAGGACGGTACGCCGGTCGACGTCGTGCTGAACCCGCTCGGCGTGCCGAGCCGCATGAACGTCGGACAGATCCTCGAAACGCACCTTGGCTGGGCCTGCCGCGGTCTTGGCCGTCTGATCGACGACGCTTTGCATCAGTTCCGCGAGAGTGGACAGGCAAAGGCGCTGCGCGATCAGATGGCGCGCGTCTACGGCAACGAGATCAAGCCGACGATGAAGGATGAAGAGTTGGCGGGCCTCGCCGAGAACCTCAAGACGGGCGTGCCCATCGCGACACCGGTCTTCGACGGTGCGCGCGAGAAGGACATTGTCGACATGTTGCAGCTTGCGGGCTTCGACACGTCGGGTCAGGTGACGCTGTTCGATGGACGTACGGGCGAGCCGTTCGATCGCAAGGTGACGGTCGGCTACAAGTACATCCTGAAGCTTCACCACCTTGTCGACGACAAGATCCACGCCCGTTCGATCGGACCGTACTCGCTCGTTACCCAGCAGCCGCTCGGCGGCAAGGCGCAGTTCGGCGGTCAGCGCTTCGGCGAAATGGAGGTCTGGGCGCTGGAAGCCTACGGCGCCGCCTACACGCTGCAGGAAATGCTGACAGTGAAGTCCGACGACGTGGCCGGCCGCACCAAGGTCTACGAGGCGATCGTCCGTGGCGACGATGCGTTCGAAGCCGGCGTGCCGGAAAGCTTCAACGTGCTCGTCAAGGAAATGCGTGCGCTCGGCCTGAACGTCGAGCTCGTCAACAGCGAGGCGCAGCCGCCGGAAGCGGAAGAAGCCGAACCCGAAGCGCCTCAGGCACAGCTGCCGCCGGCAGCCGAATAACACGATCCCACCCTCTCCCCGCGCGCGGGGAGAGGGACGGGGTGAGGGGCAGCCTCACGCGACGAAGTTGCCGCCCCTCACCCAAACCCTCTCCCGTAAGCACGGGGCGAGGGCCTGAAAATTCCACGGGACCGGCGACCCCACCGGTTCCTTGAGGAGACAGCCGATGAACGAAATTACCAACATCTTTAAATCGCAGGCTCCGGTCCCGACCTTCGATCAGATCCGCATCTCGATCGCCTCGCCCGAGGACATCCTTTCCTGGTCCTACGGTGAGATCAAGAAGCCCGAGACGATCAACTACCGCACGTTCAAGCCCGAGCGCGACGGTCTCTTCTGCGCGCGCATCTTCGGACCGATCAAGGACTACGAGTGTTTGTGCGGCAAGTACAAGCGCATGAAGTACAAGGGTCTGATCTGCGAAAAGTGCGGCGTCGAGGTAACGCTTGCAAAGGTGCGCCGCGAGCGCATGGGCCACATCGAGCTTGCAGCTCCGGTCGCGCACATCTGGTTCCTGAAGTCGCTGCCGTCGCGCATCGGCTTGCTTATGGATATGGCGCTGAAGGATCTTGAGCGCGTTCTCTATTTCGAGAACTATGTCGTCATCGAGCCGGGCACGACGCCGTTCCAGGAAAAGCAACTCCTGACGGAAGAGCAGTACAACCAGGCCATCGACGAGTACGGCGCCGATACGTTCACGGCCGGCATCGGTGCGGAAGCGATCCGCGAGCTTCTGTCTGCGATGGACCTTCCGAAGATCGCAGCCGATCTTCGCCAGGAAATCGCAGAAGCGACGACGGAGCTGAAACCGAAGAAGCTCGGCAAGCGCCTGAAAGTCATCGAAGCCTTCATGGAATCGGGCAACCGCCCCGAGTGGATGATCCTGACGCAGGTTCCGGTCATTCCACCGGAATTGCGCCCGCTCGTGCCGCTCGACGGCGGCCGCTTCGCAACGTCCGACCTCAACGATCTTTATCGCCGCGTCATCAACCGCAACAATCGTCTGAAGCGGCTGATGGAACTCAGAGCGCCGGACATCATCATCCGCAACGAAAAGCGGATGCTGCAGGAAGCTGTTGACGCGCTCTTCGACAACGGCCGCCGCGGCCGCGTCATCACTGGCGCCAACAAGCGTCCGCTGAAGTCGCTGGCCGACATGCTCAAGGGCAAGCAGGGCCGCTTTCGCCAGAACCTGCTCGGCAAGCGTGTCGACTATTCGGGCCGCTCGGTCATCGTCGTCGGTCCGGAACTGAAGCTGCATCAGTGCGGCTTGCCGAAGAAGATGGCGCTCGAGTTGTTCAAGCCGTTCATCTATGCGCGGCTGCAGACGCTCGGCCAGGCGGCAACCGTGAAGCAGGCGAAAAAGCTCGTCGAAAAGGAGAAGCCGGAAGTCTGGGACGTCCTCGATGAGGTCATCCGCGAGCATCCGGTGATGCTGAACCGTGCGCCGACGCTGCACCGGCTCGGTATCCAGGCGTTCGAGCCGCAACTGATCGAAGGCAAGGCGATCCAGCTTCACCCGCTGGTCTGCGCGGCCTTCAATGCCGACTTCGACGGCGACCAGATGGCCGTGCACGTTCCGCTGTCGCTCGAAGCGCAGCTCGAAGCGCGCGTCCTGATGATGTCGACGAACAACATCCTGCATCCTGCGAACGGTCAGCCGATCATCGTGCCGTCGCAGGACATCGTCCTGGGTCTTTATTATCTGTCGATGATGCGCGACGGCGAGCCGGGCGAAGGCATGATGTTCGGCTCGATCAACGAGGTGCAGCACGCGCTCGAAGCCAAGGCCGTGTCGCTCCACGCCAAGGTCAAGGGCCGCTTCATCACGAAGGACGAGGCCGGCGAAGAGGTCGTCGAGATTCACGAGACGACGCCGGGCCGCCTCCTGCTCGCCGAGAATCTTCCGAAGATGCCGGGCGTCAAGTTCGCGCTCGTCAACCAGCTTCTGACGAAGAAGAACATCTCCGGCATGATCGACGCCGTTTACCGCAACTGCGGTCAGAAGGAGACGGTGATCTTCTGCGACCGCATCATGGCGCTCGGCTTCCATCATGCGTTCAAGGCGGGCATCTCGTTCGGCAAGGACGACATGCTGATCCCGGACACCAAGGAGAAGATCGTCGAGAAGACGAACGTCGAAGTGCGCGATTTCGAGCAGCAGTATCAGGACGGCCTGATCACCCAGCTTGAGAAATACAACAAGGTCGTCGACGCCTGGTCACGTTGCACGGACCAGATCGCGAAGGAGATGATGGATCGCATTTCGGCGGTTCAGAAGGATCCAACGACCGGCCGCGACCGGCCGATCAACTCGGTCTATATGATGAGCCATTCGGGTGCGCGCGGTTCGCCGGCGCAGATGAAGCAGCTTGCCGGTATGCGCGGCCTGATGACCAAGCCTTCGGGCGAGATCATCGAGACGCCGATCATCTCGAACTTCAAGGAAGGGCTTTCCGTTCTCGAGTACTTCAACTCGACGCACGGCGCCCGCAAGGGTCTGGCCGATACCGCCTTGAAGACGGCGAACTCCGGCTACTTGACGCGTCGTCTCGTCGACGTCGCCCAGGACGCCATCATCTCGGAAGTCGATTGCGGAACCGATGCCGGCATCAACGTGCAGGCCGTCGTCGACGCCGGTCAGGTGATCGTGTCGCTCGCGGCGCGCGTGCTTGGCCGTACGGCTGCTGAGGACATCAAGCATCCCGTTACGGGCGAGGTCCTCGTTGCCAATGGCGAGCTGATCGAGGAGCGTCACGCCGAAGCGATCGCCAAGGCGGAAATCCAGGAAGTTCGTATCCGCTCGGTTCTGACCTGCGAGACGATCAGCGGTGTCTGCGCCAAGTGCTACGGCCGCGATCTTGCGCGCGGTACGCCGGTCAACATCGGTGAAGCTGTCGGCGTCATCGCCGCGCAGTCGATCGGTGAGCCGGGCACGCAGCTCACGATGCGTACGTTCCACATCGGCGGCACGGCGAACCTCGTCGACTCGTCGTTCATCGAGTCCAACTTCAACGGCACGGTTAAGCTCAAGAACCGCGCCATCGCGAAGGATTCGAAGGGCCAGAACGTCGCGACGAGCCGCATCATGTCGGTCATCATCGTCGATCAGTCCGGCAAGGAGCTCGCGACGCACAAGATCACGTACGGCGCGCGCGTCTTCGTCGACGAGGGCGATACCGTGAAGCGCGGCACCAAGATCGCGCAGTGGGATCCCTACACCCGTCCGATCCTGTCGGAGGCAAACGGCACGGTCGACTTCGAGGACTTGATCGAAGGCGCGTCCGTCCGCGAGCAGACCGACGAGATGAAGGGCACATCGAACCGCGTCATCGTCGATTGGCGCGCGTCTCCGCGTGGCGCCGAGCTGAAGCCGGCGATCGTGATCAAGGACTCGAAGGGCAAGCCGATCAAGGTCGCGCGTGGCGGCGATGCGCGCTACCTGCTGTCGGTCGACGCCGTACTTTCGGTCGATCGCGGTACCGACGTGAAGGCGGGCGACGTGCTCGCGCGTATTCCGACGGCGTCGGCGAAATCGGGCGACATCACGGGCGGTCTGCCGCGTGTTGCGGAACTCTTCGAGGCTCGCCGTCCCAAGGATCACGCGATCCTGGCGGACATCTCGGGCACCATCGAGTTCGGCAAAGACTACAAGAACAAGCAGCGCATCACGATCAAGCCTGACGACGAGACGCAAGAGCCCGTCGAATACTTGATCCCGCGCGGCAAGAGCTTGGCCGTCCAGCACGGTGACCGCGTCGAGCGTGGCGATTTCGTCTACGACGGCAACCCGGCGCCGCACGACATCCTGGCCATCAAGGGCGTCGAGGAACTCGCGAACTATCTGATCAACGAGATCCAGGACGTCTATCGGCTGCAGGGCGTGACGATCAACGACAAGCACATCGAGGTCATCGTTCGCCAGATGCTGCAGAAGGTCGAGATCACGGATGCCGGCGAGACGGAACTGATCAAGGGCGAGCAGCTTGACCGCATCGAGTTCGATGAAGTCAACGCCGCGGCTCAGAAGGCGGGTAAGCGGGCCGCGACGGCAACGCCCGTGTTGCTCGGCATCACGAAGGCCTCGCTGCAGACGCGCTCGTTTATCTCGGCGGCGTCCTTCCAGGAGACGACGCGCGTTCTGACCGACGCCGCCGTCAACGGCAAGTCTGACACCCTCGAGGGCTTGAAAGAGAACGTCATCGTTGGGCGCCTGATCCCGGCCGGTACGGGCGGCATGCTGCGCCAGCTTCGCAAAGTTGCGACGCAGCGCGACGAGCTGATTGCGAAGGAAAAGGCGAAGTCGGCAAATCTGCCGTCGCCGGATGGAGCGACAGGCCCGGCGGCGCGCCGTCGTCGTCGCCCGCAGGAGGAAGCCGCGGAATAACCGCCGCAAGCTTCCGCCATCATGGAAATGTTCGAACGGCCGTCTCCTCCGGAGACGGCCGTTTCGCTTTTGGTGGATCGGATTGGAAGGTATCGACCGTGCCCTGGCGTGCTCAAATTTACGTTGCTCTGCCGGCTGTAAAATCTTCAGGCAGACAACCGGTCGCAGGTTTGATTTGCTTATTTCGGCGTGAACAGGCGAAAATAATTTCGTCCGGCACTGATGGCCCTGTTGACCAATATTGCCGGTGCATATATAGCTCCGCGCACTCTCACGGAAGGTGGTAGGCTGTCGGGCGCTTTCAGCGCCATTTTGGGCCTAAACGCTCCCGTTTATAAAGCAGAGCATATCGACGGGCCATGATCTGCCACCTGAAGAGGCGGCACGATCCTCTGGTTTTTTCATGCTAGGGGCGGTCTTTACGCACCTGGCAGGTTTGCTTGGCGCATTTCCATTTGGAGATGGGTCATGAGGTCAGGATTGGGCGAATGCCGACGATACAACAGTTGATCCGTAAGCCGCGCGTAAAGCCGGTCTATCGCGAGAAATCGCGCCACATGGAAGCCTGCCCGCAGAAGCGGGGCGTCTGCACGCGCGTTTACACGACGACGCCGAAGAAGCCGAACTCGGCACTCCGCAAGGTCGCCAAGATCCGGTTGACGAACGGCTATGAAGTCATCGGCTATATCCCGGGCGAGGGTCACAACCTTCAGGAACACTCCGTCGTGCTCATCCGCGGCGGCCGCGTGAAGGACTTACCGGGCGTTCGCTATCACATCGTCCGCGGCGTGCTCGACACGCAGGGCGTTGCGGCGCGCCGTCAGCGGCGTTCGAAATACGGTGCGAAGCGGCCGAAGTAAGCGGCCGATGTTTCGGGCCGGATCGTCTGGCCCATCACACACAGAATTGAAGCGAAGGGCCAGTCAGAATGTCTCGTCGTCACGCGGCGCAAAAGCGGGAAGTGATCCCGGATCCGAAGTTCAACGACCTCGTCGTCACCAAGTTCATGAACGCGGTGATGGAGGACGGTAAGAAGTCGGTTGCGGAGCGCATGGTTTATGGCGCGTTCGAAAAGATGGAGCAGAAGGGCAAGGCGAACCCGCTCGATCTGTTCAGGCAGGCGCTCGAAAACGTCATGCCGGCGGTCGAGGTTCGTTCTCGTCGCGTCGGTGGCGCCACGTACCAGGTGCCGGTCGAAGTGCGTAACGAGCGCCGTCAGGCTCTTGCGATCCGCTGGCTGATCGCCGCCGCCCGTTCGCGCAACGAGTCGACGCTGATCGACAAACTTTCGGGCGAATTGCTCGACGCCGCGAACAATCGCGGCACTGCAGTCAAGAAGCGGGAAGATACGCACAAGATGGCGGAAGCCAATCGCGCCTTCTCGCACTACCGCTGGTAGGACAGACCTTAGGATTTTCGAGGCACCCAATGGCCCGACAGTACCCGATCGAGGATTACCGCAACTTCGGCATCATGGCTCACATCGATGCTGGAAAAACCACGACGACCGAGCGGATCCTCTATTACACCGGCAAGTCCTATAAGATCGGCGAAGTCCATGACGGCGCCGCCACGATGGACTTTATGGATCAGGAAGCCGAGCGCGGCATCACGATCACGTCGGCCGCGACGACCTGTTTCTGGACCGGCCGCGATGGCAAGAAGCGCCGCCTGAACATCATCGACACCCCAGGTCACGTCGACTTCACGATCGAAGTCGAGCGGTCGCTGCGCGTGCTCGACGGCGCGGTCTGCGTCCTCGACTCGAACCAGGGCGTCGAGCCGCAGACGGAAACCGTCTGGCGTCAGGGCGACAAATACAACGTTCCACGCATCATCTTCGCCAACAAGATGGATAAGACCGGCGCTGACTTCTACATGTGCGTCGAAGACATCAAGACGAAGCTCGGCGCGCGACCGGTGCCGTTGCAGATTCCGATTGGCGCGGAATCGAATTTCCAAGGCGTCGTCGATCTCATCAAGATGAAATCCTACATCTGGGATGGCGACGGCAAGGACGCCAAGATGGTCGAGGGCGAGATCCCCGCCGACCTCGTCGATAAAGCCAATGAATTCCGCGCCGCGATGATCGAGGCCGCGGTCGAGATGGACGACACGGCGCTCGAGGCGTTCCTTGAAGGTAAGGAACCCGACGCCGACACGCTGCGCAAGCTGATCCGCAAGGCGACTGTCAAAGGCGCCTTCTATCCGATGTTCTGCGGCTCCGCCTTCAAGAACAAGGGTGTGCAGCCGCTGCTCGATGCCGTCGTCGATTTTCTGCCTGCGCCGGTCGATCGCGAAGCCTATAAGGGCATCGATCCGAAGACGGGCGATGAGCTGCTGCGGAAGCCGTCCGACAGTGAGCCGCTGTCGATGATCGCGTTCAAGATCATGAGCTTCGAGCATGTCGGCTCGATCACGTTCTGCCGCATCTATTCGGGCAAACTCGAGCAGGGTATGGCGCTGGCGAATACCTCGCGCGACAAGAAAGAGCGCGCCGGCCGCATGTATTTGATGCACGCCGCCGACCGCGAGGAAATCAAGGAAGCCTTTGCCGGCGACATCGTCGCTCTGCAGGGTTTGAAAGATACACGCACCGGCGAGACGCTTTGCGATCCGGCGAAGCCTGTCATTCTTGAAAAGATGGAGTTCCCCGAACCCGTCATCGAGATGAAGATCGAGCCGAAGACGAAGGCTGATCAGGAAAAAATGGCGATCGCGCTCAATACGCTGTCGCTCGAAGACCCCTCGTTCCGCGTGTCGGTTCATCCCGAGTCCGGCGAGACGATCCTCAAGGGCATGGGCGAGCTCCATCTCGACATCAAGGTCGATATTCTGAAGCGTACGTACGGCGTTGAAGCAATGACGGGCGCGCCGCAGGTTGCTTACCGCGAAACGCTCGCGCGTCCGACCGAGATCGACTACACGCACAAGAAGCAGACGGGCGGTACGGGTCAGTTCGCGCGCGTCAAGCTGAAGCTCGAGCCGAATGAAGTCGGCAAAGGCAATGAGTTCTCGACCTCGATCGTCGGCGGTTCGATCCCGAAGGAATACATCCCGGGCGTCGAAAAGGGCGTCAAGTCCGTCTGGGACAATGGTATCCTGATCGGCTTCCCGATGGTCGACATGAAAGTCAATCTGTTCGACGGCGCCTTCCACGAGGTGGACTCGTCCGCGATCGCCTTCGAAATCGCGACGCGTGCGGCCATGAAGGAAGGTTGCGAAAAGGCGGGCGTCAAGATCCTTGAGCCCGTCATGGACGTCGAGGTCGTGTCGCCGGGCGAGTTCGTCGGCGGCATCATCGGCGACATCAACTCGCGGCGCGGCCAGATCCGCACGCAGGAGATGCGCGGCAACGCGACGGTGATCCGTGCGTATGTCCCGCTGGCGAACATGTTCGGTTACATCAACACGCTGCGCTCGATGTCGACCGGTCGTGCGCAGTACACGATGCAGTTTGCACATTACGCGGACGTTCCGCGTAACGTCGCCGACGAAGTCAAAGCGAAGTACGCCTGAGGAAGTTTGGAGAGATCTCCGGTGAAAGCCGGGGCCGAGTAAGGAAGACTGAGGAGAGCCAACGATGGCCAAAGCAAAATTCGAGCGGAGCAAGCCGCACTGCAACGTCGGTACGATCGGACACGTCGACCATGGCAAGACGACGCTGACGGCGGCATTGACCAAGGTTTCGGCTGACCGCGGCTGGACCTCGCAGGCAATCAACTACGACGAAGTTGCCAAGGCTTCCGAATCTCAGGGCCGCCGCGACCCGACGAAGATTCTGACGATCGCCACCTCGCACGTCGAGTACGCGACGCCGAATCGTCACTATGCCCACGTCGACTGCCCCGGCCACGCCGACTACGTGAAGAACATGATCACGGGCGCTGCGCAGATGGACGGCGCCATTCTCGTCGTCTCCGCTGTCGACGGCCCGATGCCGCAGACGCGCGAGCACATTCTTCTCGCCCGCCAGGTCGGCGTGCCGAAGATCGTCGTCTTCCTGAACAAATGCGACATCGTCGAAGACCAGGAACTTCTCGATCTCGTCGAAATGGAAGTGCGCGAGCTTCTCTCGAAGTACAACTTCCCGGGCGACGACACGCCTGTCATCCGCGGCGCCGCCGTCAAGGCGCTCAACGGTGAGAAGGGTCCGCTCGCCGACGAAGCGATCATCAAACTCTACGAGGCGATGGACAGCTTCATCCCGATCCCCGAGCGTCCGAAGGATCAGCCGTTCCTGATGCCGATCGAAGACGTCTTCTCGATCTCGGGCCGTGGTACCGTCGTCACCGGCCGTATCGAGCGCGGCACGATCAAGGTCGGCGAGGAAGTCGAGATCGTCGGCATCCGCGACACGCAGAAGTCGGTCGTCACGGGCGTCGAAATGTTCCGCAAGCTGCTCGACTCGGGCGAGGCTGGTGACAACGTCGGCTGCCTGCTGCGCGGCATCGACAAGGATTCGGTCGAGCGTGGTCAGGTTCTCTGCAAGCCGGGCACCGTCAAGCCGCACAAGAAGTTCACGGCTGAGGCCTACATCCTGAACAAGGAAGAGGGTGGCCGTCACACGCCGTTCTTCACGAACTATCGTCCGCAGTTCTATTTCCGCACGACCGACGTGACGGGCACCGTCAAGCTCGCCGAAGGCACGGAAATGGTTATGCCGGGCGACAACGTCTCGGTCACCGTCGAGCTCGTCTCGCCGATCGCCATGGAAGAGAAGGTGCGCTTCGCAATTCGCGAAGGCGGCCGCACCGTCGGCGCCGGCGTCGTCACGAAAATTATCGAGTAGGGGGTTTTCCTTCTCCTCGCCGTAACCGCGGCGGGGAGGGGGAGAGTGGAGCAAAGCAATGCACGGCCAAAACATCCGCATCCGGCTCAAGGCGTTCGATCATCGTATTCTCGATGCATCGACCCGTGAGATCGTGAATACGGCTAAACGCACCGGTGCTGAGGTTCGTGGTCCGATTCCGCTACCGACCCGCATCGAACGTTTTACGGTCAACCGTTCGCCGCACATCGATAAGAAGAGTCGCGAGCAGTTCGAAATGCGGACGCACAAACGGCTTCTCGACATCGTCGATCCGACACCGCAGACGGTTGATGCATTGATGAAGCTTGATCTTGCCGCCGGCGTGGACGTCGAGATCAAACTTTAAACCAAGGTTTTAAGGGCCCTCTGGCGGTAACGCGAATGGCCCCAACGATAGGAAGGAATGCACATGCGTTCCGGGGTGATTGCACAGAAGGTGGGTATGACCCGCATCTTTACAGATGCCGGCGAGCATGTCCCCGTGACCGTGCTGAGATTGGAGAACCTGCAGGTTCTCTCCCATCGCACGGTGGAAAAGAACGGCTACACCGCCATTCAGGTCGGCGGCGGTACGCGGAAGCCCTCGCGGTTGACGAAGGCGGATCGCGGCACGTTCGCGAAGGCCGAAGTCGAGCCGAAGCGCAAGATCGCAGAGTTTCGTGTCAGTCCTGAGAACCTGATCGAAGTCGGCGCCGAAATCACGGCCGATCATTTTGTTCCAGGCCAGTTCGTCGACGTCACGGGTACGACGCAGGGTAAGGGTTTCCAGGGCGCCATGAAGCGCTGGAACTTCGGCGGCCTTCGCGCCACGCACGGCGTTTCGGTCACGCACCGCGCGCACGGTTCGACCGGTCAGCGCCAGGACCCCGGCAAGGTGTTCAAGGGCAAGAAGATGGCCGGCCACTTGGGCGACGAGCGTGTCACGACGCAGAACCTCGTCGTCGCCAAGATCGACAAGGCTCGTGGCCTTGTCATGGTGCGCGGAGCGGTTCCGGGCTCGAAGGGCGGCTGGGTCATCGTCCGCGATGCGGTGAAGAAAGCGGCTCCGGCCGACCTGCCGAAGCCGGGTGCGTTCACAGCTCGCGGCGAAGCGAAGAAGGAAGGCGCGTGATGAAAGCTGAAGTCACGAACCTCGACGCCAGCAAGGCGGGCGACATCGATCTCGCCGACGAGATCTTCGGTCTTGAGGTCAGGAACGATCTCATTCACCGCATGGTGCGCTATCAGACGCTGAAGCGTATGGCCGGCACGCATCACGCCCAGGATCGCTCTGAAGTCGCGGTCACAGGCAAGAAGATGACGAAGCAGAAGGGTACCGGCGGCGCCCGTCACGGCGACAAGTCGGCACCGCAGTTCCGCGGCGGCGGCAAGGCCTTCGGCCCGAAGCCACGTTCGCATGCGATCGAGCTGCCGAAGAAGGTTCGCGCCCTGGCGCTGCGCCACGCACTCTCTTCGAAAGCGAAAGCCGGTGAGATCGTCGTCATCGACAAGGCGACGTCGGAAGGCAAGACCGGCGCGCTGAAGGCGCAGTTTGCAAAGCTATCGCTCGACAATGCGCTGATTATCGACGGCGCGGAACTCGAGCCGACCTTCGCACGCGCAGCCCGTAATATTCCGAATATCGACGTGCTTCCGGTTCAGGGCATCAACGTCTACGACATTCTGCGTCGTAAGAAGCTGGTTCTGACCCGTGCCGCCGTCGCAGCGCTGGAGGCGCGGTTCAAATGACGACGAAACGCTCCGCTTACGACGTCATCGTTGCGCCGGTCATCACCGAAAAGGCAACGCTGGCCTCCGAAGCCAACCAGGTGATCTTCAAGGTCAAGCCTGATGCGACGAAGACTGAGATCAAGAACGCGGTCGAAGCCCTGTTCAAAGTCAAGGTCAAGGCTGTCAACACGATCGTTCGCAAAGGCAAGCTGAAAGCGTTCCGCGGCGTCAAGGCCGTGTTGAGCGATACGAAGAGGGCCGTCGTGACGCTCGAGAGCGGACATTCGATCGACGTGACGACAGGGCTCTAAGGGATAACGCATCATGGCGCTTAAGACATACAACCCGACGTCGCCCGGACGCCGCCACCTCATTCAGGTCGACAAGTCGACGCTGTGGAAGGGCAAGCCCGTCAAAGTGCTCGTCGAAGGTTTGACGAAGACGGGCGGCCGCAACAGCGACGGCCGCATCACGTCACGCCACATCGGCGGCGGCGCCAAGCGTGCCTATCGCAGGATCGACTTCCGTCGCCGCAAGTACGATGCGCCGGCGACCGTCGAGCGTCTTGAATATGATCCGAACCGGACCGCATTCATCGCGCTGATCAAGTACCAGGACGGCACGCAGGCCTACATCCTGGCGCCGCAGCGCCTCGGTGTCGGTGACACCGTCGTCTCGGGAACGAAGGTCGACGTGAAGCCCGGCAACGCGATGCCGCTGGCCTCAATGCCGATCGGCACGATCGTCCACAACGTCGAGATGAAGCCGGGCAAGGGTGGCCAGATAGCGCGCTCGGCGGGCTCGTTCGTTCAGCTTGTCGGCCGCGACTCGGGGTTTGCCGTTCTCCGCCTCAACTCGGGCGAGACACGCAAGGTCAGCGCCGAATGCATGGCGACGGTCGGTGCGGTGTCGAACCCCGATCATATGAACACCGTGGTCGGCAAGGCCGGCCGCACACGCTGGCTCGGCCGTCGTCCGACAGTTCGCTCGATTGCGATGAACCCGGTCGATCACCCGAACGGCGGTCGTACCAAGGGCGGCAAGCACTGGGCGACGCCGTGGGGCAAGCCGACCAAGGGCTTCAAGACGCGCAAGAACAAGACCACGACGAAATACATCGTACGCTCGCGCCAGACGGCGAAGAAGTAGCGGCGAACTGAAGGAGATTCGACTTTGACACGTTCAGTCTGGAAAGGCCCGTTCGTCGACGGCTACCTCCTGAAGAAGGCGGAGAAGTCGCGCGCGTCGGGGCGCAACGAGGTGATCAAGATGTGGAGCCGCCGCTCTACCATCCTGCCTCAGTTCGTCGGCCTGACCTTCGGCGTGCACAACGGGCAGAAGCACATTCCGGTCGTCGTGACGGAAGACATGATCGGCCACAAGTTCGGGGAATTCGCACCGACCCGCATTTTCCACGGGCACGGCGGCGATAAGAAAGCGGTGAGGAAATAATGGGCAAGCCTAGCCATCAGCGACGCCTCGCCGACACCGAGGCCCAGGCGGTTGCGAAGTCGCTGCGCATCTCGCCGCAAAAGCTCAACCTCGTCGCCGGTCTGATCCGCGGCAAGAAGGTCGATCAGGCGCTTGCCGAACTCGAGTTCAGCGAGAAGCGCATTGCGGGCGATGTCCGCAAGTGTGTGATGAGCGCCGTCGCGAACGCCGAGAACAACCACTCGCTCGACGTCAACGATCTGGTCGTTGCCGAAGCTTACGTCGGCAAGAACCTGGTGATGAAGCGCTTTCACGCCCGCGGCCGTGGCCGCGGCGCGCCGGTGATGAAGCCGTTCTCGCAGCTGACCGTCGTCGTCCGTCAGGTCGAAGAGGAGAAGGCCGAGAAGAAGAAAGCCGCGAAGAAGCCGACCGCCGGCAAGGCTCAGGCGAAGTCCAAGGAGACCAAGTAATATGGGTCAAAAAGTCAATCCCGTCGGCCTTCGCGTTGGCATCAACCGCACCTGGGACAGCCGCTGGTTCGCGGCCCGCGGGGAATACGGCAAGCTGCTGCACGAAGATCGCGCTATCCGCAACCACATCATGAAGGAGCAGCGCGAGGCGGGCATTTCGAAAGTCGTCATCGAGCGCCCGCACAAGAAGTGCCGCGTCACGGTTCAGACTGCGCGCCCCGGTATTCTCATCGGCAAGAAGGGCGAGAAGATCGAGCGCTTGCGCGCCGATCTCGCGAAGCTGACGAGCTCGGAAGTTCACCTGAACATCCTTGAGATCCGCAAGCCCGAGATCGACGCAACGCTGATCGCCGAAGGCATCGCCCAGCAGCTCGAGCGCCGCGTCGCTTTCCGTCGCGCCATGAAGCGCGCCGTTCAGTCGGCTCTCCGTCTCGGTGCCATCGGCATTCGTATCAACGTCGCCGGACGTCTCGGCGGCGCCGAAATTGCCCGTACCGAATGGTACCGCGAAGGCCGCGTGCCGCTGCACACGCTGCGTGCCGACATTGACTTCGGCTACGGCGTTGCCCGCACGGCCTACGGCATCATCGGCATCAAGGTCTGGGTCTTCAAGGGCGAGATCATCGAGCACGATCCGATGGCGGCCGACAAGAAACTCGCAGAGATGCAGGAAAGCGGCGCACCGCGCCCGCGTCGCGACGATGGCGATCGCCCCGACCGCGGCAATCGCCGCCCTGGCCGCGGCGGACGTGGCGGACGCGGCTCCGGATCTGGCGGCGGCGCTCCCGCAGCCTCGGATGCCGGCTCATCGACGCCGGAAGCATAAGACCCGAGAGGCACATAAATTATGCTGCAACCGAAACGGACGAAGTTCCGCAAACAGTTCAAGGGTCGCATTCACGGCGCCGCCAAGTCGGGCACGACGCTCGCTTATGGCGAGGTCGGCTTGAAGGCGATGGAGCCGGAGCGCTTGACCGCGCGCCAGATCGAAGCCGCCCGCCGCGCCATCGCTCGTCACACGAAGCGTGCCGGCCGTATGTGGCTCCGCATCTTTCCCGACGTGCCGGTGTCGAAAAAGCCCGCCGAAGTCCGCATGGGCTCCGGCAAAGGTTCGCCCGAGCTTTGGGTAGCTCGCGTGAAGCCTGGCCGCATCATTTTCGAGCTCGGCGGCCTGAACCAGCAGGTTGCCAAGGAAGCTTTGATCCTTGGCGCCGCCAAGCTTCCGATCAAAACGCGCGTCGTGACGCGTCTCGAATAGGAGTTGAGGAACAGTCATGGCCGACGATTTCAAAGGCATGTCGCTCGATCAGCTCGACGACCAGCTGGCGAAGCTCAAGAAGGAGCAGTTCAACCTGCGCTTCCAGCGGGCTTCCGGTCAGCTTGAGAACACGGCGCGCATCCGGCTTGTTCGCCGCGATATCGCACGCATCAAAACCGAGGCGAGCGCCAAGCGCGCTGGCAGCGTCAGAAAAGGCGCGTGAGGGAGACATAGATTATGCCGAAGCGCGTGTTGCAGGGTGTCGTGGTGTCCGACAAGAACGACAAGACCATCGTCGTTCAGGTTGAGCGCCGCTATACGCATCCTCTGCTGAAGAAGACGGTGCGTCGTACGAAGAAGTACCACGCGCACGATGAGAAGAATTCGTTCAAGGTTGGCGACCAGGTTTCGATTGAAGAGACCCGGCCGATCTCCAAGAACAAACGTTGGATCGCAATAACGCAGTGAGGCGTAAGCCTCGCTCTCACGCGGTTCGACACGAGAGCGCTTTTGACGCCGTTGGAGCGTTGGGAAATTTCCCAAGACCCCGCGAGCCCGAAGGCAAACGAGAATAGGGCTTCTGACGAAGCCAAAAGAGAAGGAACGACGCGATGATCCAGATGGAGAGCAATCTCGACGTCGCCGACAACTCGGGCGCGCGCCGCGTTCAGTGCATCAAGGTGCTGGGCGGCTCGAAACGCAAATACGCGACCGTCGGCGACACGATCGTCGTCTCCGTGAAGGAGGCAATCCCGAAAGGCCGCGTCAAGAAGGGCCAGGTGATGAAGGCGGTCATCGTTCGCGTCGCGAAAGGTATTCGTCGCGCCGACGGGTCGCTGATCCGCTTCGACCGCAACGCGGCCGTGCTGATCAACGCCAACGGCGAGCCGGTCGGCACCCGCATCTTCGGACCCGTCACGCGCGAGCTTCGCGCCAAGAACCACATGAAGATCGTTTCGCTCGCTCCGGAGGTCCTCTGATGTCCGCGTTTAAGATCAAGAAGGGCGATAACGTCATCGTTCTGGCGGGCCGCGACAAAGGCAAGCGCGGCGAGGTCATCGAGGTGCGCCCCAAGGAGCACCGCGCGCTCGTCCGCGGCGTCAACATGGTGCGTCGTCATCAGCGCCAGTCGGCGAGCCAGGAAGGCGGCATCATTTCGAAAGAAGGTCCTATCGATCTGTCGAATATTGCAGTCGAGGACCCGAAGGACGGCAAGCCGACGCGCGTCGGCTTCAAGGTCCTGAACGACGGCAAGAAGGTCCGCATCGCAAAGCGCTCGGGCGAGCAGATCCCGGAGAAGAACTAGGCCATGGCTGAGAAAGACAAACCAGCGAAAGCTGCAAAGCCGCAAGGCGCGGCTGCCCAGGGCGGCGCGAAGAAGGCGAAGGCTGCGAAGGCCGCACCCTCCGAGCCGCGCGCTGCCGCGGCCCCGCGTCCGAAGGATTACAAGCCTCGCCTCAAAGCGCATTACGAGAAGGTTGTGCGCGATGCGCTGAAAGAGAAATTCAGCTACGCGAACGTCATGCAGATTCCGCGCATTGAGAAGATTGTTCTCAACATGGGCGTCGGTGAAGCGGTGAACGACCGCAAGAAGGTCGACAACGCAGCAACCGACCTCGGGTTGATTGCCGGTCAGAAGCCCGTCGTAACGCGCGCTCGCAAGGCTATAGCAACGTACAAGGTGCGCGAAGGCATGGCGATCGGCGCGAAGGTGACGCTGCGCGGCGACCGCATGTATGAATTTCTTGATCGCTTCGTCACGATCGCGCTGCCGCGCGTCAAGGACTTCCGCGGTTTGAACCCGAAGAGCTTCGACGGCCGCGGCAACTACGCAACCGGCCTCAAGGAGCATCTCGTGTTCCCCGAGATCGACTACGACAAGGTCGACAATGTTTTGGGTCTCGACGTGATCATATGCACGACGGCCCGCACCGATGATGAAGCCCGCGAATTGCTCAAGGGCTTCAACTTTCCGTTCCGCAGCTAGAGGACCTCGGCAAAAAGCCGAAAGGCCTTTGGAGGAGAAGAAATGGCAAAGACCAGTTCGATCGAAAAGAATAACCGCCGGCGCAAAATGGCGCTGGCGCAGGCTCCGAAGCGCAAGCGCCTGAAAGAGCTTGCCAAGGACAAGACGAAGACGCCGGAAGAACGCTTCGCCGCAAGATTGAAGCTTGCGGAGATGCCGCGCAACGGTTCGAAAGTCCGCGTCCGCAATCGCTGTGAGATCACCGGCCGCCCGCGCGGCAACTACCGCAAGCTCAAGATGTGCCGCAACCAGCTCCGCGAGCTGGCGAGCCAGGGGCGTATCCCGGGCATGGTCAAGTCGAGCTGGTAAAAGGAACGCACGATGTCCGTGAATGATCCGTTGGGCGATATGCTGACACGCATCCGGAACGCGCAGATGCGTCGCCGGCCGAAGGTGGCGACACCTGCCTCAAGCCTTCGTGCACGCGTCCTCGACGTGCTCGCCGAAGAGGGCTACATCCGTGGTTACAGCCGCGTCGAGCTCAAGGGTGAAATACCCCAGTTCGAGATCGAGCTGAAATATTACAATGGCCAGCCTGCGATCCGCGAGATCGAGCGCATCTCGAAGCCGGGCCGCCGCGTCTATTCGCCCGTCAAAGATATCCCGACGGTCGCCAATGGTTTGGGCGTTGCGATTCTGTCGACGCCGAAGGGCGTGATGTCGGACTCGAAGGCGCGCGAAGCGAACGTCGGCGGCGAAGTCATCTGCAGCATCTTCTAAGGCTATGGCCGGCATGCCGGCCGAACGAAACAAGGTTTTGAGAAGTCATGTCGCGCATCGGTAAAAAGCCCGTCCCCGTCCCGTCCAATGTGACGGCGACGATCAGCGGCCAGACGGTGAAAATGAAAGGCCCGAAGGGCGAGCTCGCCTTCACGGTCCCTGACGCCTTGAAGGTGCAGCGTACGGACGAGGGGATCGACATTTCGCTCCTCGAGGACACCAAGCTCGCACGTTCGAAGTGGGGTATGTCGCGCACGCAGGTCGCGAACCTCATCAAGGGTGTCACCGAGGGTTATCATCAGGATCTTGAAATCCACGGCGTTGGTTTCAAGGCTTCGATGAAGGGCAAGGACACGCTGACCTTGTCGGTCGGCTACAGCCACGACGTCGTGCTGAAGATCCCAGCAGGCGTCGAAGTCAAGGTCGGCGGCGCCAAGCAGGAGCTTGTGTCGGTATCCGGCATCGACAAGCAGGCCGTGGGCGAGATCGCATCCGTGATCCGCGCTTCCCGGAAGCCTGAGCCCTATCAAGGCAAGGGCGTGCGCTATAAGGGCGAATATATCTTCCGCAAGGAAGGCAAGAAGAAGTAGGAACGGCAGCGATGGCAAACACCAACGACAAATTCAAGAACCGCCAGGCGCGCGTTCGCCGTTCTTTGAGGAAGAGCGCGAACGGCCGTCCCCGGCTTTCAGTTCACCGCTCGTCGGCGAACATCTATGCACAGGTGATCGACGACGCGAAGGGCGTGACACTCGCCGCGGCCTCGACGCTCGAAAAAGACATCAAGGGCTCGGTCAAGACCGGCGCCGACAAAGCTGCGGCTGCAGCCGTCGGCAAGCTCGTCGCCGAGCGCGCAATCAAGGCTGGCGTCAGCGAGGTCGTATTCGATCGCGGCGGCTTTCTCTTTCATGGGCGCGTGAAAGCGCTCGCCGATGCCGCCCGCGAAGGCGGATTGAAGTTCTAAGGACCCGAGAGGACACACATCGTGGCACGTGGACCCCAGAGAGACCGTGGCAGAGACCGCGAGGAACGCGACAGCGAGTTCACCGATAAGCTGGTGCACATCAATCGCGTCGCCAAGGTCGTCAAGGGCGGCAAGCGGTTCGGCTTCGCCGCGCTCGTCGTCGTGGGCGATCTGAAGGGCCGCGTCGGTTTTGGCCATGGCAAGGCGCGCGAAGTGCCTGAAGCCATCCGCAAAGCGACGGAAGGCGCGAAACGCAACCTTCTCCGCGTACCGCTGCGCGACGCCCGCACGCTGCATCACGACAGCGTCGGCCGCCACGGCTCGGGCAAGGTCGTGCTCCGCGCAGCGCCTGCTGGTACCGGCATCATCGCGGGCGGTGCCATGCGCGCCGTCTTCGAGATGGTTGGCGTGCATGACGTGGTCGCCAAGTCGATGGGCTCGACGAACCCCTATAACGTCATCCGCGCGACCTTCGACGCACTGAAGGCGCAGGAGAACCCGCGCGCGGTTGCGGCCCGCCGCAACAAGAAGGTTTCCGACATCGTGTCGCGTCGCCGTGACGGCTCGGCTGCTGCCGACGCTGGCGCCGGCGCCGACGCCTAAGAGAAATGCGGAGTGGCCGAAGCGCCGCTTCACAAATGGACTTGAGGTAACGATATGGCGGCTAAGAAGACGATCACATTGGAGCAGGTTCGCAGCCCGAACCGTCGCCCCGAGCGGCAGGCCGAGACGCTGATTGGTCTCGGACTCAATAAGCTTGGCCGCACATCGACGCTCGAAGATACGCCGGCCGTGCGCGGCATGCTGAAAAAGGTTCAGCATCTCGTGCAGGTCGTAGAAGGGAAATAACGACTATGCGGCTCAACGGCATCAAAGATAACCCCGGCGCCAAGAAGACGCGCGTTCGCATCGGCCGCGGTATCGGCTCGGGACTCGGCAAGATGGGTGGCCGCGGCGGCAAGGGCCAGACGGCCCGCACCGGCGTCGCGATCGGCGGCTTCGAAGGCGGTCAGATGCCGCTTCATCGCCGTCTGCCGAAGCGCGGCTTCAACAAGTGGCGTCCGCAGGATTTCAACGAGATCAATGTCGGCACGCTGCAGCAGGCAATCGATGATAAGCGTCTCGACGGCTCGAAGCCGCTCGATCTGGCAGCTTTGATTGCAGCGGGTATCGTGCGCCGCCCCAAGGACGGTGTGCGCCTGCTCGGCGACGGCGAAATCAAGGCGAAGATCTCGATTACTGTCAATCACGCAACTCAAAAGGCCAAGGCCGCGGTCGAAAAGGCAGGCGGCAGCATCAGCGTCATCGAACGCAAGGTGATCGCGGCCGACGAAGAGAAGCGCAAGAAATCGGCGGCCAAAAAAGCAGCTTCGGGCAAGAAGCCAGCCGCGAAGACCGAGGAATAACGGCAGCGCGGGAGACGGCAGCGCTTCGTCCCCCCGCGCGTCTCGTGTCCGGACCGAGTTCGCGCATGAAAGCGCGGATTGGGTCCAGGCCGACGTGTTGCTTCTAGGGGCGCCACGGCGGCGGTTAGGAGAAGACAGCAATGGTTTCCGCTGCCGAGCAGCTAGCTTCGAATCTGAATTTTAGCGCTTTCGCGAAGGCGGAGGATCTGAAGCGGCGCCTCTGGTTCACCCTGGGCGCCCTCGTCGTCTATCGTCTCGGTACCTTCATTCCCATGCCGGGCATCAATCCGGCGGCCTTCGCCGAGACGTTCAAGTCGCAGGCCGGTGGCATCCTCGGAATGTTCAACATGTTCTCCGGTGGTGCGCTGGAGCGTCTGGCGATCTTTGCCCTCAACATCATGCCGTACATCTCGGCGTCGATCATCATGCAGTTGATGACGTCGATCTCGCCGAAGCTCGAAGCCTTAAAAAAGGAAGGCGAGGCGGGCCGCAAGCAGATCAACCAATACACACGCTACCTGACGGTCATTCTCGCTGCATTGCAGGCTTACGGCATCGCCGTCGGTCTTGAGGGATCGCACAACACGGCCGGCGCCGTCGTCATGAATCCCGGCATCTTTTTCCGCGCCACGACCGTCATCACGCTGGTTGGCGGTACCGTGTTTCTGATGTGGCTCGGCGAGCAGGTGACGCAGCGCGGGGTTGGTAATGGCACGTCGCTGATCATTTTCGCTGGCATCATCGCGGGACTTCCCGGCGCGATCGTGCAGCTTTTCGAACTGTCGCGCACCGGCTCGATCTCGCCGGGCATCCTGGTTTTCTTCATCGCGCTGGCGCTGGCCGTGGTTGCCGCGATCGTGTTCTGCGAACAGGCTCAAAGGCGTCTGCTTGTGCAGTATCCGAAGCGCCAGGTCGGCAACAAGATGTTTCAGGGCGAAGCGTCCCATCTGCCGCTTAAGCTCAACCCCTCGGGCGTTATTCCGCCGATCTTCGCATCGTCCCTACTTCTGCTGCCGATTACGGTCGCGCAGTTTACGGCAGGGCAGGGACCGGAATGGCTGAATACCGCCGTCGCGATGCTCGGAAGCGGTCAGCCGCTGCACTTGGCTATTTACGCGGCGATGATCATCTTCTTCACGTTCTTCTACACCGCCGTCGTCATCAACCCGAAAGAAACGGCCGACAACCTTAGGAAGTACGGTGGCTTCTTGCCCGGGATTCGCCCCGGCGATAAGACCGCGGAATACATCGACTATGTGATGACCCGCATTACCGTCGTCGGCGCGCTTTATCTGGCGGCAGTCTGCGTCCTGCCTGAAATTCTGACCTCCTATGCTGGCATTCCGCTCTACTTCGGCGGCACCTCGCTGCTGATCGCCGTCAGCGTGACAATGGATACCGTTTCGCAGATTCAAGGCCATCTTATTGCCCAGCAGTACGAAGGCCTGATCAAGAAGGCCAAGCTTCGCGGGACGCGCCGATGATCTTGATGCTGCTTGGTCCGCCAGGAGCGGGCAAGGGAACCCAGTCTCAGCTCATTTCCGAGAAGCTCGGAATTCCTCAGCTCTCGACCGGCGATATGCTGCGCGCGGCGGTCAAGGCGGAGACGCCGATCGGTCTCAAGGCGAAAAAAATCATGGCCGAGGGCGGCCTCGTCGACGACGAGATCGTTATCGGCATCATCGCCGATCGGATTTCCGAACCCGACTGCACCAAGGGGTTCATCCTGGACGGCTTCCCGCGGACATTGGCTCAGGCTGACGCCCTCGATAAGCTTCTGAAGTCTAAGGGCCGCAAGATCGATTGCGTTGTCGAGCTCAAGGTGGACGATACCAAGCTGGTCGACCGCATCGAATGCCGCGCCCGCGAAACTATCGCGGCTGGCGGTACGGTCCGCGCCGACGACAACGCCGAAGCGCTGAAGACGCGGCTGATGGCCTACTATCGCGAGACGGCGCCGATCATCGGTTATTATTTTGCTCACGGACTGCTGAAATCGGTCGATGGCATGGCGCCGATCCCCGAGGTCAGCCGGCAAATCGATGAAATTCTAAGCGAATTTCAGGTGGCTTAAGGTAAAAAGCGCGCATTGACGGAAGGGAGCGACCGAGCTAAAACAGCCCACTTTTCTTTTAGGGCTCAACTTGATCCGGACCTGGGCGTTAGCTCCGGTGTCGCGATCGTTGCGCCTATTGGCTTTTGAGGATTGGCAAGGGCGCAGCAAAGCGTCCCGGTAGCTTCAGAAATCGAAATTCGACCAGAGCAAGTTCGACTTAGACGAAACGGAACGACGAGATAAAGGCAGGAGACTGAAGTGGCCCGCATCGCAGGCGTCAACATTCCAACTGGCAAGCGCGTCGAGATCGCGCTGCGCTACATCCACGGCATTGGCCCCAAATTCTCGAAAGAGATTTGCCAGAAGTGCAACATCCCGGCCGAGCGCCGCGTCAACCAGTTGACGGACGCCGAGGTTCTGCAAATCCGCGAGACGATCGACCGCGATTATACGGTTGAAGGTGATCTTCGCCGTGAGGTCCAGACGAATATCAAGCGTCTGATGGACCTTGGTTGCTATCGCGGCCTGCGCCATCGCAAGGGCCTTCCGGTCCGCGGCCAGCGCACGCACACGAACGCCCGCACCCGCAAGGGCAAGGCCGTTCCGATCGCCGGCAAGAAGAAGGCGACGAAGTAGTTCGGCGCGTTATCGCATTCGCACCTCCGTCGAGGCGCACAACTGAATTTTCGCCTCGGCATCGGAGAGGCTAGGAGTAACGGACGCAATGGCCAAAGAAGCAAGTGCTGCGCGCGGCAAAGTCAAAAAGCGCGAGAAGAAGAACATCACGTCGGGCGTCGCTCACGTGAATGCCTCTTTCAACAATACGATGATCACGATCACGGACGCCCAGGGCAACACGATCGCCTGGTCGTCATCTGGCACCAAAGGCTTCAAGGGTTCGCGCAAGTCGACGCCGTATGCCGCGCAGATCGCGGCTGAAGACGCTGGGCGCAAGGCGCAGGAGCACGGCATGAAAGTGCTCGAGGTTGAGGTGTGCGGCCCGGGTTCGGGTCGTGAATCGGCGCTTCGCGCGCTGCAGGCCGTCGGTTTTCAGATCACCTCGATCCGCGACGTGACGCCGATCCCGCATAACGGTTGCCGGCCGCGCAAGCGCCGCCGCGTCTAAGAGATTCGCGCGCGCGCCGCTTTCCGGCGCGCTGACGCATGTTACCGCATAAGAGATTCCGCGGCCCGCTCCCCCGTCCGCGCAAAATAGACGAGGTATCTCGTGAACGTTCTGCAGAAGAACTGGCAAGATCTGATCAAGCCGTCCAAGCTTGAGATCCAAACGGGCCGCGACCGTTCGCGCATCGCGACCGTCGTCGCCGAGCCGCTCGAACGCGGTTTTGGCATGACCCTCGGTAACGCGCTGCGGCGCGTCTTGCTGTCGTCGCTTCAAGGCGCCGCCATCAAGACCGTGCAGATCGACGGTGTGCTGCACGAGTTTTCGTCCGTTCCGGGCGTCCGCGAGGACGTGACGAACATCATCCTGAACATCAAGGAAATTGCGCTGCGCATCCACTCCGAAGGCGTGAAGCGCATGGTGCTCAAGAAAGAAGGCGCCGGCCCTGTCACCGCAGGTGACATCGAGGCCTCGTCCGAGGTCGAAGTTCTCAACCCCGAGCACGTGATCTGCCACCTCGACCAGGGGGCTTCGATCCGCATGGAGTTCACGGCCGACATGGGCAAGGGCTACGTCGCCTCCGACCGCAATCGCCCGGAAGACGCTCCAATCGGTCTGATCCCCGTCGACAGCCTCTATTCGCCGGTGAAGAAGGTTTCCTACAAGGTTGAGAACACCCGCGAAGGTCAGATTCTCGATTACGACAAGCTGACGATGGTCGTTGAGACCGACGGCTCGGTCCGCCCCGAGGATGCCGTCGCGCTCGCCGCTCGCATCCTTCAGGATCAACTCGCGGTCTTCATCAACTTCGAAGAGCCGAAGAAGGCGCAGGAAGAGCAGCGTCATCCGGAGCTGGCGTTCAATGCCGCGCTTCTCAAGAAGGTCGACGAGCTCGAGCTTTCGGTGCGTTCTGCGAACTGCCTGAAGAACGACAACATCGTCTACATCGGCGACCTGATCCAGAAGACGGAAGCCGAGATGCTGCGCACGCCGAACTTCGGCAGAAAGTCGCTCAACGAGATCAAGGAAGTACTGGCCACGATGGGTCTGCATCTTGGCATGGAAGTGCCGAACTGGCCGCCGGACAACATTGACGAGTTGGCGAAGCGCTTCGAAGACCAGTACTGAGATCGGAATTCCCTCTCCCTGCTTGCGGGGAGAGGGTTAGGGTGAGGGGCGGCCGCTTGCTCCGGCATAAGTTGCCGCCCCTCATCCCAGCCTTCTCCCCGTAAAGGGGGAGAAGGAGTCTAGGCGAAGGTGAGGCCATAGAAACTCCCGCGCCGAACCGGTCAGCAAATGCTGACCGTCAATCCAAGCTTTGCAGCATGCGCTGCGGGCCAACAATGTAAGGATGAAGATAAGATGCGACACAAGAAACTCGGCCGCCGTTTCGGCCGCCACGTCGGGCACCGCCAGGCGATGTTCTCAAACATGGCCGCAGCCCTCATCAAGCACGAACAGATCATCACGACGCTGTCGAAGGCGAAGGACCTCAAGCGCGTCGTCGACAAGTACATCACGCTCGCGAAGCGCGGCGACCTGAATTCGCGCCGTCTTGCTGCCGCGCGCCTCCGCGACGAGGACATGGTCAAGAAGCTCTTCGACGTTCTTGCCACGCGCTACAAAGACCGCAACGGCGGCTACACCCGCGTGCTGAAGGCGGGCTTCCGCTACGGCGACGCCTCGCCCCGCGCCGTCATCGAACTCGTCGATCGCGATGAAAGCGTGAAGGGCGCCGAGGACAAGGCCCGGCACGAGAAGATGCTGGCCGAGCAGGCCAACGCCGGCTGATCCTGTAAAGCTGGATATTCAGGAATTCCAAAAGCCCGGTGCATAGCGCGCTGGGCTTTTTGCTTGAGGCGCCGCTCTTATTCCCTCCCCCCACCCCCGACCCCTCCCCGCGAGGGGGGAGGGGAGAAGCGGAGCCTTTTGTCGCCAGCGCGAACCGTGCCGCCGGCCTTGGTTTCACGGTCCCGGCATTCGATGCAGAAGGCGTGACGTTGCTTTGCGAATATTCCCTTCCGCGAGGGAGAGGGGAGAAGCGGTGGTGCTCTGGCAAGGACATCGAATGAATCGCCAGTGAGGCTGCGGACGATGACTCCGCTCCATACCCCTCCCCTTGACGGGGAGGGGTTAGGGGTGGGGTGAAGAGCCGGACGGAATCTTTCGACGGGTCACAATCGCGTGCCGCAGCGTCGTTTGCAGACCTCTTGCTTCTGGATCTACCCCCCATCCCCTCCCCTTCCCCGCGAGGGGGAGGGGAGAAGCGGAGCCTTTTGCGGGATGCACGGCGTCGCTCATTGCGATTGCCTTCTTGCGCCGTTCAGGCGGATTATCGGTTCGAATGCCGCGTATCCCGCGGCTGTCGTCGGGGTCGAAGCGCAATGTCAACGGAGCCACCGGTTGTCGTAACGGGCGCGTCCGGATTCATCGCGAAGCACGTCGCTGGAGAATTCCTGAAGCGTGGCTACTCGGTCCGCGGCACAATCCGCCGGCTGGATAAGGCCGATGCGGTGCGCCGCGCTGTGACGCGGCTTGGCTGCGATCCTTCAGCACTTTCATTCGTGGCCGCCGATCTCGACAGCGATGTCGGCTGGGATGATGCCGTCGCGGGTGCCAACATAGTCGTGCACATGGCTTCGCCGTTTCCCATCGCGCAGCCAGATGATCCGGACGACGTAATCCTGCCGGCGCGCGAAGGCACCTTGCGCGTTCTAAAGGCGGCAACACGCGCGCATGCGAAACGGCTGGTGCTGACGTCCTCGTCCGTTGCGATCTTCTATGGCAGCGGCTTGCCGATTGGACACATCTACTCCGAGGACGATTTTAGCGATGAAACGCGCAACGATCTGACGCCCTACATCAAGTCGAAGACGATCGCGGAGAAGGCGGCCTGGCAGTTCGTCAAGAAGACCCCCGGCGCGCCTGAACTCGCCGTCATCAACCCGGCCTTCGTGCAAGGTCCGGCGCTCGACGACGATCTCTCGACGTCGCATGACCTCTACCGTCTTATGGCGCGCGGCCTCTATCCGGCAGCGCCGCGCATCCGCTTTCCTGTCGTTGACGTTCGTGACGTCGCGGCAGCGCACGTTGAAGCCGCGCTCCGTCCGGAGGCGGCCGGAAAACGCTACCTCATCGGCGAAGGCCAGCTTCGCCTTTATGAGCTTGGCCGGATCCTGGCGCGGGAACTGCCGGATCTCCGCTCGAAAGTACCGAAGTTCGAACTACCGGACGTTGCGGTCCGTATGCTTGCCGTATTCGACAGGCGGTTGCGAACGATCTTGCCGGAACTCGGCGCGCAGAAAGATTACACAAATACAAGGGTTCGGGCCGGCTTGGGGCTGAACCTCAGAGGCTCCGACGAAGCCGTGACGGCCGCGGTCAGATCATTACGAGACCTTAGGTTGATCTGACGTGCCGACCCAACATATGTCTTCCTCGGCACGACTCTGTTGCGTCGCTGGCTTGGCTCGGCGGCGCGTTCAACTGCGCCGATTGCGGAGCATAGTGATGATGAAGAAAAACTGGGTCTTGGTTCTTGCGTCCGCTGCCGCGGCAATCTTCTCGGTGCCGCTGCTGATGCGTTCCGTGACTCCGACGTTCGCGCAGGAAAAGGTCGCGCCGCCGTCGCGCGAAGCCATCCAATATTCTTATGCTCCGATCGTCCGCAAGGCGGCGCCTGCCGTCGTCAACGTCTATGTCCGCACGCACGTGCAGACGTTCGCATCGCCCTTCGCGAACGATCCCTGGTTCCGCCGCTTCTTCGGCGATGCCTTTGGGCAGCCGACCGAGCGCGTCATGAACTCGCTCGGCTCGGGTGTCATCGTCAATCCGGAAGGCCTGATCGTCACCAACAACCACGTCGTCAAAGGCCGTGGCGAAACCGAGATCAGAGTCGCGCTTTCCGATCGGCGCGAGTACGACGCGAAGGTAATCAGCAAGGACGAGAAGGCCGATATCGCCGTCCTGAAGATCGAAGGCGGCGACGGCAATTTTCCCTATCTGCAATTCGATGATTCCGATCGTCTCGAGGTCGGCGATCTCGTGCTTGCGATCGGCAATCCGTTCGGCGTCGGCCAAACCGTGACGAGCGGTATCGTCTCAGCGCTGTCACGTTCGGAAATGGCGGAGTCGGATAGCCAAGTCTTCATTCAAACCGATGCTGCGATCAACCCGGGCAACTCGGGTGGGGCGTTGATCGATATGTCGGGTCGCCTCGTCGGCATCAACACGATGATCTATTCGCAATCGGGTGGATCGGTCGGAATTGGGTTCGCGATTCCGTCGAACCTTGTTCGCGTCTACGCCGAAAGCGCTGCGAACGGCCGCAAGGTCGAGCGGCCCTGGATCGGCGCAAAGCTCGAAGCGATGTCGCACGATTTCGCTGAGGGGCTCGGTCTTAATCGCATCGCCGGTGCTGTCGTAACACGGCTCTACAACAAAGGCCCTGCGGCTGATGCGGGCTTACGTGAAGGCGACGTCATCACGCACGTCGATGGCGTCGAGGTCGCGGATGCGCGCGCAGTCTACTATCGCCTGGCAACCAAGGGCATAGGCCAGACTGCGCATCTTACCGTTATTCGCAAGAACAAGCCGATAGACATCTCGTTGCCTCTGATCGTCGCGCCGAAGCCGGGCAAGGACGACGCGCGCAATCTTTCCGGCAACAATCCGCTCGATGGCGCGAGAGTTTCGAACATTCTGCCCTCCGTCGCCGACGAACTGGGCATCGACGAAACGGAAGGCGTCGTTATCACATCGGTGCGCAACGGATCGGTCGCGCAAAGTCTCGGATTTCAGCCGGGCGATGTTATCGTGTCGATTGGCGACAAGAAGATTCTCAACGTCATCGACGCCGAGCAGGCCGTCGCCACACGCCAGCGCGTTTGGCAGGTCGCTGTCAAGCGCGGCAATCGTGTGCTGCAGCTTCAAGTGCCGGGCTGATGCAGCGAGGCCGAGAGCAGCTTGCGGCTTCTGCCGCCGCGAAGCTGCACTAGAGCTTCTGTGAAAGCTGATAAGCTGCGAAGCAGAGGATAATCGACAGGAATATGCGAAGCAGCCAATCCGGCAATTTGCCCGTCAATCGCGAGCCGATGGCGATGCCCGGAATTGAGCCGATGAGCAAAAGCCCCAGAAGAACGAAGCTCGTATTTCCGATCGACATATGCCCGAGTCCCGAGATCAGCGTCAGCGGCACGGCGTGGACAATGTCGGTGCCGATCAACCGGCGCGTTCTGAGCGTCGGATAGAGAAGCGTCAGGATGACGACGCCGATGGCGCCGGCGCCGACCGACGTCAGAGTGACAACCGAGCCGAGGCTGAGCCCGAGCAGAAGAGTCGGCAAACGGCGCACCGGCACATCGGTCGGTTCCACGACCTGCGCCCC
The DNA here is from genome assembly GCF_000230975.2 of Hyphomicrobium denitrificans 1NES1. Taxonomy (NCBI): domain Bacteria; kingdom Pseudomonadati; phylum Pseudomonadota; class Alphaproteobacteria; order Hyphomicrobiales; family Hyphomicrobiaceae; genus Hyphomicrobium; species Hyphomicrobium denitrificans. The sequence goes on along the minus strand of NC_021172.1, from coordinate 1,976,003 downwards.
GCGGCGCGTAATGATCGGATAGAACAGGATCGCAAGTGAACTGATCACCAGCGCTCCGATCAGCGCGTGCTTGATAAACGATGCGAGCCCCGCCGTGTCGGGATCGAGCAGCCGCAGCACGACCAGCATCGCAAGCGATCCCGGAACGCTGCCCGCCGCGAGCCACGCGACGAGCCGCCAGTTGACGTTACCGAAGTTGTGATGCGGCCAAGCCGCCGAGCCTTTCGTGATCGATGCGAAAAGCAGATCCGTGCCGACAGCCAGCGTCGGTGAAATCCCGATCTTCGCGATCAGAAAGGGGGTCATCAGCGAGCCGGCGCCGACCCCCGTCAGTCCAACCAGGAATCCAACGACGAAGCCGCCCGAAATGACCATCGGCCAAAGTGTTTGCAGATCGACGTCAGGCATCACATTCCGGGAAAAAGCAAAGAGACTGAGGTACGCGAGAATAGCGGGGCCTGCAATTGCAGAATTCTCGCTGATTTAACTGCACTGCGGTATGCCGATGTTCGCGCGTCCCCTCGGTGCGATACAACTAGAGCCCAGGGTCCATACCGTCATCGAGCGGTGGCGGCGGTTCGATGGCGACAGAAACACCCGCGGAACGCAGGATGATCGCGACCTCGTTCGCACGGCGCATGAACTCCTCGCGATCTTTCGAGCTCATCGAGAGATCGCGGTTCAAGCCGTTGGCGAGCATATCGCGCTTCAGAACGAAGTGACCGTCGGTTGGAGCTTCGGCTTTGGCATCGACGGATGTTGCGATGCCGCCGGCGACCGTTGAACCCGAAACGGAATCGATTAGGAGCAGCGTCCCGGTTTCCGGCGTCTCCGTGAAGACATCGATCGCAGCCGCGCGGCCGAGAGAAATCTTCGCAATGGCGATATCGTTCGCCGAGCAGGCGCGCGCAGGGCGCGACGCCATCGTCTCGAGATCGAGCAGCGCCTTGATCTCGATATTCGAAACCGGGATGAGATCGGTCGATGTGCGAACCAGGTAACCGGCAGCCGGGCTGAATGCATCTTCCGAGAGCCAGACGAAGCGAGCTTCAAGCGTCTGCGCTGCAACGGGGCGCATCTCGGGCGTCGACAGGACGGCGCCGCGTGAGACGTCGATATCGACATCGAGCTGCAGCGAGACGGCATCGCCGGCCGAAGCGCTTTGCAGATCGCGGTCGAATGTTGCGATGCGAACGACCTTGCCGCCGGCGTTGCTCAGCACGTCGGTGACGGTGTCGCCGACTTTGATCGTGCCGGAGGTGACGGTCCCCGCAAGCCCGCGGAAATCCTGGCCGTCACGAAGTACCATCTGCACGGGAAAGCGGAACACGGAGCCCGCTTCGCTCACCCGGCTCGGCACTTTTTCGAGATGCTGAATGAGCGTCGGGCCGCTGTACCAGCTCATGTTCGTCGAGGGTGCCGATACGTTATCTCCAAAGACTGCCGACAGCGGGATGGCCGTCGACTCCCAGAAATTGAACTTCCAGCAAAGAGTCCGAAAATCGGCTTCGATCTTGCGGAACACCTCCTCCGACCAGCCAACAAGATCCATCTTATTGACGGCGAGAACGACATGTTTGACGCCGACGAGATCGAGGATCGCCGCGTGGCGCTTGGTCTGCTTCTTGACGCCCGAACGCGCATCGACGAGCACGATGGCAACGTCGGCGTGAGAGGCGCCCGACGCCATGTTGCGCGTGTACTGCTCATGCCCGGGGGAGTCGATGATGACGAACCGGCGCGTCTCGGTATCGAAATACTTCCATGCGATGTCGATGGTGATGCCTTGCTCGCGTTCGGCGACGAGACCGTCGAGCAGCATCGAGAAATCGGGTAGGTCGGTGCCCGCAGCCTTGCGTCCCGAGCGCCGCACGTTCTCGCGTTGGTCCTCGTAAAGATCCGACGCATCCCAGAGCAGACGTCCGATCAGGGTCGACTTGCCATCGTCAACGGACCCGCATGTCAGAAGATGCGTGATACCGCCAAGCTCGCGGACGAGGTTGGGTACGTCTTGGGTGCGAGCAGGCGTCTGCAGCGCAGGCTTGGCTTTCAGAGCGTGGACGGTCATCAGAAGTAGCCTTCCTGCTTTTTCTTTTCCATTGCGCCGGCCTGGTCGTGGTCGATCAGGCGGCCCTGGCGTTCGGAGGTTTGCGCGTTGATGGTTTCGGCGACGACCGCTTCAATCGTGTCTGCATCCGACTCGACCGCGGCGGTCAGCGGATAACAGCCGAGGGTGCGGAAGCGGATCTTGCGCATCTCGACCTTCTCGCCGGCCCGAGGCTGCAGCCGCTCGTCGTCCTGCATCAAAATCTGTCCGTCGCGAACGATGGTCGGGCGCTCGGCTGCGAAGTAGAGCGGCACGACGTCCAGTTTTTCGCGCAGGATGTAGCGCCAGACGTCTTTTTCCGTCCAATTCGACATTGGAAAGACGCGCACGGTCTCGCCCGTGCCGAGGCGGCCATTGAGCAGATGCCACATCTCCGGCCGCTGGCGGCGTGGATCCCAGCGATGGCCGCTCGCGCGGAATGAAAATACGCGCTCCTTTGCACGGCTCGCTTCTTCATCGCGGCGCGCACCGCCGAAAGCCGCATCGAATCCGTACTTATCCAGCGCCTGCTTCAGCGCCTGCGTCTTCAAAACGTCAGTATGGATCGACGGCGCATGATCGATCGGATTGATCCCGCGCTTGATGCCGTCTTCGTTGGTGTGGACGATGAGATCGAGCCCGAGCTGCTTCGCGGTCCGGTCACGGAACGTGATCATGTCGCGGAACTTCCACATCGTGTCGACGTGCAGCAGCGAAAAGGGCAGGTTCTGCGGAAAGAACGCCTTGCGCGCGAGATGCAGCAGGACGGTCGAGTCCTTGCCGATCGAATAGAGCATCACCGGCTTGCGGAACTGCGCAGCGGCCTCGCGGAAAATATGAATGCTCTCCGCTTCGAGGAGATCGAGATGAGAAGGCGAGGCCGTCATGCGGAGCGATCCTTTGTTTCAGACTTCGGATCCTCACCTTGCGTGTGAAGTCCGCACTCTTTGCCGTTTTCGTTTTCCCACCACCAGCGGCCGGCACGAATATCTTCGCCCGGTTTGATGGCGCGCGTGCACGGCTGACAGCCGATTGACGGAAAGCCTTTGGCGTGCAGCGCGTTGAGGGGAACCTTGTTCGTTGCGACGTAATCCTCGAGCTTGGCGAGTGACCAGTCGGCGATCGGATTCAGCTTGATCAGCTTCTGTGCCGCGTCGTAGCTCGCGAAGTGCACGTGCGCGCGGCCTCGCGACTGTTCGCGACGAAGGCCCGTGACCCATCCCGCCGCGCCTTTTAGTGCGCGATTGAGCGGGCGAACCTTGCGAACTTCGCAGCACGCCTTACGCGCTTCGACCGAATAGCGGAAGCCGTAGATGCCGTCGTTCGCGACCAGTTCTTCAACCTCGGCTGCATCTGGATACATCACCCGTATCTTGAGGCCGTACTTGCCTTCGGTTTCAAACAGCGCGTCGAGCGTTTCCGGGAAGTGGCGCCCGGTGTCGAGCGTGAAAATATCGATGTCTGTGCCCGTCGTTGCGATGGCGTGGGTGATCGCCTGGTCCTCGATCCCAAGGCTCGTCGAAAAGGCAACCGTTCCGTCGATGGCGGCGCGAATGGCTTTGATGCGGTCCTCAAGCGTCGCCAAACCTTCAAGCGTTCGGTCGAGCTCGGCAGCCTTCGCTTGTTGCGAAGCGGTATGGGTGTCTGTCGCCAGCCCACTCGCGACGGGCGCGGCTACTTCGAACAAAGTCATGGAGACCTCCGGATGGCTCATACATAGTGGAAAATCATTCTCCTGAGAAGCCTTATAAGCAAATCGGAATAGGATATTATTTCTCAAATTGCCAAGAGGCGCAATTTTACGTCTCGCTGAGCCCGGAGAATGTCGATCTACTTATTGATACGTCTAAGGCGATTAATCTTATGACCGAAGCCAATTGAGCAAACCATTTGCGGCTCTGGCCGATGTAGCGAACGTCCCCTGCAGCAAATAGCCGCCCGTCGGCGCTTCCCAGTCGAGCATCTCTCCGGCGACGAAAAAGCCCGGCCGTGCGGTGAGCATCAGATCCTCGTTCAAAGATCGCCATGCAACTCCGCCAGCCGTCGAAATCGCGCGCTCCAGGCCGGCGAGCCCGGTAATGCGAACTGGGGCCGCCTTGATCCGCGCCGCCAGTGCTTCGGCGCCTTCCGGAAGACCAGCCTCGCGCACAAGCCCGGCGCCCACGGCATCGAGATGAGCGGCCTTGCGCAGAAAGTTCGTCATTGTGTCTTTGCCGCGCGACTTGGTAAGGCGCGCGACGAGGTCGTCGTGTGTCATGTCCGGCTTGAGGTCGGTGAGCAGCGTTGCCGTTCCATGCTTCGCAAGCGCCGCGCGAATATATGGACCGAGCCCATAGATGGCGCCTCCTTCAAGCCCATTGCGTGTGACGACGGCTTCGCCGCGCCGGGTCATGCCGTCGACCGTCAACGCGATGCGCTTCAGCGCCGAACCTTCGAAACGGGACTTGAAAACCTCGGACCACGGAACAAGTACGCCGCAGTTGGCAGGCGCGAGCGGCGTTATCGAAATTCCTGCGTGCGTGAAGATTTTCGCCCACGAGCCGTCCGAGCCGAGTTTCGGCCAGCTCGCACCACCGAGCGCAAGCAAGGTTGCTTCCGGGTTGATTTCAACAATCGATTTGTCCGCTGCCTCGAACTGCAGCCCGCCGGATGGCAAGAAGCCCATCCATCGATGCCGCGTCTTGATCGTTACGCCGAGGTCGCCAAGGCGGCGGAGCCATGCGCGGAACAGGGGCGATGCTTTCATCGCGCGCGGAAAGACCCGGCCGCTGCTGCCGACGAACGTGTCGGCGCCAAGAGCGTTCGCCCAGGCGATAAGTTTTTCCGGTGGGAAGCATTTGACCGCGGCGCGAATCTCGGCCGCGTCGCCGCCATAGCGATCGAGGAATGCCGCGAGCCCCTCGCTGTGCGTCAGGTTCAGGCCGCCCCGGCCGGCAAGCAGAAACTTGCGCGCCGGCGATGCCATCCGCTCATAGACGGTGACCTGATGTCCGCGGCTTGCGATGATCTCGGCTGCGAAGAGGCCCGCCGGTCCCGCGCCGATGATCGCGACACCGCGTTTCGCGCCTGATGCGGAATTCATCGGACGTCCGCGCCCGGAGTCGATGCTCGGGATTCCTCAAAGATCAGCGTAAAGCGACCTTTCGTGCTCTCGATACGCACCATCTCTTTCAATCCGAGCGGGGCACCGTTGAAAAACCCTCTGAACAGTGCCGCCCCAAGCGAACCGCCCGTATGAGGCGGCGCATGGATGTTGCGCCGACGGTTACGAAACTAGACGTTGCTATAGCTGCCTGCCATGCCTTGCAAGTTGGGGCGCTGCAGGGATGCCACACCATGCTCCGAATCGCGCGCGGCGTGTGCTGGACGCTGTCAGTGCCATTTTTTGCCACCTGTGCAAGACTATTGGAAAAATCCGTTAGCGCATCGCACCGGATCACTCAAAAGCATCGCAATTTCTCACGCTAAAAACCGAATCGGCAAAAAAGCATTCGCGCGTGAATAACGAATACTGCGGTGTGGATGGCGTCGCGGCGCGGACACGATGTCATGCGAAGCTGGGGATGAATCAAAATCGGGTTTTCTCGCTGTCTGATCATACGCTTAAGTCCTAACACCGGATGTGGATTGAATCGCGGGAAGCCAGCGTCAAGTAGCGCGCCAAAAAAATGCCGCTGGCCCTCGCCAAAGCCGGTGTTATGTTTCATGCCGCTTCGCGAAGAGGCGTCGGTGTTTGATTCTGAAGAGGGCTCTTCCAGAAACAACCACGCAAGCTTCGAGCGTGAGGTGTCATAATCGTTTGACGCACAGTATGCGGGGTATCAAGTGATGGGGGATACAAAGCGTCCCGGCCTTTCGGGGAACCTACAACCGGTTTCGACCGGACCCGAAGTTATGGACGACGCGGCGATCGAGGTTTTCGAGGTCGCTGGAATGATAAAGTGGTTCGATGCTTCCAAGGGATACGGCTTCATTGTCCCGGATAATGGCCTGCCCGATATTCTTCTTCACGTGACGTGTCTCAGGGCAGGCGGTTTCCAGACGGCCTATGAAGGCGCTCGCGTCCACTGCGAGGTGTTGCGCCGCTCCAAGGGGATGCAGGCATTTCGCATTCTCAGCATGGATGAAAGCACTGCCATCCATCCCTCTCAACTGCCGCAGCGCACGCACGTCATCGTGCAGGCGGAAAGCGATTGGGAGCGGGCCTACGTGAAGTGGTTCAACCGCGTGCGGGGCTTCGGCTTCTTGACACGTGGCGAAGGGACGCCCGATATCTTCTGCCACATGGAGACGTTGCGGCGGTTCGGCTTTACCGAGCTTCGTCCTGGCCAGATCGTTCAGGTCCGGTGGGGTTATGGATCGAAGGGCTGCATGGCTGCGGAGCTTCGGCCGGATGGCGTGCCGACAGGGCTGCCGTCGCGTAATTGACGCGGGATCTATGACGAAAGCGTTAGAGAGTTTCATAAAAAGGGCCGCGATATGCGTGGCCCTTTTTGCTGTGGCCGCAGCCGGTCTTCCATCGCTCTTCCAGAAAACAGGGCTTCTCCAGTTCGCGCCGCCCGCATACGCGAAGATGCGGCGGGACAAGCTGACCATTGAGCCCGCCGCTGGCGGGCCCGGCCATGCGTTCGATATCGAGGTGGCATCCAGCGAGCAGGAAAAGCGTCTTGGGCTGATGTATCGGACTGCCATCGGCGCGAGCGAGGGCATGTTGTTTCCGTATATGGCCGAGCGCGAGATCTCGATGTGGATGCGCAATACCTACATTCCGCTCGACATGGTGTTCATCCATTCGAATGGCACAATTGCGCGCATCGAGGAGCGTGCGGAGCCGTTATCAGATCGCGTCATTGCGTCAGGATCTGCGGTCGCGGCTGTGCTTGAGCTTCAAGCCGGGACTGCTGCACGCCTCGGCATCAAGCCTGGCGACAGGGTGAGCTATCCGCTATTCAAGAACGCCGCACACTGAGTATTTGAAATATGCGAAAGAAACGGCTGCGGCGCCGTCTCAATCGAACAGCGACGATAGCGACCGCTGGATAGAATCGAAGCTCATGCCGAAAGACGAGTCATTGGATTGCGAAGCTCGGCGCTTCGCAGACTTCGCTTTGCGCTGGGTGACTTTCGCCCTCGTGGCCGTAACGGGCGAGGGTGCGATTTCCGGCTTCGGATCGGAAACGACGCTGCCGCCCTCAAAATGCAGCACGGAACCGCCACTCGCCGCCGCACTGACTTGCATCATGGTCGGCGCGCGCGATGCTTCAACGGACTTAACCGGCGCGGCTATCGGTGCCGTGTGAACGGTATCGCGTTCGGCCGGCTCTACGCTGCTCGTTGAGACCGGAGCCGCGGCAGGCGGCGTCATTTTCTCAGAAGGAACGAGCATTTCCGGTTGCGCCCATGGATGATCGAGCATCGAACGTTCAGCGATCGGTGGGGCAGGTATCGCGCCCATGGATGCCGAGGCGGGGATGTCGGTAGCGATCGCGACCTTCGCTTGCGACTGCTTCTCGTAAGTTGCCGCAGTCGGCGTATTGAGAGCATCCGCGACGACCGTGGATTTGGACGGGCAGGTCATGGCGGAATTCGACGAGACGAGAGCCAAAAGCGCCTCATCAGGATTGCCCACAGGAAGGTGAGCATTGACTGTGGTCAGAAATGCGCCCATCGCAGCCTGCGATGCGGCGCTCCATTTTCCGGTTACCGGGCCATCGTAACAGTGCGTCTTCATTAACGCAGTCTGCAAATCTCGGGTGACCTGGGTGCGCGGCGGAGCGGCGCGTCCGGGCATCCCCTGCGTCGCTGTGTCGGGGATGATGTAGACGGGCGAGGTAATCGATGCGGCCCGAACGACAGGGGGCATCGGAATGAAATCCGCAGCGGCCGGAGGAATGGCGTCATCCGCGTCGACCGCCAAATAATAGACGTAAGCCGCACCGACAGCGATAGCGCAAAGCACGATGCCTCGTGCCTTGGTGGCATACGTATTTGGCAGAACGGAACGCACCAGATTCAAAGTACGCACTCGCGACCAACGCCAACGGGAAACATGATAGACGACAGGCTGCCACAATGCCCCGGGGCGGCCCAGTTTCACCAATTCGCTACTATTTTAGCGACCCTTTGGCAAACCAACCGTTGAGCATTATGCCGTTCAGCCGTGCAGGCGTGGCGCCGGATCGACACTTTCCGACGGGGCCCGTTGCGAAACCAATCCGCGTGCCTGCGACGCGCCCAAGGCGCGGCTATTCGTTCTACAAATGTCCATTTGTTCGCTCCGGCGAACATGCTACTAAGCCCCTCGTTTGTCGGGGCGTAGCTCAGCCTGGTAGAGCATCTGCTTTGGGAGCAGAGGGTCGCGTGTTCGAATCATGTCGCCCCGACCAATATTTTCAAAATGTTACGCCAGACGTGGAGGCGTTGTACAACATCAACCACCGGTAACGCTGGGTTCAGGAAGGGCACTTCGCGCTGCTGTCCAGTACTAGGCGAACATTCCAGCTAGGTGAGACCAAACAGGCGCTTGATGCGAAGGCGCGGCGATAAATCGACGGCTTCCAACTTCGCGCCGAGACCCGGGATGTACTGCTCGCGGCCGCACGCGACCGCGTGCGAATAAATATCGGCGAAGAACGCTCGCTCCTTGCACTTCTTGAGATTAATCCTGCCAAGCATCGCCGGGCGGTAGGTATTGTCGGTGAAAATCGGCGGGATGGAACCCGTCGCAATGAGAAACATCAACTTCGTTCGGACGCATTTGGCGCAGCGTCCACAATTGTGGGGACGCGACTTGCTATCGGTGCAAAAGGAGATGGCGTCGCATGCCATCTTGCTTTTAGCGATGGCCCCGATCTTTTCCGTTCTGGAGTGGTCGCTCGTAACTGTTCTGACAGACCAGTCGGAGCCAGCGAAATACCTATTCGTGACATGGTTTGTGCCCCACGGCCACGACATCATGTCCTGCTCCCACGTGTAGTCGGCCGCGATTTGCGCAGTCCCAAAAACGTCAGAAAGTAAGCCGGCGCAGCCGGCCAGGGTAAATCCATGCAGGATGCCCGCTTTGCCGTACCGCGCGACATCGGTTCTGATCGTGATGCGCCGGATTCCAAAATTCTTAAGCAGGGGTTCTGTTTTTTCGATCAGTGCTCGAAACTTATTGTCGTTGTCCGGCTTGTAATCCATCCCGTGTATCGTCAGCGCATGCGAGGGCAGATCGAGCTTATGTGCTGAAATCAAATGATACGTTGAATCGACGCCTCCGGAATAAAGCGCGATGACGGCCCGCTCGCCGCGTTGCGGCGACACGACTTTCGATGCGGAAATCTTCACGGGGCGTAGCACCCCGGGACTCCACATTGCCCAGATGCGGGAGAGCTTTTCGCCATTTGCAATGACGACGGGATCAACAGGACCATCGATTTCGATATCGCGTCCTGTAAGCATCGCCGTCGGGAGTGCATGCCAGACCACGAAGCTATGATCGGAAAGCTGCGGGAGTTCTACACCTTCTACTTGATAATTGATCAACGGGCCGTTGCCGCTCGTCAGCTTGACTTGGTTGCCGTCCTGCTCGGCCTTCCACATCGCATTTCGCCTTTTCCCATCAGTTAGTGATGCTGCTGCGCAAACCACAGAAGAGCAGCGCGGAAATACTTCGGCACGCCTGTTCTGGCGGAAACCGATATTATCGGCAGTTCAAATTGTGCCGGAAATGACAACTATCCACAGGCGCATAGACATCCGTCACACTAGCGGATGCCTGGTGGAGATATTTGCCGCAACTTCGTCGAAACAAGCGGCGATCGCCTTTTCCGCACTTGCGACGTAGCTCCTGCGGCGAGTTTCATCAGCGTCGCTCCATGCTCCGAGAGCAAATAGCGCCTGCAGTCGCGTTGTCGACTTCACCGTGTCCATGTCAATGAGTTTGTGCGAGAGCTGAGCGTCTTCCAGGAGGCCTTCCATTTTGTGTGTAATAGTTCTCACTGCCAGGAACGGTACGCCGAGCCGCATGGCGAGACACACGCCGTGAAATCGCCCCGAGACGATTAATTTAGTCCCATCGGCAATCGCGCGCAGGAATGCGTCCGGAGAGCCGACAGCGCACCCGAAGCGGTCCGCCGTGAAAGATCCCGGAACCATATTTCCAATTTTGTGCCGCACCTCGTACTTCATGATCCGCAGAAATGCTTTTTTGCTTGAAAACAACGGCATTTGCGGGCGCGTCCGCATTGGAAGAAACGGGGTGTGTGTCCGGCGGGCAAACGCATGGAGGGTTCGATTGGCGGAGTTCAGAGTTGAATCCGTCACAAAGACTTTGTTGCCCGGCGTCCACTCAAGGTTTGCAGGAATGTCGATCGATAACGTCACGTCAGGACAGAGCTTCGCAGAAGCACCATACGATCTTGCCCGATCGAGACTTCGCCGCTCTCGACAGAAGACCGCTGTTAAGGCCGGAAATCCTTTGATGACCTCTTCTTCACACTCATCCACAACACCGTTGAGGACGAAGCATGGTATGCCTATCTCTCGGGCCTGACGGGCAACCCGAGAAATCAAGAGAGCCTTCGGACTTCGGACGTGCAGCGCGCCTTCCCCATTGATGACCACGCCGTCGAAAGAACTTAACTTCGCAAGATCAAATCCCGAGCCGACCGCACGTGAGGAGATGACGTCAACACCCCTGCGCTCAAACTCGTGCAATATCACCTGTACGACCAGCGCACTGCCCTGATGGCCTACGGTGCGCGTGTCCCCTATCAGTAGAACTTTTGGTCGGCTCGCGCCCGCAACGAATGTTCTTTCCGACTGCAAGTGAAACCACGCCTCAGAATGATGATCTCTCAACGTAAAGAATCTCGGACACATGATTGCGGCGATAAAACGGACCGGTAAATTCCGACTTCTGGCGGCTTAGAAATTTCCAACCGATTGGGAGAACGCGCTAAGCCAAGATTTAATTTTGTTCGATCGTCGTAGTTTCCTGCGGTATCGCCGCTGGCCGTTATGTTCGTGGAAGGCGCGCTCATAAAGGCCGCACTGTTGACATGAACCCCTGTGGCCGCACTCGTTGGGCCAACAACGAACTTTAGCGATCCTGTCAAGGAGCAGGCGTTCTAGGTGCAAATTCCCTGCAGACTTCACGAGGATGACTTCATCTTTGAGAGCTGTTTCTCTCAAATAGGCGGCGAGAGCTTCGACGTTAGCGAATGCGCGGAACTTTCCGCTTTCAATGTCTGCCGCCGGTGCGCGCGCCTTATGCACCCATGGTCCCACAAAGCAGACCTCGTCTGCGATTTTGGCGGCGGCAGCGTAGGTATCCTTATATTTTTTCGTGGCGTTGCCTGCGTAATCGCTTATCTGCTCCATGATGAATCGCTTCTTGGGCGCAGCGAGGGTCTTCAGCGCCTCCAACGGGAGAAGGATGCTGTGATAGGGTGCCTTGACAGTATCAAGAATTATTCTCGAGCCGTCCGGCACAACGTGCAGGCTCATGCGTTCTACAATCGGCTCGAATGATTCGATCCGCACACGAACGGTTTCTGAGGGAACGCCGAGTTCCAAAGCTGTGGTGGCTGCCGCTGCGACAGTGAGCCAATTGTGGGCGCCAAGGAGCTGAGTTTTTAGGTGAATACTTTGGCCGCCGCCGGTTAGCGTAAGGAACAGAAAGCCATCTGTGCCTGTACCGACTTCTCTTGCAATATAGTCTCCGCCCATGGTTCCAAAGGTGATCGAACGCGCCCGCGTCAAATCCGCCATAGCCCGAACGTGCGGATTGTCGAAGTTCAGGACGACGAGCCCATCGTCGGGAACTGCCTCGACCAACGCCGCTTTCTCCTGTGCCACCGCTTCAATGGTTCGAAATGCCCTGTAGTGTTCAATGGCGACGAGGGTGATCACGGCGACATCGGGCTTTATGAGTTTCGCTGCCCGCGGTATTTGACCGATTTCTTTCGTGCCTTGCTCGATCACGGCGTAGCGGGTATCGGAACGCAAGTTCAGCAATGAATCGATGGCATGCGAGTATCCGTTGCATAGAAATTGCGATGAGACTTTCGCGTCGCCCGCCAGGATATGTGAAAGTAAAGCAACGGTTGTCGTCTTAACGCTGCTGCCAGTGACGGCGATGATGGTCCCCGACGTTCTTTTGCGTTTGATTTTAGCGCACGTTTCCCGCGTTTTGAGCTTCATGTAATGCTCAAATGTTTCGTATTTGCGTGACAATTGACTGATTTCCCGAAGCACTTCGAGCGCCTCCGAAAAATATTAAATAGCATTCGGAAATACCGATCCTTGGCCAAGTATAGCGGCTTCGTCCGATCGAGACAGTTGCTGGGAAGTGGCGCGCTGTGGATAAGCAGCTCAGTAATGTGGGTCTTAGGAAGGAGGCACAAAGCACCCAAATAGAACCCGGCAGACGGTTTGAGAGGGAACCCAGTATGGCGATAACTCAAGGTCGCGGACGAATGGCTCCGTTGGTGGCCGCGCGAGTGATGGCGGGGCGGATTACATGGGAAAAAGCAAGCCGCAATGAGGAAGCGCTGTATATCGCTTTCCCCGTCGTCTCTTGCCTTTGACCTAGGTTACAGCTTATTTGGGGGCAGAGGGCCGTGTGGTTGAATCATGTCGGCCCGACCAATGTTCAAGAAAGTCGTCTGAGGACTGCCGATGACCGCGCGCATCTATAAACCAGCCAGGACAGCGATGCAGTCCGGCGAAGCCCGCACGAAAGAATGGGTCCTGGAGTTTGCGCCGGCAAGTCCGCGTGCGCCCGACCCGTTGATGGGGTGGACGAGCACCCGAGATACGCAATCGCAGGTGCGGCTCGAGTTCGATACGAAGGAAGAGGCGATCGCCTACGCCACGCGCGAAGGGCTTAGCTACTCGCTTGCCGAGCCGAAGCTCAGGAAGCCGATCCGCAAATCCTATTCCGACAATTTCCGGTTCGGCCGCACCACCAACTGGACGCATTAGATTTATAGTTGGGCGACTCCGCAGAGCGGAGCCGCCCCGGCTTGCGAAATTTAACCGAACAGCGCCACGGCCTTCACAAGCGTATTCCAGACGCCCCACAGGAATGGGATCCCGACCGCGAGCCATGCGATCAGGACGGCGAAGCTGAAGCCGCCGAAACCTATGCCGTGTGAGCCGTCCGGCAAGGTCGCGGTCGAAGCCTTCGTCTGCAGCGCGGCAATCTGCTCGTCCGTCATCATCCGTTTTTCATGCACCGGACGCACGAGCGCGTTGGCAATAAGGCCGATGAGCAGAAAACCGGTCAGGATGTAGAGCGTGTAATCGTAAACATCGGCGCGCGGAACGCCGGCTGCAATTTGAGTATCGCGAATGTAGCCGATTACGAGCGGGCCGAGGATGCCGGCAGCCGACCATGCGGTCAGCATACGGCCATGGATGGCACCCACGAATTGTGTGCCGAAGATGTCGGCCAGATATGCAGGCAGCGTCGAGAAGCCGCCACCGTACATGCTGATGATGATGCAGAGAGCGCCAGCGAAAAGTGCAACCGACCCCATGTGCGCAAATGTCGGAGCCAGCACATAGAGGATCATGCCGAGTATGAAAAAGCAGAAATAGGTGACTTTGCGCCCGAGGGAATCGGATAGCGAGGCCCAGACGAAGCGTCCGCCGCTGTTGAAGAGCGAAAGAAGGCTGACGAAGCCGCCCGCGATGCCGGCGATAGCAGCATGCTGCGCGGCATTGAGGTCTCCGAACCTCAGACCATCGTGACCGATCAGCGAGCCGCCGAATATTTCCTGGAGCATCGGCGAAGCCATCGACAGCACGCCGATGCCTGCCGAAACGTTCATCCACAACGCAATCCAGATCAGCCAGAATTGCAGAGTCTTATGCGCGTCGTTGAGATGCACGTGGCCATTGGTGATCAAGGCATGCGCGCGATCGGCTGGCGGCGCCCACCCGTCAGGCTTCCAGCCGTCGGGTGGCACGCGATATCCGAACGCGCCGCAAAGCATGAAGACGAGATAGATGCAGCCCATGACGGCCATCGCTTCTGCGACGCCGACCGACTGGTCGCTCTTGAAATGGTTCATCAACAGAATGGCCAGTGGCGAGCCGATCATCGCGCCGCCGCCGAAACCCATGATCGCCATTCCCGTCGCCATGCCGCGGCGATCCGGGAACCACTTGATCAACGTCGATACGGGCGAGATATAGCCGAGCCCGAGACCAACGCCGCCGATCACGCCGAGCCCCAGCCAGAACAACCAGAGCTGGTGGATGTAGATGGCCAGCGCTGAGATCAGAAAACCGCCACCCCAGCAGAGTGCCGCGGAGACGCCTGCGCGGCGTGGGCCAGCGCGCTCAAGCCAGCCGCCGAACACCGCAGCGGCCAGTCCAAGAAAGACAATTCCGAGCTCGAACGTCACGAGCAGACTGCTAACCCGCCAGTCGCACGACGTTGTGAAGAGTTCCTGCATCAGCGACATGTCGGGACATGTCGTGGGCTTCGAAATACCGAGTGCTTGCGCAAGCGGCAGCCAAAAGACGCTGAGCCCGTAGCTCATGCCGATGCAGAGATGGATTGCAAGCGCGGCAGGCGGAACAAGCCACCGGTTGAAGCCTGCGCGCGCGACGATACGCTCGCGGTCTAGGAGCCCTGATGTTTCCTCGGAAGCAACAGCTGCCATTTGCCCTCCCCCACGTATACGTTGTCGACGATAACTTTTTGGGGCTGTTCTTGCACACGGGCTGCGACACAATCAACAGATTCGCCAGCCCGTCGGCCAAAACGATTGATGCCGGCAATGGCTTGCGCTCGGGCGATGCGGCGATTATCGGTTTTTCGGACCTTATGCTGCGTCGCGTCGCTAGTTCGTCTGTTAAGGTAGAGTTTGTGTGGCACTGCACCAACGATGATCCCGTAGCTCAGTTGGATAGAGCATCTGCCTTCTAAGCAGAGGGTCGCAGGTTCGAATCCTGCCGGGATCGCCAATGTTTCTAAGCGTTTCACACTCACAAACATGGAAGATGCTAAAGTGCCCGATTTTTCACGGGGACGCAGGTTCAAACCCTCCTTGCGCTTGAATACTCAGTTCGCCTTCTGATCAGCGGGGTTGGAGGCTCCAGTGCCTCATAGCCCCACCAATTAAATGTCACCCGCCGTATCGCCCTCGGACAGCGTCTTTGCTGCATCCTCCGGTCTCCGATCAGCCCGTCGCTGATCATGAGATCGAAGTGTCGCGCCCGTGTTCACGTAAACATGCATTGACAATGCATGTTTAAAGACACACTTCAAACCTGCATCACGCACGACGGCGAGACTCGGCATAAAGGCCGGCGCGGTCGTGATTAAACCCCGCCAAGAAGAGGAGTGGGACATGTCTGAGCAAACCGCTAGCTCAACTCAAAACGAGATTGATGTACGTCAACTGATTCCGATCAAACGACATGAGAAAATCTTCCAGCTCGTTGACGCATTGGCCCCAGGCGCCTCGTTCGTACTGGTCAATGATCACGATCCCAAGCCCCTTTATTATCAACTCGAGGCCGAGCATCCGAAGCAGTTCTCTTGGACGTATGTCGAAAAGGGACCTTCGGTGTGGCGCGTCGAGATTGGCAGAATTTCGAAGGCGGTGTGACGCAAAAATAGAAGTTCTTCGGCGTCGACCATGGTGTCGGCGCCGATCATGCGAAGGGATTTGGCGATGGTTGGGGTCGCGCTTTCCCGCTGGACAATGACATATTTTGCCGTGGCATTAGTCGCGCTGCTTGTGGCTGAGTGCCTTATGGCGGCGGGCTTCGGCTATCCAGCGGTGGCGGCAGGCGCGCCTGAAACGCTCGCCCTGGTCCATATCATTTCAATCGGCTGGTTGAGCCTTCTGATGTGTGGGGCTCTTTTCCAATTCGTACCGGTTCTCGTGGCCAGCCCGCTTCACGATAGTTCACTGCCGTTGCCGACTTTAGGATGTCTTGTCGCCGGTCTCATCGTTCTGCTTCTCGGCTTCCTGAAACTAGGAGGAGAGATCGATCTTGAATTTTCCTATTTTCCGGTGGCCGCAGCGTTGCTCTCGCTGGGCTTCGCACTCGTCTTGTGGAACCTTGGACGTACGCTGTGGGCCGCGCGTCCTTTGCCGCTTCCCGCGCGTTTCGTTGTCGTTGGGCTTTTCAGTGCTGCGGCGACCGTGTCGCTCGGCGCCACATTTGCTCTAGTGCTCGGCGGAACCAGCAACGGTACTCTGCTCAATATTGCGTCCTTGGGTCTGCCCATTCACATCGCAGCAGGGCTTGGAGGGTGGCTAACGTGCACGGCAATAGGCGTGAGCTATCGCCTCCTGGCCATGTTCATGCTGGCTCCCGATCTTGACGGACCAACGGCTCGCGGTGCCCTTTATTCCGGAGCCGTAGCATTGGCGGTTGCCGTTGTCGGGGGAGTGGTGGCGATCTTTGCCGGTGGCAACCTCGCCGCCGTCCTGGGCGCGGCTGGATTGTTGGGGCTTCTCGCTGTCGTTCTTTACGGGCGAGATGTTCTTTTCCTCTATCGCGCGCGCAAGCGGCGCAAGATCGAGCTGAACAGCCGGATGGCGGGCTTGGCGCTTGTGAACCTTGCGATGGCCACGACGTTGATCATCGTACTTCTCGGCGCCGGTAAATTTGAACACCACGTCGCCGCTGTCGTATTCCTTGTCGCTTTCGGATGGCTAACGGGTCTGGGTCTTTCCAAGCTTTACAAGATCATACCGTTTCTGACGTGGCTTGAATGTTATGGACCTATCATCGGCAAAGCGCCGACGCCGCGCGTGCAGGATCTCGTGACTGAAAATCGCGCCATCAAGTGGTTCGTACTTTACTTTTTTGCAGTTTGGGCAGCGACAGCGGCTCTGTTTCTCGAAGCTCCCATGGCATTCCGCGGAGCTGCTGCCGCGATGCTTATCGCGACAATCGGAATTGTCGTTCAGCTCGTGATGTCTCGCAGACTGGTCGACGTCAAGGCGGCTCTGCGTTTGCCGGATGGCGTTCGCAAACCAAGACTTCTGTTCTCACGTGCCCCATAAGCCTGAAAGGAAAGCGATCATGCAGACAACGTTCGTGGATGTCGATGTTCGGCCGATTTTGCGCGCGGGCGGCGAGCCCTTCGAAAAAATCATGGAAGCGGTGAATGCGCTGGGGCCGGGTCAAGGCCTCCGACTTTTTGCGACATTCAAGCCGACGCCGCTTCTGCACGTGCTTGACTCGAAGGGCTTCACGCACGAGGCAAAGGAACTCGACGGTGGAGAATGGGAGGTGTTGTTCTCGCCCTCCGGTGCGCCCTCCAAAAATGAAAACCCGGCCAGTGCTGCAGCCGGCCCCGACAGCCCATGGCCGGAACCCATGACGCATCTCGACAACCGTGATCTCGATCCGCCTGAACCACTGGTACGAATTCTCGCAACGACCGAGTCCATGCAGCCCGGTGAGGTGTTGTCGGCCTTGCTTTGCCGCGAACCGCTATTTTTGTTTCCCGAGTTGGCGAAGCGCGGACATAGCTGGCGCGGCGGCTTCGAACCGGACGGCAAAACCTACAAGGTGCTGGTGCGCATAGGTGAGCATAGCGGGAGCGCCGCATGACCATGGAAACGGCGGAGAATATTGGCGAACAGGTCAAGGACGTCCTGCACTCCGTGATCGACCCGGAACTCGGATACAATATCGTCGACCTGGGATTGGTCTACGACGTGGCGGTCGCAGATAGTGGCATTGCCCACATCATGATGACGACGACGACACGCGGGTGTCCGGCGACCAACTATCTTGTGGAAGGCGCGCGGGCTGCCGCGGAAACGGTGCCGTCTATTCAGGCCGTGGAGGTCGAGTTGACATACGATCCGCCTTGGGAGCCGTCCATGATGAGCGACGATGCAAAGGAGCATCTTGGTATCGGGGCCGGCTGGTGACATCGGAAACGGCCACGTCTGATGTGCAGACAGGATCGCCAACTCCGTTGGTCGATGTTTTGTTGTCCAGCCTTGAAGCGCTCATGGCGGCAGATCAGGCCGAGACAGCTTGCCGTTTGGCGGGCAAAGCCTGTGCTGCGCTGCGTGGCCGGGATCAAGCCGGTTGGCGACGCTTCAACGCCTTCCTGCATCGCACGGCGAAATACGTATCGATAGAAGATGCGTGAGCATTGCAGCGGTGTCGGCGAACTCAAATGTCGCGATTGAGGCTTGTGGGCGGTCGGCCGGTTTTTTTGATTTATGAGATCTGGGAGCTGTCGGAATATAATCGCAATCGATTTGACTTGTGAGCGTTCAAGCTTAGTTTTCTGATGCAGAGAAATTCCGGATCCTTGGCAAAAGCTTTGCGCGACGTGCATGCTTGCCGGATTTGCGAGGCGCAGTTGCCGCTCGGCCCCCGGCCCGTCGTGCAACTCGGAAGCACGGCACGACTTTTGATCGTCGGTCAGGCACCGGGGAGGAAAGTCCATCTGACCGGTGTGCCATGGAACGACACGAGCGGCGACCGGCTGCGTGATTGGCTTGGAATCGACTGCGAAACTTTTTTCGATGCAACGAAGGTTGCTTTGCTTCCAATGGGATTTTGTTATCCTGGCGTCGGAAAATCGGGTGGCGATAATCCGCCGAGGCCAGAGTGTGCCCCCTTTTGGCATGAACGCCTGTTGAGGCATCTTCCTGACGTTCGGCTTACGCTTCTGGTCGGTCAATACGCGCATCGGTACTATTTGGATTTGGGTGGAAAGTCTTCCGTCACCGAAACCGTCAAGGCGTTTTCGACGCATGGGCCGCATGTCTTTCCATTGCCGCATCCAAGCTGGCGCAGCACGATCTGGATGCGTAAAAATCCGTGGTTTGAAGCTGACGTAATTCCTGAGCTTCGGAAGGCAGTGCGGAAGTGTTGCTGACTTCCGTGCCGTTCACATGGCATTCGTAGTCCCATCAGCCTCTGAATGGCGATTGTTTTTGCCACTCGCTTTCTTGATTAAGCTGCAGTGTTTGCCACATATACGGAGACGAAGACGAAAGAGCGATAGCGGAGCGCGTCAAACACAAGAGAAAGCCATGGAATACGTTCAGATAAAACGCGTCTACGAGCCGCCACAAAAAGCGGATGGCTGTAGGGTGCTTGTGGATCGAATTTGGCCGCGGGGGCTCAGTAAGCACGATGCACGGATCGACCTCTGGATGAAGGACATTGCCCCATCGACGGAGCTGCGCAAATGGTTCAACCACGACCCGGCGCGGTGGAAGACTTTCCAAGAAAGATATCGCGCTGAATTACGCCAGCTTAGCGAAAAATTGAATGAACTCAGGGCCCGCGCTCAAAAGGAGCGCATCACTCTCGTCTATGGCGCCAAAGATACCGAGCATAACCAAGCTTTGGTTCTGCAAAACGTGTTGATGGGGCGTAAGTCGGCTCATTGAAGCTCTGCCGCCTTGCGCGGAATTTGAGGAGGAGCGCGGTTTGGTGCAGGCACGCTTAAGCAGGTTGGCATGCGCAACGTTGATGCGTTTACTTGGAAATTCCCGCGCATCTATGTCGATGAATTGAATATCGGATCCGTATTCGCTCAGAGTGTTATTGCTCAATTCCAATCCTATATTCAATTTATTCGCCGCAGCGACCGCTAAACTGATCGGCGCTCTAGGCCAGTCTCTTATCGTTGCAGAAGGGCGGTCCTTATGCTGATTGCAAGCCGGTTATTCTGCGCTGTCAAAGGAGATAGATATGTCCGACTCAATTTATCCGACGCAAGTGCATGATCTCTCGAAGAAACGGAAGGAGTTATCGCCGGAAACCGAAGCCGCCTTTCAGGCATTCAGCCGGCAGGTATTTGCCAGCGGTGCATTGCCGGCAAAGATCAAGCAAATCATTGCGGTTGCGGTGGCACACGTCACCCAGTGTCCCTATTGCATAAAGGGTCACACGAAGGCTGCGTTACGATCTGGCGCAACGGAAAAGGAGCTGATCGAGGCGATCTGGATTGCAGCAGAAATGCGCGCCGGTGGCGCTTACGCGCATTCCGTTTTGGCGCTCGACGAGATGACAAAAGTGCCTACGGTTCCGCCAGAGGTTCGCACGTAGTCGATTGGCATCGGACTGGCGGCGATGCCTCGCAGCAGAGTCTGTCGCCAGAATTTTCCGCAGAGTTTGATCCCAGCCGGATGGCCTTGAGGTAGAGCCTGCCCGTCGTGGAAGGACGGGGTGACGTCGCTCTTCCAGAGATGATCGCTGGCGGTGAGTCGACTGGAAAAGCCATGCTGCGTTCCGGCAGAGATATCACTCCGAAACTGCCTGCAATCCGACGCGACCAAAGACGCATTTTATTCGCGCGACAGCGCGTTGGGACGCATGGAGGTAGGGTTATTGACTACGGGACGACCCGGGCAATACAACTTGCCTAGGGCTAATTTATGAGCAATGTCATGCACTGAAAGGGGGGATCGCCAGAAGTAGCGAAGGGAGCAAAAGCCGGTTGCGATCGGTGGCGATACTAAAGATCCAGCTAGAGAACGGGTGAAATGACTAGTGGTCCTCGGCCCATTGTCCGGATCGCAATGATCTCGGATAACAATTTTGTGTTGCCAACAAGCGTTACCATGACCTCGCTCAAAAAAAACAAGCGCGAGGGAACGAACTATTCTCTGACAATAATCGGAGATAATATCTCCGAAGAGAATGAACGCCTCATGTCGAGCATGGCCGACGCTTCATTCGGCGTTCAAATCATTCGTCCGGGAAGAAGTTTTGAAACGCTGCACAAGGCGAAGGAAGGCTCCTTTGCGGCCGCGACGCCAGCCGCGCTATTGAAGTTCGCTTTGCCTGAACTCCTGCCGCATCATGATCGCGTATTGTATCTCGACGGCGATCTCATTGTCAGAGACGATCTATCGGATTTATTTTTCAGTGATATAGACGGATACGTCGCTGGCGTTATCAGCGACAGCGGTCAAATTTATTTCAAGCACGAGTGGGTGCGGAGAGTTGGAAACTATTTTAATTCCGGAGTTATGCTTTTAGATTTGAAGGAGATGCGGCGGTCGAATGTGACCGAGCTTCTGATTAAAGCAAAAAAAGAAAATTGCGATGGGTCTTTACTCGATCAGAATGCATTTAATATCGTTTTTGATGGCCGAGTTAAGTACCTGTCGATAAAATATAATTGTTTGTGTTGCAACCTCGTGCGGGCGAAAAAGAAATTCAGTATCGCCGACATTAACAATCTATTCGGCACCGACTATGCAAATCTTGACGAAGTGCTGGCGACCTCGTGCATTGTGCATTTTTCGTCGAAAGACAAACCATGGCGTTATGCCGACGTTCCTTTGGCGGAGGAGTGGTATCGGTATTATTACGAGTCGCCATGGGCTAAGAAAAATCGACCTGACGCCAGTGTTGCCCCTGCCGTTTCTGTTATCATCCCGGTTTATAATATCGAGAGTTATTTGCCGGCATGCTTGGATGACGTTTTATTTCAAACGCTCGAGGATATCGAGGTTATCTGCATAAATGACGGTTCGACGGATCGGTCGTCGGCGGTGCTGGAGGCCTATAGCAGGCGCGACAAGCGTCTGATGGTTCTTCAGCAGGAAAATAAGGGACAATCGGCTGCGAGGAACGCCGGGATTGCGCGCGCGCGGGGTAAATATATCTACTTTATGGATGGCGATGACTTATTAGATCGGAACACGCTTAATGCCCTCTACGAATCGGCAAATTCCAACGATCTCGATATTATCTACTTCAATGGAGCCGCGTTCTTCGATACAGAGGAGCTGCGTAACACTTATGGCCACTATAGCACTTATTATCCCCGAAAGGCCGAATATCCGGACATATTAGAAGGGCCATCAATGCTCGTGCAGATGGTCAATAAGGGAGATTATAAGGTTTCTCCGTGTCTTCAAATGATTAGCACTGAATTCCTTAGAAAGAAAAACGCTCGGTTTTATGAAGGAATAATCCATGAAGATAATCTCTTCTCTTTGCAGGTTATCTTGCAGGCGCGCCGTGTCGGGCACATGAATTCAACTTTTTTTCATCGCCGCGTTCGTCCTGGATCAACGATGACGAAGAAAAAGGATGCACACGGTTGCCTGAGTTATTTGATCAACGCAGTGGAAATGATGAAACTTGCTGACGGAGCACGGTCCGATGTGCTTGGTGCTATAAACCGTCAGATATCAGGCATGTTTTATTATGCGGTGAATATTTTCTTCACGCTCAGTGAAAAAGAGGTTTCAGGACTGAAGGTACCAAAGGAGTCGATGGAGTTTCACCTCATCCAAGTTATGAAAAACTCCGCGCGCGCCGCCCTGGACCGTCTGACCGCCGAGCAAGAAAGACAAATCAATGATCTAGTCGACAGTGCCGAGCACCACATCACGCAGCGCGAGTACAAACGTGCGCGGCGGAAGCTCAGAGACGCGCTTCGCATCAAGGACGACAGGAGGATTCGGCGTCGTTTAGCCGCCACCAATAAGTTCTGGATCGTCCGTGCACTCTCCCGCTCCTCACCGTTGAACGCGCGTGCGCCCAATTGCTAGGGGCCGGGGTCGAGGAAAGGCCCTGGGCCTCTCCGGAGTAATCTGCAACGCGCCCACCACGCGATTTCGTCGTCTGCCGCTTCGTCGTTTACGTTGGAGGATGAAAGATATTTTTGCCCGCATATAACCTTCGTTAGCGCGCAAAGATCCTGCGAAGCAAACATTGAGGCTGACTAGATGACGGACCGCCAGGACCTTGCGCAACTGGAAACGCGACTTTTGGCTCTCGAGTCGAAACTCGATAACTTCGAGAAGACAATGAAGAGGGCTTTGGACGATCTATGGTCTCAGAATGAGGGCCTGGCGGCGCTCTATCGGTTGCTGGACGGGAAGAGCGTTCTTCCCAAGATGCGAGGGTGGGCGGCGTCTCCTGATTTTCTCAGAATGGTTTCCGAGCATATCCTGGAACATCGGCCGCGGGTCATTTTGGAGTGCGGGTGCGGGAGTTCCACCATTATCATGGGATATCTTGTCGAGTCTTATGGGGGAAGCGTGACTTCCATTGAGAATATACCGGACTGCGCCGACAAGGTTCGCGCAGAACTAACTTCGCGCAAGCTCGATCAGAGCGTGAGTGTCATCAGTTGCAATCTCAAGACCTTCCGCTATGGGCCGTTTAGTCACGATTTCAATTGGTATGATCTTTCTTTCGCGACGCTGCCGGCAAAGGTTGACATGCTCGTCGTCGACGGTCCGTTCGGCGGTCTGAACCCGCTTGCAAGATATCCTGCTGGGCCGGAGCTTTTGAAATATTTGGTGCCAGGCGGGGTCATTTTTTTGGACGACACGAAGCGGGCGGATGAAAAGCAATTACCCGATCTTTGGAAGAAGATTTATCCGACGTTGGAGGCGCATAAGATGCCTGCCGAGAAGGGGGCGATCGAACTGATTTTGAAATAGCGAATTCCCCTTACGTCCTCGACGTGAAGAGGAGCGCTCACGTGCCCAAAGTCCCAACGGGAGACATCCGGTGCTCAGCGCTCGCGAGATGAATTTGGCATTGGATCATTAGGTTCAATCAAAAAGCTCTTGTTCGACCCTGAAACGGCTCCTTGCACCGTTTCGGCTTCGTCCTTGAGGTGTACGCCGGAAAGACCGCGCTTGCGCGCTTCAGTCATCAGATAGAACAGCTTGTGCGCGGCGCCGTCATAATCCAATCCCTCGCGCCTGACGTTCGAGATGCAGTTGCGCGCTTCGTCCGTCAGCCCGACACGGGGATTCAACGTCATATAGATTCCCATGCTGTCGGGGGAGCTGAGCCCCGGACGCTCGCCGATCAAAACCACGACCATTCTGGCGCCGAGCAGTTGCCCGATTTCATCGCCGACTGCGACCCGCGCTTCGCGGATGATAACGAGGGGAGCAATGCGCCAACCTTCTTTGACGAGCGGCGGCAGGATCGCGTCCAGAAATGGAGCGGCGTTCTCTTCGATCGCAAAAGAAGAAAGCCCGTCGCCGATTACGAAGGCAACGTCGTAGCTGCCGGTGCGCGGCGCCATGTCGCCCAGTTGTTTGCGTGACGCGTCGTCGAGGCGGCGGCCTTTGTCCGGCCTCTGTAAATACATCGGCCGGTTCTCGGCTGCGCTGTGAAGGACCTGCGTTTCATGCCCGCGCGTTTTGAGAGTGGTTTCAAGCGCCGCGGTATCGAGTTCATGATGGACTGCGTTGCGCGCGCGCGCATGAGCAAGCTGAAATTCTAGATGCGGCTTCGTGGGAAGGCTCGTGCCGGCACGCCCGAGCGCGATACGCGCCGGGGTGTACTGTCGGAGCTTGCTCCACGGATTCGCGACGACTACGGGCTTCATTTCATCCGACATGGCCGTGCTTGACCTCAGTGAAGATGTGAAAGTGCGCGTTGAAATGGCTTTGGCAGCGTGTCGGCCAGCCTCAAGGCATCACCGCTCTGGAAAATGCCGACGTTCAACAGCCATTCTTCGAATTCCGGTGATGGCTTCAGTCCCAGTGCCTTGCGGACATAAAGCGCGTCGTGGAACGACGTCGTCTGATAATTCAACATGATGTCGTCCGATCCCGGAATACCCATGATGAACGTGATCCCCGCAACGGCGAGCAGCGTCAGCAGGGTATCCATATCGTTCTGATCGGCTTCGGCATGGTTCGTATAGCAGATGTCGCAACCCATCGGCACGCCCAAAAGCTTGCCGCAGAAATGATCTTCTAGTCCTGCGCGAATGATCTGTCGGCCGTCGTAGAGGTATTCGGGCCCGATGAAGCCGACGACGGTATTGACGAGCAGCGGGTGGAATTTTCTCGCAACCGCATAGGCTCGCGCTTCGAGCGTCTGCTGATCGATTCCGTGATGGGCATTGGCCGACAGCGCGCTGCCCTGTCCTGTCTCGAAATACATGGCGTTGTTGCCGACTGTACCTCGCTGCAGACTCTGGGCAGCCTCGTAACCCTCATTGAGCGTCGCGAGATTGATACCGAAGCTGCCGTTGGCCGCTTCAGTTCCCGCAATCGACTGGAACACGAGGTCGACGGGAGCGCCCTTGTTGATGGCGGCGATGCTCGTCGTCACGTGCGTCAGAACGCACGACTGCGTCGGGATGTTGTAGCGTTGGATGATCTCGTGCAGCATTTCGATCAGCGTCGTGACGGCAGCGGTGCTATCGGTCGCGGGATTGATGCCGATCACGGCATCGCCGTTGCCGTACATAAGGCCGTCGACGATGCTGGCGGCGATGCCGGTCGGATCGTCGGTCGGATGGTTCGGTTGAAGACGCGT
This sequence comes from Hyphomicrobium denitrificans 1NES1, assembly GCF_000230975.2. NCBI lineage: Bacteria > Pseudomonadati > Pseudomonadota > Alphaproteobacteria > Hyphomicrobiales > Hyphomicrobiaceae > Hyphomicrobium > Hyphomicrobium denitrificans. The sequence continues at coordinate 1,950,658 of NC_021172.1, read as the reverse complement.
CGAAAGCCGCCCCTTCAGCCCGATGGTGTTGCGGAACTTGGTTACGACACGGCATTTCTGCGCGATCAGGACCATGTCCTGAACGCGGCAGATTTTGGAAACCGCAGCAACCATCTCCGGCGTCAAACCTGGAGCGAGGGCCGCCAGAGAGCGTTCCGTCGCCTCGTCGGAAAGAAGCCAATCGCGGAATGCTCCGACGGTCAAATGCGAAACCGGCGCGAATGCCTTCGCATTATGGTCGTCGATGATGAGGCGTGTAACCTCGTCGATCTCGTAGGGAATGAGATGATCGACGAGAAATTCCTTGAGCGGAACATTGGCGAGCGCCATCTGAGCCGCCACGCGTTCCTCATCGTCGCCTGCCGCGACTCCGGCGAGATAGTCTCCGGATCGTGCAGGTGTGGCTTTCGCCATGAGGACTTTGAGGTTCTCGAAACTGAACCGGTGTCCACCGATGGAATGAGAATAGCTCATGTGGCACTCGCCGTTTTAGGGGTTCGATTGTGTTAGAAAATTTCGTCCTCGCCCGGAGCCGCTGCCACGAGATGATGGCGGCTGTAGAGGCCAAAGTAGGCAATGAAGATCGCGTAGACGACGGCCGCGCCGATCACCACGCGCGGATCGACGAGGAATCCAGCGACCACGGCGACACACGCAAGAATAAGCGCGACGCCGGACGTGAGGATGCCGCCCGGCGTCCTGTACGGCCGTTCGAGGTTGGGCTCCTGGATGCGCAGAGCGATATGCGACGCCATCATCATCACATAAGAAATCGTTGCTCCGAAGACCGCAATCAAGATCAGAAGATCACCTTGCCCGCTGAGCGAAAGCAAGAAGCCGATGATGCCGGGCACGATCAGCGCCACATAGGGCGTCTTGCGCGCGCTCGTCAGCGACAGCGCCCGCGGCAGATAACCGGCGCGAGACATCGCGAACACCAGTCGCGAATAGCCGAAGATGATCGAGAAGAAGCTCGCGATCAGGCCGGCGAGGCCGACGAAATTGACGAAGCGGCTAACCCATGTCGGACCGCCGTAGACTTTGGCGGACTCGAGCGCTTCGACGAGCGGATTGCCTGAAGCTTTCAGTGCGTCCGCACCGGCGCCGCCCGGTCCGAACGTCAGAATCAGGGCGCAGCAGGCGAGCAGCACCAGGATGCCTCCGATCAGTCCGCGCGGCAGGTCGCGTTTCGGATCGCTCGTTTCCTCGGCCGCGAGCGGCACGCCCTCGATAGCCAGGAAAAACCAGATCGCATAGGGAATGGCCGCCCAGATGCCGATGTAACCGAAAGGCAGGAACGGACTTGCGCCGGCTGCATCGGTGACGGGAATGTCGAAGAGGTTGTTGGCATCGAAGTGCGGGACCATCGCAATCAGGAAGACGACGAGCGCCACGACCGCGAGCGCGGTGATCGCAAAGATGAGCCGCAGCGCTTCGCCTGCGCCGTAGAGATGGATACCGAGAAATACGACGTAAAAGGCTAGATAAACGACCCAGCCGTCGATCCCGAACAAAGAGTTGCAATAGGCGCCGATGAAGACGGCGATTGCGGCCGGCGCGATGGCGTACTCGATCAGGATGGCGATGCCGCATAGGAAGCCGCCCCACGGACCGAACGCACGCCGCGCAAAGCCGTAGCCGCCGCCGGCCGTCGGAGCAATCGTGGCGAGCTCGGCAAGCGCGAAACACATGCATGTATACATCGTCGCCATCAGCAGCGAGGCAACGAAAAGTCCGCCCCATCCGCCTTGGGCGAGGCCGAAGTTCCAGCCTGCGTAATCGCCCGAGATGACGTAGGCGACCCCGAGGCCGACGAGCAGCAACCACCCAGCTGCTCCGCGCTTCAACTGCCGCTTCTCAAAATACTCATTACCGACCTTGTCGTATTCGACTCCGCTATGACCCGTCGTGTCCATCCCGATCCTCTTGAATGTTCTTATAATTTTCAGTCTCAAAGGCGCATCGGCCGATGCGGCCTGGATGGGCCGCTGCCGCTGCGAGTTGCGAGGGCCGTGCATGTGTGTCGATACCAAATGAATCGACTGCACCCTCGGCCCTGGTGGCGCGACGGTAATTTTACGCTATTGTGTCGGCTATCCACTTTCGGCACGCGTGCGCTTCGTACGACGTAGGTCTTATGGGCGGCACGTTGGCCTCTGATGAACTGGTTCGCATCGCAGCATGGAATTGCTGACGGATAGCAACAGTGTTCAGATAGCCCCGCCCCCGGGTGAGACGGCATTCGTGCACGCGGCCAGCACATCCGACATCGACGAGCAGGCGGCTCTGTTGCGCGGGTGGAATCAAACCTACGAGCAGATTTCGGCGGGTCGCTTCAGTGGATCGCTCCTCGAAACTCAGATCGATCGCGTTCAGCTGTTCCGGGAAGTCACCAGCAATTCATTGCAGCAAACGGGGTCGCTCCCCGAAGGGACCATCGCCGTCGGCGCGCCGGTTTCGCTACGGGGAAACGCAACCTTTTGCGGGCGATTGTGCGATGGCCGGCAGCTGCACGTCTTCTCGGGCAACGATCAGTTCGAATTCTTCTCGCCGCGGGGATTGGATATCGTTGGCTTCATTCTGGACGAGCGTGATCTGCGCAGCGCTCTGACAAGCGATGAGCTTGAAGAAATCATGCCCTCCCTTGCAAGGCCTCACTTGCGCTTTGCGGATCTCGGCGCGCTGAAACGTATGCTCGATATCTTCTCGGATGTTTGCGAGATCGTCGCGGAGCCTGCCGGTTCGGCGCACGATCCCGTTCGCCTGTCGTCGATGTCGCGCGATGTGATCGCCGCTGTCGCCAGTGGCCTCGCCCACGGCTATCGCGAAAGATTCGACGTCCCGCCGGCAAAGCGGGCTCTGATCGTTCGCGACGCCCGTGACCTGATTTCCGAATGGTCGCAAGACTTCACATGCATCGCCGATCTGTGCCGAGAACTTGGAGTGAGCCGGCGCGCCCTTCAGCAATCGTTTCAAGATACGCTCGGGGTAAAGCCATCGGCCTATATACGGGCTGTACGGATGAACGGCGCGCGACGCGCGATCAAGACTGCGCATTCGGTAACGGAGGCGGCGACGCTCTGGGGCTTCTGGCATTTCGGCCGCTTTGCGCGCGACTATAACACGATGTTCGGGGAGTTGCCGTCGGAAGCATTCCGCCGCTACCACGGCACGGGCGACCAAGTCGATCGATGAGAGGCAAGGGATATCATGCCTCAATCGCCACACCAGTAAGCCGCGAATTGACCGTGCCAAATTCACGGGTGAGATCGATTTTGGGGCTCGCCTTTATGTCCGCGAGCGCCACGGAACGGCTCGCCATGGCGAAATGTGAGCCGCATTCGTCGACCGTTTAGCATTTTGTCTTATGCTGTACGCTTTCCGCTTTCGCGTTAAGAAGCGTTCCTAGGCATGACGGCTCCGTTTACAGCTAGACCGCTTGGAAATCTGGGCAATTTGTTGATTATCGGCTTGTGCGCGGCGCAGGGCCTTCTCATCTACGCCTTAACGGGCGTATCTAATTGGGCCGTTCTCGTCGCGGCTGCCGTCATCTGCCTTTCGGTTTCGATCGCCGGTCTTTTGTTTGTCCGGACGAACGGTGTACCCGGCAGCACGCGGCAGCGTGGATCTTATGACGAAACCATCGAGCAGTTTTTCTACGTGCTGAAGTCCGATCGGCATGGCCGGCTCATAGATGCAAATACAAAATACCTTGCGCGCATTGGCTACACACTTCAGGAACTGTCCAAACTGCCGAGACATCGTCTTCGCGTCGGCCACTATGAGACCTCATCGCTTTCCGAAATGTGGGCTTCGGTTCGGGTTGGAAAGTCCTGGAGCGGCGAATTCTGCGACCAGGCAAAGGATGGATCGCTCGTATGGATGAGCGCGATCGTCGTGCCGTTCTGGGATGCGCAAGGCAACCTGCAATCGCTCACGACGGTTGGCGTCGACATCACCGATAAGCGCCACGCGGAACAAGCATTGAAGGAGGCAAACTCTCGGCTGAAAGCCTTCATCAAGCATGCACCGGCAGCGGTTGCGATGTTCGACAAAGAGATGCGCTACGTCGCGTATACGGACCGATGGCTAGCGGATTACAATCTCGGAACTGCAGACCTTACGGGACGCTGCCACTACGAAGTCTTTCCCGAAATTCCAGAGCACTGGAAGCGCAAGCATCAACGCGTTCTGGCGGGCGCAACGGAATACTGCGAAGAAGAAAAATTCGTCCGCGCGGACGGTCGCGAGAACATCATCCGCTGGGAAGTCCGCCCCTGGTATCTCCCCGATCAGAGCATCGGCGGCATGATGATGATGACGGAAGAAATCTCCGAGCGGAACAAGATTCGCGACAAGCTCTGGCGACTTGCGAACCTCGACGTTCTGACGTCGCTGCCGAACCGGTTGTCCTTCAACGAGCTCATCCACAACGAAATTCAGTTTTCGCAATCGAGCAACGCACAGTTCGCCGTTGCACTCCTCGATATTGATCGGTTGAAGGAGGTCAACGACACGCTCGGCCACGATGTCGGCGATCAGATGCTGAAGCAGTTGGCATCGCGCCTGAACGATGCGTTGAGCGGAGTTGGCAAGATCGCGCGGTTGGGAGGCGATGAGTTCGCCGTCCTGATACGCGGAGAAGACCCGGAAATTACGGCTGCCTTTGATGTCATGCGGGAGGCGTTGGAGGAACCGCTTGCGATCGGCGGCACACGCCGGAACTGCACGGTCAGCGTCGGCGTCACCAAGTTCCCGAACGATGCAACAACCGCCGGCGATCTCCTGAAGAATGCCGATCTTGCGCTTTATCGCGCCAAATCGGACGGGCGCGACCGCGTCGTCCACTTTGTCCCCGACATGCGAAGCGCGCTACGCAGAAGGGTGGAATTGCAGCAGGAAGCACGACACGCGCTGGAGGCCGGTCAATTCATCCTGCACTTCATGCCCGTCGTTCCAATCGATCCGACGAAACCTGTGTCGTTCGAGGCATTGCTGCGTTGGGAGCACCCTGTGCACGGCCTGCTCGCCCCAGGCAACTTCGAAGAGGTGCTGGAAGACCCGAGGCTTGCGGCCTCCGTCGGCAGCTACGTCATCGAGATGGCGATTCGCCAGGCAGCGACATGGATGTCGGAAGGCAGGGAATTCGGCCGGATTGCCGTCAATGTACTGTCTGCGGACTTTTCTTTCGGGTGTCTTGCGACGCGCCTGCAGGCAACCCTTGGGCGCTATCATGTGCCTGCAAGCAAGCTATGCATCGAGGTGACCGAGCGCGTTTTCCTCGGCGCCAGCGTGACGAACGTTGCGGAGACGATGCATCGTATCAATGCCTTGGGCGTCGAGGTCGCGCTCGACGATTTTGGAACCGGTTACGCATCGCTGACCCATCTCAAGGCGTTCCCGATCGATCGCTTGAAAATCGATCGCTCCTTCGTCCAGGACATGCACGAAAACAACAATAGCTTGTCGATCGTACAGGCCATTATTCAACTCGGGCAGAGCCTGGGATTGCGCGTGACTGCCGAGGGCGTCGAGAACTACGATCAGTTTGTCCTGTTGCAGAGCATGGGTTGCGGCAGTTTCCAGGGCTTCTATTTTTCCCCCCCGCGCTCGGCGGAGGAAATCTCAAATTTCGTGGCCGGCGATCTTGCGGTGCGCCGACCCGCGGCGCACGCCCTCGGCTGACCGGCGGGACCCGCAATCACCGCAAGCGAACTGCAATGCCGCCGGTGGCGTGGTTAAGATCCTTCCGCATACCGCAGATTTGGGATTCCTCCCTGGAGCCAAACGGCTAAACTCCGCTTTAAATCTCGGCCGATGGTCGCGCCGGGACCGGTAACAATTAAAGAACCTGGCGATGAAATGGATGCTGGTCGAGCGCAAGCCGGACGTTATTTATTCCGGCGTTCAGGAAATCTATCTGGGCGCCTCCAACAGCGGGGTGTCGGACGTCGATCTGGCGATGACGTTTGCAACGAGGCAGGAGGCGGAGGCGTACCGGCGCACGCTGAAGCACCGGTATCATTGGGTCGCGGTTACCGCTCCGAAGTAACGAGACCAGGCGCCGTTAAACGGAACCTATTAACGGAACCTATTAAAGGGCTGCCGTGTTTGACGAACCCGGGGATTTTGCAGCGTTCCCGTGCTATAAGTCCTCTCATCGTATCGCGTTCCAGGGAGTAAGCCATGGCCACCGCGCGGTCCTTCTGGAAGGGGCATCTTCGCCTGGCGCTTGTCACCATCCCGATCCGGCTCGTCAGTGCGACGGCGTCTGAAGACAAGATCGCGCTGCACCAGGTCGATCGCAAATCGAAGCAGCGCATCCGCTATCAGAAGGTGGCGGGCGAGACCGGCAAGGTCGTACCGCAATCCGACATCGTGCAAGGCTATGAGCTCGACGACGGCAGCTACGTGCTGTTCGAGCCCGACGAGCTTGATAAGCTCAAGCTGTCGACGCGGCACACGATCGAGCTGACCGAATTCGTCGATGCGTGCTCGATCGATCCGCTTTATTTCGACAATCCCTATTACGTGCTTCCGGATGGCGACGTTGCGGAGGAAGGCTATCGCATCATCCGCGATGCGCTGAAATCATCGAAGAAGTACGGCGTCGGGCAATTGACGATGCGCGGCCGCGAAAACCTGATCGCGATGAAGCCGAGCGGCGAGGGTTTGATGGTCGAAACGCTGCGTTATGCCAACGAGGTGAGGGATGCTGACGAGGTCTTCGCCGATATCGGCAGGGGCAAGCTACGACCCGAGCTGATTGAAATGGCGAAGCAACTCATCGATGAGCGCACGCAAAAATTCGATCCCGGCGATTTCAAGAACCATTACGCCGAAGCGCTTCGCAAGCTTGTCAAAGATAAGGTCGAGGGCGGAGAGTCGACGGAAATCGGCGGTGGCGATGAGCGTCCTGCAGGCGGCACGGTCATCGATTTCATGGACGCCCTTCGCCGCTCTACAGGAAAGACTCCGGCAAAGAGCGGACGTTCACCGGCGAAAACGGCAGCGTCTCATCAGAAGCGCGAACCGGCGAAACGCAGCAAGGCGCGGCCAAAAACAAAAAGCCGCGCACGCGGTTAAGCGCGGCGCGTTGTCTTGCGTCAGCTCTTTGGGGATTTGATAAGTGGGCGCCGGACTTCGGCTGCCGGCTTGTCTTCGCGTAGCCCCTTGAAGGCGGCGTGTCGCAACAGGTTGTCCGCCGTCCAGGCGCGGTATTCGATTTGCGCGACGACAACCGGCTCGACCCAAATAACGCCTTTCCGTTGCACGCCCGTCAATTGCGACGCGAATGGAGGTGCGGCGGTCTTTAGTGGCTTCAGCTCGCGCATCAGTGCGGCGGCCGTTTGCTGCGTGAAGCCCGTTCCGACGCGCCCGGCATACATCAGGCGTTTCCGTTCGAAATACCCAACAACGAGCGCGCCGACCGCACCCGCCGACATATTCGAGACGACGTAACCAATGACGACGAATTCGTCGATCTGGATGCACTTGCTCTTCAGCCATTCGTCGTGGCGGCCCGAGCGGTACGGCCTGTCGGCGCGTTTGGAGACAAGGCCTTCAAGACCCAAGTGGCAGGCCTCTCTCAGCATGCGGGCCCCGTTACCCGAGAGGTGCTCGCTATAGCGGATTTCCGGCGACGCTTGATCCGCGAGCAATTGGCGAAGGAGATCTTTGCGGTCGATCAGTGCAGCGGGCATCAGATTGAAGCCGTCGAGATGCAGAAGATCGAAACATTGAAAGACGAAGCGTTCCGAACGTCCGCCTTTCAGCGCCGCCGCCAGTTCCGTGAAGCTCGAATGCCCCGAGCTATCTTCCACGACCAGCTCTCCGTCGATCAGCGCCTTGTCGCAATGTAGTTTCCGCAAGAGCGCCGGAACTGCGCCGAATCGCTCGGTCCAGTCGAGCCCGCCTCGCGTAATGAGCCGCACGTTATCGCCGTCGATGCGGGCTTGAATGCGATAACCGTCGAACTTGATCTCGTGCACCCAGTCGTCGCCCTCGGGGGGCGCCGCGACGAGCGTCGCAAGACACGGCTCGACGAAATCTGGAAGCGGGCCCCTGACGGCGGCCGCGAGCGAGCTCGGCGAGAGTGCACGGCTCCGCGGTTTCGCCGTCACCCGCGCCGCCGTGGTGCGCGCGCGGGGAGTCATGACCGACCTTCTGCGCGTCACCGGCCGAGCAGCGATTTGATCGCAGCCCCGAGCGGTCGGCCGGAGGAGGCGTAATCTTCCCACGCCTTGGATTTCGCGATCAGGTCAGGAACGGTGTGCACGGTAAAGCGCTTGGGATCGAGACCCTTGCGAACCTGGGTCCATGTCAACGGCATTGAGACGGTTGCCCCAGGCCGGGCGCGTGGCGACAACGGCGCGACGGCGGTCGCCATGCGATCGTTGCGGAGGTAGTCCAGAAAAATACGCCCCTTGCGCAGCTTCTTCGTCATTTTGATTACGTAGGCGCTGGGATCGTCCGCGGCCATTTGCTGACAAAGCGCACCGGCGAACATTTTCGCTTCCTTCCAGCCGATACCGTCGCCGCGGCGTGGCTTTAACCGTGTCACGACGTGCAGGCCCTTGCCGCCCGTCGTTTTGCAGAAAGAAACGAGGCCGACGTTCTCCAAGCGCTCGCGCAACTCGTTGGCGGCATCGACCACGCGCGCGAATTCGACGTCCAGCCCTGGATCGAGATCGAATACCAAGCGGCCCGGCACATCGGGGTCGAACGGTTCGCAATTCCACGGATGGAATTCCAGCGCTGCGATCTGCCCAAGTGCCACGAGACCATCGACGCTGTTGACTTCGATATAAGGTTCGCGGTCTCCGGAGATGCGGACGATATCGATCTCGTCTGATATGCCGCGCATGGCATGGCGCTGAAAGAACGTCTCGCCTTTGATGCCGTCCGGCGCGCGGATGACGGAGCAGGGTCTGCCCTTGATGTGATCGAGCATCCAGGGTCCGACCGTTTCGAGATAGCGCGCAAGATCGAGCTTCGAAACGGCGGCGCCATCGGCAGCGGGCCACATCTCCTTGTCTGGATTTGAGATCGTGATTCCGCAAACGGTGTTTGGTGCAGGATCGCTTTTTCTGTCGTTGGACTTCGCCGATTTTGCGCTCTTGCGCACGGGCATGCGGCGTAGCGGGGGAGGCTCCTTATCGTCCCGCTCCGTGTGTCCGTCGGCGCGGTTTGAATTCCACACGGCATCTGGCTTGGCCGCTGCACGCCGCTTCAGGATGAATGGCTCCGGGCCTTTGCCTCGTCCGGCCGCGATGTCATTCATCGTCCGGTTCGATGCGACCGAACGATCCTCCGAAAGAATGCTGTCTCCATCTCCGGGCCTCGCGGTCTGATCGCGATGCTTGATCAAAAGCCAGTTCGTACGCTTGTTTCCCGCACGGTCATTCTTGATACGCACGAGCACCCAGCTGCCTTCGAGCTTATCGCCGACGAGAACGAATTTCAGATCGCCCTTGCGCAATTGCTGCTCGGGACTCTCCTCACCGAGCGGCGCCCAATATCCGCGATCCCAGACCATGACGGTGCCGCCGCCATACTGTCCTTTCGGAATCGTGCCCTCGAAGTCGCCGTAATCGAGCGGATGGTCTTCGACTTCAACGGCGAGGCGCTTCACTTTCGGATCGAGCGACGGCCCCTTTGTGACCGCCCATGACTTGAAGACGCCGCCGAGTTCCAGCCGCAAATCGTAGTGCAATCGCGTTGCGTCGTGCTTCTGGATGACGAACCGGCGATGCTTGGCCGGGCGGATCGCTGCCGATCCGCTCGGCTCCGCCGTCTTGGTGAAATCGCGCTTGGCGCGATATTCGGAAAGCTGCTTGGTGGCCATCCGTAAGGTCTCCGCGAAAAGCTTCAAGAGCTTAGCCGTGCGTTGCGCCTGCCGCCAGTGCATGCCTCAAATACAAAGAAAGCCGCCGGGGAGTCGTTAAGGCTCCCGGACGGCCCAGCACCTCTCGGTGCCTGACACACGTTGGTACATGCGTCTGATTAATGAACGACGGGCTGCAGTCGAGGGTTCCGTGAGGCACCCGTTCACGCGCGAAGCCAAGCCGCCGCGCCAGCTCTCATCACCGAGGCTTTGAGTTCATCGCGATCGGCGCGGCTGTTGGTCATGGCCGCGAGAACGTGCCGAGCCAAACGCTCACGCAGGACGACGGCACTTGGACCGTTGCGCACATCGTCCGGCAGCAAAGTCCAGACTTCATCGAGGACACTTTCGGCGCGTTCGAGGTCTTCTGGCCCGAAGACATTAAACCCTGGGGACATTGTCATCACTCGCGCAATAATCGCATGAGTCATAATGCATGGACACGCCGGATTAGAAATCCGCGAAGTCCCAACTACGAGATCAACGGGGAGTAGGAACATATTACATCAATGCGAGTTTGGCTGTCGAATGAGTAATTGGTGATGTTTTAGTCATAAGGGTAGGGACCGAGCCATGAACGGGCTGTCTCGTGAGACGCGTCTCCAGATTATGCTTAGTGACGAAGAACTCGCAGCAATCGACGATTGGCGTTTTCAACAGCGCATGCCCAGCCGTGCCGCCGCGATACGACAGCTTCTGAACGTCGGCCTTCATGTGAAACAGGAGGAAGGCGCGGTGAAACCCTTAAGATCGCAGGATTATGGCTTGCTCGATTTCGAGGAAAACTGACGTCTGATCGCGCGCATTTACAGCGCTTGAACGACCATCGCGAAACTAGCTAAAGCCATCACGATGGCAGTCGCCCAGCCGAGATAGCCGAGGCAGCCGCGGACCTTGAATCGACCCATTATCTCGGCGTCCGTTGCGATCAGCATCATGATCACTATGATCGGGACGGCGACAAGCCCATTGATCACGGCGCTGTAATAGAGCGCCTTGATAGGATTCATTCCCGAAAAGTTGATCGCAATGCCGACCACTGTCGAGAGCGCGATCATCCCATAGAACGCCTTTCCTTCCGTTGGATCGAGGGATAGTCCGACCTTCCACTTGAGCGCTTCGCCGAATGCGTAAGCGGCTGAGCCGGCGAGCACGGGAATGGACAGCAGCCCCGTTCCGATGATCCCGAGCGCGAAGAGGACGAAGGCAAGCGAACCGCCGATAGGCTTCAAGGCTTCGGCTGCCTGGGCGGAACTTTGAATGTCCGTGGTGCCAGCCGGATGCAGCGTTGCTCCGACGGTGATGATGATCGAGATTGCAACGACGTTCGAAAACGCCATTCCGACGAGCGTGTCGATGCGGATGCGCTCTTCGGCAGCGGGCGCCTGATGCGGGCGCTTCAAGAGCGGTTCGCGGCGCGGAATCTCGTGGATGTCTTCGACCTCCTGCGATGCCTGCCAGAAGAAGAGGTAGGGACTGATCGTCGTTCCGAATATCGCGACGATGGTCTGCCAGTAGTTTGGGTTGGAAGAGAAATTTGGCACGACCAAACCCTTCGCGACGTCGCCCCATGGAATGTCGATGACGAACATCGTCGCGATGTACGAAAGCAGCGCAATTGTCAGCCATTTTAAAACGGCAACATAGCGTGTGTACGTCATGAAAACTTGCATCAACGTGCAGAGGATTCCGAACGCGGCGACATAGACAAGTTTTGGCCCGCCAACGAGCAGCGCGACTGCGTCGCCCATAGCGCCGAGATTGGCGCCGATATTGATGATGTTCGCCATGAACAGCAGGCCGACCAGCCCGTAGACGATCAGCGGCGGATAATGTGGGATGATGTTTCCGGCGAGACCCTTGCCGGTGGTGCGGCCGATCCTGGCGCTGATCTCCTGCACGGCCGCCATCAGCGGATAAGCAAGCACCATCGTCCAGAGCAATCCGAACCCGAAAAGCGCCCCGGCCTGCGAGTATGTTGCAATGCCGCTTGGATCATCGTCGGAGGCCCCGGTGATCAACCCGGGTCCCAGGACCTTGAATATGCGAGGCTTGCTCGGCTCGACGGCCGGACTTTTTTCAGCGTCAGGCACTACCATGGGGCACCATCGAGCTATGAAGCGCGGGAGTTGAAACGCCCGCCGATCCGCCTTGTTCCGGACCGCGTGTGCCCCGGCCAGCCGGGGTGCAAAACGGGAACGGGCCGTTGAATTTTATCGTTTGTTGAATATGTGCAGGTCAGGAAGTTGGTTAGGAGCCAAATCAATGTTCAGGAAAATTGTTATCGCGTCGGGGGCGCTCTTGCTCCTGGCGCTGGGCGGCGCCGTCGCCGAGGCGAGGCCTATGGGTGGCGGCGGGTTCGGTGGAGGAGGGTTCCACGGTGGCGGCGGGTTCGGCGGAGGGGGTTTCCACGGCGGCGGTGGGGGACGCAGCTTCGGAGGAGGGAACTTCGGCGGTTTTCGCGGCGGTAGTGTTGGTGGACGCTCGTTCCGCAGCGGACCCTCGGTCAGCGCGGGACGAAACTTCAGCGCCGGGCGCGGGATGCGCAGCTATCGCGGCTACTCTCGCCGCGGTCCGATCGCGGGCTGGAGCGGTGGGCGACACCATGGTGGTCACCACCATCATCGTGGACGGCGAATCATCATCGGCGCACCGTATTTCTATGATTATGGGTACTATGACGATTACGGCTACTACGGCGACGATTGCGGGTGGCTCTATCGGCGGGCGCTCAGCACGGGCAGTCCGTATTGGTGGCGCCGTTACCGCGAATGCGAGTACTGAGAACGCGTGACGTCTGCGCGTGCCGATCTCGATAAAGACGACAAATAAAAAGGTTCCGGGCAAAAGCTCGGAACCTTTCCTTTTATGATTTCATTCATCTCCGTTACGGACTGGGCGTACCAGCTTTTGGCGGAGCAGTCGGAGCCCTTGCGCCGGAATTGGAACCAGCCGCCGGATCGTTCGGAGTTACAGTCGAGGGGCCCGGCTGAACATTCTGATTGGTGTTCGGATCAGCAGGAATTCCTGCCGGCGAATCGACGCCTCCTTCACCCGTGCTCATGCCCTCGCTCGATGGCGCCGTCTTGGACGGGGCAGGGGAGGGAGCCATGGCAGGCGGCTTTTGAATTGTGTCCGTGTTTTTATAAGTGTCCTGCGCCATCGCGCCGGCGGAACCGAACGCCGCCAATGCTGCCGCCGCAGCCGCGGCTTTCAAAATATTCATTCATCATCTCCTTTTTCTGCTGCTCAAGCTGTGAAAACCCGTCGTTTGGAAGCTTGGTTCCGAAAAAATTGTGTTGCCATTCGGCGCACGCAATCGCCGAGATGCCGATGGCCGGGCGTGACCGGAGGAACTCGTCTCGTGTCTTGGCGTTTGCACAAGGCGGGAACTACGCATCAGGATGCTCAGTATGAAGACGGAATCGGTGACCCTTACAAACCAGGAGCTCGCGAATGCCATGACGAGTCCGGCATCGATATTCGATTTTCCGCTTGAGGTCGTGGCGTGTCCGGGTCTCTCACGAGAGCAGAAGATCGACATTCTGAAGCGCTGGGAGTTGGACGCGCGAGCTCTTCAACGGGCGACGGATGAGAATATGGGCGGCGGCGAGCCTCCGCTTCTCGATGAGGTCAATAGAGCTCTGATGATGCTCGATCCTCAGAATACCGTGCGTGATGGATTTGGATCGGCTCCGACCAAGATTTGAAACCCTGTCTTCCCTGTTCGGATAAGAAAGGCATCTGCGAACCGTCGGTCCGCGGATGCCAAATTTTTCTCCTGTCGCGTTCCTTACGTTCCTTAGTTGTGGCGCGTTTCGAGATCCCAATAGCCTGGAGCGCCATAGTTCGCGTGAAGCCTTTGCTCGATTTCCCGGTTTCTCAACGACAAGGGATCGAGGTCCGGGGACATCTTCAACTGTTCTTCGGTTAGGCCTGTCACGTATTCGTGGAGATCGAGGCCCCACTTAAGTGACGTCCACGAGACGTAACTGCTTTTTCCGAGGCCAAGGAAGCCGCCGCCGCTCAGACTGCTTTGCGACGGCCGCCGTAGGTGTCGTTAGCAAACCTTCTTAGCTACTCTGCCACGTCCACTCCGGAGCCTTCTTCAGCGCGTCCTTCGTCGTGTCGAGCGTAATGACGTCGTTGCCATTCGAGTCGCGATCGAGCTTCAGCGACTTGAACTGCACCGCGACCTGGTGCTCGCCCATGCCGAGGAAGCCGCCGACGCCGATCACGGCGGCAGCGGCCGACCCGTCGTTTGCAAGAATGATTTCGTTGATGTCGCCGATCGAGTCGCCGGCCTTGTTTTGCACCTTTGAGCCGACGAGCTTGCTGGTGCGCCATTCACCCTGCTGATGCGCATACCATTGCGGGGCCATCGCATCGTTCGGTGTTGTTGCCGTTGGGGCGGGACTCGTTGCCTGCGGAGTGTTCGACGGGGAAGGGGGCGCCACGGTCTGAGCATACGCAACCGTTGCCAATGCAGGCACAGCGGCCACTGTCAAAAGACCTTTGAGGTTCATTCGATGTCCTCTCCATTTGTGAGCGAAGGTCTGCGCTGCCGGACGGACACCGTATCCACCCGCTCGCACGGCCTTCATGCCTTGCGATCAAACTCCTCGCTGCACGGAGGGTTCCCGGAAAAGAGGAGGAACTGGCGTAGGGTTCGCACGGTTTAACAAGCACTTCGATATCGCCTTGAAATGCGTTCAAGCGCCTAAGGACAGCCGTTCGCAGCAATGGAAATGCGCACATGGCATGCGAACCAAAACATGCAAAGGAGACGGCCGAAGCGGGGCGCTGCATTCTCATCCAAATGATCGGCATGAAAAAAGAAAAAGCGCCGAACCAAGGTTCAGCGCTCCAAGTTACGACAGGGATTTCAAAGGGACTCGGGAGGTATTCTCGTAAGCCGGACCGGAGAAATCTACTCTCACCCTGGTCCGGTGACGTATCGGTATTTAAAGCGCCGGTCGAACATGCCCTGGTGCAGCCGGATTTCGTCGAGGGTCTTGAGGTGAAGGTCGCTGGCAAACCGGCGCAGGCATCCCCGCTCGCAAAGAAGTCCGCGGCTCGGATATCCTGCGGCGGCAGAGTTCACATTCCATGCTTCGTAAAAAATGGCGCCGGCAGTGGCGATGCCGCCGTAGATTAGCGCCGACGCTGAGGGTGTCGGACCGTGCGCAGTCGCAAGGTATGCAAGGAATGACGACAACGCCGAAAAGGCGCCTGTAAGCAAATTCCGGAATGCGGCAATGCCGGAACGGACGTGCGGGAAATAGTGCTGGTTCTGAGCGATGCCCACATTTCCGGTGTGGTGATCGACGTAAGTCATCGGGTTTCGTATTCCCCCTGAGTATAAATGCATGCGTTAACTCCCCAACCGACGACAACTCGCCTCGCCCTTCCCGAGTTCCTGGGGCGAACATAAAAATTTCTGAAAATTAAGCGTAGCTCAGCCTCCGGATTCCCGCCGGGGCTCGCGACGGGTGTCGACAATCCGGGTCCCTGGCGATAAGGAATCGTCTCGCGACTCGCGTCGCGCCGCGGTCCCGTAGTTCAATGGATAGAGCGTCGGAATTCGACTCCGAAGGTTGCAGGTTCGAGCCCTGCCGGGATCGCCACTCGCCGATTCGTGTGACGCCGTCATAAACATTTAACGTGCGGGGTGTGTTTGGCCACTGACGTATGGCAGTGGCGCAGAAACGGCCTATATTGGCCGCGCCCGATCATCATATGCGTTTGTAGAGAGTATGCATCATGATGCACCACCCGATATTTCGAGTCTGGTGTTGGTTGCTCGTGATGATGCCGTCCGGGCTGGTTCTGCTCGCATCGTCTCCGGCCGCTGCGGATGACATGAGCGGCCCACAGGCGGCGATATGCGCAACACTCGCATCCGATGCGCTCGGAGGATTCGACAGCCAAGACCGTCAGGCCGTCATTGCTTTCTATTCAGGGCGTGACTGCAGACCGCTATGGGTTGATGAAAGGGGGACGACGCGCGCCGCTGACCTGGCGATCGCCGAGATGCGCCGCGCCGACGAATGGGGAATGAGGTCTGCCGATTTTCCCTTTGCTGCGCTCAATCAGCCCAAGACGGACGGACAATGGTCGAGCGGGGAGACGGCCGACGCAGAGTTTGAGATCACGGCCTCTATTCTACGTTACGCGCACCAGGCGCAAGGCGGGCGCATTCCTGATCCCGAGACGCAACTTTCGTCGTATCTCGACCGGCAACCATCGCTGTCGAGCGCCCAAGATATTCTGACCAAGATTTCGCAGTCGCAGAGGCCCGACGCTACTCTGCGCGAATTCCAACCGTCCGAGGATCAATTCCTGAAGTTGAAAACTCTGCTTTCAAACCTGCGTGGCAAAGAGGCGGGTGAGTCGCAAAATATCCAGATAGCAGGGCGCGGGCCGACTTTGCAGCGAGATACCAAAAGTCCCGAAGTCGCGACTCTGAAAAAGCGCTTCGACGTCGCGTCGGCACCCGGCGAGGACACAGTGTTCGACGCAGCACTCGTTGCGGCGGTGAAAAAATTCCAGGCCTCCGCATCGTTGCAAGCCGATGGCATCGTCGGGCCTCAGACTCGCGCTGCTCTCGCCGGTGACGGTCCCGATAACAATGCGGATAAAATCGCGGCCGTCGTCGCCAACATGGAAGAATGGCGTTGGATGCCGCGTTTGCTCGGCGCGACGCACGTTTTCATCAATGTTCCCGCGTTTTCAATTCGGCTGGCGAAAGACGGCAAGTCCATTTTCGAAGACCGCGTCGTTGTCGGCACGGCCGACAAACAGACACCGATCTTTTCGAAAGATATGAAGACGATCGTGCTGAGGCCGGAATGGAACCTGCCGGACTCGATCAAGCTGACCGCGTTGCTGTCGGGGCGTCCGATCGAGCAGCAGGGCTACGTCGTCATGCGCAACGGCCATACCGTCGAGAGCACGCGCGTAAATTGGGCGAACGCCAACTTAAGCGAATATACGTTCTATCAGCCGTCCGGCGACGACAACGCCTTAGGGCTGGTTAAATTTCTCTTCCCGAATAAGCACTCGGTCTACCTGCACGACACGCCCTCAAGATATCTCTTCGATGAGCGCGTGCGTCTGTTCAGTCACGGCTGCATGCGCGTGCGCAATCCACAAGTCTTGGCGCAGGACATTCTCGATATTGTTCGCGGTTCGGCGGCGCCGGACGTCAAACGGCTCGTCCGCAGGGGACCGAAGGACAACGGGATCACGCTCGATACGCCCATTCCCGTCCACGTCGGCTACTTCACGGTGTGGGTCGGCGATGATGGTCAGCCGCAATATTTCAAAGACTGCTATGGTCACCAGAAGCGGATAACTCTCGCGCTTGCCGGCAAGTGGAAACAGATCGACGTCGGAAAGGACCACCTTGCGGCGGTCGATACCTCGATGCTGAAACAGATTCGTCTGCGGGCCGACGCGCGCTCGAAAAAGGAAGGTGACGGTTTCGATTCGCCGATGGGTGTTACGAACAACTTCGAAAGCGTGGGATACCAACGCAATAACGACAGCGTCGGCGACTTGATCCGCAAGAAGCTCGGTTTCTGATCGGCGCTTGGCGGTTTTTATTTACGCGGCTTTGAGCCTTGCAAAGCCGGCATCGAGATCGCGGATCAGGTCTTCCACTGCTTCAAGTCCGATGTGGAAGCGCAACGCAGGTCCAGGCCCCGTCCATTTCGTCGCCGTCCGATAGCTCGTCGGATCGAACGGAATGACGAGGCTCTCATAGCCGCCCCACGAATAGCCCATCCCGAAGAGCGTCAGGCCGTCTAGGAATGCCGCCAGCGCTTGTTCGGAAACAGGCTTCAGCACCGCCGTAAACAATCCGCTCGCACCCGTGTAATCGCGCTTCCAGATCGTATGTCCCGGATCGCTTGGCAAAGCAGGATAAAGAACGCGGTCGACCTCGGGCCGCGACGAAAGCCATTCGGCAACCGCGAGCGCCGATTTCTGATGTCGTTCGAGGCGAACGTCGAGCGTCCGAAGCCCGCGCAGGCCTAAGTAGGTTTCTTCCGAGCCTGGACAGGTGCCGAGCGCTTCCTTGGCGTGATCGAGCAAGCGCGCTGCGCGTGCGTTTGCCGTCACCGCGCCGAGCATGGCGTCCGCGTGGCCGACGATGTATTTCGTCGCCGCCTGGATCGAGACGTCGGCGCCGAGCGCGAGCGGTTTGCAAAAGAGCGGCGTCGCCCAGGTGTTGTCGGCGAGAACCCAGATGTCGCGTGCGCGCGCCGCCGCAGCGATGGCTGGGATATCCTGCATCTCGAATGTTTGCGACCCGGGACTTTCGACCAGAACGAGGCGCGTGTTCGGCCGGAAGAGTTTCGCGATGTCGGCGCCGGCGAGCGGATCGTAGTAGGTCGTCTCGACGCCGAGTCGCTTCAGCATCCGGTCGGCAAAGGCGCGTCCCGGCTGGTAGGCGCTGTCGGTGATGAGAATATGATCGCCCGCCGAAACGAATGCGAGCATGGCCGTCGATACGGCGCCGAGGCCCGACGAGGTTAGAATTGTGACGGCGCCGCCCTCGAGATCGGTAATGGCGTCTTCAAGCGCCCGCGTCGTCGGGGTGGCGCGCCGTCCGTACGTGTAGGGCTGCTTCCGCGACTTGATGGCATCGAGTGTTTTGTAAAGAACCGTCGAACCGCGATAAACGGGCGGATTAACGAAGCCATGGTGATCGAAAGGGTCTCTTCCGAGGTGAACCACCTTCGTTTCCGGGCGTGCTGCCCCCTTTGAAGAATCGTCCTTATCAGTCATTTCTCGCATCTCCGGGGCACGCTCGGACCTCGTGGCGCAAGTTTTGAGCGCGGTCAAGGCCTTGACCGTCGCGCTCTGGCGCGGGATGTGTGGGTCTCCTGCAATCGGGAGGATTAAGGCAACCGTGGACGGGCGGCCGCAATTGTCGCTTGGCTACGATCCTGTCGAATGCTCGGCGAAGGGCTCGCTGGAAGTGCTGATGAAAGTCGCAATGAGGTGTGTGGCGCTGATCTTGGCCATCGGATCGATGGTTGGCGGATTTTGCGTCCCGGCCTGGGGTGAAACCAGCGTCCTCGATGCCATTCGCAAGCGCGGCCACGTCGTCTGCGGCGTCAGCGATCATGCGCCGGGGTTCAGCGAGGTCAGCGGCAGCGGCACCTGGAGTGGCCTCGACGTTGAATTCTGCTCGGCCTTGGCAGTCGCGGTCTTGGGCAACAAAGACTCGGTCAAATTCCTGAGCCTGATGCCGAGCGACAAATTCAATGCGCTGAGGGACAATGAAATCGACGTCCTGATGGGTGCAACGGCGTGGACCCTCACCCGCGATACCGAGCTCGGGGCGCGCTTCGCGGCGACTCTCTACTACGATGGGCAAGGATTCCTCGTACCGCGCAACCATTCGATTTCGAGCGTGCTCGAGCTTTCCGGCGCGTCGATTTGCGTGCTGCCGGGATCGACAGACGACAGTGCTATTGCCGATTACTTCGGCGTGCGAAAAATGCGCTATCAGCTCATCACGTCGGACCGTTGGGACGAACTCGTCAAGACCTACGCCAGCGGCGGTTGCACGGTCCTTACGGGTGATGTGTCGTTGCTCGCTTACGAACGCAGCCGGCTCGCCAATGGCGCCGACCACATGCTGCTGCCGGAATATATCAGCAAGGAGCCGCTCGGCCCCGCCGTCAAGATAGGTCATGATTCCTGGTTTGCGGTCGTACGCTGGACATTCATGGCTCTGGTCGCCGCTGAGGAACTCGGCGTCAACAGCAGCAACGTCGACATGATGAAAGCCTCGCCTGTGCACGACATTCGCCGCTTCTTGGGACTCGAAGCGGATGTTGGTGCGCCGCTGGGACTTTCGCGCGACTGGGCCTATCAGGTTGTCAGACAGGTTGGCAATTATTCCGAAGTCTTCGACCGCACGCTCGGTCAGGGATCGGCGTTGAAGCTCGATCGCGGATTGAACAACCTTTGGACCAAGGGCGGTCTGATGTATTCTGCGCCGATGCGCTGAACAGGCTGCAATCCTGATGGGCACGAGCGCGATGCCGGAACATATTGAAAGAGCAGGGCAGTGACGGCCCAGGCGATATTCGAGACGCTGGCGAGCAAAACGGTTCTCGTGATTCCGGTTGCGGTACTCGTAACGCTCGGAATTCTTCTCGTTCGGCACATTGCGCTCAAACGGGCAGCCGGACGTCGCCGCTCCACCGCGCAAGCCTATTCCATGCCTGTTGAGGAGGACGACGTCGGGACGATTGTCGGCCGCATCGATGCTGCGAAGGCCGCCGACAACAAAGCGGTGCTCGCAGATCTCTACCTCGCGCAGGCGCTTGCACATCAAAAGCTCGGCGATGAGAAAGCCCGCATGGCGGCGCTGACGTCGGCCGCAGGTTGCGCGTCGCTTTATGGGCCGGAGGCGACACACGCAATCGCACGGATGCAACTCGCGGAAGCTGCCTATAGCACCGGAGATCTGACGAGTGCCTGCGAGCACTGGCATCTGGCGCGCGAAGCTTTTCGAGCGAGCGGCCACGCCGAGGAGCACGCGCGCGTGGAAAAGCTCATGCGCGACAACGGTTGCCCGACGGACTGGGTGCTTACGGAGTTTTGAAATCGAACGACGGCTTGCCGATGACGCCGATGCCGGGCTCGCTCGTCGTCGGAGCGATGTCGGTCGCGCCGGCCGTGTCGGCGCCCGCGGCCGCAGCCGCCATCAGCACTTCGACGTTCTTGATGTCGCCGTCCGAAATCTCGAAGTGGTTCTTGTAAAGATGCCCGCCGGAAGATGCGGTAACGATGTACTTGCCTGGCGCCAAGACGTGCGTCGGCAGCGCGCCGACGCTCTCCTTCACCATCTCGCCGTCTTCCGTCTGGATCGTCCAGCGCGTGTCGGGCATCGCTTCGCCGCCTGACCGCGTGACAAGTTTGAACGTCGCCTTGCCGCCGGTGTGCGTGACTGTCGCTTCGGTCAGCTTGCCGGCCTCGACCGTCACGTCGGCCTCGATCTTTGCGTTGGCGTCGCCGTACTGCGATACGATCCGGTAGATGCCCGAATTGAGGCGAATGATCAGGTTCGGCTTGGCGCCGCTGATGACGACCGACCGGTTGTCGAACTGATCGTGGTCGTCGGCATAAATGGAATAGGTCACGGCCCCTGGCGGAGCAGGCGCGCCTCCGATCATCGCACCCAACCGCAAGCCTCCGGCGTTGAGAACAAAGGCTTCATACGGCGGACCGTCGTGCTTGACGGCAATCTTGCGCGTCAGGTTCGCCCGGCCGAATGCGGCATTGACAGTGTAGTCGCCGGGCTGAAGTTTAACGAGCGGCGTTGCCTCGTGGGATTCCAGAACGAGCTTCGCCTTTCCGGGTGTGCCCGTGTTTTGAAAAATCCTCCAGACGAGGCCCTCGTCGATTTGCTGACCATCGCCCGTCAGCAACGCGACGAGCCTGACCGACGGCAATCCGGCTTTGCCGCCGCGCTCGATGACCGTCGTATTCGGGGCTTTCGGGGCCGATTTGTGCGGCGGAATGTGAAGATTGAGCGGGCCGCTCGGCGGACCGTCCGGAATAGGCTCGACTGCGAGCGACGGCTGAGAGGCGACGAGCAGGAAAATTCCCGTAAGTGCCATGAAAGCAGATCGCAGTGTGCAAACCGCGCGCGCAAAAATCCGTGACGGAGATCGCCGCATACGGGCGCCGTCGCGAGCGGGGTTTGACTGGTTCGGAGCCTGCATCATCCTCGGCCGATCTCGACGTCTTTCGTTTCGCCGGCCCGAACGTCGAAGTCGGTTTCACGGCGCGTGCTTTGGGCCTCAAAACGAACTTTGTAGTGACCCGGCGCCAGCAACGTCTTCGCATCGAGGCCCGTCTTGCGCCACACGGGGTTGCCGGCCGAATCCACGACTTCCCAATAAACGTCGCTGGTCACGATTCCCGCGGGCGGCCGGAAGCTCACCATTCCGCCCTCGATCCTCAGCGTCGCTTCCGTCGGCTTGCCGGCTTCGAGTGTGATCTCCTGCGCCGTCGACAACGGATACGCTGCAAGCGTGGCGCTGACGGTATAGCGCCCCGGTGGCAAGGTGAAGGCAGTTTCCGGCCCGACGGCACGGGCGATGCGGGCCTTGTCACCGTCGGCTTTGTCGATCCTATAGACGACTCCCTGCGCGGCCGTGGCGGGCGCCCCCGCGACGATGGTCGAAAGCTTTAACGGTGCGAGTCCGAGCGTCAGCGTTTGCTTCACGGTTTCGCCAATGCCGACTGCGATCCGCTGGCGGACGTCGTCGGCGGCACCCGAACGGGCGCTCACGTAATAGGTTCCGGCCGGAAGGATGAAGCTGGCTTCGTTGGCGTGCGACCGCGCGACCGCGCGCCGTCCGTTCGGACTTTCGGGGTCGTCCTCGAAAATCGTATAAACAAGATCGTCGATTACGGCGCCTTGTGTGCCTGTTGTCGCGGAGAGGTCGACACGCCCCGTGCCTAGCGCCACATCGTCCGACTTATCGTCGCCTGCGTTGAGCGAAATGGTTCGACTAGCGTGCGCGATGCCGTCTGCGATCGTCACGGTATAATCGGCAGGCGGCAGATAGAGATCGATCATACCGTTGCGTCCAATGGCGATGGGTTTGTCTCCGCCCGCGACCGTCATCGTCGCTGTCGCCGACGGCGCGCCGCCTTTGGCTGCGGAAGCGTTGACCTTGAGGTGCGCAGCGTCGAGCGGGATGATGATGCTTTCGGCCGCGCCGTCCGTAACCGTGATTTGCTGCCGCGCCACGACGGACCCGAGTTCGACCTCGATGTCGTAGCTACCTGCCGCGAGCTTGGCGCTGATATCGGGGCCCGTAGTGTGGCCCGCGACGACTTTCGCGCCCGCTTTGAAAATGCGCCAGCGCATCGGCACGGCGAGAAGAGGACTTCCTTTTGCGAGGCTGGCCGAGGCGCGCAGTGTTGCTCCCTCAGGAGGCGGAGGCGCGGCAGGCTCTTTGCTTTTCGCGGCGATGCTCGGCGCTCCAGGCGCAAGGATCGCAAGCTTCGTCGCTTCGTCGAGCGCCGCGTTGAGCCCAGCCGAGTCGGCAACGTCGTAGTAATGGCCTCCCGTCGCCTGTGCCACGCAGGCGATGCGCGGCCGGTCGGAGGCGGGGATGCCGATGCCGATCACTTGCACGGCGACGCCGGGAGCCGACTTCGCAAAATCGTTTGCCACGGCACAGGTATCCTGCTGGCAATTGTCGGCGCCGTCGCCGACGATGACGATCTGCGCCGGACGCGAGGAGCCGATCGCTTCGGCTGCGACCTTCAAGGCGGCTGTCACCGGACCCGGTCCTCTCGGGTTCAATTTCGCGAGCGGGCCGAGGAGGGCGTCGCGCGGACTATCCGGCGGCGCGATCAGCTCGATGTCGTTGCAGTCGCCGCGACGGCGGTGACCGAACGACACGAGCCCAACTCGCGTCGACGATGGGGTTTGCAGAACGGTCGCGAGCTTTTCGCGGACGACGTCGATCTTCGGCTTGTTGTCGGGAGCGAGCCGCGCCCACATCGAACCTGAGCCGTCGACGATCAGCATGGCCGTCGGCACATCGGCGTGCACGGCCGAAACCGCGCCGGCGGCGCCGGACGCGGCGGCCATAACCGCAACAAATCGCAAAACCCTAAGGCGCATCGTTCCCCTCACGCCGATTTCGTCCCGATTCCAATTGTAACAGGCGACGGCCTGCGATAGCGAGACGGCAACCAGAACGAAGCGGAACGAGACATGAATACCTCGATTTTTGAATTTCTTGCGGCAAGGCGCTCGGTAAAGCCGGACCGCCTCGCCGCACCCGGTCCGACGCCCGAGCAACTCCAGCAAATTCTGACAGTCGGCGCGCGCGTTCCCGACCATAAAAAGCTGACTCCGTGGCGGTTTATCGTTTTTGAGGGCGATGCACGAAAAAGCATGGGGGAAGTTTTCGCCAAAGCCTGTGAGACGGAAGAAAGCCAGCCGCCGTCGCACGTCCGGCTGGAGCTCGAGCGCGGTCGATTCTTGCGGGCGCCCCTGGTCGTGGCCGTCGTTTCTTCGATCAAGCCTCGTCCCGGCGCGCCCGAATGGGAGCAGATCCTGTCCGCGGCGGCCGTCTGCTTCAACACTTGCCTCGCTGCCAATGCGCTGGGCTTCGGCACGTCGTGGATCACAGAGTGGATCGCCTACAGCAAGACGGTGCGCGAAGCGCTTGGCCTCAAGGAGTCCGAACGGATCGCGGGCTTCATTTATATGGGTCAGCCGATGGAAAAACCGGACGAACGCGAACGGCCGATCGTCGATGCCTTGATCACCGAGTGGCCCGCATGACGTCGCCACCCGTTTGTGCGACTGGCCCGACGGGGTCGCAAAATCTTAACCGATTGTTAACGGGATTCGCGGCATTCTAACAAAATGCGTGCTTCGGCTGTCGTCCGTTGCGGCGGGATCAGCACCGCTCCGCCAGCGGCAGAGACACCGGGCATACTCACCAAAACATGGCCTTCTCCGCCCGCGGTTTCCCGTGCGGCCGAGGAGGCCAGTCGGTTTGTAGGCCATTGCGCCTTGCAGCCGGCTCTGCGAAGCGGAGTCGCAAGACGCCAATCAATAGCTGAATTGCTCGGCCAGCAGACGCTCTTCGAGTCCGTGGTTGCGGTCGAACATCATGTAAAGCTCGATGGCGCGTGCCTGCTCGATCTCGACCTTTACGACGTTGCGGGTCTCGAAGTGGTCGGCGGCGGCGCTGACGGGCCGCTTCTCCGCTTCGAGCACGGTGACCGCGATATGGGCCTTGTTGGATACGAGCGCGCCACGCCAGCGGCGAGGACGAAACGGGCTGATCGGCGTCACCGCGAGGAGCGCGGCCTTGATCGGCAAAATCGGGCCGTGCACGGAAAGATTGTAGGCCGTCGAGCCCGCTGGCGTCGCGACGAGAATGCCGTCACATATCAGCTCTTCGAGACGGACCTTGCCGTCGATCGCGACCTGCAGTTTTGCGGCCTGATAGCGCTGCCGGAACAGCGAGACTTCGTTGATCGCGAGGCTCTTGTGGGCTTTTCCGGCGCTGTCGGTCGCGATCATCGACAGCGGATGGATACGGCTGATCTCGGCGGCCGCCAGCCGTTCCCTGAGGTCGTCCTCGCTGTAATCGTTCATCAGGAAGCCGACGGAACCGCGGTTCATTCCATAGGTCGGGATCTTGTCGTTGATAAATCGATGCAATGTCTGCAACATCAGCCCATCGCCGCCGAGCGCAACGATGGCGTCGGCATCGGCTGGATCGGTTTTGCCGTAGCGTTTGATCAGCGCCTTGCGCGCCTCGATCGCCTCGGGCACATCGCTCGCAACGAAGGCGATGCGTTCGAATTTGTTTTTTTCTTTGGTCATATATGGCTTTGCGGCTGATGCAGGGCCTGTGGCGGCAGGGAGGCTCGCTCAAGTGCCGGGAAACGACAAGCCCCCAAAGGCTGATAGCGGAGCCGGTGTTGCCGCGCCAGCGGCGGCCGTGGTCATGATTTATGCGACGTTCCCGGACCGTGAATCGGCCCTGACGGTCGGCCGGGCCATGGTCGAGCAGGGGATCGCAGGGTGTGTCAACGTGCTTCCGGGGATGACCTCGGTCTATGTCTGGAAGGGTGCGACGGAGACATCGGACGAAGCCGTGCTGATCGCCAAGCTCGGAGCCGAGGGGGCTGAGCGCGCCGTCGCGCACATCCTGGCGAACCATCCCTATGAGACTCCGGCTGTGCTGGTACTGCCGGTTTTCGGAGGCAGCGCGGACTATCTCGCCTGGGTCCGCGAGGGAACGAAGCCCTAATCGGCGATCCAAGCCGCCTTCCGTCCGTCAGTAGATGCCGCCGAGCACTTGCGCCACATTATAGCGCATCGTCCCGGGCCGCGGATCGCCACGGCGTGTTCGCCCGCCATAACCGGAGTGCCGCGGCCGCTCATCTCTCCAGTCGCGAGAGTGTTTCGCGCGGCGATGCTTGTCCGGCTTTGCGGTCGTCAGGAACTGGGGCGCCGCCGTCGCCGTCGATGCGTCGCCATTTTCGGCCGCCAACGCAGCAACTTTCTCGGCGCCATCCGGGACGACGTTGGCATCGGCGGCGGCATCGGCCTGCGTGCCGTCGTCGCGCTCGATCACCACCTTCTGAGGTAAGGGCTGCGTCGGCGGAGGCGACGTCTCGGTGCCGGGTCCGCCGATGGACATCATGCCTGGAGGCTGTGCGGGACGCGGCGAAGTCTGCGCAACGATCGATCGGCCGTCGCGGTCGAGCCACGGCAGTTGTTCCGGCTGGGCGGCGGCAACGCTTGGCGGATCGCTCGCTGCGCGTGTGTCTGTGGCGCGGCGCGCTTCAAGCAGCTTCGCACGCTTTGAAGCTTGCGCGATGATGGCGTTGGGAACGCACCGCCCCGCGCCGTTCGCGAGTTGGCCCGGCGGGCATGCGGCCGAGCAGATGATTTCGGCGTGGCTCTGGACGAGGCTTAGAAGAATGTAATCCGGCGCGTCGATCGGCAGCGTCGCGTTGGCGCGATCCATGAATGCAGCCATCGCACGCTTGGTTGCCAGGCTCCAGACGCCGCTGATCTCGCCCCAATAGCATCCGGCGCGTTTAAGCTCGCGCTGCAGATCTCGCGCAAGCTCGAAGCGTGTCCGTGCATCGCCGGGTTTCGCCGACCGCAGGACGGCTGCCCGCGACGGCTCGGAGGTCACGACCGTTACCCAGGCGGCAGAAGCCGTCTGACGCATCGGAGCCTCCGGCCTCTCATCGGATTTCAGGACTTCGCGGAACGCTGCCGAAGTCGGAGAAAATGTACGCATGGCGGATTCGTCCGAGCGCCGGGGGTGATAAGGCGCAATCGAAATACGCGTGGCTTCTGTGAAATCGGCGGTGTTATCCGGTGCGGGCGGCAATGTCAGGTAGCCGCCCAATGCCACCACGCCAGAGAGCATCAACAGCAATCCGCCGAACCGCTGCATGGCCCAAACTCCACTCAACTCGGCGACGCGCAATCACAAGGTCGGCAATGGGAAATCTGAGATTTGGACCTTGTCTTTCTCAGCGGCTGCGATGGCCTCGGACATGCCAGCTGAAAGATTTGCCGTCGCGCGGCCGCAAACATCCGCGCCATCTGCAAGAATGCACCAAAGCGAGCGCAGTTGTAAGCGAAAACTGGCGTCTGCATGCATGTAACACGATCGTCACGGATCGAGAGATTTGCTCGCGCTATGTCAAACACGCAGACGCGTACGCTGTATCGAAGTTCCTATGACGAAGCTGGGACGGACGGTGCAAAACCTCTTGAAAACCGTTCTGTTATCAACCGTGCCCAGGTCTTTGTGCACAGACGCGCGCAGCGCTCGGAACGTCCCGCACTGCAAATCCTAGAATTCTGATTCTCCTATCAAAACGATTCACATCCTAGGTCGACTCAGTTACGGCTGAGAGCGAGGGGAGTTTAATTCGCGTTTACGTTTTCCAACCTCGCGTCGACCTTGAGGAAAAGTCGTCCACCGGATTCGAGCGGCGAAGTCGGTGGTGCATGCTCAACTCGACACTGAAGTTGGTAGCTCTTGGCTCGCGTGGTTGCGCAGTATCACAGTTGCTCGTCTGCCGCTGTCATGGGGATGACAGTGGAGCTCACAGCCGGACAATTAGGATATCGCTCGCAGCCGTGCCCGTTTTGCGTTCCGGAGCATTGGTCGCCGCCACCCTCGGGCGCGCAGCCACAAGCCGAAATGGCCGGTCTTGTCTCGCGTTACGGAAACCGGCCCTCACAGGAGAGGGCACACGAAATGAGACACGTTTTAGGCGTGTTGGGGGTTCTAGCAGCCGGCGTACTATTAGCCGTGTCGGCCGCGATGAACTGGCGTTTTGGCTTCAGTCTCGGACGCTCCGAGCTGGACGGCCAAATCTATGGCGCAGCATCCGCTGCCGCCGACTGTTTGAAAGCACTGGTACCGTTTTTCTTCTTCGCCGCAGTTCGAAACAAAGTCTGGTCGCAGGCGGCTGCGTCGGCGCTGGTCTGGGTGGTCGTGACGACCTACTCGATGACATCTGCGCTCGGTCACGCAGCGTTGAACCGCTTCGACTCGACCGGGCACCGCGCGCAGGAAGCTCAGACGTACCAGGATCTGAGGACCGAGCTGAAGCGTGCCGAAGAGCATGCTGGCTGGATTCCGCAGCATCGACCCTATGAGGCGGTGCAAAGCGAGATCGACGGCCTCAAGCTGCAGAAGGCCTGGAAATGGTCGAATGGCTGCAAGGACGTCAATTCGAAGACGGAGCGGTCGCTCTGTCAGAAGCTGACGGCGCTTGACTCTGAGCTTGCATCTGCGAGCGCAGCGAAGACAGCCGAGAGCCGCATTTCCGAGCTGAGATCGAAGATCGATGCGGCCGCAGGTACGCCTGCGCTGTCGGAAGCCGATCCGCAAGCCAAGGTTCTGACCGAGCTTGCTGCGGCGTTCTTCCCAGGCATCAAGATCGAGAACGTGCAGATGGCCTTGACGTTGTTCGTGGCGCTGCTGCTCGAAATTGGTTCTGGGTTCGGCATGTACGTCGCATTCAGTCAATGGCGGCTCTATGACCGTCAATCGCCTGCCGCGCCGAAACTGGCGATGGCAGAAGGAAGCACCGCTGCGGCAGCGGTGGCGGCTCCGGTGCTCACACCGATCGCCGTTCAGACAAACAAGCCGCGTTCGGGCGCCAACGACAACCGGTCAATCGAGATTCCTCTCGAAACCGAGGTCGCCAAGGTGCCAGCAATCGAAGCCCGGCCCGCAGAAGTGCATCAGGCCGAGCCGAAAGTTGTCGAAACCAGGATCGCGGCGCCGGTTGCGCGTCTCGCCCCTGAAAACAATACGGAGCGTTTCTACAAGGAGAATGTCGAGGTCCGCGACGGATCAAGCGTAACGGCTACTGAACTTTACGAGGACTATTGCTCTTGGTGCGATTCCAAGAACAAGGAACCCGCAGCACTTCCAAGCTTCGCGCGTGAATTCGCCGAGCTTGGCGTGAAAAAGGAGAAAGTGGCCGGTCGAGTCCGGTATATCGGTATCGCACTCAAATCCGACATGGCACTCGAGGAGGCTACGAAACCGCCTACCTTCGGCACGGTCGCAGCTTAGCGCTGCTCCTTGAAACGAAAGGCCCGCAATCTGCGGGCCTTTTTGTTTTTGGGGGCACCGTGATTGGGGGTATACTGCTTCGTTCGGTTTTTTGGGGGTCCTTTAGAAAGCATAGATTTTCGGAGGATAACATGAAGCCGCCGATCGCAATTTTGGGTCTCACGATCATTTTGGGCGCATCGCCGCTGGCCGCGCAGAGCATGACCGATATGGTCGATTTAAGTTCCGATGCTTACACGAAGGCTGAGATGAGCCGCGCCGACATCGCCATAGCAATCGGAAAGCTGCAGCCGGGCAAAAAGCTCAACCTCTCCGGAAAGGCACTGAACGGCCTCGACCTGTCCGGCATGGATCTTCGCCGCGTCAACCTTCAGGCGGCGCACATGATGCATACGGACTTTTCAAACTCGAACCTCGATGGCGTAAATCTGGATTCCGCCTGGTCGTTGAATTCGAAATGGGTCGGCGCGAAGCTGAGAGGCGCGAGCTTGTTCCAAACGCAGCTTCAAGGCGCCGATCTCGAACGCGTAGATTTTTCAGGTGCCCATGTTGCGGGCGATTTCAGCAAAGCCAGTTTGCGAAACGCTGTTTTCGACAAGGCGGACCTGTCGCCCAACGAAGCCAATCAGTCGATGGGACTGATGCGGGGAACCTTTAAGAACTCAACGCTCGACGGCGCATCGTTCCGCGGCGCAAACATGCATCGCGTTCTGATCGAATTCTCTTCCCTCAAGGATGCAGACCTGACCGGGGCAAACTTGGATGACGCCGAACTCGGCGGTTCCAGCTTCGAAGGCGCCAACGTGAGCGGCGCGAACCTCGTGAATGCCGACTTCACGTCCGCGAACGTGGGCGGAATTAAAAATCTCAAGGGCGCGAAGAACTGGGACAAGGCGAAAGGGCTCCCTTCCACAACGCAGTGAACGGACCAAGCGACTTGGAGTCGATTACAGCCTAGCGCTGCTCCTTGAAACGAAAGGCCCGCAATCTGCGGGCCTTTTTGTTTTTGGAGAAGCTTCTATTGCGTGTGACGAGCCTGTTTGCGTGGGCGACGTCATTGCCGTTGGATGTCATTATTCCGGCATCGGAAGCGCATACCCCAGCCACCTGCTCGAAGATCATGCGGGCTCGGGAGTGCGAAAATGAAGATCGACATTACAAACCAGGAATTTTTTCGCGATACAGCCGCGGCCGTCGCTCCGCTGCGCGCCATGGGGCCTGTCGCCGAGATACATTTTCCCATTGTCGGCAAAGTCTGGATCACGACCACTTACGAGCTTGCCGGCCGCGTCCTGAAGGATAGCGAGACGTTCACGCTCAGGAAGAACGGTGGGCCGGTTGCAGGCCTCCGTTGGTGGATGCCCCGCATTGTCCGCGCTGTCTCAAACAACATGCTGACCATGGACGAGCCGGACCATACACGGCTCAGGGAGATCGTCGACGAAGCCTTTCGCCGTCGCGCCATCCTAGACATGGAGCCGCGCATTCGCGCAATCACGGACACCCTGGCGAATGAACTTTTCGCAGACGGCAGCCCTGCCGACGTGGTGGATCGCTATTCGCGGCGTATCCCCCTCGCCGTTATTTGCGAAGTGCTAGGGCTGCCTGAGGCCGATCGGCCGCGCTTCATGGCATGGAGCAACAGTTTTACGCGGCTCACCAATCTCATGGGTTTTTTCGGTTTGATTCCGGCCATGGTTTCCATGAAGCGCTATCTCGAAGGGCAGCTCGATGTCGCGCGCAAGAATGGCGGTGAAGGTCTGATCGCCGAACTTGTCCGTGTCGAAAAGGAGGGTGGCAGGATCAGCGGCGATGAGATGGTCTCGATGGTGTTCCTGCTGCTCGGCGCCGGCACCGAGACGACGACGCACCTGATCAGCGGATCGGTATTCGAACTCCTACGCAATTCCGAGCGGCGCGATTGGCTCGAAGAAGATTGGTCCCGGATCAATCTCGCGATTGAAGAGTTCTTGCGCTTCGTCTCGCCGGTACAGTTCTCAAAACCGCGTTATATCCGGAGGGATATTGAACTCGGCGGCGTCCGCTTGCCGGCCGGCGACAAAATCATGGCGATGATTGTGGCCGCCAACATGGATCCGGCAGAATCCGAACACCCTGAGAAGCTCGATCTCGATCGCCGCCCGAACCGCCATCTCGCCTTTGGAACCGGAATTCATTTCTGCCTCGGCCATCAGCTCGCGCGGATCGAAGGCAAATGCGCGCTGGAGGCTCTGTTGACACGCTGGCCCAAGCTCGAGCTGGCCGTGCCCGAGACTGAAATCCGATGGCGGGCGCGGCCCGGTATCCGGGCCATCGCCAGCCTGCCCGTGATCAGCAGGTAAGGCCCGCGTTACACCAATCCCGCCACCTTCAGCGCG
Source organism: Hyphomicrobium denitrificans 1NES1 (assembly GCF_000230975.2). Lineage (NCBI taxonomy): Bacteria > Pseudomonadati > Pseudomonadota > Alphaproteobacteria > Hyphomicrobiales > Hyphomicrobiaceae > Hyphomicrobium > Hyphomicrobium denitrificans. The sequence continues at coordinate 1,919,255 of NC_021172.1, read as the reverse complement.
AAGGCGAAGTTGAACGCGGTGTCCTTCAGCCCATCGAAGCGGCCCGAGGCGCCGCCGTGGCCCGCACCCATGTTTGTCTTCAGCAGCACGAGGTTGTCGCTTGTATTGAGCGTGCGGAGCTTCGCGATCCACTTCGCCGGTTCCCAATAGGTGACGCGCGGATCGGTCAGGCCGGCCAAGGCCAGGATGTGGGGATAACGCTTCGCCTCGACATTATCGTAAGGCGAATAGCTGCGGATGTTGTCGAAGTCGTCCTTGTTCGTCAGCGGATTTCCCCACTCAGGCCATTCCGGCGGCGTCAGCGGCAGATCCTTGTCGAGCATCGTGTTCAGCACGTCGACGAACGGCACGTCGGCGATAATGCCGAGGAACAGATCCGGCGCCATATTGGCGACGGCGCCCATCAGCATCCCACCCGCCGAACCGCCGTTTGCAACGATGCGTCCCCGTCGTGTGAAGCCTTGTGCGATGAGATGCTCGCCGGCTGCGATGAAGTCGGTGAAGGTGTTTTTCTTCTTCTTCATCTTGCCGTCGGTGTACCAGCGGAAACCCTTGTCCTTACCGCCGCGAACGTGCGCGATCGCAAAAATGAAGCCGCGGTCGACGAGCGACAGCCGCGCCGTCGAGAACGACGCGGGCATCGAGATGCCGTAAGCGCCGTAGCCGTAGAGGAACAGCGGCGCCGAACCGTTGAGCGGCGTCGTCTTCTTGTAGAGCAGGGTAACGGGAACAAGCTCGCCGTCGCTGGCTGGCGCGAACAGCCGGCGCGTCACGTAGTCGGCCGGATTATGCCCGCTCGGTACTTCCTGGCGCTTGCGCAGAGCCCGCTCGCGCGTCGTCATGTCGTAATCGTAGGTTTCAGCAGGCGTCGTGAGCGACGAGTAGGTAAAGCGGATGCGCGTCGTATCGTATTCGTAGCCCGCACTCAGGCCAAGCGCATAGGCTTCTTCGTCGAATGCGATTGAATGCTCTCCCGATCGGTCGAGCAGGTCACCCTCGGCATCGGTCTTCAGCGGCGTCACGACGATGCGCGGCAGACTTTCCTCACGTTCCAGGCGCGCCATGTGGTTCGCGAGGATGTTGACGTCGATGAGCAGGCGGCCGGGCTTGTGCGGAACGATCTCGCGCCAGTTCGCCTCGTTCGGAGCGTTCACCGGCGCCGTTACGATGCGGAAATCTTCCGCGCCGTCCGAGTTCGTCGTGATCACGAGGTGCGATCCATGATGCTCGACATCGTACTGGTGGCCGACGCGCCGCCGCGCGACGACCTGCGGCTGCCCCAGCGGATCGTCAGCATCGATCAGCCGGACTTCGCTTGTCTCGTGGTCGTGGATATCGATCAGGATGAACTTCTGCGATTGCGTCGCCGACAGCCCGACGAAAAATCCGGAATCTTCTTCCTGGTAGACCAGGACGTCATCGCTGACGGGCGTGCCGATGACGTGGCGATAGACGAAGAGCGGGCGCTGATGCTCGTCGACCTTGATGTAGAACAGCGTCTTGCTGTCGTTGGCCCACTGGAGGCTGCCGCGCGTGTCGGGAATTTCGTCGCCGAAGTCTTTGCCGGTCGCGAGATCGCGGATGCGGATCGTATAAAGCTCCGAGCCCTTGTCGTCGGTCGCATAGGCAAGCAGCGTATGGTCGTTGGAATGTGCCGTGCCGCCGAGGTCCCAATAGCTCTTGCCTTCGGCTGCGGCGTTGCCGTCAAGAAGCACCTGCGCATCGTCCGCGCAACCGCCGCGCGGTATCCGGCAAAGCTGGGGGTACTGTCCGCCTTTAACGAAGCGCGGGAAGTATTCGAAAGGTCCGTCCGGCTGCGGCACCTGCCGGTCGTCCTCCTTGAGCCGCGCCTTCATCTCGAGGAACAGCGTTTCCTGCAGCGCCTTGGTATCTACGAGCATCGCGTCGGTGTAGGCGTTCTCCGCTTCGAGATGCGCGCGAATGTCAGTCGCGAGGGTTGCAGGCTTGCGCATCACCTCTTGCCAGTTGCCGGCACGGAGCCAAGCGTAATCGTCGACGAGCACAACGCCATGATGCGTCGCCGTCACGGGCACGCGTCGTGCCACCGGCGGTACGGCCTGCACGGCCGCGGTATCCTGTTCTACGGAAGCGGAGGCGATCGGCGCGGTCATTGGAATAGGGAGCCTTTCATTCAGGAGCCGCCGGGCAGTTTGGCGTCGGACGGTTTCTTGACCCGTTGTGCGTCCTCGTCAACGAGGTGCCAGCATGAAGCAACGCCACAATTGAGCGCGCCTCGGGCCAAGCATTAGTGATGCCGTAAAGTGGTGGGAGCCACCAATTGACAATGAAGATCACCTGTAGTCAAAGCTTTCATAAGTGAAAGTGAGTTCAATTCTGTAGTGGCTTAGACAATATCGAAATATGGCTAAGATCTAAGCCGTCGGTATGCCTCAAAGCCAAGCTCTACCCGTCTCCTATGCCTGCCTTGGAAACTGGCCAGAGAGAAAAAGCGGACGACATACCGATGGATAGCCCGGCCCAGCCTGAACTCGTGACGATCACTGCAACGATCGTCGCCGCCTATGTCAGCAACAATTCAATTTCGTCGACGGATTTGCCTGGGCTGATTGCGGAGACCCATGCCGCGCTGAGCCGTGCCGCCGGACGCAGCGCCCCGCCGGAACGCGAAGAAACGAAACCGAAGATTGCGGTCAAGAAATCCGTGATGCCCGACTACATCATCTGTCTTGAGGACGGAAAGAAGTTCAAATCGCTGAAGCGGCATCTCAGGACGCACTACAACCTGTCGCCCGAGGAATACCGCGAGAAGTGGGGCTTGCCGCCCGATTATCCGATGGTTGCGCCGAACTATGCCAACGCCCGCTCGCAGCTCGCCAAGAAGATGGGCCTCGGAACGCGGCGCTAATAATTTATCGCTTGCCGAGATTTCACTCGCACGGCTGCCGGCGCTGCGATTGGTGCGCGCGCGATAGAAGCACTGCGAGCGCCGCGCGTTCCTCCTTCAACATCCGACTGAGTGACGCGTGACGTTCGAGGTTGTAGGCGGGATGGCCTGCCCGGCCATGACACCGCTCTCTCCGCAGCGCACGGTCAAGCGCCGCGATAAGTTTCTCCCGACCCTCGAGACTTCGATCCGCCATCTCGCGCGGCCACAGCGGCAATAAGCGCTGCTGGTCGTCGATATATCTGGCCTTTGAATTGAAGCGACCGGCAACGGAGTCGTTTGTCCGTATCGTGATGTTCCGTATCGAAACGTTATGTTGCATGTGGCCGCAATGTGCTGCAGCTCACCGGCACGGGGATAAGTTTGCAGGTATGTCTTGCCGGTAAGGTGAACGTGGACGTGCGTAAAAAAACTTATCCCCGCTGTCCGTGCGGGCCCTATCCTCTCCGCCATTGCCGTTGCGACAGACGACAAAGCTCCACCGGGTCGGCGCCGGTAACGAGGAAGCGCATGGCGCGTCGAGGAACCGTTCAATCCATGAGAAAGACACATGCTTGAAGTCTCTCGCAACTTGGCATTGAAGACGCGCCAACGGGGTCCGGCATTTCCAGGTGCCGCGGAACAGCAGCGCTATCGGCAGGCGCGTCTCGCACTCGATCTTGCGATGTCGAGCGTTTTCGGTCTCGAGACCGGCGCGTTGTGGCACGGGACGCGCGGCGCCAAGGACATTGCGTTTGCGCGTCAGATTGCGATGTATCTCGCGCACGTTTCCTGCGGAATGACGCTCACCGATGTCGGTGCGATGTTCGGCCGAGATCGCACGACCGTCTCCTATGGGTGCCTGAAAGTCGAGTATCGGCGCGACGATCCGGTCTTGGATCGGACCTTGGATCTTCTCGGCTGGGCGCTGCCGACACTCGTCATGCGCGCCGAAAAGCGACCGCACTGACGCTCGCGGCAAACGCAATCAATGCATGAGGTGACACGATGGCAACGAGACGATGCCTTGCGGCTTCGGCAGCAAAGACTGGCCTGCATCACGCGCCCGAGCGTGACCTGAAGGAAAGCCCTCTGGCGTGGCTCGCGCGACGCAAGGACAAGGGCGGGCGTCCTATGCTGTCGGACGAAGAAGTGGACGCCGGCGAGCGCCTTAGGGCCGATTTCTGGTTCGCTCAGATGACGCCGCGCGTCACTGCCAATTGGTCGCTGCTGCTCGGTGCCGGTGGAGGTGGCAAGAGTGCGCCGGACCACGGGCCTGACATGCGCGATTCCATTATCGCGGCGCGCGAGCGCGTGCGGCGTGCGCTTTCGAGCGTCGGGCCGGATTTGGCTGGCGTCTTGATCGACGTTTGCTGTCACCTGAAGGGGCTCGAAGCCAGCGAGAAAGCGAGCGGATGGCCACAGCGCTCCGGCAAGATCATCCTGCAGATTGCGCTGCGCCAACTTGCGCGGCACTATGGATTACTGAGAGAGGAAAGGCCGCTCGGCGCAATGCCCGTCCGCGTCCGTCACTGGGGCACGAGCGACTATCGTCCGGCGATCGAGCAGGATGCAGTGTGATCAGGCCGCGAGCATCATCTCGGCATCCATGTGAATGCGCTTCACCATCGAGGCCAAGCCGTTCGAACGCTGTTGTGTCAGGTGCTCGCTGAGCCCGAGTTCCGCGAAGATGCCTTGGGCGTCGGTCCTGACGATCTCGTCCAAGGTCTTGTCCTCGTAGATGGCGAAGAGCACTGCAATCAGGCCCTGAACAATCAGAGCATCGCTCGTGCCCTGCATCGCCATCCTGTTGGCTTTCCCGGCTCCCCCGTTCACGAGGGGCTTCGTCGCAAGCCAGACCTGGCTGGCACAACCGCGGACTTTATTCGCTTCGGTCCGCAGCTCTTCAGGCAATGGCGGCAGCCCTCGCCCGAGCTCAATTACGTACCGGTAACGGTCCTCCCAATCGTCGAGGAGCGCGAAATCGGCGCGGATGTCGTCAATCGTCATCGGAAAGTCCAAGCAGCCCGTTCATCGGGCGCCACCTAGAAATAAGTGGCCGGACCCCGCCGGGGCAAGGCTTGAATTGGCCTCAGATGCTGCCTTTGCTTGCTTTTTTGCCGCGCCACACCGGTTCTTTGTCGAGCGGCGTCAGCGTTCCCATCTCGCGCTCAAGGACGGCCGGCTTATACGGCCGATCATCATGATCGACCGTAGCCGTCTCACTTCCGATGCCATGCCTATCGCGCATCATGTCGTAGGCGAGTTTGGCACCGAACTGGGCTTTGGCAACGAATTGCGACCAATACTCCGAACCCTTGGCGCATGTTGCCGGGTTGCGGTCGCAGAATGTGACGACCCACTGCGCGGTGGCGCCGGCGCGCTCGTAGAGGCGCTGCTGCTGGTCGTGGTCGGACGGCAGCACGGCAACCCCGATGGCAACGACTGTGGCTATACGCAACAAGCCCATGGTTCGACCTTCGCAAAGCTGACGGAGAGAAAGAGGTCTCCCCGTGGCGATGTCATACCAAAGGCAATTCAAGATCGCGCTAGCGTGTGCGGTACAATTCGAACTGTCTTCGATGCAAATTTGAGGCAAATTTCAATAAAATACTTTGCATTCCGGGAGCGCCGTTTCGACAGTTAAGAAGACCTTAACGGCTGGCCGCCATAGTCGCCTCGACACCCCGCAGAGGCGAACGGGAGCCGCTCAGACATGACCGGATGGGACCGCAAGATCGCAATCGGCGCTTCCGTGCTGATGACGCTCAGCGTCGCGGTCAACATGGCGGCATTTCAAGGCAAGGGGCCAGGAGCCAGCCAAGGAAGTGCGATAGAGACCGGAGGGCTGCCGCCGCGCGGCGGATGGGTCGAAGGTCCGGGACTGGCTCTCGGCCCGACGTCGCCTCCGGCGGTTGCGCCACCGCTGCCGGGACCGACCGATCCTCCGGCCGCACCGCAGAAGGACGAGGTCAATACCGCCGAGGTTACGCGGGGTATCCAGCGTGAGCTTGACGCGCGCGGCTACGATGTCGGCCAGCCAGACGGCGTTGCCGGGCTTGTTACGCGGGCCGCGATTTTCGCCTACGAGTACGACAACGGTCTGGTGCTGACCGGCAAGCCGAGCGAGCCGCTGCTGAGCCAGATCGTGCTCGGCTCCTCCTCGCTCGAGCAGAACAGCGCCCGTCCCGGGAAAACGATCTCACCCGACGGCGAAGCGCTGGTGCGGGACGTAAAGCAGAAACTCGATGCACTCGGCTACAAGACGGGCGTTGCTGGCGGCACGCTGACGCCGGAGCTTGCGCGTGCGATTCGCGACTTCGAAACCGAGCAGAAGCTCAAGCCGAGCGGCCGTATCTCGGGGCCCATGATGAGCCGCCTGATCCGGCTGCAGGGACAGGCGAAGGCGCATCGTGCCGCGCCTTCGCGCTCCGCTGCGCGCTAGGCTCCGCGTTCCGCTTGCTGCTAACGTGAGGGCATGCGCCTCAAATCAGAAATCTGGGTCAAAGCTTATTTGCGCCGCTGTGCGGTCAACGGTGCAAGTGGCGTCGTTGCGCGCCACGGCGACGACGATGCCGGTGCGATCTTCATCAAGGTCGTTCGCCAGGACGCGATGACGGCCGTCTACGCACCGGCGCCTGCAGGTCTCGACGATGCCGACCTCGACCGGCGCTGGGTGTCGCGCTTCGACGGCGGCTTCGTTCCGGAAGCGGAGGCCGAGACGCTTTTGAAGCGCGAGGCGAGTTTCGACAGCGATCTCTGGATCGTCGAGATTGAGGATCGCGAAGGGCGGAACTTCCTCGGTGATGAATTGCTGCCATAGTCGCAAGGTGCGCGGCGAGCTGCGTCGACCGGTTTACACTCCATTAATGGCTCCGCGAGCCTAATCGAATCGTGCGCTGATTCGAGCGGCCACAACGCATTCTCGCCGCGACCGTTTTAGTACGGTGTCATAACGGCGGTGGTCGAAGAGCCTCATGACGGGGGAGCCGCATGCACGGAGTGATCTCCGTGTATTGGAGGGCCACGCATGGCGACAATCGTGGAATTCAGGAGCGCGCCGCGGCGAACCGAAGCTTTGCCGGCGAACGCGGGTGGGTCAGCGGACATCGTATTCTTTCCGGGTGTTCGGTACGAACGGCCTGAGGAGCCGACAGCGGAAAAATCGAAGAAGGGTAAGCCGCGCCGCGACACGCTTGCGATCGAAGACTGACGGTCAGGTATGGTCGTTAAGTCCGCCGCACGGCGCACGACGCCTTTTCAAGGACGGATTGCGTCTCGGCGCGGTAAGGGTCGCCCCTGTCGGGGGCGCGCACGACGATGAAGCCCTTCGGCGCCGCGATGGTCTGGTCGGTATCGGCAGCTTGCTGAGCTTCGCCCGACAAGCCAAGGAAGCGATCGTCGGCGGGAATGATCGAGAGATTGATCGTCGTCTCCCGCTCGGACGAAGCGGCCGCAAAATAAAGACTGGTGCCGTCAGGAGCATAGACGCCGACAGTCCATCCGAGATCGGGCAGCAGCGCATGAACGCGCATTGTCGTATCCGCCGTATCGAACGGACAGAAAGCATAACGTGCGTCCGGCGACAGATACGGCAGAAGCGTCTGATGCGGCTCGACAGGACCGACGATCGTCATCGTGTTGTGCGGTAGAAGATTTGCCAGCCGGGTATATGCCGTTCCGCGCTGATCGTTGACCGCCAGGAAGGTCGCGACGATGTGAACGATGAGTGCGACTAGGATGAAAATCAGCAGCAGCCGCCAGTCGATGCGCTTGAGGAAGCTCATGAGCAGCTCTCCCGCGTGATGACGGGAAGGCGCTTGTTGCGCTCGGCGCGCTGCTCGTCGGAGAGACCGTTCGCCGGATCGAGCACGGTGAAGACGAGAACGAGGCGTCCTGCGCCGCCCGTCGGAATCCAGTTGCCCGGGCGCGCGTCCCGGCCGAGCGTGACGACGAACGATCCGTTCGGATTGGGTGCGATCGTATCGGCGGTGAACGCGTAGCGGTCTGCGTCGTTACGAATCAGCCGTCCGCGGGAATCGAAGACCGCAAGGCTCCACCAAAGTCCCGGCAGGCTCGCGCCCTCGATCTTATAATTGCAGGATGAGTGCAGGCGCGCGCCTTGCGAGTCGGTGCGCGCTTCGAAAATGCCGGCGCTGTCGGCCGAGATCCTGAGCTTTCCTGTCGATGCAAGATGCGCCTTCGAATAAGGATCGGCGCTTTCGCGGCCAAGGTCGCGCCAGTGTTGCCAGGGGCCGTACATGTCGGCGGAAAGAGGCGACCCTCGGGATATCATATAGCGGCTGGACCAGACGCCAACTCCGGTTGCGAGCGCGACGGCCGTGATCAGGCTGATCGCGCGGAAGATGATCGCGACGATGCTGCGCACGAGTCCCATGGCCGACGGCGGCTCGTAGGATTTGAGTTCGATCGACGCCACCCGGCGGTCCTCCTATTGCGCGCTCTGAGCGGGCGATGTCGCCAACTCGCCGGGAGATGAATCGAAAAGCGTCGCGCGCCGGTCGGGCCGCTCTGCCGGCTTCTCCTTCACGGGATCCTGCGGCGCACCGGAGGGAGCAGGCGACGCCGCGGGTTCGCCGGGGCCGCCCTCGGCTTTGCGCAGTGCCGCCGTCAGTGTTTTCAACACGGCACGCGTCTTGTCCGGCATGATGCTTTCGGGCTTGCCCGTGTCGGCAGCTTTCGTCGGCTCGATGCCGGCCGCAACTTGCGCGGCCTTGAGCGCCGCAAGCCGCTGCTGCTCCTCGATCTGCCGCGGGTGCGGCGCCAAGCCGGGGATCGTCGGAATGTTCATGTCGGTATGCGCGACCGTCATCAGGTCGTGCCAGACGGGTGCCGCCTGATGGCCTCCGGTGACACCGGCACGCATCGCATGGTTGTCGTCGTTGCCGATCCAGACGCCCGCAACATACTTGCCGGTGAAGCCCATGAACCACGCGTCTTTGGGTCCGGTCGACGTTCCCGTCTTACCTGCAACATTGGTGAAGTCGAGGTTGGCCATGCCGCCGGTCCCTTCGTTGACGACGCGATACAGCATCGTGTTCATCTCTTCGGCGACGTGCTGCGAAAGGATTTGCTTCGGCGGAGGCTCATCGCGTTCGCGCGAATAGAGCAGGTCGCCTTTCGAGGTCGTGATGTCGAGGATGCCGTAAGGCGTCGCACGCTTGCCGCCGTTGGCGAACGTCGCGAACCCGCCGGTGTGTTCGAGGACGGTGATGCCGCCGTCGCCGAGCGCCATCGAGCACGTCTTCTTGACGCCATCGATGCCGAGCCGCTTCGTCATCTCGATGACCTTGTCGCGTCCGACGGCAAACGAGAGTTCGGTAGCAACGGTGTTCAGCGACCGTGCGAGCGCCTGCCACAATGGCATGCGTGCTCCGGAGCCGCCACCGCCGCCGTAGTTCGACGGCGACCAGTTTCCGCACGAGCGCGAGGCGTCGCGTACGATCGTGTCGGGCGTATAGCCGTTCTCCATCGCAGCCGCATAGACGTAAACCTTGAACGACGAGCCGGGCTGACGTTTGGCGTGCGTCGCGCGGTTGAACTGGCTTTCGCCGTAGTCCGGTCCGCCGACGATGGCGCGCACCTTGCCGTCGGGCTCCATCACGACGATGGCGCCGGAATTGAAATGATCGGCCCGGCCGTTGCGCTTCAGCGTGGCGTTGAGCGCTTCTTCCGCCTGCCGCTGCAACGTCAGGTCGACGGTCGTGCGCGCCGTCAGAACATACTGGCCTTTGCCTTCCGCCAGGCGCTGCACTTCTTCGTAGGCCCAGTCGAGGAACCAGTCCGGGCTGGTCGATGTCCGGTTCTCGGCGATCTTGGCCGGGTTCATGCGCGCCGCATGAACCTGCCCTGCCGTGTAGTATCCGGCTTCGACCAGATTATCGAGCACCTGATTGGTTCGGGCGCGCGACGCCGCCAGATCGACGAGAGGCGAGAATTTCGTCGGTGCCTTGAAAAGCCCGGCGAGCATCGCCGCTTCCGCCATATTGATGTCGCGCACCGACTTGCCGAAATAATACTGCGCCGCGGCTTCGACGCCGAACGTGCCGCCGCCCATGTAGGCACGGTCGAAATAGAGCTTCAGGATCTGCCGTTTCGAGTATCGGCTCTCAAGCAGGAAGGCGAGGAACAGCTCCTTGATCTTTCGCTGCAGCGAGCGTTCCGACGACAGGAAGAGATTCTTCGCGAGCTGCTGGGTCAGCGTCGAGCCGCCTTGCACGACCTCGTTCGCCTGTACGTTGGTCAAAAGTGCGCGCACGGTGCCGAGCACGTCGATACCGTAATGCTCGAAGAAGCGCCGGTCCTCGGTTGCGAGCGTCGCCTTGATCAAGACGTCCGGAATCTGGTCGAGCGGCACCGCATCGTTATGCAGGATGCCGCGCTTGCCGATCTCGTTGCCGTTGACGTCGAGAAACGTCACCGCATACTTGCCGGTCTGGAACTTGCTTTCATCGAATTCCTGGAAGGCGGGAAGGGCGAGGCCGTAGAGCACGACGAAGCCGCCGAAGAGCATCGTCAGCCCTTCGGACGCGAACTCGTTCAACAGCCGCCGCCAGCCGACGAGTTGGAAGCGTGCGAAGTAGCTCGAACCCGCGTTCCAATAATCCTTGATGCGAGACCAACTCTCGCCAAGCGTCGAGTTGAGTTTCGAATCAATGGCAAGCCAGTTGATGAAACGGTCGCGTCCGCCTTGCCTGAAGAACCAGTCGTTCAAGACCGTCATCCCTTGCCACGTCGCCCCGCCACGCCAGACTTGCCGTGCGGGGCCAGACTTGCCTTGCAACGCAAGGGGGCTTAAGCCCCTTCAGCACCAAAACACGTGACGCATTGCAAGCGCCGATTGCGGCGCCTCCTGCCGGACGCACCGCAAACCTTGGCGCCGGACGTTAGGCGTCTCAAGGCGACCAAATTGTGGTCAATTCGGCGTCACTGGCAAGTGGAAGAGAGATCGACGTTGGACGGCGACGGAAAACCGTTCTGGAAGACCAAAACGCTTGAGCAGTTGTCGCCGGAGGAGTGGGAATCGCTCTGCGACGGCTGCGGCCGCTGCTGCCTCATAAAGCTCGAGGACGAGGACACGAGCGAGGTCTACACCACCCGGCTCGCCTGCAGCATGTTGAACGTCCGCACCTGCCGGTGCCGGGATTATGCGAATCGTTTCAGCAAGATGCCCGACTGCCTAGAGATCGACGTCAAACGGGCGCGTGAGCTGAGATGGCTGCCGCCGACCTGCGGCTATCGCATTGTCGGCGAGGGGCGCGATCTTCCCTGGTGGCATCCGCTTGTCTCGGGCTCGCCCGAGACCGTGCATCAGGCCGGCATCTCGGTTCGCTCGTTCGCCATGAGCGAGCGGCGCGTCAAGGAAGAGAACTACTGGCGCTACATCATCCCGGATTTAGGGGAGAGCGAGGATCACGCCCAACCTGAGCAGCGTCACCAATCTAAGGAGCGCGCCGGGTCCTCCGGGCGATCACGCTAACGCGTCGGCGTTCACCGGCGAACGGCGGCCAAACGGGCGCGCATGCTGCTCTGGATGGCCGGGCCAAGCCCGGCCATGGAGTGAAGGGGTGAGCGTTTCGACTTCCAATCTTGTGTGAGGAGCCTTCATTTCTCCAACACGTCATGGCCGCCCTCCGAGGCGGCCATCCAGGTCACACGATGAACGTTGCGGGCGTGGAAAAATCTTATCCCCGTCCCTCAGCGCTGATTTATACTTTGACGTTTGTCTGAAGAAATTCAATAATCGTAATAATTTTCAATGCGTTACGCGATTTTTGCGATTGACAGCGCGACGCTTCTCAGGCATCATTTCTATATAACGCGGAAAGTGTGAGACGACACGTTCTCGCTGAAAATTTCGGCCGTTTTGCCGAACTGCGTTTTCCAGAAATCGAAAAGGTGAGCAGCGTATGGCAGCGGCATCGAGCGCGCGGCGGGCAACGTCGCGCGTCCGCATGACGAAGAGCACCACGCGCTCGGCGGCCGGCTCGCAGAATGCGAGTCGCCGAGCGCCAACAAAAAGATCCCTCGTACAACGTGTCTACAACACGATCGACGGCGAACTCGAAAAGCTCGAAAAGCAGAAGGGTCTCACCTCGCAGGATCGCGAGCGTGCGTCCCGCGCGCTGTCGCAGATGGTCAATGCATTGGAGAAAGCCGTTGAGATGCAACGTGAGATGACGAAGCGAAAGGCAACGGGAGGCGACGCCAAGAGCAAGGAGGCGCTCGCCCATGCGGAAGACCTACGCCGCGAAATTGCGGAACGTCTTGAACGCCTCAATCGCAAACGGACGTCTCAGCGAAGTTCTGAATGAGCTCTCCGCCGCCGAGCTTGAGTTCATTGCCTACGATTGGCAGCTCTGGGCGCGGGACGATCAGCTTTGTCCTTCTTTGATTGGAGCTTCCGACTCGCGTTCCGCGAGCCGGCCGCCGAGCGCGGCCTTGTTGGACGAATCTCGCGCACCATCGAGCGCACCCGGCGGCCGGCTCCCCGCAGGGGAGTCGCCGGGTGCAATCAATAAAGCATGGCGCGTGTGGATGCTGCTTGGCGGCCGAGGCTCCGGCAAAACCCGCGCCGGCGCCGAATGGGTCCGTGAAATTGCCCGTGGCGAAGACCCAGGGCCGCACTCGGCGGCCGGCGTAACACCCCCGCGCCTTGCGGCCGGCTCCCCGGAGGGGGGTCGCAAGGCGCAACCAATAAGAATCGCACTTGTCGGAAAAACCCTAGGCGACGTCCGTAACGTCATGATCGAAGGGCAATCGGGATTGCTCGCAGTTCATCCCGCGCACGAGCGCCCGGACTTCGAACCGTCGAAGCGGCGGCTCACGTGGCCGAGCGGCGCGGTCGCGGAATTGTTCTCGGCGGACGAAGCCGAAGCGTTGCGCGGTCCGCAGTTCACCGCCGCCTGGTGCGACGAGCTTGCCAAATGGCGCAACGCGGAGAAGGCGTGGGACATGCTGCAATTCGCCTTGCGCTTGGGAGATGCGCCGCGCGCCTGCGTGACGACCACACCGCGCGCGACGAAGCTGTTGAAGAAAATCATCGCAGACGAGGCGACCGTGACCGTCAATCTCGCAACGGCCGATAACGCGCTGAACCTTGCGCCGACGTTCCTCGCCGAGATGACGCGGCGTTATGCGGGTTCGGCAATCGGTCGGCAGGAACTGCTCGGCGAGATCGTCGAGGATGCAAGCGACGGCTTATGGCGGCGGCATTGGATCGAGGAAGCGCGCGTCGAAGGGGCGCCCGAAATGCAGCGCGTCGTCGTCGCGGTTGATCCTCCCGTGACGGCGACGGCGTCGTCGGATGCGTGCGGGATTGTTGTCGCCGGTCTCGGTATCGACAAGCGCGCCTATGTTCTCGCCGATCGCACCGTGCAGGGACGAACGCCGGAAGTGTGGGCGCGCGCGGTCCTCGGCGCTTACGACGATTTCGAGGCCGACCGCATGGTGGCCGAGGTCAATCAAGGCGGAGATCTCGTCGTCTCCGTTCTGCAGCAGTTTCGACAGAATTTCCCCGTCGTCAAAGTCAGAGCGACGCGGGGAAAATGGGTTCGGGCCGAGCCGGTCGCGGCGCTCTATGCGGAAGGTCGTGTCGCGCACGTCGGTCGCTTCGATGCTCTCGAAGACCAGATGTGCGCGTTTGGCTGCGATGGAACGGTCAAGGGCCGCAGCCCCGACCGCGCCGACGCGCTCGTCTGGGCGATTACCGATCTACTTCTGAGCGATACGATGAAGCCAACAGTGAGAATGCTCTAACGCTCGTCATCCTCGGCCGCGTGCAGCGCAGTTGCGTCGATGGCCGGGATCTGACGCAAGACTCGTCGAAGACACAATATTGAGCCTTCGGCACTTCTTGCGCTGGATCCCCGAACGCGCATCGCTTCGCTCACACGTTCGAGGATGACGACTCCTTTCCCTCGCCCCGCTTGCGGGGAGAGGGCCGGGGTGAGGAGCAGCAGCTTGCACCGCTCGTGAGGCCGCCCCTCACCCTAACCCTTTCCCCATTTCTCCAATGGGGAGAGGGGATGCGCGCAGAATTTCAAAAGGACATTTCATGTCGTTGATCTCGGAGGCGCTATCGCGCTGGCTGCCGGACTCTTTGGTTGCGCTCGGCGACTCGCGTTCCGCGACCCGGCCGCCGAGCGCGGGCGTAATCAACAAAGGTACCGCCACCGGTCCGCTCATTGCCTACCAAACGCTCGGCGAGCCGGTGTGGGCGCCGCGCGATTATTCCGCCTTCGCGCGCGAAGGCTTCATGCAGAATGCCATCGTCTATCGCTGCGTGCGCATGATAGCGGAGGCCGCCGCCTCGATCCCCTTGCTCCTCTACGAGGGTACGAACGAGATCGAGGATCATCCGCTGATCGGGCTCATCCGGCGGCCGAGCCTCGATCACACGGGGACCGATTTCCTGGAAGCCTGGTACGGCTTCCTGCTCGTTTCGGGCAACGCTTACGTCGAAGCCGTCGCGCTCGACGGTGAATTGCGTGAGCTGCACATCCTGCGCCCCGACCGCATGAAGGTGATCCCGGGCGTCGACGGCTGGCCCGAAGGTTACGAATACACCGTCTACGGACGATCCGTGCGCTTCCTCGACGACGTCGTTGAAGGGGTGCGCCCGATCCTGCACGTGCGCTTGTTCCATCCCGTCAACGACCACTACGGCATGAGCCCGATCGAAGCGGCGGCGACCGCGATCGACATTCACAACACCGCGTCGGGATGGAACAAGGCACTGCTCGACAATTCCGCCCGGCCCTCGGGCGCGCTCGTCTATGCCGCGTCGAACGGCCAGATGACGGACGAGCAGTTCACACGCTTGAAAGACGAGCTGGAAACGAACTTCCAGGGCGCACGCGCCGCCGGACGTCCGCTGCTGCTCGAAGGCGGCCTCGACTGGAAGCCGCTGTCGCTGTCGCCGAAGGACATGGACTTCATCGAGGCGAAGAACGCCGCCGCGCGCGAAATCGCGCTCGCGATCGGCGTGCCGCCGATGCTGCTCGGCATTCCGGGCGATAACACCTATTCGAATTATCAGGAAGCGCAGCGCGCCTTCTGGCGGCAAACCGTTCTGCCGCTGGTGAACCGCACCGCGCGTGCATTGTCGAGTTGGCTCGGTCCGGCTTTCGAAACAAGGCCCGCGCTCGGCGGCCGGCTCCGCGCAGCGGAGTCGCCGAGCGCAAACGTAAGACTCGAGTTACGTCCTGATCTCGATCAGATCGAAGCGCTTGCGCCCGAGCGCGACGCCCTCTGGAAGCGCCTCGAAGGCGCGAGCTTCCTCACCGCCGACGAAAAACGCGCCGCAGCGGGATATGCCGCGAAGCCGGACAGTTCCCCCTCTCTCAAATATCGCGAAGACCAACCGCGCGTCCCTGCAGGCCAATCCGGCGGCGGGCAGTGGACGGATGGCGACCGCGTCGCGATGGCAAAGATCATCCAGGGCGCCGCTCGCTACCTGTTGCGGAACCCAAAGGTTCTGAAGCCAGCAGAAAAGACGCTTGAAGATTTGTTGAAGCCAGGCGGAAAAGAACTAGGAGTTCGCGCGGCGAGAGCAGGAGATGATATTCGCACATTAGAGCGAAGCGAATTCGAGAAATTAAAATCAGACTTATTGGACGGTGCTACTGAAGTGCCGGCTCCAAAGGGATACGACGGAAAGGCATACCAACGGCCTGATGGTACGCTTTTGGGGATTCGGGAAAGCAAAAAAATATGGCGAAACCCTCGACGTTCTGAAATCTACAGATCAAACGTGGATAGAAAACGGCTACAAGATACACAAAAATGAGCAATGAACCCAAACATCGCCGAACTGGCGAGACACTGAGCGAAGTTATATCGCAATATCCGGGCGAGCTTGATCTGGATGCCGTTGGGATATGGCAGATCGTGCCCGGTGGGCGGGCGAATTTCGGTCTTTCCGGGAATGCGCTAACCGACTACGTCCGCCGCGCCATTCTGGCGCTGCTCGACGCAGGCGCAGTGTGCCGGTACGACATATTCCAGGATCGGCCTATGAATGGACGCGCCAGGCGCAATATGGCACCGGTCGCGAAGAGATTGCCGACGCGATTGTTCGCGAGTGGCAGTCGGTGCCGGATGATCCGATGGAACTTGTGGGGCAGTGCCCATGGTTCGCTCGGCCTGATCCCAAGTTTCCGAAATATGTGAAGATGGACTGATCTCGATCAGATCGAAGCGCTTGCGCCCGAACGCGACGCGCTCTGGAAGCGCCGCTCTGATGATTGCGCCCGCGACTCTCCTTCGTCGAGCCGGCCGCCGGGCGCATGAAGGCACAAACTTCACTGCCAGCTGCAGAAGCCTGAAAATTCGCACGCGCTAATTCACGATCCAAGCGATAACCTCAAATGACGGTGTGCTGATGCATTCGATCGAACCCTTCCTGCTGCCCGCTTCGTTGTCGAAACGCAGTCGGGCTTTGCCGCTCGAGGCAAAGTCGCTCGACGACGGCGGGTTCGAAGGCTACGCCAGTCTTTTCAATCGCGAGGACCTGGGTCACGACATCATCGCGCCCGGCGCATTTCGCGAAAGCCTTCTCGGTCGTGGCGCCGCGCGCATCAAAATGCTGTTCCAGCACGATCCGGCCGAGCCGATCGGCGTCTGGGACGAGATCCGCGAAGACGCACGCGGGCTGTACGTGCGCGGGCGGTTGATGACGGCGGTTGCGAAAGCGCGCGAAGTTCTGGCGCTCATGCGCGCCGGTGCGCTCGACGGATTATCCATCGGCTTCAAGGCGGTGAAAGCCAGGCGCGATGCAGCGACCGGCGTGCGCCGCCTGGAAAAAGTCGATCTTTGGGAGATTTCGGTCGTCACGTTTCCGATGCTGCCCGGCGCGCGCGTCGAAAGCGTGAAGACGCGGCCGTTCGCGATGGCTGCGCCGACCGAACGTGAATTCGAGCGATGGCTCACGCGGGATGCTGGGCTGACGCGAATGGAAGCGCGAGCGGTTCTCCGCTCGGGCTTTCATGGACTGAAGGCTCTGCGGGACGCGGGCCGGACGTTTGACGACGATGCCGTGCTCGCTTCCCGTTTTCGCGACGCTGCGCGGCTGATGCAGGCAATGTAATCTCCCTCTCCCCGCATGCGGGGAGAGGGTTGGGGTGAGGGGCTGCATCTCGGATAGAGCAGGCAGCCGCCCCTCACCCTAGCCCTCTCCCCATTCAAGTGCAGGTAATGGGGAGAGGGGATTCAAAACCCAACAGGACAACTCATGACCGACACGACCACCCTCGAAACGAAGGGGGCGGGCGGGGAAACCGCGCGCGCCTTCGAAGAATTTCTTGAAGCCTTCGAAGCCTTCAAGGAAACGAACGACCAGCGTTTGACTGAGATCGAGCAGCGCGGCGCGTCCGACGCACTCGTCGCGGAAAAGCTCGCGCGTATCGAGGAGACGCTCGACTCGGCGAAACGTGTTTCCGACAGCATCGCCCTGAAAGCTGCGCGTCCGCACCTTGCCGGAAGCGGCGCGTCTCCGACATCCGAGCTCGCGCACAAAGCCGCATTCGACGGATACGTGCGCCGCGGCGATGCTTCACGACTCGCCCGCATCGAGGAGAAAGCATTATCGGCTGGCTCGGCTCCCGACGGCGGCTATCTCGTGCCCGCCGAGACGGAAGCTGCCGTCAACCGCGCCTTGAAGGCGATCTCGCCGATGCGCGCGATCTCAGGCATCCGCCAGGTGTCGGGCTCGGTCTATAACCGGCCATTCGCCACGACCGGAGTCGGCACGGGATGGGTCGCCGAAACCGCGTCGCGCACGCAAACGACGACGCCGACGCTCGCCAACCTGCAGTTTCCGACGATGGAGCTCTATGCGATGCCCGCCGCATCGCAATCTCTGCTCGACGACACGATCGTCAATATCGACGAGTGGTTGGCGGAGGAAGTGCGGATCGCATTTGCCGAGCAGGAAGGCACTGCGTTTGTCTCGGGCGACGGCTCGAACAAGCCGAAAGGTTTTCTCGCCTACGACACCGTTGCGAACGCATCGTGGGCGTGGGGAAAGATCGGCTTCGTCACGTCGGGCTTTGACGGCGCCTTCCCCGCGACGGCGCCGGGCGACAAGCTGCTCGACCTCGTCTACGCCGCGAAGGCGCCCTATCGCGCTAACGGCACCTTCATGATGAGCCGCTCGACCGTCGCGGCCGTGCGCAAGCTCAAGGACGGCGAAGGCAATTATCTCTGGCAGCCTGCGAACGCTCCGGGCGAGTGGCCGTCACTGATGGGCTATCCCGTCGCCGAGAGCGAGGACATGCCGGATATCGGCAGCGGTTCGTTCTCGATCGCGTTCGGCGATTTCTCGCGCGGCTACCTGATCGTCGACCGCGCCGGCATTCGCGTGCTGCGCGATCCCTACAGCGCCAAGCCGTATGTGCTTTTCTATACCACGAAGCGCGTCGGCGGTGGCGTCCAGGACTTCGACGCGATCAAACTCTTGAAATTCGCCGAGTAGCACCTCGTTCCGTCATCCTCGAACGGACGAGCCTGCGAGGACGTTCGGGGATCCAGCATCAAGAGTGCCGAAGGCACAATATTGCGTCTCCGACGAGTCTTGCGCTGGATCCCCGGCCTTCGCTTGCGCTTGGCCGAGGATGACGTTCATCCCGATTTTTCGCGCGGGTTTCCCTCCCGCCCGCGCGGAATGCGTGCGGGGTCATCGCATCGCGGTGGCCCCGCATTTTCGTTTGCGCCCGGCGACTCGCGTTCCGCGAGCCGGCCGCCGGGCGCGCTTGCTGTTGCTCCGTTCGCGCAACAAGGCCGCGCCTTGCGGCCGGCTCCGCGAAGCGGAGTCGCAAGGCGCAATCAATAAGGAACATGCAATGTCTCTCGTGATGACGAGCCCGCCGGCGGCGGAGCCGGTGACGGTCGCCGATGCCAAGGCACACATGCGCATCGACACCGATGCCGAGGATGTGTTGATCGGCAGCCTCATCCTGACGTCGCGGCTGCATATCGAGACGGCGCTGTCGCTGGCCCTCATCACGCAGTCGTGGAAGCTGACGCTCGATCGCTGGCCGAAGTGTCGCGAGATCGATCTGCCGATCGCACCGTTGCGCTCGGTCGGCGGCGTGCGCGTCAAGGATGCGTCCGGAAATGCGACGACCGTTTCGGATCAGAGCTATCTCATCGATCTCGCATCGCGGCCGCCACGGCTGGTCTGGAACAACAGTGCGCCGCCGCCGCCAGGACTCCCAGCGAAGGGAATCGAAATCGATCTGATGGCAGGATTTGGCGACAGCGCGTCGAGTGTTCCGGCGCCGCTGAAACATGCAATCCTGATGCTGACTGCGCATTGGTACGAGCGCCGCGATCCGTTGGAAATCGGCAAAGACGGCGCACGCATTCCCGATGCTGTCAGCGATCTCATCAACCCGTTTCGGACGATCCGGCTATGAAGGCACCAGTCAAAGCCGGTGATCTCCGGCACCGCATCGTCATCGAGCGCGCCCAACGCACAAGCGACGGTGCGGGCGGATCGACGACAGAATGGGAAACGGTTGCCGAAGTCTGGGCGGCGATCTGGTCGCGAAGCGCTGATGAAAATTTTACGCTGGATCGCACGGCGGGAACGGCGACGCACGATGTCTGGATACGCTATCGCGCCGATGTCCAGCCCGACATGCGCATCCGGTTTGGTGTTCGCATCTTTGACATTCTTGGCGCTATCGACGTCGAGGATCGCGGAGCCTGGCTGAAGTGTCCGGTGGAGGAGCGTGATTTATGAAAGTGGATGTGAGTATCGGCGGCATCGCGACATCAGCATCGCGCACACGGGCTTTGGCGCTCATTCGCGAAGCCATCGCCAAGCGCGAGGCTGACGCAGAAAAGCGCCCCAAGGTCGTGAACCAAGCCGACAATCGTAATCAGCAAACGCGAGGCAAGTGATGTCGAGTGCAGGCTTTGCGCTTCAGAAGGCGATTTTCGAGAAACTTACGAGCGATGCGTCGACGCTTGCCGCGCTCGGCGGCCCGCGCATCTACGACGATGCGCCGGCGCGCGCCGAGTTTCCGTTCGTAACGTTCGGACAATCGACGGAACGCGACTGGTCGACCGGAACAGACGAAGGTTACGAGCATCTCGTGACGCTGCACGTCTGGTCGCGGGCGCGCGGAAGGAAAGAAGCGGAAGCCGTCATCGCGGCGGCGCGCGACGCGTTGCACGATCAGGATCTGGCGCTCTCCGGCCACCGGTTGATCAATCTTCGGCACGAATATTCCGAAGCCCGTCGCGACAACGACGGCGAAACGTTTCACGGCATCGCCCGCTTCCGCGCCGTAACGGAAGTGAAATAACGCGACCGCTCCCTCTCCCCATTCCGATGCACTTGGAATGGGGAGAGGGCGGGTGAGGGGCTGCAACAAGTACGGAAATGAGCGGCCGCCCCTCACTCTACCCCTCTCCTCGTAAGGACGGGGAGAGGGAACGAAACAACTCGCCCGTAACCGGCCCGGCTCCGCGAAGCGGCGTTGCGGGAACAGGCATCAAAGCATCACGAAGGCCGTAACCGGCGGCCGGCTCCGCGAAGCGGAGTCGCCGGGCACAAACAAAAGAGTCCTCAAAACATGACAGCACAAAAAGGTAAGGACCTTCTTCTGAAGGTCGATACGACGGGTGCGGGCGTCTACGTGACGGTCGCCGGATTGCGCGCACGCAGTCTTTCGATCAGCGCGGAAACGGTCGAGATCACCAACACCGAAAGCGCGGGACAGTGGCGCGAGCTTTTGACGGGCGCCGGCGTCAAGTCAGCGCGCATCACCGGGTCAGGCGTGTTCAAGGACGGCGCGTCGGATGCGACCATACGCGATTACGCATTCAACGGCACGATCCGCGACTGGCAAATCATCGTTCCGGATTTCGGAACGATCCAGGGCGCGTTCCAGATCACGGCCCTCGAATTCAGCGGCCGTCACGACGCGGAAGTGACCTTCGACATCTCACTCGAAAGCGCCGGCGAGCTGACGTTCACGGCGGCGTCCTGATGCCTTCGTCATCCTCACGCATTGTTACTCACTTCTCCCCTCCCCTTGACGGGGAGGGGTGGGGTGAAGAACCAGGCGACGATCAAACGTAAATCGTGACGTCGTGACGACCACGCTCCAGTCCGCATTGCGCTGGGCCTTACCCCCACCCCTAACCCCTCTCCGCAAGGGGAATTATCACCTTGACTGAACAGACCTGAGCGGCTATGTTGTTTCTCAGGAGATTTGAACATGCCTGCCACCGCTGATCTGACGAACCCGATTTTCACCGACGCCGACGCGGCTCGGAAGCATTTCCAGGGCATCCGCTGGCCGAACGGCGCGCATTGCCCGTTCTGCGGCCAGAGCGAGACCGTCAAAGAGCTTGGCGGCAAGTCAATGGGTCCCGGCTGGTATCACTGCAAGGACTGTCGCAAGAAGTTCACGGCGGCAGTCGGCACTATTTATGAGCGCTCGCACATCCCCATGACGAAGTGGCTCCTGGCTACACATCTCATGTGTGCCAGCAAAAAGGGCATGAGCGCCCATCAGCTTCATCGGATGATCGGTCTGCCGTACAAAACCGCATGGTTTATGGCGCATCGCATTCGCGAGGGCATGCGCGACCTCAATCCGTCGCATGGTCCTCTTGGCGGCAGTGGCAGGACGATCGAATTTGACGAGACGTATGTTGGCGGCAAGGAAAAGAACAAGCATCGGAGTAAGCGCAAAAAGGCCAATATCGGCGGTGCGGGCAAGGAAGCCGTATTTGCTCTAGTCGAGCGCAGCGGCAAGGTCCGTTCTCACCATGTCCCGAACGTCAGCGCAAAAACGCTCCGCCCGATCATGGATGCGCAGATCGCAGAGGCTACGCGTACGGTCAGCGATGATGGCGGCGCACGCGCTCGCCATGGCGAACCCAACCATCATTCGGTCAATCACAGCATCGGCGAATACGTTCGCGGCGATATTCATACGAACACAATCGAAAGCTACTTCGCAACGATGAAGCGCGGCATCACGGGTGTTTATCATCATGTCAGCGCGCAGCATCTAAAGCGGTATCTCGCTGAGTTTGATTTCCGTTACAACGAACGCTCTACACTCAACGTTACGGATGCGGAACGAGCAACAAAAGCCGTTGCTGGCGTCGTCGGCAAGCGGGTGACCTATCAACAATCTAATGATCGACAGAACGACGTTCCGTTCTAACGTTCACGGTCCACGCGGTCCCTATGAGCCGCGTGATCCGCGCCAGCTTTCTTTTTCTTTTCCTGATGAGGTCGAGACTTAATCTTCGGTTGCGGCGGGGTGTTTGCCATATGGCGAACCACCTCGTCGCGCCGACGAGCAGCTTCTTTTTCGTCAAATTCATCACGCTCGATCATCGGCTACCCTAATCCCAAAATGCTGTAGTAACCCCTTGGTGGTCGCCTCGGTGCGGATGTTGTCCCGGTCGAACTCAAGGCCCTGATCTTCAACAACCTTGTGAACGATAGATGAAGCCTCCGCAAAAAGTTCGTCCGACTTTGCGTGGTCCCAAAGGAGCTTAGTCATCTCCTCACAACGACTCTTGATTTCATTTCGATTCATAGGCGGCAACGGACGTGAGTCGAGAAGGTACCTAAGCGCCGTCAGTATGTGGAAGCGAGCCCCGGTGTCACCCTTAAGCTTATTGCGTAATAGGAACGCGAGCCGATATGCGGCGTAAGCGGCAACGTAGTATGGTTCGATGTGGTGCCCTTTAGCGAATATCTCGGCACCTACTTTAGTCCGGATGGTTTTGTAGTTTCTCGTGACCCTCGTGGGGTCGTTGAGAAACATTGCTGCGAAGGCCGTCACTAGCGCGCGGGGAACGACAATCTTGGTTTTATTTATTTCTGGGAATCGGTCGTATTGCCCATCACGCCGTTCGTAGTATAGCCGAACAGGCTCATCATATGTTTTGAACGTATCCTCAAGCTGGCGCGAGAAATCTGTCAGCGCATAAAGTTGTTCTGTGGTGAGCTCGGTCTGCCGGTTCGTCGCGGTGATGATAGCTTGTTTTACCGCCTCATCCTCAGTCTCGATTAGGCGCAATGGCACGAAAACCTTACTCAAGTCCTCGTGCCTCTCATTGAAAAGAACGTTGCTTGTTTGACAACCGTTGACGACCTGAAAGTTTTCAAGAATCAAATCGTCGCCAGCCCCGCCTATCCTGCTGGTAATGATCGTTACACCGTTATTCATTAGCGCGAAACGATCCCGATGAGGGGACTGAAGTGTGTCCCTCATCTCCTTGTTTACGGCGTTGTAGTCCTGCCAATCACGAACGTTCTCGTCGAAGATGCTGCCTAGAATATCATCGCCGCTATCATCGGAGATGATCTTCATGAACTCCGCAGCCGGAGCATAGCCGATATACGCGCTCTTAACGCCATCGGGTTTCGGCATAGACCGACGTTCCTTGAACTCAAACTCACGGGTTACAGCAGTCTTTGTCCGCACATATAGGTCATGAAGTTCATTGCTTCCGTAGCAATGGTAGTCGATCGAGCTGAAAAGCTGCGTGGACTCAATTGCCGTCACGGTCGCGTCGCGTCTTGCAACGGGGATCTGATCCTCATTCCAGCGCCCTGTCGTTGCGTAGTAAAGCCGGCACGTAGGCTTTTTTCGGAGTTTGTTGCCCTGATCGAAAATCGCGTCCTTAATCTCGGCGGCTAACCGAACCCGCTCACCCCTCGGCAACGTCGGCTCATCGCGAAAGAAGTCTTCAACACCGTACCCAAAGGTACCCATTTTGCTGCTGTCGAAGTGAGAGCCTCGGTCAGCTTGACCAAAAACGAAGTTTACTTCGAGATACCCATTCCTCTCGATTAGCTCGTCGATTGTGGATGGTTCGGTAACGAGCGTCCCGTTCACAATGATCGCGATTGAGTCAATTGACGGCTCACTGTTTCCGCCGACGACAATATCATCAGTATCGAACGTACGCGCGTGATGGCGACGGACCGTGATGTACGAGGTGAAGTGTTCGAATTGTTTGTTCTCAGGCAAATCATCAAGCGCATGCGACTTTGCAAATTCTGCTACGTCAGATGCAATAATCCGATCCATCAAAACACTCCCCCAATCATTACTTTGGGTTGAGTATAACAATTTGCTCTGTTCAGTCAAGGTTATAATTCCCTCCGCAAGGGGGGAGGGGAATTCCTGGATATTTGATGGACACCAAATGGCCAACAGACACCGTGGCGAGATCGAGGCGCAACTCGACGGAACAACCTTCAAGCTCGTGTTGACGCTCGGCGCGCTTGCCGAGCTCGAAGATGCCTTCGGCGATTCCGACATGCTGGCGCTGGCTGCACGCTTTGAAAAAGGCAGGCTCTCGGCGCGCGATTGCATGCGCGTCATTGCGGCCGGGCTACGCGGAGCCGGGCACGCTGTCAGCGACGCCGATATCACGTCGATGCAGAGCAATGGCGGTGCTGCAGGTTATGTCGACATCGTCGCGCGGCTATTGACGGCGACGTTCGGCGGAGGGCCCGTCGCCGATCAAGACAGAGGCGAGGAGGCGAACGCCGAAGCGCGCGACCCTTTCGCTGGAACCTCGTAATGGAAATGGGGCTTGGCGTGCTTGGGCTTGCCCCCGCCGTCTTCTGGTCGCTGACACCGCGCGAACTGCAGGCCATTCTGCGCGGCAAATTCGGAACGGCAGGCGAAGGATCGGCGCCGACGCGAGCCGAACTCGACGCGCTGATGCGGCAATACCCCGATTGCGAGACATAGGACGATGCCTTTGACCGACGAGCAGCAGCTTGAGACGTGGAATGTCAAGATCACCGCCGATACGAGCGATCTCGAAGCGAGCCTCGCGACGACGAGCCGCCTCGGGCAGCAGTTTTCAAACCGGCTTGTGTCCGCCTTCGACGATCTTGCGATCAAAGGCAAGAGCGTCGGCGATGTCTTCAAGTCGCTCGCCCTCAACATTTCCAAGCTCGCGTTGAAGGCGACGCTGCAGCCGCTGACGAGCGGCCTGGCTTCGGTGTTTCAGGGGTTGATCAGCGGCGCGATGCCGTTCGCAAAAGGCGGCGTCATTCAGAATGGCGCGCCCGTACCGTTCGCCAGCGGCGGCGTCATCGCGAGTCCGATCTCGTTTCCGCTCGCGGGCGGCGCCTCGGGTCTTGCAGGAGAAAAAGGCCCGGAAGCGATAATGCCGCTGACGCGTGGTTCCGATGGACGGCTTGGCGTCGCGGCGGCAGGTGGCTGCGGCCAGCACATCACGATCAACATCTCGACACCCGACGCTGCGAGCTTCAAACGCTCGCAGACGCAGATTGCCGCGATGATTGCCCGCGCCGCCGCCGCGGGCCAGCGTAACCTTTAAAGCGAAGTCATCTCATGTCATTTCACGACGTCAGATTTCCGACGGCGATCTCGCGCAACGCTCAAGGCGGCCCCGAGCGGCGCACCGATGTCGTCGCGCTCGGCTCGGGATACGAAGAACGCAACAGCCGTTGGGCCGACAGCCGCCGCAGCTACAACGCCGGCTACGGCGTCAAGTCGCTCGACGACCTGCACCGGATCATTGCGTTCTTCGAAGAGCGGCGCGGCCGGCTGCACGCTTTCCGCTGGCGCGATCCGATGGATTGGAAATCGTGTGCACCGAATGTGTTGCCGACACCGCTCGATCAGGTCATTGGAAGCGGTGACGGCATGACGGCCACATTCCAGCTCCATAAAATTTACGGCAGTGCATTCGCGCCTTGGGCACGCGACATCAAGAAGCCGGTGGCAGATACGGTGCGGGTTGCCGTGGCCGGCGTTGAGTGCAATGTCGAAGCGGATTTCGCCGTCGATACATCGACGGGTGTCGTGACGTTTCTCGCGGGCCACATTCCTGCTGTCGGTCAAAGCGTGACGGCCGGATTTGAATTCGACGTTCCGGTGCGCTTCGATACCGACAGGCTCGAAATCAACCTGTCGGGCTTCACGTCGGGCGCCATTCCGAACATTCCGATCGTCGAGGTGCGCCTATGAAAGCGCTCTCACCGGACCTTGGCGCGCATCTCGCGTCGGGTGCGACGACTCTTTGCTGGTGCTGGCGCGTCGCGCGCCGGGACAGCGTCGTGATGGGATTTACGGACCACGACAAGACGTTGGCCTTCGACGGGACGACATACGAGGCAGCCAGCGGCTTTACCGCGAGCGACATCAAAAATAGCCTCGGCCTCGCCGTCGACAATCTTGAAGTGACGGGCGCGCTCTCCTCCGCGAGTTTGACTGACGGCGATCTCGCGGCCGGACGCTACGATGATGCACGCATCGAAATCTATCGCGTCAACTGGAGCGACACGGGCCAGCGCGTGCTGATGCGTTCGGGCAGCATCGGCGAAGTCCGCCGCAGCGGAACGGGCTTTACCGCAGAGCTTCGCGGCCTTGCGCATTATCTCCAGCAACCGAAGGGCCGGCTTCTGCAATTGACCTGTGACGCCGACCTCGGTGACGCGCGTTGCAAGGTGGATCTCTCGTCGCCAACGTTTCGCGGAACTGGAACGATCATTATGGCCTCCTCGGCCCGGCGCTTTACGGTCTCGGGTCTCGGCGGCTTTGAGAATGGCTTTTTTTCGCGCGGGCTCTTTGAATTTACTTCGGGTGCATCCGAAGGGCTGAAGATCGAAATCAAATCGCACATGAAGCTTGCGGCCACCGACGTGATCGAGCTTTGGGTCGATGCCGAAGGGCCGCTCGCCGTGGGCGATACCTTCGTCGTGACCGCCGGGTGCGACAAGCGCATCGAGACGTGCAAGGCGCGCTTTTCTAACGTGATCAATTTTCGCGGCTTTCCGTCGATGCCGGGCAACAAATTCCTGACGCAGGTGGGGCACCGGAGCTGATCCATGCAAACACGGCCGACACGCACAATGATCGTCGAAGCGGCGCGCGCATGGATTGGCACGCCGTATCACCACCAGGCGAGCCGCCGTGGCATTGGCACCGATTGTCTCGGCCTCGTGCGGGGCGTCTGGCGCGACGTCTACGGATCGGATGCCGAGATGCCTCCCGCTTACAGCCGCGATTGGGCGGAAGCAGGGGGACAGGAAACCATGCTCGACGCTGCGGAGCGACATCTGAAAAGAATTTCCGTGTCGGATATCAAACCGGGCGACGCCGTCATATTCCGGTTGCGTCCGGGTGTTGTTGCGAAGCACGCGGCAATCGTCGCGAGCCCTTCGACAATGATCCACGCGATGGAAGGTGCGCCGGTTTGTGAAGTGTCTTTCTCGAACTGGTGGCGCCGCCGCGTCGCAGGCGCATTCCGATTTCCGCCTGTTCCCCTCTCCCCTGCGGGGAGGGGCTAGGAGTGGGGTAAGTATCCGGGAGTGATCTTGCGGAATAGGCAGCGTGCCCGGTTGGTGAATGAATTCGGCGAAAGGATGCTCTCGGCATCGCGTCCGGCTCTTCACTCCACCCCCGACCCCTCCCCGTCGAGGGGAGGGGAGGGGAGAAGAATGCGAGTCTCGGCCTTCGGGCCGCTGACAATCAGCGATAAAATTTGGAAAGACTTACGCATGGCGACGCTTGCACTAGCGGCAGTCGGAGCTGCGGTCGGCAGCAGCATGCTCCCCGCAGGTGTCGGCTTTCTCGGCGTGGCGCTGTCCGGTGCCACGATCGGATCGCAAGTCGGCGCGCTGGCGGGCGCCTATGTCGATGCGGCGCTGTTCGGCGCCTCAGGCCAAGGCCGCGCCGTCGAGGGCCCGCGGCTCAGCGATCTTCGCGTTACCGCCTCGACCGAGGGTTCGCCGCTGCCGCGCATCTATGGCCGGGCGCGCGTCGGAGGCCAGATCATCTGGGCGACCGACCTCGAAGAAGAGATCGTCACGACGACGGAGTCCGCAGGAAGCGGCAAAGGCGGTTCGGGCGGCGGCACGACGCTGACGCAGTATCGCTATTATGCGAACTTCGCGGTGGCGCTCGGCGAGGGCGTCGTGACGCGTATCGGCCGCATCTGGGCCGACGAGCAGGAGCTTGATCTCTCGCGCACGTCATTCCGGCTCTATCCCGGCAGCGAAACGCAAGAGCCCGATAGCCTCATCGCCGCGCGCGACGGGGTGGGGAATGCACCAGCCTATCGCGGTGTCGCGTATATCGTCTTTGAACGCCTGCCGCTTGCTCAGTTCGGCAATCGCGTGCCGCAGCTCTCGTTTGAAGTCTTCCGCGGTGTTTCGAGCGTAGAGCAGGATATCCGCGGCGTCGTGATGATCCCGGGATCGGGCGAATTCGTCTACGCGACGGAGCCGGTTCATCAGACGTTTGATGATGGCGTCTCGCAATCCGAAAACGTCCATCAGCTGATTGGCCCGACCGATTGGCAGGTGGCCGTCGACCAGCTCGAGGCATCGCTTCCGAATGCCAAGTCGGTGTCGTTGATCGTCAGCTGGTTCGGGACGGACTTGCGCGCCGGAAATTGCAGAATCGAGCCGGGCGTCGAAACGCGTCACAAAACGACGGCACCACTCGATTGGTCCGTCGCCGGACGCGATAGAACCAGCGCACATCTCATCAGCACGCGCGACGGCAATGCGGCCTACGGCGGTACACCGTCCGATCAGACCGTGATCGCCGCTATCGGCGATCTCAAATCGCGCGGGCTCAACGTGACGCTGACGCCGTTCATCCTGATGGATGTCGCGGAAGGCAACGGTCTGCCCAATCCCTATGGCGGCAGCAGCCAGCCCGTCTATCCCTGGCGCGGCCGCATCACCTGCCATCCTGCGCCCGGCAAGACAGGCACGCCGGACAAGACCACGACGGCTGCGAGCCAGATCGCGTCTTTCGTTGGAACGGCGTTGCGGACGGACTTCTCGTTGTCGGGAAGTACCGTGCAATATTCCGGGCCCGACGAGTGGTCCTACCGGCGCATGGTCTTGCACCATGCGCATCTCGCGAAAGCTGCGGGCGGCGTCGATACCTTCGTCATCGGCACGGAATTGCGCGGCCTGACGCAAGTCCGCTCCAGTGCCGACACTTATCCGTTCGTCAGCGCCTTGATCGCGCTGGCTGCGGACGTCAAAGCCATCCTCGGCGCATCGACCAAGGTTCTCTATGCTGCCGATTGGTCGGAATACTTCGGTCATCAGCCGGCTGACGGATCGGGCGACGTTTATTTTCATCTCGATCCGCTCTGGGCATCGGAAAATATCGATGCGATCGGCGTCGACATCTACTGGCCGCTCGCCGACTGGCGCGATGGACGCGATCACCTTGATGCCATCGCGGGCGCGATGTCGATCTATGATGCGGCGTACTTGCGGTCGAACGTCCAGGGCGGCGAGGGCTACGATTGGTTTTATGCGTCCGGCGCCGATCGCGACGCACAGGTTCGCACCCCGATCACCGACGGAGGAGGCAAGCCGTGGGTGTTTCGCTACAAGGACATTCTCTCCTGGTGGAGCAACGAGCACTTCAATCGGCCCGGCGGCATCGAAAGTGCAACCGCGACCGCATGGGTACCGCAGTCGAAGCCGTTCTGGTTCATGGAGGTCGGCTGCCCCGCCGTCGACAAAGGCGCCAACCAGCCGAATGTCTTTGTCGATCCGAAAAGTTCTGAATCGATGCTGCCCTACTACTCGCGCGGCATTCGAGACGATTTCATGCAGGCGCGTTTCCTGCAGGTCCTGCGCGATGCATTTGATTGGACGAAGAGTGGTTACGTCGTGGGCCTCAATCCGGTTTCGGAGATCACCGGTGCACGCATGGTCGATCTCGGCCGCATGCATGTCTATTGCTGGGATGCGCGACCCTATCCGGCATTTCCATATGCGACGACATATTGGGGAGACGGCGGCAACTGGGCGCTTGGCCACTGGCTCAACGGTCGACTCGGCAGCGCTTCGCTCGGCGAGCTTGTCGGCCAGATTCTGACCGATCATGACTTCGCGGAGTTCGATGCGTCGGGACTGACCGGAACCGTGCCCGGCTACGTGCTCGACGATACGATGTCGGCGCGCGACGCCTTGCAGCCGTTGAGCCTTGCGTATTTCTTCGACAGCATCGAAAGCGGCGGCAAAATCGTCTTTCGCCATCGCGGGCGCGCCGAGCCGCAGATGACGTTGACGGCCTACGGCCTTGTCGAAGAACATGCCGACGATCCGCTTTATGAGGTGACACGCGCGCAGGAAACCGACCTGCCTGCGTCCGCCAAGGTGCGATACATCTCGAGCGCGGACGTTTATCCGCAGGCCGTTGCCGAAGCGCGAAGGTTGACGGGCGCGAGCGGTCGCATTGCCGAAGCCGATCTGCCGATCGTTCTCGACGATGGGCTCGCAGGCTCGCTCGTCGAAAGCTGGCTTTATGAGACGTGGGCGGCGCGTGAACGGGCGTCCTTCAAGTTGCCGCCCTCGGCACTGGCGCTCGAACCGGGAGACGTTGTTTCCGTTGATATCGCGGGACGCAACCGATTGCTGCGCCTGACGGACGTCACGGAGCGTGGCGTGCGCGAGATCGCGGCGCTCAGCGTCGATCCCGATGTCTATGACCGGATTGATGTGCCGGCGCGGACGGTGCCGCAACCGGCGCTGGTGCAAGTGGGGACGCCCGCCGTCACGCTCATGGATTTGCCCTCGTGGACGATGTCCGCTGATGCGCAGTCCGGTTACGTGGCTGCAATGCAGAAGCCATGGCCCGGTAGCGTCGCACTTTATATGTCGCCGCAGACGACCGGGTATCAGTTGAAGGCGCTCGCGGGCGCGCCGGCGACGCTCGGCGTAACGCTCGATCCGCTTGCTTCGGGCCCCGAAGGGTTGATCGATAATGGCGCGCGTCTCCGCATACGACTGACATACGGCACGCTGGCGTCTGCCGATCTTGTGACGATGCTCGGCGGCGCCAATCTGGCGGCCGTTCGCAACGGTAACGGAGATTGGGAGATCGTTCAGTTCCTGAATGCGACGCTTGTCGACGCGCAAACCTACGAATTGAGCGGGCTATTGCGTGGTCAGTTCGGCACCGAAGGCGCGATGAGTGATACCCTCGCGGCAGGTGCGCCATTCGTTCTGCTCGACGGCGCCGTGACGCGCGTGCCGCTTCAGGAAAGCGAACTCAAGCTGCCGCTCAACTGGCGTTACGGTCCCAGCAATCGGAATATTGGCGACGACTCTTACGCGACGACGCCCTTCGCATATCAAGGTCTTGGACGAAGGCCGTTGTCGCCGGCGCACGTCAAGGGCGTACGCGCATCGGGCGATCTCAACATTTCCTGGATCAGGCGAACGCGGATTGGCGGCGACAACTGGGAACTGCCGGATGTGCCGCTCGGTGAAGATAGCGAAACATACGAAGTCGATATCCTCGACGGTGGAGCGGTAAGGCGCACGATCTCTGCATCGGCACCGAGCATCGTCTATGCGAGCGCCGATCAGATCGCCGACTTCGGCAGTGTTCAATCAGCCGTTTCGGTGAAGGTCTTTCAGACCAACACGCTTTTCGGGCGCGGCGTCCCCCGTGCCGCCGTCATCTGAGATCCGCGCCATGCCTCGGACGGCACGCCAAGCCTTTCACCCCACCCCCGACGACTGTCCCCGTCGAGGGGAGGGGAGAAGTAGACCAGCATGACGCTCCCTTCCCCACCCTCGCGGGCCGCGTCGAGGGGAGGGGCACACGAACACTCCTTGTAGGGTTTGCTCTGGTTGCAGAATCGCTCTGCTCTTATTCCCCTCCCCCTTGCGGGGAGGGGTTAGGGGTGGGGGTGGCGACCTCTCCATTCCTCTCCCCTTGCGGGGAGGGGTTAGGGGGTAGGGCAAGTTTAAAGCTTTCGGTCCGCGTCGCTCACTCAGAGTTCGCGCCATCCTCCACAAGAGAGCGGATCAAAATTTCAGAGGCAGAAATGGACCAACCGCCGTGGCTCGCAGCCGCGTGGGCCGAATTCGGCGTGCGCGAAATTTCGGGCAAAGACGATGCGCCCGAGATCCTGCGTTATTTCCGCGAAGCCGGCGACACGAGCGTTGAAACCGAAGCGACGCCGTGGTGTGCGGCGTTTCTCGGAGCCATGCTGCGCCGCGCCGGATACGTCGGGACGGGTTCGCTGCTGGCGAGATCGTATCTTGACTGGGGCGATCCGCTCGATGCGGCCCGGCTCGGCGCTGTCGTCGTGCTGTCGCGCGGCGACGACCCGAACGCCGGACACGTCGGCTTTCTGCTCAGCGACACGAACGGCAAGCTCTATTTGCTCGGCGGCAATCAGGGTGACGCGGTAACGGTTGCCGGGTTCGACAAAGCGCGGTTACTCGGGCTTCGCTGGCCCAAGGAAAACATCGAGCCGGAGAACACGGGCGACGACACGATCTTCCTGAAGGCGCTCGCGCATGTGCTCGACATGGAAGGCGGCTATTCGAACGATCCCTACGATCCGGGCGGACCGACCAATCGCGGAATCACGCTCGATGCCTACGCGGCGTTTAAAAGCGAGGCCGTCGACGATGTATCGCGCGCGCGTCTGATTGCCGAGTTGAAGCGCATCCCCGACGCGACGGTCACGGCGATCTACCGGCAATGCTACTTCGATCCTGCTTCGTGTCCGGTTTTCACGGCGCCCCTAGCCCTGATGCATTTCGATGCTGCCGTGAACCACGGCGTCGGTGCGGCGATCCGAATGCTGCAAGGCGTCGTCGACGTCACGGCTGACGGCGAGATCGGTCCTGACACCCTCGCTGCGATCGGCGCGAAAAGTCTTTCGGATCTGCTCGACGACTACGCCGAGATGCGGCGCACGCGCTATCGCGCGCTTCCGCATTTCTGGCGTTTCGGACGCGGCTGGCTGAAGCGGGTCGATGCCACGTTGGCGCTGGCACGAACGTGGGCAGCCGCCGATGCCACGAACCGAGGGCTGCTCGAGCCCAGGCAAATTGCAAAAGGAGAAAGCAAGATGGGTAATGCGACCGACACGCAAAGCACAGACAATGACGACAGCAAATGGTGGGTACGTTCGAAGACGGTGTGGGGGACGCTGATCACGGCAGCCGCGACCGTCATTCCGGCCATCGGTCCGGCTTTGGGCATCGCCCTCCCGGCGGATATCATCCAGACGTTCGGCGACCAGGCAATAACGGCCGTTCAAGCGCTCGCCGGATTGTTCGGGACGGTGTTGGCGATCTATGGCCGCCTCAAGGCCGACACCCCCCTCGCTCTGCACAAGAGTTAATTCCGTCGGCTTTGGCAGATTTTAACTGTGCGCTCTGGCGATGTTCATGGACCGTTCAACGAGATATCTGTATGGGCGGCTAACGTCTGGAAGAGTGCGTATGGCCGGATTTATTGGAGCGGTAGCGGTGACAGCTGCGGCAGCCTTGGTGCTGCCCGGCTCGGCGTGCGCTGAAGACTGCCTGACGGACTGGGGTATGGCGGGCCAGATCGTCCGTAGCGAAAATCTCATAACGGTCGAGGAAGTCTCGAAATCCCTGGCGGCCGACGGTATCGGCGAGCTTGTGAAGACCACGCTTTGCCGGTCTCGGGACGGATATTTCTATCGCATCGTCGTTCGCAGCCCGACGGGACAGCTCAGAACCACCGTTATTACCGCTACAGTCCGGTGATGGGTTCCGGTTGGTGGGGTGGAGATTTTATTCCAACACTCCTACAACTTGCGGATTCGGCACAAAGGGAGTGGATCAGCGTGCGCGCGCTCGTCGTCGAGGATGATAAGGACCTGAACCGCCAGCTCGCGGCGGCGCTCGGGGATGCGGGTTTCGCCGTCGACACGGCAGCCGATGGGGAAGAGGGCTATTTCCTCGGCGACACCGAACCCTACGATGTCGTGATCCTGGATATCGGCCTGCCGAAGATGGACGGCATCTCGATCCTCGAACAGTGGCGCCGCAGCGACCGCAAGATGCCGGTCATCCTTCTGACCGCTCGCGACCGCTGGAGCGACAAGGTGACCGGCATGGATGCCGGCGCCGACGACTATCTCGCCAAGCCCTTCCACATGGAAGAATTGCTGGCTCGTGTCAGGGCACAGATCCGCCGCGCTTCGGGGCACGTCAAATCCGAGATCGAATGCGGTCCGATCCGTCTCGACACCAAGTCCGCGCGCGTCACCTGCGACGGCCTGCCGGTCAAGCTGACGTCCCACGAATTCCGCCTTCTTGCCTATCTGATGCACCATAACGGTCGTGTCGTATCGCGGACGGAGCTTGTCGAGCACCTCTACGACCAGGACTTCGACCGGGATTCAAACACCATCGAGGTCTTTATCGGTCGCTTGCGAAAAAAAATCCCCGGCGATGTGATTCAGACCGTCCGTGGTCTCGGCTATCGCATGAGCCAAGGACCCGATGAGGCTTAATTCGCTCGCCTTGCGGCTCTTTGCGACCTCGGCGGCGTGGACGCTTCTGGCGCTGCCGCTCGCGGGCTACATCATCTATTCGCTCTACCGCGAGGACGTGCAGCTAAGTTTCGATGCGCAGCTGCGAAAGCTGCTGACGCAGATCACCGTCGACAGCATGGGCACAAGCGGCGACGTACCCGTCATCCCGCCGAACCTTTACGAGCCGCTATTCGAGGTAACGCAATCCGGCTGGTATTGGCAGATCCGTCCGATCGACGGCGCGCCGGGGCGGACGCTTGTCTCGCCGTCGCTCGCGACCGCCGTTCTTCCCTCTCCCTACGAGCGCAAATTTCCGACCGACAAGTCCGGTACGCGCTGGATGAACGTTCCGGGGCCGACCGGCTCCACGATCCGCATTCTGGAATTTATCGATTCTCCCGGGCACGATCCGGACAAAACGAAATATTCGATTGTCGTGGCGGGCCCACTTGATTGGTTCGAGGCAACCGTCAAGAAATTCCGCACGCGCCTGACGAGCGCGCTGGCGCTTGTCGGCATAGGACTTCTGGCAGCGACCGTTTTTCAGGTGCGGTTTGGGCTGCTGCCGCTGCGCCGTATTGAGCGCGGCTTGGCGAGCATCCGGTCGGGCGAGGTCGAGCGACTCGAAGGCCAGCTTCCCGCCGAGATCGAACCGCTGCAAACCGAGCTCAATGCCCTTATCGAGTCCAATCAGGACATCATCGAGCGCGCCCGTACGCAGGTTGGCAATCTTGCCCATGCCTTGAAGACGCCGCTTGCCGTCATCGTCAACGAGGCGCGCGACGATCGTTCGAAGTTCGGGGCGAAGGTCGCCGAGCAGGCGCAATTGATGCGCGACCAGATCAGCCACTATCTCGACCGCGCGCGCATGGCTGCGCGAGCCGGCGCCATAGGTCGTGTGACTCCGGTCGATGCGACGGTCGAGCCACTGGTCCGGGCGATCGAGCGTATCCACGGAGAAAAGGGCATCGAGATTTCGTTCTCGGTCCAGCCGGGCGTCAAATTTCAGGGCGAAAAGCAGGATCTGGAGGAAATGCTCGGCAATCTTCTCGACAATGCCTGCAAGTGGGGGAAAGGACACGCTTATCTGACGGCGGCGCTTGAGGCGCAGACGAGTTCCGCGCGGCGCAAGAAACTGAAGATCACAATCGAGGACGACGGCCCCGGCCTCTCGGCCGAACAGCGTGCCAAGATCGGCAAACGCGGCCTGCGTCTCGACGAAACAAAGCCCGGCTCGGGACTTGGGCTGTCGATCGTCAGCGATCTTGCCGTATCCTATCGCGGGCGCCTTGATCTGGACGCCTCCGAGCATGGGGGCCTCAAAGCCATCCTGGAGCTTCCGGCCGCCTGACCGGCGATACCTCTTCCGCTTTGTGCTCAATCGGCGTGTTGCGGTGCAGCATCAGTCTCTCGTGTCGTTTGTTTGCCTGAATTGTGGTGGATTTCTGCCTTGTCGAGCGCACAATATCAGTCTAGCCAACATTAGGGACACGCGCCGGGTGGGGTCATCGGCGCAAGGGAAAGAAAACCGAAAAACGAGGTTCGCCATGCGCGTCGCGCGCTTCTCGATTCCGCTTTTGGCGGTCGCCATGCTCGCCGGGTGCAGCAACGGCCAGGGCGGCATAGATAACCAGAGCACGGGTCTGGTTCTTGGCAGCGTCGCCGGAGGACTCGTCGGCAATCAGTTCGGAAAAGGTAGCGGCAATGTGGCGGCAACCGTCGCCGGTGCCGTCGTTGGCGGCATCGTCGGGAGCCAGATCGGCAAAAATCTCGATGAACGCGACCGCCGTTACGCGCAGGAGGCTGAATTCGATGCCCTTGAGCGTGGCCAATCCGGCGTGTCGCGCCAATGGCGTGATCCGGACACCGGACACTATGGCGAGGTAGTACCAAGCCGGCCGTACAAGCGTGGCGTAGCCGACTGCCGCGATTACACCCATACGATATATGTCGACGGTCGGCCTCAGCAGATGCGTGGGACGGCATGCCGTAATCAGGACGGGACGTGGCAAAGCGTTGGCTGACGCAGTGCAGAGTGCCGCAGGACAGTGTTACGGCACACATCACAGTTAAGTCATATCCGCGACAGAAGCGCTGAACCGGCCAGTGTCGGCTTGCCTGCCTGCCGCCGCGATCTTATTCCGTTTCTAAAGTCGAGGATCGCGCGGCAATGATTTTCTGGATTTTGGTGGCCGGTCTGGTGGCAGTGGTGACGCTCGCCGTTACGCGACCGCTGCTGCGTGCTGCGCCGCAAGCGGCCGAAGACCCCGACGCCATCACTGCTGCTGCCGACATCGCCGTCTACAAAGATCAGCTCAAGGAAGTTGCCGCCGACGAGGCGAGCGGCACGCTGGCCTCAGGCGAAGCCGAAAGCGCCCGTTCCGAAATCGCGCGCCGTCTTCTGCGCACGACAGCGGCAAGGAGCAGGGCGGACGAGTCTGGACATCGCGGGCGAGCGAGCTTTGCGGCGTATGCGTCTGTTCTCACGTCCATTGCTCTTCCAATCGCGAGTCTCGCGCTTTATCTCGCCTACGGAGCGCCGGGCCTGCCGGGCGATCCGCTGAGCGCGCGCATCACTCAGTCGTCCGGTTCGGAAAAGCCGAACGACCTCGTCGCCAAAGTTGAGGAACGTCTGCGCGAGCATCCCGAGGACGGCAAGGGTTGGAGCGTCATCGCGCCGGTCTATTACGCGATGGGTCGCTATGCCGACGCGGCGAACGCCTACGCCAATGCCATGCGGTTCGTCGGAGAAACGCCTGATCGGCTGCAGGGTTTCGCCAATGCGCGGATCAGGATCGAGAACGGCGTCATTCCGGGGGATGCGCGCAAGGCGCTCGAACGTCTCCTCGTGATCGCTCCCGAAAAGAAAGAGCCGCGCATCTGGCTGGCGCTCGCCAAGGAGCAGGACGGCAAGCTCTCCGAAGCGGCTGCCGACTATCGCAAGCTGATCGATGAAGCGCCGACCGATGCTCCGTGGCGCAAAATGCTCGAAGCCCGCCTCGCAAGCTTGACGCCCGATGCCGGCGGTAAACCGGCTTCGGCTGACACATCGCCAAAGAACGCTGCTGAGGCAACGGTCGCACCGCAGCCTTCGGCGTCCGACACCTCTGCCGTCATGGCGATGAAGCCCGAGCAACGGCAAGCTTTCATAACGCAAATGGTCGATGGCCTTGCGACGCGCCTCAAGGCTGACGGCAGCGATGCAGCCGGATGGCTGAAGCTCATACGCGCCTATCAGGTCCTCGGCCGACGCGACGATGCCGTGAAAGCACTGAGCGACGCTCGAACGAATCTCAAAGGCGATCAGGTTGGCTTGGCGCGCATCGACGATCTGGCACGCGAGCTCGGACTTGGAGGCTGAAGCGCGATGGATATTGACCTCGGATGACACGAAAACAAAAGCGCGGCGCTCTAATCGGAGGCGGCGTCGCAACGCTCGCAGTGGCGTTGATCCTCGTGCTCTTTGCGCTGAAGGACAGCGTCGTCTTCTTCCATACGCCGAGCGACATCGTCGAAAAGGGCGTGCCCGCCGGGCAACGCATCAGGCTGGGCGGCCTCGTCGAAAACGGTTCGGTCGTGCACGAGGGAACGACGATCAAGTTCAAGGTGACCGACACGCTGAAAGATATTCCCGTAACGTTCACGGGCGTTCTGCCCGATCTTTTCCGCGAGGGACAGGGTGTCGTCGCCGAAGGTGTCCTCGATGGCGATGGCGGTTTCAAGGCCGATAGCGTACTCGCCAAGCACGACGAGAACTACATGCCGCGAGACGTGGCGAAGGCACTTGAAGAGAAGGGCGTGAAACTTGGCTCAGGCGCACACCACCCGGCGGCGCTGAAAACCAGCGAGACGCCCTAGGGAGGCTATGCCGTGATCGTCGAGTTCGGACATTTCGCTTTGATCCTGGCGCTTCTCGTCGCCGTCGTGCAGGTCGTTCTGCCGATGGCCGGCGCGTCTCTCAAAGACGAGCGGATGATGCGCGTTGCCGAACCTGCTGCCGTCTCTCAGTTCATCCTGCTTGCAATCGCATTCGTGGCGTTGATGCACGCTTATGTGACGTCGGATTTCTCGGTTGCGAACGTCGCCGAGAATTCTCATTCGACGAAGCCGCTCATCTATAAGATGGCCGGCGTCTGGGGCAACCACGAAGGCTCGATGCTGTTGTGGGTGCTGATCCTGGCGCTTTTCGGCGCTGCCGTCGCGATGTTCGGCAACAATCTGCCGCCCACGTTGAAAGCCCGTGTGCTTTCCGTGCAGGCGTCGATCGCGGTCGCTTTCCTGCTTTTCACGCTCCTGACGTCGAACCCTTTTCTCCGTCTCGATCCGGCGCCGTCCGATGGCCGCGGATTAAACCCGATTCTGCAAGACCCGGCGCTCGCGTTCCATCCGCCGTTTCTCTATACCGGATACGTCGGCTTCTCGATTGCGTTCTCCTTTGCCATCGCTGCGCTGATCGAGGGGCGCATCGATGCCGCGTGGGCGCGCTGGGTGAGGCCGTGGACGCTCGCCGCGTGGATGTTTCTGACGATCGGCATTTCGATGGGCTCGTGGTGGGCGTACTACGAGCTCGGATGGGGCGGCTGGTGGTTCTGGGACCCCGTTGAGAACGCCTCCTTCATGCCGTGGCTCGCAGGGACGGCGCTTCTGCACTCCGCGCTCGTGATGGAGAAGCGCGAGGCCCTCAAGGTCTGGACGATCCTGTTGGCGATTCTGACATTCTCATTGTCGCTGATGGGAACGTTCATCGTCCGCTCGGGCGTCTTGACGTCGGTGCATTCGTTCGCCGTCGATCCGGCACGCGGCATTTTCATTTTCGCAATCCTGATTTTGTTCACCGGCGGCGGCCTGGCGCTCTTCGCGCTCAGGGCCAGCGAGATGCAAACCGGCGGGCTCTTTCAGCCGATCAGCCGTGAGGGCAGCCTCGTGCTGAATAACCTGCTGCTCGTGACCGGCGCGGCGACGGTGCTCGTCGGCACGCTTTATCCGATGGCGCTTGAAGGCTTGACGGGCGAGAAAATTTCGGTTGGACCGCCGTTCTTCAACTCGACGTTCGGTCCGCTGATGGTGCCGCTGCTGCTGGCGCTTCCCATCGGTCCGATGCTCGCATGGAAGCGCGGCGATCTCGTCGGTGCCATGCAGCGCCTGGCGTTCGCGGTGCTGGCTGCGATCGTTGCGATTGTCGCCTTCTTCGCTGTGGGGCATCGCGGACCGTGGCTTGCGCCCCTCGGTATCGGCGTCGGCGTCTACGTCATGATGGGTGCGCTCAGCGAATGGGCGAACCGCGTCAAGCTCGGCCAAGCTTCACGCGCCGAGATTTTTCGCCGTGTACGAAATCTCCCTCGTTCCGCCTACGGCACGCTGCTCGCGCATTTCGGTATCGGCATGCTCGTCGTCGGCATTGTCGCAACGAGCGCCTACCGCGAGGAGCACATCCTCGTCATGAAGCCCGGTCAGACTCTTTCGGTCGCGGGCTACGACGTGACGTTCACCGGAGTCGAAAGCGGACGCGGTCCGAATTATCGCGAGGACTTCGCCGACTTTGACGTCAAGCGCGACGGCACATCGGTGACGCGCCTGACACCGTCGAAGCGACTCTACGATGCCCCGCCGCAGCCGACGACGGAGGCGGGCATTCATGCGGCTTGGCGCGGCGATCTCTATCTCGTCATCGGCGATCCCCAGCCAGGCGGCGGCTACGCCGTTCGCGCCTACTTCAACCCGCTCGTGCGGTTTATCTGGCTCGGCGCGCTGATCATGTTCATCGGCGGCGGCATCTCGCTGTCCGACCGGCGGTTGCGCATCGGCGTTCCGGCCGGCCGCGCTCGGCGGCAGCCCGTTGCCGTTCCTGCGGAGTAAGGCGATGCGCCGGCTTTTTGCAGTCGCTGTTTTCACATTGGCAGTCCTCGCTAACGCGTCGATGGTGTTCGCCGTTCAGCCCGGTGAAATGCTGTCCGATCCCGTGCTTGAAAAGCGAGCCCGCACGATCTCGTCCGAACTACGTTGTCTCGTCTGCCAGAACGAATCGATCGACGACAGCGATGCTCCGCTCGCGGCGGATTTGCGCCGCCTGGTGCGCGAACGTCTCGTTGCTCACGATACCGACGCTCAGGTCATCGACTATATCGTCGCCCGCTACGGTGAGTTCGTGCTGCTGCGGCCCAGGTTCCAACTTTCGACGCTGCTACTCTGGCTGACGCCAATTCTTGTGTTCCTGGCCGGTCTGACGCTGGCTGCCCGCGCGGCGGCAAGGCCCAGGGCCATCGAAAGTGCGGCGCTCTCCGACGACGAAAAAGCCAAGCTCTCCAAGATCCTCTCGGGCGACCAGAGCTAAGCTAATCTCTCCCGGCTTCGGCCGGGCTTGGCCGGCCGTCCAGCGCCATTTGCTCCGACGAGCCGTGTCCGTCCGGCCCTGTATGGCCCGCACGGACACGGCAACGGCATGTGAGCGCCACCCGAGATTACCAACTGTTAACGTGCCTGACATCCTGCGGTAATCCCGCCTCCGTTACCGCTGGACGCTAGGCTAAAAGGCCAATTTCAGCTTGGAGACCCAAGGGATGCGACTCCCCCATCGCGCGGCGACGATGTCGAACGCTCGTTTATCGAAAATTGCTCCGTCATTCGTGGCGCTCGCTGCCATTGCCGCGGCGGGATTTGGCTATTTCATTCCATCCCACGCGGTCCGGGCCGATACGCCCGCCGCACAGACGATCGAAACGCCGATGGGTCGGGCCCCGCTCTCCTTTGCGGACCTCATCGAGCGCGTGAAGCCTGCTGTCGTTTCGGTGTCCGTCGTCAACGACGGCGGCGCCTCGAAAATGGCCGAGAACAGCAAAGGCGATAAAGGCGATAAAGGCGATAAGGGCGATAAGAAAGGCGGCGGCAACTTCAATCTTCCCGATCTTCCTCCCGACCACCCGTTGCATGATTTCTTCAAGCGTCTGCCGAAGGAATTCGGCCAGCCGGAAGAACGCCCGAAGATCGTCCAGGGCCAGGGCTCGGGCTTCGTCATTTCGTCCGACGGCTATGTCGTGACGAACAACCACGTGATCGACGGCGCGACGAAGATCCAGGTCGCTTTCGATAACGACGAAACGAAATACGAAGCCAAGCTCATCGGCACCGATCCGCGTACCGACGTCGCGCTCCTGAAGATTGAAAGCACCAAGACATTCCCTGCAGTGACCTTCTCGAAGAAGGCGCCGCGCGTCGGTGACTGGGCGCTGGCCGTTGGCAACCCCTTCGGTCTCGGAGGCACGGTGACGGCCGGCATCGTATCCGCGCTTGCGCGCGACATCGGCTCCGGTCCCTACGATTACATGCAGATCGACGCTGCCGTGAACCGCGGCAACTCGGGTGGCCCAACATTTAACCTCGACGGCGAGGTGATCGGCGTCAATACCGCGATCTTCTCTCCGTCGGGCGGCAATGTCGGCATAGCCTTCGACATTCCGGCAAAGACCGTCGATGAGGTCGTGACGCAGCTTAAGGCGACGGGCACGGTCAAGCGCGGCTGGCTTGGCGTCAAGATTCAGAATGTCGACGAAGATACGGCTGCGAGCCTCGGCCTGAGCGAAGCCCATGGTGCGCTGGTCAGCGAAGTCACGCCGAACGGCCCTGCCGCGGCTGCCGGCATCAAGACCCAGGACGCAATTCTTCAGGTGAACGATGCCAAGGTGGCGGACAGCCGCGACCTCGCACGCAAGATCGCCGAGCTCTCCCCGGACTCGCCCGTCAATATCAAGGTCTGGCGCAACAACGCCGAGAAGGTGATCAACGTCAAGCTCGGGCTCTTCCCGAAGAATGCCGAAGCCTTGATGAACGGCGATAACGACGAGAACGACAACAACGGCAATAACAACGACGACAGCAAGTCTTCGCAGATGGAGCTGAGCCAGCTTGGCGTCACGCTAATGCCGGCGCGCTCGGGGTCGAACGAGGAGGGCGTCGCCATTGCCGAGGTCGACCCGTCATCCGACGCCGCCGAGAAGGGCCTCAAGGCCGGGGACGTGATCCTCGAGGTCTCGGGCGAAACCGTTAAAACGCCCGACGACGTCGTGGCCGGCGTCAAGAAGGCCCAGAATTTGAAGCGTACGGCCGTTCTTCTGCACATCAAGTCGTCCGACCAGAAGCGATTTGTGGCCGTACAACTGTCCTCCAAGAAGGGCTGAGGTTAACGCCATGGCAAGCTCAGGCAGCTCCGTCAACCACACGGCGGGGCTGCCTCGACCTTTGGATGGCGTCCAGCTAAACAGTTATCCGAGAGAAGGCCAGGATCAGAAAAACGCCATGCGCGTGCTCGTAGTCGAAGACGATAGGGAAACGGCGCAGTTCCTTCAGAAGTCTTTGAAAGAGAATGGGCACACGGCCGATCTCGCCGCCGACGGCGAGGCAGGCCTGGCGCTTGCGACCGACGGCGCCTACGATGTTCTGATTGTCGACCGAATGCTGCCGCGTCTCGATGGTCTTTCGGTCATCAAGTCGCTGCGCGCCCAAGGCAACCGCACCCCCGTCCTCATTCTTTCGGCGCTGGGCGAGGTCGACGATCGCGTCAAAGGCCTGCGCGCCGGCGGCGATGATTATCTGACGAAGCCCTATGCCTATTCCGAGCTCCTGGCGCGCGTCGAAGCCCTCGGGCGCCGTACCGCTCCGGAAGAGCAACAGACACGTATCGCCGTCGGCGACCTCGTGCTCGACAGGCTTTCCCATCGGGTAACTCGCGGCGGAGAGCACATCCTGCTGCAGCCGCGAGAATACCGTCTCCTCGAATATCTCATGCAGCACGCCGGACAGGTCGTGACGCGCACGATGCTGCTCGAGCATGTCTGGGACTATCATTTCGATCCGCAGACGAACGTCATCGACGTGCACGTCTCGCGTTTGCGCGCCAAGATCGACAAGAACTTCGACAAGCCGTTACTGCATACGGTTCGGGGCGCAGGATACACGATCCGTGACGGCCCTGCTTGAGCGCGTCGCAAAAGCGGCGTCGACAACGGCATTTGGACTGAGCGCGGCGGCAGTGGCATTCTTCCTTCTGGCCGCCGCCCTCGTCGTTGGATTTCTGTTTTGGCAGACCAACAATCTCCTGACCAATCAGGTTCTGGGCGTGCTGACCGCCGAAGCCCGCATCCTGTCGT
Organism: Hyphomicrobium denitrificans 1NES1; assembly: GCF_000230975.2. Classification (NCBI taxonomy): domain Bacteria; kingdom Pseudomonadati; phylum Pseudomonadota; class Alphaproteobacteria; order Hyphomicrobiales; family Hyphomicrobiaceae; genus Hyphomicrobium; species Hyphomicrobium denitrificans. Next base: position 1,875,866 of record NC_021172.1, on the reverse strand, counting down.
CCGAAATGAAGGTCGGCGGACGCGCGAAGCTTGCCGAGACTGTTGCGGCCATGTCGCACTTGCGCGGCACCGGGCTCTATTATCTGGCGGATGCCGGGGGCGTGAAGATCGCGGGTAACCTCAACCGCATCCCGCCTGAATTGACCGAAGATACGCATGGCGGAGTCTTCAGCTATCAGCCCGCCGGAGACGACAGCGCCTCCCATCTCGCCGTCGCCATTCCCGTCGATCTCGGCTCCGATGTCCGCCTGATCGTCGGCCGCGATATCGAAGATCAGCGCGCCTTCGCAGATTCGATCCGGTTGGCATTTCTGCTGGGTTTCGGCGTGCTGTCGGTCGCGGGCCTTCTCGGCGGACTTGCCGTCAGCCGCCTCATTCTCAACCGCATGGATGCGATCACGGCGACGAGCCGTTCGATCATCGACGGCGATCTCACGCGTCGCATTCCAACGAGCGGCAGCGGTGGCGAACTCGATGCGCTGGCCGGAAACCTCAACGAAATGCTCGATCGCATCGAAGGGCTGATGAGCGGTCTGCGCGAAGTTTCAGACAACATCGCACACGATCTGAAGACGCCGCTCAACCGCTTGCGTAATTCGGCGGAGGCGGCACTGCGCGACCCGCGTGGTGCGGAAGCGTATCGGGAAGGTTTGGAAAGGACGATCGAGAAATCGGACGAGTTGATCAAGACCTTCAACGCGCTGCTTCTGATCGCACGTCTCGAAGCCGGGCCCCTGGAAGAAAGTGTCGAGACATTCGATCTCGGACGCTTTGTCGAGGACGTGACGGAACTCTACATGCCCGCCGCAGAAGAAGCGGGCTTCGCGCTGTCGATCGAAGCCGAGAAGAATGTCTTCGTTCGCGCCAATCGCCAGCTCATTGGGCAAGCTGTCGCCAATCTCATCGACAATGCGATCAAATATTCCCGTGGCGGCGAGCCCGGGAGCGCCATTACGGTTCGTGCCTATCGGGAAGAGGGCAGACCGGCATTTTCGGTCGGCGACCACGGCCCCGGGATCGCGGCGGACGACCGGGAAAGGGCGCTGAAGCGGTTCGTCCGTCTTGAGGCAAGCCGCACGCAGCCAGGAACCGGGCTCGGACTGAGCCTTGTCGCGGCGGTTGCGCGGCTGCACCATGGGGAGGTTCGGCTTGAGGACAATCAGCCCGGCCTCAAGGTTGCGGTGCTGCTGTCCGGCAAATGCATGATTGCCGCGTCGCCAGCCAGCGGTAGTGCAGATAGTGACGTGTCGGCCGGTATTGCTGCACAATGAGCCGATGGATCAGCCTCTCGAGTCAAGCCTAGCCTCCCGCATCGCCGAAACCCCGGTTGCCGCCCCTGACGGTCGGGGCGCCGAGCGCCTGACGTCGCTCGTGGCAGAGGCCGAGGCAAACACGCCGGCCCTCGCAGCAGTGTTCCGTGATCCAAAGGTCGAGGCCCTGCTGCGTGGCACTTTCGAGGGTTCGCTCTATCTGGCAACGTTAGCGACCCTCGATAGGGAGCGCCTGGACCGCGTTCTGACACGATCGCCCGAGGATCACTTCGCGACCATTACACGAAACCTCGTTCGGGCCATGAGCGAGGTGCAGGACATGGCGGCCGCGAAAAAAGTACTGCGGCAGTATAAGTCGGAAGTCGCGCTCTTGACGGCGCTTGCCGATCTTGGCGGCGTCTGGCCGGTGATGACCGTCACGCGCGTGCTGTCGGAAAGTGCCGACGCGGCCGTAGCGGCGGCGGTTGGCTTCCTTTTTCGCAAAGCGTCAGAGCAAGGCGTTTGGCAACCGCTCGATGGGACGGCGCCCGAGCAAGGATCCGGCTACTTCGTCCTCGCGATGGGCAAGCTCGGGGCATTCGAGCTCAACTATTCGAGCGACATCGACCTGATCGTATTCTTCGACCGAGAGAAATCCCGCCTTGCGGGTTCGGGCGATCTAAATTCCTTTTTCGTTCGTCTGACGCGTGATCTCGTTCTGCTCCTCGAAGAGCGGACGGCCGACGGCTACGTCTTTCGCACCGATCTGCGCCTCCGTCCCGACGCCGGGGCAACACAGGTCGCGCTTTCGACGGCCGCAGCGCACGGCTATTACGAAACGGTCGGCCAGAACTGGGAACGCGCGGCGATGATCAAGGCGCGTCCGATCGCCGGTGACATCGATGCAGGGAACGCATTTCTCGATGAGCTGTCGCCGTTCATCTGGCGCAAGTATCTCGATTTCGCGGCGATCTCCGATATCCACGCGATGAAGCGTCAGATTCACGCATACAGGGATATCGGCGGCATCACCGTTCCGGGGCAAAACTTGAAGCTCGGTCGCGGCGGCATTCGCGAAATCGAGTTCTTCGTGCAGACCCAGCAGTTGATTGCGGGCGGGCGTCAGCCGGATTTGCGCGTGCGCGCAACGCTCGATGCGCTCGCATCGCTCGAACAGCGAGGTTGGGTGAAGCCCGCCTGCCGCGCCGAGCTTGATGAAGCCTATCGCTATCTGCGCCGCCTTGAGCACAGGGTCCAGATGGTCGCGGACGAGCAGACGCACGAGCTGCCCGCGAATCCATCGACGTTGGAGGCTTTCGCACGCTTTTCAGGGTATCCGACTGCCAAAGAGCTTGCGATCGAGCTGACCGAAAAACTCGAAACGGTCGAGAAACACTACGCCGGCCTGTTCGAGGACGCGCCCGCTTTGACCGCCGAAACCTCGAACATGGTCTTCTCGGGCGCCGAGGATGATCCCCAGACCGCTGAGGAATTGAAGCGCCTCGGCTATTCGCAGCCGGCACAGGTTCTGGCTATCGTTCGCGGATGGCATCACGGCCGGACGCCATCGGTAAGGTCGCCGCGAGCCCGCGAGCGCCTGACGGAAGTCCAACCGCTCTTGATTTCGGCTTTGGCCGATACGGTCGATCCCGACGCGGCAATCGCGAGCTTCGATCGCTTTCTGTCCGAATTGCCCGGAGGCGTGCAGTTCTTCTCGCTGCTCAAGGCCCAACCGGGGTTGATCCGGCTTTTCGCTGACATCATGGGATCGGCGCCGCGTTTGGCACATATCCTGTCGAAACGCCGCCGTCTGCTCGATGCTGTGCTCGACCCGCACGTGCTCGGCAGCCGCTTGGATGAGGACGCGATCGACGACCTGCTGATCAAGTCCTTCGCCGCGGCACGCGCGACGAGTGCTGGCGGTCCGATGCAGGAAGTGCTCGATACCGCGCGGATCATCGGCAGCGAGCAGAAGTTTCTTATCGGCGTCAGGACGCTGACCGGGAGCATTTCGGCAGCGGGAGCAGGGCTCGCCTATGCGATCGTCGCGGAACGTCTGATTGCCGGGCTGCTCCGCGAAGTCTGTCGCCAGATGCAGGAAGAGCACGGCCGCGTGCCGGGTGGCTCCGCCGTGGTTATCGCGATGGGCAAGCTCGGCGGCCGCGAGATGACATCGGCATCCGACGTCGATCTCATTCTCGTCTACGATTTCGATCGCGGTGCCGAGCAGTCGGATGGGCCGCGCCCGCTTGCTCCGCAGCATTACTACACGCGCCTGACGCAGCGTCTGATCAACGCCATTTCCGCACGAACGGCCGAGGGTGCGCTCTATGAGGTCGATATGCGGCTGCGGCCTTCCGGCCAGAAGGGGCCGGTCGCAACGCAGCTTTCGAGCTTTGCGAGCTATCAGGCGACGGAAGCCTGGACCTGGGAGCACATGGCGCTGACGCGCGCCCGCGTGATTGCGGGGTCGCCGGATTTGTCCGCACGCGTCGAAGCGGAAATCCGCAAGGTTCTGACGACCCGCCGCGACCGGGCGCAGATCGCTGCCGACATCCGGGATATGCGGGAGCGGATAGAGGCTGAAAAAGCGACGAGGGATATTTGGGACCTGAAACAGGTCCGCGGCGGCCTCGTCGATCTGGAGTTTATCGCCCAGCATCTGCAACTTATCTTCGCCGCCGACCATCCTCGGATCCTCGACCAGACGACGCTCGTCACTCTGGACGCGGCCGCGTCGGAAGGGCTTATTTCGGCGGAGGATCATCGCCGGCTGTCGGCGGCGGGCCAGCTTCTGCACGATCTGACGCAAATTCTGCGCCTGACCCTTGAGGGGCCGTTTCACTCCGCTTCCGCGCCCAAAGGCCTCAAATCGCTGCTCGTCCGAGCCGGGGAGGCCGCCTCTTTCGAGGATTTGGAACATAAGCTGAAACAATCGCTTGCCGATGTTCGAGAGGCTTTCGAGCGCCTTATTGTCTGAGTTCGGTTGCGAGCGACGGATTGCGCGGTCCTATGGCGTTCATGTGGACAAATGATGCAGATTGGCGCGCAGGATTTAACCCTATGCGCCTCGTGGCAAGTCGACAGCCAGGTAGGCAGCGGAAAGCATGTCGAGGGCATACGTGGCGGCGATGAAGACCGATGGCAGCTCGGCCCGTCCGCGGCCTGCGGCCGAGGCTCGAAACGACGAGGCTATCCTCGTCGCCGAGGCCGGTGCTGGCGACAGCCGGGCTTTCGGCGTGCTGATGGAACGTCACCTCGGAGGCATCGTCTCGATCGCACGACGGATGCTCCGGGACGATGCCGAGGCCGAAGACGTGGCGCAGGAGGCGTTCCTGCGGCTTTGGCGCTCCGGCGCGACGTTGGAGATGGGGCCTGCGGGTATCAGGCCGTGGCTGCGCCGTGTTGTTTCGAATTTGTGCCTTGATCGCGTACGCGGACAAGGGCGTGTGAAGGTGGTTGAGGAGTTGCCGGAGGTTCCCGAGCCAGCCAAGCAGTTGGCCGCACTTGAAAGCCAGGATGTCCAGCGCCGCGTCGGAGGCGCGATGCAGAAGCTCCCCGAGCGGCAGCGATTGGCTCTGACCCTCTTTCATTTCGAGGGATTAAGCCAAATCGAGATCGGCAACATTCTGGGGGTGTCGGATGAAGCGGTCGAGTCGCTCCTGAGCCGGGCGCGCAGGCAGCTGAAAGCGGATTTGAAATCGGAATGGGAATCGTTGCGCAACGACAACGAGCCCTGAATGCGGGAGACGGTGAGACAATGACACGGAACATGAGGCCCGCCGGGCTTGATGGATTGGAGGCAGCTCTCGACACCTATGGTGCCGATAGAACGCGCTGGCCGGCGCCGCTCCGTCACGAACTGTCAGCTTTGATCGCCGATAGCGGCGAAGCCAGAAAAATGCTCCGCGATGCAGAACTGTTCGATGAGCTGCTCGATCGCGCACCGCGGTACGATGCTTCGCGTCTTGATAGCCTCAAGGAGCGGATCGCAACGGCTGCCGCGCATCAGCCGCGTCTTGTTGCGGCACGTTCGGAAGCGGTGCAGCGACCCGCCCTGCGCCGTCACCATGGCTTGGCCGCGACCGCCCTGGCTGCGTCGCTCATCCTCGGTGTCCTTGCCGGACAGTCGAGCGTTGTCAGCGCGCTTTTGGGAACGAATTCGGCGAACGCATCCCGTCAGGTTGCCCAAACCGATGAGGCCGACGTCTTGCTGGATGAGGATATGCTGTGACGGTGGAGGCAAATCAGAGCGGCCGCCGTTCGCGGCTGGTATATCCGGCGTTGATCTTCTCGCTGGCGCTCAATCTGCTCTTTATCGGCGGGCTCGCTACCGCCGTCTGGCATTACTATTCTCGGCACACACGCGGCGAATTCGGTCTTCTCGCTTTCTCGCAGAAATTGCCTGCGGAACATCGCGATGCTTTTCGCCGGCAGGTTATCGATGCGCGAGCCTCATTGAAAGATGAGCGCGAAGCCGTCCGCAACGCCTGGCTTGATGTCAATTCTCTGTTGACTACCGAACCCTTCGACAAGGAAAAATTCAAAGCGGCGATGGCGAAGCTAAGAGAGACGGAAAATCAGTTCAGGACCGGCCTCAATAACTCTTTCGCCGAAATTGCAGCGAGCGTGACGCCCGAAGAACGCAAACTGTTGCAAGCATGGCGCGACAAGCGCAGACCCAATTTTCTAAGGCGCGGCGATTCCGCCAAGGCCGATAGCGATACCAAATCCGATTAGGCTTCATGTTCGGCTGTAGCCGCTTTGTCCGTTTCGTCACACCCAGACGAAACCTCACGCCCGCCCCGAAAAAAGATCATTTTGGGTCGCGGCCAGGAATTGGATGGCCCACGATCGTACCCCCGCAGATGTATCCGTGACGGTAAGTTGGGCGTTTGAAAGCTCGCACAGCGTCCGTGCCAGGATCATGGCGAAGTCATCGCTGTTTGCGGCTTGGCAGCTTTCCTGACCTGATAGCGCGATGGAAAGCTCGGCAGTGTCATTCGTGGCACACGCTCCGATGCGTACGACGGCGCCTGAGCAGGCATTTCGTGACGCTTCCGCGACGAGGTTGATCAGCATCTGCCGCGTCGCCTGTGGATCGCCGATGATCTCAACGCCGGCATCGACATCGGTTTCGATCGTGATGGCACGCGATGCGAGATCGTACTCCGCAAAAGCGCAGGCTTCATCTACAATTGATTTGAGGTAGCATGGCCGCGGCGCCTCCTTGCGCGACGGAGCGGTCAGCAATGCCGTAATCGCCAGCGCATCCTCGGCCGATTTTAGAAGCATGCGGCCGCTTGCGTGAATATCGCGTGCATAGTCGCCATAGGCGCTCGATCCGAGCGGTCCGAAAATCTCCTTCGACATCAGCTCCGAAAATCCGAGTACGGCGTTGAGGGGCGTCCTGAGCTCGTGACTCATGTGGGCCGTGAGTTTTGCCCACGCGGCTCGGTCGAGACCCGCGTTCGACTGGGATTGAACGAGAAGCTCGGGAAATCGGGAGGACGTAGCGTGGCACGAAGCAGCTCCGTTCCGGATATTCGAGGCAACGGCCGCGGTCGATGCATGGCCGGAAGATAGGATGAGAGCTGCCGCCAGCCCCGCGCCAGCTACGAGCAGCACTGTCGCGAGCGATTGCGAATCAAAGTTCAGGACTGCAATGCCGATGGCCGTCAGCAACGCGGATAACATCAAAAGGGGACCACGCCGGACGTCGCGGCTGCCTGCATGCAGCAGCGCCTTGAGCGGGGCGTGCGAGCGCACCCGATTTGCGGTCAAACTGGCAAAGTTCCCCCGGTGAGGAACGGACCAAGTCCGCGCCATCTCTCAATTCCCCTGCCGAATTGTGTAAGTGCCCCAATCCTGGCCGGGGCCGAATCGGCTCCTCATGCCATTGATTCGACAATCACCGATTTGCGACTCACCTGTCGAGGGAGAAAAAATCGACTTGGAATCAAATCTCAAAAAAGTGGCATTGAGCAAAACGGCGGCTCTGCGACCCGGCGGGATCTTTAATCCTCGAGCATGCGAGAAACGATTTCACGGCAGTCGCGGGATAGCCGTGTAGCCATTGCAGCTCGTTTCAGGGCCGACTTGGCGCGGCCTTTACGCTTCGGTTCAAGCGAGCGATAGCTTCGAAAAGCGCCGAGCATGCGTGCCGCAACCTGCGGATTGAGGGCGTCGATCTCCAGAACCTTTTCGGCCAGGAAATCATATCCTGCGCCATCGGCCCTGTTGAATTGCAGCGGATTAGCCATCGCGAAAGCCCCGATCAAGGCCCTGACCTTGTTTGGGGTCGTGATCTTGAAGAGCGGATGAGCGCAGAGCGCCTTCACCTCGTCGAGCGTTTCGGTGCGCGGCGACTGTGCCTGCGCTGCAAACCACATGTCGATCACCAGATGATCGTCCTTCCACCGCTCGAAGAAATCTTGAAGGACGTCGTCGCGTGCCGGAGAATCGACTCCGGCGATGAGGACGAGAGCATGCGCCGCGTCCGTCATGTTTGAGGCTTGCCGATAGTGGGCTTCGAGTCGGGCGTAGTCGTCCCCTGTCCCGCGCATCGTCATGAGAGTCAGTGCTGCGTTCCTGAGTGCCCGGCGGCCGGCGCTTTTGGCGTTGGGAGAAAATTTGACTCCATTCGACGTGTGCGCGTAAACCTCGTCGAGGGTATCGGCAAGCTTTTCGGCGACCGCGCAACTGAACGCGCGATGCGCTTCGAAGATTGCCGCATGATCGACGCGAACCGCTTTCTCGCGCGCCACGTCAGCCACGGCGGGAAGCTTCAGAAGCTCGGCCTTGTAGGCGTCGTCGAGTGTAGAATCGTGGAGTGCGTGTTCGAGTGCCGCAGCGAACTTCGAAGCTTTCGACGCGATCAGCGTTTTCGGCCTTTTGGCATCGAGGTGCGCCAGGATGCTGCGCGAGGCGTACTTGTTACTTGCCTGCCAGCGATTGAAGAGATCGCTATCGTGATGCATCATGAATGCGAGATCGTCATCCGACAGCGCAATCGTGACGTTGACCGGAGCTGAAAAGTTCCTGAGCAGCGAGGGTATCGGCCGCGACGTGACGTTTCCGAAACGGAATTTGGTGGTATGGTGGGTGACGGCCAGAACGCCTGGACGGATCTCTTTACCCTCTTCGACGGCGATATCCATTTCTTTGCCGTTCTCGCCGAGGAGCGCCATGGCAAGGGGGACGAACTGCGGCTGCTTCTTCGCCTTGCCGGGAGACGGCTTCAGCGTCTGATGCACGGTCAGCTCGGCCGCCTTCCTGCGCCGGTCGAACGTCAGATCGCAGACCAGTTCCGGCGTGCCACTTTGCGTGTACCAGCGCATGAATTCCGTGAAGTCGACGCCGCTCGCATCGGCAAAGCAGGCGACGAAGTCCTCGATGGTCACAGCCTGCCCGTCGTGACGATCGAAATAGAGATCCATTCCGGCACGGAATTTCTCGCGGCCTAGGATCGTCTCGATCATGCGGACGACCTCGGCGCCCTTTTCGTAGACGGTCGGTGTATAGAAATTGTTGATCTCGATGTAGCTCTCCGGCCGTACCGGATGCGCAAGCGGGCCCTGGTCTTCGGGAAATTGCAGGGCTCGCAATTGGCGAACGTCGGTAATGCGCTGCACGGTGCGGCTTCGGCTTTCAGCTGAAAATTCCTGATCGCGATAGACGGTCAGGCCCTCCTTGAGGCAGAGCTGAAACCAATCGCGACAGGTGATGCGATTGCCCGTCCAATTGTGGAAATATTCGTGCGCGACGACGCTTTCGATCGACTCGTAATTTGCGTCCGTCGCCGTTTCTGGGGACGCAAGGATCAGGCGGTCGTTGAAGATGTTCAGTCCCTTGTTCTCCATCGCGCCCATGTTGAAGTCGGACACGGCAACGATGTTGAAGACGTCGAGATCATATTCCCGGCCGAAGCGCGTTTCGTCCCACCGCATCGCCCGCTTGAGCGAATCCATCGCCCAATGCGCGCGGGCTTCCTTGCCATGTTCGACGTAGATCCCAAGATCGACCTTGCGGCCGGATCGAGTTGTGAACATCGAAGCAAGCAACGCCAGATCGCCACCGACGATCGCGAAAAGGTAAGACGGCTTCGGGTGCGGATCGTGCCAGACAGCATAGTGGCGTTTACGGCCCGCCAGCGTGCCCCGCGCGATCGGATTGCCGTTGGCAAGCAGAACGGGAGCCATCGCGATATCGGCTTCGAGACGCACGGTATAACGTGCAAGAACGTCTGGCCTGTCCAAGAAATAGGTAATGCGGCGGAAGCCTTGTGCCTCGCATTGCGAGCAGTAAACGCCGCGCGAAAGATAAATTCCTTGTAGCGCCGTATTCGCTTCGGGATTGACGAACGTCGTCACTTCAAGCGTGAACGGTTCCTTCGGCGGGGCTGGGATCGTCAAGCCGGTCTCGCTGACCGTATAAGCGGGCCGTCTGAGTTTTTTGCCGTTGAGCGAAATGCTTTCGAGTTCCAACAGTTCGCCATCGAGCTTCAGCGGCGTTTTGCCGGTGATCTTCGACTGTGGATTGCGCCGGATCGATAGCTTTGAGACGACGCGCGTCTTTATCGGATCGAGCGCAATGTCGAGATCCACCGTATCGATCAGGTATTCGGGGGGCCGATAATCGGCGAGCAGAACTGGTTTAGGATGTTCTGATTTCATGGGCGTCCTGACGCCAGCAACTTTTGGGGGGCCCGGTTTCGCCGGACGATCGGATCGAACTTATCCAATCGGCGAACGAATGACTATCCCGGCCACCTAGCCGAGGCGCCGCCGGAATTCCTCGTATCCGAACGAGCGAAGCACGGCGAAGGTATAATCCTCGTTCAATACGGCAAGATCAGGCAACGGCACACCGTTGAACGTGTTATTCTTGACGAAGGAGTATTGCATCATGTCCGTGAAAACGACGCGATCGCCGGCCTTGAGCGGCCGGTCGAACGAGTATTCGCCGATGATGTCGCCGGTCATGCACGTCTTGCCGCCGAGAATGTACGTGTGTCGCTTCTCGCCGGGTGCGCCGGCGCCGACGATCGAAGGCGTGTAGGGCACCTCCAGCACGTCCGGCATGTGCGTCGATGCCGAGGCATCGAGGATGGCGATGTCCTTCTCGTTGTGATGGAGATCGAGAACGGTCGCGACGAGGTATCCGGTGTCGACCACGAGGCCCGCGCCCGGTTCGAGAATAACCTCGACGTTGAACACGCGCCGAAATGCCTTGATCGCCGCGATCAGCTTGTGGATGTCGTATCCCGGCTTATTGATGAAATGTCCGCCGCCGAAGTTCACTGTTTTGACGCGGCGGATGAAGTCCGGAAACTCCCGAGCAACGTGCTCGATCAGGCCGATCGATCCGGCATCTCCGGATTCGCAGAGCGCATGCGTGTGAAGAATATCGACATGTCCCCACGGCACGCGGTCGAGCATCTCGCGCGTTGCACCGAAACGGGAATAGGGTGCACAGGGATCGTAGAGCGCGCCGCCGAGCGTCGCGTTCGAATATCCGGGGTTGATCCGGATGCCGATCTTGAGATTCGGATGCGCCTTCAGCACCGAAAGGTTCTTTTCGATCTGCTCAGGCGAATTGAAATAAATGTGCTGCGCCAGTTTTGTCAGACGCTCGACTTCCCCAGGCGCGTAAGCCGGCGAATAGACGTGAACTTCCTTTCCGAATTCCTCGTAACCGAGCCGCGCTTCGTACTCGCCGCTGGCCGTCGTGCCGTCGAGCACGTCGCGCATCGCCGGAAAAGCAGCCGGCAGCGCGAATGCCTTCGTCGCGAGCAAGATCTTGCAGCCGGTTTCGCGCTTGATCTCGGCAGCACGCGCCAGATTGCGCTTGAGTGCTGCCATGTCGAGCACGTACGCGGGCGTCGCAATTGTGCGCGCCCAATCGAAGGACTGCAACTGAAGCTCTGAGGGGTCTGCCAATCGTGTCACCAAATTCCAGTTCTGCGCGCTAGTTTGTAACGCGAACGGGTCCAGCGGTCGCACCGGGCCATTTGTAGACGAACGTCAGATACGCGAGCGCAAGATAGATGGCACCGAATGCCAGCGCGCCGAGCGCTGTCGAGGCCTCATAGAGGCTCGGGCAACAAGCCCCGCCACGTCGTTGCGTACGCTAAGAATTTCGGCTTCGCTCATCAGGTATCGACGGAAAACAGCTTCTTCTGATCCTGCTTCTCGATCTCCTTCACGTGCCACGGCAAGCCCTGTTTGCCAAGCTCTTCGAGGAACGGAACGGCCGGCAGCTGCTCGACATTGAAGACGCCTGTGCCTTTCCATTCGCCGCGGAACATCATGATGGCACCGACGACGGGCGGGACGCCGGTGGTATATGAAACCGCCTGCGCGCCGAGTTCCTTATTCGTCTCGGCGTGGTCGCAGACGTTCCAGATCATGTAGCGCTTTTTCTTGCCCTTCTTCTCGCCTTTGAGCACGACGCCGATCGACGTCTTGCCGGTGTAGTTCTCGGCAAGCGACGAGGGTTCCGGCAGCAGCGATTTCAGGAACTCCATCGGAATAACGGGGTTGCCTTTATACATGACCGGATCGATGCGCGTCATGCCGACGTTTTCCAGCACTTCGAGGTGCTTGATGTAGTTGTCGGAGAAGGTCATCCAGAAGCGGATCTGCTCCAGACCCTTGATGTTCTGGACGAGGCTTTCTTCTTCCTCATGATAGATGAGGTACGACTTCACCGGTCCGACCTCCGGATAGTCGATCATTGTCGAGATCGACAGCGGATCGATCTCGATCCACTCGCCATCTTTCCAATACTTGCCGCGTTGCGTCACCTCGCGGAGATTGATCTCGGGGTTGAAGTTCGTCGCGAAGGCCTTGCCGTGGCTGCCGGCGTTGCAGTCGACGATATCGATGGTGTGAATCTCATCATAGAGCTTCTCCTGCGCGTAGGCGCAGAAGATATTCGTGACGCCCGGATCGAACCCGCAACCGAGCACGGCCATAAGACCCTTGGCCTTGAACTTGTCGTGGTAGGGCCACTGGTATTTATAAGTGAATTTGGCTTCGTCCCGCGGTTCGTAATTGGCCGTGTCCATGTAATGAACGCCCGCTTCCAGGCAGGCATCCATGATCGGCAGATCCTGGTAGGGAAGCGCCATATTAATGACGAGGTCGGGCTTGACCTTATTCAGGAGCGCGACCATCTCGGCGACATTGTCCGCATCCACTTGCGAAATCTCGATCGGCGTCACGCACTCGGCCTGGACTTTCTTGCAGCTTTCGATGCGGCGCGAGGCGAGATGGATTTTCTTGAAAACGTCGCGGTTCATCGCGCATTTTTTCGCGACGACCGAACCCGCCGCGCCAGCCCCGATGATGAGTACGTTGTTCACTCGCCCGCTCCCAAGTTTGAACAGCCGGCCAAGCCGGCAATTGAGCAGCGCAATAATTGCGCTGGGGCGGGGAGATAGGGCACGCAGCGGGGTATTTCAACACTAATTCAAATACGTTAGCCGATCGAGCCGCGACGGAGCCGGACAACAAGCGAATTATGACAGTGCAAGCGCCTTTCGCCGTTCACTTCTTGGCATCTATGGGGATGAAACCATCCCGATTCGGCATCTTTATCTTCGGTAAAGAGAGAGCATTTATTTCATCGCTTTCGGCGATGATCTTGTTGGCGGCGAGAAGATAGGCCGTCAGCGCATAAATCTCGTCGGACGAGAGGGAGCCCGGTGCCGCGGGCGGCATGGTGCGCCGGATGAAATCGAAGATCGTCGTCGCGTAAGGCCAGTAAGACCCGATTGCCTTGCTCGGGTTGTCGGCCGTCGGCGGGTGCGGACCGCTGACGAGGTCTTCCGCAGTTGCACCCTGGCCTTCGTCGCCATGGCAGCTTGCGCATTTCTGCAAGTAGATGGCGCGGCCGTCTTTCGCGGTGCCGTGTCCGGGAGGCAGTCCGCGCCCGTCCGGAAAAACCGTGAGATCCCATTTGGCGACCTCGGTCTTCGACATCGGCGTTCCAAGATGCGGCGTTTGCGGATTGTTTTGTGCAGCAGCGTGGCCCGCTAGCGCCACGCACATAAGCAGCACGAGCGCGCTCGTCGGCTTAAGAATAGACATGCCGGACCTCGCCATCCTCGTCGACCGCCCAACTTGCGATGGCATTGTAGTGAAAATATCCGTTGCGGCCCCGCTCTTTGATGAGAACGTCCCGCTCCGGCTGCACGTAACCGGTTTCGTCGGTTGCCCGGCTCTTGAGAACGGCGGGCTCTCCGTTCCATTTCCAGGGCATGCGGAAGCGCGTGAAGCAGCGTGTCATCACCGGCCCATCGAGAAGAGCTTCCGCCCAGGATTTGCCGCCATCGGCTGAGACGTCCACCTTGGCAATCTTCCCGCGCCCGCTCCACGCGAGGCCGTGGATCTCATAAATGTTGGGGCCCTTCAACGTCTGCCCCGGCGATGGCGACGTAATCAGCGATTTCGCGTCCATCACGAACGTGAACATCCGCGCTTTGCCGGACGGAAGCAGCTCCGTGTACTTTGCTGTTTCGTTGCGCGTCATGGCGGGCTGGTCGGTGACGTGCAGACGTCTCAGCCACTTGACGTTCGTGATGCCTTCCCAACCCGGCACGACGAGCCGGACGGGATAGCCGTTCTCCGGCCGGAGCCGTTCGCCGTTCTGATAGAGTGCCACGATTGCATCATCCATCAGCTTCGAAAGTGGAAGGCTGACGTTCAACAGGTTTGCATCCGCGCCTTCCGCAATGACCCACGAGGCGCTGGGGTCGACGCCGGCTTCATCAAGAAGAACCGAAAGCGGCACGCCCGTCCACTCCGAGCACGAGACGAGGCCGTGGAACGACCCGACGGGACGCTGGATCGGTTCCTCGTGCCAGCCGGCATTGCTGTTGCCGCCGCACTCAATAAACAAAAACTGCGAGCGCATCGGATAGCGCAGCAGATTTTCGACTGTGAACATCAGCGCCTGACGTACGCGGCCGTGGATCACAAGGCGGTGCTGTTTGGGATCGATATCCGGTACGCCGTTGTGGTGGCGTTCGAAGTGCAATCCGCTCGGCGTGACGATCCCTTCAAGGTATTCGAGTGGCGTCCAGGAGACGCCGTCACCGGCGGGAGCGCGATTGCCGCCAATATTGCGCACGACGTATTTCTCGTATTTCGACGGCGTGCCGTAACCGCTGAACGGCCCGCCCGTTTGGTGCAGCCAAGGGGGATCGGCCCAATTTGCGTCTTGCTGCGGATCGCCCGTCCCGGCGTGCGCAAAACAGGTGGGCGACGATGCTGCCGCCACAAAGACAACGCCGCTCTTAAGCAAAAGGCGGCGATCCAAAAGACCACCGCCCGCAATTGGCGTCAGATCGCAGTCTGAGAATTTGCCGGCCATGTGGCCGCGCTCAGCAGGAGCTAGGACTGACTCGGCGTCGAGTTGCCCGAAAACTTCATGCCTTCAGAATCTTCAGCGCGCACGCTCATCACGTCGGACGGGTTGCCCTGATACGTAAAGCGGAAGTGCGGATTTTCGCTGATCGAGATGCCGCCCGTCATTGTGAAAACGAGCTTCTCGCCCGTGCGGACTTCAATCTTGTCGACGAAATGCGCCGGCGTGTAGAGGCCCGTCACCTGATCCATCTGCAGTCCGGAATTGTTGGGATGCTTGATCATCACCTCGGCTTCCTGAGCCGCCGCAGCTTCAGGATCCTTGAAGGCCGTCCTGATTTTCATCTTACCCATCGACTTTGCAGCTTCTTCGGCATCCTTAGAGGCCGGCGCCGAACAGCCGCCCGAAGCCTTCACGAAACGCGACGCCATATAAAGTTTGCCGTCGGCAGTTTCGGCGATGGCACGCACGTTGGAATATTGGTCTATGCGAACGCGCGTTGCGAGAACGCGCTCGCCGGTTCCTGCCGCGTCGCCGTAGTTGAATGTTGCGACAATCGGAGAAGGATTCTTGTCGATGACCAAGGTTAGCGATTTGACGTCCTTGGCAAACTCCGCCGGCAGACGGACGCTGATCGGAACGGTCGAGGCATCTTCCGCGCGATAGGGCGCGTCCAGTGTTACCTTGCCTGCTCCATCGAGAATGTCGCGGGCACCGAAGGCGGCACTTTTGATGCCATCCCACGCGACCGAGCCATCGTCCGCGCGCGAACTTGAAGGTGCCGTGAAGGCCAACGCAACGCCGAGCATCGCCATTGCTGCCGACCGGATAGCTGCACTGCGCATTGTGTCCTCTTCGTCTCGGATAAAGACCGCCAAGCAGTCTCTCGGTGTCTGCCAAATTTTCCCGAATGCTATACTAATATGGTGAGCAGGTCATCTATTACGCAAGGCGCACCGTCAGGACGGCTCTCGGAGCCCGAATTTACGTGGCTCCATTAAACCATTGTGAAATCAATGCGTTATGAATCCGGAATCAGGCAGCGCCCTGACTTCGGCGGGCTTTCGAACCAGAAAGACGCGGGCCGGCTGCCAGCAAGTTGCGCAGCATTCGGACAAGTCGAGACGCCGGGCCCTTTTTTCCGCACTGGATATTGATCCTCGCGCCTTCGAAAAGCAGGAACACTTCATCTGCCAGAAGCTCCGGATCCCGGTAACGCGCGGCCTTGAAAAGCTTTACCAGATTGGCCCGCTTGCGGCGTTTATAGGCCTCAATCAGGGCTCTAGCAGGATGTTCCGGATCGAGTTCGACTGCGGCGTTTGCAATGGCACAGCCACGTTCGAGCTTATTGGTCAGGACGTCTTCGACGTAATCCACCCAGGCATCAAGGCACTTTTGCGGATCGCCGGAGTTTTCGGAAATAATGCGCTCCCAGACCTCGTCGCCTTCGTCTGCGAGTTTTTTGATATAGGCGACGATTAAATCGTCTTTTGATTTGAAATGCCTGTACAGTGTCATTTTATTGGTAAGGGCCGCCTCGGCGATGGCGTCGACCCCGACGGGGTGGAGGCCATAGCGGTAAAAAAGGTCGCGGGCGGCAACCATGATCCGCTCACGTGGCGGCAGCGCTGCGAGTTCCGCAGAGTCGCCTATGCGCAATCTATTGACCTGAGATGTGTTCATGGCCCCTTGACGAGGATGTTACCGGTCGGTACCTACGCGTTACCGATCGGTAACGGGTACCACGACTCGTGGTTCCCTGTCATTTGGTTCTTTACGGGGGTACACGCCTCCACCTTTGCGAATTCAATACGTGCGGCGATATGCAGGAAACGCCACTCGTGTGAACGCATCCGGCAACTCCGCGATAATGCGACCACGGCAAAGTCAGAAAGACGGAGATAGAAGCTGTTCAACCGATCCGCCCTAATCGCAACGTCTATGCTTCTTGTCGCCTCCGGTCTTTCCGGGTGCGGCGAGGAGAAGTCGAATGCTCAGACGGCCGCCGCTCCGCCGGCGCCCGTCGTGACAGTCGCGAAGCCCGTCAAGAAACTTGTCTCGGACTACGACGAATATGTCGGCCGCTTCGTCGCCGTCGATTTCGTCGAAGTGCGCGCGCGCGTCTCCGGCTACCTCGATAAAATTCATTTCACCGACGGCCAGATGGTGAAGGCGGGCGATCCGCTGTTCACGATCGACCGCCGCCCGTTCCAGGCTGCGCTTGAGCAATCGAAAGCTGCCGTCTCGCAGGCGCAGGCCAATCTCGCGTTTGCCGAGGCCGATCTGAAGCGCGGTGAAAATCTCGTTCGCGGCACGTCGATCACGCAGCAGACGTTAGACCAGCGCGTTCAAACGAAGCGCGTCGCGGAAGCGAACGTGACGGCGCAGGAAGCAGCGACCCGCCAGGCTCAACTCGATTTGGATTTCACCGAGCTCACGGCGCCGATTTCGGGCCGCATCGGCGATCGCCGCGTTTCGGTGGGCAATCTCGTGACGGGTGGTTCGACTGGCACGACGACGCTTCTTGCCACGATCGTCTCCGTCGACCCGATTCGGTTCGAGTTCACGATGGATGAGCAGTCTTATCTCCGCTATTTGCGGGCGGCGTCGGACGCGCAGGCCGACAGCACCGATCGTGGCATGAAGCTGCCCGTGTCGCTGAAGCTTATCGACGAGAAAGATTTCATGCATGAAGGCAAAATCGATTTCGTCGACAACGTCATCGACCGCTCGTCAGGGACGATCAGGGGCCGCGCAGTGTTCGCAAATGCCGACGGCAAGCTGACGCCCGGAATGTTCGGACGCATCAGGATCTCGGCGTCTCCACCCGCGGAAGCGCTGCTCGTTCCGGACACTGCAATCGGCACGGAACAGGTGCGAAAGTTCGTTTTTGCCATCGGAAAAGACGATGTCGCAACGCCGAAGTACGTGACGCTTGGGCCGGTCGTCGACGGTCTGCGGGTCATTACCGCAGGCCTCGCTCCCGACGATGTCGTCATCGTCAACGGCCTGATGCGCGTGCGCCCGGGCGTCAAGGTCGCTCCTCAACAAGCGACAGCCGAAGCAGCGACTGCGAAGGATCAGGCGGTCCGAACCAACTAAGCAGGCAAAGAGCGGATGCGCATCTCGCATTTCTTCATCGACCGGCCGATCTTTGCGGCCGTTATTTCGATCGTGTTCATCATCCTGGGCGCGGTGTCGGTCACGCGTCTGCCGATCGCGCAGTATCCCGACATTGCGCCGCCCGTTGTCAACGTCACCGGACAGTACCCTGGCGCAAGCGCCGAGGTTGTGGCGGCGACCGTCGCGACGCCGCTCGAACAGCAGATCAATGGCGTCGAGCACATGCTGTTCATCTCGTCGAACTCGACGAACGATGGCCGTTTCTCGATCTCGATCACGTTCGACATCGGAACGAACCTCGATATCGCGCAGGTGCAGGTTCAGAACCGCGTTGCGATCGCGCAGCCTCGATTGCCCGCCGACGTCCGAAACATCGGCGTGACCGTCGCCAAGGCGTCGCCCGACCTGATGATGGTCGTGCATCTTTTGTCGCCTGACAACTCGCGCGACACGCTGTTTATTTCCAACTACGCCAACGTCAACGTCGTCGATACGCTGAGTCGCATTCAGGGCGTCGGCTCGATCACGGTCTTTGGCGGCCGCGACTACTCGATGCGCATCTGGCTGGATCCCGATCGTCTCCAGTCCTTGGCGATGACGGCGAACGACGTGGTTGCGGCGCTGCAGGGCCAGAACGTACAGGTCGCTGCGGGCACCTTGAATCAACCGCCGATTAAAAATCCCGGCGCATTTCAAATCACCATCCAGACGCTTGGTCGCCTCGCCGATCCCAAACAATTCGGCGAGATTATCGTCAAGCGCAGCGGCGGCGCCGTCGTCAGGCTGAAGGACATTGCGCGTGTCGAGCTTGCGGGCCTCGACTACGGCGTGAATTCCTATCTCGATAAGACCGCCGCCGTTGGTCTCGGTATCTTCCAGTTGCCGGGCTCGAACGCCATCGACACGGCGCAGAAGATCAAGGACACGATGGCGGAAATTGCGAAGAATTTCCCACCGGGCGTCCAATACGACATCATCTACGATCCAACCGACTACATTCAGCAGTCGGTGAACGCGGTCGTCCAAACGATTTTGGAAGCGATCGTCCTTGTCGTCCTCGTCGTCATTCTCTTCTTGCAGACGTGGCGCGCGGCGATCATTCCGATTGTGGCCATTCCCGTGTCGCTCATCGGCACCTTCTTCATCATGGCGATGTTCGGCTTCTCGCTGAACAACCTGTCCTTGTTCGGCTTGGTGCTCGCAATCGGCATCGTCGTCGACGACGCCATCGTCGTGGTCGAGAACGTCGAGCGAAACATCGCGAACGGGTTAAACCCGCGCGAAGCGGCTTATCGCACGATGGAAGAGGTCGGAACGGCGCTGATCGCGATCGCGCTCGTGCTGACGGCCGTGTTCGTTCCGTCGGCGTTCATCACCGGCATCTCGGGCCAATTCTATCGGCAGTTCGCCCTGACGATTGCCGGCGCGACGATCATCTCGCTGATCGTCTCGTTGACGCTTTCTCCGGCGCTTTGCGCGCTGCTGCTGAAGCCTCATACCGAGGCGCACCGCACCAGTCTGCTCATGTGGCCCGTCCATGCATTCTTCAGGATGTTCAACTGGGGCTTCGACAAGCTTTCGGTGGGGTACGGTTGGTTCGTCGGCAAGATCGTCCGCTTCGCAGTTGTGATGCTTGTCGTGTATGTCGGGCTCATCTCCTTCGGATTGAACGAGTTCCGCAAAACGCCGATCGGCTTCATTCCTGATCAGGATGGCGGCTATCTGATTACGATCGTGCAGCTACCACCAGCCGCATCGCTTGAGCGCACCGACGCCGTCAATAAGCGCGTCGTCGATCTCGCATTGACAGTGCCGGGCGTCGCGCACGCCGTCAGTCTCGTGGGCTTCTCCGGTGCGACACGCGTCAATGCGTCGAATGCCGGTGCCGTGTTTGTCGTCCTGAAGCCGTTCGAAGAGCGAGGCAAGGATCCGGCGCAGTCGGCCAAAGCAATACAGGCTGCGTTGCTCGCCAAGTTTTCAGCAATTCAGGATGGATTGGTTCTCGTCGTCGCGCCGCCGCCCGTTCGCGGCCTCGGCAGCGCAGGCGGGTTCCGGATGATGGTCGAGAACCGTTCGGGCGCGAGCCCGAGCGTGCTGCAGAATGCCGTCAACGCCATGATGGGCAAAGCTGCGCAAACTCCGGGCGTGAGGCAGGTTTTCTCGCTGTTCGAGACGGCGACGCCGCAACTCTATCTCGATATCGATCGTGTCAAGGCCGAGATGCTCGGGGTCAATATCCCCGATGTGTTCGCGGCGCTCCAAGCCTATCTCGGTTCGATCTACGTCAACGACTTCAATATTATCGGCCGAACGTTCCGCGTGACCGCGCAGGCCGACAGCGCGTTCCGCCTGACCAGCAAGGACGCACTCAACATCAGGGTCAGGAACGCCAACGGCGATACCGTGCCGCTTGGCTCCTTCACGACGGTGAGCGACGTTTCAGGTCCGTCTCGCGTTCCGCGCTATAATCTCTACCCGGCCGCTGAACTCGACGGCTCCGCTGCTCCGGGGTATTCGCAAGGGCAGGCGATTGACATCATGCAGAAGCTTGCGGCCGAGACTCTGCCGCCGGGATTCAGCTATGAGTGGACGGATCTCGCCTTCCAGCAAATCCGCGCCGGCAACACGGCGGTGTTTGCATTTGCGCTCGGCGTCGCATTCGTATTCCTGGTGCTCGCGGCGCAGTTTGAAAGCCTGACGCTGCCACTCGCCGTCATCCTGATCGTTCCCATGAGCCTGATCGCGTCGATTTCCGGCGTCATTCTGCGCGGCATGGACAACAACATCCTGACACAGGTCGGCTTCATCGTTCTCATCGGCCTTGCCGCAAAGAACGCCATTCTGATCGTCGAATTCGCCGAGCAACTCGAAGCGCAGGGCCGCGACCGGTTCGCGGCGGCAACGGAAGCCGCACGTCTGAGAATGCGGCCGATTCTGATGACGTCGCTCGCCTTCGTGCTGGGCGTCGTGCCGTTGGTGTGGGCCGTCGGCGCCGGTGCCGAGCTTCGTCAGGCGCTCGGAACTGCGGTCTTCTCGGGTATGATCGGCGTGACCGTGTTCGGTCTGATCTTTACACCCGTATTTTACGTCATCTGCCGTTGGCTCGCGAGGCTTGGCCGGCGCCGGCCGGCAGCACAGGAATTACACCCGGCTGAATAAGAAGACGGCGGCAATGCTTTCGCGGTGATTCGTACTCCGGCTGTCCCGCAAGCTCCGCGCACGTTGCCGGAGTCATGACTGGCCCTCGACTGTGCCGATCAGGCATTCATTCGAGTGACCGATGAACCGCAAAGAGCGACGGCGTGCGCTCGCGACGTCTCGCGCAGCGCCACATCAGATTGACCCGGCGGCCGCGGCCGACTATCGCGACGCCGTGCACTACTTGCAGGCTGGCGAGTGGCTGAAATCGGAAATGGCGCATCGCCGTGTCCTGGCGAAGGCGCCGGGCCATCCCCCGACACTCCATCACCTCGGGCTGATCGCTTACAAATGCAACGATGGTGTGCGAGCCGTCGAGTATATTCGACAGAGTCTCGATTCCGATCCTCGGTATCATCAGGCGTGGTTGAACCTCGCCATCATTCTTGCCGACCTCAAGCGCTCGAAAGAAGCGATCGAAGCCTGCAAGCAGTGCGTGGCGCTGCAACCCAAGAATTCGGCAGCCTTTGAAGTGCTGGGCAACCTCCTGCGCGTCGCCCAGAACGACGCGGAAGCGATGGAGGCATATCTGACCTCGCTGCGTCTGCAACCCGAACAACCGAGGGTACTGGCGCGGCTTGCGGAGATGATGCTGCAAAGCGGCAATGTTCCGGATGCGCTGGCGTATTGCCGCCGGGCGCTGAAAGTCGATCCTACGCTTTCGGAGTTGCGGCGGCTCGAGCAGCGCATACTCGCGACGTCAGGCTCGATGCACGACGTTGAGGCTGCACTCGCTACTCAGGCGGCAAGTCCGGCAGAACTGGCCAAAGGCTTGAACGATCTCGGTGACTATCTTCGCACGCAATGGCGCTATGAGGATGCCATCGATGTCTACAGCCGGGCCGCGCTCGCCGATCCGGCCTCGGCTGACGCGTTGCTCAACATGGCGCTCGCGTTCACGAGTCTCGGGCGCAAGGAGGAGGCGCTCGCGAGCTATCAGGCGGGCCTTGCGATCGACCCCGATCGCGCCGAAGCGTATGCCGACGTCGGCAACTTGCTTCGTGGCATGAGGATGTCGACTGGCGCAATCCAGGCGTACGAGAAGGCGATCGAACTCGAGCCGACGCTGGCCGTCGCGCACTACAATCTCGCAGTGACACTGAAGGAGCGCGAACGCTACGACGAGGCGCGCGCAGCATTCATCAAATCGGTCGAGCACGCGCCGGACTCGATCGTTCACCGCTTCGAACTGGCAAACCTGCGGCGCGTTCTCTGCGATTGGGATGGATTGGATCGTGAGGAGCAGGAGTGTCTCGATCAGTTCCGGCAGCGGGGAGCGCACGTCGCACCCTTCCAGCTGATCTCGACACCCGCAACGCGCGCCGATCAATTGGAAGCAGGGCAGCGCCATGCTGCAACGCTTGCGGCACCTGACGCATTGCGCTTCAAAGACCATCGCGGTCGACTGGGCATGGGCCAGCGCATTCGCGTCGGATTCCTGTCCGCGGATTTTTTCAACCATGCGACTGCGATGCTGCTCGTCGAGGTCCTGGAGAACATTGATCGCAGCCGGTTTGAGCTGTTCGGATATTGCTTCAGCCCCGACGACGGCACGGATTTGCGCCGGCGCATCATTGCTGCGTTCGACCGCTATGTGCAGATCGGCACTATGACCGACCGGAGCGCTGCGCACGCAATCCACGAAGACGGCATTGATATTCTCGTCGACCTCAAGGGCTATACGCGGGACGGCCGGCCGGAAATTCTCACCTACAGGCCGGCGCCTATTCAGGTGAACTATCTCGGCTATCCGTGCACGATGGGCATGGATGGCATCGATTACATCCTGACGGACCCGATCGTCGCGCCGATGGAGCATCAGGCGGGTTATTCGGAGCGGATCGTGCATCTGCCGGATTGCTATCAGCCGAACGACCGGAAGCGAAAGATTTCCGAAACGCCCGTGACGCGCGCCGATTTCGGGTTGCCCGAGGATGCCTTCGTCTTTTGCTCATTCAACAATAGCTACAAGCTGAACGCGACGATGTTCGACGTCTGGATGTCGCTGCTGCGGAGGGTTGCTGGCTCCGTGCTATGGCTTCTGGTTCCGACCAGTGCTTGCCGCGAGAACCTGCGGCGCGAGG
This sequence comes from Hyphomicrobium denitrificans 1NES1, assembly GCF_000230975.2. Taxonomy (NCBI): domain Bacteria; kingdom Pseudomonadati; phylum Pseudomonadota; class Alphaproteobacteria; order Hyphomicrobiales; family Hyphomicrobiaceae; genus Hyphomicrobium; species Hyphomicrobium denitrificans. Next base: position 1,852,837 of record NC_021172.1, on the reverse strand, counting down.
CGGCTGCCCGCGGCGTCGATCCGGACCGGCTCGTTTTTGCGAGCCGCCTGCCGATTGCCGAGCATCTGGCACGGCATCGTCTCGCCGACCTGTTTCTCGACGCGCTTCCCTGTAACGCCCACACGACTGCGAGCGACGCATTGTGGGCGGGTTTGCCGGTGCTTACTGCGATGGGGGAAACGTTCTCGGGCCGCGTCGCGGCAAGTCTGCTGACGGCGGCCGGTTTGCCGGAACTCGTTACGGGAAGCCTCGCAGACTATGCGGAGGCCGCGCTCGCCCTGGCGCAGGATAAAACCAAGCTTGCCGATCTCCGAGCGAAACTTGCGAGACAGCGTGAGACTGCTCCGCTGTTCGACAGCACCCGCTACACGCGTTATTTCGAAAGCGCTCTCTCGACAATGGCCGAGATCGCTCGTGCTGGCGAACCGCCGCGTTCGTTTGCCGTTACGGATTAGGCTTTACTGGCAGATCGAGCGATATTTTCGCTCTTTCATGTCGAGATGAAAGTGATCGTGGTGTGCCGCGTTTGCGTCGGGACCGAGGACGGTCCCGAATATCTTGCAGGCCTCGTCATGGGCCACATGCAGAAACTCTGAAGTCGCGTCCTTCTCGGGTTTTTTAGCGTCATCAGGCTTGGTCTTCGAACTGTCGTCGGCCCCATGCGCGACGGAATTGGGAGCACCGACCCGAACCGCAACGACAGTCACGGTTTTTGCGCGCATATGTGCAACCCCTGCTTTCGGAGCGTCTCTGGATTCTTCATCATTGTGCGCAGTCCATGATCTCGAAACCCGGACGATCTTGCCGTTTTCGAGAACGAATCCCGAGATATCGATGGCATTCATCAAGGCATGCTCGCTGATCGGCGCGCGTGCCAATCCATAGCGATTTCGGCATGAGTAGGACCCCGCCAATATGCGCACGATCGGTGAGCCGAAGCTTCTCTTGGCAGCGGGCTGCAGCTTGTCTGAAACCCAGGTATTTAGCGCCGCGATCATCGGACACCGGAGTGTTGCAGGCGGCTGAAATTTCACTTTGCTTTCGCCGATACTCTGAAGCTCTCGCGGCGCCGGCGCGCCACACGTGCCCTCTCTTGCGGGAGGAAGCGGCTCGGTAACGACGGTCATCTTGTCGAGCAGCCGCGCGCATTCAGCTTTGGCGTCCGCGATTTCGCTTTCGGTCCACGCGGGCGCCTTCTGCAGCGCAGGCGGAAGAGGTGCCGGAGTTTTTTGATCGGCCGGTTGCGACGGAGAGGGTGCCTGCTCCGTCTTCGTGTTCTCGGGCCCCGATGGGGGGTGGGACTGCTGCGCTGGAGTTTCCGGAGACGCGAAAGGATGTGTCCGTACGATTTCGATGGACGGAGGGGCCGGCTCGCGTTTGATCAGATAAGCGTGTAGGACGACGAGTACGACAAGCCCGATGAAAACCGCGCGTGAGAGATTGGTAGAAGTCCGAATGAGGAATCTGACGGCTCTGGCAATCGCCAGAGTTTGCAGCGCCCTAGCGCGCATCAGAACTTCGTGCCGGGCGCTCAAGATAAGCTCCAACAAAATCTGGCGGGCATCGCGCCAGTATCGCATACCCTGGTTACGTTTCGATTAGGGCAACAGGTGGCCGGGAGGCTGGCATTTGGGCAAACCTGAGCACATGCCGTTAGCTCGGATCGAAACGGCGAAGTTCAGCACTTGGTTCCTCGGCGCGGCGCACCATGACCGTCGGCGCCTGCGCAATACGCAAAGTATTCTAACGGCCTGCAGCCGACTTCAGCGCTTGCAGCCGGTAGCCGCGGGGCGTCAGGCCCGTTACGCTTTTGAACAGCCGCCCGAAGTGTGAAACGTCTCCGAAGCCCCAGGAATACGCAATGTCGCTGATCTGCCGATGTGTTTGAGCGGGATCGACAAGTGCTTCCTGGCATTTGACAATTCTTCGGCTGAACAAGAGCCGTTGCAGCGATGTTTCTTCGGCATCGAGCAGCTGGTTGGCGTAGCGCACCGAGATGCCGGCCGCGGCCGCGAGTTCCTCACACGTCACGTTGGGGTTTGTGAGATTGGCATCGACGACAGCCTTGAGCCGCAGGAGCGAGATAAGGCGCCCGGAGGAGCGTGTTGTGGCGTTACCATCGCTTTCCGTAAGCGCCAAGGCCACCAGATCAATGAGCTGATGCGAGATCTGACTCTGGGCGGTATCGCTGAGCAGCGACAGTTGTGCCGGAAGCAGCTGAATGAAATTCGACGCGAGTGCACCGGCTCCGCTGGCCCCGTCGACGCGCCGCGCCGTCCATTGCGCGATGCGGCCCAGGCGCGCTTCGAAATTTCGGCGATCGAGCTCGATCACGAGCTTCTTTGATCCGATCGAACTCACAACGCTGCTCGGCGCAGTATTGTCGACGAGGGTCAGATCGCCGCTTTGTAAAAGAGCATCGCGGCCGTTCTGGCTGACCCTCGTGCTTCCGGAGACTTGCGAGCAGATGAAAATGGAATCCTTCGACTGCGCGATCTGACGGGCAGTCCGCCAGCTGGTCACGCCATTGTTGCTGGAGATTGTGAGGAAAGCTCCTGCGAACGGCACCGAGCTGATCTCCCCCTCGAAGCCGGCGCGGTCGCGCGGCCGGCATTCGAATGGGACCATGGCCCGGCACGCCACCTCATGCCAGTAGTCGAACCGGTCCCGCGGGTGCACGGACGCTGTCGACACCAAGGCCATCGTAGCGGCGCGGTGTGTCACGACATCACCGGAAAGTCTGGCGTAATGTTGGCGTGCTCGACATAGCCCCACCGTGCGGTTTGCGGTCGGGATGATAAGTCCTGTGACGAGCCGGTCAAATGCAAACTCAGGCTATCAGTCAGTATTTGTGGGCTTGGGCGAAAGAGATGTCCGAAATTTCATGTGCCGATGCATTGACATCCTTCTCACGCGGTCTGCGCGCCGAGAATGTTTTTTAGCGTTGATACGAATTGGTGGGCGTCCGCCGCGGAGACTCCGGAAAGAAGTTTTTTCTCAATCCGCGTGTAAAGGCGGTCGGCACCTGCAACTGCCTTGAGCCCGCGTTTCGAGAGCCTTACGCAGTACGCGCGTCCATCGACGGGCGAGCGCCGGCGCTCGAGGAGCCCTTTACGGATTAGCCTGCTGACGATACCTGCGACGGTCGACCGGTCGATGCCGGTGATCGTGACAAGATCGGTCTGGCTCAAATCGTCCTCACGCGAGATCGCGGTCATGATAGCGAGCTGCCTGAGGGTCAGATCGCTATCGCTTGTTTCATTTGAGTAAAGCTGGGTCGCGCACTGATCTACGCGGCGCAGAAGATGCAAGATCGACCGCTGAAAGTATGCCGCGTTGTTCTGGCTCATATTCGGTCTCCCAATTGCTGTGAAGGCATTCATCAGCATGCAAACACTTGCCGAAGAAACACGAGGCAGCCGATGGAGTCTCGATTGGCGGGGTTCTGAAAATAGGACGTGAGGGAGATAAGTCTTTGTGCATCCGTTTCCGGTGCTTGCGATGGACTTTTAATGACCTAACCCGCCGTCGTTTCGCAAATGATGGAGAGAATTTAATGCAATGGCATCAGCTGTGAAAAGCTGCATCGCATCGGCCGGAACGCCGCGGTTTTGATGCCACACAGCCCGATATTCGGGTCAAGGCAGCGCCGTACGTAATGCTACGTTCGATCGGTTGCGGCATCATCCGGCCGCCCGTCCGGCTTGAGGGTGCTTTCCTCGCGGGGCGACGAGGTACGCGCAGCTTTCTACCGGGGGCGCGGATAATCCGAACGGTACTGCGGACGACGAGAGGCTATGGCGACCATCATCACCGTGCACGGCACGTTTGCGAAGCCGACGGAGACAAACGCCGATGGCGGGTCGGCGCCCGAGCTCCAATGGTGGGAGGCACAAAGCACGTTCGAGAACGATCTTCGCGAGCTTGTCGAAGGGCGCGACGGCAGGCTGGATGTGAAGCCATTCATTTGGCCGGGAGACAATAGCGAGGTCGAGCGCCGCGAGGCCGGGGCAAGGCTGGCGAAGATGATGCGCGAGCTTGAAGCGCGGAGCGAGCCTTACTGCATCATCGGCCACAGCCACGGCGGTTCGGTTGTCTCCTCGGCGTTGCTCGAATGCGCGGCACGCAGAAAGACGCTGCCCAACCTGAAGCGCTGGATCACCGTCGGCACGCCCTTCATCAATCTGCGCAAAGAGCTGTGGCTGTTGACCCGCCTGAGCCTCGTCCGCAAAGTCATTTTCGTCGCGTCGATGATGCTGCTGTTGATGTTGCTCATCTATCAGGTCGCGACGATCCTCACGAGTGACCGCATGCTGTTCGGCGGCCTGTTTCCGCGCGTCCAGTACTGGACGATTGCGTTCATGAGTACCCCAGCTATCACCATCTATTTTCTGTTTAAATATCTCGACGGCCGGGCCATGCTCGATCATAGGCGCCGCGTGACGAGGCGAGCGCGGGAAAACTTCGGTGCACGCTGGCGCGCTTTTGCGCACCCCGATGACGAAGCCATCCAGGGTCTGGCCTTGCTTCCGGACGCCCGTCTGACATTTTTTGACAAGTCGTTCGCCGTTTCGACGATCACGCTGGTTTCGGTCATTGCGCTGCCGCTCATCTATCTGGCGGTTCTGTTTTCGCCGCCGACGATCGTCGGCCTGTCTAACTGGCTCTACACGCATGTTTACGAGGTGAACCTCACACCCGAAGCTGAAGCAGATATGAAGGCGCTGCGCGATGAGTTAGCCGCCATCCGCAAAAGCCGGGATAGAGAAACCAGCGCAACGGCGACGCCGCAGTCTGATCAATCGCAGCAGGAACGAGCGGCTCTCTGGCGGCAATTTCGCGAAAAGCGCAAAGCTCTGGAGGCGAAGTATCCGAATTTTTCCGAGATCGAGCGCGCGACGCGCTTTCGCCAACGCTTTCTCGAGACCAAGGATGGACAGCCTTGCGAAGGCGGCGTCATCTGTGGCGGTGGGCATGATCTTACCTACAACAGCGGACTTCTGCTGCACCTCGTGACTGACGAGCTGTCGTGGTTTTTGGGCGCGAACAACATAAGCGGAGCAAGCAGCCAGCGGTTGCTCTGGTCGCTGGCGATTCCGATGGTCGTGACGCCGCTGATATTCGGCGTCATCGCGCTCGTGTTAATGGCCACGATCCAGGCGCTTGCATCCGTCATCAGCGGCGTATCGAGCAGGTTCCTGAACAGCATCACGAATTCGGAAGTGAAGCGCGCCGGCTTCGGCAATGATACCGAAGGCGAGGTCGTGGCCGGCTCGGCCGATCGGCCACCTTGGCTCGATCGATCGCAGCCGCGCTTGCCTGCCTCGGTCGCCGATCTGGTGACCGACTACAGCAACGCGGCGGCGAGCCAGTCCATTGCGAAGTTCCGGCAGGCGATAGGACAGATCCGGTTCGCCGTACCGCCGCATAGCGCCGACACCGCGATCAGCACGTATTTCACCTGGAAGGAATTGGTGCACGCCTCCTATTTCGACGTGCCGGAGTTTCGCAAGCTTGTCGCGCAGGCTGTTTGCCGCGCCGATGGATTTGCGCCAAGCGAACGCTTCGTGGCTGACCCGGATTTCGTTCGCACCGAGCAATGGCTGGCCGCAATCGAACAATCGCCCGGAACGACACAGGTGCCGAGCGACCGCGATCCGACCGAAAAAGACGCCAAGGCCGTCGCGGCAGTCGTAACATCGACGGTGAAGGCACAACCTTAGCAGGGCCTTCTGCCGCCGATCCGTGCTGACACCCAGGCTTCGCCGCTGTTAGAGCAGCGACGCCGATAATCGCGGAGGACAAGCGAATGCGCGTAGGCTACGCGAGTGCCGTTTTGGCGGCTGTAGTGCTTCGATCATCCCTCGCACAGGCGCACGCCTACGCGCCGATTGATTGCAACAAGGCAAGCTCGCCATCCGAACGAACAATCTGTCGAAACTACGACTTGGGTCCGCAGGAAGCCCGGCTGGCGACGCTTTTCGGAGTGGCGACGTCGCTTGTCGCGATGGGACAGCGCGGCGACATTCAGGACGCGCAACGCGCTTGGTTGAAGACGCGGGAGTCCTGCGGAAACGACGTCGCGTGTCTTACGAAAGCTTATGATGCACGCGTTCGCAATCTTAGCGGCGTCATTGAAAGCATAGCCGCGCGCGGGCCGTTCTGACGCCCACGCCGATTGCGCGATGATGCCTGGCGGCTTACTGGGACGCCCCGCCGTTTGGGTTGGATTGCGCCGGCGGTGGCGCCGTCGCGTCGGGAAGTGCCGGGGCAACCTGATCCGGAGAAGCTCCGTCACCTCCAGAACCGCCAAGGTCTCTATGATGGGCATTTCCGCGGTCTATCGGAACTACGGGATTCTGCGAATAGTCTTTCAGAGCCTTCTGTTCGATCCTCATGCTTTCGGGAACATCCTCCGCGGCCGCAGGAAAAGTGACGGCCCAAATCCCTGGCGAGACGACTGCAAAGAACAGGGCCACCGATGTTGCACGATGTCGTGCCATCTTCGCTCTCCGAATGATCGTGTCCGGCTCGTTGCCTGGACGAAGTTCACTTTTGAGATCTAGTAAATCGCGTGTATCCGGCAGCAAGAAAGCTATGGCTTCAATATTAATAATCGCTGATCGGCGCGTCACGCACTTACACAAATAACTTCAAACAAACGTCTTCAAGCTGAGTTCCAGGCTTCGGCGCGGGACCTCCTAAGACTTGGACTTACCTTCTGGCGGGTCCAAATCCGCAGGAAACTGCAGTTTTGCAATCAACCCGGGATTTGCGTCGTCGAGGATGAGTTGGCCGCCGGTCGCTTCGGCGAGATCCGAAACGATCGCGAGTCCGAGCCCTGCACCTTCGCTCTGCGTATCGAGTCGCTGGCCGCGCGCCAGCACGGTCGATCGATGATCTTCTGCAATGCCGGGGCCGTCGTCGGCCACGACTATGAAAATCTGCTTGGCTTCAGCGCCCGCCGAAATTGAAATGCGCGTGCGCGCATGGCGGACGGAGTTCTCGACGAGGTTGCCCAGGGCTTCGCTGAGATCGTCGGTTTCAATTGGTGCCGTGAGGCTTTCGCCAACATTGATGTCCCAATCGAGCTTCTGTCCTTGCGGAGTCCGTTTGACGACGCGGACAACGCGATCGACGACAGACCTCAGGTTGGCTGAAGCATTGCGCGAGACATAGGAGAGCCGGGCGCGCGCAAGCTCGCGATCCACATGACGGCGCATCGCATCCGCAAGGGACGATATGTCGGCAGCAATTTCCGTCTCGCCCTTGCCCCTCAGGCGTTCGATTTCGCCGTTGAGAACCTGCAGCGGTGTCTTAAGCCCATGTGCAAGATCCGCCGCCCTGGCTTTGGCGCGTTCGATCGCTTTCTCGCGCGCATCGAGAAGACCGTCGATCTCCTCCGCCAGCGGCTGCACCTCCGCGGGAAAGCCGGATTCCAGTCGCCGGGCATGTCCCGAGCGAATTGCACCGAGCTTCCGGCGAATGGCCGCGAGTGGGCGCAATCCAATGGTCACTTGCGCCCACGCCGCCGCGATGAGAAGCAATCCGATAAGGATGAGGAAAGGAACAAGCTCGGACGCGAAGTCGCGAACCGAATTCCGGATTTCCTCGGCCCTCCAGGCGACGGCGACGCGCACTCTCGAGCCGTTGAGACGTGGCGGCAATTCGATGCTCTTCTGCAGCAGATAGAGTTCTTCTCCGCCTGGGCCCGGTACGCGATAATGATGCGGCACATCGTCAACCTCGCGCTCGGGAGGCAACGTAAGGGCACTATCCCAGAGCGAACGCGACCTCAGTGTTTTGCCGACAAGTCCGACGTCGATCTGCCAATAGAGACCCGATAGCGGTTCCTCGAAACGAGGATCGGCGGGTGGACGATGAACGGCAAGCTCGCCCGATGGCTCCAACGTGAGGTTGGCGACGAGCTGATTCAAATAGACGGTGAGCTCCGCATCGATCCTGCGTTCGACGTGCCGCTCGAAAAGCAGCGTCAGCCCGAACGCGGCGAGCCCGAGCGCGATTAGGATCGAAACAGCACCCGCGATGAGGAGGCGCAGGCGGAGGGAGCGAAAGCTCATGCGGGCGCGTCCGAAACAACGTAGCCGAAGCCCCGGCGCGTCTCGATGAGGTCCTGCCCGAGCTTCTTGCGCAGCCGCGTCACGACCGCTTCAAGCGCGTTTGCATCGCGCGCGTCGTCGTCGCCATAGAGGTGCTCAATGAGCTCGGAAGGCGGCACGACGCGGCCCTTGTGATGCAGGAGATAGGCTATCAATCTGTATTCGAGAGGCGAAACCGAAATCTGCGCCCCATTGAGCGAGACACGCATCTGCCGGGTATCGAGCGTCAGCGCGCCCGCTTCGATGACCGGCGATCCATACCCGACGGAGCGACGGATGAGCGCCCGCACGCGGGCCATCAATTCTTCAACGTGAAAGGGCTTTGTCAGATAGTCGTCGGCGCCGGCATCGATGCCGTCGACACGCTCGGACCAGGCACCGCGCGCAGTAAGCACGAGAACCGGCATCATCTTGCCGGCGGCGCGCCAACGCTTGAGTACCGAAAGCCCATCCATTTTCGGTAAGCCAAGATCGAGGATGACAAGATCGTAGTCTTCAGTGTCGCCGCGGAACCAGGCCGTTTCGCCATCCCTTGCGGCGTCGGTGTTATAATTGGCGGCCGTCAACGCCGTCACCACGCTATGCAGGATCTTCGGCTCGTCTTCGACGACAAGAATGCGCATCAGTCGTCATCCTCGACCTTGAGAATTTTCGCGGTTTTTGCGTCGACCTTGACTTCCTTGAGCTTTCCTTCGGGGGTCAGAACTTTAAATTCGTAGACGAACCTATCGGGACCTTTGGCCTCGAGCTCGACGCCGACGATTTCGCCCGCAAATTGAGTTTTGAAAGCTTCCGTGATCTCGGTCAGCGGCCGGATGCGGCCTTCGACAAGTGCCTGGCGCGCGATTTCATGATCGCGGGCGTCATCGTCGTCGGCGGTTGAGATGACGGTGCCGCCGGCGAAAAGCAGCGTCGTCAGGGCGGCGGCCATGAGGAAGCGAGATGAGTAGCGCATGGGACGAATAGATGCCGAAACGATCCTGACAATTCGCTGACGGCAGCCATCAGGAGTGCGTCAGCGCACGTGCGAGAGAGTGCACGCATTGGCTCAACCGGCCAACCCAAAACACGGAGATCAAGACATGCATAAGGCTCTGACGCTTTCCACTCTCGCCGCTCTGTTGTTTGTCACAGGTTCTGCACTTGCCGACGACCACCACAAGAACCGCCTCAATATCCCAGTAGAAAAATGGCTTTCGACGTCGGACGTCACTCAGAAGCTTACGGCACAAGGCTACAACGTGACGAAGATCGAGGCCGATGACGGGGTTTATGAGTTCGATGCGCTTGATGCCAACGGCGTCCGCATCGAAGGTCACGCAAACCCGGCCACCGGAGAAGTGCTCACCGGCTACGATGACTAGCGGCCTGAGCGCGCCCGTGCCGTCGATGGCAGGGCGCGCTCCTACGAAATTTGAATAAGCGGGCCGACAGTCGCCCGGATCGATGGATGTCACATAGGCCTTGATAGCAGTGTTCGGGTGATCGAGGATATCATCCCGCTTTCGCGTTTCTACCATCAGTCGGCGGTCGCCGTTGAGGATCAACACCGGTGCGACTGCCGCAACGCTAAACGATGAAATTTGAACAATGAGCGTAGTGCCGATGTTGGCTCCCAGCATGACAGCGAGCGTTGCTGTCTACGGCTGCTAGGCCATGATGACCTTCGCGCCGCCGCGCGAGTCGGTCACGTCTGCAATGACGGTCTCGTATTTCCTTCGTAGAATGAAGTCCGCCGAACCGCCACCGGCACGTAGCCTGCGGATTGAAATGGCTCCGATGCTTGCCGGCAGGCGCGGCGATTTGAGCGTAATGGTGCGGGATTTGGCGTCTATGCTGAGGCCGAGCAGAGAGCCCAAAATATGAAGCATGGAGCCGCTCGCCCAGGCTTGAGGGGCGCAGGCGACGGGATACAGAATAGGGGCTCTGCCCGCCCGGCGACGAAATCCGCAGAACAGTTCGGGAAGCCGACGCTGATCCATCTCCTGCGCCGCATCAAGGAGACCGTCGAAAATCGGCTGTATGAGGTCATTCAGCCCGTAATGGGAGAAGCCTGCTGCAATCATTGCGTTGTCGTGCGGCCATACGGACCCATTGTGATACGACATTGGATTGTACCGGGTTTCGGATGTCGCGATGGTGCGGATGCCCCAACCCGAGAAAAAATGCGCCGATAGAACTTGCTGGGCGATGCGCGCCGCTCGTTGGGGTTCGGCAATGCCGGTGAACAGGAGATGTGCCGAATTACTCGATCGGACGTCGACGCGCTTTTTCTCGCCATCCAATGCAAGTGCATAACAGCCAATGTCTTCGCACCAGAAATCGCGCTCGAATTTTACGCGCAAGGTTTCGGCTTGGCGCAGGAGGTTCTCGGCACGCGCAAGCTCGCCGAGCTCGTAGGCCATGCGCGCCGCGGCGACCTTTGCGGCATAGACGTAGGCCTGAACTTCAACGATGGCTATGGGCCCCTGCGCCAGGCTTCCGTCGCGATGGAAGATGGCGTCGTGACTGTCCTTCCATCCTTGATTGGAGAGTCCACTTTTCGTCTCGCGTGCATATTCGACGAAACCGTCGCCATCCGGATCGCCGGGACCGTCGATCCAGTCGAGCGCGCGCAGGACGGCGGGCCAGATTTCAACGAGGAAATCACTATCGCCGGTCGTTTGCAGGTAGGCTCCTGCGACGAGCACGAAAAGGGGGGTCGAGTCGACGCTTCCGTAGTATCGGCCGAACGGGATTTCGCGTAACGCCGCCATCTCGCCGCCGCGCATCTCGTGAAGGATTTTTCCAGGCTGCGCGTCCGCATCCGCATCGTGACTTTGCGCCTGGAATCTCGCGAGCCGACGCAGAACCCCGCGCGCCATTGCAGGATCGAGCCACATGACCTGCAGAGCCGTGATCAGCGCATCGCGACCGAAGGTCGTCGAATACCATGGCGTTCCGGCATAGGGATACGGTCCATCTTCGGTGTTGGTCGTCAGAAGCCGGAGGTCGGAGGCGGCACGCTTCAAAACCGCATCAAGTTCGGGATTCGAAACCGACACCTCGGTCGTTTCGTGTTCGGCGCGTCGCAGAGTTCGGTGCGCATCGCGGAGACCTTTGACGTAAGAGCAGGAAGGGTGAGCGTGTCCGGCTTCAGCGGCGGCGGTGAAGTAAATTTTCGCCGAGTGCTTTGGCGGCAAATGCAGGCAATAGAGCGCCGCAGTTTCGGTAAGCGAAATGGGTTCGGGCTCGAGGTGAACGGCCGTACGCCGTATGACGTCGTCCAATCCTTTGTAAGCGTAGATTACCGATTGGGACGACTGGATGTGTCGCGCGACCGTGCCGCGCTTTTCGCGGCGCATGCCGCGGACTTCGAAGATATCGGAAAAATCACAATCAAAAACGAGCGACACCGTGAGCTCCAGGTCGTCGTTGCTATGATTGGTGAGGTGCAGGCGCTGGCGTATTGCACCGTCGCGGACATAGCTCGTGCGATAGATGTGGATCGCGTCCTTGCGCAATTGTAGTGCGCCATCGGCGTACACATCGGGATTGGTCAGGTCGGCGCAGAGTTGGAGATCGGTCGCGTCCAGCGTCGAGCCGAGGAGGAGGGGAGCATTGCGCGCCACGAGCAATTCGAGGCGTGAAAGATAGCGCGTATCGCTAAAGAAAAATCCATCGCCACGGTCGCCGAACGCGCCAATATCGCCATGCGTATCGATGACGGCAAAGGCATCGTCGTGCTTCAGTGTTTCATGGGCCCGCCCGGACCCGTTCGATGTCGAGATAAGAAAATCCACTTCCTCGCGCTCGTGGGTGATCGCTTCGCGACTGTGCGCGGATCCCATCGTTTCGCTCTCCCCTAAAGGCTGCACCCGGTTGCCCCGACCGGTATCGCCTTTCCAAATAGCGGCTACGATCGTCAGTTGACGACGTTCTCGATTGCGGGCGCGGCAGCGTCTTCGGAGCGAACCTTGGAGACACGTCCGAAAGACGTACACGCGCGAGCATAGAGCGATCCGTACGATTTTGCCATCCGCGCCACGGTAAAGCGTTTCTCGAATGTTTCGCGAATTCTCCGGCGATCGAGGCTCAGCAAGCGCGGTATGGTCGCAATCGCGCTTTCAGTATCGTCAACGACGAAACCGGTAACGCCGTCGTCAATCACTTCCGACGCCGCCCCGCGTCTGAACGCGAGGACCGGAGTGCCGCACGCCATCGCCTCTATCATGACAAGGCCGAACGGTTCCGGCCAATTGATCGGAAAGAGGAGCGCCGCCGCTTCACCAAGAAACTCGGACTTATCGGCGTCTGCGATTTCGCCGACGAACTCGATGTCGCTACTCTTCAGCAATGGCTTGATCTTGCTTTCGAAGTATTCGACGTCGACGGCATCGACCTTCGCTGCAATCTTCAATGGGAAGCCGACGGCATGCGCGATCTCGATCGCGCGGTCGAGCCGCTTTTCCGGCGAAATCCGTCCGAGAAATGCGAAGTAGCCGCCGCGCTGCGAGAACGTCGGACGATGTAAGTTTTCGGGCAGACCGTGGTAGACGGTCCCGAGAAAATTCGCGAAGGGAATAGGTTCGCGCTGGGAATCGGAAATCGAGACGACGCCCATATCTGGAAAAGCGCGATAGAGCTGCTGCAGATCGGGCAGATCCTGCCGCCCGTGCAACGTCGTCAGCGTATGGCGCGCGATACTGCGAAACAACGGGAAATGAAATTGATCGATATGGAAATGCAGTACGTCGAAAGACGAAGCCATTCGGCGTACGCGGTCGAGCATGATCATGTAGTAAGGAATCGGATCGCGAACGGACGGGTTCAGACGAAGCGCTTCGTGGCAGCACGGGATCAGGTTCGCCGAGGTGATTGAATCTCCGCTTGCGAACAGCGTTACGTCGTGGCCTTGAGCAACGAGCTCTTCAGTCAAATACGATACAATCCGCTCGGTGCCGCCGTAGTATCTAGGCGGTACGCTTTCGATCAACGGCCCAATCTGTGCAATTTTCATGGAGAACCTTGAGAACCATCCCTTCCACTGGAACTTCAACGGCGTTAAAGCCAATTCGTTCCTGCATTCCGCGTGCGAACGGCGATCACGACGCCAGTCGCAGCCCACGTCACAGGCGAATATCGATGTGGTTTTCGGCAGGTCGGACCGCTGCAAACCTCTATTAGGTTGAGCGGCGCGTGCGCACTTTGGGTCCATCGGACGGGCGCGAAATCTGACGACTTGGTGGCAGCGTCAGAAGTTTTCATCTTTACAAGGTGCGTGGCGCACCAGTGGCGCGCCTGCACATTCTGCAGTGTTGCGGAGAAGAAACTCGTGTCGGGATGGCAGGTTTTTTGTCCGAAAAAGCTTGGACTTGAGCGATGTTGCAATCCTTGAACGCGAACAGAAAATCGGTGTTTCCGACGATGAAATTCCGGCAACGTTAATCGCGTGAGACGCGGTTGCCGAATTGCCGCTTGACGTCGGTATGGTTGCAAGCTCCAATGCTGCGGCGCAAGGCGCAAGGCGCAAGGCGCAAGGCGCAGGACACGGGGATCGCTGGTTGATGAATCGCGCGCGGGGGTTTGCTCCGGGCCCGGTAACGGGTCTGGCCATACTGTTGACTGGGCTTCTGACGTTTGCCCTCACACTCATTCCGGCGAATTCGATCGCGTCGGAGCGCATGTTCGGCGCATTCGGACCCGAGGGCGCGCGCATGCGCGAGCAGCTCTGGATTCTGCCGAGTGGGGACGCAAAAATTCCGATGCGCGCGACGGTCTTTCGTCCCGACGCCGATCCATCGGGCGAGGATAAAAGACGGCCGCTCGTCGTCATCAATCATGGAACGAATGAAGCAACGCGGCTCGCGGTCTCGATGCCGGTCTATTATTGGATGTCGCGTTGGTTCGTCGAACGCGGTTACGTCGTCGTATTGCCGCAACGGCGCGGACACGGTGCGACGGGCGGACCGCTGGCGGAGGCGATCGGGAACTGCGCGCATCCCGATCACTATGCATCCGGGAATGTTGCTGCCGACGATATCGAAGCTGCCGTCAATTACATGACGCAGCAGCCGTTCGTCGCGCGCGACGGCGCTATTGTCGTCGGCGTATCGACGGGCGGGTGGGCATCGCTCGCGCTTGCGGCGCGCAACCTGCCTCAGGTCCAGGCGATCGTGAACTTCTCGGGCGGCCGCGGCGGCCATGCCTATGGGCAGCCGAACGCGATATGCGGAACGGACGCCTTGCTCTCTGCGGCACGTAGATATGCGAGTCATGCGCACGAGCCGACGATCTGGTTCTATGCCAAGAACGACAGTTACTTCGGGCCGAAGCTCGCGGAAAATCTCGCGCAAGCGTGGAGCAATGCCGGCGGCAGCGTCGAAGAGCACATTCTCCCCCCCTACGGGACCGAGGGGCATACGATTGCCGACGATCGGCAAGGATGGGACATCTGGGGGCCAAATTTGGATAGCTTCCTGCAGCGCGTGCGCGAGCAGGCTCCGAAGAGTGTGGAGATGGCAGCCGATCCGGGATCGCAATCGCCATCCATGATCGAAACCTCGACGATCACGACAGAGGCCAAATAGCGTGTGTTTCCTTCCATTTGAAGGCACTCGCCGAGCAACCTACTTCGGCTGGATATTCTGATTTCCGCCGGGCTCGCCGGGCGGTACGATCATGGGCATTCGATCCCCGGTGTCGGCCGGCGGCTCTTTGTGGATCTTGGGATCGACGCCCCCTGGCGGCGTCAGCACGCCCTCGTTCTTGTCCAGCTTTTTGCTGAGCGGCCCACCGTTGGCCGGTGGTTTTTGATCCGGCGTTGCAGACGGCGCTTCCGGTGCATTCGGCGCCGGAGCCTGTGCCAAGCATTCTGACGGCACTGTCAACAAAGCGGCGCCGATAAGAGCGGGAGCAAACGTCAAAGAGAAGAAATTTCGCATTGATACCTAGCCTTTCGGAACGACTCCGCAGGCAATGCGACCCATGCCGCCGCCGTTTTCGGGATGGTCGGTGTAATTGTCACCGCCTGCGTGGACGACGAGCGCACGGCCACGTACATCGGTCATCGAGAGGTGCGGCGCAGATGCGACGACATTGATGCCTTTGTCGGTCGCGGTCAGAAACGGGAGATCGCCCTTGTGGCCGTGGCCCATCGGACCTTTGTGGCTTTTGGTCGAAGCCGGGTCGTAGTGGGAGCCTGCAGCGAGACCAGCCTGCGATTTGCCGTCCTTCGTTTGTGGTGCGCAGCCGCCGTTCGTGTGCAAATGAAATCCGTGCTCGCCCGGCGAGATGCCGATCATGTCGACCTTGAATTCGAGTCCGCCGCCCGATTTTTCGGAGATGACAGTTGTGCCGAGCTTGTCGCCAATCCCGTCGGCGGTGATTTTGTTCATGTCGACCGTGACGTCGGCAGCGTAGGCGTCCGCTGACACACCGATGCAAAAAATGAAAGAAACCAACAGCGGTGCTGTACAGCGTTTCATCGTCCCTTTCCAAAATCTCACGGCAACAGTATGCATTCGGCCTCTACGGATAAACCGATTTGGTCACGGCAGGTTCCCGGCGCCCTCGGCGTCCTACCAGCCGTAGCTGCTCGGCAGCTTTTTTTTGACGCACCCTGAAACCCTCGCGCTTTTTCGCGGTATCGCATCGACCACAGCACGCACCTCCCCTCAGTGCGACTGCCCCCAATGCTGTGGCGAAAGAAGGAGCGCCCCGGTTTCGCAGGGGATCGGGGCGGCTCCGATTATTGCGCCCACGAGTTCCAGGTGCCCCATCAAAAAGGTGCGGCAAGCTCTGCCGCGTTACGTAAATCTCGAACGAAGGCCGCATAAGCGACCGCACGCGAGTGCTCGTCGGTCTGCCTCAGCAGGGATGAGGGGTGCACCGTAATGTAGCCGCGGAAGGGTCCGAACTGTGCGGGTCCACGGGCGCGCCCGATAGTCACTGTTGTGCCGGTTAATGCCAAGGCGGCTGTCGCGCCGAGGGCGACCACAAGATGCGGGTGGACGAATTCAAGCTCTTTAATGAGCCACCAGCGATAGTGTTTCACTTCGCCGACCGTGGGTTTCTGATGGATGCGGCGCTTGCCACGCTGCTCGTATTTGAAGTGTTTGACGGCATTGGTGACATAGGTGCTCGTCCGTTCAACACCTGCGGCTTCTAATGCCTGATCGAGAAGCCGGCCGGCTGGTCCAACGAATGGGCGGCCTTGTCGGTCTTCCTGATCGCCGGGCTGCTCACCGACGAATGCGAGTGGAGCGCCGATCGGACCTTCGCCGAGCACGGCTTTGTGGCCGCCATGAACCATCGGCTTGGCGGCAACGATTATATCGTTCAACTCGGCGAGATTCGCCGGTACACGCTCGCGTTCCATATCGAAGGCTGGAAAAGCTTTCCTGCTGGTGGTTGTGCACGCCAGCTCGCGTCATGTCTCTATAACGCAAGGAGCACGCATTCGGTGGCTTTTTGCGGAGTGTTTTCGTTCTGGTGGGAATTAGCTCCCGAAAACCGCCGTCCCCTGATGCTTGCCCCAAGATTCCATTGTAATAGGGTAACGCTGCAGTCCGGCGCATTTCCAGTAAGAGCGAGCGGGCGAGACAAGAAAAAATGGGAGTGGAACGATGAGGTTTGTTCAGGGCATCGCGGTTGCCGGCGTTGTGGCGCTTGCAGGGGTGTTCGCGGCTGGTCCAGCCGCCAACGCAGCGGCCATCGCCGTCGGCAAGAAGCTTGAGTTCAAGGTTGATCCCAAGAAAATGGATGAAGAGCGGGCGCGACTCTGGACGCAGTTTGGCGGGTGGTGCGCGTTAAAAGATTGGCATCCGGCTGTCGCCAACTGCGAGGAAAGCACGGAGGGCGGCGCAAAGGTGCGTGTGTTGACGTTAAGGGATGGCGGCAAGATCAAGGAGAAGCTTCTTGATGAGAAACCGAACTTCTATCGCTACGAAATTCTGGAAAGCCCTTTGCCGGTCAAGAATTATCAGGCGCAGTTCGCGCTGACGCCGGACGATGACGACGAAGACGAGATCAACTTCGCATGGTCGGCGACGTTCGATGCCAACGGCAAGACGAACAAGGAAGCGCACGACGTTATTGACGGCATCTTCAAAGCCGGCCTCGATAACATCAAGACGATGGCAGGCACCAAAGCGGACAATGACGACGACAAAAAGTAATCTTTAACTTTGAATTTTTTCCGGCGCCCCCTCCTGTTTCAGCCTAAAAAAAGGGGAAGTGGGCGCCGGTTCGTTTCTTTTTGAACGTTAGGTTTTTAGCGTTTCGATGGCGAGGCGGATGAGGTCGGCGGTGCGATCGACGCCGAGCTTCACTTTCATCTGGGTGCAGATGTTCGCAACCGTCTTGTAGGCAATGCCGAGATTTTCCGAGATTGCCGTCATGCTCTTGCCCTGACCGAGCATCCGCAGAATTTCGACATCTCGGATCGACAGCGACTGCAGCGGATCGTCGGTCGATATCTGGCTGACGGCAATCCGAGATGCGAGGTCGCGATCGATGTACTGTTCGCCGTCACGGACCTTCCTTATCGCGGCGATAAGCTCTTCGACGGGGGCGCCCTTGCTGACGTAGCCACGGGCGCCGCCACGGAGCGCGCGAACCGCATAGATCGGCTCATGGTGCATGCTGAAGACGATGACGCGCGCCGCACCGTCAACCGATTGCACGCGCCGCAGTAGCTCGAGCCCGCCCGCTCCTTCGAGGTTCAAGTCGAGGACGACAACATCGGGACGTTCGCGCGAATAGATGGCAAGCCCTTCTTCGATATTCGCAGCTTCAAAAACCTGTGCATCGAAGTGCGCTACGAAAAGCCTTTGCAGGCCTTCGCGCACGACGCCGTGATCGTCGACAATGAGTATTTTCATGCTGCACTCGTAGTTTTCGTGTTTTCTTCTGTTTCGCGACGCTCGGGGGGAAGCGGGATTTCGGCGATCAGCATGACGCCCTTTTCTTCCTTCGAGGCTGTGACCTCTAGCGTGCCGTCGAGAGCCTCCACGCGTTCGCGCATTCCCACGAGACCGAAACCGCGCTTGGCGGTCGCGGCGATGCCCGTGCCGTCGTCGGACACGACGATGCGCAGCGCGTCCCCCGGTATTCGCTTCGCCGTCAGGCCGATCTTCGACGGTTTGCCATGGCGAACGGCATTGCTCGTACCTTCCTGGAGGATGCGGAACGCCGCTTCTTCGATGTGCGCCGGAAAGCGCGCGTCGTCGATATCCGTGCGGAAGGCAATGGCAGGACGGCGTGTGCGCCAGAACGCCACGAGATGCTCGATGGCATGCGTCAGACCCTGGTCGATCAGCATCGCCGGGCGAAGCCGGCTGAGAATGCCGCGCAGATGCAGCTGCATGTGCTGGACCGATTGACGGATCGCACTGGCCCGACTTGCAACGTCGCCGGTGGCGTTGCGAGACAGAAGAAGCGGAATCGACTGTGCATCGACGTCGACGGCAAAAAGGAAGGGTCCGATCTCGTCGTGAAGGTCGCGCGCAATCTCGGAGCGCTCTTCCTCCTGGACGGTCGAAAGCTGCTCGTTGAGGCGCTGGTTCTGCTCCTCCGCAGTCCGCAGTTGGCCCGCCATGCGATTGAACGCGCGATAGATCAGATTAAGATCTTCAGGACCTTCCTCGGCAACGTGTGCGGAGTAATCGCCCTCACCGACACGATTCAAAGCTGCCGACAGGTCTTCGAGCGGTTTAAGTGCGCGCCCGAGACTCGCGTAAATCAACGCCAGCACGACGCCGCAGAAGCTCGCAATAATAAGAAATTTGAGCTTCAAATCTTCCCACACCTCGCCGACCTCGTTGTGGGGATCGGCTTCGAGCGTGATACTGCCGAGATGCTGGAAGCTTGGCGGCAGTTCGAAGCTTTGGGTGTGGATTTTTCCCTCGAGCAGCCGGTAGAGCCAGGCGGGTGGTGGATCGACGGGCAGCGGCAGACGCGACACGTCCTTCACCGTGCCATCAGTTCCGATGAGACGGGCGACGATGTGGCGGTCGCCATCGAAAGCTCCGACGATGCGACGGAGCTGTGTCGCGGGATCGCCGCTCGTCTCGATTGATGCCAACGCGTCGGTGACCGTGCTGTTGCCGACCGCAATTGCAGACGACATTTCGAGCTCGATCTTGCGCAGACCGGCCCAATACGTCAGCGCTCCGCCGACGAGAAGGCAAGCTCCCAGGACGAGTGCAACGAGAACAAGAAGGCGGCGTCTCAAGGGCATCAGGTCAGCGCTCCGCCACATAGTGTAATATTGTAACTTTTTGGCGCAGCGTTGGAGGTGCGTCAAGGCTCGCGGCCGGTTGTTCTTGGAAATGGCAAAAAATGTGCATCGGTGTCATCGAGAGCGAGGAGCGTTTCAACCTATGACGCCGCATTTCCGATCCTACGTGTCGAACCTGCTGCGCATCCGGTTCGCGGAACTTGTCGATCATCACGCAACAGTTCTGCGGCATGGCCGGGCTCGACCCTCTCTCATCGTTCATCCGCTGACCGGATTGCCGTACCCTGAGAAAGCGGACGGCGGCGAAGATCAGCCGCCACCTCATGCATCCGTACGCTAGGAGCGTGCGGCGCCTCGAATCTTCTGTCGGTCAGTGCCTGGGATGTCTTGCCGGATCAGCATTCATGCTGGTGCAATAATCCGGCCGCGATCCCGGCGCCATCCGGGAATTTTTCCCGTCGATTTGCTAACGGGTTCGAGCCCGATCGATCTTCGCATCGGCGCAACAATGCGCGCAAGGCGGCGCGACGGCGGGATGAGCAGGGGCCTTTGCAGCAGGATCGGGCGGCGATCGCCTAGTATCCGTGCCGGCCTCGCTTGGCGTGGGCTGGCCGCCATCATGCCCCAGACGAGCGCGAGCAGCAGGTAGAAGTGGCGCCAGTGGTCGCTGTCGATCAGCACGCCTTCGCAGATGTTTCCGGCGAGCGCTGCGAATGCGATCAGAAACAGCGGCGACGTCGCCGATTTCTTGAAAACGTGCCTGAATCCGAAAACCAGAGTTCCGGTGCATGTCATCAGGTAGAGCAGTCCACCGATCCAGCCAGCATTCAAAAACATGCTGAGGTAGACGTTGTGAACTTCCTCATGATGATAGAAGCGGGTGAAAATCGCCGATCCGATTCCGAGTGGATTTTCGAGGATCAGTCCGACGGCCTTCATCTGCCCGCCGAAGCGGCCATCCGGGCCTTCGTCGTAGGATTGAGTGAGTGCGGCGCGCTGTTCGAGGAGATCGGAAATCGCTTCTGATTGTAACGCTGCAGTCAGGATCAGCCCCAAGGCGGCGATGCCGAACAGCACGAGCGCAACCAGCTTGGCGCGCTGGCGGTTGGTGTCCGCAGTGATTGCGTAGACGTATCCATAGATCGCAAAGCCGATCGCCGCTGCAGCCCAGGCGCCGCGCGAGAAGCTGAACAGGATGCCGACGGCGAGTATGGCTGCGGCCAGCAACGGCAACAGGCCGCGTCGCGGCGGCCGAATGAGCCACAGATGCAAGGCTGTGAGCAGAGGCGCGACCAGAAACGGTCCGAAAACGTTTGGGTCCTTGAACGGCCCCGAGGCACGCCCGTAGCGGGTGAATAGATCGAAAGCGCCGGGAAAGAGATCGAGATACCCGGCGATGCCGCAGATCGCCGCGAGAATTCCGGTCAGAAGATACGCGTTAAGAACGAGCCGCGTATGTCTTTCGGGTTCCTTGGCGATGAAGGCCGCGAACAGGAACCATGCCGCAACGAGGTAGAGCGAAACCGTCATGTGCGACACGGCTATGCCGGTCTCACGCGCCAACGCCGCGCTGATCTCGCCGCATGCGGTCATCGTCAGGACGACGGCGAAGCCCGCCCAGAGCATCGGCTTGGCTTCGACCAAGCCGACGACGGGAAGCAGGATCATTAATCCGATCGTAAGCGCATCGACTGGGGCAGGTTCGGTGAAAACGATCGAGCTCGCTGCGATCGTCAGCCACACGAGCACCAACGCGATCCGATGTGCTGCGCTTTTGCGAATGCCGCTTCTCAAGTCGAAACGGGCAAGGGTCGATGCCGAAGCTGTGGCCGGCGAAGACATTTCCGAGGTCTTTTCTATGTCTGAGACAAACGACGGGGATTGGAGAGCGCGAAACCTCAGTATGCGCGCTCCGTATTGAGCAGGGCGAACGGCGTCTTGAGCAGGATGTAGAGATCGAGAAACACGCTCCAGTTTTCGATGTAATAGAGATCATGTTCGATGCGCTTCGTGATCTGCTCTTCCGTATCGGTCTCTCCGCGCCAACCGTTGATCTGCGCCCACCCTGTGATTCCAGGCTTGACCTTGTGGCGTGCGAAATATCCGTCCACGACCTCATCGTAGAGATGGCCGGCGGCCTTTGCCTGCACCGCGTGCGGTCGCGGACCTACGAGCGACAGGTTGCCTTTCACGACATTGATCA
Source organism: Hyphomicrobium denitrificans 1NES1 (assembly GCF_000230975.2). NCBI lineage: Bacteria > Pseudomonadati > Pseudomonadota > Alphaproteobacteria > Hyphomicrobiales > Hyphomicrobiaceae > Hyphomicrobium > Hyphomicrobium denitrificans. The sequence continues at coordinate 1,831,293 of NC_021172.1, read as the reverse complement.
ACTGCGGCAGCTCATCGAGGCTCGTCTTGCGAATGAACTGGCCGACGCGGGTGACGCGCGGATCGTTCTTCGTCACGAGCTTCGATGCCGTCGCGTCGCACCTATCAACGTACATCGAGCGGAACTTGAAGACCTCGATCAGCTCGTTGTTGAAGCCGTAGCGCTTCTGGCGAAAAAATACCGGGCCGCGGCTATCGAGCTTCACTGCCAGTGCAACGAGCAGCATCAGCGGCGCAAGCGCGATCAGTGCGAGTGAGCCGATGATTTTATCGAACAGCCATTTTGAGACGTAGTCCCAATCGGCGATGGGCTTGTCGAAAAGATCGATCATGGCAACGGATCCAACGTGCGAGTACGTCCGTGGCGAAAAACGCAGATCGGTTGCGCGCGCAGGCATCTTCACATCCGCAGGCAGAACCGACAGGCGGCCGGCAACGCTCGAGAGGCGATTCTCGGCTGCGAGCGGCAACGACACGACGACGAGATCGAGCTGCTTCGTGCGGCTCATGGCGATGAGGTCGTTAAGTCCGCCGATGCGGGGGTAGCCCGCGATCTGACGGGGAGCACGCGCGTCGTTGCGGTCGTCGAAGATGCCGGCAATACGCACGATCGAATTGGTGTCGGCTTCGAGCTCTTTGAGAAGGTTTTCGGTGAGCGGACCGGCGCCGTAAATCGCGACGCGCTGATAGAGACGGCCCGAACTTGCGGCTTTGCGGATGTACCATCCCGCAACAAGCCTGCCGGTCATCACGAGAGCCGCACCGGAAGCAAACCAGGTAGCGAGCCAGACACGGGAAATGTCCGGGCCGATTTTCAAAAAGAATATCGCGGCGATCAGAGCCGCGAACGCCGTCGTCCAGCCCAGCATCACGGCCGGCAGATTCTTGATGTGAGCCGAAAGCGCGCGGAGGCTGTAGAGGTCGAGCAGGCCGAACACGACGACCGTCGTGGTGCCGACGACGGCAGTCGCGAAAAGGTAGGCCGGGTTCCCGAGAACGCTCGACTCGGCGACGTAGAAATGCGCAATGGTGAGCCCGAGGAGCGTCACAATCAGAAATTCGGTGAAGCGGACGCTGCCACTGACGATGACAGGGGACAGGGTGCGCTGGTGGTCCGCTCTGTCAGCCAGCTTGCCGCGCATGAAGGCCAGCGGGCGCGCGACGACCCCGACATTTGCGATGTGATCTGCCGGCGAATTCTTGAATTGGAGGGTCAATGACATGTCTGCTGGGCGTCCCGTTTGGATAACGTGAACGCCTAACAAGCAGGCTTCATGCCATTCGGGTTAAGCTCCGTTAACCGCGATGATCTCGCAATGCTGCCGCGGCGTAGGGGGCCCGGACGGCCTGAGGGGACGGCATGGCGTAGAAATTCAGGACGGCGTCGGTCATCGCAGCCACGGTGAACTTCCGGGCGACGGCGGCTTTGAGCCGGGCGGCGCGGGCGATTGCGAGATTGGGACCGTCGAGGGCCGCAACCAGCGCCGCCGCCAACGCCCTGGCATTTCCGGGTTCGACCAGGCCGGTATCCGATCCTTCGGTGATCTCCGGAATGCCACCGACGTTGGTTGCGATTAACGGCAGTCCGGCGGCGGCCGCCTCGAGCACAACGTAGGGGAAGCTTTCGGCCCGCGATGGGACAACCATGACGCGGCCGAGCGAGAAAGCGTCCCGGATCGGTAAAGCGCCCCTAAAGCGCACGCGTTCGTCGAGGCCGAGCGACGAGCACAGAGCCTTGAATTTCATTTCATCCGGTCCCGATCCGACGATCGTTGCAGTGACGGCGCGCTCTTTCAGTTCCGCGAGGGCTTCGAGCAGGACATCCACGCCTTTGAGATCGCGCAATTCACCGACGAACAAGACATCGGTTGCATCGCTGCCGGGGTTCGCTGCGATAAAATCGGAGGGCCTGAGGCCGTTCGGAATGATGCGTTGAGGGGCGCCCTCGGCACGGATGCGGGCGCGATAGGTGCGCGCCGCGTGGGCGCTTTCGAAGATCAATCCCGTCGTCACAGACTCGAGACCACGCTCGACCATCATTAAGACGCGCTGCTCTAGCGAGCCGGGCTTCAAATTCAAGCTGCCGCCATGCGGAGTGTAGAAGGATTTTATGGATCGGCTTCGCATCGAGAGGCTGCGAGCCGCCAATCTGGCGTAGGCGCCACCCTTGGCGCCGTGGCCATGCAACACGTCGAGGTCGAGCTTTGCGGCGTGGCGGCGAACGGCGCGAACGGCAGCGAAGTCGCCGAGCCCCGGCTGGCGGCGCATCGGGATGCGCGCGACTCCGAGGGTCAGCTTCGGCGCGATTGCCGCAAACTTCGACGAGGTCAGCCTGTCTTCGGCGTTGCTGTCGGCGAGAATGCCGACGTCATGCCCGCGATTGGCCTGTTCTTCAGCCAGATCGAGGACATGTCGGAAAAGCCCCCCAACGGGTGCACGAAGACAGTGGAGGATACGCATTCCGGACCTGCCCGATATGCCGGGAAAGGTCTGATGCTTCTCAGAAATACCTCTCGAAGACGTAAACGGTGTCACCGGGCCGCAGGAGAAGATCGCCGGGGGCCTCTATCTCTTGAACGACGCCATCGACCTTGCGGGTGACGCGGAAGCTGCGCTCACTGGCGCGCTCCGTGTAGCCGCCGCCGATGGCGACGGCTGTTTCGACCGTCATGTCCGAGACGTACGGGTATTGCCCGGCGTTTCGGACTTCGCCGAGGATGAAGAACGGCCGGTTTTGCTGGATGTCGACCGTAACCTGGGGGTCTTTGACGTATTCGGAGCCAAGGCGTGAGCGAATGATACTCTGAAGTTGTGTGGTCGTCTTGCCGCGCGCCGAGATGGTGCCGATGAGCGGCACGGAGATCTTACCGTCGGGATCGACGATATAGAGGCGGGACAGGCTCGGCTGGCCATAGACGAACACGCGGATCCGGTCTCCGGAATCGAGCCGGTATGGCCCATCGTGCTCGGCGACGGTCTCCGACATGACCGCGGGAATGACTGTCGGAGGCCCCCAGCCGCGCGGACCTGCCGATCCCGTGGTCAAGGGCACGGGATACCCGTCGGCAACGGCACCGCCAGCCTCGCTTTGAATCTGAGGTCCAAATCCCGAAGCGCAGCCCCCAAGCGTCAGCGACGCAGCTGTCGCGGCGAGTAGACGGTGACGTAGCGACATCGGCGTAAAATTCCCGCATGCGAATTGACGTCGGGACGTTAGTTGCGCCGAGGTTAACAAAATCTAACACGGCGTATTTTTTTGATCCGCTTAAGGAGATGCTAACCGCACCAAGGGATTACTTTATTGTTTGAAACCCTTTGATTTGAGCAAAGTGATGCAGTCACGTGGCCATGCCTCGCCCGACGACATCGATATGGCTTCGGTGTTCGGCGCTCTGAAACGGAGTGCGCGCTGGCTCATTCCGTTGAGCCTGGTGTTCGGAGGCCTGACATATGCGGCACTGTCGCTGGTCGCGCCCCGGTACCAGAGCGAAGCTGAATTGGCGATCGTCGCGAAAGGCGCCGGCGGCACGTTCGCCGACCGTAACGCCGCAACCGGGCCCGATCTCATCACGACGCGCATGGACAAGGAGGCGATCAACACGCACGTCCGGGCGATGCAGTCGCAGGAGTTGCTCGAAAAGATCGCCAAAGACCTGAAGCTTGCGGAACGACCGGAGTTCAACGGAGCCCTCGGACCGGTCGACAAGCTCGATGCAGCTCTGCGCTTGGTCGGCATTGGCGGCCCTCGCAAAGGCGAGACGACGCGCGATCGCGTTCTCGACGCGCTGCGCAGCCGCCTTGAGGTTTATGCCGCGAAGGAAAGCCGGTTTATCGGCGTGCGTGTAACCTCGAACGATCCAGAGCTTGCCGCGAAAATAGCGAACGCGCTTGCCGAGAATTACCGCGCGTCGCTCGCCGAGCAGGGCGTCACGGAGGTCGACGATCTGCAGGCAGTGTTGCAGGCGAAGGTTCAGAAGCTGACGACGGAAGTCGCCGCCGCCGAGACGGAGGTTGATCGTTATCGCGGCAAGATCGACGGCTTTCGCGGCGGCGCGCAGAATACCGGCCTCAACGAGCAGCAGATGTCGGAGCTGACCGCGGAACTGACCAAAGCCAAGGCGGCTCGCGGCGAAGCGGAGGTGCGCGCGAAATCTGCACGCGAGATGATTGCGCTCGGATCGGCCGATCAGTTGGCGGACGTGCAGAAATCGCCGCTCATTCAGAATCTCGTACAGCAGCGCGTGCGCATCGAGAGACAGATTTCCGAGCTTTCCGCGACCCTGCTTCCGGGGCACCCGCGCATGCGCCAGCTCAATGCGGATCTCGCCGGGCTCAAAGTTCAGATCGACAAGGAAATCTCGAAGATCGTCGACAGTCTCGAAAAAGAAGCAGCCGTTGCGAAAGGACGCGAGGACAGTATCGCCCAGAGCCTTGCCGATATCAAAGCCAGAGTCGTAACCAATGCACCGGAAGAAGCGCAACTCCGCCAGCTGGAGGCAACCGCCAAAGCGAAACGTACCGAACTCGACAACATCCAGGCGCAGCTTGAATCGAACCGCAAGAAGCTTGATGCGCGGGCGCAGCCGGTCGCGGCGCAGATCATCTCCAATGCGCAGCCTGAAAGTGTTCCGGTGTTCCCGCGAAAGGGTGCGCTGTCGGCGCTGATCGCCATTGCATCGCTGATGTTCGGTACGGCGTGGGTCGTCACGAAGGCATTGTTCCAAGGCGCGCGGCGCGGTTCGCAGGGGACGATGTCTCGTCAGAAGACGAAGCCCGTCAGTTTGCGACAGAAGCCTGCCTTTCCGCACTATCCTGAGCCGCTCCTGCGCGAGATTATCGATGATGAGACCCCATCTCCGTTATCGTCGCCCGTATCGTTGCACGAGCCGCAACGGCAAACGGCGGCGGCAAGTGCGGCCGACATCGGGGCACTGGTGTTACGCCTGATGCAGAGACGGCCCCAGAGTGGTGGCCACCGCACGATCCTGACCGGAGAGAATGAGAATGTCGACGCATCGAAAGAAGCCCTTGACCTCGTCAAGGCGCTCGCGCAAAGCGGCGAGCAGGTCATTCTCGTCGACTGGAATCCCGACGGCCAGGACCTGGCCTCATCGATCGGCCTCAATCCGAGCGCCGGGCTGAACGATCTGCTCAGAGGTAATGTGAACTTCGGTGAGATCATCCAGCGCATTCCCGGTTCCGACGCCCATGCGATTGCCAGCGGCAATCCCCTTGAGCATGTACCCGAATGCATCGATCCGGATCAGCTCAACCTTGTCCTCGACGCGCTCGACGAGGCCTATGAGTATATCGTCGTAACCGGACGCCACGACGCAGCGCGCCAGCTTTTCGAGACGATCGAAGGTCGTTTCGATACCGGCATCGTCGTTACCGAACCTCGCAAGCAGGCGCCGGTCATCGAAGATCCGGTCGATACCTTCCTCGGTTTTGAGGTTGCCGACATCGACATTGTCCGTTTTGAGCGCCGTGTTTCGGAGGCGTCCCCCGTGCAGCAGCGCATCGCGCGCGCGACGGAGCGCCGATCCGTGGAAGTGGCGCACCCGACCTGAGCACAAACGAGCCACGACGAGGTGCTGTTCTACGATGTCCGGGCGTACGACCAAGATGTTGCGGGCGGTGCTTTCGGTGCTCCATTGCACAGGGGCTGATCGCCTCGCTGCGCCATTCACCGGCTGCGATGGCGTGATCTTCATGCTGCACCAGGTGGTGCCGGGCGCGCGGCGCGGCTTCGAGCCGAACGGCATCCTGAAAGTGACGCCGGAGTTTCTCGACGGCGTCATTCGTCAAGTACGCGACAGCGGGTTCGAGATCGTTTCGCTCGACGACGTCAAAGAGCGCTTGAGCGCGGCTTCGAAATCGCAGAAGCCGTTTGCCGTTTTCACGCTGGATGACGGCTACAAGGATAACCGGGACTTCGCTTATCCCGTATTCAAGCGTCATAACGCGCCGTTCACGATCTACGTGCCGACGGCCTATGCCGACGGACATGGCGAGCTTTGGTGGCTGGCGCTGGAAGAAGCCTTGCGTCGTCTTTCGCACGTCGATATCGACGGCGTCGCGCGAAGCTATTCGCTCGCGACGGACGCGGAAAAGAATGCCGCGTTCCATGACATCTACTGGTGGCTGCGCAAGATCCCCGAAAATCGTGCCCGCGGCGTCGTGCGCGATCTTGCAGCGAAAGCCGGGTTCGAGGTCAGCGCACTTTGCCGCGAACTGGTGATGGATTGGGACGAGATCCGGGCTCTCGCCGAAGACCCGCTAGTTACGATCGCTGCCCACACGATCAATCATTTTGCGCTCGCCAAGCTTCGGCCGGAGGACGCGCGCCGGGAAATGATCGACAGCATTGCGCGGGTCGCTAAAGAGCTTGGCAAGCCTGTCCGGCATTTCAGCTATCCTTATGGCGACGAAGGCAGCGCCGGACCGCGCGAATTCGAAATCGCGCGCGATCTCGGCATCGAAACTGCAGTGACGACGCGCAAGGGCCTGATCCGAATGGCGCACGCGGACGCCATGACGGCACTGCCGCGCCTGTCTCTCAACGGCGATTACCAAGATGCCCGTTACGTAAAGGTTCTGCTTTCCGGTCTGCCGTTCGCGCTCCGCGATGGAGTAAAGAGCGTGCTTCGGCCGCTCTCAGGTGGCTTGCGGAGCGAAGCTCCTCTGGCGCTCAAGTATCCGGCTTCTGCATCCACGAGATGAGAAGGCCGGCTGGTACGACCCAGAGCAGGCCGGCAACCACGTAGTAGAGGAGCTCGGTGAATTTGCTCGCATTGTGCACCTGCAGCACAATGGCGACGCCGACCGCAATCGCGGCATAGACTGCGATCAGCAGGAAAAGGGCGATGGTACCTAGGAATTTGCGCTGGCGCTGGGTCATGCTGGCTCGGTTATATGGTCGATTTTCGGCCGGCCTCCGCGCCTCAAAGGCGCATTGTTCCCGGCTGAAGACGGGTTATCACACCGCCGATGCATCCGTTTAGGGATATTTGGCACAAATGACGCTGGCTCGTGTCGCAGATGACAACCGAAGCGCTTTCGGCGACAGCAGCGTTGCCGGCGACAGAGCTGTTTCCATTTGGCTGTGGTCCGTCGCGGCACTCGTCATTGCGATGGTCGTCGTCGGCGGCGCGACGCGTCTGACTGAAAGCGGCTTGTCGATTACCGAATGGCAGCCGCTCCTTGGCGCCGTCCCGCCGTTGAGCCACGCCGATTGGATTGCGGCGTTCGAGAAGTACAAGCAAATCCCGCAGTACCACATCATGAACCAGGACATGACGCTCGATGCGTTCAAGTCCATCTACTGGTGGGAGTGGAGTCATCGCTTTCTGGGACGCTTCATCGGTATCGCGTTCGCGCTGCCGCTGATCTTCTTCTGGCTGACCGGACGCCTGAAGCGCGGCAGCGGCGCGAAGTTTCTCGGTGTTCTGGCGCTCGGCGGCGTGCAGGGCGTCATCGGCTGGTACATGGTGAAATCGGGCCTCGTCGATCGCGTCGACGTCAGCCAATACAGGCTGGCGCTGCACCTGATCACGGCTTTTGCGATCCTCGGATTGCTCGTCTGGCTGGCGCTTGAAGAATGGCCCGACACGGCGCATCGAGCAGCTGGTGCCGTCACGCCTACGATCCGGCGCATGGGCGTATTCATCGTTCTGATCGTGGTGACGCAGGTCGTGCTCGGGGCGTTCGTCGCGGGCCTCAAAGCGGGCTTCATCTACAACACCTGGCCGACGATGGACGGTCAGTGGATCCCGAGCGATTATTGGACGACGCCCGCGTATTTGACGTTCTTCGAAAGCCACGCGGCTTCGCAGTTCAACCATCGTATGATGGCTTACTTTGTCGTGCTCGCCGTGCTGACGGAACTCTGGCTGGTGATGCGCTCGGCCGTCGACAGTCGCATCCGGGCGACTGCGGTTCTGCTGGCATTGGCGGTTTTCGCACAAGTCGCGCTTGGGATCGCGACGCTCCTTGCGCATGTTCCGCTCGAACTCGGTGTGGCGCACCAACTCGGAGGTGCAATCGTATTCGTGCTGTCCGTCGTGCATCTGCACGCGATCCGGCGGGCAGCCGTTTCGGCATAAATCGTCGAAATCAGTTCAGGCCGAGCATCAGCTTGATATTCTGGACGGCAGCGCCGGCTGCACCTTTGCCGAGGTTATCGAGGCGCGCCACCAGCACGGCCTGCTTAAGCTCGGGCTTTCCGAAAACAAAGAGTTCCAGCCGGTCCGTATCGTTGAGCGCTTCCGTTTCGAGGCGTGCAATCTTGCCCGCCGAGCCGGTGACGACACTGACGAGCTCGGCCGTTTTATAATAGTTGGCGAGAACCGCTTCGATGTCCGCGACGCTCGGATTTCCCGTGAGGGTATCGAGGTGCAGCGGAACCGAGACGAGCATGCCCTTGTGATAGTTGCCGACGCTCGGGACGAAAATAGGTCGCCGTACCAGCCCGGAGTACTTATGCAACTCGGGCACGTGCTTGTGCTCGAGTCCGAGACCATAAAGCTCGAACGACGGCGCGCTTCCGGCCTCGTAGGCTTCGATCATGCTGCGGCCGCCGCCCGAATAGCCTGAGACGGCGTTGACCGTGACGGGATAGTCGGCCGGCATGATGCCGGCTTCGACCAGCGGTCGGATCAGCGCGATGCCGCCCGTTGGATAGCAGCCGGGATTGGCGACGCGTGTCGCGCCTCGAATAGCATCGGCCTGGCCGGGCGCCATTTCGGCAAAGCCGTAGACCCAGCCCGGGGCAATCCGGTGTGCGGTCGATGCATCGATGATTTTCGGCGCATCCGCTCCGAGCGTATCGGCGAGCGCTACGGCCTCCCTCGCGGCGTCATCGGGCAAGCAGAGAACGGTGAGATCGACGTCGCGCATCATATCCGCGCGCGCCGCCTTGTCCTTCCGCAGCCCGGGATCGATGCTCTTGACGTTGACCGAGCGTATCGCAGCCAGCCGCTCGCGGATTTCGAGTCCGGTTGTGCCGGCCTCGCCGTCGATAAAGACCGTGGCGGTTTTCGCCTTCTGAGAAACCTTTGTCACCATCTTAACCGCCTAAGCCGAGCCGGTGTTTGATGCCCTGCCATATTGTTTCCGAACAACCTACCCCGTAGTTCGCGCATACGATCCGATGGCTGTCACGATAAATCATGTCGAGTGCGACATAGAGAATGATCAGCAGGCCGAACCATGCAATCCATGGATAGCGCGCCAGGAGCTTCGCGATGTAGTTCGAAGCAACGGCCATCAGGATAATCGCAATGCTGAGGCCGATCACGAGGACAAGCGTCGATTCCCCGGCGGCACCCGCGACGGCCAGCACGTTGTCGAGCGACATCGAAAGGTCGGCCAGGATAATTGTCCATAGCGCCGACCAGAATGTCGCTCCGTTAGGATGAGAGATAGGTGAAGCGAGCTGCCTTTCCACTTCGTCGATCGAATGCGTGTCGGCTTCGGCGATCTGCTTGTACATTTTCCAGCAGACGAAGAGGAGCAGGATGCCGCCTGCGAGGGTCAGGCCGATCACCTGCAGCATCTGCTGGGCAATACTCGAAAAGATGATGCGGAGGATGACGGCGCCCAGAATGCCCCAGAAGATGACCTTCGCCCGCATCGACGGCTGCACGCGCGACGCCGCCATGCCGACGACGATGGCGTTATCGCCGGCAAGCGTCAGGTCGATCATCAGGATGTTAAAGAGAGGAACGCTGTGGGTTTGCCACCAATGCGGCGACAGAAGATAACTGATGTCCGTTGCGAGCGTTGACATAAGCTCGCTGATGCTGTGCAGCAGCCAATCCATCTTGTTCTCCGATTATCCGGCTGCACGTGCGACGGCAGTTGGGCGGGACTCTGGCCGTATTTGGCATCGCGTTGGCGCGTCGACAACCCTTTGGCCAGGAAAAGTCGCCGTAAAATCAAAATACCCTATGTTTTACCGCCCCACTGTCCAGGAGTTGCGGACTGCGAATATTCAGGCGCGGTGTTGGTGCTATGGGTGTCGACGCTTGAGAAGCGTTTGGAAGGCCTGTCTTAGCATGCTCGTCTGCGGAAATATCTTCTCTATGCGGGTACGCCTGAGTGGCGCAGGGCAAACAATAAAAGGCTTCTCTGCGTCGGTGAACATGCCGATTTCTTCCGGATGGCCAAGGCTCCATTGAGGCGGAAGTTCGATGATGTTGCCGCGCACACCGGACTTTCTCCACGTCCGGCCGATCCAAGTCGAACCATCGACTGCTATAACGATTCGGAATGTCCTAGTTTAAGGTAGCCATACTAAATGGCGGGTGCGCCGCATGACCACCCGCCACCGTTATCAATCAATTGTAGACGTCATCCAAAGGCATCTCGTAGGTATCGCCAAACTTCGGCGTACCGCGATTTAGCATTCGCATAAATTGGGTATCGTTCGCGGCGGCGTCCATGTAGGCCATCACTTTGATAAGGTGCGCCTTCAATTCAGGAAGGCCGTAGTCTTCTGTCGCATGTTGATGGTGCTTGTTCTTTCGATAGCCTGCCGGAAGCCGCGGATTGATCTTGTCGAGCTTCCGTCTCGCGCATGGAACAAGGCGATCATACACGATGTCATTGACCCAGTGCCCGACGAATGCCGGACGGTTGAGTGCCACGTAACTGGGGTAGCCCTTGACTTTGATGAGCTTGACCCAGAATTCATCCGGGAACGTCTTTGCCCACTTGCGCGCATGGTCTTGAAGGTATTTGTCGAGAATGTCAGCAACTCGCTGCCCCTCGATAGTCTTCCAGTACCCGGACTCCTGGTAGATGATCGAATCTAGCGTTGTGTTCGCTAGGGCGATGAGCATGTCCTGTGCGCGTTGCGCGAGAAACTTCTGCGTCTCGGTGAGTTTAGCTTTCAGGATCGCGCGCAGAATTTCGATGAACGTGCTAGTCTCGATGCCGTGAACCGTCACACCGGGTCCGCCAGATTCGGACCCGGTACCCAAGTATTTGAAAACAATAGGGTTATCTATCTTTTTTCTAAGATTTTCGTCGATTTCGGACCCGATGTTTTGGCGCGACAAAGTTCGCCAGAGAGCGCTTCCGCCTTCTGACTTGAGGCCGAGCGCGCTTGCAGCGGCGCGCTTGCTGAGCACACAACGCGGTTGCCGTTGCTGTTCGCCATCCATCTCGTCCAGGATGTATCCGTCCACATCTGGACCAAGCTGCGTGATCGTCGCTTTGTAGTGTGAGGTAATTGTCATGGCGTGACTCCAATGGCCCGCTCGATTGTGAGATCGAAGACGTTTGCCGTTTCGCGGTGATTGAAGCGATACGAGAATTCATTGATGTACGCAGGCAGATGACGCAACGAGACCTTGTGGTACTGGCCGACGATGCCCCTTTTCAGAAGCGCCCAAAACGACTCGATTGAATTTGTGTGCGAGCCGTCGTCGGCCACGTACCAGACCTTATGGTTGACCGTCTGGTGGGGCATGAACGTCTTGATGCCAACGTATCCCTGATACTCGTCTGTGATGAGGATCGAGTTCGCCGTATCGACATTACGGCGAACCAGCGCGGAGATACCTTTGGCACGCAGGTTTTTCTTGCTGACCACTTGCGTCCGAACCTTGCCACCGCGCTCGATCATGCCGACGACGGCGGGCTTCTTGGTCCCGCGCCCGCGAGGATTGCTACCGCCGCCCTGGCCACCTGACCCAATATTGCCCTTGCGCGGTTTTCCTCCGATGTACGTTTCGTCCATTTCGATCATGCCGGTTAGCAGGTCGCGATGATCGCGCTGCTCCATTGCTTTGCGGATTTGCATCGCCATCCGCCATCCGGTGTTCTTGTTGACTTCCAGATCGCGCGCGATCTGCCGTGCTGAAAGACCTTTCTTGGCATTAAGGACGAGCGCCACGGCCAAGAACCACTTTTGAAGCGGCAAGTGCGTGTGATGGAAAATTGTGCCCACCGTAACGCTGAAGGAGGTTTTGCAGTTGTTGCAGTGGTGCCTCTGTTCAGACGGCATTGGGGATACGCGGCTAGACTGGCAGTACGGGCAGACGGGTACGCCGCGCCAACGCACAGACTCAAGGTAGGCAACGCAAGCCTCTTGCGTTGGGTATTTCTGGAAAATTTGGATCAGGTTCATGGCTACCGCCTGCTAGGACGGTAGCACAATGACAGACTCTACCCGTGGTGTCAACTACCTTAAACTAGGACATTCCGTAACGATTTGCTCCTTGAGGTTGCTCGCAATGCGCCTGCGGCTCAGAGATTCCCGGAGATCAGGACCAATATCCCGCACGAAGAGGATATCGCCTTCCGGCTTTTCCCCCCAAAAAACGTCGACAGGGCTGCGGGCGCCCTTCTGGAAAATGACATCGCAAAAATCATCATCCGTCAGGAAATCGGGAGCGTATTGAATCTCATGCTCGCGCCCCGTTTCAAGCTTGATGGCGCTACTAACGCGACGACCGTCCGAAAGCCATTTGTCGACGAAACCGTTGTTGCCGATGAGACCGGAACGAACAGGTGCATAATGAGAGAAAGCCTCTGATTGGCTGAAAAAGTAATTGGAATTAAAGATACAAAGCAGTCCGCCATCGAGAAGATTTTTGTTCAGCGCCGCTACATGGCTCTCAAACTCGGTAAAGGGGAAGATACTTTGAATTGTCGTTGCCTTTTTAGAAAGCGTGAAGCGACATAGAACGGACATAGCGAAGATGATGTCGAAAGGGCCAAACGCTGAAATCGCCTCAGAACTGCTTCGAAATATGGTTGCGTTCATTCGCGCGGCAGTCGCGAGTGCGGGCTCATTCACATCACATCCAAAAATTGCCGCGCACGGAAAATAGGCTTTGAGAGTTGCTATTTCCAAGCCGTGGGAACATCCAAAAGAAAGAATGCGAAGGTGCCTATCACCAAAATTGGCGCGAGCGTAGGCCTGCACTATTCTAAAGACTTCAGGATAACGGTTATATTCGGTAGCCGTTTCTCGTTGTGCCATTTCATCCCCCGATCTCCGCACGACGCATGCAGGTTAGAGATAGATTGGCGTCGAAGCTAGATTGGCGAATGAAGTGACCGGGTCTTCGAACATACGTTTAAAACGCCCGCTTCTTGATGCAGCTTGGGTCATGCATCAGAACCTCGCCCGATTCGGATAAAAGGAGCGCTCGCGAAGGAAGCTGCCAGTGCTAATCGCCAGCGAATCCTGTTGCTCGGCGATACGCGTATTGTAGGACATCATGGGAGTTCATCAGTCGTCAAGGTTATCCTACAAGAACTCGGCCGCAGAGGAATAACGGTTTCATCATTGGGCTCCGCAGGCTCCGGCTTTAATCTTGCGAGCGCAGGTTCAGTCGACGGCATGTAATAAATGCTGAAGGTGCGCTGCACGGCCGCAATATACACGCCTTGGGTATTGCTCGCGCGGCGCAGGAAGCACGCGAAATAGGCATACCTTGTTTCATCCTAAATGCTGCCGTCTACGAATGCCACCGTGATGTAGTTGCAGGACTTGAAGCGGCGACAGCCATATTCAGCCGTGAACGGCGCAGTCTTGCGCGAGCCCAGTCCTACGGCGCCACGGCATCTTTGTGCCCGGACGTAACATTTGCACTAGACGTAACGCATGCGCGGAGGTGGGGGCTTGGCGAGCGGGTGATCGTTACAGATTCTACACTTCGGTTCGCTAGCCGCATTCTCCACGGTTTCGCGCGAAGGACGGGTGTCCAATTCTTGCCGATGCGGTCACATCCACAATTGCCGCTTCTTTCAAGCCGCAGGGCAATGTATCGCACGCTTAAGTTCGAAGTCCGTCATGCAATTGGAAAACTAGTCTCCGGCGCCTACGCAGTGGATCGCTTTGGGTGCTCGGTCGAATCCTCCAGAAGCCTTCCTCGATGCGATCGCAGATAACGTCAGATACGTCGTATCGGGCCGATTTCATAGTATGTGCTTCTGCATGCGGCTCGGCGTGCCATTCATCGCGGTGCCTACGATCACGCATAAGGTGGAAGCTCTTCTTGAAGATGCTTCGCTTTCTCATAAGCTGATCGACCTCGACACGCTGAAATCGGTGTCCGGCCCGGACGCGCTTCATGCGCTTGGTGCATGGAGCAAAGCGGACGAGGCTCGCAGCCGAGACTATGTCGTCGAGGCGGAGAAGGCGGTCGCCGCCTGTTTCGATGAAGTTGCGGCGCGGGTTAAGGTAGCGCGTTACCACTAAAGCATCGCATGCCTGTGTTGCAGACGATGCTCTAGGTATTGTTGTATGAGACGAGAGAGTTGGAAAGGCCACCGAGGCCTTCCAACTCTTTGCTCTTGTCCAAGCTCTGGAGGACGTTCAGATCAGCGCTTCGAGAACTGGAACGACTTGCGAGCCTTGACCCGGCCGTACTTCTTGCGCTCGACGGTACGGCTGTCGCGCGTCAGGAAGCCTTGCTTTTTCAGAACGCCGCGAAGCTCGGGCTCGTAATAGGTCAGAGCCTTTGAGATGCCGTGCCGGACGGCGCCTGCTTGGCCGGAAAGCCCGCCGCCTACGACCGAAATACGGATGTCGTACTGCGTCGCGCGGTTGGCGATATTCAACGGCTGCTGCAGGAGCATTTGCAGCACCGGACGGGCAAAGTAGGCCTTGAAGTCTTTCTCGTTGACCGTGATGACGCCTTTACCGGGCTTCAGCCAGACGCGTGCGACGGCATCCTTGCGCTTGCCGGTCGCATAGGCGCGGCCGAGCTTATCGAGCTTCTGCGTGCGGACGGGCGCAGCCTCGGACGTTGCGCCCTTGACAGCCGCGAGATCGGCGAGGGTCTTGGTTTCGGTGGCCATGGATCTCAGACCCTCACATTCTTACGGTTGAGTTTTGCAACGTCGAGCTTTTCGGGATTCTGCGCCGTGTGCGGATGTTCACCGCCCTTGTAGACGCGGAGGTTGCGCATGAGCTGCCGATGCAGGGGGCCGCGCGCAAGCATGCGCTCAACGGCCTTTTCGACGATGCGTTCGGGATGCTTGCTCTCAAGGATCTGGCGCGGTGTGCGCTCCTTGATGCCGCCAGGATAGCCCGTGTGCTTGTAGTAGACCTTATCTTCGCGCTTGGCGCCGGTGAAGACGACCTTGTCAGCGTTGATGACGACGATGTTGTCCCCGCAGTCGACGTGCGGCGTGTAGATGGCTTTGTGTTTGCCTTTGAGGCGCGTCGCGATGAGAGCGGCGAGGCGGCCGACAACGAGCCCTTCGGCATCGATGAGGACCCACTTTTTCTCCACCGTGGCCGGCTTGGCGACATAGGTAGACATTGGAATTCAAGGCTCCTTGGCGGAATGAATGGCAAGAGACGGCGACACGCGTTGCCGACTGAAGCCGATCCGGGAAAGCGCGCGTGATACTGAATTCGTCACGTGATGGCAAGTTCAATTTTACATGCTTTGAAATCTTATTATTTTTCAGCATCTTATGGAGCACGGTATTATGATACCACGATAAGGTATTATATTACCGTGCTAATAATGGGTATTGAACGACCGTTTCCTTGGCCGAAAGCACCCTTGCCCCGCGTCGCGGGCCAATGTGGCCTCAGGCAACCTCAACCAGATAGCGCGGTGTTTCCCAGACGCGGATCGTCGGCTTGGCGCCCGCCTTTTTCGCAATGCGATCCCGAAGCCAGAGGGCGAGAATTTCGCTTGTCGGATTGTCAAGCCCGGGGATGTCATTCAAGCAACGATGGTCCAATTCATCGATGATCGGCTGAACAACGGCATCTAGCTCAGCATAGTCGAGGACAAAACCTCTCGCATCCAGGCCGCCGGCCACGGTGACATCGACACGGTAATTGTGACCATGAAGACGGCGGCATTTGTGTCCCTCGGGGACCTTCGGCAGGAAATGTGCGGCCTCGAATGAATAGGTCGCGGTCACGCGGACAATCTGGCCGCCAGTGTTTGTTGCGTCGTGAATAACGGTCACTTACCCTCCTTTAATCGGTGCTTCGAGAGCTGCCGAGTAGCGAAAGAATTTCATGTCCTTGCGCGGTTCCTTATGGGAGAGCGGAACGGCAATCACGAAGTTTTCGAATAACAGATCGGCGTTTTTCTGCCGCATCCAGGAGCGCCTGGCATTTCTCTCGGATCGCGATCGTCCTCGGCATGAGAATAGCCCGCAAAGTCAGAACGGAACTCGACTGGGCGCGGCATCAGCATTTTTCTTCGTCGTTTGTCTCACTATAACTATAAGCGGAAATTACCCGCGGGTTTGTCAAGGCAGTACTTCCCAAAGTTTCGGAGTCCCGCCATTTCGTTCGTGCAGTCCGGGAGAGGATTAATCTGCGCGCCTGTCGCTTTTCTTAATCTTGTCTTAGTCGCAGTGTCAGGTCGCCAGCCGGACGGACTTGTGGTCAAGGTGGGTTCAACGCGGAGAAAGACGATGCTGGTCTCAATGGCCAAGATGATGGGGCGTTTCGGAGTGGTTCTGGTCGGCTTGTGGGCTGGGCTCGCAACGGCCGGCGCGCAGCAGACACCTGCGCCGCCCGCCGCCGCTGCACAAGACGGGGCTGCGCCCAGTGCGGCCACTCCGGCTCCGCAGGACGACGTCAAGCAAATCAAGCTGACGGAGGAGCAGGTGAAGCGGTTCATCGCAGCGCAGGCGGATCTCGCTGCGATCGCGTCGAAGATTCAGGCCGCTGGCGACACGCCCGACCCGGCGCTGCAGACGGAGCTCGAGAGCATCGCGACGAAGCATGGGTTCGGCAATTTTGAGGAGCTCGATGACGTTGCTGCGAATATCTCGATCGTGATGGCGGGGCTCGATTCAAACACTGGTAATTTTGTCGATCCCGTCGAAGCGTTGAAAAAAGAGCGCGACGATGTTCAAAAAGATTCGAGCATTCCCGATGCCGACAAAAAGCAGCTTATGGATGAGCTGACGGAAGCCATCGGCACGACACCAAAGCTCGAATACAAGGAAAATATCGAGATTGTGAAGGCGCATAAGGCCGAGATCGAGAAGGCGTTGCAGTAGCATGCCGGTTGCGACACGTAACGCCGGGCGCTAAAATTGCGCGATGCAAGATAGCCTGCCTGATGACGCTTCGCTTCTCCTCGAGGAGGTCGAGCTTGGCGTTGTGCTGTTGACGCTCAATCGCCCCGATGCGCGCAACGCCTTGTCGCGGGCGCTGATCGCGGCAGTTCACCGCGAGATCGAGCGTCTGGGCCAAGATCCGAAGATCGCTGCGATCGTCGTCGCCGCCAATGGCAAGGTGTTTTCGTCCGGTCACGATCTCAAGGAACTGACCGCGCATCGTCCTGATACTGACGGCGGTCAAGCGTTCTTTCGCGAAACCATGCGGGCTTGCTCCAGCATGATGCAGGCGATCGTCGCTTGTCCGAAGCCGGTGATCGCGGCGGTCGAGGGGCGCGCGACCGCGGCAGGGTGTCAGCTCGTTGCGACGTGCGATCTCGCCGTCGCGTCGGAAGCCGCCGATTTTGCGACGCCAGGGGTCAACATCGGCCTTTTCTGCTCGACGCCGATGGTCGCCCTGTCACGCAATATATCTAGAAAGCGCGCGATGGAGATGCTGCTTCTCGGTGATGCGCTGTCGGCGGCCGAGGCCATGGCTTGCGGTCTCGTCAATCGTGTCGTTGCGCGTGGCAAAGCGCAGGCGGAAGCTGTCGGCATGGCGCGCAAAATTGCGGCGAAATCGAAGGCGACGGTTGCGATCGGCAAGGCGGCATTCTACCGGCAAGCAGATATGCCGCTCGATGAGGCCTATGCCTTCGCCAGCGAGGTCATGGTGCAAAACATGATGAAGCTCGATGCCGCCGAAGGAATTTGCGCTTTTATCGAGAAGCGTTCGCCAGACTGGAAGGATGCCTGACTTGGAGCCCCGCCTATCCTTCGTCACCCTCGGTGTCGAGGATGTCGGCCGCTCGCGCAAATTCTACGAAGCCCTGGGTTTCAGGGCGTCGGCAGCGAGCCAGCCGGAGGTCGCGTTCTTTGACGCTGGCGGCGTCGTTCTCGCCATCTTCGGCCGGGAGGCGCTTGCCGCGGACGCTTCCGTTGCGGCAGCCGGATCGGGATTTTCCGGCCTTGCCCTGGCGCATAACGTCAACTCGGAGCCAGACGTCGATCGGGCTCTTCGCGAGGCCGTTGCGGCGGGCGCGAAACTGTTGAAGCCCGGCCAGAGAGCTTTCTGGGGTGGCTATTCAGGTTATTTCGCCGACCCTGACGGACACGTCTGGGAAGTCGCTTACAATCCCTTCATGCCGCTCGATGAACATGGTCGTGTAACCCTCCCCGGGCCCGCAGCATGAGCATCGATGGACTGAGCGATACCGACATCCGTGCCATCCTCGGGCGTGTCAAGACGTTTGCCGTTGTCGGCGCGAGCGCCAAGCCGGACCGGCCGAGTCATCAGGTCATGGGGTTCCTGATCAAGTGCGGCTATCAGGTGCGGCCGGTCAATCCCGGCATCGCAGACAAAGCAATTCACGGGCAGAAGGTCTATGCGAGCCTCGCCGACGTCCCGGCGCCCGTCGACGTCATTGATGTTTTTCGCGCATCCGCCGCGGCGCTGCAGGTCGTGCGCGACGCGATCGCGGTCAGGGACAAGCTCGGTGCGAGCGTCATCTGGATGCAGCTTGGCGTCATCAATGAGCAGGCGGCGGCCGAGGCGCGGGCCGGGGGCTTCACGGTCGTGATGGATCGCTGTCCGAAGATCGAGATGTCGCGGCTCTCCGAGCATTAAACTCAAAATGGGATTTCGCCGGCCGACCTGCGGCATCCTGGCGTTATACTTTTACTTGGGGCTGTCGCCATTTATGCTCGCAAACCCATGTCCGACGGCGGCGGGCTGCTCCCCAGGGAACAGGATTTGACGCAGCGGCGGCAAGGCTTTGCTTTCCTGCGGGGAATGGAGCATATGCCTGTAAAGAATCCCCGGAGCAACTCAAAGATGAAGTCGGGTGCCTTGACGTCCGTGAAGCTGCCAGCAGACTGGTCGGTAGAGACTATTCTCCCGATCGAATTTCAAGGGCGCGAGCTGACGCTCGAAGCCCATGCCTACCAAGGTGAGACGGACGCGGAGCAGATCGTCGTGCTCGTCCATCGCGAGCCGAATGCGGCAAACGGTTCACCGCCGATTCCGGTCGTGCGCGTTCACTCCGGCTGCGTAACCGGCGATATCTTCCATTCGCTGCGCTGCGACTGTTATCAACAACTCCAGGCGGCGCTCAAAGTCATTACCGAGGTCCCGCTCGGGGTTATCGTTTACGTGCCCTATCACGAAGGGCGCGGCATCGGCCTTTTCAAGAAGATCCAGGCCTACGCGCTGCAGGACCGGGGTTTGGATACGGTCGAAGCCAATATCGAGGTCGGGGCGCCGATCGATAGCCGCGACTACAGCCTGGCGGCGCGCGTGCTGCACGATCTCGGCATGGCGGAGATCAAGCTTCTGTCGAACAATCCGGCGAAGGAGCAGGCATTGAAGTCCCACGGCATTCGTGTTGTCGAACGCCTGCCGCTCGTCATCAAACCGAACAAGTTCAATAAGCGCTACCTCGAAACGAAGCGCTCGCGCATGGCGCACAAGCTTTAGTCACGCCCTTGGGGCTTGGCTGGATGGGCGTTAACAGTCACGCCGTTGATGACGCGCGACGCCTTTGATCTGCTGAAGGGGTTGCATACTCGTTCTCATGACGATAGGCCGGGCCTTGGTTCAATGAGATGCTTTCCCAGCCGGTCAGGCCGGCGCTTTTCGCGATCGACGCCTTATGTCCGACGATTTTCCGCTTCGGCCGTTTCTGCCAGCCGATACGATGGCGCTGCGCGATCTTTTCGCGCAGAGCATCGAAGAATTGACAGTCGACGACTACGACGAGGACCAGCGGCTGGCCTGGGCGGCGAGTGCCGAGGATGCGGCCGAGTTCCGCGCCCGCCTTGGCGGGATGCTGACACTCGTCGTGCATCTTGACGGCGAATACCTCGGTTTCGGGTCTCTTAAGGACAATAAAACGATTGATATGCTTTATGTGCATCCGGATTTCGCGGGCGAGGGGGTTGGAACGGCGATTGCCGATGCTCTCGAAAAGATCGCCGGGGCACGTGGCGCGAAAGCGGTGATGGTCGATGCCAGCGATTCGTCGGTACCGTTTTTCGAGCGCCGGGGCTATACGGCAGTGCAGCGCAACTCCATGCCGCGCGATGACCAGTGGCTTTCCAACACGACCATGATAAAGCCGCTCGCAGACAGCAAATCGAAGGCGCCGGCGACGGCCAAACCGTCATGAGTAAAGAACGCCTCTATCTCTTCGACACGACGTTGCGCGACGGCGCGCAGACGACCGGCGTCGATTTCTCGCTTGAAGACAAGCGCCGCCTGATGCACGTGCTGGACGAACTTGGTGTCGATTATATCGAGGGCGGATACCCCGGCGCCAATGCGACCGACAGCGAGTTTTTTACCTCGCGGCCGGAGTTGAAGTCGGCGCGCTTTACTGCGTTCGGCATGACGAAGCGCGCCGGGCGCTCGGTCTCGAACGATCCAGGGCTGCAAGCCATTCTGCAATCGTCTGCGGACAGCATCTGCCTTGTCGCCAAGTCGTCCGATTATCAGGTACGGGTCGCGCTCGGCATCTCGAAGGAAGAAAATCTCGAGTGCGTGGAGCAGTCGGTCCGCGCTGTCGTCGAGACGCAGCGCGAGGCGATGATCGACTGCGAGCACTTCTTCGACGGCTATAAGAGCAATCGCGATTACGCGTTGGAGGTCGCGAAGACGGCCTTCCAGGCGGGCGCGCGTTGGGTGGTTCTCTGCGACACGAACGGCGGGACGCTGCCGCACGAAATCGAGCGCATCGTCGCCGATGTCGCGAAGCACGTGCCGGGCAAGAACCTCGGAATTCATACGCACAACGACACGGAGAACGCGGTTGCCAATACGCTGATGGCGGTGCGCGCCGGATGCCGGCAGATCCAGGGAACGCTCAATGGCCTCGGCGAGCGCTGCGGCAACGCCAATCTCACGTCGATCATTCCGACGCTGCTGCTGAAGAGCGAGTTTGCCGATGCGTTTGCGACCAGTGTCACGCCTGAAAAATTGCGGACCCTCACTCATGCCAGCCGCGTGCTCGATGAAGTTCTGAACGAAGCGCCAGACCGGCATGCCCCTTATGTGGGCGAGAGCGCCTTCGCGACAAAGGCTGGTATTCACGCGTCGGCGTTGATCAAGGCGCCGGAGACCTATGAGCACGTGCCGCCCGAAAGCGTCGGCAACGAACGGCGTATTCTGGTGTCGAAGCAGGGCGGCCGCTCGTCGTTGACGGCAGCGCTCGAGCGCTTCGGCCTGCCGTCCGACAAGGAAGATGCTCGTGTGCAGGCGCTTCTCGATGAAATCAAGTCACGTGAGGATCAAGGTTATTCCTACGAAGCGGCGGAAGCATCCTTCGAGCTTCTTGCACGCCGCTCGCTCGCCAGCGTGCCGCGCTTCTTTTCCGTCGATTCATTTCGCGTCACCGTCGAGCGCAATCGAGCGCTCAACGGTAGCGGCACACATGCTCAAGCTGTTGTGACAGTTTCAATTGCGGGCGAGCACGATCCGCTGGTTTCGGTCGGAGAAGGCAACGGCCCGGTCAACGCGCTCGACAAGGCGCTGCGCAGCGACCTCGGCCGCTATCAAAAGCATATCGATCACGTGGAACTCGTGGACTATAAGGTCCGCATTCTGACCCACACGCCGAACGGCGGCACCGATGCGGTGACGCGCGTGCTCGTCGAAAGCCACGACACCGAAACGGGTGAGCGCTGGACGACGGTCGGTGTCTCGACGAACATCATCGACGCGAGCTTCGAAGCGCTTCTCGACAGCATCAACTATAAGCTTCTGAAAGACAACGCGCGCGTCGCGTGACGGGATCGCTTAGAGGTGTCGTCAACTACATCCAGCTCTTACCGTCTTCTGCCCGGCAGCCGTTCGGAGGCAGAGCGTTTGTAAAAGTTTCATGCAGCTTATCGCAACCCCATTTTCTGATTGGCAAAGGCATCGCACTGTTTAGCTCCATGCCGGCCTCGTCGTAAGGGCTCGTCTTGTTGGTCACATACGAATACCAGCGTTGGCCGAACAAAATCACCCCGGCGATGATGACGATCAGAAAGGTGCGGGCCGCTCTATGCATGCGATGTCCTATTGCGCTCAGGGAACACTTTCCGTCGCCCAAGCATGTGTCAATGCCGGGATCATTTCGGGTGCGGCTAGGTGAGTGTCAACGGCGCGGTTGCGACGGTCGTGACGCCGTGATCATCCGTCCAGGCAAACTCGAAGACACCCGGTCCCGGCACGCGCATTCGGAATGAAACAAAGGGATTGGCTGAGATCCCGGTGCCGAACTCGGCGCGGAACACTTGCGCTTCACCATACTTTGCGACGAACGTATTGATGATGTCGCGCGGGATCAGTTTGCCGTACTTGTCGTGACGGTTGCCCGTTTCCATGACGTGCGTGATGAGCGTCTTGACCTCGATGACGTCGCCGATCTTGGCGCTGTCGGGTAGCTTGATGCGCGGATTTGCGGCCATGGCTTTTCCCTCAATCTCCGCAGCCGCCGATGGTCACCTTGACCATCGTCGTCGACATCAGCATCTGGCCGCTCGAGAGTTCGGCAAGGACGATGACATCTTGCGTTTTTGCGAGCCTCATCCGGCTCTGGACGCGCGCAATCGCGTTAATTGGCGAGAGATGAAACGTCGCGACGAGCGCGACCGGGTTCGCGGTCGAGACGAGATGTATGGCTTTGACGTAGTCGGCATCCGTCATCGGGCTATCGACGATCATCGTTATGGGCACGAAATTGCCGTTGTCGGCAAGTTCGGGGAGGTCGACAGTGATCTTGTTGGCGACAGGGGTTGCGCCCCGGGTGAGCTTCGCAAAGGTTTCCTCGAATTGTTTGCTGCGTTCGAGTGCTGGGGCATCGGCATCGGCGCGTCCGGCGATCAGCGACAGAAACCCGGCTGCCGCCGTCGCCGATATCAGAAACTGCCGGCGGTTGAGTCTCGAAATTTTTGCGAATTCTCGCATTGCAGCCGATTTTAGAAAAACATGTGTTTCAGAATATATAAGACACCCGGTTGCAGAAGTTCTAGTTATAAGGCGAGCAGCTTCCTGCCAAAAATGGGTCTCCAACGGCGGGCATCCCATAAAGTACCGTCATCGAAAATCGGACTGTCCCGGCGAATATCGAAAAGAGGTTGGCAAGATGTCCAAGATGACGCGCCGCGAATTTGCGCTACTGGCCGCGGGTGCGGTTGCGGCAACGTCAGATCTGCCGCGGCCGGCACTTTCCGCTGGGCCGGCGAAGGTCGTGATCATTGGAGGTGGTCCCGGTGGTGCGGCGGTTGCAAACAGACTCAGGACCGCGGACCCCGGCCTCGCCGTCACGCTCGTCGAGCCCAAGGAAAAGTATACGACGTGCTTTTATTCCAACCTCTATCTCGGAGGCTTTCGCTCGTTCAGGTCGATCACGTTCGACTATGAAGGCGTGAAGAAGCGTGGCATCAACGTCGTCACCGACACGGCGACTGCAATCGATACGACAGCCAAGACGGTAACGCTGGCGCACGGCTCGGTGCCGCTTGGCTACGACAGGCTCGTCGTTGCGCCCGGCATCGATCTCAAATTCGATAGCATCGAAGGCTATTCGCCCGAAGCCGCGAAAATCATGCCGCACGCCTGGCAGGGCGGCGAGCAGACGTGGATCCTGAAGGAAAAACTGCTGGCGCTGCAGGATGGTGGACTGGTCGTGATGTCGTCACCGCCTAATCCCTACCGCTGTCCTCCGGGTCCCTATGAGCGCGCCTGCATGATTGCGCATTTCCTCAAGACAACGAAGCCGAAGGCCAAGCTGATCCTCTTCGATGCGAAGAAAACGTTTTCGAAGCAGGCGGTCTTCGAGGAAGCATTCGAGGAATATTACAAGGACATCATCGAGATCAATCTGACGAACGAGATCGACGATTATTCTGTAGTCAAAGTCAACGCGCAGACCGGCGAAGTGACGACGAAATCGGGACGCACAGAGCGTGCTGCGCTCGCCAACATCGTTCCGGCGCAGAAAGCCGGGTCGATCGCGGCCAAGGCAGGGCTGACGGACGGCGATTGGTGTCCGGTCAACCCGCAGAACTTCACATCGACCAAGACCAAGGATGTTTACGTGCTGGGTGATGCGGCGATCGCCGCCGACATGCCAAAGTCGGCTTATTCCGCGGTCAGCCAGGCAGGCGTCGTCGCGGCGGATATTGTCGCCGATCTCTCCGGCAAGCCGCGGCCGCCGGGCAGATACCGCAACACATGCTGGTCGATGGTAGCGCCCGGCAACAGCGCCAAGATCGGCGGCGATTACTCCCCGGGCGAAAAGAACGGGAAGCCGTTTTTGCAGGGCAAGAATGAGTTTATCTCGAAGCCGGATGACAGTCCGGCTGTCCGGCAGGAGACCAACCAGGAGAGCCGCGACTGGTATCAGACGATCGTCGCCGATCTCTTCGGCGAAACACCGCAAATGGCGGGGCCATAGGCTTGCAGGTCCTTAAGGTTTTTCGCGCAGCATCTGGCCGGGAGGCCGCCGGCACGGTTTTGCGATTTGCAAGGTTAGCGGCTGTCGCTCAAACGTGATTAAATACAACCCGGTGTACCCAAACCCGGTGGCGTCGTTACGGCGCCGTTAAGGTGACGTACACGCCAACTTAGGATACTCGGGCGCCCGTCGGAGCCGCTATAAGAGCGCCGCGGTTCCCATAAGGAGGCCTCGGAAATGGCGGCCGTAGTTCTTCTGATTTTGGCGCTGGGCGGCTTTCTCGCGCTCGGCATGATCCGTGCGCCTCTTTGGGGATGGGCGGCTGCCGTCGGCGTTCTGACGCTGCTCGCGACTTATGATTGCACGAGCGCCTTGGGATGGCTCGCGTGGCTGCCGTTCGTCGGTTTGGCGCTGCTCTCGATTCCCTCTCTCCGCCGCAGCCTCATCGTCGCGCCGGTGTTTGCGACGGTGCGCAAGATCCTGCCGAAGGTTTCCGATACCGAAGCGCAGGCACTCGAAGCCGGAACGGTTGGTTTTGATGCAGAGCTTTTCTCGGGGACTCCGGACTGGAACAAGCTACAATCGATCCCGCCCATCGAGCTTTCGGCGGAGGAGCGCGCGTTCCTCGACGGCCCGACTGAGGAACTGTGCCGCATGATCAGCGATTGGCAGGTGCGCCATACGCTGCGCGAGATCCCGGACGAGATCTGGGACTTCGTCAAGAAGCACGGCTTCCTCGGCATGTTGATTTCCAAAGAGCACGGCGGCCTTGGCTTCTCGGCTCAGGCGCAGTCGCTGATCCTCGGCAAGATCGCGTCGCGCTCTCCCGATATCGTGACGATCGTGATGGTGCCGAACTCCCTTGGCCCCGGCGAACTGATCGAGAAATATGGCACCGACGAACAGAAGCACTACTACCTGCCGCGTCTCGCGAAAGGCGAGGAAGTGCCTTGCTTCTCACTGACAGGCCCAACGTCCGGTTCGGACGCCGCCACGATGCGCGACATCGGATATGTCACGCGCGGCACCTATCAGGGCAAGGACACGCTAGGCATCCGGCTTTCCTGGGAGAAGCGCTACATCACGCTCGGGCCGAATGCGACGCTCGTCGGTCTCGCGTTCCGTCTGTTCGACAAGGATAACCTGCTCGGCAAGGGCGAGGACGTCGGCATTACGCTGGCACTGATCCCGGCAGATCATCCTGGCGTCAACATCGGGCGGCGGCATCTGCCTTCAGGCGCTGCATTTCCGAACGGGCCAAACTGGGGCAGCGACGTTTTCATTCCGATCGACTGGGTGATCGGCGGCGAGGTGATGGCAGGCAACGGCTGGCGCATGCTGATGGAATGCCTGTCGGCGGGCCGCGCCATCTCGCTGCCGTCGTCGGCGACGGCGGGAGCCAAGATGATGCTTCGCGTGACTTCGGCCTACGCAAGGATCAGGAAGCAGTTCGGATTGCCGGTTTCTCGGATGGAGGGCGTCGAGGAGCCTCTCGTACGCATCATCGAGACAGCCTACGTCAACGAGGCCGCGCGTGCGATGACGGCCGCGATGGTTTCGCGCGGCGAGAAGCCGTCGGTGATCTCGGCGCTGATGAAATATCAGACGACCGAAAAAATGCGCCGCGCCGTCAACGACGCGATGGACATTCACGGCGGTCGCGGCATTTGCGACGGTCCGTCGAACTATCTGCAGTCGGCGTATCAGATGGTTCCGGTCGGTATCACCGTCGAGGGTGCCAACATCCTGACTCGCACGCTGATCACCTTCGCGCAGGGCGCGCTGCGCTCGCATCCGTTTCTCTATAAGGAAGTACAAGCGGCGCAGGATGCCGATCGCACGCGCGGTCTCGCTGCCTTCGAGGATGCATTCAACAACCACATCGCCTTTTCGCTGTCGAATGCCACCGGCGCGTTTGTCCATAACGTCTCCGGCGGCGCACTGGCGTCCTCGCCAGACGGTGCGCAGCGCATGTCGCATTGGTATCGCCAGCTTGCCCGTGCTAGCCGGTCTTACGCCTTCGTTGCCGATCTGACCGTGGCGCTGCTCGGTGGGGGTCTCAAGACGAAGCAGAAAATCACGGGGCGCATGGCCGATGCCCTCGCCGAGCTTTACATGCTCTCGGCAACCTTGAAGCGCTATGACGATGACGGCCGTCCCGCTGGCGATGAGCACATCGTCGAGCTCGTCGCGCAGAATGCGCTCTATCGCTTCCAGGACGCCGTCGGCGGCGTCATAGACAATTTCCCTGTCGGCTGGGCGCGGCCTCTGATGCGGGTCGTCGTGTTTCCGTTTGGGCGGCGCTTCAGGCCTGCGTCCGATGCGCTTGCGCATCAGGTGGCGAGACACGCATTGCAGCCGGGAGAGGTCCGCGACCGGCTGACCCGCAACATCTTTGTGTCCAGGGACGTCAACGATCCGACGGGCATCCTGGAAGTGACGCTCGAAAAGGTAATTGCGGCTGAGCCTGCCGAAAAGAAACTTGAAAAAGCCATTCGCGACGGACTGGTCCGCCGCTACCACGGTATCGACTGGTTTGCCGAGGCGGAGGCAAAGGGCATTATCTCGGCGGAGGAAACCGATCAGCTCCGCGAGGTCGAGCAGCTTGTCGCTCGCGTCATAGCAGTCGATCATTTCGATCCCGCCGAGTTGAAACCGAATTACGCGACGCTTGGCCATAACGCTCGCGGTTCCGAAAAATTGGCCGCGGAGTGAGCGATAGCCCGTTCCAGAGTCTGAGGTGAGCAATGAGTGAAGCGACGGCGGAATTGGAAGCCACCCGCCTGAAGGACTGGCGCTTTTCAATCGACGGCGAAAGCATCGCCTGGGCGATCTTCGACCGGGAAGGGGAAAGCGCGAATTCCCTCGGCCGCCGACCGATCGAAGAGCTGAATGCCATCATCGAGCGCGTCGAAGCGGAAACACGCGCCAAGACAGTTCGCGGCCTCGTCATCATGTCGGGCAAGGAGCGCGGCTTCATCGTCGGCGCCGACATCCGGGAGTTCGAGGCGTTCCAGAGCGAGCAGGATGTCATCAACGCACTGAAGCCGGTCAACGCCCTTCTGGATCGTATTGAGAAACTGCCTATCCCGGTCGTCGCGGCGATACACGGCGTCTGCGTTGGTGGCGGATTGGAGCTGATCCTTGCCTGTCATTACCGGATCGCGACGCGCGATGACTCGACGCGCATCGGCTTCCCGGAGGTCAAGCTCGGAATTTTCCCGGGCTTCAATGGCACTGCACGTTCGATCAAGCAAGCCGGGCCGATGGCGGCCATGCAGGCCATGCTGACCGGTGGCATGATCCGTGCGACCGTCGCGAAGGCGCAAGGGTTCATCGACCAGCTCGTCGGCAGCGCGGGCGAACTGCATTGGGCAGCGAGGAAAGCGGTTCTGCAGAACCGGCGTTCGCAGTCTGCCGGCCTGGCAAAAATGCTGCTGACCAAATGGCCGGCGCGCGGATTTCTTGCGGGCAAGATGCGCCAGGAAACAGCAAAAAAAGTCCGCGAAGATCACTATCCTGCACCATTCCGGCTGATCGATCTCTTTGAGAAAGAGGGCGGCGATCTCGATGCGATGAAGAAGGCCGAAACGAAGGCGTTCGCGCCATTGATGGTTTCGGAAACGTCGCGCAATTTGCGGCGCGTGTTCAGACTTACGGAGCTTCTGAAGGCGCAAGCACCAAAAGGCTTCAAATGGCGGCCGAGCCGCGTTCACGTCATCGGCGCAGGCACGATGGGAGCCGACATCGCAGGTGTCTGCGTCGCCTCCGGCATGGAAGTAACGTTGCAGGATATTTCGCCAGAGCAGCTTGAGAAGGGCATCAAAGCCCAGAGCAAGCTCTTCGCGCGCAAGTTCAAGACAAGGGCGACGCGCGATGCCGCCAAGGCGCGCCTGATCGCCGATCCCGAGGGCAAGGGTATTCCTCGCGCCGACGTCATCATAGAGGCCATTGTCGAACGCCTCGATATCAAGCAGAAGCTGTTCGCGGATCTTGAAACGAAAATCAAATCCGGCGCGGTGCTGGCGACGAACACCTCATCCTTGAAGCTCGAAGATATTTCCGCGCCGATGAAAGACCCGGGCCGGTTGATCGGATTGCACTTCTTCTCGCCTGTACCGCAGATGCCGCTGGTCGAGGTCGTGCGAGGCGCCCAAACTCGTGACGAAGAAGTGAAAAAGGGCGCAACCTTCGTCACCGCCATCGACAAGTTCCCGCTGATCACGAAGGACGTGCCCGGCTTCATGGTCAACAAGGTTCTGACGCCTTACATGTTCGCGGCGATGAAGCGTCTCGAAGAAGGCGAGGACAAGGAAAAGATCGACGAAGCCGTGCGGGCGTTCGGAATGCCGATGGGCCCGATCGAGCTCGCCGACAACGTTGGCCTCGACATCTGCGCGCACGTCGCCGAGATTCTTGGTCACCCGAGCGAGGGTTCACGTCTCGCAAGGCTCGTTGCATCCGGCCGTCTCGGCAAGAAGACGGGCGAAGGGTTCTACGTCTGGAAGGATGGGAAGCCGGTCAAGTCCGACGCCAAGTTCTCGACAGCCGAACTCGACAAGCTCGGCTGCGAGCTGGTCGAGCCGATGATCGCAGAAGCGCAGAAGACGCTTGACGAAGGCGTCGTCGAGTCGGCCGATCTCGTCGATGCGGGCATGATTTTCGGGACCGGCTTCGCGCCATTCCGTGGCGGTCCGCTGCACTACAAGAAAACTCATCCCGGAGCGAAGGCAACAACCGCCCGCGCGGCAGCCGAATAGCCGATTTCTCACATCGAGACTCCAACGGAGATTTAAATGACACGAGAGCTTCGGCGCGTTGCGGTGATCGGCGGTATCCGGATTCCCTTCTGCCGTTCCAATACCCTTTATGCCGATCTCTCGAACCTCGAGATGATGACGGCGGCGTTGAACGGTCTGGTCGACCGGTTTGGCCTCAAGGGTCAGCACATCGATGAAGTCGTCGGCGGGGCGGTCGTCACGCACTCGCGGGATTTCAATCTGGCGCGCGAAGCGGTGCTGTCGTCGAAGCTCTCGCCATCGACGCCGGGCGTGACGCTGATCCAGGCGTGCGGAACGTCGCTGCAGGCAGCGCTGATGTCGGCGGGCAAGATTGCGAGCGGCGAGATCGAGTGTGCGATATCCGTCGGTTCAGATACGACGTCCGATGCGCCGATCGTGTTTTCGAAGAAATTTTCGAAGCGCCTCGTGCAGGTTGGCCAGAGCAAGACGGCGCTGGATAAGGTCCGGGCCTTCAAGGGGCTTTCGCCCGCCGAACTCGCGCCACAGCCGCCCGCCGTCGCGGAGCCGCGCACCGGGCTTTCGATGGGCCAGCACTGTGAGCTGATGGCGCAGGAATGGAAGATCTCGCGCGCCGACCAGGACACATTTGCTCACGCGAGCCACAAGAAGGGCGCCGCAGCCTATGACGAAGGCTATATGGACGATTTGATCGTTCCGTGTGCGGGCGTTTATCGCGACAACAATCTTCGCCCCGACATCTCGATTGAAAAGCTCGCGTCGCTGAAACCGGCGTTCGAGAAATCGGAACGCGGCACGCTGACTGCAGGCAACTCGACGCCAATGACGGATGGCGCGGCTTCGGTGCTCCTGGCATCGGAAGACTGGGCGAAAGCGCACAACCTGCCGGTCCTCGCCTATCTCGCCCACGGGCAGCACATCGCCAACAACTTCGTTGGTGGTGATGGACTTCTGATGGCGCCGACGATTGCCGTTTCGAAAATGCTCGACCGTGTCGGACTGACGCTCCAGGACTTCGACTTTTACGAAATCCATGAAGCCTTTGCGGCGCAGGTGTTGTGCACGCTCAATGCGTGGGAGGATGCCGATTATTGCAGGAAGAACATGGGCAAGGACGCTCCGCTCGGCTCGATCGATCGCTCCAAGCTCAACGTCAAGGGCTCATCGCTTGCATTCGGGCATCCGTTCGCGGCGACCGGCGCGCGCATTGTCGCAAATCTCGCGAAGATTCTATCGACTAACGGGGGTCGCGGCCTGATTTCCGTCTGCACCGCCGGTGGCATGGGCGTTGCTGCGATCATGGAAGCGCCGAAATCGATCGAAGCGCGGGCGGCGGCTTGAATAGCCTATCGCGACCGAGACGCGCGGCCTTGAATGAGCTATGCACCTCGCGATAAACGAAGCTGAGGGGCATGCGTATGGCAATCGGTATCGGGCAGGATAGGCAACTGGAAGCGGCGCGAGCGCTTGTCCGTGACGTTGCCGATCGCATCGACCTCAATGCCTGGGTCCGGCTCTGGGACGGCACGCGACTGCCGCTCGGCAAGGAACCGACCTCGAATTTCGAAATTTCGATCAGCGATCCGGGCGTGATCGGGGCGCTCGTGCGTAGCCCGCGGCTCGATACGATCATTCGCCAATATATCGAGAAAGGGATCGATTTTTCGGGTGGGACGCTAATCGACTTCGGTCGGAATCTTCAGAAGGACGGCAAGGCGCCGAAAATCAAAGGGCGCGACGTCTTGAACGCAGGCCGTAATCTTCTGCCGTTTCTTTTTACAAAGAAGAAGGAAACGCGCGACGCCTATGGCTTCAGTGGAGATGCCAGCAGCGAGCACCGCAAGACGGCCGACAACAAGGATTACATTCACTTTCACTACGATCTTTCGAACGAGTTCTATGCGCTCTTCCTAGACCCGGAGATGGTCTATTCGTGCGCGTACTACACGGACTGGTCGAACGGTATCGAGCAGGCACAGCACGACAAGCTTGAAATGATCTGCCGCAAGCTGAGGCTGAAACCGGGCGATCGGATGCTCGATATCGGTGCGGGCTGGGGCGGACTTCTCTGTCACGCCGCGAAGCACTACGGCGTAACCGCGCATGGCATCACGCTTTCGGAAGAGCAACTGTCGTTCGCGCGCGAAAAGGCCGTGAGGCTCGGGCTTGCGGATCGCGTCACGTTCGATCTCACGGATTATTCGAATGTGAAAGGCACGTACGACAAGATCGCATCAATCGGCATGTACGAGCATATCGGGCTTAAGAATATTCCTGCGTACATGAACAAGGTGCGGTCACTGTTGAGCGACGACGGGCTGTTCCTCAACCACGCAATTTCCCATCGCGCATCCAAGAATGCTGCCAGGAAGTGGCTGACGCGGCCCGAAAAGAAGGCAATCGCAAAATATATTTTTCCGGGCGGCGAGCTTGACGATATCGGGCACACGGTCAACGCGATGGAGCGTGCCGGGTTCGAGGTCCAGGACGTCGAAGCATGGCGGATGCATTACGCGCGCACGTGTCAGCTCTGGTGCGAGCGATTGACGGCGCGAAAGGACGAAGCCATTCGCTATGTGGGCGAAGAGAAGTACCGGATTTGGGTTGCGTATCTCGCCGGTGTCAGCCTCGGGTTCTCGCGCGGGTCGTTGAGGCTGTTCCAGACGCTCGCGTCGAAGTCCGCCAAGCGCCCACCGCCGCTGCCGCCGACGCGGGCTGACTTGTATCGCTGAGTGCGCTCGCGCGCTGTTGCGACGAAGTGTGGAGCTTAACTTTTTCCGTTGTTGTCGGGCGGGGTTTCGGTGGTTTTCGGCACGGTGAAGCCGCCCTCGGCTACGAGGCGTGCGAATAGGCCGGTTCCTTCAGCCAGCTCTCCGAAGCGCCCCCGTTCGACGATGCGGCCGTGATCGAGCACGAGGATCTGGTCGGCGCCGGCAACCGTCGACAGGCGGTGGGCGATCACGAATGTCGTGCGCCCGGCACGCAGCGTGTCGAGAGCGCGCTTTATTTTGGCTTCGGTTTCAGAATCGA
The DNA here is from genome assembly GCF_000230975.2 of Hyphomicrobium denitrificans 1NES1. Lineage (NCBI taxonomy): Bacteria > Pseudomonadati > Pseudomonadota > Alphaproteobacteria > Hyphomicrobiales > Hyphomicrobiaceae > Hyphomicrobium > Hyphomicrobium denitrificans. The sequence goes on along the minus strand of NC_021172.1, from coordinate 1,798,962 downwards.
GCGCGCTCGTCGCTTCGTCGAGGATAAGGATGGGCGCGTCTTTCAGAATGGCGCGGGCGATGGCGATCCGCTGGCGTTCGCCGCCCGACAGCGACAGGCCGCGCTCGCCGATCATGAAGTCATAGCCTGCCGGCTTCCTCATGATGAAATCGTGCGCTTCGGCGAGTTTGCTGGCGCGCTCGACTTCGGCGTTGGTTGCATCCGGTTTGCCGATACGGATGTTGTCGCCGATCGTGCGGTTGAAGAGACCCGCATCTTGGAAGACGACCGAGATTGCGTGGCGCAGCGATTGCAGCGTGGCGTCTGCGATATTCTGGCCGTCGATCGTAATGCGGCCCGATGACGGAGTTTGGAAACGCTGAAGCAAGGCAATCGTCGTCGACTTGCCGGAGCCGGTCGGACCGACAATGGCGACTGTTTCGCCGGCTTTTGCAGTGAAGCTCACGTCCGTTATGCCTTGTGGGCTGCCGCCGTAGCGAAAGTTGACGTTTTCGAATGCGACGGCACCGGCCACATTTTCCAGAGGTTTGGCGTCGGAACTGTCCTCTGCACCGGCCTTTTCGTCCATCAGTTCGAACAGCGTGGTGAGCGTCGGGGCTTGCTGATGAACTTTCACGACGAATGCCGAAAGTTGATCGAGGCGGTTGATGAGAAGCGTTGCGAAGGCGACGAAGCTGACGATTTGCCCGACCGTCAACTCACCCCTTCCGACGAGTATGGCGCCTGCGACGAAGATCACGACCATCGTCAGCGTTGCAGCCGAGCGCTGCATCACCGTCAGAATTCCCCACCACGTGACAACGGGAAATTGAGCGGCCAGAAGATCTCGCGACAGGCCGCGCAGCGCATCGGCCTCGGCCTGCAAGCGCGCGTAGCTTTGCACCACCATGACGTTGCCGACGACGTCAACCACGCGGCTCGACAGTGCCGTTTCATGTTGCTCGACGGCAGCTTGCCCATAGGTCGTTTTTCGCATCACGAGAACGTTCATCAGCGTATAGGCGGCTGCCAGCGCGACAAGAATGGTCGCCATACGGGCGTCCATGTCGATCGCGGTCGGGACAAGCAGGATGATGCCGAAGAGGGCGGTGAAGTGCTCGCGCATGGCCCCGAGCCAGAGCCAGAACAGGGCCGTCATTCCGGCCAGAATTGTCCGGATCGTCGCGCCGCTGCCGCGTGCGGCGTGCGCGCTCTGCGGCAAGGCGATCGCTTTCTCGAAAACGGTGACGAGATGGGCATTTTTCTGGCGGTGTGCGAGACGATCGGAGTTGATGCTGACAACAACCCCAGCGACGATGCCGAAAAGGCCAAGGAACGCCCAGAGGCCTATGTAGCCGAATGCGCTTTCGCCTTTTCCGAGGGCATCGACGACACGTCCGAATAGAATTGGCTCGGCGAGTTGCGTGGCAGCGATGATGACGCTGGCGGCGGCAAGTCCGATCGCGAGATATTTCTCAGACTCGAGCAGTTTCAGAGCGCGGACATAAATCTGAAAGAGGCTCAACGGCTTCGGCGTCATGCCAATTTCTCCGGAGCGTCGCAGTCGTGACGAACCGAAGGACGATCAGATGCCCCCATATGTGATGCCTGATTGAATAGCCATTTATCCTGGCCGCTCTATAGCATTCCGCCCAGGATAAGCATCAGGGAAAACGGGGCAGGCAGGTCGCGATTCTTGACGGCCGGGATCGGCTGTTCAATTGTAGCTCAAGGCATCACAGGCGAGGCACGAAGCCATGGCCCAGGATCCAAGATATCAGCTTCCCACATACACGCCGGCCGCGCGAGGCCTGCATTGGCTGATCGCGCTTCTGATCTTCATTCAGTTGCCGCTCGGTCTCTATATGACTTATCGCGGCAACGAGATGCCGACGATCAACGAAAAGGGCGAGGCGGTGAAGGGCATCTTCGATGCCTTGACTGGGTTTCTTTACAGCTCCCACAAGCTCATCGGACTGACCATTCTATTTTTGGTTCTGGCCCGTTTTCTGTATCGCTTGATGCGTGGCGCTCCGCAGCCCGATCCGTCAGTGCCCAGGGGACTGACGGCCGCCAGCCGTCTCGTTCATTGGTTGATGTATGCGCTGCTGATCGTGGTTCCGGTCATGGGCTATCGGGCGATTTCCTATGGCCGCTATCTCGACGTGTTCGGCATCCCGCTGCCAGCCGTCACCGAGAAGAACGAGGACCTATCGAAGGAGATTTTCGAATGGCACGAGAGGGCGGCTATAGTGCTCCTGGTCCTCGTGTCGCTGCATGTCGCCGCCGCGATCTATCACAGGTTTATCCGAAAGGATCGCGTCGTCGAGCGGATGTTGCCGAAAAAGATCGCTTGATACCCGGCAATGGGAATGCCGCAGTCAGGATGCCGGTATAGCGAAGGTATCGGTGTGGCCGACGACCGCGCCCGTACGCGGGACGTTGATCCAGTCGACGATGGTTTTCGCGTCGATGCCGCCGATCTCAGATGCGGCAACGGCGTGACCCCGCACGAGTTCTTCGATCAGCATGCGCTCGCTACGTTCGAGGCGCCAATTGCTGTCTCCTTCGATCACGGCGTACCCATTGAGACGAAACTGGTCTGCGAGATGTGCCGATGCCAGTGGGCCCGCCGCGTTTCCAAGGCCTTTGTCGCGTAATTGGTGACGATGAAATGCGGAGGCCATTTGATTGTCGGCAGGCCTGTGCGGGGTCCAACGCCGTTGGCCATTGTAGGTGAGGGTCGCGTAGAACGCGGTCCTGCGGTCGGATACGGCTTTCGCGAGCACGCGAATATAGTCTTCAGATGCGAGATCGAAGAAGGCGGATGCGGTGACAAGATCCAACAATTCGTCGACCAGATATTTGGTTTCGGACGCAAGATCGGCGACCGTGAAGATGACGTCGATTTCTCGGCCGTCCTTATGCAAACGCACATCATCACCCAAGCATTCTGCAGAGTCGGCCCAGACGATCAGGCGTGACTTCGCAGCCCCGTGCAAATCGGCTTCGCGATCGACAAGTTTCCAGGTCTGGCGTTTCGGCAGCAGCGGAGCTGTGGCGCGCAGGTTTGCGCCAGTGCCTGAGCCGAGATCGAGAACGCGCACATGGTCGCGAAGCGCAAAGCGCGCGCTGACGGCGTTTGTTACTTCGCTCGAACGGGCGCGCAGATCTGCGGGCTCTCGCAAATCGAGCCATTCTGGCAAAAACTCGCTCACGGCCGGAGCCCTAGTATGACCGCCGCGATGCGCCTTGCCGTCTCGTGCCATGTCGGCAGCGTGCGTCCGGCTTCCCACGCCGCGTCCGCCAAACGGTCGCGCAATTTCTTGTCGGTCAACGCGCGCTCGATCGCAGTTGTCAGGGCAGTGGCGTTGCCGGCTTCGACATGCAGCGCCGCGGCTTCACCCGCCGTTTCCGCAGCGGCTCCTCCCGCTGCGATGACCATCGGCAAACCGCGCGCCATCGCCTCCGCAAGCACCATGCCATAACCTTCGAAGAGCGAGGCTGAGACGAAGAGATCGGCGCTTTCGTAATAGCGTTCGAGCGTCGCCGGCACGACCTTGCCGGCAAGCGTGACCCTGTCTTCAAGGCCGGTTGCCTGGATCGCCTTTTGAACGGTCGCGACTGCCTCGGGGTGACGGTCGAGCGCACCGGCAATCGTCAATCTCCAGTCGATGTGCTTGAGAGGTGCGAGCGCTTCGACCAGCAGGTGATAACCTTTGCGTGGCAGTACAGCGCCAACGGAGAGGATCTGCAGCGGCGCGCCCGTTCCCGTCGCGCGCTGGGCGGGATCGGTGCCGGGCTCGGCGATTGTCACTTTGTCCGCAGACAGGCCCATCGTATCGACAAGAATGCGCTTCGTGACGCGGCTCGTGACGACAATGTGGCTGGCGCTCTGGAGCGCGTTTTCCTCGCTCGCCTTGATTTCGACCTTGCGGCCGTGCGGCAGACCGGTTTCGAGAAAAAGCGGATGATGGACAAGTGCTACGACGCGTCCTTCGAGGGTGTCCAGAATATCGTCCGTGAAGGCGCCGAACGCCAAGCCGTCGACCATGAGCACAGCGTCGTGGGGTTTGGTTTTGAGCAGGCGGCCGGTTTCGGCAAGGTCGGCGGCGCTCGGACTCGGAAAGGCGTCCGGTAGGGTCATCACCGAGACGTGGACGCCGAAGTCGGGAAGGAGGTCGATCACGCGCCGGTCATAAGCATAGCCTCCGGTCGCGCTCTTCAAATCCCCAGGTACCGCGAAGACGACATCAGCCACTGATCTGTCCCTCGTAGCTGGCGCGCGCAAGGTCCGTTTCCGAGAGCGTGACACGGATGCGCGAAAGCGTTTTTCCTTCTACGCCGAGTTTACCCGATACGGCGGCTTCGGCGATGCGATCAAACACATATTTGCAGAGAAACTCGGTCGTCGTGAACTGACCCTCGAATTGAGGTAAAGCATCCAGGTTTTGATAACCGAGCGGCTTCAGCGTTTCGCCGAGGATGCGAAGTGCCGCGCCGATATCGACAACGACGTTCTCGGCGGTCAGTTTCTCGCGATAGAACGCGACATCGACGATGTAGGTTGCGCCATGCAGATTCTGGGCCGGCCCGAAAAACGGATCGGGCAGGGAGTGGGCGATCATCACGCGGTCTCGGACTTCAACGGAGAACATCGGTCGGGCTCATCTCTCTTGGCTCAATAGCAGACGATCGGCGGCAGCGCCGACGATGACCAGATATCTGGGAGCGATTTCGGCAACTCGGTGAACGGAATGGACGCCGAGACCAGAACGTCGAGAGCGGGATCGTCGAGCAGGGCGAGCGCTCGCTCAAGCCGCTCGCGATGCTTAAGTTGGCTGCGATGGCTCGGTGCGACGTGGCCGACCTGCGAAGAGATGATTTGCAGCCGGCGCGCATGAAAGGCCCCACCGAGGTTTACCGTCACGGGATGCGTTCCGTACCAGCTCAGCTCGATGACGCGACCTTCGAAGGCGCAGGCTTCGATCGCCGTATCGAATCCGCCGCCTGTGGCACTCGTATGGAACACGATGAGGTTGTCGTGCGGCGCGTTGCGGGGGGTATCGGTGAATGTCAGACCCAGGGCTGCGGCGTAGCTCGCACGCGCGGGATTGATGTCCGTAATCGTCACGTCGGTACCGGCGATGCGTTGCGCCAGGTAAGCAACGAGCAATCCTACCATGCCCGCGCCGACGACGAGAACGCGGTCGCCGAGCGACGTTCCGGCATCCCAGTGCGCGTTGAGCGCCGTTTCCATATTGGCCGCGAGGACGGCACGCCGCGACGGGACAGCGTCCGGTATCGGAAGAAGATGATCTTCGGTGACCTGAAAATGATCCTGATGCGGATGCAACGCAAAGACGCGGCGCCCAATGAGCTTGTCAGGCCCCACTGTCACAATGCCAGCCGCCGAATAACCGTATTTGATCGGAAAAGAGAACGCGCCCGCCTGCAGCGGCGCACGCATCCGCGTCCATTCGCTTTGCGGCACTTCGCCATGTGCGATGAGTCGCTCAGTGCCGCGGCTGATCGCGGAATATTCCGTGGCGATGCGCGCTTCTCCAGGTGCGGGCGGGGCTAAACGTTCGGTTCGGAGTTCAGCCTGTCCAGGCTTGGTGTACCAAAGCGCGCGTGCGACGATGATCTGGCCCTGGCTGCGGCGCATCCGGGGCGGATCGTGGTCGAGCGTGCCGCGCTGGTCGTTCATTGCGAAAGACTAAACCCGTCATGACGTTCGATTGCGATCGCGAAACTATATCCGGGGTCATCTTCCAGCCGGTCGCGACGGAGCCATGCCTTACGACACCAGCGGGCTTCGAGGCAATCGCGACGCTTGCCCGACGGCGGATGATCGTGCTCGTCTTCAACCTCGCGACGTGGAGCCTGCTGATGCTCTGGGCAGGGTCAATCCTCGGGAGTGGAGGGTGGACGTGGCTCGATGGCGCGATCCTTATCTGCTTGGGGTTTGCTGCGCCTTGGCCAGTGCTTGGCTTCTGGAATGCCGCCATCGGGCTATGGCAGCTCAGTGGCAAGCGCGGCCCTGCGGTACTTTTGACCCCGGATGGCGAGAAACCGGCTCCCATCACGGTTAAGACGGCCGTGTTGATGACGTTACGCAATGAGGACCCGGTTCGCGCACTGCGGCGGCTGAAGATCGTTAAGGAAAGCCTCGACCAGACGGGTGAGGGTCAGCAGTTTTCGTATTTCGTGCTGAGCGACACGGATCGTGCCGACGTCGCGAGCCGTGAGGAAGACGCAATTGCTGACTGGCAGGCACACGATGCAGATCGCGAACGGATCATTTATCGCCGCCGTGATCACAATCTCGGATTCAAGGCGGGCAACGTGCGCGATTTCGCGACGGGTTCAGGGCGCGAATTCGAGCTGATGCTGCCACTCGACGCCGACAGCCTGATGACCGGAACGGCAATTCTCGAACTCGTACGCATCATGCAGCGGCATCCGGATCTCGGGATTTTGCAGGGTCTCGTGGTCGGCACACCGACCGCTTCGGCGTTCGCCCGGATTTTTCAGTTCGGCATGCGGCTCGGCATGCGGACCTATACGATGGGACAAGCATGGTGGGCCGGCGATTGCGGGTCGTACTGGGGACATAACGCGCTCGTCCGCATCGCGCCGTTTGTCGCGCATTGTGAGCTGCCGGTGCTTGCCGGGGGGCCGCCGCTTGGCGGACGGATACTCTCGCACGATCAGGTTGAAGCGGCGCTGATGCGGGCAGCGGGGTTCGAGGTCCGTGTGCTGCCGGTCGAGATCGGCTCCTTCGAGGATAATCCGCCGAACGCCGTCGCGTTCGCCGACCGTGACGCGCGCTGGTGTCAAGGCAACCTGCAATATCTGAAACTCATCGGGCTTAGGGGGCTTTATCCTGTGAGCCGCTATCAGCTCATCTGGGCCGTGCTGATGTTCGTCGGCGTGCCGGCGTGGATCGTCTTGTTTGCACTCGCGCCGTTTGCTGCGGCCGAGGCCGAAAGGATGATTCCGGATTTTCCATTTCGTTCCGCTGTGGCTTTGTCTCTGGCGCTGCTGCTCATGCATCTCGCGCCGAAACTCTCGGCCGCCTTGAACGTGATGCTGACGCCTGGCGAGATTCGACGCTTCGGCGGCGGTGCGCGGTTTACTCTTGGTGCGGGAATTGAAATCCTGTTCTCACTTTTCCTTGCGGCGACGACATCGCTCCGGACAGCGCTGTTTATGATGGGGCTTCTGCTCGGCAGATCGGCAGGATGGGAGGCGCAAGCTCGCGATACAGATGGGCTCACGTGGTCGGCGGCGGCGTCCAGGTTCTGGCCGCATGCGCTGTTCGGCGTCGGCGTAGGTTGCGCCTTCGCGACGGTTGCGCCCCACTTGCTGCTCTGGAGTTTGCCTGTCACGCTTGGCTTCGTTGCTGCCATCCCATTTGCAGTGTTGACGGCAAGCCCTGCGGTTGGAGATTTCTTGCGGCGGCACAGGATTGCAGGAGTTCCGGAAGACTTCTCCCCGCCGCCGGAAATACGGACGTTGCAATTGGCCGGCGGGTTCTGACGCCATGGTCTCGCGTGCCCTGCAGGGGGTGTTCCGCTCGCTGCGCATCTATCACGGGCCCGACGTGCCGCGGGCCGCCATGGACGCGCTCTATCGGCGTTTCATGGAGCCGGGTGATCTCGTGTTCGATATCGGTGCCCATGTCGGCGATCGCGTGTCGTCGTTCCGGCGTCTCGGCGCCCGCGTCGTTGCCATCGAGCCGCAATCGCTGTTGATCGACGCGCTGGCGCATATTCACGGCCGCGATCCTCTGGTGGTGATCCTGCCTCGTGCACTCGGCGCCAGGAGCGGCAGACAAGCGTTTCATCTCAACACGGACAATCCTACGGTTTCGACGATTTCCGATGCGTTTCTGCAACGTGCCGGGCAAGCACCAGGATGGGAAGAGCAAAGCTGGGACGACGAGGTCGACGTCGATGTTGTAACGCTCGACGCGTTGCTCGCGCGCTTCGGAATTCCGGCGTTCATCAAGATCGACGTCGAAGGTTATGAAGATGCCGTGCTTTGCGGCCTGTCGCATCCGGTGAAGGCGCTGTCATTCGAATTCACGACAATCATGCGAGACACGGCCATTGCCTGCCTCGAGCGGTTGTCGCTTCTCGGCGATTATCGCTACAACTTCGCTCTGGGTGAAACCCAGCGTCTGACCTTCGAAAGTTGGCTTTCTGAGGCAGAAATGGCGACACATCTTTTCAGTTTGCCGCATGAGGCAAATTCAGGCGATGTTTACGCAGTGCTCGCCACGGAAATCTAACCTGACCACCGTTCTAACCGGAGTTTCTAAATGCCGCAGTGCTTACGTTCCCTTGTCTTTGCGTTTCTGCTTATGGCGCCGCTTGTCACCGCGGCGCGTGCCGCGTCGCTCGACGGGCTCGGCGTCGACGTCAAAAACGAGAGCGAACCCGTGCTCTGCGCGGAGAAAGACAACGTCGCCGTTTCATTCACCAACAAGGACGTTCGCTCCTTCCGGATTGAAGCGGCTCATCCGGTCTATCTTTCATCCGCTATGCGCAACAACCTCGAACCCGACTGGACGGCGTGCGACATGGCTTCCGATCCGAACTTCAAGCCGCCGGGCGAGCCGAAAAAGGTCACGCTCTATGAAGATCCGTCCGTTTGGGTCATCGGTTACACGTTTCCGACGTTTTGGCGCCCGGCGACCGCCAAGGTCCGCATCGGCGATCGCGTCGACAGCAGCATCCACATGCTGCAGTTCTGGATTCATGAGGACGACGATGCGGAAGAAGTCCTCGTTCTCTATCCGCAGGACGGATACTGGCGCCCGCGTCCGATGACGCCGGACAACATGCGCACGACAGCCTATGGGTCCTCGTTTCTGATCGGTCCCCTCGAATACGACGGCCGTCCCCTGGTGAATATCGAGGAAGTGACCATTGATCCGAAAAAGCGGTCATTCTCGTTGAAATTCGCAAAAGGCGGTTCGGCGATGCTCAAGATCGCGAGCGTCAATACGAACAGGATCGCGCTCGATGTCTCTTTCGATCAGGGGATTTCCGGTGGTCCGTTTGCAATGTTGCGCTCGATGTACGTTACCGAATTCAACAACGATGCGGCGCGCATTGCAGTTCGCGAGCACGGCGCCAAGGGCTGGCGCGAAGACAACATCATGAAATTCGATCATGCACGCGCGACCGATATCTGGATCGGCCGTCTGACGCCGTCGCAGCACAACACGACGTCGCCCGATATCGTGTTCAACAGCTTCTCGGACGGCCCATTGCCGAAGCGGCCGAAGAGCGAGGCTCCGTCGCAGCCGGCATCAAAGCCGCAGTGACATATAGACTGGGTAACTGGGCTCGTCGTCTACCAGGCGAGCTCGGCCATTGCGCCGATGGCAGGCGGGGAGCCCGGTACAAAAAGCTCTTCGAGGCGTTTTGGCGACAGGCTGATCTCATCCATCGTCTCGTGACGGTGGATGCCGGACGCAATGAACAGCGCATCGCAGCCGAAGTTCTCCGCACCCTTCATATCGGTGCGGAGCGAGTCGCCGATGACGAGAATTTTTTCGCGCGGCACATTTTGGTCGCGCAGCGCCTCGGCCTTCGCATGTGCCGTCTCGTAGGTGTTGAGGTGAGGCTTGCCCGCCCAGAAAACCGCTCCGCCCATATGTGCGTAGAGATCTGCAATGGCTCCAGCGCAATAGAGCAGTGTTCCTCCCACGTCGACGACGAAATCGGGATTGGCGCAAATGAACGGCAGGCGGTGCTGCAATGCTTCCGCGAGAAGGCCGCGATAGTCGTCTGGCGTTTCGCTGCGGTCGAAATTCAACCCCGTGCAGATAATCGCTTCAGCATCCGCCAGCGGAACGGATCGCGCCTTGAGGGCGCTAAATAGAGCCTCATCACGATCCTGCGGGCCGATGCAATAAAGGCGCTGAAAGCCGCGTTCGTCGAGATGGGCGAGCGCGATATCGCCCGACGACACGATGTCATCCCACGCCGACCGTGGTACGTGGCGCGTTTCAAGCGTCTCAGCGACGCGATGTTTTGGGACGGGAGCATTCGAAACCAGAATAACCGTGCCCCCGCCGTTGCGAAATTTCTCGAGCGTTGCGCAGGCGCCTTCAAATGCTGTCAGGCCGTTGTGAACGACGCCCCAGACGTCGCAGAAAATCACATCGTACCGTGCCAGAAGCGGCGCAGCGTGGGAAAGGGTCGGGGGAGGTGGGGAGGTTTTCAACGACGGCAAAAGAAGCCTCTTGCCGGTCTCAGCCGGCCTCACGATCAATGCGGTTAAATGAGAAGCCGCGGATCATACGATCAGCAGCGCGACGGATGAGCCATTAACCTTCGTCGCCTGCATTATCAAGCAAGTTCGTGCGGATCGATAGTGCCGATATCGGCGCCCGCTCAGACCCTTGGAGTATTGCCGTGGTCACGCGCGTGAGGTCGCGCATTCACGCAGATGTGCGCTATCGACGCCTTACGTTTTCGTATGCGAGCCGCGTCATCGCTTGCCGTTTCTTTTATCGACGCCACATCGAACGCAGGGAGTGCGGAGTGATCGGCGAGCCTCCTTGGGAGCCGGAGGTAGTTCGATCCGAGGCCGCCCACGGAGTCTGGTAGGTGCCAGCTGCGGAAATCGCTAAGTAACTAAGTTAAGAGAGATATCGCCATGTTGAAAATCCATGCTTCCCCCTATGAACGGCCGGTCGCGATATTAAGCGGCATGCTCCTCGCGACGCTTCTCGCAAGCGGCGCCGCGCTCGCAGCCGCGAGCACGACCCCGGCGTCCATCATCGCCATGAGCCAGAAGCCCAAGAGTGATGCGGTCTCGATCACCTACGCATATTTACCACAGGATGGCACGCTTGCCGTTTTCCCGGTCGGTTCTTCCGGAAAAATGGGGCCTGCGCCCGTTGGTAAAGTCACGTTGACTGCCGGCGATCATCGCGATGTGAGCGTTTCGCTCAGTCCTCTTCCTAAGGCAGGCGCAAGGCTTGAAGCGGTGATCGAACACGCGGGTCAACCGCTCAAGAATTCCGGAGACCGGGCGGAACGCACATTCAAGATTCTCTAGGATTTGTCGGATCGGCCCGGCGCGATTGCGCCGGGTTGCCGAGCGGTAAAAGAGTGCGCAAAACTGCGAGCTCAACGGCACGTCCAGTGTCGCGTGCGCTTAGTTGTGCGCTGAGGCTAACTCGATAAGTCCCGCCATATCTGTGCTGTCGATTACGATTTCGCACATGTCGTGGCGCCGTCGATCTTTATTTTGCCACTAGAATCACGAGGTTTCATCCTGGGTTCTAGGAGCGCGAAATACATGACTCGAATACATCAGAACGTTGATGAAATGCTCGTCCGTTTGACGGAAGAGTCACATGGCGAGATGGAGTTGATCCGGGCCCTTGGAGATGCGATCCGCCGCGTCGATGAGCAATTGCTCCGTGAAGTGCGTAATGTGACGATCCAGCATGAAATGCGGCGCGAGGCGATTGTCGGCGAATTGCAGACGCTTGCAACGCGTCTTTGTGCATTACCGGCACGGAACGCGGCGCGGGCGACGGTTGCGGCTATCGACCAGCCGCGATCCTATGAGCATCCCGAAGTCGAAAGCACGACGGGCGGCGCGGATTGGCGGGAGGCGGCGCAGAATATCAACGACGATTTCGAATTTACATTCCAGGAACAAAGGCATTGATTTTCGACGTTACGAAGGTCGTACCGATTTGACTTTATGAGGGGTGATGCATTGCATCGCCCCTTTTTTCTCGCCCGGGAAGTTTCAGTGTTGCTGCCGGTCGCCGCACGTCAACCACAGAGGGTTAAACCAGCGATCGGCTGGGCCGTCGTAGGGAAGGCGTGTCACGTCCCAATGGCTGACGTAGCGCGCATAGATATCCCACACAGACGGACCGCCGCCGATGAAAACAACGCGGCCGGCGTACTGCTTCAGCGTCTCCTCAGGGTCCATGTGTGAGCGAAGAACTGCGATCGTTCTGTCGGCAAATGCGAATTTAGGGACACTTGCAATGGTCTTTGGACCGGCAAGCAGAACGTGGCCGCGGGTGATGTCGAAGAAGCGCGCGACGTCGGCAACATATTCGGGTTCCGAATTGCCTTCCCACGGCAGAACGCCGTTGAGGCCGAGTTGTCCCGACCGGCCGATTGCACAAATGACCCTGACGACTGTCTGTTTCACGAACGAAATCCTCTGCCCGAAATGGACCTGCCGCGCCGTCCTCTGACGTGCACCGGACCGGTGTCTTTTTTGCTGACATTACAAGAAAGTAAATAGCCAATTTGGGAACCAAGCTTGTCGCCCGTGCGTCGCTTTATGGCGAGGTCGGCACACTCTTTCACTGGCCGTTCTTCGTAACGATTGATCTACCCGCCATTCCGGACCTTTCGCGGTTCGGCGCAACACCTGTCAGCTTCTCATGCACTCCTTCGAGCAGCCCGCTCGATGTCGCAAGTGCCTACGCTACGGAGAGTTCAGAATGACATCGCATAAGATTGATTGGCGTTTCGCACTTCTGCTTGGCGTTCTGCTGATTGGTATCTCGGGCGTTGCTGAAGCGGCCATACCGGCATCCTCAAAGGCGGTTAAAGAGGAGGGAGGCAAATATTTCGACGCCAAAGGAGACCCGACCTACAAGATCGGCCCGGACGGCAAGGTCGATTGGTACACGTTCTCCGGTTTTCGCCGCTACAACGGAACGTGCGACGTCTGCCACGGGCCGGACGGAGCGGGTTCCAGTTTCGGGCCTGATCTGACGAATTCGCTCAAGTCGCTGAGCTATTCCGACTTCCAGGCCATCGTTTCCGGCGGCAAGCAGGACGTCAACACGGCGCAGACGCTTGTCATGCCGGCGTTCGGCACGAACAAGAACGTGATGTGCTATCTCGACGATATCTACATCTATCTCCGCGCGCGATCCGACGGAGCGTTAGGGCGCGGGCGCCCTCAGTCGCATGAAGAAAAATCGAAAGACGCGACCGACTTTGAAAATAGCTGCATGGGGCCATGAGGCCAAATGATCACCATAGCATATATCGGATCGCGATATCCGTCAGACGATTGAAGGGCGGATGAAACAGGCCGCCGAGATTCCAACGTGATTGCTCGAAAATTCCCTTGGCGTGGCTGAAGGATTTGAATCCTTCTGGCCCGTGATAAGCTCCCATGCCGCTCGCACCGACGCCGCCGAACGGGAGATCGTTCTGGACGTAATGCATCAATGTATCGTTGACCGTGACGTTGCCCGACGTCGTCCGTTCCAGCACTTTGCGGCGGCTTTCGCAGTCGCCGCCGAAATAATAGAGCGCTAGCGGCCGGGGCCGGTCATTGATGAAGTCGATCGCTTCGTCGACGTCGCGGTAGGTTACAATGGGTAACAGCGGCCCGAAGATTTCTTCCCGCATGATGGCCATTTCGCCTGTTGCACCGAGGATCGCGACGGGAGCAAATTTCCGATTGTTACCGCGAATGAGTCTACTCGGGGCGACTTCGATCACGCGTGCACCTTTCTTTTTGGCATCGCTGATAAGGTCGCGCAGCCGGTTCAGATGGCGTATGCTGATAATCGAGGTGTAGTTGTCGCTGCCGATCCCGTCGGGATGGAGCTTGGCGACGGCATCTCTGTAAGCGTCGAGAAATGTCTCGGCGTGCTCGTCCGGCACAAGAACGTAGTCCGGAGCGATGCACGTCTGTCCTGCGTTGGCAAGCTTGCCATAGGCAACGCTCATCGCAGCTGTTTCGATGTTCGCATCGGAGCCGATGACGGCCGGCGATTTTCCCCCAAGTTCCAGCGTCACTGGAACGAGGTTCTCGGCCGCCTTCTTCATGACCAGCCGTCCGACCGATGTGCTGCCCGTGAATGCCAGGTGGTCGAAGGGAAGGCTTGCGAACGCCGCGCCGACGTCGGGTCCGCCGGTGACGACGGAAACTTGGTTTTCCGGATAGAGATCCTGCAGCAGCTGCTTCAGGAAAGCGGTCGTCGCAGGCGCCAGCTCAGAGGGCTTCAACATCACACGATTGCCCGCAGCTAGCGCCGTCGCAAGAGGCATCAGCGCCAGCGACAGAGGATAGTTCCAAGGCGATACGATGCCGACGACGCCGAGGGGTTGATAAACGATGCAAGACCTTCCTGGTATAAAATGCACAGCGACGCGCCGACGCTCCGGGCGCATCCATTTTTTCAGATTGCGTCTCAGATAATTGATGGTCTGGACGACGGGCACCAGCTCCATGATCCGCGTTTCATAAGCGGATCGATTGCCGAAGTCGGCGTTCAAGGCTTCTTCGATCTCTTGCCGCCGCGCCAGCACGGCGGCCTTCAATTTGTCGAGGTCGGCCTTCCGCTGGGCAAGAGGAGGCGGTCCATCGTGACGAAATGCAGCCCTTTGCCTCGACAGAATCCCGCTAAGCAGGAACTCGTCTTTGAACAGAATGTGGGCTGTCATTAAACCCTGCCTCCCGTGCAGGTAGTGGGAACGGCCCGTAGCCACACCGGACTACACGCCTTCGCGGCTAACATGGGCTCCCTCGATGCAGCGGCGCTTGCTCCGCTTTAACATGCTGGAGTTCGGACGCAAGCTGCTGGACACCCTGCGATGCTGATAGCGAATTCCGGCAAAGCGCCGGCGTCCATCATCAAATGCTCGCGGGCAGGGTCACTGGCCATTTGGCCATAGCTAGGCAGCTAATGCTCGGGATTTGCATTCGCAAGGGGGCGCATCCATGGACGTTCTGCCGCGGAACAGGCGTATATGGCCAAATTTTGCACCGCGAGCTTGAGATGGCAGCGCCTGATATCCGCCATAGTGCGAGGAACAACAGAACGGGCGGAGCGCGATCTACACGGGTCCGTTATGCCGCGATATCGAGCGTTCCGAGCACCCACCTCTCATAGTCGCTGCTTAGATCCTCGATCCACTCCGTGGGGAATACGGCGGGTTCGTTGCCCTGGGTCGCGCGCATCGGGAGGTTCACGTGGATCTGCTTGTAACCGTTTTCCATCGGGGGAGAACTGACACTGCCGCCGAGATGGCCGATGGCAAGCGCCACTTTGAGAAAGTCGCTCGCGCTCTTCGGCGTGACCTGCATGGCGGGTGTGAAAAGCACCGAATCCTGCAATGCCTTGCCCGGCTCGCAATTGCGCGTTTCGAGGTGAACGCCAGCTTCGCCTTTATCGTTTCGCGTTATGTTAACTTGCAGAGTGCTTCCCGGAGCCGCCCAGCGGCTCGCCGGTTCCATCAGTCTTTGCAGAATGGATTGGACCACGAAGGGGCTTGCCGCGACGACGATCGAATCCTCGTCGCTTGATATTCTGACGTGTTTTTCGCCTTGCTCTTCATTGATGCTGTCCGCACAGGCGCTGGCAATAGCGACAAGGTCTGCGCTGGCGCCTGCGTCGTTGCTCGCAAAAAGCGCGCGGTCCATGAGATCTTCGGTCAGGTTGATGGCGCGTTGCGTCTCGTCGACGGGAATGCGCCAATGATCCTGAACCCTGAGTTGCGACCATTGCTTCCGAACGATCGGGCGCCAGCAGGGTTCTGCCAGCGCATCCTTCAGATAATGGTACATGGTCAGCGGCGCGTTGTTGTAGGGCAGAGTTCCCGCCATGACGGCTAAACCGTTCATACGGTCGCGGAGAAGCGTCCGATGCAGTGCGCTGAGCTTGTCGCGCAGGAGTAGGTCGTATTCGTTCTTCAAGAGAAAGAACGTGATGGCTTGATCGATCTCCGCTTCGAGGACGCGCAGATCCCACGGTTTCGAAATGTAACGAAGGATTTCGCCCTTGTTGACGGCGTCGATCGCACTGTCGAGATCGGCGTAGGCCGTCGTCAACATGCGGATGATGTCGGGGCGCTCGTTTCGGATACGATTAAGTAGGCTGACGCCGCTGCGGCCAGGCATGCGCTGGTCGGTGATCACGAGACCGATATTGTGATTGCCTGAGAGAACGAGAGCCTCGGCTTCGTCGGCACTCGTCGCGGTCAATACGTCGTATTTTGTGCCGAATGCTTTTTTGAAATACTTTACCGCCTGCGGCTCGTCATCAACGATCAAAATCTCGATAGGCTGATCAGTGCGAAACGAGTCCATGAGGGACCTGGTCTTCTTTCTCTGACGAAAGGGGTAGATTGAAACGGAACTCGGTCCACTCTCCAGGGGAACTCTTAACACTCAATGAACCACCGTGATTCGCTATGATCCGGTGGCTGACGGCCAATCCAAGACCCATTCCTTCGCCCACGTCCTTAGTCGAGAAGAACGGATCGAAGATCTGGCTCTGGATTTTGGGGTCTATTCCCGTGCCGTTGTCGCGAACTGAAACGAAAAGTTCCTTTCCCTGAACCCACGAGCTGATGCGGATCTCGGGTTGGCGTTGTTCCTCGACCGTCCGGACGGCGGCAACCGCGTTGGCGATGAGGTTGACCAAGACCTGCGAGATCGTCGATTGCGATCCAAACACCGTACCGTTCTGGCTGATGTCTCGGGTTATGTTTATTCCATTCTGAACGTGTGCCGTAAAACGGAGCGCATGGTCGATTGCAGACTCGATGGGGAACGGCCGTGGGTGCTCGGGCTTCTGCGGCGCCGTAAAGCCCCTGAGATCGGTGACGACTCGATGGATGCGGTCGTAGCCGGCCTGAATATCCTTCATGGTATCCGCGGTGTCGGGGTCGCCCTGAATGGTCGGGTCGCGGGCCGCGAGCTGCAATGCCGTTCCCATGAAATTCAAGGGATTGCCGATCTCGTGTAGCAATCCTGCCGCCATCGTTCCAAGCGCGCTAAGTCTGGCGTTCTGCACGAGCGCCGCCTCTGTTTCACGCAACTGTTGCAGGCTGTCTTTCAATTCGACGTTGGTGCGTTGCAGATCGCGCTCCAGTTGCGCCGCCCGGATGAAGTTTGCAATGCGCGAGCGCACTTCAATTCCGCTGAACGGCTTGATGAGGAAATCATCGGCGCCATTCTTCAGAGCGACAATCTTGGCTTCTTCATCGGCACGGGCAGTAAGAACGATAATCTTTATTGCACGCGTTTCTGGGCGCTCCTTCAAAGTGCGGCAGACTTCGAGACCGCTGACGCCCGGAAGCATGATGTCGAGAAGGATGAGGTCGGGCGTCGCCGACCGTGCCTTCTCAAGCGCGCCGATCCCGTCTTCCGCTTCGATCACGCGATAGGATTCTCGCAACATCGTCACGAGATAGCGCCGCATGTCCGGCTCGTCGTCGACGACCAGCAGGAGCGGCAGCCCAGTGCGCGTATCAGGAGGCGAAACGTCGGCGGCCGCAATACGGCGGCCCGGAGCCGGTTCTTCCTTGGCCAACGCCCGCGCCGACGCCTTGCGGTCGAATGCGCGCAATGGGTCATTGGCCAGCCGATCGGGGGATGCTTCCGATTGACCGAGCAACTGCTCGGAATTGTGCTCGACATGAGGAAAGCGCAACACGAATGTCGTGCCGCGCCCGGAGTCGCTCGATACGGCGACGTCGCCGCCGTGGCGCGTGATCAATTCGCGGACGAGCGCCAGCCCGAGACCCAGACCCTGGTGGCGCCGCGTGGCAGAGCCGTCGACCTGATAGAACCGATCGAAAATGTGGGGGAGTTGTTCCGGTGGAATGCCGATGCCGGTATCGGCGATGCGGACAGTCACCATATTGCCTTCGTGCGCGGAAGCGACGTCGATCCGTCCCTCGGGCGGCGTGAACTTGATTGCGTTCGCGATGACGTTTCCGACGATCTTTTCCAGCGCATCGGGATCGGCGTCGATCCAGAGATCGCCTTGCGGCTCTTCGAGATTGAGGTCGATGCCCTTCATTGCCGCGAGGTGCTTCATTGAAGCCGTGGTATGGCTGAGAAAATGCGCCATATCGATGGGCTTCTTGACGAGTGAGGCGCGGCCTTCCTCAAGGCGAATGAGGCCGAGAATGTCGTTGACGAGACGCAGAAGCCTGAAGGCGTTGTTTTCAATGACGTCGAGCAGCTCTACTGCCGTGCCGCCCAATGACGCCACGTCGTTCTTCAACTTTTCCACAGGGGCCAGAATAAGTGTCAGAGGCGTCCGGAGCTCATGGCTGACGTTTGCAAAAAACTGCGACTTGAGACGGTCGAGGGCGGACAGTTCCTGATGCTGTGCTGCGAGTTTGTACTTCAACTGGAATTCGTTGAAGCGACGCCGATAGTTGAAATGGACGGCGGTGACGGAAATGATGCAAGTGAGAACAAGGAAATAGAGGTTGTTGAGCAGCGCGTTCGTTTGATCCTCGGAGTTCGGAACGAACGAGCACCCGACGATGTAGATGACGAGCGTTGCGATGCACAGCAGCGTCGCTTCGAACGGCTGCATGGGAGCAAGAACGCCGACAGCGAATAGGATGAGGAAGAGGCCCGTATAATAGGTCGATGCGGCGCCGTCGGTAATGCCGATTATCACCGAAATCCCTGACACGGCGATAAGAATGCCCACCATGGTGAGATAGCGAACGTGGGCCGCAGTCCTATCCCAGAAATGCAAAGCATAAATGGCGGCGATCAGTCCGGCCGAGACGAGCCGGATAACGGCCAGGGTTTGAAGCTTATCGGCGTAAGTCACCCAATCGAGCAGAATTCCGACCGGGAAAAGCACGATGCCCAGGATGGCGGCAACTTTCGATTGCCTTAGTCGAAGCTCATGCTCCTCGGCCTCGAAGGCGCGCCTCAGGTCATTGCTGTCATTCATGCTATCAGGCGAGCGGTTTGTCGATCTCCAGGAAAACGTTGATACCTGTTTCGTCTCTATAAATCTTTAGCGGCTGAAGACCGGATGCGAGCCTTTCCATATCGGATTCGTCGCGCAGCATCAGGTGCCATTCCGAGACGTGTTCCATCAGCCCTTTAACGGGATTGGAGGAATGGACGTTGGTGACGATGACCCGACCGCCCGGTTCGCACCACTGATAAAAGAGATGTACCAGTTTGGCGCAGACGCGATCAGAAAGGTAATCAAAGAGGCCAGCGCAATAGATGACATCGTAAGTCTTGCTGGCAGCAGGCAGCTCGATGGCTTGCCGGAGCAGTTCCTGGACGGTTTTCAGGATGTAGGTGACTTTGGGCGGACTGTCCTGCTTGTCGGTGATGGCCTCGATTTGCCGTTTCGCAAAGTCGAGTGTCTCGGCGTTGAAATCGAGAAGATCGAACGAAAATCGACGGGCTTCCTTGTTCTTTGAGAAGAATAGCTGCAGTTCGTGAGCCGGGCCACATCCGACGTTGAGAATGCGAACCTGCTTATCCGCGGTGGCTGCCTCTTCGGCGACCTTATTCAGCATTTTTTCGAGCAGGAATATTCTGTTGCGGTGGGCCTCGGCAGGGCAGGTGTCGAGCAGCCAGTCGTTTATGATCTGACCATAGGTCGTCTTGCCGCTCCGCTCCTTACGGAACATCATGTTGACCATCTCGTAATCGCCGGCATAGCCGAGCGGCTTTGAATAGACGCGGTTGAAGAAGGGCGACGCCATCATCAACGGCAGTAAATCGCGTTGCGCCAACTGCTTATGATTTTCGACCTCGTCCGCGTCGAGTCGGCGACAGGCGTCTTCGAGTTCCATGATAAGGGCCGTCAGGCGCGGCATGACCGCCGCCTTTACCTCTTCGAACCTTGCGGCGTCGAGGGCTGCATGGTTGGGGCCGAACTCGCCTTCCAACGCCAGGTCGACCTGATCCAGCCGGAAGCTGAGGTCGGTCAGAAAGGATCTGAGGTCACCAACCTTGAGCTGGTAATTGGGGTCGAGCTTGTTGACGCGCTCCCACTCTTCGACGAAGCGCGCGACTTCCGACGTCAGGCCCGACGGTTCGGAGATGGTCGCGTCGAGGGCCGACCATTCGTTGACCAGCGTCGCCGAGATGACGACGAGAATGCTTGTCGTGACGACGCCGGTGACGACGGCGTCGCCCTCGTAAACCATATTTTTGCCGCGGCGGACCCGAAGGTCGCTCAGCACCTCGCTCGTCTGGATCGGCGAAAACGGGTTATAGATCTCGAAGACGATGTTTCGTCGTGAGAGCTTGCTGAGCGTGCCTCGTACGATTGTCCCCTGACTGCTCCTAAAGGAGACCGTGCGGTCGATATTTCGCTCGATACGCAATGATCCGCTCCCATTCCTGTCGATGTGGCCTGTAGGATCAACCTTACCACGATCGTCCAGTTTTGGGGCGTCAGATTAATATCTCGTTTAGATCGTTTCTTAGCTTTCGTTAATGACTGGAGCGCGCCGCCTCGCTCTGCACGCGCGGCAGGCATATCGACGCAGTTTCGCTGCCTTGGACGTTGTCACTTGAAAACAACAATTCTCCGCCAAACGCCCAGAGCGCGCTTCGGTTGATGCGTTCGACATTGTGCGCCGTCCCGTCCGCACGCTCAGTCTTAGCGATTGTAATCCTGACTTCGTTGCAATCGGAGCCCGGCACGAGCGCAATCGCGATGCCCGAACGGTTGCCTTGAAGGCGTTCCGTTGCACTCTGCAACAGGTTCGAAAGCACGAAAGTCACGACCTGTTTCGGGATGCGGTACTGGAAATCGTTTCGGGCGTCGAGTTCTATGAGTTTACCGCTGGAGCGACGGCCAATCTTATCCAGAGTCTCCGAAGCCGTTTCAGCCATAGAATAGGACACTGTCCCCACAAGGTCGGAAAGGCTCTCGCTCAGGGCGGCTATCGGCTCGGCAAGGGCCTTGCAATATTCGACATCGCGATGAATCTGATTAGCGGCGGCAGCAAGCTTGCCCTCGCGGTATCGCGCCGGCCAAGCCGCGGCCTGCGATGTTCCGCACAGCATCTGCAACATGGGTTGCATCCCGGTGAGGGTTGAGATTTTCAACGCCTCGGATTCGAGCGATTCGAGAGGCCGCGCGAGCTCCCGGGTGAGGACCGCCAGCAATTCAAGGCTCGCGTTGTGGGCGTCGGAGCGTTGATCGTTGCCGCAAGACAGCGCAGCCGTTTCGTTGTTTGCTGGTTCGACATGCAGCGCTTCTTGCATTGCGGCGCACAACTCGTCGAGGTCCCAAGGCTTCGGGACGAAGCGGTGGATCGCGGCGCCGTTGATTGCCTGCTGCAGGTCAATATTGGCGTAGGCGCTCGTCAAGATACGCACGGTCGACGGCCACGATTTCCGGACGTCGCTCAGGAACGAGACGCCGCTATCACGCGGCATGCGCTCGTCGCTGACGACGACGGAGATTGCGTCGCCTTCCGATTGAAGGATCTTCAAGGCTGCTTCGGGCGTATCGGCGGTCACGACATTGGCGTATTTGCCAACCGACGCTTTGAAATATTTGAGCGACAGTGGTTCGTCGTCGACAAAAAGAATCGTCCCGGCGCGGCCCATTTCTGTTGCCTGCTTCACATCCATTTTAAGATCCGCCTCTCGTCCTGACTTGGTGCGGCACTTCAAAATTGCGCGCCAATGGGCTTGGTGGGCTGCGCTATCAAGTGATAGTCCAAGCAATTTGAATCAATGCTTCATCGGTTGCGATTTTGAAGATAATCCGTCGTAAGATTAAATATTCCTATCCGCATGCCCCGATGCGAGACATCGTGGCGCGGAATGCCGATCCTACCGGGGGAGCCGGATACCCGATCCGTCAAACGCTCAGCAGCAGATGCTCCCGTTCCCAGGGGCTGATGACCCGCATGAACTCTTCGAATTCGCTTCTCTTCAGCGCCAGATAGACGTGGCAGAAGCGCTTGCCGAGGACTTCGTGCAGCAGGTTGCTTTCTTCGAACGCCGTCAAGGATTCAAGCAAACCGCGAGGTAATTGACGGTCGTTGCGATAGGCATTTCCGACGACGGCGGGGCGCGGCTCGATGGCGTTCTTCATTCCGAGATACCCGCAGGCGAGGCTCGCCGCGAGCGCCAGGTAGGGATTGGAGTCGGCGCCGGCAAGACGGTTTTCGACACGGCGGGCGCTGTCGGGGGATATCGGAATGCGCAACCCGGCCGAGCGGTTGTCGTAACCCCACTCGACATTGATTGGCGCTGCGCCGTTCGGCACGAGGCGGCGGTAGGAATTCACGTATGGCGCGATCAAACACATCGCGTTCGGAAGATAGGTCTGCTGTCCGCCGAGAAAGTTGAAAAAGAGCTTGCTCGGCTCGCCGTTGCCGAGGGTGAAAATGTTCTTGCCGGTCTTGATGTCGACGACGCTCTGGTGAACATGCATGGCGCTGCCCGGTTCGTTGGCGAGTGGCTTCGCCATGAACGTCGCGTAGCAGTTATGCGTGAAGGCGGCTTCGCGGATCGTGCGCTTGAAGAGAAAGACCTGATCGGCAAGGTCGACGGGATCGCCGTGTAGCAGATTGATCTCAAGCTGAGCTGCGCCGCCTTCCTGAATGATCGTATCGATCTTCAGATATTGGCGCTCGGCGAATTCATAGATGTCGTCGACGATCTTGTCGTATTCGTCGACTGCACCGAGGCTATAGGCTTGCCTGCCGGCGCCAGGACGCCCCGACCGGCCCGTCGGCGGTTCGAGCGGATAATCGGGATCTGGGTTCGTCTTTGTCAGATAGAACTCGAGTTCAGGCGCAACGACCGGCCGCCAGCCTTCCTGCTCGTAAAGCTCGATAATGTGTTTCAAGACGTTGCGCGGAGCGATCTCGACGGGAGCGCCGCTTTGCCATAGCGCATCATGGATCACCTGAGCCGTCGGGCTCGACGCCCAGGGGGCCGGCCGGATCGTCGAAAGATCCGGCACCATCATCAGGTCACTTTCGGCATAGAGCTGCTGGCCGTCTTCCTCGAAGCCCACATAGTCGCCGGTGATCGTCTGGTGAAAGATGGAGATCGGCAAATGCACGGCATCGAGCTTGACGAATTTTTCCGCGGGCATCGTCTTGCCGCGCGCGACGCCGGCGATGTCGGGGACGGCGCAATCGATCTCTTCGATACGGTGCTGGCGGAGCCAATGGCGGAGCGTTTCGGGCGTCGAGCCGACGCCGAATTCGCCGTCCTCGCTGGGCGTCCCTCCAAGTGGGGCAGTCATGGTGGCACCTGGGTGTTCTTTGATTGAAACGGCGTCGAATGACAATCGCCATTAGAGCCGCCAGGATACGCATCGCAGAGAAGTACCTCTGCCGATCATCGTTCCCGTGGGCTTAGAGAATAGGACAGCCGACAAGCTTAACCGAGGCCTGTGCCGTCCAATCCTATAGTCATCATAAATGTCTCCGAACCTCAAGGCGACGGGACGTCCGTCAACCCGATAAAATTACATGTTCGGCGTTCGGATCGCTTGACGTTTAACGGCGCCCATTCCAGAGCCGCGGTGATCTTGGAATAGGCAAGGCGCTGTCGGGTTCGCTTTGCCGCAAGGATATTGTTGTGCTTCGCATTTTTCCTGCGCAGAATAGTCGGCGTTAGTCAGGGCCGTGTGACACGGCATGTTCCCGCCCTCTATGGCGGGGTTGTCGAGCGCAGGGTCGGGCTAGGGCACACCAGTCCGTGGAGAAATCCGATGTTGACGTTCGGGAAGGCGGCGCGGTGCGCCGTATATGCCGCTGCAATTGTTGTGGCGGCGGTCGCCGGCCAGCCTGTACAGGCGGCGGATAAGGAAGTCAGAGTTTACAATTGGTCGGATTATATCGACCCGCAAATCCTCAAGGACTTTACTAAAGAAACCGGGATCAACGTTGTTTACGACGTTTTCGACAGCAACGAGGTCCTCGAGACAAAGCTGCTTGCCGGGGGAAGCGGATACGATGTGGTGGTGCCCACGGGACCATTCCTGTCACGTCAGATCGCTGCCGGCGTTTTTCAAAAGCTCGATAAATCGAAGCTGCCGAACCTCGCCAATATGTGGCCTGAGATCATGAAGCAGCTCGCGATCTATGATCCGGATAATCAGTACGCGATCAATTACATGTGGGGTACGACCGGGATTGGCTACAACGTGGCCAAGGTCAAGGAGCGCATGGCCGATGCGCCGGTCGATTCATGGGACTTGGTGTTCAAGCCTGAGATCCTGGCGAAGTTCAAGGATTGTGGTGTCATGATGCTCGATGCGCCGGACGATATTCTCCCGGCGGCGCTCAATTATCTTGGCCTCGACCCCAACAGCAACAAACCGGAAGATATCGAAAAAGCCGGTGCGCTTCTTGAGAAGGTTCGTCCCTACATCCAGAAGTTCCACTCCTCCGAATACATAAACGCACTCGCCAACGGCGATATCTGCATCGCGGTCGGCTATTCGGGCGATATTCTGCAGGCACGCAGCCGCGCTGAAGAAGCCAAGAACGGTCAGGAGATCGCATACTCGTTGCCGAAGCAAGGCGCGCAGATGTGGTTCGATGAAATGGCCATTCCGGCCGACGCGAAGCACCCGGAAGAGGCGCACATCTTCCTCAACTATATGATGCGGCCCGAGGTGATCGCCAAGGCATCGAACTATGTGTCTTATGCGAACGGAAATCTGGCGTCCCAGAAATTCCTAGACGATACGGTCAAGTCGGATAAATCCGTCTATCCCGACCCCAATACGATGAAGCGGCTGTTCGTCAAGACATCCTACGATCCGAAAACGCAGCGTGTCGTCACGCGGACGTGGACGAAGGTCGTGACGGGTCAATAGCTCGGTGCCATGGGGCTCGATCGATGATCGGGCCCTTTTTTGATTGCGCCAATTTCTTTCACCCAGCAAGCTCAGCCCGAAGGATTGCGGTATGACGGTGGCAACTGCCAGTGGGGCGAAGCAAGGCGGGCCTGGAGCGGGTCCACAGCGGGCCGGCCCGCGCACAGCGGCACCGCAATCGGGCTTTGCGCCCTGGAAGGATCCGGCAAAGTCGCCGATCGTCCGTTTCGAAAACGTCACCAAGAAATTCGACGACTTCGCCGCGGTCAAGACTGTGACGCTCGATATCTTCGAGCGCGAGTTCTTTGCGCTGCTCGGGCCGTCCGGCTGCGGTAAGAGCACGCTGCTTCGCATGCTTGCGGGTTTCGAGAGGCCAACGGAAGGACGCACCATCGTCGCCGGGCAGGACATCACGGACCTGCCGCCTTACGAGCGGCCGGTCAACATGATGTTTCAGTCTTACGCGCTGTTTCCGCATATGACGGTCGAAGGAAACATCGGCTTCGGTCTTCGCCAGGAAGGCATGGCAAAAGACAAAATCGCCGCGCGCGTCGATGAAGCGATGGCGATGCTGGAGTTGCGCCCCTTTGCCAAACGCAAGCCGAACCAACTTTCGGGAGGCCAGCAGCAGCGCGTCGCGCTGGCGCGCGCCATTGCGAAGAAACCTCGCATCGTTCTGCTCGACGAGCCCCTGGGTGCACTCGACAAGAAGCTCCGACAGCAGGCGCAGTTCGAGCTGATGCGTATTCAGGAAACGACGGGCACCACGTTCATCATCGTCACGCATGATCAGGAAGAAGCGATGACGGTTGCGAGTCGGATTGCCGTTATGGACAAGGGCGAACTCGTGCAGGTCGCGACGCCGGGCGATATCTACGAAAATCCGAAGACGCGCTATATTGCCGGCTTCATCGGTGACGTGAATGTGTTCGAGGGCAAGGTTTCGGCCGTTTCCGACGGTTGCGTCGAAATCGACGCCAACGATGGATACAAATTCAAGACGCGAAGCTCCGAGCCCGTTGCCGTCGGCCAGCAAGTATGGCTGGCGCTTCGGCCCGAGAAAATCCGCATCGCGCACGAGCAGCCTGCAAGCCCGATCAACGCTATTCCGGGCAAAGTGGAAGATATCGGCTATCTCGGTTCGATCTCACATTATCATGTGCGCACCGCTCCCGGAGAGCGCGTGACGGCGCTCCGTGCGAACGCGGCGCACGCCGTCGAACGGACGATCAACTGGGACGAGAACGTGTGGCTCGACTGGCCTGTCGATGCGGGCGTGGTTCTAACGCGGTAGGGGTTTGAGATGGGAAACCCGAACTCCGCCAACCTCCGGCGCTGGTACGTGATTGCCGCGCCTTACTTCTGGCTGCTGCTGTTCTTTCTCGTCCCGTTTTTCATCGTCTTCAAGCTATCCCTATCGGACTCGGCCATTGCCATTCCGCCTTATACGCCGACGTTCAACTGGAGCGATGGCATTACTGGCTTTCTCTCGAAGCTCGATTTCGAAAATTACAAGTTTATTTTCAGCGATCCGCTTTATGTCAACGCCTATCTATCCAGCCTCAAGATCGCGACGGTCGCGACATTCCTGACGCTGCTCGTTGCTTATCCGATCGCCTACGGGATGGCGCGTGCGCCGAAAGCGTGGCAGCCGACGCTGATGATGCTGGTCATCCTGCCGTTCTGGACCTCGTTCCTGATCCGCATTTACGCGTGGATCGGCATTCTGAAGAAGGAAGGGTTGCTGAACCTGTTTCTGATGAATTGGGGAATCGTCAACGAGCCATTGAGTATTTTGAATACGACGACAGCCGTTTATATTGGCATCGTTTATTCGTACCTGCCGTTCATGATCCTGCCGCTTTACGCAAGCCTCGAAAAGATCAGCCCGACGCTGCTGGAAGCGGCGGAGGATCTCGGCTCGCGGCCGTGGAAGGCATTCTGGCAGGTGACGTTCCCACTGTCGCTGCCCGGCGTGCTCGCGGGCTGCCTTCTGGTCTTCATCCCGGCCGTCGGCGAGTTCGTCATCCCCGATCTTCTCGGCGGATCCGAAACGCTGATGATCGGCAGGACGCTGTGGAACGAATTCTTCAACAACCGTGATTGGCCGCTGTCGTCTGCAGTTGCCGTGGTGCTTTTGCTCGTCCTGATCGTGCCGATCGTCTTCTTCCAGCGTCAGCAGCAGCTCGAGCGGGAGGCGGGACGATGAGAAGCCGGTTTTCCTGGTTCAACGCGACGTCGATTACGCTCGGTTTTGCGTTCCTCTACATTCCGATCTTGCTGCTCGTTATTTACAGCTTCAACGAGTCCAAGCTCGTGACTGTGTGGGGTGGCTGGTCGACGAAATGGTACGCCTCGCTCCTGCAAAACACGGCGCTGAAAGAAGCGGCGTGGGTTACGATCCGCGTCGCGTTTCTCTCGGCGACGGTTGCGACCGTGCTCGGCACGCTTGCGGCGATCACGCTCGTTCGGATGGGGCGCTTCCCAGGACGGACGCTCTTCTCCGGCATGATCTTCGCACCTCTGGTGATGCCTGAAGTCATCACCGGACTGTCGCTGCTTTTGCTGTTCGTCGCCCTCAACATCGATCGCGGTTTCTGGACCATCACATTGGCTCACATCACGTTCACGATGTGCTATGCGGCCGTCGTCGTTCAGGCGCGCCTGCAGGATTTCGACAAGTCGGTCGAGGAAGCGGCGATGGATCTCGGCGCGACGCCGGTCAACACGTTCTTTCAGGTGACGCTGCCGATCATCGCGCCTTCGGTCATTTCGGCATGGCTATTGTCGTTCACGCTGTCACTCGACGATCTCGTGGTTGCGAGCTTCACGACCGGGCCCGGCGCGACCACGCTGCCCATGAAAATCTACAGCCAGGTGCGCCTCGGGGTGACGCCCGAGATCAACGCGATTTCGACGATCCTGATTGGCATCGTCACTGTCGGCGTTCTCGCCGCGGCATATTTCACAAAAAGGCGGACGGAACGCGAAGAACGCGAGCGGCGCATCGCCTTCGGGGCCACGGATTGATGGATTTCTTTAGGCTTGGACGATTTGTACTGCCGCGCAAAGCAGGCTAATCGTGTGGCCGTGACGGCTCAAGATCACACCAAATCCTATTACGCGGCGACCGCGAACGACCGGACAAGCTATCCGGCGCTCGAAGGCACGGTCAGAGCTGACGTATGCATTATCGGCGGCGGTTTTTCCGGCGTTGCGACAGCGCTGACGATGGCCGAGCGTGGGCGTTCGGTTGTGCTTCTCGAAGCCAACTGCATCGGCTGGGGTGCTTCTGGCCGCAACGGCGGCCAGATGATCGGCGGCATCAGCGGCGAAGCGGCGATTGAGCGACAATTGGGCAAGGCGGGCGCCAAGCTCGTGCGCGACATTCGCTATCGCGGCCATGAGATCATCGAAGGGCGCATCGCAAAATACGGCATTGCTTGCGATCTGAAGCACGGCTGGATGGAGGTTGCTGCGAGGCCGCGTCACATGATGGCCATTCGTGCGCATTTCGAGGAGCGGGTTGCTGAAGGCGAAGGCCAACATCTCGAACTCGTCGAGCCTCAGGATTTGCCGTCCATACTCGGCACATCCGTTTATTACGGGGGGTTCATAGATCGCCGCAGCGGTCACTTGCACGGGCTCAATCTCTGTCTCGGGGAAGCCCGCGCCGCGGCGAGCCTCGGCGTCAGGATTTTCGAAGATAGTCGTGTCGTCGCGCTCGAAGGCGGCGCCAAGCCTTGGGTACGAACGGAGCGGGGGCGCGTCGAAGCCGGCACCGTCGTGATCGGCGGCGAAATCTTCGACCGGTTCGGCCAGTCGCGGCTCAAGGGTCTGATGCTGCCCACGGGGAGCTACATCATCGCGACCGAGCCGTTGAGCGAGGCCATCGCCGCTGCGATCAATCCGCAGGACCTTGCGGTTTGCGATAGCAACGTCGTGCTCGATTATTATCGGTTGTCTGCTGATCGCCGGATGTTGTTCGGTGGGCGGTGCAACTATTCGAACCGTGACCCGAAAGACATCGGTGCGTCGATCCGGCCCCGCATGGTTTCGATTTTTCCGCAGATCAAGGATGCGAAAATCGATTTCGCGTGGGGCGGGCGGATCGCGATCGTGATGAACCGCGTGCCGGTGATCGAGCGTCTGGCGCCGAACCTCTATGTCCTGCAGGGTTATTCAGGTCACGGCGTCAACGCCACGCACATCGCGGCGGAGATCGTTTCGGATGCGATCTGCGGCGTTACCGAGAAGTTCGATCTTTTCGATCGCATCCGGCACACGCGGTTGCCGCTCAGCGACTGGTTCGGCAATCAGATGCTGGCGCTCGGGATGCTCTATTACCGCCTGCGCGATCTGCTTTGAGACGTTCGATTGCTGTCTACCAGCGAAGGTAACGAGAGCCGATCAGGGCGCCGAGAGCGGTCATCAGCACGAAGCCAATCGGATACCAGAGTGCAACGAACAGCGGGCTGTCGTCGGTACAGTGGCTGGCATAGAGCGTCGCGGCGATGCCGGCCGAAAGGATGCCGCCGACGGCGCCGGCGACTGTCGGGTTTGCCGGAGCTCCGCACTTCAGCGCGTAAAGCGCGGCCGCGAACGGCGCTAGCGATAGAAGCGGGATCACCGTCATGCAGAAGACGGCGTTATGCCCGATCATGCGTGCGTGCCACGCATCGGGTGGAACGGACATCAGCTCAAGCACGATCCCGACGAGCAGCAGCGCAGGGCTCAACGCTAGCCACCACAGGCGCTTGTCGACCTTGAAGTCCGGCCGCGAAAGTCCGCACACGAGCAAAAATGCCGGGATGGCGAGGCTCAGCGTCACGACGAACTTGTACAGAAAGCGCACCGAAGTCGAAGCGGCTTCCGCGAAATCGTGGCGCGGACCCATGGTCGCAAGAAAAGCGATGAGCGACAGCAAAGCCCCGACGCCGACTGCGACGGCGAGCGTGCGCGCAATCGGCTGCTCGACGCTTTTGGCGTCGGCCGCAAGGGCTTTGATGAGATCGTCGGTCTTCATTGCGTCTTCTCTTGATAGGTATCGGCCAACGCCTTCAGACTACGATGCAGCGCGACGCGGACGGCGACTTCGGTCATCCCTAAGCGATCCGCGACGTCGCGTGCCGAATGCCCGTCGATGCTGATCGACTGGACGATGTCGCGGTTGCGTTCCGAAAGGCCGTTCAAAATGCGCGCGACATCCTGAGCATCGATCGAAGCCTGCTGATCGTCGCCCTCGATATCGAATTGCGTCAGGTCGATCGGAACCTCGGGCCGACGACCGCGGCGGCGCAGATCGTCGATCATCTTATTGCGCGCGATGGCAAGAACCCACGGTCCAAGCGGCATCGCAGGGTCCCAGGTATGTCGCTTCAGATGGATCGCGAGCAATACGTCCTGCACCACGTCCTCGACGTCGTCACGCGCCACGCCGACGCCGGCGAAGCCGCGCCGCACGACTCCTCTCAAAAGACACGAAAGGTCTTTGAGCAGCTTGCGGTACGCCGCTTCATCGCCCGCAATCGCGGCGCGCATCAGCTCCGACCACTCCGCGTCTCGAGCCTTTCGGTCCAAAGTCTCGCCTTCCAGTAGCTTCGCCAGGGGGCAGTAAAACGTTACAGCGACTTTATCTCTTTAGCCGTCAGGGCCTTTGCGTCCGCCGCATATGGCAGGGACCGACCTCGGTTCGCAAGAGGAGGGGGAGGGGGCACGCCGGGATCAGGTTGCCGGGAGCCAGATCCAGAGGATGACGATATAGGTGAGCCCGTGCAGGAACTGGTCGAGGCCGAGCGCGCACCAATATGGCCGGTCGGCGAACTTCCAGCCGTAGTGGCCGACGATCTGCTCCTTCGTCCAATCGATGTGATAGTGAACGATGAATTCGCCCGCGAGAAGTGCTGTTGCCAGCGCCACGCTGCCGGTCGGAAAGAGCACAAAAACGGGCGCCGTCAATAAGATATGGAGGAAGGCATGAAGCAGCCCGCCCGGCGCGCCGTAAATCGCCTTCTGGCGATAAATCAGGGGCGTCTGCAGAAAGAAGTCCGCGACGGCGTGCTTGGCCAGCAGATACGTTATGGCGGCGAGCGCCGCATGCGCAGGTGACATGGACATCCAATGCTAAGGTGGCCTGCCCTTCCTTTCTTACGGAATGCTCGGTTGCAGCAGAAGAGCGGCCGACGTCTTTTTTTGAGCGGCCATGGTTAGCGGAGCCGATCGCCGCCGGCTGTCACCCAGGGAACAGGCGGCTGAATTTCAGGACGGGACGCGGCCCTGAGCAGCAATCCTGAGAAAATAAAGCCGCCCCGGGCCCCAACCAGGCGTCCGGAACGGCTCATTTCTACGCACCTCTTGGTGGCGTCAGTTGACGCGCTGCACCTCGACGAGGTTGTCGGAGAACGTCGGTGCCCGGCCCAATCCGCACAATGCATCTGACGAGATGCAGTTGACCGACCCGTCGGAGCGATTGAGCGAGCGCCAATAGCCGAGCGTCGCAACGACGACGCCGGCCGGCACGTCTTCGGTAACATGCGCAAGGCCTTCGAAATCGCCCCGGTCGTTATAAACGCGCACCGGATCACCCTCGCGGATCGAACGCTTCGTCGCGTCGCCCGGCGAGATCAATACGAACTGCTCGCCCTGCGTTTTGATCTTGTGCGGTTCGTTGGCGTAGCACGAGTTGAGGAACGCGTGGCTCTTCGGCGAGATGATGTTGAGCGAATAGAGTTTGGCGCGTTCCGGGTTTGTCTCCGGCCGTTCGCGTGCCGGCACATAACCCGGCAGCGGGTCGACCGGCTCGCCAGACTGCTCGCCGTCATACATCGCGCGGAAGGGTCCCGCGACGAAGTTCTTCGCGTCGTGCAGCAGAAACTCGACCTTGCCGGAGGGTGTCGGGAAGTTACCCTCGGCGTGCGGAGTGCGCGTATCGGCATCGCCGACATTGATTTTATAAAAGCCGTGCTTCTTGAAATACTCCATGTCGATGCCGCCCATCTTCGGGTCGGACCAGTTGATGTATTCCGCGCAAAGCTCGCTGTCGGTCATTTTGAAAACGGGATCGTCGAAGCCCATTTCCTTTGCGAGCAGGCGCCACACCTCGCTCGTCGGCTTGCATTCGCCCGGAGGATCGACCGCCTTCTGATTGTAGGTCAGATAGAAGTGGCCCCACGACCACATCATGTCTTCGGCTTCACCAGCCATCGCGGCGGGCAGTATGATGTCGGCGTATTTTGCGGTGTCGGTCAGGAAGTGCTCGGCAACGACCGTGAAAAGGTCGTCGCGCTGCAAGCCCTTAACGATCTTGTTCGTCTCGGGTGCTTGCGTAACCGGGTTGGTGCAGAAGACGAACAAGCTCTTGATCGGCGGGTCGAGCTGCATTTCGCCGGTCAGTGCAGCACCAAGCTTCAAGTTATTGACGACGCGCGTACCGGGCTTGATCCAGTCGGGACGGGCGGCCTTTGCCCAGTCGATCGGGAAATCCCAGAGCGGCATTTGCAAGAGGCCGCCACCGACATGGCGCCAGGAGCCGACGAGCGCCGGCAGGCAGCAGGCGGCGCGGATTGCCTGTCCGCCACCGATGCTCCTTTCAAGCGCGACGCCGAGACGAATGACAGACGGCTGCGCCGTTGCGAACTCGCGCGCAAACTTGGCGACGTCGGCGGCCTTAACGCCCGTGACCTTCTCGACGTACTCGGGCGTGAATTCCGCGGCGCGTTCTTTAAGCTCCGGATAGCCGTAGGTATACTTGTCGACGTAATCCTGATCGACCAAGCCCTGTTCGATGATCGAATTGATGAAGCCCATCGCGAGCGCGCCGTCGGTCCCGGGGCGCGGGCAGATATGCCAATCTCCGGCCTTCGCCGTGCGAGACCGGTAGGAGTCGATGACGACGACCTTGGCACCGCGTTTCTGGGCTTCGAGAACGAACGGCCAATGATGGAGGTTCGTCGAAATCGAATTGCAGGCCCAGATCACGATATATTTCGCGTGAACGAAGCTCTCGGGATCGACCGCACCCGTCGGACCGACCGTCAGCAGCCACGCGGTTGACGATCCCGAAGCGCAGAACGTCTTTTCATTGACCGTCGATCCGAGCTTGTTGAAGAAGGGGTCGCCGGAATTGATGCCCTGCACCAAGCCCATATTGCCCAGATAGCTGTAAGGCATAATCGCCTGGCTGCCGTATTCGGCGATAATTTCGCGCCAGCGCTTGCCGATTTCGGAAATCGCTTCGTCCCAGGTAATGCGCTCGAACCGTTTCGAGCCCTTGGGCCCTGACCGCCTCAGCGGGTACGTCAGCCGGTCGGGATTGATGTGATGATCGTGAAAATCCTTAAGTTTGACGCACAGGCCGCCGCGCGTCATCGGGTGTTCTTTGTTGCCGCGAACGAAAGAAAGCCGGCCGTCGACGACTTCGTAGATCATCGAGCACGTGTCAGGGCAGTCGTGCGGACACGCTCCAAAGAAAGTTTCGCGTTTTAGCTGCTCGTTCATGGTTCCTCCCGACTTGTACGGCGGCCCGTTAAGGGTCTTTTACTCATTTTGCTCGCACCAATTTGGCACTAGAGTCTGCTAAGCCCAAGCAAATTCGGTATCCGATGTGCATCTTTCGCACTGCCGTATAGAAGCCTGCGGAAAAGCAATCCCAATCTACTGATTTGCTATGATAATCTATGAATCAGTCGAATGTGGCCGCGCCATGGACGCGGTCATCGTGATCGCAGGAAAGGTCTGTTCGTGACGAGAGCACTTTTTCCTGACCGTCGCGTTCTCTGGATGCCGCTCACCGATTGGGAGAAGCCTTCGGCTGCCGCCGTACATTGCTGCGCAGCAATGGTGAAGGCCCTCGAATTCGACTGCGAGCAGCACAGCGATCCATTCGAGTGCGCGGATTCCCTCGTAATCTATAATGAGGTGATGGATGAATATGGCCTCATTATCCATGACGGCAGCGCATCGTATGTCTTGATCGACCACTGTCCCTGGTGCGGGTCAAAGCTGCCGGAGAGCGCGCGCGACAGGTGGTTCGATTCTGTCGATGCGCTGGGTCTTGCCGCCGGGGTCGATCCGCCGGCAAGATACTTTACCGGCGAATGGCGTCGGCGGATTTAGGCGAAAGCCACCCTTCGTCTAATATGTCAGGGCACGTCAGGCGCTGCGCAGCAGTCGTCGTAGATGTGCTCATGATTGCGCACATCGCGGAGCTGCGTGCGTCCGGAAGACTCGACGGTGGCGTAAGTTTCCAACGGCACCTTGCCGTGCGCTCCCGGCAGATCGAGCACGTAAGTCGGTAGAGCAAGACCCGAAAGGCGTCCGCGCAATTCGCTCATCAGGGCTTGTCCTTTCGCGATCGTAGTGCGGAAGTGCGCAGTTCCGGGCGCAAGGTCTCCGTGGTGCAGGTAATAGGGCTTCACGCGCAGCTCGACCAGGGCGCGCATTAAGGCTTCGAGCGTATCGGCGTCGTCGTTGACATTCCTCAGCAGAACGGTCTGGCTGACAAGCGGAATGCCTGCATCGATAAGCTTCGCAATCGCGGTGCGCGCGGGGCTGGTCAATTCGCGAACGTGATTGGTATGCAGGCCGATAAATACAGTCTTATCCGTTGCCTTGAGTGCCTCGATATGTTCGTCAGTGATGCGATCGGGATCGACGACCGGGACGCGCGTGTGCCAGCGCAGAATCTTGATGTGCGCAATATCGGACAACGCCGCCGTAACGTCGTGGATACGGCGCGGCGACAGAATGAGCGGATCGCCGCCGGTCAGGATCACTTCCCAGAGGGCCGGCGTGGAGCGAATATAGGCAATAGCGGCGGCGAGGTCATCCGCTGAAAGCGTCTCGCCGTTGTCCGGTCCGACCATCTCACGGCGGAAGCAGAAGCGGCAGTAGACCGGGCAGACGCTCGCGATCTTCAGCAGCACGCGGTCCGGATAGCGGTGGACGATGCCCGGCGCCGGGCTTTTGATGCGATCGCCGATCGGGTCGGCAAGCTCCGCGGCATGTGTCTCAAGCTCGCGCCCATCGGGCATGAACTGCCGCGCGATCGGATCGTTCGGATCGCCTCGATCGATAAGATCGACCACGGCGGGAGTTACGGAAATAGCGTAGCGCGCGCCGACCTTCTCCAATGCAGCGCGCGCGGAGGCGGGCACAAGCCCGGCAGAAATCAGGTCGTCGACCGACGTCAGTTTTCGTGCGGCGTATGTCATCTCTCAGGCCAATGGTCCGTGTCGTGGTCCGGATGCTGGTAAGAGACCAGGTCCTTCAAGAACGGGGCGGCATTCGTATCCGCCAGCGTGTGGTTTGCGGGAAGTGTTGCGATCGTATCGACGTAGGGCAGCTTGCCTTCGATGCCCCATTGCAGTTTTGGAGCGATGGTCTCGGGATGATCGAACGCGCCGATTGCGAGCGCAATGCCATCGGGTGCTTCATACGTCAACGGCGTGCCGCAATCGGCGCAGAAGCCGCGCTCGACGAAATTTGACGAGCGAAACTTCTTCGGCGCGCCGCGCGTCCACGTCAGCTTCGCATCGCGTATCGATACGAGCGGAGCGTAGAAACTGCCGAAGGCTTTCTGACACATCCGGCAATGGCAGATGGACGCATCGCCCAAACTTCCATCGACGCGAAACCGTACCGCGCCGCATTGGCATCCGCCGGTGTGTATTTCGTCGAGCATTGCTTTTCTCCCTCTCCCCATTCTCCTGCACTCGAATGGGGAGAGGGTTGGGGTGAGGGGCAGCCGCTTGCGAGGACGTGATTGCGGCCCCTCACCCTAACTCTCTCCCCGTAAAGGACGGGGAGAGGGGATTTTGGATAGCTCAGTTTACTTGCCTGCTTCCGAAAGTGGCGTCCAGATGACCTGTTCGATCCGTTCGGCTCCGGTCGCGAGCATCACCAGCCGGTCGAACCCGAGCGCGCACCCCGAGGCGGGGGGCATATGGCTGAGGGCTGCCAAAAAATCTTCGTCGATGGGGTAACGCTCCCCGTAGACGCGTTCTTTATCCGCCATCCATGTTTCAAAGCGGCGGCGCTGCTCATCCGCGTCGGTCAGCTCGCCGAAGCCGTTCGCGAGCTCGACGCCCGAAGCATAAAGCTCGAAGCGTTCGGCAACGGCCGGATCGCGGGACGACGGCCGGGCAAGCGCCGCTTCACGTGTCGGATATTCATAAAGGATCGTTGGCCGTGGCGAGCCGAGCCGCGGTTCGATTTTCTCGACGAGCACGCGGCTGAAGATGTCGGACCAGCGATCGTCGTTTCCAATGCGAATGCCGGTGTCCTCGGCGTAGGCCGCGAGACGCGCCCGATCGGCGCCGTCTTTCGAAATCGTCTCGCGAAGTGGTATCTGCGCGAATTGCTCAAACGCCTGATTAACGGTTAGCTGCTGATAGGGGCTCGTCGGGTCGCACGTCTTGTCGCGGTAGCACCAGGGCGAATGTTTCTCCGTCTCACTCGCTATTTTCAAAATTGCCGCGCAGTCGTCCCAAAGCGTCTCGTAGTCTTCGCCGGCGCGATACCATTCGAGCATGGTGAATTCGGCGGCGTGCAGCCGTCCATGCTCGCGATTCCGAAAGACGGGGGCAAACGCAAAAATCTTTGTTTCCCCGGCCGCGAGCAGCTTCTTCATCGCAAATTCGGGCGAGGTATGAAGATAGAGATCCCGGCGGGAAAGATCGGTGCCGACAAGCTCGGTGCGGAACGCGTGAAGGTGTGTCTCGTTGCCCGGTGAGACCTGCAGGCAGCCGGGCTCGACTTCGAGGAAGCCTCGTGAGGCAAACCAATCCCTTAATGCCGCCTTGATGCGGCCACGTGCGACAAGAAAGGGCCGACGGTCCGAATGCCGGTCGGGATTCCACCAAGGTGAAGGTTGGGACATGGTTGAAAAATGGGCTTTTGCGGTGCCGTTGCCGCACTTGGCGACGGGAGGCTTAGCAGGTAAGAGGACGCGACAGATTCCCCGGAGGGTTGCCGCCGACCGGCCGCCAATGCGGCGGACGCGGCTTTTTTGAATTCGAGAACGGAGACGTTAGGTGGTCAAGGTTATTGCAAGCTCGGTCCGCAAAGGCAATGTGCTCGATCTCGACGGGAAGCTCGCCGTCGTGATGCATGCGGAAAATATTCATCCCGGCAAAGGAACGCCCGTCACGCATCTCGAAATGCGCCGTATTGCGGACGGCGTGAAGGTTACCGAGCGCTACCGGACGACCGATCAGGTCGAGCGCGCCTATCTCGATGAGAAGGACTACAACTATCTTTACGAAGACGACATGGGGTATAATTTCATGCACCCCGAGACCTTCGATCAGATCACGATCTCCAAGGACGTCGTCGGCGATCAAGGGCAGTGGCTGCAGGAAGGCATGACGTGCCTCGTCGCGCTGCACGAAGGTAATCCGATCTCGATCGAGCTGCCGCAGCGCGTGACGCTTGAAATCGTCGAGGCCGATCCCGTGGTCAAGGGCCAGACGGCGTCCTCGTCCTATAAGCCCGCGAAGCTTTCGAACGGCGCACGCGTGATGGTGCCACCGCACATCGGCGCCGGTACGCGCGTCGTCGTGATGACGGCCGACGGCTCCTATGTCGAGCGTGCCAAGGACTAATCGGATTTATCGTGTGCTGTGCATAGTAAAAGCGCTGCGCACAATTCTTAGATGTCGAGCTTCAGTACTTTAACGGCCGTTCCGGCTGGTTGTGCAGGTGCGTCTACGGGTACGACGACCAAGCAGTCGGCGCGCTGCAGAGCTGTGATAAGCCCGCTATCCTGATTTTTGAACGGCATGGCGCGAGGCGGTGACGTACTGAGGTCGAGACGGGCTCGCATGTAGTGCTCGCGCGGGCCGTTCACCGGAAGCTGATCGCCCAGCACGGCGTCGATCGCTTCGAGTGGAACGTCACGCCCGAGCAGGCGCGCGATCAGCGGCACGAGAAACACGCGCGAGCAAATGAGAGACGCGACTGGGTTGCCCGGCAATCCGAGGCAATGTTGCCGCGTTCCGCCGATGGAGCGCGCGCCGAAGAACAGCGGCTTGCCCGGCCGCATCGCGATCTTATAAAAATCGAGCTTGGCACCGGACTTTTCGAGCGCCGGACGAACGAGATCGTGATCACCGACCGAGGCGCCGCCGATCGTCACCAGGACATCGGCGCCGTCGGCGCTGTCGAGCGCCTGACTCAGGGACTCGAGTGAATCTCGCGCGATGCCGAGCAGGCGCGCCTCGCCGCCCGCTGCTTCGACGACGGCTGCGAGGCCGAACGAATTGGAAGCCCAGATCTGGCCGCGCGCCAGCGGCGTTCCTGGCTCTACGAGTTCATCACCGGTCGAAAGAAGCGCAACGATAGGCTTGCGAACGACAGGCAGCGTCCCATGTCCCGCCGCCGCGGCGAGAAGAATGTCGCGCGCCGTCAAGCGCCGGCCCTTTTCGAGTAACGAACAACCTTTGGTAAAGTCCTGCCCTTTCGGACGCACGTTGTCATCGCGATCCGCCCGCTCGCGAAACGTGATGGTCGTGCCGTCCGCCGTGACTTTCTCCTGGATGACGACGGCATCGGCGCCGTCAGGCAGTGCCGCGCCGGTGAAGATGCGGACAGTTTCCCCTTTCGCGACTTTTCCGGAGAACGGCTGGCCGGCGCCGGCTTCGCCGACCAGCTTGAGGGTAACCGGAACCTGGGCGACGTCCTCTGCGCGCACGGAATACCCGTCCATTGCGGAGGCATCGAAGGGCGGATTGTCGACGCGCGCTTCGACGGCGCGTGCGAGCGTGCGGCCGAGAGCATCGCGTAGGCCGACGTCTTCTGTTTCTAGGGTGTTTGCAGCTTCGAGAATGTGCTTCAGCGCTTCGGCGACGGGAAGCAGCGCCATGACGTCAACGTCCTTTGGATCGTGCGGGAGCTTTGAACGTTCCCGATTTGCCGCCCGTCTTCTCGACGAGCCGTATGTCTTCAATGGTCATAGTTTTGTCGGCCGCTTTCAGCATGTCGTAAAGTGTCAGGCATGCGACCGATACGCCCGTCAGCGCTTCCATCTCGACGCCGGTGGGACCCGAGACTTTGACCTCGGCCGTGACGCGGATGCCGGGAGGCGACTTTGAAAGTTCAAAATCGAGCGTGGCTTTGGTGATCGCGAGCGGATGGCAGAGCGGGATCAGTTCGTGCGTTTTCTTGGCGGCCATGATGCCGGCGATACGTGCCGCACCGATCACGTCGCCCTTTTTCGCTTCACCCGTTTCGACGAGAGCCAGCGTTTCGGGTTGCATCGTGATGAACCCTTCGGCGACGGCGCGGCGGGAAGTCGTCGCCTTCTCCGACACGTCGACCATGCGGGCCTCGCCCTTGTCGTCGATGTGGGAGAGCTTGCTCATGAGGACGCTGCGCTGCCGCCGAGCAATGTTTTCGTCGCTGCCGTAACGTCGGCCTGCCGCATCAGGCTTTCGCCGACGAGATAGGTGTGGACGCCGATCTTCGCGAGCCGCGCGATATCGGCGGGCGTAAAGATGCCGCTTTCGCCGACGACGATACGGTCCTTCGGAATTTTGGGTGCAAGCTCTTCCGTTGTTTCGAGCTTAACCTCGAACGTCTTCAGGTTGCGGTTGTTGATGCCGATGAGGCGGCAATCGAGCTTCAGTGCACGGTCGAGTTCTTCCGCGTTGTGCACTTCCGCGATCGCATCCATGCCCCAATCCTTGGCGGCGGACGCGAGATCGTGCGCCGTCGCGTCGTCGATTTCTGCGAGGATGATGAGGATGCAGTCGGCGCCCCAGGCGCGCGCTTCTGCGACCTGGTAGGTGTCGATCATGAAGTCCTTTCGGAGTACGGGCAGGTGCGTTGCCGCGCGCGCGGCGGTCAGGAAATCCGGTGCACCCTGGAACGACGGTCGGTCTGTGAGGATCGACAGGCAGGCGGCACCGCCCGCCTCGTAAGCCTTGGCGAGGGCCGGCGGATCGAAATCGGCGCGGATCAGCCCTTTTGAAGGCGATGCCTTTTTAATTTCGGCGATGAGCGCGGGCTTCTTGGCTTTCAGTTTCGCTTCGATCGCACCCGTAAAGGAGCGCACGTGCGGCGCGGAGCGGGCATACTCGGAGATGATGCGCAGCGGTTTCAGTGTCTTGGCGCGGGCGACTTCTTCGCGCTTGTAGGCGGTGATTTTGTCGAGGATGTCGACCATCGGTCACACCGTATCGTTCGTAACGGCGACGAGGCGGTCGAGTGCTTGGGCAGCTCGTCCGCTGTCGATTGCGGCAGCGGCCTTTTCGATGCCGTCCGGCAATCCATCGGCCTTCCCGGCTACGATCAATGCCGCGGCGGTATTCAAAAGGACAATGTCGCGATAGGGCCCAGGTTCGCCCTGCAGAAGGGTGCGGATCGCCGCCGCGTTTGTTGCCGCATCGCCGCCTTTGAGGGCGGCGATGTTGCTGCGGGGGAGGCCCGCATCTTCCGGCGTCAGGTCAAACGCGTAAATATGACCGTTCTTCAGCTCGGCGACGTGGGTGACGCCAGTCGTCGTCAATTCGTCCATACCGTCGGCGCCGTGCACGATCCAGGCATGCCCTGAGCCTAACTTGCGCAGGACTTCGGCAATCGGTTGGACCAGCTTCCTGTCGTAGACGCCGAGGATCTGGCGCTTGACCTCGGCCGGATTGCACAGCGGTCCGAGCAGATTGAGGATCGTGCGCAGACCGAGAT
Organism: Hyphomicrobium denitrificans 1NES1; assembly: GCF_000230975.2. Lineage (NCBI taxonomy): Bacteria > Pseudomonadati > Pseudomonadota > Alphaproteobacteria > Hyphomicrobiales > Hyphomicrobiaceae > Hyphomicrobium > Hyphomicrobium denitrificans. The sequence goes on along the minus strand of NC_021172.1, from coordinate 1,758,686 downwards.
CGGCGCGGATCGGCGCCCAGGCTTTCATGGCGGGATGGTAAAGCGGTGCCCACAGAAAGCCGACGCCCGCGTCGGCAATCGCGCGCGACACGACAACCGGTGGAACGTCGAGCTTGACGCCGAGCGCCGCGAGAACGTCGGACGCGCCCGAGAGCGATGTGACCGCGCGGTTGCCATGCTTTGCGACGACGGCGCCTGCTCCCGCTGCAACAAGCGCTGCCGCCGTCGACACATTGTATGTTCCGCGACTGTCGCCGCCGGTGCCGACGATGTCGATCGCTCCGGGCGGTGCATCGACCGTCGTCATGCGGCCGCGCATGAATTTGGCGGCGCCGGTGATTTCGTCTGTTGTCTCGCCGCGCAGGCGAAGACCCATCAGGAAGGCACCCATCGCAACGGGCGGCGCGATACCCGACATCAGGAGATCGAGGGCGTTCTGCATGCCGTCGTCGCCCAGCGTCTCGCCGTCCGCGATGCGGTTCATCAGGCGCTTCAGCTCGCGAGCCGGATTTGCAACCGTTGTCGTCTCGGGCGTTGTTGTCACGGATCAGGCCGCCTTACGGCTTTTTGGCGTAAAGCCTGCGAGGGTAAGGAAGTTCGCGAGCAGTGCGTGACCCTGTTCGGATGCGATGCTCTCGGGATGGAACTGCACGCCGTGCACGGGATGCGATTTATGCTGCAACCCCATGATGAGGCCGTCGTCGGTTTCGGCCGTCACTTCGAGACAATCGGGCAGTGTCGCGCGATCGACGATCAGCGAGTGGTAGCGCGTGATCTCGAATTTTTTCGGCAGGCCCTTGAAGATACCTTGGCCGGTGTTGGTGATCGTTGAAAGCTTGCCATGCATCGGCACCGGCGCGCGAACCACCTTGCCGCCATAGGCTTGTCCGATGGCCTGATGGCCAAGGCAGACGCCAAGCAGCGGGATCTTCGGACCGGCTTTTTTGATGAGGTCGAGACAAACACCTGCCTCGTTCGGCGTGCAAGGTCCTGGCGACAAGACGATCGCCTGCGGTTTCTTTTCGAGAACCTCTTCGGCTGAGACCTTGTCGTTGCGAATTACGACGCTTTCGGCGCCAAGCTCGCCCAGGTAGTGGACGAGATTGTAGGTAAAGCTGTCGTAGTTATCGATCAGAATCAGCATGTTGGCCTTTTTGCGCAGGATGGCTTCGTGCAGCCCGAGCCGGATTTCCGACCTATCTAGCAGACCGGTGGCGGGGCGCGACAGAAGAATATGGTCGTCCTAAAGCGCCATTCAAATGAGGTTCAGCTACGGTCGCGCGGCGTGATGAACCCCTCAAGACGCCCGGAGGAGGGGCCGACGTCGCGCCAAGCCGTTTCCGGAAAGGTCAGGATGGCCAATGCAGCGGTCGGAAATTTGTCTTCGAGCCGCGATATCGATTTCGCGTCGCCGCGTCCCGTCAGCATCAACGCAAGCTCGTGGAGGCCCGGGTTGTGTCCGATCATCAGGACCGTTTTGGCGGTTGCGGAAACGTGACGTAGGCGCTCAAGGAGCGTATCGGCGCTCGTTAGATACAACTGGTCTTCAAACAGGACATGTCCATGCGGGTGTCCGAAGCTTGGTTCGATGAGATGCAACGTCTCGCGTGTGCGTTTCGCCGGCGAACAGAGAATGATCTCAGGTACGAACGGGAAACTTCGAAGAGTTTCCCCCATTATCGGCGCGGCCGCACGGCCGCGCGCGTTCAGCGGCCGGTCGAAATCGTCAAGATGGCTGGCTTCCCAGCTCGATTTTGCGTGACGGAGAAGTGCAAGAGAAAGCATTCTGATTCGGAGCTGGCGTTGCGGATGGCGGCGCAAGTCTATAGCACGCCGCCGGTGCCGTTAAGCGGTAGGGCAAAGTTCGCACCGCCGCAATGAAAGGCTCGTGACGGATGGACTACGTGCTCGCACCTTTCCTCTGGCTCATTGGGGTTCTGGCCAGCATCATCCTCTGGATCGTCACGCAAGTTCTTTGGATCTTGCTGTGGCTTGTGCTTCCTCTTGTCGTCATAGCGTTCGTTGCACTGCGCATCGCCGAGCGCATGCTCGGACAGGAGAAGGTGCGCGCCTGGGTTCGGGTGCGAACGCGAAAATATGGATCTGCGGCATCGAAGCGTGTGCAACGCTGGATTTTTGCGCTGGGGGTTGTGCCGGTCCGCGTGCTGTTCTGGTTTATGCTCTATGCCGTCTGGCACAGCGTCGTCAGCTTGATATGGCGACCGCGGTGGTCGCCATGGCGGCGCGCGTGGGCGAAGCGGTGGCGGAGACAACAACAGCTGCAGCCTAAGAAGACCTGAATGCGAAAAAGCGTGCCTACGAGATGATCGTACCTGTTTGCAATTCAGTCGTGGCCGCCCCTGAGGCGGCCATCCAGGGTCACATATTCTGAAGCTCCACGCGCGCTCTGGATAGCCGGGTCGAACTCGGCCATGGAGTGGAGAATGGAGGCTCTGCAATTCAGCCGAATGCACCGCCATTGCCGCCTGAGCCGGGCGTCACAGTTCCCTTCGATGCAAAGCGTACGGCCTCTTCTGCAGCCCTCACGATCGCTTTCGCCTTATTGATGCATTCCTGCTGCTCGTTCTCGGGAATGCTGTCGTGAACGATGCCTGCGCCCGATTGCACATGGATCATGCCGTCCTTCAGGATGGCGGTTCTGAGCACGATGCAGGTGTCCATCTCGCCGCCGGCCGAAAAATATCCGACGCATCCGGCGTAGGGCCCGCGCTTAGCCTTCTCAAGCTCGGCAATGATTTCCATGGCGCGGACTTTCGGCGCTCCGGATACGGTGCCAGCCGGAAAGCCGCCCATCAGTGCATCGATCGCGTCGTGATTTTCTCCGTCCAGCGTCCCGATGACGTTCGAGACGATGTGCATGACGTGGCTATAGCGTTCGATGACGAATTGATCGGTCACCGTGACGGTGCCAGGCGTCGCGACGCGGCCGACGTCGTTGCGGCCAAGGTCAAGCAGCATCAGATGTTCCGAGCGTTCCTTCGGGTCGGCGAGGAGTGCCGTGGCCAGCGCCTTGTCCTCGGCTTCGTTGGCGCCGCGCCGGGCCGTGCCGGCGATCGGGCGGATCGTGACGACACCATCGCGGACGCGCACGAGAATTTCAGGCGACGAGCCGACGAGCTGGAACGAGCCGAAATCGAGATGGAACAGGAACGGCGACGGATTGAGTCGTCTAAGCGCTCGGTAGAGCGCAAATGACGGTAGTGCGAACGGTGCCGAGAAGCGTTGCGAGAGCACGACCTGGAAGATGTCTCCAGCCTTGATGTACTCCTTCGCCTTCGCGACCATCGCCATGTACTCAGGGGCAGACGTGTTCGACTGCGGCTCTGGGAGCGTTGCCGTTGCGGCGGCCACGGACGATCCATGCTGCAGCGGCACGTCGAGGCTTTCGATTGCAGCCTGCAGACGCGCGATGGCGCTGGCGTAAGCGTCGTCGGCCGAGACGCCGGGGGCTGGGCGAGCCGGCGTCACGAGCGTCATCTCGTCCTTCACGTTGTCGAAGATCAGCATCAATGTCGGACGGATGAGGATCGCATCGGGGACACCGAGTGCGTCGGGTGTCATCTCGGGTAGCTGCTCGATCAGACGGACGGTGTCATAGCCCATGTAGCCGAAGATGCCGGCCGCCATCGGCGGCAGCGCCTCGGGCAGCGCGATGGTGCTCTCCGCGAGCAGCCGGCGCAGCGATTGCAGGGTCGGCTGATCATCGCGGACGAACGCGGCCGGGTCGGTCATCGGCGTCCGGTTGATGCTGGCCGTGCTGCCGTCGGCATGCCAGACGAGATCGGGCGAGAAACCGATGACGGAGTAGCGTCCGCGCGCCGATCCGCCCTCGATCGATTCCAGCAGAAAGCTCATCGGGCGGCGATCGCAAAGCTTCAAATACGCCGAAACCGGCGTTTCGAGATCGGCGACGAGGCGCGTCCAGACGACCTGCGCGGTGTCGTTTTCGTAAGCTCTCGCAAAATCGCTGCGGCTTGGAAAAACTTCGGCGCCGGACACGGACCTTGCGTCGTTCGGCGACGGCGCTGACGACAATACGGTCACCTCTCCTACTCTTGGCTGACGCCGACAGCCGAGTTGAACTCGACCTGATTGACCGATGCGCCGTAGCGTTTTTTCAATGCTTCGGTGTATTCGGTCAGCGATTGATTGGCGAGTTCTTCCTGAAGCTGGCGCGTCAGCTCATCGGTTTCCGTCAACGACGGTGCGGCAGCGGAAATGATGTCGGCGACGCGGAATACGATTTCGGCCGTGTTATCGCTCGACGGGCCATGTCCTGCCTTTCCTTTCGGCAGCCCAAATGCCTGTGTCACCATCGACTGGGTGATGCTCTGGGGAATCGTCTTGCGTGTGATCGGCTCCGTCTTTTCGACCTTGTTTTTGGCTTCAGTTTCGAGAGAGGTCATAGCCTCGCCGGCGTTGACCTTGTCGGCCATCTTTTTTGCAAGCTCGTCGATCAGGCGGTGATGCTCGGAAGACATGTAGTCCTTCTTCACCTCGTCCTTGACCTCATCATAGGTTTTCTGTTTCGGCGCGTCCGTCGACAAGACGTTCACCCACGCGTAACCGTCATTCGAGAGCTCGATTGCAGAATCGTCGCTGGTGTCGGGAGCAAACGCACGGGCCGCTATTTTGCGAACATCGGGAGTTTCCATGACGGGTTTGCCATCGGGTCCGAGGCCAGTCGCGTCGGTCGCCGGGATCTCCTTGAAGCTGAGCTTTAACTGATCGGCGATTTCCTTGAGCGTCTTGCCGGCCAGACGGGCATCCTCGACATCGTCGCGTTTGCTCTGCAGATCGCCGTGGGCTTTGTCGGTCGCAAGCTTCTCTCGTACCTGGTCCTTGACGTCTGCGAGCGTGTGCGTGGTCCCGGGCTCGATCTGCGTGACGCGCACGATCACCGTCGCGAAACGTCCCTCGATGACATCGGAATACTTGTCTTTCTCGAGCGAGAACGCGACGTCGGCGACTTTCGGATCGATCAGCGCCTTTTTGGTAATGAGGCCGAGATCGACGTCGGTGTCCTTGGCACCCGCTTCCTTCGCGACATCGGCGAAACTCTTCGTGCCGTCGCGCAGAGCTTTAAGCGCCGCCTCGGCCGTCGCCTTATCCTTGAACGCGATTTGCTGCACACGCCGCTGCTCGGGAGTGTTGTAGCTATCCTTGTTGTCGTCATAGGCCTTGGCGATCTCATCGTCGCTGATGTCGATGTTTTTCTTGAGATCATCCGCCGTCAGCATCAGCACCTGAACCTTGCGGTATTCCGGTGTCATGTACTTGGCTTTATTGTCCTCATAGCGCTTCTTGAGGGCCGCCTCGTCAGGCTCCGCGACGGTAACCGCCTCGGGGTCGATCTTGATCCACTCGAGGACGCGCTTTTCCTGATTGTACGCATGCATCAGATCGAAGAGCGGCTTCGGGACGATCTGGCTTTTGAGAAGGGCGCCGACGATCGCGCCCCTCAGTTCATCCTTGCGGCGAAGCTGTAGGAAGCCCTGCTCGGTAAGACCGATCTGTTGCAACAGACCTTCGAAGCCCTGCCTGTTGAATTTGCCGTCCGTTTGGAAATTCGGGTCGGACTGAATCCCTTCGGCGAGCGTTTTGTCGGAGATTGCCAGGCCCAACTGGTCGGCATGCGCTTCAATCGCGGCCCCGGCGATCATCTGAGCAAGAACCTGACGATCGAGTCCGAAGGTGTGGCCCTGCTCGGCGCTCAGGCGCTGCTTTGACTGGCGCGAAATACGATCGAGCTCGTCCTGATAGGAGCGGCGAAATTCTTCCGCGGTAATGTCCGTGCTGCCGACCTTGGCAACCGAGCCGCGCCCCCAGCCGCGAAACACGTCGGCCACGCCCCAGATACCGAAGCTTACACAGAGTATTGCGAACAGCAGCTTGGCGACCGGTGTTTGGGCGCCGCGTCTCATTGCGTCGAGCATGGAACTAGAAATTCCCGTTGATGGAAGCGTGACGCTGCCGCGCGGGAGAGCGTAGGGTCAAACGGCTTCGTGGCGGACGACCCCACGTGACGGGGCGGATCGGCATGATATGAAGCGCAGGCTGTCGCAGATTGCAAGGGCAGAGGAGCCCGAATGCCGATCGGGAGAAGGCTGCGAGGAAAACGGCAGGTCCAACATTAAAAAAGGGACAGTATGGCAGGGCAAGGACACCATATCCGGCCGCTCGTGGCCGGGAATTGGAAGATGAATGGCCTCAAGGACAGCTTGGGGGAGGCTGTGTCGGTTCGGGATGCGCTTACCGGGCCATTGGCCACGATAAATGCCGACGTGATGATTGCGCCGCCCGCGACCCTCATTGCATCGTTTGCAGCGGCCGCTGCGGGGTCTCTGTTGCGGATCGGTGCCCAAGATTGTCACGCGAGGCCTTCGGGAGCCCATACCGGCGACATCGCGGCGGAGATGCTTAAGGATGCTGGCGCAACGGCCGTCATTCTTGGGCATTCCGAGCGCCGGGCCGATCACGGCGAGACGAGCGCCGAAGTCAAGGCAAAGACCGCCGCCGCGCATCGGGCCGGGCTTGTCGCCGTTGTCTGTATCGGTGAAACGCAGGGCGAGCGCGCGGCCGGGGCGACGCTAAACGTTGTGTCGCGGCAACTCCAGAGTTCGCTGCCCGCGGGAGCTACGGCCGCGAATACCGTCATTGCGTACGAGCCTGTCTGGGCGATCGGCACGGGCCTGACGCCAACACCTGGGGATATCGAGGCCGTGCATGCCGCAATCAGGCGCGATCTCAGCGAATCTGTGGGTGTCGAAGGGACGAAAATGCGCGTTCTTTACGGTGGCTCGGTCAAACCGGATAATGCCGCCGCACTGATGGCGATTCCAAACGTCAACGGTGCTCTCGTCGGCGGGGCGAGTTTGAAAGCAAGTGATTTTCTGGCCATACTTCGGGCTTATGAGGGCCGATGATGCTGTCCGCACGCTTTTATGGCCTGGTCTTGGTCGTTTGTCTTGCTCCGGTCGCAGCGCACGCGACAAAACCGAAGCTCGACAGCGAAACCTGTGCGCAACTGCGTGCGGAAGAAACGAAATTCCGCCAATCGGGCATCCTCAACGATATGAGCAAGGGGCCTCAGTGGGCAAAAGCCAACTTGTCGGCAGATAGGCTGCGCGAGGTCCAGCATTACATCGAGCTCGATGAGCAGGTTCAATTTGGCTGCCGCGACGCCAAGCTCTCGGTTGATGCCGCAAAAGCGAGTGAAGCGGCGGCACGCATCGAGATCAATTCCGATGCCGATCCGACGGTGCCGCTCGTCAAGGATCCCGCCAAACCTGGCGCTAATCCGGCCGTGAAGACGAAAAAGGCGCCGGCTAAGTCTACCCACAAGAAGACAAAAGCCGGAGATCCGAAGTCGGGGAGCCTTGAACAGCCCAAAAAAACGACGACGTCGAGTCTGCGGGCTCCGCCTGCACCGCAACCTTCGGTCGCGGAAGGGGCCGGTTCGACGGCTCAATCGTCGGGATTTTCGACGGATAACGGGCCTGCTCTGCCGGCGTTTGGGTTCGGCGAGACCGTGGTGGTGCCACATTCGGCGCCCTGATTTTAAGGAGCCCGGGGCTGGCCGGAACCGGCCGGCTGGTGTATAGCGGCCCGCGTCGCGGGCGGACTGTCCCGGCACGACAACGCTAAATTGTTGGATTCGAGAACACGATGGCCACCGTTCTGCTCGTCATTCACCTTATGATTTCCGCGGCGCTGGTCGGGGTAGTGCTGCTTCAGAAGTCTGAAGGCGGCGCGCTGGGCATCGGCGGCAGCGGCGGCGGTGGCGGCGGTTTTTTGACGGGGCGCGGTACGGCCAACCTGCTGACGCGCACGACGGCTGCTTTGGCGGCGGCGTTCTTCCTCACCAGCATTGCCCTGACATTGCTGGCGCGGCATTCGGGGAGCGCGGGCTCCGTATTCGATACTGCCCGTCCGGCTGGAGCGCCGGCGGCAGGTCCGGCCACGCCGGGTGAAAGTGCTCCGGCTGGTCGCGGCGGTATCCTCGACAAGCTGCAGCCGCCGTCAGGACCAGCGGTTCCGCAGAACCAATAAGGCACTCCGCGCATATCTCTGTACATAGTGGCCTTTGATAATGCGAAGGCCGATAGACCTCGGCTGCCTTCCCTGTAATTAATCGTGGGTAACGGGGGGGAGAGGTCATGGCGGATCGCGCGCGGAATGCATTTCGGTCTGAAGCGGGAATCAGATCCGCTTGGCCAAACTTCTTGATCGCGAATGCAGCAGCGGCGCTGCTTTGCGGATGCAGTGCAAATCTCGGAGACCTCTCGACATCTTCGGTCGCCGCTTATCAGCCCGCGAGTCTCTTTTCGCCCAACGGATATAGCGTCTCGGCCAATGCCGACGGAAGTCTTCACGTAACCGCCGCCGGTTCTCCCGGAACGCCCGCGACGCGGCTTGAAAAAATCGCGCTCGCGCGGGCTGCCGAATACGGCGACGAGCGGCACGCGAAGTCCTTCAAGGCGACCTCGGCGCAAACGGCCATTACGTGCGGCAAGACAAAAATTGCCAACAAGGACGGTCAGATCAACGTCAAGCCGCTCGACTACCGGGTCGTCGCAATTGACGTCACGTACGAGCCCAACGGGCAAGACGCGGGGACCCGCCAGACGGGCGAGACGGCGAACGCGCTGAAAGCCGAGCTTCAATCCGAAACTGTGCCGCCAGAGGTGCAGGCGGCGGCCGCCCAGGAGGTCGCGCAGTACTGCCGCAGGTAGCTGCAACGCAACCCGGCAGGGCAAGAGCCCGGGATTGCGACCTTTTCGGTTGGTGAAGGTGCAAAAAAGCCGCTTCCGAATCCGGGGGTGGCTGTGCGAGAACCAAGGCCCATGCAACGGTATATCTTCATCACCGGCGGCGTGGTCTCCTCCCTTGGAAAAGGTCTCGCATCGGCCGCCCTTGGCGCGCTTCTTCAGGCGCGTGGTTACTCGGTTCGGCTCAAGAAGCTTGATCCATACTTGAATGTCGATCCGGGCACGATGAGCCCGTATCAGCATGGGGAGGTTTTCGTCACCGACGACGGTGCCGAGACGGACCTCGACCTCGGCCACTATGAGCGGTTCACGGGCGTTCCGGCGAAAAAGTCGGACAACGTCACGACGGGGCGCATCTACCAGGACATTCTCGCGAAGGAGCGCCGCGGCGATTTCCTTGGCGGTACCGTGCAGGTCATTCCGCACGTTACCGACGCCATCAAGAGCTTCGTGCTGTCGGGCAACGAGGACGTAGATTTCGTGCTCGTGGAGATCGGCGGCACGGTCGGCGACATCGAAGGCTTGCCGTTCTTCGAGGCGATCCGCCAGCTCGGCAACGAGCTGCCGCGCGGAGCCTCTGTTTTCATTCATTTGACGCTAATGCCGTTTATTCCGTCGGCGGGCGAGCTCAAGACGAAGCCGACGCAGCATTCGGTCAAGGAGCTGCGATCGATCGGCATCCAGCCCGACATTCTTCTCTGCCGTTCCGATCGTGACATCCCGGTCGGCGAGCGCAAAAAGATCGCGCTGTTCTGCAACGTCCGCCCCGAGGCCGTCATTCAGGCGCTCGACGTTGCATCGATCTACGACGTGCCGCTTGCCTATCACCGGGAAGGGCTCGACCGCGAGGTGCTTGCCGCATTCGGCATCACGGGCGCGCCGAAGCCGGATCTCGTCCGCTGGGAGACGATCTCGCGCAGCATCGCGCAGCCGGAGGGCGAAGTCACGATCGCCATCGTCGGTAAGTACACCGGCCTCAAGGACGCTTATAAATCGCTCAATGAGGCGCTCGTTCACGGCGGCATTGCGAACCGCGTCAAGGTCAACCTCGAATGGATCGAAAGCGAGATTTTCGAGCGCGAAGATCCGGCGCCTTACCTTGAAGGCGTCAATGGCATTCTCGTGCCGGGTGGATTCGGCGAGCGCGGCTCCGAGGGCAAAGTGCTGGCGGCGAAATTCGCGCGCGAGCGTGGCGTTCCTTATTTCGGTATCTGCTTCGGCATGCAGATGGCGTGCCTCGAAGCGGCGCGCAACCTTGCCAAGATCCACGACGCAAGCTCGACGGAATTTGGAGAAACGGCGGAACCCGTCATCGCGATGATGACGGAATGGATGCGCGGCAACGAACTCGAGCAGCGTCGCCAGGGCGGAGAACTCGGCGGCACGATGCGCCTCGGTGCTTACGCAGCGGAGCTTCAGCCCGGGAGCCGCATCGCCAAGGTCTACGGCGCGACGGGCATCTCGGAGCGCCACCGTCACCGCTACGAGGTCAACATGCGCTATCGCGAGGCGCTCGAGCGGGCGGGTCTGCGGTTCGCAGGTCTCTCTCCTGACGGATTACTGCCGGAAACCGTCGAATACCCGGATCATCCGTGGTTCATCGGCGTCCAATACCATCCCGAACTTAAATCGCGTCCGTTCGAGCCGCATCCGCTGTTTGCGAGCTTCATTGCTGCGGCCGTGGAGCAGAGCCGACTCGTCTAGGACGGCAATCCGAGGGACCCTGGTCCCTCGGTGAGGCGTTGGTTGATCTTTTCAACGCCTAAGACTCGCGTGGCTGCGGATTGGCCCTCGACGTTAGGCCGAGGCGCGCGCATTTTTTTGCCGCCATTCTGCTTCGGTCTTTGGGAAATCATCCATGCATCGACGAACTTTGCTCAAAGGTGGAACTGCGCTTGTTGCGGTTGCCTTGACGGCAGGACAGGAAGTCCGTGCGCGGTCGGCTCCGGTGCTGCCGGATGATGCGCGCTTCATGCAGCTTGCTATCGACGAAGCGGCGAAGGCTGACTTCCCGTTCGGCTCTGTGATCGTCAAGGATGGCGAGGTGCTGGCGCAAGGCCATAACCGCACGCATGCCGAGCGCGATCCGACAGCGCATGGCGAGATGGTCGCCATTCGCGCTTTCCTCAGACAACACGGACCTGAGGCACTCAAGGGCACGACGCTCTACACATCGGGCGAGCCTTGCTGCATGTGCATGGGCGCGATCATCTGGTGCGGCATCGGACGGGTCGTCTTTGCTGCCTCGATCGCTCAGCTCGCGACCAAGATCGGCCAGATCATGCTGACCGCCGAGGATATCGCGGCGAAAGCGCCGTTCGCATCTATCGATATAACCGGCGGCGTGCTCGCGGAGGATGCCGTCCGGCTATTCAAGTGAGCCGCGGCATTTCGATGTCGAAATGAGCCAACAAAAAATCCCGGCTGATGAGGCCGGGATTTCACTCCAATCTGTCGTGCCGGTGGCGCTATGGCGTTGTCGTGGCGGGCGCCGCGGGAGCGGTGGCAGGCGCGGTCGTCTCGGCCGGTGCCGTGACGGTCTTGACGTCGAGCCGCAGCGCGCCCGAGTAGAGCAAACCACCGAACACGATTGCGAACACGATCGCCGTCGCCAGTGCGTTCAAGAAGCGGTTGGAGAATGAAATCATGTTGCCGATCAGATCGAGAATGAACACGATCACGGCGCCTATCAGTACAGGTTCTACCCAAGGGTATTGTTCAAGCATGCTAGTCCCCATTCCCTTTTGTTGAATGCCGCCTCCCGAGTCGCGGCTTGCAAGTATTTTATAGCACAGCGAAGCAGGCATGACCTACGGCATCGCACAATCAGGCACCGGCGACGGCGCCGGATGGGGCGAGAAGGGCACAATTTCCGTCGCGTTTTGTCATTATGCGCCGCGCGGTTGCATCTGGATTCGCCATTAGATTGTGAGCCATTTGGGAGGCCAAGAGCAGAATTCGAGAATTTTGCCGAGGACGGAGCAGGGGACCATCGTTCTGCGGCGTAGCGCATATCCGGAGGATGTGCTGGTTCGTTTGAGCTTGGACGGTATAAGTATATGAAATGCTATAACAGTTCGCGTTTTCGTGATCACGAAAAGTTTGGACGCCGTTAGAGAAAAGAGATTGGTGTTTTAGTGCTTACCTCATTAAGTAAATTTCCAACAGGAACAACCTGTCGAATACCGAGGAGGACACACTATGAAAGTCTGGACGAAACCGGCAGTTCGCGAGCAGGAAGTTGGTCTCGAGGTCACGAGCTACCTGCCGGCCGAGATCGACCTTATCTAACGAATGCGAGCCCTTAGGTTCTTGAAACGGCGGCCTTTTGGCCGCTGTTTTTGTTTTTACTGGGTAGACATGCGGGCGGGGCTCGCCGTGCGCTGAGGCCGCCGCTATAACGCTCGCATGACTCACCATGAAACGCTGAAGCCCGCCGCGCAGGTTCGCGCCGGAAACGTGCTTTTCGCCAACGATGCTCCGATTTCGGTGCTCGCCGGGCCGTGTCAGATGGAGAGCCGTGGGCACGCCCTGGAGATGGCGGCGGCATTGGGCGAAGCGGCCAAGGCGCTCGGAATAGGTCTCGTCTACAAGTCGTCGTTCGACAAGGCGAACCGGACCTCGCTAACCGGCCGGCGCGGCATCGGTCTCGATGCGGCACTGCCAATATTTGCCGAAATCCGTGAGCGTTTCGGATTGCCCGTCGTGACCGACGTGCATGAGGTCGCCCAGTGCGCGCCTGTGGCGGAAGTCGCCGACATTTTGCAGATTCCGGCGTTCCTGTGCCGGCAGACTGACCTGCTCGTGGCCGCAGCCAAGACTGGCCGTGTCGTCAAGATCAAGAAGGGTCAGTTTCTCGCGCCCTGGGACATGAAGAACGTCGTCGCGAAGGTGACCGGGTCAGGCAACCCGAACGTGCTTGTCACCGAACGCGGGTCTAGCTTCGGCTACAATACACTGGTTGTCGATATGCGGGCGCTGCCACAAATGGCGGAGACCGGCGCGCCGGTCATTTTCGACGCGACGCACGCGGTGCAGCAACCGGGCGGACAGGGAACATCGTCGGGCGGCGATAGACGCTTCGTGCCTGTGCTGGCGCGGGCGGCGGTCGCGGCGGGTGTCGCGGGCCTTTTCATCGAGACGCATCAGGACCCCGACCACGCACCGTCGGATGGGCCCAATATGGTTCCGCTCAAAGATTTCGCGGCGCTTATCTCGGAGCTTCAGGCAATCGACCGGGTCGTAAAAAAGCAGAAGAGCGCGAGCCAGACTTAAGTCTCGCGCTCCGATTGTTCATCGCCGCGGGCGCTCGGCCATGCGGCTTCTCTCAGATGTTTCTTGCATTCAGCGGGCATTCGCAGCGCTACGAATGCCTTGGTGCTCATCGCCCTCGCCAGTCGGGCGACAGTCGCAGCGATAAAGGTAAGTCGCGTCGACCGGCGGGAGTATTTCCTTAGATTTTTGCAGACCAGAGCTTGATCGCCAGACGGTCGACTTGAGACTGACTGGAGAGGCCGCCGAATTGCGCGTTATCTGCCACGACGACACCGGCGGCGCAGGTGTGAGTCGGACAGAAGAGCAAAGGCGGGACTTTCCCAACGTTGACGGCGGCGATCGCCATCGACGTCATGAACAGGCTTATTGTCGAGAGGCAGGAAACGTAGGCAAGGGCACGCGAAACAAGTTCGTATTGCATCTGTCAACCTCACAAAACGCGAAACAGGGAAGACGACACATCACTTGCATTGTCGATCGCGGGGACCGGAGAGTGGTTCGAGGATCGAATACGTTGAGGGTATGTCAACCTTGGTTAAGGACGCGTTAAGGCTAAGGATGCGTAAAGATTTTTTTCGCTCCGCCCGGAATGGTCGGAGCGCTTGATTTAGAGAATTCTGGAGCCGCTTTGCGAGCCTTGCGTGAGCTCAGCTCTTCATCTCGGCGCGGATCGCGCGAGCAACATCGCCAGCGCGTTCATCGATGAGCTGCGGGATCTCGCAAGCAATCGGAATGTTGGCCTGCTTTTCTTGGAAGGCGCGGACTTCCCATTTGTATTTCTCTTCAGCATCGGACTCCTTGCCGGCGACGCCGGCTTCGGCCGTTGGATCTTCCGCCTCGGCTTGTTCTTGCGGCTGAAGCTCGAGGGCTTCCTTTTCGATCGCTTTCGAGCGCTCGACCTGACGCTCGTGGAACTTTTCGATACCCTTCATGACGGTCTTGCGGTCTTCATTCGTGCGCGTCAGTACGGCAGAGAAAAGCTCGGTCAGCTTGGCGTCGTGCTGATCGGCCGGAAGGCCCGCGGCGTATTTCTTGATCGCGGCTTCAACGTCGTCCATCTTCACACGCCGGGAAATCACGTACCGCGAAAGCTTCCGGATCGCGTCGTCCTTGTGCCAGCTCGTGGTATCGGTGATCTGCGGTCCATCCCAGATCATCGCGGCCGAGAGTTCCGGCACCTTGCGATAGATGCACGGCCACTCGTCCTTTTTGGCTTCGGGTTTTGCATCTTCTGCGAAGGTTGGGGTTGCGATAAGCGCGATGGTTGCCATTGCCGCAATGCCGGAAATGGTCCAGCCAAACAGGCGGGAAACGGAGCTTGTGATCATATCGCACCTCATCATGCTGGGCCGCCCGGCCCGCCTCGGCGGGCAATCAGGCCTTTCGAGGGATTATAGGCAAATACCGCCGCGGCGAGGAACACCACGGTACAGCCAACGACGACCGCGAGGGAAATCGTGTCGACCTGTCCGTACAGCGCGAAGCGAACCAATTCAACTGCGTAAGTGAACGGATTGAGACGGCAGATTTCGTAAAGAAGCGGGCTCGCCTCGCGGATGCGCCAGAGTGGGTAAAGAGCCGACGACGCGAAGAACATCGGGAAGATGACAAAGTTCATCACGCCCGCAAAGTTTTCGAGTTGCTTGATGACCGAGGAAATGAAGAGCGCCAGCGCGCCGAGCATCAGCCCTGCGAGGATGATCGCCGGTATCACGGTGATGTAGCCGAGGAAAGGTTGGATAAATCCCGGGACGGAAAAGAGTGTCTGGATGATCGGATCGGTCATCTTTGGAATCGCGTCGCCTGCCCAGCTCGGCGGATCGAAGAAGGTGAAAAGTTTCACTTCTGCGATCGGTGGTGGCTGGATGCCCCACCAGTACGCGACGAACACGAAGGCGAACGATTGCAGCAAGGCAACCGATACGCCGCCGAGAAGCTTCGACAGCAGAAGGAAGGAACGCGGGAACGGGCTGACGAGCAGCGTTCGCATCGTGCCCGTTTCGCGGTCATAGACCATCGACAGCGAGGACTGCATCGCGTTGAACAAGAGGATCATCGCGATCAGGCCGGGTGCAATGAATTCCTCGTAGAGCACGTATGTTTCGTAAGGCGGAATAATCGACACGCCGAGCGTCTGGCGAAATCCCGCCGCGAAAATGAAAAGCCAGATCAGCGGCCTGACGAGCGCTGAGAGAAACCGCTCGCGCTGGTGCAGGTAGCGCAGGATTTCGCGCCAGACGATGCCCCTGAAGCACGCCATATATCCGCCGATACCAAGCCGGCGGCGGGCGGCATGATCGGATTCGGCGAGGGTCGCCGAGGTCGCGCTCGAGAATGCCGTCGACATCAGGCTGCCTCCTCGATCGGCGCCTTGGTTCCGGTGACGGCGCGAAACGCTTCGCGCACGCTGGTCGTGCCGGTCTGCGAAAGAAGCTGTGGTACGCCGCCGTTGAAGAGGACGACGCCCTTGTGAAGTATGATGACCTGATCGGTTCGGAGAACCTCATCCATCAGATGCGTCGCCCATAAGACGCCAAGGCGCTCCTTGGCGACCAGATCGCGGACGATCTTGATCACGCCCTCGCGGGAGCCGAGGTCGAGGCCGACGGTCGGCTCGTCCAATAAAAGCAGATCGGGGCGATGCATCATCGAGCGCGCGATCTCGACGCGGCGAAGCTGGCCGCCGGAAAGGGCTCGGACTTTTTCATTGCCGCGATCGGCGAGGCCGACAAGTTCGAGCGCGAGGCGCGCCCGCGCGGTTGCCTCGCGACGGGAAAACCCGTGCAGCGCAGCATGGTATTTGAGGTTCTGCGTCAGGGTAAGGTCGATATCGAGCGTGCGGCTTTGAAAGACGACGCCCAAGCGCTGCAAGGCCGACGACGGCTTGCGGCGCACGTCATACCCGCAGATTTCGATCTCGCCGCTGACGTTGTCGTAAAGGCGCGTGACGAGCGAGAACAATGTCGACTTCCCCGCGCCGTTCAGGCCCAGGAGCATCACGAACGCACCCTGGTCGACGGTCAGTGAGACGTCGTCCAACACTTTCTTGTCGCCGAAACTGTGGCTGACGCCGTTGACGACGAGAGCCGGAGTCCGGCCGGTTTCGGCCGTAGCCAATTTCGGGTCTGTCGCTATCGTCGTCATTGCTTCCACAATCCGCTTTGAGGCCTCAGACGCCGATCATTCAATTGGGCGAAACGACGACGCCCCAGGGATAACGGCCGACCTTGATCGATTTGATCGCCTTCTGATTGGCAACGTCGATCACGGTCACATCGTTCGAGGCGCCGTTGGTCGTGAGCAGCTCCTTCCCGTCCGGCGTGAAATACATCTGCCAGACGCGCTGGCCTACGAGAATGTATTTCAAAACTTTGAGAGTGGCGGTGTCGATGACGGCGACGCGGTTCGCCGGTCCGAGCGCGACAAACGCGATCTTGTCGTCTTTCGTGATGCGAATGCCGACCGGCTGGATCGCCTCTTTTGTGATACCCGGAATATCGAAGCTGATTTTGCCGATGATCTTGCGGTCGGCAGGATTGATCACCGTCACGGTGCCACCGACCTCGGATGATACCCAGAGCTGGGTTTGCGCCGAATTGAACATCGCGACGCGCGGCCGGCTGTCGACGAGAACGTTATCGAACGTCTCGTGCTTCGTGGTGTCGATGAAGTGCGCCATGTTCGTCGTTTCCGACGTGTTGACGAGCACTTTGCCGTCAGGGCTCATGCCCATGCCTTCCGGCTCGACGCCCACGGGAATTTCGGTGATGACTTTCGAGGTATTGATATCGACGACGGTGACGAGGTTGTCGTCCTCATTGGCGATATAGAGACGCCTGCCGTCGGGATGCAGCGTCAGGAGCTCGGGGTCGGGACCCGAGGGAAGCGACTTGACGTATTCGAGCGTCTTCGCGTCGTAGATCTTCACGTCGTTGTCGTCGCTGGTGCAGATGATGATCCATTTGCCGTCATTGGACATGACGATGCCGCGCGGCCGCTGGCCGACTTTTACCGTCTTGATGACCTCGAGCTTGTCGGTGTCGATGACGCTGACGGTGTTGTCCTTCTCGTTGGTGACGTAAGCGGTGTACGCGTTAGCCGTGCTTGCGGTCGATGTGATGGCGGCCGCCGACAAAAACGCAGTAAGAATCGCTGAAGATCGCGACATCGCTCGTCTCCGGATGAAATGGATATGTTTGGGGGCTTGCCGTCGCTCGCCGGTTCCAGGCATCGACATCATTGCGTATAGGCTTTGCACTTGGTCTCCGGCTTGTCGTACCCCAGCGTATCGAGAACGCTCGTTTGATGCAGGAATCCGGGCTGCGGAGAAACGCTGACCGGGAGCTTCGGCGTCCCAATGATAAGCGGCTCGCGCAGCTGTCCGTTCCAACTTCTGAAGCTCGTCGCCACGCCTTTAAATGCTGCAACTTCGAAGCCTGGAGACTTGATCAAGTCGCGCAAGGTATCGAAGTCACCGGCATGTTTGCGGGTTGCGGCTTCTCCGACGACCCGTGTCGCGACCCACGCATCGTAGTCGATGTCTCGCATCATGCGGCTGTTCAGCTTGCGGAAGCGGTGCTGGAACTGCGTGCCGCCCCAGAACTCAAGCGCGGGATGCCAGCTCGAAGCCGTCAGCCCTGCAGAGCCTGCGATGGGCCGAGGGACCCAAGTCCGGAACGGAAAGTAATCGGCAAAAAGACGCTTCTCGTCAGCGACGATGACGACGTCGTGGTCCTTTGCATTTTGTAGAAACGACGGGATCTGCTGCTGGATCTGCTCATAGCCGCCATCGGCGCGGCGGCTTCCGGTATTTTGCTTGAACTCAAGCTCCTGAACGATCTTGCCGCCGAATTTCTTGGCAGAGCGGCGATAGGCATCCGCCAGCAGTTTATCTTCCGGAGTCGGGCCGTAAATGAGGAGCCAATTCGGCCATCGCTTCCAGACGAGATATTGCGCCAGGGCGTCGGCCAGCATGGACCGCGTTGGCGCAATATGGAGGACGTTGGCGCGGCAATCCTCTTCCCGAAGCCTGTCGTCGGGATTGCCGACATTGAAGATCAGCGCGTGCTTGTCCTTCAGGGCGTCGGAAAGCTTCAGTAGAGCATCGGGTTCCATATCCGCGATGATGAAGCTGTCACCCGCGCCTATTTTTTCTGTCGCGCCCTTGATCAAGTCGTCGGCATTGCCGTTAAGCACGTCGAGCTTGAACGTCTGGTTGAGGAAGCGTCCGGTGGTGTTGTCGTCGGCTATTCCGAGCTTGGCGCCTGCGATGCCGTCGTCGGCTGACGGGAGATCGAGCATGGACAGGGGCAGTTCCTCGTCCTGCCGGTCCTGTTTGACGTAGAGGATCGAAATCGTAATCTTTTTCTTACTCGCGTCGGTCGTGCTGGATTGCGTTGTGGGTGTCGGAGACTCTGCGGTTGGCATCGTTTGCGGCGCAGTATCCTCCGCGAATGCTGGGCAGGCGACCAGGGCACATCCGGCGAGAACGCTCGAGAAAGCGGCCTTCCAGGAATGCGATTGCGCGGCAGAGCAGGCTGTTGGGGATGCCAATGATCCAACTCCAGTTTGTCTTCGGAATAGGCAATCGCGGAGCCGGCCGCTAATCGCTTCCAATGTTACTGTATTACTGTAAAAGGGGGCGTATCATCAGCTTGTCAAGACAGAGCCTTCGGGCTCGCGCGTTTGTTACCGGCATCTTTGCTAAAGTCCTGATGAACCTCTTGCAATGAAGTGGGGGTAACGAGCACCTACTAATCTGGCGCGCTTCGGCCGAGCGCAATGATCCACCCCGAGCTCATGCTCCCAATCGAAATGGACCGAACCGCCCATGATGCAGCGTTTTCTATTCGCTTTTTTGGCCGTGCTGATGGTTACCCCGGCTGCGGCCAATACGAAGGCCGCCGTTTTCCCGTTTGACTTCCACGACGCACAGCAGGACGGCGAGATGTTTCCGCAAAATGATCCGGAGGATATGAGGCGGCTGCAACTCGTAGCGGACGAGCTGAAGTCCTTAATGCAGAAGGATGGCAGATACCAAGTCGTCGATCTCTCGTCGCGAGCCAAGGAGATCGAGGCGGCATCGCCATTCTACAAATGCGACGGCTGCGAAGCTCCGATTGCCAAAGACGCAGGCGCCGACATCGCCGTCACCGGCTACGTCGATAAGCTTTCGAGCGCCTCGCTCAATCTGCAGATCATCGTGCGCGACACGGCGACGGGGAAGCTAACGAAAACCATGTCGGCCGCAATCAGCGGCAACACAGACGATATGTGGCTGCGGGGCGTCCGATATCTTTGGAAGAACCGTTTCAACGCCGAGGCCAAAGAGAAATGATCAATTTCACTCGCCGGCAAGCGCTTGCTGCCGGGGTTGCGCTAACTACGACGGCAATATGGCCGGGTATCGCGAGCGCCGCGCCACCCGTACGGCTGACGTCTGTCAAGTTCGGGTCGGTGAGCTGGCTGATCGAAACTATTCGCGCCGAGGGCATCGACAAGAAGCACGGGCTCGATCTCGAAGTCGTTGAAGTTGCCAACAATCCTGCGGCGCCGATTGCGCTTCTCTCGGGCAGCGCCGACGTCATCGTCAGCGATTGGACCTGGGCGTTGCGTCAGCGCGCCAAGGGCGATGACCTCAAATTTGCTCCGTATTCGGCCGCGCTCGGCAGCCTGATGGTGCCGAAGAACAGCCCAGTCAAATCCTTTGCCGATCTTGTCGGCAAGAAGATCGGGGTTGCGGGAACGGGCATCGACAAGAGCTGGATCTTGCTCAGAGCTTATTCGCGCAAGGTCATCGGCAAAGACATTGCGAACGTCGCCGATCCGGTTTTCGGCGCGGCGCCGCTCGTCACTGCCGAATTTAAAAGCGGGCGGCTTGATGCTGTCTTGAACTTCTGGACTTACGCGGCGCGTCTCCACGCGGAAGGCGCCCGGGAAATTCTCTCGATGTCGAATGTCGTCAAAGGCCTGGGCGTCAGCCCGACCCCTGCGCTCGTTGGGTTCATCTGGTCGGAGAAAGCGGTCGCGGACAAGGGCATTCCCGTTGACATTCTTTTGAGTGCGGTTGCCGACGCGAATGCGGTACTTGCAAAGTCCGATGCAGCATGGGAACGACTGCGGCCGCTGATCAGGCCGGCCTCGGACGCCGAACTCGTGGCGATCAGAGACTACTACCGGTCGGGAATTACTGGAGCGTGGGGACCGGCCGAGACGTCGGCGGCGGAGAAGCTGACGAACCTTCTCATTGAACTCGGAGACGCGGAACTCGTTGGCGATGGCACCCGTTTCGACCAGAACCTCTTCCATTCCTAGGCCGGCGCGCGCCTTCGGCTTCAATTCGACGATAGAGCGGTTCGCCTGGATGGCGGGATCGCTCTTGGTTTTCGGCCTTTTCTGGCAAGTCCTTGCCGACGTTCTTCAGAACAAATATCTCCCGACGCCGCTCGCCGTTTTCGACGTCATGCTCAGGGAGGCGAGAAGCGGCGAGCTCTGGAAGCATACGTCCGCGACGCTGGTGCGTGTCGCCATCGCCTTCGTTTTTTCGATGTTCATCGGAACGGCGATCGGGCTGGCGCTCGGCAAGTATAAAACGGCGGACAAGTTTTTTGATGCCTGGCTGACGTTGTTCCTGAACCTGCCGGCGCTCGTCACCATCACGCTCTGCTACATCTGGTTCGGGCTGACGGATACCGCCGCGATCATCGCCGTGGCGCTGAACAAGATCCCAAACGTCGCCGTCAACATGCGCGAGGGCGCGCGCAGCCTCTCGAAAGATCTTGCCGAGATGGCGATCATGTACAAGTTCGGGAACTGGAAGACGCTTCGGCACGTGACACTACCACAGCTCGCACCGTTCTTTGCCGCTGCAGCCCGGTCGGGCCTATCGCTCGTCTGGAAGATCGTGCTCGTCGTCGAAGCTTTCGGCCGCTCGAACGGTGTCGGCTATCGTCTCGCGATCGCGTTCCAGGAATTTGACGTCGGCACGATACTGGCCTATGCGCTGGCCTTCATCCTGATCGTGCAAGTCATCGAATTCGCGGTGCTGCAGCCGCTGCAAGCCCGGGTGAGTGCATGGCGCCGCTGAACGGACGAAACACAAACGGGACGATCCGCGTCGCGGTCAAGCGCAAGATCTTTCCGGCGGTTGGAGACCGCGAAGCACAGCTCGTGCTTCAGGATATCGAATTCGAGGTGGCGCCGCGCTCGTTTCTGGTTATCACCGGTCCGTCGGGCTGCGGAAAGTCGACGTTGCTCAACATCATCGCCGGGCTCGACAAGGATTACGAAGGATCGATTGATCTCGGCCCCGCGAAAGACGGCGTAACGTTCATTTTCCAGACGCCCCGGCTTCTGCCCTGGCGCACGCTTTACGAAAATATCGCCCTCGCTCTCCCGAACGGAGATCCTCGTCACGCGCAAATCCCGGCGATGCTGGAGCGCGTCGGGCTGGGTCAGGCGCAGAACGCTTACCCCGAGATGTTGTCGCTCGGCATGCAGCGGCGTGCGGCGCTGGCACGGGGGTTCATCCTCGAACCTCAGATCTTGTTGATGGACGAGCCCTTTGTTTCGCTTGATGATCCTACGGCGGCAAGCCTCAGGGAATTGTTGATGGAGCTGTGGCACCGGCAGCCGACAACCGTGATTTTCGTGACGCACGACCGGTCCGAGGCAATACAACTCGGGACCCGCATCTTGCGCCTGGCGCCGGGACAGGCGAGTGTTGCCCAGGATGCGGTCGTGAACCTGACAGAAGCTCAGCGCCACGACCGGGCTGCGGTGCTCCAAGAGCAAATCCGCATCTTCGCCACCTGATCCCGCGGATCCGCGGCTTATTTATCTCGGACGATGGAATGATCGACGGTTTGACACGGCGGCGTCCCGCCTTTCTGGCGAGCGTGACGAGCGCCGATGAGGCGAGTTTGGCACTCGCAGGCGGCGCCGATGTGATCGATTGCAAAGATCCGTCGGCCGGTGCGCTGGGGGCGCTGCCGCACGCGGTTGTCCGCGAGGTCGCCGCGCGCGTGGCTGGCCGACTGTTGGTGAGCGCGACGGTCGGGGACTTGCCTCCGGAGTCCGGCGCGCTGGTCGAGGCTGCATCCGCGATGGCGCGGACAGGAGTCGATATCGTCAAGATCGGATTTTTCGGCGACGGTGATGCGCGTCCCGCGATCGCTGCGCTGGGGCGGGTGAAGCATCAGAAGGTGCGTCTCGTTGCGGTGCTGATGGCGGATCAGGCCCCGGATTACGAGCTTATTCCATATCTCGCGGCGCACGGTTTTGCCGGCGTGATGCTTGATACGGCGGACAAGTCGGGCGGTCGCTTGACCACGATGCTGCCTGCCGGAGGGCTTTCAAAGTTCGTGTCGTCGGCACGGAATTCCAATCTGATGTGCGGTCTTGCCGGGTCGCTCAGAATGGAAGACATCGCGGGCCTTGCGAGCCTCGGTCCGGACGTGCTGGGCTTCCGCGGTGCGCTTTGCGAGACGGGTCGGTCGAGCAAGCTCGACCCGACACGCGTCGCCGCCATTCGGCTCGAAATCGGCCGCGCACAGAACATCGAGCCTGCACCGGAGAAGTCCGTGGCATGAACAATAAGAAAAAAACGACGAAGCCCGCGCACGACGACAAATCCGCGAAGCTCAGGAGAGCGACTCTCAAATCCCGCCAGATCGGCGACAGCATTTTCGTGCGTGACTTCGTTGTCGATTGCAATGTTGGCGTCTATGCAGAGGAGCAGGGCGTTACCCAACGCGTGCGTTTCACGGTCGAAGCGCGGCTCGCACGGGATGTTTTCACTGTCGACGACGATATGGCGGATGTTCCGTCCTACGCCGACATCATCGACTTCATCGTGGAGCTGGCACGCGGCGGCCATATCAATCTCGTCGAGACGTTTGCCGAACGCATCGCCGCGAACGTCCTTTCGGACAAGCGCATCGTCGCCGTGCGCGTGATGCTCGAAAAGCTGGAACGCGGTCCTCTGCGCGGCGTCGAGATTATTCGTCCTGCGACACGGGAAGCGGCGCGCGAGTTCGGCCGTGGCTGAGAGTGTGGCGAGGGGTGTTTTCCCGCTCGTCGTGAAGGTTGGCGGCAGCCTCGCTGAAACTGGCCGCCTGCCGTTGGCCCTGTCGCTGATCGCAACCGCGTGCATCCCTGTCGTCGTCGTACCGGGCGGAGGCCCCTTCGCCGACAGCATTCGGGCATTGCAACCCAGGATGAGATTCAGCGACGCCGTCGCGCATCGGCTGGCAATGCTTGCGATGCACCAAATGGCCGAATTGGTCGTCGCGCAGCAGGGCGAACGTTTCACAGTCGCGCAATCGCTCGCCGAAATTTCGAATGCGCTAAGAAACCGTAAGGTGCCGGTCTGGGCACCATTACGTATGATCTCGGGTGACACCGCTGTTCCTGCCAGCTGGTCGGCGACGTCGGATAGCCTCGCGGCGCGGCTCGCGGAGCTTCTCGATGCGCGCCTCGTGCTTCTCAAATCCGTAGATATTGAGGCTGGTGCCGATCTCGATGACTTGGCCCGTCGCGGGGTCGTTGATCCAATCCTGCCGTCTATCGTTGCGCGGGGCGGGCTTTCATGGTCCATTTTCGGTCCTTCGGGTGACGCTCGGCTCCGAGCCGTCCTCGAAGGCGAAGGAGAGCGCTGATGCCGCGCATCGTCGAGACCATCGTCACCACCGTGAGTGCTTCGGACGAACCCTACATTGCGCCGCTCGGGCTGATCGAGGACGGGTCGCACTGGATCATTGCGCCGTTCAAGCCGTCACGGACTCTCGAGAATTTGAGAGTTCATCCATTCGCCGTGGCGAGCCATACCGACGACGTGCGTGTTTTTGCGGGCGGCGTCACGGGGCGCAAGCTTTGGCCGCTCGAAGCGACGAAGAAGGTCAAAGGTCATCGCCTTGCCGATTGCGTTTCGCACTGGGAGATGAAGGTCGAGCGGTTCTTCGAAGACGAGCAGCGGCCGCGCTTTGCGTGCACCATCGTACACCGGCAGACGCACAAGCCTTGGGAGGGGTTCAATCGCGCGCAGGCAGCGGTGCTCGAGTTGGCGGTGCTGACGACGCGGCTCAACATGCTGCCGCCTGAAAAAATCGAAAGCGAATTGAAGTATCTCGAAATCGCAATTTCGAAGACCGCCGGCTCGCGCGAGGAAGAAGCCTGGGGATGGCTGATGGAAAAAATCAACGCCTGGCGGCAGGCTCGTTTCGATAAGTCTGCTGACGCCCCATGACACGCAAGGATGACAAGAAAGCCGCCTTCATAGCGGCGCTCGCAGCGGCGCTCGATGCCAAAACCTTCATCAAGCTGACGCTCGGAAAATTTCGGGGCGAGGGCGAACCGAGCAAGGCCGTCGCGACACTCGTCGCTTTGAAGGGCGTTCCGCATTTGAAGCTCGTCACCCGCCTTGCACGCAAGGACGATACCAAGACGTTTTCGATCAACGACGGCATCAATCATATCAAGTTGAGGATCGGCGATACCTATCTCAGCGCGACGCTGTTCTCGACGGACCGCGACGTGACGCTGACCTACAGCAAGAAGCGTGAGCCGCAGCTGACGTCCATCAAGCCGACATTGAAGGCGTCCGAGCCCGCTGCGCATGATCGCGTCAAATCGTATCTCGTCCCGCCGGACCGTCCCTATCTCAAAGCGCTGCAGGTTTCCGATGCAGAGGGACGTATCAAGCCGACAATGCAGGGCAAGTATCGCCAGATTTGTCGCTTCATCGAAATCTTCGACGGACTGTTGAAAGATATAGATCAGAGCGACGCAGACGAGCCGCTGTCCATCCTCGATATCGGATCTGGCAAGGGCTATCTGACGTTTGCACTTTATGATCATCTGACGACAACGCTCGGGCGAACGTGCGTCATGACCGGAATCGAGGTGCGTGGCGATCTCGTGAAACTTTGCAACGAGCTTGCACGCGCGTTGCATTTCTCAGGTCTTGCTTTCGAGGCCGCCGAGGCACAGCAGAGGCGCACGACGCACACCGACATCGTCATTGCGCTTCATGCCTGCGATACGGCGACTGATGACGCCATGGCGCTCGGCATCGCGGCCGATGCGCAAATGATTCTTGCGGCTCCCTGCTGTCAGCACGAGCTGGCGCCGCAGATCAAGGATACGAGCGAGGGTTTTGCCGGGGTCATCAAATATCCGCTGTTCAAGCAGCGTCAGGCTGATCTCGTTACAGATGCAGCACGCGCGCTTTTGCTCGAAGCGTCGGGATATAAGGTTAAGGTCATCGAATTCGTGTCGACCGAGCATACAGCAAAAAATATTCTTATCGCGGCGACAAAATCAGCGAACGTCAATTCCGACCGCGCGAAGCGGCAATATCGGGAATTGAAACGAGCCATGGGCTTTGAGACGCATCATCTGGCGTCGCAACTTAAGGGTGTCGAATGATTGCAAGTGTACCGATGGGCCATTGTTTCACGCTTCACTTGCCGTCATGACAATGGAACCATGCTGCACTGCAGCGGTTGTCGGTATGCCATCCCGACTAGCTTTTCCAAAAGAAGGTAGAGTTCGATGATTGAAGTCTCTCGCTTTGCGCGCCGGGCATTCGCTGTCGCCGCCGTGGCGTTCGCGATGTCGGCGCCGGTTCTCGCGGGCCATGACGAGGTGCGGGACGATCCGGCTGTCGTCACCGACCGCCTGCATCGCATGGGATTTGTTTCCTGGCGTTACATCAAATGGGATCACGGCTACTGGAAGATCGAAGATGCACGCCGCGAGAACGGCCATCAGTATGATCTGAAGCTCGAAGCCGGCACGTTTGACATCGTGCGGCTGGAACGCGAGCGGGGCTAATCGACATAGCCTGACGAATTCTGCCGGCCGCGGGGTCAATGCTGCGGCCGAATTCGTTCCAGGCTATCGCTTCGCTTGCAGCAGCGCGACGGAGACAGCAGGCGCGCAGCGCGTCGCCCATAATCGATGTTCATCCGGCGCGTCGATGAGAGTTCCGAAATCGGACGCGCGCAAATTCATCCGTGACGCAATTCGCTCTGCGGTCGATGCGCCGATGCCGGCGACGACAACGGCCTCGGCCACGATGCCGGGCCGTGATAGGACCTGCAGCACGCCGTCATGGATCGACCGCATTTGGCGTTCCGCGACATAGGCGGCAGAGGCCTGCCATGTCGTCAGATGGCGCATATCGGCATCGCGCCCGAAGCCGCGCGCGAAGCGTGCAAGACTTTCGGATAGGGACTTGCCCCGCCCATCGGCCGTCGCGTGGAAATCGACATCCTCCGGGAGTTCGCCGAGAATGCGCCGGACATCCCCCATTGTCGCGAAGGTGTCGCGCGCCAAACCCTGCCACTGCCCTGCAAGCGGCGCACGCGTAGCGACAGATGGAACGGCCGTCCGCGTCAGCCCGGTATAGACAAGCTCGCCCGTTTGCAGGCGTTCGGCGTCGCTTAAACCCTGTGGCCGGTCGCATGCAACGATGTCGGTCGTCGTCGAGCCGAAATCGATCAGCACTGCGCGGGGCTGCCGTTCTGCGACGAGACGCGCGGTCGCAAGAAAGTTTGCCGAAGCGACCGACAAGGGATCGCCACGCGCCGCTTGCACGTCCGTGAAGCCTTTGAGGCCGACGAATATTCTGAGATCGCCGGCGATCCGCTGGCGCAATCTTTCGAGCAGCGCGACGACGCCCTCTTCGCGACTCGCGAAAATCTCGGTCAGCTCGGCGGTCATCGTGATCGCATGGATTGCGGCGCCGCCGACAATCGGCGCGGCGGAAGCCAACGCGGCATCGAGTTGATCGAGGCCGTGCCATAGCGGACATGCGATCTGACGCACTGCGGCGAGCCGCCCGTTCTCAATCCGCGCAACCTTCAAGTGCGCGCCACCGACATCGTAACCGGCGACAATTGTCATATCGGTCTTCACCTCGCCATTCGGCCCCGTGATACACTCAATCGGCGAGGAGGCAAGCTGTGGACATCATTCCAGTGATCGACGTGGCGCGCGGCAAGGTCGTGCGCGCAATCCAGGGAAAGCGCGCAGCTTACCAGCCCATAGACACTCCCTTGGCTGCATCTTCTGAGCCCGTTGACGTGGCGCGAGGTCTGAGGGCGCTTTATCCCTTCCGCAAGGTCTATATCGCGGATCTCGACGGTATCGAAGGACGCGGTCGCAATACGCACCTCGTGTCGATCCTCAGTCAGGCGCTTCCGCACAGCGAACTCTGGATCGACGCGGGCTCCGGTTCGCGCAGTGCTGCACGCGCCGTTCTGGCGGCCCCCGTCGCGACGCTCGTCGTGGGCTCGGAAAGCCTCGAGAGCGTGCGCGTTTGGCACGAAATTTCAGTGGAGGCGCCCGCGCGCACGGTATTGTCACTCGATTTTCGCGGCGGCGAATTCATGGGGCCGGATGCGCTACTGGCGGACGCTGCGCTCTGGCCGGGGCGTGTGATCGTGATGACGCTTGACCGCATTGCCAGTGAGAGCGGACCCAACATCGCCCTTCTTGAAACGATTGCGGCGCGGGCGGGATCGCGGCGGGTCTATGCCGCGGGCGGCATTCGGGACCGGGCCGACCTCGATCGTGTCAAGAAAGCGGGTGCAGCCGGGGCGTTGGTCGCCTCCATACTCCATGCGCAAAAAATTTCGGCCGGCGATCTGAAACAGATCGCCGGCCGGTAATTGTCCAACGGATGTTGGCGGCAGCCGCTCCAGCGAACCTGGAACCGCGGTAGGTGCGGCTCCGGCTCTTATCTTAACCGCTGTAACGGCCTGAGAGCAGTCTACCCAATCGCTGCAGCAGACCCCCCTTCATGGGAGGGGCAGAGTTATTATTGTTATCGACCTGCTGAGGACGGTTTCCGCTTCAAGTCTTCGCACCGAACGGATGCTGGACCGAGTTGCGCTGTGCAGTCGCTTCGGCGGCGGTCGGCTTGCCGGCCACTGCGCGTGCAATCGATTCCTTCACGGCGCGGTAGTTGTAGTCCTGGATCTTCGCGTCGTCGGCGGCTTCCCAGTGGATGAACACGCCAACGCAGACATAGATGTCGTCAGCTTCGGCAGCCGGGATCACGCCTTCAGCAACCGAGTCCTGAACGGCCTTTGCGACGCCGTACTGAGCCGGTCCGAACATCTGAACGGCCTGGCGGGCGTCCTTGATGGTGACCTTGTTGTAAAGGATCGTGTTCGGCTTGCAGGGGAGGTTCGGCGCGATAACGGCGAGAAGTGTCGTGAAGCCGTCCTTGTTGTTGGTCAGCGCGTTGCAGAAAGCCGTTTCGGCTGCCGAGCCGCGAGGCCCGATGATGAGGTCGATGTGAGCGACTTCGTTGCCGTCGCCGACGAGCGACTCGCCGACCATGACTTTGTTGATTTTGGCCATAAGGGGGGTTCCTCCCACGAATGAAACGATACGAGCACCAACTCTCCCCCGTCAGAAGCCGGGACTTCGCTGAACTGCTCGGGCGATGAATATCCAAGAACGTCGGTGCCCAGGTGTCATGAGTACCAGCGCCAGCCGTAATGGATAGGTCCGCGATCCTCTACGGACACGGCCTGTATTAGCCTCAGGTTATCGGCTGAGACAAGTCCTTTAGTAGGAGGTTTGGGACGTTCACGTATGTTTCCGGCCGATTAGCCCTGCGACGAAGAGGGTGGCGACGACGAAATCGGCGGTCGTGCCAGGATTGAGGCCTTTAGATTTCATTTTTGCGTCGAATTCGATCAAAGATGGGATCGATTTCGCAGATGCAACAGGAGACCATTGCGCTTTCAAAGCGCGCGCTTCTTGCCGCACCTCTATAGCGGTGGCCTCGCCGTACTTGCGGACGATATGAGTGTCGAGAAATTCCGCCAGCAGCGACATATGCAGCGTCGTGACGGCGAGATTGGAATCGTTCGTAACCATGCGCGCATCCTGGAACACGGGCAGCGCAAAATCGAAGATATCGGAATAGGCGGTTACGTAGGCATTGGCTATGCGGTCACGCTCCGCGGCGAGGTGCATGGCCGCGATTAATGTCATGCGCTCCGGCTTGTCTAGAATGTCTCCTTTTTCGACTTTGCCGAGGCCGGCAGGATTGGCAATGCGGATCGCCGCAAAAGTGTCGGCAGCATCCTCTTCATCGAGAGCGGCGAGGATCATGTCGAGGCGGCGGCGCAGTCCGATGTCGAAGGATGTTTTTTCGCCCGCGGCTTTGGCGATCGGAGCACAGAGAAGCACGATACCGAGGTTCGTATTGAGACCGGTTACAGCGACGCTCGCTTCTGTTGCACGCAGGATGCGCTTTCCGACGCTGAGAGATGGATCGGCAATGGGCCCGGCGGCGGCTTCTGCAGCGCGCTCGAAATGTGCGACTTGCATCCCGTGCCCCGCCGAATGGCGATGCACATTGCCGGGTTTCAGCGCGTCGAGCTCGGCACGGCATGCTGCAAGAAATGCGGCGGATATTTTGTCCGGCGCGAGCGGTGCCGTCATGACACGGCAGCGAGGGCGACTGGCGCACCGAGTCCTAACACCGCGCGGTGGGCGATGACGGTCCTCAGAAAATCTTCGGCGATCGTCCAGGCGATATTGACGTCGGCGACGCTTTGCAGTCCGCGCCAGGCGGGGTTCGAGTTCACTTCCAGCACCTGCAATTCGCCGGCAGGCGTACGGATCAGATCGATACCGGCGTAATCGGCATCGACGGCGCGCATCGCAGCCATCGAGGCGGCGACCATCTCATCGTCGGGAAGATGCGCGCGGGCCTTGCCGCCCTGATGAATGTTGGTCACCCAGCTCGTGCCGCGACGAGTCATGGCCGCAACGACGCGATGGCGTGTTGCGAGCACGCGCCAGTCCTCGAAGATGCCGTCCTTCGGCGCGATGTAATCCTGCATGTAATACATCTGATCGACGACCTCGGGCTCCGGCAGCTCGCTCTGCGACGAGATCATGCCGATGCCTTTCCCCTGGCTGCCGAACAGCGGCTTCATGACCAGCGGACGACTGAGACCCTCGGTGTATTCGAGTGCGTGGGGAAGCGTTTCGCAGACGCGCGTCCGCGGCGTCGCGACGCCGTTCTTGTGCAGCAGAAAAGTCGTTTGCGATTTGTCGACGCAACGTTCGATGGCACGGGCGTCGTTCCAGACGCGGACGCCGCTTTCGCGTAACGCGTGTAGAAGCCCTAAGCGGAACGTGATCTGCTCAAGCGTGCCGGCGGAAATCGAGCGGACGAAGACACCGTCAGGCAAGGCGCCGTCGAAGCCCGGAATGTCGATGCCCGAAGCGAGCGACGTATCGAACGCACAATGAGGAAGAGATGAAACCGTGACGCGCGCACCCATCGCTTCGAGCGATCTGACGATGCGCCGCGCGTGCCACTCGCCGCGCCCTTCCTCGATCAGAAGCGCAAGATGAAGACCTGCACCCTGAGTTGAAATGGGCTTGGCAGGCGCCTCAACGGAAGCTCGCATCGACGATCTCCGGCGCCAGCTTGCCCGCATGGAAGGAGGTGCCGGTCTCGACGTTCGACACGATGACTTGAGCCGGCGAGAACAGCATTGGGTCGATTTTATAGAAGTCGCCGTTGACGTCGGCGAAAATCTCGGCGAACGGCTTGCCGTAAGCCGAAACGGTGTTTGAAGGCAGTCCTTCCGCCAATCGCTTGGCGTCGCTATCTGGTCCCTTGACGAAGAGGTGAATGCGACCGCCGTAGATGATGGCGTCGTTCGTGCGGCCCATCGCCTTGACGAAATCGGGATAGGGCGGTGCGATGGGGGTTGTGCCTGTGCCATCCAAGATATTCTCAAGGGGGAAGTGCAAGGCGTGCGCTTTGTGGATCGCAACTTCGAGGACGCGCGCCGCGATCTGCACGGTCCCCGCGAGACTCCATGTCGTCGCATAGAGCACAGTCAATTTGCTCGCATTGATGCCGCAGCCGGTCGAGATCTTTTCGATGACGGCGGGCGGCGGCGCTTTATCGCCTTCGATGACGAGAGCGGTCTCGGGCGAGTGGTCGACATAGCCGAGTTCCTTGAACAGATCTTCGACCCGCGACAGGGCGCGCGCCGGGCCGGAGCCGAGTGCGAAGAAGCCCGACGCCTCGTCCGAGATGGTCCAACCGGCGTACTGGCTCGCGAGGCACGCGATCACCGGGTGATTGGAGCTGACGACGACGCCGAGCGGCCAATTCGCCAGGCCCGAGGATTGCGTAAAGGCGACTGTGCCGAGGCCGCCCATGCAGATTTCGCCGAGACGCCGTCCGGCTTCCAGCCCGCCGACGACGTTAGCGCCCAAATCGATGATGCGTTCGCCGTGGCTGCCAGTGGAAACTGCGATGCGGAGCGCATCGGCGTCTGCGACCATCGCGTCGACGAGCTTGGCGGCGCGTGCGGAAACGCTCGGTTGTTTGGCACTGTGCATCGGGGAAAAAACTCCGGTGGGCGTCAGGATTGCGTGTGTTCGTATATCAGGTCTTCGAGTTCAGCCAAGCGCGCCCGGGCGAGGGCTTCTGCCGCATCCGCCGTCGCGGCCTCCGCGAAGACGCTGGCGAGCGGGGCGCCTTTTGGGATAAGCGTGCCGGCCGGGCCGCGATCGGCGCTCCATGAGGGCCAGGGTGTCGTCCCAAGTATCAATGACCCGCGGTCGGCGTGCAGGATGGCCATGGCGCAGGCCGTTTGGGACGGCTCGGGCCGATCGGTCGATTGAGCTTTGCCGAGGCATGCCGCGAGATGGGCACGGAACAGTAATCCTACATCATCGTCGAGGACGTCGAGCGATGCGCCGGGGCGGGGATTGACTTCGAGCAGGTGCGGAGTTCTGTCGGACACGACGAAATCGAAGGACGCCATGCCGACGATACCGAAAGCCGATGCAACGCTGAGCGCCGCGCTCTCCAGTTTGCGGCGAAGCTCGGGAGCAACGTCAGGCATCGATACCGCGCCGCCGAAACGGAAGGGCTGCTCGGGCGAGGGCGTAATCCACTGGCGCGTCAACGCGAGATGCGCTCGTTCCGAGCCGAAGACGCCGCCGACAGACAGCCGGTCGCCCGAAAGCTGCTTCTGAAAATAGCGGCGGCGTCGTTCGGTTACTGCTGCGTCGCAGATGCGGATGTGGCGGCCGCCGCTGCCGCCGGTGCGCTTTGTCAGCCAGCCATCGGGATTTGCGGGAGGGAAAGATTGCGTCATGGGATGCGCAATGCCGAGTTCGTCGAGTTTAGCGAAGAAGCCTGATGGGTCCTTGCAAGCTTTGAATGTCGCGGCATCGTTGCCAAGCAGCCGATAGCGACGGCCGAGTGCCGCGATAAGGCGCGGCTTGTCCTCGAAGCCCGATCCGAGAACGAGCCCGATGGGCGGTGTGCTGGAAGAAGATGCCAGAGCATCGAGCGCAGCGATGAGCGGCTTTGTCCGAAACCCCGTCGCCATGGCGCCGTCAATGATGCGGATGGCAGCAGCGGCTTCTTGCGTATCGAGATCGCCGAAGGCGTCGGCGACGAGCGGCTCATAGCCCGCGCGACGGGCGGACTGCGCGAGAGCCCGCCCGGAGAACGCAGCGATCAGGACCGCTTCGCCAGCCACATTCTTAGATGCCGACGAGCTGCTTCGCCAGCGCATAAGCGTGGCGGAAGTCGAGCGACAGCGGCTTGTCGGAATCGATCATCTGCTTGAAGAGACCGGACTCGCACTTGTACTTGATGTCACCGATTGCAAGCGGGCCGACGCCGAGCGCATCGCAGCCTGGAATCGGTTCGCCGTTCATGAACAGCTCCATGCCTTCGACTCCCGGAGGCGGCACGGCGTTGACGTCGGCGATGACCTTCAGGTTCTTGGCGAGCTTCTTGTGCTCGGCCGAGACGACCTGCACGCCGGCTGCGGCCGCTGCGAAGATCACTTCCGCGTTGGCGATGATGTCTTGCTTCTGCTCCGGCGTCTCGCCGGCGACGGCTTCGAGATCAACGCCGAAGCGCTCCTTCGAAATCTTGGCATTCTTGATGACGCGTTCGACGCCGCGGTGGGCGACGAGCTGGACGTCGGCGCCCTCAAGGGCTGCGATGATCGAAGATGCAAATCCGACGACGCCGGTTGCGCCGAAGACCGCAACCTTCACGCCTTTCCAGGAGCGTCCGAACTTTTCTTTGAGAATCTTTTCGACGCAGGCGACCATCGCGGCAGCCGTGGTAAAGGAGCCCGCCGGGTCTGCGAAGACCGAGCACTCGAATGGCGGGACCATCGCCTTCTTCGCGGCGTCCAGCATGTCGAGCGCGAGGATCGCGTCCTTGCCGCCCATGAAGAAACCCGTACGTACGCCGTAGTTCGGGGGACGCGAGAAGATAGCGTCCTGGATAAGTCCGGCGACCTCGTTCAGCTCGACGTTGATGTAGGGCACGATAACCTTGTAGCCGGCATCGGCGGCCATGTTCACGTCGAAGGGGCTCATGTGCTTCTGCGGCGCGAGCATGTGCAGAATTGGGGTTGCCTCGCTCATGGACTTATCAAGCTCCGTTTTTTGGCTTTAAATGGCTTCGACGCTGGCGCCGGTATTGCGGCCTCGCGCAACGAGAATGCTGAGACCGTCGCCTTTAGCCTCTTCGACTAAAGAATCATAGAGGCGTTGTGCTGCATCCGGGGTGTCCACGAAAGCGAAACCCGTCGGCCCCCAGGAACTCTGTCCGATGCCCTGCGCTCCCAGGTCGCGCATGCGATGCGCGAGGCGTCCGACGGCGGGACTCGTCCAGACGCTGCCCCCTTGTTTGCTGGCAAAATAGCCGCCTACGATCTGCTGAATTTCAGTAAGTGCCGAGCCAAACGCGTCGAGGTCGGTTTCTTTCAATCCGGGAATAAGCTTCATCAATACGAGGTGGCAGATGTGCGCCGCTGAGCTTCGCGGAAACTCCGGCAGGTTCGCAAAGGCCGTCGCCTCAGCTTCGCCCGAGACGCCGGCGCCGCTCTCCTCGAGGATCAGCATGATCCGCCAGTCATCCGGAAAATCGCAGCGGACTGTCAGGGGCGGAGGCCGGTCGTCGGCGCCTTTGCCGCCGTCGACAATGAAGCCGCCTGAGGCGAACGCCGAGAGGCCGATACCGGATCTCGCGCCGCGTTCGCCGAGGGCGGCGAGATCGCTCGGCGAAAGCGTGCGGCCTTCCATTCGGGCGATTGCGGCGCCGATTGCAAGTGCGAGTTGTGTTCCCGAACCCAGCCCGGCGTGCGCAGGAATGGCTTGCCGGACATCGACGGCATAGCCGCCGCCCGGCGTTGTTCCCGCGAATTTTTTCACCAGTGCAAGTGCTCGCGCACTTTCGAATCCGCCCGCTTCGTGACGTGTTGCGTGCGTTAACGTCAGCTCGGTCTCGGGTTGATCCACCGCGAGCCCAATGCTGCCGAAACGTCGGCCGATGGCACCGTTCAGGTCGAGAAAGCCGAGGTGCAGCCGAGCCGGCGCCCTGACGCGGATCGTTGCCGAAGGCGCGGGTGAAAGACTCACGAAGCGGAATTCCTTTCCTGGGGGTGTCCAAGCTGCCGCGTCGCGTTTGCGTTGGCGGGGGAAGGAGCGCTAGGCTCCGAGCCGAGTTGTCTAACAAATGAAGGATAAGGGCAAGATGAGTGCAGAACGTGAAAAGCCCATGTCCGAAGCCGATGTTAAGGCTTGGCTGCAGGCCAATCTACCGGCATGGAAGCTTGAGGACGGCTGGATTAGGCGCACCTACAAGACGGCAAGCTGGAAGGGAACGCTGATGGTTATCAACACCGTCGGACATCTTGCCGAAGCCGCGTGGCATCATCCCGACATCACGGCCTCCTATGCCTGGGTCGAGGTGCGTCTGATGACGCATACGGCGAAAGGGATCACGGCGAAAGACCTCGAACTAGCGAAGAAGATCGAGGACGTGGTGCATTGGCAACCGGGCAAGGAGGGCAAGGGGCTAGAAGGCACGCCGCACGGCGATCAGCGGTTCGCATATATAAAGTACGATTGAGTCGTCGGCGTCATGTCGCGAGCCGGCTCCATTCCGACGGCCGAACGTCAGTGCAGTTCCGCATTCGATGCAACGCTGGGACTCGGCTCGAACATCGGCGATAGGGTCCGCAATATCGAGGAAGCGATCGAACGGCTGACGGCCGACGGCGCGGTCAGGCTTGTCGCGCACTCGCGATTCTATCGAACGGCGCCATGGGGCGTGACGGACCAGGATTGGTTCGTCAACGTCTGCATTGCTGTCAAAACCGATGTGCCGGTACGAGAGCTGCTGGCCCGCTGCCAGGCTGTTGAAAACGGTATGGCGCGCGTTCGCACGCGGCGGTGGGGCCCGCGCAACATCGACATCGATATCCTGACGTTTCGCGATCGGAAAATCGATGAGCCAGATCTCGTCGTGCCTCACCCGCGCATCGCTGAGCGAGCGTTCGTCCTCGTGCCGCTCAAGGACGTTGCGCCGAATTTGACGATTGGCGGTGTGTCGATCGACCAGATGCTCTCGAAGCTCGACGCGAGCGACGTACAGCCGCTTGCGGAGTAACTTGGCTCGCTCCCCTGTCATGGCCGACAGCTGAGGTGGGATGCTCTACGGCTCGACAAGCTCCTCATGCGCGACAAGACATAATAAAGCGCCGCGGAGAAACCTCTCCGCGGCGCTTGTGTAGATCAGCGCCGACGCTTACTTCAGCGTCTTGAGATACTCGATCAGGTTGGCGCGATCACCGTCGTCCTTGATGCCGGCGAAGATCATCTTCGTGCCCGGAACGTCCTTGGCAGGACCCTGCAGCCACTTATCGAGAGCGGCTTCGTCCCAGGTGATGCCCGACTTCTTCAGGGCGTCCGAATAGTTGTAACCTTCAACCGACGCAGCCTTGCGTCCGACGACCCCGCCGAGGTGCGGACCGACGGCGTTCTTGTCCACCTGATGGCAGGCTTTGCACTTGTTAAAAACCGTCTTACCTGCGTCCGCATCTGCAGCCATAGCTGCGACCGGCACCACGGTGATCATGGCAGCCGCCAAAATCCACTTGCGCATCTTGAGGTTCCTTCCCGTTTCGCCTTGAGCAACGTTACTTAAACGCCGCAACTCATAACTTAGTGCGCGGAGAATGGCATTTTTTTTCTGAACGCCAGGCGAACAGAGTGACGCACCGCGAGCGGTTAATTGTCGTGAACGACCGAAACTGCTCGCTATTTCTCCGGCGTCGATTTTGCTGGGCCCATACGCCGATAGACGAAAGTCGGTGGCGTTGCTTCCGCGCTCTCCTGCTCGGCGACAGCCACAAAAGCGGCATGATATGGGGAGAATTTGCATGCCGGGTCGGTATTGGCGGCGTCTCCGGTGAAGGCCATGGCCTGGCAGCGGCAGCCGCCAAAGTCGATTTCGGCGCGCGGGCAGCTTCGGCACGGTTCCTTCATCCAGCTCGTACCACGATATTTCTGGAATGCCTGCCCATTGAGCCAGATATCGGCGAGGCGCCTGTCCTTGACGTTGTCGAATACGAGGCCGGGAATCGTTTCGGAGGCGTGGCAGGGAAGCACTTTGCCGTGCGGTGTGACGTTCATGACGCCGCGGCCCCATCCGCCCATGCAGGGCTTCGGAGTTTTTGCATAGTAGTCCGGCACGACGAAGTCGAAAACCATAACGCCCTTCAGGCGCTCCTTGGCCTCCTCGACGATTTCGGCGCTCTTCAGGACCTGCGCGCGCGTCGGCATCAGGCTCGCGCGGTTCTTCAAGGCCCAGGCGTAATATTGAATGTTTGCCACCTCGAGGCGGCCCGCGCCCATCTCGACCGCGAAGTTGATGATGTTCGGCAGGTTTTCGATGTTGTGACGGTGAATCGGCGCGTTGATGGTGAGCGGCATGCCAAGCTCGCGAACCCACTTGCCGACTTCGCGCTTTTTTTCGAAGCCGCCCTTGTAAGCGGAAATTTTTTCCGCGTTCGCGGCGTCGACGTCCTGGATCGAAAGCTGGACATGGTCGAGGCCGAGGTCTTTCAGCTTCTTCAGGCGGTCGCGTGTCAGCGTTACGCCTGCCGTGATGAGGTTGGTATAAAGACCGGCCTTAGCCGCGACCTCTACGATGTCTTCGAGATCTTTGCGGACGGTCGGTTCGCCACCCGATAGATGAATCTGCAGAATGCCAAGCTCTGCGGCCTGACGCATGACGTCCTGCCATTCGGCCGTCGTCAACTCGGTATTGACGCGGTCAAGTTCCAAGGGGTTCGAGCAGTAGGGACACTGGAGCGGGCAACGATGCGTCAGCTCGGCGAGCAAGCCGACCGGCGCGCGTGCGCAAGCTTCGACTACGGGGGCCGCGGAGAATTGCTCCAACGGTGCGATTTCGTTCATGACATCAGCTCCGTTTCATCCCAGCTTCTCTAGGCTTTGACGACGCCCTTATCTGAGAGCTCCTGCAGCATAGATATGGTGTCGGCGAGGATCTCTTGCAGTGGTGCGTTGTAGTCTTTTGCGAGTTCGATGGCGATTTCCTGAACCGTCGTCGCGCCATCACAGCGCTTCAAAATCTCGATAGCGATCGGGTCCGGCTCGAACACGCGCTCGGGAGCAAGCACGTGCCATCGGCCGCGCCCAGCATCGTGACGAAGCTTGATGTGCGGCGGCAGTCCCGGCTTGGAATCCGGAACAACCATTACTCTCGTGCGCGGTGCTTCTGCGTTCATTGGCAAGCCTCGATTAACTCTCCGGCCGGAAGGCTCCCGGCGGAATGTGTCCGTCGACGTAAGCATGATAAAGCGCGTCGAGCTGCGCCCAGAGAACATTGCATTTGAAACGTACCGCATCGATGCAGGCCTGCTGCTCTTCGCGCGTGCGGGCGTTCTTCAGGATGTAGTTCAGAGCAAAATCAGCGTCGCGCGGGGCTTGCATCAAGCGGCGCTTGAAATAGGCCATCACCTTGTCGTCGATGAAACTATAGTTCTCGAGCATGCCCGCGATGCGCTCTTTGTGAATCTTTGGCGCAAAAAGTTCGGTGAGCGACGACGCGACGGCGATCGTCAGAGGCTGCTCGCGCACGAACGTGACATAGGCCTCGACGGCGAAGATCGTCGCCGGAAGCGCGCCGCGCCGCGAGATGACGTAATCGCGATCGAGACCGAGGCCATCCGTCAAGACGAGCCAACGTTCGATGCCGCCCTCCTCGCCGGGAAGAAAACCGTCATGGTCGAGAATGCGATGCGTCCACTCGCGGCGGAGTTCTCTATCATAAGCCCGGCTGACGAGCGCCGCGTCCTTGCGCGGAACGGCTGATTGATAGCAGAAGCGATTGAGCGCCCAGGCCTGCACCTGGCCTTTGTTCAGTTTGCCGCCGTGAAGCATGTGATGGAAGGGATGCAGATCATGGTATCGCTCCGGTCCGACGGCGCGGACCGCTGCTTCGAATTCGGCGATCGGCATCGGCGGCTCGCCGTCGCGACGCTCTGCCGTTTTCTTTTCAAGGCTGACTGGGTTCATACGCGGACCTCCATTCCGTCGAAACCGACCTCCCACCCGGCTGCCTCGACAGCCTTTCGAGCTTCCGAGTTTTCATCCAGGATCGGGTTTGAATTGTTGATATGAACATAAATTCTGCGCCGGACGTTGAGATGGCTGAAAGCGGCGACCGACCCGTCCTGCCCGGAGACGGAAATATGGCCCATGCGTTTGCCGGTCTTGTTCAACAAACCTTGAGCGATCATCTCGTCGTCGACGTAGAGCGTGCCGTCGAAGAAGACGAGATCGGCATTACGGATGCGGTCGGCGAGGGGCGCATCGACTTCGGCGCAGCCTGGAATGTAGAAGAATGCCTTGCCGGTTTTCGTGTCGGTCACCTTGAGGCCGATAGTATCGCCGTCGCGGCTTCCGAAATTGGATTCAGCGCCACCCTTTTCGAGAAACAGCGCAACCTTGCCGGAGACCGGGAAGGCTTCGACCGTCAGGCCAAGATCGACGCCAGCGCCTTGAAGCTCGGTCGGTTTGTCGAACGGTAGCTCGATGCGTGGGACGATCTCGGGATTGCAGACATTGAAAACCGAATTCGCCTTGAGCGTCGCAAGCACGAGGTCGGAGCCGTAGATCGAAAATGACTGGCCCTCGCGAAGCCCGATCAAGCCGATGATATGATCGACATCCGCGTTGGTTACGACGACGGCCTTGATTGGGGAGTTGCGCTTCAGGCCCGATTTTACGGGATGCAGCTCGGGCGTCTCGTTGATCTGTTGACGAATATCGGGAGAGGCGTTCAGCAACGCCCAATTCTCACCGTCACTAGAGACGGCAAGGGACGATTGCAGTCTAGCTTTGTATCCTGTCGCGCCAGCTCGAACCTTGGCCGATTGCGCGCCATTGCAGTTCCACTGCGGGAATCCACCCCCAGCGGCGGACCCGAGCACTTTTATGATCATAGATACCGATGTCACGGCGCCTGCCGTCTCGCCGAAGCGGCGGCGCATCCATACTTGAGAGGATAAGACTACGGCGGCCGATGAGCCACACCGACCGCCGCGCCGTTATCTCACCAATCTTGTGAGACCGAAGAAATCGACCGTTAGATAAGGTCGATCTCGGCCGGCAGGTAGCTCGTGACTTCGAGGCCAACTTCCTGCTCGCGCACAGCGGGTTTCGTCCAAACTTTCATAGTGTTTCCTCCAAAGCGGTAAACTGCTTCCACTCCTGCAAGCCCCGCCGAGGGCCCACCCGATTGGTGCAGGCACTTTTGTTGTGCGCGCCCAATCTGCGGATCGGCTGACCAAAGTCAAGGGCCGCTCCGGGTCCGCTTTCCAAAGATCACGTTCGGATAGAACTTTTCAAATCAATGCGTATCACGTCTGCGTGTGAGTATTTTCGCAATGCAATGAGAGCGGGATTCTGTTGTTTGTTGCTGCGGTCCTTGCCCACCGGCAGCGCTAACGAGAGGGGAAGAAGATTGCGCGTCCGGTGCTCCTCCGGCTGTTAAAGCGGGTTCCGGCTGAGTGGGGAGGTCGAACTCAAATGGAACCCAAATCATGCGCATACATCATAAGAAATACGGTTGGTATGTTAGAATATTATTCTTATCTTTGGGGTGGAATGCCGCACAGGTGTAGAAAAATCTTCCAAAGACACGTAGAATACGCTTAAATGGGTGCGCGGGAGACCCAGCGTTAATCAGCTCTGGGTCATTATCGCGATCCCCACTGCCAACGGATCGTTTTGAAATCCAGCCGGTAAGCCCCGGAAAGTCTTGCTGGCTGTGGGTCTTTTCCGATTGCCCGAAGGCGCGCTACGGCGCCGCCGCCCTGGCATCGGCTGAGCCTGACGAGGAGAATCTTCGGTGACCGCCATTCCACTGCTTCCGCGCAATGCTCCTTTTCTGCCGGAAGACATCGACATGCTGAATAAAGTGGTTGCTAAGACAACCCCTCAGCAACGCGCGTGGCTCGCCGGATTTTTCGCGGGTTTTGAAGCAGCGCAGGGCGGCGGGCCGGCTCAGGCTGCGATTCCCGCTGCCAAGCCGCGTGCGCCCCTGACCATTCTTTATGCGAGCGAAAGCGGCAATACCGAAGCTCTTGCGGGCAAGGCGAAGAAGGCGGCGCAGAAGCACGGCCTCGACGCCAAGGTCTTCGATATGGCGGACGCCGACCTCTCGTTGCTTCCCAAGTCGAAAAATATCGTCGTCTACGCAGCGACCTGGGGCGAAGGCGATCCTCCAAGCCGCGCCGTCGACTTCTATCAGGCGCTGATGAGCGATGCGGCGCCGCGCATCGATGGTGTCCGGTTTGCGGTGCTGGCGCTCGGCGACACGGCCTACGCGCAGTTCTGCGCTATCGGCAAAGCGATCGATGCGCGCCTTGAAGAATTGGGCGGCGTTCGCGTTGCCGACCGCGTCGACCTCGACCTCGATTACGCGAAGCAGGCTGCGGACTGGACCGAAAAATCCCTCGTGAAATTCGCGCCTGCGGACGCTCCGGCCGGTGGCACCGTCGTTCATGTCGATTTTGGCAGTGCTGCTCTTCCGGGGACCGATGACGACGAGCCGCGCTATACGGCTGAAAGTCCGCTCGAAGCGGAGATCGCAACCCTCATCAATCTGAACGGCACGGGATCGACGCGCGAAACGTGGCATGCGGAGTTTGCCTTCGACGATCCGACGTTCGCCTATCAGCCAGGCGACGCCATCGGCCTCGTTCCGGAAAACGATCCCGTTCTCGTCGACGAGCTCTTGAAAGCGGTCGGTCTTGCGTCGGATGCGGCGCTATTGCTGAAGCTTCAGAAATCCTACGACGTGACGACGCTTTCGCGCTCGGCAGTTGAAAACTACGCCAAGCTTACCGGGCGCGGCGACGTCAAGGCGCTGCTCGAAGGCGAGGCTTATTCGAAGTTCGCAGCCGATCGGCAACTCGTCGATCTTTTCGAGACCTATCCCGAAAAGCTGACGGCGGAGCAGCTTACCGGTCTGCTCAGGCCGCTGCCGGGAAGGCTTTATTCGGTCGCCTCAAGCCTTAAGGCGCATCCGGGCGAGGCACATCTTCTCGTGGGTGCGGTGCGCTGGGAATCTCACGGTAAGGTCCGCAAGGGCGTCTCGTCGACCTATCTCGGCGAGCGGCGCAAGGTCGGATCGAAGGCGAAGATCTACGTCAAGCCGAACCGGCACTATCGTCTGCCGGCCGACGGGCACACGCCGATCATCATGATAGGTGCGGGAACCGGTGTGGCCCCCTATCGCGCTTTCGTCGAGGAGCGCGTTGCGACCGGCGCGAAAGGCAAGAGCTGGCTGTTCTTCGGAGAACGCAACTTCACGAATGATTTTCTCTATCAGCTCGAATGGCAGGACTATCTCGCGTCCGGCGACCTCTCGCGGATTGACGTTGCGTTCTCGCGCGACCAGCCGGAGAAGATCTACGTTCAGCATCGCCTGTGGGAACGCCGGGTGGACATCGCCGGTTGGCTCGATGACGGCGCGCATCTCTATGTCTGCGGTGATGAGAAAGGGATGGCGAAGGACGTCGATCAGACGCTCGTCAAGATCCTTGCCGAAGCCGCGAAAGGTGATGAAGAAGCCGG
This sequence comes from Hyphomicrobium denitrificans 1NES1, assembly GCF_000230975.2. Lineage (NCBI taxonomy): Bacteria > Pseudomonadati > Pseudomonadota > Alphaproteobacteria > Hyphomicrobiales > Hyphomicrobiaceae > Hyphomicrobium > Hyphomicrobium denitrificans. The sequence goes on along the minus strand of NC_021172.1, from coordinate 1,716,633 downwards.
CCGTGCCAAGCTCAAAGAGCTGGCGAAAGCCGGGCGCTATCAGCGCGACGTTTACTGAGACCTGAATTCAGACTGCATACCGAAGGACTGTGCGCGGCGAATATTGCTCCGCGAGGATCACAATGACAGACGGCAAGCCATCAAAAACCGAACACATCAAAGAGAACAGCCATTTTCTTCGCGGCACGATCGGCGAAGGGTTGGTGCACGTTGAATCGGGCGCCGTCGGAGAAGATGATTTCCAGCTTCTCAAGTTTCACGGCACCTACATGCAGGATGACCGTGATGTTCGCGGCGAGCGGGCCAAGAAGAAGCTCGACAAAGCCTTCATCTTCATGGTGCGGCTGCGCATTCCCGGCGGCTTCGTAACCTCGTCGCAATGGCGGCAGCTCGACGACATCGCGGTCAACTACGGGAACAAGTCGCTACGCGTCACAACGCGGGCAACGTTCCAGTTCCACGGCATCATCAAGTCGAATCTCAAGCGCACGATGCAGGCGATTCACGCTGCAGGCCTCGATACCATCGCGGCCTGCGGGGACGTGACACGCGGTGTCATGTCGGTCGCAAATCCCTATCTCTCGAAGGCGCATCGCGAGGCCTACGAGCTGGCCAAGCGCACCAGCCTCTACTTCCTTCCGAAGACGGGCGCCTACAGCGAAATCTGGCTCAATGGCGATCCCATTCCTGGCAAGGAATATACAAATCCCGAGAAGGAGACGATTTACGGCCAGACGTATTTGCCGCGCAAATTCAAGTTCGTCTTCGCGGTGCCGCCCGATAACGACGTCGATGTTTTCGCACACGATTGCGGGTTCATCGCTATCGTCGAGAACGGTGAGATCGTTGGCTGGAACGTCACCGCTGGCGGCGGCATGGGCATGACGCACGGCGTTCCGGAGACGTTTCCGCGCCTCGGCGACGTGCTCGGTTATTGCAGCAACGACAAGACGATTGAAGTTGCGGAAGCGATCCTCACGATCCAGCGCGACTGGGGCAACCGCTCGAATCGGGCTCGCGCGCGCCTCAAATATACGATCGAGGATCATGGGCTTGAGAATTTCAAGGCCGAGATCAACAAACGACTCGGCTTCGATCTTGCGCCGCCACGTCCCTATACGTTCACGCGCAACGGCGACCACATCGGCTGGCTTCAGGGCGACGACAAGAAGTGGCACCTGACGCTTTATATCGAAAGCGGCCGCATCAAGGACGTGCCCGGACATCGTCTGAAAAGCGCCATTCGCGCGATCGCGGATCTCGATATCTGCGATTTCGTGATGACGGCGAACCAGAACCTGATCCTCGCGAACATCAGTGCGCGCTCGAAGAGCAAAATCGAAAAGATTTTGGCCGAGCACGGCGTGGCGCCGAAATCGCTCTCAGGCGCGCGGCGGAACAGCATTGCGTGCGTCGCGTTGCCGACGTGCGCGCTGGCACTTGCCGAAAGCGAGCGGTACATGCCGCACCTCTTGACGAAGATCGAGGGCATTCTCGACAAGGCGGGCCTTACGGACGAGGAAATCGTCGTGCGCATGACGGGCTGCCCGAACGGTTGCGGACGTCCCTATCTCGGCGAAATCGGATTCGTAGGCAGATCGCCGGGACTCTACAATTTGTATCTCGGTGCAGCTTTTGACGGCGCGCGCATGAACAAGCTTTATGCGCAGGACGTGGACGAGAAGCGGGCGCTGGCTCTCCTTGAGCCGATCCTGCTGCATTACGCGAAGGATCGCCAGAAGGGTGAGCACTTCGGAGATTTCACGATCCGTGCCGGTTACGTGAAGCCGACGCTCGTCAGCAATCAGTTCCACGCCGACGTCAAGCTGGCGTGAGCCGACGGGTTGTGCCCACGTTGCTCCAGCGCCGTTGGGGATCGTTCCCGGCAGTCTTTGCATCGACGCGCCGGCGCAAGGCGTCGGCCCACAGGGGTTAACTGAACGGCGTCGTGTCCTTGGCATAACCGCCCGCAGGGCGCAGCTTGCCGGCGAGGCTGCGCTAGGGATCGTCTTCGAGGTTTGCAACGGTTGATGTTCACCGCGCCGGCCGGCGCGCATAACGGCGCACATCGAACGAGCTTATCCGATTTATGCCTTTGCTTTTGCGTGGGATTGCAGAAAGCGCGTAAGCGTGGGAGACGAGGACCGTGATGGAGAATTCTCCTACGCGCCGTTCACCGATGGCTGTCGCGCGACTCTGCGATCTGCAACGGAAGAGCCCAGAAGACATAATGGTGCTTGCGCCGTGCCCTTCCTCTCCGGTAGCCAGGGACAAGCCATTGAAGGACGGCTTGAGTGACGACGACCCAGGCACATAGGTTCTGCATTGCGCCGATGATGGATTGGACGGACCGGCATTGCCGCGTCTTTCACCGTCATCTCACGAAACATGCGCTGCTCTACACCGAAATGGTAACGGCTGACGCCGTTATCCACGGTAACCGCGCACGTCTTCTCGGATTTTCCGATGTCGAGCATCCTATCGCATTGCAGCTCGGTGGCTCGGAGCCGGCGAAGCTCGCCGAAGCCGCACGCATCGGTGTCGATCTTGGGTACAACGAAATCAATCTGAACGTCGGCTGTCCGTCGGATCGCGTACAAGAAGGCCGTTTCGGCGCGTGCCTGATGAGCGAGCCTGAACTCGTCGCGGCTTGTGTCGCAGCGATGCGTGCGCACCATTCCGTCCCCGTCACCGTCAAATGTCGCATCGGAATCGACGAGCAGGACGAGGAAGAAGACCTTCGCCGGTTCATCGAGGTCGTCGCTGGCGCTGGATGCACGAGATTTATCGTCCATGCGCGCAAGGCGTGGCTCAAGGGGCTGTCGCCGAAAGAGAACCGCGAGGTTCCACCTCTCGACTACGCGCGCGTGTATCGCCTGAAGGCCGCGCATCCGGGACTCGAGATCGTCCTCAACGGCGGCATCGAAACGATCGATGATGCTCGCGCCCATCTCGATCATGTCGATGGTGTCATGCTCGGCCGCGCCGCCTACCAGAATCCCGCGATCCTCGCTGACGTCGATCGCGTGATTTTTGGGGTAGAAGCTGAAAGCCCGACGCGGGCCGCTGCTCTCAATGCGATCGTGCCTTACGTCGAACAGCACTTGAGCCGCGGCGGCCGCCTTTCGAACGTCACGCGCCACGTGCTGGGCCTCTACCACGGGCAGCCGCGCGGCAAAGCGTTCCGCCGCCATTTGAGCGAAGGAGCAACGCTTGCCTCCGCGACCGCCGATGTGCTGCGCGCCGCGATTGCGCTTGTGGAGCATGGGGCAGGTTATCCGGGCGACCGGTCGCGGGCAGCGTAGGATTTGTCGATGCTGGCCGCCGTATCGGGAGACAATCTGGCGGGCCTGTTATTGTTGCTCGCGGCGGCGGGTCTTCTTGGAGGTTTTCTCTCCGGATTGCTTGGCATCGGTGGCGGCGGCGTTCTCGTGCCGGTTCTTTATGAAGTCTTCGGTGTCGTCGGCGTTCCGGAAAATGTGCGCATGCACGTTACGCTCGGGACGACGCTTGGCGTCATTGCGCCAACGGTCTTGAGATCCTTCGCAGCGTTTCGGGCGCGAGGAACGGTCGATATGCAAATCGTCCGGCGCATGGGGCCCTGGATATTCATCGGCGTGACCGTCGGCATTCTGATTGCGGATCACGCCAGCAGCGTTGCCTTGCGCTGGGTGTGGGTCGTTTTTGGAACCGCGCTCGCGATCAAGATGGCGCTCGGCCGCGACGACTGGCGGATCGCGGACGACCTGCCGCGCCCGCCCCTCCTCGAGGGCGCAGCCTTCGGCATCGGAACGATCTCGACATTGATGGGCATAGGCGGCGCAAGCTTCACCGTTCCGCTGCTGACGCTTTACGGCAGGCCAATACTGCAGGCGGTCGCGACGGCAACGGGGCTTGGACCGATCATCGCGATCCCCGGCCTCGTCGGTTATGTGCTCTCCGGCTGGGGCGAGCCGGGCCTGCCGCCACTATCGCTCGGCTACGTCAACGCCGGCGCGCTTCTGATTGCGCCGCTGGGTGTGTTCGCGGCGCCGTACGGCGTCAGGATGGCACACAGCATTCCGAAACGTGCACTCGAGTTGGCATTCGCTGCCTTCCTCGCGTGCGTCGCGCTCCGCTTTCTCATGACGCTGATCTAATGCGCTGGCGGCCGGCTCGCGGAACGCGAGTCGCCAGCGCTAACTTAAACAGCGATCTTTTGATTGTATTCGCCGACTTCCGGGAAGCGCGCCAGCTGCTGATCGATGTCCTTGAAGATCGCCTTCATATTGGCTTCGGACGTCGGGCTTTCGACTACGACGACGAGTTCCGGTTTGTTCGATGAAGCGCGAACGAGGCCCCACGTGCCGTCTTCCAGCATCACGCGCACGCCGTTGACGGTGATCAGATCGCGAATGGCCTGGCCCGCAATATGGCCGCCGGTCTCCTTCTGACGCTTGTAATGCTCGGTGATGCGCTCGACGACGTCGTACTTCTTCTCGTCGTCGCAATGCGGCGACATGGTTGGCGAGCTCCAGGTTTTCGGCAAGGCATCCCGAAGCTCGGCAATCGATTTCCCGGGATTTCGGTCGAGCATATCGCAGACTGCGAGGGCCGCGACGAGGCCGTCGTCGTAGCCCCGACCGAGTGGCGTATTGAAGAAGAAGTGTCCGGATTTCTCAAACCCGACGAGCGATTTGTTCTCGAAATTGAAGCGCTTGATGTAGCTGTGCCCGGTCTTCCAGTACGTCGTCGTCGCGCCGTTTGCGACAAGGACGGGATCGGTCGTGAAGAGGCCCGTCGATTTCACGTCGACGACGAACTTCGCGTTGCGGTGAAGCGAAGAAATATCGCGCGCGAGCATGACGCCGACCTTGTCGGCAAAGATCTCGTGCCCGTCATTGGCGACGACGCCGCAACGGTCGCCATCGCCGTCGAAGGCAAGTCCGACATCGGCGCCTGTTTCGCGAACCTTGGCTGCTACCGCGTGCAGCATCTTCATGTCTTCGGGATTTGGATTGTGGTTCGGGAAGGAATGGTCGAGGTCGGTATTCAGCGGAACCACGTCGCATCCGGCGGCAGCCAGGACTTGCGGTGCGAAGGCGCCGGCCGTTCCGTTGCCGCAAGCAGCCACGACCTTGAGGTGGCGCTTTAGCTTCGGCCGGTCGGTCAACGATTTCACGTAGCGCTCGGCCATGTCGGGTACGAAGATGTAACGCCCGCCGGTTCGCGTTTCATAATCGCCGTTGAGGACGATCGATTTCAGCTCCGACATATCCTCGGGGCCGAATGTCAACGGCCGCGACAGACCCATCTTGATGCCGGTCCAGCCGTTGTCGTTGTGACTGGCCGTGACCATCGCGACGCCTTCGACGTCGAGTTCGAACTGCGCAAAGTAGGCCATCGGCGACAATGCGAGGCCGATGTCGTGGACTTCGCAGCCGCCTGCCAGCAACCCGGTCATCAGGGCTTGCTTCACCGCGCCCGAGTACCAGCGATAATCGTGCCCGACAACGATCCGTCTTGGAACGCTGCGTCGCGTGAAAAGCGTCGCCATGCCGAGGCCGACGGCATTCAGGCCCATCAGGTTGATCTCGTCCGGGAACAGCCAGCGTGCGTCGTATTCCCGGAAGCCGGTCGGTTTGACAAGCGGCAGTCTTTCGAAATCGGCGGTGTTGGGTTTCAGGTCGGCACGAGGCTTCGGCAGCATGCAATCTTTCCCTTTAACAGCGTTTCGTCGCGACGATCGAAACCGATCACGCGGAACGTGCGCAATGGTGAACATGTCTATCAGCGTCGGGGTGAGAGACTTAGAGGAACTACTCTTGCAGCACCAGGGTTCCGCCGCGCATTTCGACGCGGGAAAGACGCCCTAAAAATGACATTCCAAGGAGCGTGCGCTCGGATTTTCCCCTTTCGGAGACGACGGCCGGAACGTTGCGGACGGTGATGTCGCCAATGCTGATACGCGAAATCGTCACCGGTGCCACGCGGGCGGTTCCGTTGGCCGTTTGTGCGATATGCGTGAAATCGCTCGGCTTGACGTAGATTCCGAGGCGCTGGGCATCGTCATAGGTGAGCGCCACGAGGGACGCCCCGGTATCGACCATGACGTCGATCGTACGCCCGTTGATTTCGGCTTCCGTCTCGAAATGCCCATAGGCTCCGGCAGGTAACGAAACGGTGCCGGCCCCGCTGGTCGGGGTTTCCGGCCTGTCCGGAACGAGAGCCGCATTGTCGGCTTGCGAAGCGCTTCGAAGGCTGCCCGTGTCGTCGAACAAGCGGCTCGCAAAGCCGGCGACGACGCCGGGGTGCGTCAGCGTATAGGCGAAGCCTGCCGCACCTGCGGTAGCCAGCGCAATGGAGGCAAAAAGACTGGTGGTTGCCGAAGACATGCCGAAGCTCTGGTCCTCATGACAGGAAGCGTGGCGACGCCTATTGCCGAAGCGTGATGAAATCTCCGGCTACCTGATAAGACGTGAGACGCCTTAAGAAACTCATACCGAGCAAGCTTTCGTTAAGGGTTCCCGGTTTCGCCACAAGGGCTTCGACATCGTCGATGGTCAGTTGGCCGACGCGGACGGACTTGAGCCGAATCGGAGCCAGATAGCTCGTGCCGTTCGCCGTCTTCAGCGGCGTGTCGAATGTCATATGAGTGACATCGATACCGGCTTTCTCGGCATCGGACTGTCGGAGCACGACGGTCGCGGCGCCGCTATCGACCAGCATTTGAAACAACTGGCCGTTGACCTCGGCGTTGGCGATGAAGCCATCCGCCATCTTGCGAATTCGAACCGAAGCGGGAGCGGAAGCTGCGCCGGATGACACATCCATTGCGCCGTCGGTCTGAACGGATGCGAAAAAATTCTTGATAAATGGAGTAGGGTCCACACGTGTCGTGATGGCGCCGACGACCGCAACAACACCGAGCGCAACAATCGCCGGTAAGCGCCGGGAACGGCGTTCATTGCTGTGATGGGACAGCAGATAAAGCAGGATGAGCGCACCGATCACAGTTATTGCGATCGGGGGGCCTTGCATCGCTTCGAAACTGGAGCCGGTGGCAAGCAGAAAGAGCAGCGCTCCGCCGAGGGCAACGATTGCTGATACGAGAAGTGCGAACATTAAGGTTTCACGCTCCTCCGCTGACGCGGTACGGCGCCGCCGTCCCGTAGGGTGAGGCGGGGCGCATGCGCGGCTGACGGGCCGGCCGCGGCGCGGGATCGCGATGACGCTCCTGGCCGAGCGGCTGCAGCGGGGTGATGATCTGAAGCACGCGCTGACGCGGCAGGGTCACCGTCACTTCCGTGCCTTTGCGCAACTCCGACTGGAGATCAAACGTCCCACCGTGCAGGGTAATGAGATTTTGTACAATCGGCAGCCCGAGGCCGGTGCCGCCCTCAGCCGTTTCGTGGGCGAGGGAGCCTTGACCGAATGCTTGCAGGACGCGTGGAATTTCTTCGTTCGGAATGCCAGGTCCCGTATCCGCGATCGTTATGAATTGTCCGCCGTCGGACGTGTGACCGACGGTCAGCGTGATGCGTCCGCCCCGCGGCGTGAACTTCAGCGCATTCGAAAGCAGATTGAGGCAGATCTGGCGCATGGCACGGGGATCGGCCCAGACGTGCGGCAGATCAGGGGCGAAGTCCTCGACGATCTGCAGAGTTTTTGCGTCGGCCTTGATCTTTATCAGACGTTCGCAATCTTCGGCGATGTCCGTCAGACGTATCGTTTCTTCGTGCAGATCGTAACGGCCCGCCTCGATCCGCGACAGATCGAGGATCTCGTTGATGATGCAAAGAAGATGATTGCCGCTCACATAGATGTTGCGCGCATATTCGCGATAGACGTCGCTGCCGATCGGGCCAAGAATTTCTTTCTCCATGACCTCGGAAAAGCCCATGATGGCATTGAGCGGCGTTCGAAGCTCATGGCTCATCGTCGCGAGAAAGCGAGATTTTGCCTTGTTTGCGGCCTCCGCCCGTCGCCGCGCCTCATCCGATATGGCGCTTGCCTCTTCAAGTTCTGAAATCAGGCTGTCCTTTTCCGCGCGGTATTCGACCATTGCGAGTGCCGTCGAATGGAGGCCCTGCGCGAGGTAGACGAAAAAGACATGGATACCGACTGCCATTGAGGCCAGCGCAAAATAAAATGGATCGCCGAGCATGAAAAGCCGTCCGGTAACGGCCAGTGTCATCGGCACGGTTCCGGCAAGAAACACATGCGGCAACGTCGATGAAAACGTCATGCGGATCGCTAGGACAACCATGAGCGTCGCAAAGATGAAGACGTGCGAAGAAAACGTCGCGGGCACGGAATGCGCGGGCGGCGCCATCGAAATGCCGATCAGCGCGAATGCCGCGAGCGCCAATCCGTTGATGGTCTCGATACGGATGAAGTGGCGACGCCATTGGCCGACGTTGACGTCGGCGCGCGGAATGGAGAGCAAACGCCGGCATTGGTCGAGCATGTAGACGCGCGAGATCGACACGATCGCAATCCACATCGTCGCTTCCATGAACGACGCCCAGAACATCGAGGCGATGTAGAAGATGAAGCACAGGGCCGGCATCGCGAACGGCGCGCTCGTTTCGTTGCGCGCGAACATCGTCAAGAGCTCGTATTCGAACTCGGGCTTGTGCGTCGTGCCGTGAGTCAGCCGGTCACGGAACAATCGCAGCTCGTCGTCGAGCCTGTTGCGGCGTAGCGGACGCGGCCGTGCACGAGCCGTTTCGACGCTGTCGGCGGTATCATCCATACTGCGTGCACACCCTATCGACGTGTCGCAGCAACCCAACGCGCGCGACTTCCGTAAAGTGGCGTCAATTCGTTAATGCAAGGCTTAAGACCGTCCCTAATCTACCTAAGGATTAAAAGAATGCGACGCTGGTCGCGGCGGCGGCGACGTGAAGTTGTGCGATTGGCGGCATTGCTGGCTCTGGCTGCGGCTACGGCCTTCTTTGGCAGGGGGCATTGGCCTTATGGAATGCGCTCCGGAAGCAGCGATCCATTCCCTGCTGAAGTCAGTGGGTGGGGAAGGCCAATCGACGGCGACAGCCTCTGGGTCGGCCGTAACGAAGTGCGTCTTAAGGGTATCGATGCACCCGAGGGACGCCAGACCTGCCAAAGGAACGGTGCTGCGTGGCGATGCGGAGATGCCGCCCGGGATGCGCTCCAAAGCATGATAGGTCGGGACGACGTCACCTGTTCGGTCAGCGAGCGGGATAAATATGGCCGATTGCTCGCCGCTTGCCGCGCCGGCGATCGCAACTTGAATGCGGGGATGGTGGCGGCCGGCATGGCCGTCGCGTATGGCAGCTATTGGCGTGAGGAAGCTGACGCGAAAGCTTCACACCGCGGTATATGGAAGTCGGAATTCCAGATGCCGCGCCAATGGCGCGAAGAAAATAGCGACGCACAACCGAGGTGAGCGATCATGCGTATTATCGAAACGAAACGCGCGCCGAACCCTCGACGGGTCGCTATCTTCCTCGCCGAAAAGGGCATCGATGTTCCGCGAGAGGAACGCGATCTGATGAGCGGCGATCTTCGGCAGGACGACTTCTCGGCTCTCAACCCCTGGCAGCGTGTTCCGGTGCTTGTTTTGGACGATGGCACCGCAATTTCGGAATCCGTCGCCATCTGCCGCTACTTCGAGGAGATCCACCCGGAGCCGCCATTGTTCGGAACGGGTGCCATCGGCAAGGCCGAGGTCGAAATGTGGAACAGGCGCGTCGAACTCGGCCTTTTCAATGCCGTCGCGAGCGTCTTTCGGCATCTGCATCCGAAGATGGCGCACCTCGAAGTGCCGCAGGTGACGCCTTGGGGCGAGGCGAACAAAGAGAAGGTCGAGAGCGAGCTAACTAGGCTCGATCGCCGACTTGCGGAAAGCGACTTCGTCGCGGGCGCGAGCTTTTCAATCGCCGACATAACGGCGCTCGTCGCAATTGATTTCATGAAGCCGGCCAAGCTGGCCGCGCCCGAGGGCCATGCGCACATCATGCGCTGGTACCAGGAGGTTTCCGCGCGGCCGAGCGCTTCAGCATAGATTCTATAACATAGAAAATAATGCTAATATTTTTATTGACATGCCTTTGGTAGAAAATATTAATCTCAGGATCGCGAATTATGTAAAAATCATGTTTCGGAGACCTATTTCATGTTGGATGAGATGGACGTGAAAATCCTGCGTATCTTGCAGCAGGACTGCACGCGCCCCGTTGCCGACATCGGCAAGGAGGTCGGGTTGTCGACTACGCCCTGCTGGCGTCGCGTGCAGAAACTCGAAGAGGCCGGCGTCATCCAGCGGCGCGTCGCCATTCTCGACGCCCAGCAGGTCAACGCGGGCGTGACCGTCTTTGTCTCCATCAAGACGGACAAGCACTCGCTGTCATGGCTCGAGAAGTTTCATAGTGCCGTCGCCGAATTTCCCGAGGTCGTGGAATTCTATCGCATGTCGGGCGATATCGACTATCTCCTGCGCGTCGCCGTTCCCGACATCGCCGCTTACGATGCCTTCTACAAGAAGCTGATTTCGCGCATCGACATTGCGAAGGTCTCGTCGGCGTTCGCCATGGAACAGATCAAGTACACAACCGCCCTGCCGTTACAGTTCGTACTTCCCGAGGGCGCCGAAAAGCAGGAGCGGGTTGAAGCTTAAGCCGCGGTCCGACTAAGTCTTGGGCTTAAGCCCAAGACGAGCGATGAGGCTCGACGTGTCCCAGCGGCCGCCGCCGAGGGCTTGAACGTCGCCATAAAAGCCATCGATGAGGCGTGTCGCCGGTAGCTCGGCACCGTTGGACACGGCTTCATCAAGACAAATTCCGAGATCCTTGCGCATCCAGTCGACCGCGAACCCAAAGTCGAATTCCCGCGCATGCATCGTTTTCCAGCGATTTTCCATTTGCCACGACTGGGCAGCTCCTTTGGAGATCGTTGCGATCAGCGCTTCGATATCGAGACCCGCGCATTCGGCGAAATGGATCGCCTCGGCCAGTCCCTGGACGACGCCCGCGGCGGCGATCTGGTTCGCCATCTTCGCGAGCTGACCAGAGCCCGAGGGTCCCATGCGCCGGACACTGCGCGCGAACGCTGCGATTAAAGGTTCGGCGCGGGCATAAGCGGCTTCGTCGCCGCCGGCCATGACAGTCAGAGCGCCAGCCTCCGCGCCGGACTGACCGCCGGAAACGGGGCAATCGAGAAAATACAGTCCACGCGCTTGCGCCGCCTCCGCAAGCTCGCGCGCGAGGTGCGCCGATGCCGTCGTGTGGTCGACGAAGATTGCGCCCTGCTGCATGGATTGGAACGCGCCGTCGGGTCCTGTCGTGACGCCGCGTACGTCGTCGTCGTTGCCGACGCAGGCGAAAACGACATCGCAGTCACGCGCGGCCTCGGCGGGCGTTGATGCCGTTTCACCGCCGAACTGCCGACGCCATCTCTCGGCCTTCTCAGGCGAGCGATTATAGACCACGACATCGTGGCCGCCGCGGGTCTTCAGATGGCCCGCCATCGGATAACCCATGACGCCTAATCCGAGCCACGCCACCTTCGCCATGTTGCTGCTTCCCCTGCGCCATCAATCCGGGCCTGTGTGAAATCGGCTTATACAGCGGTTCGTAGGTTAGGAGGGCAGCGGCGAAACGACGTGCTTCAAGCAGGGGCGTGCGAGGGCCGGAGGCGACATCACTAATATCGATCGTCGCTATAGGGGCGGTCGAAACGCGCCTCGCCGCGGGCCGGCACGCCGCTGACGGTGCAGACGGCATCGTCGCCGCGATCCCGCACGCAATCGATTTGCTTGCGCTCGGCCGTGCGCCAACGTGAGAACTCCGGTCCGAAACGCTCCGCGGCCTTACTGCGCCAGGCTTCGATGGCAGCGCGGCGCGCATCCTGCTCGCGCACGCTGTAGGGAACACTCCGGTCGGGAGCGCTTGCGGTCGCCTTGATCCGGCGTCCTTCGGCGAACCCGCTTGGCGGAGCTTGTTCGGCTGCGGGCGGAGGCGCCGGCCGGTCGGCTCGCTCATTGACATTACCTTCATCGGGCTCGGAGGCTTGATTAGGTCCGGGAGCCCGCCGCGCATCATCGCGATAGGTGCGATCGGGTTCGCGTCCGTCGGCATCGCCAGGGCGTGTATCACCCGGCCCGGCGGCGGCCGATCCCGGATTGTTGGCGGGGGAGTTCGCGGCGTCGCTGCCGGCGGGGTTCTGCTGACCATACGGCTTGTAGGTATACTTGCTGTCGGCGGAACTATCGGCTGCCGTCGCAGCCGCCGGTGCAATGCCCATCAGAAGCACCACCGCGAGTGCAGGTATCAATGGCAGGCGATACATTCGGAAAGCTCCACCGATAGCGGACGCGGTGCGAGATGAACCGGCTGGCACGATCTGCATAACGCACCTGAGTTAAGTCTGAATGGCATCGTTAGGGAACGTTTAGATTAGCGCTGGCGCAGCATAGATGCCGCGGAGAATCGGAACCGGGCTATGCTATGAGGCTGATCGATCCCAATCACAAGCGCCCGCAAAAGCGGCGAAATTAAAGACACTCTTATGTCCAAGCTCTTGTCCGTCACCTATGGCGACGTCGTCCGTGCTGCCGCCGCCATCAGGGGCGCCGTCATCGAAACGCGGTTCGAGCAGAGTCGGACGCTCAGCAAGCTCCTCGATGCCGAAATCTGGCTGAAGTTCGAGAACTTGCAGTTCACCGCGTCCTATAAGGAGCGCGGCGCGCTCAACAAGCTTCTCTCCCTTACGGACGCGGAGCGTGCCTCGGGTGTCATCGCCATGTCGGCGGGGAACCACGCTCAGGGCGTCGCCTACCACGCGCACCGTCTCGGCATTCCGGCGACCATCGTCATGCCCGCCTGGACGCCGACGATCAAAGTCGAGAATACGCGCAGCCACGGTGCTGCAGTCCTTCTCGAAGGCCATACTCTCGAAGATGCCTCCCATTTTGCCGTCCGCTACGGGGCCGAGCACGGATTGACCTTCGTGCATCCCTTCAATGATCCAGCCGTCATCGCGGGGCAGGGCACGGTGGCACTGGAGATGCTCAACGCCACGCCCGATCTCGATACCTTGATCGTTCCGATCGGCGGCGGCGGATTGATTTCGGGAATGGCGGTTGCTGCAAAAGCGATCAATCCGAAGATCAAGGTCATCGGCGTCGAGGCGCAGCTCTATCCGTCGATGCTCAACGCCGTGAAGAAGTCTTCTCTGCCCGTGGGCGGCGACACGCTCGCAGAAGGCATTGCGGTGACGACGCCCGGCGACCGGACGAAATCCATCATCGAGGCGCTCGTCGACGACATTTTGCTTGTGTCGGAAGCCGACATCGAGCGCGCGGTCGCGCTGCTCATCAATATCGAAAAAACGGTCGTCGAAGGTGCGGGCGCCGCCGGGCTTGCGGCGCTGCTCGCTGCCAAGCGGCTTTATAAGGATCGCAAGATCGGCCTGGTGCTCTGCGGTGGCAACATTGATACGCGCCTGCTTGCCAGCGTTCTGACCCGCGAGATGGCTCGCGAAGGGCGCCTTTCACGACTCTCAATCGATCTACCGGACAGGCCCGGCCAGCTCGCGCGCGTGTCGGGCCTCATCGGCGGCGCAGGCGCGAATATCCTCGAAGTCTATCATCAGCGGATATTCACCGACGTTCCTGCCAAGGGCACCGAGCTCAATCTCGTCATCGAGACGCGCGACAGGGCCCACCTGGAGCAGGTCGTTTCGGGTCTCAAAGCGGGCGGATACGCCGTGCTCGTCAAGGGTTCCGGATCGGGCGCCTTGTGACACCGACGCCCCAAAGAAAAAAGCCTTACGCTGATCGAGCGTAAGGCCAGTTGGATCGGTCGAGGGGATCGGGCCGTGAAAATTCTGCGAACAAACCTACCTGGATGCTGAAGTCTCGAAGCGCGCGGGCGACTGATCGGGTGTTGCCAGCGCAAGCGTGCCGAGCAAAATCCCGCTCGAGATGAGGAAGCATAGCGCCATGCTCAGGCGCGCTAGTTTGTCGGCGCGCGAATTCCGGACATGGGCGGCTTCGAGATCCATTATCAGTCTGTTTTAGTTCTAACCAAGTAAGGTTCTTGTAACCGAGTTTTATAGCGCCGTCGAAGGGGATGTCTCTCTATCGCTAATGCACGAATTGTAAATTTAACGGAATCTTCATTTCTCTTAATGCGGTGCGCTGAACGCGCTCACGCTGCAATGCTGTGCAATCTGCTGAATTCCAGGTCGACAAGCGATTTATAGGCGCCGCCCTTCTGAAGCAGCGTATCCGGCCGCCCATCCTGGACGACTTCACCGTTCTGTACGACCATGATGCGGTCGAAACTCCTAAGCGTCGATAGGCGGTGGGCAATCGCGAGCACCGTCCGGCCCCGCATCAACGTCGACAGCGCTTCGCGGATCAGCTCCTCCGATTGCGTGTCGAGAGCCGATGTCGCTTCGTCGAGGAGGAGGATCGGCGCGTCCTTCAGGAATGCGCGGGCGATGGCAATGCGCTGTCTCTGCCCACCGGAAAGCTTCGCGCCGCGGTTACCGACAACCGTGTCCAAACCGCTGGGGAGTTGCTTGATGAAGGAAAAGCACCGCGCCATCTCGGCGGCTTCCAAGACTTCCTCGTCGCTGGCGCTGGGTCGCCCGTAACGGATGTTGTCGCGTAGCGTGCGGTGGAACAGGCTGACATCCTGCGGGACGACTGCGATCGCATTGCAGAGCACGGCATCGGTCATTGCAGCGCTCTCTTGCCCGTCAATCAGAATGGCGCCGGACTGCTTGTCGTAGAACCGCTGCAACAGGGCGAATATCGTCGTCTTGCCGGCTCCGGACGGGCCGACGATTCCGACGCGCTGCCCGGCATCGATCCTGAAATTGAGAGACGAGAAGACCTGCCTGCCGTCCGGATAGGCGAAGCTGACGTCGCGGAATTCGATGACCCCACGCGATGCGTGTGGACCCGTTGCGACTGCGGGAGCGATGAGTTCATGTGGCACAAGCAGCGTTTTGAGCGCCTCGGAAAAACGCGCGAGATGTTGCGTGACGTCGACAAGCGCCACGGCAAGGTCGCGTGTTGCGCTGAGGATCGATAGAGCGAGCGTGCAGACAAGGACCACGTCGCCGGCAGTCGCTTGGCCCGCTTGCCAAAGCGAGATGGCCCAGGCGAGCACACCGCCCATCAGGATGGCGGTCGTCACCGCATGGAAAATGCGCAGCTTCTCGAGGAAATAGAGGCTGCGCGTCCGCGCGCGCATCTCACGGCCGATGACGGCTGCCAGACGCCGATGCTCGCTTCGAAGCCGCCCGAACGCTTTGACGACTGAAATATTGGAAACGACGTCGATCATGTCGCCGTCGACTCCGGCGGCCTCGTGCGCATAGGCATGATGCAGCGGCGTACCGACGGCGGCCCAAAAGAAGATAATGAGCACGACGACCGCAACGACCGCGGTAATACTCAGCGCCATCGTTAGGCTGACCGTCGCCAGATAAACGATCGCTACGAAGGTCGCGATGAGCGGTGGCATCGCATTGAAGGTGACCATGGTCTCCGTTGTGTAGAGTGCATTTGCCGTCGCTGAAATGCGGCTCGTCAAGGCTCCGGGAGGCTGATTGTTGAAGAAGCTCGGGGCATGTCCGGTCAGATGGCGAAATAGCTTGCGCCGCACGCTGCCCGAGACTCCGACGTAGGTCGAATGGCATAACCAGGCGGCGAGGCGCCAGAACATGTTATCTGCGGCCAGGAGGCCGATGAGGAGCGCGAAAGCCGTCCATACGTCCGCATGCCGAGAGGGATCGGACAACGCGTCGACGAGCCGTTTGATGCCATATTGGGTCGAGACCGAGCACGTCACGGCGCCAATCACGGCCAACGCAATCGCGACGTGGCTCCCAAAATAGCGACCGACGATCCGGCGGATAAAGCGATAGGGGTGATTTGCGAATTCCGAAAGGTCACCCATGCAGCCGTTTCCATCCACGCGTAGCCCAAACCTAGGTGGCTAACTTCTGGTTCCAGCCTAGGTTCAAGTGTGGATGCGACGCGTTTCGTCGCGGCGCCTCCCAGGCATCCCCCTCCCAGGCATCCCAAGGCTATTTGATCCACCCGATTTTGGGTCATTGGCGGCAAGGGCGGCGCGCCACTATGGTGCCGCGCGATGGCCGTAGGGACGGCGGGGACTGCGGATGGGAGACGAGGGTCTGGGGGTACATTGCAGCGCGCGATTGTAAAATTTCTGAAGCACGCGCTTATTGGGGCGCTCGGGCTGGCGGCGCTTGCGTATGCTGGTACTGGCGCGGCTTTCGCCGCCGATCCCGCACTTCCTCCCAACCCGAGCGTCGCCGGTCAACGGCCAACCGGCAAGCAGGCCACGGGCGTACCGCTGCGTCCGGATGAGCCGCGCGCCGCCAAGGCCTATGATATGCTCGAAACGTACTGTGCCCGCTGCCATCAATCGGGACGCCTCGAACGGCCGCTGGCCTCCGGCGGGTTGGCAAACATTCTCGCAATCGATGAACTCGCGCGCGATCCAGTGCTGGTGAAGCCCGGCCTGCCCGATGCATCACGCCTTTATGATGTGCTGGAAACCCGGCACGCTCCGCTCGACGTCTTTACCGGCGGTCCGGTGACCGCCGAGCCGCAGCCCGAGGATATCGAGAGCATTCGCGGCTGGATCAAGGATTTGCCGTCCTCGGCGCAAAGATGTTCCCCGCGGGAACCGGTCCGGCCCGAAGACATGGACAAGATGATGCGCGACGCGCAGCGCCTGGAGCGCGACCAGGGCGGAGACGTGCGCTTCATTTCACTTGCAAACCTCTACAACTCCTGTGCGACGCCGGCCGAAATGTCGGCCTACACCGAGGCGCTGAACAAGCTGATGAATTCGCTGTCCTCAGCGGCTGAGCCCGTAAAGCTGACGCCGCTCAACGCCGAGGGCACGGTTTTTTCTTTCCGTATGGCGGACTTCGGCTGGGACGCCGGCCGATGGGCGCAGATCGAGCGCGCCTATCCGCCGACACTCGTGCACCATGTGACCGCCGATGTTCTGAGAATTGCCAAGACAAAAGTTGTGATCGTCAACGGCGACTGGCTGGCGGCAGCTGCCGGGGAGGCGCCACTCTATTACGAACTGCTCGGTATTCCTGAGAAGCTTGCAGACCTCGCCAGGCTGAATGGCGTCGATATAGAGCAGAGCATCAAGACGGCGGCGGCGCGCCGCATCGCCGTCAAGACGAGCGCCGTGACCCGCGGCAATCGTCTGATCGAACGCCATCCCGGCGCGCGCGGCGGACTTTGGCTTGTCTACGATTTTGCAACAAGCGCGGGTGATCAGGATATCTTCGAGCATCCGCAAGGTCCGAAATCGGCGCTGTTCGGTCAGACGCCCTTCAAGCCAGACGAAATCCGCGCGCTTTACGTGCTGCCCAACGGCTTTTTTGCATTCGCGGTCTATGACGCCGCAGGGAACCGTATCGACCGCGTTCTTCCCGGCATCGAAAAACCGTATGCAGGCGTCGAAGCCGATGCGGTCGAACCGACGACGAAAGCGGGCGTCAGATGCTTCGCCTGCCATAGCGATGGCTTGGTCGAAGCCAAGGACGATTTCAAAACTGCGGCGGACGCCACGGCGCCGCCAAGCCCAAGCCGCGCAAGGGCCCTTCGCCTTTTCGGCACCGACAGCGAAAACACGCTCTTATTGATCGGCAGCCGTGACCGGTATCACCTTGCGGTGAAAAGTGTCGGCATCGGCCCCGAGGCGCGCATCCGTGGAGAGGAACTCGTGACGGGGCTTGCCGGACGTTATCGCGAGGGCGCCGATTTTGAGACGGCGCTCGCTCAAACGGACATGAAACGCGACGCTTTCCTGAACGAATTGACGGACGCCAGGGGCGCCGCTGCCCCGCTCGCGCGGCGTCTCTTGCATGGCGTCTTGTCGCGTTCCGAGTTGGAGCGGCTGTTCTCACTTCTGAAGGGCATCGACGAGCCGTCGGCTGCTGTCGCGAAGGCCGGCGGGTTCTTGCACGACACTAAATCCGATATCGGGCTCAGCATGTGGCTGGACAAGCCGCGCCCCGTTCCGGGTGATCTTGTGACCGTCAAGGTCGAGGCTGATAACGATTGTTATCTGACGGTCATCAGCGTCGATGCGGCCGGTGTCGCGACCGTCCTTTTTCCAAACGATTTCGAGCCGGACAACCTGCTATCTGCGGCAAAGCCTGTCAGCATTCCACCAGCGGAAGCACCGTTTCAGCTACGCTATAAATCGGAGGGCAGCGAGACGCTTCTGGCACGATGCTCGACCAGCGCGACGCCGCCAATCGGGATCGAGCACGATTTCGAGCACCAGCGTTTCACCGCGCTCGGCAATTGGGAGAACTTCATCGAGGACACGCTCGTGACGGAATGGGAATTGCGAGTGAGTCCTGAAAAGGCGGAACGAGCGCGTTTCGCACGCTCCGGTGCGTTGAAGCGGCGGCGAGACCGAGGTGAGCGCATCGAGCCGCTTCGTCCCGATGTTCCGACCGACAAGCCGTTAAGAGACGGTCGCGCCGTTCTGGTTCTCGGGCCGGGCTAGCCGCTCGCCGGCAGCAGAACTGCGACATGGGTATGACAATAGGGTCGCCAACCGTGATCGCATAAAGAAAGCCAATTCGACGGCAACAGAACGTGTCCGGCGCAAAGACCTTTACATGTGTGGCGACGGCACCTAAATGCAGGCCTTTATCGCCGCAAGGAAAGTGGGCACCGCTCGGCCGCCGCAGACCAACACGGATGGTCCTTCTTCAGGAGGTTCTTTCGCGATGGAGAAATTCGCAACCGCGCTTGAGATGGTGACGGAAATGAAGCCGGAAGGTCCGGTCTTCGCTGCACGCCCACACGCGGCTGGTCGCGCAGCGCGCTGGTTCATCAAGAATTTTCCCGGCGAAGTCGCTTATGCTTACAAGGCGAACAGCTCTGTGTTTCTGCTCGGTGCGCTCTATGGCGCCGGGATTACGCAGTTCGACGTCGCTTCCGTAGCCGAGCTTGAAGATGCCGCGACCATTCCCGGCGTGCGCTTGCACTTCATGCACCCGGTCAAATCGCGTTACGCCATTCGCCGCGCCTACTTCGATTATGACATCAAGTGCTTTGCCCTCGACACCGAAGAGGAACTGCAGAAGATCGTCGAGGAGACGGAAGGCGCCAAGGATCTCGAACTGTTCGTTCGCATCTCCGTGCCGGCGAAGAACAGCCGTGTGCCGCTCGAACATAAGTTCGGCGTTACCGGCCAGAAAGCGCAGCGTCTGCTCGTCAAGACGCGGCAGGTCGCCGATGAACTTGGCATCACGTTCCACGTCGGCTCACAGACGACGACGCCTGACGCCTACGGCATGGCATTTGAGGAAGCCAAGAAGCTCATCGTCAAAGCTGGCGTCGTTGTCGATGCGATCGACATCGGAGGCGGATTCCCGTCGCGTTACACCGATAGTGTGCCGGCGCGGCTTTCCGACTTCATTGACGTCATCAAGGCATCGATGGCCAAGATGCCGGTGACCGAGCATTGCCGCCTGATCTGTGAGCCGGGGCGGGCCCTCGTCGCAGAGGCCGAAAGCCTGATCGTCAAGGTCGATCTCAGGAAATCCGGCAACCAGCTTTTCATCAACGACGGTGGCTATGGTGCGCTGTTCGATAGCGCGCACATGGGCTTCGTTTTTCCGGTGCGCCTGATCCGCGAGGGGCTTGATCCGAACGAGCCGCTTGAGCCGTTCGAGTTCTGGGGTCCGACCTGCGATTCGATCGATCGCATGAAGGGACCGTTCATGCTGCCGCGCTCGGTTCGCGAAGGCGATTACATCGAGATTGGCAATATCGGCGCTTACGGCCGGGCTTTGGCGACGCGCTTCAACGGCTACGGCCAATACGCCGACGTCATCCTGCAGGACGAGCCGATGTATTCGATCTATGCGGAAGAACTTGCGCCCGTCGCACGCAACGCCTGAACGCTTGCGACATCCCTTACTCCATGGCCGGGCTTGACCCGGCCATCCAGAGCTACTTGTTCCAACGATAGCGCTTGCTCCTGGATGGCCGCCTCGGAGGGCGGCCATGACGTGAAGGGAGAGACGGCATCCCTCAGTTCGTCGGCTTCGCAACGGCGACGAGCACTGGATCAACACGGTAGGCTTCGGGATAAAGCCGCTTCAAGGTCTCGATCTTCGGCATGTCGTTGATGACGATGTAAGGATAAGTCGGATTCAGCGTCAGGAAATTCTGATGATAGCTCTCGGCGGGATAGAAGCTGCGGCCGGGCTCGACGGTGGTTGCGATCGGCTTTGAGAATACATGCGCGGCATCAAGCTGCGCGATGTAAGCTTTGGCGACCTTGGCCTGTTCATCCGACGCCGGAAAAATTGTCGAGCGGTATTGCGTGCCGCGGTCCGGCCCTTGCCGGTTGAGTTCGGTCGGGTCGTGCGCAACTGAAAAGTAGATCTGCAACAGGCGCCCGTAGCTCACCTTCCTCGGATCGAAGGTGACGCGAACCGATTCTGCATGTCCAGTCCGTCCCGTGCCGACGATCTGATAGTGCGCATCCTCTTGTCTGCCGCCCGCATACCCGGAGATGGCCTCCTTCACGCCAGCGACGTGCTGAAAGACGCCTTGAACCCCCCAAAAGCAGCCGCCCGCGAATACGGCGGTTTCCACGTCGCTCTTGAGCGGTTCATCGAGCGCCGGAGGAGGGATCGGTCGGCCTTCCTCGGCCGAGGAATAGGAAGCGGCAAAGACGCCGACCGCCGCAAGGGTTGACGCCGCGGCAATGAACAGTCGGCGCTGCCAAGGCGCGCGCGGGCCTGTCTGCTTTGACGACGGTGACGCCATGAAAGCGCTCCATTATGGAATCGAGGTGCCCAAATCGAGTTCGGACACCTTCACCTTCCATACGTCATCGCCGACGGGCCCGTTACATCGCGGCTGCGCGAGATAGGTCAGCGCGATATACGCGATATTTTCGAGCCTTCGAGCGTCAGGTTATACATCAGCCCTTGGGGATCGAGGATGAAGCCGACGACGGGACTCGTGATCTTGTTGGAGTCGACGGATCCACCGACGCCAACGGTAATGATTGCCACCGAACCGTCGACGCCGACTTTCCATCCGGACGTCCGGCGGAATTGGTCAAGCGCCTGCGGGGTCATGAACATGATGACGACCGAGCGCGATTGTACGCCAAGCTGAAAACCGAACGATGCCGAGACGTTGTTGTAATAGCCGGCTGTCCGGCCATGAATGCGGAGGGCACCTTCGCCGTATTCGCCGCCGAATCCGAATCCGGCTTTGACGACGGACGGAAAGACGAGAATGCCGACTGCCTTGTGCGCCAGCTCCCGAGCCCCCCGAACCTGATAGAAAAACGTGTCGAGCGTCGCATCGACGCCAGCATCGATTTCCGGTGCCGATGCGGCCTTGCCTTGAGGTGCCGTGATGACGACGGCCGCGAGCGCGAGCAGCGCGACGGTTATACCTTTCAGTGACATTTCGTTCTCCCTCGTCCCCAACTTCACTGGTGGCGCGGCTTCATGGCCAAATTCGGAGCTGCCGGATACAAATCGCGTCAGCGAACGCAGTTTTTTGTGAGCGACTGTTGGAGAATGGTGGGCGGTACAGGGATTGAACCTGTGACCCCACGCGTGTGAAGCGTGTGCTCTACCGCTGAGCTAACCGCCCTGGTTGAAGACGGCCCTTATGCGAGGCGCTGTGGGAACCTGTCAAGCGCGGCGCGGTGAAACGGGGCCGTCGTTCGGGGTGCACGCCAGATGGCCAAGGAGACGGGCGCTTGGAGCGCTGCACCTCCGACCAGAGTCGCTGAGTTCCCTGCCGAGCAAAAGCTGTTGTTTGACCGTTGCCCGAGCGCCACGCACCCTTGCGCTCGCCCCTTGCAAAATGCGATGTCTGCCGAAAACATGTGCGACAATGGAAGGCGCAGACCCGCGACTTCTTGGATCGGGGGTCGCTCGGGAGGACGGGTTGCAGCTCCAGAAGCCGCCACAACCATTTCCAATGTCGCTGGGTTTGAACAAACTGGGCCTGATTGGGCTCCGTGCGCCGTGGTTCGCTGCCCTGATTGTTCTGATCATTACCTGCATTGCTGCATTTGGTTTGATGCGGTTGAAGGTCGACGACAGCTTGTCCGAGCTGTTCCGGACCAATACGCCCGAGTTCAAGACTTACGAAGAAATCGATCGGCGGTTTCCGTCGAGCGAGTACGACGTCCTGGTCGTCGTCGAGGGCAAGAAGCTTTTGACGCGCGAAGGGCTCGCCGCCTTCGCCAACGCTGCTGCTGACTTGCAACTGGCGGACGGCGTCGACGGCATCGTCTCGATGCTCTCGGCCCGCGGCAAGCCGGATGCGACGGGCTACGCACCGCCTGTCGTGCCCGACGAACTCCCGAAGGATGCCGCTGCCTTCGACGCAATCATCTCCGCGCTCAAAAACAACGATATCGTCAAGGGTAAATTCCTTTCCAACGACGGCCAGCTCGCCTTGATCGTGCTCGCGCTCGACCGTGGTGTCGTCGCGGAGAAATCGGCGAAGACGGTTATCGGCGACATCGAGAACGTCGCCAAGGAAGACCTCAATCCGGCGGGCCTGTCGGTCAAGCTCGCCGGCGCGCCGGTCATGCAGCTCGAAATCCGCAATTCGGTCGAGCGCGACCAGATCGTCTACAATGGTCTTGGTCTTCTGTTCGGCGCGACCATTGCAGCGATCTTCTTCCGGCGCGTCTCGCTGATGCTCGTTGCGGCCCTGCCGCCCGTGATCGCGGTTGTGTGGTCGCTCGGCCTGCTGGGCTGGCTCGGATTCAAGCTCAATCTGTTCCTGAACGTCATGACGCCGCTCATCATGGTGATGGGCTTCGCCGACAGCATGCAGATGGTCTCAGCCATTCGCATCCGGTTGCGCGAGGGAGACAGCAAGCTCGACGCCGTGAAATTTGCGATCAACATCGTGGGGCCCGCGTGCGTGCTCGCGCACGGTGCTGCGCTCCTGTCGTTCATGGCGCTGCTGTTTTCCGAGTCGGGCCTTATCCGGACGTTCGGTGAGGCGGGCGCCATGGCGGTCGGCATTTCGTTCATCGCCGTGATCGTCGTGCTGCCGCTGCTGGCGCTCATGCTAATCCGCAACGAGAAAACGCTGGCACGCGAGCACACGCCAGCCGACCGTATGATGGACGCTCTTGGCAACTTCGTCGGCGTGGTCGTCGATCGCGTCGTCGAGCATGCCGTTCTCTATACGCTGCTCGGATTCACGCTTTTCGGTTTCTTCGCATTTCTGCATCTGAAGCTCGAACCGCGATACCGGCTTGCCGACCAGGTCCCGGACCGGGAGCAGGCGCTGGCCGCGACGGGCCGCATCGATTCGAAGCTAACCGGCGCCAATCCGTTTCATGTGATGATCCAATGGAAAAACGGCGCGAGCCTCTACGATCCGGCGACGCTGAAGGTCATCGAGGAAACGCATATCGCGCTGGAGAAGGCGGCGGGTTTGGGCAACGTCTGGTCGCTGGAAAGCCTCCGGCGCTGGTTGCGCGAGAACGGCGACGATAACGTCGAGACCATCAAGAAATACGTCAATCTTCTGCCTGAGCATCTGGTGCGCCGCTTCATCGCGAAAGAGCAGGACGCCGTTCTTGTGACGGGACGGCTTCCCGACGTCGATGCGAGCCAGATTTTGCCTCTTGTGGAGAAGGTCGATCATGCGCTCGATCCGATCCGCAAGGAATATCCGCAATACGAAATTTCAGTGACGGGCCTTCCAGCTCTCGCGGCCCGGAACAGCTACCGGATGATCTCGCAGCTTGATGAAAGCATCCCGCTCTGCGTGCTGGTTGCCGGCGCGCTTTTGGCGTTGGCGTTCCGCTCGTTCTTCGTCGGGTTCATCAGCCTGCTGCCCGGACTGTTTCCGGTTGTCGCATCGGGCGCCTTGCTCTGGTATCTGAACGGTGGACTGGAATTTGCGTCTGTCGTGGCGCTGCTCGTCGTCTTCGGTCTCGGCGTCGACGCGCTCATACACTTCCTGAACCGGCTGCGGCTCGAAGAGAGGCCGGGCGTGCCGCCCGAACTCGCCATCCGCAACGCGCGCGTCCTCGTCGGGCCGGCAATCATCCTGACGACAATTGTGCTGGCATTCGGCCTTGGCGTGACGGTTTTCTCGGATCTCCCGTCGCTCAGGCTCTTCGGTTTCGTCTGCGGTGTGACGCTGCTTGCGTCCCTTATCGCCGATTTGGTCTTTTTGCCGGCGAGCATTCTTGTCTATCGCCGCTATGTCAGCCGCCATTTCTGACGCTTCGGCTGTTGCGGTCTCCGTTCAATGAGGGCACTGTCCTTCGCGCAGACTCGTAGACCGAGGCGATCGCTGTGACCCAGAAGCTGATATTCATTCTGTCCAACACCGACCCTCGCAATAGCGAGGAGGTCGGAGCGCCGATCGTCCAGGCGACGGT
Source organism: Hyphomicrobium denitrificans 1NES1 (assembly GCF_000230975.2). NCBI lineage: Bacteria > Pseudomonadati > Pseudomonadota > Alphaproteobacteria > Hyphomicrobiales > Hyphomicrobiaceae > Hyphomicrobium > Hyphomicrobium denitrificans. Next base: position 1,692,184 of record NC_021172.1, on the reverse strand, counting down.
CGCCGCGGCGATGTCCTACCATGTCGAGGTCATCTGCACCGGCACATCGACGAAGCTTCTGAAGGTCGGCGTCGCGGAGAATATTCACCTGAAGCACGGTGAAACACGCTCGGTCCACGATTTCATCAAGGAAGCACATGCGGCGGGTGTGAAATTCTTTTGCTGCTCACCGGACCTCGATCTCGTTGGCATGCACAAAGAGGACCTGATTCCCGAGTGCAGCGGTGTCGTCGGCGCGGCGCACTTCATCGAGGAAATCATGTCGGGCGAAAGCAAGGTGCTCACGTATTGACAGGCGTGCCGGCAAACTTGCGGATCGCGGCACCGAGGTCGAGATAATCGTCGATGATCGCATCCGGCCCATACGAGGCAACGGGATCGACGCTGTAACCGAAGCTGACGGCGATGATCGGTATCCGGGCTGCTTTCGCCGTTCGGATATCCGTTTCGCTGTCGCCGACCATGATGGATGTTGCCGGGCGTCCCCCCGCGCGCGCGATTGTGCCGGTCAGATGACGCGGATCAGGCTTATAGCTTCCGAGACTGTCGCGCCCCGTGAGTGCGGAGAAATAGCCGTCGAGCTTGAGCTCTTCGAGGACGCGCCGCGCCTGTATTTCGATCTTGTTCGTGCACACCGCGAGCGTCGCGCCGTTGCGCCGCAAGGCTTCGAGCGTGGCAACGACATTCGGGTAGGGAACGCTCCGGTCTGCGATATGCGCCGTGTAATATGCAATGAAGACTTCGAAGAGATCGTAAAGCTCGCGCTCGGACAACGTCCGTCCATGCGCCTTGACCGCGCCGTCGATCATCGCAAGAGCCCCATGGCCGACGAAGGGCCGGATCTCCAGTTCGTTCACCCGGTCGAGGCCGAGCGTCTGCAGCACGTAGTTCGTCGCCTCGGCAAGGTCCGGCGCCGTATCCACAAGTGTTCCGTCGAGATCGAAAACAACGGTCCAGTCCTTCATGAACTCTCCTTAGACGACCGATACCGATTGGGCGTCATGTTCGACATCACGGGGCATTGCGAAACCGGGTTGGCAGCACGCCGCTTGAAAGGGCCTCACCGGCAGCCTACAGAGGTCGCGCGAAATGAAGTCGGGTTAGCAAGTCATGAGAGCGGTATAACGCGTTGGGGCAGGCATGAGCAGCGACGATTGGAAGCGTCAGGCGGCGGAACAGGCCTTGAGCTTCGTTGAAGACGGCATGAAGCTTGGACTTGGCACGGGTTCTACCGCAGCCAAGTTCGTCGATCTGCTCGGAGCAAAAGTAAAGTCCGGGCTGAAGGTCGTTTGCGTTCCGACATCGGAAGCGACGCGTGCTCAGGCGGCGGCGCTCGGAATTCCGCTCGGCACCCTCGATCAGCATCCGGCGCTCGATCTGACGGTCGATGGCGCCGACGAGATCGACGAGGAGCTACGGCTCATCAAAGGCGGCGGGGGTGCCCTGCTGCGCGAGAAGATCGTCGCAGTCGCGTCCAATCGCGTCGTCATCATCGCCGATAGCTCGAAGCGCGTCGACGTTTTGGGCCGCTTTCCGCTCCCGCTCGAAGTCGTGCCGTTCGGCCTGGCCGCAACCCAGCGCCTGATCTTTCAGATGGCTGCCGATTCCGGTTGCGACGGCGAGATCAAATTGCGGGCAGGCGCGGACGGTACGCCGTATCTGACAGATAATGGCAACCATATTTTTGATTGCTCGTTTGGTACGATTGACGATCCCGAAGCACTGGACGACGCTCTGAAGCTCGTTCCGGGCGTCGTGGAAAGCGGATTATTCCTCGGCATTGCCGACGTCGGAATCATTGCCGGTCCGATGGGCGTCGAGGTGCTGTCGGCGGTCGATTCTGATTTTGACGAGGAGAGCTGATGATGCGTTCGATCATTGTTGCGATTTGCATTGCGATCGGTTTCGCTGCCCCCGCCTTTGCTGAAGATACCCAGCCGCCGGTCGACCCCGCGCGTGTTGCCGCGGCGCGTGATCTCCTGGAGGTCACAGGCGTCACCAAACAGATGGACGGCATGGTCGAAGCCATGTCGCGCGGCTTCGCCAAGGGCGCCGGGGCCGAAAATTCGGAAATGGGCAAGAAGCTTTCTACGCAGTTCGATTCCGGCATGAAGAAACTGCTCGAATATAAGGATCAGATGATCTCGGACTTCGCCGTCCTCTACGCGCAGACCTTCACGGCCGAGGAAATGAAAACCGTTGCCGATTTCTATCGCTCGGGCGCCGGTGCCAAGTTTATCGCGAAGACGCCGGAGCTGATGCAGAAAGGCGCGGCCATCGGTATGAAATATAGCGAGAAGATTGCCGACGAGATGAAAGCGGCCGCACCGCCTCCGGAGCAATCGGCCCCGCCCGAGCAATCGCCGCCGCAGCAGCCGCAGTAGAAGCCGTTTCTAGGTTCATGCAGGAATTCGAATACGATCTTTTTGTCATCGGCGCAGGTTCCGGCGGCGTCAGGGCGGCACGGATTGCGGCAAGCCACGGCGCCCGTGTTGCTATCGCTGAAGAATATCGCGTCGGTGGCACATGCGTTATTCGCGGTTGCGTGCCGAAGAAAATCCTCGTCTACGCGAGCCGCTTCGCCGACGAATTCGAGGATGCTGCCGGGTTCGGCTGGTCGCTCGAAACCCCGAAATTCGATTGGCCGTCGTTGATCGCAGCCAAGGACAAGGAGATTGCCCGCCTCGAGGCGGCCTATCGCGCGACGCTCGCAAAATTCAACGTCGAGATCTTTGCGGAACGTGCGGCGGTCGGCGGCGCGAATGAAATCGTCTTGGCTTCCGGGCGCAAAATCTCTGCAAAGTACATTCTGATCGCAACAGGCGGCCGCCCAAACATCGATCCGAATTTGCCTGGCATCGAGCACGTCATCACATCCAACGAAGCCTTCCATTTGAAGGAGCTGCCGCGCCGGATCGTCATTGCGGGCGGCGGCTATATAGCTGTTGAGTTTGCGTCGATCTTCAACGGGCTCGGCGCCGACGTGACACTGATCTATCGCGGCGAAAAGATCCTGCGCGGCTTCGACGAGGATTGGCGCGACGGCTTGGCGGCGGCGATGGCGAAGCGCGGCATTCGCATCATTACCGGTAAGGTTTTTACGAAAATCGAGAAGGCAAGCAACGGGCCTGTCGGGCATATCACTGGCGGCGAAGTCTTAGACGCCGATACGATCATGTTTGCCATCGGCCGGTCGCCCAATACTGTTGGATTGGGACTCGAAGGCGCGGGCGTGAAGCTCGATGGAGAAGGCGCCGTTGTCGTCGACGCCGGATCGCAAACGACGGTGCCGTCGATCTACGCTGTGGGCGACGTCACAAATCGCGTGAATCTGACGCCGGTCGCCATTCGCGAAGGGCATGCCTTCTCCGACACTGTATTCGGCAACAAGCCGTGGTCGGTCGACTACACGACGATTCCAACCGCCGTCTTTGCGACACCTGAGATCGGAACCGTCGGATTTTCGGAGCACGAGGCCCGTACGCAATATGAGTCCGTCGACATCTATAAAGGCAGCTTCCGGCCGATGAAGTCGATCATCGCGGGCAGGGACGAGCGGATGTTGATGAAACTCATCGTCGAAGCCGCAGGCGACCGGGTTGTCGGCGTACATCTCCTAGGTCCCGATGCGGCCGAGATCGCGCAAATGGCAGCAATCGCAGTCCGCATGGGCGCAACCAAAGCCGACTTCGATCGAACCATGGCGCTGCATCCATCCGCCGCGGAAGAACTCGTGACGTTACGCGAAAAATGGGTCGCCCCGGGCGAGGCTGCCGGTTGATCCGAGCCGGACAGAAATTTAAGGGTTCATCCCGAGGCACAGCAAAGAGGGCGTCATGACACGTCTCAGCGGAAAAATTGCGATCGTCACAGGCGCGGGCGTCGGCATCGGCCGGGCTATCGCAAGGCGGTTTGCCGCTGAAGGCGCGCACGTCTGGGTCACCGATATCAACTGCGAGAGTGCCGAGGAAACCGTTCGCGACATCAAAGACAAGGGCGGCGCCGCGACGGCTATGGTCGTCGATGTCTCGAAGGGGCAGGATCTGACGGCGCTTATCCGCAACGTCGGCGTGGCGCATGCCCGGGCGGATATCCTGGTGAACAACGCCGGCATTCTCGTCCGTAGCGAGCTGCGCCAGCTATCGGATGCGGATTGGGATAAACTGCGCGAAGTTAATGTCGACGGCATTCTGCGGCTCAGCCGGGATGCGCTGCCGTTACTGCGCAAAGGCCAAAACCCGTCGATCATCAACATTTCGTCGATCATGGCGCATCGCGGCCTGCGGCCGTTGGCTGCCTACACGGCGACGAAGGGCGCCGTGACGGCGCTGACGAAGGGCCTGGCGGTCGAATATTCGCCTTTCAACATCCGTGTGAACTCGATCGCGCCAGGCTACATCGAAACGGCAATCACGAACCGTCTCCTGAAGCTGCCGCCCATAAAGAAGGCATTGATCGACAAGACCCCGCTGGGGCGGCTCGGCCAGCCCGAAGACCTCGTTGGCGCAGCGGTCTTTTTTGCCTCCGACGACAGCCTATATTGCACCGGCGCGGAATTGTTCGTCGACGGTGGCATGGCGGCGGGGCTTTAGCTTGCCCGGCGAAGCGTCGCTGGCGTATAAGCCCGGAACAAAGCGATGCGGAGCGGGATTGGGCGGCCGGCCGGAAGGTACGGCTCCGACCGCTCGCCAGGAGTAGAAGATGGCATCTGCCACACAATCAGAGAAATGGTCGCCGGATAGCTGGCGCACGAAGCCGATCCTGCAGGTTCCCGATTATCCGGACGCCAAAGCGCTGCAGGATGTCGAAGCCCGTCTCGCAACCTTCCCGCCGCTCGTTTTTGCCGGCGAGGCCCGCGATCTGAAAAAGCAGCTTGCCTCGATAGCGTTGGGCAACGGTTTTCTCCTCCAAGGCGGCGACTGCGCCGAGAGCTTCGCCGAGCACCGGGCCGACAACATTCGCGATTTCTTCCGCGTCTTCCTGCAGATGGCGGTGGTGCTGACCTATGCCGGCGGGCAGCCGGTAACGAAGGTCGGGCGCATCGCGGGGCAGTTCGCCAAGCCGCGCTCGTCGCCGACCGAAAAAAAGAACGGCAGCGAGCTTCCAAGCTATCGTGGCGACATCGTCAACGGCCCTGAGTTCACGGCAGCGGCGCGTATTCCCGATCCGATCCGGCAGCTCGAGGCTTACCGGCAGTCGGCGGCGACGCTCAATCTCATTCGCGCGTTTGCGACGGGCGGTTATGCCGACCTGGAGCGCGTCCATCAGTGGAACATGGGCTTCGTGAAGGACAGCCCCCAGGGCCACCGCTATCAGGAGCTTGCCGACCAGATCGCCGAAACGCTGCAGTTCATGCGTGCTTGCGGCATCACCTCGGAAAATACGCCCCAGCTCCGGACGACGAATTTCTACACGAGTCACGAAGCGTTGCTGCTCGGCTACGAGCAGGCGCTGACGCGGAAGGATTCGACCAGCGGTGATTGGTATGCAACGAGCGGCCACATGATCTGGGTCGGCGACAGAACGCGTCAGCCCGATCATGCGCATATCGAATACTGCCGCGGCATCAAAAACCCGATCGGGCTGAAATGCGGTCCATCGCTTGAGCCCGACGGTCTGTTGCGGCTGATCGACATTCTCAATCCGAAGGACGAGCCGGGCCGTCTGACGCTCATTTGCCGCTTCGGATTCGACAAGGTCGAGGCGCATTTGCCGAAGCTCATCCGCGCCGTGAAGAAGGCAGGTCGTACGGTGCTCTGGTCGTGCGACCCGATGCATGGCAATACGATCTCGGCTGTCAACGGTTACAAGACCCGTCCCTTCGATCGTATCCTCAGGGAGAGTCTGTCGTTCTTCGAGATCCATCGCGCCGAAGGCACGCATGCCGGTGGCATCCACGTCGAGATGACCGGCCAGAACGTGACGGAGTGCACGGGTGGCGCGACGGCGATTTCCGAGCAGGATTTGTCCGACCGCTATCACACGCATTGCGATCCGAGGCTCAATGCCGATCAGGCATTGGAGCTTGCTTTCCTCGTTGCCGAGCAATTGAAAAAAGAACGGGCGGCCGATGCGCGCATCGAGCCGAGGACACTGATCGCTTGAGACGAACGCTGCCGGCCGCATAAGAGTTCGGCCGGCACGCAGTCTGTCGTCGGTGCGGCGCATACGTGCCGCTGACGTGGGAGTCCGGCATGGTCTATCGTGTCGTCTTGGCGTTCGCATGCATCGTCCATGCCTCGGCCGTCACGGCAACGGACCTGCGGCCGACGATTGATCAGCAGGTCCATGACTCCGGGATATGCTGGGACCCCGACGTTGAATTTCCCGTACCCTGCGACGACGACGACGGCGATTAACGGTCGTTGCTCCCCTCTTCACCCACCCGGTGCGATATTCTGTGAGCGGAACGTTTTTCCAGCTAGTAAAATTGCATTCCGCCAAGTAAAATAAAGCGTCGCCCATTGATTTAAGACAATGGCGTACGTTTTAGCGCTCCATAACGTTCTCAGCGGTCCATACCAGTGAGGAAATCATGGTTCATAAAATACTCTGTGCTGTCGATGGCACGTCCCATTCCGACAAGGCCGTTCAGTTCGCAGCCGAGTTGGCGAATAGGCTCGGCTCGAAATTAACGATTGCTTCCGTGAACGTGATGATCGGTGGCGCACGCAGCGGAGCGATGTACATCAAAGAGGATAGGGAAGTGCAGCAGGTGCTCGATGTGGCAGAAAATGCTGCCACTGGCGCCGGCGCCAAAAACGTTGACACGGCCTTTTTGCGCAGCCGTGAGGCAGCAGCCGGAGTGGTCGCCTACGCCGAACAGGAAGACTACGACATCATCGTCACCGGAACAGGAGACAAGCATGGATTGTCGCGGCTCGTTCTTGGCTCTGTCGCCGCAGACATTGCAGGCCGGGCCCATTGCACGGTCATTGTCGCCCGTTAAGGCGTGACAACGATTGCCTTGAAGCGGCATAAGACGGACATCGGCGCGCTTGGCGAGTAATGGCGCGTCGGCCCGTTCTTGAGGATTTAGCCGCCGCATGCGCATCGCCCTTGCCCAACTCAACCCGACTGTTGGAGATCTGGTTGGCAACGCCCGGCGCGCCGCCGAAGCGCATGCCCAGGCGAAGACGCTTGGCGCCGACGTTATCGTCTTCCCCGAACTTTTTCTGAACGGTTATCCGCCCGAAGATCTCGTTTTGAAGCTGGCGTTTCAGGATGCGACGCGCGTCGAGCTTGAGCGTCTCGCGGCGCGGTGTGCAGACGGTCCGGCCATTCTGATCGGAACGATCTGGCGCGTGAATGGCAAAGTCTACAACGCCGTGGCACTGCTCGATCATGGCGGCATCGAAGCAGTCACTGTGAAAGCCGACCTTCCGAACTACGGCGTATTCGACGAAAAGCGCGTATTCGCGGCAGGCCCGATGCCGGGTCCGCTGAACGTGCGCGGTGTCCGCATCGGCGTACCGATCTGCGAGGACATCTGGGCTTCGGAAGTCGTCGAGACGTTAGCCGAAACGGGTGCTGAGATTATCATCTCGCCGAACGGCTCGCCCTTCGACTGGCACAAACCCGATACGCGCATGAATATCGCCGTCGCGCGCGTAACGGAAAGCGGTTTGCCGCTTGCGTATTTGAATCAGGTCGGCGGTCAGGACGAACTTGTCTTCGACGGCGCCTCGTTCGTCTTAAATGGCGACTGCAGTCTCGCCGTGCAACTTCCGGCCTGGCGCGAAGCGCTCGTATTGACGGAATGGCAACGCACGCCGCCCGGCTGGACGTGCAAATCCGGGGAGGTGGCGAAGCTCATCGAAGGCTCGGCGGCCGCCTACCATGCCTGCGTCCTGGGGCTCAGGGATTACGTCGACAAGAATAGCTTTCCGGGCGTCGTGCTCGGCCTGTCCGGAGGCATCGATTCCGCGCTCGTAGCTGCGATCGCCGTTGATGCGTTGGGACCTGACCGCGTGCACGCGGTCATGCTGCCATCAAAATTCACGTCCGACGAAAGTCTGGAGGACGCGGCTCAGTGCGCGAACGCCCTCGGCATCCGTTACGACAAAGTTTCGATCGAGCCGGCCGTTGCCGGACTGGCTTGGGGCCTCAAGGATCTCTTCGCGGGCACGAACGCCGATACCACGGAGGAAAATTTGCAGAGCCGCGTGCGCGGTACGATCCTGATGGCGATCTCCAACAAGTTCGGAGCGATGCTCGTCACGACCGGCAACAAGAGCGAGATGTCTGTCGGTTATGCGACCCTCTACGGAGACATGAACGGCGGCTTCAATCCGATCAAGGACCTCTACAAGACCGAGGTTTATGTATTGGCGCGCTGGCGCAATGCGCACCGGCCCGAAGGTGCTCTCGGCCCGCAGGCCGTGGTCATCCCGGAACGCATCCTGACGAAGGCACCGACCGCCGAGTTGCGTGCCAACCAGACGGATCAGGATTCGCTACCGCCTTATGACGAGCTCGACGACATCCTCGTCAGCCTGGTCGAGAAGGAAATGCCCGTTGCCGATGTGATTGCGCGGGGGCATGCTCCCGAAACGGTCAAGAAGGTCGAGCGGCTCCTTTATCTCGCCGAATACAAGCGCCGGCAGGCGGCGCCCGGGGTCAAGATTTCCTCCCGCAATTTTGGCCGCGACCGGCGTTATCCGATTACGAACCGGTTCCGAGAGGATATTCCATCGGAAAAGCTGCAGTCGGGAGCAGATGCCCCGAATGAAGCTGTCGAAAGTCCCGCGCTCTCGAAAAACCGGAAAATCGCGAAATAATTTGGCCGCCCTTGCCATCCGGCGACCGGTCAGTAGGGTGCAGCGCGTTCAAAACCTGAGACAATCGAATGAAACCGCGCGTCCGCTTCGCCCCCAGCCCGACAGGCCGCCTCCACATCGGCAATATCCGGACGGCGGCGCTCAATTGGCTCTATGCCAGGAAGAACAGAGGCAACTTTCTGCTCCGTCTCGACGATACGGACACGGCGCGCTCGACGGACGAGTTCGCGCAGGCCATCCGCGACGATCTCGAATGGCTCGGGCTCACTTGGGACATGGAAGCACGCCAGCAGGACCGGACGGCGCGCTATGAATCGCTGGCAGCGACACTCAAGGCCGAAGGCGTCCTCTATCCGGCATTCGAGACGGAGGAGGAGCTCGACCGGCGGCGCAAGCGGCAGCTCGCGATGCACCGTCCGCCGATTTACGACCGGGCGGCGCTAAAACTTTCCGATAGCGAGATCGCAGAAAAAATTGCGGAAGGCAGAAAACCGCATTGGCGCTTTCGTCTTCCGAACACGGCGGAGGGAACGGACCTCGCGCCGCAGCCGACGCTTGTTTCCTGGAACGATTTGATCCGCGGCGACCAGACGGTCGATCTCGGCTCGCTCTCCGATCCGGTTCTGATCCGCGAGGACGGAACATTCCTCTACACGTTCACAAGTGTCATCGACGACATCGACTTCGGCATCACGCATATTGTGCGCGGCGAGGATCACGTCACGAATACGGGCGTGCAGCTGGCGCTGTTCGAAGCGGCAGGTGCTACGCCGCCGGCCTTCGGTCATCACTCGCTCCTCATAGGTGCCGACGGTCAGGCGTTGTCGAAGCGCCTCGGCGCACTTTCGGTGCAGAGCTTCCGCGACCTGGGGCTCGAACCGATGGCAGTTCTCAGTCACGCGGCTCTCGTCGGCACCTCCGACGCCATTGAGCCGCTGACGTCGCGGGATGCGCTCGCCGAAAAGCTCGATTTCGCCAAGATTTCGACGGCACCGGGCCGTTTCGACGTCGCCGAGCTTAAGGCGCTCAACGGCAAGCTGCTGCACATGCTCGATTATGCCGACGTCGCGGAACGCCTGCGCGGGTTCGGCATCACGGGCGGGGAAAAATTCTGGAACGCCGTTCGTGGAAATCTCGAGGTATTGAGCGACGCGCGATTTTGGTGGGACGTGGTCACGAGCGATATCGAGCCGGTCATCGAAGATTCGAAGATGACGGTTGCGGCCGCCGACACCTTGCCGCCCGAGCCCTGGAGCGAGAGCACGTGGTCGGAATGGACCGCCGCCATCAAATCGCGGACCGGTGCCAAAGGCCGCGCGCTGTTCCATCCGCTGCGGATGGCGCTGACGGGGCGCGAGTCCGGACCTGAACTCAAAGCGCTATTGCCGCTTATCGGACGGGACCGCGCACTTGCCCGCCTTGAGGGCAAGCGGGCGTAGAACCAGCTACTGCTGCGATTCCGTCTGCCATCCACCGTTGTCAGCAGGCGCCGCCGGAGGCTGTTGGGATTGAGCCGCCATCGAGCGTGCGTCGAGTCCGGAGGGATCGCTCGCATGCTGCTGCTGCGGAGGTGGCGGTGACGACTGGGCTGGGACGTTCTCAGCCTTCTTCGGTGCGCTACCGTCCGCCGGTACATACTCAGCCGTTTTGCACGAGCAGCCTTTGACGACTTCCTTGCGGTAGCGGAAAGCGAATTTGAGTTTGTTGTAAGCTTCCTGCGTTCGGAGCGCGACGGCCTGATCGATCGATCCGCCGGGGTTGGGATAGTAATAAAGCTCCGCCGGGGCCGCGCACTTCGACGAGCAGGCGTCGGCATCCTGCGGGAAATGGCTCGGCAGCGTCGAGAAGCTCATCGGAAAATAATAACCGTCGCAGAGACGCACGCAGACCGTCCGATAGGTCTGGGCGCCGTTGGTTGCGCGCGGCGACCACGTGCTGCCGCCGCTCGATTCCTCGTCCTCCCACATGCCGTCGCTGCGCCGGCGTGCCATGTCGACATAGTTGGCGCCGCAGTTGTTGCGGGCGAGTTCCCGGATGATGTCGTCCTGGTAGGAATGCCCGGACGACCCGAGAATGTCCTGTCGGCGCGCATCGAGATCGGAGAGTTTACGCTTCGACGCTTCAACCTGCCGCGAGAGGTCTTTGCATTGGGGCGTGTTGCGAAGCGACTTCGTGAACAGGAAGTACTCATAGCAGCCGCGATCGAGCTGCGCCTTGCCGCTGTCGACAGCGCGTTCAAGCGCTCGGATTTCATCCTCGATGCCCGGCAATGCATCACGCGACTGGCCGCTCTTCTGACCTTCCTGAACCAGACGTTGTTCGAGCTGGTAGCAGATTGGATTTTTTTGCGACCAGTTGCCTGCTGACGGAGCAGGAGCAGGCGAGGGACTCCCGGGCGAACGCGGCGCCCCGGGAGCAGCCGGGGCCATCGGCGGCGGCGCATCCTGCGGCGCCGGTGCCGGAACGGCGTCCGGTTGCCGATAGACAGGCTCGCTCGGTACGGGCGGCCGAGGCGGCGGCTCGTCGTCGCCCCCGCCAAAGGGCCACCAGCTTTGGGCCGAAGCGGCGCTCGGAACAAAAATGAGCGCGAGGGTCACCGCCGCCAGTGTCAGCACGAGACGGCGAACGACAATTCCGACTGATTCCGCTCGGCTCACGCCAGCCTCTCGAACCCGCTTATCGAATCTGCACATAGCTGAAGGCGCCCGGTCCCTGAATAATTGGGGGCCACGGCGCCGTTTGGAAGCCTTAAGCAGCGATTTGCTACCCGGTCAATGCGGAGCAATTGCGACTGCACCATTTTTCCAAATGCATTCAGAGCCTTGACGGCAGAGACGGCAAATCGCTAAGGCGCTGGGCAGAAGTTATCCTCGCACCCCCGCCGTGTGCCATACTTCCGGCGTGGCCGCCCGGCGCGGTCTGACGCAGATGAAATCAAAAGACGGACGAGGTCGAGACTTGGCTCTGAAGCTCTACAACACGCTGACCCGTCAGAAGGCCGAATTCGAGCCGATCGATCGCAAGAACGTGCGCATGTATGTCTGCGGCCCGACGGTCTACGACTATGCCCACATCGGCAACGCGCGGCCCGTGATCGTCTTCGACGTGCTGTTCCGCCTGCTGCGCTACGTCTTCGGTAAAGAACACGTCACCTACGTCCGCAACATCACCGACGTCGACGACAAGATCAACGCCCGTGCCGCGCGCGATTACCCGGACCTGCCGCTCAACGACGCGATCCGCAAGGTGACTGAGGCGACGGAGAAGCAGTTCCACGAGGACATCGCCGCGCTCGGCGTCCTGCCGCCGACGTATGAGCCACGCGCCACCGAATACATCCGCCGGGACGACAGCCGCGAGACGATGGTGTCGCTGATCGAGACGCTCGTCCGGCGCGGCAACGCCTACGTTGCGGAAGATCACGTGCTGTTCGACGTCGCCTCGATGCCGGATTATGGTCGCCTCTCGAACCGCTCGCTCGACGAGATGGAGGCGGGCGCCCGCGTCGAGGTCGCGCCCTACAAGAAAGGGCCGATGGACTTCGTGCTCTGGAAGCCGTCGAAGCCGGGCGAACCGGCATGGCCGAGCCCGTGCGGGATTGCGGCGCCCGGCCGCCCCGGATGGCACATCGAATGCTCGGCGATGGCGGGCGCGCTGCTCGGACCGGAGTTCGACATTCACGGCGGCGGCATCGACCTGACGTTTCCGCACCACGAGAACGAGATCGCGCAATCGCGCTGCGCCCACGGCACGCCCGTGATGGCCAATGTCTGGATGCACAACGGCTTCCTGCAGGTCGAGGGCGAGAAGATGTCGAAGTCGCTCGGCAACTTCGTGACGATCCATGAGCTGCTGACGGACGGGTGGCCGGGCGAGGTGCTGCGCTTCAATATGCTTCGAACGCACTACCGCCAGCCGATCGACTGGACGAAGAAGGGACTCGAGGAAAGCCAGAAGATCCTCTCCGGATGGTTTTCGCAAAGCGCATTGGACACGAACGGCCAAACGGACCTGTCGCCAGCATTCATCGAGGCGCTTGAGGACGATCTCAACACGCCGAAAGCTATTGCCGAGCTTCACGGATTTGCCGCGCTGAAGGATGGAAAGCGGCTCGGCGCGGCGCTCGGCTTCCTCGGCTTCGATGGCGCTACGCTCAGAAAAGCCACCGAGCGCGCCGCCGAAACGGCGCAGTCGGTGGCTTTCAAGGTCGAGCCGTTGATCTCAGCCCGTCTCGAAGCTCGCAAGCGCAAGGACTTCGCGGAGTCGGATCGCATCCGTGACGAGCTCGCCAAAATGGGGATTTCGCTGAAAGACTCCAAGAACAAGGAAACCGGCGAAATCGAAACGACGTGGGAAGTCGCCAGGTAGAGACGAGGGAATTAGGGAATTAGGGAAGAGCCGGCTTTGCGGAAACCGGGTGCTGCGGAAATCGCCCGAACTGTTCCCCTCCCCCTTGCGGGGAGGGGTTAGGGGTGGGGGGTATTTGATTGGCGTGATGTGGCGGAGTGAACGGCAGCACGGGCGACGCGCTGCAAAATCGCGATGTAGGCGTGGTGAGCGATGATGATGAGAATACCGCTCTCGTGAACCGAACCCGGCGTGGATGGCCGCCTTCGCGGCCATGACGAGGGTGAGATGGATTTGATCCCCGATCCCCCATCCCTAAAACCTAACCCCTCTTGCTTCGCTCTTCGGCGGCGAGTTCCTTCTTCGACAACTTGCCGATCATCGTTTTCGGCAGGCTGTCGCGAAACTCGATCGCGGCGGGCATCTCGATTTTCGAGATCTTGGGTTCGAGATGCTTCAGGATGTCGGAGGCGGTGGCCGTCATGCCGGCTTTCAATTTGATGAAGGCTTTCGGCGCTTCGCCGCGATAGGCATCCGAGACGCCGATCACGGTCACTTCCTCGACCGCGGGGTGCTCGTAGATCGCTTCCTCGATGCGGCGCGGATAGACATTGTAGCCCGAGCAGATGATCAGGTCCTTGATCCGGTCGACGATCGAGAAATACCCGTTCTGGTCCATAATCGCGACGTCGCCGGTCCGCAGAAATCCGTCGACGAACTGTTTTTCGGTCTCGGCGGGCTTCTTCCAATAGCCTTTCATGATCTGCGGGCCCTTGGCGCAGAGTTCGCCCCGCTCCCCTTGCGGCACCTCTTTCGTCGGATCGTCGATGTCGCGGAGCGAGATGATCGTGCCGGGGAGCGGCGGTCCGATGGAGCCCGGGACAGGGTCCTTGTCGATCGGATTGCACGTCAGCACGGGCGAAGCCTCGGAGAGGCCATAGCCTTCGACCACTTTTGAACCCGAAACCGCTTCGAACTGGAGCTTGATTTCGAGCGGCAGCGGAGCGCCGCCGGAAATGCAAAAGCGCAGCGAGGAAACGTCGTAGGATCTGAACTTCGGATAATGCAGCATGGCCGTGAAGATCGTCGGCACTGCGGGCAAGACCGTCGGCTTCTCCCGGTCAATGAGCTTCAAGGCGTCGACGAGCTTGAAGCGCGGGATGAGAATGATTTTCGCGGCAAGCTCGATGGCCATGTTCATCACGACCGTCATCGCGAAGACGTGGAACAACGGCAGCACTCCGAGGACGCTTTCTTCACCCGATTTCAGGTTAACGCCCCAGGCCGTGATCTGCGCGGTGTTCGCCGTGAGATTGGCGTGCGTCAGCATGGCGCCCTTCGGCGTGCCGGTCGTGCCGCCAGTATATTGGAGGACGGCGACGTCGTCCGCCGCATTGATCTGAACGGGGACGGGAGCTTCGCGCGTGGCGGCAAGCTCGGCACCGCTGACGACTTTGTCCGCCGCCCGTGAACCGGCGACGTCGGCGATCTCGCTACGCTTGAAAATCGAAAACAGCAGGCCCTTGAGCGGCGGCAGGACGCTTCTGAACGGCACGACGATGGTGCGCCGGACGACGCCACGCACCATGAGTTCTTCGAGCTTCGGGAACAGAGCGGCTAGGTCATGCGTGACCATCACCTCGGTTTCGCTATCGTTTGCCTGAAAAGTAAGCTCTTCGAGAGTATATAGCGGGTTGAAATTGACAACCGTGCCGCCGGCTTTGAGTATTGCGTAATAATAAACGATGAATGTCGGGGTGTTGGGAAGAAATAGTCCGACTTTCGTGCCGCGGCCGATTCCTATCTGCTGCAGGCCCGCGGTTACCCGGTCGACCTCAGCGGCCAGATCGGCATAGGTTGTTGCGCGCCCAAGAAAGCTGATGGCCGTATTACGCGGGAAACGGCGCGCGGCCCGTTCCAGAAGCTCCGGCACCGGCCCGGTCGGGATTGGCATATACCAGTCGATCTCGGGGGGATATGAGGCAATCCAGGATGGGGAAGTGGACGCGGGCGGCTGGGCTGCTTCGGGCGTCATGGTCGTCCGGTCCGATTCAGGTGCTTGACCAAGTCGAAGGTGTTCGCTCTTCCGGTGCCGTTTCCGGCAGAAAGAGTCGCGGCCGATTGAACTACTTTTGACGCGCGAAGGCTAGCCGACGCGGGCCCGGACTCCGGCGGAAAATCGGCCTTTGAACAGGGAGTTCGATGCGTTCCGGCAGGGCGATTTCGACCCGCGACCGTCCGCTGCTGGACTTGGCAGACGTTTAAGGATAAGTGACCCCCCCGCTTGCTGATGTAGTGGTCTTGATTTAGGTAGATGCCAAGCAAAACTGGCCCATCGCAGAAGTCTGCGGGGGTGGGAGAGGCCAATGGACGAAGTCGCGACGAAGGTTATCGATATCCTTAAGAAGCATATGAAGGAGCCGCGCGACGATATCTCGCTCGACACCCAGCTTACCGATCTCAAGATCGAGTCTCTTGATCTTGCAATGATCGTATTCGACATCGAAGATGGTTTCGGTATCGAAATTCCCTACAATGCCAACGAAGAAGTCGAGGCGTTCAAGACCGTCGGCTCCGTCGTTGATCGCGTCAAATCGTTGATTGCGGCAAAGCAGGCGTCTGCCGCTAAAGCTTGACGATTTCGGCGACCAACTTCCCACGAAAGCGAACCATGCGGACGCCGGTCATGGCCGGAGCGTCCGCGGAGTCGTGAGACAAGAAAGAGCGAAGTAATGTCGAAGAGTAAACCGGGCCGGCGCGTCGTAGTTACGGGCCTCGGAGTCGTAACGCCGATCGGCACGACGGTCGACGAGTTCTGGGCTGGGTTGAAAGCCGGAAAATCCGGCGTCAGTCCGCTTGACGGCTTCCCGCTCGACGATCTCAAGATACTGATCGCCGCGCAGATCAAGGACTTCGATCCGAAGCAGCGCCTGAAGCACTTCAAGCGCGACCGCATCATTACTCTCGCCGACCGCTATTCCTGGTTCGCCGCCACTGCCGCCGACGAAGCCGTGCGCATGTCTGGTCTCGAACTGCCGGAAGCCGATCCCTATCGCTCGGCCTGCATCATCGGTTCGGGCGCTGGCGGCCTCGTCACGTTCGAGACCGCGTATCGCGATCTTTTCATTCATAACAAGCGCGCCACCCATCCGTTGACGCTGCTGCGCATCATCGGGTCGTCTGCGGCGGCCCACGTCGGCATCGAGTTCGGCGTCAAGGGTCCGACCTTCGCGACCTGCTCGGCCTGTTCGACGGCAACTCACGCCATCGGCATTGCCCGCGACTACATTCGGGACAATGTCGTCGACGTCGCGATAGCCGGCGCGTCCGAGTCAGTCATCAACTACGGGACGATGAAGGCCTGGCAGGCGCTGCACGTGCTGTCGCCAGAGGGCTGCTTCCCGTTCGCGAAGAAGCGCAACGGAACGGTACTGGCGGAAGGTGCGGGAATTCTCGTGCTCGAAAGCCTTGAGCACGCGCAGGCCCGCGGTGCAACGATCCTGGCCGAGCTCTGCGGATACGGTATGTCATCGGACAGTCAGGATATGGTGAAGCCTACCGTCGAAGGCCCGAGCGTCGCCATGCAGAACGCGCTCGACGACGCGGGGCTTAAGCCGGAGCAGATCGATTACCTGAATGCTCACGGCACGGCGACGATGGATAACGACATCAACGAGACGAAGGCAATCAAGAACGTCTTCGGGGAATACGCCTACAAGCTTCCGATCTCGTCGACCAAGTCGATGCACGGGCACCCGCTCGGCGCTGGTGGCGGCATTGAGGCCGTTGCCTGTATCAAGGCGATGCAGGAAGGCTGGGTGCCTCCAACGATCGGCCTTGATGAGCCGGGCGAAGGCTGCGATCTCGACTACATTCCGAACGTCGGCCGCGACAAGAAGGTCACCTACGCGATGTCGAACTCCTTCGCGTTCGGCGGCCTCAATGCGGTGATGATTTTCGGCCGCCCGCCAGCCTGACGCGAGCAGCGCTAACGCCAGGCGCGAAAAGCGCCCTTTCATGCATCTCATGCATCGTACGTTTGCAGATGATCAACCGCGAGACGGCGGGCGGACCTTGCACGAACGATGAGCGGGCGCAATTTGGCATTTTCCGTGAAATTGTTGGGCTCTGGCGCCCTTGAAACCCTTGAAGACTGCGGCCCACAATGAGAAACTTGCCCCTTGCGGCCGCGTCTCGTCCCGGTCGCGCAGGCCTTGAGGGGTTGAGGCGTATGCGAAAGATCGTAATCCGGGCCGGAGGCGTAGCAATTCGCGCGAGGTTGCTGGACACGCCGACCGCGGAGAGAATTTGGGCCGCACTGCCCATTGAAGCCGCTGCCAGGACCTGGGGCGAGGAAGTGTATTTCGATGCGCCTGTGTCATCCGCCGCGGAGCCGGATGCCCGCGTCGTGGTTAAACCCGGCGATATCGCGTTCTGGCCGGACGGCGATGCCATCGCGATCGGCTTCGGACCGACGCCTCTTTCACGGACACGCGGTGAAATTCGTCTTGCCGGACCGTGCAACGTCTGGGCCGAGGCTCTGGACGATGTCCGCCAGCTCAAGTCCGTCCACCCCGGCGTCGCGATTTCCGTTCAAGAAGATGGCTGAGGCGAGGTGCCGTCGAAACCCTGGCGATAACGGACGCATCGTGTGACGCTGAAGTCTGTCGCGTGCATCGAGGATTTGCGCCGCATCGCGCACCGTAAGGTGCCGCGCGAGTTCATGGACTATTACGAGTCGGGCTCCTATTCCGAAGAGACGTTGCACGCCAATCGCGACGATCTCTCCAAAATCAAAATCCGCCAGCGTATTCTGAGAGGCGCCTCTGATCGCGACCTCTCGCAAGCGCTGCTCGGCAGTGTGAAACCACTCCCTCTGGCACTTGCACCGGTCGGTTTGACGGGCATGGCCTATCGCAATGGCGAGATCGCCGCCGCCCGTGCGGCCGAGAAGGCAGGCATTCCCTATACTCTCAGCACGCTTTCGATCTGCTCGATTGAGGACGTCGCGGATGCGGTCGAGAAGCCGTTCTGGTTCCAGCTCTATTTCATGAAGGACCGGGGCTTTATTGCCAATTTGATTGCGCGGGCCCGGGCAGCCGAATGCAGCGCGCTGGTTCTGACCGCCGATTTGCAGGTTCTCGGGCAGCGCCATCGCGATATCCACAATGGCATGACCGTGCCGCCGCGCATTCGACCGCAAACCATTGCGCATATTCTTTCCAAGCCCGCGTGGGTTGCGGGCGTGTTTCTCGGCAAGCGCAAGACGTTCGGCAATGTCCAGGGGCGCATCGCGGGAACGGAGCATCTCAGTTCCTATATGGATTGGATCAACAGCCAGTTCGATCAGGCGTTGTCGTGGGACGATGTCGCCTGGATCAAGGAGCGCTGGCCGGGAAAGCTCATCATCAAAGGCATTCTTGACGTCGCGGATGCGCGCGAAGCGGTGAAGGCGGGCGCCGACGCCATCGTCGTTTCGAACCACGGAGGCCGCCAGCTCGACGGTGCGGCGTCGTCGATCTCGCTTCTGCCGCGTATTGCTGAAGCCGTGGGCTCTGAAACCGAGATCCTTTTCGACGGCGGCATCCGCTCCGGTCAGGATGTCTTTCGTGCTCTGGCACTAGGAGCACGGGCCTGCTTGTTGGGTCGTTCGTACCTTTACGGAGTCTGTGCGGCAGGAGAGCAGGGCGCGAGCAAGGCAATCGACATCATCGCGAAGGAACTCGATGTCACGATGGCGCTTGCAGGTATCCGCAGGATCGCCGATATCGGCAAATCATCTCTCGTCGACGTGAATTGAAGCGGGCCGCTAACGCTCGCGCGGAAACATGAAGGCGCGCGACTGCAGGGGCATCTGAATAGCTTCGTAAAACCCGACGGCATCGGGTGCAGATAATAGCAGACACATCGTTTCCGGTCCTGCGGCGCGCCGGGTTTCTTCAATCAATCGCCGTCCGATGCCGCGGCCTTGGTAAGCTCGATCGACGGCGAGATCGGAGAGATAGCAGCAATAGGCGTAGTCCGTCAGAGCGCGCGCAACGCCGACGAGCATGCCGCCGTCGCGTGCGACGATGACGAGGTTCGATCCGGCAAGCATACGCGCGATGCGGTCGCGGTCATGCGCTGGACGCCGCTTGGCAAGGCCCGAGCTTTCAAGGATGCGTATGAACGTATCTGCATCGAGATCGCTGGTCTGTTGGTAGTCAATAGCCAAAGCACAGGCCCTTCTGCCGCTCTAGTCCGGCGTAATTGCGTACCTCGCCTGCGGGATGCAGGAGATGCAGATCTCGATAAAGTCGTCGATAAAGCGTACACGCATTCAGTCTCAACCGGTATGGCCTGGTCGACGCGACAGGTCGGATCGTTCAAGTGCTCAGGTAAAAACGGAAGAACCTCGCCCCTTGCGCATTCTATTCGCCTCAACCGGATTGTTCTTCGTTGCGTTAGGCGTCGCTGGTGCGTTCCTGCCGATTTTGCCGACGACCCCCTTTATCATTCTCGCGGCAGCTTGTTTCGCAAGATCGTCGCCTCGTCTTGAAGCGTGGCTGCTGTCTCACCGGGTCTTCGGGCCGATGCTGCGGGATTGGCGCGAACGGGGTGCCATTCCGCGACGCGCCAAATCAGCCGCGGTGGTCGGATGCGCTCTTGGCTATGCGATATTCTGGTTTGGCACTCACCCGACACCCATGCCCGCAATCGCCGTTGCGCTCTTGATGCTTACCGGTCTTGCCTACGTTTTTTCCAGGCCGTCGTAGTCGGTCGCTTGACAAGCTTAAGCCGCGCAGCTGCAACTCGTAACGTCGCGAGGCGCTGATCCGCGTCAGAACCGAACAAAAATGGTGGGCCCGCCAGGACTCGAACCTGGAACCAGACGGTTATGAGCCGTCAGCTCTAACCATTGAGCTACGGGCCCACGCCGCGCTCTCATATCAGATGTTCAACCGCGCGACAGCCTTTCGCCTTCTTTTTTCCGCCAAGGCTCTATAGCGACATTTGCGCCAGTCCGAGGAGTTGGAAAATCCATGCTGAACAACACGCTGCGCGTCGCCGAAAGGGCGATTCTCAAAGGCGTTATCGCGGCCGCGCTGATCGCGATGCTGCCGCTTTCCGCAAGCCACGCCGAGGACAAAGACATGGAACGCACAATTACGGTTTCGGCGACCGGTACGGTGGAAGCTGAGCCGGATCAGGCGCGAATTACGTCCGGGGTAACCACCGAGGCGGCGACGGCTCGCGAAGCTCTGAACGGCAATACGGACGCGATGACTAAAGTCATTTCGGAGCTCAAGGCCAAAGGCATCGATCCGAAAGACATTCAGACGGCATCCTTCAACGTCGAGCCGGTCATGGATTACTCCAAGGACGGCCAGCCGCCGAAGCTCAGAGGCTATCGTGTCAGCAATCAGGTCGTTGTGCTGGTCCGCGATCTCGATAAGCTTGGAACCGTGCTCGACGATATCGTCAGTGCCGGAGCCAATCAGGTTCAGGGATTGGCATTCGAGGTTTCCAAGGCCGAAACACTGAAGGACGAAGCGCGCAAGAATGCGATTGCGAACGCGCTTCGCCGCGCCAAGCTGCTGGCCGCTGCAGCCGGCGTTGATGTCGGCGAGGTCCTGCAGATATCCGAGGAAACGACATCAGATGTCCCGGTGACGTTTGCTGCGCCGCGATTTGCCAAGGCGCAAGCGGCGGCCGTTCCGATCGAACGCGGGTCGAGCACGCTTGAAGCGCGCGTTACCACGACTTGGGCGTTGAAATAGCTTGGCCTAAATCAGCGAGATCGTTTCGACGTCGACGCGCCGCATCGGCGCGCCGGGCTGCAATGCCCAGTCGCAATAATTGTGCATCTCGCCCGTTTCCCGCACGCGCCGCAGACGTTCGAGATCGACAGTCGCCGTGACCCATTCGGCTGCGTTAAGCGTTCCTTCGGCAAGCACTCCGGTATCGGAGATACCTTGCTCTGAGGGGACATAGATGCCTGCTGCACCGGCATTGAAGTCGACGGCCGCCGACCACGGCGCGTCGCCGACGGTCGGGCTTTGCACCGTCGCTATGCCGTTCTCGAGCGCCCGCGCCAGCGAGCCGGTGCGCACGCGATGATAGCCGGAGACGCGCTCCGTGCATGACGGCACCAGCACGACTTCGGCGCCGGCTTCCGCCATCGCGCGCACGAGCAGCGGGAACTCGCTATCGTAGCAGATCGCAATGCCGAATATGCCGAGCTTGGTCTTGAAGACGCGAACGGTTTCGCCGGCCGTGACGCCCCAGTCGCGCTCGAACGGCGTCATCACGAGCTTTTCCTGCTCGCCGATCGCGCCGTCGGGGGTGATGAGTTGCGCGGCGTTGACGTACCGGCCATCGGATTTGAGCAGCGGCCCGGATCCGGCGAGAATGTGGACCTTGTGCTTCTTCGCCAGATCGGCATGGAACTGCACGCGTTCCGCCGTCAGCGCGGCAACCTTCGCCAACGTTAGTTTCAGATCGCCATAGACTTCAGGGCCGAAGCAGGCTGCCTGTTCAATAGCGGCATATTCCGGAAAGACGAGAAGAGAGGCACCCGTCGCGGCGCCGTTCTTGACCCAGACAGCAACCTTCTGCTCCCACTCGGAAAGCGTATTCGGCTGACCGACGGGATACTGCGCGCTCGCGACTTTCAAAGTCTTCGGCTGCTTCGTCAAAGCGTCTTCATCCAGAACTGCATGTCGTGGCGCGTTTCGCCAGGCTGGTCGACATCCTTCCAGTCATACGTGGCAATAATGCCGTCGACCGGATGATAGCCGCGCTTTCTCCAGAAAGGGTCAAGTGGGGCGTAATCGGCCGGTTTCAATGGGTGATCGTCGGGTCGAATGACTCGGCAGAAGGTCGAATACTGAAATCCGCCGAGCTTGCGAGCCTGCGCCTCGCGGCCGTCGAAGAAGGCGTGGCCAAGTCCGTAACCGCGATGGCTTTTCAAAAGCACGCTCTCGCCGCAGTAGAAGATCTTCGAGATGTCGTAGCCCGCTTTGCGAAACGGCTCGCCAAACTCGTCGGCGTGCTCGATCATCGGCGCACCCGTCGAGGCGCCGACCATCTCCGCACCGTCATAGGCGGTGATGACGACGGCGCCTTTGGCGGAAGCAAATTTCTTCAGATATTTTTCTTCATACTCCAGCGTGCCATCGTAGAGATACGGCCAGTCGCGGAACACGATGATGCGCAGCCGCGCGAGATCGGGGAGGATTTTGTAAATGCCCTCGCCGGTGACCGACTTGACGTCGAGCTTCTTTTTCTCAGCTGACGCTGCCATTCGCGTCGTCCCCTCAGCCTGCGACCTGCGTGATCCAATCGGTCAGATTGTAATACGTCGTGACGCGCGAAATCTTTCCGTCGCGAATGGCGAAAAACGTTCCGGCGGGCAGGACGTATTTCTGGCCTGCCGCTTCGGGAAGACCTTCCTCGGTGTTCTTATAGACGCCGTGCACGTTGAATTCGGCGGCGGCGCGCGTCGCGTCCTTGGAAACGAGCACGACGATGTCTTTCAGCTCTTCCTTATAGTTGTGCGTCATGCGTGCGTTGAACGCGCGAAACTTCTCCTTGCCGTGCCGGCGTTCGCCCTGATTGACATCGTGGATGACGTCGTCCGTCATAAAATCGATCATCGCGTCGGTATCGCCACGATTAAAGGCGGCGTAGTAGTCGCGGATCAACGCCGCCGTCGCGGCACGGGCTTGCGATTCAGGGGTCGTGTCGGACATCGAAGTCTCCGGGCTGGTGATTTAAAAAACGCGATCGGGTCTTAGCAGGTCGAACCCGCGCCTTCCATGCGCAGACAGGGTGCGGTAAACGCGACATTTCCGACTGACTGGGGCTTGTGAAGATCAAAAACGGCGCGGACCGAGATTTTCATCAGTCTCCGACGATGTGAACGACCACGCTGCGCGTGTGCGGCCGCCGCCGATGCTCGAAGAGATAGATCCCTTGCCAGGTTCCAAGCATCAGCGCTCCGTTGGCAATCGGGATAGCCAGAGTCGTCTGCGTCAGCGCGGTTTTGACGTGCGCCGGCATGTCATCCGGGCCTTCGGCGCGATGAACGAAAATCGGATCGCCGTCCGGCACGAGCCGCTTGAAAAACGCAACGAGATCGCGCTGGACGTCGGGATCCGCGTTTTCCTGGATTAATAACGATGCCGACGTGTGCCTGCAGAAAACGTGCGCAACGCCGGTCAAAATTCCCGAGGCGGCGACAATTTGAGTGGTTTTATCCGTAAATTCGAGGAGACCGGGGCCGTTGGTCTCGAGCGTCAGGGTTTGTTGGAATTGGCGCATGCTGGAACCCGCGTTCTAAACTCCCTATGTTAGCCTGATGAGCAGAGCATTCGTCAAAGAAACAGAAGCGCTCGATGAGCTTCCCGAGAGGCTTGTCTCCGAGCATCGCAACCTCGTCACGCCGGAGGGCCTCGCGCTGATCGAAAGCGAGATCAAGCGCCTTCAGGTGGAATTGACCGCGGCGCACGAGGCCGGTGAACGCAATGCCGTCGCGCGCGCATCGCATGATCTGCGCTATTGGAACCAGCGTCTCGCAACGGCGGAGCTGCAGCCGCCGGTGACCGACGTGTCCGTCGTTTCGTTCGGCGCCAGCGTCACGGTGGAACGGGACGACGGCCGCGTGCAGAAATTCCGTATCGTTGGCGAGGATGAAGCCGACCCCGCGAAAGGATCCATCTCCTATGTCTCGCCGCTGGCACAGGCTCTGATGGGGAAATCCGTCGGCGACGTCGTAAAGGCCGGCGGCGGCGAAGCGGAAATCGCAAAAATCGAATAGAGAGCATCGCAATATAAACGCGATTGCATGGAGACGCGGGCAGGTCTAAGCACGCGCCGGATAGGCGCAACTGCGCGATAGGAGGAGGTAGGATATGATTAAGGTCAGCGTGATGTACCCGAACGTTCCTGGCGCGCGATTCGACCACGAATATTATCGCGACAAGCACATGCCGATGGTCAAAGCCAGGATGGGCGATAGCTGCAAGTCGTATACGGTTGACAAGGGCGTCGCTGGGGGTGCTCCAGGCGCGCCGGCAACCTACGTCGCGATGTGCCACCTGTTTTGCGATTCCGTCGATGCGTTTCAGGCCGGATTTGGCCCGCATGCGAAGGAGATCATGGGCGATATCCAGAATTATACCGACCTGGCGCCCGTCATTCAGATCAGCGACGTCGTCGTCGGATAACGCGATGCAGCGTTGACCGGATAAAAAGGGCCGCTTTTGCGGCCCTTTTTTCAACATCACACGAACATGCCGCCCGAGACTTCAATCCTCTGCGCGTTGATCCAGCGATTGCCGTCGCTCAACAGATTGGCGATGGCTGGACCAATATCGTCCGGCACGCCGACGCGGCCGAGAGCTGTGACCGATGCGACGAAGTCATTCACCTGCTTGTTGTCCCGCACGGTGCCGCCGCCGAAGTCTGTTTCGATTGCCCCTGGCGCGACGGTGTTGACGGCGATGCCGCGCGGCCCAAGCTCCTTGGCGAGATAGCGCGTCAGGACTTCGACAGCGCCCTTCATCGAGGCGTAGGCCGCAAATCCCGGCATGCTGAAGCGCGCCAATCCGCTCGACAGATTCACAATCCGCCCGCCGTTCGCGATCAGGGGCAGCAGTTTTTGCGTCAGGAAGAACACGCCCTTGAAGTGGATGTTCATCAGCCGGTCGAAGTCCGTTTCGCTCATCTCCGCGAACGGCGCGTGAATGCCGATGCCGGCGTTGTTGATGAGAAAGTCGAAGCTGTCGCGTGACCGCACGCTCCTCAACGCCGTCCGCACCTCCGACGCAAACGCCGGGAAGGACGCGACATTGCCCGTGTCGAGCTGGAACATTACGGCTTTGCGCCCCAGCGCCTTGATGGCCGCGACGGTTTCGTCGGCCTCTTTTTTGTTGCTGTGATAGGTGCCGATGAGGTCGATGCCGTTCCGAGCAAGGGCAATGGCCGTGTTGCGGCCGAGGCCTCGGCTGGCTCCCGTGACGAGGGCGATTTTCGGACTGTTGGACATTTCTGGCCTCCTTTGAATTTTGTTCCGGCGACAGCCGGTCGGGTGAAAGATGGCCCTTTCCATTGTTCGAATAATCTGGGATTTTCCGGCAAAACTATCCGATATAAGCGAATAATGGATCGACTTGAGCAAATGCGCCTGTTTGCACGGGTGGCGGAGCGGCGAAGCTTCAGCCTCGCCGCCCGAGACCTAGGCGTGCCCGCTTCGACGGCAACGGACGCTGTCAAGCAACTCGAAGGCCGCCTGGACGTTCGGCTGCTCGAGCGCACGACGCGTCACGTCGCGGTGACCCCGGACGGAGAAGCCTACTATCGCCGTTGCCTCGCCATCCTGGACGACATTGAAGATGCCGAAGGCGCATTTGGCGGTGCCAAGCCGAAGGGCGTGCTGCGCGTTGACGTACAGGGACGTCTTGCACGACGCTTCCTGCTGCCGAGCTTGCCGCGCTTTTTCGCCGAATATCCGGGCATCGAACTGCACATGAGCGAGAGCGACCGCTTCGTCGATCTCGTCCGCGAAGGCGTCGATTGCGTGCTGCGTGTCGGCGAGCTTGCCGACAGTGCGATGGTAGCGCGCCGCATCGCGGTCCTTCCGGAGGTCACTTGCGCCGCGCCGAGCTACATCGAGCGCTTCGGCATGCCCGAACGATGGGACCGACTCGAAGGTCATCGCATGATTGGCTTTCAGTCGTCGGCGACGGGTTACGTGCTGCCGCTAGAGTTTCAAGTCGACGGGTTTCTGAAAACGGTGACGCTGCCGAGTGTGCTCTCTGTCAACGCTGCGGAAAGTTACGGCGCCGCTGCCAAGCTCGGCCTTGGCATCATTCAGGTGCCGCGATGGGGTGTGGAAGACGCGTTCGCGGAAGGCAGCCTCGTGCCGCTGCTGGAGGCGACGCCGCCGTCACCGTCGCCGGTCTCGCTGCTCTATCCCAAAAGCCGCCAGCTCTCGCCCCGCGTCCGCGTATTTATCGATTGGGTCGTGAAGGAGTTCAGACCCGCAATGACCTGTTGACAATAGGAAATTTTGACCTACAAAGATAGGTCATAATGACCGCGCGAGAATTTCGATCGTGCTTGGATGCTCTAAACCTCACTCAGGTTGAAGCGGCTAAGCTGTTGTCCGTCAGTGACCGTTCCATTCGTCGTTGGGCCGAGGCCCAGACTGAGGTTCCCGGTCCTGTTGAGCAAGTTCTTCACGCATGGATGCGATTAGACAATTTGGGATTGGCGTGGAGGCCAGACAGCGAAATCTTGGGATGTGAAGACTCCGATGAAATCGCGCAGCAAATCGCTCTCTATCGCAAGCATTCGATGGATCTTGATGCGCTAATCGCTAGCGTGAATGCGCGGGGCGGTCCCGCGGCTCCGTGGCAGGTTCATCTGAATGAACGGCGGGCGATCTTGGGTCCAATCGAAATCCGTTTTTATCCTTTGAGAAATGGAGGTTTTTCTCCTGCCTCCTATACGCGGAAGGATGGTCCTCCAGATCAAGAGCGCGATTGGAGGCTAATCGAGGACGGTTTTGCTTGCGTAGCAAACGCTATACGTTTGGCGGGTAAGGGCTGGGCGAGCAAGTCCCGATAGTTAAGTTCCAAGCACTCGTCGTCGATTATTATAAAAGGGGCCGCTTTCGCGGCCCTTTTTGTTTGATCAATTATCCAGGAAGCTCCTGAGCTTTCGCGAGCGGCTCGGATGCTTCAGCTTGCGAAGCGCCTTGGCTTCGATCTGACGGATACGTTCGCGCGTCACCGAGAACTGCTGGCCGACTTCTTCCAGCGTGTGATCGGTATTCATGCCGATGCCGAAACGCATTCTGAGCACGCGCTCTTCGCGCGGCGTCAGCGAGGCGAGCACGCGCGTCGTCGTATCGCGCAAATTCGACTGGATCGCCGCTTCGATCGGCAGCACGGCGTTACGATCTTCGATGAAATCGCCAAGGTGCGAATCTTCTTCGTCACCAATCGGCGTTTCGAGCGAAATCGGCTCCTTAGCGATCTTCAGGACCTTGCGAACCTTCTCGAGCGGCATCGCAAGTTTCTCGGCCAGCTCTTCCGGCGTCGGCTCACGGCCGATCTCGTGCAGCATCTGGCGCGACGTCCGGACGATCTTGTTGATCGTCTCGATCATGTGCACCGGGATGCGGATCGTGCGCGCCTGGTCCGCGATCGAGCGGGTGATCGCCTGCCGGATCCACCACGTCGCGTAGGTCGAGAACTTGTAGCCGCGGCGGTACTCGAACTTATCGACCGCCTTCATCAGGCCGATGTTGCCTTCCTGGATGAGATCGAGGAACTGCAGGCCGCGGTTCGTGTACTTCTTGGCGATCGAAATGACGAGGCGAAGATTGGCTTCGACCATTTCCTTCTTGGCCTGACGCGCCTCGCGTTCGCCCTTCTGCACCGCCTTGACGATACGGCGGTACTCGGGAATTTCGAGGCCGGTTTCCGTCGCGAGCTGATGGATTTCGGCGCGAATGTCCTCGACCTGGACACGCTCGCTCTTGACGAACTGACCCCACTTCTTGCCGTTGCCGGCGACGCGATCGAGCCATGTCTGATCGAGCTCGTTGCCGTAATATTCGTCGATGAAGTGCTGACGCGGCACGCCGTAGCTGTCGGCAAGACGCATCAGGCGGCCTTCGAGGCCGATCAGGCGCTTGTTGATCGCGTAAAGCTGCTCGACGAGGCTCTCGATGCGGTTGTTGTTGAGCGACAGAGATTTGACGTCGACGATGATCTCGTCACGGATCTTCTCGTAAGCCTTCTGCTGCTGACGTGAGCCCTGGTCGCCGACGAGCTGCTGTTCGAGCTTCTTGTCCTGCTGTTTGCGAAGTTTTTTGTAGGTCGCGGCGATCTTGTCGAACGTTTCGAGGACTTTCGGCTTCAGTTCCGCTTCCATCGCGGCGAGCGACATGGCGTTCTCGAATTCGTCCTCATCGTCGCCTTCGCCTTCCGGCGCTCCCGACGGACGCGGCGCAGCCTGCTCAGGCTCGGGAGCGTCTTCGGATGCCGTTTCGGCAACCTCTTTTGCTTCCGGCCCCTCGTAGGTCGCTTCGAGATCGATGATGTCGCGAAGCAGAATCTTTCCTTCGTTGAGCTCGTCGCGCCAGATGATGATGGCCTGGAACGTCAGCGGGCTTTCGCAGAGACCCGCGATCATGGCTTCGCGGCCGGCCTCGATGCGTTTCGCGATGGCGATTTCGCCTTCGCGCGACAACAGCTCGACGGACCCCATCTCGCGCAGGTACATGCGCACGGGGTCGTCGGTGCGTTCGGCAGGCTCCGACTTCGTCTCGCTTTTGACGAGGGCGTTGTTCTGGGCGACGAGCGCGCGGCCTTCTTCTTCTTCACCGCCTTCTTCGGCAGCTTCCGCTGCCTCTTCACCGTCCTCGTTCTCGACGACGGTAATGCCCATGTCGGAGAGTGTCGCGTAGAGGTCTTCGATCTGGTCGGACGAAACCTCTTCCGACGGCAGCACCGAATTCAGTTGGTCGAGCGTAACGTAGCCCTTGGCCTTCGCAGATTTCAAAAGGCGTTTGACCGCTTGATCGGAGAGATCGAGCAGGGGGCTGTCGCGCTCGGGCGCGTCGGCTGCCGGTTGCTCTTTATCTTCCGTTTTCTGAGCTGCCTGCTGGGCGCGTGCCATCCTGATGTCCTTGTGTACAGGCCGTTCGCGACGGAGCCGGCCTAATCATTATTTTTAGGTCTCTGGCAATTGCCGCACCGCAATGCCCGGGGCCGGATAAACTTAAGCGCACCTAGCCAGCACGCTTCACGATCGGTGTGTCATTCGTGGGTTGATCAATCTCGGCGTCCATCTGGTCCATCGACGCCTCGCGGGCGATCTGGCGTTTGATGTCGAGAAGGTGGGTCTCGGCCTCTTCCGTGCAATCCCGATACCAAGCCTCTTCTGCTGCCTTCAGCGCGCGCCCTAAAGCGTCCTGCCGCTGATGCAGAGCAAGAATATGGTTCCAGGCGGCCTCGACATCGGTGGTGGAGGCATCTGGCTCGGCAAAACGGTCGCTGATATGCGTAATCGTTCGCGCGACGAGGTCCACCACCTTCGCAACCCCCGATTTGCTCAATTGGGTACCTAGAGAGGCCCTGTCAAGAGAATTCTGGCGCGCGTGCACCGCTAAAATCTCGTCCCGAAGCGCGGAAAGCGGCTGAGATGTAAATTCGATCGCCGCAATCGCCTCGGAATGCTCGTCGATCAGCCAAGGGTGGTTCAGCAGCGTCTTCATGATAAGAGCCTCGCGCGGGCGGACGCTCTGCATCTGTCCGGCGAGTTCCGGGCCGGCATTAACCAACTCGGGAGAAATGTTTTTTTTCGTGAACCGCCGCTCGGGCCCGTTGAGCCGGGCTCGGTCGCGCGCCTTCCAGTCCGGTGCCGCTACGGGACGTGCGTAGGATGCCTGCGCGATGCCCTGAAATTGTCGTCCCACCTGTGGCGTGCTTGGCATCGAGCGCGGATAGCGATTACGTCCGAGTTGATACAACCTGTCGCGGAGTTCCCGCTGATAGTGGGAACGCACGGTTGCATCCTGGATCGTCGCTACCAGGGCAAAAAGGCGTGCTTCAAGAGCCGCGCGCTGCTCGGGTGTGGTGCAGGCTCCGGTCCGTAGCTCGCGATCCCAAAGGGCGTCCACGAGCGGCCGCGTACGCGCGAGGACGTCGGACATGGCGGACGTGCCCTGCTGGCGGATGAGGTCGTCCGGATCGATCCCTTCTGGCAGGAAGGCGAAAGTGACGCTCTGGCCCGGCTTCAGCCACGGCAGGGCGATCTCGACGGCGCGGTCGGCGGCCTTGCGGCCCGCGCTGTCGCCGTCGAAACAGAGCGTAGGCTCCGGCGCAAACCGCCACAGGAGCTTGATTTGATCCTCGGTGAGCGCAGTGCCGAGCGGTGCGACGGATTCGGTAAATCCGGCTTCGGAAAGCGCCACGACGTCCATGTAGCCTTCGACGACAATGACGCGATCTTTATCGTGAGCGGCGGAGCGCGCACGCGCTGCGTTGAAGAGTGTGTGGCCTTTGTGAAAGAGGGGCGTCTCGGGCGAGTTCAGATATTTGGCAGGAACGTCCTTTTCGAGCGCACGGCCGCCGAACGCGATGACTCGCCCCTTGAGATCGAGGATCGGAAACATGACGCGGTTGCGAAACCGGTCGTAGGGCTCGGGGATGTCGTTGCCCGCGATCAGCATGCCGGCGACAGCCATGTCAGCCAGCGAAAAACCTTTCGCTTTGAGATGGGTGGTCAATGCGGTGCGCGAGTTCGGCGCAAATCCCAGGCGGAACGTCTGGATTGTTTCGCGCGCGAGCCCGCGTTTTTCCAAATAGCGCCGGGCTTCCGTTCCGAGACCCGAGCGCAGGCTGTCTTCAAAAAACACGGCCGAGGCTTCGAGCAGGCGATAGAGCCGGTCGCGCTGATCTTCTTCAGCGATGTTCCGTTCCGGCTGCTTCGGCATCGGAATGCCCGCTTCCTGCGCCAGCCGCTCGACGGCCTCCGGAAATTCGAGGCCCTCGGTCTTCATCAGGAACGTGAAGATGTCGCCGTGCTCGCCCGACGCGAAGCAGTGGTAGAAGCCCTTCTG
Organism: Hyphomicrobium denitrificans 1NES1; assembly: GCF_000230975.2. NCBI lineage: Bacteria > Pseudomonadati > Pseudomonadota > Alphaproteobacteria > Hyphomicrobiales > Hyphomicrobiaceae > Hyphomicrobium > Hyphomicrobium denitrificans. The sequence goes on along the minus strand of NC_021172.1, from coordinate 1,661,437 downwards.
GTCGTTGACGGTGAACGACGGGGTCTTCTCGGTCTTGAACGGCGACAGGCCCTTGTATTCGCGCCCGGCTTTTTTGAGCGCGACCTTGCGGCCAACGACCTGGCTAACGGGAACCCGCGCGCGGATCTCATCCAGAAAGTTCGGATTGAATCGCATCGGCTGGTGCGGCCTCGGTGAATCACAAGTTTCGTCGTGAACGACTCAATAAGTGATTCGGCAGAGCACATTGTACGCCTTGAGCATACCGGCCGCAGGCGTACCCGCTTTCCACAGCCTGCCCGGTTCCGCGGCGTACTGCTGAAAAGATTTACCCGAGCGCGGCTTTGACGGCAGCGCTTGCCTTCTGGAAATCCATCTTCCCGGCGTACTTGGCCTTCAGCACGCCCATGACCTTGCCCATGTCCTTGGCCGACACGGCGCCCGCTTCCTTGATGGCGGCTTCGACAGCGGCCTTAACCTCGTTCTCGTCCATCTGCTTCGGCAAATATGCCTCGATGACGGCGATCTCGGCCTGCTCGGTCGCGGCGAGGTCCGGTCGCCCGCCGTTCGTGTACTGCTCGATCGAGTCGCGCCGCTGCTTCACCATCTTGGTCATGACGGCAAGGACGCCCGCGTCGTCCAAAGTCTTTTTGGCTTCGATCTCCGTGGACTGGATGGCAGCGTTGATGAGACGCAGCGTCGCGACGCGCTGTTTATCGCCGGCTTTCATCGCCACTTTGAGGTCGTCGCTGATTTTCGCACGCATTGTCGTCTCCTAGGCTGCAAGACAGTGGTTTAGGAGTCCGTGACCGCAGGAGCAAGAGCGACGCGGCAGTCCGGCGGTCGCGTGGCGCAATTGACGGGCTAACGTCGTTCCCATAGGTTCCGGCGCAATTTAGCCCTTATGCGGCTGTGCGCCCCGAACATACCGGATTGTCGATGACTGCACCTGAACCCTGGACAGATGTGCCCCTGACTGCGCGCCTCGTGCTCGATGACGGCACCGTGATTGCCGGCCGCGGCCTTGGCGCGGCAGGCAGCGCTGTCGGCGAAGTGTGTTTCAATACTGCCATTACCGGTTACCAGGAAATTCTGACCGATCCGAGCTATGCCGGCCAGATCATCACCTTCACGTTTCCGCACATCGGCAATGTCGGAGCAAACAACGAAGACACAGAAACCTCGAACCTCGCTTCGCGCTCGGGCGTGCGCGGTTGCGTTCTGCGCGCCGACATCACCGCGCCGTCGAACTACCGGGCCGCCGAACATCTCGACGAATGGCTCAAGACGCGCGGCATCATCGCGATCAGTGGCATCGACACGCGGGCGCTGACAGCGCGCATTCGCGAAAAGGGCATGCCGAATGCCGTCATCGCGCACGAGCCCTCAGGCAACTTCGATATCGACAAGCTGAAAGCCGATGCGAAGGCATGGCCAGGTCTGCTCGGGTTGGATCTCGTGCCCGAAGTGACGAGCGGCCAGAGCTACTCCTGGGACGAGCAACGCTGGATTTGGAACAAGGGCTACACGCGCAACGAAAATCCCGAGTTCCACGTCGTCGCGATCGATTACGGCCTGAAGCGCAACATTCTGCGGTGCCTCGCATCGGCGGGCTGCAAGGTGACGGTCGTTCCGGCGACGGAAAAAGCCGAGGACGTGCTCGCCCGCAATCCCGACGGCGTGTTCCTATCGAACGGTCCGGGCGATCCAGCCGCGACCGGCAAATACGCGGTGCCCGAAATCAAGAAGCTGGTCGACAGCGGCAAGCCTGTTTTCGGCATTTGCCTCGGCCACCAGATGCTGGGTCTCGCGCTCGGCGGTACGACCAAAAAAATGCACCAGGGCCATCACGGCGCCAATCATCCGGTCAAAGACTTTACGACCAACAAGGTCGAGATCGTTTCGATGAACCACGGCTTTGCCGTCGATCGAGACAGCTTGCCGAAGGGCGTCGTCGAAACACACGTCTCGCTTTTCGATGGCTCGAACTGCGGCTTGTCAGTGGAAGGCAAACCGGTGTTCTCGGTGCAGCACCATCCCGAAGCCTCGCCCGGTCCGCAGGACAGCCACTATCTCTTCACGCGCTTCGTCAACATGATGCGCGAGCAGAAAGGCCGCCCGGTACACCGCGAGCGCTAAGCTCGGTGGAGCATCCCGACAGACCGCTATCAAATAAACCTTGCCGAACTTTAAGATCGCGCTTTGGCTAAACCCCGCTATAAGCGGAGAAAAATTGCCCGGAGGAATTGATGCGCGCGTCTTGTTTGGCTCTCCTGTTGATTGCAGCGGCCGGTCCTGCTTCTGCCGCCGATTGTAGCAAGGACGTACTCGCCGCATTCGAGAAGCAGCGCACCTCCAAGGTCTTCCGCGTCGAGTTCAGCCAGCCTTCGGCGGAAGGCGAGGTTCATATGAAAATCGACTATATGCCGCCGGATAAGATGCTGCAGTCGGTGAAGTCGCCAGCGATGCCCGGCGAACAGCAGACGATGCTGGTCGGCAATCGCGCCTTTGCCGGGACGAGCGGCGCCTTCGAAGAGCTTCTGCCCCAGTTCACGCAATCGATCATTGCCGAGTTTGCGGAGGCTGTCGGAGAGCCGAAAAACCTCGGAGCCTTTGAATGTCTAGGCAACTCAAAAATCGATGGGCAGGAAATGCTTGCTTATCGGACAGCCGAAAAAGTGCCGGATGGCGCCGATACATCGAAGATCATGGCACGCACCATCTATGTCGATCCGGCATCGGGAAAGCCCGCGTATAATGTTATCGCTGCGCTGACCGGCACAGCTCCTCCAGCTCTGAAGGTCAAGTATTCTTATCCGACCGACGTTGAGATCGTTGCGCCGGCAAATGCGCCTGTGCAAAAGCTTCATTAAAATTTTGTCGCTTCGCTTTTCTCCAGGATCTACGCCCATGCGCCGTATCGCAATCGCCGTTCTCTCGATCGCTTCGTACGTGGGCGTAGCGCAGGCCGAGCCGGTTCCTTTGGGGCAGGAACCCGAGGCTTCCCAAGCCAAAAAGGAACCCAACCCGTGCAGCGACCAAGTTGCCGCGTCGCTGCAAAAGCTGCGCAAGTCGTCATGGTTCCGCATGAACAGCAACATGCTCACCGAGAATGGACCATCGACGATGGAGGTCGATTACATTCTCCCCGATCGCATGCATCAGAAGGTGACGAACACCCTTACGAAAAAGTCGTCGGAAATCATTCTCGTCGGTAGGGAAGCCTGGTCACGGCAAGGAGAGGGAAGCTGGACGCCCATGCCGGCCAACATCGCCGGACAGTTGCAGACCCAGGTGCAGGAGTCCGTGCTCGCGGAGCAAAAAGACGTCGGCGCCTATACGTGCAATGGGAAGACGAAGATCGATGGACACGACGTAATGTCCTACAGGCTTGAAAGCGAACTCGCCAAAGGCGAGACTATCAAAAATCAGACCTATCGAATGTTCTACGTCGACGTGATGACGGGGCTCCCTGTCAGCAATGCGCTGCTCGTCCCAGGGCGCGACGACAAGCCGGTTTTCAAGACGTCATACACGTTCCCGCTCGACCTCAAGATCGAGCCGCCGAAGGATGTCGTCCCGCCTGCTCCTGCAGCCTCTCCCGCACCGGCGCCAGCCCAAGGTGCGACATCCGATACCGGCAAGTAAGGAACGTCAACTCAGCGCACCTTTGGCGGCCGTCGCATCTCTGCTTCGATAGCTGCTATGCCGTGCACAATGGTGACCGTCGTCGACGATGGCGCTACAAGCGCCGCCGGAGACAATCTTCATGACCGCAATTGATTCGTCCGTGGTCGCCCGTCCGGCGGCCGCCAGGGTAACGTTCTCGATTTTGCTGGCAGTGAGCTTTTGCCATCTGCTCAACGACGTCATGCAGTCGTTGCTACCCGCCGTCTATCCGATGCTGAAGACCAATTACGGCCTGGCATTCTGGCAGATCGGGCTTTTGACGACGGCGTTTCAGGTGACCGCGTCACTGCTGCAACCCGTGATAGGCCACTACACCGATCGCCGTCCGGTCGAGTATTCGACGAGCGCCGGAATGGCGTCCACGCTCCTCGGGCTGGTTCTGCTGGCGTTCGCTCACAGCTATACGATGCTGCTTGCCGGAGCCATGCTCGTCGGCTTGGGATCGGCGATCTTTCATCCGGAATCGTCCCGCGTCGCCCGCATGGCATCCGGTGGTCGCCATGGCCTCGCGCAATCGCTGTTTCAGGTTGGTGGAAACTTCGGGACTGCGCTCGGACCGCTGCTCGCGGCATTTATTGTCTTGCCTTACGGACAGTCGAGCATCGCCTGGTTCGCCGTTGCGGCGCTGCTCGGTATCGTCATTTTGTGGCGTGTGAACCAGTGGGATAGCAGCGTTCGCGCCCGGCCGAAAACCGCCGGCGAAATTCAGGCAATGCCGTTTCCTCGCAATCGCACCATCACGGCGCTCGCGACATTGGCGCTGCTCGTCTTCTCGAAGTACATCTACATGTCGAGCCTAACGAGCTACTATACCTTCTACACGATGCATAAGTTCGGAGTTTCGGTACAGCAGTCGCAACTGCTGCTGTTCGTATTTCTCGGTTCGGTCGCGGCGGGCACGATTCTCGGTGGCCCAATCGGCGACCGGATCGGTGCCAAGACGGTGATCTGGATTTCGATTCTCGGTGTGCTGCCCTTCACGCTCGCGCTGCCCTACGCCAACCTGAACTGGACCATCGCCTTGTCGGTGGTGATCGGCCTCGTCTTGTCATCGGCATTCCCGGCGATCATCGTTTTCGCGCAGGAACTCGTGCCGGGACGCGTCGGCATGATTGCGGGGCTGTTCTTCGGCTTTGCCTTCGGTGTGGCGGGAATCGCCGCGGCAGTGCTCGGTGTCGTCGCCGACGCCAAGGGTATCGACTACGTTTATGACATCTGTTCGTATTTGCCGCTCTTGGGGCTGCTCACTGTGTTTTTGCCGTCGATGAAGCGTGTAGAGTACGCCACGGTGTAGTTTTCTGACACAGCGTTACGTTGGGAAACCCTATGCCGCAGTATTTTGAGGGTTCCCCCCCCGTCCGCCTTTGCCTATAAGCCCCCCTTAGCCTGAGATCAGAAACATCAATCACCGAGCCGGCTGCGTCGCCCGCTTCCGCTTCGGCCAAACGCTTGCGCGGCATGCCCAAACGCACCGACATCAAATCGATCCTCATCATTGGCGCCGGTCCGATCGTCATCGGTCAGGCCTGCGAGTTCGACTATTCCGGCACGCAGGCCTGCAAGGCGCTGCGCGAGGAAGGTTATCGAATCATTCTGGTTAACTCGAATCCGGCGACCATCATGACGGACCCGGACCTCGCGGACGCAACCTATATCGAGCCGATCACGCCGGAAGTCGTCGCGAAGATCATCGCCAAGGAGAAGCCCGACGCCATTCTGCCGACGATGGGTGGACAGACGGCGCTCAACACGGCGCTCGCGCTGCATAAGCAGGGAGTCTTGCAGCGCTATGGAGTCGAGCTGATCGGCGCCAAGGCCGACGCGATCGACAAGGCCGAAGACCGTCAGCTCTTCCGCGAGGCAATGCGCGCAATCGGCCTTGAGACGCCGCGTTCCAAGCTCGCGCATTCGCGCGAGGAAGCTGCCGAAGCGCTCGATCACGTCGGTCTGCCCGCGATCATCCGGCCGTCGTTTACGCTCGGCGGAACGGGGGGCGGCATCGCCTATAACCGCGAGGAGTTCTTCGAGATCGCCGAGCGCGGTCTCGATGCCTCTCCGACCAATCAGATTCTGGTTGAGGAAAGCGTCCTCGGCTGGAAGGAATTCGAGATGGAGGTCGTCCGCGACAAGGCGGACAACTGCATCATCATCTGCTCGATCGAGAACGTCGACCCAATGGGGGTCCATACCGGCGACTCGATCACGGTGGCCCCGGCGCTGACGCTGACCGACAAAGAATACCAGCTCATGCGTGACGCTTCGATTGCGGTGTTGCGTGAGATTGGCGTTGAGACGGGCGGTTCGAACGTGCAGTTCGCAGTCAATCCCGCCGACGGACGTCTCGTCGTCATCGAAATGAACCCGCGCGTGTCGCGATCGTCCGCGCTGGCATCCAAGGCGACAGGCTTTCCGATTGCGAAGGTCGCGGCGAAACTCGCCGTCGGCTATACCCTCGATGAAATACAGAACGACATTACGGGCGGCGCAACGCCCGCTTCCTTCGAGCCGACGATCGACTATGTCGTGACGAAGATCCCGCGCTTCGCATTCGAGAAATTTCCCGGCGCCGACATGTCTCTGACGACGTCGATGAAGTCGGTAGGCGAAGCGATGGCCATCGGTCGCACCTTCCGCGAAAGCATTCAGAAGGCGCTGCGCTCGATGGAGACGGGGCTCACCGGCTTCGACGATATTCAGCTCGAGGGCATCGGCCAGGGCGACGACAAGAACGTCGTGCGGGCTGCCGTCTCGCGCCCGACGTACGACCGCATTTTGAAAGTCGCGCAGGCGTTCCGGCTCGGCTTTCCGCTCGAAGAGATCCATCAGTACAGCAAGATCGATCCCTGGTTCCTCGCCGAAATCAAAGGCATCGTCGATACCGAAGCGCGCGTCGTCGCGCACGGCCTACCGAAGACGGCGGCACAGCTTCGCGCGATCAAGGCGCAGGGTTTTTCCGATGCGCGCCTTGCTAAGCTCGCGGGGATGAGCGAAACGGACGTGCACCGCACGCGGCGCGATCTCGGTGTAACGCCGGTGTTCAAGCGCATCGATACCTGCGCGGCGGAATTCGCATCACCCACGGCGTACATGTATTCGACCTACGAAACGGGCCTCAGCGGCGATCCCGTCTGCGAGGCCGATCCTTCGTCGAAAGAGAAGATCGTCATTCTCGGCGGCGGTCCGAACCGTATCGGGCAGGGGATCGAATTCGACTATTGCTGCTGCCACGCCTGCTTCGCACTGACGGCGGCGGGCTACGAGACGATCATGGTCAACTGCAATCCGGAGACCGTCTCGACCGACTACGACACCTCGGATCGCTTGTTCTTCGAACCGTTGACCGCCGAGGATGTGCTGGAAATCATCCGTGTCGAAAGCGGCAACGGCAAGCTCAAAGGCGTTATCGTTCAATTCGGCGGCCAGACGCCGTTGAAGCTCGCGAGCGCGCTCGAGGAAGCGGGAGTTCCGATCCTCGGCACGTCGCCCGACGCGATCGATCTCGCCGAGGACCGCGATCGCTTCAAGGCACTCATCGACAAGCTGAAGCTCACGCAGCCGAAGAGCGGCATTGCGAAGACACCGGGTGAAGCCCGCGCGGTCGCGGAAACGATCGGATACCCCGTCGTTATCCGCCCGTCCTATGTGCTCGGTGGCCGGGCGATGGAGATCGTGCACGACGGCGCCGAAGTCGATCGTTATGTCGCCCGTCTTTCGGCGACGCTCGATCGTCCGTCCGAACTCGTCGTATCCGACAAGCGCCCGCTTCTGATCGACAGCTACCTGACCGATGCCGTTGAGGTCGATGTCGATTGCCTGTCGGACGGCAAGGACACCTTCGTCGCCGGCATCATGGAGCACATCGAGGAAGCCGGCATCCACTCTGGCGATAGCGCTTGCTCGCTGCCGCCACACTCGCTCTCGTCCGACATCATTGCAGAACTGGAGCGGCAGGCGCGCGAGCTTGCTCTCTCGCTGGGCGTGATCGGCCTGATGAACGTTCAATTCGCGATCAAGGATGGGCAGGTCTTCATTCTCGAAGTGAACCCGCGCGCCTCGCGGACCGTACCGTTCGTCGCCAAGGTCATCGGACTGCCGATCGCCTCGATTGCCTCTCAAATGATGGCGGGCAAGCCGCTCGCGAGCTTCAATCTCGCCAAACCGGTTTACAACCACATCGCCGTCAAGGAAGCCGTCTTCCCGTTCGCGCGCTTTGTCGGCGTCGACCCGATCCTCGGACCCGAGATGCGCTCGACGGGCGAGGTCATGGGCATCGACCACGATTTCGCCATAGCCTTCGGCAAAAGCCAGCTCGGCGCCGGCCAGAAGCTGCCTTCGGGTGGCACGGTTTTCGTGTCCGTCAAGGAAAGCGATAAAGCGCGGATCGTCAGCCCCGTGAGAGAGTTGGAGGCGATGGGCTTCAAGGTCGTGGCGACCCGTGGCACGAAGCGCTTCCTCGAAGCCAACGGCATTCAGTGCGAGAGTATCAACAAGGTGCTCGAAGGGCGGCCCCATATCGTCGATGCGATTAAAAACGGCGATATCCACCTCGTTTTCAATACGACCGAGGGCTCGAAAGCTCTGAGCGACAGCAAGGACATCCGCCGCACGGCCTTGCTTCACCACATCCCCTACTATACAACGTTGTCCGGGGCAGTGGCGGTTACACGGGCCATCAGGGCGTTGAATTCAGATACGCTTCAAGTGGCACCGCTGCAGGCTTTCGCGCATCATTGAGCCGTTCGCAATGCAGGTGATCTGAACGCTTTCGAATAGCGCGGCCAGCACAGCTACTTTCCTGTTCACCAAAGCGCGAGTTAACTGGGTCGGAGCCGAACGCTCCGCGAATTGAGACCGTTCGAGACGTGGAGAAGATGATGGAACGGGTGCCGATGACTGTCGAGGGTTACAAGAACCTCGAAGCGGAGCTGCAGCGCCTGAAAGCTGTTGAACGGCCGCGCATCATCGCGGCGATTTCGGAGGCGCGCGCCCATGGAGACCTTTCGGAAAATGCCGAGTATCATGCCGCCAAGGAACAGCAGGGCCTGAACGAGGCGCGCGTCGCCGAGCTTGAGGACAAGATCAATCGCGCCGAGGTCATCGACACGTCCAAACTTTCCGGCGACACGATCAAGTTCGGCGCAACCGTGACGCTTCAGAATGAGGACTCGGACGAGAAGGTGACCTACACCATCGTCGGGGATACGGAAGCCGACTTGAAGAATGGCAAGATCTCGATTTCATCTCCGATCGGGCGCGCGTTGATCGGCAAGTCGAAGGGCGAGAGCGTCGACGTGACGACGCCGAAAGGCACGCGAACGCTCGAAGTTCTGAAAGTCGCCTGGAGGTAGTGCATGACGGCGCCAGGGCGGCTATTCGTTGCCGCCCTCGAAGAAGGCGCGTGCGGCGTCGCATTCGCCTTTCGAAGGCAACAAGTCGAAGACTCTGTCGCCGCCTTCGGTGCCGCTGAGCTCGATCGTATCGGACGTTCCTTCGATCGTAATGCCAGTTTCTCCAGTCTCGAGGCGAAGGCCGCCGTCTGCCGCAGGTGCCAGCCGGAAGAGACCGCCGTCTGCCTCTAGAAAACATTCGAAAGCTGTGTCGCTTGCCTTGCAGCTTGCGGACTGACCGTACCACTCGGAAGTTGTCGCGAGCATCAGCGCAAACCCAAGCTCGAAGCGGTCTGACGAATTCGGTGACCCGTCGGAGTTCGTCTTGGACAGATCGATCTCGATGCTGCGGACGCGCTGAGCAGGATGCGCCTTGAGATGTGCATCGTCGTATGTCCTTGCGAAGCAAGGTGGGCCAGCGAGAACATTGGAGAAGTAGCGATCGTAGAGGTCGCTCGACGTTGCGATAGCGTCGCTCGTTACACTGAGTGATAGGGCGCCAAGCAGCACCGCTAGCCTCGTTGACATCGCGTCGGCCGAAAAGCACTGCATCGCACCCTCGAATGCCTCTTAGTGCTTCAGGTTTCGTCCGGGCCCGCAGCAGCAATCGGGACCCCGGGTTCACGCTTGGTCCTTCGGATGGTCAGAAACGTTTTTACGCTCGCGACGTTCGGCGCGGACGTCAGCTCGTCGAGCACGAAGTTCTGGAACTCCGGTAAATCGCGCGCGATACATTTCAGCATAAAATCGCTTTCCCCGGAAAGCATGTAGGCCTCACGGACGAGGGGCCAGGCGAGAATGCGGTTTTCGAAGGTGCGAAGATCGGATTCCGCCTGATTGTGGAGCCTGACCATCGCGAAGGCCGTCAAAGCGTAGCCGAGGGCGACTTCATCGATGAGCGCGGTATATCCCGAGATCAGCCCGGCTTCTTCAAGTGCCCGGACGCGGCGCAGGCACGGCGGAGCCGAAAGGCCGATCCGGTTGGCGAGCGCAATGTTCGTCATCCGGCCGTCGGCCTGCAGCTCTTTCAGAATTCGCCAGTCCGTCGCGTCGAGTTCTATCGCCATAAACAATCCGTTCGTGAGACCGAAAATGTAATATCAGGAACGCTACTGCGCGGCATTACGTTTCATTTGTTTCCTTATCACGCGGAGGCCTAGGGCTCGACTCTTCGGCCGGGAGCGATGAAAAGATCGTGGTATGATAAGTATGTTGCCCCATGCGGGACCCCTGGCAGGCCTGACGGCCTGGATATTTTCGGACGGCAAGGCGGGGCATGAAGCCCAATGCTTTGGCGTCGTCGACGCGCTGGGCGTGACGGCCGAGCTCAAACGGGTGGCCCCGAGCGGCGTCTTCAAATGGATGGCGCCCTGGGGTCCGGTCTCGCCTCGCGAACGTTTCGGGCAGCCGGACACGCCGTTCAGACCGCCGTGGCCGGCATTGGCCTTTGCCACCGGCCGCACGACGATCCCCTATCTCCGGGCACTTCGCCGTCAGGCCGGCTTTGCGACATATACGGTTATTTTGATGGATCCCCGTACGGGCCCCGGAAGCGCCGATCTGATCTGGGTCCCCGAGCACGACCATCGGCGCGGACCCAACGTCATCTCAACCCTGACGGCGCCGCACCGTTATTCGCTGCAGCGCCTGGAAGCGCTCCGCGCACACATGCCGGCGGAGATCGCGGCTCTACCTCAGCCGCGCATCGCATGTCTGATCGGCGGACCCAACGGAGATTACCGCTACAGCGACGACGAATCCCAGTTGATCGCAGGTCTCCAAGCATTCGCCGATAAGGGATTTGGCCTGATGGTCACGACATCGCGGCGGACGCCGGAGGAACTTGCCGCGCGCATCAAAGATGCCGTGTGCAAGGCGAAGGCGTTGTTCTGGGATGGCACCGGACAGAATCCCTATCCGGATTTTCTAGCCCATGCCGATCTTTTCCTCATCACCGCCGACAGCGTCAGTATGACCTGCGAGGCTGCGGCGACAGGCCGGCCCATCTACATTTTCTCGCCGTCCGGCGGAAGCGCGAAATTCGACCGCTTTCATAAGGCGCTCGCCGACTATGGAGCAACGAGGCCGGCCCCTGCGCCTGGGGATGAGATCGAAACCTGGACATACAAGCCGCTTCACTCCGCCGAGGTTATTGCAGCGGAGATCGTTCGCCGCTGGAGCAAGCGAGCGGAAATGCTGCCAGGGTTGATCGCGCCGTCGTCCCAATGAACCTGTGGTCATGCGGCGGTCTGGGCGGGTTGAAACCCGAGCGCAATGATATATTTGAGCAGTGCGCGGCGATCGGCTAGAACGCGCGCCTAATCCCTAAACCTTCTTTCTTAGAGGCGCCCACGATGGCCGCACATCAGTACGTCTACCACATGCACAAGCTCTCCAAGACATATCCTGGGGGCAAGCAGGTGCTGAAAGACATTTCGCTTTCGTTCCTGCCGGGTGCCAAGATCGGCGTCGTCGGCCTCAACGGCGCGGGTAAATCGACCCTGCTCAAGATCATGGCGGGGCGGATCGATGACTATATCGGCGAAGCCTGGGCGGCCGACGGGATCAAGGTCGGGTATCTGCCGCAGGAGCCGGAGCTCGATCCGGAAAAGGACGTTCTCGGGAATGCCATGGAGGGCGTCGCGGAGAAGAAGGCGATCCTCGATCGCTACAACGAAATCGCCGCCAACTATTCCGAAGAAACGGCGGACGAGATGACGGCTCTGCAGGATCAGATCGACGCTCAGAACCTTTGGGATCTCGATGCGCAGGTCGAGCAGGCGCTCGACGCGCTGCGCTCGCCGCCGGGCGACGCCGACGTGACGAAACTTTCAGGCGGTGAGAAACGCCGGGTTGCCTTGACGCGCCTGCTTCTGTCGAAACCAGACATCCTGCTGCTCGACGAACCGACCAACCATCTCGATGCGGAAAGCGTTGCGTGGCTCGAGCGCTATCTGAAGGAGTACGCGGGCTGCGTGATCCTCGTGACGCACGATCGCTACTTCCTTGACAACATCACCGAGTGGACGCTGGAGCTTGACCGCGGGCAGGGCGTGCCGTGGAAGGGCAATTACTCGGGCTGGCTCGAACAGAAGGCGAAGCGCGAGGCCGTCGAGAAGGCGCAGGAGGAAGGCAAGCAGAAGACCCTCTCTCGCGAGCTCGAATGGATCAGATCATCGCCGAAGGCCCGGCAGGCGAAATCCAAGGCACGCATTACCGCCTACGAGAAGCTCGCCGACGAAGCAGGTCGCGAAGAAACCGGCCGCGCCAGCATTCAGATTGCAACGGGTCCGCGCCTCGGCGGCGTCGTCATCGAAGCGGATGGCCTGAGCAAAGGTTTTGGCGATCGCCTGCTGATCGACAACCTCTCGTTCAAGCTGCCGCCCGGCGGCATCGTCGGCGTCATCGGTCCGAACGGCGCAGGCAAGACGACTCTCTTCAAGATGCTGACCGGCGCTGAGCAACCCGACAGCGGCTCGATCCGCCTGGGCGATACCGTCAAGATCGCTTATGTCGATCAGTCGCGTGCGCATCTCGACGACAAGAAAACCGTCTGGGAAGAGATTTCGGGCGGCCTCGATCAGATGCTGCTCAGCGGCAAGAAAGAAGTGCCGTCGCGTGCGTACTGCGGCTGGTTCAACTTCAAGGGCGCCGATCAGCAAAAGAAGGTCGGGCTGTTATCCGGCGGCGAACGCAATCGCGTGCACTTGGCGAAGCTTCTGAAGGAGGGCGGCAACCTGTTGCTGCTCGACGAGCCGACCAACGACCTCGATACCGAAACGCTCGGCGCGCTCGAAGCGGCGCTTGAGGATTTTCCGGGTTGCGCCGTCGTCATCTCGCACGATCGCTTCTTCCTCGATCGCCTCGCGACGCACATCCTGGCCTTCGAAGGCGACAGCCACGTGGAATGGTTCGAGGGCAATTTCGCAGACTACGAGGAAGACAAAAAACGCCGCCTCGGCGATGAGGCTGTCGAGCCCCATCGCATCAAGTTCAAGCGCTTCGACCGCTAGCGGATGGCAACCGCGGCTTCCGGCCGGATCGACGAAGGAGAGTCGGAAGCCGCAATCAAAATGCTCAGCCGTTGCTGTTGTCGATGATCGGCAGCTGCTTCGCTTCTTCCGAGGTGAGCGACAGCTTTACGTCGTCTTTCACCTCGGTGATCTTGTCGCCGGAAACGGCGAACACCTTGGCGTTGATGCCGGCTGCGCCTCCGGCAGTGACAAGGATCTCTTGCACCTTGCCGGCGGTATCGGATTTCACGCCGTTGACTTCGCCGATCTTTGCCCCGTCCGAGCCCAACACAGCTTGGCCGATTTTCAATTGACTGGCGTCGATGGTCGAGCTCTGAGAGCTTGAGCCTTCTGAAGCGCCGGGCTCGGCTGGGGTCGGCGGGTTTTCCGGCGTGACCGGAGCAACGTCCGCAGAGCCGCCCTCAGGCGATGCGGCTTTATCGTCGCCGGTTGCGGGTCCTGCATTGTCGGGTGCGGGGCTAACGCCGGCATCGGACGGCGGCGCTTCATTGTCTTGTGCAGGCGCAGCGGCATCGCCTGCTCCTTCCGCGGCCGGGCTGCTTTGGCCCTCCTGAGGGGCGTCACCGGATTCGGGAGCGGTCACCGGAGCCGCATCCTCGCCCGCAGACGGCTGTTCCGGAGAAGTCTTACCCGCATCAGCCGGCTCGACTTGCTGTTGCGCGAGAACGGTCCCGTCCTTTGTCGCAGAGTATCCGGGCGAAGCCCCGAAGACCAACATGGCGGCGACAGCAACGCTCGCCAGAGGATACGTTTTCACCGAAAGCACGACGGCCTCCCTACCTGCTCCGCGGTCCTGCCGTGTGCCGCAAGTTCCGCTTCAATCAGCCCGGCATCCCAGGTGCCGGACATTACGCGCCGATATGTCCGCTAGCGCTCACAGGAGCGCAGCGTTGTCAATGAAATAACCGCAACTTGGAATGAAGGCGCGGAAATGCGTGCCGCCATCGACACGCCGCGCGCACCCGCTCCAAATAGGGTTCAATACCAGCGAGATTAAGGGGCATACCGACGGATTCGAAAAAAGTCTCCAGCGTATGCGGAAAAGGCACAAACCGGTTCGACCCCGACGAGACGGCGGTCGTGAGATTGAGCTAGCGGCTCAAGGCAAGCACGAGTGCCCGGGGATTGTTGCCGTTCTCGGTGATGTAGTTCTGGAAAAGATCATCGAGAAACGATGTCATCCAGAACCCGACGACCTGTGCGTCGCGCACCTTGTACCCGGTCCCCGATTTCACGACGAGCCAACGGATGTCGTAGCTTTCACCCGAGCGCAATGTGATGCGTGCATCGACGTTCGTGCCCCCTGCATCTCCGGGGCCTTGACCGACGACGACGGCACTTGCCACTGGATATTGTGGCGCCGTTTTGGCCGCATATTTCGCGATAAAGTTGATCATGCCGTTGTAGTAGCTCGGCCGCTCGGCCTTCGGCAGCGTGCGCGCATGCGGTCCTAGCGCGGTCAGGCCTACACCGGGAACGTCCATATGTTTGCGAAGTACATCGCTGAATGCCGTGACGCTTCCCGTGCGCTGGGCGGCGAGAAGCTCGTTCTGAACGCCCTGCATATAGGCCGCCGGCGATTCCGCGCGTGCGGTGCTCGCCGTCAGCGCTGCGACGCAGGCGATCATGGCAAGTAGCCAGCAGGCGGAGCGCGTCCGCGTCCAGGAAGTCATCTGCGTGTCTAACCCTCGCATAGTCGCCCCTTATCAGTTCTCTCTTTCGAAGTCAGCCCGAAAGGTCCGTGCTGCCCCTGATCCGCCCGCACAAACCGCCTCACCGCGGTAGAGAAGCAACAATCTCGTCAAAACAATGCCCGATCACGCTCAAGCCGGTGCAAGATCGGCGTCGAATTTGTGGCCGCCGGAAGGCCTGCTTGTGCCGGTCGGCGCGTCGGGCCGCAGCAAAGGAAGCCCAAGGATACGGCACAGCTCAAGGATTTCGCGTTTTCCGATCTGTTCCGCCATCGCCAAAATGACGCTTCGGCGCGGATCGGGATGCACCAGCACGACCTCACGCAGGACGCTGGAGAGCGATGTACGAAGATGAACCGTAATGCCGCTATAGGTTACGAGCGGCATACGCCAGCCGTGGGTGGAGAACGGCGTCCTGTCGACGACCATGACCTCTCCGTTTCGGATATCGATAATGCGGTCCGAGGCCATCGCGAGGATGATGTTGCGTAGCGGCCAGCAGACGAGACCGGCCCAGAACGTGAACGCGACGGCAAGTTCGATTGCGGCAATCGGATGGGCCGCGAGTGCGGCGCGCAACTCCGCCGATGCAAGCGCGTAGACAGCAAGCCCGATTTGCGGAACGACGATGAGCGCCGCCAACGTCGACATCAGCAGCAAGCCCGGCAGCCTCGCGAGCTTCGGCTCGCTTTGTCTGAGAGTGATCGGCAGGCGATAAGCTTCGCCGGAAATCTCAACGTGTTCAGGGGATTGTTGCTGCATGTACATCACTGCGTCAGCCAGGGCGTCAGGGACGTTATGCGCGAGGTTGCTAAAACGTGGTTAAGCGCTGTTCGGTATTCGATAGGGCACAAAGACTGCGCTTGACATATAAACATGTCTTTATATGTTGCGGCGTATGTCTGCTGCGGAGCTCAAAACATCGGACTTGGTTACGGCGCTCAAGGCGGCGGCCGAGCCCACCCGCCTGCGCATCCTGCTCCTGCTTGCCGGTGGGGAACTGAACGTCAAGGATCTGACGCTTGTCCTTGGGCAGAGCCAGCCCCGTATCAGCCGGCACTTGAAGCTGCTGTTCGAGGCCGGTCTGATCGAACGCTTCCGCGAGGGAAGCTGGGTTTATTTTCACATCTCCGACCGCCAGCCGGGCGGGCGCTTGGCGCTGCGGCTGGTGGCCGACGTCGATCCAGCCGAACCAGCGGTAAGACTCGATCGCGAGCGGGCCGATGCACTGAAGCGGGAGCGCGAGGCGGCGGCTCAGGCATTCTTTGAGAAGCACGCCGCCGATTGGGACCGCATCCGGACGCTCCATGTTGCGGAGCGGGAAGTCGAAGCCGCGATGCGCGAAGCATTGGGCAGTGGACCATTTCGCTTCCTTCTCGATCTCGGGACGGGCACGGGCCGAACGCTCGAGCTTTTCTCGGACCGCTTCGAAAGAGGGCTCGGCATCGACGTCAACCAGGCGATGCTTGCCTACGCGCGTGCCAAGCTCAACACGGATGGCTGCACGCGCGCGCAGGTTCGCCACGGCGATATCTATGCGTTGTCGCTCGCCGACAGGCAGGCCGACGCCATCGTGATGCATCAGATCCTGCATTTTCTTTCCGATCCGTCGCTGGCGATCCGCGAGGCCGCGCGCGTTCTGGCTCCGGGCGGCAAACTGCTGATCGTCGACTTTGCGCCGCACGAGCTTGAATTCTTGCGCACCCAGGAAGCCCACGAGCGGCTGGGTTTTTCGCATGATCAGATCGGCGGCTGGCTCAAGGATGCGGGCCTGGTCCCGCGCATGGTGCGTGATCTCACGCGCAAGCCGGGTGGTAGCGAAGAAATCTTGACCGTCACGCTCTGGCTTGCCGAGCGTCCGAGCGAGTTCATAGGGAAAGCAAACAGAGATGCCGCGGCCACCGGCACTCTTGAGGAGGCTCGTTGATGACACAGGGCAACGAACGCAAAAGCAAACTCCTCGGCTCGGGTGATATCGTCGTCAGCTTCGAGTTCTTTCCGCCGAAGACCGAAAAAATGGAGGAGACGTTGTGGTCATCGATCGCGCGTCTTGCTCCGCTGCGGCCAGAGTTCGTATCCGTGACATACGGAGCAGGCGGCTCCACACGCGAACGTACCCACGCGACCGTCACGCGGCTCCTGCGCGAAACGCAGCTGAAGCCTGCGGCTCATCTCACTTGCGTCGATGCGACGAAGGACGAGGTCGACGCCGTTGCCAGAGCATACTGGGACGCAGGCGTCCGCCATATCGTGGCGCTGCGTGGCGATCCGGCTCAGGGCGCGGGCACGAAATATGAGCCGCATCCGGGTGGATATACCAATGCCGCCGATCTTGTCGCGGGGCTCAAAAAGATCGCAAACTTCGAAATTTCGGTCGCAGGGTATCCCGAGAAGCATCCGGAGAGCCCGTCCGTCGATGCCGATATCGAAAATCTCAAAGCCAAGGTTGATGCCGGCGCCGATCGCATCATCACGCAATTCGGTTTCGATAACGCGCGTTTTCTGCGCTACCTCGAACGGGCGCGAGCTGCTGGAATCTGGGTACCGATCTCGCCGGGCATCGTCCCGATCCATAATTTCAAGCAAGTGTCGGGCTTCGCGAAACGTGCGGGCGCGAGCGTGCCGTCGTGGCTTGCACGGCGTTTCGAAGGCTTGGAAGAGGATAGCGCAACGACCCATCTGGTCGCTGCGGCGGTCGCCACAGAACAGGTGATGGATCTCGTCGACGAAGGGATCAAGAAATTCCACTTCTATACATTGAACCGCGCCGACCTCGTTTACGCTATCTGCCACCTTCTGGGGCTGAGGCCTGCGAGATCGAATGCAGACGCCAATGCGGCGTGATCGAATATCTGTGAATACGAGGTATGAGATGAGACGTAAGCCGAGTTGGGCGGCGCTGGAAAAAGCCGCGAAGGAACGCATTCTGATCATCGACGGTGCGATGGGTACGATGATCCAGCGGCACAAGCTCGGAGAGGAGCATTATCGCGGCGAGCGATTTGCGGATCATTCCAAAGACGTCAAAGGCAACAACGATCTTCTGGTTCTGACGCAGCCGAAGGTGATCGAGGATATTCACTCCGAATATCTCGCTGCCGGCGCAGACATCATCGAGACGAACACGTTCAACGCGCAGCGCATCTCGCTCGCCGATTATCGAATGGAAGATTTGGCTTACGAGATCAACGTCGCGGCAGCCAAGCTCGCGCGCCGGGCCGCCGACGCTTGGACCGCCAAGACACCGGAGAAGCCGCGCTTCGTCGCCGGTGCCGTCGGCCCGACCAACCGCACGGCGTCGATTTCGCCGGACGTCAACAATCCGGACTACCGCAACATCAATTTCGACGAGTTGCGGGATGCCTATAAAGAGCAGGTGCGCGGGCTCGTCGACGGCGGCGCGGATATCATCCTGATCGAGACGATCTTCGATACCCTGAACGCCAAGGCGGCCGGTTTTGCGACGCTGGAAGTCTTCGAGGAAAAGGATCTCGAACTGCCGATCATGATCTCAGGCACGATCACCGATCGCTCCGGGCGCACGCTTTCAGGTCAGACGGCGGAGGCGTTCTGGTACTCCATGCGGCATCTAAAGCCGTTTTCGATCGGACTGAACTGCGCGCTCGGTGCCGAATTGATGCGCCCCTATATCGCCGAGCTGTGCCACGTTGCGGACGTGCGCATCTCAGCTTATCCAAATGCCGGTTTGCCGAATGCAATGGGCGAGTACGACGAAACTCCGGACGACATGGCTTGCAAGGTCGAGCCTTGGCTTGCAGACGGCTTGATCAATATCATCGGCGGATGCTGCGGATCGACACCCGATCATATCGCGCATATCGCCGGTCACGCGAAAAAATATAAGCCGCATACGCCCTTCAAAGCAGAGCCGCGGCTGCGCCTCTCCGGTCTCGAACCTTTCGTGCACGGGTGAAATCAGAAAATGACAACAGGTAATGCAGCGCAATCGTTCATCAACGTCGGTGAGCGAACGAACGTCACGGGCTCCGCCAAGTTTCGCAAGCTGATCGAGCAAAACGATTATGCAGGCGCGCTCACGGTGGCGCGTCAGCAGGTCGAGGCGGGCGCGCAGATCATCGACGTCAATATGGACGAGGGCCTGCTCGATTCCGAGAAGGCGATGACGACGTTTCTCAACATGATCGCCTCCGAGCCCGATATCTCGCGCGTGCCGGTGATGATCGATAGCTCGAAATGGAGCGTCATCGAGGCGGGCCTCAAGTGCGTGCAGGGCAAGCCGATCGTCAACTCGATCAGCATGAAGGAAGGCGAGGGGCCATTCCTCGAGCATGCGCGCAAAGTCCTGCGCTATGGTGCAGCAGTCGTCGTCATGGCCTTCGACGAGGCCGGACAGGCCGACACCGTCGAACGCAAGGTGTCGATCTGCGAGCGCGCTTACAAGCTGCTGACGGAGAAGGTCGGCTTTCCGCCCGAAGACATTATTTTCGATCCGAATATCTTCGCTGTCGCGACGGGCATCGAAGAGCATAACGGCTACGGCATCGCCTTCATCGAGGCGGCGCGCCAGATCAAGGAAAAGATGCCTCTCGTGCATATTTCCGGCGGCGTCTCGAATCTGTCGTTCGCGTTTCGCGGTAACGAGCCGGTGCGCCAGGCGATGCATTCCGTGTTCCTTTACTATGCCATCCAAGCCGGCATGGACATGGGCATCGTCAACGCGGGCCAGTTGACTGTTTACGACGACATTCCGGCCGAGCTGCGCGAACTTTGCGAGGACGTGATCCTCAACAGGCGCCCCGACGCAACCGATCGCCTGCTCGACGCCGCTCCCAAATTCAAGGGCGAGGGCGGCGCGAAGGCCAAGGAAAAGGATCTCTCATGGCGCGAGGGCACCGTCGAGGAGCGCCTGTCGCACGCACTTGTGCATGGCATTACCGATTTCATCGAAGTCGACACTGAAGAAGCACGCGCGAAAGCTGAAAAGCCGCTGCACGTCATCGAAGGTCCGCTGATGGCGGGCATGAATATCGTCGGCGATCTCTTCGGCGCTGGAAAGATGTTCCTGCCGCAGGTCGTCAAGTCGGCGCGCGTGATGAAGCAGGCTGTCGCCTACCTGCAGCCGTTCCTCGAAGCCGAGAAAAAAGCATCCGGCCTCGACGAGATGCCCTCGGCCGGAAAGATCCTGATGGCAACCGTCAAGGGTGACGTTCATGATATCGGCAAGAACATCGTCGGCGTCGTCCTTCAGTGCAACAACTACGAGGTGATCGATCTCGGCGTGATGGTGCCGGCTGCGAAGATTCTCGAGACGGCAAGAAAAGAGAAGGTCGACATGATCGGCCTTTCGGGCCTCATTACGCCGTCGCTCGACGAAATGTGCTTTGTTGCCGCGGAGATGGAACGGGAAGGCTTCGCTTGCCCGCTGCTGATCGGCGGCGCCACGGCCAGCAAGGTCCATACTGCCGTCAAGGTCAGCCCGAATTATCTGCGAGGTCAGGCTGTCTACGTCCTCGACGCGAGCCGCGCGGTCGGCGTCGTCTCGACATTGCTGTCGGAGACCGACAAGGGACCGTTCGTCCAGAACATTAAAACGGAATATGCCAAGGTTCGTGAAACGCATCTTGCACACGAGGCCAACAAGCAGCGGATTACGCTCGAAGCGGCGCGCGCCAACAAGTTCAAGATCGACTGGGCTTCGTTCAAGCCGGTGAAACCGAGCTTCCTCGGCATCCGCGCGTTTCGGAACTACAGCCTCGCGTCGCTCGTGCCTTACATCGACTGGACACCCTTCTTCCAGGCCTGGGAGCTTTCAGGGCGCTATCCGCAGATCTTGACTGACAATAAGGTCGGTGCCGAGGCAAAGAAGCTTTTCGACGATGCGCAGGTTCTGTTGAAGCGCCTGGTTGCTGAGAAATGGGTGACGGCGTCGGCCGTCGTCGGCTTCTGGCCTGCCAACGCGATTGGCGACGACATCGAAGTCTACGCCGACGAGACGCGCTCCTCGCAAGCCGCGATCCTGCATACGCTGCGCCAGCAGCTTGCGCGCAATCCATTGCGCAACCGCGCACACGTCGCACTTGCGGATTTCATCGCGCCCAAGGACACGGGCGTTGGCGATTATATCGGCGGTTTTGCCGTGACGGCGGGAATTGGCGAGGACGAAGCGATCGCGAAGCATATCAAGAAGACCGACGACTATAGTCGTATCATCGCCAAGGCGCTGTGCGACCGCCTCGCTGAAGCATTTGCGGAAGCGATGCACGAGAAAGTGCGCAAGGAACTCTGGGGTTACGCGAAAGGCGAGAAGCTGACGAACGATGATCTGATCCTCGAGAAGTACCAGGGTATCCGCCCGGCGCCGGGTTATCCCGCGCAGCCTGACCACACGGAGAAGGCGACGCTGTGGAAGCTGATGGACGTCAAGAATTCTGCCGGGATCGAGCTGACGGAAAGCTTTGCGATGTGGCCGGGCGCCGCCGTCTCCGGTCTCTACTTTGCTCATCCCGACAGTCATTATTTCGGCGTCGGTAAAATCGAGCGCGATCAGGTTGCCGATTACGCTGCGCGTAAGGGATGGACGATTGAGGAAACGGAACGCTGGCTGTCGCCGGTTTTGAATTACGACAGCCAAGCGACGACAGCGACTCGAGCTGCCTGATTGCGGCGGCGACGCCGCTCCGGGAACAAAAAAATCGGCGCGGTCACATCATGTGTCGCGCCGATGGTCATTTGGCTCGCGCCAGTCTTCCTGGAAAATCCCCGTCTCGTTGGCTCCTTGGAGCGATTGCCGCGGGTTTGCGTTTCAGGCGTTCCTCCTGGAGGTCGTTCTCATATCATCCCGAGCACGACCGCTATCACGAAACCAAATGACAGGAAGGTAGCAAGAGCATTGAATCTCACTTGCAGAGTCATACCGTCACCTCTCGAAAAGAGAGTTCTGGATTTCGTTTCGCTTCCCTTGTCTGAAGCGCAATTGAAGCTACGCAGCAGTAAGCGCGACTGACAAGAAAAAAGCATTTTGCGATGCAGAGAGAAGCGCGATCGAAAGTCCCCGATACGCGCGATCCCAATCGAATAAAAACATTTCTGCCCCGCGTTGCGTTCCCAGCTCCGGTAAAATTTTTCGCGACGCCAAGTCCCAAAAGAATTTGGGATTACGATCTCGGTTGAGGGAAATAGTCCGTACCTCTCAGGATGTGTACGGATCGTCATCCGTGCCGAATTTGAGCAGAATGCGGCGCACAAAAAAGAGCTGTAAATAATTATTTTATTAGCCGCGATTTTCGTGATCTGCGCCCCAAAAAAGGCAAACGGCCGGGGCTACCCGGTGAAGCGCCCGCTCCTGCCGTAAAATTGCTGAGCAGGGCATTTCAAACTGCCACCAGCCGCTTTCGTAACAAAACCTCGCAACTGCCTTCGACGACTAGATCGGTCAGCGTCGCGATACGGCTGAAACCGTGTCGCTCGTAGAAAGACATCGCCCGCGCATTGAACTCCGAGGCGACGACCCAGAGATTTTGCGCGTCGGTATTGCGGGCTTCGGCCTCGATCCAGTCCAGGATCGAACCCCCGATGCCGTGGCTTTGATAGGCTGGAAGAATGCCGAGAAACTGCAGGTAGGGGCCACGAAGCCAGTTGTTTCGGATACCGACTGCTCCAGCTATGACGCGATCCACCTTGATCGCAAAACGGGGCGCGCCCGCTTCTTCGCCGGCAAGAAAGGTCGTCAGCGCTCCGCCTGTATAGGCATAGCGCGCCCAAGGGTCGATGCCGGAGAGCAGCGGGCCAAGGATTTTAGCTGTAACCGGAGTCATGGGTTCGAGATCGAACCCGCGCATCCGAAAAACCTCGAGGCGCGCATTTGTCATTTCATTTTGTGCCGTCGACTGGTTGTCGAGTGCGCGAACGCGAAGACTTGACCGACGTCGACCACGGTTTCATCCCCTTTGTCACGGCGGCACGCTGAGAAGGAGCTGCGGCAACCGCTTGCGTCCTCGAATTGGAGTTGAGCGGATGCTGCAACGCTGCGAAGAAGTCATATCGGTTCGTATCGCCGGGTTTGCGATCGTAGCATTCCGCGGTGATGACCGGCTTGCCCATGGCGACGAGTTCGCTGACGGTGACGAACTTGTAGCCCTTGGCCTTGAGCTTCGGAATTGCGATAGGCAATGCTTCAGCCGTATGCCAGCCACGCCCGTTCGCGTGATTGACAATGATCGAGCCGGGCTTGGCTTCGTTGACCATCGCATCCGCAATTCTTGTCGCCGACGTATGCGGATCGGGATCGCCGGTTGCAACGTCCCATTGGATGGCAAGCATCCCGGCATCGTTGACAGCTTTCATCGACGCATCGTTGCAGGCGCCGTAGGGAAAGCGAAAGACCTTTGGTTGCTCGGGGATTTCGCGCAACGCATTCGGCGAAGATGCGAGGCACTGATTTGCGGCAAGATCTGCGCGCGCATCTTCATAGGCTTTTTGCGGCGCCAGGACTTGTTCGCGGACCGCGGCGGGCACCAATAGCCTCAAGTTTGCGTGGGTTTCCGTGTGGTTGCCGATCTCGAATAACGGATCGACCATCAGCTGTTCAGTACGGGCGCGGTGCGACGCGATCCATTTGCCGCCCGCAAAGAACGTCGCCTTGACGCCCTGCTGGCGCAGGTAATCGATGATCCGGCCGTCGTAGCCCGCGATCTCGCCGCGTTGCTCGCAGAGATCGAATGTCAACGCGATGACTTTTTCTCCGGCGGGAAGGTCCACGCGCCGGATTGAGCCGCGAAGTTCATCCGGAACAGCGGGAGCCGGTTTGAAATCGCCGAGCTTGATTGGTGCGTCGAAGGTATGATTGCCTTTTGCGGCCAATTCTTCGCCCGGCACGCCGGCAAGCGTCGCGGGCGAGAAGCACGCATTTTGAACCGCCGCGTCACCGGCATGCCCCGCCGTCGTGCAGGCCACGCCCGAAAGGCCGACAGCCAACGCAAGACAAACTCTACGACTCGAATGTCTCATTTGCCTTTGAATTCCGGCTTCCGCTTTTCGAGAAAGGCGCGACGTCCCTCGGCGTAATCTTCGCTTGCGAAGCATGCCTCGACCGCCGCATCGAGCTTTGACATATCGGGGTGCTCCGGACGGCGCGAGATTTCATCGATGACGCGCTTTGCAGCCGCGACGGAGAGCGGCGCGTTTTCCGCGATCTCTTGCGCCAGCGCTCTCACGGTTACCTCGATTTCGGCCTTCGGCACGAGCTGCGTGACAAGTCCCATCGTTTCCGCATCGGCCGAGCGGAAACGCCGGCCCGTAAACAGCAATTGCTTGGCGCGGTCTGCAGGCACGGCGGCGAGGATGGGGCGGACCCAGCGAGCATTGTAGCCGATGCCCAGCTTGGCTGCGGGAATGGCAAACTGGCTCGATTCATCTGCGATCCTTATGTCGCAACAGAGCGCAAGTCCAAGTCCGCCGCCAAGGCAAAACCCCTGGATCATCGCGATCGTCGGTTTCTGACAATCGGTCAACGCGTTGAAAGCCGCATCGTTCAGCGCGTCGTAAACTTTGGCTGCATCTCCGGTGCGCCCGCTTTCAAACTCGGAGATGTCCGCCCCAGCTGAGAAAGCCTTGTCGCCTGCCCCACGCAGGACGACGACGCGAACTTCGTCGTCCGCCACCGCACGTCCGATTGCGGCAGGCAGCGCCCCCCACATGGCCCCCGTCAGGGCGTTCATTCGCGACGGATTGTCGGCCGTCACCCAGGCGATTGCTCCGTCTTTGGCATATCTTAATGCCGGCCCGTCACCCTCGATCTCTGCCATGCCGGCCGTCCTTTCGGTTGTCGTGGCCATTTAATGAGCAATCCGGGGAACGGCAAAGATCGGTTCGGGCGGCAGATGCGCGCGGTGCGACAACATATATAATGGAGACCGGTTCTCGGATTGACCCGGGCGCGAGGCACCGTTAATCGGCTTTGGAATAACCGTCGGAGGACGGGCCCATGTCGGCGGCGGGAGCCCCGCCAAGGACCTGCGAGCAAGAGGCCTTACGTGTCGAACGCCAAGACAGCAACGCCGAAGGTTCGGATCGTCGACCCTATCTGGGCGCAGATCCGATCCGAGGCGCAGTCGGCGATGAAGGCGGAGCCGGCGCTCGGAAGTTTCATCTACGCGACCGTTCTGAGCCACCAGCACCTTGAAAACGCGATCTGCCATCGCCTCGCGCAGCGACTCAACCATACCGACGTCGATGCCGGTCTGATCTCGCAGACGTTTCAGAGCGTGCTCGAAGACGACGATGCGCTCGGCAAGGTTTTTCGAGCCGATCTGTCCGCCGTTTACGATCGCGATCCCGCGTGCACGCGCTTTCTCGATCCGCTGCTTTACTTCAAAGGCTTCCATGCGCTCGTCACGCATAGATTTGCGCACGCGCTGTGGAAGCTTGGGCGCCGCGACTTCGCGCTTTATCTGCAAAGCCAGGGCTCACGCTTTTTCAGTGTCGATATTCACCCCGCGGCCCGTTTCGGGCAGGGGATCATGCTCGACCACGCAACCGGTTTCGTCGTCGGTGAAACAGCCGTGGTCGGCGACAACTGCTCATTCCTGCACGCCGTAACGCTTGGAGGCAGCGGCAAGGAGACAGGGGATCGCCACCCCAAGATCGGCGACGACGTGCTGGTCGGTGCAGGAGCCAAAATCCTCGGCAATATCAAGGTCGGCTCGTGCTCGCGGATCGCCGCCGGATCGGTCGTCCTGTCGGACGTTCCTCCGAACGTTACCGTTGCCGGGGTTCCGGCTAAAATTGTTGGCAGTGCCGGTTGTGCCGAACCCGCCCGCTCGATGGAGCAGGGTTGGGTCGACGATTTCGGCGGCCTCTGACACTCATCAGGAGACATGAACTTGAAGAAAGACGAGCTAGCACGGCTTCAGGCCTATTTGCGTAAGACGTTCGGAGCGTCGACGCTGGAAGTCAGACCGCAGCCCAAGAAGGATGACATGGCCGAGGTCTTCATCAATAACGAGTTCGTCGCTGCGCTCTATCGCGAGGTCGACGAAGGCGAGACCTCCTATCAGCTGCAGATGGCCATCCTCGATATGGATCTCGAAGGCGTTTGAGATACGACGAGGGGTACCGATGACGCTCTACAACTTGGACGGCGTTGATGTTGCAACGCCTGCCAGCGGTGCTTTCTGGGTCGCGTCCAATGCGGTGCTGCTCGGCAAGGTGAAGCTGGAAGAGGACGCGAGCGTATGGTTCGGCGCGGTCCTGCGCGGCGACAACGAGTGGATCACGGTCGGCGAGCGTTCCAATGTCCAGGACGGATGCGTGCTGCATACCGATCCCGGTTTCCCGCTGACGATCGGCACCGATTGCACCATCGGCCATATGGTCATGCTGCACGGTTGCACGATCGGGCGCGGTAGCCTGATCGGCATCGGATCGATCATTCTCAACGGGGCCAGGATCGGCGAGGAATGTGTCATCGGAGCGAATACGCTCATCCCCGAAAACAAGGAAATACCGTCCCGATCGATGGTGGTGGGGTCGCCGGGCAAAATTATCCGTCAGATCGACGACGAAGATGCCGCGCGTTTCCAAGGGGCCGCAGCGCGCTACGTCGCCAATTGGAAGCGATTTGCGGCCGGATTGAAACCACAGAAGTCCTGACGCATCGCAGCCGCCGCGGCATGATCGAACCGACCGCCGATGCGCGTGACAGATGCGGAAAGCGGGGATGATCCCCGCTCGCTGGCCAGGGTATCAGGGAAAAACCTCCATGCCCTGAAATTCCGGCGGCTGTTCTGGAGCCGACTGCACGCCCGCAATCGCCGCTGGCGTCGAAGCATCATTCGGATCGAGCGAAACCCATGCTTTCGGATCGACGAACGATTGGCGCATCACGTAGTGATACGGCGTTTGGTTCCAGAGTCGGACGATGTCGATTTTGTTGTCGAGAATGTAGTCGCCGAGCGTTGTGCGCACCGTGAGTACAGCGTGCCCTTCGTTTTTCTCATCGCGCACGACCGTCATCAGAAAAGCGCTCGACGGCCAGCCGCGAGCGATCAGACGATGGCGCTTGAGGAGAGCGTAGTCTTCGCAGTCGCCGCGCGTCTTCGGCAGTGTCCAATATTCGGTGACGCCGTAAACTTCCATATCCGTCGCCGGTTCAATTTCATGATTGACCGTGCGGTTGACGACGTCGAGTTCGCTCAAGTTCTCCGGCGTCGCGTCGAGGCGCGCCTCGCCACTGCTCGGCTTGGCGACACACTCGGTCGGCTCCCGCTCGCAGAAAGATACGAAACCATAAGGCGGCTGAGAACTGCCGTATATCCGCATGAATTCCGGTGCGCGCTTTGCTGCCGGACTTACGATGGCAACCTG
The DNA here is from genome assembly GCF_000230975.2 of Hyphomicrobium denitrificans 1NES1. Taxonomy (NCBI): domain Bacteria; kingdom Pseudomonadati; phylum Pseudomonadota; class Alphaproteobacteria; order Hyphomicrobiales; family Hyphomicrobiaceae; genus Hyphomicrobium; species Hyphomicrobium denitrificans. The sequence goes on along the minus strand of NC_021172.1, from coordinate 1,634,311 downwards.
CTGCGCCGCCGCCGGCATAGCCATAGCCACCAAACTCACGGCCACGCCAATGGCCACGCTACCGTACATCATGATACGCCCTCGAACACGGTACGATACACTACGCGAAACACTTGTTTTTAGCATGAATGCCGACCTCGGCATTCGCACCAAAGCTATATAAAAATTTAACTTTGAGATTTTGGCAACTCGGCGAGCGATTTGAGGCATCACACAACCAACGCAAAAACGTTTAAGGAAAACTATCGTGCAAGGCCTCGGGCGATTGCAGCGTCAAGAATTGCACCCCGATGCCATGCTCGTGATGTCGCCGAACGATTGCTCGGGTTTTTCCGGCAACGACAAAACTCCCGAGCGGCGGCCGCGCTGGCGTGCCGATCGATGCGCCTGATGCCGAAAGATCGAGCAATTCAACGTCGATAATGACGTCTTCGACCCTCAACGTCGTCCGGCGCCCGCGGGTTCCGATGCGCTCGTGCAGGCGCCCAGCCTCCTCAGGGAAATCTCCTCGGTTGACGAGCCACATAATCTGCGCTGCGAGTTTTTCCCGCTTGTACTCCGTGACTTTGAAAGCGAAGGCAAATCCCTCGGGCATATGGCGCACCACGACGCCCTCGATACCACCCAGGTGATCGAAATAGGCGACGACCCGCTCGCCGATGTCAGGGGCGTGGGAGGAAGCAACAGCCGCGCCTCCGACGGAAATGTTCTTAAGCTGGCAAGTGAATTCGTTTCGGTCGGCACGCATGAAGCGGCCGGCGAGCGACAGCGGCAACCGACGATGCCTGCGCATGTCGCGCGCCGAAGGCGCTTCCATGTGATGCAGGGGTTCACGAAGTGTGGTCGAATGCACGGCCATGGCCGGTCCTTGAGGCCCGCTGGGAATAGATCCTTTTGAGGGACATCGGCCGCTAGGCGCTGCGGAAAGACGACCCTTCATGGACTATGAAGGCCTGCTCCTTAACGAAGCTCTAATTTGCGGGTCATAATCGGCTTCGGTGCGCGCGTCGGTGAGGCTTAACGAGCTGAAAGGTTAAATTTGAACCAAGGCGATCACTCGTTATCGGAGCGGCCGAGGCCACCTTCGTAGACGCGAAATTGCCGTCGGTTAGAGCGTACGATCCTCGCTTCCCGGATCGCCGGCATGATGGGCGGTCTATTCTGCGGAATCTCGGCGGGTAGCGGAATTCCGTTGGGCCACACGATCTCGTGGCTGATGAGCTTCCTTTGCGTCAACACGACCGTTCCAAGCCAGTCCGGCCTGTTCATCGGGGTCAGCGCGCCGAGAAAGCGATCGATCGTGTTGCGGGTGTGCGTCAGCGGCAATATCAGGAGTTCGAAATCGGCGGAAAATCCGTTGGCATTGCCGGCCTTGATCCGAAACACGCAGACTGCGCCGTCTGACGCGCTCATGGCAATCTGGCGTTCCAGGATACGGACGTCGGCATCGTCGAAAAGCCGAAATAGATTGACGCCGCGAAAATCGATGCCGAATGCCTCACAGATGCGGGTTCCGGCAAGCCTGAAACGAAGAGCCGAGGGTGCAATGCGCTCAAGTATGAAGGTATCCGGCAGGCTCGCGGAGATGCACGATGGCTCGATTTCAAAGCGCTTCGGCGCGACCCGGTCGCCCCTGAGGCTATTCCAATACGAATAGAGCGCTTGACTGACAGATTCTTGCATGAGCATGACGCCCCGTCCTATCGGCTATGGTTAGGGCGTTAACCTGAGCCGTGCCATTCCGACACACACCCGCATGGCGAGGGTCGGACATGTGGACGAGGGAGCATCCTTTATGCCATCCGAGGTGTGAACGCCACGAGCGGTCGGCTAATGACAGCATGATCGAAATGAACCTTAACGCGGCACCGGTGGCGACCCCGCCAGCCGCCTGGGTGGGACAGCGTGACAAAGCGAGAACCAATCTTCAACGTGCCGGGCGGCGTGCTGGCAACGCTCGCTGTTTTGATCATGGTTCACATCGCACTCTCGCTTATGTCGCCGCAGCAGTTCGAGTGGTGGGTTCTGGCGCTCGCCTTCATACCCGCTCGCTATGCAGGGTTTGCCGCCGAGTTGCCCGGCGGTGCCACAGCATCCGTCACGTCGTTCGTCACGCACATGGCGGTGCACGCTGATCTTGTGCATCTCGGCTTCAACGCAGCATGGCTTTTGGCGTTTGGCTCCGTGCTTTGCGCTCGGATCGGAAATCTGCGCTTCCTTGCATTCTCCATTCTGGGCGGAATAACTGGCGCGCTGCTCTTTCTGCTGCTCAATCCCGGGCTCGCGGCCCCCGTCATTGGCGCATCTGGAGCAATTTCCGCAATGATGGGCGGCGTTATGCGTTTCCTGTTCAATGCGATCGATCGCGGCGAGGGTTATTTACTTCGTGAAGATCCGCGGGCAATTCCGAGCATGTCTCTTGCGGAAAGCCTCAAAGACCGCCGCGTGGTTCTCGCGTCGCTCGTCTTCGTGGGCGTAAATCTCCTCGCCATCGTTGGATTTGGGAAATTCGGTGAAAGCGGCGCGATCGCTTGGGAAGCACACATTGGGGGATATGTTTTCGGGTTATGCGCATTCGGCGCATTCGATAGTGCAACGCACAACATTCCTCCGCCTGCGTCTGAATTCGATTGAGTGCTTGCATTCGCGACAAAATTGCCTCAGCCTTCGCTCAGTTCGCCAAAAGAGCGGACGTGATTAAGGTGGGAAGACGCAGCGGAAAGCCGGCTGAAGGCCGGACAGCGCGCCAATTGAGTTGGGGCGTGCACATCGTCCGGTTCTCTTTTGGCATGGCCTTCCAAAAACGGAGGCTGGACCTGTGATTATTGGACAGATACTCAAATCGAAGGCGCGCGGTGTAATGACGGCGTGTCCGGAAGATTCCATTCAAGAAATTGCGCTGCGGTTGTCGAGCCGCAAAATTGGCGCCATCGTCATCGTTGGCGACAGTGGCAAGGTCGCCGGCATCATCTCCGAGCGCGATATCATCCGCCTGATCGCGGAGCATGGAGCAGATGCACTGAAAATGCCGGCGAGCCGTGGAATGACGCGCGATGTCGTATCGTGCACCAAGACTTCCACAATCGAAGAAATCATGGAGACGATGACGCATGGCCGGTTCCGGCATCTGCCGGTGATAGAGGACGATGTTCTGGTCGGAATTGTCTCGATCGGCGATATCGTCAAGCACCATACGGCAGAGGTCGAACTGGAAGTAACCGCGATGCGCGGTTACTTGGCGACCGGCTGAAGGGCGTTCGCAGAAGAGACGGAATGCGCGCGTCCGCGTTCGCCGTGGCCGGGCGCGCGCTTCTCTCGCGTCCCAATCTCACGAAAGATATCATCGAGCTGGCGTTCGACCGCCTGGCTGCCGCGCTCGATCGCTTCCTTGGCGCGGTGAAAATCGAAGAGGCCGATATCCTGTAGTCTCGGTGAGATCATTACGTCGGGAGGATCGCCCGCAAGGCGCGAGCGTGCGATGCGGTCCTGCACGATATTGAATGCGTCGACCATGACGGTCGAAATTCCCGGCGCATCATCGCCGCGACCGAAGAACTGCCTGTGCAGCAGCGCTCGAACGCCGGTCGTTTTGCTCTGACCCGCGTCTTCGTCGGCCGGATGAAACTGATCGTCTTCCTCCTGATAGAGGGCTTCCGGCATCGAAATGACGCTTCCGCGCCCGAGGATGTCGAAGTTGAGATTGACCGCGATGACGTACCGGGCGCCGAGTGCGCGGCATACCGAAACAGGAATTGGATTGACCAGCGCGCCGTCAAACAGCCAGCGGCCGTTGACTTTGACCGGCTTGAAAACGCCCGGCAGCGCGTAGGATGCCCGCACGGCATCCACGAGGCGCCCGCGAGACAGCCAGTGCTCGTGGCCGGTGCCGACTTCTGTCGCCACTGCCGTGAAGCGCGTCTTCAGATCTTCAATATTGCGATCACCGAGATGCTGTTCGAGGCGGCCGCACAGACGCTGGCCGCTGATCAGTCCCGTGCCCGCCAGATTGAAATCGAGGTAACCGAAGATCCGCTTCGGCGTCAGGTCGAGGGCCCAGTGCTCGAGATTATCGAGATGTTCTGCCGAATAGCATCCGCCGACAACGGCGCCGATGGACGTGCCTGCGATGATGTCCGGTTGGATGCCGGCTTGCGCGAGCGCCTTGAGGACACCGATATGGGCCCATCCTCGCGCAGCGCCTCCACCCAACGCTAACCCGATCTTTACACCGGCCATCCCCGACATTTGGCACTCCTGACCTTGTCTGGCGGAATCGAAGCGCGGGTGCCGCCCTTCAGGTCTCTGGCTTTCCAGCCAATGCTAACGCCGGGGGCCTTAAGACCCCGCTACCAAGACGTAACCAATCGGTGAATTGCCTACCGCGAACAACCTTGCAGTGAAGACAACCTGAATGAGAGTCGCCTCGGCGCGTTTAGCCGCATCCGGCGTGGCGTGGCAGTGCAGCAATTTCAAGATTCATGTCATGCGAAGCATCGCCCGTGGGGACCAACCGGCGATAGAAGCACGATGTCGCTCCTGTATGACACGCAACTCCTGCACCGCCGACGTCGACGAGAAGCCAGATGACGTCCTGGTCGCAATCGGTTCTGACTTCTCTCACGCTGAGCAGATTTCCGCTTTCCTCGCCTTTTTTCCAGAGCTTGCCACGCGACCTGCTCCAGAAGTGAGCGAAGCCGGTGGCGATGGTTTTCCCGAGTGCCGCCTCGTTCATGTGGGCAAACATCAGGACGTTGCCCGATTTCACGTCTGTGACGATCGCAGGGATCAGTCCGTCCGAACCGAATTTCGGAAGAAAGCGCAAAATTTCCTCTATCGCTTCGCCGGGCCGAAGCTCGGTCGAACTCTTGCTCGTGTCTGTCATATGCGTCCCAATTTGCAGAATGGAGGCTAGTCGCGGACCGCCGCCATGAAGCGATCGCGCAACGCTGAATCGCGCTCGAATTCACCGAGAAAGCGAAACGTCACGGTTGCGACGCCACGTTGATGGACACCGCGCGCCGCCATGCAGTGATGGCGCGCGCTCATAATGATCGCGACGCCTCTCGCTCTGAGCCCTTCTTCGAGCGCCGATGCGATCTGATCGGTCAGACCTTCTTGCGTCTGCAAGCGACGGGCAAAGATGTCGACGACGCGCGCGATCTTGGAAAGTCCGACGATACGCTCAGAAGGAAGATAGGCGATATGTGCGGTACCGAAGAAGGGTGCGATGTGGTGCTCGCAATGGCTCTCGAAGGCGATGTCCTTCAGCAGCACCATGTCGTTGTAACCGGAAGGCTCTTCGAATGTCGCAGCCAGCTCTGCGAGAGCATCCTCCTTATAGCCCCGGAAATATTCGCCGAACGCATCCGCAACCCGCTCCGGCGTTTTTTCTAACCCCGGACGCGCCGGATTGTCCCCGCTCCAGGCAATCAGCGTGCGCACGGCCTCCTCTGCTTCGGCACGCGAAGGGCGGCGCGGCGACAGCGCCGTGACATGCGTCGAGAGCGGAAGCTTTTTCATCTGTTTCTGTGGCCTTAAGACTGACCGCCGGTCCTCGCATTAGCGGTCAGCGTATCCTATATAGAATGTCCTATATACGACGAGCCGGGCGTTTGGACGAGTGTCGATACCCGACTGCGAAACAGGATTCCATGGCCGATCTCGACGAAATCTACAATACGCGCATTCTCGAGCTGGCGGGTGCGATCTCGCGGACCGAACGTCTGGACCGTCCGGACGCCCGCGCAACAGCCCATTCCAAGCTCTGTGGCTCGACCGTGACCATCGATTTGGCGCTCCGGGACGGCCGCGTCAGCGACTATGGCCAGTCGGTTAAGGCATGCCTGCTGGGTCAGGCCTCGGCATCGGTCATGGCCCGCGAAATCATCGGATCGACACCCGATGAGCTGCGCTCCGTCGGTCGTCAAATGCGCGCCATGCTGAAGGAAGGCGGGTCCCCGCCAACCGGTCGCTGGGCCGACCTCGGAACATTGGAGCCCGTTCGGAATTATAAAGCTCGGCACGCATCGACTCTGCTTGTGTTCGATGCCGTCGAAAGCGCTCTCGACGAAATTGCAGCCAGGCGCGATGCGGCTGTCGCCGGTCAATAACCTTTACGGCAGAAACGGCCGCCGAGATCGCCCGTTTGCCGCTCCGCGGCGATGCCGTTTTCAGGTATTTTGCCTCCGAGCCTCACCGCAGTATTCTTTCCCGCGACATCATCTCTCGCATGAATGTCTTCTCCGGGAAAAGTGGGAGTGGAAGTATTTACCGCCTCCGAGTATGCGTACGGTGGGAGCAGGCGTTCGATAAATCGACGCGCGCGATGAGCGTTCGAACGCGCATGAAGGCTATGGGAGATTGTTGATGGCGTCCAACAGCGATAGCGGCAGTAAACGGGCAAGCGATGCCCATTCGCCGATCGGGGCGATCAAATGGGGTGCGATCGCCGTCCTTGCAGTTCTCGCGATCTACGGTCTCCAGGGCAAGACGTCGGCGGAAGGGCAGCTTTCGGCTCTGAGGAGTGAGGCCGACGCACTCAGGAAGCAGGTCGATGCCGCCGCCGAGCAGCGGAAAGCCTCCCAGGACGAAATTTCGCGCCTGAAGACTGCCGAGGCCGATGCATTGCGCCAGGTCGAGGAAGGCAAGGCGGATGTTTCGACCGCCATGGCAAAAGTTTCGGAACTCGATGCAAAGTCCCAGTCCCTGGACAAGCAGGTGCAAGAGCTCAAATCGAAACTTGCCGCTGCGGAAGATCAGACTGCGAAATCAAGAATTTCGCTCGATGAAGCCAACAAGGCGAAAGCCGATCTGGAGAAAGCTAAAGCCGACGCCGAAAACGCTCGGGCAGCCGCCGACAAGGCAAAGGCCGATGCCGAGGCCACCGTCGCGTCGCTCCAGAAACAAGTCGACGGCCTGAACGCCGAGCTTGCGACTGCGCGGAAAGACCTCGAAGCGGCCAAGAGGAATGCCGCTCAACCCTCAGGGTCCGAGGCGCCCGCCCCACAGGCTCCAGCCGAGCCGCAAGCTCCGGCGCAATCGGCCCCTGCGGACCCGGCGACGCCCTGACTGGCGGGCTCAAGAACCCACCGGCCGATCTTGCACTCCTATGGCGACTTGGGTTTTGCTGAACGCAGAGCCATGTCTCTGTGCAGGTTGTTTGTCTTGATGTCATGAGCCGCATTGCGAAGGCGCTGATGAAGGCGCCCATTCACGTTTACCGCTACACGTTCAAACCGCTGGTCGGCGGACAATGCCGCCATTGGCCGACGTGCTCGGAATATGCGCTCGAGGCCATCGAGCTCAACGGTGCGTGGCGCGGCTTCTGGCTGATGCTGTCGCGCTTCCTCCGGTGTGGACCGGGCGGCACCCACGGCGTCGATCCGGTGCCGGATATTCGCCTGGAGCGCCACGTGTTTGCACCCTGGCGATACGGCAGGTGGGGGCAGAAAAATCAGGCGGCGGCGTCCGAGGACTGAGCCACGGGAGCCTCGGCCGCCGCGTCGGCCTCGAATGCCGAGAGATCGGCGCCGGATGCTGAGCCGACATAGTAGATGTCGCGATCAAGCTGGCCGACAGTGCGCGTCAGTTCGAGCAGGTTGTCGAACGCAACCTTCGCGATCAGTTCGAAGCTCATCATCTCCCAGGCGTTGGCGGCCTGGTATGATTGACCGGCAAGCAGTGTCTTCACCGTGATTTCGGGGCATGCATCGTTCTTGAGGAAGGCGGCGAGAGATGGCGCGAGCGGTGCCGGGATCTTAATCGTCCCCTCTGGCCAGTTCTGGGAGTAAGCCGCGCGGCGGAAAAGCGTCTCGGTCGCGAAATGAACTTCAAGCGCAGCCTGGACGGTCGGATCGACAACCGCTTGTACGAAGCAGATCGGACGCACTTTGCCCTGCGTTTGCAGCATGCGTTTGCGGATCAGAAGTTTTGCTGCCGTCACGGAACGTTCCCCCGATTGAGACGCCGAGTCTACGCCCGAACGGTAATAATAGCGCTTTGCGAATTCGTAGAATTGCACCGAACGGCGAAGGGATTCGGCAAGACCTGCGGCCGCTTGGCAGTTTTACCACCCGTTAAGAAAGTCTTGACTTGGAGGGTCTCGCCCCCCATTAGCGGTTTCGAAATCGTCTTACGCCGCGCCCGTTGGCGGCGAGTGAGCAAAGGAGGCCCGAGATGACAGACGTCACAATTACGTTCCCCGATGGCAAGCAGCGCCAGGTCAAGTCGGGAACCACGGGCCTCGAAATCGCCAAATCGATCTCGCCATCGCTCGCCAAACGCACCGTCGCGATGCAACTCGACGGCGTCCTGGCGGATCTTGCCGATCCGATCAAAAAAAATGCTTCGATCAACTTCGTTGCGCGCACCGATCCCGCCGCGCTCGAATTGATTCGGCACGATGCCGCGCACGTCATGGCGGAAGCCGTGCAGTCGCTTTGGCCCGGCACTCAGGTCACGATCGGCCCCGTGATCGAGAACGGCTTCTTCTACGACTTCGCGAAGCAGCAACCGTTCGAGCCGGAAGATATTCCGAAGATCGAAAAGAAAATGGGCGAGATCATCGCCCGGAACGCGCCCTTCACGAAGGAATTCTGGTCGCGCGAGAAGGCCAAACAGTTCTTCCGCGACAAGGGTGAAAACTTCAAGATCGAGCTGGTCGACGCGATTCCGGCAGGCGAAGACCTGAAGATCTACAAGCAGGGCGAATGGCTCGATCTCTGCCGCGGCCCGCACATGACGTCGACGGGCCAGATCGGCAAGGCGTTCAAACTGATGAAATTCGCTGGCGCCTACTGGCGCGGCGACAGCAACAATCCGCAGCTGCAGCGCATCTACGGCACCGCGTTCGCGGCCGAAGACGAATTGAAAGCGTATTTGCACCAGCTTGAGGAAGCCGAGAAGCGCGATCATAGGAAGCTCGGGCGTGAGATGGATCTCTTCCATTTCCAGGAAGAGGCGCCGGGCTCCGTCTTTTGGCATCCGAAGGGATGGACGCTGTTCCAAACCCTCATTGCGTATATGCGCCGCCAACAGCAGCGCGCCGGATACGAGGAAGTGAATTCTCCCGACATGATGGAGAAACACTTCTGGGAGCTGTCCGGCCACTGGGAGAACTACGGCGAGAACATGTTCACGACCGTCCTTCCCGACGAGCGCGTGTTCTGCTGCAAGCCGATGAACTGCCCCGGTCATATCCAGATCTATAAGCACGGGCTCAAAAGCTATCGCGATCTGCCGGTGCGCATCGCCGAATTCGGCAAGGTGCATCGCTACGAGCCGTCGGGCGCGCTGCACGGCATGCTGCGCGTGCGCCACTTCACGCAGGACGACGCGCACATCTTCATCACCGAAAATCAGATCATGGAGGAATGCCTTAAGATCAATGATCTGCTGCTCGCCTGCTACAAGGATTTCGGCTTCGAAGATATCGTCATCAAGCTCTCGCTGCGTCCCGAAAAGCGCGTCGGCGCCGATGAGCTTTGGGACAAGGCCGAGAAGGCGCTGGGCGACGTGCTCGACGAAGTGAAGCGGCGCTCGAACGGTGCCATCAAGACGGAGATTCAGGAAGGCGAGGGCGCGTTCTACGGGCCGAAGCTCGAATACGTGCTGCGTGACGCCATCGGCCGCGACTGGCAGTGCGGCACGACCCAGGTCGACTTCAACCTCGCGGGCCGGCTCGGCGCATTCTATATCGACGAGCATTCCGAAAAGAAGACGCCGGTCATGGTCCACCGCGCCATTTTCGGTTCGCTCGAGCGCTTCACCGGCATCCTGATCGAAAACTATGCGGGACACTTCCCGCTGTGGCTCGCGCCGCTGCAGATCGTCGTCGCGCCGATCGTGTCGGATGCGAACGACTACGCGAACGAGGTTGCCGAAAAAGCGAAAGCGCTGGGCCTGCGTGTCGAAACCGATCTTCGCAACGAGAAGATCAACTACAAGGTCCGCGAGCATTCGCTCGCGAAGGTTCCGGTGCTGCTCGTCGTCGGCAAGCGCGAAGCGGAGGAGCGGAGAGTTTCCATGCGTCGCCTCGGTTCACAGGAGCAAACTGTGATGGGACTTGACGATGTGCTGAAGTCCCTCGCCGACGAAGCCGTGCCACCCGATTTACGGTAAGCTTGCAGTGTCGTCATGGCCGAGCATTTCGGCCATGACGATGATCACCACACTCCAGGCACCATGCGATAGCGCACGTGCTTGGCGTAGTCGGCGTATCCGTCTAGCTCGACCGAGAGCGTCTGTTCCTCCCACACGGCGCGCAGCGCCAGTACTCCGATCAGCGCGATGCCGACAGCCAACGCATACCAGGAGCCGAGCAGCAGCGGTGCGCCGATAAAATAGAAAATGGCCCCGCCGTACATCGGATGCCGTACCCAGGCGTAAGGGCCTGTCGAGATCACCTTGTGACCGCGCTCCGTATCGACTTTCACGACGGCAGACGCATACGCGTTTTCCCGCATAACGACGTGAAAAACATAGATCGCGAGCAGGAAGCCGATCGCACCCGCAGTCTCAAGCCAGCGGGGTACCGTCGAAAGGCCATATCGAACGTCCAATCCCGCGATGATGTGCAGGGCTGCCCAGCCGACCAAAATTGCAAGCAGCAGCGGCCGGTCCCAGCCCTTCTGTGCCTGCTGCATCGGCGGCCGCAGCCGTTCCTTCAGAATGTCGGGATTTTGCTTCGCGAGCGAAAGACCGGAAACCAAACCGCCGGCAAGCCATAGAGCGAGGAAGACCCAGGCTTCCGGCCATCGTAACGTACCAGCCGGAACGAAGAGCAGCGCTCCTGTTATTGCAAGCCACAGGAGAGTTTGCGTAACAAGCCTGCGAACGAGACCGTCATGATCCGCATTATTCATGCTTAGCGTCTCCGGTGCGTGCTACATCATCGGCCATCTCCAACTCATTGAGCGAAAAACTCGCCAAAATTAGGAGAGCTGCAACAGCAACGATCCGCGACGCCGATCGGACGCCGCGGATCTGACAGGCCGCACGGAAGATTTAATCTGGGAGCGTCCGACTAGCCGCGTTCGAGCGTCAGTCCGGCGACACCGGCCGAGAGATTGAGACCCGTTTGTCCTTCGACGCTGACGGGCTGCAGCACGATCGACTGGCTGGAGCCGCCGATGAGCGCATTGGCGTTGGCACCGATGCCGACAGCCGCGCCTGCGGTGAGGCCGCCATAACCGCCTTCGAGCGCACCCTCCGGAATGTCGACTGTCGTACCCAAGACCGTCCATACCAGCGTGCTCTCGCCCGTATAGCCGATGTCGACGCCGATCTTCGTGATCGTCGCCAGATAAGGATGCCGACGGGCGCTGACGGCCGTCGTAAAAATGCAGTGCATCCTTTCTTTCGAGCCGAGGATCAAACCAACGCCGCCGTGGCCCTTGCAGGTGAGGGTGCCGAGGGTAATTTTCGGCGCAGCGACGGACGGCGTGACCTGGATGGCGGCCGCTGCAACGAGCGCAACGACCGCTGCAAGAGCTGGCGATGTGCTGGCAAATGATGGCTTCATAGTCTCGTTTCTCCTTGATCGGCCCAAAGGCCGCCCATTGCCATCAACTGACTTGGCACGTGCGGTCTACCGCGAAGCATCTTGTTTAAATTTCCAAAAAAGACGGTTCGGTGGCGGCAGGAGGTTGCTCGAAGCGGTGAGCGCAGCAAACGTCGCTTCGCGTCACACCGACCTAACGCATTGCTATTCCGGATGTTCTGATGGTTTCGTTGATACAACTTGACGGGGTTTCTTTATTTGCGGGTGCGTCTGGACTTGCGTTTCTCGGGCACGGCATGCCGCCAAGCCATTTCGACAGCGGAGCGCAGCTCCTCGACGCTGACGTTCGCCAGCGTGACGGTCGTGAAGCCTTGCCGCCCCCACGCGTTGGGAACGGGCTGGAAAGCTTCCGGCGCCAGCATGCACTTGAATTCCTGCTCGTCGGGTGTGAACTTGATATTGGCGGTCTGTTCATCCGCAGCAAGCGTCGCGTACGTGCGCTTCACCTTGAATGCGCGGTGGTCGAAATGCGGAGCTTCGCTCGTTCCATCGAGCGACAGGCAAATCCTACGAAAATCTCGGGCATCTGCCATCGGACAGCCAGCGGAAAAATTCGCTATTCGCTTTTCGTAAGATGCATGGGCGAGATGTCAATGCTCTCCGTAGCGCTCTTTGAGTTCCTTTGTCCGCTGCATGGTCTTCTCGGTCATGCATCCGAGACTCGCTGATGTCGTTCCCGAACCGGCGCTCCATTCTTGCGCAACTAAGTCTTTGCAATCGGCATCCCGGTAGGCAAGCCACGCCCGTTGCGAAGCGCGCAGTGCAGCTTCAAAGCTCTTTGCGTCGTACGGCTTTTCGAGATCACGTCCGTTGATGCTGGCGAGCGCCGCTTCATACGCGGCATTCAGAGTCTTGTCGGCGGCTTGGAAATCTTTTTCCGCGCAGAAGTTTATTTCGACCGTAGAGGAGGCATTGGCACAGTCGATATTTTCTGCGTGGGCCGAGCCCGATCCGAGCGACAGCAGCAGAACGATGATCGCGAGATAGCGTTTCATGATGAGGTTCCCATTCGTGACACTATATCTCTAGTCGTGACAAGGTCCTGCCGGGAAGCGTGTCTCCGGTATAAAGCTGCAACGAGATGAACAGCTTGATTTACCGCCATTTGCCGATCGCTGACGCCGATCCTATGATCGGATGAAACGGAAGGAGTGGTCTATGAGCTGGCTCACCGATAACGATCCCATTCCGGGCGATGCCAAGTCGTGCGATGCCATCGAGAATGTCATCATCCCTCGTGCGCACGACCTCGGCGGATTTGAAGTGCGCCGCGCGCTGCCATCGGCGAAGCGGCAGATGGTCGGACCCTTCATCTTCTTCGATCAGATGGGACCCGCGCAATTTCTGTCGGGTCAGGGCGTTGACGTGCGGCCGCATCCGCATATCGGCCTTGCAACCGTAACGTATCTGTTCGACGGCGAAATGATGCACCGCGACAGCCTTGGATCGGCACTGGCGATCCGCCCGGGCGACGTCAATCTGATGACCGCCGGTCGCGGTATCGTTCATTCCGAGCGCACGGCCGTCGAGAAACGCGCCGCTGGTCAGAATCTCTCCGGAATCCAGGCTTGGATGGCGTTGCCGAAATCGCATGAGGAAGGCGAACCGGCGTTTGCTCACCATGCAGTCGGCGAGCTGCCGCGTTTCGAGGGCGAGGGCAAACGCGTCCGTCTGGTCGTCGGTTCGCTTTACGGCGAAACGTCTCCCGCAGTCTTTCCGCACGATTGCTTCTATGCGGAGGCCGTGCTCGCGCCCGGTGCCGTGCTGCCGCTCGATCTCGATTACGGCGAGCGCGCCGTCTACATCGTGTCGGGGCGCATCGATATCGCGGGCGAGGTTTTCGAGAGTGGTCAGCTACTTGTCTTCAAACCGGGAGACCGTATTTCTATTTTAGCGGAGACGAATGCGCGTCTGATGCTCTTGGGCGGCGAGCCGATGGATGGTCCGCGCCATATCTGGTGGAATTTCGTATCGAGTTCGAAAGAGCGCATTGACGAAGCCAAGAACGATTGGCGCCAGGGCCGCTTTGCAATCGTCCCCGGAGATGAACAGGAATTCATCCCGCTGCCCGAAGATCGCGCGCGTCCGGCGTAGACTCTTCACATCTGAGAAGATTGCCACGCGAGCGGTCGTCATATCGCGCGCACGTTCAGCTGTTGTTCAAGCAAAAAACCAAAAGATAGTCGACAGGCGTCACAAAGGCGGCATCTGTTTCGACGATACGTGAAAACGACGGATGACGCGCGTTGGTGAGTTCAACACTTATGTTCTTGGGCGTCTCCTAGAACACACGCCGCAGCGCAATTTGTGCTGCGGAGTTTGAAGGAAGCAAGTCGTTTGATTATGCAACTCGGTTGTTATCGTCACCGGGTGTCTATCGGACAAGGCTTGCGCCACATCCAGCTTAGGAGAAATCAATGCGTAATCTACTTCTGGCTGTCGCCTTCGCACTGGGTCTCGGCTTCGCCGCGACCGGTACGCAAGCGGCCACTATAGGCAACAACGTCACCGCTCTTCAATCGAGCGCGAAAGCCGGCAACTCGCTTGTCGAAAAAACTTACTACCGCCGCCGCTATTGGCGTCATCATCGCTACTATCGGCCGTGGCGGTATCGTCATCGCCATTATTATTGGCGTCATCACCACCGTCCGTATTACTGGCGCCATCATCGGCGCTGGAGATAGTCCGTGATCTCGCCGGTTGTCCGGTGAAAACGGAGTTTCCGCGGAGGACGAGGCTCAGCCTCGTCCTCTATATGTTTGAACACCCTGATCGGGTAGCCAAACGTCTTTAGGCAGTGTTCCGGTCTGCCAGAACACATCGATCGGTATGCCGCCGCGCGGATACCAATATCCGCCGATCCTAAGATAGTGCGGTTCGATCAGATCGGAGATGCGCTTGGCGATCGCAACCGTGCAATCCTCATGAAACGCGCCGTGGTTGCGAAACGACGCGAGATAGAGCTTCAGCGACTTGCTCTCGACGAGCCACTTAGCCGGCACATAGTCGATGACGAGATGTGCAAAGTCGGGCTGCCCCGTTACCGGACAGAGCGACGTGAACTCGGGTGCGGTGAACCTCGCCGCGTAATGCGTGTCAGGGTGCGGGTTGGCGACGCGTTCAAGTTCCGCTTCGTCAGGATTGTGAGGTAAGGCGACATTCCGGCCAAGCTGTCTGACCTGCGGTTTGCGCGTCATCGCATCTTACTCCGCAGCGAGCCGCGGTTTGCGGCCTCGAACCTGAAGTCTTTATAAATTCGCATGTGCGCTGAATAAGGGATTTTGGCCAGAGGCGCCACTCCGCCAGGCTGCAACCTTCGCGGCAAGCTGCCGCGAAAGGCTGCGATAATTAAGGAATACCGAGCAACTTGTGGGTCTGCAGTGACAACCTCCAGGCCGGGTTTGCCTTGCAATAGGCCACCGCTGCCTGCGTATTGGCTTCGCGTTGTGGCCCGTCCATCGGTTGCAGGAACCGTTGCTCGAATGCGAGGTCAAGGTACTGAGCCGGATCGATACCGTCTTGCGGATAGACGAGCTTCAGTTCCTGGCCGTGCCTTTGCTTCAGTTCCGACCCGGCTTTGGGCGAGACGCAGATCCAGTCGATCGTGTCGAGCACAGGCAGGGTGCCGTTGGTCTCGATCGCGACCGTAAAACCGCTCGCGTGGAGAGCGTCCACCAGTTCTTGGTCGACCTGCAGCATTGGTTCGCCGCCGGTCAGCACAACCAGCATTTCGCCATCCGACAGACAGGCGGCTCGGCACGCTCGCGCCACAGCGTCTGCCGCCTGAAAGCGGCCGCCCCCGTCTCCGTCGGTGCCGACAAAATCCGTATCGCAGAATTGGCAGATGGCCTTCGCCCGATCCGCCTCACGGCCGGTCCACAGGTTGCAGCCCGCGAACCGGCAAAATACGGCCGGCCGGCCAGCGTTCGCGCCTTCCCCCTGGAGAGTGTAGAAAATTTCCTTGACGGAATACATGGCGCGATACCTAGGCCGCGGGCCCGGCAAGTCAAGTTAAGGCGCAGCCTTGCGCATCGTCGCATTGAAGCCGGTCGGAAAGAGGGATTACGTCTCAGCGGTGGCGGGGTCCCGTCCCATCAATCATGATAGCCGAGGCCGCGGACGCTCGTATGACAGAAAGCACCCATTCGCCCGCAGATACGGGTATCGTCAGCCCTGAGCTCCTCGCCTCGATGTCGGGGCTGGAATACCTTCAGAAAATGCAGCGCGGCGACTTGCCGGGAATGCCTATCGCCAAGACGCTGGCCCTCAGCCTGAACGATGTGGAGAAGGGGAGGGCCGTTTTCGCTTCCACGCCGCGCATCGAGCACTACAATGCGATCGGGACGGTGCACGCAGGATATACCGCCACGCTCCTTGATTCCTGCATGGCTTGCGCTGTGCTTTCCACACTTCCGAAGGGTACGGGGTTTACGACCATGGAGTTCAAAGTGTCGTTGCTCCGCCCCGTGACGAAGGAAACAGGGCCGGTCAGGGCGGAGGGGGTCCTGATGAGCCGGGGACGGCGCGGCGCCACGGCGGAAGGCCGGTTGACTGACGCGAACGGCAAGCTGCTGGCTCACGCCACTACAACCTGTCTGATCTTCGAATTCTGATTTTCTTCAGGTCAGCGAGGCAAGAATGGCCCCGAGTTCGTCCTCTGCCTTGGTGAAATCCTCGAACCGTCGACCAGCCTTGGCGTACCAATACCGGCTGTTACCATGATCGCCTTCGATTTTATGAAGGCATGCATGCAACCAGCAGAAAAGCGGGTCGGATTCATTCTGCTGAGCGATCGCATGCGCTCCATCCCAATCGCCTTCGAGGGCCAGCCCGACGCCGCGTTTCAGATCGTGCGGGCTTGCCATTCGTTCCATCCTTTGGCGCGAAGCTCGCAGGCCGGGCATGTTCCGCAGCCGTAACCCCACGTGTGGCGATGCGAACGGTCGCCGAGATAGCACGTGTGCGTATCTTCGATGATCAGGTCGATCAGATCTCGGCCGCCGAGCTTGCCGGCGAGTTCCCATGTCGCCGCCTTGTCGATGAACATCAGCGGCGTTTCGATTTCGAGATGCGTATCGAGCCCGAGAGAGAGCGCCTGCGCGAGTGCTTGAATGGTGGCGTTGCGGCAATCGGGATAGCCGGAAAAATCCGTTTCACACATGCCGCCGACGAGTGTCGCGATGCCGCGGCGATAGGCGAGCGCCGCCGCATAGGTGAGAAAAAGGAGGTTGCGACCCGGCACGAACGTCGTCGGCAATCCGGTTGCCGCGAACGTAATCTCGGTTTCGCGCGTCAGGGCCGTATCGCTGATGCTCTCAAGCGCCGGCAAATCGAGAACGACGTCGGCGCCGAGTTTCGAGCCGTTTCGCCGTTTCGCAAGCTCGGAGCGGATGATCGGCCGCTGCGCCAGCTCGACGGCGTGACGCTGACCGTACGTGAAGCCGAGGGTCTCCACGCGTTCGTAGCGGTCGAGTGCCCAGGCGAGGCACACGGTCGAATCCTGACCGCCTGAAAACAGGACTAGGGCCGACGACTGGGGCACGGCTTAGAGACTTCTTCCGTCGAACTGGCTGGGTGTCATCCCGGCAACATCGACCCCATCGAGGCAGCGCACATTCACCGCGACCATTGGTTCGCCGCCTGGCTTTTCGCCTTCGGCAAACGACGCTACACCGCACGTCGAGCAGAATAAGTGGTGGATGACCTTCTTGTTGAACTGGTAGTCGGTCAAAGCATCCTGCCCCGAAAGCAGCCGAAATTTCGACTGCGGCACAAACGCCAATATCGAACCCCGCTTCTGGCAAATGGAACAATTGCAGCTGACAAGACTTTCGAGATCTGATTCGACCTCGTAGCGAACCCGGCCACAGTGGCAGCCTCCCGTCCATGTCTTAGCCTCTGCCATGAATCCGGTTCCTCTCGCCGTTAACTAGCCGTTCGGGTAGGGGGGCATCGCCCGGCAGGACTTTGCCTCACGTCATAATAGAGTTTACAACCCGGGCGCAAAACTCCACAGCCCTATTCCTGCGACAAGCAACAACAAGATTTAGGAACGCTCATGACCGCAATCGTCGATATCGTCGGCCGCGAAATTCTGGATAGTCGGGGCAATCCGACGGTCGAGGTCGATGTGCTACTTGAAGACGGTTCGGAAGGACGGGCGGCCGTCCCGTCGGGAGCATCGACCGGGGCGCACGAGGCAATCGAGCTTCGCGACGGCGACAAGGCGCGTTATCTCGGCAAAGGCGTGCTGAAGGCCGTCGACGCCGTCAACGGCGAAATTTTCGATGCGCTCACCGGCATGGATGCGGAGGATCAACGCGGCATCGACGCGGCTCTGATCAAGCTCGATGGTACGCCGAACAAGAGCCGTCTCGGCGCCAACGCTATTCTCGGCGTTTCGCTCGCTGCCGCGAAGGCGGCTGCCCGCGCGAACAATCTCCCGCTTTACCGTTACCTCGGCGGTGTGAATGCGCATGTTCTTCCCGTGCCGATGATGAACATCATCAACGGTGGTGCACACGCCGACAACCCGATCGACATCCAGGAATTTCTGATCATGCCGGTCGCGGCCGAGACATGTGCGGATGCGATCCGTATCGGCGCCGAAGTCTTCCACACGCTGAAGAAGAGCTTGAAGGACGCAGGCCACAGTACGTCGGTCGGTGACGAAGGCGGCTTCGCCCCAAACCTGAAGAGCGCCGAAGATGCTTTGTCCTTCATCATGAAGGCTATCGAAAAAGCGGGCTATAAGCCGGGAGACGACGTCGCGCTGGCACTCGACTGCGCGGCGACCGAGTACTTCAAGAATGGCAAATACGAATTCGCAGGCGAGGGGAAGACGCTCGATAGCGCCGGCAACGCCAAATATCTCGAGAGCCTCGTCAACCGCTTTCCGATCATCTCGGTCGAGGACGGCATGGCTGAAGACGACTGGGCAGGTTGGAAGCTGCTGACCGATCTTCTCGGAAAGCGCTGCCAGCTCGTCGGAGACGATCTTTTCGTCACGAACACCGAGCGCCTCGCCGACGGCATCGCGAAGGCCACAGCAAACTCCATTCTCGTCAAAGTGAACCAGATCGGCTCGCTCTCCGAGACGCTCGATGCCGTCAGCATGGCGCAGCGCGCAGGCTATACGGCTGTCATGTCGCATCGCTCTGGCGAGACGGAAGACTCGACGATTGCCGATCTTGCTGTTGCAACGAACTGCGGCCAGATCAAGACGGGTTCGCTGTCGCGCTCCGACAGGCTCGCGAAATATAACCAGCTCATTCGCATCGAAGAGGAACTCGGCGACGTTGCGGTGTACGCCGGGCGCTCGATCTTACGCGCCGCACGTGCCTAGGCGATTAAATCGCATGATAGACCTTTCGTGGAACCAGGCCGCGTTGCCGGGGTTTATGACCTCGAATGACGGCTGGAGGTCGGGATGTGGTGGTCCCGTCAAGAGTAAAGTCCCGAAGTTCAAACATGCCTCGCCGAATTCGATTGCTCCTTCGAAGTCGAGCGTGGCGCTTCAATGCGCCGAGGCGGCAACGAGCACCGGCATTTGAACGG
Organism: Hyphomicrobium denitrificans 1NES1; assembly: GCF_000230975.2. Taxonomy (NCBI): domain Bacteria; kingdom Pseudomonadati; phylum Pseudomonadota; class Alphaproteobacteria; order Hyphomicrobiales; family Hyphomicrobiaceae; genus Hyphomicrobium; species Hyphomicrobium denitrificans. The sequence goes on along the minus strand of NC_021172.1, from coordinate 1,615,194 downwards.
AAAGGGCTAAGCGCAGAAAATAGTTCAGCGCCGGATGAAGCTTCCATGTTGGCTCACGAGTACTCTCCCCGGCAACGCTCAGGTGTTTCACGTTTTGTTTTGCGAAGCATCGGCTTGGCGTCCGACGTGACATTGCTTGTTCTAGCGTCGCCGGTTTTCGTGGCGTGGATGGCGTATCGCGCTGCCCGAAGCTATCTCAGCAGCACGCGCGGGAAACCCTAAGTCACTGTCCAGAGCAAAAGTCCGATTCCAGCCGGTGCAAGCCCCATCTTGTCGGCTTCCGGCAGATAGTGTTGGGCAAAAGCGTGAGCTTCACGCCACGGCAGGCACCTGAACAACGGTCGTTTTAACATTGGACCTCGACGCCCGCCGCGAATCACCCGCCTCTCTCACCCTAGAAATATTGTGAGTCGCCGGAAGCCGCGAGGGAGCGGGGCTTGGCGGCATGGGTGAATGACGGAGGGGTTGCAATGAAGAAGTTTATTTATGCGCTGGCGGTGCTGGGCGCCTTGTCTTTTGGCGCCGTTGACGCCCGCGCGGACGGGAGTCTGAAAGATGCGGCGGCGCCTCTTGCGGAGGCCGGCCGCTGCGTCGGGGGGGCTTTCTCAGGCGCCTATTTGGGCGCGCAGATCGGCGGCGGCAGCTTGCGGTCGAGTCAGGACGTCAGCACTGGGGAAGGTGGCTCGTTCAGCGATAATGGCGCGGCGTTCACAATCGGCACGCACAGCGGCTACAACGTACAGTGCGGCCGCGTTCTGTTCGGCATTGAATCGGATTTCAACTATTTCCAAGCCGATACAGACTCGCACCTGGATTATTCTTGCGCCGAATGCAGCAATGAAACTGGAACGGCATCATTTAAGACCAGCATGAATTGGTTCGGGACTCTTCGCGGCCGTCTCGGCATCGTGCAGATGGACAACATACTGATCTATGCAACAGGCGGTTTAGCCTATGCGGATATCGAGCACAGCTTTTCCGACACTGGGCCTGGCTTTTCGCGAACAGATAGCAACACCGAATACGGTTGGACAGCGGGCGGCGGTGTTGAGTTCCTTCGCAATGGTCCGTGGTCGATCCGCGCCGATGCGCTCTACATAGATCTTGGCTCGCAAGATCACACCTACACATTACCGGACTGCGAAGTATCCTGTACGTCGAGATCTCACTGGGATGATAATTTCTGGGTCGCGCGCGTTGGCTTCACCTATCACATCGGCGACCTGCGCCGCGAGGCGCCCATCGTTCCTCTGAAGTAAAGCCGACCACCGACGTCATTTGCGGAAAGGGGCTCAATTCGAGCCCCTTTTTACTTTCGTCCATGGGAATGTCTCAGAATAAAGCAGCATTATTTTCTCAGCCGCATTTCGCGCAGCAAGTCTCGCGGAGATAACCAGAGCCGGGCTGCATACGCCGTTTTCATTCTAGCGCCTGCGAGGTCATTGCGGGCGAAGCCAAATCTCGGATCATGCGGCAGCCGGATGCACTTAACTGCTTGCCGGTTCATGAAAATGTTCATGCAATGCAGCTGCATCCCGCGATCCATCCCACGCATGGAGGGCGACCGGGTCGATCTACCGGTGGGCGCGGCTTTAGGAGCCAGATCGATATTTATCCGGCGGCCCCCAAACATTGGAGTATTAGGAGGGGCAGGTCCGGCTGCCTCGCTGCCAGTCCTCTGGCCATATAGACGTTCCGTCCCTATGGTTGCGCCGGAATATGGTGGGGGCGTTTCCGCATGCTCGAGCGTGATCTTTACGAGCCCGTATACAACTATCTGGAGGTCCGCTTCAGGGATCGGTTGCAGCCGGCCCGTGGGGATCTTCGCCACATAACAGCCATCACGGCGAATGCGGGGGGAAACTCGACAGGTACATGGTCGAAATCCGACCTCTGCATGATCAGCCTGTCTCGACAGAAGTATGGAATTACCTGGAGGATCGACCTGCACGGCTTTGAAGTGAAGCCGCTAGGATCGTGCACCGTCCAGTCCGTGCACGAGGCATTGAACCATACTTCGCTCGTCAATTTCACGTATCTGGTCTGGCACACTGAGGATTGGGACGAAGCCCGCGACGAGTGTTCGATCATCCTTTCACGTTGCTCGCACTACGGAGTAGGCCTGATTACGTTCAGTGATGCGTGCGATCTCAGGTCGTATGTTTTGCATCTGCCTGCTCGTCGTCATGAGCCGGCAGCGGACGCATTCGACGAATTTGTTGAAACTCGGCTTTCGCAGAGCGATCGCACAAAGCTGCTCGGCTGGATCACGGAATTACGGCGATGAGCATCATCGTGGCGATTGCGAACCCGAAAGGAGGCGTCGGCAAGTCTCTTACGACAATGATGCTCGCCGACGGGTTGGCGCTAACGTACGGCGCCCGCATACTGGTCATCGATGCCGATCCTCAGGCCGGCGTCACGAAGGCATTGCTCGGCATCGCGGCCGAGCATGAGCTTCAGAGACGACAGATTGGACTCGGCACCATTCTGCAATCATTTCAAAAAGGAGAAAGCATCCGTCTCGCAGGGCACCGGGTAGCGGCGGGGGATTTGGTGGAGCTTCGGAGTCGCCAGCCCGGTCTCATCGACATCATACCATCCAACCATGAACTGCTGGGTGCCCTTCCGGATTTCGAGCACGCCACACGAAAAAAACGACGAAAGGATCGATTGGATGTTTTGTTGTCGAACGCGCTACGTGCCGAATTACACCACATCGAGTCCAACTACGATGTCGTCCTGATAGACTGCCCAGCAGGTCCGGGTGCACTGGGTCTAACGGGAATGAGATTGGCGCAGCATATTGTCATGCCAACCAGCTTAGAGACGAATGCGTATTCTACGCTGACGGATTTTCTGAAGTTCATATTGGCTGACGATCTCGACCTTGCTTCCCAAGTGCGAGTTCATCCGTTGATCACACAGTACCACGCGACGAATACAACCCAGCGGGAGATGCTTCATCACATCAAACAAGGGTTATACGAGCTGAACGCAATCCCGCGTCCGGTGCCCTACGCTACGGCACTTCAGAATGCCGCCGCGCATCCTGGGCCAGGGGCTTTTCGGTCAGCACGGGAAAAATACGGCAACGCACTTCCCGATCTCGTCGCGATGACCAAGGCAGTGGCAGAAAGAATTAGCTCAAACCATCGAGGGTAAAGTGAGCAAATCAGTTTCACCCGGCGAAGCTCTTGAAAGAATTTTCGAAGTTATTCGAGAGGAGGCGGCCGCCAATCCGACCTTCGCTCGGCGACTGCTCGACGCTGCTGACATCACTGTCGTCTTCTCTGGCCCAGATGCGGTGAAAGTCGCCGATCCCATCTTTATCGCTGCGCGTGCGGATTATGCGAGCTTTCGAGAGAGCTTCATAGGTTTCACTGAGAAGGATTTGAAGAGCCTGATAAAAGGGTTTGCGCTTGCCACGGACGAGCAGATCAAAGGAGTGAAAACCAAGCCCAAGCAGGGCGGTCTTGTGGATCTGATGTGGGAGGGTGCAAAGCGTAAACTCGACGAGCGCCGTGTCAGATGAAAAGATTGAGTATGCGACTCGCCTCATGGAATGGATCGATCTCAGCAATTGCAGCAGGTGACTCGATGACAATGCGCATCATCCTTCTGGCGCTCGCGACGCTTCTCGATGTGACCCTCGCGAGCGCTGGGCATGCGTCGGACCTCCCTTTCAATCTTCTGAATGGCACTTGGGCCGGGGCAGGAAGCCTTATCTACGACAGCGGACCGCCAGATAAGCTTGATTGTTTGGGCTATTATCGGAGCGCCGACGGGGGAAAATCTCTCGGCATCGCGATAAGATGCAACGGAGAACCGGACAAGCTCGAATTTCGCAGCAAGCTTACTTATGTAGATGGAAAGCTATCGGGCACCTGGGAAGAACGAACCAATAATGCGGCGGGCAATGCATCAGGTACGGTCACCGAGAACAGTCTGCGCGTGGAATTCGATGGCAGCCTTTCGGGAAGCGTGTCGATAACATTTTCGCCTTCACAGCAGTCGATCACCGTTACGATTTCGACAGCCGGTTCCGAGCTGAAGGGCGCACGCGTCGGTTTCAACCGACGCTGACGTCAACCGAAAGACTCAAGCTGGCACCGGCAGGATGGAACGCTGCGGCAGCGTGTCCGTTCCATGGAAAATGAACTCCCGCGACCCCACATAAAGGGCAAGTCAGCTAAGGAGAAATTCCATGGCATATCATCATGATCAAATGCCCAATGACGTCGGGTTGCTCAATAGCCTGTTCAATGTAGCGATGATTGCGGGCCTTCTGGGCTTTGCGATCCTGGCTGCGTACGTCGTGGGCTAAAATATCGCGGGAGATGCATTCGCATCTCTCCTCGCGCATCAGAATGAGCGGCCGTCATGGCTGCCCATTCTTTCAACTGACGTGAACGGGCGAAGGAAATCGGAGACGCTTTCATTCATCGCAAAAATCTCTGCCGCCCATCGTAGCGATTTGAGCACGTACTGACTCAATTCACCTGCGCGCGTGAACGTCGTCAACGCGCCGGACGGGTTCGCGGGAATCGAAAAGCGACCCGACGAGGGGTTTTGAATCTGGTTTTCATAACAAGTGAATCGTCGATCAACTGAGTACGCTTTGTCAAAAGCCGCTGCAATCGTCCGGAACGTTTGCTAAGATCCGTGAACGGGTCAGGGACACTTGGAGGGAGAAATTCCCATAACCAAGGAGTTCAAAAATGAAACTCGTAATCGCGACGGCCTTTTCCGCACTACTGCTCGGCACAGCGTTGACACCAGCACTTGCTGACGACCAACCCTCAACCGATCCCGCCCGGCACAGAATGGGCGACGAGGGCAAACTCCCCGCAACGAACAGTGCAACTAAGCGCGTTCCTGAAATGGGCGCCGGTGGTGAAAGCAGTGGCACCACAGGCTCACACAGAATGGGTAACGAAGGCACGCTTCCTGCCACAGGCAATGTCGGAACACGTGTTCCCGACCAGGGTGCGGGCACTCAGAATCCCAAATAGCGAATTCGATGCAGTTTCGAAATTATTAGTTTGAGACGCGCAACTGGCAAGCATCGCGCGCCGGTTGCGCGTCTGCGTTGCTAAACCGGATATCTGATGCAACGCGTTCTAATTGCCATAAGGATTCTGGGCAAAATCTGATTTTCCGCCTGTCATGCTCCGTTCGCATCAGCGGAGGGTCAAGGAGTTACTGCACGGTCAAGCGGTGAATGTAGATGGCCATAAGCTGTTGCCGCGACCTTCGCAAAAAAAAGCGCCAGGGTTCAAAACCCCGGCGCTCGTGCATTCTAATTCTAGGATTGATCACCAACGACAAATCCGCCGTCCGTGCCGCCACCAGCAACGCCGCGCGGGAGGGCCGATCCAACGGCAATGCCGACGGCCATATCGCCACCAACACCTCATGCGAGCTTGCTCCACAGCCCCCGTATGTTCCGTCTTGAGAGCATGGGCACCGCTGTTCAGTACCGCTGCGCTTGCTCCTGGGCTTATGGCGATATCAGCGATTGCGATCACGCCGAAGAGCGCGATCAGCGACAGAAACATTTTCATGGTTGTTACTCTCCTACGAGCGCGGACATAGCGCCCGAGATCATCATAGCGATCCCGAACCTGCACAATATACCGTTCCGTATGGTTTTCAGGTCGTGAACACGATATTTTTAATTGCTCCAGGGCTTTCCGGAGTATCTGCGCTTGGAGATTTTCGACTATCCCAGGTTTGATTTTCGGCTTTTGGATTTAGCAGTCACTAACCATGGCTGCTAGTCTCGGCGCGGCACCGCCTGATGCCTTGGCCATCGAGGTCCCCATGCACGCAGTTCGTTGGAAGCGATTGCGATTCAGCCCGTGGCGAGTGTTGAGCATCGGCATTGCCAGCAAAAACCGAAAGGGAGATTACCAAGGATAGTGTTGCCGGAGGTGTCTCTCCAGAATGCCCGACAAGTCGAACCGGAGGGCGGCAAAGTCGCGATTCTGCTCGGGCGTGAGAGGGGGTAAGTCAGACGCAGAGCGCATATCCGCATAATTTATTGACATTGCTCGGCCTTCTCCGCCCGGAGATCCGGGGCGGATCAGCGTTCTCGCATTGGCAGTAAACCTCGCGAGCGTTCTTCTTTTTTTTGCGCTGCCAACGTGCGCTCCGTTTGGCTCTGCCCGCGCAACGGCGCCATCGACAACGTCGCCGTCCGTGATGAGCGCGGAGTACTGATCCTAGTCAAATACAAAAATGGCGGTGCAAACTTAAGGTCAGCATGGCCGTGCCTTAAGGCAATTTCCGGCCGAACATGATTGGAGGAAAGGTCCATGAGTAAGCACAATCGATTGATCGCGAGCGTGTTGCTGGCAATGGCGGTTACGACAACGGCGGCAATGGCGCAGAGCCAGCAAGGGTCCGGCATGATGGGTAACGGTCAAGGTATGATGGGTGGGGGCATGCAAGGCATGATGGGCGGGGGCATGATGGGTCCGAACGGAATGATGGGCGGGGGCATGCACGGCATGATGGGCAAGGGGATGATGGGGCCCGGCATGATGATGGGCAACGGCCCGGTGATGGAAGGGCAGCTCGCGTATCTGAAAGCAGAGCTTGGCATTACCGATGCGCAAACGCAGGTTTGGAATGACTATGTGAAGGCCGCCAAGGACCGCGCCGCGTCTATGCAAAGTATGCGCGCAACGATGATGCAGGCGATGCAGTCAGGCACCGCGATAGAGCGCTTGCAGGTGCGCATTCAGGCTATGCAAAGCATGCTGGACAGCATGAAAGCGATCACACCCGCGACCGAGGCGCTCTACAAAGCGCTAAGTGACGACCAAAAGAAGAAAGCCGATCTATTGCTTGGCACGGGCTGTTGCATGCTGTGAGGGCGCTGTGAGCTACTACTTCAGAAAGCTCTTGAACGTTGGCTTCGACGTGGCCATTGCTAGAGTGACGCAATCGCTCAAGGATGAGGGCTTCGGTATCATCACCGAGATCGATGTGACGAAGACACTAAAGAGCAAGATCGGCGTAGAGTTTCGTCCTTACCGTATTCTCGGCGCCTGCAATCCAGGTCTCGCATACGAAGCCTTGAAGCTTGAGGACAAGGTCGGGACCATGTTGCCCTGTAACGTCGTCGTGCAGGAGCTGAAACCCGGCCAAGTCGAAGTGGCCGCGATTGATCCAGTTAAATCGATGGCAGCCATCGATAACCCAGCTCTGCTCGCCGAGGCGCAAATCGTCGGCGAGCGATTGGAGAAGGTGATCCAGTCTCTGTAATTGGCAGGCCGATGCGACCGCCGAGCACCGAGCAGGGACGCGCAGCGTGGCGAATTTGAGCCTGCGTGGTCGATGGATATAGTTTGGCAGCTGACTTAGGGCACGCCTCAGACGCGCCTTCGGCGTCGCGATTGCCAGCAACGGTCGAATGTGGCGCTGCTCCTCGCTTTTTTAAGCGGCGTCAACTTTCCTCGAACTCCCCTTGCACAGGTTAGACAATGCTTCGTGCAGCCGGCGTCGAGCCTCGCGCAGTTCATCGTGGGCGTGGCGAAGCTGCGGGTCCGGACCTAGTTGTTGCTCGATCTCGTGGACGGTCTGGATGAGCGCATAAATTTGGTTGACCGCTTTCTTACGCATAACAGTCACTCCAAGCCTTTTGCCCGCTAACACATCGGCTTCATGACTGTTCCGAGATCGGACTGTTTTTTCGTTCGTGCGCCGCACACTCACCGTATTTCCGGGATCATCTTAGGGCTCATCGCGAAAACTCGCGCAATGAGACAACGGAAACAAGCCGCGTCCACTCGGCTTTATTCCGTGCGCCGCCGCGCGTGCCGGGGGGCTGCGCGGCGGCGTGTGATCCCAGTCAGGCGCCATTCTAAACGCGCCGACCAAATCCGGACGGCTTCTTCGGTTGGGTCGCTCGACCGCTTACGAAGCGAACGCCCAGTCGGCTTGTCGACGCCCACACAACCCTCACCGTGCGCCGCGTGTTGGCAAACGTGTCGACAAGCTCAAAAACCTTGGGGAGCCATTCGCCGTCCTGGACAAGCAACAGCGCTCCCCCGCTCGAAACGTCGGCAATACGGCAGGTCAATTTCTTGCCGTCGCCGAGTTCGATGCGCGCGGGCCGACTTACACCCTGCCGCTCTTCTCTCCGCATCCTTACAGGATGGACCCACAAAATCTAATGGTGAGTTACCAGCCCGATCAGACAACCGGCTTAGCACGGCCAGGGCGAAGCCCCAGCTGGCAACGTTGGCCACGATGCTGGCTAGGGTGTGGCTTGCGCGAAGCTCATCCGCCATTCTTCGAAGGTCTTCAACGCCTCTTTCGGGTTGCGAACCGCCGAAATATCCGGCGGATAGTGTTTCCGCAACCGTCCGCGGAGCGTGGTTCTGCCACTTCAGGGGCTTGTGGCGTCGGAGCGTCTCCACTCACGCACTTCGCTCGCCCCCGCTCGGTTCAACCAGCTGCGACAATCTAGAATGGCGAGACGTCTAGCTTGCCGTACAGTGGGGCAGTTCCGAATATCACCGCCGCAATGTTGATTGCCAGCACGCCTTGAGCTTGAGCCGACAGGCCGTGCGGTCCTGAGAGCCAATGGTGGGGTTTGCTCGTTAACATCACGCTCGCGGGTTGCTTGATTATAGACGGTTACCGCGCGGCGCGGATTTCGGTGGTCGTGGCTGAGCGCCTACGTTGCCATCAGACCAGGCGTTAGGTTCATAACCCGTGCCAACCAAGCATCATAGAGGCGGTCGGTGAATTGCGAGTGCATGGTGGAGCAACGCTGGACGAGACCCTCGCGGACCTGCTGGATAGACTGAACACTAGGCGATGAAGGTTCGATGTCATAGCCGTAGATGTCCAGCCACGCTTCCAGCATGTCAGCCGTCATTTCAACGTGGGCGACCGTAGCCACGGTATTGCCAAACACGTACGCTTGCTCGGGGCAATAGTCGCTGGAGTACAGAGGCTGGGCGCCCGGAGGCAAGCTGAATGCCTCATGGTGCCAAATGAAGATTTGGAACTGGTCGGGCACATCTTGAAGCCATTTTCGGGCCTGTGGGTTGTCGTGCTTTCGGACGTCATGCCAACCGATTTCCTTACTCGGCATTGGGGCAACAGTGCCGCCCAGTGCCTTGGCAATCAGTTGGCTTCCCAAACAATGGCCCAGCATCGGCAGCCCTTGCGTGGCAGCGACTCGGATCAACTGCATTTCCTCGGCCAACCAAGGGTGTCCGTCGTTGACGCTCATGGTTCCGCCCAGGAACACTAGCCCCGAGATGTCATCGATTTGCTGCGGAACCTGGTCTCCGCGATCCATGCATACCAGCTCCCAGGGGACGCCTCTGCTGGCCAAGTGCTCTGTGAGGCGCCCGGGTTGAATCCAGTCCTCGTGGCGGAAGATGCGTATTGGCTTCATCTATTGAATGCTGGCCGTATACCCCGAGATCGCAATTCGTTCAGATTATAATTCTCGATCCGACCGAACAAGGCCTTCGGCCATGCCAGGGTCGAGCTCCCTGAGATGCGCGGTTGCCATCTGCAGAGCGCCCCGATTTGGGGGAGACTTGCAACCGCGGTTATTCTTGTTATGTGCCGAAAGGCGCAGAGGCGCTTTTGGGGAACTAGGTGCGCATCATTTTGGACCACGACGACTGTCCGAATGCCGACGACCGCAGCGTGGCCGAGCGCATCATTCGTGAGATCGCACTCAACGATGTGGTGACGAAAGGCTCGCTTATTTTGGAGGGCTACAGCGTCGCTTGCCGCATTGCTCAGGCTCTAACCGCCGCGCGTCGCGATGAACGCCGGCGGGGGTTTGATACGCCATTTCGAATGCCGCCAATTAAGAGCGCGCCCGGTGCGCCGGCCGTCGCGGCCCGTCGGCCGAAATTACGCCCACTATATCATTGGACGACAATCGAAGGCGTGCATTTCCAGAGCTACAAAGCAGGAAGGGGCCATCCGCATTTGCTCATCTCGGATGACGCTCGCATTGTCCTGAAGGCTGCCGGGTACGGCAGGAACGTAAGCAGGAAAAATCGCGTCGGCCGACACCAGCCGACGCCGATCGGAAATCTTGCGGAGGACTCCGTCTCCGCCATGGCCATCGGTTCTAGTTAGTCCGATGCAGTCCAAATAAGTACGAAAACCACAACAGATACGGACCCTTATGGCCGATAGCTGCCGCAAAGTTCCGCCGGGAGATTCCTTCTACCGTAAGCTTCAGGGGCGCCGTTTCCCTCCCTTGGATGGGCCATTCAGCCGACTCAACGGCGGCACATGGTCTCGGGTGGGTTACTCCGCCGCTCCGACGCCCGGAACACCGCCACCACGCGCGCGTAGTGCTTCATATAAGCCTGCATCCGCTCTCTCTTGTCGGATGCGGTAGGAAGGAGAAAGCTAATGAAACGGAATTGGGCTGCCGCTGCGAGTGCGGCATTGATCGTCGCCTTGGTCGCTCCCGTCGCCCAGGCAGACTCGATCAGCGGTGTCGAGAACGCGCGCGCCAAGGATCGTGCCGGATATCATTTGAATCGCCAGGATCGCGAGAAGTTGCGTCGCTATGGCCGGAACGACGATTACGGTTATCGCTATGGCTATCCGAGTTACGGTTATTACGAGGGCTATTACGACGGTCCGGGAGTTGACGTTTATGTCGGGCCGGGTAGCGTCGGCGTATACAGCTATTAACAAGCAGCAAAGCTGATGGAAGGTGAACGGCGGGTCGACAGAATCCGCCGTTCTTTTTCGCGAGAGACTACCCGACGGTCGCTGTCGGGGCGTGATGGAAGGGATAGATTCCGAAATACCAAAACAGTATCGCCATCGCGATGAATAGTAAAACGAAGCCTCCGATAAGCATCACGAAGGTGTCCTTGGAGTTCTCGGCACCCTTCACTCTCTCTTCCGTTTCGGTCGTGTCCGTTTCGGTCGTGCCGTTTCGCAGCGGATCTGGGCGAACCATCGCATCTTGTCCTGGAGCTTGATATGAAAGCTCGGAGCATGGCCACAGGTTCCACCCTCGAATATCCGGTCCTGTGCTTACATCCTCCGACTCAACCCTTGAATGATGCCCACGGCAAAGGTCATGGACAAAGACCAATCGGATTAGGGTGTGGATCGCACCTTGAAAAACTCAGTAGCCGACTTCGACCGGGGAAGCTGAAGTGCAAAGAGGTTTCCAAGCGCTAGTAGAGCAGCGCCTCAACGTGTTGACCGCGGCGCTGGTAAACACCGTCGGCGTCGCAGGCGACCCCGCGTTTCGCTATGCATAGGAGCGTTCACCATGGACGATCCCTTTCATCTTGACCGCTTTGTAAAGGCCCAAGCGCATGTATTCGAGCATGTGCTCGAGGAACTTCGGGACGGCCAAAAACGAAGCCACTGGATGTGGTTCGTGTTTCCGCAACTGCATGGACTGGGGTCGAGTCCGACATCGATTTTCTACGGTATCGGTTCGCTCGATGAGGCAAGAGCCTATCTTGCTCATCCCCTACTTGGATTGCGGCTTGAGGAGTCAACACGGCTTGTCCTGAACGCTGCCCATCGCTCTCTCAATGAGATATTCGGCTCGCCGGATGATCTCAAATTCTGTTCTTCGATGACGTTGTTTGCGAATGCTGCCGAACCGGGGAATATTTATGCACGTGCCCTGCAAGCAAAGTGCGGCGGTCCGGATGAACGAACTGAAAAACTGCTGTCCACGCGATCACAATGAAGAGCAACACGTCAACGGGCAGCGCAACTTTCGGTTCAGTGGTGGAGACCACAGTTCCCGCTCGACTCGATCGGCTTCCGTGGGGACGTTTTCATGTTCTCGTTATTGCCGCATTGGGCATCACCTGGATCCTGGATGGGCTCGAGGTGACGCTTGTTGGCGCTCTCGCGGGCGCCCTGATGGCAAGTCCCGTTCTGCAGTTCACCAACACGGACATTGGTTTGGCGACCAGTGCGTACCTTCTCGGTGCGGTTCTCGGCGCCATCTTTTTTGGCTGGCTGACGGACCGTCTTGGGCGCAAGAAGCTGTTTTTTGTGACGCTTACGATTTACATGCTCGCGACCATTGCGACTGCGTTCTCCTGGAATTTTTGGAGCTTCGTCGTGTTCCGTTTTATGACCGGAGCGGGCATAGGCGGCGAATATACCGCGGTAAACTCGACGATTCAGGAACTGATCCCAGCTCGTGTACGTGGCTGGACGGATCTCGTCATCAACGGAAGTTTCTGGCTTGGCACCGCGATCGGCGCCCTAGGCTCGCTGGTTTTACTCGACGCGCGTATGCTGCCATCAGATCTCGGCTGGCGTGCCGCCTTCGCGATCGGCGGTGGATTGAGCTTAATTATTTTTTTCATGCGGCTCTGGATTCCTGAAAGTCCTCGCTGGCTCGTGACCCACGGTCGCGCCGCAGAAGCCAAAGACATCGTGGACGGCATAGAGCACACGCTTCGCGAGGAGGGACACAAAATTCAAGACCTCGTAGGGCCACCTTCGCGTCTGAAGCCGCGGACTCACACGCCGCTTTGGGAAGTTGTCACGACGATCTTGAAGACACATCGCCAACGTGCGTTCGTAGGATTGAGCCTCATGGCGTCGCAAGCCTATTTCTACAATACGGTCTTTTTCACCTATGCGCTTATTCTGACGACATTTTACGGCGTGCCCTCCAACAAGGTCGGTTGGTATATCCTGCCGTTTGCACTCGCAAACTTTTTGGGGCCGCTCTTGATGGGACGCCTGTTCGATACGTGGGGGCGTCGTCAAATGTTGATACTGACATACGGCGTCTCGGGTTTGCTTCTCGCTATCACCGGTTATCTTTTCGCAGCGGATTTCGTCTCTGTCTGGCAGTTGACCCTAGCATGGGCATGCGTGTTTTTTGTCGGCTCAGCAGCCGCCAGTTCGGCATATCTCACAGTAAGTGAATCGTTTCCGTTGGAAGTTCGAGCGCTCGCGATCGCTTTCTTTTATGCAATAGGGACTGGCGTCGGCGGCGTTATTGGACCGCTTCTGCTCGGCTATCTTATCGATACCGGTTCGCGAACCAGTGTATTTTGGGGTTATCTCGTCGGGGCGAGCTTGATGATCGGCGCCGCGATCGTAGCTGCGTTGTGGGCTGCCGCAGTGGAAAGAAAGCCGTTGGAGGCTGTGGCCAAGCCCTTGGCTTCAGCAGAATGACGAAAAACGCGCCAACGCCAACCAACGTTTCAAACGGGGCACAAATGGCTCATAATCAAGCGCGGATATAGATTGTCATTGTGCATTTCCTGACTTTAGAGAACCAGTTCCTCTGCGCTTGAATCGCTAGGGCTTAAGACCAGCGAGTACGATCTGAACTTGGCAACGCTTGCCGTTGAAGTCTGCGCCATAGTCAGCGGCGTCGAGCGCCTTCGGCACCGGCGTCGGCGCCGAGGGCCTCTAACCCATGCAGGTGCCGTTGCCTTGCGGCGTCCGGCTGGCGTTGCAGGCGGAATGATTCCGATCCGGCGCCATTCCTTCATCCAGTCTGAGACGGTCTGCTTCGGACGGTTCCAGTCCGCCGTGAGTTCATCCTGCGATCTGATCGTCCGTTCATCCGCTAACCGCTGCATTAAATCGTCGAGGGCCTGCGTCTTCGACAGACCGTCGGACGGTCGTTTCGGACTGTCCGGATCCCACTTGCTCGGACCGTCACCGGGCTTCTGGTCGTCCGGACGAAACAGGTCGCGGATGACATCGGTCGGCTTCCACCTTGTTATCAATCGCGTGCGCGAGCGCCATCTCGCATACTTCGCTCGGGAAGTCGGTTTCTTCGCTGGCCCAATCACGGAAGGTGCTTCGAAAGCCATGCGCCGTTGCATCGATTTTCAGCCGTCGCAAAAGCATGGTCATCGCCATATCAGACAACGCTTTGCCGTTTGTCCGACGAGAGGGGAACACGAACTCACTCTCAGGCGCGAGCTTCCGAGCTTCTTCGACGATTTCGATTGCTCGCGGCGATAACGGGACGACGTGCTCGCGTTCTGCCTTCATGCGCTCGGCCGGGATCGTCCAGAGTTTCGCCTCCAGATCGAATTCTTCGGGGGGGGCGCCACGCACCTCGCCCGATCGCGCAGCGGTCAGAATCAGAAACTCAAGCGCCAGCCTGATCATTGGATCGCAATCAGCGCTTCTCAGCTTCATAATGAAAGCTGGTACATCGGCGTAGGGTAGGGCAGCGAAGTGCTTGACGTTGCCGATCTGCTTTGGAAGCCCGATCACCGCAATCCGACACGGGTTCTCTCCGCTGCGATGCCCGGCAGCGGTTGCATGGTCGAGTACCGTTCGTAGCCGCTGTAGGACGCGCCGAGCCGTTTCTGGTTTTTCGGTCCAGATCGGCATCAAGATCTTCAGGATGTCACCTGTTTCGATCTTGTTGACCTGCCGCTTACCGATAGTCGGGTAGGCGTAGGTTTCTAGAGTGTTGAGCCACTGGGCCGTGTGCTTGCCGTTCCGCCATGTCTTCAGGTTCGCGGCATGGACGGTCTTCGCGCAGTTCTCGAACGTCGGGACGCCCTCGCGCTCAGCACGCCGGACAACAACGGGATCGAGCCCAACGCGCGCTTTCTTACGAACTTCGTAGGCGAGGTCACGAGCCTCGGCCAGAGTGACGGATTTCGTTCCACCGAGACCCACGTCTCTGCGCCGTCCGCTGGATTGGACGCGGAGCACCCAGCGCGAAGCTTTGGACGGATCGACAATGAGATAGAGGCCGTTGCCATCGCCGTACTTGCCGGGCGTCTTGACCTTCTCGACGAAGGCTGCTGTCAGGCCCTTTTTGCCCTTCGCGACAGTCGTGTCCGTTGTCTCTTTGGATGGCCAATTGTCCCTCCAGCGACGGGTCCCCACTCAGCCCATCCCACACTTTCTTTCGGATTGGAACGGACGGGCCCGAACACGTCCACACAAATATGGACTGAAAAAACGCTAATACTTCGGATTGTTATAGGTGCTTTTTGGACTAACGTGGACTGGTTAGGACCGGTGTGGACTAGGGCTTCTGGCGGAAGGGGTGGGATTCGAACCCACGGTGGACTTGCGCCCACGCCGGTTTTCAAGACCGGTGCCTTAAACCACTCGGCCACCCTTCCAAAGTGCCGCTGCGCTGCAGTTGACGCGCGGGTATGGCCGCGTCTCGGCGTGTTCCTCCTATCCGGTTCGGTTAGCAGCCTCAAGCGCCGTGACGCCCCAGGTACGCTTAACCTGATCCTAAGCCCCATTTGTCATCTTTCAGGCATGCTTCGGCCAAGCTCACGTGCTTCTCTGCGCGGCGAGGGTGCGCTGGGGTGGGCGTAGCGTATCGAGTTGAGTATGCGTACATGAGCAGGGGCCTCTACGGCCGGCTGGCCGCCCGCGCCATGCTGGTGACGACCGCGGCGGCACTCGCATCCGCCTGTTCGAGCAACCCACCCGCCCGCACCATTGGCGGGGTTTCACGCTCGGTTTTTTCCGAAGACGAATACGGCGTCAGCACAAGTCCGCGTGTGGCGGCGAGCCGATATATCCCGAAAGGCGGTGGGACGTACAAGCTTGGAGCACCCTACAAGGTGGCCGGTCGCTGGTACGTACCCCACGAAAATCCAAATTACGTCGAATATGGCGTTGCGTCCTGGTATGGCGCTGACTTTCACGGCCGCAGGACGGCGAATGGCGAGGTCTTTGACGCCAACTCCCTGACTGCAGCGCATCCGACATTGCCGCTGCCGTGCTACGCGCTCGTTACCAATCTCGACAACGGCAAAAGCGTGCTTGTGCGCGTCAACGATCGCGGACCCTACGTCAATGATCGCGTCATTGATATGTCCTATGCCTCGGCCAAGGAACTTGGTTATGTGAACCGGGGCCGGGCTCGCGTCAGGGTTCAATATGCCGGCCGTGCGCCGCTGAATGGCGACGATACCCGTGAGCGCCGATATCTGGCTGAGCAGCAATGGCGGAGCCAGGACTCTTCCGCGCCTGTCGCACTTGCGTCGAACCGCGAATACGCACCTCCAAGATATGGAGATGCAACTTTACCTGCGGACGCTTCCGATCGCTGGTCGCCGATCGGCTATCGTGCGTCGATCGCAGGAAAAGCGCCGCCTTCAATGACGCGCCCAGCTGCAAACAGGACGATTGAAACGGCGAGCTTCGATCAAGGACGCATGTCGCTGACCGCGCCGCCGATTGCGGTCCGGCCGTTCGCACCAGCAAGGACGTACGTGCAAGTTGGATTGCTCCGCGATCGCTCGAATGCAGAACGTCTGCGTCGTGAACTCGGCCTATTGGGCCCGATAGAAGTCGCGCCTATGCAAGTCGCAGATGGCACGCAGGTCTATCGCGTACGCATGGGGCCATTCTCGCCGGACGCCGCAAACCAAACGCAAAATCAGATTGCCGCCTATGGTGTCGCCGATACCGCCATCGTGACAGATTAAAATGAGTTTATGAGTGGTGGCGTTGACCATGCCGCCGCTGGATTCAATACTGAAGTCCGTCGCAAAATGCTGCCTTTCAGAGGTAGCCCTAAGCGAGCTGGCAGACCGATGTTGACCAAAAGCTGCGCCCAGCTTCTTGCTTCGGCGCTCATCGTGATCTCTTTCATGACAGCGGCAGGTCCCGCACTGGCTGCCGAGAGTAGTTTTACGTCCAAGGCACCGCGCGCCATTCTTGTTGACGCTGCGACCGGGGCGACGCTTTTCCAGCAAAGGGCCGACGAACCCGCACCTCCCGCGAGCATGAGCAAGCTGATGACGCTCGCGGTGCTGTTCCGCGCGTTGAAAGAAGGCCGGGTTCACAAGACCGACGAATTCACGATGAGCGTCAACGCCTGGCGCAACGGCGGCGCACCGTCGGGAACGTCAGCCATGATGGTGCCGGTCAACACCAAAGTGACTGTCGACGAATTGATTCAAGGCATCGCCGTGCAGTCGGGCAACGACGCTGCCATGTGCATAGCGGAGGGCATGGCGGGCTCCATAGCAGCCTTCGCACACATGATGAACGACGAAGCGCGGCGCATCGGCTTGACCAGGTCGAGTTTTGCAAACGCGAGCGGGTTGCCGGATCCGAACCAATTGATGAGCGCGCGCGATCTTGCGACCCTCGCGCGCTACGTAATTGATGAATATCCGGAATACTATCCCGTGTTTGCGCAGAAGGAGTTCCTGTACCGCAAGCACCGCTTCATCAACCGCAATCCGTTACTTTTCCTGAATATCGGCGCCGATGGATTGAAGACCGGACACACAGTCGCCTCCGGTTACGGTCTTGTCGGTTCGGCCGTGCAGGATGGAAAGCGCCTGATCGTCGTCGTGAGCGGCTTCGAGAAGGCAGACCAGCGCAAGGAAGAAGCCGTCAAGCTTCTGAGCTGGGGCTTCAACTCGTTCAATTCGGTACGTCTATTTGATGCTGGTGAGGTCATCGGAAAGGCGCGTGTCTGGGGCGGCAAAGTCTGGTACGTGCCGCTCGCCTCGAACAATGACGTCATGTTCACGGTCCCGAAATATCCCGCCAATCAGAAGATTTCGGCCGAAATCGTCTATAAGGCGCCGCTGAAGCCGCCGGTCAAGAAGGGCGATCAGGTCGCCACGCTCAAATTATCGAGTTCGACGAGCGCGTCCGCCGAACTGCCGCTGTATGCCACCGAGGACGTACAAAAGGGCGGCATCGTCCGTGAAGGCGTCGACTCTCTCGTTCTGATGGCGTTGCGCCGGTTGGCATTCTAGAGTACGCGCGAAGCATTGAGGCGAGGCCTATGAAGCGCGGAAAGTTCATCACATTTGAGGGCGGCGAAGGGGTCGGGAAGTCCACCCAGGCAAAGCGCTTGGCCGACCGTCTCGAACGCACGGGCGTTCCGGTCATTGTAACGCGCGAGCCCGGCGGCACGCCGGTGGGCGAAGACGTCCGCGACCTCATTCTGAAGGATCGCCCGACCGATCCTGTCACCGAATTGTTGCTTTTTGCGGCGGCACGCGCCGAGCATGTCACCTCCGTGATCCGCCCCGCGCTCGATGATGGAACGTGGGTCATCTCCGATCGCTTCATCGATTCAACGCGCGTCTATCAGGGCAAACGCTATGGCCTGGAGCCCGAACTGATTTCTCTCCTTGAGCGCTACACTGTTGCGCCTGATTTTCCGGATCTGACCCTAATCCTCGATCTTCCCGCAAACGAAGGCGTCGAACGCGCCCAGAGCCGCGGCACGCTCTCGCGCTACGATGCAGAGCGCATCGAAACGCACGAGACACTGCGCAAGGGCTTTCTCGAAATCGCGACCAACGAGCCGAAACGCTGCGTACTGATCGATGCGAGCTTGCCCGTATCGAGCGTTGAAACAGCCGTGTGGCAAGCCGTTTCGGCGCACCTCCTTGCCGAGGCGCACTGATGGCGCGCGCGCCGTTGGTTGCAGAGTCAGAAGCGCTGCCCGAGTCTGACAGACTCGACGATTTTCCGCACCCGCGCGAGACACGATCGCTTGTTGGGCAAGATGCTGCGATGGCAATGCTGACGGACGCGCTCGCAAGCGGCCGCATGCATCACGCCTGGCTGCTGTCGGGGCCCGAAGGAGTCGGCAAGGCGACGCTCGCCTATCAGTTTGCGAAGATTGCGTTAGCACGTCCGGAAGAGCGCGATCTTTTCGGGCAGGGATTGAGCATCGAGCCGAATTCCCCGACCGACAGGCAGATCCGGGCCATGTCGCATCCGGGGCTGCTCGTCATCCACCGCACCTACGATCCGAAGACCAAACGCTTCTCGCAAACGATCCCGGTGGACGAGGTGCGCCGCCTCAAGGCGTTCTTGGCCTTGAGCGCCGAATCTCAAGGTTGGCGCGTCGTGATCGTCGACAGTGCCGACGACATGAATGCGAATGCCGCCAATGCGCTCCTGAAATCCCTCGAGGAACCGCCGCCGCGTACGATCTTCCTGGTCGTCACATCGGCGCCGGGGCGGCTGCTGGCAACGATACGATCGAGATGCCGAATTGTATCTCTGTCGCCGCTTTCGGAAGCTGATTTGAAACGCGCCGCAGCCCAAGCCCTGACGAGCGTCGGCAAGCCTGTCCCCGAAGCTCATCACTGGGAGTCGCTGCTGCCGCTGGCCCAAGGCAGCGTCGGTCGCGCTCTGACGCTGCTTGGAGGCGGCGGACTGGCGCTCCAGGCCCGGATCGACGCCATTCTGAATGGCCTGCCGAAACTCGACGCCAAATCCGTGCACGCTCTCGGCGATGAACTCCAGGCGCCAGCGCTGGAGAGAAAATTCGAGCTTTTCTTTGAGCTTTATCAGTCGACTCTTGCGCGCCTCATCGCAGCCCAGGCGACGGGGGAGGGGCCGGAGCGGGATGTCGCGCTGGCAGGGCGGCTGATTGGGCCCGAGCGCCTTGCCACATTCGCCGAGCTATGGGAAACAACGGCCCGCGACAAGGCGGATACGTCTGCCCTGAACCTTGACCGCAAATCGCTCATTCTCGGAAGTTTCGCGCGTCTGGAGGCCGCGAGCCGCCGTTGAGCCCAGGGCTCTGCTGCGCCCAACGACCATCGACAAGGAAGCTCACCCGTTGCGCGAAAAATTCTATATTACGACGGCTATCTCCTACCCGAACGGCGTGCCGCATATCGGGCACGCCTACGAGGCCATCGCGACCGACGTCATCGCACGCTTCGAGCGGCTCGACGATAAGGATGTTTTCTTCCTGACGGGCACCGACGAGCACGGCCTCAAGATGAAGCAGACGGCCGAGCGCGAAGGCGTCACTCCGCGAGCCCTTGCCGATCGCAACACCGCGCGTTTCATCGAAATGGCGAAGACGCTCGGTCTCTCGAACGACGATTTCATCCGCACGACGGAAAAGCGCCATTACGACGCTTGTGCAGAACTCTGGCGTCGCATGGAGAAAGCGGGCGATATTTTCAAGCGCCCTTACGGCGGCTGGTATTCTGTGCGCGACGAGACCTACTACAAGGAAAGCGAGACGGAAGTCCGCGACGGGCAGCGCTTTGCAACATCGACGGGAACGCCTGTCGAGTGGAATGAAGAAGAGACCTACTTCTTCCGCCTCTCGGCTTATCAGGACAAGCTGCTCGCGCATTACGAAGCCAATCCCGACTTCATCCTGCCCGCCGAGCGCCGGAACGAGGTCGTCAGCTTCGTGAAGATGGGGCTCGAAGATTTATCGATTTCGCGCACGACGCTCGATTGGGGCATTCCGGTGCCTGATGCGGCGGGCCACGTCATGTACGTCTGGATCGATGCGTTGAACAACTACGTGACGGCGACCGGCCTTTTGACCGACCCGCAAGGTGCGCGCGCACACTACTGGCCCGCCGACGTGCACGTCATCGGCAAGGATATCGTGCGCTTTCACGCCGTCTATTGGCCTGCCTTCCTGATGAGCGCCGGGCTGGCCCTGCCGAAGCGCATCTTCAGCCACGGGTTCGTGCTGAACAAGGGTGAAAAGATGTCGAAGTCGGTCGGCAACGTCGTCGATCCGTTCGATCTCGTCAAAGCCTATGGCCGCGATGCCGTCCGCTATTTCTTCCTGCGCGAAGTCATGTTCGGTCAGGACGGCAACTATTCGCCGGAAGCGATCGCAAACCGCATCAATGCCGACCTTGCGAACAACCTCGGCAACCTCGCACAGCGCTCGCTGTCGATGATCTTCAAGAACTGCGACGGCGCCATTCCGGCTCCCGGCGCGTTCAGCACGGAAGATACAGCGATCCTGGAGGCCGCCGATGCGCTCTATGGACTCGCACGGCGCGAGATGGATCGCCAGGCGATCACGAAATACCTCGACGCCGTCTGGAACGTCGTCGCCGACGCGAACCGCTATTTCGCGGCCGAGGAACCATGGGCGAAAAAGAAGACTGATCCGGCGCGCATGGCGACGATCCTCTACGTCACTGCCGAGTGCGTGCGCCAATTCGCAATTCTTGTACAGCCGGTGATGCCGGAAAGCGCGGCGAAATTGCTCGACCTGCTTGCGGTTCCGGCAGAAGCGCGCACATTTGCAAATCTCGGGGTAGCAGGGCGCCTGACGGCAGGCGCCCCGATCCCGGAGCCGCAGGGCGTTTTCCCACGGTATGTCGATCCGGATGAGCCCAAGGGTAAGAAATCTTGATGCTGGTAGACCATCATTGCCACCTCGACTTCCCTGAGTTTGCGCCGGAGCTGGATCAGGTCGTGGCGCGCGCGCGTGAGGCGGGCGTCGGAACGATGGTGACCATTTCAACGCGCATACGTCAGTTCGACAAGGTGCTGGCGGTAGCGGAGCGCTTTAACAACGTCTACTGCTCCGTCGGCACGCATCCGCACAACGCGCATGAGGAACTCGACATTCCGCTGGAGAAGCTCATCGATCTCACACGGCATCCGAAGGTCGTCGCGGTCGGTGAGGCAGGTCTCGACTACTATTACAAGCATTCGACTCCGGACGCGCAGGCGGAAGGCTTTCGCCGCCATATCGCAGCCGCGCGCGAGACGGGCTTGCCGCTCGAAATTCATACCCGTGACGCTGATGATGATACGATCGCCATTCTCGAGGACGAGCACGCGAAGGGCGCTTTTCCAGCCGTGCTCCATTGTTTTACCGGTGGCCGCGAGCTTGCGATGAGGGCTCTGGAACTCGGACTCTATGTCTCGTTCAGCGGCGTCATCACGTTCAAGAAAAACGATGCGCTGCGCGAGATTGCCCGCGACGTGCCGCTGGACCGTCTGCTGGTCGAGACGGACGCGCCGTTCCTCGCACCCGATCCTTTCCGCGGCAAACGTAACGAACCGTCCTACGTCGTCCGCACCGCGGCAGCACTCGCAACCGTCAAGGGCATCTCGAACGAAGAACTAGCGCGCGCGACGACCGATAATTTCTTCCGGCTCTATAACAAGGCCAAGCGTCTCCCGACAGCATCCTGCGGGCCGGTCGCCGCATGAGCTACAGGTGCACGATCCTGGGATGTGGTTCCTCCGGCGGCGTACCCCGCGTCGGTATGAACTGGGGCGCCTGCGACCCCGAAAACCCAAAGAACAGAAGGCTCCGTTGCTCCGCGCTCATCGAGCGAAAAGGATCGGGAGGACAGACAGCCGTCCTGATCGACACTTCGCCGGATTTTCGCGCGCAGATTCTGGCGACGCGACTGACGGGGCTCGATGCCGTGCTCTACACGCATGACCACGCAGATCATACCCACGGCATTGACGATCTCCGCATGGTCGCATTCGCAATGAAGCGGCGCGTCGACGTCTATTTCGACACCGCGACGGCAGCGAGCCTCAAATCGCGGTTTGGCTATTGCTTCGAGACGCCGGCGGGATCGCCGTATATGCCAATTCTCAACGGCCATGAGATTGACGGCATCAAACCGGTTGCGATCCAAGGCGGCGGTGGCACGATCTCGGCGCAGCCGATCCAACAGTGGCACGGAACTATGCCGTCGCTTGGGTACCGCATCGGGAATCTTGCTTATTCACCCGACATCAGCGATCTGCCGGAAGCCTCGATTCCCATGCTCGAAGGTCTTGACGTGTGGATCGTCGATGCGTTGCGCTACACGCCCCACGAGAGCCATTTCAGCGTCAAGCAGGCGCTCGCCTGGGCCGAGAAGTTAAAGCCGAAGCGCACGATCCTGACGCACATGACGAGCGAACTCGATTACGGGAAGCTCTTAAGTGAGCTGCCGAGCGGCGTCGAGCCTGCCTACGACGGTATGGTCGTTACGTTTTCTTGAGCTTGGCGTACTACCGCCCTCGCAACCCAAGCGCTGACCTTTACTTCCACAGACCGAAGTCTTCCCACTGGTCTTCCGGAATTTCTGCACCAACCTGAAAATCGAAAGTCTTGGCCTTCATCTGGTCGTCTGTTACGGCGCACTTGTACTTCAGTGCGTACCAGCGGTGGTTGGCGCGGATCGCGGCGCCATTGGCGACGACAATATTGTCTTTAAAGGTCGCCCGATTTCTGCTGCTGGTTTTGAGGCGGTCGATGGCTTTCAGGTGCGTGCCCTTTCGGATCGCGTCGAGACCGCGCAAGCTGCAAGCCTGGTGTGCTCGTTCTTCCGGTTCAAGCTTTTGCAACACGCGGTCCATCGAGGCGTCGGCAAATGCTACATGCGGTCCTATCGCTATTCCAACGACGAATAGGCTTCGATAAAGGCCTCTTGCTCCACGCATTTCTGGTGTCTTCCCCCCGTCCCGTGCAACCGCAGGCATGTGCTGCGCGCCGTCCCCCGACGGCGGCCCCAAAACGCGCGAAGATGTGTCGGGATTGAGGCAGAAAGCTGCAACCGTCTGAGATGCTGCGCGTCAGGTATGAGATGAGCTGTTAGCTGCGCTGCCAGTCGGCGCGCTCAGCTAGACATCGGCGTCGATGATGTTGGCATCGGAGGCAACTCCGGACCGATGTGAAGTACGCCAGTCGCGGAAATTGATGACATCGCCGTTTTGCGTACAATGCGGTGATGCGAGTTCGAGGAAAAGCGGAACAAGCTCTTCGGGAGCCGGCAGGCTCGCAGGATCCTCTCCGGGGAAGGCCTTGGCGCGCATGTTGGTCCGTGTCGCGCCGGGGTTGATTAAATTCGCTCGTACGGACGTGTTTGTCAGCTCTGCTGCCCACGTCTTTACGAGCGCCTCCAAGCCCGCCTTGGAGGCGGCGTAGGGGCCCCAGTAAGCGTACTTTCCGCTTGCGGCTCCTGATGTCACGAAGATAGCCCGCCCCGCGTCGGAGCGCTTCAGCAGCGGATCTAGGGTGCGGATAAGACGCCAGTTGGCATTGAGGTTAATATCGATCGTGGCGAGATAGGCCTCTTCCGTCGTGTGTCCGAGCGGTGAAAGCGGCCCAAGAATTCCGGCGTTGGCAACGAGAATATCGAGGTGCTGCCAGCGCTGATAAAGCGTCGGCCCGAGTTGGTCGACACGATCGCCCTTTGTGAGGTCGAGCTGCAGAAGTGTCGCCGCGCCGCCCACGGCGCGAATGTCGTCATCAAGGGATTCGAGCGCGCCGAGCGAGCGCGCCGTTATGACGACGTGAGCGCCTGCCTTGGCGAGCCCCAGCGCGACTGCGCGCCCAATGCCGCGCGATGCGCCAGTGACAAGTGCAATTCGTCCTTTGAGCGGCGCATCATCGAAACTTTGCGTCATGCAAGATACTCAAGCTGCGGGTTGGGGCAGCCGCGCTTGTCAGCCGACCTCGGCCAGAAGCGAAAGCTGGCGCGGAATGGAGCCGTCGTGGTCGGTGAGGCTGGTTGGATAATCACCGGTGAAGCAATGATCGGTGAACTGCGGCGCGCGATCGTCGCGGTGCTCAAGACCGATGGCGCGATAAATGCCGTTGACGGAAAGGAACGCCAGGCTGTCGGCTCCCATGAACTTCCGCATTTCTTCAAGCGATAAGTTCGCCGCGAGCAGGTCCTTTTTGCTCGGCGTGTCGATGCCGTAGTAATCGGGATGCGTAATCGGCGGCGACGATATCCGCATGTGTACTTCCCGCGCTCCGGCATCGCGAATGAGCTGTACGATTTTTTTCGATGTCGTACCGCGGACCACGCTGTCGTCAATCAGGACGACACTGTTCCCGCGAATGACGCCGGGATTGGCCGAATGCTTGAGCTTGACGCCGAGCTGGCGGATGCGTTGTTCCGGCTCGATGAACGTCCGGCCGACATAGTGGTTGCGGATGATGCCAAGCTCGAACGGAATGTTGCTTTGTTGGCTGAAGCCGATCGCAGCGGGAACGCCGGAGTCGGGAATCGGCACGACGACATTGGCATTGATCGGGGCTTCGCGCGCCAGTTCGATACCCATGCGCTTGCGGATGTCATAGACAGTTTGCCCGCCTACGATGGAGTCGGGGCGGGCGAAATAAATGTATTCGAAGATGCACGGCCGCGCCGGGCGCATCGGGAAGGGCCTGTGGCTTTCGAGGCCTTCGTCCGTGATAACCACGACCTCCCCGTTCTCGACTTCGCGGAGAAATTCGGCGCCCACCATATCGAGCGCGCAGGTCTCGGATGCCAGGACGTAGGACGTGCCGAGCCGGCCGATGACGAGCGGTCGTATACCAATTGGATCGCGCGCCCCGATCATCATGTCGTTCGTCAGGCAGACGAGCGCGTACGAGCCTTCCACTTGCCGGATCGCGTCGATGAACCGCTCGACAATGCGACGTTTCTTGGAGCGCGACAGAAGGTGGAGGATGACTTCGGTGTCGGAGGTCGACTGACAGATGGCGCCCGATGAAATAAGTTCGCGGCGCAGCGTCAGGGCATTCGTCAGGTTGCCGTTATGCGCGACGGCAAAACCACCGGTGTCGATATCGCAGAAGAGAGGTTGAACGTTGCGGATAAGGGGATCGCCGGTAGTCGAGTAGCGATCATGTCCGATGGCCATGCGGCCTTTGAGGCGGGCGAGAACGTCAGGTTTCGAGAAGTTGTCGCCGACGAGTCCCATGCGGCGTTCGGAATGGAAGTTGCGGCCGTCGTAGGAGCAGATGCCGGATGCTTCCTGGCCGCGGTGCTGGAGTGCGTGGAGGCCCAGCGCCGTCATGGCCGCGGCGTCCGGGTGATCGAATATGCCGAAGACGCCACACTCCTCGCGCAGGCGGTCGTCGCCATATCGGGTAAACGTCAAACCGTCGACAGTCACGCCGCCTTGCTGTGCCATGCGGCACCTCCCGCGTTTGAGCCGCCCTTATGCCCGATTACGCCGGGTATTCAAAACTGAACGCGCGTTGGCCGCTCGACGCCCGCCGCGTCACGCGACCGTCATATAGTACCGCTTGCCTTTAATGACCAGCGCGACGGAACGCCCTTTTTGGTCAAGAAAGCCTTGCTGGCCACCGGGCTGCTCGGTGCTGGGCGGCGGGTTCGCCGAGGGCTGCGGGATGACCTGCAGAAGTACAGAGCGGATCGCTTCGCCCGTCGACTTCACATAATCGCGAAAGTAGGCATCGCGGACGAGGGGATGCTGCTTGTCCTTATCGGGCGAGATGAATGCCTCGTAGGCCATATAGGGAATGACAAACAGCAGAAACCCGCGAAGCACGCCGAAAATGAAGCCCAGGATCCGGTCGATCATCCCGACCTGGCTGTCGAGGATGGCATCCGAGATGCGCGCGGTAATAAGGTGAACGATGATAAGGACGATCAGCGCCACGACGAGCGCCACGGCGACGGTTGCGATTTGCGGCGGCAGGCTCGTCTGGGCAGCGATTTCGGCCGTCATGTCCTTTTTAGTCGCGAAAATCCAATACCCCACCCCGGCAGCTGCGATCCAGGATAGGATCGAAAGCAGCTCGCGGGCGAAGCCGCGGTACATTGCAAGAAGCCCCGAAATGAACGCGACCGCGATCAACGCGAGGTCCAAGTAAGTCAACGGACCGACCATGGCCGAAATCCCTCTGTGAGCCAGCTCCCCCTGGGGCCGAGATTCGCCCGCACGTTCAGTTGCATGGCGCTGCCGCCGCTGCAAGTGACTTGAGGTGTGCGATGCGGGATAGCGACAACTTCAGGCCCCCACTGTCGACATCGCCGCTTTCGGGTAGAAATGCCTGTAAAAACCCGAGCTTAGAGGCTTCTTTCAGACGTGCCGTCATCATAGCCGCCGCCCTGACGGCGCCGGAAAGCGAAACCTCGCCGAAATAGACGGCATCGCGTGGCAGCGATACGCCAGTCACCGCGGAGAGCAGGGCAGCGGCAGCGGCGAGATCGGCGGCCGGCTCGGCGATTTTCAGGCCGCCTGCAACATTGAGATAGACATCGTGACCGGCGAACGAGACGCCGCAGCGGGCGTCCAGCACCGCGAGAAGCATGGCGAGCCGGTTGCTGTCCCAGCCGACCACCGCCCGACGTGGCGTCCCGAGCCCGGAGGGTGCCACCAAAGCCTGGATTTCGACGAGCAGGGGTCGTGTCCCCTCGATGCCGGCGAAGACTGCAGCCCCGGGGCTTTGATTATCGCGGTCGCCGAGAAAGAGCTCGGATGGGTTTGCGACCTCTTTCAGCCCGCCCGTGACCATTTCGAAGACGCCGATCTCGTCGCTCGGCCCGAACCGGTTCTTGACGGCCCGTAAAATGCGATAGGGGAGGCCGCGGTCACCTTCGAAATACAACACGGTGTCGACCATATGCTCGATCACCTTCGGGCCTGCGATCTGGCCGTCCTTGGTGACGTGCCCGACGAGGAGGAGTGCGGCGCCTGCCATCTTCGCGTAGCGGATCAGAGCCAGCGCCGCGGCGCGGACTTGGCTGACGGTACCGGGAGCCGCGTCGAGCGTGTCGGCCCAGAGCGTCTGGATGGAATCGATGATGACGAGATCCGGCGGGCGATCGTCGCCGAGCGTCGCCAGGATGTTTGCGAGGTTGGTTTCCGACGCGAGACCGACCTGTGCATCCGCGAGCCCGAGCCGCCCGGCGCGAAGTCGGACCTGTGCAATCGCTTCTTCGCCCGAAAAATAAATCGAGCGCCCGCCGCGCCGCGCCAGGTGGGCAGCGACCTGCAGCAGCAGCGTCGATTTTCCGATCCCCGGCTCGCCACCGATCAGGATGGCGGACCCCGGCACGACTCCGCCGCCGGTGACGCGGTCGAGTTCCATGATCCCGGTTGAGAAGCGCGGCGCTTCCTCAGCCGACCCGATCAGCGTTTCGAGCTTGATGATGCGGCCCTTCGATTGGCGCGTGATGCCGGACCCCGGAGGCGGCCCTGCGTCGGTTTCTTCGACGAGCGTGTTCCATTCCCCGCACGCGCCGCACTTTCCCGCCCAGCGGGCCGCAGTGGCTCCGCATGCCTGACAGACGTAAAGTGATTTCGCAGGCTTCGCCATTACGCAGCGCTCTCGAAGTAGAGTCGCGTGAAGCGCGGGCCGAGACGCGTCAGGATTTCATAGCCGATCGTGCCGGCAGTAAAACCTGCGTCCTCGATCGTTAAGCCTTCGCCGATCAGCGTCGCGAATTCGCCGGGCTTCGCCGCGCCATCAGGAAGGTCGGTGACGTCGACTGTTATGAGATCCATCGACACGCGGCCGACGAGGGGCGCCAGATTTCCGGCTATCATGACGTGTCCGCCCGGCCGTCCATCGGGCGCGCTCGCGGTTCTCGGCACACCGTCCGCGTAGCCGGCCGCGATCGTTGCAATACGGCTCGGACGCTTGGCACGCCACGTCGCCGAATAGCCGACGGTTTCTCCGGGCGCGACATCTGCGACAGCAAGAATGCGCGCCGCAACCCTCACGGCGGGTTTGACCGGCGCTGGAGCGAGCTGTGACGCCTGTCCGCCGTAAATCGCGTAACCCGGCCGGACGAGATCGAAGTGATAGGCTGGGCCGAGCATCAATCCATCGGACGCTGCGAGACTTCGCGGCACGCCTGGAAAAAGCGCCGACAGCGTTTCGAACGCCAATAGCTGATCGCGATTTTTCGGATCGCGCGGATTATCCGCCGAAGCCAGATGGCTCATTACGAGTTCTAAGCGAATGCTGCCCAAGAAATTCGCATCGGCGGCGAGATGACGAACGTCTCGTGCCGGCAGCCCGAGGCGATGCAGCCCCGTGTCGATATGGATGGCAGCGGGTAGCGCTTCGCCGCGCATCCGAGAGAGAGCCGCCCAAACGGAAATATCGTCAATCGTCGAGAGTACAGGCTTGACGCCTTGATGTGCGAAGACCGTTGCCGCGCCCTCGACCAGTCCGTCAAGCGCATAAATTTGAGCGTCCGGCGCGAGCTTTCGTGCAATCTCCGCTTCGTCAGGCGTCGCAATGAAGAAAGTCGTGCATCCGGCCTGCGTTAGCGTGGCTATTATGCGCTCCGCACCGAGGCCATAGGCGTCGGCTTTGACGACGGCGGCGCACTGCGCGGGCGCAACCTTCGCCGCCAGCGCTTTCCAGTTGGCCGCGATCTGTACGAGATCGATGGTGATCGTGCCGGTGGCGCCTGCGAGCGATCCCGACATGCGCGCGTTCACCGTCATTCGTTCCTTCCAAGTTTCAACCGCTAATGCGAGGGCAACATATAGTCCCGCGCCAGATTGCCGAAGCGCGTGAATTGCCCTTCGAACGACAATTCGACGGTGCCGACAGGCCCGTGACGCTGCTTCCCGATGATAACCTCGGCTTTCCCCGAGACCTGGCTCATCTTCGTCATCCAATCGGCAAATTCAGGCGTTCCTTCGGCGGGCTTCAGGCGTTCGACGTAATATTCCTCGCGGAACACGAACATCACGACGTCGGCATCCTGCTCGATCGAGCCCGATTCACGGAGGTCGGAGAGCTGCGGGCGCTTGTCCTCGCGCGTTTCGACCTGACGCGAGAGCTGCGACAGCGCCATGATCGGAACGTTCAATTCCTTGGCGAGAGCCTTGAGGCCCGTCGTAATCTCGGTAATTTCCTGCACGCGGTTGTCGCTGCGTGCCTTCGATCCCGCGAGCAGCTGCAGATAGTCGACAACCAGCATGTCGAGCCCGTGTTGCCGCTTGAGCTTGCGCGCCCTGGCCGAAAGCTGCGCGATCGTGATGCCGCCCGTCTGATCGATGTAGAGCGGAATGCGCGACATCTCGTTGGCGACATTGGCAAGTTTGCGGAATTCGTTCTCGTCGATCATGCCGCGGCGGATTTTCTCGGAGCTGATTTCCGCCTGTTCCGCGAGAATACGCGTTGCAAGCTGCTCCGACGACATTTCGAGGGAGAAGAAACCGACGATCCCGCCATCGGTCGTTTCCATCGTGCCGTCGGGGCGTCGCTCGCTGCGATGCGCTTTTGCGACGTTGTAGGCGATGTTTGTTGCGAGCGCCGTTTTGCCCATCGACGGCCGACCCGCGAGAATAATGAGGTCCGAGCGCTGCAGACCGCCGAGCTTGTTGTCGAGATCGGCGAGTCCGGTCGATGCGCCCGAAAGATGGCCGGAGCGCTGGAAGGCGCTGTTCGCCATCTCGATTGCGGTCGTCAGCGCCGACTTGAAAGTCTCGAATCCTTTGCCGTACTTGTTCTGCTCGGCGAGCGAGTAGAGGCGACTTTCGGCGTCTTCGATTTGTGCGCGGGGGGCGTTGTCTACGGCGCTGTCGTAGGCCGTGTTGACCATGTCTTCGCCGATCAGGATCAGCGAACGGCGCGTCGCGAGGTCGTAGATCGTGCGGCCGTACTCCGCCGCATTGATGACCGTCGTGGCGTTGGCCGCGAGCCGGCCAAGATATTGCGGCACCGTCATCGTGGCGTCGATCGGCTCGACGTTCTCGAAGAACGTCTTGACCGTCACCGGCGTTGCCGTCTTGCCTGCATGGATCAGCGTCGCGAGCGTCTCGTAAATGCGCCCGTGCAGCGGATCGAAGAAATGATCGGGAGAGAGAAAGCCCGAGACGCGATCGAGAGCCTCGTTGTTGACGAGGATCGCCCCCAAAAGCGCCTGCTCGGCTTCGAGGTTATGCGGAGGCTGCCGGAATGTCAGCGGTTCGGTTGCCGAGCCAGCCTGCTTGAGCTTCTCGGTTGCGAGGACTGCGGGATCTGCCATGCGCGGGACGCTAGCAGATTCCATTTCCGGAACGTCAGGATACGGCGGCGTGCTTTGCAGCCGTCCCCGTTATCAACACCATGAGCCGGAAAGGCTTGGCCGTTGCGAATCGAACAACAGCCAAGCCTGCCGGTGCAACCTGCAGCCGAAACGGATCAGGATTTCTCCGCTTCTTCCGATGCTTCGGCGGTGTGGCCTTCCTCGAATACGGCGTCCGGATTGAACGTTTCGAGTTCGAGCGCTTCGTCCTTGAGAACGGCGACGTCTTCGCCGCGCGCCTGCTTGTCGGCTTCGTCCTGCGAGCGCGCGATGTTGAGCGTGACGGTGCTTACAACTTCCGGGTGAAGCTGAACCTTGGCGGGCGTCAGTCCGAGCGATTTGATCGGCTTGTCGAGAACGATCTGGTTGCGATTGACCGTGAAGCCGCCGGCACTGACCGTCTCGGCGATGTCGCGCGTCGACACCGAACCGTAAAGCTGACCGGTATCGCCGGCAGCACGAATGATGACGAACGTTTGTCCGTTGAGCTTCGCGGAAACGGCTTCGGCTTCCGTCTTGTGAGCGAGGTTGTCGGCTTCGAGCTGCGCGCGGCGGCCCTCGAACACCTTCTTGTTGTCTTCCGTTGCGCGGAGCGCCTTTTTCTGCGGCAGCAGGTAGTTGCGCGCATAACCGTCCTTGACGTTGACGATGTCGCCCATCTGACCGAGGCGGCCGATGCGTTGAAGCAGGATGACTTGCATGAGTTTGGCTCCTTTTGGGTTCGTTTGATCAGGTACAATTCAGTTTGGAGGTTCGGGCGGCTTGCCGGCGGCGCGGTAGCCGAACACGGTTTCGGCGAGCCCGACGAGGGCCAGCAGCAATCCGATGTGCGGCACCAGGACTGCGCCGATATAGAGCGCGCTCAGAATGAAGGTCCGCCATGGCGAGCCGCGCGTCAGCACGTGTACGAGGCCGAGTCCGACGAGTGCGAAAGCGAGCGTGAACGGCGCTGCGACGCCCGCCGCGAGCAGCCCGGTCATTCCGCCGGTGAACGTCAGACCGATTGCAGCGAACAGCACGAGCGTTGCACCGGCCGGCATCTTGAATTGTGCGAGATCCGGCCACGGACGGACGAGGCGTCCCGAAGCCAGCGTAATGCGGCCCGCGAGCCAGAGATTGAGCAATGTCGTCGCCATTGCCAAGAGACCCAGCGCCCACGGCAGCGTCGAGAGCGTCGAGCGCGTGATTTGATCAATTTCGGCTTCGCCGATCGCGGGAGCGCCCGGAATCTGGGAGAGTTCCGATTTCACGAAGGCTTCGACCGCACCGCGAAGCATCTTCGTTAGTGTGTCGGTGTCGCCGCCCATCAGGATGAGCGCCAGCATCGCGAAGACGCCTGCAAATAGTGCCGCCACGACGACGACGCGGCCGATAGGGTACCATTCGCGCTCATCTTCCGGTCCGCGGCTCATCAGCGTGAAGCGCGTGCAGATGACGGCAGGGATTGCCGTGCTGATGGCATAAACTTCAGCCGTCAGCGGATTGGCGATCAGCATCACCGCAGCCGTCGCGGTAATGGCGGCAATCGCGCCCGCGATAACTCCGAGACCGAGACCGGCAAGATAGAGGGAAAGCGGCGTCAGGAGAAAAAGGACGACGCGGAGCATCACGGCTCCCGTCGTCGCCGACGCGAAGACGACCGAGGAGATAACGCCGGCCGCAATGGCAAGAAGAAAAACGTTCGTCGGCATCGTTTGCTGTCCCGCGTTTCGAGCGGTTAGAGCCGGATCCGGTTTCCCGTCCCGACCCAACGTTTCTCGTTTGCGCCTTCCGACTCCGCCGCGCGGAGCCGGCCGGAAGGCGCAGTTTATTTAATTACATACGGGAGCAGACCAAGGAAGCGGGCGCGCTTGATGGCCTGCGCCAGCTCGCGCTGCTTCTTCGCCGAGACGGCCGTAATGCGGCTCGGAACGATCTTGCCCCGTTCGGAAATGTAGCGGCCGAGCGTGCGCACGTCCTTGTAGTCGATCTTGGGAGCGCCTTCGCCCGAGAACGGGCAGGTCTTGCGACGACGCTGGAACGGACGACGGGCGCCGCCGCCACTGGAAGCGATTTCAGCCATGGGTCAGCCCTCCGAGCCAGGATTAGAGTCACGCGGCGGACGAGGTACGCGCGGCGCCTCTCCGTCACGAGGCGGACGCGGACCGCGGTCGCCGTCTCTGGGCGGACGCGAGCGGAACGTCGAGCCGCCTTCACGGCCGCCGAAACCACCGCGGTCACCGCGCGGCGGGCCGCCACGGCCACCGCCGCCAAAGCCGCGATCACCGCGTTCGTCGCGATCCTGCTTGCGCATCTGGACGCTCGGCTCGGTTTCCAGCTCGTCGACGCGAATGGTCAAGAAGCGGATGACGTCGGAATTGATGCCCATGCGCCGTTCCATCTCAGTCACCGCGGCGGGCGGCGCGTCGATGTTGAAGAAGGCGTAGTGAGCCTTGCGATTTTTCTTGATCTTGAAAGCAAGGTTTTTCAGTCCCCAATATTCCTGCTTGGTGACTTTGCCCTGGCCTTCCTCGACGACGCCCTGGAATTCCTTCATCAGGGCCTCGACTTGAGCTTGGGTCACGTCCTGGCGCGCCAGGAACGTATGCTCGTAAAGCGGCATACGATGGCCTTTCGGTTCGAGTTGTCGCGTTTTTCAACGCGGGTCGCATCCCTCCGGCGCAAAGCCCCAATCAGGCCCGAGAAAGGCCGATCTGGTACCCATCAGGAGAAGACACTGGGGGACGACGTTCAAAACGCCTCTCGGTTGCACCTCCTTGGAAATGCAACCCAAGCCCCCGATCAGCCTCCAACCGGAGCGGAAAGCGCGCTTATACAGGATTTGGCCGATCCGGCAAGGGTTCCGGCTGCCCGCAACATGGGCGCCGCGCCGCGGCCTAGTCGCAGCACCCTAGCAATTTCTTGGTCTACAACCACAGGGCTGTCGCCTCAGCACCAGGGAATCATGGCCTAACGGGGCCCGTAGGACGCCTCACCCGGTGCGTCGAGGGAGAAACAACCATGAAGTTCGCAGCTTATACCGAGGAAACCATCTGGGCGGTCGAAGACACGGAAGAGGCTGCTCGTTCCGAGGGCGAGGCGACGATGCAGGAAATGGGTGCTTCCGCCGAGGCGGCATCGCTCAAGGTCGCGCCAATCGACGACGATCTCGTCGAAGCCCTCGCCCAGGCGGAAACCACAGGCGAAGATGTCCTGTTTGATTTGATTGATGGCGAACTCTGCGAAGTCGAGACGGTCGAGGGCTAAAGCACTGCCCTCTGGAAACCATAGGCAATCGCCTTGATGATCCGCGGATCTCGAGCCGCCACGGAGTGAGCGGCGTAGCTTTCAGGATTCGCCATCGCCAATGTCTCTACGGCGATTGATTGCACCGGCAGACCCACAGGCGCCGCCCGATGAAACGCGGGCTGGTGCCGTTTTGCCGTTCGTCGCGATAGCGCTCTGCGCCTGCGTGCGCATCAGTTTCCCGGTTGAACATAGGCGCGCGTTAAGGATTGGCGGGGTCGCGGCAGACCGCCTCCCAGCCTTGACAGGGGCTGGAGGGGAGTGGACTAAGGCCGCCGCGTCCGTTGCAAAATGGACGAATAGCGGAGAACGAGCGGAAAGTCGCAAGATCTATGGCACGCGCATTCATCTTTCCCGGACAGGGTAGCCAGGACGTCGGTATGGGCAAAGCCCTTGCCGAAGCGTTCCCCTCGGCAAAGGCCGTATTCGACGAGGTCGATGACGCGCTGGGCCAGAAACTCTCCACCATCATGTGGGAAGGTCCCAAGGAAACCCTGACACTGACCGAAAATGCCCAACCTGCGCTGATGGCCGTGTCGATGGCCGTCATGCGGGTCCTCGAAAAAGAAAAGGGTTTTTCTCTCGCCGATAAAGTCAAATTCGTCGCCGGGCACTCTCTCGGCGAATATTCCGCGCTTGCCGCCGCAGGTGCATTCTCGCTCGCGGATGCGGCGCGTCTCCTCAAACTCCGCGGTCAGGCGATGCAGAAAGCCGTCCCCATCGGCGTCGGAGCAATGGCGGCCCTCCTCGGCGTCGGCGTCGAAGCCGCAGAGAAGGTTGCTGCCGAAGCCGCACAAGGCGATGTTTGCCAAGTTGCGAACGACAATGACCCGACACAGATCGTGCTGTCCGGCCACAAGACTGCGATCGACCGTGTCTCAGAGATCGGAAAAAAATACGGCGTGCGCCGTGCCGTGCCGCTGCCGGTTTCCGCACCCTTCCACTGTGCGCTGATGCAGCCCGCCGCCGACGCCATGGCCGAGGCTTTGGCAAAGGTGACAGTCAACAGGCCGTCCGTTCCCGTGGTCGCAAACGTGCTCGCGGCGCCGATTTCCGATCCCGACGAGATCAAGAAGCGTCTCGTCGAGCAGGTGACGGGGACTGTGCGCTGGCGCGAATGCGTCGCCGCAATGGCCGCAAACGGCGTGACTGATTTTTATGAAATCGGTGCCGGGAAGGTCCTCGCTGGTCTCGTGAAGCGGACTGCCGCCGCGGCAAATGCCGCGAGTCTAGGTACCCCGGCCGACATCGACGCGGCGCTTGCCGCACTCAATGCTTGAAGGAGAATTCATGTTCGATCTGACTGGCAAGACGGCGCTTGTAACGGGCGCAACCGGCGGTCTCGGCGCCGAGATTGCGCGCGTCTTTCACAAGGCGGGGGCGGCGGTCGCCATCTCGGGCCGCAAAGTCGAAGCCCTCGATGCGCTCGCCAAGGAACTCGGCGATCGCGTGCATGTTCTTCCTTGCGACCTTGCCGACCGTGCGAGTGTTGCGAAGCTGATCGATGAAGCGGTGAAAGCTCTCGGCGGCCGCCTCGACATTCTGGTCAACAATGCAGGCCTGACTAGGGACAACCTGTTCATGGTCATGAAGGACGATCAGTGGGACGACGTCATCGCCGTCAACTTGACATCGACGTTCATGCTGTGCCGGGCCGCATCCCGCCACATGATGCGCTCTAAAACGGGTTATGGCCGCATCATCAATATCGCTTCCGTTTCGGGTGTGTTTGGCAATCCCGGCCAGGGCAACTACGCCGCCTCCAAAGCCGGCATGATCGGCATGACGAAATCGCTCGCACGTGAAGTTGCCTCGCGCGGCATCACCGCGAATTGCATTGCGCCGGGCTTCATAAAGACGGCGATGACCGACGTTTTGACGGACAAGCAGAAGGGCGACATCGCGCAGATCATCCCGGCGCAACGCTTCGGCGAGCCATTGGATATCGCGGCCGGCTGCCTTTATCTCGCATCGGACGAAGGTGGCTACATGACCGGTCAAACGCTGCACATCAATGGCGGCATGGCGATGGTGTAGTGAAGATTGAAAAACGATGGTAAATGCCGGGAGTGCTTTAATTTCTTCGTTTTGCTCATGTGCTACAAGAGCTTTCTCGGCTGCGTCACCGTGTGCTTTGCAAGGCCCCGTAAGTGTGTTAACGACACCACGGTTTTGAGGTGTGGAAAGCACGCCATCGGGACGGCGCGAAGCTGGGGACAAACCAGCATTGCGTTACGCGAGAGCGGTACTCCGGCGTAAGACTCACGCTACGGGGACCAAAGAAAAGACTTCTAAAAACGGGTGCGAGCCCCCTATCCGAACAGGCCGAATTTCCCTTAAGTTGAAAATAGGCATGCGGTTTCCAGCGGGTTCTGCAGAGCGAACGGAGCGGGCCATTGAGGCACGCCGAATAATAGAAAGACACGAGGATTTACGATGAGCGATGTTGCAGAGCGCGTGAAGAAAATTGTCGTAGAGCATCTTGGCGTCGAGGCAGACAAGGTCACGGACAACGCCAGCTTCATCGACGATCTTGGCGCGGATAGCTTGGATACGGTTGAACTGGTGATGGCGTTCGAAGAAGAATTCGGATGCGAGATCCCCGATGATGCCGCTGAGCACATCCTCACCGTCGGCGATGCTGTAAAGTTTCTGGAGAAGAACGCCAGCGCGGCCTGAGGGCCTCGTTCATCCACAGTCTTGAGGCGCAGCGACTGGCGCCAATTGGGTTGAATTAGAAAGGGGGCTGGGTTAACCGGCCCCCTTCACACGCTGATTGCGACCGATATTCAAGTCCAACCGCAAAACAAGAAGACGTCATGCGCCGAGTTGTCATCACAGGAATGGGTATCGTGTCCCCCGTTGGCTGCGGTGTTGAGTCAGCCTGGAAAAATCTGCTCGCAGGGCAAAGCGGCGCGCGCCGCGTCGAGGAGTTTGAGGTCTCCGACATTACCTGCCAGATCGCCAATTTTATCCCGCGCGGCGCGACGGCAGAAGGCAAGTTCAATCCGGATGATTGGATGGAGCCGAAGGAGCAGCGCAAGGTCGACGACTTCATTATTTATGCCGTTGCGGCCGCAGATCAGGCCATTCGGGATTCGGGTCTGAAATTCGACAGTACCGAAGCCCAGGAGCGCGCCGGCGTTTTGATCGGCTCTGGCATCGGTGGGCTGTCGGGTATCGCCGACACGTCGATCCTGCTCAAAGAAAAAGGCCCGCGCCGCGTCTCTCCGTTCTTCATCCCGGGGCGGCTGATCAATCTCGCCGGCGGCTACGTCTCGATCAAGCACAACCTGCGCGGTCCGAATAATGCTGTCGTTACCGCTTGTGCCACGGGCACGCATGCGATCGGCGATGCAGCGCGCATCATCGCGCTCGACGACGCCGACGTGATGGTCGCGGGCGGATCGGAGAGTCCGATTTGCAGGATAGCGATGGCGGGATTTGCCGCGTGTCGCGCGCTGTCGACCGGCTTCAACGATACGCCGACGAAGGCTTCGCGACCCTACGACAAGGATCGCGACGGGTTCGTGATGGGCGAGGGCGCCGGTGTCGTCGTTCTCGAAAGCTACGAGCACGCCAAGGCGCGCGGCGCAACGATCCATGCCGAGGTGATCGGTTATGGCATGTCGGCCGACGCGTTCCACATTACGGCGCCCGCTGAAGACGGCGACGGCGCCTACCGGTGTATGAAAATGGCGCTCGCCCGTGCCTCCGTTTCGCCGAGCGAGATCGACTATATCAACGCTCACGGCACGTCGACGCCGATGGGCGATGAGATCGAGCTCAAGGCGGTTGAACGCTTGTTTGGCAACACGGCCGGCAAACTGGCCATGTCATCGACGAAATCGGCGATCGGTCATCTTCTGGGTGCCGCGGGTGCGGTCGAGACCATTTTCTCGACCCTTGCCATTCGTGATAACGTTGCTCCTCCGACGCTCAACCTCGATGCGCCATCGGTTGAAACGGCAATCGATCTCGTGCCGCACGTGCCGAAAAAGCGCGACATCAATATCGCGCTGTCGAACTCCTTCGGCTTTGGCGGCACCAACGCGTGCCTTGTTCTGCGAAGAGCGGCCTAAACACCGTCGAAATTCGCTGTTTCGCCACATTTTACGTTGAGCGTCCGCCCGGGGTGGGCTGATGAAGCGGCGTGATTGAGTTATCCTCAATCGCTCGCTGCCGCTTCTTCAAGGGACAACGTTCGCAGTAACATGAGTCAGCACAGACGACGCCCGGACGGGAGCAAGACTGCTCGCACCGCCGGAGCACGAAGCCCGGCCGAACGCCTTGAACCTGGCCGTGCGCCAAGACGGCCGCGCGGCCTCGATGCGCGTGAGCCGTCGCGCGTGTTTTCTACCATCGCTCGGGTGATCAGCGGCGTACTGACCGTTTCTCTGATTTTCATGCTGCTCGTGGGCGGCATCTCGTTCACGATCTACAATCAGTACGAAAGCCCCGGTCCTCTCGACGCACCGCGCGTCGTGGTCATTCCTAAAGGCGAGGGGCGCATCGCCATCGCGGAACGGCTTGAGAAAGATGGCATCATCTCCAATCGCTGGACGTTCGTTGGCGGTCACCTGCTGCAGAATTTCTTCGGGCGCAAAAAGAACGGGGAACTGAAAGCCGGCGAATATGAAATCAAGGAGCACGCATCCATACGCGATGTGATCGAGACCCTCTCCGAGGGTAAGTCGATCCTATACAAGGCGACGCTGCCGGAAGGCCTGACAAGCGAACAGATCGTTGAGCGGTTGAAGGCCGAACCGAGTCTCAGTGGAGAGGTCACCAGGGTTCCGCCGGAAGGGTCTCTCTTGCCGGATACCTATTATTTCTCAAAGGGCACGCCGCGTCAGGAGATCCTTGATCGCATGCAGGCAGAAATGGAGAAGGCGATCAGTACGCTGTGGGAGAGCCGCGATCCGGAACTGCCGATCAAGTCGTCTGCAGAATTGGTTACGTTTGCGTCTATCGTCGAAAAAGAAACCGGCCGCGCGGATGAGCGGGATCGCGTCGCCGCCGTTTTCTACAATCGTCTGAAAAAGGGAATGCGGTTGCAATCCGATCCGACGATTGTCTACGGCATCGTCGGCGGGCAGGGTGCGCTCGGGCGCGGAATCACGAAGTCCGATATCGAGACGAAGTCGCCCTACAACACATATCAGATCAACGGTCTGCCGCCTGGACCGATATGCAATCCCGGAAAGTCCGCACTGCAGGCCGCATTGCACCCTGCAAAGACCTCGGACCTCTATTTTGTTGCCGACGGCACGGGGGGGCACGCGTTCTCAGAGACGCTGAAGGAACACAATACGGCCGTCCAGAAATGGCGTGAGGTCGAGAAACAGAAAACCAAACAGGCGGACGATGCAGACGCCGCCAAGCAGGACGATAGCAGCGCACCGATCCCGCAAGCCAAGTCGGATGCAGCCTCTAAGGACCAGGCACGCAAGGGAAAAGCCGTCCAGCAGGCGCGTAAAAACGCCAAAGCCGCCCAAAATCAGGCGCCGCCAGGCGGAGCCGGGAGTGGCGATGGCAGCGCAACGGATGCCGCTGCATCGGATCAGGCGGCAGGGACGGCAACGGAGACCGCCGATATTCCCCCTCCGGTCCGCAAGCCGAAGAAGCAGTAACCCAGAAAGACGGACGGTTTTGCCGGTTCGGGTTGGCGTATTCGGCTCGACCCGTTAAGTTGCGCGCCTCGTAAAAGTCCAGGCAGGACCATTCTCGATGACAATCTCCAGCATGACCGGTTTTGCCCGCGCTGATGGTTCAACCGACGGCTTGAGCTGGATCTGGGAAGCACGGAGCGTAAACGGGCGCGGGCTCGATGTACGCCTGCGCCTGCCTTCGGGTTACGAGGCAATCGAGATTCCGGCGCGCGATGCCGTCGCCAAACGCTTCGCGCGGGGTAACGTTTCTCTGTCCCTTTCGATTGAGAAGCAGCAGACAAACGGCGCCATTCGTTTGAACGAGCAGGTGCTTCAGGACGTCATCAAGGCAGCAGATCGTGTGTCGACGTTAAGCGGCGCAGCAAAGCCCGATGCAGCTCAGCTGTTGATGATCAAGGGCGTGCTTGAGATGTCCGACCAAGCGCCTGAAGATGTGACCGCCCGCATGGCGCGCGAAAAGACGATCACGCAAAGCCTCGAGGCTGCACTCGACAAGCTTGCCGAAGCACGCCGTGTGGAAGGCGCGCGTCTTGGGGAAATCATCAGGGAACAGATCGCGCAGATCGACCAGTTG
Organism: Hyphomicrobium denitrificans 1NES1; assembly: GCF_000230975.2. Lineage (NCBI taxonomy): Bacteria > Pseudomonadati > Pseudomonadota > Alphaproteobacteria > Hyphomicrobiales > Hyphomicrobiaceae > Hyphomicrobium > Hyphomicrobium denitrificans. The sequence goes on along the minus strand of NC_021172.1, from coordinate 1,575,142 downwards.
GCAGCAAGTGTTCGGGCTTCTCCGTCGCGAGCGCCGGAAGCGATCATGAGCCGCTTGAAAGATGCCATCGCTCGCCTCGTCGATGCTACGACGACGTTGGATGACCATCGCCTTCATCAGGAAGCCGTGCTGATCGCGACACGGGCCGACGTCGAAGAGGAATTACAGCGCCTGTCGGCCCACGTCGCGGCGGCGCGCGACATTCTGGTTGAACGCGGAGCTGTCGGCCGGAAGCTCGATTTTCTCGCTCAGGAATTCAACCGCGAGGCCAACACACTTTGCTCGAAGGCGAATGCCGTCGACATCACGCGGCTTGGCCTGCAACTCAAGACAGTCATCGACCAATTTCGCGAACAGGTGCAAAACGTCGAATAGAATGTCAGCCGAGACACCCAAAAAACCTGAGAACATCGTGATAATCGAACCGCACATCGCGCGGCGGGGTCTTCTCTACATCATCTCGTCGCCCTCTGGTGCCGGCAAGACGACGCTGGCTCGCCGGTTGCTTGCCGTCGACAGCAATATTGAGATGTCCGTCTCTGTCACGACACGGGCACCGCGCCCTGGCGAACGCGATGGCGTCGATTATCATTTCGTTGATCGTGATAAATTCGAGATGATGAAGTCGCGAGGCGAGCTACTCGAATGGGCGCGCGTCTTCGACAATCATTACGGCACACCGCGTGCGCTGGTCGAAGATACCATACACGCTGGGAAAGACGTCCTGTTCGATATTGACTGGCAGGGCGCTCAGCAGCTCTCCGAAAAACTGCCGAACGACGTGGTTCGCGTTTTCGTGCTGCCGCCGTCCGGCGGTGTGCTTGAAGACCGCCTGAAATCGCGCGCGCAGGATTCCGCTGAAACGGTTGCTCGGCGGATGGCCGCGGCATCCTCCGAAATCAGCCATTGGCCGGAATACGACTACGTGATCGTTAACACGGAGCTTGAGCGAAGCGTCGCCGCAGCGCATGCCATTCTGACGGCCGAGCGTTTGAAGCGTGCCCGACTTCTCGGGCTTTCCGACTTCGTGCGCGACATGCAAGCGGTGCTCTAGGGTCGTTCCCAATCGCCTCGATCGAAGATCGCGGCGAGGCGCACGAATTCCTCCACCGAAAGATCTTCTGCACGGCGCTCAGGCGCGATCCCGGCTTCGCGCAGAAGAAGCTCGGCCATCGGCGTCAGTTGCTTCAGGCTCGAACGCAACATTTTCCGGCGCTGCCCAAACGCCGCGGCCGTAACACGGGCGAGCGTGGAGACGCGGCACGGCGGGTCCGGCGTAGGGACAGGCCGAAAATCGACGACGGCTGATGCAACTTTCGGCGGTGGCGTGAAAGCTTCGGGAGGCAGATTGATGACGATTTTTGCCTGCGTTCGCCATTGTGCGAGCACGGAAAGGCGGCCATAGGCTTTCGTATGTGGCGCGGCGATGATGCGTTCGGCGACCTCTCGCTGGAACATCAGCACCATGCGGTCGAACCATGGCGGCCAAGGCTCCGTCTCAAGCCATCCGACGAGAAGGAGCGACGCGATATTGTAGGGAAGGTTAGCCGCGATCGTAACCGGATGCGCGCCGGCGATAAGCTTTGTCCAATCGATCTCCAGGGCATCGCCAGAATGAACTTGGAGCCGTCCGGGATATCGAGCCGCAATGTCGTCGAGCGCCGCCAGGCATCGGTCGTCGCGCTCAATCGCAATGACCTGCTTGGCGCCTTCCATGAGGAGTGCTCGTGTCAAACCGCCGGGTCCGGGACCGATTTCGACGATAGTGCTGTTGGCGATATCGCCCGCGGCGCGCGCAATCTTGCGGGTCAGATTGAGATCGAGAAGAAAATTCTGCCCAAGCGATTTCTTCGCCGCAAGTCCATGGCGCTCGATTACGTCGCGAAGAGGCGGAAGGCCGTCGGGAGCCGCCATGGGTTTCACGGTGTATTCGAGCGCGCTCGCCGCTCACTCATCTCTGCAGCGAGTTGCAACGCCGCGATTAGGCTGACCGGCGATGCGATGCCCTTGCCGGCGATGCCGAATGCCGTCCCGTGATCGGGCGATGTTCTGACGAACGGCAACCCGAGCGTGACGTTCACGCCAGAATCGAACGCCAGTGTCTTGATCGGGATCAGCGCTTGGTCGTGGTACATGGCAATCGCAGCATCGTACGTCTCGCGCGCCGCGGCATGAAACAGGGTGTCGGCAGAGTGAGGACCTGTTGCGCTGATGCCTTCCGATTGCAACGCCGCGATCGCCGGCGCGATGATATCGCGATCTTCGTTGCCAAGCGCGCCATCCTCGCCTGCATGAGGGTTGAGGCCAGTTACGACGAGGCGAGGCTCCGCGATTGCGAAATCACGCTTCAACGCGGCTGCGACGACACGCGCAGTCTCGATGATTTTTTCCGTCGTCAGCAACGAAGGCACGGATTTGAGCGGCACGTGGATCGTTACCGGCACGACCCGGAGATCGCGAGAGGCCAACATCATAACGGGATTGTTTGGCTCTGCCGGCCAGAATTCCTTGGCGAGAGCGCCCAGGAATTCAGTGTGCCCCGCGTACTGGAATCCCGCGTCGTAAAGAACGGACTTCGCGATCGGGTTCGTAACGACCGCAGATGCCTTGCTCGCGGCGACCGCTTCGACGGCGCGCCTGATTGCAAGAATGACCGCAGGACCATTGCATGAATCGGGAACACCTGCTTCCGCCGAGCGGACGAGGGGAACGTCGACAACCGGCAGAGCATGCGGGAACACGTCAGCCGCAGCGACGGCATCCGGAGCGGAAACGACATCGCAGTGGAGGGCGAGCGAACTGCACGTCGCACGCATCAGTTTGAAATCGGCATAAACGGCAAAAGGTGGAAGGGTGCTGTTGTGCCGGTCGCGCCAAGCGCGAATGGCAATTTCCGGCCCAATCCCTGCAGGGTCGCCCATCGTCAGTGCGAGAGGAGGTTGCCGCGCGCTCGCGTGAGCGGCCATGTTCAACGATACTCGATGTGAGCGTCTTCGCGAAGATCTTTGAGGTAGCGCTTGGCCATGACCTCGAACTCTTTCTGTTTCAACTCGCCCTCGGCCTGTGTGCGCTTGTCCTCGACGGTTTTGACGGAATCGCGACCGCAGACAACGTAAAGCTCGACGGCGCCGTCGCCGACAGTCGGCGGCAACATTTCTCCGTCGCTGGCATTTAGCAATAATGTACGAGTGGGCTCGGGCAGCGTCGAGGACTTCCTTTTGCCGATGGCCTCAAATTTAGCGCCCGGAATGCCGGTCGCCGCGGCCGCCGTGGACTTGCAGTCAGTAAATCGCGACCGGACTTTTTCCGCTTCCTCGATACGCAGCGCGATCCCGTGTTCTTCCATCTTCTTCGGAAGCATAATTCGGACACGCTGGATCTGCAACTCGACATCGTCCTGGGGAGTGTCGGTCGCCGCTGCCACCAGCTTATCGACGTCTTTGGTATTGACGCTGATGAGAGGCCCGAAGCGCCGCCGCACGACCTCGTTCCATGAAAGCGCAGCGCGTATGCGGTTCTTCATCGGGTCGATACTGCCGCCGATCTGCTTGGTGAACTGATCGAGGGTCATCTTATTGCGCTCGGCGATGCCGGTCAGGACGCGATTCACTTCCGCGTCCTCGATCGTCACGCTCTGTTTCTTTGCTTCCTGCAGCTTCAGCCGTTCGTCGATAAGTTCCTCAATCGCCTGTTTTTTGACGGCCGGCAATGCCGCCTTACGGGCGCTCTCGAACGCCTCGCGCTGCAAGGTCATGCCGAATTCTTTCTTTTTCTTCTCGAAGATGTCGATGATTACATCGCGCGGCTTGCCTTGGTTGGCTTGCACCACCTGATTGAGGATGGCCTTCAGACGTTCCGTCGTCTTCGGATTCTTGACGATGGCTTCGAAATTGGCCTTGGCCTGCGACTGTACGCTAGCGCCGCTGAGCAGTGTAGCGCGCCGATCGACTTCAAAGCCCGTGATCGGTTCATCGTTGACGAGAACCTCGATCACGTTCTCGCCGCCTATCGGATCGGACGATATCGGGTTGCGGCTTGCCGTCTCGGTATCTTTGTTCTTTGCCGCGGGAGCCGACTTTTTATGACCCTTCTTATCCGCTGCCTTGTCGCCGGTCTTATCTGAATTGCCGACTGCGGGGGCTCCAAACAGCCCGCCAGTTCCGTCCCCGGTTACGGCAACGGTGCCGCCCTGCGCCAAAACGGGCAACGTCCAGAGCACAGCGAGAAGTCCCGCGGCGACGAAAACCCGTACCAGCCGGAAAATCAACGACAAGCTGCTATCTTGCGAAAACGGCATCCTTAGGGGGTCCACTGTCGAATCGCTCAAGCCTGCAGAATACTGCAGGCGCGCCTGTTCCCTGGAGCTTATCCACATCAAGAGTGGCCAAAATCCGGCCCATTTTCGCCCGGGGTTGCGCCCGGTGTCAGTTTACACGCTCATCGCCACCCAGGTTGAAGTCCAAGGCGTCGGTCTTGGCGGCAAAATCGCCGAGATGCTTTAATTCGAAGCGTAGCATGAATGTGCGGTCGGCTTCGATGGTTTGCTCGGTGTAGTTCGACTCGATGTAGGAGGCGGTGAGCGCGAAGCATTCATCGGCATACTTGATTTGAACGCTATCGTAGCGAAGATCGCCGGTATCGATGTCGTAGCGGGTCATGCCGCCGACGCTCCAGCGGTCCGTGAGCCGCAGAGTCGCAGACGCGAGAAGCTCCTGCTGTGTCGGATCCGGATCCGTGGGATCAACGAGTATCGTGTCGTTATTGTAGCTATATCCAACCTGCGTCGATAGCGGGCCGAAATTGAAGACCATCGCCGCGTCTTCACGTCTGAGGTCGAAGTTGCCCTGGTCGAAGCGGCTTTGCGAAATGATCCTGAATTCATCGATCGGAGCCAGATAGACACCGAGCACGTAATCGGACCGCGTGGTTTCGAGACCGCTCACTGGCGTGTAGATGAAGTTGCCGTCCGCATCGCGGCCTGGGTTCAAATAGATGTTGTCGCCCGACAGGTGGTAGCTCTCGCCGGCGAGGAAGCGAGCATAGCCACCGTCGTGGGATTGGAAGGTATATTGCAGGCCCACGTTGGCGCGGGTGCCGGTTTCGATCCGATCGTAGCCTGAGAACTTCGAAGTCGCGAACAGGTTCGTATCGTCGAAGACGAGGCTCTGCGCGTCTTCGTCCGGCAGCTGCCGTTGCGGAATACTTTCCTGGTGGACGACGATCTGGCCAATCGGCTCGATGATGTGGCTGGCGCTCTGGGTGTTCGCGACCCACGGATAGGACACCGTCATGCCGCCATCGACGATGCCGCGCGTGACGGTTTCGCTGCCGACGAATGTTCCCGGGGTCGTCGCGGTCGCATCCGCAGGATCGTTGAAATTGTCATATTGGTAGGCGTCGCCTCGCACATCCGCGAACGGCGTGTAGCTAATACCGATCGCGTCGGTCAGGCGGCGCCGCCATTTCAGCTCCGTCACAATACGATTCATATTTGAATTCGCGGACTGGCCGGTAAGGGGATCGATCACCGCGCCGTCCTCACGTGTGAAGCTCAGAACGTTCGTGTTCCATTTAAGCTCGCCGCCGAGCACAGGATCGTTGAAGACGTAGTTATAATTGATGATCGGATGGGTGTAGCCCTCCGTCTGCGGCGTGTCGGTGCTGAGCAGACCCTGGAACTGATAAAGGGTGGCGTTGAAATAGTTCCGGTCGGACTGACCTGTCAGGTAAACCTGGTTTACTCGGTCGGTGACGAGAACGCTGTCGAGCTTATAGAAGCGGCGGAACTGATCGTCCGTCTCGGCCGTCACATCCCAGCCGAACTTCCACCAGCTCGAAAGCGAAAAGACGCCGTGCGTCTCGACGCTGCCGCGCAAGCCGTCATAGTTCTTGATGTCTCCGGGTGACGACCCGTCGGTTGGAAGGTCGTGGTAGTTCTGATCGATGCCGGCAAGCTTGACATTGTACTGGCCGTTCGCAAGCCGGTGCCGCCACTCCGCCTGCATCAACAACCCTTGGTCGCTGAGATAGGTTGGCGTGAGCGTCAGGTCATAGTTTGGAGCAATCGCCCAATAGTACGGGATGCCAGTGATGTAGCCGAGCGTCGACGAGTGACCGTATTGCGGCGTCAGGAAACCGGACTTGCGCTTTACCGACGGGTCGGGAGTCTGGAAGTAAGGCAGATAGAAAACCGGCTGCCCGTAGATCTCGAAGTAGGCATCCTGGTAAGTGATCGTCGCCGCGTCGGCATCGTGGATGATGCGTGCTGCGCTGAGGCACCAGAGCGGCGGTGTTCCGCCATCGCTTTTGCACGGCGTGAAGCGGCCATTCTCGAATTCGTTGACATTGCCGCCCCGGCGCACAGCGCGATCAGCGGTGATCGTCGACTGGTCCTGCGAAACGACTGACAGCGATTGGACAAAACCATCGCGGAAATCGTCCGTCAGCGTATAGCGGTCGGCGCGAATGACGTTGCCTTGCGGCTCCTTCAGGGTAACGTTACCGATTGCGGTCAGCGTCCCACCGCCCTGATCGTAGACAACCTCATCGGCCGTCAGAATGTTGTCGTTGTAGTAGATTTCGACGTTACCGCGCGCGATCACGCGGTTGCCAGCTTTGTCATAAATCAACTGGTCGCCCTGCAATCGCATGGGCTGTGTGTGATCGACCTGGGTGTTGACCTTACCGAAGATGCTTTCCTTGCCGAAGGTGGAGGGTTGCTTTTTGGCGGCATGGGCGGAATGGGGAAAATGGACCGTAAACAGTGTCGCGAAGACGACGCACAAAAGCGCACGAGCGAACCCGGCCGCCGAACGGCGCCAGGACCCCTCGCGTGACCTTCCGCAACCCTCGTGCGGTGTCCGCGCTTCACGCATCACTCAACCGTCCTCCTGGTGCAAAAGCACCGTCGTTGAGATGGCGAGAACCAAGACAACGGGCACCCAAGCCGCGACCCACGCAGGCGCAAGTCCGGCGATGCCAATTTGTCTTGCAATTTCCGAGAACAAAAAGAATCCAACCCCACCTACCATCCCTGTCGCAACCATAGTCTGGATGCCGCCTGATCGGAATGACCGCAATGACACAGTGGCTGCCAAAAGGACCATTGCGAGGCACAGCAGCGGGCGAACGAGAAGGGATTGGTACTGAACCCGCAATCCCTCGGTTGAAAGTTTTGCTTTATCAGCTGCTTGGATGAGCTCTGGGAGATCCCAGAAAGAGATCGAGAAGACGGTGCCCAAGGCTTCCTGAACACGGTCTGGAGTTAAGTAGGTCGAGAGCAGATAGGAGCTGAATTTTTCGGGTTCTTGGCCAAGCCTTGTAACCCAGGCGTCTTGCAACTCCCAGTACCCATCCTTGAGCTCCGCACGACCCGCATCGATGCGTTCGGAGAAATGTCCATCACGGTCATAAGCGAAGACCAGCACGCCGGTCAGTGTCAGGCCATGGTTGGAGGCCGCCGCCGCACCTAGAACGGATTCTCCATCGGCACCGTTCTGGCGAATCCACGAGCCGCCGCCTTGCGACCGCAACAGATTGGCTTCGTTTCCAAAGGCTTTGGCATAGAGCTTCTCCGAGGTGGCGCGGCCGTGCGAGGCCAGCGGATTGAAAACCGCCATTGCGAAAAGGCCGACAGCCAATCCGACAAAAAGGCCGGGGCCAAGGAACTGCCACACCGACATTCCGCCGGCGCGCATAACGGCTAATTCGCTCTTTCGGTTCAAATAGATAAGCGCGCTGATGCTGCCCACAAGCACGGCAAAGCCGATCAAAAACTCGATATAGGCGGGGAGGCGGAGGAGGGCGATGCGAACCAGGGTCGTGCCCGGAACGGCGCCATATTTTCCGGCCATGCGCAGGAGTTCGACAAAATCGATCATGAAGATCAGCAGCGCGCAAACCGCCAGCGTCGTCACGATCGCGACAAGGAACATCCGGGCAATGTATCGCGACAGGGTAAAACCCGCGATCATGATGCCGCTCCTTTTGCGCGCTCAGGACCGAGCCGGCTCCGCAACGCGTCCCAGAGGGAGGCACCGGCGTCAGCGAGCTTGTCGACCATGCCGCGGCCGGACCGCTGCGTCTTCGAGCGTTTGAGAACGATGAGCGAATAGAAAATGGCGCCGATCGGCAACCCGTAGGCCGCGACCACCATGCTCGGGTTCCGGACGATTGCATTCGTGAGGGCGAGGCCTGCGAGGCGGCACGTCGCGGCTACGACGAATGTCAGAACCAGGCTCTGCATGCGGCTCGTGCGCGTCGATTGAGCTTGCCCAACGAACGCAATGATGAGGAATGCGAACGCAATGGGGTAGAGCGGGTTTGCAAACCGCTCATGCAACTCGGAGCGGAATTGACCCGGTTGTGTCTGGTAAAGCTTGCTGCCGGGTCCGGGATTGATGAGTTCGCTGAAATATCGCTCGCGCGGCTTCAATTCCCCAGCGCCGGCGTCCTGGGGTTCGAAGCGATCGAGATCCACGATGTATTTGTCGAAGGCAACGATCTGGGGCGGCCCATCGGCATCCGTCCGGCGGATGATGTGGCCGTTGGTCATCACGAGGTAGGCGGTGCCGTCCTGTTTCACCAGCGTGCCGCGCTCGGCGAGGTAGCTTTGCGATTGGGCCTTGTCGCGCGTGTCGTGCATGACGAGGCCAAGAAGCTCACCATCGGCGTCGCGGTCGCGAATGTGGAACATCAGGCCCGCTTCCGGACTCGTGAACCGGCCGGGCTGAATGACCTGAGTGAGGAGGTTGCTTCGGACCTGTACCATGTACTCACGCAACTGACGCATGCTCCACGGCTGCGCAAAGTGACTGACGAACGCCAGGAAGATGCTGACGAGGAAGGCGAGGAGCAACAGCGGACGCGCGGCCGTCCACACTTTCGAACCCGATGCCGAAAGCACGATGAGCTCGCTGTCGGTATTGAGCCGGTTGAGCGTATGGAGCGCGGCGATGAGGTAGGAGAAGGGAGCGATGATCGCCATCAGGTTCGGGACGGCAAGCGACGTCATCTTGACGAGCATCCAGGTGTCCTGACCCTGGCTGGTCACGACGTTGAACTGGCGCAATGCCAGCGCGATCCAGACGATACCCGTCAGCGACACCAGGATCAGAAGGAACGATCCGGCAGCCTGACGAAACACATATCTCGAGAAGATTCGCATGGCTCGCCGTTCCCCTCCGGCCACGCCGGTCCCGGCGCCCCTGCCGCCAATCGCGCCGGTACCCTTTGATACCGGCTCCCATAGCACAGTGGCGGAATTTCGGCTGACGGTGCTTTCGAAGGCTTGAATAAATATTAGAAGACAATGTGTTAGATCGAATCCGAGGTTTACCGGGGCGAGTCCGCAAAACGCGGCTTGCCATGACCCCGCGAACGACTAAGTTGGATTACTCAGCCACGAGTTTTCGCCCTCACCGTAGTCTCGCGTCGCGGCGACGCTGGGTCCGGACCGCGGATCGGCATCTGCGTCCACCCGAGCGTTTGACACGCGCGAACCATTCCCGATGGAGTTGTCCAGAAATGTCCGAGCGATTTGAAATTACCTTCGCATCCCTCAGCGCCGATCCTGAGGCGGTGACAGTCATATTGGCCGGCGAAGGTCTGGAGTTAGGGTCCAAGGCGCGCGAACTCGAAACGAAGTCGGCAAGCTCGATCAGCAAGGCAGCAGCTGCCGCCGATTACAAAGGCAAGTACAAGGCGACGATCGAAATTCTGGCGCCGGCAAAGCTCGGGATCGATCGTCTGATCGTTGCGGGGCTTGGCAAGGAAGGTGCTCTCAATGCACAGCAATACGTCGATCTCGGGGGCGCCATTCTCGGCGCGATCCAGACACGCAAGGCATCGGCGGCGAGCCTGATTGTCGACGTAGACGGCAGCAATGATCTGTCAGCAGAGCAGGTTGCGGCTCTGATCGCGCAGGGCGCACTTCTGCGCCACTACACCTTCAAGAAATATCTGACCAAGAAGCCCAATGATGACACCGCTGACAAAGACGGTCTGAAAAAGCTCATTGTACACGTCGCACATCCCGATAAGGCTAAAGCCGCGTTCCATCCGCTGAAAGCGGTCGCAAACGGCGTCAACTTCGCCCGCGACCTCGTCAACGAACCGGCCAACATCCTTGGTCCCGTCGAACTTGCGGAGAAGACGAAAACTCTCGAAAAATTTGGCGTTTCTGTCGATATCCTCGATGTCAAGGACATGGAGAAGCTCGGCATGGGCTCGCTCCTCTGCGTCGGGCAGGGCAGTGCACGGCCGTCGCGCCTCGCCGTCATGGTGTGGAACGGCGCCAAGGGTTCCAAGAAGCAGAAACCGGTTTGTTTCGTCGGCAAAGGCGTCGTGTTCGATACGGGTGGCATCTCGATCAAGCCCGCTGCCGGCATGGAAGACATGAAAGGCGATATGGGCGGCGCCGCCGCCGTCATCGGGACGATGTATGCGCTCGCCGAGCGCAAGGCGAACGTCAATGCGGTCGGCCTCGTCGGCTGCGTCGAGAACATGCCGTCGGGTGCTGCAACGCGCCCTGGCGATATTGTGACGTCGATGTCGGGCCAGACGATCGAGGTGATCAACACCGATGCCGAAGGACGGCTCGTGCTCGCCGACGTCCTTTGGTACGCGCAGGAGAAGTTCAAGCCGAAACTCGTCATCGATCTTGCGACGCTGACCGGCGCCATCATGATCGCACTCGGCAAGGAATACGCGGGCATGTTCGTCAACGACGACAAGTTAGCGGACGAGCTTCTATCGGCGTCGCGCACGACGGGGGAGAAGCTCTGGCGGATGCCGCTCGACAAGGCGTTCGACAAGATGATGGATTCGAAAAACGCCGACATGAAGAACGCGGGCGGCCGCTGGGGCGGTTCCGCTTCTGCTGCCGCCTTCCTGCAGCGCTTCGTCCAGAAGGACACACCCTGGTGCCATCTCGACATCGCCGGCACGGCGATGGACGGCAGCCGCAACGATATCAACCAGAGTTGGGGTGCAGGCTGGGGCATCCGGCTGCTTGATAGGTTCGTTGCCGAGCATCACGAGAAGAGCGAAAAGTAGCTTGTCGGATCAGATGTTCAGCCGGTCGTCAGCCAACCGGCTGAACATTTTTAATGTCATCGTATCGTATTGAAACACAAATACATATCACAGTTATTTTCCATAATATATATTACGCGAAATTGAGATTGGCTACGGCTAGGGTCTCAGACCGCTCTGGCTTCCACGGCCCCGATACCAGAATGGAAACGGTGTGCCGATGATCAGCATGACGAACGCCAGGATCGCATTGCGGACAGGCCACCGCTCGAACCCGGCACTCTCGATCGACAGATAACCCGGTACGTGCTCGGCATCCGCAATCAGCGCCCTCGCCATTTCGAGATCCGCTTCATCGACAAGAAAGCTGATGCCGCCGAACAGGATCTTGAATTGTGGACATTGCGAGATGATGTCCTTGCCTGCCAACGCAAAGCGAATGCCATGTGCATCGAGCAAGCTCTCGATCACGATGGCTTCCGGCAACATCAGCGTCGTATGAGCACGAACGAGCGGCATGCGGACGCCTCGGCTTGTTAAACCCGGCTTTCGAGCGTTCTTATTCCTTCCGCGATCAAGACAGCATAAAGCGCCAGCACGAACCCCGACAGCATGTTGACGGAGACGATTGCGCCGATCGCCTGAGCCACGGACGGATCGAAGACCCAGGACAGCATTCGTACCACGATCTCATCGAAGCTCTGTTTCAGGAGGAACAGGAATTCGCTCGCCTGCTCCATCGAAGGTTTCGCTGGAAGATCGAATGCCGCGCGCTTCGCAAGCTCCGTAATGCCGGGCGCCGGCAAGAACGTCAGCCCCGCCGAAAACAGAAGACCGAGCGGAGCGGCAAGCCGGAAATACCCCCAGCGCAGCGGTCGCGCTTTGAGACGACCCATCAGGAAGCGCACGACCTGCACGCCGAGAAACAGGGACGCGGCAAAAACAATCGCGACGATCTTCAGCCGCTCCTGATCGGTGCCAAGAAACGTCAGCAAAGCGACCACTCCGGCGAGCACGGCTTTGGTGATCGATTCAAGCGCCCCGACGGCCACGATCAATATCATCGACCGGCCGGGCGCGCGGTCGAAATAGAAGGGAAATTCATACTTAAGCCGCGCGATCTCAAGTGCCGCCCCGACACCGAGCGCGATCAATGCCGTACCGGCGGCGAAGATGACTGGCGCCGTATATCCAGCCCACGCAACGCCGTAAATCGCCGCCAGCTCCAGCGCCATCATCAGGCCGTTGAAGAGGATGTACATCGCCGCCCCGAGCCTTGCCCCACGAGAGGGTAGCACTACTAAGCCCGGCTCGGACACTCCATTGATGTCAGCCAGCGACCGAGAACGCCGGATGATATGAAACAGTGGCCGAGGGCGCGGGCCCCTTAAAGACGTGCGCCAGAAAATATTCGGGCGGCACGCCTTCGAGCGCCAAGCGCGGCTCGCGTTCAAATCCGAACCGTCGATAGAAGCGAGGCTCGCCAAGCACGACGCATCCAGTGGCGCCCTTGCCTTTCAGAGCTTCAAGCTCCTTGCTCATCAGAGCCGAGCCGATCCGGAGCCCGTGAAACTCTGGGCCGACAGCCACCGGTCCGGGCCCATACCATCCGCCATGCGCGGGTGTCAGCCGTACCGGCGAAAATGTTGCATAGCCGACGACTGCCCTATCCAGCACCGCGACCTTTGGCAGGACAAGCGCTCCAGCGGCCCGCAACTCCCGTACGATTCGATGCTCGGTTTGCTGACTGTGCGGATGCTTGGCAAATGCGCGTTCAATGACGTTTTCGATCGCACCGATGTCAGCGGGCAATTCATCACGAATGACAAGTGAAGCAACCGTCACGATGTAGCTTTCTCCAATGTACAGACCGCATCTCCCGTGCGTGCGAGATCCGCTTCAAACGGAAACGAACGGCGCATGATCCGAAGTTCGGGTCCCGTGTCGCCGAGGAAATGCAGTTTCGCTATTTCGTCGTCGGTCCGATACCAGGCTTCAACCGCATAGGGAGCCGAGCCTTTGGCAAGCACGAGCTGTCCCTTGAAGGCGCCGCCGCCGGTCCCTGACGCATTGGATGCGAGCCGCACGCCGATCGCTCCACACGTCTTGTCGTCTTTCACCGCGATCCCACACCAGCCTTCCTTGCAGGCGACGAAATCATACGCCAGCGTGCATCCGCTCCCGCAATCGCTTTCGGCCTTGCTTCGGCCGTAGCCGTATCGCTTGCCGCTCCAGCGTCCGGCCAACGAGATCGGCGCCCCTGGCGTGCTTTTCGCTTCGCCAGCCGTTTCAGCCGCCGCAGAGCGGCCAAAACTTGAATCGATGATTGCCGGAGCCATGACCGACGCTACTATGACAGTTCCGGCTGCTACGCTGCGAAAAGTTCGCGCCGGCAAAACCAGCCGACTGATCGCGCGCGTCGCAATATTTTTCATCACGATCGTCCTCATCATACCTGTCGGCGTAGTCGCGCTCGGGTCCGGAGCCGGATTGATCGCGCTGCCCTACGAGATGTTCGAGCTGGCGAGCCGCGCGCCCATCATCTTTCCTGCTCACATGGTCTCTGCGGCGCTGGCGCTTCTGTTGGCACCGGTCGTCGTCCTGGCTAGGAGACGTCCTGAGTTTCACAGACCGCTTGGCCGGCTGTTAGGCTTCTTTGTGGTGATTGGTGGGCTGACAGCTCTTCCAGTCGCCGCCATGAGTGACTCGACACCATGGGCGCGCGCCGGGTTTTTCGTACAGGGGCTCGTCTGGCTTTACCTGCTCGCATCGGCCTACGTCGCAATCAGAGTGCGCGACATCCGTCGCCACGCGCACTTGATGGTGGCCATGATCGCGGTGGCGACCGGCGCGGTCTGGTTTCGGCTGATCACCGGCACGGCAACCGCGCTGCACCTGCCATTCGAACCGATCTACGCGGCGTCGGCTTGGATTGGTTGGATGGCTCCACTGGCGTTCGTATTGGTGAAGCCACGCGTTATCACCGAGCTGATGTCGCGATAGCCGCACCGTCGCCCCTCGCCCGCTGGGCTCCCATCCTCTAGTCTCCGCCGCGTAATCATGAGGATGGACATGACGGACGCCATTACACCCTCGCGCGACATCGCAAGGCTCATTGAGATCATGGCGGCGCTCAGAACGCCTGGCACCGGTTGCCCATGGGACCTGGAGCAGAATTTTGAAACGATCGCGCCCTACACCATCGAGGAAGCCTACGAAGTTGCCGATGCGATCGCGCGCCGCGACCTGCCCGATCTCAAGGACGAGCTTGGCGATCTGCTGCTTCAGGTCGTCTACCACGCGCGGCTCGCAGAGGAGCAAGGCGCATTCGCGTTCGGTGACGTGGTTGAAGCGATTACGCGCAAGATGATCCGCAGGCATCCGCACGTCTTCGGAGACGGAGCCGCGCGCGACCCTGCATCGATCAAAGCCGCGTGGGATAGGATCAAGGCGGAGGAACGCGCCGAAAAAGCAGCCGAGCGTGTGCAGCTTGCGCAAAGCAATTCACTCCTCACCTCGACGGGGAGGGGCCGGCGGGGTGACGCAGTGCCGGACGGTACCCCCGCCCCTAACCCCTCTCCGCAAGGGAGAGGGGAAGTGAGCGAGGGCGCTGCTACGTCTCCAACCCTCTCCGACGTTCCTGTCGGTCTTCCGGCCCTGACGCGTGCCGTCAAGTTGCAAGACAAAGCCGCAAAGGTCGGCTTCGATTGGCCGAACCTCGCGCCCGTCTTCGACAAGCTGAAAGAAGAGATCGCCGAATTCGAGGAAGTCGCCCGCCCCGCCGATCCGCGCGGAGAGTCTTTATTGGCGTCCGGCGACTCCCCTCCGAGGAGCCGGCCGCCGGACGCGGCGCCTTCCGGCCGGCTCGCGGAACGCGAGTCGGAAGGCGCCATTAAAGAAGAGTTCGGAGATATGCTGTTCGTGATGGCGAACATCGCGCGGCATCTAAAACTCGATGCGGAAGCCGCGCTCCGCGCGGCGAACCAGAAATTCGTGCGACGCTTTGCTCATATCGAAGTGCGCCTGGCAGAGCGCGGCAAAACTCCATCCCAATCGACGCTCGAGGAAATGGACGCACTGTGGGATGAAGCGAAAGCAAGAGATAAAAAGCGCGGCGCCCGCGAAGCCTAAACGCCCATCCCTGCCCTGATCGCGTCCGAGACATGTTCGGGCCGGAAGCCTAAACCGATCAGCCGCGCCGGAATGCGCGATAGGAACGGCAGACTATTGAACAGGCGAAAGATCAACGGCGGCTTCAGCTCGCGCGTATTCGCAAGCGTCTTGGCGATGATGAGGTTCTGAACGGTAAGCTGCAGGCGCTGGGTCGCGCGCGTTGGAAAATCGCGTCGCGCTTGAACTTTCCTCAGATCGTCAAAGGTCAAACGTTTCTCCTTCAACGGCTGCCAGAGAACGTTGGCGGTCGCCACCGCATCCTGAACTGCGAGATTGATGCCCACGCCACCGACCGGACTCATGGCATGCGCCGCATCGCCGATGCAAAGCAGCCCAGGACGCGCCCATTCGTTCAAACGGTCAACCACGACCGTCAATAGCCTCACTTGATCCCAATCCGAAATGGCGTCGGCGCGAGCTGCATCGAACGGCAGAAGCACCCCGACCGATTTGCGGAAAGCATCGAGTCCGGCCGCGCGCACCTTCGCATCGCCGCCTTTCGGGATGACGTAGGCGCACTGCCAATAGTCGCCGCGCTGAAGCATGATGAAGATATGCCCGACATCGAAACGGGCCTGCGTTTCTTCCGTATCGGTCGGAAGCCTTGGTAGCCGGAACCACATGACGTCCATCGGCGCACCGAAATTCTCGCTGACAAATCCTGCAGCCTTGCGCAGTGTGGACGACCGTCCGTCGGACGCAACGACAAGTTCGGCCGCAACAGTCAGCGGCCCCTCGGGTGTCGTAACTTTGACGCCCGATACGCGGTTGCCGTCGTAGATGAGATCCGTCGCCTCGGCGTTCATCCTGAGCGAAAACTTCGGATAGGCGCGACCTTTCTCAGCCAGAAAATCGAGGAAATCCCATTGCGGCATCAGCGCGATGAACTTCGTCGAAATCGGCAGGTGCGAAAAATCCGCCAATTCGATGCGCGCGGTGCCGAATTGTCCGGAAAGTCGTTTCACTTCCTGATGCGGCAACTTCAGGAAGTCTGGAAGCCAGCCCAACTCCTCCATCATCCGTAACGTCGAAGGATGGATCGTGTCGCCGCGAAAATCGCGAAGAAAATCCTTGTGCTTTTCGAGAACGAGGACATCGACGCCGACGCGCGCCAACAGGACGCCGAGCATCATTCCGGCCGGTCCGCCTCCGGCAATGCAGCAGGTGACGCGCTGATCCATGGCGCCAGTCTAGCCGTTCGCGTCAGACCTTCAAACCCGCTTTGCGCAGTTGCCCGACGACACGCTCTTTCTTTTCGCTGGGAATTCGCAAACGCAATTCGATGCTGCCGTCCTTACGGGCTTCTCGCGCCAGCACGTCACATGTCTCGTGCAGCCAATTGAGGAGTGCCCCCTGGCTTCCTGGAATAATGACATCGAGAATTTCGTCGGCGACGCTGAGCCGCCTGTCGATCGCGTCGAGCAGTGGTACGATCCCCTCCCCCGTCGCGGCCGAAACCAGCACGGGCGGACACTCGTTACGCAGGGCTTCGTGTTGAAGCTCCCCACGCCTGTCGTGCGAAACAAGGTCGATCTTGTTCCAGACTTCCAGAATGTGCCCGTCGGCCTGGATCGTATCGATTCCAAGTTCGCCCAAGACCTTTTCGACGTCGCGTGCCTGCGCTTCGGTCTCCTCATGCGCAATGTCGCGCACATGCAGAATGAGATCGGCTTCGACAACCTCTTCAAGTGTGGCGCGGAACGCGGCGACGAGCATCGTCGGCAGGTCCGAGATGAACCCAACCGTATCGGAAAGAATGATGCGCCGGGCGCTCGGAAGCTTTACTTCCCGCATCGTCGGATCGAGCGTTGCGAACACCTGATCCATCGCGACGACGCCGGCGCCGGTGATCTTGTTGAACAGCGTCGATTTCCCGGCGTTCGTGTAGCCGACGACGGCCACGATCGGATACGGCACCTTGCGCCGTCCTTTGCGATGCAGATCGCGCGTCCTGACAACATCCGCCAGATCGCGCTTGATGGCGTCGATGCGATCCTGAAGCATGCGCCGGTCGAGTTCGATCTGCGCTTCGCCCGGGCCGCCGAGAAAGCCGCCGCCGCCGCGCTGGCGTTCCAAGTGGGTCCAGGCGCGGACCAACCGCCCCTTCTGATAAGAAAGATGCGCGAGTTCGACCTGCAGCACGCCTTCCCGCGTTCGCGCCCGGGCGCCGAAGATCTCGAGAATGAGCCCGGTGCGATCCACCACCTTCGTGTTCCACGCCTTTTCAAGATTGCGCTGCTGCACCGGCGTCAAAGCGTGATCGACGACGACCAGGCCGATATCAAGATCGCGTACACGTTGGCCGAGTTCATCGACCTTGCCCGATCCTAGTAGGGTCGACGGCCGCGGCTCCGACATCGGCACGATTGCAGAATCGATGATGTCGAGTTCGATGGCGTTGGCGAGACCGACGGCTTCGGACAGTCGATTTTCCGGCGTGTGGATTTCGCGCGTCCCTTTTGCGGCCTCGCCTGAGCGCGCCGGGCGCTTCAAAGCCGGTACGAGCACGAGCGTACGCGTTCTCGGCTGACGCGTCTCTTTGCTCGCACGTCGGCGTTTCCGGCCCGAAGCCCGCTCGCCGTCGTCATTTTCAGAATGCGGTGTCAACCGGCGCCTTCGCCGTCCTGATCGTTGAGGTTGACCGGGCCTCCCGGCATGATGGTCGAAATGGCGTGCTTGTAGACGAGTTGAGAATGTCCATCGCGCCGGAGCAGCACGCAGAAATTATCAAACCAGCTCACGATGCCCTGCAGCTTGACGCCGTTGATGAGAAAGATCGTCAGCGGGGTTTTATTTTTGCGAACGTAATTAAGAAAGGTGTCTTGCAGATTTTGAGTTTTTTCAGCCGCCATGTTTTTGTCCGTTCTTCTCGACGTCTTTTGGAAAGCGCCGGGCGCCGTCGTGCTTAGAAAAAATCGACGAAGCGTCCAAGCGGCGGTTTCGACGGGCATCGGGGGGATGACAATCGAAGCGGAGGTACTTTACAGGGGTTATTGCTTCGCACAATGCGGCAACATTCGCACTACACGATTGAAATTTCGGCCAGTTGATGGAAACGCGACCGGAGGCGCCGCGCGACCGGACCCGGACGCCCTTCCCCGATCGCCTTGCCGTCGATGGCGACAACCGGCATGACCGTGTTTGTCGCTGATGTCACAAAAGCCTCGCGCGCTTTCAACGCTTCCGAGAGTGTGAACGCGCGTTCTTCAACTTTCAACCGTTCAGACGCGGCGATGTCGTTAACAGTGGCGCGCGTGATGCCCGGAAGGATGCGGGTATCGAGTTGGCGCGTAACAAGCACACCCTCACCCGTCACGATCCAGGCATTACTGGATGCGCCCTCCGTGATAGCGCCGGAGGAGTCGACGAACCACGCCTCATTGGCACCGTCGCGGCGCGCCGCGTCCTTTGCGAGCACAGCCGGCAACAGCATCACCGTTTTGATATCCGAGCGGCCCCAGCGATTGTCAGGCATCGTCTTGATGGTGATGCCTTGCTCGGCGAGTTCGTCCGCCCATCCTCGCCTCTGCGCGCGCGCGAGAACTATGAGTGTCGGGAAAATTTCTGGTCCCGGGAAAGAGAAATTTCTCGGGCCTGCGCCGCGCGTCACCTGGATATAGACGATGCCGTTACGGACGCGGTTTCGGTGCAAAACCTCGCCTATGATGTTCAGC
This sequence comes from Hyphomicrobium denitrificans 1NES1, assembly GCF_000230975.2. Taxonomy (NCBI): domain Bacteria; kingdom Pseudomonadati; phylum Pseudomonadota; class Alphaproteobacteria; order Hyphomicrobiales; family Hyphomicrobiaceae; genus Hyphomicrobium; species Hyphomicrobium denitrificans. Next base: position 1,556,261 of record NC_021172.1, on the reverse strand, counting down.
AAGGCCCGATCGGACATCGGCCGCGCGATCGCCAGCTCGCCGAGCGAACGCGCCAGCCGTGCCAGATGGCGAGTTGCGTCAACCAGTCGGCCGTCGAGCACCTCGATGACTTCGTAGACGGCATCGGCAAATTGAAAGCCGCGATCCTCGGCGTGGATCGCAGCTTCAGCGTAGCGCTTGTAGGCGCCATTGACATAAACGATGCGGGTCACGCGGCCTGCCCTCAGGAAACGGACCGCAGATCGCCTGCCCGCTGCTCGGACGAAACGCCCAGCGCCCGAAGCTTCCGGTGCAGGGCCGAACGCTCCATGCCGACGAATTCGGCCGTTCGCGAGATGTTGCCGCCGAAGCGATTGATCTGCGCCAGCAGATACTCCCGCTCGAAGATTTCGCGCGCTTCGCGCAGTGGCAGCGACATCAGATGTTCGGCTCCGCCGTTGACCGGCAGCGGCACGTTCGAGCCGATTTCGTCGGGAAGCATGTCGGCCGTGATCGCTGCGTTCGGATCGCCGCCTGCGAGGATCAACAAGCGTTCGACGTTGTTGCGAAGCTCGCGCACGTTGCCCGGCCAATCGTGAGCCTGCAGCACGGCGATGGCATCCTCGCCGATCCGTCGCGGCGCCAGGCCGGATGTCTGGGCGACTTGCCCGACGAAATACTGAATGAGATCGGGAATGTCCTCGCGTCGCTCCGCAAGGCTCGGCACGCGCAGCGTCACGACGTTGAGACGGTGATAGAGGTCTTCCCGGAAACGCCCCTCGCGAATGTCCTGATCGAGATCGCGCGATGTCGATGAAATGATACGGACGTCGACCGACACCTTCTGGCTTCCGCCAAGGCGCAGAAATTTCTGCTCGACGAGCACACGCAGGACTTTTCCTTGCGTCTCCATCGGCATGTCGGCGACTTCATCGATGTAAAGCGTGCCGGTATGAGCTTCTTCCAATGCACCGACCTTGCGCGGACCGCCGGTGCGGTCCTCGGTTCCGAACAACTCCTCCTCGACGCGGTCGGGAACCATTGCCGCCGCATTGAGCACGACGAACGGACCGTCGGCGCGTAGCGACTTCTGGTGCAGAACCCGCGCGGCAAGCTCCTTGCCCGAACCCGAAGCGCCGCGCAGCATGATGCGGCTGTTGGTCGGGCCGGCCTTGTCGATGTTGTTCTTGAGCTGATTGATTGCGGGGGATTTGCCGATCATCTCGGCCGAGACGACCGAACGTTCCTTAAGTTCCCGCACCTCGCGCTTCAATTGCGAGGCCTCAAGCGCGCGCAACGTCACTAGAACCAGGCGGTCGGCCTTGAATGGCTTCTCGATATAATCGTACGCGCCGCGCTTGATGGCAGTGACGGCCGTCTCGATGTTGCCGTGGCCCGAAATGATGACGACCGGCAGATCGGGATACGTCCGCTTCATAATCGTCAGCACCTCGAGGCCGTCGAGGCGGCTGCCCTGCAGCCAGATGTCGAGAATGACAAGGTGCGGTTTTCTATCCTCGATTGCGCGCAACGCCTCATCGCTGTCGCGTGCGAGGCGCGTCCGGTGGCCTTCGTCTTGCAAGATACCGGCAATCAGATCCCGAATATCAGCTTCGTCATCAACGATCAAAATATCAGCGGACATCGTGGCGCTCCTGGGGACTGGACTTTTGTATCATGCTCTGCTCGCGGCATGCGAGGCGTTATGAAGTTGTTCAGTGGAAAGGTCGTTTCCGATTTCCTTGATAGGCAATGTCATGCGAATGAGCGCTCCGCGCGTTCGTGTTGCCGTGTGGGGCGCATCCTCGAGAGTCAGCGTGCCGCCGTGCTGTTCGACGACCTTCTGCACGATTGCGAGGCCGAGGCCCGTGCCCTTGGCACGCGTCGTAACATAAGGCTCGAGAAGCTTGGCACGGTTCTGCTTCGGCAAGCCTATGCCGTTGTCGATGACCTCGATTGCAACGCGATCGGCGGCCGGCTTAACCTTCACTTCGATCTCGCCCTTGTATCCGGCCGGGCGCCCTTGGGGCTCGCCATAGGATTCGATCGCTTCCGCCGCGTTCTTGATCAGATTGGTGACGGCCTGCGAAACAAGTCTCAAATCGAAGCGCGCGCGTACCGGGTCATCGGGAATTGAAAGCTTGAAATCGACATCCTTGTGGCCTTCGCGAAAGAGAACCGCCGGCTCCTGCACGGCAAGCCTCAAATCCTGATCGGCCATGACAGGTTGCGGCATGCGCGCGAAGGAGGCGAACTCATCGACCATGCTCTTGATCTGGCCGGTTTGCCGTTCGATCGTTTGCGTCAGCGTTTCGAACAGGTCGTGGTCCTCGGAAACCTGCTTGCCAAATTTCCGGCGCAGCCGTTCGGCTGAAAGTTGTATTGGCGTTAGTGGATTTTTGATTTCGTGCGCGATGCGTCGCGCGACGTCCGCCCAGGCGCTTGTGCGCTGTGCTTGAACGAGTTCCGAGATGTCATCAAACGTAACGACGGAGCCGACATCGCCCTCGCCGGCGCGTTCATGCGTGACCTTGACGGCGAACGTCCGCTCTTCGTCGCCGATCTGTTTCTTGATTTCGCCCTGGCCCTTGTTCTTGAATCCCGTCTCGTCAGACGGTCCAAGCACCAACGCAAATTCCGGAACGACGTCAGCCAAGGGCTTGCCGACGACATCGGCTCCCGCGAGACCGAGCAGCCTTTCCGCCGAACGGCTGAGCAGCGTGATGCGATCGGAGCTGTCGAGGCCTATGACGCCGGCCGAAACGCCGGACAGCACCGCTTCGATGAAATTGCGCCGTTCGGTGAGTTGCGTGTTCGTCTGATGCAGTGCGTCCTGCTGCAGCTTCAGCTCACGCGTCATCAGGTTGAAGGTGTGCGACAGGCGCCGCAAATCGCCTTCGCCGCGTTTTTCAGGCAATGCGATTTCGAGATTGCCCTTTGAAACTTCCTGGGCGCCGGCGATCAATCTCCGGATCGGCGCCACGAAACGCCCTGCGAACCACATGCCGACCCAGATGGCGGCCAGCAGCGACGTGACCGAAATCATGAAATAGATGAGGCCGTGCGCGACCTTGAGACCGCCCTTCGCTTTCCTCAGCCGCGTGTATTCGTAGACATTCTGCTCTGTTCTCTGAAGGTGGTTGATCACCTTCGGGCTGACGCCGCGTGCCACATAAAGATAGCGGCCGGGCATGCTGTCGATCTTGGCGACTGCCGAGATCCGATAATCGCTCGACGGCCTCGACAATGCGACCTGACCGGCCTCGGCCTGTTTGATGTCCGCCAGCGAAGGAACGACATATGGCAATTTCGGATCGTCGAGCGCGAGCACAATCGGAACGCCATCGCCGTCGACCACGTAGGCCGATGTCAAATCGCGAAGGCCCGCCTGCCCGATGAGGAATTTCTGGAACGCATCCGGATCGGCGCTGAGCGTCGCGGCTTCGCCGTTGATGTCCCGGACCATGTTGACGATGTCTGTCCGGATGATCTGGCTGTGCTCGTCGACGTAGGCTTTCGCGACATCGTAGGAATTTTCAACGATCGCACTCGTGCGTCCGGAAAACCAACCGTCGAGTGACCGCGAGAAGGTCGTCGTGGCAGCAATTGCGAGCAATCCTGCCGGCAGCGCTGCAATCAGACTGAATAGAACGACGATACGCGTGTGCAATCGGGCGCCCGGAATCCTCTCTATCCAGGCGCGGCGAAGTCCGAGTGCCTGCCAGCCGACGATTGTGAGCATCGTCAGGATCAGCAGCACGTTCACCGCGAGTGCCGCCCAGACGTATTCGTTGCGCGGCGTGATTGCGGTCAGGCCCGTCAGGATCATGTAGCTGGCGAGCGCCGACAGCATCGACAGCAGCACCACGCCCAAGCCGAACCAGAAGGCCCGGTCGGACGGATTGAGCGATGTCGCGCCTTCCTCCATCAGCGCGGCAGCCGACTGCCGGGATTGATCGGCATGCATTGTATTCGTTTTGCTGTTGCTGCCATTCATCAGTTTGTGCTCGGCCCGACCATCGAAACGACACCGCTTTCCCTGCGAAAGGCACCAACCGACTGCAACGAATGCCGTCGAAATCATTCTGTGAGACCGACAACGTGTTCAACGTGCGATCCTGTGCAGCCGATCCGCTACACTTAGGTGACCCAACAGGCTAACTGTGACATTTTCGCGACATTGATGGTGCAGTTCAAGCGCCAAGCGCGAGTCTGCGGGTTTCGTGCACGTTTTTTGGGAAAAGTCGCTGCTCTCCCAACCGATAGCTCAACCTTCGACGGTGCGAAACACGCGGATGTTGAGGTCGCGGATACGGGCGCGCAACGTATTCCGGTTGAGCCCCAGAAGCTCGGCGGCCCTTATCTGGTTGCCGCGCGTCGCTGCGAGCGCTGCACTCAGCAGCGGCTTTTCAACGTCGCGAATGATGCGATCGTAGAGACCTGGCGGCGGCAGCTCGTTGCCGAACGACGAGAAATAGCGCGACAGATAGCGTTCGACGGACTCGCTGAGGTCGCCGTTCTCCAGGCTGCCTCCAGGCGGAGACGAAATCGCCGAGCCTGCGAGTTCCTGCTCCACGATCTGGGTCGTCAGCGTGTCCTGTGGATAAAGCGCGACGAGTCGCCGGACAACATTCTCGAGCTCGCGCACATTGCCGGGCCACGGATGGGCCTTCAGCCGTTCGATTGCCGCGCTCTCGATTGATTTTTGTCCGAGCCCTTCCCGCGTTGCCTGCCTCAGAAAATGCCGGACGAGATCGCCGACGTCTTCGAGGCGCTCGCGCAGTGGCGGCAAGCGGATCGGCACGACGTTAAGCCGATAGAACAGGTCTTCGCGGAACAATCCCTGCTGGATTTGCGATTTGAGATCGCGGTGGGTGGCGGCGATAATGCGCACGTTGGTCTTGATCGGCGTGCGCCCGCCGACGGTCGTGTATTCGCCTTGCTGGAGGACGCGCAGCAGGCGCGTCTGAGCTTCGAGCGGCATATCGCCGATCTCGTCAAGGAACAGCGTGCCGCCCTCGGCCTGCTCGAAGCGGCCCGGCGTCCGCGTCTGCGCGCCGGTGAATGCGCCCTTCTCGTGGCCGAAAAGTTCGCTCTCGATCAATTCGCGCGGGATCGCTGCCATGTTGATTGCAACGAACGGTCCGTGGCGGCGCTTGCCATAGTCGTGAAGGACGCGCGCAACGAGTTCCTTGCCTGTCCCGCTTTCGCCGTTGATCATGACGGTCAAATCGCTCTGCGTCAGGCGCGCGAGTACGCGATAGATGTCTTGCATCGGCAGCGAGCGGCCGATCAACGGCAGTTCATCGGAATCCCGCTCAGCCGCCGGCGTCTGGCGTTTGCGTCCGGGTTCGGAAAGCGCCCGCGAAATGACCGCGACGACCTCGCTCAGGTCGAAGGGCTTCGGCAGGTATTCGAAGGCGCCCTTTTCCGTTGCGGTCAACGCCGTCATCAGAGTGTTCTGCGCGCTCATGACGATGATCGGCAGATCGGGCCTGAGCTTTTTGATGCGTGGAATGAGATCAAAAGCGTTCTCGTCCGGCATGACGACGTCGGTGATGACGACGTCGCCTTCTCCCTGGCTGACCCAGCGCCATAGCGTTGCTGCATTCCCGGTGGCGCGCGGCGCAAAGCCCGCCCGCGCCAACGCCTGATTGAGCACCGTCCGAATGGCGGTGTCGTCATCGGCAATGAGAACCGTGCCTCTGGCCATCAACCCTCTCTCGACGTTTGGAGCGTGCTGATCCGGGATCGCTGCATCGGCAGCAGGACGCGGAATATGGTACGTCTGGGTTCGCTGTCGCATTCGATGATGCCGCCGTGGTCGGCGATGATCTTGGCGACGAGCGCAAGGCCGAGGCCGCTGCCCGTGGTTTTCGTCGTTACGAACGGGTCGAAGAGATGCGGCTTTAAATGCTCGGGGATGCCGCAGCCGTTGTCCTCGATCTGGATCATCAACGGCAGGCTGACGCGCGTATCCGTACCGGGAAGCGAGAGCCTCACTCCGGGTCGGAACGCCGTCTGCAAAATGATGCGTCCGGTTTCATGATTGTTGCCGATCGCTTCTGCGGCGTTCTTCAGCAGATTGAGGAAAACCTGGACCAGCTTGTCGCGATTGCCGAGAACGTGCGGCAAAGACGGATCGTAATCTTCGACATACCGGATGCCATGCCCGAACCCGTGCTCTGCAATCCGGCGTACGTGATTGAGAACGTCGTGAATATTGACGGCTTCCTTGGCAAGGGGCCGCTCGTCGCCGAAAACCTCCATACGATCGACGAGCGTCCGTATGCGATCGGTTTCCGAACAAATGAGTTGTGTCAGGGCGCGGTCCTCATCTGACAGGCCGGGCTCCAAAAGTTGCGCTGCCCCGCGAATGCCGGAGAGCGGGTTCTTGATCTCGTGCGCGAGCACGCCCGCCATGCCTGAAACCGAGCGCGCCGCGGCGCGATGCGTCAATTGCCGCTCGATCATCTGCGCCATCGAGCGCTGCTGCAGCATCAGAAACATGTTGCGCGGTTCTTCCGGCAACGGTCCGCCGTAAAGGTCTACGAGTTTCGAACCTGAGAACCGCGGCGTCGCAATCTCGATTCCGTACTCGTTGATCGTCGCTCCGGTAGCCTGCACTTGCTCGACGAGCGCCATCAGCGGACAACCGAAGGCCACGATGTCCGAAAGGCGGCTCCGCATCAGCATCGACGCGCTCATCGAGAAGAAGGCTTCGGCTGCCGCGTTGGCGAACACGATGGATTCATCCTCGCCTACGACGAGGACGGGATGGGGCAGCGCGTTGAGCAGGCTCTCGCAATCGACGGTCCGGGGCGGAACGGCTTCAATCTTCGATTTGCGCACCGTCGCTTTACTGCTCATGCCGCCAAAGGCTCCACACCCGAATAGAACGCTGAAAGACCCGCGAGCACGTGCTGAGGATCGAGCGCCGTGCAGAGCCGTGCTCGCCAGGCTTTGACGGTCATTGCGTCGGCGCGGCTCGATACGAGGTACCAGCCGATATGCTTGCGGGCGTTTTTGAGGCCAAGCTCGCGGCCATAGTGCGTCAGCATCGCATCCACGTGCTCGAGGGCGATATCGCGCTGCGCGGAAAGGCTCGGATCGCCGGGATCGTGGTCACACGAAAGCGCTTTCGCGATGCGGCCGGGCATCCAGGGTGCGCCGTAAGCCCCACGTCCGACCATGACGCCCTGCGCGCCGGACGCGTCGAGTGCTTGGCGCGCATCGGCAGGAGAATTAATATCGCCGTTGACGAGGACCGGAAGCGACGTCGTTTCGACGACGGACCGCACGCCGTCCCAGTCGGCGGCGCCCTTGAAGAATTGGCATCGGGTGCGGCCGTGCACCGTGATGAGCTTGACACCTTCGGCTTCGGCCCGGCGCGCGAGCTCTGCGGCATTGCGCGTCTTGTCATCCCAGCCGAGCCGCATCTTGAGGGTCACTGGAATGCCGGCGGCTTGGACTACGGCTCGGATCAGCGCCTGGGCATGATCGAGATTGCGCATCAGCGCGGAGCCCGAAAGCTTGCCGGTCACCTCTTTCGCAGGACATCCCATGTTGATGTCGATGATGTCTGCGCCTTTGGCCTCGGCGATCCGTGCGCCGTCAGCCATCCACCGTTCTTCGCGCCCGGCAAGTTGCATCACAAACGGCGTCAGATCGCGACCCTCGGCGCGGCGCAGCACGTCGGCCCGCGACTTTACTAGCTCCTCGCTGGCGATCATCTCCGAAACGACGAACGTCGCTCCCAGCCGATGCGCCAGGCGGCGGAAAGGCAGGTCGCTAACTCCGGACATCGGCGCCAGCGCAACCATCGGAGTGCCGCTAATGAAGGTTTTCAGCATGTGTGCTGCTGGTTTGCCTATAATTTAAGCAGTACTCAATAATGCCGTTAGTTTAAGCAGACTAGGATGCGGCTTCCAAATACGCAAGCCCCGATCTCGAATGTCGCACCCGGAGGCGCGACGGCCGTTGCGGATTGCGCCAACTCGGGGCACTGAGCTTCATCCAGACGGCAAAGCGGGTTTGCCTGGGGACTGAATTCCGGATGGAGATTCGACATGCGCATTGCCGCTTTGATCGTCGCGGCCGGCAGGGGAACGCGCGCCGCGGCTTCCGGCAGCGGACCGAAGCAATACGCTCCGATCGGCGGCCGGCCGGTGCTGGCTCATACGATCGAAGCGTTCGTCGGCCATCCTGAGATCGACGAGGTTAAAGTCGTCATTCACCAAGATGACGGCGACTTGTACGCAGCCGCAGCGGGAAACACGCCGAAGCTTTCGCCCCCTGCGATAGGCGGCGCGACTCGGCAGGCGTCCGTGCTGAACGGTCTGCAGGCGCTCGCCGCGTCATCTCCCGATCTCGTGCTCATTCACGATGCAGCGCGCCCGTTCGTTTCCGCAGCGACGATCTCGAAAGTCATCGAAGCACTGAAGAACGGGCCCACAGCGCTTGCGGCGCTGCCGGTTACCGACACGCTGAAGCGTGCGTCGGACAGCGGCATCGTGAGAGACACCATTCCACGCGCTGGACTTTGGCGTGCGCAGACGCCGCAAGGCTTCCACTTTGCACCGATCCTCGACGCGCATCGGAAAGCGGCAGAACAAGGTCTCGACCAATTTACCGACGACGCTGCCATTGCCGAATGGGGCGGCGCCGACGTAGCAATCGTCGAAGACACGACGGGTAACATCAAACTCACCACCGCAGAGGATCTCGAATTGGCCAACCGGCAGATGGCTTCGCAAAACGCATGGGAACCGCACACAGGAACGGGGTTCGACGTTCACCGCTTTACCGACGGCGACCACGTCTGGCTGGGCGGTGTGAAAATTCCGCATACGCACAAGCTCGAAGGGCATTCCGATGCCGACGTCATTCTCCACGCGCTGACCGATGCGCTGCTCGGCGCTCTCGGCGACGGCGACATCGGACAGCACTTCCCGCCATCGGATCCCAAGTGGAAGGGTGCCGCCTCGCGCCTATTTCTTGAAGACGCCGCGCGGCGCGTGAGGGACCGCGGCGGGCGCATCGTCAATGTCGATATCACCGTTCTCGCCGAAGCACCGCGCATCGGCCCGCACCGTCCCGCGATGCAAGCTCTGATCGGCGATGTGCTTGGCCTGACGGCGGATCGCATCGGCATCAAGGCGACGACGACCGAAGGCATGGGCTTTACCGGCCGTCGCGAAGGCATTGCCGCGATGGCGTCAGCAAGTGTCCTGCTCCCATGTGGCGCCAGCGTATGAGCGGCGACGACGAGTTTCCGGACATCAGCGAGAACCGAGCTCTGCGGCTTACGGTCCGCAACGTCGCAGCGCTCAATCTCACCTACTTCGGAATCGAGTTTGCCGTCGCACTGGCGATCGGGTCGGTTGCGCTCTTTGCCGACAGCGTGGACTTTCTCGAGGACGGCGCCGTCAATCTATTGATCCTCGCGGGGCTCGGATTCTCCGCAGCGCGGCGCGCGAAACTCGGAATGCTTCTCGCCGCGATCATTCTTTTTCCGGCGCTCGCGACGCTCTGGACGGCATGGCAGAATTTTTCGAACGGCACCGTGCCCGAGCCGGTTCCTCTGACCGCAACCGGTCTAGGTGCATTCGCCGTCAATTTCATCTGTGCGCGGCTCCTGGCGCCGTTTCGTACGGCCGGCGGAAGCCTGACACGCGCCGCATTCCTCTCTGCGCGAAACGACGTCATTGCCAACGTTGCCATCGTCATCGCCGGACTGCTGACGGCGGCAACCGCATCGACGTGGCCTGACCTGATCGTCGGACTTGGGATCGCCGCCATCAACGCCGGCGCAGCGCACGAAGTCTATGAAGCGGCCCGCGCCGAGCACCTTGCCGCCAGATCCTGAACAACCGGACACAGGGTTGCATGTCACACCTTGATGATGTGACGACAGCGCCAATGCGCATTTGCAACGGCTTTGATCGTTGACCCGCCTGCCAGAATCGCGGCATCAAATGGCTATGTGGTTGTATTGCCACGAACCACACGAAAGCGCTCACATACGGGAGCCGATATGAACGTCATGCCCCACACTCTTGACCGTCCACCCGCCGATGCCGCGATCAGCACCATCGCCGAGACGACCGCCGAGATGTGCCTTGCGACCCGTGTGCGTCAGCTTTCGCGCATCGTCACGCGCGTCTACGATGATGCCTTGCGCCCACTCGGCATCACTGCGAGCCAATACACCTTGCTCGCCCAGTTAGCCTCACGTGACGGAATCACTGCCGTCGAGATCGGACACGAACTCGATATCGAGAAATCGACACTTTCGCGCAACCTCAAGCGCCTTCTGGCGCTTGGCCATATCATCATGGATCCGCCCGCCGGACGGCGTGGCCGCGGTCTGCACCTTACGCCCAAAGGTCAGGCCGTTCTAAAGGATGCATATCCGATATGGCAGGACGCACAGAAGCGGACGGTCGGGGCCATGGGCTCCGACAGTCGGACTGTCCTCGACAGCTTGCTTTCACATGCCGAGGTCCTAGCCGCGGCCTGATCAGCCAGGCCGTTTGCACATTCTCCTCTCTCTGGATAGCCTTACCGGAGAGTGCTTCGCCCGAAGCACTCTCCGAATTTCGTTTGGGTCGGGCCTATTGCTGGCGATCGTGAGGGGTGCGTGTTCCCATCCGACATTCTGGTTAGCGCAGGGCGGGTCGTTGCCAAATTACGCGCTGCGCACCTCAAGATTACCACGGCAGAGAGTTGCACGGGCGGGCTCATAGCCGGCGCGATCACGACGGTCGCCGGATCGTCCTACGTTTTCGATCAGGGTTTCGTGACCTACGCCAACTCCGCCAAAACCGCGATGATCGGTGTCGATGCCGGTTTGATACGCGAGTACGGCGCCGTCAGTGCAGAGGTTGGCCGCGCCATGGCTGACGGTGCCCTAAAAGCAGCCGCAGCCGACGTCGCAGTGGCGGTCACCGGCATTGCCGGTCCGGGGGGCGGAACGCCAGAGAAGCCGGTCGGCCTGGTTTTCATCGGAATTGCTTTCCGAAAAGCGCCGAGCCACGTGCAGCGATTCGAATTCGGCGATATAGGTCGTGAGGGCGTTCGCCTCGCGACCGTCCGCGAAGCCTTGGTGCTACTCGAAAGGGTTGGCTAATGACGCACTCGCGCGTGCGGACCTTCAGGATGGATGTCCGCTATCTTACCGCGCTCGTGGCAACAGCTTTATGGGCTTGCCCTGGCGTTGCGGCCGAGCTGACAGCGCACGACGTCGCGGCGCTTCTTTTCAAGGCGGCTCCCGGCAACCGGCCGGCACTCGGCAGCAAAAACCTGAAACGCCTTGATCTTGCGGGCCTCGATTTTAAAAGCGCCGATCTCAGTAAATCGGATCTGTTTGGAGCCGACCTTTCCGGAGCCGATCTCTCCAGCACGAATCTCTCGGGCGCAATGCTCGACCGCGTCACGCTGATCGGAGCCCGCCTCGACGGCGCAAATCTCGATCATGCAAGCCTGATGCGACCGTCGACCACGACGACGCTGACGCCGAGTCCTGGCGAGACGATGAGCTTCAAATCCGCGTCGCTCAGAGGCGCGAAATTCTTCGGTGTCTTCGCGGGATCGAATTTTGCAGGCGCCGATCTTACCGACTCCGTTTGCGCTCCCATTAACAAGACGGGCTTTATTGAATACATCTGGCGAACGGATTTTTCGGGCGCCAACCTGACTGGCGCACAATTGACGCGAGCCGACATGACACAAACGCGCTTGAGCTTCGCGGTGCTCAAAAACGCGGTGATGCGTGATGCCATTCTGCGCGAAGCCGATCTCTCCGGGGCAAACCTGAGCGGCGCAGATTTATCAGGCGCTGACTTGACCGACGCCGATCTAAGCGACGCCGACGTTACCGGCGCAAACCTCGAAGGGGCCAAACTCCATGCCGCAAAGGGTCTCGATACATTGAAGGGCCTGGCGCTCGCACGAAACTTCGAGAAGACTGTTCGCTAGGACTGATTTTTCTCTGCGCCAGGCTTCGGCTTTCCATAGACGTGCCCGGCTCGCTCCTCGAAGGCCACAGCGAACCGGCGAAACGCTTGATCGAACATGGCTCCGACAAGCGCCCCCATCAGCATCGAATGGAACTCGTAGTCGATGAAGAAATCGATCGTCGATCCCGTTCCCGCGGCGTCGTCGATGAAGGCCCAGTGATTGACGAGCCGCTTGAACGGTCCGTTGAGATAGCTGACGTCGATCCGCTTCTCTCTCGGCTTCGTGACGACACGCGTCGTGAAACTTTCGGCAATCGCCTTGTAGCCGACATTCATGCGTGCTGTGAGCTCCTCACCCTCGCCAAGCGGTCGCCGCGACAGGACCGAAAGACCGGTACAAAGCGGCAGAAACTCAGGGTAGCGCTCGACGTCGGCGACCAGCGCAAACATCTGATTGGCCGAAAAGGGAACGTGTCGTGTGGTTTTGAATGATGGCATGGTTGCAATATCGGCGGCTCTAGGGGCCGCCTGATTTGGCGCAACAGCCCAAGCCCGTGCCTGTCACGGGATCAGTCGCCATAATGCACATTGTGACCCGCGTGGATGAGGCCGAGCGGCGCAACACGGTTATTATGCAATGAGCCGCGCCAATAGAACGATGATGATTGCGCCGATCGCTGCCGTGACGACTTGCGAAACAAAAGCGTTGCCAATTCCGAGATTGATGCCGAGTGCCTTGAATAGATAGCCGCCGACGAAAGCACCGATGATGCCTGTCACGAGGTAACGGATCAGCCCGTGACCGCCGACGACAAAAGATGCGAAAAACCCGGCGACGATGCCGATAGCCGCGAAAACAAGGAGATCACGCGTTCGCTCATCCATGGTTAGGCTCCCGAAAGTGCTGCAATCTTACGCTTGGCGCAGATACACACGATCGATACCGACTTGCAGCCGGCGGGGCCCCTTAAACGTGGCAGCGGGCACCCAGGTACTGATTGAGCAGCTGATTGTACTTGTCAACGTCGGCGCGCTGAGAAGCCGAAAGGCTGCCGCCGCTGCTCGCGCGCTCGACTTGTGCGGGCACGCCTTTGGAGTCGAGCCGATTGAGTTGGCCGCGGATCGAGTCACAGGTCTCCCCACTCGGTAGCGCCCGTGGACCCGGATCCTGGTAACCTCCGCCGGAAGCACCGCCGCAGCCCTGCACGAGCGCCGATAAAGCGGACACCATTACAACCGCGATAAAACCCCGCATTCCGCAATCCTACTGGCTTAATAGACAGCAGCGCCCGCCGAATTATACGCGCTGCACATCAAAGACCATAGTGGAGCTTCCTTTTGCAACTCCTGATGGCCTCTATGTGGCAACGATGCAGCATAACCTCCATTTGACACGACGTGAGCATGACCGCGTGCGAGCGGAAAATTCCATTCTACGCCAATCACGCCTCCCGGAAATACCGGGAAGCCTGATCGCATTAGAAATTATCTCGGCTTCAGTCCGGCTTTGGTGCATTAGCAGGCGCAGCGGCTGGTTGCGTGCTGGCCGTCTTCTGCGCGGCGGCGGCCGCTGCTGCCGGCTGTGCCTGAGCCGCTGTTTGCGCCGGAACTTTCGGGCCGCAACGGGTCTGGAAGTCGGCGTAGGCCTTATTGAGTTCCGCCTGCTTTTGCAAAGCCGAGCGCTTGACCGAAACTTTGACCGTCTTGCCGTCGGCGGCTTTTTCCAGTCGCTCGATCGTTCCGTCGCCTTTCAGCGTGTTGATCTGGCTCGCAAGCGACACGCACATGGGGTCTGTCTTTGCGGCTGTATTGTCGGGACCGAGCGATTGCGTCGAAAGCCCCAAATTCGAACCGTCCGCGCATCCGCAGGTCAAGCCTGCTGCAAGTACGGCCAAAGCAATCTTGCCCGTTGCGCCCTCTATCATCGTCCACCCCCGAAACGTTGCAACCTGCAACAGAACGCGCACACGCTCTCTGCTTAAGGATGGAGCGGCAGACACCGCAAGGCGATCGAGGTATCTCGTCCCCAGTGAACAGACGTCGCCTGCATCGAAAGTGTGGACACCTGCAACATGATGCCCATCAGCAACAAGGCCGCGCCATACGCCAGTTGAGCTAGCGCGTAGCGCGAACATCAGTCGACAACTATTATGTCCGGTTGAAAAATCTGCTAGTGGACGCTACGTCGGCGGACTTTTCCGGATAGCTTCGACTCGTTTCTAGGCAGCATGGCGTCAAAGCCCTTGCGAATCTCATCGAGCGATTGCCGCTCGCCTTTCTGGCCGTTGAGCGCGGCCGAATGCGCGACGTGGTGGCCGATTTGGGCGAGGAGACGCCCCCAATCCTGCAATTGATCGCCGAGAGCTTCGCCGTTGATGGTGACCATCAGCGCACCGTCTGCGACCCACGCTCGAATCAACTCGACTGCCTGCTGGGCTTCCGGAACGCCATCCGGGATATCGAGTTCCAGTGGTCGTTCGGTGTCTTGGAGATTGCTCATGTCAGCGGGCCTTCAATACGCGATACGCACGTTCCGGCAGCTTTAATGGGCGCGGCCCCCTATCGCAAGGGCGTTGAGACGCAAGGCGTCTCCAGATACGTCCGGCACCCCGCAGCCATCGCGCGGCGTTGGCCGCGCCTATCGTGAAGCGACAATCTTGTCGTTGCTACGGACATAGCCGAGCACATCGCGCGCGATTTCTTCAATCAGATCGGAATTGGGAACTTCCGGCGAGAGGAGCGCCACGTCGAGCCGGAGTTTCGCCCGCACGGACTCAAGGCCCTTGATTTCGAAGTCAAGAAGCGCCGAACGCTCCATGAGGCGATTGCGAGCCTCAAATCCATGACGACCGTAGCGCGCATGATAGACGAAATAGGCTGTCGACGTCAGGCAGGCAAGCAACACGAATATCTGCCGTGAGAGATGTCGAGGCCTATTTCGCCCATCAGGCCTAGTGGCACGCAGCACTGATTCAGTCTCCGAGGGAGGAGATCGCGGAAGAGGATGAGGTTATGCAGGGCTCGACTTAAGGGCAGGTAAATTCGGGCGTCATCCGACGGGAGGAGATGCGCCGGATCGATAGAAATAGCGTGTAAGGGTGTATCCGCTTTAAGGCCGTATACGCATGCCGACGCGAATGCCGCGCGCATGGCCAGCCGTTCATATGAATTGAAACCGGGCCCAAGTCGCCTTGCGAGACAATAACCGAGCCTAGAAACGGTGCTTCATGCTGCCATGGATCATGAGATCCTGCGGCGACTCGGGACCGTTGCTCGGCGGCTCGCTATTCTGCTCTGTCTTGTTGTCTTCGGCCGCGCCGTACAGCAGCTCCAGGCCGAAATCCATTTTCGGCAAAGTGCCGAGCTTACCCAGACCCGGAATGCGGATCTCG
This sequence comes from Hyphomicrobium denitrificans 1NES1, assembly GCF_000230975.2. Classification (NCBI taxonomy): domain Bacteria; kingdom Pseudomonadati; phylum Pseudomonadota; class Alphaproteobacteria; order Hyphomicrobiales; family Hyphomicrobiaceae; genus Hyphomicrobium; species Hyphomicrobium denitrificans. The sequence goes on along the minus strand of NC_021172.1, from coordinate 1,540,930 downwards.
GTTCCTTCCTCGCTCTTCGGTGCGGATTGATCTTGAACCTGCGCTTTCGGCGCATCCGGTCCCGCGTTGGGGATCGCCATGCGCTGTTCGTCGAGCGCAATTGCCCCGGTGCTCGCAGCGGTGGCCAGGGCCACCAACATGCCAATCACCAACCAAAGTCGTCCCACAAATACCCCGCAATGCCTCGGAAGCACGCACATGGCTTTAGTGATGAGCGGTCGATAAAGGAACTTCAATGCCCTTTTCCGAAGCTTAACGCTTGGAACGCCGTTTCTCTGGAGCCTGTTGTATCATCGCCATGTTGCTGACGCGACACAGAAGTTCAAGAAGATTCATTTTGCCTGGAAATGGCCCTCTTGAGGGCGCTTGGGAGGGATTGGCGAACGACAAAGGGAGCCGCCTAAGCTGGCGGCCCCCTTCGTCTGTCGCAAACGGGAGAGAGCGATCAGAACTGAATGCGTGCGCCTGTGATGACCATATCGAAGGCGTCGAGATCGGCTGTAACGTTGACCGAATTCGTCAAGTCGCCATCCGCATGGCGGTACATGACGTAGAGGTCCATCGCAGCGGCGTCGATATTCTGCACCAGGCCGGCCGCCCAGAAGTTCATATCGCCATTGTGGACGTAACCTGCATCTAAGCCGGCGCCGAAGGCCTTGTTGGTCCTCGATCCAACGTCGTCATGCCGGTACTCACCGAAGATCGTCGTCTTGCCGAGCGGGGTCCACTTCTGTTCGATACCGCCCTGGATGAACCACATGGTGCTCGTATCTTCCGCGGAAGCCGAGATTAGCTGAACACCATGGTCGATGGTCTGACCAGCACCGCCATAGACGTAAAGGCCGGTCGGCACGTGCATGACGGTCGCAGCACCACCAAACCACTCGCAGTCCTGAGCATCACCAGCACCCCCAGAGCTAAACGGTGCGCACCCAGTCAGATTCTCGTCGGTGCTCTTCTCCCAGCCGCCTTTGGCGAGGATGTTGAAGTCGCCCCACTTCCCCTTATAAGTCAGCGACACGCCGGCCTGATCGTCTTCACCCCAAGAGGCGGTCAAGACAAAACCGGCAATCGTCGGCGAATCGTAACGGACGATATTTCTGCGGCCATTCTGGCCTTCCGTGCCGTTATCGACGCCACGCAGGACGTCGCTCCAGCGCAGTGCGTTTACGCCCGCAACACCACTGCGCAGGAAGAAATTGCCCTGATACACTGCAGCAGCCTGAGCGTCCGAAACGTTGCGGGTATTCGCGCCGTCGGCGTCGTCGAGAAGGTGATACGTGGCAGTGCCTTCAAGACCAACCGTGACCTTGCCGTAATCTTTGCTCTTCAGCCACCAGTTGCTCTTACGAACGACTAATGCGTTGGCTGATGAGCTAGATGGACCAAGTTGATCCCACTTGTTCGACGGATCGCCCTGCGCGCCAATTTCAAGCGTATAACCGGCGGAATACCCTGGCATGATCTGAGCTTCGCCGACGAATCTGAAACGCGACTGCTCGAGCGCGTTCGTGCCGACGTAGGCATTGCGTTCCGTGCCGTCATCCCACAGGAAAACAGCTTCGTTAACCCAGCCCGAAATCGTCAGCGAGACCTTGCGGTTACCCTTGCGGGCCGTCGTCGCTTCGAGCTCGGCGATGCGCTCTTCGAGATCAGCGCAGCAGTTGCCGCCCAGATCAGCTGCGGAGGCTTGCGTGAAGCTCATTGCAAGCCCGAATGCCGCTAACAACGCAAGACGGCTACAAGATAGCGTGAATACCGATTTCATCGGTGCCCCTCTGTTTTTACAGACCCCAACCAGAACGGCACGCAATCCCCTGAAGCGCACCGGACAATTCCTGCCACCGCACTGCGAGAGATTTGAAATCTCAGCAGCGCCTTGCGCCCTGCAAAGCATGCTCATTTAACAGATGCGTGACAGTTGGGGCTCCGGACGGTTGCAAGTCTGCAACAGGTGGTCCTTTCGACCATTTCTGTGCTTCAATGGACACAGAAAAGGACTTGCCCTTGAATTACGAAGCGACCTTCGACGTTGCAGTTGTCGGTGCCGGCCCCGCTGGACTTGCCGCCGGCTTCGCATGTGCGGAAGCGGGGTTGCGGACAACCGTCGTCGGTCCGCACGCCGACGCGCGGGACGGGCGCACGGCGGCGCTCTTGGACGGCTCTATCAACCTGCTGAAAAGGCTTGGTGTTTGGGAACGGGTTGCATCGGCGTCGACGCCTCTGAGGGCCATACGCTTAGTCGATGCGACAGGTGCGCTTGTCCGTGCCCCTGAGGTCGTATTCGAGGCGTCCGAAATTGGCCTTCCGGCCTTCGGCTATAATATTCCCAACGCAACCCTGACATCTGCGTTCGAAGCCGTGTCGCACCCGCGATTGACGCGCCTGGTCGACCCGAAGGCAACGGTATCCGATCTGGCTGGAACCCACGCCGTGTTGTCGACTAGCACCGGGCTCGCAATCAAAGCCCGTCTGCTTGTGGCGGCCGACGGCCGGGAATCGCCAACCCGAACCTCCGCCGGCATCCGGACGTCGAGTTGGTCATACCCTCAAACGGCTATCGTCACGACATTCGCGCACTCACGCCCTCACCGCGGCGTCTCAACCGAGTTGCACCGGCCGCAGGGGCCGCTGACGGTCGTCCCCGGTCCTGGCAATACCTCAAACTTGGTTTGGGTTGAGGCGCCCGGAGAGGCCGAGCGCCTCGTCGCCCTCGATGACGAGAGCTTCAACCGCGAACTGACGGCGCACGTCGGCGCTCTGCTTGGCGTTCTCTCCGACTTGATGCCGAGGCGCGCATTTCCGCTGTCAGGACGCACCGCTTCTGTCCTCGGCCAGTCGCGCGTAGTGCTTGTCGGCGAGGCGGCGCACGTTATCCCGCCTATCGGGGCGCAAGGCCTAAATCTCGGATTTCGTGACGCCGCGACAATCGCAGAAGTCGCGGACGAAGCCATGCGCGCCGGGGAGGATATCGGCGGAGAGCAGGTGCTCTCGAACTACGATCACTTGAGGCGCGGCGACGTGGCATTCCGCATATTTGCGGTCGATCTGCTCAATCGATCGCTTCTTTCTTCAGTTCCCGGCATCCATCTTGCGCGTGGTTTCGGGCTTTTTGCGCTCGCGACCAGCCGTCGGCTACGCGCCCGCGTGATGCGCGAAGGCATCATGCCGAGTATAGGCGACCTCTCATTTATGCGGCCGTTGCATCGAAGCGGGGAAATTCCGGCAGCCCGGCCTTGACTGTGCCGTTGCTCGACGGGCAAGACTTGCGCGTCTTATCCATTACCTAGGGAAATCGACCACTGTCTTCGGGCGTCGCCGTCTCGCCGCTGCGCGATCTGCAGTTCAGGCTCGAATATGCGCTTCTGCGTCTGATCGTCGGCATGGTTCGCATCGTGCCGCTCGACGTCGCGACGCACTTTTCCGCGTGGTGCTGGCGCCGCTTAGCCCCCATCATCAGTCCGAAACGACACAACCGTGCGCTCGACAATCTGCGCATCGCCTTTCCAGAAAAGTCGGAAGCCGAACGCAACGCGATTGCACTCGAACATTGGGAAAATCTCGGTCGTGTCATGGCCGAGACGATGCGCATCGACCAAGTCGTCGCCGATCCATCCCGACTGACGATCAGGAACCCGAAAGTTTTTCAGCGCTACGCCAGAAAGCTCGGCCCGATCATCGGCGCTTCGCTGCACATGGGAAACTGGGAGCTCGCGATTTGGCCTCTGACGATCGCAGAAACAAACCCGGCTTGCGTTTATCGTTCGGTCAATAATCCCTATATCGATCGCTATCTGCGCTATCAGCGCCGCGATCTCTATCCGGGCGGCATGTTCGGCCGCGGCAAGGTTGAAGGCGAACATGGGGAATCGCAGAAAACCGCGCGCATTATCATGGATTTCGTTCGTCGCGGCGGACAACTCGGAGTCGTTTGCGATCTCTATGACAGAACGGGCTTGCCGGTGCCGTTCTTCGGCAAAGACGCGCGCACCGTCGCTATTCCGGCGATGATCGCACGACGCGCCGGCGCGCGTATCTGGATGTCGCGCTGCATACGTATCGGCAAGGACAGCCGCTTCGAAATCGAGCTCAAGGAGCTTCGAATTCCACGCACCGCCAACCACGGCGAGGATGTCAAATGGGCGACTGCGGAAATGACCCGCCAGTTCGAAGAATGGGTCCGCGAAATGCCCGAGCAATGGATGTGGTCCAACCGGCGCTGGAGCTAAGCAGGGGTTCCGGATCGGAACCGAGGCGCCAGGCACCGCGTTGTTAGCTGCCGACCTCGAACTCAGCGGTTCGCCATGAGCGATACACTCACACCTCTACGCGTCGCGATCATTTTTCTGGGCCTTCTTCTGCCGACGGTCGCGCTGATTCCGCTTGGAAGCCTATGGCTATGGCAGCATGGGTTCCTGATTCATTGGGCGTTCGCGACACTCGCCTGCACGCTCATCGCTTACGTTTTCGAAAGAATGACGCTCGGTCCGGAGCCGCCGCCACCGATCAACTCCGATCTTCAGGTCACGACGCTTCGGCTAGACGACGATCCGTTACGCAAGAAGGCAGCGGCCGCGGTGGAAGCTCTTGCGAAGAGCACATCGACGGAAGCTATTGCCTCGTGGAATGACGCTTTGAACAGCGGCCTGGAAACGGTCGAAACCGTCGCCAAAGTCTACCATCCGGATCGCGCCGATCCGATGCTGCGCTTCACCGTTCCCGAAGCCCTGACGCTGATCGAGCAGGTGAGCGGCAGGCTGCGCCCAATTTTCGAGGGCATCATCCCCCTCGGCAGCCGCCTCACCGTTGCACAGTTTGCGCAGATCTACCGCTGGCGCGGCATCTACGATGCGGCCGAACGCGCCTGGTCGATCTGGCGCATCGCGCGCGTATTCAATCCCGTGACCGCCGCAACGTATGAAATGCGCGAGCGACTTTCGAAATCCATTTTACAGTGGGTGAAGGGCTCGATCACGACGCGATTGACACGGGCTTATATTCGCGAAGTCGGAATGGCGGCTGTCGATCTCTACAGCGGCGAGTTGCGCCGAAAGGCCGGCCCAGCCGCCGACCTTCGGGGAAGCAAAAAAGAATCGTCTGCCGGCAACTGATTGCGTCGCCCGCGGGCGGGGACCATAAACTAGGACTTCCACAGAGCGCCGACAACGAAGCCGACAGCCGCCGCGACGAGGAGCGTCGTCAGCGGCTGCTCCTTGACGGACCTGTCGATAGCGCCCTTGACGTTGCCGGCCATTTCTTCGACCTGCTGTTTCGCATCTCCGGCGGCTTCGTTTGCGGCGTCGACGGTCTGCCGGGCGCGCCCCTTGATGTCTTCGACCGAGCCGGAAGATCCGTATGAAGATGAGGATGTCGATGCCATGAGCCACTCCTTGTTGAATTATCGATGCAACGCTGAGGCCGTCGCTTTGGTTGCGTTGCAGAGCGGCTCGAAATGAAATGTGGGCCACGGCTCACACCCTGACCCACGTTCAAGAGAGAACGGAAACTCTGGAAACGTCACCTTGAAGCGGTCTTGGCGGCTCCATGGCGGCGGGCAACTTCCGCGGCGGATACTTCTCCAGCCGCTACGAGCGCGTTGACGCAACGTTTCGAAAGACCATTCCCAACGGATCGCATGCAGGAACGAACCTGCGGGCTGTCAGGGCTATAGGCGCTGCAATGGGCGTAATAGTCGGTCGCACAAGCGAGCTGGACACTCAGGCTGACAGCAAAGGCGTCGTTTGCCGTGATCGCCGCACCGCCAAGCGCCATCGCTGATGTCAGGACTGCTTTGGTTGTTTTCAAAGATCTGTTCGATAACATCGTCGCGTCTCCGCTCTCTCGCAAGGTTGGGGCTTATGTTGCGAAAGATCTACGCGACCCGGTCAGGCGCCGCTGTTCCGCGCGTGACCGTCGATGAAGTGGCAGATTTGGCCGCAATGCCGGACGCGAACTCTCGTCCGGCCTTTCACGTTATGCGTTTGAAACCCGCATGAGGTGTCGATAATGACTGCTGTTATTAATCTTGTTTCGGAACGCGAACGACGCATTGCGAAGGATGCAGCCGAGTTACGCGAGGAGCTCCTCGAAAAATGCCATGCGGCGGTTGCCGAACTCGATCACATCGCAGGCTATGCGCTCGTCGTCTGGGACGGTCGTGGCGATATGCGATCCGCTTATAATGCGGCTCAGGGGCCAATCGGTCCCGCCCTCCTCCCGACTCTTGTTGCCGATGCCTTGAATCGCCATGTCGCTGTCATGCTGGCTCGAGATGAAGGCGATGATGCGGATGCCACCAGTTGAGATCTTGGGAATCGCATCCGTCCGCGAACTCCGGTCAAAAGAAAAACCCGGTGCGGAACTCCGGGCTTGCAGGCGCAGGGCTAGTGCAAGAAACCAAACAAGTGCAGGCCGATGATGACGATCAGCGGAACACCCGCCAGCCAGAGAATGATATCGCGTGCCATAGATTGTCTCCTCGGGGTTGGTCGTTCGATGTAATCGCGGAATTCGGTGACGCGGTGCTTCGCGTCTCCTCGGAACGTTGCGAAAGCCCAAGAAGACGATCGAGATGATGCCGCGCTCGCGCCAAATGGTTGCGCGCTTCCTCGCTTCGCAAGATGACGCCGCTTTGAGCAGCACTGCGCAATCCGCTTTCCAGGTTCCAAAGAGTCAGGACGTTTGGAGCGGTTTCCTGAATGCTGCCGGCCATTGAAGTTCCCATCAGCTTTATCGAGAAAACAACGCACGGCGCGTATTTGTGGTTCCGGTCACCAATCGGACTGCCGCTGACGAAATGCTTGTGCTAGAAGCACGCGCCCGTACTCAAACCGCAAATGGGCTTGCCCGGAACCAGATGCCCTGCCAGACGTTCTGTGGCCCGCGCAAATTCTCTTCCCCTCGCTCTCTGGACGCATCGATCCATGATCCCCCCATCCATTCTGCCCATCGTCCTCTTGACGATGTCGAACGTGTTCATGACCACAGCCTGGTACGGCCATCTCAAATTCACCGACCGATCTTTGTGGCTCGTGGTGCTGGTGAGCTGGGGAATAGCTTTTTTTGAATATTGCTTGGCGGTGCCGGCAAATCGCTACGGCCACGCCATCTATTCGGCCGCCGAATTGAAGACGATGCAGGAAGTGATCACCCTCATCGTCTTCGCAGTCTTTTCGGTCGTCTATTTGAAGGAAGCAATTACGATCAATCACGCGGTCGGTTTTGCGCTGATCGCCGCCGGCGCCTTCTTCGTGTTCAAGGGGCCGCTGTAATCGCTCAATTGATCGGCACGCTGAGCTTGAATTTACTATTGACGCTTTGCGGAGCCGTTGCCGTCGCCTCATCAACGTCCGTCGTGACGCTCAGCGTATAGGCATCGGCGTCTTTGTACGTCACACCGGCGCCGGCTGATCGCTCGGGTGTGCTAAGGACTTCAGGCCCTGCCGACATATCGAACTCGCGCTTGTAGGTCAGGAATGGCGAGATCGTCTTGCCGTCCCCGAGCGCAAATGAGTGATCGATTTTTGGCGCCAGAATAATCGAGCTTTTCTCGGTTGCGCCGTTCGCTGCCGCGAATTCGGCGTTACCCGCCTGCCATTCTGTTCGCGCATCAAGACTGATCAACGGCGTCGCCTGCAGGGTGACATATGCAGAGGCTTTCGAATCTTGTTCCGTAGCAGCACTTGCCGAGCGCGCATCGCCGCGCTCGACAGAAACGCCGACGATGGCGGAACGCGAAAGTTTGTAATCAACTCCGAGGCCGGTGCGAGTCGATTGATCACGATCGCCCTGATAGCCGTTGACGTCTATACTGGTCCAGACGTCGACCGGGAGGTTGGGTGTGCTTATTTTCGGCAGCGCTGGCGCGCCGGTAGTGCTGTGATCTACCGCATAGGTCCGGGTATTGAAATTTCGAAGATCGTCAAGACTCGTGCGTAGCGATACGCCTGAATCCGACGAGTTGACCGTCAGCGGCACTCCCTTGTCTTGTTGCGCGATCCAGGGCCTCGCCGCGTCTGCGGATATTGCAGGCTTTGACGCGGCATGATCGGCGAGTGCTGCTTCGAGGTCGATCTGCGGCAAGTCGGAATCGCAGGGCGAGAAGTCCGGCTCTGCCATGCTCGTTGCGATGTTCACGCATTCGTCGGCATGAGCCGCGGGCATGATGCATGCGAACGCCGCGAGGCCCAGAACGCAAAAGCAGGACGCTCGCGCTTTTGCTATATTATTTATGAAATACATGCTCATCCGCGCCTGTTAGTCTCGAACTTTGCTCATCATGTGGCGCCGCATTCGAATGCGAAGAATTCACGGTAACTTCTTTCCGATACCGAGGTCCCGGCAGAAAATGTGCCATAGGCGCGGAATGCTGGCGTTCAATGCAACATGGGAGCGGCGCGGGCGACGATGCGGCGCGTGTCGACGCCAGGAGGAAGCATTCCAAATGCGCCGGAGCCGCCGCCCAGCCGCGACGCACAGAATGCGTCGGCGACCATTTGCGGCGCATGCCGGATAAGTAATGACGCCTGCAATGCGACAACGAGATCGCGGACAAAACTGCGGGCCTGCGCCTCATCGTGCGCGGACGCGGCGGCCGCACGCATGCGATCGATGAACCGCGCCAACCGGCGGTCGGCGGTTGCGGCGTCGCGCATTTCATCGGCCAAAACGCCGACGGCGAGCGACGCCCGCGCAAGGGCCCGCAGCACATCGAGACACATGATGTTGCCGGACCCTTCCCAGATCGAATTGACGGGGACCTCGCGGTAGATGCGAGCCAGATTGAAGTCTTCGACGTAGCCATTGCCGCCGAGAACTTCCATCGCTTCGGCGGCAAAAGTCGGAGCGCGCTTGCAGATCCAAAATTTCGCAGCGGGCGTTGCGACCCGACGGAATGTGACCGCGGCCTCGCCCTCTTCATCGTAGGCTTGCGCAAGACGCAGCGCCAGGAGCGTCGCCGCTTCGGCTTCGATCGCGAGATCGGCGAGAACATTGGCCATCAGCGCGTGGTCGATCAGGTGCTTCTGGAATGTCGTGCGGTATTGCGCGTGGTGAATGGCTTGGGCCACGGCTTGGCGCATGAGCCCGGAAGAGCCTATGGCGCAATCGAGCCGCGTGTAGTTGCCCATTTCGATGATGGTCGGAATCCCTCGGCCTTCCTCCCCCAGAAGCTCGGCGTGCGTGTTCTCGAACTCGACCTCGCTCGACGCATTCGAGCGGTTTCCAAGCTTATCCTTGAGACGGCGAATGCGGATGGTGTTGCGCGTGCCGTCGGGCTTCCATCGCGGCACGAGAAAACATGTCGGCCCAACTCCCGTCTGCGCCAGCACGAGAAATGCATCGCACATCGGCGCTGACATGAACCACTTGTGACCATTGAGCCGATAGTAACGCCGCTCTCCATCCACATCGTAAGGCTCGGCGCGTGAGACGTTGGTTCTAAGATCGGAGCCGCCTTGGTTTTCGGTCATCGCCATGCCGATGAGCGCCGAGGTTTTCTCTGCGGCAGGCCGGAACCTCCGGTCATAGGTGCGCGAAAACAGGCGTGGCAACCAATCCGCTGCAATCTGCGGCGCGCGCTGCAACGTCGGCACCGAACCGTACGTCATAGAAACGGGGCAATAAACACCGCTTTCGATCTGAGCGAGCATGTAGCATCCGGCGGCGCGCGCGACATGCGCGCCGCGTCTCGGCTCCGCCCAGGGGCTCGAATGAAGACCCGTCTCCATCGCGAGCCCCAGCAGCGCATGCCATGAGGGATGGAAATCGACTTCATCGATGCGCGTCCCATAGCGGTCGAAAGCTCTCAGTACCGGCGCGTTGCGATTGGCGTCCGCGCCGAGGGCTATCGTGTCTGCGCTACCGAGGCGCGCGCCAAGTGCACTAAGGGCGGGTTCTGCCCAGGTCGCCCCTTCGCGGCCGACGGCCTCGTGCAGCACCGCGTCGCTTTCAAAGAGATTATAATCTTCCAGTGGCGGCGGCTGGTTGGCGACTTCGATCATGGAGGCCTCGTTCACGCATCGAGCCAATCGCACCTTAGTTGTCAGATCATTCAGCCGCAATTTCAAGAAACATGCGCGATCTTCCTGTCCCGGAGCAGATTAACGATGGCAAAACCGAGCTGGGCCGGCTCGAAGCGAAAGAGTGCCCAATTGACATGTGCTTGCTCACGCCCAATGGTGCGGCCCATATTTTCCCAGAACTCGAACAGGATCGCTGCCGATGGCCTCGACACGCACGCCCGCTAAACATTTCTCCCCTCTCGCTATCGGCGCGCCTGAGCCCTACCGCATCCTCCCCGTCAAGCTCGAGCGGATGATCCATTTCGTGCCGCCCCATAACGAGAAGATCCGCGCCAAGATCAAGGATCTTGCGGCGCAGGTCGACGTCGTTCTCGGCAATCTCGAAGATGCGGTACCGCTCGATCAGAAAGAGAACGCGCGCAAAGGTTTCATCCAGATGCTGCGCGACAATGATTTCGGCGGAACCGGCATCTGGACACGCATCAATTGCTTGAACTCGCCATGGATGCTGGACGACGTGACCGAGATAGTCGCCAATGTCGGAAACAAGCTCGACGTCGTCATGCTGCCGAAGGTCGAAGGGCCGTGGGACATCCACTATCTCGATCAGCTTCTGGCGCAGCTCGAAGCCAAGCATGGTGTCAAGAAGCCGATCCTCATTCACGCCATCCTGGAAACGGCGGAAGGGGTCAATAACGTCGAAGCAATCGCAGCGGCATCGCCTCGCATGCATGGCATGAGCCTTGGGCCGGCCGACCTCGCGGCTTCGCGCGGCATGAAGACAACTCGCGTCGGCGGCGGCCATCCCGATTACGGTGTGCTCGCGGACCCTGGCAAAGATGCAGCTGCAGCCCGCACCTTCTACCAGCAGGATCTCTGGCACTACACGATCGGCAAAATGGTCGACGCCTGCCAAGCCTATGGACTAAAGGCCTTTTACGGTCCGTTCGGAGATTTTTCCGATTTGGCGGCCTGCGAGGCGCAGTTCCGTAACGCTTTCCTTCAGGGCTGTCTCGGAGCCTGGACGTTGCACCCCTCGCAGATCGAGATCGCCAAGCGTGTCTTCTCGCCCGATCCGGCCGAAGTCAAATTTGCCAAGCGTATCCTCGACGCCATGCCTGACGGCACCGGCGCCGTCATGCTCGACGGCAAGATGCAGGACGACGCCACCTGGAAGCAGGCGAAGGTCATCGTCGATCTGGCGAAGATCGTCGCTGCCAAGGACCCGGAACGGGCGGCGCTCTACGGCGTGCTCTGAACATCGGCACATGTAGCTCTTGCGAGTTTGTTCCATCCGTCACACATTGAGGGGATGGACGCGATCCGGCATGCGAAATTTGCGATTGGACAGGTGGTCCGTCACCGCATCTATCCGTTTCGCGGGTTGATTTTTGATATCGATCCGGAATTCGCAAATACCGAGGAATGGTGGCTATCGATCCCGGAAGACGTACGTCCGCGGAAAGATCAGCCCTACTATCATCTTTACGCGGAGAACGCGGAGACGACCTATCTCGCTTACGTTTCCGAGCAGAACCTGCTGCTCGACGAGACATCGGCGCCGCTTCGTCATCCCGACATTTCCGACCGCTTCATCAGCGACGAGAGCGGCATCTATCGTCTGCGACCGCGATCCGCCAACTGACGTAGATGCAGTATCGCACCAAAGGTGCGCTGCTTGCTCCGAGAGAATTTTCAAAACAAAAAGCCGCCCAGGCAACGCCGGGGCGGCTTAATGATTAGCCTATATTCAACAGTTACTTTTGCTTCGGCGCGGCTGCAGGAGCCTTCGGCGCAGTCGATCCCGTTGTGGTTGGCGGCGCGCCAGGCGCATCAAGCGGGAGATTCTTCAGCTCGTTGGCCTTCCACTGCTCGGCAAGCTTTTGTTGACGGTTACGGATTTGCTGCATCAACGCGCTGCGAGCCTCAGCATATTTTTTATTGTCGACCGGAGGTCCGGCGGCGGCCTCATTGTAGCCGTCCAGCGGAACGGGAAAGCCGACGGGCTGAGCCGCGGCGTTCATTGCCAGCACCATGATGCCGCCACCCTTCGACAACTGATCGAGAATTTCGGGGGTTGCCTCCGTTTCGGCCGTGCAGCCGGCGGGATGGCAGAGCGAATAATGCAATTCAATCGGCTTCAGCTTGCTTTCGTCGATCTTTTCGTTTTTCGAAGCCTTCGCCCACTCGTCCTTGCTGTAGACCGCGGCGCGCAGGCCGGGCGGGATGGCCATGCCGAGCGGAACCATGATCATCAGCGATTTTTTGGGGTTACCCTCGATCTCGCGAATGGCCGCGGAAACGAGAACCATGCCCGTATTGCCGTCCAGACGTTCATGATGCGTCAGGCAGAGCTGCTTCTCTTCCTTGACTTCCTTACCGTCCTTGTCCTTCTTCGCGACCGGCGCCTTCTCGCAAAGCTTTACCCAGGCGCTCTTGGATGCAGCCGCGGCAGCATTCGCAGCCGGAGCCGCTTTAGCGGCAGGAGCTGCGGGCGCCGGTGCCGATTGGATTTTCTTAGGCGCGATCTGAACTTCTTTTTCCTTATCCTGTGCCGAGGCTGCGGACATCGCCGCAACCATAGCCAGGACAGAAACGAGCGCCCTGCCGCTCGTGCGCAATACCGCGTTTGCCATCAACGTAAAAATCCTCGCTTGTGCTATCTAGCCGGATCTCCCGGCCCCTACCCTCGTCGTCTGCGCAGCAGGCTCAGCCAGTTCTGCGTCGACCCGGCACCCCGCCGATCGGAGCCCGAGTAAGGCTCGGATTACGGCAATCCCGTGGCCGGGTGGCTCAACAACTAGTGGACGCGCCTCCCAATATGCGGTCGTTGCGCCCATGCCACTGCGACAAGCTAGACAAGCCCCAAGTCGCACCGATAGAAAACACCGGCGTCGGGAAAAACATCACGCCGCCAGGACTTGTTCGCATGGTTTTCGGCCGGTCGATCAATTTTTAGGTGCCGGCATGCCATTCGGGAAATTTTCTTTTATCGCGGCACTGGGATTTTGGGTCCTCGCTTGCCAAGCTGCATTCTCGGCGCCCCGGCCGTCCATCGCCCTTCATGGCGCGGCACGCTACGCTGACGATTTTTCTGCGTTTTCCTATGTCAATCCATCGGCGCCGAAAGGTGGCAAGCTCGCCCTTGGTGTTCTGGGCTCGTTCGAGAACCTCAATCCGCTCATTGTTCGGGGCGTTCCCGCTTCCGGAGTACGCGAATTCTCAGTCGAGAGCCTGATGGCGCGCAGCCTCGACGAGCCCTTCACACTGTATGGCTTGCTGGCGGAAACGATCGACGTCGCCGACGACCGGAAATCGGTCACGTTCACGCTCAACCCGGCTGCCAAGTTTTCTGATCGCCAGCCCGTGACACAAGACGACGTGATTGCGTCCTTCGAGCTCCTGAAAACGAAAGGCCGGCCAAATCATCGCACATATTTTGCGAAAGTTCCGAAGGCCGAGAAGATTGGAGACCGCGCCGTTCGTTTTACGTTCGAGGATGCGGACGACCGCGAGCTTCCCCTTATCCTCGGCTTGATGCCGGTTTTCGAGGCCCATGGGATGACGCCGGAACAATTCGACTCATCCTCGATGACACCGCTCGTCGGCTCGGGTCCCTATACGGTTTCGCGCGTCGATCCCGGCCGCTCGCTCACGTACCGACGAGATGCGGATTATTGGGGAAAGGATCTCCCTGTCAATCGCGGCCGCTTCAACTTCGACGAAATCCGCTTCGACTACTTTCGCGATGCGTCGGTAATGCTCGAAGCGTTCCGGTCGGGTACGCTCGATCTACGCCTCGAGGAAGACCCAGGGCGCTGGGCTGATGCCTATAACATTCCTGCAGTTCGCGATGGCCGCATCGTCAAGGCGGAATTTCCGATCGGCCTCCCGGCGGGTATGACGGCGCTCGTCTTCAACACGCGCCGTGCGGTCTTTGCCGATCCGCGTGTGCGCCGGGCGCTGATGATGCTGTTCGATTTCGAATGGACCAACCGGACGCTTTACAACGGACTGTTCAAGCGTACGACGAGCTACTTCGAGCGGTCCTACCTCGCCTCCACCGGCCGCCCGGCGGATGCCTACGAGCGGCAATTGCTTGCACCATATCCCGACGCCGTCCGCCCGGCATTTCTTGATGGCACCTATAAATTTCCGGAAAGCGACGGCAGTGGCCGCAATCGCGACAATCAAAAGGCCGCGTTCAAGTTGCTGACCGAAGCCGGTATGGTTCTGAAGGGGGAACAGCTGATCGACTCCAAGACCGGGCGTCCTCTCACGTTCGAAATTCTGGCCAACAGCAACGCCCAGGAAGCACTTCTCCTGAGCTATGCGCGAAGCTTGGCGCCGCTCGGCATCGTCGCGCGCATCCGTGTCGTCGATAGCGCGCAGTATCAGGAACGCCTTTCGAGCTTCGACTACGACATGATTCAAAACACTTGGCCGTCGTCGCTTTCGCCCGGCAACGAGCAGCTTTTTCGCTGGTCGGCCAAAACGGCTGACGCGCAAGGCTCCTTCAATTTCGCGGGCGTGAAGAACCCGGCTGCCGACGCGATGATCGACGCCATGCTGGCTGCCGATACGGAGGAGAATTTTGTCTCTTCCGTCCGCGCCCTCGACCGAGTGCTGCTCTCGGGTGATTACGTCGTGCCGCTCTTTTACACGCCGCGCCAGTGGGTCGCCTACTGGGCAAGGCTGAAACACCCCGAGAAGACACCTCTCTTCGGCTACGCCGTCGATACGTGGTGGGTCGAGAGCAAGTGATGTCGCCAGGGACCGATCTCTTCAACATGGCCGAGTACGCGATCGGTCGAGCTGCCCGCGAGATGCCGGAAAAAACGGCGCTGCTTGTTTACGATGTCGAAAATCCGCGCGATCCGTTGGAGGCATGGACGTTCGCCGAACTCGACCAGGCCGTCCGCAATCTGGCGGCAGGTCTTCAAGACAAAGGCTTGCAGCGCGGCGACCGGATCGGGATCAGGCTTGGCAACTCCTCGCAGTCCGCGTTGATGTTTTTTGCCGCAATGGCCGGGGGCTTCATCGCTCTGCCGCTTTCGGATCAACTGACTGCGTCCGAACTTGTGACACTTCTCGAAGACAGCGGCGCAGCAGTGCTCGCAACTGGGGACGCGTTGCCCGATACCGCGTCGCGGCGCACGATCCTTGCCATTTCTCCGAATGACGTCGCGGCCATGATCGCGCAAAATACGAACCAGGGTTATGTACCGACCACGCGCGACGACCCGGCATTTCTGATCTACACATCAGGCACGACAGCGCGCCCGAAAGGTGTCCTCCACGCGCATCGCTCGGCGCTCGGTCGACAGCCGATGTATCAGGGCTGGTATGGCATTCGCCCCGACGATTGCATGCTGCATGCGGGCGCATTTAATTGGACCTTCACGCTCGGAGTCGGCTTGACCGATCCCTGGGCAAACGGGGCGACGGCCATCGTTTGCACAGGCGATAAAAAGCCGGAGCTCTGGCCAGACGTCATCGCAGAAACCGGTGCTACGCTGTTTGCAGCCGTGCCGGGAATCTATCGGCAAATTCTGAAGTACGCGCCGCCAAGGCGCGGTTCGCTTGGCAAATTGCGGCACGGCTTGATGGCGGGCGAAACGCCGCCGCCGGGATTGATCGAGGATTGGACGTCGGCAACCGGCCTGCCGCTCTATGAGGCCCTCGGCATGAGCGAAATCTCGACCTACATTTCGACCGGCCCGTCAGTTCCCCATAAACCCGGCACGGTCGGCAAGGCGCAAGCCGGGCGTCGCGTCGTCATCCTAGCCGTCGAAGGCAACGACCAGCCGCTCTCTCCCGATAGCGAAGGCCTTATTGCCGTGCATCGCTCGGACCCTGGCCTGATGCTCGGCTATTGGAAGAGGCCTCAAGAGGAAGCCGAAGTCTTTCGCGGCGAGTGGTTCACCGGCGGTGACCTCGGTTCGATCGATGACGACGGCTACATCACGCACCTCGGTCGCTCTAACGAGCTGATGAATGCGGGAGGCTATCGTGTCTCCCCTCTCGAAGTCGAAGCGGCAATCGCGTGCTGTCCCGCTGTTGCGGAGGTCGCCTGCGCAGAGATACGCATAAGAAGTGATGTTTCGATTATCGCTGCATTCGTCGTTGCGGCCGACGGCGCAGTGCGTGACGCTACCGCAATCAAGGAATTCGCGAAGGAACATCTCGCCGCTTACAAGATCCCGCGCGAGGTTGTGTTCATCGACCGGCTGCCACGCACGCCCAACGGCAAGGTTCAACGCAAGGCTCTCGCGTTGCCTTCTGGGGTCGATGACACGCGTTAAGCTGCCTGCCTGGTCTTGCTCGCAAGCTCGACGAACTTCTGGATGAGTGCGCGAACACCTTTGAGACGCGCCTCCGGCAAATCCCAGTCGGCGCGGTAGACGAGCCGCTGATCAGGCTGAACTTTGAGCGCACCGCGCGAATTCTGCACGAACGCGATAAGACCTTCCGGATTTGCAAAGCGTCCCTTGTGCAGCGTGATGACGCCGCCCTTCGGCCCTGCGTCGACTTTCGCAATGCCGGCTGCGCGGCAAAGACCCTTGATCTCCATGACGTCGAGCAAGTGCCCGACCTCGTCCGGCAACGGCCCGAAGCGATCGACAAGCTCTGCTGCGAACGCATCGATTTCGGTGCGCTTTTCGAGGTTCGATAAACGGCGGTAGAGACCCAGCCGAAGTTGCAGGTCGGCGACGTAGGCCTCCGGAATCATGATGGAGGTGCCGAGCTGGATCTCCGGACTCCACTTGTCGTCGGCTTCGATCTCGCCGCCCTTCATCGTAGCAACCGCCTCTTCCAGCATCGATTGATAGAGTTCGAAGCCGACTTCGCGGATGTGACCAGATTGTTCTTCGCCGAGCAGATTCCCGGCGCCGCGAATATCGAGATCGTGCGACGCGAGCGAGAACCCGGCGCCAAGCGTATCGAGCGATTGCAGAACCTTGAGCCGCTTCTCGGCGCCTTCGGTCAGCTTCTGGCCGGGCGGCGTCGTGATGTAGGCGTAAGCGCGCGTCTTGGACCGCCCGACGCGACCGCGCAATTGATAAAGCTGCGCGAGGCCGAACATATCGGCGCGATGCACGATCAGTGTATTGGCATTCGGCACGTCGAGGCCGGATTCGACGATCGCCGTCGAAAGCAGAATGTCGTATTTACCTTCATAGAACGCGGTCATGACGTCTTCGAGTTCGGTCGGCGACATCTGCCCCGTGGCGCGGGCAAATACGAGATCGGGCACCGCCTCGCGCAGGAACTCGGCAATGTCGTCCAGATCGGAAATGCGCGGCGCAACGTAATAGGTTTGCCCGCCGCGGAAGCGTTCGCGCCGCAGGGCTTCTTTCAAAATGACCGGATCGAACGGCGAAATGAATGTGCGGACGGCCATGCGGTCGACGGGTGGCGTCGTGATCAGCGACAGCTCGCGCACGCCCGTCAACGCGAGTTGCAGGGTGCGCGGGATCGGCGTTGCCGATAGCGTCAGCACGTGCACGTCTTCGCGCATCTTCTTCAGGCGCTCTTTGTGATTGACGCCGAAATGCTGCTCTTCATCGATGATGAGAAGGCCGAGCCGTTGGAACTCGATCGATTTGCCGAGCAGCGCGTGCGTACCGATGACGATGTCGATGTCTCCGGACTTGAGCCCGGCCTTGACTTCGGCAAGCCCCTTGGCGCCGACCATACGAGACGCCTGCGCGATGCGTAAGGGCAATCCCTGGAACCGTTCGGAGAACGTTCTGAAGTGCTGGCGCGCGAGCAGCGTCGTCGGAACGACGACGGCAACCTGCACGCCACTCATCGCGGCGACGAATGCCGCGCGCAGCGCCACTTCGGTTTTGCCGAACCCGACATCGCCGCAGACGAGCCGGTCCATTGGCTTGCCCGACGCGAGATCGGCAAGCACGGTATCGATGCTGGCGGCTTGATCTTCCGTTTCCTCGTAGGGAAAGCGCGCAACGAATTCGTCATAAGCGCCGGTCGGCGGGACGAGCGCGGGTGCTTCGCGCAGGGCTCTGAGCGCAGCGATCTTGATAAGTTCGTTGGCGATTTCGCGCAGGCGCTTTTTGAGGCGTGCTTTGCGCGACTGCCACCCGAGGCCGCCAAGACGATCGAGCTGCGCGTCCCCTTCGTCGGCGCCGTAGCGCGACAGAAGCTCGATGTTCTCGACGGGTAGAAACAGCTTGTCGCCACCCGCGTAGTGAAGCTCGAGACAGTCGTGCGGCGCCCCGAGCGCGGTGATCGTCTGCAATCCGGCGAAACGCCCGATACCGTGATCGCTATGCACGACGAGGTCGCCGATCGAAAGACTCGTCGCTTCGGTCAGGACGTCGGCAGCCTTACGCGCCCGTCGACGCTGCCGCACGAGGCGGTCGCCTAGCACGTCCTGTTCGGCGATGACGGCGAAGTCCGGCGTCTCGAAGCCTTCCTCGATGCCGAAGACTGCGAACGCTGTGGCGTTCGGCTTCAGCGCCTGCACCTCGGTAAAGCTTTCGACTTTCTCCGCGTCCTTCAAGCCGTGGTCGGCCAGAAGCGTTATCAATCGCTCGCGCGCGCCTGTGGTCCACGCTGCGAGGATGACGCGCCGGGACTCAGCGTGGATGCGCCGGATGTGACCCACGACGGCATCGAACACGTTGTTGTCGGGATCGGCACGCTCCGCTGCGAACGTCCGGCCTCGGCGGCCCTTCATCGCATAGACATTCGACGTGCCCGGATCGTCGAACGGCGTCAGTCGCGAAACCGTGCGCGCGTCGAGTGCCGACGCCCAGTCCTTGCCATCGAGGAACATCTGATCCGGCGGCACGGGCTTGTAAGGCGGCGCCCCGAAGCGCTGCCCCTCAAGAGAATCGACTCGCGCTTCGTAATGCTCGCGGATCTGCTCGAAACGGCGTTTGACGGCTTCGTCCGCCATATGATCGAAGCTGATGCCGACGCCGGGCAGATAATCGAAAAGCGTTTCGAGCGAGGGATGGAAGAAGGGTAGCCAGTGCTCCTGGCCCTGATAGCGGCGGCCGCTGCTGACGGCTTCGTAAAGTGGATCGTCGCCGGTATTGCCACCGAAGAGCGCGACGTAGCGAGTCCTGAAAAGCGCCGTCGCCGCTTCGCCGAATGCAACTTCGCTGACCGGCATCAGCGAGAACTTCGGCACCGGTTTCATCGAGCGCTGCGTTTCCGCGTCAAACGCCTTGATGCTTTCGAGCGTGTCGCCGAAAAAATCGAGACGGATCGGATTACTGCGGCCCGGCGGATAGAGATCGAGAATGCCGCCACGCTGGGCGTACTCGCCCGGCTCCATCACGGTGCTCGAACGGTCATAGCCGTACGACTCGAGACGCTTGATCAGTTCGGCGGGATCAATCCGTTGGCCCGGAGCGATGGTCTTGACGGCGCCGCGAATGAAACTCCTGGGCGGCACCCTCTGCAGGATCGCGTTGACGGTCGTCAGAACGAGCGTCGCTTTCTTGCGCCCGCCGATGGCGAGGCGTCCGAGGGTCGTAATGCGGCGCGCCACGATCTCGGCGTTCGGGCTGGTCCGGTCGTATGGAACCGTATCCCACGCCGGGAACGAAATGACGGCAACGTCTGGAGCAAAGAATGCGACGGCCGCTTGCAGTTCCTCGAGACGCCTGTCATCGCGCACGACATGGAGATGCAGACCCGGCTGATCGCCGCCACGCGCAGCCCGCGTGACGTCCGCAAGGACACGGCCGTCGAACCCCTCGGGGACGCCGGAAAAAACAACACGGGATTTCTGCAATTGATCCGTCATTGAAAGACATCAGTCTGCATCAGCGGCGAGCCGGTGAAAAATGCGAATATCGGTGAGCAGATCCTGAAATTCACCGCTTTCAGCTCCGCCCGAGAAAATCCACAATTGCAACAGCGGATCGGGAAGGTTCAGGAACCTCTCGAAGTGCTCCAGCGCATCGCCCGACAATGCGGAAAGCCGAGCGTCGGCATAACGCCCTATCAGGAGGTCCATCTCCTTCGTGCCGCGGTGGTGCGCGCGATAGGAGGCGCGCCGCCGCCGCACATCGAGATCGTCCGCCATTGTGAATCCGGGTTGCATGGCAAAATGGGATAGCGGCCCCTCGCGGCTTGACTGGAAAGCGATCAGCCGCCACGGTGTGCCGTCCGTGCGAAGGGTTCCTATAGCGCCCGCCGCCCTTGACGCCTAGCGCGAAGGTCGGTGCTTATTGCCGCGACCCTCGTTTTATCGCCGTGCTCTCCACGTTATCGGACGGCGGGGCGCGAGATTCCTCAACGGCAAGCCAATTCGACAATGCGTCCCTCGTTTCTCAACCCGCTGTTCGCATCGGCGCAAACGATCGCCGGGATCGGCCCGCGGCTCATCCTGCTTTTGAAGAAGTGTCTGACACTGCCGCCAGGTGTCGCCGAGCCACGCGTGATCGACCTCTTATGGCATATGCCGACCGGCGTCATCGACCGGCGCGCTGAGCCCGAGCTTGCCTCCGCCGTTCCCGGCAGCATCGTGACGCTGAAGCTCAGAGTGCTGAAGCACAAGGCGCCGCCGCGCGGCAACAGGAAAGCCCCGTACAAAGTCACCTGCGAAGACGATACCGGCCGGATCGATCTCGTGTTCTTCCACGCCGAGCGGAAGTTCATCGAAAAGCAGCTCCCCATCGGAGAATTGCGGTTCGTCTCGGGACGTATCGAACGCTACGGCGAAGCGCTGCAGATGACACATCCGGATTATATCGTTGCGCCGGAGGCGCGTGACGATCTGCCGATGCTCGAACCTGTCTATCCGTTGACCGCCGGGTTGTCGGGCAAAATCATGGTCAAGGCGACGCGGCAGGCTGCGGATCGCGTTCCGGACCTGCCCGAGTGGCAGGAGCGCCGCTGGCTCGAAGCGCGCGGCTGGCTAGATTTCAAAGTGGCCGTCAGCCGGGTTCACCGCCCAGTCGATGCTCAGGATGTCTCGAACGGCGCAGGGCCCTGGCAGCGCCTTGCCTACGACGAGCTTTTAGCGGGCCAATTGGCGTTCGCCCTCGTTCGCCAGAATTTTAAAACCGAACGCGGCCGCCGCCTCTTGGGTGAAGGTCAACTGCGAAGGAAAATCGCGGAGGCGCTTCCGTTCACGCTGACGCCGTCGCAGAAAATCGCCCTCGATGAAATCGCCGAAGACCTTGCGGCACCCCATCGCATGCTGCGCCTGCTGCAAGGCGATGTCGGCTCCGGTAAAACCGTCGTTGCGCTGATGACGATGGCCGTCGCGATCGAAGCCGGTGCGCAGGCCGCCTTGATGGCGCCGACTGAGGTCCTTGCACGCCAGCACCTCGAAACCATCATGCCGCTTGCCGAAGCCGCGGGTTTGCAGGTCGCCTTGCTTATAGGCCGCGAAAAGGGCAAAGCGCGCGACGCAATCCTAGAACGCCTTGCATCCGGCGACATCGACATCTTGATCGGCACGCACGCGCTGTTTCAATCCGATGTCGTGTTCAAGGATCTCGCTCTCGCCGTCATCGACGAGCAGCATCGTTTCGGCGTGCACCAGCGTCTGGCATTGCAAGCGAAAGGTGCCAACAACGACACAAACGTCCTGGTGATGACGGCAACGCCGATTCCGCGAACGCTGCTGATGACGCATTACGGCGATCTCGACGTTTCCAAGCTTACGGAAAAGCCCGCCGGGCGGAAACCGATCACCACCAAAGCCGTGCCGCTTGAATTGCTAGAACGCCTGATCGATCGCATTCGCGCGCAACTCGCCGAAGGTGCGCAAGTCTATTGGGTTTGCCCGCTGATCGAAAGCTCCGAGCTGACCGATCTTGCCGCCGCAGAAGAACGGTTCGCACATCTCCGCCAGATTTTCGGAGAGAGTGTCGGTCTCCTGCACGGTGCTCTCTCTGCCAAGGACAAAGACGAGACGATGGCTGCCTTCGCCGACGGCCAGATCAAGATCCTTGTCGCGACGACCGTTATCGAGGTCGGCGTCAACGTCCCGAACGCCAACATCATGGTGATCGAGCACGCCGAGCGCTTCGGCCTCGCGCAATTGCATCAGCTGCGTGGACGGGTCGGCAGAGGCACGCGGGAATCCTTCTGCATGCTCCTTTACAAGGCGCCGCTCGGAGAGACGGCCGAGCAACGTCTCAAGATGATGGAAGAGACCGAAGACGGTTTCCAGATTGCCGAGAAAGATCTCGAACTGCGTGGCGGCGGCGAGATTCTGGGCGCCCGCCAGAGCGGAACCCCGAGCTTTCGCGTTGCCGAGGTGCCGGGTTACGAGACGTTACTCGCTGCCGCCCGCGATGACGCCGCGCTCGTGCTCGCCAACGATCCCCATCTCACGTCGCCGCGCGGGCAAGCGCTGCGCACGTTGCTTTACGTCTTCGAATGCGATGAGGCCGTGCGCCTGTTTCGTGCCGCCTAGGATTTCTTTTGGCGTTCCAACGGATAATGTGATCCCGGCCTCAAGCCCGCTCCGATGCGTCGCATTTTGTCGTCCATGCTGGGCATCACGATCCCGCCGGACAAGATGATCTTGGCGGCTTCCTCGACCGTCATCGAGAGAAAGACGACATTCGACCGCGGTACGAAGCAGATGAACCCCGTCGGCGGCACGATGCCCGTAGGCATGAAAACGGTCAAAAGATCGCTTTCTCCACCCGGCGCCACATCCTTGATTTCGCCCGATGTCTCGCCGGTGACGAAGACAAGGCTCCAGATTTCTTTCGACGGGAACTCGATCATCCCGACTTTCTGAAAGCTTTGGTTCGGCCCGGCTGTCGAGATCACGCTTTCGAAGATTTGCTTCAGCGCGCCATAGACGTTGCGCACGATCGGGGTGCGCGACAGCATCAGTTCGCCGGAGGATACGAGCGTTCGCCCCAGCAGGTTGGCGGCGAGAGCGCCGATGACCGTCAGACCGGCGATCGCGACGACAAGCCCGAGTCCAGGCAGAGGAAACGGCAGATAGGTGTCCGGATTGAACGTCGTCGGTAGAAGCGGCTTGATCCACGCATCGACCCAATGGATCACGCCCCACATGATCCACAGCGTGATTGTGACCGGACCGACAATGACGAGTCCGGTCAGGAAGGCATTTCGGAAGCGCGAACCCAGGCGCCAGCCCGTTTTGCCGTCGCTGCTGCTCGCAAGCCTCTTCAGCCCTTCGGTGAGCTGCGCTGCCTCCGCATCCGCGTGATGCCGGGCACCGTGTTCCGAATCGGGATCGGGCGGGGATGCGCTCATGTCTCCTTACTCGGGCGAGTTACCCGACGGAGATCGGGCATACCTCAGTTTGTCACGACCAGACAGTCTAGGCCACTGGTCCTGAGCTTATCGCAAAGGCTTCGCGGTTCCTCTTGCGAAGCATAACCATTGATCCGCACGCGATAAAAGGTTCCCATGCTGCCAATAACGGCTTCATCGACTGTCGGTACATGATTGTCGAGATCGGCTCCGTGCTGGGCGATGAGCTGCTGCGCCAGGGCCTCCGCCTCGGCGCGAGACCGCAAGGCAGCAATATGGACTTTGTATTTGCCCTTGGTGGCACGTGTGGGTTTCGCGGCGGCCGTGACCTGGCGGGTCTTGTCGGCGGACTTCGCGGCGCTGCCTTCATTGACAACCGTTGCACTGCTCCAGCTCGACGTTTCTGCGACCGTGCCTGTCGACGCCGTTGTGACGCTGGCCGGCGCCTGTGTCCCTGCCGCGGGAGCAGACGAGGATCCGCCGAACATGTTGGAGAAGAAGCCCGTCACGCCCGAACCGAAAGAGCTCGACGGTGCCGGGGCAGGAGACGAGGTCTGGGCTGCAGGCGCGGGCTCTGACGTGCCGCCGGTAGCCGCCGATCCCGCGAGCGAATTAACCGGTGCATAAGCCGCCCGTGCCCGTGCCGCATCCTGAGCGGCGGTGCTCGACGGATCCTGGCGAGTGACCGGAAGCGCTGCGCCGGAATCGTTCGAGGTGTTGTTGTTGGCGGCGGCCTGCGCAATCGCGGCCGCCGACAATCCCGCCGAACCTGCGTTGGGACCCGCGGCGGGTGTGGCTGCAGCGGTTGAGGCGGGTTTGGTGGTAGATGTCGGAGTACCAACGACCCGCTCGGGACCTTTTCCGGTATCCTCGATCCCGGCCATCTTGTAGGCATCGGCCCGCTCCGCAGTCGCGGTTTCTCGGTCGCCGGCGCTGAGCCCGTTCTTCAACCAAAGGGCACTCGTCAGGTCCGAGATCGCAAGACCCGGCTGCTTCTGCTTTTTGTAGGCGATCCCGCGCGTGTAGAGCGCTTTCGCCATCTCCGTCGATGAGAGACCGCCTGTTTTGAGCGCACTCGAGAGCTGATCAATCGCGGGCTGATAGCGGCCGTTGGCGAAATCCTTGAGGCCCGCATCATAAGCCTGCCGAGACGCCTTCTTTTTCTGCTCTTCCGGCGACAGCTTCGAATCTTCGCTTGACTGCGCGGCACTCTGAGGTGCTGGGGCCTTTGCCTTTTTTGCTTCTGCGGTCGAGGGGGCTCCCATGCCGATGGAAGCAAACGCACACACACAAGCAGCGGCGGCGAGCAGTGTGCCACGCGCGAGCTTCCGGAATTGCGTCATGTGCGTTTCTTCCCCCATGGCGACGACTTTAGGCGCAATACCCCCTTCCCCATATTGCAACCAGTCGAACTGGGCAATTTCAGGGCCCCGATATCGCCACGTTTTCCCCCATCATTCGACGGTGACGGATTTTGCAAGGTTACGCGGCTGATCGACGTCGGTCCCGATCTGGACGGCTGTCTGGTACGCGATAAGTTGAATAGGCACCGCATACAGCAACGGCGCTATGAACGAATTGACCTTCGGCATCTGAATGTGCGCTGCGGTATTGCAGCCGACCATCTTGGGCGCCGCATCCGAAATCAGAATGATCTGGCCGCCGCGTGCTGCAACCTCCTGGAGATTCGACACGGTCTTCTCGAAGAGGTCGTCTTCCGGCGCGACGACGATGACCGGCACGCTTTCGTCGATCAGCGCAATCGGCCCGTGCTTGAGTTCGCCCGCCGCATAGCCCTCGGCGTGAATGTAGGAAATTTCCTTGAGTTTCAGGGCTCCTTCGAGCGCGATGGGGAAACTCGATCCACGGCCGAGGTAGAGCACATCGCGTGCCTTCGCGAGATCCTGCGCAACTGAAAGGTAGATTTCATCCTGGCGCAGAATTGATGCGATGTGCCGGGGCACCTCCGTCAGCGCCGTAACCAGCGCCATCTCCTGCTCGGCCGTTATCTCTCCTCGCGCTTTCGCAATTGCGATTGCGAGGCAGGCCAGAACGGAAAGCTGGCAGGTGAAGGCCTTCGTCGAGGCGACGCCGATCTCCGGTCCAGCAAGCGTCGGCAGCGCGGCGTGCGACTCTCGTGCGATGGTCGATGTCCTGACGTTGACGATCGAGGCAATCCGCTGCTTGTTGGCTTTACAGTAGCGAAGCGTCGCCAGGGTATCTGCCGTCTCGCCCGACTGCGAGACGAAAATGGCGAGGCCATTCTCGGAAAGCGGCGGCTCGCGGTAGCGCATTTCCGACGCGACATCGATATCGACCGGAACTCGTGCATAGTGCTCGATCCAGTACTTGGCGACGAGGCCCGCATAGTAGGCCGTGCCGCAGGCCGAAATGGTCACTCGGCTGACTTGCGCGAGATCGACGCCGAGATCGGGGAAGTGGACGCGGCCCGCCGCCATGTCGAGATAGTTGGCGAGCGTGTGTGAGACCACTTCCGGCTGCTCATTGATTTCCTTCGCCATGAAATGGCGATAGTTGCCCTTATCGACGAGCAGCGAGCTTGCGACAGCCTTGATGACCGGGCGCTCGGTGCGCACGCCTTGGCGGTCGTAGATTTCGGCGCCAGAACGGCGCAGCACCGCCCAGTCGCCTTCTTCGAGGTATGTGATCGCGTCGGTGAACGGTGCCAGCGCTATTGCGTCGGAGCCGAGGTACATTTCGCCCGACCCGTGTCCGATGGCGAGTGGCGAGCCTTTGCGGGCGGCGATCATCAAATCGTCTTCGCCGGCGAAGATGATGCCGAGCGCGAAGGCGCCCTGCAGATGGTCGAGCGCCCTGCCGACCGCGGCGACGGGATCGTTGCCCTGATCGAGTTCATCGGTGATGAGATGGACGACGGCTTCGGTATCCGTGTCGGTATCGAAGCGGTGTCCCTTGGCTTCGAGCTTGGTGCGAAGCTCGCGGAAATTCTCGATGATGCCGTTGTGGACCACCGATACCTTATCGGTCATGTGCGGATGTGCGTTGCGTTCGGTCGGGCGACCATGCGTCGCCCAGCGCGTGTGGCCGATCCCCGTGCGTCCCGCGAGAGGTTCGGCGAGAAGGCGCTTTTCCAAATTCCTGAGCTTACCCTCGGCACGCCGCCGCGCAAGCGTCCCGCCTTCGACCGTCGCAATGCCGGCAGAATCATAGCCCCGGTATTCGAGCCGCCGCAGCGCGTCGACCAGATCGCTTGAAACGGCCGATTTCCCGAGAATCCCGACGATGCCACACATCAGATGTCCCCGCGTGATTCACCCTCTGGTTGCACGATGAGGGCGGTTTAGGATCTTCTCAAATCACAGAATGTTTCAGTTTAACGTTTGCAGACGCCGTGCCAGCTCGGGCCCGCAACTTACGCCTATCCTTAACGAATTGCATTATCTTGTGGCTTTTCTGCGCGCCATCAAGGTGCGGAATCTCTCAGCCCAGCCCGGACGCTCCTCCTGTGTGCTCCGTTCGAGTGCGAGCGCGCCGGCGCTGACGTCTCTCGTGATAACGCTGCCGGAGCCGATATAGGCTCCCGCCCCAATGGACACCGGCGCCACCAACGACGCGTTCGACCCTATGAACGCTCCGTCTCCGATCTCCGTCTTGTGCTTGGCGTAACCATCGTAGTTGCAGAAGATCGTGCCCGCGCCGACATTTGCCTTGGCGCCGATCACGCCGTCGCCGAGATAGGCAAGGTGATTGGCCTTGGCGCCGGGGCCGAGAGTCGTGTTTTTCACTTCGACGAAATTGCCGATGTGGGCGTCGGCACCAATCCGCGCGCCCGGGCGAAAGCGCGCGAAGGGTCCGATCCGGGCGCCCTTGCCGATCACCGCTCCTTCGAAGTGGCAGAAGCCGAGAATTCTGGCGCCTTCCTCGACCGTCACACCCAAGCCGAAAACGACATGCGGTTCGATGAGAACGTCGGAAGCGATCCGCGTGTCGAAGCTGAGCCAGACCGTTTCGGGCGCGATCATCGTCACGCCGTCCCTCATGAACTGAGAGCGGGCGCGGGCCTGCCAGATCGCCTCGACGGCGGCAAGTTGATCGCGGGCGTTAACGCCAAGAACCTCGTCTTCGCTGCATTCGACGACTGTAGCTGTCAGACCGCTACGGACGCCGATTTCAACGGCATCGGTCAAATAGAATTCACCTTTGGCATTGGCATTTCCGATGCGGCCCAGCAGGTCCGAAATGTTCGGCACGCGGAACGCCATCACCCCCGAGTTGCAAAGGTCAATGAGCCGCTCAGCGTCGGAGGCGTCTTTCTCCTCGCGGATCGCGACCAGTGCGCCGTTATGGTCGGTCAGCAACCGCCCGTAACCTGACGCATCCATGGGCCGGAATCCCAGCACCGCGATGTTGGCACCCCCGTCGAGAGCCGCGCGCAACCGAGAAAGTGTTTCTGAGCGAATGAGCGGGGTATCGGCGTAGAGAACGATGACGTCGCCGTTCTGGTGATCGAGCGCCGGCCGGGCGGCAAGGACCGCATCCGCGGTTCCCCGCTGCGATGGCTGTATGAAAACTTGCGCCGACGGCATGATCCGCTGAGCCTCCGTCGCGACGGCATCCATGTCGGAAGCGATGACGACTGCCACGCCGCCTGGCACCTCGGATACCGTCCCGAGCACGTGGGCCAGCATCGATTGACCGGCAATCTTGTGCAGCACCTTCGGTACGCCCGATCTCATGCGCGTGCCCTTGCCGGCGGCGAGAACGACGAACAACGGGGACGATGCGCTCATGGGAGACCTTCGGCTGGGCCGCGTGTGGCCGTGGGCTTCAGAGATGCCGTGCGGATCAACGATCTGCGTCAGCGGCGCCAAGCCATAGCGCCCGCAATCCCCTCGCGGCAAGGGAGGCACAAGAATTGGCGCTCATGCCACCACATCGACAGCGTTTCTGTCACCATCAGATCAATTTTGCTCAGAAGTTTCCTGGGGATGGCCGAGTCGCGTGCATCGATGCCACCGTCCACAACTTCGACGCAACACATCCTGCCCGGCCATTGCGAACGCGCGCCGAGCGACCCAACGTTCCCAATGCGGCGAAATTGATTCGGCTAACAAACCCTGCCGCAGAACTACCGGGAACCCAAACGGAACTTAGGACACCACATCTCATGACCAAGCCCGCCATCGATAAGCCGGTTCGTAGGAACGCGATTTTTACGCCCTACGCCGCTCTCTGGTCGATGCTCGGGGCGCTCGGACTGGCATATCTCGGCGTCGCAATATTCCAGCCTGATTGGCTTAACAGCCTGACGCCAACCAGCGCCCAGATCGAGCACAACGCCGAGACGCAAGCCACCCTCATGAAACTGAGTGCGGACGTGGATGGCCTCAAGTCGTCGGTGGCGAGCCTGCAACTCGATGTCTCGGGTGTGAAGTCCGATGTCACCAACCAGGCGCAACAGACGCAGACGCTCGGCGCGCAGGTGACTGCGATCGAGGATAAAATGCGACTGGCAGAGGCGCCGCCGGCATCTGCTTCGGCGCCGCAGCCGCAAACCGGAACGGACGTCATTGGAGCGGCGGACGACGCGCCTGGCGCTCTCGACACGTCCACCGAGCACGCGCTGCCTCAAACCAAGATCATCAATGCGTCGCCGGAAAAAACGCAGATCGTCACCGGCAGTGTCGACAAGTCGCCGGCGCAAGCGAAGCCCAAGTCGAGCGCCGCCAATAGCGGCGAAATCAGTTTCGGTCCTGCGATCGTGAAGCCCGTGAAGAAACCGATCGGCATCGAACTCGCATCGAGTTCGAGCGTCGAAGGTCTCCGTTTGAATTGGAGCCAACTTGCGCAACAACACGGCGACAAGTTGAAACGGCTGAAGGCGCGCTATACGACCAACGGCGATCCGGCGAACCCGAACTTCAACCTGATCGCAGGGCCGGTCAAAACGAAGGCCGAGGCAATCAAGCTCTGCAAGGACCTTCAAGCGCTGGCTGTGTCCTGCGCAGTCGGCGACTTCACCGGCAACGCGCTTTAGCTGAAGCAGCAAGGCCAGCATAAGACCGATTTGGACCGGCGAAGCTCAGGGCCCGCCGGTCTCTTCGTCTTATGGTGTGCGTGATCGAGAACAGGCGAGCAGTTCTTAGAAGTTCGACGTGTTGAACGTATCGCAGGCATCCATGCGCCCCGATTCGAATCCCGCCTTGAACCAGTGCACGCGTTGTGCAGCGGTGCCGTGCGTGAAGGCATCCGGGACAACGCGACCGGTCATCCTTTTCTGAATCATGTCGTCGCCGATCTGTGAGGCTGCGTTCAAGGCTTCCTCGATGTCGCCTGGCTGCAGCCGCTTTTTCATCTGATCGTTGAGGTTTGCCCAGACACCTGCCAGACAGTCGGCCTGAAGCTCGGTTCGCACCTGAATCTGATTGGCGGTCGCTTCGTCGTCGGCGCGTTGTTTCAGCTCCTGCACTTTATCGAGAATGCCAAGCTGCTTCTGGACGTGATGGCCGACTTCATGCGCGATGACGTAAGCCTGCGCGAAGTCGCCGCTGACATTGAATCTGCGCTTCAGCTCGTCGTAGAACGCGAGGTCGACATAGACCTTCTGATCGAGAGGACAGTAGAACGGTCCCATCGCAGCTTGGCCAGCTCCGCACGCCGTCCGCGTGATACCGGAATAGATGACCAGTGTCGGATCGGGGTAGTTCCTGCCAAAACTCTTGAAAACGGATGTCCAAACATCCTCGGTGTCGGCGAGAACGCGGCTGATGAACGCCTTCTCGTCGTCTTCGCCGGCGGCTTGCGTTTGAGGCGAACCTGGCAGTCCGGGAATGTTGTTGCGCGGCGCTCGTTGCTCCGGCCGCTCGGACTGCGGAAGTTGAGGCATGTTGATCTGCCCGCCCGTGCCGAACAGTACGTCGAGCGGGTTGATACCCATGAACATCATCAGCGCGCCGATAATCAGCAGAGTCGTGATGCTGAAGCCGCCGCTACCGCCGATTGGAATCCGCAATCCACCGCCGGGAAATCTGGGACCGCCGCCATCTTCCCCGCGGCGATCTTCAACGTTCGAACTTTCGCGGTCGTTCTGGTCGTAGCGCATGGCGGCCCTATCGTTGATGATCGCGTTCCGGGTTCAAGCAGCGCCCACCGAAATCAACGTGCGCTCCGCAACGCCAGCCGCGTCATACTGCACGGAGAAATAGCCAAGACAAGGACTTCCTTCACGCCTCCTGCGCATCCGTGCCACAGATCAATCCGAGCCCATTGAACGGGCGCGTTTTGCTTTTGTCGCGCTCGGTAACGCGAGAAGATCGGGTGTCGCCGCGAGCCCCTTCACCTGGACGCCCGACTTGAGCAAAGCCCTGACGCTGCGCGACGCGGCGACCGTGCCGTCTTGTGCGTAAGCTTCGTGATTGCGCTCGATTTCGGCGAGATCATAGCGGTAGTTGACCATCAGCCCGTGAGCCTCCCGGAGCCCTCTCTCGGACGTGTCGGCAAGCCAGTTGAGCCGTTCAAGCCGGGCGCCGTTGCCGAGATGGAAACGGGCGACCGGATCGACGGGCCGCTCATCCGCCGACCGGACCGCCAGGAAGTATTGTGCCGCGAGTGACAGCAGCACCGGTTTGAGCTCTTCACTCCCCGGCACGCCTTTGACGACGTCATCGACCCAGCGTGGATCTTCGAGGCGCGCCAGGACTGCACGCTCCTCCCGGTCGATGCCTGTGTCGCCTTCAATTGCGAGCACCCGGTCGAGCCAGCGTGCGAAACTCGGCGCCGGAGATAGCGTCACGAATGTCTTGAGACTCGGGCTGTCACGAACGAGGTCTTCGACCACCTGCTTCAGCAGAAAATTACCAAACGAGATGCCCTTGAGCCCTTCCTGGCAGTTCGAGATCGAGTAGAAGACGGCCGTGGTTGGCGGCATGTCGTCATCGTCGCGGTGGGCATCGAGAACGGCCGAGATCGTACCTGGAATTTCGCGTGTCAAAGCTACTTCGACGAAAATCAGCGGCTCATCGATGAGTGCTGGGTGAAAGAAGGCGAAGCAACGCCGATCCTTTGGATCGAGCCGCCGGCGCAAATCATCCCAGCCGCGGATCTCATGCACGGCCTCGTAAGCGATAATTTTCTCAAGAATTGCCGCCGGCGTTTGCCAGTCGATGCGCCTGAGAACCAGGAAACCACGATTGAACCATGACGTCAGCAACCGTTGCAGGTCGCGGTCGACGGCAGCCAGCGCATCGTCGGCCTTGAGATGGCGGACGAGATCCGCTCTGAGCGCCACGATCTCTCCAGTCGCTCCCGGCGCCAGATTGAGGCGCCTGAAGAATTCCATGCGCGGGCTGTAGGCTGCATTCTGCAGGCGCGCGAGGCTCTTGTCCGAAGGATGATCGAGATATGCGCGCGCCGCGTCGGCAACGTCGGCGGCGTCGGGCTGCAGTTCGTCGGCAAGGAAACGATAGAACTGCAAGCGCTCGTCGCTCGATGCCTTTTTGAGTTGTATCAAAAGCTGCCTCGCGATCGCGACGCCCGAAGCTTCTCCGCGGCCTGACATCAGCGCCCGCGCCAGAACTTCGATCGAGTCTCCGCCCGCCGCACCGAACAGCGCTTTTGGCAGCAGCGCCCGGCTCTGCTCCGCAATCGAATTCATCAGCTCTTGGAAAAACGAGACGTTCACACGTTCACCCATCGGCGCCAGGGACCTCGCGTTAACTTATGCTTAACCGTATCGGCCGAGCATCGTTCAGCATACTTGTATAGGGCATATGCGACATGAGCGATCGCCTTTCCAGCGGCAGACCGGCATCGAGGCTCGATGCCGCGAACAACGACACCGGACGCGTGGCGTTTTGCGGTCCCTACGTGCTTTCCGCGATCACCGGATACGGCATTTCCAAGATCGAGGACGTGATCCGCGAAGGGCGCGAGCTGCCGCCCCATCGCAAACCCGTCGTCAAGGGTACCTATGCTGACGAAGTTGAATCGGCGCTCGCTCATTTCGGCTATCGCATGGTGCTGAAGGAGACCCATCTTCACCGCGCCCGCAAGGAACGTCCGACGCTCTGGACCTGGATGCAGAAGCCGAGGAACGCCTGGGCTTATTACATTCTTGCGATCCACAAGGGCAAAGAAGGTCATTGGATCCTCGTGAAGGGAGTCAAGATGTGCGACACCTTCACCGAAGGTAAATGGACCTTCGTCGTCGATGGTCCGCACCGCGGTTGCCGGATCATGGAAGTCTTCGAGGTCAAGAAGGCGCACGACGCCTGACGAGGCTACGTTTCTCCTCACTGCTCACTCGCCTAGCATGAACGGGGTGTGAACCTGCGCGTCAGGGTTCGTTCAAGCACGATGCGTTAGCTCTGCTTCTTATGGGTGGCGAGACGCGCGAGGAGAGCGTGCCATGTCCGAATTCATTCGTTCCGGAGCCTTGATGCTGATGGCGGTGGTCGTGTTGGCGGCCGGCGTCGTCGTCATTTTTTACGGCTAATCCTGCGCATGGCTTAAGTCCGCGCGATCCGGCCTTGTCGGACGGGTGGAGTTGCGCCACTTAGAGGGAGCCTACCGGCCCCTTTTTTTGCGATAACGCGCGGCGCAATTTGACTGACCTCACCTACTCCGATCTCATCAGAGATGCTCAGACACGCCTCGGCAACTACCTGACACCCTGCGTCCGGCTCGGCGTCACGGGACTCTCGCGTGCGGGAAAGACCGTTTTCATCACGGCGCTCGTCCGCAATCTTGTATCGGGCGGCCGGCTGCCATTCTTTGCGGCCGACGCGGAACACAGGATCGTCCGAGCCTATCTTGAGCCGCAGCCGGACGACAGCGTTCCGCGCTTCAACTACGAGGCGCATCTCAACGATCTTCTTTCCGTACCGCCCGCGTGGCCCGAAAGCACCCGGCGCATCTCGGAGCTGCGCGTTACAATCGAATACCAATCGGCGTCCCTTCTGAAGCGTATGGTCGGCCTGTCGAAACTCCACGTCGATATTGTCGATTACCCCGGAGAGTGGTTGATCGACCTGCCGCTGCTCGATCAAGATTATCGAGGCTTTTCGACAGAAGCGCTGGCGCTCGCCGCCGCTCCGGAGCGTGCCGATACCGCAAAACCCTTTCTGTCATTTCTGGCTGGGACCGATCCTGCGGCCGTCGAGGATGAGCAGATCGCGATGACGGGCGCGAAGCTGTTTACCGATTATCTCCGCCGCGTGCGCGAGGGCGGCGCCCAGTCGACACTCGCGCCCGGACGCTTCCTCCTTCCCGGCGACCTCGAAGGCTCGCCGCTGCTGACGTTCTTTCCGATGCCGCTCGCATCCGACGAACGCCCGCCACGCGCTTCCCTCGCCGCAATGATGATGCGCCGCTTCGAGAGTTATAAATCGACCGTCGTCAAACCGTTCTTCAACGAGCATTTCGCCCGTCTCGACCGCCAGATCGTGCTTGTCGACGTCCTCGGCGCCTTGAACCGCGGCGCCGACGCCGTCGGCGACCTCGAACGCGCGATGACCGCGATCATGAAGGCCTTTCGCCCCGGCGCCAATTCCTGGCTTTCACTGATCATCGGACGCAAGATCGATCGTGTTCTTTTCGCCGCTACGAAGGCCGATCATTTGCCCGCTTCGAGCCACGATCGCCTGGAAGCAATCCTGAAACTCATCGTCGACGAGGCAATCTCGCGCGCCGAAACTGAGGGCGCTGGGGTCAGCGCGCTTGCCATGGCGGCATTGCGCGCCACACGCGAGACGACCGCGAAACACGGAAGCGAGATCCTGCCCTGCCTGCGCGGGATGCCGATCAACGGCGAAACGATCGGCGGGGTGACTTTCAACGGCAAAACGGAAGCCGCAATTTTTCCAGGCGACCTGCCGATCGACCCTGAAGCCGCGCTGAGCGCCGCGCGAAGCGTGAAAACGGCTTCTCTTGAGCTTGTTCGGTTTGCGCCACCAAAGCTTATCGATACGCTTCCCGATGGAAAGCCTGCCGCATTCCCGCATATCAGACTGGATCGTGCGCTCGATTTCCTCATTTCGGATTATCTCGCATGACCTTCGAGAACGATGTCCCGCCGCCGCGCAAACCGCGCGTCTTCAAACCCGACGACATCGTCGTCGAGACCGAAGGTAATGACGTTGCGAGAGGTATCGGTGCAGTCACCGCACGGCGAGCGGCGCGGGTGCAATCACGTCATTTGACAGTCACCGACATCAATCGCGGATTCCGCTTCGGCGGCATCCTTTTATCCGCGATGGCCGCGCTGGCATCGTTGGCCGCGGGGCTCTGGTTCGCCCGCTTCGTCTCGGTTGCGCTCGAACGCCAGGATTGGGTGGGCTGGCTGGCATTCGGGCTGATGTCGATCATTATCGTCGCTTTGATTGGCATCGTGCTCAGGGAATTGATCGGATTTCGACGGCTTGCCCGGCTTGCCAAACTTCGAGCGTTGGTCAAAACGGCGACCGCAAAACCCGATCGCGCAAGCGAACGCGCGGCGGTCAATGCTTTGCTTGCCCATTATCGCGGCCGGGCCGATCTGGCCTGGGGACTGGCTCGCGTAAGGGATCATCTAGGCGACGTTCTCGAGCCTAACGAGCTGCTTCGCCTTGCCGACCGCGAATTGCTGCACCCCATCGACGGCGAAGCCCGGCGCGTCATTCTGAAATCCGGCAAGCGTGTCGCAACAGTCTCGGCATTGTCGCCGATCATGTGGGTCGCGATGGGGTTTGTGCTTGTCGAGAACATCAGAATGTTCCGTTCGATTGCCGGGTTGTATGGCGGCCGGCCGGGCGTGCTCGGAGCCTTGCGTCTCGCCCGCCTCGTCGTCGCGCATGTGATCGCGACCGGCGGCATCGCAATGACGGACGATCTTCTCGGTCAGTTCGTAGGACAGGACGTTCTTCGTAGATTATCCCGCCGCCTTGGCGAGGGGGCCTTCAATGGAGCGTTGACGGCGCGCCTTGGAGTCGTTGCGGTCGAGGTGACGCGCCCCCTGCCTTACCTCGATGCCGAGCCTTTGCGGGTGCGCGAAATCTTCAGCGAGCTTGTGCGCTCGCTCAGAGGTTCGGAGAAAGCCGACAAAGCCTAGCACTGCCGTCGCGCGTCTAGGCTGCGGCCGCTTCGGGCTGCATGCTAAGACCGCCCGGCGTTGCAGCGCGGCGCGCCCAGTTGCTCGCCCGGTGCCCCGCATCGATTAGAACGGCCGGCGGCGAAAGGTCGACGTTCGTTGCCAGCGCCCAACGCTCGATCGCCCCGGCTTTGAGCGACGTTATCCAGCTGACCGGCCCGGCCAGCACAAGGCCGAGAATGACTGGCGCCATCCACGCCAGAAGCCCCGGCGATACCGTCCACGCGATGATGCCCGCGATCAAGCCGATCAGGGTATGCCAGCGCGAGAACCACATCGCATCGTCGAACGACAGCACGCCGTCATCTCGATTCTGCGGCTTCCAGCCGGAATCGAGCCCCGCTAGAATTTCCGCAGCGCCGACTGTTTGCGTCAGCATGAAGATCGGCGCGATCAGCATCGAGTAGATCGTCTCGATGAAGACGCCGATGGTCACACGCACGGCACCGAAAAAGTCATTCCGGGCGCGCGCTTCCTTCCAGGCGAGGATAAGCCCTAAAAACTTCGGCAGGAGCACGACGACCAGCGTCGCGAGAAAAAGCCGGAGCGCAGCGCCGGGATCGATAATCGGCCAGATTGGAAACAGTGTCTTGGCATCGCGGAAATAGCTCGGGATCATCTGCTGGCCTTGCAGCGCCAAGATCATGCCGACTACCAGCGACAACGCCCAGACTGCCGAGATGAGGTAGGAGGCCGCGCCCATGCCGAGATGCAGACGTCCCATTGGGGTCAGGCCGGGTTGCGATACGATTGCGAGGTGCTGAAGGTTTCCCTGCGCCCACCGTCGGTCGCGCGCCACGATATCAATGATGTTCGGCGGCATGCCTTCATAGGACCCTTCGAGCGAGGGCATCATGTGCACGCCATAGCCGGCGCGCTGCAGCAGGACCGCTTCGACGAAGTCGTGGCTCATGATGTGACCGCCGAACGGCTTGCGACCGGGGAGGTCGGGAAGCCCTGCAGCCGAGGCGAACGCCGCCGTGCGGATGATGGCGTTGTGGCCCCAGTAGTTGCCCTGGTCGCGATGCCAGAATGCTAAGCCGGCAGAAACCGCTGGTCCGTAGGTATTGCAGGCGAACTGTTGCAGCCGCTGCAGCAATGTCTCGCCACCTGCAATACGGGGAACGGTCTGAATGAGGCCGGCCTTCGGGTCGGCCTCCATCGCAAGTGCCAGCGAAACGAGCGTACGGCCGTCCATCACGCTGTCGCCGTCGAGAATGACGAAGGTGTCGTAGCCGGCGCCAAAACGACTGACCCAGTCGGCGATGTTGCCCGCTTTGCGGGCCGTATTCTGCAACCGCCGACGATAGTAGACGGGAAGGACGGACTTGATTTCCTGCGCAAGCGCCCGATAGACGTCGGCTTCACGGCCGCCATCGTCGTCTCCGCGCGTGTCGGAAAGAACGAAGACGTCGAAATTCCCGGAACGCCCAAGAGCCTCGAGTTCGCGCGCCATGGCTTCGATCGCGCCGGCGATCCTGGTCGGCTCCTCGTGATAAACGGGAAAGAGCAGCGCAATGCGCGACGTGAGCGGATCTGTCGGCGGCGGCGGATCGATCGTGTCGGGGCGCTCGCCCGCGAATAACGGCAGGAAGCCGAGAGCCGCGCTCAGGCTGCCGACGGCAATCCAGCCGAATGCAATCGTCGACAGGATGAGAAACAGGAACTGCACCGGCGTAATCACGACGAACGCCAGGATGCTGAAGAGTTCGTGAGCAAATGCTGCCGTCAGCGCCGCGGCACCCGCGAAGATCGCCGTGCGAGGCACCCAGTAGCCGCGCCGCCGCGGCTCGCCGACAAGAGCGACGCGCTCACCGAAGTCCTGCTCCGGCATATCGAGCGGTGCAGGTGACGGCAAATGCCACCAAGGTCCCGCGTCGCGTGCCACGGGTGGCTGCGCCGGGTTTCGGGGGATTTGGCCTTTGAAATTTTCGTTTACGGCTTCGTCCATCGATAAAGCCAAGTCTCCGAAACCGCCTGATCGCCAGCTTTCAAAACGCACCGCAACTCGACGAGTTCGGCGTCGCCGGGCGTCAGCTCGAACGTCACTCGAACACCGGAAATCTCAAGATTGCGTTGCACGACGACATTTGAAATCCGGCCGACACTCGCCGAAACGTCAGCCACGGGCAAATCCTTCGCATCTTTGACCGAAGGACCTGTCAAATCGATGACAAAAAGCACGTTCTCGGGTTTTTTGCCGCCACCGATACGCGTCTTAGCGACGCGCGCACCCGACCACGAGGCGGGAACGTCCCTGCCCCAGAAAAGCCTGTAGTTGAAAACGTGCGGCCCTCCGGGAGCTAACTCCTTCGACGGATGCCAATAGGCGACGACATTGTCGTGAATTTCGTTCTCGACCGGGATTTCGACCAGCTCGATAAATCCTTCGCCCCACTGTCCCTTGGGTTGCACCCAGACGCTCGGCCTCTGCTCATAATGAGCTTCGAGATCCTCGTAGCTGCGGAACGTACGGTCACGCTGCCACAATCCGAAGCCTCTCGGGTCATTGTCCATGAAGGCACTGACTTGCAGTGTTTTCGGATTATTCAGCGGACGCCATAAGCGCTCATCCCCGCCATTGACGATTGCCAGGCCTTCGCTGTCGTGAACTTCCGGGCGGAAATCCTTCGAACGACGCGGCGTCGCGTTTCCATAGAGAAACATGCTCGTCAAAGGCGCGATTCCGACATGGGGAAGCGTGGCGCGGGGATACAGCGTCACCGACACATCCATAACGGTCGTCTCTCCCGGTTCGATGACGAACCGGTACGCCCCGGTCGTCGACTGACTATCCAGCAACGCATAAATCGTGATCTGGGTTGCACCCGGCTTTGGTTTTTCAAGCCAGAATGTCCGAAAGAACGGGAATTCTTCGCCACCGGGGCGCGCCGTATTGAGAGCCAGCCCGCGCGCCGAGGCACCGTAGCCTTGCCCCCGGCCGACGGCGCGCAGATAGCTTGCGCCTTGAAATACGGCGTACTCGTCGAAATAGTCGGAGCGATTGATGGGTCCGTGTATGCGAAATCCGGAGAAGCCGTACGGCGCATCTTCGGGACCCGGGCCGATCAGAGGTCCGAAGGTAAAAAGTTTGCCATTGGCGACAAGGCGGGAGGCGGCCCCATTGTCGACGACCCACAGGTCGACGGGCATATCGTAAAGCCAGCCCATCGCGAAGGGTTGAATTTCGAAGTTGAGATGCTCGCCCCTCCAGATCGCCTTTTCCGGTCGAAATCGGATATCGCGATATTGGTCGTAGTTGAGTTTATTGAAGGGCGGCGGCAGGTCGAGGGTCGGCTTGGCGAACGGTTGGTCGGCGAGACGCTTCGCCTCGGCATTGACGTTCGTTGCATTGAACGGGGTTGGCTGCGACGGCGTCTCCCCTGCCGCTTCGGCAATGCCTGCGGTCGTGGCAAATTTCGCCGCCGCCAGCGCAAGGGTTCCCATTGCGGCCTGCCCAAGAACCGACCGCCGATCGAGTAATTTGCCTGTCATGTCCGATATTCTGCTGGCCTTAGCGGTAAGCGTTTTTCGGGTCAGGTGTACGCTCCCGCCAGGCGCGCACCAAATAGCAACCACGAATTTGCTAAACGACGATTGTGGCAGATTTTCCACGTCCGATCTTCGCGGGTGTGACTTTCCCGTCAACTCCAATATTCGATGCCGGCGGACGGTCTGGTATGATGGTCTGGTATAGAATCGATGCGATGCAGGACCGGTATTGTTGGAGCTTCAGTCAGGCCGATCGCTTTCATGCTGCGTTTCACTAACACTTCATGCTTGCGGCTTACGCAATGCGGCCGATGATGGTCGTGCTGACGCATGCCGCCGCGCTCGTCGTTATCCTCTTGGCATTCTTATAGAGACGCTTTATCCAAAGCTGCGCATCGCCCTTCCATCTCGGATGACGGCGTAGCGGCACGACTCTGCAGGCCGTCGACGACCACGTGATCGACGATATTGGAACGCCCGCATTTCGGGCTTGCAGCTAATCCGCAACATCTCGTCTGCCTGTGGCGGCTCCATCTGCTCGTGACTTTTGTGTCACAAAGCTAGGCGATTCCACAGACACTTTCGTCAAAGCTATTTCACCCACGAATCTAATCTGCTTTAAACATTGCCCTGAGCGGTGATTCGGGGGGCAACCCGTGGACCGCAGAAGACGGGTTTGAGGACGGGTTAACAAAATAACATCGCATAAGAAGAGTGCTGGGCTGAACAGTTCCGTTCCGTCCGTCATTCCTCAAGTCAAAGCAGACGGGAGTAGGTTCATGAGCAAGTATAGTCTGAGTGCCCTGGTGGCGGCAGGCCTGCTGGCAGGCGGGATGTCAGTCAGCAGCGCATCGGCAGCCGACCTCGGGGGGAACTGCTGCGCAGACCTCGAGGAACGCATCGCGGAACTCGAAGCTACGACGGCACGCAAGGGCAACCGCAAGGTCTCGCTGACGGTGTCCGGCTGGGTCGGCCAGCAGGTGACGTGGTGGGATGACGGCAGCGACTCGAACGTCTACGTGACGGATCTCGGCTCGACGCTCGCCAGCCACGTGAAGTTCACCGGCCAGGCGCAGATTCTGCCCGGCTGGACGGCCGGTTACGTGCTGCACTTGGAAGCCATCGGCTCCGACTCGTTAACGACGAGCCAAGACGTTGCCGACGGTCCGAACGCAGTCCTGCTCTCGGGCAGCACGGCAACCAATGGCGTCAGCACGTTGCAGTCGTTCTGGTTCATCAAGAGCGACCAGCTCGGCAAGGTGTCGGTCGGTAAGCAGTCGCAGGCGTCGGACAACACGGCCATCCTGGTCGACGGTTCGGGTTCGCTCGTGCCGGCCAACTGGGTGCCCTTCGACTTCTTCTCGTTCTTCGTGCGTCGGGATAACGGTGCTCTTACCAATCTCGCGTGGGCCGGCGCCGGTACCTGGGGTGACGTCAACGGCCTTCCGACGAACTCGGTCCGTTACGACTCTCCGACCTTCGGTGGCTTCTCGGTGTCGGCTTCGTGGGGTGAAGACGATTTCTGGGATGTCGCTGCTCGTTACGCGGGTGAATGGCACGACTTCAAGGTCGCAGTTGCTGCGGCGTATAGCCAGACGTCGGACAATCACAACACGAACGCCTTCTTCCCGGCGGGCAACACCCTTCAGCCAATCGATACCGGATACTTCCAGATCGGCGCCTACGCTGAGCATGTGCCGACCGGCTTGTTCGCCTACGGTGCCTATGGCCACCTGAACTACGGTGGCGATCACTGGGGCGACGCCCGGAGCAACGACACCTGGTACGGCAAGGCCGGTATCCGTCAGCGTTGGAACCCGCTCGGCCACACCGTTCTTTACGGCGAGTACGAGCACATCGAGAACCGTAACGGCACTGCGTTTACCGGACCGGTTACCGACACGGGCGGCGGTGTTACCTTTTACGACAGCTCGTCGGCACGGCTGTGGGGCGTCGGCGCGGTCCAGGAAATCGATGCCGCTGCCATGTCTCTGTGGCTGAAGTATCGCAACATCGACGCCAGCTTCAGTGGCGTCGAGACTAACAGCGAGACTGGCTTCGGAACGGACAACTTCCAGGAAGTCACCTTCGGTGCTCTGATCAACTTCTGATCTGGGCCTCGACAAATCGAAAAAAGTTAAGGCCGCCTTTCGAGGCGGCCTTTTCTTTTGCGTCTTGCACAGGTTGTTCTCATGTGATGCGTGGAAAACCCATTTCGTCAGTACACTTTCCACGCAATCGTCACAAATCCAAAGAAATCAACGGATTAGCATAGGATTGCGGCCCCTTCTCCCGGCTGCTCTTAGTTGCCCTCCCGCCACAACGCAGGATTCGTCGCGCCGAATTTGCAAACCGTAATTGTTGCAAAGGGGCGAATCACAGAGCTTCCCCCGCAAGCGGCGAAGTCACTTGGCAGGTGTACCGCCGTGGGCTGCGTAGTCGCGCAGTCGACATTACGGCGAAACGCCAAGTACCGCGTCCACCACTAGAAGTGATGAAGACGGGAGAAGG
The DNA here is from genome assembly GCF_000230975.2 of Hyphomicrobium denitrificans 1NES1. Classification (NCBI taxonomy): domain Bacteria; kingdom Pseudomonadati; phylum Pseudomonadota; class Alphaproteobacteria; order Hyphomicrobiales; family Hyphomicrobiaceae; genus Hyphomicrobium; species Hyphomicrobium denitrificans. The sequence goes on along the minus strand of NC_021172.1, from coordinate 1,499,563 downwards.
TAGAATGATGAAATATAGGCTAGGCGCTCTGGTCGCTGCAGGCGTCCTCGCTGGCGGGTTCGCCACGAGTGCCTCTGCTGCGGACCTGGGCGGCAATTGCTGCGCAGACCTCGAGGAACGCATCGCGGAACTCGAAGCTACGACGGCGCGCAAGGGCAACCGCAAGGTTTCGCTGACGGTGTCCGGCTGGGTCGGCCAGCAGGTCACCTGGTGGGATGACGGCAGCGAATCGAACGTCTATGTGACGGACCTCGGCTCGACGCTCGCCAGTCACGTGATGTTCACCGGCCAGGCGCAGATCATGCCCGGCTGGACGGCCGGTTACGTGCTGCACTTGGAAGCCATCGGCTCCGACTCGTTAACGACGAGCCAAGACGTTGCCGACGGTCCGAACGCAGTCCTGCTCTCGGGCAGCACGGCAACCAATGGCGTCAGCACGTTGCAGTCGTTCTGGTTCATCAAGAGCGACCAGCTCGGCAAGGTGTCGGTTGGTAAGCAGTCGCAGGCGTCGGACAACACGGCCATCCTGGTCGACGGTTCGGGTTCGCTCGTGCCGGCCAACTGGGTGCCCTTCGACTTCTTCTCGTTCTTCGTGCGTCGGGATAACGGTGCTCTTACCAATCTCGCGTGGGCCGGCGCCGGTGTCTGGGGTGACGTCAACGGCCTTCCGACGAACTCGGTCCGTTACGACTCGCCGACCTTCGGCGGCTTCTCGGTGTCGGCTTCGTGGGGTGAAGACGATTTCTGGGATGTCGCTGCTCGTTACGCGGGTGAATGGAACAGCGTGAAGGTTTCTATCGCTGCGGCGTATAGCCAGACGTCGGACAATCACAACACGAACGCCTTCTTCCCGGCGGGCAACACCCTTCAGCCAATCGATACCGGATACTTCCAGATCGGCGCCTACGCTGAGCATGTGCCGACCGGCTTGTTCGCCTACGGTGCCTATGGCCACCTGAACTACGGTGGCGATCACTGGGGCGACGCCCGGAGCAACGACACCTGGTACGGCAAGGCCGGTATCCGTCAGCGTTGGAACCCGCTCGGCCACACCGTTCTTTACGGCGAGTACGAGCACATCGAGAACCGTAACGGCACTGCGTTTACCGGACCGGTTACCGACACGGGCGGCGGTGTTACCTTTTACGACAGCTCGTCGGCACGGCTGTGGGGCGTCGGCGTGGTCCAGGAAATCGATGCTGCTGCAATGTCTCTGTGGCTGAAGTATCGCAACATCGACGCCAGCTTCAGTGGCGTCGAGACTAACAGCGAGACTGGCTTCGGAACGGACAACTTCAACGAAGTCACCGCCGGTGCTCTGATCAACTTCTAATCCGATCGGAAACCACGAATACGGAAGCCGCCCTTCACCGGGCGGCTTCTTTTTTGCGTGACGCTCGTCCGTTATCCCGCCGCGTTGCTCGATCCTTATGTTGCGCTACACTCCCCTCCATGTTCGAGACGTTTTTCACCGAGCTGCGCTCGGCCAAAATCCCTGTCACGCTCAAGGAATATCTGACGCTGCTCGAAGCCGTCGCGGCGGGCGCGGCCGGCACACGCGTCGAAGATTTCTACTATCTCTCGCGTGCCGCCCTGGTGAAGGACGAGCGCAACCTCGACCGCTTCGACCAGGTCTTCGGTCACGTCTTCAAGGGCCTCGAATTGACGAGCGAAGCGATCGAGGCCGAGATCCCCGAGGACTGGCTCCGTCGCATCAGCACGCTGCATCTTTTTTCCGACGAGGATAAGAAGCGTATCGCCGAGCTCGGCGGCTGGGACAAGATCATGGAGGAATTGAAGAAGCGCCTCGCCGAGCAGAAGGAACGCCATCAGGGCGGCAATAAATGGATCGGCACGGGCGGCACGTCACCCTTCGGCGCTTATGGCTATAACCCCGCCGGTATCCGCATCGGCCAGCATGAGAGCCGGCACAGGCGCGCGATCAAGGTCTGGGACAAGCGCGAGTTCAGGGATCTCGACGGCACCGCAGAAATCGGCACGCGCACGATCAAGGTCGCGCTGCGCCGCCTGCGCCAGTTTGCCCGCACCGGCGCCGCGTCCGAACTCGATCTCGACGGCACGATCCGCGGCACCGCCGAAAAAGGCTATCTCGACGTCCGCATGCGGGCCGAACGCCACAACGCGGTAAAGCTGCTGATGTTCTTCGATATCGGCGGATCGATGGACGATCACGTCAAGGAGGTCGAGGAGCTGTTCTCGGCGGCGCGCTCGGAATTCAAGCACCTTGAGTACTTCTACTTTCATAACTGCCTCTACGAGAGCGTCTGGAAGGACAACGCGCGGCGCTATACCGACAGGACAGCAACGTGGCAGGTGCTCAATACCTACCCCGCCGACTACAAGGTGATCTTCATCGGCGACGCATCGATGAGCCCTTACGAAATCACGGTCCCGGGCGGGTCCGTCGAACATATGAACGAAGAGTCGGGTGCGCTCTGGCTCAACCGCATCACCGACATCTACAAGCACGCGGTTTGGCTCAATCCGATCGATCAGCGCCATTGGAATTGGACTCCCTCGATCGACATGGTTCGGACGTTGCTCAGCGGCCGCATGTACCCCTTGACGCTCGAAGGCCTCGACGCCGCCATGCGCGAACTGATGCGTTGACGCATCATGCCGTTCGCAACGGGTGCTCACGTTGAGTTAATGCGGTGCAAAGCACTTAGGGAAATCGGCCGTGGAGGTTGACCGGGCCTTTGACCTGCGCCATGTCATGGTGGATTGGGGGGACGGGGACATTCCCAGATGCAGATCGCACGGATGCTATTCGTGGGCTTGGCGGCAGCGAGCCTCGGCGGCTGCGGCGCCAGCCTGCCGAAACTGTCGACGGGCTCGCTCTTCGGCGCCAAGACTGAAACGCCGATCGACCGCGACAACGATCCCGCGACGCGCACGATGGACGTTGCCGCAACGTCTGCCCGCGCGATCAAGTGCGGTTATAATTTCGATCCCGCAAAGCTAAAGACAAGTTTTCTGACGACTCAATCCGCGGGCAACCCGGCCGATCTGCCCAAGCTCACGCAAATCTACGATGCGTCCTTCAACACAGTCTCGAAGGCTCTCGTCGACAAGCCAGACTATTGCACGTCGGAAAAGACAGCCAAGATCAAACTGGCATTGAACCGGCATCTGGCGGGCGACTATACGCCTTCGCCGCCTGAGCCGGTTGAAGACGACAGCCTGTTTGGAGGCTGGGGACAGCCGTCGCCTGATGGCCATGGCGCCAACATGCAGCAGATGATGCAGTAATCTGCGTGCGGTTTCCTGCTCGGTGACACCGCTTCGCTCCAGTCCGTCGATCCGGATCCTATTCCGTGCAACAGATTTTGTGGGCTGAAATCGTCATCAAGGCCATCACGGGCGGACTGCTCGTTTTTGCGCCGCTGACGGCGTTGGCGTTTCTCGGACTCGAACGGCCGAACACAGGCTTCTGGCCCAGGCTGCTCGGCGCGGTTACGCTCGGCATCGCTGCAGGCATCTGGATCGGGTTGCAGTTTCCGGAGGCTAGGGGCGCGATCGGTCCAGGCGGCCTGATTGCGATCAATCTCGCCGTGGCCGGGGCGCTGATCGCTCCCCTCATCCTTGGCAAGGCGGCTCCATCGCGACGAGGCAAGTTCATAGTCGCCTTCTCCGCCACCTTGCTCCTAGTGCTCTCGTTTCTCGAAATCGCACACGTGTAGACACTCGGTTCATGTGCGGCCTGTAACCGTCGCCTAACGATTGCCCTCTAGAAAAGAACGTCTATCGAGCGCGCCAGTTCGGTCGTGCCGAACTCTTATGGAAAAATCGCTATGCACGCTGCCGCCCGTTCGGTCAGTTCGCTCAATCTGGAAAAACCGGCGAAGACGGCACCGCGTGCTCTTGGGCGCGAGAGCATTGAGCCACGTCTCGATCTCAACCTCATAACCGAGCGAAGCGCATTCGATGCGCTTGAGCCCGAGTGGAACGCCCTCTTCGAGCGCGCGGCAAGATCGATTCACGTGTTCCAATCCTTTAACGTCTGCTGGCATTGGGCAAACCACTTCCTCGCGCAAGAAAGCGGCAAATCCGCTCCCCGCCTCGCGATCCTGACCGGTCGCCGCAACGGCCGCCTGATCATGATCTGGCCGCTCGTTTCGGAGCGCATGCACGGTGTCACGCAGACCTATTGGATGGGTGAGCCCTTGAGCCAATACGGCGACGCTCTGATCGATACGGACTTCGACGCCGTCGAGACCTTGCGCGCCGGGCTGGAATTTCTCCGCAAAAATCTGTCGTCGGATGTTCTGCGTTTGAGGCGCGTCCGCGCCGACGCGAACATCGCGCCGCTCATGGCCGAAATCGGCGCGCAGGTCGCGGATGAGCAGATCGCGCCCTACATGGATCTTGCGAGCGCCAAGGACTTTGCGACGTTCGAAGAACGCTTTTCGGCTAAAATGCGTCGCAATCGCCGGCGGCTGATAAAACGCCTGGAGGAAAAAGGCCTCGTCGAATTCCTGCGACTGCGCGGAGGGACCGAAGCGGGCGAACTCGCAGCAAAAGCGATTGCGGTCAAATCTCTTTGGCTCAAGGATCGCGGCTTGGTTTCGAGCGCCCTCAACGACAAAAGGACGGTTCGGCTTTTCCAGGATCTCGCCGAAGGCAGGGATAAGAAGGTTCCCTGCGTTGTCTCGATCCTCAAGACCTGCGGACAAGCCGCCGCATTCGAAATTTCCTTCACATGCAAGGGTCGCCTCGTCGTGCATGTGATGGCATTCGAACTCGCGCACGAAAAAGCCGGTGTCGGAGTGCTGCTTCTCGAACAGAATTTGAAAGCGGGGTACGAAGAAAAGCTGGCCGTCTACGACATGATGGCGCCCGGCGACGCCTACAAACTCGATTGGTGCGACGAGTCCGAGCCGGTCGTCGATTGGGTGAAACCCTTGAGTGCCAAGGGCTACCTCTATGCTCGCGTGTATCTCGGGTTTCTGCGCACCCGCCTGAAGTCGACGCTCAAATCCATGCCGAAACCGCTTCGTCGCCTGATGCGCCAGGGACTTGGCAGCGCTTCGGTACCAAGCTGACTGACAAAATAAGCTGCGCCGTCCTATTTGACGCCGAGCTTCTTCTGCAAGCTCGACGATGACGTCGTGTACTGGAACATCAGCTTCTTGTCCGGATAGACGACACGATGGGCAGCCTGCGCCATCAGCGCCGCCTCGTGGAAACCCGACAGAATGAGCTTCAGTTTTCCGGGATACCAGTTGATGTCGCCGATGGCGAAGATGCCCTTCTCGCTCGTCTCGAAGCGCTCCGTATCGACATGAATGAGGTTCTCATGAAGATTGAGGCCCCAGTCCGCAACCGGCCCGAGCTTCATCGTCAACCCGAAGAACGGAAGCATGGCGGTGCACGGAACACTCTCCACACCATTCGCGGTCTTGACCTGAACGGCTGAGAGTTCGCCGTTCGCACCTTCGAGTGCCGCCACCTGACCGATCAAAAGCCGGATGCTCGCCTCTTCGACCAGCTTGCGCATCTTCTCGACGGAATGGGGAGCCGCGCGAAATTCGTCGCGGCGGTGCACCAGCGTCAGGCTTCTGGCGACAGGTGCAAGGTTCAGCGTCCAATCAAGGGCACTGTCGCCACCGCCGACGATGACCACGTCCTTGCCGCGCATCTGCTCGATTTTGCGTACCGAGTAGAAAACGGATTTTCCTTCGTAGTCTTCGATCCCGGCGAGTGGCGGTCGCTTCGGCGTGAAGGATCCGCCGCCGGCGGCAATGATCACGACCTTCGTCAGAAATTCCGTCCCGGCATCCGTCGTCAGGCGAAAGCGCCCGTCGGCCTCGCGGCTGAGCGTATTGATCTGCTCGCTGAAGTGAAACTTGGGGCTGAAGGGCTTGATCTGCTCCATTAGCCGCTGGGTCAGTTCCTGGCCGGTGACGATCGGCAGAGCCGGAACGTCATAGATCGGCTTTTCCGGATAAAGCTCGGCGCATTGCCCGCCCGGACGATCGAGAATATCGACCACATGCGCCTTGATATCGAGAAGCCCGAGTTCGAACACCGCAAAAAGTCCGCACGGCCCTGCGCCGATGACGACGGCATCGGTCTCGATGATCTCGGAGGTCTTCGTCGCCTCTGGTGCCGGCGCGGTCAGGGTCATTCCAAAGCCCAATAACTATTGCTGTCAGAACTGCTTCTCGGGGACGCGAACGACAAGCCCGTCCAACGCATCGCTGATCTTGATCTGGCAGGAAAGCCTGCTTTCCTCCCGCACATCGAAAGCGAAATCGAGCATGTCTTCTTCCATCTCGGACGGCTTGCCTGTCTTCTCGCGCCAGGCTTCGTCAACATAAACATGGCACGTCGCGCAGGCGCACGCTCCACCGCATTCTGCCTCGATACCGGCAATATCGTTCAGCTTGGCAGCCTCCATGACGGTCAGTCCGTTTTCCGCCTCCACCGTCTGGCTCTCGCCGTCGGGTTGGATGAACGTGATTTTCGTCATGGTTACGTGCGCATCCTGTCGCTATTTCGCAAACCCGACGGTGGGTTTGGCTTTCTGAGCTGATTGGAAGTTACGATAGCGCGCACACTTAGAGGCACGCTTGCGGCATTTCAAGCCAAAGGGCTTTCGGCACCCTGAGACAAGGCGCTCCCTGTAGCGCAACCTCGAATGCCTGAGCCGCGGTCGGAGTTCAAGATAGCCCGTAGGCGTTCCGAATGAATGCGCAGGCCTCGGCTGTGGCCAGCTCGATCCGGGAAATGGCTTCCGTGCAGGCCTCCGAGCCGGCATTAAAGGTCAATTTCTCCGCGTCCTGAGCGATGTCGCCGAGCTGGAATGCCCCGACCGTCCGACATGAACCCTTGAGCGTGTGAGCAGCCACTTTCCAGTCCTTCTGATTCGCTGCGGCGCGGAGAGCTGCTATCGTCTCCGAAAGTTGCGTCATGAATAAAGAGAGTATTTCTTTTTCAAGAGCTTGATCACCGAACGTGTATCGCCGGAGATGCTGGAGATCGACCGGCTCGGATAAGTCTGCGGCTGACCCAGTCGGCCCCGGGCCGTGTGCCAAGATTGGCGCTCTCTGCATCGAACTCCCCGAGATTGCGACCCATTTCCTCATTGCATCGCGGCAAAAGCTCTCAGATTGTGGCAAATGCGGAATAACTCTGGGTAAAGTCGAAGCGTCTATTTCGAAGAGTTTCGTCAAGAGATATTTAGGTATGGCCGTTCAACCGCGTTACGCGTCGGGGCGCTCTTTTTGACGGCGCGTTTGCCGTAATCCAGCCGCAAACGTCGCGATAGGCTGCTAAGTGCCGAGGATGCATAGGCATTTCTTATCATCGGATAGGTCTTTCCATTTTGCGGACGGTTAGAAAGTCCGATAGTGTGCAAAGAGAGTTCCGGCTGCCCCGGGCGCACGGGGTCTGTTTCTGATTGCCGGTTTGAGTGGGGGGCGTTGCGCAATGTCGCAAGATCAAATTGCGAAGCTGATGGCTATTGCCGGGAGGGCGCCTGCAACGGCGACACCGGTCGAGCCGACGCTTGGCCAGCCAGCGTCCGACAAAGAGGCGCGCCCCGTTTCCGCCGCCATGCCCGCACTCGCCCTACCCCCACCTCTGTTGGGCGGACCGCAACTTTCCGAACAGGCGAAACCTGAAAAACAAGCGCCGGCAGAAGATCCGCCACAGCGCCGCGTCGCGCGCCGTCGCCCCGCAGGCCCCGTTCGCGGCAAGATCGCCGCCAACGACGACGTTCCGAGCATCGGCGGGCTCATCTATGCGCTCGAGCAAAAACCATCGAGCAAAGTCTTTCGCCTAGCCACCATCGGCAGCATCGTCTGGGCGATCGGCGGTTTGGCGATCGGCGCTTTGACTCTTGTGCCGCAGTGGCAGGCTGGGGCCTCCCTCGGGACGCTCCTGCTGCAGCCCGCGGCATTCTACACGGCGACGGCGGTGATCGCACCGATCGGCATCATCTGGCTGCTCGCCCTGCTCAGCTGGCATGTCGCGTCGCTCGCGCTCAAATCCTCCACGATGAGCGAAGTTGCGATCCGCCTTGCCGAACCCGACCGCACTGCGGAGCAATCGATCGCGAGCCTCGGCCAGGCGGTTCGCCGTCAGGTCTCCTTCATGAACGACGCGGTCTCTCGGGCGCTCGGTCGTGCAGGGGAGCTCGAAGCGCTCGTTCACAACCAGATCGCCGAACTCGAACGCTCCTACGAGCAGAACGAGCAGCGCATCCGCGACCTGATCAAGGAGCTGAGCGGCGAACGCCACGCTCTCGTCGACACATCGACCAGTGTCACCGACACACTCAGAACGCTCGGGACAGAGATCCCGATGCTGATCGAAAAGCTCTCGACGCAGCAGGTTACGCTCTCGCAGATCATCAGCGGCGCCGGCGAAAACCTGGCAAACCTCGAAGGATCGCTCGCGACCGCGACCGGGCGCTTCGAAGGCACCGTTGGCGCCCGTACCCAGCAGCTGCAGACGGTACTCGAAGATTATACCGCCGCTTTCGCGACGGCGCTGGGCGCTCGAACGGAACAGATGCGTCTGACGTTCGACGGTTACATGCAGACACTCGATACGACACTCGGCAATCGCACGGAAAACCTGCAGACAGTCTTCGAGGAATATGCGCGCGCCCTCGATACCACGCTGTCAAACCGGGCTCAGGCCCTCGATATTCAGCTCGTCGAACGCACCCGCTCGCTCGACGAAGCCTTCCAAAAGCGGCTCGATCTGTTCGACGACCAGATCATGCGCTCGACAACGGCGATCGACACGGCAGTCAGCGAGAAGGCCTCGTTGCTGACGAATGCTCTCGAACTCCACGCGCACTCGTTCCGCGAAACAATCTCGCGGCAGGCGGCGGACCTCGACGACTCGGTGATGAATGGCATCAGCGCCGTCCGCCGCACCAGCGAGAACATCACCCGCCAGACGATGAAGGCGATCGACGGCCTCGCCAAGCAGTCGGGCGCGTTGCAGAACGTGGCCGAAAACCTCTTCTCGCAAATTCATGGCGTGACGGATCGCTTCGAAAGCCACGGTGAGCAGATCCTGAAGGCCGCGAACGTACTCGACACTGCAAATCTCAGGATCGAGTCCACGCTTCAATCGCGCCATGCCGAACTCAGCAGCACACTCGACCGTTTCTCCGGCAAAGCCGACGAATTCGGCCGCACGCTCGCTGGATACTCCAACGATCTTGAAGGCTCCCTGTCGAATATCGAAGTGCGCGCCCGCGCTATCGCCGAAGAGCTTCGCGATGGGGCCGAAAGCCGGTCGCGCGTGCTGATGGCGGAACTCGACCGCGTCAAGAACGAAACGGAAGCCCAAAGCGACCGCGTGATCGCAGACCTCCGAACCCGCTTCCATAGCGTTTCCGGGGATCTGTCGCGGGAATTCGAAGCCCTCTCGTCCCGGCTTGCCTCCGCGTCGGACGAAACCCGCGAACGCGCCGCCGAGGCGGCTGCGACTCTTGCCCGCGAGCAGGCCCGCATCCGCGAAGAAGCTGCGCGCCTTCCTGCGTCGACTCGCGAGACCGCTGAATCGATGCGCCGCGCGCTCCAGGATCAGCTCCGCGCCATCGAGCAGCTCAATCAGATCTCACAGCGCGCCAACGCCCCTCGCGATGTCGTTCGGCCGGAACTGCCTGGCACGGCGCGCTCACCGGTTTCGCTCACCTCGGCGCTGGTCCAGCAGGGGTCGTCCGCAAGCCGTGGCAAGACGTCCTCGTCCCAAGACGGCCGTGAATCCTGGTCACTCGGCGATTTGCTGGCGCGTGCGTCGCACGAAGACGAAGCCCAATCCCAAGCCGCCCAAGCGCAGGATCAGAGTGCGCCGCCGAATGCTGCCCCTGCCCGGCTCGACATTGCAACTATTGCGAGGGCTATCGATCCGGCTACCGCGTCCGCCATCTGGGGTCGCATTCGCGCAGGTCAGCGCAACGTCCTGGTGCGCAGCATCTATGCGCCGGAAGCGCGGGCCCTTTTCGACCAGATTTCGAACCGTGTTCGGATCGACCGCGATCTCGAGCAATCGATTTTCCGTTATCTGACCGACTTCGAACGCATCATCAAGGATGCCGAGGCACGCGATCCGAGCGGACGCACCGCACAGAACCACCTCGTATCGGATACCGGCCGCGTCTATCTGTTCCTCGCCCATGCTGCAGGGCGCATCCGCTGATCACGCAATGATTGCAAAGGTTGCGGGGCGTGCTGTGAAACACCGCAACTCTGGCCATTGCTGATGTCCCCTCTCCGCATTGACGCTCAAAGCGAGATCTGGCCGCTCAAGGACGCCTTCACGATCTCGCGCGGATCAAAAACAGCGGCCCACGTCGTCGTCGTCACGGTGCGCGATGGAGATTTCGCGGGTCGCGGCGAAGCCGTCCCCTATGCGCGCTACGGCGAAACGGTCGAGGGCGTGCTGGATCAAATTCGCGACGCGTCCGCAACCGTCAACGCGCGCAGCGACCTTACGCGTATCCTCAAACCAGGCGCAGCGCTCAATGCCCTCGATTGCGCTTTCTGGGACCTCGAAGCGAAACGCACCGGCCGCACTGTTGCTGACCTCGCCGGATTAGCCGAGCCCGAGGCTGCGTACACGGCTTACACGATAAGCCTCGATACCCCCGAGGCTATGGCCGCAAAAGCCGCCGACGCCCGCGATCTTCCGATCTTGAAGCTGAAGCTCGGCGGCCCAGACGATGTGGACCGCATGCGCTCCGTACGCCTTGCAAGGCCGGGCGCTCGCCTACTGGTCGATGCCAACGAAGCGTGGACACCAGAAACACTGCCTGAGCTGATCGCAGTCGCCGCCGAGTGCAAGATCGAGGTCATCGAGCAGCCGCTTCCGGCTTCGGCAGATGAAGCTCTCCGCTCTATGCCGCATCGGGTGCCGATCTGCGCCGACGAAAGCGTTCACACGGCCGCCGATCTCGATCGCCTGAATGGCCTCTACGATGCGGTCAACATCAAGCTCGACAAGGCCGGCGGTCTCACCGGGGCAATGGCGTTGGAGCGTGCGGCCCGGCAGCACGGCCTCAAGGTGATGATCGGTTCGATGGTTGCAACCTCCCTTGCCGTCGCGCCGGCGATGCTTCTCGCGGCAACAGCGGATTGGGCCGATCTCGATGGTCCGCTGCTTCTGGCACGGGACCGCCAGCCGCCGCTCCGCGTCGGGAATGGCCGGATATCTCCGCCTGAGCGCGCGTTGTGGGGATGATGTGCGTTCAGGCCGCTGGCCGTGGGACAAGCACAGCGCCATTCCAAATCTGAAGGAGTCGCAGCGCCGCCCCTAGCGACACCGCGGCAATCGCCGCCATCGCGACATATGAAAGAGGACCGGCCTGGGCATAAGCGTAGCCGGCAATCAGCGTCGCAACGCCCATCGCGACACCCGCCGACACCGTCGCATAGAGAGCCTGCGCGCTCGCAGCCCTGTCACGCGGCACGGCGTCATGAATAAAATGCATCGCTCCGATATGTGACGCTCCGTAGGTCACACCATGCAGGAGTTGTAACGGCACAAGGATCGCAAGCGACGGATCGCTGGCGAGCGTCAGCCAGCGCAGGATGGAGGCGGCTCCTCCAATTGCGATCAGCCGCGCAGCTCCGAATTTTGCAACGACGCGCCCGGAAAACGTAAAAAGTAGAACTTCGGCAAAAACGCCGATCGCCCAGAGCGTTCCACACCACGCCGCTGACAACCCCTGTTTCTGCCAGATGAGCGTTCCGAACGTGAAGAACGTGGCATGGGCCGCCTGTGCGAGTCCCGCTGCAATGAGAAACAGCCGGAATTCACGCTGCGCCAAGAGTTCGCGAGGTTCGGCGATCTTCCAGAGCGGTTGCGGATTGTCGGCGGGCAATACCGGCTTGCCGCCCACGTTCGGCACCTGATACGCGGCGACCAATGTCAGCGCACAGCCGATCGCGATGAGCCAGATTCCTGCGCCGCCTCCGAACTTCGTGATTGCGATGCCGCCCACAAAGCTCGCCGCCACGAAGCTCAGTGATCCCCAAAGCCTGAGGCGTCCATAATCTTGTCCTCTCTGCCGCGCGCCCTGAACCGCGATCGTGTCGATCAGCGGCATGATCGTCGAATTGCTGATCATCAGCAGGATCGCGAAAATCAGAATTGCCCAGAACGACCGCGACACGGTCAGCATCAGCACAAACGCCAACGCCGCCCATGCGAGCCCGATCAAGGGACGGCGATGAAGTCCGCTACGGTCGGCAGCCACGGCAACGGTCGGGGTCACCAGGACGCGAACGAAAAGGGGAGCGGCGATCACGGTGCTGATCTCGCCAGCCGTCAATCCCTTCCAATCGAGCCAAACAGGCATGAACGGCACATACATGCCGTAGACAACGAAAAGCGCGCCGTAGAAGAGAGCGATCGGCACAGCGAATGCGCCTTTATCCTCAATACCGGTCACGTGCGACCCCTCGAAATGCTCAAAGACGAGCCAACCATGTAGCGGAAAGATGCGAATTTGATACGACCACCGGCTCTGCACGGCTTATCGCTGTGGATGTCATGGCAACCCCTGCTCATGCCACGAGAATCGCATATGCGTTGAGTGTTTTTTGCGGAGCACAAACGACGATGCAGCCTTTGTCTCTACCGGTCGCAGAGGACGCCGACACCGAATACCGGGCGATTGAAGCGACGCTTCTGGAAACCGCACGCGGCCGGTGGTTCCTGGCCGAGCATGGCCGTCGCGCGCGCCGCCTCGACAGCAATCTACTCGAAGACGCGATCAAGCGACTCCAGAATTCGTTGCGCGAGCCGCCGGCGCTTTTGGGGCAACTCAAGGCGGAGATCGAGACGCTCAAGGCAAGCCTCGCCGAGACGCGCGCCAGACTCATGGCCCGACCGACTGTCGATGAGAGCATCCTGCCGACCCATGCCATCCTGAAGGCGGCGGAAGATATCCACGACATCGCCTGGTCGCTGCAGGCCAATCCCTTCGATCCGAAAGGGTGTGAGGAAATTGCGCGCAACGCCGGAAAGCTCTACGCGATGAGCCAGTCCCAGGCGGCCCAATCGCACCGCGCCGTTGCGGCGGCCAATACCTTGGATGCCGCCGCAACGAAACTCGAGGGCATCCTCGAAAGCGTCCTGCACGAATTGAAGATTGATGACGGCGCGTAACAGATCCGACAGCTGGATCGGGAATAAAAAAACCGGGCGCGAAGCCCGGTTTTTTGTTTGCAGGAACCGAGGGAAAAACGCGGCCTACCACCTCGTCCGCATACCGACCGAGAACAGGTCGACGGACGCCTCGACGGTGCCGGTATATTCACCAAACTGTGGACCCAACGGACTGTACAGATCGATGCCGCCGTCCTGGATGAAGATGTGCGAATAGGCCACGTCCAGTGTGATCGCATCGCTCCACTTGTAGCTCGCGCCGACGCTCAGCCAGACCCTGTTGTTGTCTGGGATTTGCACGAGCCGTTTCGTCGCATCATCGATCGGTGAAATTTCGTAAGCGACGCCACCGCGCAATGTCAGCGTCGGTGAATAATCGTACTCGCCACCAACCGAGAAGAACCAGCCGTCATCCCAATTCGCCTGAATCCCCAACTCGCTCCCGCCTGCCGAGAGCGTAAGATCCTTGAAGCGGCTCCAGTTCGACCACTGGACCGTCCCGAGTAAACGGGTTGTCGGCGTCATGACCTGCCGCAAGCTCAGCGTCACAATATCGGGCAGATCGATCGTCCCGACAGCGGGCACTCCTGTCCCGCCCGTAATGGCCTCCGAAGAGAATGAACCTTCCAGATCGTGAGTCATCTGCGATCGATACCCCAGGCCGATCGTCGTGCCTGCTGTCGGCTCGATCGTAATGCCCGCTGTCGCACCGAACGCCCAGTCAGTACCGCCAAACTGCGCTATCGACGTTGTCGGGTCGCGGAATTGCAGCTTGCCTTGCGCCCATTCGATCTGGATGCCGGCACCGATCGTGATACCCGGTGCAATCCGATAGGCGATCGTCGGGTTGGCATTCACAGTCAGGAGTTTTGACGTCACGCCCAGATACGAACCAGGATAAAACGTGTTTTCGGGCTTCGTGGCCAAACCGAAGGGCGACGTGATCGCGATGCCCAGCCACAAGTCCGGCGCGAACTGATAGGCGCCGTAGCTTGAACTGCTCGTTGCGTCGATGCCGATGTTGCCACTGCTGCCTGGCACCGGACTATCGATATCGATATTCCCATACGGCAGAATAAGCGTGTAGGACGATTCCGTGTTGAGACCGGAAAATTGCGCGGTCGAAGCCGGGTTCCAGAACATCGAGCCGAGGCTGCCCCCGGCGGCTGAGCCTGCCGACGCAGACCCCATGAAAACCGTTGACTGCTCGTGAATATCGAAGCCACCCGCCGACGCCATCGACGTCGCTGCCACCAGGGCTAAGAGACTAAGACTTCCTGTTTGCAACAAAGTCCGAACGCACGGTGAAGTCGGCATTGTGATTGGGCCCCCAAGGCGCCGCAGGAAGCGCCTTCTCTCCATTTTGCCACAATACGCGAACCGTGCAGTAGACCAACGCATCTTTCCAACAACATCGATTCGATTCGGCAAGAAACCCGCCGTGTGTGCCAGTAGCGCAACAAAAAAAACCGGCCCGCGAGAAGCGGACCGGTTTTGCCAAGCTCCGTTCCACCCTATGAAACGAGCTTAGCGCTCCCCCCGGAGATGTTGACCGGCCACAAGTGCCGGAGCCGGGCGCAAGCTGCCAAAGTGAAGACAGCATCGCAAGCCCTGACGGCAACGAAGGAAAATGAGTCCACATCAAAGGTGCGCGGACGCCACAGCTATCGCTGCAATGCAACAACGAAGCTCACCGCTGATTGCGAGCAATTCAGTGCTCGTGCGGCGGCTTTCTCAATGCAAAATGATGATCGACCGGCCCGTTGCCTTTGCCGACGACCCGATGCCGGCCGGCATCGAGCGCCTCCCAAACAAAGGATTTGCTACGCGCAACCGCTTCTTCGAGCCAGCGGCCAAGCGCGAGATTGGCCGCGATGGCCGCTGAAAGTGTGCAGCCCGTGCCGTGCGTGTTCCGTGTTTCGACCCACGGCCGCCGCAAAACATGATGCGTGGCGCCATCGAAAAGAATGTCGACTGCCTCGGCACCGCACGCGTGCCCGCCCTTCAAGAGAACGGCGCCGCAGCCGAATTGCATCAGCTTCTCGGCATCTCTGCGCATGTCGGACTCCGACTGGGCCGGCAATCCGCCGAGCAGCTTGGCAGCTTCGGGAATGTTCGGGGTGATCAGAAAAGCTCGCGGAATGAGATGCTGCCGCACGGCATCAATCGCGTCGGGCGCAAGCAGGACATCCCCGCTCGTCGCAACCATGACCGGATCGACGACCACGGGAACGGACGGAATTTCCGCGAGAAGCCGCGTAACGATCTCGACCGTCGCCGCGTCGCCCAGCATGCCCGTCTTGACCGCGGACACGGCCAGATCCGACGCAACGGAGCGAAACTGAGCGGCAATGAAATCCGGCGCGATGCCGAGAACGCCCGAAACGCCCATCGTGTTCTGTGCGGTCAATGCCGTGATGACGGAAGCACCATAGACGCCGAACGCCGAAAACGTCTTTAAATCGGCCTGAATGCCCGCGCCGCCCGACGGATCGGAACCCGCAATCGTAAGCGCAATCGGCGGCGCTGCGGCGGCCATCGGCTCTATCTCCTCCGCGGTCAGGGCGTTCCCTTCTGCAGGATCTGGTTTCCAAGATCGGCCGGCGTCACGAGCGATTCAATCTTCGTTAAGCCCGGAAAGTTTTCGATCATCCATTGGCTGAACCAGTTCTGCGCGCCGAAAATGAAGAGCAGCCCCATTGCGATCAACAGAAGGCCCATCAGCTTTTCCAGCGTCGTGAAGTGCTTTTTGAAGCGCTTCATGAACCCGAGGAACGGCCGTATTGCGATTGCCGCGAGGACGAAGGGCACGCCCAATCCGAGCGAGTAGGCGAACAGAAGTTTCACCCCAGCCCAGAGGCTGGTCTCACTTGCCGCCAGCGTCAACACCGTCGCAAGCACAGGGCCGATGCAGGGCGTCCATCCGAACGCAAACGCGAGGCCCATGATATAGGCACTGACGAAGCTTGCTTCTTCCGCCGCGTGCGAATAGCGCGCCTCGCTATAAACCAGCGGAATCCGGAAGACGCCGAGAAAGTGCAGCCCGAAGAGCACGATGACGATGCCCGCAATCGTCCCGAGCGAGGCGCGATAGGCAAGCAGCACCTGCCCGATCGTGCTTGCTCCCGCACCGAGCGCCACGAATACGGTCGTAAAACCCAGAACGAAAAATAGCGATGATATGACGACGCGTCCCCACACGCGCCGGTCGACGGCATCCTCGCCCGTCAGTTGGTCGAGAGTTGTGCCGCCAATGTACCCAAGGTACGGCGGCACGAGAGGCAACACGCAGGGAGACAGGAAGCTCGCGAGCCCGGCGAGGGCGACCCCGATGTAGATATGGGCGTCTGCAAGCATTCTATCGATCCACTTCCGCGCGCCCTCGGCGCATGAACTCCCCTCAGCGCGCAAGCGCCGCAACGCCCGGCAGCTCACGCCCTTCGAGCCATTCGAGGAAAGCGCCGCCGGCTGTCGAGACGTAAGTGAAGTCGTCCGTAACGTTTGCGGCGTTCAAGGCCGCGACGGTGTCGCCTCCGCCGGCGACTGAAACCAGCTTCCCGGCTTTCGTCAGGGCCGCCGCAGTGCGCGCAACCGAGAATGTCCCCTCGCCGAATGGCGAAATCTCGAACGCACCCATCGGACCATTCCAGAGCAGTGTCTTGACACTTTCCAGAACTTCCGTGACATGCGCGACCGACTTCGGCCCGACATCCAAAATCATTGCGTCGAACGGCACGTTGTCGATTTGAACGACTTCGCTCGCCGCCCCTTCCTTGAACTCTCGCGCGATGACTGCATCGACAGGAAGAATGATGTCACATCCCTTGTCTTTGGCTTCCGACATGATGTCGCGCGCCGTTCCTGCAAACTCAGGTTCGGCAAGCGATTTGCCGACCTTCGTGCCTGCCGCCTGAAGGAATGTGTTGGCCATACCTCCGCCGATGATCAGTTTGTCGACCTTGGCGACAAGGTTTGTCAGCACCGGGATCTTCGTCGAAACCTTGGCGCCGCCGACGAGCGCAGCCGTGGGGCGTTCCGGCTTTTCGAGCGCCGTTCGAAGCGCGTTGATCTCTTCCATCAGCAACGGGCCGGCGTAGGATGGCAGGTTGTGTGTGATGCCCTCGGTCGAAGCATGCGCACGATGCGCGCACGAGAACGCATCTCCAACGAAGATGTCGCCGAGCTTCGCAAGCGCTGTCGCAAATTCTGGATCGTTCTTTTCTTCGCCCTTGTGAAAGCGAAGATTTTCGAGCACCGCGACGTCGCCGTTCTTCAGCGATTGAACGACCGCTTCGGCGGGCGCTCCGATGCAGTCCTCGCCGAATTTCACCGGACGGCCAAGAAGGTTCTGCAGCGTCGCTGCCACGGGACGCAGCGACAGGTCAGGATCAACCCCTTTCGGTCTCCCGAAATGCGAAATAACGACAACTTTCGCACCGCGCTCGGCCAGTGCCTTCAGGCCCGGCACGACGCGCTCGAGACGGGTCGCGTCCGTGACCTTGCCATTCTTGATCGGCACGTTGAGATCGGCGCGGACGATCACGCGCTTACCTGCGACGTCGATGCCGTCCGTAGTCTTCAGCTTGTCCAGATTCATACCATGCACCAGTACGTTTGAGCATCAGCCGGCGTTACGCGCTTCACTCAACCCGCTTACGAAGCGACTGCCTGCCGGGCGATATCCGCGACGTGTACCGCCGTGATGCCGAAATGCTCGAAGAGTTTTCCAGCAGGAGCCGACGCACCAAACCCCGACATGCCGACGAACTTGTCGGATTTTCTCAGCCACTCGTACCAGGATTGGGCGACGCCTGCTTCGATGGCGATGCGCGGCGCTTCGCCGAGAATGTCATTCTGATAGCTTTCAGGCTGCGCGCGGAAAAGTTCGAACGATGGCATCGAGACCACAGCAGCTGAGATTCCCGACTTCGCCAACTCCGCCGCCGCTTCGACTGCAACGCCGACCTCAGATCCCGTTGCGAGCAATGTTACGTCACGCTTGCCCTCGGGGGATTTGATGAGATAGGCGCCCTTCGCACTTCGGTTCTCGGAACCGTCGCTCCGGAGATTCGGAACCGCCTGCCGCGAGAGCGCCAGGATCGACGGTGTTCTTTTGGCAGCGATTGCAAGCTCCCAACACTCGGCCGTTTCGATGCCGTCGGCTGGCCGGAACACGTAGACATTCGGAATGGCGCGGAGCGCACTCAGATGCTCGACCGGCTGATGCGTCGGCCCGTCTTCCCCGAGCCCGATCGAATCGTGCGTCATCACGTAAATGACACGCTGCTGCATCAATGCCGACAAGCGGATCGATGGGCGGCAATAATCGGTGAAGACCAGGAACGTGCCGCCGTATGGAATGAACGAGTTCGACAGCGCGATGCCATTCATGGCAGCCGCCATACCGTGCTCGCGCACGCCGTAGTGCACATAGTTGCCTGCAAAATTCTCGGGCGTGACCGACGCATGATGTTTCGTCTTCGTGCCGTTCGAGCCTGTTAGATCGGCCGAACCGCCGATAAGCTCCGGCAGGGCCGGAACCAGACGCTCGAGCGTCAATTGCGACCAGACGCGCGTCGCCCGCTTCGCCGTGTCGGCCGCGAATGCCGTCTTGGCCTCCGCGATCGCGGCAGCCACTGCCGTTTCGATCTTGCGGCCGCCGATCAGCGCCTTCGCTTCGGCGTTTGCCGTCGAAAGTCGCTTTGCCCAATCGGCGTAAACTTTCGTGCCCCGGCTGCCGACCGCGCGCCATGCCGATAAAATGTGATCCGGGACGTCAAACGGCTGATACGGCCAATCGAGCCGTTCACGTGTTGCCTTGATTTCTTCCGCGCCGAGTGGTTCTCCGTGCGCGGAGGATTTTCCGGCCTTATTGGGCGCACCGTACCCGATGACGGTCTTGCACGCGATCAGCCACGGCCGTGAGGTATTGGCCTTCGCAGCCTTGATGGCCGCCGCGATCGCCGTCGGATCGTAGCCGTCGACGCGTGCGGTATTCCAGCCGGACGCCGTGAAACGTTCGATCTCGTTGTCGGAAACGGACAGGCTCGTTGCGCCGTCGATCGAAATCGAGTTGTCGTCCCAGAGAACGATCAGCTTACCGAGCTTCAGGTGTCCCGCGAGCGAGATCGCTTCCTGACTGATGCCTTCCATGAGGCATCCGTCACCGGCGATGACGTAGGTATGATAATCGATGAGATCGTTGCCGACACGTGCTGCGAGCAACCGCTCCGAAAGCGCGATGCCGACGGCGTTCGCCAGCCCCTGTCCGAGCGGACCGGTCGTCGTCTCGATGCCGGGCGCGTGACCATATTCAGGATGTCCGGCCGTCTTAGAGCCGAACTGCCGGAAATTTTTCAGCTCATCGATCGTCATGCCGGGGTAGCCCGTAAGATGCAGCAGCGCATAGAGCAGCATCGAGCCGTGCCCGGCCGACAGAACGAAGCGGTCGCGGTTAGCCCACGAAGGAACCGCAGGATCGAATTTCAGTGCCTCTGTGAACAGCACAGTCGCGACGTCGGCCATGCCCATTGGCATTCCTGGGTGGCCTGAGTTCGCCGCTTGCACCGCATCCATGGCAAGCGCGCGAATGGCGTTGGCCATGTCGCGAACGCTTGGGGCTGGCGACGTCACCACCTTGCTTTGGGCTTTGCTCATTTGTTCCGTCGATCCCGTCTAATGGCGTCTGGTGCACAGTCGTGAAACTTTGACGGACATTTACCGGGCGAACGGGGGGCCGTCTACCGCAGTCACCCCCTCGGCGGGCGATAAAACCCCGGCTTTTCCTGCTCTTGCCAATCGATGACCAAGTGTCACGCCGCGCCAGCTCTGGATTTGGACTTTGTCTCGCGCTGCGTCGACTCGGACTGCGCGAGATTGGCCTCTTCTATCTCGTCTTCCCGGAACAGCTTTTCGAGCATGGCCTGAGAGGAACGCGCCCGTTCGACAAGCTTTTCGGCGTCGGAGGTCAGTTTGTAATCCTCGTTCAGGCGCCGCTCGTCGTGGTCCCGGAAGGTATTGACCGTACGTTCGGCCACTCGTTGCGAATAACCGAGCCCCACCAGAAGAAGGCGCGTCAAATCGAGCGATGCCAGGAACGTCTCGCGCCGCAGGGCGGTCACACCGAGATCGAGCAGCCGCATGGCGTGCATACGGTCGCGGGCGCGGGCGTAGATCGGCACATGCGGATAGCGGATCTTGACGATTTCGGCGGCGCGCATCGACGCTTCGACGTCGTCGATCGCCAAAACAAATGCGCGCGCCTTTCCGATTTGCGCCGCCTCAAGAACTTCCGGACGGCTCACGTCTCCGAAGAAGGCTTTGTTACCGAAGCGCTTGACGAACTCGATCTGCTCCGCGCTGATATCGAGCGCGGTAAACGGAATACCTTTGGCACGCAAAACGCGGGCCGTGATTTGACCGAAACGGCCGAAGCCCGCGATGACAACGTGTCCGTCGTTCTCGGGGATCGGCTCGAACGCGCGTTGCGGAGCGTGCTTCTTGAAAAGCACCCGTTCGAGCATCAGCAGGATCGGCGTCATCGCCATCGACAGTGTCACGACGACGGCCAGGATTTCGGAAGGCCGCGTGCCGAGCACGCCAGCGGCCCGACCAACCGATAGCAGCACGAACGCGAATTCTCCGCCTTGAGAAAGCGCAATGGCCAACCGGCGCGCAGGCCCCGATTCAAGCCCCTGCCAGCGGCCAAGGACGAAGAGAATAAGAGCCTTCGCCGCGACCAGAGTCGCGGTTAGTATCGCGATCAGCGCCGGCTCGGATACCAGCAGCTTCAAGTTGAGCGACATCCCGATCGCGGTGAAGAAGATGCCGAGCAGCAATCCTTCAAATGGCGCGATGTCCGCCTCGAGTTCGTGGCGATAGCTGCTTTCTGCCAGCAGCGCGCCGGCAATGAACGCTCCCAGAGACGCGGAAAGACCGACCGCCTCCATGATCAGCGTCACCCCTACGACCGTCAGCAACGCCGCGGCGGTCATGGCTTCCTTGACTTTCGACAGCGCGACGATGCGCAGCAAAAAATCAAGCACGTAGCGTCCAACGATGACGACGGCCGCGATCGTCGCCAGTCCTTTCGCGAAAGCCAGATAGTCGATGTGCGGTGTCTGATGCGTGGCCGTCACGGCAAAATAGGGAGCGAGCGCGATCAACGGGATCGCGGCGAGATCCTGGAAGAGCAGGACCGAGAACCCGAGACGGCCATGTCGCGTCTGGAGTTCACCGTTCTCCTCCATCACCTGCAGCGCAAATGCCGTCGACGACAGAGCCAATGCCGCGCCCGCGAACAGCGCCGGCTGCCATTGCGTATCGAAGAACACTATTCCGATGAGGCCGAGCGCGATCGCAGTCAGCACGACTTGTGCCGAACCGAGGCCGAACACCGCTTGCCGCATCGCCCATAAGCGCTTCGGCCTCAACTCTAAACCGATAAGGAACAGCAGCAGCACAACGCCGAATTCGGCAAAGTGCAGAACCTGCTCGGCGTCCCGCTCCGAAAAGAGCGCGCCGGCGCCGAATGGGCCAAGCAAGACGCCGGCAACCAGATAGCCGAGGACGGCCGCTATTCCGAGCCAGCGCGCCAGGGGCGCAGCGAGCGCCAGAGCGGCAAGTAAAATCGCCAGTTCGTTGAGAGTCACTCACGTTCCTCATCATTATGGGTCGGCTATATAGGAATGCACACGCCAGACGCGAAATACTACAGGATCGGCCGGCGCACGAATCGGCCGCGGACCATGCCGCAAAAAGCCAGACTTTATTCGGGCAATCTCGAAATTTGAGCAACCTTGAATTGCGCCTTTGCCAGGACCCGCTCGGTCAGGAAGCTCCGGCGCTAAACAAGTCACCATCTGGCGAACGAATTGCTCGGGAACGCGCAATCCCGGCAGGAGCCGAATGCTCAGCGAAGGGGGTGAACCTCGTCGATCAGACCGCCCTGCTCCTGCCAGCCGTCGGTTCCATCGCGATACCAATCGACATTGGCATAGCCATAGCTCAGGGCCCGCTTCGCTGCGTTCCAGCTCATCCAGCAGTTTCTGAGGCAAAAGAAGACGAGCTTTTTTGTCTTGTCGCCGCCCGTCAGCGCATCGAGGTTGCGCCGAAAATATGTATCGTTCGCAACAGACAGGACTCCATAACCGACATTCGGAAGCCAGACGGAGCCTTCGATCGATTGGTGCGTCGTCTCACGCCACAGCGTCCCCGCCGGTAGATTGAGAGGCTTCGGAGGATGCGGATAGACGTCGATAAAAACGGCGGTCTTCGTTTCCCAGAGCTTCATCGCCTCTGCACTCGATAGAACCGTCGCCCCTTTGAGCGTGAGCGGTACGGGTGTTCGATAATTGTCTGTACGATAATCGGCGGGTTCGGGAGGCGGCACCTGTGTCGAGGAAAACGCGGGCGATGAAATAGCGACGTCGGAGTTATCGCCCGCAACGCTTGCCGATGGGAGCACGCCGACGCCAGCGATCACGGTGCAGGTTACGCCTGTGACCAACGAGGCAAAGCTTCGCAATCTCATCCGTAGAGACGATTCCATCGCCGACTTCCGCCACATCGAACATCTAACCCGCGCTTTTTGACATTTGTCGAAATAGTACGGAAACTGCAGCGACGAGCGCACTCGAAGGCGCGCCCGTCTTCGGCCTTATGCGTCAGGGAGTCGTGGCGGCAGGCTGCGCAGGCGTTGCAGCAGTCTTGGAAGCGTCAGCCGAACCTTCCGCCGAAGCGGTCGTCCTCGGCCTCGTCACCATTTCCATCGACGTGTCGTCGTCAACCAGCAACGGCACACCGTAGTCGAGCAGCACCTTGTCGATATCGCCTTGGCGCTTGCGAATGATTTCGTTCAGCTGCCGTTTCCAGGCGTCGTCGCCGTTACGTACGCCCATCGTGATACGGAAGGCGATCTTTTCGGCTCCCTTCTCTTTCACCAACGGGACAACGACGAGTGGTTCACCGCCGCGAGAGGCCCAGTAGGCTCCGATCGGCCCCCACAGCACGCCGGCATCGACATCGCCTTTCCGGATGTCGTTGATCATGTCTTCGGCCGGATTCGAAAAGCGGCGATCGACATTCATCGGATAGCCATGGACATTGCCCATCAAGCCATACTTGGCAGCGAGATTGCCACCGGCAGAGCCCTGCTGGACACCGATCCTCTTGCCCTTGAGGCGCGGATCGGCAAGCGTATCGACACCGTCGAGGCCTGTCCCCTTCTTGTAGAGAAGCACCGACGTCGATCGATAGATGGCATTGGTGTTGAGGACGATATCATCGCCCTGACCCCAGCCGATCACGAGGTCGCATCGTTTCGCCCCGAGCGTCATGCGGATGAAGCCCATCGATTTCGGGAACCACGTGTACTTGACCGGGATCTTCAGCTCGCTGGCGATGATGTCCGCAATCTTGTTTTCGAAGCCCTCACCCTTCTGATTTGAGAACGGCAAGTCCGAAGGGTCTGCGCAAACGCGCAGCTCCTGACGGTTGACGAGATCCGCGCGCGGAACACTTGCTGCGTTCGCCGTGCTCGCGAACGCCAATCCTGAGAACACTCCGGCGACCGTCAGCACCAGGATCGGCGCAGACGAGATTACATTTCCGATAGCTTGTTTCCTCACGTCGATACCTTTTTGTTTGTTTCGATGTGCCTGTCTCGATCCCATTACGGTAAGGGGGCAAGCCGTGATTACGACCTGCCCCCAGAGTACTTTGCCGAACGAGATATTGGGTGCCTTCCGCCACGCCGAGAGCGCAAGACGCATCAATCTTTAGTGAGGTTGGAAAAGAGACCGCCTCAGCCCGTGCACTCATCCGCGGCCTTTTTCGCCGCATCCGAGATATCTTCGCGCCCCGCAGGGCGTCCGGGAGGCATGATGCCGAGAGAGCGCGCCTTGATATAGGTATAGATATCGTCCAGGTAGCACATAATGTTGCGGTCTTCGCCGAACGACGGCATCACGAACATCGTGCCGCCCCTGTTTGTCTTCCTACCGCCCGATACGGTCGCGACGAAGGTGCTGTAGTCCATTGTCTTCAGCGAGTCCGCCAGCGCCGGAGCAAACGTGCTGCCCAAAGCATTCGGACCATGGCAGACGTGGCAAGCGTCGTGATAGCGGCGGAAGCCATTCCACGTGCCCCAGTCGACCATGTAATCCTTGGTGACGACCGGCTGCGGCTCGCCGTCTTTGTTGCGGTAGCGACCGTCTTCGAACTTATAGCCTTGCTGCTTGGCAAGCTCCGATACCGGATCCGGCGGCGATGTGCGATCCTTGATGTCGGCAGGCGCTGCATCGTCGGCAATCACGGGCACGGAGAATGCCGTCACTACGGCGGCACAGGACATGACTGCGACCGCAAGTTTTTTACTGAACTTGTCCACGAGCTTCCTCTTGTCTTTGTGTTCTATCTGAAATGCCGGGCGGGTTCGTTGTGGCCCACCTTCGGTATTTTGGTATGCAACTTACACGCTACGCTCAAGAGCCGACATACCTGTTAAGCCGGTACATGACGGCGCAGGGAGCATATAAATTTCTAGCTAAGTTCCCCGGCTCGATCAGTTTCGGCCATCGGGCCAGAGCTCTGGGGATGCTGTTTCAACTCTACCCATCCGAAAACGGCAAAAGAGTCGGCGCGGGTTTCCCCGCGCCGACTCCCAATCCGTGATCTTCGCCTATGGCAGCGAGAAGACGGTGAGCGAGCCACCGAGGTTGGTGTACTGCTTCAGGCCAGCGTAGCCGCCAACAGCACCCAGACCATCTGTCGGGTTCGTCAAGCCAGCAGCAAGACCGATACCGGCCCAACCACCAACGCCCGAGAAGATCGCAACGTACTGCTTACCGCCATGCGAGTAAGTCATAGCGTTGCCGATGATGCCCGACGGCGTCTTGAACTTGAAGAGCTCCTTGCCATCCTTCTGGTCGACGGCTTTGAAGTAGCCTTCGAGCGTGCCGTAGAAGGCAACGCCGCCAGCTGTCGTCAGAGCACCTGACCAGACCGAGAACTGCTCAGGCTTCGACCAGACGATCTTGCCCTTCACGCCATCCCAGGCGATGAAGTTGCCCATACCGCCATGGCTGTCCGGAGCCGGATACATGGAGAGCGTGGCGCCAACGTAAGGCTGACCAGCCGTGTACGAAACCTTGAAGGGTTCGTAGTCCATGCACACGTGGTTCGTCGGGACATAGAACAAGCCGGTCAGCTTCGAGTACGAAGCCGGCTGCTGGTCCTTCGAGCCGAGAGCCGCAGGGCAGATGCCCTTGTGGTTCACGTCGGTACCCTTACCGTTGTCGAATGTCGACATCTTCGGGTTACGGATCGGGCGGCCATAGGTCTTGCTGGACTTGTCCATATCGACGCCGCTTGCCCAGTTCACGGCCGGGTCATACTTCTCAGCGACGAGAAGCTCGCCCGTAGCGCGATCCCAGGTGTAACCGAAGCCGTTACGGTCGAAGTGCGTTGCTGTCGCGCGCTTCGTGCCGTTGAAGTCGAGTTCGGCAAGGATCGGCTCGTTGATGCCGTCATAGTCCCACTCGTCGAACGGCGTCATCTGGTAAGCCCACTTCGCAACACCGGTGTCGGCGTCGCGAGCGAACATCGTCATCGAGTAGAGCTGATCGATCGGCTTGCCATCCGGTCCCGCGCGCTGAGCAGGGTTCCAGGTCGACGGGTTGCCCGTTCCGTAATAGACGAGGTTGAGGTCCGGATCATAGGCCATGTAGCCCCATGTCGAACCGCCACCGATCTTCCACTGATCGCCGTTCCAGGTCTTCAGAGAAGAGTTCTTGCCAACCGGCTTGCCGAGCATCGTGGTCTTCTCGGGGTCGACGAGAATGTCCGAATCCGGGCCCATCGAGTAGGCGCGCCAAACCTTCTTGCCGCTGTTGATGTCGTAAGCGGTCAGATGGCAGCGAACGCCGAACTCGGCGCCCGAGATGCCGATGATGACCTTGTCCTTAACGACGATCGGGGCACCCGTACCGGTTTCGCCCTTCTTCGGGTCGCCGTCGACGACCTTCCACAGCTCCTTGCCGGTCTTCGCGTCGAGAGCGACGAGAGACGTATCGGCCTGGTGCAGGAAGATCTTGCCGTCAGCGTACTGGACGCCGCGGTTGACCGTATCGCAGCACATCACCGGGATAACCGACGGGTCCTGCTTCGGCTCGTACTTCCAGATGATCTTCTGCTCGTCAGCGAGGTTCAGGGCGAACACGACGTTCGGGAACGCCGAATGGAGCCACATCGTATCGCCGACGACGAGCGGACCACCTTCGTGACCGCGAAGAACGCCGGTCGAGAACGTCCAGGCCACTTTGAGCTGGCCGACGTTTTCGGTCGTGATCTGGTCGAGTGTCGAGTAACGGGTCCCGGCATAGTCGCCGGACTGGATCGCCCAGTTATTCGGATCGCTGGACGCTTTGATCACGGATTCGTTGGCCCAGGCGGCCCCCGAAAACGCGACTGTCGCCAGCAAACCGCATGCGAATGCACTTTTGCGCATTGCGCTTCCTCCATTTTGAGAAAAATCTTGCCACGCTTGCAAGTTGAACCCGAGGACCTTCCGACTTTTTCCACCGCCGAAGCCGAGGATTTTGCGGGATTTTTTCCCGTCTTAATCTCGCCTCCAGAGGGTATCTTCACGGAGCCGTGTAGAACCGGTAGGTCCCCGTGAACGGAGGGCATGTAGACACTTTTTCCATGGGTCCGCAACACGAAGTGCGACCACCTCGCCCATGTGGCAAATTAGGACAACCCCTCTGACCAAAAAAACCTCCCAAAACAAAGGGGTTATTCGCATCGCACCATAAATGCTGCGGTGCACGTCTAGTTCTTCGCGGGCGTGAATATTTTGCAACTTGCTCACGGAAAATCGCGCGTTCGTGATCTGCCGCGAGCGGAAAGCCGGCTTTGCAAGGCTGCCGGTTTTCGGCTTAATTTGAGAATATTGCGATGAGCGAAAATTCCCACTCTCGCGCGCGGCCTTCGCGCAAAGAATTCCTACGCGGCGGTGCCCTGGCAGCGCTTTTGCCATTGTTACCGCGCATTCCTCTCGCCGAAGCCAAAGAGATCGGTCTTCTGGAGGTTGCTCCGGGCATCTTCGTCCATGTCGGCGCGTATGCACTGGTTAACGCGGAGAACCACGGCGATATATCCAACGCCTGCGTCATCGTTGGGAGCGGCTCCGCTGCTATCGTCGACACCGGCGGCTCCTACGCCGTCGGCAGGGCGCTTCGTGACGCCATAGCCAAGATCACCGACAAGCCGATCCGTTATGTCATCAACACGCATATGCATCCGGACCACGTGCTCGGAAACGCAGCATTCGAAAGGCTCGGAGCCGAATTCGTCGGCCACCACAAACTTCCGGCAGCGCTGGCGGCACGTGCCGACAGTTATCTTCGGAATGCGCGGGACAGGCTTGGAGAGAGCGGTTTTGCCGGCACGAAGATCGTTATGCCAACGAAGCTGGTCACCAATACGCTGGATCTCGATCTCGGAGGACGCAGCCTGACGCTGAAGGCGCACCCGACAGCCCACACCGACAACGACCTGACGATCTTCGACTACCCGACCGAGACGTTCCTTCTTGGCGACCTCTTGTTTTCGGGTCACATCCCCACGCTCGATGGCTCGATCGTCGGTTGGCTGAAGCTCATACCCGAGCTCATGAAGGAAAAAGCAGCGCGCGCGATTCCCGGTCACGGACCGAAATCAATGCCTTGGCCCGACGCGATTCTTCCCGAACAGCGTTACCTCGAAACGATCGCGCGCGATGTTCGAGCGATGATCAAGAACGGCGATACGCTGGAAAAAGCCGTCGCAACCGCGGGGCAATCGGAGCGGGGCAATTGGCAACTTTTTGACGAGCACAACGGAATGAACGTCACCGCTGCATTCACCGAGCTCGAATGGGAATGACGAAGGCCTTCGCGTCCGGCGGCCGGCTCCGCGAAAGCGGAGTCGCCGGACGCAAACATAAAAGGCGCCAACATCAGAAGCAGCGCAACTCGCCCTCGACCTGCGCGCGCCTCATGTTTTTGACCTTTTCCTGCATCTGCGGAATCTTCGTCCAGGCGACGTTCTCGCCGCCTTTGAGGCCGACCGAGATCAAGGTCTCAGCTTCCTCATATTCCGAATAGGGCAAGATGTTTGCAATTTCATCGATCGAGCAGGAACACTTTTCGAGTACGTCGCGTGTCTGCCCGTTCACGGCCATGCAAGCATAGACGTAATCGGCGCGCGCAACGGTCGGATAGTCGTTCGCAGGCAGCTCCTGGGCGATTGCAACGCCGGCACACGTCGAGCCGGCAGCCAAAGCAAATGCAAAGAGCGTCCTGCGTCCGAAACGTTTTGTCATTTCACTTCTCCCACACCATTGAGCGTCGTCGTTTCGACGAGCGTCGGCGCCGCCTTGTCGGTGTTCGTAAAGTCAGAAACCATCTGTGCCAAATAGCCTGGAATCTTGCTCGAGAGCGCGATCTTGAAGGTGGCGTTCTCGAAGCCGCCCATCTTCGATTTATCCTTATCGTTCGCGTAGGGCGTCGCGGTGATCTGGAAGCCGTCGACTTCCTGGCCCTTGTACAAGATCTTCACCGGGGCAATCGATGCATCGTTCGCGAGGTAGCGGCTGAACGTATTCTTGAGGTATGCGCTGTCGCCACCCGCCAGTTGCCGGAAGTGCGCAACTGCATTGTCAAGACAGACGATCAACATCGGATTGCCGTCCATACCCGTAATACGCTGCGGCTCCCGCGCCCGCTCGCCCGTATAAATCTGAACCAAGACGTTCTTCTTGCCGGGGGTTGCATCGCTCTCGACCGTTACCGTCATGTCGTCCGCAAAGCCGGTCCCGAGCAGCTTCTCATTCGAAGGTTTGCGAACGAATTTGTAATCGAGCACCGTGCCTGCAGCGACGGATGCAATATGCGGACTGTTGAAGAGGATATCGGTGGGTTTCGGCATGTCCGAGGCGCCTGCCGCAGTAGGGGCGAGCAACGCGAGCGCGGCCAGGGCAGCGAAGGGAAATTTCAATTTCAAGGGAGTCCTCCAGGTCGTCGTCGGATTTGCTTATTTTTCCGGCTCTTTAACGGCAGCTCTACGGATTGACCAGACACTATCCGAATATCCGGTAACCGCGGCCGCCGAGCCGGGTTGACAACTTTGGCAGCAAGATGCCGGAAGAATTCCTGCCGCGGAACTTAAAACCCCGTAACCTCGCGCTAGCGAAGGAACTTTCCGAAGGCACGAGGCCCGTCCCCCACGTCTGCCTTGCCGGTAACCTTGAGGGTTCGGGGATCAAGCCGGAGGAGCACATTGTCCCCCCAGCACGCGACATAAACATCATGGCCTGATGGGTCGGCCTCTATGCCTTCAGGATGATCGCAGGCCTTGATTGTTTCGGTAGGCACGAGCTTTGCGAGATCGAAGACGGTAATGCTGCCGCCGTATTGGTCAGTCGAGAAGCCGAGCCCGTTTGCCAATGCGACGGCATAGGGACGCCGACCGGTCGGGACACTTCCGAGAACGCTTCGGGAGGCGATGTCGATCACGGTCACATCGTTGCTCTTCACATTCGCGGTATAGGCCCTCTCCCCATTGTTATCGATCGTGATGCCGAACGGACGCTTGCCCGTCGGGACCGATGCGATGCGCTCGCGACGTGCGATATCGACGATCGAAACGGCATCGCTGTCCCGATCTGCCGAGAGCAAGAGCCGCCCGTCCGGGGTCACGGCAAGGCCCGACGGCGACTGACCGACCGAGATTGCACAGACGACAGCAAGCGTTTTTGCGTTAATGACGAGGATCTTGTGAGAATACCAGTCCGCGACGTAGATCTCGGGTAATTTGGGGTGCGCGGCAATCCCCAGCGGGCCGCCGCCCAGTGTCACTCGGCGCGTGACCGCGCGCGACACCGCATCGACCTCGACAAGCTCCTTGCTGTCGGGCGACGTGATGTAGGCCTTCGTCTTGTCGGGCGAAAGTGCAATGCCGGCCGGCTTGCCGCCGATCTTGACGGTCGCGACTTCCTTCATCGCCGAGAGATCGACAAAGGAGAGAGTGTCAGCCGGCTGGTTGGTCGTTAGGGCTTCGCCCGCCATCGCGGCTGATTGCAGTCCGCCGAAAGCGAGAACCGCAACCACCGCGCTGACGCGAACGAAGGCTCGCACTATTTGCCGCCTTCGATCTTGGCTTTCACGGCTTCAAGCGTGCTTTTGTAGAGGTCTGTGACGGCCTTCTTCGAAGCTTCGTCGTTGAGCTCCGGCGGCGGGTCGTTGTTCATGAAGCCGCGATAAAAGGCACCCTTCCATTCCAGGGTCGATTTATCCGCGCCGTTCGCAGTCACGGTAATGTGGGACGAATAATCGTTGACCGGCAGGACCTTCACGTCGACTTTGGTGATCTCGTAGCTGTAGGTCATTTCCTTGGCGTCGTACTCGTCGAGCATCTCCTCGATGACGCCGCCGCTCTTCAGCGTAATGGTGCGCTTGGCGCCATCGTTATTCGAGCCGCTGGCCGGCTTGTTGTCTCCGGTTCCTTCCGTCTTGGCGACGGCCGGTACCCAGCTCAGGTCCTGGAAGTTGCCGACCACAGCCCAGACCTTATCGGCAGGTGCGTTGATCTCAACGGATTCGGTGACTTTCTGGCGCGAAGGACCATGAGCCCATGCCATGATCGGGAACGAACCCAGGATGGCGGCGGCAATCGCCAAGCGTTTCAACATGCATTTCCTCCGGAAGCTTCAGGTTGTGGGAGTCCAATGTGGGGGCCTTTCGGCCGAGCGCGGGACATTAGGCGCGTCGGACTTTGCCGGAGACGGCAAATTGTGTCGCACCATACTTCAGCCCCTTACCACGCTTGACCGCCAGGGCCAGAGTTGGTTTACCTCCCGCCTCATACGATTGTCGAATCTCGCCGGGTAGCTTCCTTGGCTCTAAGAGGTGCTGGATTGGAATCCGAAAAGTCGAGGAACGGCGCAAATCATTACGAGAACGTGGCCTGCCCCTTCTGCGGCATAGTTTGTGACGATCTCGAGGTCGGCCCATCCGGCAGTGGCGGCTTGAAGGTTTTCAAGAATGGCTGCGCCAGATCAATTGCAGGCTTCGAGCGACCTCTGGTCGAGCCGAGCCCTCAATTCGACGGCAAAAACGTTTCTCTCGAAGAAGCTGTCGCAGCAGCCGCCAAGCTGATCCGCGAAAGCCGTTTGCCGGTCTTTGGCGGACTGGCAACAGGCGTCGAAGGCATGCGCGCGGTCATGTCCCTCGCCGAACGCGGCGGTGGCATTGTCGATCACGCCTTGAGCGCACTCATATATCGCAATGTCCGGGTCATGCAGTCGAGCGGATGGTTGACGACGTCGCTTACGGAAGCTCGTAATCGTGCCGACCTGTTCGTCATCGCCGGGTGCGACCTCAATCAGAGCAATCCACGTTTCTTCGAACGCATCGTCTGCAATGAAGCGTCGATGTTTTCGGATAATCCACCGAAGCGGACGGTGATATTTCTTGGCGAAGGGCTGGACCAATCGGCGGTCAAGGGTCCGCGCATCGCGGACGTTCTCACGATACCGTGCAAGATCGATCGCATTGGAGAAATCCTCGACGCTATGCGCGCGATGCAAAAGGGCGCGTCGATATCCGATGACACGATCGGTGGGGTCCCCCGTGCGACCATCGAAGACCTCCTCGCGCGCTACAAGGCTGCAGCCTACAGCGTAGTCGTGTGGAATCCTGCGAGCTTCGATTTTGCGGGTGGCGATCTCACGGTTCAAGCGATCTGTGAATTCATCAAAGAAAGCAACGCGACGTCGCGCTCCGCGGGGCTTCCTCTTGGCGGCAATGAGGGTCAGCCCTCGGCGGCCTCGGTCTGCGCGTGGCAATCGGGCTATCCGCTCCGGGTTTCGTTCGCAAACGGCAAACCTGAATATGATATCGAACGCTACGATGCGGCGCGCATGCTCGCCGCAAAGGAAGGCGATCTTCTGGTGTGGCTGGCTTCGTTCGGAGACGATCTCGTTCCGCCGGATACGGATGTTCCCACTGTCGTCCTCGGAACGCCGGGGCTGAAGCTCAGTCGGAAACCGAAAGTCTTCATCCCCGTCGGAACGCCCGGCATCGATCACGTCGGCCGTATCATCCGCGTCGACAACGTCGTTTCGCTTCCGTTACGCAAGCTGCGCCACTCCAAGCTTCCGTCGGCCGCCGATGTCCTTGCCTCTATCGAAGCCGCCCTTTAGGTCAACACTCGAGATAAAGAATGCTCATCAAGCTCACAGGCGGCCGCATCTACGATCCTGCAAACGGCGTCGATGGCGAAGTCCGCGATATCTTTATCGAGAACGGCCGCATTATCTCGCCGCCTCCGAATGCCAAGGTCGACCACGAATACCCGGTTCACGGCCGAGTCATTATGGCTGGCGGCATCGATCCGCACTCCCACATCGGCGGCGGCAAGATGACGATCGCGCGCATGATGCTTCCAGAGGATCATATCGGCCAGGAGTTTGCGCGAACCGACATCACGCGTGCCGGCGTCGGCCATGCAATCCCCTCGACGATGGCGGCCGGCTACCGCTACGCGGAGATGGGCTATACCGCGGCTTTCGAGCCCGCGATGCTTCCTTCGAATGCGCGTCAGGCGCATATGGAGTTGGCCGACACCGCCATCATCGACAAGGGCGCCTTTGCGATGCTCGGGTCGGATGATTTCTTCCTGCGCCAGCTCGCAGCCAAGGCCGACTTCTCGGCCATTAAGGACTATATCGCCTGGACGATGCACGCGACGCAGGCGATCGCGGTTAAGATCGTCAATCCGGGTGGCATCAGCGCTTTCAAGTTCAACCAGCGCAAACTCGATCTCGACGAGAAGCATACTTACTACGGCGTTACCCCACGCGACATCATCGTTACGCTTGCGCGCGGCCTCAAAGAATTGGGCGTCGTGCACCCCATCCACATTCACGGCTGCAATCTCGGCGTACCGGGCGGCGTCGAGACGACGCTGGCGACGATCAAGGGCGCCGAGGGGTTGCCTATTCACCTGACGCACATTCAGTTCCATAGCTACGGCACTGAAGGCGACATGAAGTTTTCTTCCGCTGCCGCAAGCGTCGCCGAGGCGATCAATGCGAACAAGAACATTTCATGCGATGTTGGGCAGGTGATGTTCGGCCAGACGTGCACGGCTTCCGGCGACTCGATGCGCCAGTTCGTCAACACGCGCTCGGCCTTCCCGAAGAAGTGGGTCGTGATGGATATCGAGTGCGACGCAGGCTGCGGCGTCGTTCCATTCAAGTATCGCGACAAGAGCTTCGTCAATGCGCTGCAGTGGGCAATCGGCCTCGAGTTGTTCCTACTTATCAACGATCCCTGGCGCCTCTTCCTGACGACCGACCATCCGAACGGCGGTCCGTTCACCTGCTATCCGCATTTGATCCGTCTTCTGATGGATAAGACCTTCCGTCAGGAAGTCATGCGAACGATCAATCAGGACGCCCTGAAATATTCGACACTCGCGACCCTCGACCGCGAGTACACGCTCTACGAGATCGCGATCATGACCCGCGCAGGTCCAGCGCGAAGCCTTGGCCTCGCAGATCGCGGACACCTCGGAGTGGGCGCCTGTGCCGACATCACCGTCTACGACGACAATCCAGACCGCGAAGCGATGTTCGCGACGCCCGAGATGCTGTTCAAGAACGGCGAGCTGATCGTTCGCAACGGCAAGATCGTCAAGGTCGTGAACGGCTCGACTCACGTCGCACGACCGTCCTACGACCGCACGATCGAAAAGAAGTTGAAGCCGTATTTCGATGATTACAACACCGTGCGAATGGAAAACTTCCGCCTGTCGGATGAAGAGATCACAGACAATGGCCGCGGCTCCCTTATCATTCAACCGACAAAGGCGCGCGTAGCATGAGCATGACGGTCAACGGCGTCGAGATTGACGATACCTTCGCCGAAGCCTTCGGCATGTCGGGTACCGGCATCATCATCACCGCCGACTCCCTCAAGTGGGCGCGTATCGCTGCAACGGTCGCAACCGGCTTCGGCACTTCGGTCATCGGCTGCGGCGCCGAGTGCGGCATCGACAAGGAACTGAGCCCCGAGGAAACGCCGGACGGACGTCCGGGCGTCCGCATCCTGATATTCGGGTTTTCGCCGGACGCGCTCGTTCCGCAGATCCGCAACCGCATCGGACAGTGCGTGCTGACGAGCCCCGGGTCGGCTTGCTACGCGGGCCTTCAGGCGTCGCAATCGCTCGGCCTCGGCAAGGCGCCGCGGTATTTCGGCGACGGCTACCAGACGGCGAAAAAGCTCGGGCAGAGCCGCTACTGGCGCGTACCCGTCATGGACGGCGAGTTCGTCATCGAGGAAGAAACCGGCGTCACGACCGAAGCCGTCGGCGGCGGCAACATGCTGATTCTTGGATGCGATCGCGCGGGGCTGCTCGAAACAGCGGAAGCTGCTGTCGACGCAATCGCCAAGGTTGACGATGTCATCACGCCGTTTCCCGGCGGCATCGTAAGGTCGGGCAGTAAGGTCGGAGCGAAGTACTCCGGCATGTTTGCATCGACCAACCATGCATTCTGCCCGACGCTTCGCGGTACCGTCAAAAGCGAGCTCGGTCCCGACACACTCGCCGTCCTCGAAATCGTCATCGACGGACTGACCTCGAAAGCCGTTGCCGATGCGATGCGCGCCGGCCTGAAGGCGGTGACTGACACGGGCGCCAAACGCGGCGTCACCCGCATCACCGCCGGCAACTACGGCGGCAAGCTTGGACAGCATCATTATCATCTGAAGGAATTGATCTGATGAGCGGCCTTACGCTCCGCCTCAGGGCGCCCGCGACCGAACGGATCAATCTCGACGGCATCACGCCCGCAAAGCTTGCGGCTCTGCCGTCCCACGAAATCGGCCGGATCAACGTCGGCATCGATAAGGGCGGCTTGGCGCTTGGCGATGCCTTCGAGATCAGTGGCAGCCCTGGTGAAACGTTGACCATCGAAGGCTCCGGTCCCAATGTCGACTTTGTCGGTGGCGGCCTCGACAGCGGCTCCATCCACGTGGTCGGCGATGTAGGTTCTTACGTCGGCCGCAAGATGTCGGGCGGAAAGCTTGAGATACGAGGCAACGCTGGAAACTTTCTCGCGTCCGGGTCGACCGGCGGTTTCATCCACGTCTCGGGCAATGCCGGCGACAATGTTGGCGGATTTATTCCGGGCGACCGCTTCGGAATGCTGGGCGGTACCGCGGTGATCGGGGGGAACATTGGCGCCCGCTCCGGCGAGAAGATGCGCCGCGGCACGATCATCGTGAAAGGCAAAACCGGCGAAGGCGCAGGCACGCGCATGATCGGCGGTACGATCTGGGCCGAAGGCGGTATCGGACCTCTCCCCGGCTTCATGATGCGCCGCGGCACGCTCATTGGGCCGAGCGTCGAGAGCTTGCTGCCGACGTTCGTCGATTGCGGTAAACACGATCTCGTGATCGTGCGAGTCATGTCGCGATATCTTAAGGGCGCACTCGGCGACCTCGCACCGAAGCCTATGCCGTTGTTTGTCCGTAAGATTGGCGGCGACATGGCCAACATCGGACGCGGTGAAATTCTACTGCCTGCAGGGTGAGTGCGGCGGATCGCGCTCGACGGGCTCGTAATATCCTCCCCGGCCGTTGACGTAGTAGTCTTGCGAATACCGGCGCGAGTTCTAGCGCCCGTTCCTGCGAGCGGGTGATCAGGAGTGGAGCGGCGGTTTTTTCGTGATCCATCGCTCCGTCCGAAGGGCTCAAACCGATAATGCTCGCAATAGTCCTCTCTGCCTGCCTGGCAAACCAACCCGCCGTCTGCAAGGATTACAAGATACCCATCAATGAAGGTATCGATACGACGCATTGCATGACAGACGCGCCTCCATATTTCGCACAATGGAGTGAAGAGCATCCCGGCTGGCAGATCAAACGCTGGCGCTGTGCTCCCTCGAGCGAAAACGACATTTAGCCTGTGAATGCCCTGCTGTTTTTAACGAGGGCTTAGGCTCATCGGGCGGCGCTTGCGATAGCCGTCATGTCCGGGGGCGGAACGATGCCGCTCATTTCGATAACGAATTTCTGGCGAATGGCTCGCTCGAAATCCGAATAACCGAGAGCAGGAAGAACGAAGCTCCCGGGCCCCGCCATGACGTGCTGACGGTACCATTGCTCGAGCGGCGGCTTGCCCCCCGGCACGGCCTTCGGCAGCAGCGCACCGGCCTCCGGCGTGTCGAGCAAAATTGGCAGACCGTTGATCGTCACGCCGTTGGCCACGAGTTCGTCACGGACCTTCTCGATCGGTTCATCGGCGTTGCAATTGTCGGGGCCGTCGCCCGAAACGTCGATTACCACGCGCGCAGCTTTAGCGGGGATTTGCGGCACGATCTTATCGTTCGTCGATCGCAGCATCCGGGTCATGCATGTGAACTCGCCTCCCTGATGCGGTAATTTGCGGACTCGCTGTGCTGCTGCCAATGCATCCGTCTTGTTCGCGATG
The DNA here is from genome assembly GCF_000230975.2 of Hyphomicrobium denitrificans 1NES1. NCBI lineage: Bacteria > Pseudomonadati > Pseudomonadota > Alphaproteobacteria > Hyphomicrobiales > Hyphomicrobiaceae > Hyphomicrobium > Hyphomicrobium denitrificans. Next base: position 1,462,864 of record NC_021172.1, on the reverse strand, counting down.
CGGATCCACGGAATGACGAGTGCCGGCTTGTCCGCCCACGTTACCATCGAGAAGAGGATGCCGCCGCTGGAGCCGCCGGTGATGGCCTCGATCACGCCAGGATCTTCGAGCGCCTTGGCGATCCCCTCCATCTGTAATTTATAGCGCGCCTCATCCACGGAATTCGAAACGTCGACCGACACGATCAGTGCGGTATCGACAGGGGCCAAATCATTTGCCGCAGCCGTCGATGCAAAAAGCAACATGGATCCGATCGCGAGCATTGCGCCAAGCGCCGATTTGAGATGTTTCATGACGCCTGGAATGTCGTTTCTACTTTTTGGGCTAAGGCAGATTTAGAGAGCCTAGCAAACAGCGTTTTGCCCGCCAAGCACCGAAGGTGGCCATCGGCAATGGCCGACTGGCCTAGACCGTCAGTTTCGGGGCGACGCCCGACAAATCATTGAGGGTTTGCCGTGAGAGCGTTCGCTCGGATTGTCTTCAAAGCACCTCAGCCCATCGGCGCCCCAACGCCAGCGATCAAATTCGTAAGGTCTGCGATTTCAAGATCCCTTCGCATTCCAAGAGATTGAGCATTCTGCCCGCAAGACGGTAACATCGCCACGCTCCGTCGCGTAGATGTTTGCGCTCGCCAAGACCGACCTTCGGCGTTTGCAAATATGGTGTAACCAGCATGCTCCTTATTCTGCTCGCCTACCTCGGCGGAATTCTCACGATCGTCAGCCCTTGCATTCTGCCTGTTCTGCCGTTCGTCTTTTCGCGCGCCGACCAGCCTTTTCTGAAAAGCGGGTTACTCATTCTCCTTGGCATGGCGACAACCTTCGCACTCGTTGCAACGCTTGCAGCAATTGGCGGAGGCTGGGCTGTTGCCGCGAACGATTACGGGCGCATCATTGCTCTCTTCGTGATGGCGCTCTTCGGTTTGACGCTGATCTTTCCCGAGTTGTCGGAGCAGCTGTCACGCCCCGTCGTCGCGCTCGGCAATCGTCTCGTACAAAGAGTCGAGACGGATGAGACGCGATCGTTCGTCTGGTCGTCGCTCTTGCTGGGTGTCGCAACGGGACTTCTATGGGCACCTTGCGCGGGACCGGTTCTAGGATTGATCTTGACAGGTGCCGCTCTTGAAGGTGCGAGCGCACGCACAACCTTGCTCCTCGTGGCGTACGCAGCCGGTGCCGCAACGTCGCTGGCGCTGGCGTTATTGGCCGGCGGCCGCATCTTCAATGCGATGAAGCAGTCGCTCGGGGCAGGCGAGTGGCTTCGCCGTGGCCTGGGCGTTGCGGTTCTGGTTGCCGTTGCCGCAATCGGCCTCGGCGCCGACACGGGCCTGCTGACACGACTGTCGCTTGCAAGCACAGCGCCGTTGGAACAGCGGCTCGTCGATCTGGCGCATTCGAATCCCACCGCAAATGATCAACGCGAAAACACCGCTGTCGCAGAAGCATTGCCTGTTGAAGGTCGCGCACCCGCTCTTTCGGGAGCCGTCGAATGGCTCAACTCCAAGCCGCTTACGCCCGATGCTCTGAAGGGCAAAGTGGTGCTCATCGACTTCTGGACCTATTCCTGCATCAACTGCCTGAGAAGCATCCCTTACGTCCGCGCCTGGGCCGAAAAATATAAAGACCAGGGCCTTGTCGTCATCGGCGTGCATTCTCCCGAATTCGCATTCGAGAAAAACGTCGCGAATGTCCGGAAGGCCGTTTCCGATCTCAAGATCGATTACCCCGTTGCCATCGACAACAACTTCGCGATCTGGCGTGCCTTCAAGAACCAGTACTGGCCAGCGCATTACTTTATCGATGCACATGGCAACATCCGTCATCACCATTTCGGCGAAGGCGATTACGCAGGCTCAGAGCGCGTCATTCAAAAGCTTCTAGCCGAAGCCGGGAGAACCAACGTCGCCGACGAGATGGTGACGGTTTCCGCGTCGGGCTCAGAGGCGGCCTCCGTGTTCGCCAATGTCGAGTCTCCCGAAACCTACATCGGCTATGCGCGCGCCGCGAATTTCGTATCGTCCGGCGGTGCTGCGCGTGACGTCGCACACGACTACAGGGGCGAACCGAAAATGCTCAACCAGTGGGCTCTGGCTGGAAATTGGACGGTTGGCCCCGAACACGCGGTCCTTAATTCTGAGCGCGGCAGTATCGTCTACCGCTTTCATGCACGCGATCTGCACCTCGTTCTCGGGCCAGGAGCCGACCAAAAAGCCATACGCTTTCGCGTGACGATCGACGGCAAGGAACCCGGCGACAATCACGGTTCGGACGTTGCCGCGGACGGACTTGGAACAGTTACAGGAGAGAGACTCTATCAATTGGTCCGGCAGAGCGGCGATATTAGGGATCGGACATTTGCGATCGAATTTCTCGATCCGGGCGTCAAAGCTTACGCCTTTACGTTCGGCTAGAGGCGGCGACACCCGATCGTTCCTGACGCCATAGCGGAAGTACTCAAAAGGCGAAGTCACGGTCTCATTAACCGAGGTCGGGCGAGTTCGTGCGCCGCGGCCTATGCCGGAATCGGAAACCGGTGTAAGTTTCTTCTCTTGCAGGAGGTCGCAGCATGCCGACACTCGACCAGTTCATCGTCTGGATTGTCGTCGGTCTCATCGGCGGCGCTTTGGCGGGATCGCTCAGCACCTGGAGCAAAGAAGGATTTGGGCGCGCAAAAAATCTAAGGCTCGGATTGGCTGGCGCGCTGGTTGGCGGCTTTTTATTCCGTCTCTTCGGCCTCTTTCCCGATCTCGATAAATACGCGATCTCGCTGCGCGACATCATTGCCGCAGTCATCGGCTCGCTGATCGTGCTGGCGGCGATCTGGTATTACCAGCGCTCGGCGGTCCGATAGTTGCATCCTGCCCATCGGAGCCGGAAGCATTGAACGCAATACACATCAAATTGTTGCCCTCTGACTGCCGCCAAATCCGGGGCATTCAGGCGATTGGTTTCTTCACCATAAAAACTTCGCGGCCTTATTCAGTAGACCTGAACGGGCAACGCGCATATGACACGGCCTCAAGGGGCGCATCTGGAACTATGTGAGGTGCTGCGTATTACAGATAGCTCTGAGCCATGACTAGAACACTCCTTTTAGCAACGGCAGCTTTCCTGCTGTCTGTCTCCGGTGCATCAGCCGTCGGGTTCCTGACGCAGATGAACTGCGCCAGCGATTATTACGCCTACTGCAGCCAATTCCAGGTTGGATCGAAGGAGCTGCGCGTCTGCATGAGACGAGCGGGCCCGAAGCTCTCGAAGTCTTGCCTCAATGCATTGATTGCAGACGGCGAGGTTTCCAAGGCCGAGGTCGAGAAGACAAAGCAGGAAATCCTTGCTGCAAAGAACCCAGCCAAGCAATCGCCTCCGGTAAAACAAAAGGGCGAAGAACAGAAACAGAAGCGGACAGCCGTCGCGAAAGCGGATGACGCGCCGCAAGCCACAGACGCTCGTTCGCGCAAGGAGAAAAAGCCTGTACGAGAGACCGAGGTTTCTCAAAAAACTGAAAAGCTGACGCTCAACGAGCAGACCTTCGCAGCCCTGAAACAGCGTCAACCGAAATTCATCGAAGAAGCTGCGGCTGAAGAAATGCCGAAGCCTCGAGATCCTGACAAGCGTGCCCGGTCGTCAGCAGCCGAGTCCGCTTCTGCGAAAATCGACGAACCTCACGCGCAACACCGCACGTCTGCTCACAAGAAAAAAACGGCAAAGAAATCCAAAGCCGAAACTCCGAGCGGTCACAAAAAATCGAAGGCGAAGGTCGCGGCAAAAAAAGAAAAATCGCGGAATGCAAAGCGAAGCAAACGTCTTGCCGGTGAATGAATTGCGGGAGGCGGCGACGATGACCTCCCGCTTCCGGTCACATGGAAATACTATATCTCATTGAATTTTGAACTCGAATTTCCATTTCTCATTTACCAAAGCCCACTGCTGCCGCAGTCCATCCGTCTCTTCGATTGACTATATCGCGGTCCGTATAGAGACTAAATTTGCCGTTCGGCCCTTTACCGGCCGGTGCTTTGCCGCTTCCAAGCTCTAGCTCCAGAGAGGTTGATATGACAGCACGAAGCTATCCCCCCGGCACTGTTCTCATGCGGCCCATGCTCGATGGATTGGCGCGCAACTGGTTGCTCATCCTGTTGCGCGGAATCTGCGCCATCATCTTTGGCCTGCTGACGATCATCTGGCCAGGCCTGTCGCTTTTCACTCTGGTCATTCTCTACGGTGTCTTCGCGCTGTTCGACGGCGGGCTTGCAATCGGCGCCGCGATCATGGGCGACACACCGGCTCCGCGCTGGTGGCTCGCACTGGTCGGCGTGCTTGGCATCTTGACAGGTGCCGTGACGTTGGCTTGGCCCGGCATCACCGGACTCGTCCTGTTGTACTTCATTGCCGGATGGGCGATCGCGGCGGGCGTGTTCGAAATTGTCGGTGCGATCCGCCTGCGCAAGGAAATCGACGACGAATGGCTTCTGATCGCCAGCGGTGTAGTCTCGGTGCTGTTCGGAGTCCTGATCCTAATGTTCCCTGGCGCCGGCGCACTTGGCCTCGCCTTTACCATTGGCATGTTTGCGCTGATCTATGGCTTCCTGCTTGTCGGTTTCGCGTTGCGCCTGCGCAAGCACGCCGAAGTCAAGATCTGAATGGTGCAAGACTGAACCCAGGCCAAACTGCGGCGGCTGTGATGGCCGCCACCAAGCCTGAATTTCCGCACGCTGGAGGGCCGACACCACCTTCGCGCCCCGTTCCGGCCAAATCGGCAAAAAAACTCAACGAAATCAAAACCAAAAAAGTGACTGGCGCTCCCTACGGGAGTCGAACCCGTCTTTTCAGATTGAAAATCTGACGTCCTAACCGATAGACGAAGGGAGCATGGCCGCCGTCCGGAAAGGCATCCCTATAGTCGGCTTCGGGCGTCCTTGGCAAGCGTGGCTCATCGGCACGATCCTGCGACAGGATGGTCGTCCAAATCAGGCGCGAATTTCAGGGCTGGCGGCGCGGATCCGCCGCATCTTCGATCTGGAGTTCGACCCGATCGCGACCGCCCCAGGTGTCGCGCCTGAGGTGACCCGCAACATGCAGCGGCATACCCCCGGCAGACATCAAAAGGTCGCCAAGCGGCTGGCCCGCGGCGCGGAACGCGATGGCGTCGAGACGGGCTCCATCGCCGCCCTCGAGCAGCACCCGCGCGTGCGTATCGCCGACGACCTTGGCAAATTTCACGCGGTGCGCCGGCAGCACGAAGCGAGCTTCCGGATTCCCCTGCCCGAACGGGCTGACGCGCTCAATGAGATCCATCAATTCGACTGTGGCACCGGATGCGACCAGCGCCGCGTCGATGTCGAGTCCCGCAGCCTCGTTTACAGCCACCATTACAGTGCCAAGCTGAGTAAGGAAATGCGTTTCGAGCGCCGCAAGATTCTGCCGCCCGACAGTCAAGCCAGCGGCCATGGCGTGGCCGCCGCCTTTGATGAGCAATCCTGCCGCGACCGCCGCGCGCACCGCAGAACCGAGATCGACACCAGGTACGGACCGCAGCGATCCCGTCCCCTCATGTGATCGTGACGCTTCCGCTTCCCAGGCGATGACGCACGCGGGCCTGCGGAAGCGCTCCACGAGGCGGCTGGCAACCAGTCCGACAACGCCTTTATGCCAAGTCTCGGATGCGACGACGATCATTGCACGCGAGGGGTCGTCCGTCATCTGCCGGTCAGCGATGGCGAGCGCCTCTTCGAGCATCGTCGTCTCGATGTCTTTGCGCTCTTTGTTGAGGCGATTGAGCAGCTCGGCGATTTTCTGCGCTTCGACCGGATCGGTCGTGGAGAGCAACGTCGCGCCCAGCGCTGCATTGCCGATGCGTCCGCCGGCATTGATGCGCGGCCCGAAAATGAATCCGAGATGATAGGGCGTTGGCGGGGTGGTAAGTCCCGCCGCATCGGCCAACGCTGTCAGCCCGACGTTCTCACGGGCGCGCATCACCGCCAGACCTTTTTTGACGTAGGCACGGTTGAGGCCCGTCAACGGAACGACGTCGGCAACCGTCGCGAGCGCCACGAGGTCGAGCAGCGCCAGCAGGTCCGGTTCTCGTGTCGATCTGTAAAATCCGCGCCGCCTGAGTTCGCGCGTTACTGCGACGAGAACGAGAAAAACGACGCCGGCAGCACAGAGCATCCCCTGCCCCGACACATCGTCCTGGCGGTTCGGATTGACGACCGCTTCGACCTCCGGCAGCCGCTCGTCAGCCTGATGGTGATCGATGACGACAACGTCCGCGCCGAGCTTACGCGCAGCCGCCAACGGCTCGAAACTTGTCGTGCCGCAATCGACCGTGACGATCAGTCTGGCGCCTTCATTAACGAGCGCTTCGATGGCGCCGACGTTCGGTCCATAGCCTTCAAACAGTCGGTCCGGAATGTAGATGCGCGACGGCACGTCGTGGTGCGAAAGAAAGCGGTTGAGAAGTGCCGAGGAGCAGGCGCCGTCAACGTCGTAGTCGCCGAAGATCGCGATCCGTTGCCTAGCTTCAATGGCATCAGCGAGCCGCGATGCCGCTTTGTCCATGTCCCGAAGCGCGCTCGGATCGGGCATCAGCGATTTAAGCGTCGGATCGAGGAAGCCGGGGACGGCCTCAAGACCAATACCGCGCGCCGCGAGAATGCGCCCCATCAGCTCGGGCAAGCCGTGATGCTGGCCGATCGCCGTTGCAAGGGACCTCAATTCGGGTCGCAAACGTTCGCGCCAATGGAAGCCGCGTGCGCTCGCCCGAACTCCAAGAAATGCAGCGCCGTCTTCACGGCTCTCGAATGCGACCTTCGCCAAACTTGTTGAGCGCACCGGAGCCCCCCCTCTGCTTCCCGTTGCCAAGTTGTATGTCGATTCGCGCAAGCGCACGTACGCCGCAGGCCACGCGCCCACAGCCGAGACGCTGTCGATTATGGCTAGATAAAGCGCGCGCCGACGTTGCGAACGGTCGACTTGATTCTCCGGACGGTCCCTGTCTTGGAGCGCATGACGACCGTTTCGGTCTCGGCGAAATCGCCTCTGATGCGCACGCCCTTGAGCAGCGAGCCGTCGGTCACGCCGGTTGCAGAGAACACGACGTCAGCGGAAGCCATGTCCTCCAGCTTGAACTTTCTGTTGATGTCGGTGATGCCCATCTTCTCGGCGCGAATACGCTCTTCGTCTTTCATCGGCATGAGGCGGCCCTGGATCTGTCCGCCGATGCAGCGCAGCGCCGCTGCCGCCAGCACGCCCTCAGGTGCGCCGCCGGAACCCATATAGATATCGATGCCGGTTTCTTTCGGGTCTGTCGTCCAAATGACGCCCGCGATGTCGCCGTCGGGAATGAGCTGCACTCCGGCGCCCACTTCGCGCACGGCCCTGATCAGTTCCGCATGCCGCGGACGGTCGAGAATGCAGGCCATGATCTCGTTGATCGGCACGCCTTTGGCCTTGGCCAAAGCTTGGAGATTGTCACCAGGCGTCGCATCGAGATCGACGACACCTTCCGGATATCCGGGCCCAACCGCGATCTTGTTCATGTACATGTCCGGCGCATGCAGGAAGCCGCCACGCTCGGCTATGGCAAGCACCGCGAGCGCGTTCGGCATCGCCTTGGCGCAGATCGTCGTCCCTTCGAGCGGATCGACCGCGATATCGACCTCCGGTCCTTCGCCGGTGCCGACCTTCTCGCCGATGTAGAGCATCGGCGCTTCATCCATTTCACCTTCGCCGATGACGACGGTGCCCTGGATCTCGACACGGCCGAGCTCCTTGCGCATCGCATCGACGGCAGCCTTGTCGGCGGCCTTTTCGTTGCCACGTCCGCGAAGATGGGCCGCCGCAATCGCCGCAGCTTCCGTTACGCGCGCCAATTCCAGCACCAGGATGCGCTCCAGTCCCGGACCGTGCACCCCGTTCGATTGCTCCGCCTTGCTCATATCCTCATCCTTCCGGACCATATGTTGGCCAATGCTCAGAATCTCAAATTCTACAGTTCTTCGATGCGGATCATCTGCGGGGTCTCGGTGACGTTGCCGTCCTTCTCGATCGCCGCCAGCGCCTTGCGCATCGCTTCTTCGGTCGTCTCATGCGTAATGATGATCACCGGCTGTGCCTTGTCCTTGGACCGCTGCGGAGCGGTGCGCGGCGCATGCAGAGTCTGCGGCCGATGCTGCACGATGCTCTCGAGCGAGATGCCCTGGTCGCCCATGCTCTTGGCGACCGCGGCCATGGCGCCCGGCTTATCGTAGAGTGCCAGCCGGACGTAGTAGGACCCGTAATGCCGGTCGAGCTTGGCACGCTTATGCGGCTTGAGCTTTGCGACAGGCGTAACGAACGGCGGCACGATCAAGCCGCGTGCGATATCGAGAATATCACCGGCGACTGCAGATGCCGTCGGCTTGGCACCCGCTCCCGCCCCGACGAGCAGAATGCTGCCCGAGAAATCGCCCTCGATGGCGATGGCATTGGTGACGCCTGAGACTTCCGCAATGGCCGAATCTTTAAGGACGAGAGCCGGCGATACCCGTGCCTCGATGCCAGTCTCCGTTTCGGCCGCAACGCCCAACAGCTTGATGCGGTAACCGAGGCTGTCGGCGGCTTCGATGTCGGCTTCCGTGATCGTCTGGATGCCCTCGACGTGGATCTGGTCGAAGGCGACCTTCGTCCCAAAAGCGAGACTCGTGAGCAGTGCGAGCTTGTGCGCTGAATCGAAGCCGCCGATGTCGAACGTCGGATCGGCCTCCGCGTATCCGAGCGCCTGCGCTTCCTTCAGAACCTCCGCGAATGGACGGTTCTCGCTCTGCATTTGCGTCAGGATAAAGTTGCAGGTGCCATTCAAAATACCGTAGACGCGCCGGACGCGGTTCGCGCCCAGCGCTTCGCGCAGCGTCTTGATGATCGGAATGCCGCCTGCGACGGCTGCCTCGAAGTTCAACGCAACGCCGTTCTTCTCGGCAAGCCGCGCCAGTTCGATCCCGTGCTTTGCAAGCAGAGCTTTATTGGCGGTCACGACATGTTTCTTTGCCTGAAGCGCGGCCTCGACCGCCGCCTTGGCCACGCCGTCCTCGCCACCGATCAATTCGATGAACACGTTGTTTGACGGGTCCTTCGCCAGCGCCACCGGATCGTCGAACCACTGGAAACCGCCGATCGCGACTCCCCTGAGCTTGTCGCGGCTGCGCGCCGAAACGCCGGTCACGCGGATTTCGCGCCCGACGATGTTCGCAAAATGCGCGCCGTTCGTGGTCAGAAGCTCCAGCAGGCCACCACCGACCGTGCCAACTCCGGCTATACCGAGTGTAAGGGGTTCCATTGCTCGCTGACTATCGTGTGGCGGATTTCTGAGGGCGGGTTTCTCGATGCTCGGATCGGCTCGTTTCCGAGAATAGCTTCTTTATCGATCGTGCGGCCTGGCGAATGCGCTGCTCGTTCTCGACAAGCGCGATGCGAATGAAGCCTTCGCCATGCTCACCGAAGCCAACGCCCGGTGAAACCGCAACATCGGCCTTCTCGATCAGCAATTTAGCGAACTCGACAGAACCCAGCTCCCTGTAGCGCTCAGGAACCGGAGCCCAGGCGAACATCGTCGCCGGAGGAGAGGGGATGTGAAAGCCGGCACGGCCAAAGCTTTCGACAAGCGCGTCGCGCCGGCTCTTGTACGTGGCGCGGATCTCATCGACGCAATCCTGGGGACCGTTCAGCGCCGCGGCCGCCGCGACTTGGATCGGCGTAAACGCACCATAATCGAGATAGGATTTGACACGCGCCAGGGCTCCGATCAGCCGCTCGTTGCCGACCGCGAAGCCCATACGCCAGCCCGGCATATTGTAAGTCTTGGAAAGCGAGGTGAATTCGACCGAGACGTCCTTGGCCCCCGGGACCTGTAAAATCGAGGGTGGCGGAACGCCGTCATAGTAGAGTTCGGCATAGGCGATATCGGACAGAACGATGATGTCGTGCTTCTTCGCCAGCGCCACCGCATCTTTGTAGAATTCGAGGTCGGCAACCATCGCGGTCGGATTGGAGGGAAACGAAATGACGACCGCGAGCGGCTTGGGGATCGAATGCTTTACCGCATGATCGATGGCACGCAGAAAATCCTCGCCGTTGTTCGCGGGAAGATGGCGGATCGAGGCGCCCGCGATGATGAAGCCGAAAGCGTGGATCGGATAGGTTGGGTTCGGAACGAGCACGACATCGCCCGGCGCGGCAATCGCCTGCGCGATATTGGCGAACCCCTCTTTCGATCCGAGCGTCGCCACGATCTCGGTTTCGGGATCGAGCTTCACGCCGAACCGGCGCGCGTAATAGGCTGCCTGAGCCTTGCGCAACCCAGGTATGCCTTTTGAAGCGGAGTACCGGTGGGTTCGCGGCTTATTGACTGTCTCGACCAACTTGTCGACGATGTGCTGCGGCGTCGGCATGTCGGGGTTGCCCATGCCAAGGTCGATGATGTCGGCACCGCGCGCACGCGCAGCCGCCTTCAGGCGGTTAACTTCCGCGAAAACGTATGGCGGCAGGCGCTTGATGCGGTGAAAATCTTCGCTCAACAGTCTTTGCCCTCGACGCCGCACTCCGTCGGCGTCACAGTTGTTTCACCTTGCACTGGGATGCACGGGGGATCGGTTAATATCGACAGTGCACCGACCGCCGCTCTGTTTACGCTTGCCAGCCATGCTCCGTCCAGTGCTGCGGCGCGACGGACCGCGAAACGGCACGGAAGATATGAGATAAGCGCTTTGCGCACCGCAAAACCCCACCATGTCCTTGCTGGTTTTTCGTGCGCCGCACCTACTTAGAGGCAATGCCCGGCACTTGTGATTCGACTTGATCGGCCCTCATCGGAAGGGCAGTCTGCCCAAGGTTAAGTGGCAGCGGTCGACAGCCATTCGGACTGCCGGGCACCGCATTTTGGAAAGTTTTTAAACGCCGCCATGCCCCAAGACAGCCACAAGACCGAGACACCTTCGTTCCTGTCGCGTTACCTCATCGCCAATCCCGGAGAGTTTGCTTCGAACCTTCTTCGAGCCTACGAACGAAGCAGTCTCGCGCTGGCTCAACTCGCCGAACGGCCGGATGCAAAAATCGGTCCCTATACGCCCGCCAGCGAATTCTCGGCCGCAACCGAGACGCTGACCGCGCTGCTACGGACATGGCTTTCCGATCCCGTCAAGCTTTCGGAAGCGCAGGCGCTTTTCTTCAGCCAGTTCGCAAACCTCTGGAACAACGTCCTCAGTCGCTCCATTGGCCTGCCGGTCGCCCCGCTGATCGAGCCGGCGCCCAGCGACAATCGCTTTAAAGATCCGGAGTGGAGCGAGAACCCCTTCTTCGATTTTTGCAAACAGGCTTATCTTCTGGCCTGCAAATGGGCGGAGGATCAACTGGCGGCAACGCCGGGCCTAGACGAGCGTGAACGCCATCGCGCCGAATTCTATCTGCGCCAATTGACGAGCGCCTACTCCCCGACGAATTTCCTCGCGACCAATCCGGAAGTTCTGCGCGAGACCATCGAAACGAACGCGCGCAATCTGTTGAACGGAGCTAATTTGCTCGCCGAGGATTTGCAGCGCTCCGGCGACCTGATGAAAATCAGCCAGACCGATGCCAATGCGTTTGAACTCGGCCGCAACCTAGCGACGACTCCCGGCAAGATCGTCTTCCAGAACGAGCTGCTACAGCTCATTCAATATACGCCGACAACGGATAAAGTCCGTGAGCGCCCGCTACTGATGATCCCCCCGTGGATCAACAAGTATTACATTCTCGATCTGACGAGCGGAAAGAGCTTCATCAAATACGTCGTCGATCAAGGCTTTACGGTATTCGTCGTCTCCTGGGTCAATCCTGATGAAAGGCTCGCCGCCAAGACGTTCGAGGACTACATTCTCGAAGGCATCCTGGAGGCGGTGCGCGCCACCAAGCAGGAAACCGGCATCGAGAAAATCAACGTTCTCGGCTACTGCGTCGGCGGAACGGCGCTGGCGACCGGCCTTGCCTATCTCGCCCAGCGCGGCGAGGAGCCGTTCAAGTGCTGCACGCTGTTGACGACGCAGGTCGATTTCACGCTCGCCGGGGACCTGCTGCTCTTCACCGACGACAACCAGCTCGACAGTCTCGACGCTCTGATGACCGAGAAGGGTTTTCTCGACGGATCGCGTATGGCCAACGTATTCAATATGATGCGGCCGCGCGATCTCATCTGGCCCTATGTTATCAACAATTACATGCTCGGCAAAAAGCCGTTTCCGTTCGATCTCCTGTACTGGAACCAGGATTCGACGCGCATGGCGGCCGCCAATCACAAGTTCTACTTACGCGAATTCTATAACGAGAACCGTCTTGCGAACGGCGAGATGGAAGTCGGCGGCATCAAGCTCGACCTCAAAAAGATCAAGCTTCCGATTTTTTCCGTGGCGACGCGCGATGACCACATTGCGCCCGCCGCATCGGTCTTCCACGGTATGCAGATGCTCGGCGGACCCGTCGAGTTCGTCCTCGCAGGATCGGGGCATATCGCGGGTGTCATCAACCCCCCGACCAAGGCCAAGTACCAGTATTGGACCAAGGGTACGATGATGACGAATCTTGCCGACTGGCAGGCATCCGCAACTGCGTCTCCCGGGTCGTGGTGGCCGTACTGGATTGAATGGCTTTCGCAGCAGTCCGGCGGCTGGATAGAGTCGCGCACGCCGGGGGCGAAGCTCGGTGCCATTGAGGATGCACCGGGCTCCTACGTCAAAGCGCGCTGAGGCGAGCTGCGCGCTTTGCGGCCGGCATCCCGCAGGGGAGTCGCAAAGCGCATCCAATCAAGCCAACTCGAATTCACCCTCGTAATCGACCGGCCAGAGAACCGTGAAGTCCTCGCCGTCGAGAGCGCGGAATGCGACGGCATTGATATCGAGTTCGTCGGAAGCGCCCTCGACGATCGGTTCGATCTTCTCCCAGACCTTTGTCGCGTTCTTTGCGAGCAAGACGAGATTGATCACGCCGTCGCCCGGCTCATGCCCGTCGACCTCGGCCGTCGTCGAACCGTCGAGTGCGTCGATCAGACGATCTTCGAGTTCAATCACCTTATCGAGCGTATCTTCGTCGTCGCCCTGAAATTGCAAAACAAGCTGGTAGTTCATGGCCCCTTCCTGGCGGCACTTCTAAATCGCGGCAAGCGCCTGGTCGAGATCGGAGATGATGTCGTCGACATCTTCGATCCCGAGTGACAGGCGGACAACATCCGGGCCGGCTCCGGCGGCCTCGCGCTGATCGTCGCGAAGTTGCCGATGCGTTGTCGACGCCGGATGAATGACGAGACTTCGGGTATCCCCAATGTTGGCTAGAAAACTGAAAAGCTTCAAGGCCGAGACCAGCCTCACGCCAGCTTCATAACCGCCCTTGAGGCCGAACGTGAAGACGGAACCGGCACCTTTTGGACAAATCTTTTGGTGCCGCGCATAGCTGGCATTGCCCGGCAGGCCGGCATAGTTCACCCAACCGACCGCCGGTTGCTTTTCGAGCCATTTTGCGACGATGAGCGTATTGTCCACCTGACGCTGAATCCGAAGCGGCAGTGTCTCGACGCCGGTCAAAATAAGAAACGCGTTGAAGGGAGAAATCGCGGGTCCAAGGTCGCGCAGGCCGAGCACGCGTGCGGCAATCGCAAAAGCCATCGGGCCGAAGGCCTCCGCCAGCTTCATTCCGTTGTAGGACGGGTTCGGATCGACCAGAGATTTGTATCGGTGAGCACTCTTCTGCCAGTCGAACGTGCCGCAGTCGACGATCACGCCTCCGATCGAGTTGCCGTGACCGCCGATGAATTTTGTCAGGCTGTGCACGACGATGTCGGCGCCGAACTCCTTAGGGCGGCAGAGGTAGGGTGTGGCTAGCGTATTGTCGACGATGAAAGGAATGCCGGCGCGTTTGGCGACCTCGGCGATCCCAGGCAGATCGCTGATGATGCCACCCGGATTGGCAATGCTCTCGCAGAAAATGGCTCGCGTTCTCGGCGTGATCGCTTGTGCGAAGGTCGACGCGTCGGTCGCATCCGCCCACGCGACATGCCAATCGAATTTCTTGTAGGAATGGTTGAATTGGTTGATCGAGCCGCCATAGAGCTGGCGCGCCGCGACGAATTCATCTCCCGGTTCGAGGAGCGTATGCAATGCCAGAAATTGCGCTGCATGACCGGATGCTACAGCAAGCGCTGCCGTTCCATCTTCAAGCGCCGCCATGCGCGCTTCTAGAACCGCCTGCGTCGGATTGTTGATACGCGTGTAGATATTTCCGAACGCCTGGAGATTGAAAAGCGCCGCCGCATGATCCGGGTCGTTGAAAACGAACGAGGTGGTCTGATAGATCGGCGTCGCGCGCGCCCCGGTCACTGGATCGGGGCTTGCGCCGGCGTGCACGGCTATGGTCGCAAACTTCAGCGTCGGCGACTGACTCATGGAAGATCTCCTGAACGGCGATATCTGCCGCCAGGGAGCGCAGCGCCGGCCGGTCTGTCAACCGGCCAAACTGCAAAAGCTTTTCAAAGCTTGGCGAACTGGCCCGCGATACCACAATGCCACTTCTGGATCACCCAGTTCGGATGCTCTCCGATCCACTTCGCCATTTCGATTTGGCCGTTCATGAGGCACTGCTGCGCAGTGACGCTCTCACCTTCAAAATTGAGTGTCACATCCTTGCAGCGGGACGGCTGGTCGATCATGCAGACGGCGACGACGAGTTCAATCATAGGCCCCCCAAGTCCAAGTCTGGCGATCACTCGCGGGAGTGATCGGGCTTGCCCTGGGCGGTTCCTCGAAGACTGTTTTTTATCACCGAGATTATTTTCCAAGTATGTGCGAAATTTTGCTCTGCACAAGAACGCGGCTGTCGCATCCAAAGCCTAAACGGCGCTCAGACGCATTTGCCCGCCTGAGTGTTGCCCGTTGGTCTCGCAAAAGCGCTGAAAAAGTATCCGATTGGACACAATTCAGCCTCGCGCAATACGCTTTCGGTCAGAATAAGTCGTCGAAATGCAACAAACGATTCGCATTTGGCGTGTTGGAGCGGGTGCCAGCTTGTGCAGGAGTAGGGTTAAGAGCGAGAAGTGGGGCGCGAGTCCCGAGGCAAATATAAGGGCGGCAGATGACGACTTACGGGGCCTCTTCGGCCCAAAGTGCGGCGTGGGACAGTAAAGATACGTCCGGGGCTCCAACAATTGGATGGTTTCTACGACGGTCGGCGCTTTGGGCTGCGATTGTCGTTGCTGGAATCATTTCGGCATGCGCGCTCTATGCGATCGTCACCAACGCCGAAGCAACCGGCCGCAAGACAACGCCAGCGACCACGGCGCCGATCTCTCCGCTCGGCGTTTGAGCGAAGTCCCCCGTTCTGTGCCGCAATCCACATGCTTGAAAAAGCACGGCGAGCCCGCCATGTCATATTGCTTATTTTTTTGCGGTTTCCGGATCGCTGGACACACTGTTGAGCAAAATTGTTTGTTGAGCAAAATTGTTTTTTTGCCTCCAATTCACTATTCGTGCTGGCTGGTAACTGCCGATCCCTTGATCATGGCCCGGCCTTCCCTCTATCATTGTAAAAGGGTTGTGCCCCTGAGGGACGCGTCGGAATGACGGAGCAACAAAAAAAGTTTCCTGAGTTCTATGTTACCGCTCCGCAACCCTGCCCCTATTTACCCGGCCGGCTTGAACGCAAACTTTTTACGCATCTGACGCACGACAAGCCGCCGGAACTCATCGACCGTTTGCTGACCACCGGATTTCGCCGCAGCCAGAACATTGCCTATGTTCCATACTGCGAGGGCTGCCAAGCCTGCGTATCGGTGCGCGTGCTCGTCAACGAGTTCAAGTCAGATCGATCGATGCGCAGAAGCTGGTCGCGAAATTCCAAGTTCGTGGCGCGCCGTACGGCGCCGATTCCGACACAAGAGCAATTCAAGCTCTTCCGCGCCTACATCGATGCGCGCCACAGCGACGGCGGCATGGCCGACATGACCATGCTCGACTATCGCATGATGGTCGAGGATACGGTCATCGAAACCTTCCTGACCGAATATCGCCAAAGGCCCGAGGGCGCGCCCGACGCCGAATTTGAATCCTGGCCGCTCAAGGCGGTGGCCTTGTGCGACCGGCTGAGCGACGGCATCTCGATGGTCTACAGTTTTTATGACCCTGCTAATTCCGATTCCGGGCTCGGCACGTATATGATCCTCGAGCACATCGAGTTCGCGCGGCGCATCGGCTTGCCGCACGTCTATCTCGGCTATTGGATCGAGGGCTCGAGGAAGATGGCCTACAAGACACGCTTCCAGCCGCAGGAGCGTCTCGGGCCGGATCGCTGGGAGCGGGCGCCTGATGATGGTACCGATTTCTAAAACATTGCCACGATAAGTTCCCGTCTACTTTGCAAGCTCGGCATCGAGCTTCTCGAACATATACCCCCACTTCGCCGTCTGCGTATCGACGAGGATTTTCATGCGGGCCCTGAGTTCGAGCAGTATCGCGCAATCAGGCGTCGCAGCGCGCGCCCCCTCCTGCCCCATCGAAGAGATTGCCGACAGAAGTTCATCTGTCGATTTATCGTAAACGGCCGTCTTGTCGTCGCGCACGAACGGCGCCGCCTTCTCCATGAACTCGTTTTGAGTCCAGTTGCGCTTCGCCTTTAGCTCTCGGAGCTTTTCCTGGAACTCAGGCCGATTCTTGCTGTTGAGATCGCGCAGGCTCGACGCCGTCGCTTCCACGACGGCCTCAAAATCCTCTTTCTTGCACGTTGCGTCCGCGCCTTGCGCCCAGAGATCAGTGCTCCCGATCCCCACGACGACAGCCGCCACCGCGAACCGAGTCGCTCTTTGAACCATCCCACCCATGGGACAAGGTCGTAGCCGTGCTCAGCTGCCGCGACAAGCGCCGCCGATCAACACGTTCGATTAAAACCGTGGCCCGAAGGAGTTCGAGCGCGGGAAGCCGCGCGGAACAACGCGCCCGGCCTGCGCACGTTCGCCAACCCACTCGCACAATTCACTCCACGCGAGCGTGAATTCCCGCCCAGCGCTATCGAACCAGGTCAAGCCGTCCGATTTCTTGAAAACACGGATGTCGGAAAGGCCACCGTCCTTGAAGCGCTGCAGGATGACACCCTTGCCGCGCGTCATCTCGTTAACCTCGTCGACCTTGAATATGAGCAGTTTGCGGTTTTCGCCGACGGTGGCAACGTAATCGCCTTCGGCCGGCACGCAGACGCGCGCTTCATCCGGCTCCGACACGTTCAGTATCTGCTTGCCCTTGCGCGTCGACGCGATGACTTCCTCTTCCGGCACAATAAAGCCATAGCCGGCTGTCGAAGCCACAATCAGCTTGCGCGAAGGATCGTGCACAAACACTTCGACGATGTCGTGGTTCTCTTCGAGATCGATCATCAGACGAACCGGCTCGCCATGCCCTCGACCGCCCGGCAGCGCGCTGGCTTCAAGCGTAAAGAACCTGCCGTTCGTCGTAAGCAGCACAAGCTTGTCGGTCGTGGAAGCTTTGATTGCCCACTTCAACGCATCGCCCTGCTTGAAATCGAGCTTCGACAGATCGTCCTGATGCCCCTTGAGCGCGCGAACCCAGCCCTTCTCCGATAGAATGACGGTTATTGGCTCTTTTTCGACCAACGCCGCGGCAAGATCGACCTCGACCTCCGGCGCATCGGCAAACGTCGAGCGACGGCGACCGATTGCAGTCTTTTTCGAGTACGTCTCGCGTGTTGCCTTGACCTCGTCGGCGATGTGCTCCCACTGCAGCTCTTCCGATTTCAAAAGCTGCTTCAGCTCACGCCGCTCTTTCGAAAGCTTGTCGTGCTCGGAGCGAATCTCGACCTCTTCGAGCTTCGACAGCGACCGCAGCCGAAGATTGAGAATGGCTTCGGCCTGCACATCGCTGAGCTTAAATTTCGCGATCAGCTTCGCCTTCGGATCGTCTTCACGGCGAATGATCCGGATGACCTCATCGATGTTGAGGTACGCGATCAGATAGCCGTCGAGCACTTCAAGTCGATGCTCGATCTTCTTCAGGCGATGCGTCGAACGGCGAACGAGCACCTCGATCCGATGCTCGAGCCATTGCCAGAGCACGTCCCTCAGATCGAGCACGTTCGGCACCTGCCCCGCCGACAGCACGTTCATATTGAGGCCGACGCGAACTTCGAGCTCCGAGGCGCGGAACAGACTCTCCATCAGCAGCACCGGATCGACCGTGCGGCTTTTGGGCTCCAGCACGAGACGGATTTCTTCGGCGCTCTCATCGCGAACGTCGCCGAGAAACGGCAGCTTCTTCTCGCTCATCAGCTCGGCGATCTTCTCGACGAGCTTGGCTTTCTGGACGCCGTAGGGAATTTCGGTTACGACGATCTGATAGCCGCCGCGGCCGGTATCTTCCTTGCTCCATCGGGCTCTGACGCGAAAACCTCCGCGCCCCGTCTTGTAGGCATCGAGAATCGCATCGCGCGGCTCGACGATGACACCACCCGTCGGAAAGTCGGGCCCCGGCACCATCTCGACAAGCTTTTCGATCGTCGCATTCGGGTGCTTGATGAGGTGCAGCAGTGCCGCGCAAAGCTCATCGACGTTATGCGGCGGAATGTTCGTCGCCATGCCGACCGCGATGCCCGAGGCACCGTTCGCCAGCAGGTTAGGAAACGCCGATGGCAGCACCACCGGCTCCTCGACGCGCCCATCGTAGTTCGGACGAAACTCGACCGTATCCTCGTCGATGCCTTCGAGGATGAGCGCCGCCGTCTCCGTCATGCGCGCTTCGGTGTAACGTTCGGCGGCCGGATTATCGCCGTCGATATTGCCGAAGTTGCCCTGCCCGTCGACGAGCGGATATCGCACGGCGAAATCCTGCGCGAGACGCGCCAGCGCGTCGTAGATCGCCTGGTTACCGTGCGGGTGATAATCGCCCATCACCTCGCCGACGATTTTCGCGCACTTGATGTAACCGCCTTCCGGGTTGAGCCTCAGCTCGCGCATCGCATAGAGGATGCGCCTGTGTACGGGCTTCAGACCGTCGCGCACGTCGGGCAGCGCACGGTTCATGATCGTCGAGAGCGCATACGCGAGGTACCGCTCTTCAAGGGCGGTACGGAACTCGACGGGCTCGATCGGGCCGTCGCCCGGAAGAATCGGTTTTGTCGTCATGGGGCCATCCCTACAGCGCGGCACCGGTGCTCTCAAGCCCGCCAAAGGCACGCTCTGCCGCTTTATGAAAACCGTGCTATTTGGGCGCAAGCCCGCGGGCGATGCGCCGATGTCACGGCCGGAGCATCATTCGCCAACAGACTGATTTGCCACGAACAGGACCGATGCGGATGGCAGCGCTGGCGCCGGATTTACCCAAGGTTGAATTGCATATCGTCGAAATGACCAATCAGGTTCGTCGTGATCAGAACTTGTCCACGCTGAAAATCAACGCGATGCTCGAGAAGGCCGCCCGTGCCTACGCCCAACGCCTGGCGCGCACCGGTCAGTTTTCCCACACCGCCGACGGCCGCGACGCAGGCCAACGCGCGGAAAGCGCAGGATATAAGCCCTGCGCAATTGCCGAGAATCTCGCGCTGGATCGGAGCAGCCAAGGCTTCGATACCGGCCAACTCGCAATGCAGGCGGTCGCCGGCTGGATGAACTCGGCCCCGCATCGCGCCAATATCCTGATGGCGTCCGCGACCGAGATCGGTGTCGGTGTCGCGCGATCCTCCGATCCTGTTCCGAAATTCATATCCGTCGAGCTGTTCGGCCGCCCAGCGAGCGACGGCGTCAAATTCGAGGTCGTCAACGCATCGGCTGCGAGCGTCACATATGCGTTCGCGGGCAAGACACACGATTTGAAGCCACGGATGACGATCACGCAAAGCACGTGCGGTGCAGGCGAAATTACGTTCTCAAAACCTGCCGGTTTCTTTTCCTCCGCAAGCGAGATCGCACGCATCCGGGCAGAAGACGGCAAGCGTTACACCTTAAAAAGCGGCGCAAGCGGCACGATTACGGTCGATATCGGAGCCCATGCCAAACCGCGCTGATGGCTTGGAAATGCCCGCTAAATTCGCAAATCGGAACATTCCACTGCCGAAAGACGTTCTGCTGTCCAGTATTGTCAGCAAACGAGGTCCCAAAATGGATCGCACCAGACTTGGCAGCATCGCATTGGTCGTTGTGCTCTCCGCCCTCGTCGTCGGTGGCGTATATGTCTACCAGCGCTCGCAATCGGAAGTCTTGGTCGACAGCCCGGCGGTACGCATCGAGACAAACAAGGCAACCGGAGAAACGAAGGTTGAGGCGCCTTTCACGCGCGTCGAGAAAGATGAGAGCGGCACGCGCGTCCAGGCTCCTGGTGTCGACGTGAACGTACCAAAGCAGCCGTCCGAAAATTCCGAGACCAAATAATAATTGGTTCTTGCCGCGCTAGAGAGTCGCCCGCAACGACGGGCGGCTTTTTATTTCCAGCGTTCAAATGATCGATCGCGTCCCAAGCGCCGATTTTGCCGCCCTCGGAGCGAGCCCGGCCGTTGTTGGCATATTCCAGCGTGCTAACATCGGCGTTGAACTTTCCAAGTCGGCCTTGTTTCTAGCGGCGCATAGGGCAATCCGTGAGAACAATCGTTCGCCTGATACAGCGCTTGATGATTATCGCGCTCGGCGTTTTCAGCATTTGGCTGATCGTGGACGTTTTCAAGTTCGTCGACCACAGGGCGCCTCCGATATTGGCGCTTAGCCTGACTTACGCCATAGCGGCCTATGTCATCCTTCCGCGCGCAGTCCGCGCTGGACTTAAAATCCTTCAGCGTAACCACGTGCCGCGTTTTACCGTCACTGGAGATGGTCTTCCGGGTGATACCATCAATCTCGCGCTCGTCGGCACACTTGATCAACTCCGCGGCGCCTTTGCCAAGGCGGGATGGATTGAAGCTGAACCGTTGACTCTCGCCAGTTCGTGGCACATGGCGCGGGCCTTCGTCCTGAACAGACCCTACCCTGCGGCGCCATTCAGCACCCTTTACCTATTTGGACGAGGTCAGGATATCGGCTTTCAGAGGGCGATCGGCGATAGTCCTCGCAAGCGCCATCACGTTCGCTTCTGGGCACAAAACGATGCAAGCGCGCATGCGAATACGAACGCCCGTGACGCCCAGCTCAATGCTGCCGGCGAGCAGGATCACCAACGTGTTCTTTGGGTTGGCGCCGGCACGCGTGATACCGGCTTCTCGCTCACGTGGCTGACGTTCCAACTCACGCACGCCACGGATTCAGATACCAACGCCGAGCGAGACTTCGTAATCAACGAACTGACCCGCTGCGGCTCGATCCGCCACGCGACGTTTTTTAAGCCCGGCGACAATCTCGAGCGCGTCAATCATTACATTACAGATGGCGAAATCGCTGTAGCCGAACTTGCGATCACGAGTTCTAATCCGCGCGAACACCGCCCCCAGCAAGCCACAGACGGCCCGCCTGTGGACCAGAAATAGGACTTGCGGCGTCAGCTTTGACTATCGCCAAGGCTCATAGAAGTACGGGTCGTCGTAGTCGTCGCCGCGCGCTTCGAAGCGCTGCGGCCGTTCTTTGTCGACCGCCTTCGCCTTCGTTGCTTTCGGGCTCGCCGCAGACGCGACCTTGCCGTCGAGCGAACGGACGACCGTGACCTCGGTGCCGACGCGCACGAGCGATGCTAGATGCAGGACATTTTCGTTCAACATGCGGAAACAGCCCGAGGACTCCGCTTTGCCGATCGATTTCGGCTCATTGGTGCCGTGAATGCGATAGAGCGTATTGCCGAGATAGATTGCCTTGGCTCCGAGCGGATTGCGGATTCCGCCAAGCATCCGCGTCGGAAGTTCCGGTTTCCGTTTGCGCATGTCGGCCGGCGGATACCAGTCGGGCCAATCGGCAATGCGCGATATCTTCTCCTTGCCCGTCCAGCCAAAGCCCTGCCGGCCCACGCCGATTGGATAGGCATAGGCCGAGGTCGTGCTCAACACATAATAGAGTTTGCGCTTGCTCGTATCGATAACGATCGATCCCGGAGCATAAGGCCCGCTGAATGCCACGACGGGCGGCGCGACCGGGCGAATGTAAGGTCTGTCTCCGCCGTTCGTGCCGGGAGCCTTGCTCAGCTGCTGTTCTTCATCCGGGGGCGGTGCGGCGTCCCAGGCACCATAGTCATCGCGATCGCCGTATCGGCGGTCACCGTAACGGTCCTCACGCCGGTCGCTGTAGTCAGGCCCACCGTTGTAACGCGGGTCATAGCGGCGATCGTCGTTATTATCGAACCGATCGTAGACGCGCGGACTGCTGTATCGGCTATCGTCGTAAACACGATCGTCGCCCTGATCGCCATATCGGTCGTCAGGATAGACTTGCGCGCGCCCGCCGCCCCACGGGTCCCACTGTTGCGCCGATGCAAGCGTTGACCACGTCGTCGACACACATAGTGCAGCAACAGCAGCGATGAGCGTTTTCATGGGACCCCGCGACAGTCGTTCCGACAGAGCTGACAACAACGCCGTGAGCTTATCGTTCCGTCGCGCCTATGTTGCGCGCGAACGCGTCTTTCGCGTGGCAAATCGATGGCATAGCCTTGCCTGCGACATTACCGAATTGAATACACGCGGCGCGCGCAATCATTTAGCGCGATGACCGCGCCAGCACGTCCATCAGCTCGGCGACCTTGCGGCGTTGATCCGACGCGTTGCCGCTCGCGATTGCATGCTCGACGCAATGAGCGACATGATCGCGCAGCACTTCCTCTTCCACGCGACGCAGCGCGGCGCGCACGGCGGAAATCTGCGTTACGACATCAATGCAATAGCGATCGTCCTCGACCATCTTGGCGAGGCCGCGCACCTGTCCCTCGATCCGGTTCAGGCGTTTCAGGCACGCTGCTTTCATCTGTTTGTGCATACCTTGACTTATACCCAACGGGGGTATACGTGTCAAACTTGGAAGATACCCTCGTGGGGTATCGAGCATACGGAACTCGTAATGGCAGCGGATCGTACCGGACCGGGCGGACACGCCGGACACGCGCAGAATGGCAAAAGCTGCTGCGGCCACCATCCCGAAGCGGTGCCGGCCAAGCATGAGCACATGGCGAAAGACCCCGTGTGCGGAATGGACGTCGATCCGCACACTGCAAAGCATCGCGCCGAGCACGCCGGGCGCACGTACTACTTCTGCGCAGCCGGATGCCGCGCGAAGTTCCTTGCCGATCCTGCGAAATACCTGAACCCGGCGGAGGCTTCGGCCGAACCGATGCCGGAAGGCACGATCTACACCTGCCCGATGCACCCTCAAATTCGGCAGGTTGGCCCTGGCGCCTGCCCGATCTGCGGCATGGCGCTTGAACCTGAGGTCGTCACAGCCGACGCCAAACCCAATCCCGAACTCGCCGACATGTCGCGTCGCCTCTGGATCGGGTTGGCATTGACAGTCCCCGTTTTCATTCTGGAGATGGGCAGCCATCTCTTCGGACTGCACCACCTGATCAGCGCGACCGTCTCGAACTGGGTGCAACTCATTCTTGCGACACCGGTCGTGCTCTGGGCCGGCTGGCCCTTCTTCGAGCGCGGCTGGAAATCGATTCAAACGCGCAACCTCAACATGTTCACGCTGATCGCGCTCGGCACCGGCGTCGCGTGGGTTTACAGCGTTGTTGCGACCCTTCTGCCGGACGTTTTTCCGCCGGCCCTTCGCGGCGACGACGGCGCCGTTCCCGTCTATTTCGAAGCTGCCGCAGTCATCACCGTGCTTGTCCTGGTTGGCCAGGTTCTGGAATTGAGGGCTCGCGAGCAGACCGGCGGCGCCATTCGCGCACTCCTCAACTTGGCGCCAAAAACCGCGCGTCGCTTGACAAACAACGACAGCGAACAGGAAATCGAGGTCGGCGCCGTTTCTGTCGGTGACCGCTTGCGCGTGCGCCCCGGCGAGAGCATCCCGGTCGATGGCGAAGTGATCGACGGCAAAAGCTCCGTCGATGAGTCGATGGTGACGGGTGAATCCCTCCCCGTCAGCAAGACAACCGGCGCGAAGCTTATCGGCGGAACGATCAACGGCAGCGGCACTCTCGTCATGCGCGCTACCGGCGTCGGCCGTGACACGATGCTGGCGCACATCGTTCAAATGGTTGCAGAAGCACAGCGCAGCCGCGCACCGATCCAGCGCCTCGCCGATCAGGTCTCGAGCTGGTTCGTGCCGCTCGTCATCGCGGTCTCAGCGCTGGCGTTCGTTGCCTGGGCCACGTTCGGACCCGAACCGCGCTTCTCGTATGCCCTGATCGCGGCGGTATCCGTACTGATCATCGCCTGCCCATGTGCGCTCGGTCTTGCGACGCCGATGTCGATCATGGTCGGCGTCGGACGCGGCGCGCAATCGGGCGTCCTGATCAAAAGCGCCGAAGCGCTCGAACGCATGGAGAAGATCGATACGCTCGTCATCGACAAGACCGGTACGCTGACCGAAGGCAAGCCGAGGGTGACGGCCGTGCGCGCGGCTTCGTTTGTCAGCGAAACCGATCTCTTGAAGTTTGCAGCAAGCCTCGAACACGCAAGCGAGCACCCTCTCGGAGCCGCCATCGTTGCGGCAGCCAAGGAGCGAAACATCGCGCTCGCATCGGTCACGGATTTCGACGCGCCGTCCGGCAAAGGCGTCTCGGGCGTGATCGACGGACATCGTGTCGTCGTCGGCAACCGCCGGATTATGGCGGATACCGGCATCGACACCGCTGCCTTCGACGATGAAGTCGAGCATCTGCGAACCGACGGCGCGACCGCCGTCTACATCGGTCTCGACGGCAAGGCGGCGGGCGTCGTGGCTGTCGCCGATCCGATCAAGGCGACAACGGCATCGGCGCTTCGCAAGCTTGGAGAAAGCCGCGTCCACGTCGTCATGTTGACCGGCGATAATGTAACGACAGCCAAGGGCGTCGCGGCGAAGCTCGGCATATCGGACGTCAAAGCCGACGTCTTGCCCGAAGACAAGGCAAAGATCGTTCGCGATTTGCGCCGCGATGGACATGCCGTTGCGATGGCCGGCGACGGCGTCAACGATGCACCCGCGCTGGCAGCGGCCGACGTCGGCATCGCGATGGGAACCGGAACCGATGTCGCCATCGAAAGCGCCGGCATCACGCTCTTGAAGGGCGATCTCGAAGGTATCGCGCGAGCACGTCGTCTCTCGGAAGCGACGATGGCCAACATCCGGCAGAACCTGTTCTTCGCGTTCATCTATAACGCGGCCGGTGTGCCGATTGCGGCAGGCGTTCTCTATCCGGCTTTCGGGCTGTTGCTATCGCCGATCATTGCTGCGGCCGCGATGTCGCTATCGTCCGTCAGCGTCATCGCCAACGCCTTGCGGCTTCGCCATACCGACATCGGCTGAGGGCCGTTTGCGACCCTCAGACTGGATCAGGCTCGAATGTGGCTGCGCGTGCGGGAGCCGTTTCCGATCTGCCGAGTGACAGCGCGAGCAGCGCCGCGGCGACACAGGCGGCGCCCGCTACGAAAAACGCGGGCAGATACGTCGACCATTCCGTGCGGGTCAGGCCGGCGCCATAGGCTGCAACCGCAGCACCGAACTGGTGGCCTGCGAAGATCCAGCCGAACACAACATTTGTCCGCTCGGCCCCAAAGTAACGAGACGTCAGCTTTACCGTCGGCGGCACGGTCGCAATCCAGTCGAGGCCATAGAACATCGCGAACAACGACAAACCGTAGAACGTGAAATCCGTGAACGGCAGATAGATGAGCGACAGCCCGCGCAAGCCATAATACCAGAACAGCAGCCAACGATTGTCGAAGCGGTCGGACAGCCACCCCGATCCAATCGTGCCGAAGAAGTCGAAGACACCCATCATCGCAAGGACGCTCGCGGCCTTGACCGGCGCTAAGCCGAAATCGCCGCAGAGTGCGATGAAGTGCGTCTGGATCAGACCGCTGGTGCTGAGCCCACAGATGAAAAACGTGCCGAACAGGACCCAAAAAGCGGCACTTTTCATAGCATCCTTCAGCACGAGAACCGGCGACGCAAGAAGCGTTCCGAGGCCGCCGCTGTGTGGAGGCTCAGGAACGACTTCCGTTGTGCCATAAGGTGCGAGGCCAATGTCGGACGGCCGATTGCGCATCAGAAGCAGTACGAGCAGCGCCGCAAGGATCAACATCGCGCAGACAAAACAAAGCGCCGTGCGCCAGCCGTAGGCCTCCGTCAGCTTGGCGAGCAGCGGCAGGAACACGAGTTGGCCCGTCGCCGTGCTCGCTGACAGAAGCCCCATTGCAAGCCCGCGCCGCTCGGAAAACCACCGTGTCGCCACCGTGGCGCCGAGAACCATTGCAGTGAGACCTGTTCCGATGCCGAGGCCAATGCCCCACAACAATACGAGCTGCCAGACTTCGGTCATCGCCAACGATGCAACGAGCGTCGTCGCGATGATCGCGAGTGCCGTTAGCACGATGCGGCGAACGCCAAAGCGATTCATCAGAACGGCGGCGAACGGGCCGATCAGCCCGTAAAGCAAAAAGCGTACGGCAAGTGCCGAGGAAATCTCGGAAGCCTTCCAGCCGAATTCCTGCTCGAGCGGAACGATGAACACGCCGGGCGCGCCAACGGTTCCGGCCGTCACCAGCATCGTCAGGAACGTGACAGCCGCGACGACCCAACCGTAATGAATATTTCTTCGCAAGAGAGAGGCAGCTAACGGCGACGAAACGCCTGTCATGTGACTTCCCGCATGTACCATGGGAACAGCTCAATATATTATGATCATAATTAAAATAGGACGCGGCCCAACAGCGATCGACGCGTGCTCAATGCATTCCCTCGACGACGATCTCGAACGACTGCACGTCGTATTTTCCCTTGAGCAGTTTCATGAGCGTGAGCGGAGGCCCGGCGATCTCAGGCTGCTCCCAGCGGATCTCGAAGATCGTCAGCTTGGGATGGCCGTCGGCGGCGTTCGTTTCCCGCAGGAAGTTCACTCGATATCCCGATGCATGCAAAGTTTCATAAACTTCAGCAACGGATGGGGTTTCGGCGGCCCCGGCAATGACGACCCGTGCACGCTGCTGTCGAGTAATCCGTAAGTCGATCCACTTAAATCCGATGAGCGTAAACAGGATGAGAGCAGCGCCGGCTGCCCCGAGCAGCAATTGCCCACCGCCGAAGCAAAGGCCGACGACTGTCATCGCCCAAAGCGTTGCGGCAGTTGTAACGCCAGAAATGAGAGTTCCCTGTTTCAGGATCGCTCCGCCGCCGATAAAGCCCATACCGGTCAGAATCCCGAGCGGCAGGCGCATTGGATCCATGGTGGCAAACAGTTCGGGCGTCTTGCCATAGGTACCGAGCAGGAGATTTGCCAGGATCATGGAGAGGGCCGCGGCAACGCCGACCAGCACCGTGGTCCGGAACCCCGCGCTATGGCCGCCTGCTTCCCGGTTGATTCCGATGGCCGCCCCGGCAAGAACCGTCAAAATAAGCCGGAAGGCGATATCCATCGAGCTCGGGTGCAGGGGCATATCCATCTTTGAAGACTCCAGGCAGGCGTCCAAAATACCAAGATTAACCTCTTGCCTGTGCGTAAACGCATTGCGTCGCCGCGTTATATCGAGGTTCATACTTGATCGGGCATGTACAGCATATCACCCGCGGGTGGAACGGCAGCACACGGCGTGCTGGATGCGGTATGACTTTGCACAGAGGTCGTGCGCCGGCTCGTCCCGCCCGCAACCGTTCCGCCCCCTCGACTGCTTCTGCTCGCTCGTTTTTCTGAAACCCTCGCCCCCGATGTCGACCAAGCCAGCCAAGCACCGAATTAGAGCCTGGAGATGGGCGGTCGCCGTCGCGTATCTCTTTCGCGTCAGGCTGCGCAAGTCGTTGCGTGACGATGTTTTTGTGCTCGTCTTGGCGGGAGCCTGCGTTGGCGCATTGAGCGGCTGCGTCGCCGCGCTGATGGTTTACCTGTCACATGCCATGCAGCGTGTTTTGTTTGTACTCGATGCAAAAGAGAAGTTGAGCTCGATCGCAAATTTGCCGCTTGAGCGCATGCTGCTGGTGCTG
Organism: Hyphomicrobium denitrificans 1NES1; assembly: GCF_000230975.2. Taxonomy (NCBI): domain Bacteria; kingdom Pseudomonadati; phylum Pseudomonadota; class Alphaproteobacteria; order Hyphomicrobiales; family Hyphomicrobiaceae; genus Hyphomicrobium; species Hyphomicrobium denitrificans. Next base: position 1,434,790 of record NC_021172.1, on the reverse strand, counting down.
ACGGTCGGCGGTCTGTGCGTCGGCGCAACGTACTGGTATCGCCATCGGCGCGGACGGCATCAACCCGTCGTCGACCCGATCGAGGCCAACGCTCTTCTCGGCGGACGCATGTCTCTGACCGACAGCGCTTACGTCACGATCCAGTCGCTGCTTTCAAGCGGCTTCGGCCTATCGCTCGGGATCGAAGGCGGCTTTACGCAGGCAGCCGGGGCCATCGGATCGAAGTTCGGTCAGCTCCTGCACCGCCGCCGTCATGATGTACGCATGCTTGTCGGCGCAGGCGCGGCGGGCGGCATCGCGGGCGCATTCGGAGCGCCGTTCGCGGGCGCAGCCTATGGATTCGAGCTTATCGTCGGCGCCTACACGGTTGCGAACCTGGCACCCGTGGTCGTCGCGGCCGTCGTCGGCACGATCACCGCGCACGCGATGTTCGGACACTCTTATCGCCTGCCGGTCGAGACGTTCGAATTGAGCAACGATGCGCATGCTCTGCCGGCAATTGCGCTCGGTGTCGTTTGTGGACTTCTCTCCGTCGTCCTGATGCGCGGCGTGACGACAACGGAGCATCTCTTTCATCAGAGCGGCGTACGCACCGCTCTGCGCCCGTGCATCGGCGGCTTCCTGGTCGGCATTATCGCAATGTCGGTTCCGCATGTTCTGGGCTCAGGCCACGATGCGATGACACTGATGATCCATGGAAGCTGGCCGTTGATCACGCTCGTTGTCGTCCTCATCGCGAAAATTGTCGCTTCCGCGCTCTCGCTCGGCTCAGGCTTCAGAGGCGGACTCTTTTCGACCTCACTCTTTCTCGGAACAGTCACCGGGACGATTGCCGGACAGATCGGAGAGAACACCGGATATTTCGTCGCGACGGATGCCGACATGATGAGCCTCGTCGGCATGGCGAGCTTCGGCGCGGCCGTAATCGGAGCTCCGATGACGATGGCTCTGCTTGCGATCGAAGTGACGGGTGACTTCTCCGTTGTCGGCCCGGTGCTGTTAGGCGTTATCGCCGCGACGCTGACCGTCCGCCAGGTCTTTGGCTATTCCTTTGCGACGTGGCGCTTCCATCTCAGGGGCGAAGCCATTTTGAGCGGCGGGGACATCGGCTGGGTCCGCCAGACGACAGCCCGCAATCTGATGCGCCGGGATATCGCCGTCGCTCCGGCCACGATGCGGCTTTCTGACTTCCGCGAGCGCTTTCCTGTTGGAGCGACCAAGTATGTTGCAGCGATCGACGGCGAGGGCGCATTCGTCGGGTTGGTCGATGTTGCGAGTGTCCACGCCGAGACGGCAGCACAGAATAGCGCCGCCGACGAACTGACGCTCGAGCACGTGGTTATCCAGAAGGAGTCCTGGATCGAGGCTCAGACGCGTTTCGATCGCTTGATGCCCCTGTTCGAAAGCCGAGAAACGGAATTGCTCGTGGTCGTAGACGACAAAAATACAAAACGCGTCCTCGGCCTCATTACCGAAGCCTTCGCGCTGCGTCGCTATCGCCAGGAACTCGAGGCGCGGCAACAGGAGATGTTCGGCTCTCAACCCTAGTCGGAGAAACGGTGAGCATGCAGATCGGACTTATCGGCTTGGGGCAAATGGGCTCCGGAATCGCGGCGAACATTCTCAAGGCCGGACACGAGCTGACCGTCTACAATCGAACGCGCGCAAAGGCTGAAGCACTCGTATCTGAGGGTGCCAAAGTTGCAAATCGCCCTGCCGACGCCTGCCGCGGCGAAGCCGTCATCACGATGCTTGCAAACGACGCCGCGGTCGAAGACACAGTCTACGGAGATGGAGGCGTGCTCGCGAGCTTATCGAAGAGCGCGATCCATATTTCGTCGAGCACGATCAGCGTCGCTCTCTCGACGCGCCTGGCGGCCGACCACGCGCGCAAGGGCCAGCGCTACGTCGCGGCGCCTGTTTTCGGACGACCTGAAGCTGCAGCCGCTGCCAAGCTGTTCGTCGTTGCCGCTGGTGCGCCCGACGCGGTCAAAACCGTCATGCCGGTCTTCGATGCCATAGGGCAAAGGACGTTCACAGTTTCGGAAAACGCCTCCGCTGCCAACATCATCAAGCTCAGCGGCAACTTCCTGATCGCATCCGTCATCGAGTCTCTTGGCGAAGCGATGGCGCTCGTCGGGAAGGCGGGAATCGATAAGCACCAGTATCTCGAAATCTTGACATCGACGCTGTTCGGCGCGCCTGTTTACAAGACGTATGGAAGCCTGATCGCCGATGCGAAATTCGAACCTGCCGGATTCGCCGCGCCTCTAGGATTGAAGGACGTTCGCCTCGCGCTCGCAGCGGGCGACGACCTTCGGGTACCGCTTCCCCTCGCGAGCCTTCTGCGCGATCGCTATCTGACACTGCTCGCCAATGGTGGGGAAAATCTCGATTGGTCGGCCATAGCCGGATTGGCGGCCAAAGATGCGGGCACCAAATAGCGGCCGCAATTCACCTCTTACGCGCCTGCGATGGACAGAGTATTTTCGGGGACCTTCTCGCTACGCGTATCATTCTGACCAGGGCACCGAACAAATTTTCAATCGTTCCTGTCATTTCCGTTTTGCTATTATTTACATACTGTCACTGAAGTTTTTTTGCGGTGCTGCATCATGAGCAAAGCAGTCATCGTTTCGCGGCACGGTTTGCCGCCCGGCCCGAAGGGCAGCCTGATCGGCGGCAACCTCGGGCAGGTCGGGCCGCGCCGCGTCGATTTCTTCCTCGATCTCGCCCGCACCTACGGGCCGCTTGCCAGTTTTCGCATCGGACGTTGGCGTCTGTTTTTGGCAAGCGATCCCGACCTCATCCATCAGGTTCTCGTGACGGATGCAAAATGCTACATCAAGCATTTCGGGGCGCGCACGTTCAAACCTGTGCTCGGCAACGGGCTCGTGACCAGCGAGGGCGATTTCTGGCTGCGTCAGCGGCGATTGCTGCAGCCGGCATTCCTGAAAGCCCAAGTGCAATCCTACGCACCGGTGATGGCGAACCTCGCCGAAGCCATGCTTGCGAAATGGCACACCGGAAAATCCGTCAATCTCGAATTCGAATTCAGTTCGCTGACCAGCGCCATTGCTCTCAAGACGCTGTTCGGCCTCGACGACCAAGGCGATCGCGAGCGCATCGACGAAAGCCTGCGTCAGGTCTTCGATCTCTTGACCGCGCGCCTCGACATGCCGTTTCAATGGCCGCTTTGGCTGCCGACGCCCACTAACATCCGGCTGAACCGCGCGCTGACGGATGTGCGTCATGTCGTCGATGGATTCATCGCAGCCGGGCGCGCTCGGCCTCGCGGCAGCGATTTGCTTTCAACGATGATCGCTGCGCAGCACGACGACGGCACGGGCATGAGCGATCAGCAGCTTCGCGACGAAGCCATGACCCTTTACCTCGCGGGGCACGAGACGACCGCTTTGACGTTGACTTGGAGCTGGTACTTGCTCTCGCAGCATCCGGCGATCGAGAAAAAGCTCGTCGAGGAATGGCAACGCGTGCTCAGTGGCCGTGCCCCGACCCCAAGCGATCTTACGGCCCTTCCCTACACCGCCGCAGTCATCAACGAGGCGATGCGGCTCTACCCGCCGGTCTACGTCATCGGCCGCGAAGCGACGACGGATCTCGAACTCGGCGGCTACCGCGTCAAGCGTGGCTACACCGTGTTGATGAGCCAGTGGGTCAACCACCGCGACCCAAAATATTTTGCCGAGCCTGAGCGCTTCTCGCCGGAGCGCTGGCTCAATGGCCTTGCCGCACGCCTTCCGAAGTTTGTCTACTATCCATTCGGCGGCGGCCAACGGATCTGCATCGGCAGTCATTTCGCGCTGATGGAAGCTGCGATCATTCTCTCGACGGTCGGACAGAAATACAAATTCACGCTTTCTCCGGACGCGGTGATCGACATCAAGCCGCAAATCACGCTGCCGCCGAAATACGGCATGCCGGCAACGCTAGAACGCCGGTGAAACCGTCCGACTCTGAAGGTCAGGGATGGAGAGGCGTTTCGTTCAACATTGGGTATCCCGTAGGAATCCGCGGAAAACGACCATGCTCTATGAGATTTCGCCCGACTGAACCTGCATAGCAGCTCCGGCGGAACGCATTCCATAGAGTGGCACTTGCTGATCTCGCGCCGGTGTATGCCCATGCGGGGTTACACACGGCTTAAGACATTTGATCCGTACACATCCCAAACCAGGTATGCTTCACAAAGTCTTACGGGCGGCGCCCGGCGGGTATGGGCCAACTTCAGACACACCGCAGCGCAATCGGGTTCTCGTCCGCGACTATCGAAAAAGCGCTTAGGCTCAACATCTCCCTAAACCGGCCTTTTTCCTCGGAGTATGTCGGAACTGCGCTAGTGAGAGCGTCCTTGTAAGCGGCAGGGCGTGATGGAACTGGAACCTCACCTGCCACTAGTGTTTGATTGAGCCAACAGGGAGGCGACAATGGCTGGCGTGCGGTTATTGGTCGGAACCAGGAAGGGCGCTTTCATTCTGACATCGGATGAAGCGCGAAGAAGGTGGGACATCAGCGGGCCCCATTTCGCGGGCTGGGAAATCTATCATGTGAAAGCTTCGCCCATCGATACAAACCGGATTTACGCCTCGCAATCGAGCAGCTGGTTCGGCCAGCAAATCCAAAGATCCGACGATGGCGGTAAGACGTGGCAGCCCGTCGACAACACATTCGCCTATGACGGCGTTCCCGGGACGCACCAGTGGTACGACGGCACGCCGCATCCCTGGGAATTCAAACGCGTCTGGCATCTCGAGCCGTCACTGACGGACGCCGAGACTGTATTCGCCGGTGTCGAGGATGCCGCCCTCTTCCGGTCGGTTGACGGCGGAAAATCCTGGCATGAGTTGCCCGGACTTCGCGGCCACGGATCGGGAGCACATTGGCAACCGGGTGCCGGGGGCATGTGCCTTCACACGATCCTCATCGACCCATCCGATCCAAAGCGCATGTTCATAGCGATTTCCGCTGCCGGTGCGTTCCGAACTGAAGATGGCGGCGAAACCTGGCAGCCGATCAATCGCGGCCTGAAATCGGAGCACATTCCCGATCCACATGCTGAGGTCGGCCATTGCGTCCATCGGCTCGCCATGCACGCCACGCGCCCGAACGTCCTGTTCATGCAGAAGCACTGGGACGTGATGCGCAGCGACGACGGCGGCAATTCCTGGCACGAGGTCAGCGGCAACCTGCCGACGGACTTCGGCTTCGTAATCGACGTCCACGCGCACGAACCAGAGACGATCTATGTCGTGCCGATCAAAAGCGATTCAGAGCACTTTCCGACCGATGGCCAGTTGCAGGTCTGGCGTAGCCGCACAGGCGGTCAGGAATGGGAAGCCCTGACGAACGGTCTGCCGCAATCGAACTGCTACGTGAACGTGCTGCGCGATGCCATGTCTGTCGATACGCTCGACTCCTGCGGTATATATTTCGGGACGACGGGCGGGCAGGTGTATGCCTCCTGCGATGCCGGCGACAACTGGACGGCAATCGTCCGCGATCTCCCGCCGGTGCTCTCGGTCGAAGCTCAAACTCTGCGGTAGGTCGGATATGATACGCGTCGTGCTACCTGCTCACCTTCGGATGCACGCCAACGTCAAGGGAGAGGTGGCGCTCTCCGTCGACGGCCCCCTCACGCAGCAATCGCTTCTCGACGCGTTGGAGAACGCCTATCCGGTTTTGCGCGGCGCCATTCGCGATCACGGAACACAAAAGCGACGGCCGTTCGTGAGGTTCTTCGCCTGCCAGCGCGATCTATCTCACGACGCACCCGACGCGCCGCTTCCTGATGCGATCGCGACTGGCTCGCAGCCGTTCCTGATCGTGGGCGCGCTCGCAGGCGGATGAGGCCATCACCGCGCGAACCGCTTACGCGTCTGTGGGAGGAACGACGGCCGCTTCCGGCCGGCTTCGCGAAGCGGAGTCGGAAGCGGCCGCCAATCATAGAGGAATATTGTCGTGCTTCTTCCAGGGGTTTTCGAGCGTCTTGTTGCGCAGCATGTTGAGCGCACGGCAGAGACGCTTGCGCGTCGTTGACGGCTTAATCACTTCGTCGATATAGCCGCGCTCGGCGGCAACGAACGGGTTCGCAAACCGGTTCTTGTATTCTTCGATCCGCGCTTCGATCTTTTTGGGATCGCCAAGCTCGGAGCGATAGAGAATCTCGGCGGCGCCTTTCGCACCCATGACCGCGATTTCTGCCGTCGGCCACGCATAGTTCACATCGCCGCGAATGTGCTTCGAGCTCATCACATCGTAAGCACCTCCATAGGCTTTGCGCGTGATGACCGTGACTTTCGGTACCGTCGCCTCGGCGTAAGCGAATAAGAGTTTCGCGCCGTGCTTGATGAGGCCGCCGTATTCCTGCGCCGTGCCCGGCAGGAAGCCCGGCACATCGACGAAGGTGATGATCGGAATATCGAAGCAGTCGCAAAACCGCACGAAGCGCGCCGCCTTCCGCGACGCATCGCTGTCGAGCACGCCCGCGAGCACCATCGGCTGGTTCGCAACGATACCGACGGTGCGGCCTTCCATGCGCGCGAAACCGGTCACGATGTTCTTCGCGAACGCTTCCTGAATCTCGAAAAAGTCGGCTTCGTCGACGACCTTGAGGATCAGCTCCTTGATGTCGTAAGGCTTGTTCGGATTGTCCGGAATGAGCGTGTCGAGCGAACGATCGATGCGCTCGGGCTTATCCTCCGTCGGAATTTCCGGGACGCCGGTCTTGTTGCTCGACGGCAGGAAATCCATCAGGCGCCGCATCTGCAGCAGCGCCTCGACGTCGTTCTCGTAGGCCCGGTCTGCGATCGACGATTTCGTCGTGTGGACCTTGGCGCCGCCAAGCTCCTCCGCCGTCACTGTTTCGTTCGTCACCGTCTTCACGACGTCCGGACCGGTCACGAACATATAGCTCGTGTCTTTGACCATGAAGATGAAATCGGTCATCGCAGGGGAGTAGACGTCGCCGCCCGCGCACGGCCCCATGATGACCGAGATCTGCGGAATGACGCCGGAGGCAAGCACGTTGCGCTGAAAAACCTCGCCATACCCGCCGAGCGCGTCGACGCCTTCCTGGATACGCGCGCCGCCCGCGTCGAACAGGCCGATGATCGGCGTACGGTTTTTGAGCGCCATGTCCTGGATCTTGGTGATCTTCTTGGCGTGCGTTTCGCTCAAGGAACCGCCCATCACCGTGAAGTCCTTGGCAAAGACATAGACTGTGCGGCCGTTGATCGTGCCCCACCCGGTCACGACGCCATCGCCCGGCACCTTCGTCTTTTCCATGCCGAACTCGGTGCAGCGGTGCTCGACGAACATGTCGAACTCCTCGAACGAGCCTTCATCCATCAGCAGCTCGATCCGTTCGCGCGCCGTCAACTTGCCCTTCTGGTGCTGCGAGTTGATGCGAGCCTGGCCGCCCCCCAGGCGAGCATTGGCGCGCCGCGTCTCGAGCTCCCCGATGATGTCTTTCATGAACCTGCCACCCTGCCTTGCCGTGATAAATGCGCTGGCTCTCTAGCACGGCCTCGGGAGAGCGCAAATGTTGAGAAATGCGCGGCCGGCAGGCCGCATTGGGACGGATCATTAATAACCGAAAGCCGCCGGATGTGCCGTTTACGCCGACGTTTGTGCCGCGGCAAGTTGGCGCCCGAACTCACCAATCTTAACCTCGATAAAACCCGCCCCCGCGATCGGCTCGATGGCGACGGCGCGGGCGCGCGTCGCCGCCCAGGACAGGGTCACGCCGACGAAGTCGATGATCGGATCGGTAATGACGCGCTTGCCGCCCGCCTGCTTCAGGTGGCGTTCGGCCTCGGCTCGCGCTGCGAATATATGCAGAAGGTCTCCCGCAGGCGCCCACGGTCCAGCCGGCGTCAGTATCGGCCCGGATTCGTCGCCGACGAGAAAGACTTCGCCCCGAATACGCGCAGCAGCGGCATAGTAGGGGATCGCCTCCGTCTTTAGGCGGATCTGCAGATCGAGGGGATCGACCTCGGCTTCGATCGGATCGGACACCCAATCGGTGCCCGCAAATCCCTTGGCCTTGGCAATACCGGGCAGGATCTCGGCGGCGAAGGTCGCAAGAGCGATGTCCTGCAGCTCGTTATTGCCCGCAAGCGCTTCAGCCCACCGTGTCGCCTCGATCGGGCTAGACCAGAAAAGCTGAACCGTCCTGCCCCGTACCTTCTGTGACGGAACGGAAGCGGTTTCCTCATCGGCGAATGTCAGCACACGCCCTTCGCTCACCGCCCGGCGAATAAACCGGTCGCGTTGCGCAAGTTCCGGAATGCGCGGCCTGTGCAGCATCGATCAGCCTACGCTTCTGCGAATCAGTTGCCTCAAGTGTGAGGCAAACTATGTTGTGAGAGCAAGACGGCAAAGCCCAGGAAGCAAAAGAACGATGTCCAGCTAATCGTTTTTTATCTCAATGTTTGAGGCCTGGACCAAGGCCCTAGCTGAGCAGCTCCAACCAGCGCCAGGCGGCATCGAACTCGGCGCGGCGGCCGCGGCGGCGGGCGGCGGCCTCGGCATCTTCGCCCCAGAGCGAGATCTCATAATCTTCATCGACATGCGCCGCACCCCACGCCGCATCGGATGTTAAGGCTCCCCGCGCAAGCGCCAGCGCCAGCAGCGCCGAACCCATCAATGTCGTCAGCACATGCAGGCCCGTCAGGCGGAATGCATCGTGGGGAGTGAGAGCCTCAGCCACGGCCGCCAAAGCCGCCGGCGGCTGCTGAACGTGCACGATCCCCGGCACGACCCTGAACTTAGCCCCGAGCGTCGCGTCCGCCCAAGCAACGACCGGATTCCAATCGCGAGACTGAAGCGCGACCAACGCCTCCGGCGTCTCGGCGCGATAGCAAACGAGATCGCTGCCCGCATAAGCGACGATATCGGCCGCAACCGCATCCTCCGTTTCGCTGACGGCGTCGATCGCGGTGTTAGCAAAACGCGTCAGCGGCATGCGCGACGGATCGACGAACTCCTGCTGCGCCTGCCATTCTTCCGCGATCGCCTCAGCCAACGCTTTTGTCGGGACGGCAAGGGCACGCTTCTTCGGTGTCTTAATGGCGCGTCCATCGAGCAGAATTTGGAACGGCGCCACATCGCTGACGCTCGCCCCCTTGTAGAATCGGCGGGCCAGCGGCTTGGCTAGGCTGTCGCTGATGACACCGCGCGGACCACCGGAAGCACGCTCCAGATCGGCGCGATGGCGATCTTTCCCATTACCATTGGACGTCGTGCCGCTCATGCCGCGCAGCTCTTGGTGCCAAACGCGATGTCGATCGCTGCCGGAAGATCGGTAAAGCTTTCGACGATCTTACGCGCACCGGCATTCGTCAATTCCGCAACGCTATGGTAGCCCCATGCGACGCCGATCGCCGGAACACCCGCAGCGCGTGCCATATCCACGTCATACGTCGTGTCGCCGATCATGACCGTATCGGCAGGCTCGACGCCTGCTTCAAGCATAGCTCTCAGCAGCATCGAAGGATTGGGTTTCGAAGGATGATCGTCCGACGTCTGGATGGTCACGAAATAGGACTGCCATCCTTCCCGCTCGCACATCCGCTCAACCCCGCGCCGGGACTTGCCGGTCGCAATGGCGAGCAGATGATCTTCGCGTGCCGCGAGATGCGCAATTGTTTCCCTGGCCAGCGGAAAGAGAATGTCGGTGTCCGACGGATTTCGGTCGAGTTCCCGGAACGCAGCCTTGTAGCCCTCGGCCAATTCGACGCACGTTCCGTATTCCGCTTCAGGCGCCAGCGCCGAGCACGCTTCGAGTAGCGACAGGCCGACGACGGCAAGCGTCTGCTTGCGCGTCGGCGGCACCATGCGCAGCGATTTGAAGGCATGCTCCATCGACAGGACGATACCGGCCTGGCTGTCGACGATCGTTCCGTCGCAATCGAAAACGATGAGTTTCATGGATGCGTTCTAGCACGCTACAATAACGCCGCAAATTCCGCGAGATGCATGATCGGGACGGGCGACGCCACGCCGCGGCGCAGCTCCTCACCAAGCTAGGTTTGCACGCCCCGATGACCGATCCGATACTGGAGCCAAAGCAGCACGAACCCGATCAATGGTATGACAATATCCATATAGAAAACCACGCCGGCGTTGCCTGGCGCGAAGTTCTGGTGCACGGCCATCTGATAGGCATGACCTACCGCCGCGCCGAGCATAAACAAGGCCGGACCGACAACTGCCGCGAGACGGAGGTCGAAACTTCGAAAGGCCGCAATCAAGCCGACGGCGGAAAAGCCGAGACTGGCGGTCGCCACTTCAAACTGGAACGGGCTATCCGCCCAGCCAATGAATGAGGCCACCATCTCTCCAAAAAATGCGTGCATGACAAAATTATAGAAATAGCCGACGCCGATCGACCAGAAGACGTGCCAGGACAACAGCTTTTCGACGATGACCGAGGCAGACACCGGCTTCGGCGCGCGGGCGATGGCAACGATGGAGAATACAAGACCGACGACAAGAAAGGTCAAGAAAGAATTCGATAATACGGAGCGGATTGTGGATGCAATCAGATCAGCCATGCTTCGCCCTCATCTCGTCGCTACGACTTGAAAAGTCGAGGCACCTCATTCGAACTTTCCAATGTCGAAGCCGAGCAATTCCCACGATGCCGCCATGTGGGCGGGCAGCGGCGCCGTCACATCGATGATCTTGCCCCCCTTTGGATGCGGAATGACGAGGCGGCGCGCGTGCAGGTGCAGCTTCTTCTCGATGTTCTCCGCCGGCATGTGCACGTCGCCTTCGTACTTGTTGTCGCCGACGATCGGATGACCGATGAGATGCATATGCGCGCGGAGTTGATGCTGCCGCCCGGTGACCGGCTTCAGCGACACCCACGCCGCTTTATGCGCAGCGCGGTCGATGACGGAATAGTGCGTCGTCGCGTGCATCGCGACGTCCTGCTCGCCGGGCTTCGCCTTGCGCACGCGGTCGCCATCGGGGCCTGACGCCTTGACGAGCGCAGCCTCGACCTTGCCCTGCGGCGGCTTCGGCACGCCTTTGACCAGCGCCCAGTAGGTTTTGGCCGCCGAGCGCGTCTGGAATATGCGGCCGAGCTTCGCCGCAGCTTCACGTGTTTTTGCAACGAGCAGCACGCCAGTCGTGTCGCGGTCGAGGCGATGCACCAGACGCGGACGCTCGCCGCCGAAGCGATCCGCCATGCCTTCGAGCATGCCGTCAATATGCTTCTTGGTGCCTGTGCCACCCTGCACCGCGAGACCAAACGGCTTGTTCAGGACGAGCACATGGTCGTCCTCGTAAAGGATCATTTTTTCGATGGCATCACGGTCGCCCTTCGAAACGCCAAGCGCCGGTCTTCCGTTCGGGCTCACCTTCTTCGGCTGGCGAATGATGGCCGGGACGCGGATTTCGGAGCCCGCACTCAAACGGTCGTTCGCCTGCGCGCGCTTGGAATCGACCCGCACCTGTCCCGAGCGCAAGAGCTTCTGGAGATAGGTGTATCCGACGTCCGGAAAGTGCGCACGGAACCAGCGATCGAGGCGCATATCGGCCTCGCCATCCGCAACTGTGATTGTCTCGACGCTCATGGACATGGGAGAGCCCGGAATTCGGTCCGAGGTCAAGCGTGGCATCCTCGACCGGCGGAACGATCAACGCCTTTCTGCAGGGGCCTGACAAACAGTCGGCAATGGCACCGAGAGAAACGCCCCTTCAAGGTTAACGCACCGCGTCATGCCACGGTCGAGAAGCTGACAAAATCGTGGTCGAGGTTCGGGCGAGGTAATGCGTGTTATGGGGGAGTTTAGCCGATGGCCGATACGCGAGGTGTTTTGATCATCGGCGAAGGTGCCGTGCTGAAGGGCGAAGTCAAGAAAGGCCGCCGGGTTGAGGTTTGGGGTTACGTCGAAGGCGGCGTTACGGCGTCGGAACTTGTGGTTCAGGAAGGCGGGAAGGTCTTCGGCAACGTCAAATCGGACACAGCCGAGGTTCATGGCACCCTTCAGGGCGACGTTCGTGTGCAGCAGCTTTTCTCGCTGAAAAGCACCGGCAGCGCCGCGGGCAAGATCAGGTACGGGCGCCTGTCGATGGAAGAAGGGGCCGAGCTTTCGGCCCACGTCCGGAACATTCCGCCGGCAATTGCAGGCGACCTCGACTTGACTGTCGACAAGGGCCGCTCGGTGCGCATCACGCTTGCCGACCTGAACGCCGTCGACCCCGACGACAAGCCTGAAGACCTGACGTTTGCGGTCTCGAAAGCGAATGGCGGCTTTGTGGCCCTCGCCGGCACGCTAAAGACACCTGTCAGCTCGTTCTCACAGGCCGATCTTGCAGGCGGCCAAGTCTATTTCTCCCACGACGGCTCGCAGGGCCCGAAGGCGCACTTCGATGTCGAAGTGACCGACGCATCCGGTGCAAGCTCAGGACCGGCCAAGACCGTCAACGTCGCCGTTCGAGCATAGACGAACGGAAGCCCAGACGCATTTCGCCGCTAGCCGACTGCCGTGCGGCCCTGGCCGGCCATGACGTGAGAGGGTGCGCTGTACTTATTCCACGTCATGGCCGCCCTCCGAGGCGGCCATCCAGGGCCAAACCCACAAAAGCCTGGACGTTCGCCCGTTCAGTCGGGGAATGACCGGTAACGCCAGCGCTTCGGGTTTGGAACGGCGCGCGCGGCCCTCTATATATGCGCGTCATGACAAATCTCTTTGAAGCTGCAGGACTGGAGAAGAGCGCGCCGCGGCCGCTTGCCGATCGCCTGCGCCCGAAAACCCTGCAGGAAGTCGCCGGGCAGGATCACATCGTCGGGCCGGACGGAACGCTGACGCGCATGCTGAAAAGCGGCCGCGTGCCAAGCCTGATTTTCTGGGGGCCTCCGGGTTCCGGCAAGACGACGATCGCCCGGCTTCTCGCGAGCGAAACACATCTCAATTTCGAGCAACTCTCGGCGATCTTTTCCGGCGTTGCCGATCTGAGGAAGGCCTTCGAGCGCGCGAAAGTCATGCGCGAACAGGGTAAGGGCACCCTCCTCTTCATCGACGAAATTCATCGCTTCAACCGCTCACAGCAGGACTCCTTCCTGCCCTACATGGAAGACGGCACGATCACTCTCGTCGGGGCGACGACGGAAAACCCGTCGTTCGAGCTCAACGCCGCGCTTCTGTCGCGGGCCAGCGTGCTCGTCCTCAATCGCCTCGACGACGCGACGCTCGAAACGCTCTTGAAGCGTGCCGAAGCGGACGTCGGCCGGCCCCTGCCGCTCGATGCGGATGCACGCGAAGCCCTCAAAGGCATGGCCGATGGCGACGGCCGCGCCATTCTCAATCTTGCAGAAGACGTCTTCGCGGCGGTTGCGCCGAAGGGGAAGCCACTCACCCGCGAGGCGCTCGTCAAGCTCGTCCAGCGGCGCGCTCCGCTCTACGACAAATCACGCGAGGGCCATTACAATCTGATCTCGGCGCTACATAAGGCCGTGCGCGGCTCCGATCCGGACGCGGCACTTTATTATTTTTGCCGGATGCTCGACGGCGGCGAGGATCGATTGTTCATCGCCCGCCGCGTCGTCCGCATGGCGGTCGAGGACATCGGCCTTGCAGATCCACAGGCGCTCGTCATCGCCAACGCCGCGAAAGAAGCCTTCGATTTTCTTGGCTCGCCGGAAGGCGAGCTGGCTCTTGCCGAAGCCGTGATCTACATGGCGACGGCGCCGAAATCGAACGCCAATTACGTCGCCTTCAAAGCGGCGATGCGCGCTGCCAAGGAACACGGATCGATCTCGCCGCCGAAGACAATTCTCAACGCGCCAACAAAACTGATGGAAGAGGAAGGCTACGGTTCGGATTACCTCTACGATCACGATCAGCCGGAAGCTTTCTCAGGCCAGAACTACTTTCCGGACGAATTCAAAAAGCGTCCGAAATATTACGATCCGCCTGAGCGCGGCTTCGAACGTGAAATCAAGAAACGCCTCGATTATTGGGCAAAGCTCCGCGCCGAGCGCAACCGCCGATCCTAGTCAATACGGATTGGATTGGTCACCATGGCTGAGCCTCCCTGCTGGGCACCGCGCTCAAGACCGGGTTTCGCGCCTTTCTGGCAGGAGTTGGTGTCACGGCTGTGCTGCAGAGCGGTACTGCAACGGAACTGATGACGGCGGGCTTCGCAGCGAGTGGATTGGTCGAGCCTGCTCCCATCAGGGTAAAAGGAAGGTGGGGTGTTAGGCAGCCGCCGTCCGCAGGTGGGCCCTTGTATCGAAGAACAGCGCCTGGCTGATAATCGCCATGACGGTCTCACGCTGGAACGGCTTCGAGATCAGGAACGTCGGCTCGGGTCGCTCGCCCGTCAGCACTTTTTCCGGATACGCCGTAATGAAGATGATAGGAACTTCTCCTTCCGCCACGATCTCTTTCACCGCGTCGAGACCGCTGCTGCCGTCCGCCAGCTTCACGTCGGCAAGAATGAGTCCGGGTTTCTGACGCTTAACGGCGGCGAGGGCTTCGGTCTTGGTGGTCGCCACCTCCTGAACCGTGTGCCCAAGACTTGTAACGATTGTTTCCAAGTCCATCGCAATCAGAAGCTCGTCCTCGATGATGAGGACATTGGTCGCGACCTGATGCGCAATTTCTTGGCCGGCAACGTCGAGCAAGCTCTCGATATCCTTTTCGCCGACTTCAAGAATGGTTGCAGCCTCCGCCGCGGTAAATCCTTCGACAGCAATGAGAAGAAACGCCTGTCGTGGCAACGAGCTGATTGAATTGATCCGGCGTTGCGCCGTCGCCAGCGATCCTTGCACATCTTCGCCGTCGGACGACGACAGCCGCACGGAGTTCCAAACCCTTAGAAACAGGTGGTAGAGCGCTACGCGCGCCGGCATATCCGTCGGAAAATCCGAGGGTGTCGAAACCAGACCTTCGAGCAACGTGGCGACATAAGCATCTCCCGTTTCCTGGGCTCCCGTCAGCGTCCGGGCGAAACGCCGCAGATACGGCAGATGGGGACGGATCGTCTGGGCAATCGACATGACACACTGCACCTCCCGGGCCGACGTCGAGGGACGGGACGGATAGCCAGTCCATTCTAACAGTCAAGCTGCACCGGCACTTCAACGCCCGGCCACACCACTGGTTCCCACGACGGAACAAATTCTCTTTCCCGGCGTTCGCAAAGCTGGACCGCCTCGGAACATGGGGAACAACTTTGTCTCTAGCGAGGCCAATCAAAAAATCAGCAAGGCCAGGTTTTCATTATGCAACAGCGCTTGGACGCGCCGGACGAGCACACGCGAAACAAAGAAGAAGCGATTTCTGAACCCGAGGCACAGCCCCAACCAGAGGCGCCTCAGAAGGGCGTCACCCGTTTGCCCGGAATTGCGGCGCAGCTCATCGGAGAACGCATGCGCACCATGTATGCCTCGATGGTCCGCGAGCCGGTTCCCGACGAGCTCCTAAAGCTCGTCCGCCAGCTCGAGTCCAAGGAGGAGTCGGAGTGACCGAAACTCCAAGCTTCGGGGATGCCTTGATCGCGGCTATCCCAAATCTTCGAGCCTTCGCACACTCTCTCTGCGGTGAGGGGCAGCTTTCAAACGACCTCGTTCAGGAAACGCTGCTAAAGGCATGGGCGCACAAGGATTCCTTCGTCCCGGACTCAAATCTCAAGGCGTGGCTCTTCACGATCTTGCGCAATACCTATTTCACCCATTACCGCAAATCCCAGCGCGAGGAACTGGACCAGGACCACGCCGCGATGAACGCCAGCGTGCCGGCGACGCAGCTGACGCAGCTTGAATTCGACGACATGCGGCGAGCGCTCATGCGCCTATCCCCCGACCACCGCGAAGCGCTGCTCCTGATAACAGCGGAAGGCTTTTCGTACGAAGACGCGGCGCGCGTCTGCGGCTGCGCAGTCGGAACCATGAAAAGCCGGGTCAACCGCGCCAGAAGCCGCCTGGTCGAAGAGACATCGGGACAACAGCACACAAAGGAAGGCGCGGAGCAACGTCATCCAGAAAATGCGCCGCCTGCCAAGAGTTCAAGCCGTTGAGCGCTCGCGCATTACACACATATCACAATTCGGAAAAAAGCCCCTATGTCGCCACCTTCCTTGAGCTTCATGCCGGCTCACGGAGCATAGCCGGCAGCCTGCTGATGCTGCGCCCGCGGATGAGCAGGTTCGCATGGGGCAGCGATGGCCAACCTTGCGCACGCTTTTTTGCTCACCGCCTGTATATCGCGCGGAACTATTCCGTCCTGTGGGCGTTGAGAGGCATTTAGGTCGGTTCTGAGGGGAAAAGCGTAATGTCGGAGCAGATCAGCACGGTCGGAGCCGAGCGCTTGGTCGGCGGTTCCAACATGGTGCTTGTCGAGATGCTCCAGGCCCTTCAGGCCGTGCGGGAGGGCGACTTTACGGTACGATTGCGCGGTGACTGGGACGGATTACCGGGCAAGATCGCCGACGTCTTTAACGATATCGTCTCGACCAACCAGCGCATGGCCGGCCAGCTTCACCGGGTTGGTCAAGTCGTCGGTAAGGAAGGGCTGACGAACCAGCGCGTCAAGCTCGGGCTCGCGCACGGGGCGTGGGGCGAAATGGAGGAATCCGTCAATTCGCTGATCGACGACCTGCTACGGCCGACTGCCGAGGTGACCCGCACGATCGCCGCCGTCGCACAAGGCGACCTGCTGCAGCCTATGCGACTGGAGGTCGATGGCCGCCCTCTCAAAGGAGAGTTCCTGCGCTCGGCGACGATCGTTAACACAATGATCAAGCAGCTCTCGATCTTTACGTCCGAAGTGACGCGCGTCGCGCGCGAGGTCGGAACGGATGGCAAGCTCGGCGGACAGGCGCAAATCCGCGAAGTGACTGGCGTCTGGAAAGACCTGACCGACAGCGTGAACTCGATGGCGTCGAACCTGACGGCGCAGGTGCGCAACATCGCCGAGGTCACGATCGCCGTCGCCAACGGCGACCTTTCGAAGAAGATTACCGTCGACGTGCGCGGCGAGATCCTGCAATTGAAAGAAGCCATCAACACGATGGTCGAGCAACTTCGCTCGTTCGCGGCGGAAGTGACGCGCGTCGCCCGCGAGGTCGGTACCGAGGGTCGCCTCGGCGGTCAGGCCGTCGTGCCCGGCGTCGGCGGCACCTGGAAAGACCTGACCGACAACGTCAACCTCCTCGCCGCAAATCTTACGACACAGGTCCGCAACATCGCGGAGGTGACGACCGCCGTCGCCCGCGGCGACCTTTCGCGCAAGATCACCGTCGACGTCAAAGGCGAAATCCTGGAGCTGAAGAACACCATCAACACGATGGTCGACCAGCTCAACGGCTTTGCATCCGAAGTGACGCGCGTCGCCCGCGAGGTCGGTACCGAGGGCCGCCTCGGCGGTCAGGCAACCGTCCCCGGCGTCGCCGGAACCTGGAAAGACTTGACCGACAACGTCAACTCAATGGCCGGCAACCTGACGGCGCAGGTGCGCAACATCGCAGACGTTGCGACTGCCATCGCCCGCGGCGACCTGTCGAAAAAGATCACGGTCAACGTCTCGGGCGAAATCTTGCAGCTCAAGGAAACCATCAACACGATGGTCGACCAGCTCAACGGCTTTGCATCCGAAGTGACGCGCGTTGCGCGCGAGGTCGGTACCGAAGGCAAGCTTGGCGGTCAGGCCGACGTGCGCGGCGTTGCCGGAACCTGGAAGGACCTGACCGACAGCGTCAACTCGATGGCGTCGAACCTGACGACGCAGGTGCGCAACATCGCAGACGTTTCGACTGCCATCGCTTCGGGCGACCTTTCGAAGAAAATCGACGTCGATGTACGCGGCGAGGTTCTCGAGCTGAAGGAAACCATCAATACGATGGTCGATCAGTTGAACGCCTTCGCCGGGGAAGTGACGCGCGTTGCGCGTGAAGTCGGCACCGACGGCAAGCTTGGCGGCCAAGCCCAGGTTCCGGGCGTCGCGGGAACGTGGAAGGACTTGACCGACAACGTCAACTCGATGGCGTCGAACCTGACGGCCCAAGTCCGCAACATCGCCGAAGTGACGACGGCCGTTGCCCGCGGCGACCTCTCGCGCAAGATCACCGTCGACGTCAAAGGCGAAATCCTGGAGCTGAAGAACACCATCAACACGATGGTCGACCAGTTGAACGCCTTCGCGTCGGAAGTGACGCGCGTTGCGCGCGAGGTCGGAACAGAAGGCAAGCTCGGCGGACAGGCGCAGGTCTCGGGTGTCGCGGGAACCTGGAAAGACCTGACCGACAACGTCAACTTCATGGCCGGCAACCTGACGGCTCAGGTGCGCAACATCGCCGAGGTCGCGACCGCCATCGCGTCGGGCGACCTTTCGAAGAAGATCACCGTCGACGTGCGCGGCGAGATTCTGCTGCTGAAAGAAACGTTGAACACGATGGTCGAGCAACTTCGCTCGTTCGCGGCGGAAGTGACGCGCGTCGCCCGCGAGGTCGGTACCGAGGGTCGCCTCGGCGGTCAGGCCGTCGTGCCCGGCGTCGGCGGCACCTGGAAAGACCTGACCGACAACGTCAACCTCCTCGCCGCAAATCTTACGACACAGGTCCGCAACATCGCGGAGGTGACGACCGCCGTCGCCCGCGGCGACCTTTCGCGCAAGATCACCGTCGACGTCAAAGGCGAAATCCTGGAGCTGAAGAACACCATCAACACGATGGTCGACCAGCTCAACGGCTTTGCATCCGAAGTGACGCGCGTCGCCCGCGAGGTCGGAACCGAGGGCCGCCTCGGCGGACAGGCGACCGTGCCTGGCGCGGGTGGCACGTGGAAGGACTTGACAGACACCGTCAACGTGATGGCGGCCAACCTGACGGAGCAGGTTCGCGGCATCGTCAAAGTCGTGACCGCGGTCGCCGAGGGCGATTTGAAGCCCAAGCTCACCGTCAAATCGAAAGGCGAAGTCGCAGCCCTCGCCGAGACGATCAATGCCATGACCGACACGCTCGCGATTTTCGCCGATCAGGTGACGACCGTCGCGCGCGAGGTTGGCGTCGAAGGCCGCCTCGGCGGACAGGCGAACGTGCCCGGCGCCGCCGGTACGTGGAAAGACCTGACCGGCAACGTCAACCTTCTCGCCGACAATCTCACCAACCAAGTGCGCGCCATCGCCGAGGTCACCACGGCCGTCACGAAAGGCGATCTCACCCGCTCGGTTCAGGTCGAAGCGCGCGGCGAAGTGGCTGAGCTGAAAGATTACATCAACACAATGATCGGCAACCTCCGCCTGACGACGGAGCGCAACACCGAGCAGGATTGGCTGAAAACGAACTTGGCGCGTTTCACCAGCATGCTGCAAGGGCAGCGCGATCTCGTAACTGTCGGCAAGAAACTCTTGTCGGAGCTTGTCCCGCTCGTCAACGCGCACCAGGGCGTTATCTATCAGTTCGATGCCAGCACCGAAAATCAGTTGAAGCTGCTCGCCAGGTACGCCGACGACATGGGGGCTGGCTATCCCGACCGGCTCGAACTCGGATCGGGCCTTATCGGACAATGCGCACTGGAAAAACAACGCCGTCTGCTGAACAACATCCCGGAAGCCGCAGTTCCGATCGATGCCGTCGTATTCAAGGCTGTTCCTCGCAGTGTCATCGTCCTGCCGATCACGTTCGAGGACCAGATCAAGGCCGTCATCTCTCTCAGCTCGCTGCACGATTTCGAGCCGGCACACCTGACATTCCTCGAACAGTTGACGATGGGCATCGGCATCGTCCTGAACAGCATCGAGGCGACGATGCAAACCGAGGAACTCCTGACGCAATCGCAGGAGCTGGCCGCCGAGCTTCAGGAGCAACAGAAGGCGCTGCAAAAGACCAACGAAGAACTGGCACAGAAAGCCCAGCAGCTTGCCGAGCGCAACGTCGAAGTCGAACGCAAGAACGAGGAAATCGATCAGGCTCGCCGTGCCGTCGAGGAAAAAGCCGCAGAGCTTGCGCTGACATCGCGCTACAAATCCGAATTCCTCGCGAACATGTCGCACGAGCTTCGGACACCGCTCAACAGCATCCTCATTCTCGGCCAGCAGCTCAGCGACAATCCCGACGGCAATCTTTCGGAAAGACAGGTCGAGTTCGCGCGCACCATTCACGGCGCCGGCACGGATCTTCTGAACCTGATCAGCGACATTCTCGATCTCTCGAAGATCGAATCCGGAACGGTCTCGGTCGATGCCGAGGAGATCACGTTCAACGGTCTCCTTGAAGCGATAGCACGTCCCTTCCGTCACGAGGCGGAGCGCCGGGACCTCGATTTCGGGATGAGCTTCGACGCGGATCTGGGACGGACCCTCTATACCGACTCGAAACGCCTGCAGCAGGTATTGAAAAACCTGCTATCGAATGCCTTCAAGTTCACCCGCCAGGGCTACGTGCGTTTTTCCGTCAAGCCTGCGACTGCCAAATGGGGTCCGGAGGATCACCCGATCCTAGCCGCCGCGCCGATGGTCGTCGCTTTCGAAGTCGACGACTCTGGCATCGGCATCCCGTCGGACAAGCAGAAACTGATCTTCGAAGCGTTCCAGCAGGCGGACGCGAGTACGAGCCGCAAGTACGGCGGCACCGGCCTCGGCCTCGCGATCAGCCGCGAGCTGGCGCATCTGCTGGGCGGCGAAATTCAATTGCGCAGCGAGCCGGGCAAGGGCAGCACGTTCACGCTCTACATTCCACTTCGCTATGCGCCGCCCGCCGTCGAGACGCGATCAAGAGCCGATCAGAATTCTGTGGCGCGTGCCCCGGTACAGCCCGCATTGCCCGAACCGCTTAACGATGATCGCGACAGCATCGTCGCCGGCGATCAG
This sequence comes from Hyphomicrobium denitrificans 1NES1, assembly GCF_000230975.2. Taxonomy (NCBI): domain Bacteria; kingdom Pseudomonadati; phylum Pseudomonadota; class Alphaproteobacteria; order Hyphomicrobiales; family Hyphomicrobiaceae; genus Hyphomicrobium; species Hyphomicrobium denitrificans. The sequence continues at coordinate 1,413,950 of NC_021172.1, read as the reverse complement.
GTTCTTCTCATCGTCGAGGATGATCCGCGGTATGCAAAAATTCTCATCGAGGCAGCCCGCGAAACGGGCTTCAAATGCATCGTCTGCCACCGCGGCGCCGATGCGCTATCGGTCGCGACGGACTACAATCCGACAGCGATTTCGCTCGACATCCATTTACCCGACGTTCTCGGCTGGTCCGTTTTGAGTCAGCTCAAGCACAATCCGCTGACGCGCCATATTCCGGTGCAGGTCGTGACGTTGGACGACGATCGCCACCACGGCCTCGCCAGAGGTGCATTTTCATATCTGACGAAGCCGCTGCAGCCCGAGGAACTCAAATCCGCCTTGAGGCGCATCGCGGAATTCGCGAAGTCGCCGCGGAAACGGCTCCTCATCGTCGACGATGATCATACCGAGCGCATGAGCGTCGCCGAGCTGTTGAAAAACGACGATGTCGAGATCCTGACCGCCGCCGATGGCGCCGACGCGCTAAAGGCTCTGCGGGAAAATCCGATTGATTGTGTCGTTCTTGATTTGAAGTTGCCTGACATGTCGGGCTTCGAAATCCTCGAGCAGATGTGCGGATCGCCCGCCATGCGCGACATTCCGGTCGTGGTATTCACGGGCCGCGAACTCTCCAACGAGGAAGATCACAAGATCCGTCAATTGGCACGCACCGTCGTCGTCAAGGGCGTCGAGTCTCCCGAACGGCTGCTTGATGAGACGGCCCTGTTCCTGCACCGCGTCATCGCAGAGCTGCCTCCCGAAAAACGAGAGCTTTTATCCCGATTGCACGGTACCGACGATTACCTAGTCGGCCGTAAGGTTCTGCTCGTCGACGACGATGCCCGCAACATATTTGCACTGAGCAGCCTGCTCGAACGCCGCGGAATGAACGTCCTGACGGCGACGACGGGGCGCGAAGCCATAGAAACGCTGAATTCGACAGACGTATCTATCGTGCTGATGGATATCATGATGCCGGAAATGGACGGCTATCAGACGATGCAGCGCATCCGCGGCAGCGAAAAGCATCAGCGGTTGCCGATTATCGCACTCACCGCCAAGGCGATGAAGGGCGATCGCGAGAAATGTCTGGAAGCCGGGGCATCGGACTATCTCGCAAAGCCCGTCGATACGGAGCAGCTTCTGTCGGCGTTGCGCATGTGGCTACATCGGTGAAGGGGGACAGGCGTGGCTTCAGAGATTTCCGACGAAACAGTCAACATCCTGCTTGTCGACGACCAGCCCGGAAAACTTCTCGCCTACGAGGCAATTCTGGATGGCTTGAACGCAAGCCTTATTAAAGCGACGACGGCCGAAGAGGCTTTTGCTGCGCTGCTGAAAACCGAGATCGCGGTCATTCTGATGGACGTTTGCATGCCGGACCTCGACGGGTTCGAGCTTGCCGAAATGATCCACAATCATCCGCGCCATGAAAAGACTGCGGTTATCTTCATCTCGGCGGTACGCCTCGATACCGACGATCTTTTGAAAGGCTATCGTACCGGCGCCGTCGATTACGTGCCGGTGCCCGTCGTTCCCGAAATTCTCAAAGCGAAGGTGCAAATCTTCGTCGAGTTGTACCGAAAAAGCCGTCAGCTCGACGCTCTTAACGCCGAGCTTGAGGAGCGCGTCAGGCAGCGCACCGAACAACTCGAACATTCCCACGCCATGCTGCAACAGAGCGAGGAGCGGTTACGCCTCGCCAGCGAGGCGGCACGACTGGGAACCTTCGAATACGACCAGTCCGAGCAGCATCTGCAATGGTCGCCGAATATCGCCGAAGTTCTTCACGTTGCGGTGCCCGAGCATCAGCGCTTCGATGCCTTCATCGACCTCGTCCACGCCGATGATCGCGACGCCGTGCGCAGCTATTTCAGAGCAGCAAATTTTGCGGACACGACTTCTGAGCTTGAATTCCGCGTCAACGGCATGCGCGGCGTCGCCTGGGTTCTCGCCCGCGCGCGCGCCTTCCAGACCAGCAGCGGCGGGTCCGCGCGCGTCATCGGAACACTGCTCGATATCACCGAACGGAAATCGGCCGATAGCCATCAGCAGCTTCTGATGGCCGAGCTTGATCACCGCGTAAAGAACATTCTCGCCAACGTCGCCGCAATCGCGCGCCTTTCGAGTTCCAACGCCACTTCGATCGATGCTTTTGCGTCTGCCCTCGACGGGCGCATTCACGCGATGTCGGCGGCGCACGATCTGCTGCGTCAGAGCAGTTGGACGGGAGTTGACCTGCACGAGCTGGTGGCAGGTGCGCTGGAACCCTTCCGATCTCGCACCGACAATGACATCGTGATCGAAGGCGACCGCGTGCGCCTCACGTCAAAGTTCGCACAATCGATGGCGCTCGTTCTGCATGAACTCGTAACCAACGCTGTGAAACATGGCGCACTGTCGGCAGCCGGCGGTACGGTATTCGTAGGCTGGTCACGTGTCGTCTCGGCCGACGGCGAGAAGATTAAATTCGCGTGGAAGGAGCGCGGCGGACCACCCTGCACGAAACCGATCCGCAATGGGTTCGGCCTGACCGTCATCCGCAGCGCCGCATCCGAGTGCGGCGGACAAGCGAAGATGGAACTTGCGGCCGAGGGCTTCGAATTCAGCTTCGAGGGCGACCTTTCGACCCGCACGCAAATGGTCGGCACACGTCATGTCGCAATCGTTTCGAAGACTCGAATGGCTCAATCGGTTGCAAGCGTGCCTGCTTGCAAAGGTTGCAAAATTCTTCTCATCGAGGACGAAGCCCTGATAGCCTTGCAGCTAAAGCTCGATCTCGAGGATGATGGCCACGTGGTCGTCGGACCATTCGCGCAGCTCTCGGAAGCATTGTGCGCTGCGACCGATTCCGAGTTCGACATCGCCCTGATCGACATCAATCTCGGGGCGGACAACAGTGCTCCGGTTGCCGAAATCCTCGATCGGCGACGCGTTCCCTTCGCGTTTACTACGGGCTACAATGATTTGATCTTTCTGCCGCCGCTGTTGCGGGAATATCCGCATCTGACAAAACCGTATAATCCGGCCGACGTGAGGGATCTCGTTGCGACGCTTCAGCATCAAGCATCGGAGCGTGTCGCCCTATCGCGCGATGAATCGAATCAGGTCGCCTGAAGGGCCGGCCACACGTTTGGCACAATGGCGCGGGTACAACTGGCTTTCTGCGTCTAGCGCGTCCGCCCATCGCGCATAGAGACGCGATGCCGCCGGCTGCAGGCGCGAGACTGAAGACCGCAACCAACACCTCCGATCGTGCGTTAGTTCGATCTTAGAAAGTGTGCTTTCCCTCGGGGGATTTGATGACCGTCACGCAATATCGTTCGTCGCTCGACGTCGCGGCTATCGGCAACGGCCGCGTTGCAGCGTTGATTGACCCTGGCGGCCGCATCGTCTGGTGGTGCTTCCCGAGGCTGGATGGCGATCCGGTATTCTGCCGGCTGCTCTCGGGAAACGAAGACAAAGGATTCTGCGACGTCCAGCTCGAGGGGCAGGTTTCGGCGACGTCGGGCTATGTGCGCAACACCTGCATCCTCGAAACCATTCTCGTTGCGAGTAACGGCGCGCGCGTCAAAATAACGGACTTCGCCCCCCGCTTCCTTCGCTTTGGCCGGTCGTTCCACCCGACGCAGCTGATACGCCGCATCGAACCGCTGAACGGCCTCCCCCGTATTGTCTGCCGGGTACGGCCGGCGTTCGGATATGGCGAGGCGACAGCTTCACCTGCCCAAGGTTCCAATCACATCCGATATAGCGCGGGTTCGACGCCTATTCGTGTCACGACCGACCTCGCCGTGTCCTACATCGTTCACGAGACGCCATTTGTATTGACGCATCCCGTCACGCTTGTCCTCGGCAGCGACGAGCCGATCGAAAGCTCGATCGACGCCATGTCGCGTGAATTTTTGGATCAGACGCGCGACTACTGGGTGACATGGGTGCGCGGTCTCGCCATCGGCTACGAATGGCAGTCCGAGGTCATCCGCGCCGCCATTTCTCTGAAACTCTGCACGTTCGAGGAAACCGGCGCCATCATTGCCGCGCTGACGACGTCCATACCCGAAGCGCCGAATACGCCGCGCACGTGGGACTACCGTTTCTGCTGGCTGCGCGACGCTTATTTCGTCATCCGCGCGCTGAACCGCCTCGGCGCGACGCAATCGATGGAAAACTACCTTGGTTACATCACGACAATCGTCGCGGACACCGAAAGCCCGCTGAGGCCGCTCTACGGCATCGTTCATAACGATACGATGGAAGAGCGCGTCGCACCCGATCTGCAAGGCTTCCTCGGCATGGGGCCTGTGCGCGTCGGAAATCTTGCCTCAAAACAACTGCAACACGATGCGTACGGCAGCGTCATTCTCGGCGCGTCGCAAATGTTCATCGACCAGCGTCTGCCGCGCATGGGCGACGCCAGCCTCTTTCGCGAGCTCGAGCATCTCGGTCAACAGGCGCGCCGGCTTTACCTCAAGCCCGACGCAGGCATCTGGGAGTATCGCGGACGCGAACGCATCCACACCCATTCTGCTACGATGTGCTGGGTCGCCTGCGATCGCCTGGCAAGAATTGCGAGCCTGCTCGGGCTCCACGAGCGCGCTGTCTATTGGAGGCACTCGGCCGATAAAATCCGCTCGGAAATCCTGACTCGCGCCTGGAGCGAAAAGCGCGGCGCCTTCACCGGCGCTTTCGACAACAGCGAACTCGACGCGAGCGTGCTGCTGCTCGCGGAACTTGGCCTTGTCGCACCGAATGACCCGCGCTTCGTCAAGACTTGCGATACAATCGGGCGCGAATTGATGCGCAATGGGCTGATGTTGCGCTACGCCGCCGAGGACGATTTCGGTTTACCTGAGTCAGCCTTTCTCGCCTGCCAATTCTGGTACATCGACGCTCTCGCTTTGATCGGGCGGACCGAAGATGCCCGCGAGCTTTTCAGTGAGTTGCTCAACCATCGCAATGCATTCGGGATGCTGAGCGAGGATTTGCACCCTGCGACAGGCCAGTTATGGGGCAACATTCCGCAGACCTATTCGATGGCAGGATTGATCAATTCCGCAATGAGCCTATCGCGCCGTTGGGACGATGCTTGGGCTCCGCTGCCCCATGCTGCTCCCTCCGAGAGCGCCGAGGCTACGATGGAACAAACGGAGCAAACGCTCCAACGCAGCGCCTGATCACCATCATGTCGGTTGAGCCGTTCGCCGCCCGCGCGTCCTGCGCGTCGTGGTCTGCTTGATAACTGCCGTCATCCGACAGAACACGCCGTCCACGGTAAATGTGCGTTCGACCTTGGCGCTTGGAAAACCGCTGTCGATCAGCAGTGAACCGAGCCCTCGCCGCTCCGGCTGGCTTACGGGCGGCCCGCCGCTCTCGTCCCACACAAGTTCGAATTCGGCGTCATCGTCGTTCAGCCGGTCGAACTTCCAGGACACACGGACGACCCCCTGCTCCTGCGACCAGGCTCCATATTTGATCGCGTTGGTTCCGAGCTCATGCAGGGTCAGCGCCAGCGCGTTCGCGACGTCCCCGGGCACGATCCCATCAGGCCCCTGGATCGTCATTCGTGATGCCCCGGGCGGTACGAGCGGCTTGAGCGTATCGATCACCAACTCGTTCAACGAGGCTCCGAGAAAACTTCGCGTCGCGACGAGATCCATGGCTGTCCCCATCGCGGCGAGGCGTCCGGACAATGCGCTCGCAAAGCTCTGGACGTCGGCGCTGTACCGAGCCGATTGGCTGACCAGTCCGGCGATGATGGCGAACGTGTTCTTCAGCCGGTGGCGCAATTCGACGTTCAATTGCTCGAGTTGCAGTTCCCCCAGTGCGCTGTCCTGCAGCAGACCCTCATTGCGATCCCGTTCGTTGAGCAGGCTCTCGACTTTGCGATTGAGCAAATGCACCACCGCTACAATCAGCCCCGCCATTAAAGCAAAAGCCGCAAGCGCAATCGTCGCGTCGAATTCGGTATACTGATTGGATGCAAGAAAATAGAATCGCCATGCGAACAGCAGCGAAGCACCGACGACGAGCAAGCCAGGTCCCGTTCCCGCGAGCAGTGTTGCGAGCAGAACCGCAATAAAAAACGTCAGGAACGGTAGGCTCGGCGGCAACCAGTTTGCCAGAAAAGCATGCAACAGCGCAGCGGCTACGAAGATAGCCGCGGCAACCGGATAAGCGAGCACCGGCTTGCGCCGTATTCGCGGCAATACACGTTCGACCAGATTGTCGACGAGTTGAACCATCCGCCTCACGAACGGCTCCCCAGCCTTCGTTTTGAGATTTGTAAGTGACCCACCAACGGCCGTGGCACCCCCGCGTCCACACGGCCAATCAGATTAACATGGTTTGCAGCCGTTGCGAGCCTCAACGCGATTCTGTTACCGCTTGGGATCATTGGTTAAAGCCGTTTGACATAACCCAATTTCATCGTTCGGCGAAAGATGGCCCTCGGGGATCTCACACCATCCTGCAGTACACAAAAGCGGGAACCCTTAGCGATCTCGGGCGTTTAGCTCCCGGGCCCGAGCGCTTGTCCGGGTCTGCCCCAATAATCAAAAGATTTCAGAGAGACGGAAGGAAAAGAGTTTGACACGGCTCGCAATGGTTTCCAACCGCGTCATCGATTTCAGTGCGGCGTCGCAAGCGGGCGGCGTTAGCGTCGCGATCTATGACGCGCTTGCCCGCCACAACGGATTCTGGTTCGGCTGGAACGGCCAAGTCGAAGATACTGAAACGCCGGAGATGATGGTTTCGCGCGATGGCGAGCATGCGACGGTGACGATGCCGTTGACGGCGGCCGACTACAACGACTTCTACCTCGGTTATTCGAATTCAGTTCTTTGGCCGGTTTTTCATAACCGTCTTGATCTCGCGCAGTTCGAGGCCGGATATTATTCCCGCTACGTCGCGGTGAACAAAAAGTTTGCAGCCCATCTCGCCCCGCTGATCGAGCCGAACGATGCGATCTGGATCCACGATTACCACCTCTTCCCGCTGGCGCTCGAGTTGCGCAAACATGGTATCGAGAATCCAATCGGCTTTTTCCTGCACATTCCAGTAGGCCCGGCGCAGGCACTGATCGCCATTCCGGAGCACCGCGAGATCGCGCGCGCGCTCAGCGCTTATGATCTCGTCGGCGTGCAAACCCATCGCGACGTGCGGAATCTCATCGACTTTCTTCAGCAAAGCGTGTTCGGGCGCCTTCTTCCTTCGGGCCGCATCCGCGCGTGCGACGCCGAACTCGATATCGGGTGCTTCCCCGTCGGCATAGATCCGAATGACTTCTCGGATTCGCGCGTCGTGCGTGACAGCGAAAGCCCGGAGACGAGCCGTATCATCGGCATCGATCGGCTCGATTACACGAAAGGCCTTCCGCAGAAATTCCGCGCTTTCGGCAAGTTTCTCGAAGTTTTTCCCGAGCATCGCCGGCGCATCGTACTCTCCCAGTTTGCTCCTCCGACACGAGAGAGCGTGGAAGCTTATGCGGATATCCGAGCCGAGCTTGAAGCACTGTCGGGCGCCATCAACGGTCGCTATGGCGAACTCGACTGGGTGCCGATCAACTACATCCATCGACCGATGCCACGACACGAATTGCGCGACGTCTATCGCTCGTCACGCGTCTGCTGGGTCACGCCGCTGATGGACGGGATGAACTTAGTATCGAAGGAATACGTCGCTTCACAAGATCCAGCGGATCCCGGCGTGCTCATTCTGTCGAAGTTTGCCGGCGCCGCGGAGCAGTTACACGATGCCGTGCTCGTCAACCCATATGATCCGAACGACATGGTGCAAGGCTTGCGGCAAGCATTGGAGATGCCTGTTGACGAACGTGTCGCGCGGCACGAAAAACTTGCAAGCGTCGTTTGCAAATCGGATTCGAAAGCGTGGGGCAAGACGTACATCTCTGCGCTCGTCAAAGCTGGACGCCGGCGCATCGGCAAGGAACAACCTTCGGCCCGGGTGACAGAGGCTATGAAACGTCTCGGCGTGGAACCTAAGAAGAAGGCTGGCTCCAAGAAATCCGTTGCCGCACACGTAGGTGGCTGATGCCCGCCACAAGCGACAGGAAGCATCTCCTTCGCCATGACGCTCGCGGCGGCAATCCGAACGTTCTGGCGGTCGATATCGGCGGCACCCTGATCAAAGCTGCGGTCGTCGATCATGTCGGAACGCTCATTTCGGAATTCGTGACGACACCGACGCCCCACCCGGCAACACCCGAAACCGTCATCGCCCTTATAACGCGCATCGCCGAGCCGTTGCCCGACTTCGGACTGATTTCCGTGGGCTTTCCCGGAGTCGTCAATCGCGACTGCATCGTCACGGCACCGAATCTCGGCACGCAGCATTGGAAAAACTTTGACCTCGAACGAACGCTGCACGATACCTTCGGCGCGCCGGTCAGGATCTTGAACGATGCCATCGTCTACGGCCTGGGCGTTGCAAAAGGGCCAGGCCGCGAATGCGTGCTCACTTTCGGCACCGGCATGGGCTGCGCGCTTTTCAGCGATGGTGCGATATTTTTCGGACTTGAGCTTGGCCAGCACTACGCCTGCGACGATCAGAGCTATGACCAGTATATCGGCCATGCCGCCTATCTCGAGATCGGACTTGAAGCCTGGAACGAACGCGCCGTGCGCGTCATCACGGCCGTTCATGCCCTGACGAACAGCGATCGCGTATATCTCGGCGGTGGCAACTCGCGGCGCATTTCCTTTGCGTTGCCGCCATGGGCAACGATCGTCCCACCTTCGTCCGGCGTCGCGGGCGGCGCACGCTTGTGGCACGCCGATATGGACCGCTGGTTCGCACCGAGGCGACCGGCAACCGAGGAAGCACGGATACGCCCATGAACGTCCTCACTGTCGGCGGCGCGATGGTCGATACCATCGTCACGATCGCGAGCGACCGGATTGAGCAGATGAAAATGCTCAATGCCGAAAGCTCCTATCTGCTTCTTGAGGAAGGCATCAAGACGGAAGCCGATCAGGTTTCGACGAGCACCGGCGGCGGCGCAGTCAACGCTGCCGTTGCTGCCGCGCGCCTTGGGAATGCCACGTCGACGATCGTCAAGCTCGGGCAAGATGCGAAGGCGCGCACCATCCTCGACCGGCTGACCGAGGAAGGCGTCGACCTTCGCTGGATTGCAACGGACGATGAGGCGCCGACCGGAGCGTCCGTCATCGTTTCATCCCATGACCGGAATGCCGCCGTCTTCACCTACCGAGGCGCCAATACGAAGCTGGAGGCCATCGACATTCCCGCAGCGGCATTCGAACGAAAAGATCTCGTGTACGTCGCAAATTTGAGCAATCAGTCTGCCGATTGCTATCCGCTGATCGTCGGACGCGCCAAGGCCGCGGGAGCAAGGCTTGCCGTAAATCCTGGCGTGCGCCAGTTGACGGCGCGTTACGATGATTTTTGGGCGAGCCTCCGCCACATCGATATTCTCTCGGTCAATCGCTCCGAAGCTCAGGCGCTGATGCCCCGTCTATTGCAATCGTTCGGCGAAGGCGGAGCCCCCCTTGCGATCAGGAGCGGCGAACCGACCCCTCCGCTCGCGAAACGCGGGCTACGCAACGGCGGATACGAGATGAGCCTCGGGAAATTTCTCGGCGCCCTCGTAAAACTCGGAGTTGGCGCGGTCGTTTTGACGGACGGCGCCAACGGTGCTTTCATAGCTAAAGGACACGATCTCTACTTTCGCGAGGCGCCGCACGTCGTCGCGGCTGCCACCACCGGGGCGGGAGATGCGTTCTCTGCCACGTTTGCCTGCTACGCGTCGCAAACGGACGACGTGGCACGGGCGTTGAGCGCCGCGGTGCTCAACGCCGCAAGCGTCGTCAAATTCGTCGACACGCAATCCGGGCTTCTGACCCTCGAAGCCCTGGAAGCCGAGTTGCAGCGCGCGCCCGCAACAACGCCGTCGCTCCATAGCTGGTCGATCTAGGAATGATCAGGATATGCAGGATTGGAAGGAGGAATATCCTTTGCACGGGACAAAAGCATCTCAACTGAACCAGGCGACTTCTGCGCGAAGCCGTGTCGAGCAGCTCCTCCTCAAGCCCACGCCGATCGGCTTGTTCCTCGACATTGACGGAACACTGCTCGACATGGCGCTCACACCTTCGACAGTCCACGTCCCGCCGGGGCTGGCCGAGTTACTCGGTATCGTCGCGACACGCCTCTCAGGCGCGCTGGCAATTGTGACGGGACGGCCCATCGCAGAAGCCGACGAATTGCTTCGGCCGATGAAGTTCATCGCCGCCGGCGTGCACGGAGCCGAAATGCGCACAACCGCAACGGGAGAGATCACGCCGCTGACCCCGTCATTCAGTCCAGCTCTATTGAGGGACATACGGATAGCGGCGATTTCGATACCGGGGGCCGTAACAGAGGACAAAGGCACAGGGATCGCCCTGCACTACCGATTGGCGCCGGAATTGCGGGATTCGCTGCTGATTACCCTTGAAACATTAATGCCGAAGTATCCCGGCCAATTCACAATTTGCGAAGGTAGGAAGGTCGTCGAAATCCTTCCCGTCGGCTTTTCGAAAGGCCGCGCACTCCGCAAGCTTGCGAGCCTCCCTGAGTTTGCGAACCGGGTACCCGTTATGATTGGCGACGATATCGCCGATCTCGATGCGTTCCGCGCCGCGGAAACCATGGGTGGATTTGGATTGAAAGTAGCTGGCGAGAACTTTTCAAAGAACGAAGCTTCATTCACCGGCCCGGCGGATGTGCTTGGGTGGTTAACTAACCTGCGGAAGGTTTTGTGAGCCGATGAGCATCTTCGGCCGCGGGAATGGGTGGAACCAACATTATTAGGCAGCAAATCTTTCCAGCTTGCTGCGGACAATCGTTCGCTCGGGATCACATCCCTCTTATTATAGATGGGCTAATACTTGCAAAGGGACCGAGCACCATTAATACTAGATTAAAATAGGAAATGAATTTTTCTTAAAAACACAGCAGATTGCCTGTGTGCGAGACACCATTACCTAAGCAGAAAATTTTAAGCCGACGGCGTAGTTAGAGTTGTGTGCGTTTATGGCTGACAGTCGTGCGGATGTCGAGTTCGATGGCCTCCAAAGGCCTACTATCTGGCGAGATATTTTTTCGAAGTTCGACACGTGTATCGCCCTCATTGCAATCGCAGAGACGGCTTCCGTCATTTTCGCGGCGTACGCCGCAAAGCTCGTCTATTTCGGCATTTTCCTTCACCTCGAACAGCCAGATTGGCCCTATCTAGCGCCCGCCGGCCTCCTGGCGCTCATCGCGCATCTATTCCTGAAGCAGGCTGGACTCTATGACATCGACACGATCAATGATGTCACCGTACCCTATGGGAAAATCTGGGGTGCCCTTGCCACGTCGTTCCTAGTTCTTCTCGGAATCTTGTACGTGCTCAAATTCGCGGACTGGTATTCTCGCGGATGGTTTTTGTCGTGGTTCGCTCTAAGCAGCGTCGTCCTGGTCGCCGTGCGAATTGCCGCGATGGGACGTGTCCGGCAGCTCGTTGAAAGAGGTTTCCTGCGTCAGCGCATTGCGCTCTACGGGACCCATGAATTCGTGAATGCAGTAAGGAGTGAGGCGGAAAACGCTGACCGTTCGCTGGCTATCGAGGGATTCTTTATATCTAAGCCAATGGGTATCCGCCTCTCGGATCCGGCGATTGACGACAGCCTCTATGACCTGAAAGCTGCGATCGCGCGCCGCCAGTTTGATACGGTCATTATCTGCCTCCCGGCTTCCGAAGCCGCCTGTATTCATTCGAGCGTTCGTGAGCTCGCGTCTTATTCGACCGATCTTTTGCTGTGCACCGAACTTAATCGGTACCCTGTTACGATTCAGGGAGCGCGGAATTTCGGCCAATTGAGAACCAGCGTCGTTAACCTAGTTCCGTTGTCCGAGCGCAACCGTTTGCTGAAATCTCTTACCGACCTCATCGTCGCCGGCATCGCCCTGGTCCTGCTCGCACCATTCCTTGCGCTTGTCGCGCTGGCCATCAAGCTTGACAGCCCGGGTCCGGTTCTTTTCCGTCAACGCCGCTACGGACAGAACAACCGCGTTTTCCGAATTTTCAAGTTTCGAACAATGACCGTCGCCGAAGACGGGCAAAATGTCGAACAGGCAAAACGAAACGATTCAAGAGTTACGCGAGTGGGTTGGTTCCTCCGACGGACGAGCATCGATGAACTGCCCCAGCTCATCAATGTTCTAAAAGGAGAAATGTCGATTGTCGGCCCCCGCCCTCACGCGCTTGCCCACGACATGATCTTCGAGCAGCAACAGGACCGCTTTTCACAACGCCGTCGCGTTCTCCCGGGTCTTACGGGTTGGGCACAGGTCAATGGATTCCGAGGCGCAACCAGAACTCCGAAAGATATCCAGGACCGCCTGCAATACGACCTCTACTATATCGAGAACTGGTCGATCTGGCTTGATCTGGAGATCATGGTCCGGACGATACTCGTTCTCTTCCGCGGTGCATATTGAGAGTGAGCAACGGAGAGATCAGGGTGCCGACTTCGTCAGCTACGAGGAACCGTCGTTTGATCGTTCTTGGATTGCTTGCAGCCACCGCCATCGCATCTTTAGTAGCCGGGCAGGCGATTTACACAACCATTCAAAACCGTCCCAAAAACAGTGTTAAAATTGAAGATGCCATTGTCGGCCGTCTTGAAATCTTCGGCGAAAAACTAGTTGGGCGCTTACCAGAATTGTCCTGGTCTGAAGTGATTCAGGGTGTATGGCCCGGCAGGGGCTTTATTTCAATCGAAGCATACTTGGAAGGCAGAGGCTTTGAAGCTTCTATTGCTGATCCCTTCAACGATCCGAAAAGCATTGCCGATGGTGCTGCCCTCTTCCAGGAGAAATGTGCGTCCTGTCATGGCCGTGACGGGCGAGGGGCTGGCCACGCTCCCTCGCTTCGTCGCGACAGCTATCGAATTGGAAACAGTGATTTCGCAATCTATAAAGTTCTGCGCGATGGCATTAATGGCACGGCGATGGCTCCCCGTGACCTTTCTCTTGCGCAGCGCTGGCACATCATCAGCTATTTGCGGACGCTTCAGAGCGCTGCCAAGATAGTTGACACTCAAGCGATGCCGGAAATTAGCGTGACTTGGCGGGATTTGCTGGATGCAAAAGACCACACGTCCGACTGGCTGAGTTATTCTGGTAGCCTCGATGGCTGGCGCCACTCGAAGCTGGATCAAATCAATCCTGGCAATGCTTCGGCCCTCAAGCTGATCTGGGCCCATCAGTTTGAAGTACCGCAGGGTGGAACTATCGCTGCGACCCCGTTGGTAGTGAACAAAACCATCTTCATGAGCTTGCCGCCTAACAGCGTCGTTGCACTTGACGCCGAAACTGGGCGAAAGATTTGGCGCTTTGACTATACCCTCCCAAATAACCTAGCGCTGTGCTGTGGGCGTACAAACCGTGGCTTGGCGGTTCTAGGTGACACGCTCTTTATTGGAACCCTAGACGCCAAGCTAATCGCACTCAATGCCAAGACCGGAGAAGTGCGGTGGCAAACGACCGTCGCGGACGCTAACAAGGGTTACAGCATCACTGCGGCACCCCTAGTTGCCAAGGATGCCGTTATCATTGGTATCTCAGGTGGTGAATTCGGCACTCGTGGCTTCCTCTCAGCATACGGTGCCCAGGACGGAAAGCTGCGCTGGCGCTTCAACACCATTCCGGCCCCCGGAGAGTTCGGATCAGAAACCTGGAAGAACGATGCGTGGAAGACCGGAGGCGGACCGACCTGGGTCACTGGCAGCTTCGACCCAGAACTCAATCTTCTCTATTGGGGCGTCGGAAATCCATCTCCAAATTACAATGGGAGTTTGCGCCCAGGCGACAATCTCTTCACGAATAGTGTCATCGCTCTCAACATTGATACAGGTAAACTTGTCTGGCACTTCCAATTTACGCCGCACGATGCTCATGACTGGGATTCCAACCAGACCCCCATCCTGGCCGACTTGACCATCGCCGGAACCAAGCGAAATGTAATCTGCTGGGCCAATCGAAATGGGTTCTACTACGTCCTCGACCGGGCCAATGGGGAGTTCCTGGCCGGCAGGGCTTTCGTCGAAGTTACCTGGGCGACCGGTCTTGACGCCAAAGGCCGTCCACTCACGACAAAAGCCAACGAGGTCACACCCGAAGGGGTGACGGCCAAACCGTCGGTCGCCGGCGGCACAAATTGGCTTCCCCCATCGTATGATCCCAATACAGGAACAATTTTTGTTCACGCCACAGAGGGGAAATCGATATACACCACGAGCGCGCCCGAACATGTTGTGCGGGGCACCAATGGAATTTATGTAGGCAGCGGATCGTCAACGCCGCAACCGCTGGATAACTATGTGCTCGGGCTAAATGCAGCGACAGGCAATTTGATATGGAAATATGCTTCTCCGCGACTGCCCGAATATTCAAGCTACAGCGGCGTACTATCAAGTGCGGGCGGTGTCGTTTTCTCGGTCGCTGATGGAATTATCTTCGCGCTCGACTCCAAGACCGGCAGCGAGCTTTGGCGAGCCACTCTCGGGGGTAAGGCCCAGTCGACGCCAATATCTTTTGCGTTAAATGGCCAGCAGGTCATTGAGGCAACTGCCGGGAATACAATGTTTGTCTTCGGCCTTGCAGGGGTGCGTCCCCCGCAGCTCCTCAGTGAAACGCAGCAGTCCGCCCCGTAGTACCCCCTCATCCGGTTGATCCAGCATCGAGGCCTGCGGGCCTGATTGGCAAATCGACGGGCAGCGCAGCGAAATCCAACTCAGGTGTTTCAAATCGCCGATGAATAATTGGCAACTCTGAGACGCACCTCTGACGGCGGGCCCCTTAGCCAATTACCACTATCACCCCGCATCAATTTAGGTATTCACAGCGTACTAAAGCAGTAATCGCAATACAGCACCGCCTCAAAATATATAAAGCCTGACCAAATCCTTTTGAATCTGGCGTACGGCGGTCATGGAAAGTGTGATTGCGGAACGGGGATCATCCGTCGATGGGTGGACCATTAATATCCCCGATCAAAAGGCTGCATTGGATGCGATCCAATTCGCTGGCAGGTCGAAGGCGGGATTTACGGTGTTCACCCTCAATCTCGATCACTTGGTCAAGCTCCGCACGAATGCAGCCTTTCGCGATGCATACCGAAGTGCCACTTTCGTTACCGCTGACGGCGCACCCATTGCACATCTTCTGAGACGCAGAGATAGGCGAGTCACGCGGACAACTGGCGCGGATTTGGTTCTGCCGCTCGCGGCAGTATGTGCACAGGCGAAACTGCCGATTTTCCTCTTTGGATCGTCACCGTCAACGCTGGAGCTTGCCAGCGAGCAGCTAGCAAGACACGCCGGTAGCGAACTCGATATCGTTGGAAGCATGTCGCCCCCACAGGGTTTCGATCCTGAGGGAGAGGCTGCCGACGAGGCAATCGCGCGGATTAAGAATTCGGGCGCGCGAATATGCTTCGTCGCGCTAGGAGCTCCCAAACAGGAGATTTTCGCGGCACGTGCCGTTGCGCAGGGCGTCGAAGCCGGATTCGTCTGCATAGGGGCCGGATTGGATTTTCTTGCACGCAATCAAATAAGGGCTCCAAAATTATTTCAAAAAACTGGCACCGAATGGCTTTGGCGCCTAAGCAGCAGTCCCAGGCGCTTCGCGCTCAGATATCTTCAGTGTGCAACGCTACTGGTGCGTCTCGTCGTTGCGGAACGGATTTTGGGATATCCGACGAGCACCTAGACGAACCGTGGAAATGAAGCGCGCCTGAGCGCACCCCCCGTGCTGTTACACGCAGCGAACCGGCGAGTTCCTAAATCGCTTGTCCTGCCGGGGCTGCCGAAGCCTGTCATTTTGGCGCGAAACATGCAGTGCAATATGCACATCCATTCCCAAAAGGAAGATTAACCATGAAATTGCTCGTTACGGGTCACTTAGGTTATATTGGCACAGTCATGACACCAATGTTGATTGCGGCCGGTCACGAGGTCACCGGATGCGACAGTAACCTATACGAGCGCTGCACGTTTGCTGAGGGCGGAAAAATTACGGACGTCCCTCATATCCGCAAGGATATCCGAGATCTTTCTCAAGAAGACCTTCAAGATTTTGAAGGCGTCATCCACTTGGCGGGACTTTCCAATGACCCGCTGAGCAACCTCAATCCCGAACTGACGTACGATATCAATTACAGAGCCAGCGTGAGGTTCGCGAATCTCGCGAAAAATGCTGGGGTTCGGCGCTTCGTGTTCGCGTCATCCTGCAGCAACTACGGAAAAGCGGATGACCACCTGATAGACGAGACCGGCGACCTGAACCCAGTTACCGCATACGGCAAATCCAAGGTTCTGGCTGAAAAGGAAATCTCGCGCCTCGCCGACGATGGGTTCTGCCCGACCTACATGCGCCCGGCTACGGCTTATGGGCTATCTCCACGCATGCGCTTCGATATCGTCCTCAACAATCTCACGGCCTGGGCGGTCACGAAAGGCCTAATTTATATGAAGTCTGATGGAACCCCTTGGCGGCCTATCGTCCATATCGAAGACATTTCCAATGCCTTTATTGCGGCGCTTTCCGCTCCGCGCGAAAACGTATTCAATCAGGCTTTCAACGTCGGTCAAACGAGCGAGAACTATCGCATCAGTGAGATCGCCGACATCGTGGCAGACGTCGTGCCTCACTGCCGGATCGAATACGCCGACGGCGCCGGCCCGGATACCCGCTGCTACCGAGTGGATTTCAGCAAAATCGCGCGCGCCCTTCCAGACTTCAAACCGCGATGGACAGCTCGCAAGGGCGCCGAACAAATGTTCGCTGCCTACAAGAAATCGGGTCTGACACTCGAAGAATTTGAAGGCCCTCGCTACCAGCGCATCGGCCATATAAAGAAATTGCTGATCGAAGAAATCGTCGATCTCCATCTTCGCCACATTAACAGTGCGGCGGCGTAAGGATCAGCCGATAGCGAAAAGGGCAGCGTCTCTCGAGACGCGCCTTGCACCCGAAAAATGGGATACTGTCTATCTGTCATTTGTGATATTAACTAATGATAGAAGTTTTATTCAAATACAAACTATCGGCCTATTATAAGATCAATATAAGTCTTGGTGTCAGCGAGAGATCGCAATTTGATCAATCGACGTAGATTCGCTGTGTGCGGAAGTTATAGGCAATCATCGTGACGATACAGCATTCGGGTATCGCAGCCGACCACCAAAATTCCGACTATTCCAAGCCGGCAGCAAACTCGCGTTTCAAAAGTCTGGAACTCAGCAGGCGTCCAATCGTCCTGCTCGATCGACGTACGCTCAATAGAGATTGCCTGACGAAAGCGCTCGTTTCGGGCTACGGGCTAGATGTCATTCCCGTCGCCGAGATCCAAGATTGGATAAGAACGGGCCAGACTGAACCGCCTGCAATTGTACTTCTATTCGTATCCGGCTGGCTGGTCGAAGCAGAGATCAACAACCTCTTGAGCGTGTGGCCGAAATCCCTCGACATACCGCCCATCATCGTCTTTTCAGATGACGAGAATATCAAGCATATCGTGAGTGCCCTCGAAAAAGGTGCGCGCGGCTACATTGCACCGAGCACCCCGCTTGATGTTGTCGTTGAGGCTCTCAACCTGGTGATCGCCGGCGGGACATTCATACCGGCTAGCAGTATTATTGCCGCTCAACGCAACAGCGATGAAACACGAAGTTCTCCGGCAGCGCCTGTAAACGGTTTCACGGCTCGTCAGACAGCAATTATCGAAAAGCTGCGGATCGGCAAGTCCAACAAGCTGATCGCATACGAACTTTCCATGTGCGAAAGCACGGTGAAGGTTCACGTTCGCAACATCATGAAGAAGCTGAACGCGAAGAATCGCACGGAAGTTGCATTCCTGGCGAGCAGGCTGGCGCGCTAGCCGCCCGCCGTCAAAGCCATGTTTACCCGCAACGGGAAATACGATGCGATTGTCTTCCCTCCAGCCCGCGTTCGCTCACCGCAGATACGTCAGCTTGACGAACATTCTGTACATCGCCGCTCTCGCGATTTTCCTTACCCGTTCTTCGCTCGATAACGTTCTTGAAATTGTACAGATCAATGTCGGAGCGGGTAACACGTTTACGCCCGGAGCAGCCGTCAATGCCTTGCTGATCGCAATCACTACAGTATTGGCCCTGTGTCATCCTGACCGGGTATCTTGGAGAGTTCAAACTGGCTGGATAGTTTTTCTCGTCTTCTGCACTATCATGTCACTCAGGACGCCGGACCCGATCGGCGTCGCGAGACTCATGCTCGTTCTCTTCTCGTATCAGTGCGCTTTCATGCTACCATTCTTTTTTATTCGTACGGTGCATGGCGTAAAGCCCTTCATAAATATCATCCTCTATTCATCAATCGTCCCATCGCTGGTAGCTGCCGCTCAAATCTTAGGTGCCTTGCCATCGAATATAGACGGTCGCATCGCGTCAACTTTCACTCATCCGAATATCTTCGCCTTCTATCTACTTGTGGTGGGCGCCGCTATCGCTTATCGTTTTGCGAGCCCCGCTTTTCATGACTCGACACCAAAGCGTGTTGTGTTGATCGCGTATAGCGGGCTTCTCTGCGTATTTTTACTCACCACGCAGACACGGAGCGCCTGGTTCGCTGCGACACTCCTGCTTTTTAGCTATGCTGTATTCATACGGCCGCAGGCGCTATTGAGCCTCGTCGCTTTACCCTTCGTAGTCCTACTTTCACCAAGTATCCAAGAGCGCCTGCTAAACATCATGGAGCCGGCAGAATATGTCGGCAACGGCGTCATTTTGAATTCATATGATTGGCGGCGCCGGCTATGGCACGATGCGTTTACATGGATCGATCAAAGCCCGCTGGCTGGACACGGCGGCCTGGGATCATTCTTCACGCAATCACCGAATTTCTTCACCCTCGAAACGGTGAGTGTCTATGCACATAACGTTTTTATTCAGCTTGCATTCGAGGTCGGATACATCGGTGCTGCATTATTTTTCGTGATCTTCGCTCAAAAAGCATGGACGTTTATCTCGATGTTCAAAATTGATCGTCCGGCGAGCGTGATAGGCATAACATACTGCGCCGCCTATCTGGCCGTATCCTATTCCGACAACATGTTGTACTACCTAGCATCTAACTGGTACGCTTTCGCGTTCTTGGGCGCCCTGATTGCTTCCGGTCGCAGTTATGCCGCTTCAGAAGACCTGCGTTTTCGCCGCTCTTTGTTTCCGAGATCAAAAAAATATCGCTCTCAAGTCGCGAGAGTATCGGGCTGGTCTGCTTCGGGGCAGAATACGGCGAACGCACGCCCCGCCGGATAAACGCCGGCAAAGACGTATCGATCATATCATTATGAGCGGCCTCCAACGCCATCGGCAATGGTTCTGCTGTAGTTTCCCCGCATCGTCTCCGAGATTTGCCGCGATCGCCCTTCGCGACGATCGCTGACCAAAGCAGCCTTCGAACTCTCAAGATGCTGCTCACATCAGCCTCTATCTCGTTACGCCGAAAGAGGTAAACCACAATGTCCTCCTTACCCCTCGATGCCATACCATCTCACTCCGTACAGCTTGTCGACGGGATCGCAGAAGTTCAATGATGGGCAAAAGCGCTGGCCTACAAGCCAGCTTGTGTGGTTGACCGGAATTGCGTTCCGATAGTGTAGGCGTTTCTATCGTGATTGGTTGGGCCGACGACAAAGATTCCGACACGGCGCAACGCGCCGTCGACCTTTTTGAGCGGCTCTATTTTGAATTGCGATCCCTGAATTTACCGAATGGCAATGATTATCTGCGGCGCAACACGCCAACCGTTAAAATAAAAACCATCGATTGGACGACGCAGCAACCCTATCCCGGCGGGGAGCGCCTATCGACTGCCTCGAAGGCCGATAGGTCAGCAAATCGCGCGCCGAACTAACCGAGGACAGAAACCGCGTAGATGTGCAGCGAGCACCGAAAATTTGGGCATTTGCGGAGAACTGAGATGGACACCACTAGACACAACAAGATTGGATTCACCCGGCTCGCGCAGCCAAAGGTTGCCGGTCTTATGAGGACTCTGGGAGTGCTGATGGTTCTCGGCCTGCCAATCGCGTCGGGATATTTCGAACCAGCAGCCGCCGATATGCTGAATGCCGCGCCGGTTACCGAAGTAGCGCATCAACCGTCTCTCCTGGGTGAAAGTCAGGAAAGCAAGGCCGTAGCGGATGTTGATCAGACCTACGATCTCGATATCGGCGACCGGGTCAAAGTTTCAATCTATGGCCGAGAGGACCTTTCCGCCATCTACTCAGTCAACGAAATGGGCCAAGTGCGCATACCAACGTTGGGCGGATTCGAGGCGGCAGGACATAGCCCGCTGTCGCTTGAAGAGCAGATCGGGACCGCCGTCGAGAAGGTCATGCAGCGCAAGACCGACGTAACTGTCGAAGTCAGCGATCGCCGACCGATCTTTGTCAGCGGACTTGTTGCCAAGCCAGGGTCATATCCATTTATGCGAGATATGACAGTCATTCAGGCGCTGGCCCTCGCCGGTGGCGTAATAAATTCGGCGTCGGCACAGCTGCCGACCGAAGCTCTGCGCGAGACGGCGAAGCTACGCATGTCCGACGTCGAATATAAGCGTTTGGTTGCACGCCAGGCGCGTCTGCTCGCTGACCTGGAAAATAAGTCGGAAATCGACGTACCGAAGGTCCTTATTGACCTCGCCGGCCCAGTTGAAGCAACACGCCTCATCGCGGACGAGCAACGCTATTACAATAGCCAGCGCGATAGCTTGCAAACCCAAATGAGCTCGCTTCAGGACTCTATTCAGCAAGCTAAGCTTGAAACTGAATCCTACATCAACGAGCAATCGGCCCTGCACGACCAGTTGACCGCAAGGCAAAATATGCTGGCGTCAATTAAAAACCTCGCCACGAAAGGTTTAACGACGCAGCAGCGGTTGACCGACTCCGAAATTTTAGTCGCCCTGGTGCAACGCGACCAACGACAAACGTCTGCCAACATAGCTCGCAGCCGCCAAAACCTTGGTCGCCTGGAGAGAGAGCTAGCCGTGCTCACATTGGAGCGTCGTCAGACAATTGAAAAAGATTTACAGGGCATAGATGATCAACTTGCAAACCTTGAAACTAACATTAATCAGTCAGTAAAAATTATTCATCAGGTCGGTGGCTTGCCAAAAGACCTGGTATCTAAGGATGGCACGCTTCAATACAATTACAAGATTCTACGTAAGAACGATGTTGGGGGTCTCACTCCTCTAACCGCAACCGATTCCTCTACATTGCTCCCCGGTGACGTCGTCCAGGTAACAATCGAAAAAACCAATATTGATAATTTTGGAATTGATAAAGATCCGCAGGTCACGACAATTTCAGATAGACTCACATCAATATTCAAGCAGTAGACAATGCAGGGCGCCTGCGCACACAAAGTGCGCAGGCGCAGCAACAACGCTGATCCGAGCCAATAGCTATGAGGTGGAGCGGTCTGCATGTTTATTGATGCCTGATCGACGAAATGAGCCGCCGCATCGAATCTCTTGATGCCAGCACGCAAATATTCGGTAACGTCTCCCAAAGCTCGTGCGTGACAATACTCTGTCAATTTTTCGGAATATCCATGGGGCGTTACGCGTCTTCTCCTCCACGGAGGTTGCACGCTGCGTCGGATCAACAATACTCGCGAATAGCTATTCGTAGAATGCCCGCAGAAATTCTGCATAATTAAGCAAAATTATGATTACTAGGCCCGGCTTATGAAATTTATTGAAACACAGCTGAAAGGTGCGTTCCTTATAGAGCTTGAAAAGCACATTGACGAACGTGGTTTCTTCGCCCGAACATTCTGCCAGGATGAATTCGCAGAACATGGCCTGAAGCCCATAATCGCCCAATCAAATATTGCACACAACATTCGCAAGGGAACTATCCGCGGCATGCATTTCCAGTACCCTCCGGCTGCCGAAACAAAACTAGTCAGCTGCACTCGTGGAGCGATCGTAGACACCATTGTCGACCTGCGGCCGGAAAGCAAAACCTACCTGCAGCATTTCTCGGTCGAGCTGACCGCGGATAACATGCGCGCTCTTTACGTGCCCGAGCGCTTTGCCCACGGCTATCAGACGCTACAAGACAACACAGACACAACCTACCAGATGGGCGCTATGTACAGCCCATCGCTCCAAGCCGGCATCAAATATGACGATCCTCGACTTGGCTTAGTATGGCCGCTCGAACCAAGCGTGATCTCCGATAAAGATCAGGCCTACCGCAGGTTCGACGAGATTGAAACGGAACTAATTAAGCGAATGTCGCACAACGCCGGTTGATGCTGTTTAGGCACAATGCCATCGTGACCACCGCGCTAATGCGCAAAACGACGCGAGGCGTAGCGCATACTTCTTAGAAAATTGCGCTATTGAGCAGGAGCTAGACCGAACTAGCCTAGTCTAAGCTTCCGCAAGAAATAGCCCTCGGCATAAAGCTCTGGCGCCCGGCACTCCATGCCCCTCAACCGGGCGAGACCTCGAAAGGTTTCGTCGTCGAACCAATCCTTTGACCGCTGCGAACCAAAGTGCTCGTGAAGCAACTTGATCTTTCGGTCCATGACGTCGGCCGAAAGCGATACGTATGCATTCGGCCGACCGAGATCGCCGTCCCACTTGGGGATCTCGTATTCCAGGATAAAATGGTCACGAAATAGATTCCACGTGAGCATCGATACCTCACGATGATCCTGATGTGCGTCGTCGCGACGATGCGTAAAGATCAAATCGGGGGTCGACATTCGTTTTCCGATATCCTCCAGCCAGGGCTTAATGTCGACAGCCTGATACGGAAAGTAGCTGTCGCGGAAGCCGCCGAACTCCAGGGTCACGCGATTCGAACCGGTGCAAAACGCCCGAGCCGAATTCTCCGCCTCGCCTCTGCGCGCGCCGTTCGCACTGAAGACGCACCACGTCACATCGAGACGCACGCCGGCGTCGATCAACGCCATGATCGTACCGCCCGCGCCGATCTCGATATCGTCGGAATGAGCGCCAAGACAGAGCACGGAAAGGCTCTCGCCGGGAATTGCAAGCCGAAGAGGTTTCATTCGCCGGCAAGAGTCACGTTGTGACGCCTGACGCCGCCGTCGCCGAAGCGCCACGGCATGCGGCCCTTCTCGATCATGTCCTCAAGGACTTGACGGTCTCGGAGCGTGTCCATCGAACGCCAGAAGCCTTCGTGTTTATAGGCCATGAGCTTGTCCGCCTCGATCAGACGTCGGAACGGCTCCAAAACGAGTTCTTCCCCGTCACGCATATAATCGAAGATCTCGCGGCGGAAGATGAAGTAGCCTCCGTTGATCCACATCTCGGAACGGTCGGAAGAACGAAACTCCCGCACCTTGCCGTTCGCATCTATGTCGGCGAGATGATAAGTGAGGGGCGGCCGGATGGCCAAGAAGCAGCCGACTTTGTCGCTCGCCTTGAAACGCTCGATCATTTCGTCAAGATTTACATCGGTAAGCCCATCGGAATAGTTGGCGAGGAAAATCTCCTCGTCTTTCACGAGATGACGCACGGCCCACAGACGCTCACCTATATTGCGCCAGATGCCCGTGTCGATCATGGCCACGCGCCAGTCCGCCTCGGGTTCGCCAATAAATTCGACCTTGGAGCCGAAGCCCGAGACGACGCAGTCCGCGTAGGTCTGCGGCCGATAATTCAGAAAGAAATCTTTGACCGTATTGGCCTTGTAACCGAGACACAGCACGAAGTCGCGATGCCCGTACTGGCTGTAGTAGTGCATGACGTGCCACATGATCGGATGATTGCCGATCGGAATCATCGGCTTCGGAATGGTCTCGGAATATTCGCGGATCCGCGTGCCAAGTCCACCGCAGAACAGAACGACCTTCATGATATGAAGTCCTTCGGATCAAGAACGCTGACTTCCGGAACAGGAATAATAAACTTGCCGCCCCACTCAGCGACATGTCGCATCTGGTTCACGATCTCGGCTTTGAGATTCCAAGGAAGGATAAGAATGTAGTCGGGGCGAGCCGCATCAATCGCCTCAACGGGGTAGATCGGGATGTGCATACCTGGCGTAAAGCGGCCGTGCTTGTAAGGATTACGATCGACTGTGAAATCCAGGAAATCAGGCCCGATACCGCAATAATTGAGCAGCGTGTTGCCCTTGCCCGGCGCGCCATATCCGCAGATCCGCTTGCCCTCCGCTTTGACTTGCGTAAGGAATGCCAGCAGCTTGTGCTTTGTCTGCCGCACTTGCTCCTGGAAACCTGCATAGCCTTCAAGCCGATTGAAGCCTGCTTGCTCCTCACGCGCAAGAAGAGCCCCGACGGCACCAGTCGGCTCTCTGACGGATGCCTTGTGTGCGAGATATACGCGCAGCGAACCGCCGTGGGTCGGCAGCTCCTCGACATCGATGATCTTAAGCCCGTGCCGCTCCGCCATGTGCGCGATCGTCAGCAACGAGAAGTAAGAGAAGTGTTCGTGGTAGATCGTATCAAACTGGTTTTCCTCCATGAGCCGCAGCACATGAGGAAATTCAAGCGTAATCACACCTTCCTGCGCGAGAAGCGTCTTCATGCCGGCGACGAAGTCATTGAGATCGGGTACCTGCGCCAGGACGTTATTGCCGGCGATGAGATCAGCCCTCTTTCCTTCCGCCACGAGAGTATTAGCAAGCGCTGTTCCGAAGAACGCAACACGCGTGTCTATCCCCTTGGCAATAGCAACCTCGGCAACGTTCGCTGCCGGTTCAATACCGAGCACCGGAACGCCGAGCGGCAGAAAATGCTGCAGAAGATAACCGTCGTTGCTGGCGAGTTCGACCGCAAGACTTTGCGGTCCAAGCTTAAGTCGCTGCGTGATCATCTCGACATATCGCTTGGCGTGGGAAACCCAGCTCGTCGAGTAAGACGAAAAATACGCGTACTCATGGAAGATGTCGTGTGGACTGACATATTCCTTGAGCTGCACCAAAAAGCACTTTCCGCACACCATCACGCGCAACGGATAATACGGCTCCATTCGGTCTAGTTGGTCGGAGGCAAGGAAGCTCTCGCACAATGGCGACATCCCGAGATCGACAAATGAGGTATTCACCGTCGAACCACAGAGCCGGCAAGGCGCAGACTCGTGAATGTGACCGTGTGTTTGATCGTGAGCGAAGCGGATATTCATCTGTAGACTGAAATCCATGTTGACCGATCGCCACCGGACAGAGCGGCGCAAAACGTTCAATAATCATGCAACGGCCATGCCAATGAGCGGCGCGTTAAGCATGCTGAACGCAGCCTATTCTACTGCTCAATCTCTATCGGGATGGGACTCTGAATCAGTGGTACTCGAAGGTTGAAAATCTACCTCTTTTGAAGAGCGTCGCGGATATGCGATCACCGTCCGTCATGCGGATGTCACGATATCTCTTTCGGTCAGCAGGTCGTTAACAACCAGCTCACTAGCAAGGTCCGCAATGACCGAAAATGGCACACCGGCCCGTTCCGCAATATCGAGCAGCGAATGCTCGCCGTCGCTGAGATTCAAAACCCAGAGCATAGCCATGTTGCGGTCGGCAACGTCCTTCGTACCGCCGACGGAGCTATAAAGCCCCCGCCGCCCAAGCTGGGGCTCGCAGAATGGATTCGTACGCGCGTAATACCGGTCGCCTTCAATCACATCGAGCACCGAGGTGATCATTTGAAAGGACGTAGCGAGATGCTCGGGCTTTATGAAATCGAGATTGTCGTCCGAACAATGGTACTGGGGAAACGTCCCAAATTGGCTCCGCTGAAACAAGCCGACCGGCAAATTAAATCCCGGCGAGCAGAATTGTCGCTCATCATAGCCATACGGAAAAAAATCAATAATGTTGGGATTGCTGCTCGCGTGCTTCAGGACGTGGATGAAAGCACGATCGATAAACGCATCTCCGATCCGCGATTTCTTGTACGTCGGCCCACCGCCATCGCCGACACATGAGAGTACGAGGCCGTGCTTGATGTTTCGCACTGACGACGAGTTGCGCGCCAGCCAGCTGATGGCTCCGAGCGTTCCCGGCCCGAATAGGAAGCGGTAGCTATAGCGCGTTTTCCGTCTCGTTATGCATTTAACGAGAGCTGTAAGCAGCGCCAGTCCGGAGCAATTATCGTTGGCAAGGGAGGGATGACAAATATGTGTCGACAGCAACACTTCGTGGTCGGTGGCACCGCGGTGAAACACCTCGCCGTACGTCAGGTTGCCTTTCGTGAGCGATGAATCGATCACGGCCTCGTAAATACCATCCTCAAGTTGAGCGAATTGATTGTGCGCCATGCAAAAGCCCCAGCGATCACCACCATAGGCCGTCCGGTAAGGCACCGCATGGGGTTGCTGAGGCAGTGTATAAATGTGCTCCTTGAGTTGGCTGAGCGGCATCTGCACGTGCACGGGCTGGCTATAGTTGAGCACGTGAAGACTCGAAGTTTTGAAATCGACTACGCGCTCACCTGAAGGCGCTTTGATATATGCATCGCGGATATTCCACTCGAGTGGTATCGTCCAATCAAAAACCTGCGTGCCGCTCGGTACTTCATGTACGTCTAAATCGATGTGGCGCCGCAGAATATTTAACGTCTGCCGCACGCCATCGCCGGTGATGCTGCGGCAGATAGGAAAGATTTCCGCAGCCAGGGAAAAAATTGTCTCGCCAATCGCGCCGTTGCCGTAGTCATCCGACGCGACGCTGCGCGAGTCGCCTGTGGGCTGAGAAGACATAAGATTCATGCCCGAATTCTCAATGTGCGAACCGCATCGAGCGCCGACTGAAAGGTCGCCGCTTTCTTCTGTGTCTTCCCGATTGCCTCGACCCATTCGATCAGGAGAAGGCCAGCAAGCGAATACATAAAGAGCATGCGGCTGGCCAAGCCGCCACCGCGGTGCTTCCGCCAAACGTAGGCGTAATTGTGAACCTCCATGCTTTTTCGCTCCGTGTTGGAGAGGCGATTGGCTCGCGATTCGTTGTGATCGAGTCGTGCTTCGGGGATCATGATGACCTTCCACCGGCGCGAGACGCGATAGCTGAACTCTGCGTCTTCCCGGAAGGAATAGCCGGTAAACCAGTCATCGAACCAATCTCCGTCGACTGCAGATCGACGGACTGACATGTTGCATCCATGTAGCATGTCGACGGACGTGTTGCGGGTGATCGGCCTGTGGTACAGAGGATATCCGAAACCCGATGCGGTCATTCGGCCGTTCCACTTATTAAGAAGAAAAAGACAAGCGAGTGCTTGCCGCACACGCCATTTCACTCCGCCAAATCTGACATTCTGTACCGATCCTCCAATAGCACCGATGCCAGGATCAACCGAAAATGCCGCGAGGACATGGCTGTAGTAATCCGGCTCGAGGACAACATCATCATCGAGGAAGCTCAGGATCTCGCCGGCAGCAATTGAAACTCCGCGATTTCGGGCGCGAACCAAACTTGGAACATCCTGATGGAAATATCGGACGCGGGAAACCAGCGGTCCCTCGGCATTGACTGCCGCACAAGCGAGCTGACTGAGACGGTCTTCACTCTGGTCGATGACGATGACTTCGTCCGGCAGCCGCTGCTGCGCTGCCAGCGACAAGAGTGCCCGCCGGAGATCGTCTGGGCGGTTCATTGTGGCGATGAGCACACTGAGCATCATCTCTTTTTGCCCTCGCCCAAATAAGCAACCCGCGGCGAAATATGAGGCTCACCATGATACGCAGTAGGACCGCCGTGACGAAGCACGCCCCACACCGCCCGAACGAGCGAACGCATGCGCGATGGCGGCCAAGAAAACAACCAGAAACGACGCATAATTCGCGGCAGCGTAGCCATTAAGGATGCCTCCACCGCGTAGCGCATTAGTCGTTCCCCACTCTCGCTTTTGCCACCTCTAAAGTGCAGCACCGCAGCCCACAAACTGCTCTTCGCCACACCTCGAAGCGCCAACGTGCGCAGCGCATCTGCATCGGGCAGAGCTGCGCCGGGACCGTCAAGAAACGAAAAGCAAGCCCTACGAATCTGTTCGACTTCGTACAGCGCATCGTTACGTAGCCTGGTAGTGATTTGACTGCCATGTACACGCCGCACTGCTTGTACCGCCGTCGTCTCTGCGACGTCACCAAGCAGCGCCATCCGCAGCCAGAGTTCCAGATCATCCGAGTCAGGCAGTTGCGCTGAGTAGTGGCCAGCCTGCTTCTGCGCCGAAGTCCGTCTGATCACCGTGGTCGCTCCAACCGTCCAACACCCCCTGCGCAACGCGCGCTTGATGAAGCTGTGCCCGGACGTCACACGCCAAGACCCCTCCTCCGCATTTTCCGGTAAGTGATGTTCAACTCCTGCCTCGAACGATTGCAGCAGCTCAACCCCGTGAGCAAAAACTACATTCTTATCGCGCTCAAGTAACGCAATTGCTCGCGCAAGCGCACCTGGCGCAAGAACATCGTCGGCATCAATGAGTAGAAAATAGTCGGCGGATGCCCAGTCGATGCCGTAGTTATATGCTGCTTGCGGCCCACGATTGGTTTCGAAATGGACAACGTGAACACGATCATCTTCGGCGGCAAGACGTCGGGCGACGTCAACTGAATCATCAGTTGAACCGTTGTCGATGATCAGAACGCGCAAGTTCTCGACGTCCTGGCTAAGGATGCTGCTGACACAGTCCCGCAAATAACGGCCGTATTGGTAACAAGGTACTGCAACATCGATACTCGTCATTTATTTTCGCCACCTTCCAAAAATCGATGCGTTAGCGCCAAACCACACTTTCACTCACGCCTTCCGACCAACGGCCTCATCGGGCGTTCGCCCTCGTGTTGATGGAAGCAACAAAATGTGGACCAGAATTTTTTCGAGTTCCGAGAACATAGTATGCCCCGTCAACTTGAGACCGACGATCCAGCCGACCGCGCTCAAAGCGGCTGCGACGAAGCTTGCTAAATAACTTATCTGTCCGCTTCCTGACAGAACGACAGCAAGCAAGGGACCCACAGCGCTAAAGAGCGTAACAATTCCCGATATGATGACTGCCCTAGCAAGCTGTTTCCAGCTAATGTCAACATGGCGCTGCACAAACCAGATGGAGACATACGCCTGGAAAGGTAGCGTCACGAGCCAAGCGGAAGCAGCAGCCATAACTCCAAACATGGCGGCGCAGACGATGACCAATGCCGAAATCGGCCATGCAATAAGACTGCGTTTGAAAATATCCCGCATTGCCCCCATTGCCATCAGCACAGGATAATTGAGCTCGGCAGAAAACGAGAACATCGATGCGATCGCCATGATACGCACCAATGGCACGCTGCCTTCCCACTGAGCACCGAGAATCAAACGGACCAACGGATCGGCGAGAATTGCAAGTGTAACGAGGGCTGGCCACTGGATTGCGGTAATGATCTCAATTGAGCGGACATAGGCGCCGACCAACGAACGGCCGTTGCGAACCTCGATCGAAAATGCCGGCAGGAGGATTGAATCGAGACCACGTAAGACCGCGCGATCCGGCAACTGGCAAAGCGTTATTGCGCGTGTATAGAGTGCGAGATGTTCAAAAGAAAGGACACGTCCAAGGGCCATCGATGGCAATGCTTCGTAGATCCTGTACAGCATCACGTTGAGGCCGTTGTACCCTCCAAACTCCGCCATGCCTCCCCACGCATGTAGCGAAAGGCGGAAGATCGACCAGTCCCGCCAAAAGAAGAGAGACATAATTGCAATAGTTATTGTCGATGCGAGCGTCGCCCATGCGAAGCTCATGTAACTGAAACCGAGCGACGCCAATGCCAGTGTTACAGATGCTCCAACGGCCGCACCCGATATGTTGATGATTGCAAGGGTTCCGAACGCCATGTTTCTGCGCAACAGCGCAGCCACCATCGCGCCCACGACTTCGACCGAAATCGAGACGGCACCAATGCACAGGTATGGTGCAAGCCGCGGCTCACCGTAAAACTCAGCAATACTGCCGGAAAGCAGGGTCAAAACTGAGGAGATAAGCACCGACACCAAGAGGAGAAAGGTGAACGACGCATGGACATGCGTCGGCTGGAGGTCGCGATGCTGTATGATGAAGCTCGTCGTAGCAAATTCACGAACCGAAAGAATGAGCGTCGTAATTGCTAAACCAACCACCGACACACCAATCTCGGCGGGGGTTAAAAGCCGCGAGACGACCGGCAACGTGACAAAGCTGATCAGAAGGCCGGCATAGCGCTCGCCGCTGGCCATGAGAAGAGCTCGTCGTATTCCTATCATTACCGTTCCTCAAATGGCCGGCGCTATGGTTGTTTGAATGCAGGAAATGGTCCGTAACCAATATGCAAGGCGCCTGCCAATCGTCGGAATTGGTGGTCCTCAGGGAAATCTAAACCCTAATTGGCCATGCAAAAATGACTTCAGAAAACAATCTCGAGCTTCAAAATAAGTAGGTTAATTGAAATCCCTACCTCGTTAGACTAGGGATTTTCGTTGCGCGACTAGGCTTTTAATCTGGAACGGATATTGCTTCGCGCTTCGAGCCTGATACTTGGCCAACATGTACCGCACCTCTCGAAACAGGGATGCCATTTAAGATGAATAAGATGACTGCCCGGGCCAGTTTGCAGCCTGCGCGGCCAGACAGCGTTACCTTGCCTCGATCGCCCACAGACGGCCGCAAACCGGCACGTCGGATCGGGCTCTTCGGATTGTTCGGCATCGGTAATTACGGCAACGACGGCTCGCTGGAGGCGATGCTGCGCTTTCTGCGCAGTCAAGCGCCGACGACCGAGATCGTCTGCATTTGCGGAGACCCCGACAAAATTGCGCGGAGATATTCTGTTGAGAGTATCGCAATGAACTTCCGGCCCAAACACCGGCTGTTGCGGTGGCTAAACACACTTTGTCTCAATATTCCCGGAGAGATCGTATCACTCACTCAGGCACTGCGCCATTTGCGCGAAATCGACGTGCTTCTCATTCCCGGGACAGGTATTCTCGATGACTACTTAACCGGCCCTTTCGGGATGCCTTACTGGCTTTTCCGGTGGACCGTCCTTGCACGGCTTTTCGGCACAAAAGTCGGTTTTGTAAGTATTGGTGCCGGCCCAATCAAACACCCACTAAGCCGGTGGCTCATGAAAATGGCGGCGAAACAGGCAGATTATGTGTCATACCGGGACGAAATCTCGTACAATTTCATGCAGAGTATTGGCTGTGACGTAAGTCAGCATACAATCTTCCCCGACATCGCCTTTGCGCTACCGGCTCCCGCCACCTTCCGCCCACCCCGCGCATCGGGAAGCGTGTTGACGGTAGGGATCGGTGTCATGACCTACAACGGTTGGAGGGGCGACAAAGCCAATAATTCTGCGATTTATGAAGACTATCTCGCCAAAATGGCGCGCTTCATAAATTGGCTTATTACCAAGGGTTATCGCGTCCGATTATTGATGGGTGATACGTCCGACCAAGCGACAATCGAGCAACTGCTGGAAGCGCTCTACGGCGCACAGCCAGAAACCAGCACTGCCCCCATTATCGCCGAGCTTGCCTACTCTTTGCATGACGTCATGCGCCAGATGGTAGATACCGATATCGTCGTCGCGACCCGCTTTCACAACATTGTCTGCTCATTGAAACTCGGACGACCGACCCTCTCGATTGGATACGCCACCAAGAACGATGCTTTGCTTCAATCGATGGGGTTGATCGGCTTCTGTCAAGCTATTGAAACACTCGATTTTGATCTCTTGACGCAACAGTTTGAGAAGTTGGTCGCGAACCGAAAGGCCTACGGGGACGGTCTAACGGTGCAAAACAAAAGATTCCGCGAAGAATTGCAAAACCAAGAAATGGTGCTGCTCAATCGTTACCTCTAATAGAAAGGTCATTTGGTTGATTGTACGAGCGTCGGCCGATATGCTCTTTAAACATTTGGCGTATATTTTGCACATGCGAAACCAAACTCGATCTATTATCAGGCATTAGGCACAGCATTAGCGCGGAGGATTTTGGACCCTAGGCGGCTCGTCCAGCAGGACGTCGGCTCGGACAAAGTTCTGATTTCGCGGGTCACTGCCTTCCTTAACAGGAGCCAAGTGTGAACAGTATCACCCGCCGCTTTGAATCCTCGCGCGCTTTGCAGCGCCGCGCACATGAGATCATACCTGGCGGCAGCCATACCTATGCGAAGGGCGACGATCAATATCCCATTCTCGCACCGGGCTTCATTGCGCGCGGCTCTGGATGTCATGTTTGGGATGCCGATGGGAATTCCTACATCGAATATGGAATGGGCAATCGCGCCGTTGGTCTCGGCCACGCCTATCCCGAGGTCGTCGAAGCCGCGAGGCAGGAGCTGATCAATGGCAGTAATTTCACCCGCCCCTCTACGATCGAGATTACTTGCGCCGAAGAGTTTCTGTCGCTCATCGAAGGCGCAGAGATGGTCAAGTTCTGCAAGGACGGATCCGACGCGACCTCGGGAGCCATGCGCCTGGCGCGGGCATATACCGGGCGCGACCTGATCGCGCTATGTGGCGACCATCCATTCTTCTCGACCGATGATTGGTTCATCGGCACAACCGCGGTAAATGCAGGGATACCGCAAGCAACCCGCGATTTGACCCTCACCTTCCGCTACAATGATATCGAAAGTGCCCGCCGCTTATTCGAAGCGCATCCAGGTAAAATCGCAGCGTTCATCCTTGAGGCCGCGCGCTCAGAAGACCCTAAGCCGGGCTATCTGCACGAACTCAGGAGCTTGTGCCACGAGCACGGCGCGCTTTTTGTTCTTGATGAGATGATCACTGGATTCCGCTGGCACAATGGCGGAGCACAGAAATATTACGATATCGTCCCGGACCTTTCGTGTTTCGGAAAAGCTCTGGCCAACGGATTTTCCGTTTCCGCACTTGCAGGCCGCCGCGAGTTCATGCGCCTTGGCGGGCTCAATCATACTGATAAACCGCGTGTTTTCTTACTGTCTACGACCCACGGCGCAGAAACTCATGCGCTTGCGGCGGCGATCGCGACAATGGGCATATACCGGCGCGAACCCGTCATCGCCCACATCAATCGCCTCGGTCAACGCTTGCTTACCGAGGGTAATGCCTTGATTGCCTCGCATGGCCTCGCAAAGCACATCCGAATATTCGGCAAGCCCTGTTGCTTGGCCTACTCAACCCTCGATCGAGAGCTCAACCCGTCGCAGGCGTTCCGATCTTTATTTCTGCAAGAGACGATAAGGCAAGGTATTCTTATGCCCTCGCTTGTTGTCAGCTTTACACACACAGACGCGGACATCGACCATACCCTCGAAGCTATCGACGCCGCGCTCGACATATACGCGCAAGCATTGGAGAGCGATGTTAGCCGATATCTCGTCGGGCGGCCGTCACAGATCGTCTATCGGTCCTACAACGACGGCAGTACGGCAACGCTTTAAAGAGCCGCCGCGACTAAACATTCACTCGGATCCACCCACAGAGTTTGGCAGAGAGGCCGCCAAGATGCGGCGTCTCGATCCCTCACGAAGCCGATGACACTGCAGCGCGCGCGCGCTTTTTCAACTTCTCTATTCGGCTACGCAGTGCACCCCACAAATTTTCTAATGAATAGTCGAACAAGCCGTTTTCATGAGCCGGGACGCCATTCAATACGACCGCAATTGGCTTCGAGTCCGAAACTGCAAGCTGTTTCATAATATCTTCCGCAGCCGCCTGTGTGGTGATCCCCGACTTTAAGATCACGAGAACGCCGTCGACAAGATCGATGATAGCACCCGCGTCGATGTATTGCCCCATCGCCGCTGTATCGATGACGGTCAGTTGGTAAGTCTCGCGCGCTTTGTTTAGAAACGCAGCAATTTCTGGGGAGTCGAGAACGTCGAGTGGCGAATCCGTATCCCGCAAGATGGCGCCGCAAAAATCCGGCAGCCGTTCGCCGAGTCGCGCAACAATAAGAGAGGCATCGTCGGCTCCAGCCTGTTCCAAGCTGACGCCTGTCCCGTCCGCAAGCGCCCGCGTCAGACCACGATCACGGAAATCGGCATCGGCGAGAAGCGTTTTCCGCCCGCTGCGAGCGGCACTGAAAGCCAGCGCAGAAGCGATTGTGCTGCGACCGTCGCCAGTGTTGTCCGACACGACCGCGACGATGGCATTGCGCGGCGTCGATACTGCCTCGGCCCAACGGCGAATACTGAATGCCGCCTGTTCGAACTTGCCGCTGCTGTCCATATTGAAGAAACCTTGCTCGCCTGCGCGCAGAGGATTGAAGCGCAATCCGGGGAGCAAAGGAATTTTCGCAAGCGGCTGCATGCCGAAAATGCGTTCGACGTCGACAACAGAATAAATTCGCCCCCTAACCAGCTCTCGGATGATGATTTTCGTCGCTCCAATCAACAGCGATGCGATCAATGCCGCCGCTAGCATCAGCGTGCGCTTCGGGAAGCTCGGATCGGCGGGAGGGACGGCATAATTGACGATCTGCGCATCAGAGGAGATGGCGCTTTCCTGAGCCTGGGTTTCGCGAAGGCGGTTGAGAAGTCCAACATAGGTGGCCTTTAACGCGTCCGCATCACGACGAAGCTCATCGAGTTTCAAAAGCTTTGCCGAGCTTTTTTGAAGCTTCGCTTTGAGTTCATTGAGTTGAGCTTCGAGAATCTTGACCTGACCCTGCGCTGTATCTCGCGCTAGTTCGTTTGCCATTGAGCCAACCGGACCAACGCGCGCATCAGCCTGCGCGGCTTCGGCACGTACTTTCGCAAGTTCCTGCTCGTGATTGGCTATTTCCTGCTGAGTAAGCGTCAGCGCCCCCAGCTCAACGATATCGTTATCCGATTTGTATTTCTGGATCTGGTTTTCCGCATCGACCAGCTCCTTTCGCAGTTCATCGACACGTTCTTTTAGAACTCGGCCGTTCACTTGCGTCGCCGCCGACCGGCTACGCAATTGATCGGAGATGTAGCCATCCATGAAGGCATTTGCGATCCCGGCAGCGCGCACGGCATCCGTATCGGAATACATCACATTGACGAGGAGACTCCGACCTTTACGTTCGATTTTGAGACGGCGCCCAAGCGCATCGATCAAACGAGGATCAGGCATTTTTCCAGTGGATTGCGCCGTCACGCCGACGTCGACAGGTTGCACTGGCGACACGGACTCCGAACTCGTGATTTTAGGCAACGCAATCCCACGCTCCGCCATCAGGTCAAGAACTCGTTCCGCAATGCGCGGAGAGCGCAGCAACTCGATCTGCGTATCGATATTGTCCTGGTTAGCATCGGCGCTCGCGAGAACCCCATCGATATTGAAGAGCTTGGGTTGACGGGAATCCAGAATGATACTGCCAGTAGCGGTGTACGATTTTGGCGCAACAAGGAGAAAAAGCACCATCAGACAGACGCCAAAAACCGCGATGCCGGCAAGCTCGCGGACGCTACGGCGAATGATCTCCAATAGCATCTTAAGATCGATACCAGTCGATACAGGACGGTAAGGCTCGAGCCCTTGATCGGTCGGCGGCCCAGCCTCAATGATATGTCGCTCAAACTCCATAGAGAGATGCTCCGGCTGCGTAACCACGATGCTCGACTGCAATGCAAAATGCCGTCGCGAAACGGTGTGCACGCCGCATGCCAAGTGCGCAAACGGCCCGATATTTACTATGTTTCGGTATTAACGACGGCGCCGCAGCCGATTTCATGACCCGATGTCTGCGGTCGGCGTCACGACCGCACGCGCCAGGACGACAGTCTTCACAAGATCAAACTTAGAGTAGACGCCGTTAACGGTCAGCGCCCACCATCGGTATCATTTAGACGTAGCAGGGCTCCCTGCGCCCTCGCCTTTTGATGCGCGGTGGCCACCTCATAGCGGCTTCGTTACTCGTGCGAATGACTGTCCACTCCCAGGCCGTGGACTGCACTGAAGAGGGCGTGTTGACCAACCCGACGGGAGATCGAGCCCCAAGCCTCAGCTGGCAAAAGCTTTGCAAGCAGGCATAAAGCTTCACGTGATGATGAAAAAGATAATCCGCACGGGTATACGCCGTCATTTACGCCAATATGCAAGAGCGTCGACTGAACGACATGCACACGCCGCTTCCCAAATTTGCGCCGACGCCTCGCACCAAGGTTGCCTATGTTATCAACCAATATCCGAAGGTCAGCCACTCGTTCATTCGGCGTGAGATTCAAGCACTTGAGGAGCACGACATCGCCATATCGCGATACGCCATCCGGGGCTGGGTCGATAAGACACTCGTCGACCCTGCCGATCGCGAAGAGCAAAGCCGGACGATCTACATTCTTCAGCAACCTATTCTCAAGCTTGCGGTCGCCCTTCTCTCGGCAGTCGTTCAAAATCCGCGATCATTTCTCGCCGCAACGGGCCGCGCGTTCTCTGCAATGCGACGATCGAAGGGTCGCCGCCTCGTGCATTTGGCATATCTCGTCGAAGCTGCGGTTATCGCCGACTGGGCCCTGAAGGCCGGTGTCGAACATATCCATGCTCACTTTGGCACCAATTCTGCCGAGGTCGCGATGCTTGCGCATGAACTAACGGGCCTGCCGTACAGCTTCACGGTTCACGGGCCCGAAGAATTCGACAGGCCGGTCGAGCTTGGACTACCGGAGAAAGTAAAAGCCGCGAGCTTCGTTTGCGCCATAAGCTCTTATGGCCGAAGCCAGCTCTGGCGCTGGCTTCCATATCGTGAGTGGTCGAAGATCAAACTCGTGCATTGCGGCCTTGATGCACAATTCCTCGCAATCGCGCCAACGCCTGCAACTTCGAAAAACCGCCTCGTATGCATTGGCCGGCTCTGCGAGCAGAAAGGGCAACTATTACTTGTTGACGCCGTCGGACGCCTCGCTTCGGAAGGATCAGACGTCGAGGTCGTCCTGGCGGGCGATGGCGAAATGCGGGCCGATATAGAGAAACGGATTGCCAAACTTAATCTTGCCGACCGCATCTCGATCACCGGATGGATCGACAGCGATCGGATCATCCGCGAGATCAAGCAGGCACGCGCATTGGTGCTGCCGAGCTTCGCGGAAGGTATCCCCGTCGTTTTGATGGAGGCCATGGCCCTCGAACGTCCCGTCATTTCGACGTACGTTGCCGGAATTCCCGAGCTGGTAAAAGATCGCGTATCCGGCTGGCTGACCCCTGCTGGCGACGTCAATGCGCTGACAGAGGCCATTAAGGAATGCTTGGAAGCCTCCGACGACGTGTTAGCGATGATGGGCGGAAACGCTCGCCAAGCCGCACTTAAAGACCACAACATCGCAACCGAATGCGAAAAGCTCGCAAACCTGTTTCAATCGTCCGCACGCCGAACGCGCGCAACAATCGACTGAAAGGCGCCTGACAGGCAAACTGCATGTCTATCGTGCTCATGCTCGCAAATGTGGTACTGCTCGTGTTGACCGCAGCCATGCTCGTCCCTGTGGCAACACTTGCGTCGCAGATCGCATGCGGACGCTCACGCCAGCGCCAAATCGCGTTACCAAATGGAGACCGGCCTGCAGTTGCCGTCCTCATTCCGGCGCACAACGAAGCGGCCGGAATCGAGCAGACGCTTTCATCCATCCGTGAGCAGCTTCGTTCATTCGACCGGTTGATCGTCATCGCCGACAATTGTACCGACGATACCGCTAGCGTCGCGACACGCGCCGGCGCTGAAGTCGTCGAGCGCAACAATCTCGATCGTATCGGGAAAGGCTACGCCCTCGACGCCGGCTTCAAGTATCTCGATGCGCCAAGTGCCCCTTCGGTCGTAATTTTTGTCGATGCGGACTGCACGTTATCGGCCGGCGCCATAGACGCACTTGCATGGAATTGCACGGCGAAAGACCGGCCGATTCAAGGCATCTATCTGATGAACACGCCAGCTGACGCAGATAGCGCTCAGCGCCTTGCTGCGTTCGCATGGCGTGTCAAAAACATGGTCCGTCTACTCGGGTTTCATGCGCTTGGAATGCCATGCCTGCTGACAGGAGCCGGCATGGCCATTCCTTCGCATGTCTTGAGAAAAATTGACCTCGCGTCTGGCCATATCACCGAAGACACGCTGATAACCGTCAATTGCGCATTCATGGGTTATCCTCCTGCGCTGTGTCCGGAGGCCACGATCAGCAGCGACTTTGCCCCAACCGAAGCAGGACGAAGCACGCAAAAGAAACGTTGGATGCACGGCCATCTCTCGGCGATCACCGAGTTCGTACCAAAACTCATCGTCGCCGCGTATCAGCGCCGGGACATCCAACTTCTGGCCCTTGCCGCTGACATCGCAGTTCCTCCGCTCGGACTGCTGCTCGCCGGACTCATCGTGCTGGCGTTCGCATGTTTCGTTTGGCTTCTGGCAACAGGATACAGTGGGCCGCTTGCACTTGCGCTTATTGGGCTTCTCCTGACTGGAGCAACGCTTATCGCGGCCTGGTTTAAAGCCGGGCGAGATCTCATCGGGATCAGCGAGCTTCGTGAAGTCGCGCGATACGCAAGGCACCGACTGTCGATCGCCAAGGATTTCGTGATGGGACATCGATCCCAATGGACGCGCTCGGAGCGCGGTCGATAACTCTTCCATCCTCGCCGGATATGGAAACCGCCGTCATCGATGACGGTGTCATCGACCTGGCCATCGCTGCGGAATGCGCCCAAAAAGGACAGGACGTTTATCTTCTCGAACGCAGCGCGGCCATAGGCCAGGAAGTAAGCTCACACGCGCGAAGGCAATAATGGCGATTATCGCGGTGTTGCCTTTTTCAAACCTGTGAGTTGATCCATCTTGAGTTTGTAAATGCTGCCCGCATAGCGCGACATATACAGCAGGCTTCCGTCTGGATTGAATGCGAAAGCGGCTGCCCCCGCGCCGTCAGGAAGATTGCCTGTAATATCGATCCAAGTTCTCCCGCCATCGTTACTGGCGTAAAACTTTTGCGGCGCCTTGCTCGCCCACGAGACTGTGCTCGTGACCAGGATGTTTGGGTCGGCTGGGCTGACGGCAATCGCTTTCGTGGTTTCTGCATCGGGGAATTGAACCAGCGTGTTCCAGGTTTCCCCGTGATCTCGCGATAAGAAGATGGCGCCGCCCTTCCCGATGCCTGTCGCGTATATCGTGCCGTTGGCCGATGTTGTCATGTCGAAAATCGCCCGGCTTGCCTGAAACACCGGCGCCCAGGTCCGTCCGTCATCGGTCGAGCGGTATATGCCGCCTCTATCGCCCACCGTTCCCCAATAAAGGTACCCGGCCTTTTCGCGGTCGACGGCGAAAGCACTGTAGATCTTTCGCGACGGCGGTTGGCCTGCGGAGCGCGACCATGTGCGGCCGCCGTCTTCAGTGATGAACAAACCGCCGCCGTCATCTCCGTCTATACCGAGGTAGAGACGTTTGTCGTTGTGCGGATCGATTACCAGCACACGCGGATATCCCTGATCCCACAGCGTATTGACGACAGGGCGCTTCGCCGGCAATCCGGCACGAATTTTTTCGAATGTCTTGCCGCCATCGTCGCTGAGCAGCACCTGATTTATCTGCTGATTCCAAGGCGATGACGTCGCAACGATCCGGCCGGGCGACGGACTGATGACACGCCAAACGTGCCCATTCTCATCGTCCTTATAACCATCGGATGGGAAAAGAGCAGTGAACGACACTCCGCCGTCGGCGCTCTCCAGCAAGCCATTATCCATGGTCGCGGCCATGACCGTTTGCCGATCGAGGGCAACGATATCGGTCCCCACGGTGTTCGGTGTTCCGACTATTTTTTCCTGCCACGTCTTTCCACCGTCAAGGCTTCGCCAGACGCCCCACCAGTCGGTGCGAAAAATCACGTTCGTGTCGAAGGGAGACGTCTTCAGAGCCGTAGTGGGCCCACCTGGATGAGCCCAAGCCCGCGTCGGATCAGAACGGACGTCGCCGCGAGCCGGAGAGGGTATCGCCTGCCAGGATTTGAGACCATCGTTCGAAGTGAAGACTTCGCCGTTCCACCCTTTGTTTCGAGCAATATAGACTTGCCCGCTGCGCTGGCTCTCCTCCAGCCTGAAAACGAAATCTGGATGCGTGCTTTCCATGCGCGACCAGCTGGTGCCATTAGCATCCGATCGCCAAATGCCACTGTTGCTGGCTGCGAGAAATGTGCCGCGATAGGGAATGACGTCAGATATTCCAGTCAATTGAGGCGCCGAAGTCCAAGTCTGGGACGCGTATTTATAGACACTGATGCCATTCGCAGTTGCGGCCAGCAGGCCCGATTTATCGGGCAAACGATGCAGCGCGACCACGGCAGAAGATCTTTGAGCCAGATGCGGGAGGTGCAAATCGCGCCAAGTCCGGCCGCGGTCGTTAGAACAGAACACCTCGCCTCGCGACGTCCCGACACACAAGGAGCGATCGTCGGCATCGTCGGCCCAGATCGCGCGGTAGCTCTTTGGCCGCTGAAATTCAATCCGTCCGTTCAGATTGTCGAGAGATGCCCAGTGCTCACCCGCATCAAGCGACACGGAAACTCCGGCGGCCGTTGCTGCGTAAACGATATCTGGATTTGCAGGCGAGACCTTGACTTGCGAGACGAGGAGATTGTTGAGGCCCTTCGTCATGAAGGACCATGTGTCCCCATTGTCGTCACTTCGCCACAACCCTGCGACATCGGACGTCAAATACAATCGTCCGCTGCGCACCGGATCGAATTCGATATTCGGATAGCAACCCCCGCCATACCAGCCGGCAAATTCCCACCGGACGTCTGAAGCGCGTGCTAATCCGCTGCCGACTCCAACCCAAACGCAGGCAATTAGCGCTCGCAACCACCACCGCATTACGAAAACCTCCGTCAGCGCGACGAGTTCTACGCGTCCACCTGACATCAGCCTATTGCGAAGCCGACCGAAAATTCAAACTCCAGCACAACTCCACCTATCGCCGACCTCAACTACCGTTTCTGAAGCCATACGGCCGCTGGCGCAAGAGTCGCCTCTGCCGAAATTGCGGAAAGCTCGACGAAGATCGGAACGTCGTCGTCAGCTCGGCCTGAAAACCATGCTTCACGCCACTGCCGGATGCCCAGACCATTCTCGGATTGATCGGAGGCTGGATCGAGGACTAAAACGACAACCACCGCACTCAGGGGCTGAAAATACGCACGCCCCACGGGGGCAAGACTACAAAGGTCATTTTGCGACGCGTGAACGAGTTGGCACGCATGCACTCAACTATCGCGGTATCTTGCGCCACAAGTACAAAGTCGCCTAGCTGCATTCCCGACTTCATCAATAATTATCATAGATAACATGCCCCCCTCCTCCACTCCCGACATCGAAACTATCATCATCGGCGGAGGCGTTGTTGGACTCGCAATCGCCGCAGAGTGCGCCAAGGCCGGACAGGAGACCTACGTCCTCGAACGCCACAGTGCGATCGGAGAGGAGGTCAGCTCGCGATCAAGCGAAGTCATCCACGCCGGGCTCTATTATCCAAATGGGTCGCTGAAGGCACGGCTGTGCGTCGAAGGCAGAGATCTTCTTTACGCCTATGCTCGAGATAGGGACGTCGACGTTCGGCGCCTCGGAAAGCTCGTCGTTGCGACATCGCCCGCGGAGGAGACCGCCCTCGAGGCGATCGCCGTTCGCGCGAAGGCGAATGGCGTCGGAGACATCCAGATCTTATCCGCCGCCGACATTCACGCGCTCGAACCGGAAATTGTCGGCACTAAAGCACTGTTCTCTCCCTCGACGGGCATCGTCGATAGTCATGGCCTGATGCAGGCGCTTGCGACCGATCTCGCGAACCACGGCGGCGCCATCGTGCTGCAAACGGCTGTTCAGAGCATCACGCTCCGTACTGACGGTCTTTTTGAAATCGGTATGACCAGCAGCAGCGAGCCTGCGAAAATTATGGCGCGCAATCTGATCGCCGCCGCCGGACTCGGAATGGCGGAGCTCGGCGCTCACCTGCCGCACGCGGAATCTTACGCATCACCCACGCTCCATTTTGCCAAAGGTCACTATTTCGCTCTTCGGCACAAATCAGCGTTCCGGCACTTGATCTATCCGGTCCCGGTCGATGGTGGTCTCGGCACCCACTTGACGCTCGATCTCGAAGGGAATGTTCGCTTTGGACCCGACGTGCAATGGATCGAACGGATCGATTATGCCTTCGACGATCCGGGTGGCACACGAATGGCGGAATTCGAGCGCTCCATCCGGCGATATTGGCCCGACCTCCCCGCTAACGCGCTCAGTCCGAGCTACACAGGCATTCGCCCCAAAATCTCGCGACAAGGCCAACCCGCGCAAGACTTCGCAATCCACGGCCCCCGCCAACACGGCATCCCGCGTCTCGTTGCGCTTTATGGCATCGAGAGTCCTGGTCTCACGTCGAGCCTCACAATCGCGAAGTATTGCCACGCGCTGCTCGACGCACATTGAACGATGAATTTCATTTGCTTTCAGCAACACTCGTAAAGAACCCCCGGTGGGACAATCCGAGGGTTCAAAATCGTTTAGATTTAAGGCTCAACGATCCTAGGGTTCGCCGTGCCTGTCTTTCCACCAGCAGGCGCTGGCCGGCGAAGCAGTCGTCAGTGACAGCGGGATTCCAAATGCGAAGCTCAATGCAATGAGTGACATGATCGCTTTTTTCATCGGAAATATCCTCTGCTAGACGGGGACGAAACTCCGCCGACATTTCGAGGTTCCTTCATCCAACAAAAATGGATTGGTTAATTGAACCGCTATTTCGCCTTTCTCGCCGAAGGCGCCAAGACGGCTTTCGCGCTCTATCCGCGGCGGATAACCTAACAGCGATTTTGAAATACGGGAGTTGCCGGTCAAATATTCTACGCCGCGTCACGGGCACGAAAAATAAGCGACGTGCGCCGCCCGAGACGTCACCGAGACACGAGCCCCGCCGATGAATTGCATACGGCTCTCTGCGTGCTCGAATTTAAATGGTCGGAGCGAGAGGATTTGAACCTCCGACCCCCAGTCCCCCAGACTGGTGCGCTAACCAGGCTGCGCTACGCTCCGTTCCAGACGTCTCGACAATGCCATAAAGGCCGCTTGTCCAGGGCCCCACGGCCACCGTCGCGGTCGTCCGCGTTGGGTAAAGGAACGCCCCTTGCCCGTCAAGGCGCGATACCGGCCGACACGGGGCGCGGGGTTCGCAAAATGCCACAAATCGCATCTTGCAGGCCTGTGCCAGCTCAACGGCGGTATTCCGGCAACCGCTTCAAGATGTCGATGATCGGATAGTCGACCCAGGCGTGGGTCACGAGATCGCGGTGGCGGCCGGAGCCACCGGGAGCGACCGTTACCCCGCCGGATGCAAGCCGCGTGTTGATTTCCGGACTGACGTCGACATCGTGCGCGGCAAGAATGCCCTCAAGCTGCGCGTTCTGGTTTCGGGTCGATCCAAGATAGACGCTCACGAAGAATGCTGACGGGTCGGCCTCGATCCAGTGCGCGAACTTGTCGAGATCGCCATAAAGGGAATCGAGCAGCACCACGCCTCTGACGCGCTTCTTTAAACCGCCCTTCTCGATGGCCGATGCCGCCGCGACGTAGCCGCCGCTATAGGCAACAAGAACGATCGGCATGCTGGCGAACGTTCTGAGCGATCGTTTGTCGCCGAAGAGACGCGCGAGCTGCTGGCCGGCTTCGCCGATGAAACGGCCGAAGGCGCCCGGTTGCCAGAACTTGCCGGCACTCGAGTCGCGCGCGTCGATCGCAAGCTGCGGAGCGACGAGCACGACATTGGCATTCGAAGCGGAAATCTGCGCCGGAACCTTCTGGCGGTCGAGCACATCGCGCTCGAGCGTCGCGCCGTGGCCATGGAAGAAGACGAGCATCAGCGCCGGACGGCGAATGTCGAAACCCTTCGGAATGTGCAACAGCACACGGTTATCGTTGTACGTCTCATCTTCCCAATAGACGCGGCCGGAGCCTGTCCGGTGACCCTTGCGCCCGCCCTCGTCGACATTCAAAAAGGGCGCATTCGATCCGGGCACCGTACCATGATAGGGAAACGGCGCCGTCTCGAACGGAACGAGCGCAGTCCGCGCCGTTGCGAGGGGCGCGCTGCGCGACCGAACCTGTGTCTTTGACGGCGTAATCTGGCGATGATTGCCGGTCTTGCGGGCGGCTAAAGCGCCCGCTGTGCCGAGAATTAGAGCCAGACCTGTACCAAATGCCGTCGCGAGGAATCCCCGTCGCCCGTGATTCATGGTCTTGAGTGCAACTTCGTTCGGACACTGCTGTTTTCAATGTGCGTCCGCCGAGGTTAGAATCTCGTTTACCCTCGCCGACGACAGTCAGATGACGGCTCGCACCATTTCCGCGTGACCCATAAAGTCCAAAATTGTCCATATCGTGAGTTAAAGGATCAAATGGACTCCGGCTGTTTTTCGAGCAGGAGCGCGGTAATACCCTGCAACTGGATGCCAGATGCATTTTGGCAACGCAAATTGAACATGTCGCGCCGCCCGTTGTTGGAACTCATGCGAGTCAATAGTGTCGCCGAATCTGCCGGGGCTAAGCCTTTCTGATGACAAGCGCAACCAGCACGAGCGTACCGTCTCCCAAGGCATCCGGGCTTAACCTCCGGACTGTCTCGACGATGACGGCCGTCGCTCTCGCCGTCGCCGATATGATCGGCATCGGCGTGTTTACGAGCCTTGGCTTTCAGGTCAAAGACATTCCCTCGGCATTCTCCGTGCTGATGCTGTGGATCGTCGGCGGCGTTGCGGCGCTTTGCGGAGCCCTTTCCTATGCGGAGCTCTCCG
The DNA here is from genome assembly GCF_000230975.2 of Hyphomicrobium denitrificans 1NES1. Classification (NCBI taxonomy): domain Bacteria; kingdom Pseudomonadati; phylum Pseudomonadota; class Alphaproteobacteria; order Hyphomicrobiales; family Hyphomicrobiaceae; genus Hyphomicrobium; species Hyphomicrobium denitrificans. The sequence goes on along the minus strand of NC_021172.1, from coordinate 1,369,119 downwards.
CAGCCTTTCCGCGCTCCGGCGGCGAATACAATTTTCTCTCGCGGATCTATCATCCGGCGCTCGGCTTCCTCGCCGGCTGGATTTCCGCGACCGTTGGCTTTTCGGCGCCGATCGCGCTCGCGGCCATGGCGTTCGGCGTTTATTTCAAAGGTGTCTTCCCGGGGGTATCCCCGCAACTTCTCGGCCTCGCAGTCGCCTGGTTGATCACGTTCGTGCATCTGAGCGGCGTCAAGCACTCGGCCACCTTTCAGAACGTTTCCACCCTGATCAAAGGCGCCCTGATCGTCGCCCTGATCGTTGCGGGATTAGCCGTCGGCCAACCGCAACCAATCTCATTCGCACCGTCTGCGGGCGACGTAAGCTATATGGCGAGCGCACCGTTCGCGGTGAGCCTCGTTTTCGTCATGTACGCCTACTCCGGATGGAACGCCGCGACCTATATCGCCGGCGAAATCCGCGACCCAGCCGTCAGCCTTCCGCGTGCGATCATTGCGGCAACCCTCATCGTCATCGCGCTCTATGTCGCGCTAAACGCAGTTTTTCTCTACACGACGCCGATTGAGGCGATGGCCGGCCAGCTCGACGTGGCGCTGATCGCCGGCAAGCACATCTTCGGCGACGTCGGCGGCCGCATCGTCGGAGCATTGATCTGCATCGGGCTGATTTCCTCGATCAGCGCCATGACCTGGATCGGGCCGCGGGTGACGATGACGATGGGCATCGACCATCCCCTGCTAGCGCCGCTATCGCAGACTTCACGCGGCGGCGTGCCGACGACAGCTCTGCTGCTGCAGATCGCGATCGTCAGCCTCTTGCTTATGACGCAAAGCTTCGAAGCAGTCCTCGACGTCATCCAATTCAGCCTGACGCTCTGCTCGTTCCTGGCTGTGTTAGGAGTCATTGTCCTGCGCGCCAAGGAACCCGGCCTGTCGCGACCTTATCGGACGTGGGGATACCCATTGACGCCGCTCATCTTTCTCGGTGTCACGGGATTTATGATGTATCACCTTATCGCTGAGCGGCCGCTACAGTCCCTCGCCGGCCTCGCCATCATGTTGGCAGGCTTGGGAGTCTATGCAGTATCCCAGTCACGCCCGCTTACGGCACGGATCTGAGTTGGATCATCTCATGGCAAAAACGCGACTTATCGCAACGATCGTCGGCGCTCTCGTCGCTGCATTGACATTGGCATCGAATGTGACGCTCGCCGGCCCGAGCGCCAGCGCAGATGATACGGCGCGTTTTCTTGCCGGCATACAGCCCTCTGCCGGATCACCAATCGCGGCATACACTAACGACGCATTCTGGAAGCAGCATGCCAGAAGCTTCGACGATTCATGGAACGGGCTCGAAAGGCGGCAACTCAGCAAGATTCGCTCTTTCGTTTCGAAGAATTTCACGACCCCGCAGCCGGTTTTGTTCTATTTCTTCAGTGGTCCGGACTTCCTTTATGCCGATGCGTTTTTCCCGTCGGCGGATACCTACATCATGGCGGGCCTCGAACCGCCGGGCCCCGTCCCCGACCTCGGCAAGTTTTCACGCGGAGAGCTTCCCGGCGCCTTGCGCGAGCTTCGCGCATCGCTCAACTCCGTGATGAGCTACAGCTTCTTCCAGACCAAGTTCATGCGCATCGATTTCAGCCACGGGCGTATGACCGGCACGCTCCCCGTGCTGATGACTTTCCTGGCGCGCTCCGGCAAGACGATTTACGACGTCTCTCTTTTCGACCTCCAGAGCGATGGGACGATCCACCCGGCGGAAGAGAAGATCCCGAACGCCACGGCCAAGGGGGCCAAGATTGTATTCTCCGATAATGTCGGCAAGAAACGCACGCTGTATTACTTCAGCACGGACCTCTCCGACGGCGGCATCAACACCAGCGGTTTCATGCAGTTCTGCGATACGTTCGGGCATGCCGACAGCTTCATCAAGAGCGCGTCCTACCTGATGCACTCCGATAAGTTTTCGACGGTCCGCGATTATCTCCTGAAGCACAGCGATTCAATTCTGGAGGATGACTCCGGCATACCGGTCCGACACTTCGCGCAAGGTTGGCGTCTGCACCCCTACGGCCGTTACGTCGGACCGATCGCACTGTTTGCCGGCCAACGCCAGTCGCAGCTTTCCGAGGTATTCGGCAAAGGCCGCGCCGTTCCGATCGATTTCGGCATCGGCTATCGCTGGCGGCCGATGGAATCGAATCTGCTCCTTGCCGTCAAAGACAGCACGGTGACGGCGATGGAAATTCCGCCCGCCAACCCTGCAGCGGACGTGTCAGAGCGAAAGACTCGCGCCGATACGCGAGGCAATATCAAGGAAGCCAAGGCCGATCCGCCGCGGCGGCGCGTACGTTCCTATCAGCGGCACAGAGAGCAGACGAGCGTCTATAATCCCTACAAGATGTTTGGATACACGCCCTGAGTTTTGGCAGGAACGCAGCTGCTATCGGCGACCGCCGTTCGCGGAAGCGTGCGATTACGTGCTGAACTCGGAAAGAAATTCTGCCAGCTCGTCGGTGTGCTTCGGGAATCGCCTCACCGCGATCTTCTCCGGAAGGGCGTCGGCTGCAACGGCCCCGACATAAGACGTCCCCACGTCCAGGTCGGTTACGGCGGGAGAAGATTTCGCGGATTTCTCGCGCTTCTCGCCCGCGCTGCCGATCACTCCTTGTTCCGTTAACAGAACGCCGATACCGGCCCCCCGAGCCTTGGCAACGGCCTCCAGCCGCACCCAGGCCACGAGGACATCCACGTCGTTATCGGGATTGGCTTCGTCCCCCGTGAAGCGGGCCGCTGCTGCAACGATACGCCGCCGCCGCTCCGGAGAAATCGACAAGGCCCGATGGCTCTCGATGTCGACGCCGACAAGCGAGGACCGGCAAACCGCAATGAGTGCGACGTCGGCTGTATGCGAGACGTTGAAATGCGGAAACCCCTCACTGAGCGATGGCCGTCCGCCAGAGGCGATCTCAAAATCTGCGCCTCGCACTCTCGGCCCTATGGCGCGTTCGAGGACAATGCGCGTCGCAACGCGCGCCGCGCGCCAAAGGGACTGTCTGGCGGGATCGCCGGAAAGCCTGTCGACGCGCAGCCGGTCGGATGCTGAGAGCCGCAGCGTGCTCGCCTCTTCGCTTTCAAGAAGCGCACGAGATGCACCGAGATCGACGAGGACGATCTCGAGATCGGACAAACGCGAGCGTGTCACCACTGAGCCAATCGTCGCCGCCCTGCTCACGTCCTGGTCGCGCGCGTCTTCTTCGCCTCTGCGACGTGCGACCCGCCGGGCTGCGCGATCGGCTGGCCGAGCAAGATCGCGCGAGCGATCTGGAGTTCGCGGATTGCCGCAAGGACGTGGACGTCCGTCGCGCAACCCTCGGCTTTCGACTCTGGAATCGCCTGCGCGGCTTGCGGCAGAGATGCACTGCCCGTCGCACCCACGATCGGCTTGCGCCCGCGCTTGCGGGTTTGCGGCGGCACCGCCCTGTCGGACCCTTGAGCAGCCATTGCTCTCCGCGCCGCTGCCTTGACCTGATCGACGCCGTGCTCGCGCAAAATCTTCTGGACGCCCCGGATCGTATAGCCTTCGGCGTGCAGTAATGCGCGAATGCCTCTCAAGAGTTCCATGTCTTCGGGACGGTAATAGCGCCGACCTCCACCGCGCTTCATCGGCCGGATCTGCGGAAAGCGACCTTCCCAGAAACGCAACACATGCTTCGGAATTTCAAGTTCCTCGGCGACTTCTCCGATCGTGCGAAACGCTTCCGCCGACTTGTTCATCGCCCTATGCCTTTCCAATTTGTCGAAACCCCGCCGCGGACTTCCACCGCGCCGTCCTATCGTCCGCTTCAACATTCAAGCGCGCTAGCGCTTCACGTGGCCTTTGTTGATGCGGTCCTTCATGATGTTCGAAGGACGAAAGACCAGGACTCTTCTCGGTGTAATCGGCACCTCCTCGCCCGTCTTCGGATTGCGCCCGATGCGCTCGCCTTTTTGCCGGATGCCGAACGAGCCGAACGAAGAGAGCTTGACGGGATCGCCGTCCGCAAGACTGCCCGAAATTTCCTCGAGCACGCGCTCTACGAGATCCTGGCTTTCGTTCCGCGGCAACCCGACTTTCGAGACGACGGCCTCCGCAAGATCCGCCCTCGTCAATGTCTTGCCGACCATATGTATTCTCCATCAACGCCGCAGACTGATCATGGTAGCGTCAGATAGTCGCGGGGTCAACGTAATCCGTTGAAGAAGCACACAAAAAATTGAGGAAGTTCTATTTTAGACGTCGCAAGCGCGACGGCGCGACTACCAGCGGGCCAGCGCCGCGCCCCAAGTGAAGCCGCCGCCCATCGCCTCCATCAGGATCAGGTTACCTTCCTTAACCCGATGGGCCTCGAACGCCTCGTTGAGAGCGAGTGGAATCGATGCGGCCGACGTATTGCCGTGCTTGTGCAGCGTCATGACGATCTTCTCGGGCGCGACCCCGAGCTTTTTCGCAATACCGTCGAGAATCCGCTTGTTTGCCTGATGCGGAATGAAAAGATCGATCTCGTCCGCCGTGTATCCGGTTTCAACGAGCGTTTCCTCGATGACGCCCGAAATCTTCTGGATGGCGTGACGAAAAACCTCGCGGCCGTTCATCCGCAAATGTCCGACCGTTTTCGTCGAGCCTGCCCCGCCGTCGACGTAGAGGAGATCTTCGTAGCGGCCGTCCGATCTCAGGCGTGTCGCGAGGATCCCGCGGTCGTCGCGCGTGCCGTGTTGCGGCTGAGCTTCGAGAACGACCGCCCCGGCGCCGTCACCGAACAGCACACACGTCGAACGGTCAGACCAGTCGAGAATGCGCGAAAACGTCTCGGCTCCGATGACGAGGGCGCGTTTCGATTGTCCCGTCTTCAGAAAGCTGTCCGCGACGGCCAGCGCGTAGACAAAACCTGAGCAGACGGCCTGCACATCGAAGGCCGCACCCTTGGTGACGCCGAGCATCGATTGAATTCTGATGGCCGTTGCCGGGAACGTACGATCCGGCGTTGCCGTTGCGCAGATGATGAGATCGATTTCGATGGGGTCGATGCCGGCGCGCACGAGCGCCTGCTTCGCGGCGGCCGCTCCCAGATCGGAAGTCTTTTCCGTTTCGTCCGCGATATGCCGATTGACGATTCCAGTGCGCTCTCTGATCCACGCGTCGCTCGTGTCGACGATCTTCGACAGATCCTCGTTCGATACGATGCGCTTGGGCAAATGCGCACCGACGCCGCGAATGACCGAACGAAGAACTGCGACCACGCTTAGACCTTTCCGAGCGCGCCGCCGGCAGAACGTTCAGGCGGGATACCGCCGCCACTGGCCGCCGACAGCCGATGATGAAAACCGTCGATATCAGCCGTCAGGCGCGCGATCAAACCGGAATCCGCCATTTCGTAAGCAAGATCGACGGCGCTCGCAAATCCAAAGGCATCGGTGCCGCCGTGGCTCTTCACCGCAATGCCGTTAAGTCCCAGAAATGTGCCCCCATTCACCCGCCGGGGGTCCATTTTCTCCTTCAAAACACGAAATCCGCCCTGGGCGAAAAGCGCCCCCAGCTTACTCATTAACGAGCTTGCCATCGCGGCTTTGAGGTAGGCTCCGATCTGCCGCGCCGTGCCTTCCGCGGTCTTGAGCGCGATGTTGCCCGCAAAGCCCTCGACGACGACCACATCGACCGCTCCCTGCCCGATCTGGTCACCTTCGATGAAACCTTTGTAGTCCAACGGCAGCGCCTCGGCCGACTTGAGCAGCGCATGCGCCGCCTTCACTTCCTCGTTGCCCTTCATCTCCTCGGTTCCGACGTTCATCAGCCCGACCGAGGGGCGTTCAATGTGGAACACGGCACGCGCCATCGCCGCACCCATCAGGGCATAGCCCGTGAGCTGCGCCGCCGTCGCACCGATGTTGGCGCCGACGTCGAGGACGATGCTTTCCGATTTGATCGTCGGCCACAACGCGGCGATGGCCGGGCGCTCGATGCCTGCGATGGGTCTGAGAACGAGCTTGGCGATGGCCATCAGCGCACCGGTATTGCCCGCCGACACGGCAGCGTCGGCTTGACCGGATTTGACCGCTTCGAGGCTGAGCCACATGCTTGAGCCTTTTCCGTGTCGCAGTGCCTGGCTCGGCTTTTCATCCATCGCGATGAGGTGATCGGTGTGAACGATGCGCGATCGTGCGGCGAGCGCGGGATGCTGTGCAAGGACGGTTTCGATGCGGCTCTTCTGACCGAAAAAGATGAAATTCAACGCCGGCTGCCGTTCGAGCGAAAGCGCAGCTCCAGGGACCAGGACCTCAGGTCCGTGGTCGCCGCCCATTGCGTCGAGTGCGATCGTCTTCTGGCTCGCCATGCTCGCCGATCGGCCAAGACTCCGCGTTCGGCGCAACATTCCGCCGGACTCGATCCTGGACCTTTTCTAACCCCCGAAATTCGCCGAGACCATAGTCTTTTGAAGTCCGCGAACAAGGCGAAATCGCGCTTCATGCACGGTTGCCGCAGGGCACCTTATGTCTTGTTCTTCAACTGCGACAGAACTGCGAAAGGGCTTGTTTCTTTTGGCTCAATTCCACGCGGGTCCTGCCACGTAAACTCGGCCCCTGGGCGCCGGGGATAAGGATCGAGCGAGGCCGACAGCGTTTCACGGACGATGCGGCCAACCGGAATAACACCCCGTTCGAGACTATCGACATCGGACCCGGCGAGGACACTTGCCTCTTCGTCGTTATCGGCTCTGTCGACTTGTTGTCGGAACTCGACGTCAAACGGCGCATCGATTTCGTCGGCGACCGGATCGAGCGTCACCACGCAAGCCTGCTCAACCGCGGACATCACTCTCCCTGAAAGACGGTAGCCCCCATCAGCCAGGGGTTTGATACGATAGCGCGCTGCCAGACGGTCGAGCTTCAGCAGTCTGAGATCCTCTGCAATGGCGATGCGTTCGCTTTCGCTTGCCTCGCGCTCGCGGTCGAGCCCGCCCTCCGGGATGTCCGCAACGTTGTGAGTCCAGTCGCTCAGTTGCTCGGTCACGACGACACCTCCGCCCCGCTGCTGTTCAGAAGACGACCAAGGTCTCCGCGCGCCACCAGCTTGTCGAATGGTTCCTTGGAAGAAAGATCCGCCGCGGCGCGCATGTACCGAGCGAGCCGGGCGGCTCCGTCATGCGCGGGAGCACCCTTTCTCCCAGCAGCGCCCGCGAAAACATACTTGAGAAGACCGTCTTCGAGATCCGTTCCCCGCGCTGCGAGCCCCGTCCGGTAGACCGCGGCGCGCTCGTAAAACGCCGCTGCGGCGCGTTTGACCTTCTTAGCCACCGCCATGTCGCCGACGCCCATTTCCCGCATACAGTCGTCCATGTCGGTCACGAAAGCCTCGATCGTATGCTGCGCGAGCTCGGTCTCCGCCGTAGCCTGCAGCCGTATGCCTTCGAGCAGCAAAAAAAGGTGCAGCGCGATCATTTCGAACCGGCCTTCCGGTGTATCCGGAGCGCCCATGTCCCTGTAAAAAGCCGGATGCCGCGCCGCGGTCACGACGCTGCCATAAAGCTCTTCTGCTCTGCGGGCGGCCTGCGTGCGTCGCCTGAACCATTGCAACATGCCTTGTAAGGTCCTTGATCCGCCTGTGAGCCGTGGGGAAATGTCTGGGGATCGCGCGTCGCGGCAGGGGTGGCTCGCTGTTGCCCGCTTCCAGTGTGCATTCTAAACACACCCCACACCCAAGCGAAGCGATTCTGACGGGATGAAGGGTCGAATGCGACAGCATGGCAAGACCGGACGGTACGGGGTGGCGCTTTGTCGTCTGCTGGCCCTTGCCTCGCTCATGGCCCTGGCGGGCTGCGGCGGGACCGTGACCAAGCATGGCCAGATGTTCAGGGATACCGACCTGCAGGCCGTGCAACCTGGAATGAGCCAGGATCAGGTGCGCGCCGCTTTGGGCACGCCCGCGACGACCGCTGTCGTCGGCGACGGGCGCGCCTTCTATTACATCTCGAGCACCGACACGCAGGCGTCGTTCTTTCTTCCGACGGAACAAAGCCGCCAAGTCGTCGCCGTCTATTTCAACCAGAGCGGCACGGTCAATAACGTCGCCAATTACGGCCTGAAGGACGGCAAGGTCTTCGACTTCGTCAGCCGCAAGACCCCAGCGCCGGGCGGCAAGGACGAAACCATCCTGAACCAGCTGTTCCGCAACCTCGGAAAACAGCAGCTCTTCGGCGCGGGCAGCGCGTTCGGCGGCTAAGCCAGGGCCAAACAAGCCGTTCGGCCGGTCTTTGCCAATTTGACGGGCGAAATTTTCGGCTCCACGTTCTATGCTCGCCCTTAAATCAGCGAGCAGGTACCGTCATGACCGAAAATATCGAGGAAGGTTTCATGGCCTTCATTGCCGACGGCCAGGAAGGCATCGGCGCCGTTCGCGAAGTCAACAGCACGTCAATCGTGATCTACGTCGAGAACGCCGGAGAATTCGCCGTGCCCCGCTCCGCCGTCAAGGACGTCCATTTTCAGAAAGTGATCTTGCGGCCTGATCGCCTCGACAAACGGCTTCTCGCCGCGATTGGACATGAGCACGACAGCGAGGATCCGAACCTCGCCGGATAGGACGCCGCGCTCGGACGCGAGCGATCGATGGAATAAAAAAGGCTCCGGAGCTATCCGGAGCCTTCTTCATTTGATGAATCAGCCCGTGATCACCAGTGCGCCAGCACCGCGAGCAGCAACAGCGCCACGATGTTGGTGATCTTGATCGCCGGATTTACGGCGGGACCGGCAGTATCCTTGTAGGGATCGCCGACCGTGTCGCCGGTAACCGATGCCTTGTGCGCCTCCGAGCCCTTGACGTGTTTGGCACCGTCCTTGTCGACAAAACCGTCCTCAAAGCTTTTCTTGGCGTTGTCCCAGGCGCCGCCGCCCGAGGTCATCGAGATGGCGACGAAGATGCCGGTCACGATCACGCCCAGAAGCATCGCGCCGACCGCCGAGAACGCGGCGCCCTTACCGGCGATAGCGTTGACGACGACGAACAGAATGATCGGCGACAGCACCGGAAGCAGCGATGGGACAATCATCTCTTTGATCGCAGCGCGCGTCAGGAGGTCGACCGCAGCAGCGTAGTCGGGCTTTTCGGTGCCCTTCATGATGCCCGGCTTGGCTTTGAACTGGCGGCGAACCTCCAGCACGATGGCGCCACCCGCCCGTCCGACAGCCGTCATCGCCAAGCCGCCGAACAGGAACGGAATGAGACCGCCAAGCAGAAGGCCTGCAACGACGTAGGGATTCTCAAGGCCGAAGTTCACCTGAACGTCCTTGAAGAACTGATACCCCGTCGCGCCAGCTTTATTCGCTTCCTCGATGAAGTGATGGAGATCGTAGTTGTAGGCTGCAAAGAGAACGAGTGCACCGAGACCGGCCGAGCCGATCGCGTAGCCCTTCGTCACGGCCTTCGTCGTATTGCCGACTGCGTCGAGAGCATCCGTCGAACGGCGCACTTCCTTCGGCAGGCCGGCCATTTCCGCGATGCCACCGGCGTTGTCCGTCACAGGGCCGAACGCATCGAGTGCTACGATCATGCCGGCGAGGCCGAGCATCGTCGTCGTTGCGATCGCGGTACCGAACAGGCCGCCGAGCTGGTAGGTCGTAATAATACCGGCAACGATGGCAAGCGTCGGCAGCGCACAGGCTTCGAGCGAGACGGCAAGGCCCTGAATGACGTTGGTGCCGTGCCCCGTAACCGAAGCTTGGCTGATCGACTTCACCGGGCGGTATCCGATGCCGGTATAATATTCTGTGATCCAGACGATGAGGCCCGTCAAAGCCAGACCGACGAGCCCGCAGAGGAACAGGTTCCAGCCGGTGATCGTCTGCCCGGCGGCCGTTCCGACATCACCGAAGCCGCCGAGAACATACTGCGTCGCGGCCCAGAGGCCGGCGATCGATAAGATGCCCGATGCAATGACACCGCGATAAAGCGCGCCCATGATCGAGCCGTTGGTGCCGAGCTTGACGAAGTACGTGCCGACGATCGACGTCACGATGCAGGCCCCGCAGATCGCCAGCGGATAAAGCATAAGCACGCTGAGGTTCGGCTGACCGGCAAAGAAGATCGCCGCCAGAACCATCGTCGCGACGACGGTCACGGCATAGGTTTCGAACAGGTCGGCAGCCATGCCTGCGCAATCGCCGACGTTGTCGCCGACATTGTCGGCAATCGTCGCGGGATTGCGCGGATCGTCTTCCGGAATGCCGGCTTCGACCTTGCCGACGAGATCGCCTCCGACGTCGGCGCCCTTCGTGAAGATGCCGCCGCCGAGACGCGCAAAGATCGAGATCAGCGAAGCGCCAAAGCCCAACGAGACCAGCGCATCGACGACCTCGCGGCCGCCCGGCTCCTTACCGAGACCCGCAGTCAGGAATGTGTAATAGCCGGCGACGCCGAGCAGAGCCAGGCCCGCCACCAGCATACCGGTGATGGCGCCCGACTTGAAAGCGATGTCGAGGCCTTTGGAGAGGGATACGGTGGCTGCCTGCGCCGTTCTCAGGTTGGCACGCACCGAGACGTTCATGCCGATGAAGCCTGCAAGACCCGACAGGACGGCTCCGATCAGAAAGCCGAATGCCTGCAGCGGTCCGAGAAGCAGCCACGCCAAAATGAAGATGACGAGACCGACGATCGCAATCGTCCGATATTGGCGGCTGAGATATGCCTGCGCGCCCTCACGTACGGCAGCGGCAATTTCCTGCATCCGCGCGTTGCCTTGATCTGCGCTCAGCACAGCATTCGAGGTGATGAACGCGTAAAGGATCGCCAACGCCCCGCAGGCGATGATCCCCCAAAGTATATTGATCATGGAGTGGTCCTTTTAGCCCCGCTTTTTTTGTTCGTGCACGCAGGTCCCGCCGGGATGGCGGCCCCCGTTTCGCTCTCTAGGCAGACTCGCCCGCTGAAAGTCGCGCGGACCATGCCAAAAGTGCTGCTGCGTTGCAACTCGGGCGCAACCAGCCTTTCGTACCAAAAAAAGGCGGCCTACGCGGGAATTCCGCGCAGACCGCTCGAAAGTGCATGGCCAAAGGGACGCAAAAAGTAGAAGTTTTGAGACCCTAGCGGCGGTGGCGGCCCCAGCCGCCGTGATGCCGCCAGCCCCGGTGGCCCCACCGATGGTGCCGCCAGCCATAGTGACGCCAGTGGCGATGCCGCCAGCCGTAGCGATAGGGATAATACCCGCCGTAGTAATAGCGCGGGTAATAATACCCGTATCCATAATACGGCCAGCCCCAGCCATAACGCCACCATCGGCGATGATGATGGCGCCAGCCCCACCGGCGATAACCCCACCCACGGTGGTGCCAGCCTCGGTGCCATCCGCGATGACCCCACCCGCGATGCCAACGAGCTTCTGTCACGACGCCCGGGGCTTTGCCGATTTGCGCCGGTGTCAGACCGGCTGCCGCGTGCGCGGGAACAGGCAAGGCTCCCACGAATAGAAGTCCGCAGAGAACGGACAACGACATTATGAGTTTGCGCATGAGACTCTCCACGTTCGGCATCCGCCCTCCGGACGCTTGAGCTTAACGTCCGGAACACCATCGTGGTTGCACGACGCGCATGAGCTATGCCGTCTCTCACCTCAGGGAAGTAGAGGCCCCAAAGTATGAACAGCTAATGAATGTTGACGCGCGTTACAGCCGGATCGCCTTATCGCCAAGCGGGCGATGGCTGTCACCGGCGACAGGTCGTGCTACGCATCCGTTGATGCGTGACGGCAGAGCGGAGGCTGACATGACAATTGCCGCAAGCTTGGAAAGTCCCGAGGGCCAACGTCTGATAGATAAGGTTGCTCAGACTTTTAACGTAGATGATGACAAGGCGGGTCAAGCCGTGCATGCGCTGACCGATGAACTTCAGGCGCGCATTCAACGCAGCATGCTCAACAGGGCTGGGGTTGCCGATGTTGCAGCGCTCGTCACAAACTCAACCGCCGGTGTCGCCCTGTCCGATCCGAGTGCACTCGCCTCACCGGATGGAATCGAAAGCGGAAACCACATCCTTGATGTCCTGATCGGCAACAAGCACGTGAGCCGCAAAATTGCGGCGCGAACCGCATACCGGTCCGGCGTGGATGCTGGCACGGTCGAAAAGATGCTTCCGGCCGTTGCAAGCTTGCTGATTGCAGAGTTGCAGCGGCAAGCACAGCCTGCGCTTGCAAAAGTCGTCAGCAGCGTGCCTGGTCTGATCAGCGCCGGTGGCAGTCCGCTCCCGTTACCCGGAGACATGCTGCCGCCCGTGGGTTCCTCTAATTGGGCACCAGGCAACGAACGACCGGCGCCAAGGACTTCTCCCGGAGATCCGATCGACCCAGGACAACCGCTGCCTATTCCAGGTGACAATATCCCGGGCCTCGGCCGGAAATCGGGACGACCTTATGCGCAGCCCGACGAGGACGATCCCTATCAGCGGCTGCCCGATATTATCCGACGTGGCGGTCAGCAGGTGCCGGGGGATAGCGGCGGTTCGCTCGATGACATTATCCGCTCGATATTCGGCAAAGTCCTCGGATCGAACCGCGGGGTCATCGGTACGATGATCCAGCTCTTTCTGATCCGTTGGCTAGCGTCGCTTGCGCGCCGCATTCTATCGCGCGCCTTCGCCGGACGATAAAACAGCAAAAAGCCGCGCGTAAAGCGCGCCGGCTTTTTGCCGTCTATTTTGACAATCGATGTGTATCGCTCAACGGCCGCCGCGACACGGCCGCGAGCTGACATCGCAACTCCACGGACCGTGTATGCCGTCCTGCGAGCACTTAATGCTCTTGCTGCCCGACCGTGCCCAGCTCCTCCAGGCGCTGCCGTATTCAAGATCAACAAAGTCGGCCCAAGACTTGATCGCGACAGCCTGCGCAGCACGCTTGCTCGGCAGACCCGCACTGGAGCCGTAGTGATAGTGATCCGTGAAACAGACCGAGCCCCGCTCATGGCGCTGCTCGTGAATGTCCGCCACTTCCTGCGCCATCACCGGCGCGGAAAGCAAAACTAGAACGGCGGCGGCGAGCCCCCGCTTAACGCATCCCGTCTTTGTCATTATCGACCCCCGAAAACGACTATGGGCGAAGCCCCGGGGCGACTTTTTGCAGATTCAGAAGTAAGCCCGAAGGGTTCTCGTCAATTCCAATCAAGAAAATTCTCGGAAAGCGGCAAACGGGGCACAGGCGACCGACCGCCGGGATCATCGGCCCGGCGGCTGAAAATCAATCACGCTTCCGGTTGGATTGCCTATTTGACGGCAACGACCGAGATTTCGACCAGCATGCGGGGGTCGATGACCTTGGCTTCGACGCAGGCTCGTGCCGGAGCATCCTTGCCGCCGAGCCAGGCGCTCCAGGCTTTGTTCATGCCGTCGCGGTTGCGGATGTCGTTGAGCCAGACCGTCGCCTGTACGACTTTCGACTTGTCGGTGCCGGCGAGCGCCAGAAGCCGATCGATCTCAGTGAGAACCTCGGCCGTCTGGCCTTCGACATCGCGCGACAGGTCGGTCGGGATGACGCCGGCGGTAAAGACGAAGCCGTTCGCCTCGGTCGCTTTGGAGTAAACTGCTGAAGATTCATAGCGTTTGACGGTCATGTGCGCCTCCCAAATACTGATTTTGGGGGCTCATAGCAGCCCGTGGCGCTCACCAGAAGCCTTAAAGCAGGGGCGGGTCGACGTGCCGCTCGCCGTCGATGACGAGCCCCTTCAGCACGGCAGTTCCGTCAGCCCCAACGGCCACGATGGCGTCGATCTTGTGCTCCCGAACCTTGCTTTCGAGCGCCCTTCCCGTCCCTTCGGCCACGAAGTAGGTCTCGATGCCGTAGCGCATGTTGATGACGCTATCGGACGCCGTCTGGGCCCGCCAGATGCGATCGACACGCCCTTTGAGAACGACGTCGGTCGGCGCCACCGTCGTGGGGTGTTCGGGCGCAACCGCGGCGACCGCCCAGCCCCCGGCCGGGTTTGGGCTAAGCGTTATGTACGCCGCCGAGCCCACGGGAAAATTGTCGAAGTTCCCGATCGGCACGTGCGACGTGTTCAAGGTCGAGATATCGTAACCGAGCGTGACGTAGTCACCACGGAAGATATCGCGCGGATCGAGCGGCTTGACCGGCATCGTGATCTCGCGGCCCGTTTTGAGAAGCCGGTCCTTGTCATAGACGATCTTGAACAGCGCCGCCGATTGCACTAGCGCGACAACGACCAGCAACGGCCAGAAATAGCGATGTGTGCCGCTCATACCGCAGCCTCCGTGCTGCTGCGCCCGCGCTGCGCAATTCTGAGCGCCATGTAAGCGAGCGCCGCAACGATCAGCGCCGCGACGAGGAAGAAGAGTGAGGTATTGAGAATGGAGCCGACCGTCTTCCAGTAGACTGATAAGACCTCCAGCGAGAACCCGATGTACCCGAGCCAGAGAACGCCGCGATTTGCCGTCGCCAGGCCGTAGCTGATTGCGCCGAGCAGCAGCACCAACGTCAGCGCCGCCAGCGCAATGAGCGTCCCAAGCGATGTATTTTCAAAAAACTGCAGCGCATAAAGCCCTGCGAACGTTACGACGACGGCATAGGCGAGGATGGGCGCCGTCAGATGATCATAGTCCGGCAGAACTTTTTCCGCTCCGATCACCGCCGCCGCGACCAGCATGCCGATGATTGCAACAGCCGTGTGCTCATGCCCGCGCCCGAGCAGATAGCCGAGCGAGATAAGAAAGCCCGTCAGCGCCAGCGCCGAAAGATGCAGGCCCGGGAACCAGCGTTGCCAAACGAAGGCCCCCGTGACCGCCGCCCAGCCACCCAGGAACGGCCAATGGACCGCATTGCTCTGTAACACCTCCATGCTCGACCACACGCAGACGAGCACCATGGCCAGCGCCAAGGCCGGATTGGACCGCAAAAGAACACCGGCAAAGAGCGCCCCGATCCACCACATCAACACCGCATCCGGCGGATTGCCGTCGATATTGTACATCTGGCTGATGAGCATGATGCTGGCGCCGAACATCGCCACCGCAAAAAGAATGGCCGCGTCCGCAAGCGCGCCGTGTCCGCGCGCTGCGAGCCATCCCGCCACGCCATAGCCCGCCCAGATCGACGCCAGCAGCAGGACTAGGCGTCCGAGACGCGGCATCTCTTCCCAATGCGCCGCCACGAAGGAAATCGCCGCGAATCCGAACAGCACGCTGGCAAGAATGGCAAGCGCTGATGCCAGACTGAAATTCCGGCCGCTGCTCTCTACGTCAGAGAGAATTGCAGTGCGACCGTCATTGGTCACCCATCCGTTGGCTTCCCAGCGGTCGAGATCGCGTGCCAGGCGCTTCTTATAAGGAGCCCACATATCGAACCCTGTCCGGCGTGCACTTTGCCTTTGCCTCAGCTCCTGAATAGGGAGCATGGTGATCATTGCTGATTGAAGCCATGACAAATGTGTTTTGGCCAGCCCGCCTCTCGCGCCGGTGCCTGCGAATGCCTGAGACTGACGGTCAATACGTCCAAATTCCGCAGAATCGGCGCCGTCGAAAGACCATGGCTTGCTGAATTATCCCCGTTTCATTCCTGGCGCATTGTCACGCCTGCTTGACGGATGACCGCCCGTCAGTCACCTTGTTGCAAATGATTATCATTTGCGAATAGAGATCGGACGCCGCGCGATGGACGCGAAAACTGCAGCCGAAACGGACCCCGCCGGCGCGCGAGCCAAAGTGTCGGAGGTCGACGCAAGCTGGCGCAGTGAGCTTAGCGTCCGCTCGCTATCGGACGTACATGGAACTGTTTCCGTCACGCGACATGCCTCTCCGTGGCGCCGCTTTGCTGCGTTTCTCGGTCCTGGATACATGGTCGCCGTCGGCTACATGGACCCGGGAAACTGGGCGACGTCGATCGCCAGTGGCTCGAAATTCGGATACACGCTCCTGTTCGTCGCGCTCCTATCAAACATCATGGCGGTGATCCTGCAGGCCCTTTGCGCACGCCTCGCGATCGGCTCGGGCCGCGATCTCGCGCAAGCGTGTCGCGACGGCTATCCGCGCTGGACGTCGTTCCCGCTCTGGCTTTTTGCCGAAACGGCAATCATCGCGACCGATGTCGCCGAGGTCATCGGCACCGCCATCGGCCTCAACCTGCTGTTCGGATTGCCACTCGAAATCGGCGTGCTGGTCACCGCGCTCGACGTGTTTATCGTGCTGCTGCTACAGCGCCTCGGGTTCCGCTATCTCGAAGCCTTCATCGTGACGATGCTCGGCGTCATCACGCTCTGCTTCGCCGTTCAGATCGCACTCGCGGATCCGGAATGGGGCGCCGTCATTCGCGGCTTTGCGCCGACGACCGACATCGTCAGAAACCCCGACATGCTTTACCTGGCGCTCGGCATTCTTGGCGCGACGGTCATGCCGCACAATCTCTATCTGCACTCCGCGATCGTGCAGACACGCGCCTTTGGCGAAACGAAGGAGGAAAAACGCGAGGCCCTCAAGTTCGCCACTCTCGACTCGACGATTGCACTCTCCCTGGCGCTCATCATCAACGCTTCGATCCTGATCCTCGCCGCGGCGACCTTCTACAAGACCGGCCAGACGGAGGTTGCCGAGCTCGGTCAGGCCCAATCGCTTCTGCACCCGTTGCTCGGCTCAGCTATTGCACCGACTCTCTTCGGCATCGCGCTGCTCTGCTGCGGCTTGAACTCGACGGTAACGGCAACGCTCGCAGGCCAAGCCGTCATGGAAGGCTTCCTGCAAATCCGGCTGCCGCCCTGGGTGCGTCGTCTCGTGACGCGCATGGTGGCACTGCTTCCGGCAGCCGGAGTCACGCTGATCTATGGCGAAGCCGAGACCGCAAAGCTTCTGATCCTCTCGCAGGTCATCTTGAGCCTGCAGTTGCCGTTCGCCGTCGTGCCGCTCGTCCAGTTCACGGCAAGCCGCACGAAAATGGGAGCGCTCGTTTCGCCGCGCTGGCTGACCGCGATTGCCGCTCTGATCGCAATCCTGATCATCGCGCTCAACGCCAAGCTGGTCTGGGACTTTCTCGTGGGCTAGCCGCCTGTCGGGCTACTTCGCAGCCACCGGCAGATTGTCGAGATCCTTGATGTACCATTTCTCGACTTCGACGACGGCCGGGTTCTCGCCGTTCGCATAAATCCAGCTGTCGACGGCCCAGCGCTGGCCGGTAGCCGTCTCTTTCAACACTGCCGTCCAATGCGTCCAACCTGCGACGCCCTTCCAGAGCTGGTCCTTCGAGAACGGCGTGCCGACGGTGTGATATTTGAGCAGGCCGTTATTCTGCATGACGAGCATATAGCTCGTCGTGTTGGTCGATTCATCGACGCAATCCATTTGCGTCGGATCGCCGGAAGCCTCGAAGTCCATTCCGGGCCGGTCCTTGTCCGTCCCGATGGCTTTGCCGACACGCGTTTCCATCCAACCGACGGCATAGGCGACGGCACGGCGCTCTTCGACGGGCGTGTCACCCTTTTTGATCTTCTTGAAGATCGCCCGGATCTCGTCGATGTCGGCATCCGTAAATCTGAACTTCGTCCGCATCTTGCAGGTATAGGCGTGGCAGACGGACACCGTGTTCTTATTCGGCGGATCAACCTGGAAATCGGCATAATGATCGCTGACAGGTCCGGTACGATCGTGCGTACAGCCCGCAAGCACCATGGCAAACCATACAAAACAAGCAACCCGTTGCAAGCCCATGCCGCCCCGCTTAAGTACCGGAAGGGAGCGTCCGGCGCGCCCCTTGTCGATCTCGCTTAACATTCGAACGATTCGCGTCAAACCGCCACGCAGCGGAGCGATTCGGAAGCTGTGGAAGCCCCGTGCATATGACCACTTCTCCTGCCGTTCACGTCGTTGGAGCCGGCCTTGCCGGGTCGGAAGCCGCGCACCAGATCGCGCGCGCGGGTGTTCCGGTCGTGCTGCACGAGATGCGGCCGGTGCGTGGCACGGAAGCGCACAAGACGGACGGTTTCGCGGAGCTCGTCTGCTCGAACTCTTTCCGTTCCGACGATTGGGAGAATAACGCCGTCGGCCTGTTGCATGAGGAGATGCGCCGCGCCGGCTCGCTGATCATGGCCGCAGGCGACGAACACAAGCTGCCTGCAGGCGGCGCGCTCGCAGTCGATCGCGATGCCTTTTCGGCGGAAGTGACCGCGCGCCTTTCCGAAAACCCTCTCGTGACGGTCGTCCGGGGCGAAATCGACGGCCTGCCGCCCGCCGATTGGACAAACGTCATCATTGCAACAGGCCCGTTGACCTCACCCGCGCTCAGCACCGCGCTCGCACGACTGACGGGCGAAGAATCCCTCGCCTTCTTCGATGCGATTGCGCCAGTCATCCATCGCGACAGCATCGACACGACGATCGCGTGGTTTCAGTCGCGCTACGATAAGGCAGGCCCCGGCGGCACGGGCGCCGACTATCTCAATTGCCCGATGACGAAGCCGGAGTACGAGGCCTTCGTCGACGCGCTGCTTGCTGGCGAGAAAACATCCTTCAAGGAGTGGGAAGCCTCGACACCCTACTTCGACGGCTGCCTGCCGGTCGAAGTGATGGCGGAGCGCGGTCGCGATACGCTGCGCTATGGGCCGATGAAGCCTGTCGGTCTCGATGACCCAAGAACCGGACGCTGGCCCTATGCGGTCGTGCAACTCCGCCAGGACAACGCGCTCGGAACGCTTTGGAACATGGTCGGCTTTCAGACGAAGCTGAAGCATGCCGAACAGGTGCGCGTCTTCCGCACGATCCCGGGATTGCAGAACGCC
The DNA here is from genome assembly GCF_000230975.2 of Hyphomicrobium denitrificans 1NES1. NCBI lineage: Bacteria > Pseudomonadati > Pseudomonadota > Alphaproteobacteria > Hyphomicrobiales > Hyphomicrobiaceae > Hyphomicrobium > Hyphomicrobium denitrificans. The sequence continues at coordinate 1,350,328 of NC_021172.1, read as the reverse complement.
GAATTCGCGCGTCTCGGCGGCTTGCATCGCAACACGTACCTCAATTCGCCGAAGCTGCTCGACCGTTCGCTGCGTTTGAAGGCCGAACCACGCTTGCGTTTCGCGGGTCAGATTACCGGCGTGGAAGGCTACGTCGAAAGCGCGGCGATGGGCTTGCTCGCCGGTCGTTTCGCTGCGGCCGACGCACTTGGATACCAGACCGATGCACCGCCCGCGACGACGGCGCTCGGTGCGCTTCTCAATCATATTACCGGCGGACATCTCGTGAGCGAGGAGGAAGAGCGCTCTTCGGCGCGGTCGTTCCAGCCGATGAACGTCAACTACGGTCTCCTGCCAGATCTCGCCCAAGCGCCGACGCATGACAGGAACGGCGCACGCCTCAAGGGCCCCGAACGCGGACGCGAGAAAAAACGCGCAATGTCACGCCGCGCGATTGCCGATCTCACACGCTGGCTCGACAGCGCAACTTCGAACGCTATCCGCCAATCCGCCTAGCGCGCGGTTTCGCTTGCAGGCGCGAACGGGCGGATGGCCGTTTCGGGCAGCGCGCCTGTCGGCGCTTGCCCTCCGTCTGCCGGTGCAGGCGCGGCGGCGGCATCCGACGCGGAGGCCTTTGTGCCCGGTGTCGGAGCTTCCGCTCCTGCCACCGGCAACGGCACGTCGATCTTCGAAGGCGCGAGTATGGCTTTCGCTTCGCCTAAACCCGGATCGGGCTCCGCACCGACCTTCGGCGCGGCAACGGCGCCCGGAGGCGCAAGCGGTTCGCTGCTGACGGCATGTGCATTTGTGCCGCCACCTTCGGTGGGTGTCGCCTCTGGCAACGGCGCAGTGGATGGAGTTCCCGTCACGGGTGCGGCGGAGTTCATGCCAGGCGGCGCCGCGCCTTGTTGCGGCTGAGGCATGGCGCCGACCTGCACGTCATCAGGCCCCGAAACAACCGCTTTCACGCCGCCGCTCTCCGGTTCGACGACAAACGGAGGCGCACCGGCCGCCGGAGTTGTTATCACCGCCTTGACATCCGGGACCTCACGTCCCGGCTCATCGACCGGAGCCGGCGGAGCATCGTCGGGTTTGATGGATGAGAGATATGCGGCATCGCGGTCCGGTGCGTCACCGTACTTCGCAAGCACGGCGCGCGCTTTCTCGGCAACTGCGTCGGCAATCGCGGCTTGTCCCTCAGCCGTCGGATGGAATGCACCGGAGTAGGTCGAAGCCAGGAGTAACTGGAATGGCGCAAAAGGCTCGATCTTCAGAACCTTCGTCAACAGACCGGCGGCGACATGAAAGTTCGCAGTCATGAACGCATCGTTCGGCGTACGGAACCAGCGTTGGCGAGAAGCGTAAGGTAGATAGTCGGCGGGATTGTAAGGCGTCCAGATTTCGTCCACCTTGCGCGGCAGGCGGAGATCGTCGACTTGGCTTACACCGGCGACGCTCAGGCCCGCGCAGATGCCTCGGCCAATGAACGCGCGCCGGTGTGTCTCGACGAACGTCCAGCCATATTCGTAGGCGCTCTCGCGCATCTGACGATTGAGCTTGTCGGCAAACCACGTCCCGAGTCTCAGCTTCGTTGCATCAAGCTGAAAATCGGGGACGGCCTCCATTCCGGCATTGCCGCTTCCGCAAGTCTCGCTGCCGTCGCCCGCGAGCGCCATGCCGGGGTACGCGACAAGCAGAATGCGGTCGCTTTCGTTCCAGGGCATGTAGAGGATGTTGTGAAGGGCGCGATTGAGCGCTTTGTAACGTGCGCCAAGGTGTCTGAGCTGAGCCGAAGCCTCCGCCTCGCCATGCACCTCTCCGAGCCAGCCGCCAAGCTCGCGCAGGATCGATTGGTTTGACAGGACCGCATTCGCAAGCAAGCGCGAGAACCCGATGTCGTTGCCACCGATCGACACCAGAACGAGGTCGATCTTGCGCGCCGAATCCTGGGGGCATTTGCGCAGAATGAGATCCTTCAGTTCCGGAACCTGCCCGTTGATATGGTAGGCCTCCGGCACATCGGCCTGTTCGGTAGCATTGGTGCCGCACTGAGCTTCCGCAACGGCCGAAATCTGCGAATACCGCGGCGGGTTCGGCACCCATTCATTGCCTTTGTAGCGCAGGAACAGCCCGTCGGTGACTTCGGCACCCGCGCACGACACACCGACGAACGTCACCGCGCGATGCGGATCTTCGAGAGAGAGTTGCAAGGCCGCGCGCAACTGCTCCGAATAAAGCGAGCGATGGCAAGCCTGGTCGAGCCAGCGTGCGTTCCCCTTGATGAACTCTTTGTCGCCAAGGTCGCGCCACGGCCCGACACGCGCCGGATAGCCGGTCAAGCCGCTGTAGATGCCGACGGTTGAGTAGTCGGCCGAGCGTTCGCGCGAGAACCGCACCGCGAGATCGGGATTGCCTTCGCCGGACGCGAAACTGTCTCCCATGCCTACAACGAGAATATCGCGCACGTGGACATCGGCTTTCGCAACCTCAAGACCGCCGATCTCGACGCTGACGATCGCACCTTTGGGATAAGGAATGACGAAGCGCGCAGGCTCGCTGCAGGGCTGCGTGACGGCATCGCCGCGCGGTTTATCCGCATCGCGCGGAGCGGTCAGCCACGTGCACGACAGCATCTTGGCGTCGTCGACGCCTTGCACATTGAAGATGACCGCATGACTCGTCGGATTGATGTAATCCTTGTACGCATCGCACTTGAAGCGGTTATTGTTCCAGCACGTCTTGCGGTACATCGACGACGCCCAGCCGTCGGGATCGCCGCTTTGGAGAGCACGCTCCTCGGAAAGGACGGGCGTAGCTCGCTGGTCAGGCCCGAGCGAGCGATAAATCTGCCGATGGACTTCGGTATCTCTCGGATCGGTGAAGAAGCGGAATGGATTTTCGACATGCCAGGCAACGGTAGCAGCCGCCTCGGCACGGCTCGGCGCGGCGACCGCAACAATGCTTCCGACGGCGATAAGCCAAAGCGACATGACCGCGACGCGGCACGGTGTCGTTTGCGAACGAGATATCATCTGCCCCCTTCGCGCTGGTCGTCAGACGACCGCTCCTCAGAGCGCTCCGGTCCAATGCGCGCGTGCAATGCGCCACAAACGAGCGAGCGGTGCGATCTCCACGATGTCACGGCTCGGCTCGTGTCGAGGCTTCTGCAAAGCGCGAAAATAGGGCTCGATGAGGGCAAGAGGTAGGAGAGCAGTCGTAAAATCCCGTGTTTTGCCCGTAAGTTGACGCCGCACCGCTTGAAGCGCGGCGCCCGCCTCTTGTGCCAACCACGCGATTTGGGGACGCCGGTCCATGTCGGATGGCGCCGGAGACCGCGCCTCGGGCAGGGGCGCCCGACCGGCGGCCAGGGCATATGGAAGGGTCAGCGCGATACGCGTCAGTCCGCTCGCCCGGCCAGCGGCGCCGATAAGATCGTCGGCATCGGCGTCGAGCGGCCCGTATAAAATTTGCAGCGCGAACGCAAGCGGCGTTCCGTCGATGGAGCGGAAGCGTTCGTTGAGTGCGAGATCATCAGCAGGCGGATCGGCAAAAAGCGCATCCATATGCGCATTGAAATAGGTTTCGAGCGCAGCGTTGGAAAGCTTATGCCGCCGCACGACATCCGCGAACTGATCGAGCACCGGGTTGCCGGTAAGCTCGAACGCGCGTTCGCTGCCAAGAAGTGCGTCCCGCCACCACGCAATGCGGATTTCGCCAAGGGCCGCGTCGCTGACCAGTTGGGCGATACGCGTGATCTCACCATCGAAGGCCGCCAGCGCGATCAGATCGCCGCGAACCGAAGCCGGAGCGAAAAGCGCCGCATAGTAGCGATCCGGCGCATTGAGGCGTGCGCTTGAGCGCACGGCCTCGATATTGACGATCGCTTCGCGGGCATCGCGCACGAACTGCTCCAGGACCTCAGAATTTAGGGAACCGCGAGCAGCGCCGCCGCGATCCGCCGCTTCTCCGCGATCAGGATGTTGTAAGTACGGGCTGCCGCGCCCGTCGACATCGGTTCGAGTCCGATGTTGGCTTTCGCAAACGCCTCGTAGATCTTCGGCTCCGGCCACACCTGCTCGGTTCCGGTCCCGAGCAATAGCGTGATCGGTGGCTCCAGCGAGCCGAGAACGAAATCGAAGTCTCCCGGGTGGAGGTCGCCGGCCACTGTCGCGTTCCAGGCATAAATGCCGCTCGGCAGGCACAGAATCGAACCACGATGGCTCATGTCCGCGAAACGAAAGCCGCCGTTACCATAAGCGGTGACGGCGGTCTCGTAAGGATAGCGGGGAACTGTTTCCATCGGAGCAGCGCCGCTCCCGTCGCGGCTCAGGCCTTGGCTTTCGACTTTGTCGCGGCCACGGCCTTTGCCGCCATGTCACTCCAATCGCGCTTGACGCCCAGATAGCCGAGCAGCGGCGCTGCGATGAAGATCGACGAATAGGTTCCGATCACCACGCCAAGTAGCATCGCGAAGTTGAAATTCCGGATCACCTCGCCGCCGAAAATATAGAGCGAGATGAGCACCGCGAGTGCCGTCATGCCGGTCAGGATCGTGCGCGACAGCGTTTCGTTGATCGACAGGTTCAAGAGCTCGTTGAGTTCCATTTTCTTGAACTTGCGCAGGTTCTCGCGGATACGGTCCGACACGACGACGGTGTCGTTCACCGAATAGCCGAGAATGGTCAAAAGAGCCGCGACCGTCGACAGGTCGAACTCGAACTGAAACAGCGCGAAGATACCGGCCGTTACAAGAACGTCGTGCGACAGCGCCACAACTGCGCCCAGCGCGAACTGCCATTCGAACCGGAACCAGACGTAAGCCACGATCGCCAGAATGCCCGCCGCGACCGCAATGAAGCCCGTCATGCGCAATTCGCTCGATACCGCGGGTCCGACGACTTCGACGCGACGCTCCACATAATCCGCTGACGTTGCATCGACGACCTTCTTCAATGCCGCCTGCTGCGCCGCCTCGCCACCCGGCTGCTCTTCAAGACGAACGAGCACGTCGTCGGGTGTGCCAAACTCCTGGATCTGGACGTTGCCGACCCCAATGCTGTTCAGCTTCTCACGCAGCACACCGATATCGGCATTGCCGCTTTTCGTTTTGAGTTCGATCAGCGAACCGCCTTTGAAGTCGACGCCGTAGTTCAGTCCCATCGTTGCGCAAAGCACAATCGAGATCGCCATCGCGATGATCGACAGTGCCAGCGCCGGCCCCTTGAATTTCATGAACGGCAGGTTCAGGTCGTGGGGAAAGAAGTCGGCGCCCTTGAAGACCGGAATCAATCTCATAAGCACAGTTCAGGTCTCCTAAACGGGAACGACGGCGATGCGGCCCTTGGGTTGGGCCTTCAGCCAGAAGGAAATCAGCAGCCGCACGACAGTCACCGATGCGAAGATCGAGGTCATGATGCCGATCGTCAGTGTCACGGCGAAGCCACGGATCGGACCCGAGCCCAGCCAGAACATGATCAGGGCGCAGGCAAGCGTGGTCAGCTGGCTGTCCGCGATTGTCACGAAAGCACGCTGGAATCCGGCATCGATGGCCGCAACGGGCATCTTGCCGACGCGCAGCTCCTCGCGGATGCGTTCGTAGATCAACACGTTGGCATCGACTGCCATGGCAACGCCCAGAACGAGACCGGCAATACCCGGCAGCGTCAGCGTCGAGCCGATGAGCGTCATCAGCGCCAGCGTCAGCATCAAGTGCACGACGAGGCCGACGCACGCGAAGATGCCGAATGTTCCGTAGGCAAGGATAGTCAACAAAACGACGGCGACACCGCCGATGATGCCGGCGAGCTTGCCGGCAGCGATCGAGTCGGCGCCGAGCGACGGTCCGACCGTCCGCTCCTCGACGATCGTGAGCTTGGTCGGAAGCGAGCCCGACCGCAACTGAACGGCAAGCGTATTCGTCCCCTCGACCGTGAAGTTGCCCGAGATCTGTCCCGATCCGCCGAGAATCGGCTCGCGGATGACGGGCGCGGAAAGCACCTTGTCGTCGAGCACAATGGCGAACGGCCGACCGACGTGGTCCTTCGTGAAGTTGCCGAACTTGCGGGCGCCGATCTGATTGAACCGGAAGTTGATAACCGGCTCGCCGTTGCGGCTGTCGAATCCCGGCTGCGCGTCGGCAAGATCCGATCCCTGCACAACGGGCTGCTCGCGCAGTAGGAACTCGCCGCCGCCTTCTCCCTTGTCGCTGGGATAGATCTTATAGCCCGTCGGGATCTTGGTCATTCTGGCTTCTTCCGCCGAAATGGACGGATGTACCTCGTGGAACGTCAGCTTCGCCGTCTCACCGATGAGCTTCTTGAGTTCCTTGGTGTCCTTCAATCCAGGAAACTGGATGAGGATGCGGTCGGTGCCCTGGCGGACGATGGTCGATTCCGACGTTCCGAGATTGTTGACGCGCCGGTTGATGGTTTCAATCGACGCGGAAGCCGCGTTTGCGATGCGCTGCCGGAGCCCCTGCTCGCTTTCCTTGAGGATGACCGTTCCGGGATCCGGTCCTTCCAAGACGTCAACGTCGTAAGCGCCCGTGCCGAGCAACGCGTTGCCGATCGGCTGCCTGACTTTATGAAGCGCCTTGATGGCGGCAGCCTGTTCTTCAGGCTTCGCGAGCTTGATGACGAGTTGCGTCAGGCCTTGCGTACCGATGCCGGTGAAACCGATCTTGGCATCCCGGAGCTCCTTGCGCGCTTCATCCCGAAGGTTGTTGATCCAGTCCTTCTTGATTTCGTCCTGGTCCATGGCGAGCAGCAGATGCGCGCCGCCCTGCAAGTCGAGGCCGAGCGTCAATTGCTTTTTCGGCATGAAAGACGGCCACGACTGCACCGTTTCCTTCGGGAAGAAGTTCGGCAGCGCCACCAGGAAGCCGGCGAGGCAGGTCAGCAGTGCGGCGATGATTTTCCAGCGGGTGAAGTGCAGCATGGCAAGGATCTCAAATTTTTACATGTGCGGGCAAGGCACGGCCGTGCAAGGGTCGCACGCTTATAATCGCACGCAATCGGTGCTCAAATCACGTTGCGTCTTTGACAGGTTCGCCCTTCGAGCGGACCTCAAGCAGCGTGCTTTTGACGACTCGTACCCGGAGGTTTTCGGCGAGTTCGACCTCGATCTCGTCGCTCGTATCGGAAACCTTCAGCACTTTGCCGACCATACCGCCGGACGTGATGACTGTATCGCCCCGGCGGACGGCGTTCACGCGCTCGCGAAGCTCCTTGGCGCGCTGCGACTGCGGGCGGATCAGGAAGAAATAGAAGATCGCGAGCATCAGCAGCATCGGGATCAGCAGGCCGCCGAAGGGCTCCAAGGGGCTTGAGGCGGCGGCTTGCGCAAACGCGGGTGTCGTGAACATTGGCTGGTGGAATCCTCTGGATGAGATTGGAATAAGCACCCCTGCCCCGAGCCCGTTGGCCTCAGGGAAGCGCTCAATCAAATTCGGGCGGACTATAGTGTCCGGGAGCCCATTTGCAACCACAGAGCGGCGCCGCGCTTTGCCGTTGGCATCGGCGAGCGCAGCGATTAAACACGCTGTTTCCGATAGATAGCCCGTTGGACGGCAAATGAGCGACGCTGAAGCAATAAGGCCACTTCTCGAACGGATTGCCAATGCACTGGACCGTCTCGGCCCGCCTGCGGCAGAGACGCCCGATTTCGGAGCCGCCGACGCTTTCGTCTGGCACGCCGAGAGCGGCCGCTTCGAACCGGTTCCCGAGGTAAGCCGCGTGCCGCTGTGCCTGCTCAAGGGGATCGATCACACGGCCGGCATCCTGCTCGACAATACCCGCCGGTTCGCGGCCGGCCTTCCGGCCAACAATGCCCTGCTCTGGGGGGCTCGCGGCATGGGCAAATCGAGCCTGGTCAAAGCCACGCATGCCGACGCATTGAGCTGCTCCGGCGGACTGAAACTTGTCGAGATTCAGCGCGAGGATATCAACTCGCTGCCGCGGTGCCTTTCATTCCTCAAGGCCGCACCCTATCGCTTCATCGTATTCTGCGACGACCTTTCGTTCGACCACGACGATACGAGCTATAAATCCTTGAAGGCCGTCCTCGAGGGCGGCATCGAGGGGCGGCCAAGAAACGTCCTTTTCTACGCAACATCGAACCGGCGGCATCTGATGCCGCGCGACATGATCGACAATGAGCGAGCGACGGCAATCAACCCAGGCGAAGCGACAGAGGAGAAAGTCTCGCTGTCGGACCGCTTTGGTCTCTGGCTTGGATTTCACAACGCCAGCCAGGACGACTATCTGGCAATGGTCCGCACCTATGTCGAACATTTCGAGCTGAAGATCGACGACAAGGAACTTGAACGCGACGCGCTCGAATGGTCGACGACGCGCGGCGGGCGATCGGGCCGCGTCGCCTGGCAATACGTGCAGGATCTCGCGGGCCGCCTGAAGACGCCAATAGACAAGGTCTAAAAATTTCCGCGTTTGCCTCCCTCGCTTGGCGGCCGGCTCCGCGAAGCGGAGTCGCCAAGCGCAAAACAAAAATCCGAGTGCAAGTAAAAGAGCCGGATCGTATGACCCGGCTCCTCGTTTCCCTCAGTGCCAGCGCTTAACCCCCGCGCCAGGACAATAGCGTCAAAGCTTCTCGAGATAGGGTGTCGGATCCACCGGCCTCGATCCCTGACGCAATTCGAAATGCACCTGCGGCTGGTCGACGGACCCTGTTTTGCCCGCTTTCGCGATGACCTGACCGCGTTTCACCTTATCGCCGCGCTTCACAAGCAGCTCGTCGTTGTGCGCGTAGGCCGTCACCCAACCGTTGTCGTGACGCAGCAGGACGAGATTGCCGTAGCCCTTGAGCTCGTTGCCGGCATACGCGACGACGCCTGACTCTGCGGCGTGGACCTCGGTGCCGAGCGGCACGGCGAGATTGATGCCGTCGTTATGCGTACCATCGGGACGCCCGCCGAACCCGGCGATGATGCGCCCGGTCGTCGGCCATCGGAGCTTCACGCTGTCGGCGATTGCCGATGCTGCCGCTGGAGCTGCCAACGCGACTTTCTGCTCGGGCTTCGGTTGTTCCGGCTTAACCGCGGTGGGCTGTGTGCTCGCCGGAGTTTCCGCCGAAGCGACGGGCGGCGTTGCGGCGGCAGGCGGGGGCGCCGGAGTCGCATCGCTGGCCTTGTCCGTCAGAGACGCAACGCGATGCTCGCCGTTGATGATCGTCGGCTGCGTCGACAAGGACTGACCGTATGCTGGGATATCCGATCCCTTCTCGGTCGCAGCCAGCGGCGGAACGACAGCGGCGGGCGCAGTGGCGGCAACACTCGGCGGAGGAGTCGAGACCTGCTGCGACGTGGGCGCATTGGCGCCCGCACCACCGGGCACCTTCAGCACGACACCCGGCTTCACGCGACGCGGATCGGTGATGCCGTTGACCTGCTGCAATTCGGCAAACTTCGCGTTATGCGCGCGCGCAATACTGTAAAGCGACTCGCCCGGCTTCACCGTATACGTCGCATTGTAATTTGCGGCGACGTTCTGCGGTGGCTGCGCCAGCGGAGCCGGTGAGGGCCGCGCGGATTCGACAGCCCTCGCAGCGGCGACGCTGCTTCGCATCGTCCGTGCGCTGCCATCAGCAGGCAGATAGAGTTTCTGGCCGGGATGGACGTTCGGATTGCTGAGCGCGTTTGTCGACATCATTTCGTCGAGCGACACATGGTGTGCCCGGGACAGCGAATAGAGCGTGTCGCCCGGTTGCACGATGATTGCGTCACCGCTGGCCGTCGCCGGCGCCTGCGGAGCAACCCTCTCGATGGGAGTTACTTCTGAACGCGGACGCCCGAACGGCTGCGCGCCGTACGATCGTGCAGGAGGCGCGTAAGCAGGTGGAGGCGTGTACGCCGGCGGCGAATAGGACGGCGGAGGCTGATAGCTCGGACCGGCATCCGGCAATGCCGCGACCTGAACCGATGACGCGCCAGCGCCATAAGGTCCCCGAGGTGCCGACCCGACGACCTGATTATCGTTAAGCGAGCTGGTCCGGATAGGCTCGGAGGGAATCGGGCGAGCATCCGACGGATCGTCTAGGTTAAAGGACGCGCTGTCGAAGCGCGTCACGTCCGCGCTGCAGCCCCCGATTGCGAGACCGGCAATTACGGTGGAAACAGCCGCTGCGGACTTGAGGCTGAAACGCCCGCCGTGGCTTACGCCAAAACAACTGATCATGGTACGCACCTCTACTCGCACCATCCATTAACCTTTAACAGGTTAACGAGCGGTAAACGCTGCCATCGGGATTTGCCCCAAATCCAGAAGTAGCGATGCGTACATGCCGATTTGCGAGCCCCTCGCACGCTCGGCATGGAATGAAAGCGGAGAACGATTACGAAAGGCAGCGCGTGAAACGACGCCCTATGGTTATTCCATTAGGTGAGAATTGCGCTTTATTCGCGAAGAGATTTCGGCTTTCCGGCGGCTTTTGCGAGCGTAGAGTTGTACCGCACGAAGCAATCATTCGAGACGCGATGCAAGCATTTCGGCGGCTCTTTGATCGGTAAGATCGACGCTTAACGGCGTGATCGAGATTTTATTTTCGGCAATCGCGGCGAGGTCCGTTCCGGCGACCAGTGTCGACTTGCGCCGCTCGAACCCGAACCAGAAATAGGGCGTTCCCCAGGGATCGGCGCGGCTGTCGATGTTGAGCAACGCCTGATCGCGAACGCCTTGCGAGGTCACCGCAACGCCTGCAACGTTCTCGGGCGCCGTGTCCGGGAAATTGACGTTCATCAGAGTGTGCGGATTCCACGTCTCGGCAAGCAGCCTCTTGATGACCTGCGGCGCGTGCGCGAGCGGCGTATCCCAGATGGCCCGGCGCTCGCCGTCTTCAAATCCCATCATCAGCGACAGCGCGATCGAATGGATTCCGAGCAGCGCGCCTTCCATCGCCGCCGCCACCGTTCCCGAGTAGGTGACGTCCTCAGCAAGGTTCGATCCGTGGTTGACGCCGGACAGAATGAGCTGCGGCGGCTGATGCTTCAGGATGTGGCGAACGGCCATGATGATGCAATCGGTCGGCGTACCGGTCACGGCGTGCGTGCGTTCATCGAGCGTGCGCAACCGGAGCGGTGTGTGCAGCGTCATCGAATGCGCGGTGCCCGATTGATTGGTCTCAGGCGCAATCGTCCACACGTCTGGCGAGATGCCGAGCGCAATCGCTTTCAGGACTTCGAGTCCCTTCGCATTGATGCCGTCGTCGTTGGTGATCAGTATGCGCATGCTCAATCGACAATCTCGCCATGTCTGTTCACGCGGATCACAGGGCCGCGATAGTTTTGAGCCTCAATGTCCCGCCCACCGGTAGTCCGCACATCATTGGGATGCAGGCACCAAACGCGTTCCAGATCGTAGACGAAGACCCCGACTTCCGTCGGCGTAACCTCGCCGATAATGTGTCCGCGCTTGCCTCGCACGTCTTCGTCTTCAAAATCGGAAGCGATGACGACAACGTCGAAAGGCAAGAGTCCCGTCATGTGGTCTTGGCCGCCGCTATCCTCTTCAGGCCGCCCATGTAAGGCTGGAGGGCATCGGGAATTATGACACTGCCGTCGGCCTGTTGATAGTTTTCAAGCACGGCGATCAGCGTGCGGCCGACGGCAAGACCCGAGCCGTTGAGCGTATGGACGTAGACCGGCTTGCCGCCGTCCTTCGGACGGTAGCGCGCATCCATGCGCCGCGCCTGGAAGTCGCCGCACACCGAGCAGGATGAAATCTCGCGATAGGTATTTTGCCCCGGAAGCCAGACCTCGATGTCGTAGGTTTTCTGCGAAGCAAATCCCATGTCGCCGGTGCAAAGAACGATGGTGCGGAACGGCAGGCCGAGGCGTTTCAGCACTTCCTCGGCGCATGACGTCATGCGTTCGTGCTCTTCAAGCGATTTGTCCGGTGTCGTGATCGACACGAGTTCGACCTTCGAGAATTGGTGCTGGCGGATCATGCCGCGCGTATCCTTGCCGGCAGCGCCCGCCTCCGAACGGAAGCACGGCGTCCATGCCGTTACCCGCATCGGCAGTTGCGCTTCGTCGATAATCTCTTCGCGCACAAGGTTCGTCAGCGAAATCTCGGCGGTCGGAAGAAGCCAGAAATCGTTCGTCGTCTTGAACAGGTCTTCCGCAAACTTCGGCAACTGGGCCGTGCCATAGGCCGCCTGATCCTTGACCAGGATCGGCGGATTGACTTCCGTGTAGCCAAACTCGCTCGTATGCAGATCGAGCATGAAGCTCGCGAGCGCTCGCTCCAGACGCGCCAGGGCTCCCTTCAACACGACGAACCGTGCGCCGGAAATTTTCTGCGCCGCTTCGAAGTCCATCAATCCCAGCGCTTCACCGATCTCGAAATGCTGCTTCGGTGCAAAATCGAAACTTGCTGGCGTCCCAACGCGGCGCACCTCGACGTTGCCCGTTTCGTCGGCACCATCCGGAACGTCGGCGCGCGGCAAGTTGGGAATGATTTCAAGCGCCGCCTTGATCTCGGCATCGAGCTTGCGCTCGTCGTCCTCGCCTTTGGCGATGATGTCCTTCAAGTCCGCGACCTCGGCCATCAATCGCGCGGCCGTCGCTTCGTCCTTCGCACCCTTGGCTTTGCCGATCTCCTTCGATGCCGCGTTTCGGCGCGATTGCGCATCCTGCAGTGTCGTCAGCGTCTGCCGGCGCCTGTCATCGAGCGCGACCAGAGCGGCGGCCTGCGGCGGGAGGCCCCGGCGCTTCAAGCCTTCATCGAAGGTTGCAGCATTGTCTCTGATCCATTTGATATCGAACACGGGCGGGCCTCGTCACGATGTGTGTGTCAGAGGCCGTCGTATACGATGCCAAGGAGGCGGTCCAGCACCACCCCTAGAGGAGACCAAGGCACATTAATTGCGCACGCCCGCCTTGGCTTGCTGCCTCTCGACGAAGCGCACGGCCAGAATCGAAACTTCGTAGAGCGCGATGGTCGGCAACGCCATGATCACCATGCTGAGCGCATCCGGCGGCGTCAGGAGGGCGGCCGCCGCGAAGATCGCAACGATCGCATAGCGCCGCCCGCCTTTCAAAGTCGCCGAGGTCACGAAGCCCGTGCGCGCCAGCAGCGTCAGAATGACCGGAAGCTGGAATACGATCCCGAAGCCGAAGATCAGCGTCATGATCAGCGACAGATATTCGGAAACTTTCGGCAAGAGCTCGATCGCCGGAACGCCTTCGCTGCTATGCTGCGCCAACCCGATCGAAAACCGGATCAGCACCGGCATGGCGATGAAATAGACGACCATCGCACCGATGACGAACAGCACCGGCGTCGCGATCAGATAAGGCAGAAACGCTCGACGCTCATTGCGATAAAGCCCTGGCGCGACGAACTTGTAGATCTGTGTCGCGACCATAGGAAATGACAGGAACGCTGCCCCGAACATCGCCAGCTTCACCTGCGTCATGATCTGTTCGAGAAAGTGCGTCGCGATGAGTTTCACATGTTCGTCGCCGGAGGCCCACATGTACGGCCACACGAGCACGTTGTAGATGTGCCCGGCAACCGCGAAACAGGCGAAGAACATCACGACGAATGCCGCCAGCGCCCAGATTAAACGTTGCCTGAGTTCGATCAGGTGGTCGAGCAATGGCGCCTTGCTGGCGTCGATCTCATCCTGCCCCTCGCGCGGCGGCTCATCGCCCGGAGACTTGGACGGCGGCAACCGCTCCAGCATCGCTCAGGTCTCCCCGTGCGGCGGCGCCGGCATCGGCGGTGCAAGTGTCTTCGTCCTGTCGGAAGATTTTTCCGATGCAATCGTATTCACAATGGACGGCGGCTCGATCCGCGCGAGTTTGTGAGCGTCGTCGATGTCGGTCGTCGCCCGCATAACCTCTGAGTTGATCGAGGTTTGCATCTTCTCGACCTCTTCCCGCATCGATTCGAGTTCGGCTTCGCGCATCGCGGCATCGAACTGCGATTTGAATTCGTTCGCGTGACGGCGAACAACCCCGGCATACTTGCCAAGCGTGCGCATCAATGCGGGCAGCTCTTTCGGGCCGACGAAAACCAGCGTCACAACCCCAAGGATCAGAAGCTCGCTCCAGCTGATGTCAAACATGAGATGACCTTGTCGGAATCAGCCGCGAACGCGCTCCGAGGCAATGAACTCTCAGCCGACCTTCGTGCGATCGGGATTGGAAGCTTCGTTCTCGATCGTACGAGGAGCGGGCCTCTCGGGCTGATCGTCCTCTGCCATACCCTTCTTGAAGCTTTTGATGCCCTTCGCGACATCGCCCATCAGTTCGGAGATCTTGCCGCGCCCGAACAGCAGCAAAGCAATGATCAGGAACAGCAGTAAGTGTTGTGCGCTAAAACCCATCGTAACCTCTCGGCGGCGGTTGCCGCCCCGTAGCTTAAGCACCTTATCACAGAAACTGCCAGTCGCGGGCAAGGTTCGGCGTAATTGCCTTAAGCGACCCCTTATTCCAGGAACCGGCCACGAAAATAAACGGCAAAAGGCAGCGCCGAAGTTTACGTGGGATTACATTTCATTAATTCGAGGCCGGCTTTCGCCTCGCAACACGCTTACTCGGCCTTGCCCTCGGGCACCGCGTCGCAGTCTCCGTCGGTTTCGCCGTCGTCATGGTCGAGCGGCAGCGATTCCTGGGCTTCCTCGGCCTCCTCGTCTCCGTCGTCAGACAGCGGCAATTCGTCCGGCATCAGGGCCGCGACGTCGGTCGGCGCCGGCATCGTGAAGTTGGGTGGCAGATTGGCGTCGAGCAAGCCTGCAGCCTTGAGATCGGTAAGGCCCGGCAGATCCTTGATCGTATCGAGCCCGAAATGCACCAGGAAGGTTTCCGTCGTGCCGTAGGTCAGCGGCCGCCCCGGCGCCCGCCGTCGCCCGCGCGGTCGGATCCAACCCGTCTCCATTAGCACGTCGAGCGTCCCGGGCGACGTCGAGACACCGCGAATTTCCTCGATCTCGGCGCGCGTGACGGGCTGGTGATAGGCAATGATCGCTAATGTCTCGAGCGCCGCTTTCGAAAGCTTTCGCTCTTCCTTCTGCTGCCGTTCGAGCAGATAGGAAAGATCGTCCGCCGTCCTGAATTGCCAGCGCCCGGCGACGCGCACGAGCGCCACGCCGCGATCTTTGTAATCGTTCTGAAGCTCCAGGAGCAGCGCTATCACGTCGTCGTCGGGATCGAGACAGCGCGCCAGTGTTTTTGCATCAACCGGTTCGGTCGACGCAAAGAGAAGCGCCTCCAGGCGGCGGAGCTTCTCGCGCCGAGCGCTCTTCGACAGATGATCGACGGCGGCCTCCGGATCGCTCAGCGCGTCAGGAATGGCTCGATCATGCGCATTATCGGCATCGTCATTTGCCGACATCACACCCATCCCGCGGCTATTGTCCGACACGACACTCAGTCTCGGCGGAACCATGGCTATTCGAGCCCCCCTTATAACGGCGTTTCCGGCAGCGCTAGCCGATCTTTTCCCACTCCGCCCCTGCTTCACGTTTGCGCATATAAATCGGAGCGAACGGCTCGTCCTGCCGAAGCTCGATTAACCCTTCGCGCGCCATCTCGAGCGTCGCCCCGAAAGAGCTGGCAAGCGCCGTGCGTTCCTCTTCGTTGCGCGGCAGATACTGATCGAGGAACATGTCGAGCTGCGCCCAATCCCCGGCGGTCGCACCGACGAGCTTCTCGAGCCGTTGCCGCGCTTCCTTGATCGACCAAACACGCCGAGCCTTGACGACGTGAATGACCTTGATCGTCCGCTTACGCTGCTCGGCATAGGCTTTGAGCAGATCGTAGATCGTCGCGGTATATGTCGTATCCCGTGTGACCTGGATTCGTTCCGGTTGCCCGCGTGCGAACACGTCGCGTTCGAGCCGATGCCGCGTCAGCAGAGTCGCCGCCTGCTCGCGCATCGCGTTGAGCCGCATCAGACGGAATGAGAGACGCTGCGCGAGTTCTTCCGCCGACGTCGTGTCGGGATCTTCCTTGTCCTTGGGCAGCAGTAGCCGCGATTTGAGAAAGGCAAGCCACGCCGCCATGACGAGATAGTCGGCGGCAATTTCGAGCTTCAATTGCTGAGCTTCGGCAATGAATCCGAGGTACTGCTCGACAAGCGCCAGAATGGAGATTTTCGCGAGATCGACCTTTTGCGTCCTCGCGAGCGCCAGCAAAAGGTCGAGCGGACCTTCAAAACCCTCGATATCGACGACGAACGCCTCGCCGGCCGCCGGCATATCCTCGAAGCCCGGACCTTCCCAGTCTTGAGTGTCCGGACCCTGCGCGCCTGTCTGGCCCTGTGCTGTCGTTTCGATCATCTGCTCTGGATTTGGTCCCGTTGAGGCGCCCGTTTTCCGGGACCCGTCGGCCAACACTACACTGATTCAGACGCGGGCGAGTCCGCGCCCTGCCGTCTGCGCGAGGCTGCCAAAAGTTGCAGCGCCGACTATGTCCTACGAGCCTCTCCGCAGAATACAATCCGCTGCGGCGTCGAATCGCGCCCAGGCGGCGTCGGCGGCCGCCAAAAGCCACAATGACGAACGGCCGACGCAGACGCGCCGACCGCAACTCCGGTAAAATTCCATATCAGCTCAGTACGTCGTGACCCAGCAGCTCGCATAGCCTTGAGCTTTGAGCTGCGAGCAAACGTTGCTGGCTTCCTGCCGCGATCCGGGAGGGCCGACAATCAGGCGATCGAAATTGCCCTTCGCGCCGAGATTCGCCGAAGCGATATCGGGCGTCTTGCCGGCGAGCGCCGTCGAATATTTCTGCTGCATGTCGGCATAACGCTTCAGAGCATCAATGCGGCTCGACGCGGAATGAGGAACAGACGCCAGCACCGCCACATAGCCAGAGCCGCCGCCCGAAGACGGTATGGGCGGGCCCGATGATTCGGAATAGGCGTCCGACGTTGTCGCCGGCTCGGCGCGGGCGACCTTTTTCAGCTTTTTGCTCGGCGCCGGCGCGGCAGCGTCGTCACGGCTATCGATACTGCCCGTTGTTGCCGACGGTTTGCTGCCGGAAGCGGAATTGATTTTGACCGGCGTGACCGCCTTCTTCATCGGCGCCGGAGTGTCGTCGCCCGTAACAGACTCGGACGCATGAGCCTGCGGCAACTGCTCGTCGCGTCCCTGCCTCTGTCCGCCACCGTTCTGTCCGAACGCATCGACGAGAGACGTTCCGGGAACCGCAATCTGAGAGGACGGCGCTGGCGCCTCCGGCGGCGGTGACTGAATCGATCCGTCACGGCCGACGACAAGCGTCGAAACCTTGCGCGGACCGCCGTCATTGGAGTCGTCCTCGGCTGGTGCCGCTTGTGCAGTGTCCGTGGGCGCTGCCGCTGCCTGATCCAGCGATCCATCGGCCGGCGCCGACGACGTGCCGTCTCCAAGGCGACCCATGATCTTGGTATCGGAATATGGGAACGTTTTGCCGCCGGCATCGGCCGGCTTGGTTTTCGACGGGAAGTCCTCGCTCTTGATGATCGGCGGATCGCCCTGCGGGCCAGACGACGAAAACTTCTTATAGCCGTAGGCCATTCCGCCGCCGACGAGAACGGCGCCTGCCAGCGCCATCATGACCATCAGCGGGCGGCGGCTGCGAGGCGCGTGTTCGTCCTCGTACTCGCCATCGTCCTCGGCATAGGCCGGATCGAGTTCGCCGCCTTCGGCCGTCGCAAAGCCGAGATTGGTGCCCCTCGCCTGCTGCTGGTAGGATTCGTGATCGAATTCGCTCGGCTGTCCCGCCCAGTCGGAGGAACTTAACTCGGTCTCGTGGTAAGCGTCGGCATATCCGGAACCCTGTCCCGGTTGGGCAGGAGCATATCCCGGTCCGCCATAGCCGCCGGCATCGAAGCCGCGTGGATCGGCTGTCCCACCCCGCCCCGGCCATTGCTGCGCGTTCGGCTGTTGGTCGTAGCCCTGTTGATCGTAGCCCGATGCCTGCTGGCGCCCGTAAGGCGTGCTGCCGGGAGCGACGTAGGGCTCGAATTGCGGGGCATACGGATCGGTCTGAGCCGGGCTCTGCTGGCGGCCCTGACCGGTCTGAAGCGCACCCCAATGTCCATAATCCGGCTGTTGCGGCGCCGCCTGGGGCTGGCTGTAACCCGCTTGCTGACTATAGCCACCCTGTGATTGTGGTGCCTGGGACTGCTGCGGAGGCCAGGCATTCGCCGGTTGCTGAGGATACCCCGACTGAGCCTGGGGATTGACCCACGAGGGCTGGCGCAAACGCTCCTGATCGGCAGGATTGGCGGCTGGCCTTCCTCCGGCCGGCCGCGGAAATGAATTCTGCGAGGACATTGCGAAACCCCTCAATATCGAGTGCAGAATTGAGCTGCACCAAATCGTCGATTCGAGACTTTAGCGCATCGCATCGGGAGCCTCGACGCCGAGGATATCAAGACCCGATTTTATCACCGTCTTTGTGGCGGCAATCAGCGCGAGCCGCGCAGAAGTCGCAACCCCGTCATTTGATTGAATAAATCTTAAATGTGGCGAATCGTTGCCGCGCGTCCACTGCGAATGCAGCGCACTCGCAAGGTCATAGAGATAGAACGCAAGACGATGCGGCTCGTGTGCCGATGCGGCGCCGTCGATCAGCCGCGGGAAGCTCGCCAACCGTTTGATGAGATCGATTTCTCCCGGATCGGTCAGGAGTGAGAGGTCGGCTTTCCGCAGCGCGCCAGCCGACACGTCCAGGTCCGGGATCTGTTCTACCGCGTTGCGCAATACGCTCGCCGATCTCGCATGTGCGTACTGCACGTAGAAGACAGGGTTATCCTTCGATTGCTCCGTCACCTTGGCGAAATCGAAATCGAGCGTCTCCTGATTCTTCCGGTACAGCATCATGTAGCGGACCGGATCGCGACCCACTTCATCGACGACATCGCGCAGCGTCACGAACGTCCCGGCCCGTTTCGACATCTTGTAGGGCTCACCCGCTTTGAAGAGCCTGACGAGTTGTACGACCTTGACATCAAGGTCCGCCTTCTTATCCGAAAGCGCCGCGACGACCGCCTTGATGCGCGGTATGTAGCCGACATGATCGGCGCCGAAGACGTTGATCAGGTGCCGGAAGCCGCGGCTCAACTTGTCGTGGTGATAGGCAACGTCGCCCGCGAAATACGTGTAGCTGCCGTCGGACTTTTGCAGTGCGCGATCCTCGTCGTCCCCGAACGCCGTCGATTTGAAAAGCGTCTGGAGCCGGTCTTCCCAGTCGCCGTCGTCGTGGCCCTTTGGCTTGTCGAGCTTGCCCTCGTAGATAAGCCCTTTCTTCCTGAGTTCTTCGATCACCGCCTTGATCTGATCCTTGCCGTTCGCCTGCAGCGAGGCTTCGGAGAAAAAAACATCGTGCCGGATGTTGAGCGCCGCGAGATCCTCCTTGATCATCGCCATCATTTTCTCGATGGCGAATGACCGGACGACCGGCAGCCACCGCTCCTCCGACATGTTGAGCAGCGACGGCCCATGCTCTTTGGCAAGCGCTTCGCCGACGGGCTTCAGGTAGTCGCCCGGATAAAGTCCCTCCGGAACAGCGCCAATGTCTTCGCCCAGCGCCTCGCGGTAGCGAAGATATGCCGACCGCGCCAGCACGTTCACCTGTCCACCCGCGTCGTTGATGTAGTATTCGCGCGTGACGTCATAGCCCGCAAAGGCGAGCAGATTTGCCAGCGCGTCGCCGAAAACCGCCCCGCGGCAGTGCCCGACATGCATCGGACCGGTGGGATTGGCGGACACGTATTCAATATTGAGCTTGCCGTCACCGCGCGCCGAACCCGCACCGTAGCGCTCGCCTTCGCTGAGAATGTCGCGCACGAGATCGTGCCATACGTCGGTCTTGAACGTGATGTTGAGAAAACCGGGCCCCGCGACCTCGATCTTCTGAATGTCGGCGTGGGCTTCGAGCTTTGCCTTCAACGTTTCAGCGATATCGCGCGGCTTCATCTTCGCCGCCTTGGCAAGCACGAGCGCAGCATTGACCGCAATGTCGCCGTGGCTCGCATCGCGGGGCGGCTCGGCCTCGAAGGCCGGGAGCGCAAGATCGGCCGGCAGCGTCCCTTCGGCTTTCAGCGCCTCCAGCGCAGTTCTGACGCGGGCTTCGACTTCGGTGAAAACGTTCATGAGAGTCCTTGATCTGATATTCCCTCCCCCGTCCTTACCGGGAGAGGGCTAGAGTGAGGGGCGGCAACCAACGCAGGCGGCAGCCCCTCACCCCAACCCTCTCCCCATTCAAGTGAAGGAGAATGGGGAGAGGGAGCTTTAGCGCGCCTATCGCAGTTCTGCTGTGGCGTCAAACAATCGGCGGTATTCGGCAATGGCGTAGCGGTCAGTCTGCCCTGCGAGGAAGTCGCACGCGAGGCGCGCCCGACCGTGCGGATCGAGGGTTAAAAAGGCTTCGCGCCAGTCCTCAGGCAGAGAAGCTGGATCGGCGTTATAGCGAGCGAAAAGTTCGCGAACGATCTGCTCGGCACGCTCCATCACGTCGAGCACCTTGCGATGATGATAGACGGACTTGAACAGAAAGCGCCGAAGCCGCGCGAGATCCCCGGTCATATGCTCGGAGAACGCGACGGTCGCACCGCCCGCGGCGCGAACATCGTTGTCCGAGGCCGGCGCGAGGGCCGCAAGCCGCCGCCGACTTTCCTCGATCACATCGGCGACCATGACAGTGATCATCCGCCGCGTGATCTCGTAGATCGATCGCCCTGTTTCGGCATCTCTATCGAGGTTCACCACCTCGCGTACGATGCGACCCACGAGCGGCGTTTCAGACAAAGCGTCAAGCGAGATCAGCCCCGCGCGCAGCCCGTCGTCGATGTCGTGCGAAAGATAAGCAATGTCATCGGCAAGGCTCGCGACCTGCGCTTCCGCCGACGCCCACTTGTCGAGCGCAAGTGAACACCAGTCGTCAAGATGGCGCGCGACTTTGGCGACCGGCGAACCGGGCTTCACCAGCGGACCATTGTGCTTGACGAGCCCTTCGAGGGTCTCCCACGTCAGGTTGAGCCCGTCGAACGCCAGATATTTGCGCTCGAGTTTCGTGACGACGCGGACCGACTGAGCGTTGTGATCGAAGCCGCCGAAGTCGCTCATGGCCTTGTCGAGCGCACGTTCGCCCGCATGACCGAACGGCGAGTGGCCCAGATCGTGCGCCAGCGCGATCGTCTCGGCGAGATCCTCATCAAGCCGCAACTGCCGGGCGATTGTGCGTGCGATCTGCGCGACTTCCAGCGTATGTGTCAGGCGCGTGCGGTAATGGTCGCCCTCGTGCGGCAGGAAAACCTGGGTTTTGTACGCAAGCCGCCGGAACGCCGAGGAATGCAGCACACGGTCCCGGTCGCGCTGGAAGGGGCTGCGTGTTGTACAGTTCGGCTCGGCATGAAGCCGGCCTCGCGTCGGCACCGCGCTCGCGGCATATGGCGCCGGCGCGCGCTCGCCCGGGCGCAGCTTTTGCCCATAATCTGCTACCTCGGCACCCGGCTTTAACCTGGTTGGCATAGGCTGCCGCACTTGATATTTGATTTGTTCACGCGCCTTCCTATCTTTTTGGAACCGGCAGCGCCAGCCGGGTTCCCCCAGCTCAACGGCGCAGATCAGGAAAAAGCCTCGAAGCCGATGACCGTCACCGTAACCGAACAAGCTGCAACGCGAATCTCCGAGATCGCCGGGAGCGAACCGGGATCACCCGTTTTGCGGGTCTCGGTCGAGGGCGGCGGTTGCTCCGGGTTTCAGTACAAATTCGATCTGGTCGACGCGCGCGCCGACGACGATTTCGTCATCGAACGGAATGGCGCAGTCGTCGTCATCGATCCGATCTCGCTGCAGTACATGGAAGGGGCCGAGATCGACTTCGTCGACGATCTGATCGGGGCTGCCTTCAAAATCAAGAATCCGGTCGCGAGCGCATCCTGCGGCTGCGGCACCAGCTTCTCGATCTGAGTCGATCTCAAATTGATTTACGCACGGTGCGATGGCACATGGTGGAACCATGATCCTCACCACGTGGAACATCAACGGCGTTAAAGCCCGGCTCGAGTCGGCGCTGACGTATTTGCGCCAGCATTCTCCGGACGTCGTCTGTCTCCAGGAGATCAAATCCGTCGACGACGCATTTCCGACGCCGGA
This sequence comes from Hyphomicrobium denitrificans 1NES1, assembly GCF_000230975.2. Classification (NCBI taxonomy): domain Bacteria; kingdom Pseudomonadati; phylum Pseudomonadota; class Alphaproteobacteria; order Hyphomicrobiales; family Hyphomicrobiaceae; genus Hyphomicrobium; species Hyphomicrobium denitrificans. The sequence goes on along the minus strand of NC_021172.1, from coordinate 1,328,242 downwards.
TTTTCAGGACCTCGGCTATAACGTCGCGACGAACGGCCAGAAGGGTTTCAACGGCGTTGCGATTCTCTCGAAGTCGCCCCTCGAAGACGTTGTTCGCGGCCTTCCCGGTGATGACTCGGACCAGCACGCACGCTGGATCGAGGCTTCGGTTCCGCTGGGCAACCGCATGATGCGGGTCGTGTCGCTTTACCTGCCGAACGGCAATCCGATCGGAACCGAAAAATTTGCCTACAAGCTCGCCTGGATGACCCGCATGCGCCGGCGCGCCGAGCAATTGCTCGAAGATGAAATGCCGCTCGTCCTTGCGGGAGACTTCAACGTCATTCCGGAATCCGTCGATGCCAAGCGGCCTGCCGCCTGGGTGAACGACGCGCTGTTTCAATCGGAGAGCCGCGCCGCGTGGCGGACGCTGGTGAACGAAGGTTTCACGGACGCAACGCGCGCTTGCCATCCCGGTCCAGGCGTCTACACGTTCTGGGATTATCAGGCGGGCGCTTTCCAGAAAGACGACGGCATCCGCATCGACCACATCCTGCTTTCGAGCCAGGCGGCCGATTTGCTCGTTTCATCAGGAATCGACCGTGCGACACGGGCGCAGGAGAAGCCGTCCGATCACGTCCCGGTCTGGATCAAGCTCGCCGCTTAGCGGTCTTCGCCTTGAGGCGCGGCCGCACCGGCCGGAGCAAAGCCGCTCGAAGCTCCACTCGAAACGGGCGGTCCTCCGACGCCGGACGCCGGAGCAAAGCCCGACGCACCGACACCGATCCCAATCGTGACCGTACGGCTCGGCCGTGAAACCGAATTCGCGATTGGAGCCTGAGATGAAACCGCAGTCGTAGGAACCGGCGCAGACATCGGGCGCACGAGTTCGCCGTTCGCGCACGTTCTGACAGGCTCGGCAGACAGATTGTCGAGTCCGTCCTTGTCGTCACGCAGTTGCGGGCTTCGACCGTAACGTTTGTGCCAATCGGCCACCCGCCCCGTCGCTTGCAGGCGAACGCCTTCGCCCGCATTGCAGAAAATCTTCTGGTAGATGTCCTCGATCCAGACTCGTTCGCTGGGCGAAGCATTCGAGACTGCGACGTCGATCAGGTTGAGGGCGGCTGTCTGATCCTTTTGTACGAACTTGCCGCGCCAGAGAAGGTCGGCAAGAAAGGCTTGAGCGCCCGGATGCCCGGCCCGCGAAAGTCGCGACAGCCAGTGACGGCCGTTCTCGATCTTGCTCGATGGATCTTCCGAGCCCGCCATTTCCGGCCCCTCGCCGCGCAGAAAAACCTTCGCAAGCTCGAACTGCGCGTCCTCGTCGTTGAACGTCAGGGCGGCACGCTGCAACGCCCGGTCGGCGGCCGCAACGTCCGGACGAACGCCGGCGTCGCTGACACCGTCGCGAAGATACATCGACACCGCCGTCAATGCTTTGGCGGCGATGGGCGCCAACTCATCGTCGTCGGGATCGACATCCTTCAGCTCATCGGCAAGCTGCGCATAGATTTTGTAGGCTTTGCCGTGGTCGGTGTAGGCACCTTCGTTGTCGCCGTAGATGCGCGCTTCATAAAAGCGCGCAATCTGCGGCTTCGTCGCTTCCAGCGCTTCGAACGCCGGGAGTGCCAGCTCGTAATACCCGCCGTTGAACGCAGAGATGCCTTGCTTCATGGCGTCGTCCGGCGAACGGAACGTCACGCCGGCCGCGAATGCCGAGCCGAGCATGGCGAAGAAGACTGCGACACTACCCGCAACAGCAAGCCTAAATATCCGCATAGCAGTGCACTTCCGCCTTTCCTCCCGCATGGGTTACGGCGCCATACCTGGCCGGTCCCACTTGGTCCGCAAATTTTTTCAGTGCCCCTGACTGATACATGTTCGCCGGCGCCTTCCACGTCTTGCGCCGACGCTCAAACTCCTCCGGACTGACCTCGACGTCGAGTGTTCCCTTTTCAGTATCGATTACGATAATGTCGCCGTCTTTCAGAAGCCCGATCGGACCGCCGACCGCTGCTTCCGGACCGACGTGTCCGATGCAAAGCCCGCGCGTACCACCGGAGAAACGTCCGTCGGTGATAAGCGCCACCTTGTCGCCGACACCCTGGCCGTAAAGCGCCGCGGTCGTCGAAAGCATTTCGCGCATGCCCGGACCGCCCTTCGGCCCTTCGTAGCGGATGACGATCACCTCGCCTTCCTTGTAGTTGCGTTCTTCGACGGCTTGGAACGCATCCTCCTCGCAGTCGAAGCACCGCGCCGGTCCGCGGAATTGGTGCGTCTTGAGGCCAGCGACCTTCACGATCGCGCCATCGGGCGCCAGCGAACCCTTGAGTCCAACCACGCCGCCCGTCGGCGAGATCGGATTGGAAACCGGAAATACGACTTTCTGATCGCGGTTGAATTTGACGTTCTCGAGATTCTGCGCGAGCGTCTTTCCGGTCACAGTCAGGCAGTCGCCGTGCAGGACGCCGCCTTCGAGCAGCGCTTTCAGGATCTGCGGCACGCCGCCGATATCGTAGACGTCTTTCGCAACATACTGGCCGCCCGGCTTCAGGTCGGCGATGTAAGGCGTCTTGCGGAAAATCTCGGCGACGTCAAAGAGGTCGAAATCGATGCCGACCTCATGCGCCATCGCTGGAAGATGCAGCGCTCCGTTGGTCGAGCCTCCCGTCGCGGCGACGACGATGGCCGCATTCTCGAACGCCTTCCTCGTGCAGATATCGCGCGGACGGATGCCGTCGGCGATCAGACGCATGACGGCCTTGCCGCTTTCGGCCGCGTAAGCGTCCCGACTTTCATAAGGCGCCGGTGCGCCCGCCGAACCCGGCAGCGCGAGCCCGATCGCCTCGGAAACGCAGGCCATAGTGTTGGCCGTGAACTGGCCGCCGCAAGAGCCCGCCGACGGGCACGCGACGCATTCCAGCTCGTGAAGCTCCGCCGTCGACATTTTCCCGGCGGAGTGCATGCCGACACCCTCGAAGACGTCGACCACCGTCACGTCGTGACCCTTGAATTTTCCCGGCAGAATCGAGCCGCCGTACATGAAGACGCTCGGCACGTTGAGGCGGAGCATCGACATCATGATGCCGGGCAGGCTCTTGTCGCAACCTGCGATACCGATGAGTGCATCGTAGCAATGACCGCGCATCGTGAGCTCGATCGAATCGGCGATGACTTCGCGCGACACGAGGCTCGACTTCATGCCCTGATGGCCCATCGCGATGCCGTCGGTGACGGTGATCGTGCAAAACTCGCGCGGCGTGCCGCCTGCTTCGGTGACGCCGGCCTTGGCCGACTGCGCCTGGCGCATCAGAGAAATGTTGCAGGGAGCAGCCTCATTCCAGCAAGAGACGACGCCGACGAACGGACGTTTGATGTCGGCCTCATCGAGGCCCATCGCGTAATAGTAAGAACGGTGCGGCGCCCGCGATGGACCTTCCGTAACGTGGCGGCTCGGCAATTTCGACTTATCGAACGTCTTGGCGTCCATTACTTTCCTCTTCGGGCTCCCCGCCCATATTGCTGTTTCATATCCGCTATTCCGGATACTGCAGGGATGCCAGCCGCTGCGCCCGGAAGGAAGTGCTCACGTATGCAAAAAGAGCATTCCTGCATTTCGGGGCCTGAACCTGGACGTGCGCGGTCTTTGTGGCTCGAAAGTGGCGCGGCCACTCCAATAAGTTGCTCAGCAGCAACATTTGGACGTCAAGTCGCCGATCATGGTAAATCCGCACGAGCAAAAGAGACGGCCTGAGCAGGGCACAGGTGGACGTCTCGAAAAACGTCAGCACGCGCTCGGATGGGCCTGGGGTGCGTCATCGCAACGGCCCGAGTTTGTCCCTCCGGAGACATTCATTTCCTGCCGCGGCATGCTTAGATGACGGCCGGTGCGGCGTGTCTGCGCCGAAGGTAAATACCCGGACCTCTTCCCGATGCCGCCAAGTGACAGGACGAATGCCGGCCCCAACCGGTATTATTGCCGCTTCACCGCCGGACGATCATCCTCGCCTGTGGATGGGACGGCGACGCTGGCCATCAGTGGGGTCGAAATCAATCTTGGGCCCGGTCATCCAAAGCGACTCTGGCACTACGACAGACTCAAGACATTGGAGCCGGTGCGTCCGAACGCGATCGATGTGCTTCTGTCCTCGCCAGGGGAACCAGGCGCATCGCTGTTCGTGCAGGGCGCCCGGTTCGCCGCAGATCTGACGGGCTATGCCCCGCATCTGACCGCGCGCGCTGCCCGCTGGCGCAATTGGAGGTGGGGGCTGCTCCTCGCCGCAGTCGTCGCATTGGCGGTTGCAGCGAGCTTCGCCGCCGGCTGGAGTCCGCTCAAATCGTTTGCAGCGGCGCTGCCCGATAGCTGGCGCCAGCGGCTCGGCGATACTGCGCGCGAGTCGATGACGGAAGGGCACAAGCAATGCGTCGATGCCAACGGCGTCGCCGCACTCTCGCAACTTGCTGCGCGGCTTTCAAAAGCCGCGCCGGAAGGCATCTCCTTCAGCGTCCGCGTCTACGATTGGCCGCTGATGAATGCCTTTGCCGTTCCCGGAGGCCAGATCGTTCTGACCAAGGGGTTGATCGACAAAGCCGAAAGCCCTGACGAAGTCGCCGGCGTTCTGGCGCATGAGATGGGCCACGGAATCGAGATGCATCCCGAGACGGGTATCATTCGCAGCATCGGTCTTGCGGCGGCCGTGGAGGTTATGCTGGGCGGGGGCGGCCTTGCAAATGCCGGTCTGATGCTGGCGCAGCTTGGCTACTCGCGCGGTGCCGAGCATCAGGCCGACCTCGACGCGCTTCAATTGCTCAAGGGCGCCGGCATCGCGCCGAAGGGACTCGCCGGTTTCTTCATGCGCGTGACCAAGATGGAGGCGGAGAACTCAGGCGGCGCAAAGAGCGGCGCATTCGCTTGGCTGCGCACGCATCCGCCGGCCGCCGAACGGGCAAAGCTCGTCCGCGAGCAGCCCGATTACCCCGCAACGCCGGCGCTCGACGAGCAGTCCTGGGAGGAGCTGAAGTCGATCTGCAAAACGACGATCGGACCGCAAAAGCCGGAAAACGGGGATTGAGGCATCGCGCCATTGGTTTTGCTCAGCCTGAAGATCGTCAGATTTGGGTGTAACGTTCGGATTGCCGAACAGCGGAGAGACTGACGGATCCATGAAATCGCTTTGCGTCGCTGTCGTGCTTACGCTCCTGGCCGCCGTCGTCTACGTCGGCGCGCCGTTCGTCACGGCGTGGAATATTCGCGAAGCCGTGCGCAACGGTAATTCCGCATATCTTACGACCGCAATCGAATGGCCGAGCGTGCGCGAAACGCTGAAGCCCTCGATCGCAACGGCGGCTCTTGACTTGCCAAATCCCGATCAGCCGTCTGCCGAACCCCCAAGCCTTTGGCAAAGGGCGAAAGCCTACTGGGGCCATGGCGCCGTCAATCGCCTCGTCGATTCCTACGTGACGCCGGAAGGCCTGCCGCAGCTCTTCACGATGCACAAGGCATATCGCAACTACGTCTCGGGAGACGACGGAACGAACACGCTTCCGATCCTGGAACGCATCTCGCGCGCCTGGTCGCGCGTCAAGCGCGCCGAGTTCACCGGCCTCACGACCTTCGAGATCGACATGGCGGACAAGAACGATCCGACACGCCTCTATCTCGGCAAACTCGAGTTGACGCATGTCGGCTGGAAGCTGACGGCGCTGCGGCTCAAATTTCTGACGACGGCCAATAGCACGGTCCAAAACTTCGCCGACATTCAAGGCGCGCTTTAGTCGCCGCCCTGCACAGCTCGAAATATGGCCAGCACTGCAATCTCGTCATGGCCGCCCTCCGAGGCGGCCATCCAAGATCGCGCGACGAATAGCTCTGAATGGCCGGGTCGGGCCCGGCCATGGAGTGAAGAGGATCAATCCGACTAGGCCGCATCCTCCAGCCGTTTCAGGGCGGCCGAGAAGCGCTTGATCTCGGCCTCGAGTTCGGCCTTGCGCTCTTTCGCTTCCTCGATGGCTTCCTCTTTCGCCCGCTCCATGAACTGTGGATTGGAAAGCTTCGCCTCCATCTTCTTGAGGTCGCCGTCCGCCTTCTCGATTTCTTTCGCGAGCCGCCGCTTTTCCGCAGCCATGTCGATGATGCCCACAAGCGGCAGAGCCGCCGTCGTCTCTCCAGCAACGATCAGCGCCGCGCCCTTCGGCGCGACGTCGGCGAAATCGATGCCGTCGAGACGGGCCAACCGTTTCAGCGTCTCATCGTTGCGATGAACACGCGCGCGCAGGGCTTCGTCCGCGCCGACCACGACGAGCGGCACCTTCGCGCCGGCCGGGACACTCATCTCGGTTCTGACCGATCGCACTTCCGAAATGAGCGATACGACCCAGTTCACCTCATCTACCGCTTCGCGTTCGACGAGTCCGTCGAGCGCCGGCCACTGGCTGAGCGCCAGAAGATCGTCGCGCTTGACGCCGTGCTCCACCATATGCGCCCAAAGCTCTTCCGTGATGAACGGCATGAACGGATGCAGCATCTTCAGGATCTGATCGAGCGTCCACGCCGTCACGGCGCGCGTCTCGGCTTTCGCATCTTCATCGTCGCCCGCGAGCAGCGGCTTGATCAGTTCGAGATACCAATCGCAGAACTCGCCCCAGACGAACTCGTAGATCGCAGCCGCCGCTTCGTTGAATTTATAGGCTTCGAGCGCGCCGGTGACGGCCTTCGCCGTCTGCTCAGCTTCGCCGATGATCCATTTGTTGAAAATTTGCGTCGCGGATTTCGGATCGAAATCGCGCTGCCGCACGCACTCGTTCATCTCGGCGAAGCGCGAGGCATTCCAGAGTTTCGTTGCGAAATTGCGATAGCCTTCGACGCGCGATTTCGCGAGCTTGATGTCGCGGCCCTGCGCCGCCATCGCGGCAAGCGTGAAGCGCAACGCATCGGCTCCGAACTCGTCGATCAGGACGAGCGGGTCCATGACGTTGCCCTTCGACTTCGACATCTTTTGCCCCTTCTCGTCGCGGACGAGGGCATGGATGTAGACGTCCCTGAACGGCACTTCGTCCATGAAGTGGAGGCCCATCATCATCATGCGGGCGACCCAGAAGAAGATGATGTCGAAGCCGGTGACGAGCACGCTCGTCGGATAGTAGCGGCCAAGCTCCGGCGTCTCATCCGGCCAGCCGAGCGTCGAGAATGGCCACAGCGCCGAGGAGAACCACGTGTCGAGCACGTCCTCGTCCCGCTTCAGCGTAATGCGATCCCCTCTCCCCGTTCCTTCAACGGGGAGAGGGCTAGGGTGAGGGGCGGCGGCTTGCGTAGACGATGAAGGCTGCCCCTCACCCCAACCCTCTCCCCGCCCGCGGGGAGAGGGAGAAGAATAATACTCCCGCGCCAGCGCCTGCGCTTCTTCCTCGGTCGCGGCGACAAAGTATTTTCCGTCTGGCCCGTACCACGCCGGAATCTGATGGCCCCACCACAGCTGGCGCGAGATGCACCACGGCTGGATGTTCCGCATCCACTCGAAGTAGGTCTTCTCCCAGTTCTTCGGGACAAAGACAGTCTTGCCGTCCTCGACGGCAGCCATCGCGGGTTTCGCAAGTTCGGCGGCGTTGACGTACCATTGATCGGTCAGCCACGGCTCGACGACGACGCCTGAGCGGTCACCATGCGGAACGGTGTGGCTCGTCGGCTCGATCTTTTCGAGCAGGCCCAGCGCATCGATGTCCGAAACAACTTTCTTTCGCGCCTCGAAGCGATCGAGCCCCCGATAAGTTTTCGGAACGTCCTCGACCATTTTGCCATAGGCGTCGAGGACGTTGATCTGCGAAAGATTGTGCCGCTTGCCGACCTCGAAGTCGTTGAAGTCGTGCGCCGGCGTGATCTTTACCGCACCCGTTCCCTTCTCGGGATCGGAGTACTCATCCGCGACGACCGGAATCTCTCGCCCGACGAGCGGCAGCTTTACCTTGGCGCCCGCCTTGATCAGCGCCGCATAGCGTTCGTCTTCCGGATGTACCGCAACGCCCGTATCGCCGAGCATCGTCTCGGGCCGCGTCGTCGCGACGACGATGTAATCTTTGTCGTAGCCGGGCACCTTCTTCGCCAACGGATAGCGGAAATGGTACATGTGCCCGCTTGGATCTTTCGCGAGCACTTTCGCCAGCGCCGCTGCATCGAACGGCTCACCGATATCCTTCGACCAGGAAAACTTTCCGCGCGCCTCGACCTGCACGACTTCGAGGTCCGAAATCGCCGTCTGGAATTTCGGGTCCCAGTTGACGAGGCGCTTGTCCTTGTAGATCAGCCCCTCGTTGTAGAGCTGCACAAAGACCTTCACGACCGCTTTCGATAAGCCTTCGTCCATCGTGAAGCGTTCGCGCGACCAGTCGCACGATGCGCCGAGGCGCTTCAACTGATTGATGATCGTGCCGCCCGATTCCTCCTTCCACGCCCAGATGCGCTTCAGGAATTCTTCGCGGCCAAGCTCGCGGCGCGACGGCTGCTTCTCCGCGGCGAGCTGGCGCTCGACGACCATCTGCGTCGCGATGCCGGCGTGGTCGGTACCGGGCTGCCAAAGGACGTCGCGGCCCCGCATGCGCTCGAAACGCACGAGGATGTCCTGCAGCGTATTGTTGAGAGCGTGCCCCATATGAAGCGATCCCGTCACGTTCGGCGGCGGGATCACGATGGAATAGGAAGCGTTCTTTCCTCCCGAGACGAAACGGCCGGCCTTGAACGCTTCAGCCTTGTCCCATTCGGAATTGATGCGCGGCTCGATTTCGGCCGGGCGGAACGTTTTTTCAAGCATCTGAGGGGGTGTCGTTTCCAACCGTGGTTGTTCGACCCCGGTCGTAAGGCTGACATTCATACGCTGTCAACCTTGGCCACCCCCTTCTCACGTGCGAGCGCCGACTTGCGACGCTTCAGGATCAGCGCTTGCCCGTTTCGTCGCGCAACGCCTTCTCGACGATTTTAGGCATATTTTCGGTCAGCCACTGCTTGAGGATCGGACGCAGAAGCTGAGCCGCTGCATCTTCGACGCCGCCGTCTGCAACGGCTCCGCCATCGGGAAGCCGGGGCGGTTCGGGCGCGAACGCCCTGTGAACCGGTGCCGGCTCAGGCTCGGGTTCAGGCTGATGCACGGGCGCCGTCTGGTTCATGCGGCTCATGCGCGTGTCGAAAAATGTCGGCATGATCCGCTTAACGCCGTCGTCCTTGGGAGGAACGGCTGCCGCCTTCGTCTCTTTAACGGTATCGAGGGCCACCGGCGGCGGCGGCTCGATCATGCGCCCATGGATCGGTTCGAAGGGAATGACAGTGCGCGCCGTCCTTCGGCCCCACTCTCCTTCTTGCGCATGCTGCGCATTCGTTCCGAGAGCTTCACTCAGTCGCCCGAGCAAATTGGGCCGTTCGGCCGCAGGTTGTGCCGGCGCCTTGAAAATAGCCGGCAGTTCAAATTCCAGTGCCTCGTCGGCAATATTGCCGCGACCTCTGAGCGTCGTCACGCGCGCCTCCCGCCTCTCCACGTCGAACCCCGGCGACCGATCAGCGATACTCGTGCGGATCGATGCAAGAATGTCTTCGACGTCGTGTTTTGCTCCATTCATCAAGTTCATGACGCTTCCTCTCTGCGTACGAATACAACTTCGCAGAACCGCGTCGGCACCCCGTTGCCCCTCCGGTTCGTCGATTCTGGAAAGAAAGCGCTGCGCATTCCGACTGCAGCTCAGACCCCCCAGTGACGTCTCGAGCGGACCGCATCACCTGGATTGTGAATTGGCTTCGCCCGCGTGAGACAAATTGCTAAGGCCCACTCGCGGCAACCGTGTGGCGAAAGTCACGATCAAGAAAAATTTGCTGCAGATACAAAAAAAGCGGAGATACCTCCGCTTTTGCTCAAGCTTCGCATTCCACGTCAGGGAGTTAGTCGCGGACGTTCTGATGCCCTGGCAACAAACGCTCCGTCATTTCCCGGCGAAGAGCACGCTCCACGATCTTTGGCATATTTTCGGCAAGCCATGTCTTGAGAAGCGGCCGCAGAAGATCGGCGACGGCGTCTTCCATCGTCCGGTCGCCGCCGACAACTGGATCGGCTTCCGCATCGAGCGGCGGCAGAGCGGACAACGGCGGTGGTGCCGGTTGCAGCCTGCCTTCATGAGCGGCGCGGCCCGGCTCAACGGAAGTTTCCGCTCTCCTAGCAAAATCGTGGAACGGAAACGGATCCGGCGGCGGCTCCACGGGCTTGCGGTACTCGGAAACCGCCGGCTTGAACGACTCCGACAGCGGTTCGAGTCTCCGCTGCGGACCAAGGGTCGCCGAAACGCTGGGTATGGCGAAGGTCGCGGGGCGCTGAGGCGTGGGCTGCGTCGCAGGCTCCGGGCTTCTCGGAGACGAAGTCGTCGGCCGCGCAGTCTCTGGAAATAGCGGGGCGTCGTTGGTCTTAGCCCACCCCTGCGCGGCGGATAATCCGGCGTCATCACGCTGCGAGCCGAGTGAACGCTGAGGCGCAGGCGTCGGCTCGATAGGATTTTTTGGTTCCGGCGATTTCTCGGACATGGACCGCGGCAGAAACGGCGACGGCCCGAGATCGAATGCGAATGGGTCGGCGTTGTCACGGACATCCGGCGTTTCGTCTCGGTCGGCCGCCGGCGGCGGCGCTATGGTACTCGATGATGCTCCGTTTATTTTCGCGACAGGCTCTGGCGATTTCGGAGTCAATGTCTCAGGCGAAGGCACCGCTTTTGCGACGACGTCTTGCGTGTGCGCATTCTTTCGATCCTCACGCTCATCGGACTCGCGCAGCGCCTTAAGGTCTTCGCCGAGAAGCTCCACGAGCTGCGCGTCGATGATCTGCGCCTCCGACTTCGCTTCGGGCGTCAAAGATTTCTGTTCGGCTTCGACGATCGCCTTGACCTCGGCCGCTATGGATTTGTCTGCGGATTTGTCCGGCTCCGTCTTATCCAACGGCCCATCTGATTTCTCGGGTGCCGAGGATTTCTCAGCTTTGATCGTCGCCGTTTCAGCCGGCTTCGCCTCGACATTGACTTTCACGTCCTCCGGAACGTGCGAAGATGGCGATGCCTTCGCGGTGCCGACCTCGCTCACCGGCCCAGATGCAGCATCGGCTGCGGGCAGCGGGTCTTGCGGGGTGACGGGGGTGAAAAAACGCCGCTCGCCCGGATCGTCGGCAGGTGACGACGATTTCATAAACGCCTCGCGAGACATGAACCCGCGCTGTGGCGATGCCGCAGGCCTCACACCCGCGTTGGGGCGCACCGGCGACGGCTGCGCATGTGTCGGTGGTGCCGGCGGCGGCACAGTCCTTGAACCCGACGTGTCCTCCGCAATAATCCTGCGGATCGAGGCAAGGATCTCCTCCATGCTCGGTTCGACGTTGGGCTCAAATCTCGACATACTCGTACCTTCTCGCGACGGCGATGCCCGTGTTCAAGGGCCAGAGAACTTCGCGGGGCTAGCGATTGTCCCGGCCACCATCCTCAATCGGATCATCTGCTCCGATAGGAAATATGGTGGCAGGTTGCACAACGGCCGGCAACGATCCCGGTATCAGTTATCCCCGGAGCGCGGCACTCTCAAGGCAGCGATAGCACACTATCGCGCCGAAACGTCCCAAAACGAGCCAAAAACCGGCTGTGGCAAGCCCAGAAGGGCGCCGCCTATTTGATCGGAGCGCCTTTGTCCCGAACGTCGATGTGCTCACGGCGACCATCGTCATGCGTAATGTCGATGCCCCACCACTTGTTGCGCACATCCTCATAATGCACCTCGGGGTGGTAAACCTCCGTAGCCGCGCCGACTTCGGAAACGCTGAGACGACCGATCGCCGACACAAGCGTATAGGACGCAACAAGAATATTGCGCTTTGTCGTCTCAAGATTGACTTGAGACTGGAGAAGCTCCTGCTGCGCGTTCAAGACGTCGAGCAATGTGCGCTGACCGACGCGCTCTTCTTCCTTGACGCCTTCAAGCGCCGTCGTGTTTGCCGTGATGGATGCCCGATCGGATTCGGCCTGCGCTTTAAACCCTTGAAGCTGCGCCCACCCCTGAACGACCTGCGATTGCGTCAGCGAGCGCGCTTCCTCGATCTGCTGCAAAAGCGAGATGTGCGTATGCTTCGCTTGACGCAAGCGCGCATAGACTTCGCCGCCCGCCGGATAGATTGGAACGTTGACCCGACCGACGACGGATGCGGTGCTTCCCCGGTCGATGAGCTCTGACGGATCGAAACTATCCGTCCAGTTTGCTTCGAGCTGCGCTTGCGGAAGCAATTCGCCGCGAATCTGATCGACGTTGAAACGCCCGGCCTGCTCGGAATAGAGCGCCTGAACCACCTGCGGATTCTCTTTCGTCCCGATCGCAATCGCGTCGGTAACGCTGCGCGGCACGAGCTTCGTATTCGGATTCGGTTCGACCAGGTTCGCCGGAGGATGTCCAACGACCTGCTCGAAAATTGCGCGGCTGGATTTCAGATTGGCGCGGGCCTGGTCGAGATCCGATTGTCCGACAGCACGCCGCGCCTGAGCCTGCGCAACGTCGGTCTTCGTGACTTCGCCAACGTTGAACCGGTCTTGGGTTGCCTGTAGCTCGGCATCGAGAAACTTCAGGTTATTCTCATTGAGCTTGACGATTGCCTGATCGCGCACAACGTCGCCGAAGGCCGTCACGGCATCGAGCAAGATCTGCTGTTCCGTCTGTCGCAGCGTCTCCCGTCCCGCCCGGTCGGTCGCTTCGGCCGCATTCACGGCATTGGTGACCTGAAAGCCCGTAAAGACAGGCTGCACAAGGTCGACGGCATACCCGCGCGGAGACGTCACGCTACTGCTATTTCCGGCAGGAGACTTGGTCCAATTCCCCTCGCGGCCGACGCTCGCTGAAAGGTTGATATCGGGACGGTAGCCGGAATTGGCCCGCGCAATGTCTTCATCGCGCGCCCTTTGCCGGGCGCGTTCCGCATCCAGCGTCGGGCTGTATTGATAAGCGGCGGACAGCGCATCGACCAGCGTCTCCGCAAAACCGGACGAAGGAACCGCGAAAATGCCCGCCAGCGCAAGCAAGGCGGAAACCGCGCACCGCGACCTAAGCCGCGCACGCACCCTTGACGGTTGAGATTCCGCTATCTTCGTCAATTGCATGAACCCATTCTGGCGCCCGCTGCCCCGAACTTGCGAGCACTCCCCCGGAAATGCCGAAGCGTCATTTATCCGATTCGCCCCCTGTCGCCCCCACTTACGCGAATCTCTCACGCAAGAACGTACCGGATAACTTGGTTAAGCACGCCTATCCGTCGAGCACTTATTAATAATTCCCTGCTGGGCGTGGCTCGAAACACACTCTCGCGCACGAGAACGCCAGGTCTCAACACCCAAAGCAAAGAAAAAGAGACGCCGAGTTTTAAAGGCGTCACGGTCAGCACGGAGGAGCGGTCATCTCCCGTGCGCCTAAAGGAAGGAATTCCAATCAGAAGACGAACGCAGGCTTGGGAGATTCGAATCCGGGAAGCAAGGGCGCGGCTGCCTGAAATGCATCCCGGCGGACCAGCAACTCGCCATTCTTTTGCAGCAGGAAGGCATGGCCCAACCCGCGTTCGACTTCGATTGCGACGAGCCGTCCGCCCTGTGCAAGCTGGCTTTTGAGCGCTTCGGGAATGGCTTCGACTCCGCCCTCGACGACGATAGCGGCATAGGGTGCCTGCTCTTTCCATCCCTCTGCCAAGGCACCGGCGGCGGTCGTCACATTGTCGGTGCCGGTGCTGCGGCAGGCATTGGCTGCCGCAGCCGCGGCCTTGCTATCGGGCAGAAGCGCCACGACCGCTTTTGCAATCTGCGCGACGATCGCTGCCGTGTACCCCACGCTCCCCCCGATGACGAGCACGGTATCGCCGGCATCGATGTCCGCGAGTTGCACGAGCCTCGCCAGCACCGACGGCGGCAGCATCACAGCGCCAGAACCGACGTTAAGAGCCTCATCGCTATACGCGAACTTCGCCAATCGATCGGGCAAGAATATCTCGCGGGGTACCGCGCTCATCGCCGCCGTAATCCGCCGATCGGTCACGTCGCTCGGACGAATCTGGCTCTCGACCATATTTTTGCGTTGTAAAGCGGTGTCTGCCATTGCCCGTTCCCGCGCTATGAACTTTCCTCCCGGCCAACACTCAAGACGTATGGCCGCGTTTCCAGAGCATCCTATACGCGAGCAAATCCTGCGGCGCGACTGGAAAGCCGTCGCATGGAACGGCGATTGCCGTAACGGCTTGTAAGGTGTTGCCGCTCTATGTTAGAGGGCCGATCACATCGGTAAGTAAATCGATCCGCTTTCGATAAAGCGAACGAGGCGGCGCGCCGCTGACTGAGCGTTGAGGCCACGTGGCGGAGTGGTGACGCAGCGGACTGCAAATCCGCGTACCCCGGTTCAATTCCGGGCGTGGCCTCCAAACCGGCGATACGAAACCCCAATAAATCGACACTTGTTCGCGCGAGAGACGCACAACACGCGGCGCGCGTAGGCACAAAACTGGGCACACATGACGAGGGGGGTGCGACATCCATCTGCGCTCACTGTGGAGCGGATGCAACCTTGGTGACCGGCGAGACGGTCTATCCCAAGCGCCCCGACTTGCATGAGAAACCGTTCTACTACCGCGCTCCGTGTCAGGCGTGGGTCGGCTGTCATCCCGGCACAACGAAGCCACTCGGCACCGCGCCAACTACCTCCTCAGGAAGGCCCGCCAGAACGCGCACGCGGCTTTCAATCCGATGTGGCGGCTTAATAATTGACCGGGTTCTCGCGCCAAGGCTCCCAGAGCGCTCGCAAGGCCGCCTACAGGTGGCTCGCCAGCACCCTCGCCCTCGATCCGGCTGACTGCCACATCGGCATGTTCGATCTCGACCAGTGTCACTGGGTCATCGTCGCAGTTCGAGAGTGGCACCGCATCCGCGAGTGCTTTCGATGACAGGTGCCACTCAGGCGGCCGTGCCGCTCGAAGATCAGATCGCGGAGATTAAAGCGCAGCTCGTCGCGGCGAAAGCTGGCTCGACGGACGAAAATACGAGCTGGACCATGTGATCCCGCTCTGTCTCGGTGGCGCTCCCAGCGGCCTCTCGAACCGTGGGAAGAAGCGCACCGCAAGGACCGGGTTGAAATTCAGGCCATGCGATGCGTCTGCGCGGGCAAAGTGACGCTCGACGAGGCCCGCCACGACCTTGCAACCGACTGGCGGGCCGCCTATCACAAGTACGCCCTCATGGTGTGCCGGAAGGTAAATTGATGCAGGATTTTATCAGCGTTCCAAGAACCGACGACAAGCCGATTGTCGTCGGTTTTTTCACACCCAATTACAAGCCCATCGCAGACCGCTTCGTCGCCAACTTGGCCCGGATCGGAATTTCGCATCACATCTTCGCCGTCTCCGGTCACGACTGGAAGTCAGCGACGCTTTTGAAACCGGAAATCATCGCCGGAGCACGATCTCTCTATCCTCGCGCGCCAATCGTCTTCATGGACGTCGACTGCATCATTCGCGGGCCGGTCCATCCGCTTTTTGAAATGATCTCGGGTACGGATGTGGCGCTGCCGATCCGCATCATCCAGTCCGACAAACGCGATCTTGTGTGGTCCTCGTCCCGCATCATCGTCTGGAACCCGACCGATGGCGCGGCGCGGCTTCTCAAGCGCTGGATCGAACTCTGCAGCGAGCGCAGCTCCATGCACGTCAAGCTCAACGACGAAAAGCTACTGCTGCGCGCCATATCGCAGTCCGGCGGAGTTACCTTCACGCAAATCCCGGCCCAATACGCCGCCTTCGAGATTACCGACATCGGCCCGGAAGCGGTCATTGTGCATCAGACGACTCGGCCGCCGCGACCGCTGTCTCTTGCGAAGCGGTTGAAGCACGCCATGATCAAGTCGCTGACCGGCAAGCCCTACGCGGAATGGAAGTACGGAATTAAAAATTAAACCCCGCCCGCGCCGGGGATGAACCGAAGCGCGGACGGGGCCTTCGCAGGGTGTGGGACCGCTGCGTCTTAGGCCGGGAAAGAGGCTGAACCCGGCCTAACTCGTAACCGTAAATGGCACGCGCGGCGACGGATCGAACTGATGCGTTTCGCCGTGGCACCGGAATGAGCCGACGACCTGCAGTTCGTACTGACCGGGCTCCAGGGGCGGCAGGATGTGCGATAGTCGAACTGTCAGGCTCGCCGTCTGGTTTTTGCCCGGCGGGTCGGCGCTTGCGGCGCGGCCGTCAGGAAGCTTGCGAAGGCTTGAGGCTTCGCCGTCGCTGTACCAGACGCGAAAATAATATTCGCCCTCCGCGTCCCGGCCGAAGCACTCCGGCCGCTTGTCGTAAGTGAACGACAGCCGCAGCTCTTGGTCGGCCTTGACCTCGTTTTCCGCCAGCGTGAACTGATGAAAGACGATGGCCCTTTCCGGCGGCCCGCCGAACGCATACCGCGCGACCGTCGTAGCGATGATCGACGAGACGAGTGCAACGGCAGCGACCAGAAGCAGAATGTCGGGGATCGAAACCTGCGTTACTCGCTGCCCTCCTGGTGGATTGCCGCGCGAAACTGCGTCGCCTTTCGATACAGGCTTGCCGCCGTGTTCACGTCCATCAGATTGAGCATCGTGATGGCGAACATCACGCACGCTCCGATCACCTTGAACAGGCTGCGCCAGTGCCGGACCAGGAAGTGACGGAACCGCCGTTGGCGCTCGATGTGCTCCTGGTGCTCGCGAACGATCTCCTGCAGAGCTTCGATGGCTTCCGCCTTGCGGTCCCCCGAAATCCGCGTACCCCGGTTCAATTCCGGGCGTGGCCTCCAAACTTTCCAAACATGACAAGGCCGGAATTTGGTGTCGTCCAGGCGATACCCGAGGTTGCGAATCCCGCGGCGAGGCGAACGCTGGGACTGGTCGTCGCAGTTGCCGCATCCCTGTCGAAATGCAACACTTTCGGTGTCCGGGCCCGAGGGCGTGAAGAAAGAAAATAAAGGGCCTCGCCAGGGCCGAAACGTTCTGCTATGCGGAGCGTTCTCCGGCATATTGCACGGCATTCCGCGGTAGCTCAGTGGTAGAGCGTCCGACTGTTAATCGGATGGTCGTAGGTTCGAATCCTACCCGCGGAGCCAGATATTTAGCCTTAAAATGATAATATAACGAACTGAAAAATATAGATTTTTAGAGTTTAAGAATTCGACGAATTAGAGCCAAAAATATTTTTGCTACACAGTTTGCTACACAAAACGCTACACCATCAGCACACGGATTAATGCGCTTGTAATGCGGTTCCGCGTGATGCTTTGTGCGAGCCGGAACACTCGTGATCTATCGCGGCCGAGATAGACGACGTGTCAGAAGCCAGCGCGCTCTTATCCCCGCTATCCACAACGTGCCTGATTATTTTTCGACATGGTGTGTGGACAAAAAATGCCGATAATTCCCAGAGAAACGCGAGGTTCGATTGGCTTTTCCACAGCGCTTTCCACAGCAAGCGTTTGCGCTATCGACCGTTGACCGGTCGCGAAAATGGTTACAGGCTCAGAATCAATTCGGCCGCAAGCCAACTTTGCGAGGCAGCTTGCGGCCGAACTTGAATTAGACCGAGCAGCGCGAGGGCCGCTGATCACGTCAGAAGACTGCACCGTTCGTTACGGACGTGTCAACTGACGGATTACGCCGCGCCTGGTCGGATGGATGAACCGATCATGAGGTCGTTAAAATGGCAGATCCGTCTTCGACTAGTGACCCACAGCCCCCGAAGGCATTGATTTACGTGACCGCCCGCGGCGAGCGCGTCGAGTTGCGCGTAGATCTTGAGAATCAAACAATGTGGCTCTCCCAATCGGAGATTGCCGAGCTGTTTGGTGTGACGCGCGAAAACGTCAACATCCACATCACGAATATCTACAAGGACGAGGAGCTAGACGCTGAGTCAACCAGTAAGGAATCTTTACAGGTTCGCTTGGAAGGCAAACGGGAAGTCAGTCGCCCGATAAAACTTCACAATCTCGATGCCATTATAAGCGTCGGCTACCGTGTCAATTCTAAACAAGGCACAATTTTCCGAAAGTGGGCGACTGGGGCGTTAGTTCAGTTGCTCACCAAAGGTTTTGTCGTTGATGCTGACAAGCTCAAAGGAAACGTCGATCGGCTCCGCGAACTTCGCGAAATCATCCGAGACATTCGCTCGGATGAGGCGAATATGTACGCCGAGCTTCGCCATATCTGCGCGATGTGCCAAGACTACGATCCAAAATCCAAACTCTGTCAGGAGTTCTTTGCGAACTTTCAGAACAGACTGCTTTACGCAGTTACCGCTCACACCTCTGCAGAACTGATAAAAGCCCGCGCCAACGCTAAATCTGAAAACATGGGTCTCACGGCTTGGAAAGGTGATCGGGTGCTTAAGGCCGATACCGACGTGGCGAAGAATTATCTAGGCAAAATTGAACTTCAAGACCTCAATCGCCTTGTCGGAATGGTCCTCGACTTTTTCGAGGATCAGACGGAGCGCGGTCTGCTTGTCACTATGACAGATGCTGAAAAGAAGCTCTTAGAAATCCTCACCCTGAACAGCCGGGTCATGTTGAAAGGCTTCGGCCGAGTAACGGCAAAGAAGGCGAAGGATCACGCTCACACCCAGTACGAACTTTACAAAGAAACACAGCGGATGAAAAACGTCGCCGAACTGGGAAATGCCGCCAAGGCGCTACCTAAGCCGCCTCGTTCCAAAAAGAGCACTGGATAAATCGCAGAACGCCAAAGACCTCTTAAGTCACTGGTCTTTGGCTCCCTGCTACGCGGTTTGCTACACAAAATGCTACACAGCGCCTGAAAAAATCCAACAATTTCAGTGGCGGGTTCGGCTCTGTAATCCTACCCGCGGAGCCAGATTCTCGCGATTAGCCGCTGCTCGCCTGTTCGAGGCGCGGAACATCCAAGACAGCGACGGTTCTTAGCCCCTCGAGAGCGATGATCTTTTCGCTCTTGAGGCGCGAGACCTGACGGCTGACTGTTTCGATCGTCAATCCAAGAAAATCGGCGATTTCGGTGCGCGTAATGGGAAGCTCGAATTTCGCCGGACGCCCGTCACCACCCTGACGGCTGACGCCATCCATCTTCTTCGAAACCATGAGAATGAAGCTCGCCACCTTTTCTTCGGCACTTTTTCGACCGAGCAGAAGCATCCAATCGCGAGCCGCATCGAGTTCGTCCAGCGTGTTTTCGAACAGGCGGCGCTCGAATCCGGGAAACTCCCGAACCAGATGCTCGAACTGCCGCCGGTCGTAGATACAGAGGTGAACGTCATTCACGGCCGTTGCTTCGTAGGCGCTGCGATCCCGGAACGGCCGGCCGATAAAATCGGATGCAAATTGAAGACCGACGATCTGCTGACGTCCGTCGCACAGGGTTTTCGTCAGCTTGACCACGCCGGAGATGATGTTGGCAAAAGATAGGACGCGGTCTTGGTCGCCCACGATCGCTTGGCCCTGGGGGACCGTCCGGTGACGCGCGATCGCGTTCAGCCGCTCAATCTCCTTCTGGCTGAGCGCACCACAGACAGCGCGGTGGCGGACCGTGCAAGCGTCGCAGCGGGTCGATTGCTGTTGCGTCACGTCGTTCATGCCCAGCATCTGTCGAAGCTATGAATGGTATCTGGTACTGTATTTGGCCGGCCAATGCCGTGCGACGAACGCGCAATGCCGTGCGACGAAGACGCCCGGCCGAATACGCCCCCTTGTCGATTGGGTACGGCAGGAGCCTGGGTACGGCGCCGCGGCCATCTGTTAATCTCAAAACATGCGCGACTTCCCTGCCCGCCGCCTCGTCTGCCTGACCGAAGAGACGGTCGAGACACTTTATCTGCTCGGAGAGGAGGATCGTATCGTCGGCGTCTCGGGCTATGCCGTCCGCCCGCCGCGGGTCCGCTATGAGAAGCCGCGAGTCTCGGCGTTTACCGCGGCCGACATCCCGAAAATTGCGGCGCTCGAACCCGACCTCGTTCTGGCATTTTCGGACATTCAGGCCGGGATTGCGGCCGATCTGGCCCGAGCGGGCCTAGCCGTTCATGTCTTCAACCAGCGCAACCTTGCAGGCATTTTCGCAATGATCCGTACCGTGGGCGCGCTGATCGGTTGTTCGGAGAAGGCGAATGAATTGGCGCGGACCTTCGAAGAACGTGTGCGGCGCATCGCGGCCGAGACTCGCTCCCGTTCGCACAGGCCCCGCGTCTATTTCGAGGAGTGGGACGATCCGATGATCTCGGGGATCTGCTGGGTCTCGGAACTGATCGAGGTGGCGGGCGGCGATGACGTCTTTCCGGAAATGCGATCCGCGGCCGCCGCCAAAGATCGCATCGTTTCCACCGGCGAGGTCGCAGCCCGCGCGCCGGACGTGATCCTGGCATCCTGGTGCGGTAAGAAAGTCCGTCGGGAGAAGATTTCCGCCCGGGACGGCTGGCAACACATTCCTGCCGTCGCCAACGGCCGCATTCACGAGATCAAATCGCCGCTCATCCTGCAACCGGGCCCGGCGGCACTGACCGACGGACTAGATGCCATCCGCAAGGCCCTTGTTTAAATCGCGAGCTTTCATGCTGATCAGAATCGTAGCGCTTTTCGTTATGTATATGCTGGCAACCGCGCCGCTTTCCGCAAAGGAGAACGTTCTCGCGCTATCGTTCGGTAAAGGCGTGCTGCGCCTGACCGCACACGAGCTGCTCATAAGACCCGATGCCGCGTCGATTACGATACCGGACGACGTCTCGTATCATCGCACCATGACCTACCGCGCGGTGCCGTTGATCGCTTTGATCGGAGATGTGACGAAGCTCGGCTTCGACACCATCGAAGCACGTGCCAGCGACGGCTTCGTATCGCAAATACCGGCGTCTCTGGTGATGCAGGGTGCGTCGGGCGGGTCCATCGCCTGGGTCGCAATCGAGGAGCCCAATGCACCGTGGCCGAACCTGCCGGACCGGCAAACGGGCGCCGGACCGTTC
This sequence comes from Hyphomicrobium denitrificans 1NES1, assembly GCF_000230975.2. Taxonomy (NCBI): domain Bacteria; kingdom Pseudomonadati; phylum Pseudomonadota; class Alphaproteobacteria; order Hyphomicrobiales; family Hyphomicrobiaceae; genus Hyphomicrobium; species Hyphomicrobium denitrificans. Next base: position 1,307,249 of record NC_021172.1, on the reverse strand, counting down.
TATCTCGTCTGGCAGCATCCGGAACGGTCGAGCGTCGGCAGCGAGCAGTGGCCGTTCGCACTCGTCGGATTGACCGGCGTCGAAGACCCCGTACGCCGTTGGCCGCAACTTGCGGTCGATCCCTCTCTCCCCGCTGACGCCGCCGAGCGCCGCGGACAAGCGGTGTTCATAAAAAACTGCATCCCCTGTCATCGCCTGAACGGCGCAGGCCAAAGCGATACTGGGCCTGACCTCGGCCAGCCGATGAACGTCACGACGTATATGACGGCCCGCGGAATTCACGCCTTGATCCGCGATCCGAAATCCGTACGCACGTGGCCCGGGCAGCAGATGATAGGATTCGATTCCGAAAAAATTCCGGACGCCGACATCGACGCGCTGATAGCGTTCCTAGCCTACACGGCGAAGCATTGAACGTCGGGATAGGGGTTACGTTGGCGTCCGGATTAGGGAGACCGTCCGTGAACTGGCCACGAGGGAAAAAGAATGAGTGATCCGACCATCACCTGTCCGAACTGCAGGACCGAGATCAAACTCAATGAATCTCTGGCTGGCCCCCTCATCGCAGCGACGCGCCAGCGATACGAGAAAATCATTGCGGACAAGGAACAGGCAATCGGCGCACGAGAGGCCGCGCTCCGCGAGCGCCAAGCCGACATCGAACGCCAGAAGGCGTCGCTCGAAGAACAGATCAGCGCACGTCTGAAAACCGAACGCGAAACGATCGCAGCCGAGGAAGCACAGAAAGCAAAACTGCGCACGGCTGGAGATATCGAGCGCAAGGCGAAGGAAATCGGCGAGCTTCAGGAAATCCTGAAAGAACGCGACGTCAAGCTGGCGGAAGCGCAGAAGTCCCAGGCCGACTTGCTGCGTAAGCAGCGGGAATTGGATGACGCGCGCCGCGAACTGGATCTGACCGTCGAGAAAAAAGTGCAAGCTTCCCTGGTGGCCGTTCGCGACAAAGCAAAACAAGATGCCGAAGAAGGCCTGAAGCTGCGCATGGCCGAAAAAGACCAGCAGATGGATGGAATGCGCAAACAGATCGAGGATCTGAAGCGCCGGGCTGAGCAAGGCTCCCAGCAACTGCAAGGGGAAGTGCTGGAACTGGAACTCGAATCGCTGCTTCGCGCACGCTTTCCGAGAGACGTCATCGAGCCGGTGCCGAAGGGCGAGTTCGGCGGCGACGTCCTGCATCGCGTAATCGGCTCGCAGAACCAGATTTGCGGCACCATCCTCTGGGAATCGAAGCACACCAAGAACTGGAGCGATTCATGGCTCTCAAAGCTCCGCGAGGATCAGCGCTCCGCCAAAGCCGAGATCGCCCTGCTGATATCGAGCGCGCTTCCAAAAGGCGTTGTCGCATTCGATTTGATCGACGGCGTTTGGGTTGCAGAGACGCGCTGCGCGCTCGCTGTCGCCGTCGCACTGCGCCAGTCGCTGATCGAGCTCTCGATGGCTCGGGATGCCGGCGAAGGCCAGCAAACGAAGGTGGAACTCGTCTATCAGTATTTAACCGGCCCACGATTCCGTCATCGTATCGAAGCCGTCATTGAAAAAATCTCCGACATGCAGGCCGATCTCGAGCGTGAGCGCAAAGCGATGACACGCCTCTGGGCCAAGCGCGAAGCGCAGATACGAGGTGTCATAGAATCCACCGTGGGAATGTACGGCGACTTGCAGGGCATCGCAGGGCGGAGCCTGCAGGAGATCGAAGGGCTCGATCTGAAATTGCTGGACGGTCCGGCCGAAACTTCATCCGACGATACGAACGACGCGTAAAAATGGGGTGGCAGGAAAGCAAGCTCCGACCCTCTGCATATTGTCATCTCGCATCCGGCTTTGGACCACGACGCACCCAAGCCAGGACGAAAAGGCAAAGCGCGACGATGGCAACGAGCTCGGCCCAGAAGAAGATGAGAACGTCGGCGCGCACGCCCAAAGGTGGCGCACCAGGCAACGCATTGCGCAAGGCAGGAAGCGCAAAGATCATGGCCCCAAATGCTCCAAGCAGAGCGACATCGATGCTCCGGATGCCGAGAAACAAAAGAGCGCCGACGGTTAGGGCGCAAAGCGCCATCACCATCATGGCAGTATATATCGCAATACCAAAAAACGCGGCCGCCCCGGTACGGTGGACGGAGAATTGGAGTTGCAGTTCGCCAAGCCGTTGAGACGCGGCCTGACGACCCTTCACCCTGAAACCCAGGATGCCCTACCAAGTGGTAACGTGGACCGGAAGCGATCGCTCCTTGCCGTCTTGGACCTGCTCGCTTGCCGATAGCGCGATCGTCGCCAGATATTGGTCCAGGGGATAGTCGCGAATATCTCCTCCGTCGAGATCAATGTCGAATACGACTTCCGGAAGCGGTTGGTTGGCGCGCACCGCGACGTGCTCGACCTGCTTGCCGCGACGAATTCTGAGAAGATAGTCGCGATCGGCAATGGTCTCGGGGTCGGCAAGTAACGGGTCAGGTACCACGCTGATCCGCGTACGGAGAGAATCGTTGACCGGATCGACCTGCAGAGGCTGGAGATAGAGCCAGACTCGCGCGTCTTTGGAAGGTACGCCGAAATCCGTTTCGTTGGGCTGCCTCCAGAGATCGAAATGCGCCAGCAAGAACGCGTAAGTCACGGCGCAGCCGATCGCCAAGACGGCCAGCCACACAGCCGGACGTACCAATAATGATGAAGGAGTCGCTGGCGGATTGTCTTTGCCGCTTTCTTCAACTGCGGGAGTGCTGGAAGGATCATCCATGACACCTCCACTCGCCTGGACCGCAGAGAGTTTGACGCTCCAGTTCGACGATATGGCCAACTCAATAGGCCCGAAACTGTGCGGGGCCAAACTTGAATTTGGCGATTACAGGATCGAAGCGCGGCAAGAAACATCCGGCGGGCAGATCCGACGGCGACCGCTACAGACCGTCCCGAAAAAGGATTGGTCGGAGCGAGAGGATTCGAACCTCCGACCCCTTGCTCCCGAAGCAAGTGCGCTACCAGGCTGCGCTACGCTCCGCCCGACCGACAGCCTGAATTTAGGCTTTTCCTCCCGGGCGCGAGATAGGGAGGCGCCGGGGAGAGGGGCGTTATAGCGATCTGTCGGGGGTGCCGCAAGCGCCCGATTTGAGTAGGAGTGACAAGTCCAAATACCGCGCAGCCGACGCCCCATGCCGGCGCAGGCGTCGAGCCTTCCACAGGCGCCTCGTGGGCGCATTGCCACGTACCATTGCCGCCCCTTCGGCGACTGATTATGGTGCCGCTCCGCCGGGGCTCTGGCGCCGGTTTTCCAAACGGCAATGATGGGATGTAGCCAAGTGGTAAGGCAGCGGATTTTGATTCCGCCATTCCCAGGTTCGAATCCTGGCATCCCAGCCACTATTTACGGGCGTTTTCGGGTATAGTTGTAAGTTCATTTTTACTCGCCGGCTGGTGCCCGTTCCCACTCTCGCGCTTCATATGTTCTTGGAAATACCCAAAAAAACCGCCGCCTCTGGCGCGAGATGGCGGGGCTATGACGCGCGTGGATTGCGTCGGAACATCGCTGACATACATCAAACGCCGCTTCGGCGGTGCTGGCTAAGATAATTAGGAAAAATCGCGGGCCAGGGAGGCCATCGTGCTCAACTTGCTTATTCGCCCGATCATGTTTCTCTCCGCGGCCATCGCGGCATTCTTCGTGGCGCGAGACGCACCGAACTTCACCGTCATCCAAATGGTCGTCGGGCTGCTCCTCATCGTGGCTCTCGTCGGCATCGGCGCGTTCTGGGAGACGCTGGCCGACCGTTTCGGTCATAAAAGCAAGCCACGCGAGCCGTTATAGCTCCACTGTTCCGGCCGTAGTCGAAACGAAAGCGCGGGTTCCGCCTGCCCGCTTCAGCACTTCGATAATCTGCTGATTTTCCATCAGGGCGAACGCCGTCGATAACGTATCGGCGAAGGCCGCCGTGTCACTGATGACAGACAAAGCTCGCGAAGGATCGGCACAGCGTCCGGTTACCGGATTGAAGATGTGGTTGCATTGGCCGGATTTATCGAACTGAAACCCATCGGCGGCCGATGTAGCAACCGCTTTATTGACGACATCTATCGTGGTCGGCTTTTTCGCGGCGTCGGAGGGGCCTTGCAGCGCCGCATTCCAGGGCTTGCCGTCCGGATGCATACCGACGGCGCGAATCTCACCCATGTCGACGAGGCAGCTTTCAAGACCAGCCTCGCGCAGCAAGTCGACGACGCGATCGGTGATATAACCCTGTGCAATACCGTTGAGCGTTAACCCCATACCCGGCTTTTCGAAAACGATCTGATCGCGGCTCAGTCTCACCTTCGACCAGCCGACGAGGTGCAGGGTAGCATCGAGCTGTTCGGCAGGAAGCGGCGACGTCTCTCCGGCCTCCGCGAAATGCTTATAATAGCAGGTCCACAGCGGTTGAACGGTCGGGTCGAATACGCCGCCGGTCAAATGCCAAGCGCGGTCGCATTGCTGCAGCAAATCCACGAGTTCCGCCGGTGGCGCGATGAGCACGCCTCGGCGATTGAGATCACAAAGAACGGAGTCGGTTTCATAGAGGGTAAAGATCGTCTCGAGACGGCGCGCTTCTGCGACCACGCGCTCGATCAGGCGCTGGCCTGCTTCGCGGTCCGGATGATAAAGCCGGATCGCTGCGACGCTCCCGAGCGAGACGCCTCGCCATTCGATCAAGGGCGGTCGTTCTTTGCCGCGCGAAGCGCCGAACGGAAGAAGTCCCACCCCGGCAGCCGCGGCAGTGATCGTTACAAATTTTCGCCTTGTGGGAAGGCTCTTCATGTTGTGCTCCTAAGGCGAACCGCTGGTTTCAGATGGTTTGGCGGCCTCTGCTCCGGCATCTGAACTCAGCACGTAATCGGGCGGGACTTTAGCAAAGGATACAACTCGGCCGCCGTTGATTTCCGCGAATTTATCGGCTGCGGCGCGATCCGAAAACGGCACGGTCTCGGGTGCGCTCATGCCGCCCTGCTTGCGGCTGCCGATGACAAAAAACGCCCGATGCGCATCGATCCAGTTGTCGGCACCCGGTTTTTCCCAGCTCGGCGCTTTGCCCATATCGGAAACATAGACGGCACGAACGTCCTTGGATTCTTCTGCAAGGATGGTGAAGGAAAAAGCGTCACGCGCGGAGGAGAACCATACGGGCTCGCTGCGGCTGGCCAGAATGATCTGGCCTTTGGGGCCTGGATGCTCGAGGAGAGCCATGCCGCAGTAATGGCCGGTTGCATCCGCGGTCAGCTTTTGCGGCGGAGGCAGCGCCTCGCTCGCCTTCTCGCGGCAGCCGGCCATTGCGAAGCTCAACAGCATCAGACCGATGACCCAAGCTCGCGTCACAGCTCCCTCCGCGAAAAGGAAAGTCCAGCCAGCGTCAGCGGTACCAGCACCCAGATAACGAGGGTCGTAAGAAGCACGAATGGGCTGAGATTGGTCGATTCTGCGATGCCCGACATATTGGTAAGCACGCTGACGTTCTCTGCCCCAGCCAGATTGAAGAGGCGATACACATCCGTAGGATTGAAGAGCAGCAAGGCGCTCAATGCCGCCGACGAAATCGTTCTGCCTTGATCGACCACGAGCGCGCCTAACAAGGCCATATCGAAAAGAACCACGAGCAGGAGCCAGATCCCAATCGCGATACCGGCTGCCGTTGCCCGCTCTCGCACGAGCGCACTGATCAGATAGCCGATAGCGATAAAGACGGCACCAAGCAGAATCGACGTCAGGATCATGTTTGCGAAAGCGGCCCAGCTTCCACCGGCGATCGCTGCACCGGATATCACCAGCGCTATGGCGGCGGCGCCGTAGCCGAAAACCGTTGCAAAGGTCAGAACGGCCAGATGCCCAAAAAACTTGCCGAGCAGAACCTGGAGGCGGCTCACCGGGTAGCTCAGCAGCAGCAACATCGTGCCGCGTTCCATCTCGCCGACGATCGCGTCGTGAGAGATCAGAAGTGCGACGAGCGGAACGACGAAGATCGTCAAGCTCGATAGGCTGACGATCACGACGTCGAGTGCGGCCGTTCCGACATTGCCGGTAGGTGCGCTGCCGAGAAAGGTCAGAGACAGTGCGAGTGCCGCAAGAAGCAGGGTCATTGCGACGACCCAGCGATTGCGCAGGCACTCCTGAATTTCCTTCCCCGCGATCAGAAATACATTTTTCATGACGCCTCACCGTGACGGCGCAAGAAGTGCGCATAGAGATCGTCCAGCGTTGGCTGGACGATCGTTACGTCCTCGGCCGGTCCGGTTTCATCGGTCACGCGGCGGATGAGATCGATCTTTGCGCCGGGCGCCGCGTCGAACTCGACCAGATGACCGTTAATCTCGCGCCAGTTCGGAACGGGGCCGACAAGGGTCGAAAGTCTTTGCGCCTGGCCGGACGCGACGGTAACGCGAATTCTGATCGGCAGGCCTGCGAGGCGGCGCAGCTGCTCGATGGAGCCGTTGGCGACCATACGGCCGCGGTTCAAAATAATGATGCGACGGGCACGTTCCTCGAGTTCTGTCAGCGCATGGGACGACAGGACGATCGTCGCACCCTTTTGCTGCAACTCCTGCACGATCTCGTAGAATTCCAGCCGGAGCGCCGGATCGAGGCCGGTGGTCGGCTCATCGAGGAGAAGGAGCAACGGGTCTCCGAAAAGCGCCTGTATCAAACCAAGCCGTTGGCGCATGCCTTTCGAATAAGTTCGAATTGGCCGGTTCGATGCTGCAGTGAGGCCGACGCGAGCGAGGAGATCGTCGATTTTCGCTGCCGGTGCGTCCTTGAGGTGGGCATAGAATGAAAGAACCTCCCGCCCTGTCAGCGCTCCGTTGAACGACACGCTCTCAGGGAGATAGCCCAGCCGTTTGCGAGCTGCAAACTCTCCGGCAGCCGGATCGTCGCCCAGCACTCGGATGTGACCCGATGTCGGGCGCGAGAGACCGAGCATCAGCTTGAAGAGCGTCGTCTTGCCAGCGCCGTTGTGGCCGATGAGCGCAACCGACTCCCCCGGCTCCAGCCTGAAGGAGACGTCGTCTACTGCCGCGATGGCACCGTATCGCTTTTCAATGTGCTCAAGCTCGACGATGGCCGTCACGGCAGCGCTCCTTCGTCATGGGGGTGAGCAGGCAGCGATGGCGGCGCCATCAGCGGATGCGTATCGACGACGCCGCCGGGAAGGAGTGCGGGAAATCGAGCCTGCGCCCAACGGATGATCTGCACCGCAGGACTGTTGACCAGAACTTTAGCCTCTGGCGCCGTCCACAAGACCTTATCAATGATGTCGTTTGGACGGTATGCAGCGTCGGCAATGCCATCGCCGTTGAGGTCGAACGCCGGGTTGTCGCTCCAGAAGTTTCCGCGTCCGTCTTTCGACCAGTCGAGATAGCGGGTGCCAACATACTTTACCTGGTTGCGGTTGCCGATAAACGCATTACCGACGATCTCGTTGCCTTCGGACCCGGCTGTGAAATGAATTCCGATCTCGCAACCTTCGAAGCGATTGTCGAAAAAACGATTCTTGTTGGCATTATAGATGAATACGCATTTCTCGGGACCAATGCGGGCGCCTTGGGCGAGAGACGGCCCGCTTCCTTCCCCGATGGGCATCCCATGCTCGCTTGCTATTTTTCCAGCTAGGCCGGAACTCAGCCAACGCTCTCGCGGCTGCAGGCGGCCACGGATCAGATTTCCGGATATCTCGGAATTGTTCGCGAAATTGAGCAGCAGTCCGTGATCCCGGTCGCCGTCCGACACATTTCCACGCACACGGAGATGATGCGAGTACATGATTGCGAAGCCGACGGTGTTTCCAACGGAGACGTTGTCACTCACCTCGCTGTCGTTGGTGTACATGTAATGGACGGCAAACCGGAGATCGTGGAAGCGATTTCCGCTGAATGTGTTGTTGCGGCTGGCATTGACGAAGATGCCGTCGCGGCCGAAGCGGATATCATTGCCGACGATCTTGGCACCAGGCGAATTCCAAACGGACACGCCGTTGCCGGCCTCGGCGATGCGGATGTTCCGAAGACCCTCAATTATATTGCCGCGGACTTGCGCGTCTGTTGCGCCGTGCACGTAAACGCCGAACAGATTGCCCTCGATGCGGTTGTTTTCCACCAACGCGCGCTCGGCGGTCTTCGCGAGGAATACCGCGGAGTCCATGGCCTGAAGATTACGGCCCGACCCCTTGATCGTGATCCCTCGGATCGTTACGTCCGGCGAGGTAACGGTGATGACGCTGCTTGCGCCATCACCGATCACGGTTGCTCCTGACTTCGCGACTAAAGAGATGGGATGCTCGATCCGGATCGGGCCGCGAAATTCTCCTGGAGCAAGTTCGACGATGTCCCCATCCTGCGCCTGGTCCACCACAGCTTGAAGGCGCCGGTCCGGCGTGGCGTCGATTTGCGCCGCGCCGGCGAGGCGGGGAAATCCCGCGACGACAAGCACTGCCGTAAGCATGCGGAGGATGAGGTTCACATCGTACTCTTGCTTAGACGCCGTGAGGTTCCACCAGCATGCGGCCTTTCATTTCCATATGCATCGCGTGGCAGAACCACGAGCAGTAGTACCAGTAGACCCCTGCCCGGTCAGCCGTGAATGTCACCGAAGCTGTGGCTTGCGGCGCGACTTCCATCTGGATGCCGTAGTTCACGATACAGAAGCCGTGCGTGAGGTCTTCGACTGCGTCGATGTTGGTGACGTAGACGGTGACCTCGTCGCCCTGCTTGACCTGGAAGTGATCGAGGCCGTAGGCCGGTGCGGTCGAGGTCATGTAGACGCGTACCTTGTTGCCGTCGCGGATCAACTTCGAATCGGCTTCCAAGTTGACGCCGTCCGCCTTGGCCTGCTTCACCGCATCAGCGAAGAACGGGTCTGCGCGGTCCCAGATCGAAATGGGATTTATCTTGGAGCGGTGGACGATAGTGGCGTCGTGCGGCTCCGCGAAACTCGGACCGTCATGCACCAGAACCATCTTGTCGCCCGAGATGTCGATGAGCTGATCGTTTTCGGGTTTCAGAGGGCCTACATTAAGGAAGCGGTCCTTCGAAAACTTGTTCAGCGAGATCAGCCACTTTCCATCGGCCTCCTTCGTCTGGCCCATGGATGTATGATTATGGCCGGGCTGGTACTGGACGTCGAGCTTCTGGATGATCGGGTCGACCTTCTCGCCCTTGAACGCACGCTTGGCGAGATCGATGTTCCATTTGCAAATTTGGCTGTCGATAAACAGCGTGGTGTAGGCATTGCCTTTGCCATCATAGGCGGTGTGTAGCGGACCAAGGCCAAGCTCAGGCTCGGCGACTACGACGCCGCGCGGCTTGATCTTGTCATCGAACAGATCATCGAACAGCCGTACGTCGAACACGGTGCAGGTGGGTGACAGTTTGCCGTTGGCGATGACGTGGATGCCGTCCGGTGCGGTGTTCATGCCATGCGGGCCGTTGGAGACGGGTACATAGCGCGTGTAAGGCGATCCGCGGCGACCATCAAGAACGGGCACGCCGCCCATCTCCTTATAATCGCCCTTCTTCACCGCCTCTTCGATGCGCTTGATGTTGAAGATGGTGACCCAGTCCTGCTCATTCGCCGTCATTTCCGCGAGCGTGACGCCGCCTTCGGAATTGTAGCAGGTGGCAAAGGCGTATTTGCCCTGATAGTCGGCATCGACGTTGTCGAGGTTGCCGTCGACAATGATCTGCCAGGCGACCTTCATCGTGTCGCCGTCAACCGCCGAGAAGATCGAGTGGTATTCCTTGGGCTTGTCGAGGATCTTGCCGTCGTTAGGCAGAGGTACGCCGTCTTCGCCGTTGCAGAATACGTAGCCCGTGCGCGGATATTTCTGCACGCGGAGGCCGTGGACCGTGTGCTGGTTCGGCAACTGGATGATCTTATCGCACTTCATGACATCGAGGCGTATACGCGCGACGCGGGTGTTTGCCTTGTCGTTCATGAAGGCGTAGCGGCCGTCATAGGTGCCATCGGTGAACGAGATGTGCGGATGGTGCAAGTCGCCGTTCATGAAAGTGCCGCCGCGGGTTTTGAGAAACTCGCGTGCTTCGGGCGTGAGCCCTTCGGTCAGCACCTTCAGACTCTCGTTCGTCTGGCCCCAGCCGGTCGCGCTGCAGCGGTTGAACACCGGCACGCGCATCAGTTCGCGCATCGATGGCAGGCCGATGATGCGCACTTCGCCGCTCTGGCCGCTGGAGAAGAAGACGTAATATTCGTCGAGGTCGCCAGGCGCGACTTCGATTTTGCTATGCGGCGATGCGTTGCCGGCAGCTTGCGCATTTGCGCCGCCGACAACTTCGGAAATTCCGACTCCGCCTGCTATGCCGGTTACACCGGCGGCGGCTATCACGCTCGTGTGCCCGAGCATATCGCGCCGGGTCAGGCCTTTCGTGTCCTTGCTGCTTGTCATCGAAAACCTCCTCACGTCAAAAATGGCGTGTTCTATCGCCGACTATGGTTTCACGATCTTTCCGACGTAGCTGATGAGTGGTCGCACCGGCTTCGTCGGGGCATCCTGAGTAGAAGGCGACGAGAGAGCGGCGCTCCGCTCGCGCTTCAGCCGCACCTGGATCATGTGCGGGCATCGGTGGTCGTCGTAATAGAGTTCCTGACAGTGCATACAGTAGATGCACTCGTTGACATTGATATGCCCTTCCGGATGGATCGACTGGACGGGGCAGTCGTTGGCGCAGCGCTGGCAAGGCGAGCCACATTCCGGCCATCGGCGCAGCCACTCAAACATCCGCATGCGTCCCGGGATGGCGAGAGCGGCTCCCAGTGGACAAAGGTAGCGACAGAAAAAGCGTTCGACGAAAAGGCCGACCACCAGCAGAGCGATTGCGAAAAGAACGAACGGCCAGTCGCGCACGAATTTCAGAATAATCGCAGTCTTGAAAGGCTCGACCTCTGCGAGTTGTTCGGCCGCAGCGATCGAGTAGAGCGATACGCCGAAGATGATCAGAAAGATCACGTACTTGATCGGCCACAACCGCTCATGCAGGTTCCATGCGACGCGAAGTTGCGGAACGCCAAGCACCTTGGCCACCGAGTTCGTCAACTCTTGCAATGCCCCGAATGGGCATAGCCAGCCGCAGAACGGCCCACGACCCCAGAACAGCAATGAGATCGCCACCGCCGACCAGAGGATGAAGATCAGGGGCGCTGTCAGAAAATATTCCCAGCTGAAGCCGGTGACGAGCGCGTTCGTGAACGTCAGCACGTTGACGACGGAAAGCTGCGCATTGGCGTACCAACCGAGCCAGACGAGCGTAAAGGCGAGGAACCCGCGGCGAACCCATGTGTAGAAGAATGGCCGTCTGACGAGCGCATTCTGAAAGAAGAAAATGCCCGTCAGAAGCACGAGGGCAACGACCGTAATGGCAACGGAGCCGGTGCTGCGTCGCCACATCTGCTTCCAGAGCGGCTCCTCGCCTGCAGCAGCTTCTGGCGACGCCTTTGACGAAGGGGACGTCGCAGCTTCGGCTGGACTGGCGGCTGCAACCTTCGCTGCAGGGGCCTGAATCTTTTCGCGACGGATATAGCGGTCGGGCAGTGCGTAGGACAGGTCGAAGGTCAGGAATGCTTTTTCGCGTGCGCCGGTCGCGCGTTGCACCAGAAGGCGGAGATCCCAGGGTTCCGTCGGGTCGAAAGAGAAATCGGGCGGCACCGTGAATAGCCCAATTTCATGAAATGCAGGCGCACCCTTCGCCGCGAGATCACCAAGCCTCTCGTGATTGCGGTCGCGAAAGCGAATTCCCGAACCGTCCTGCCCAAGTTCTATCCGATCGAAGATGCCGCCACGAACGTAGCCGGATCCTTTGAAGGAGTAGATGCCGTTGCCTGCGATCACTATGGCCTGTTGCCCGGGCTTCAGACGCTTTTGGAGGCGCTCATAAACGGTATCGCCGAGGAGGTTTCGCCCGATAACCGGTGCACTCACGAGTGCCGCGTAGAGGTCGATGAAGGTATCGTCAGGGCTGCCTTCCTGGGGATGGGCGGCGGCTTCTTTATTATCGGATTTCTCGAAGGCCTGATTGATCTCGGAGACAGTAAGCGTCAAACGCCGCACAGAGCCATCGCCGACCAGACTCTGCCAGTCGCGGTTCTCTTTTTGGGTCAGATCGAGGGATTTCGTTTCCGTCTCAGCCGTTCCGGGGGCTCCGGATGTCATGCTCGTCGGCGAGAGACGGCCGCTTTTCACGAGGCGCACGGCGGATCGCACGACGCTGTCGGCCATAACCAGGACGGTAACGGTCGCACCGCTTACGATATCCGGCTGCGGGGGCTGCTCCGCGCCAGATGCAATCAGCCCTATCCGCGCACCGATCAGCTTATTCAAGGCCCCGACGACGCGTTTCTCGGGTACACCCACGAGCACAATCGGCTCTTTGTGCTCGACCAGCTTGAAACCGCTCAGTACGCCCTTCGGGTCGATGCCGACAAGAATTCGCACAGGTTTGCCGGAATACCCGATGGCGCTTGTGAAGTCGGTGGTGAGATAAACGTAGCCCGCAAGGGCGTCTCCGGCATAGACTGGGAGAATGGGTGGTTCACCTTGCGGCGTGCCAAAACGGGTTGCTTTCGAAAAGAAGTCCTGAGGCGCAGCGTGGACTGCGAACTCCATGAGCTTCGACTGCGCGATCGCCGGCGATATCCAGGCAAGGAGACCGGAAGCGACTATAACCGCGCGGATCCAGCGTGTTAATTTTGCGGCCACGAAAACCCTCCCAATGCGCACCGGATAGTGGGAAATATCGCGGACGGGATTGATTTGCCTCAAACATCGAACCCTGTCGAGCGTTCAGAGTAATAAGGTCGCACGAGGACATCATGCTCTCCCTGAAAGCAGAGCCGGCCGGTCGTCTCCATTCCATGGGAGAGTTCTTTGCGCTGGCACGCGCGATGGAGGCGGACGCCGTCCGTCGCTACGCGCAGACAGCGAATGCGCTGCGCAAACAGAATGCTCTGTCTTTGGCCGATATATTCGATTCATTGGCCAAGATCGAACGTGAGCATGTCGAACGAGTCGTCGAGTGGGCCGTTGAGCACAAGGATGCCCCTGTCGCCGCAGATTCGCCGTGGCCGATACCCGATACGTTCGACGTCTCGCCAGAAGAGATCGCTCAGTCTAGTCTCATGACGCCGTATCGCGCCTTCGCATTGGCAGTGCGTTATGAGGAGCGCTCATTTGCGTTTTGGACGTACGTTGCCGCGCAAGCCGAAGGCGAGATAAAGGAAGCGGCGGAACGGATGGCGCGGGAACAGCTAGGGCACGTCTCGCTGCTGAGGCAGGAGCGGCGGAAAGCGTTTCATGCCAATCGCCGCGCAGCGAAGGCAGAGGAGGCCACGCTGAGCGTGCTGGCAGCCGCCGAACGTCGCCTGGCACATCTCATCGAGGAGCGCGACAGCCACATGCCGCAGGCGATCGGCCTCGCGCCGTTTGCAGCGGCGTCGCGAGATGCGGCGGCAAAGCTCGATGCCCTCGAAAGTATCGCGCAGCCAAAGTTCTCGATCATTGGCGTGCCGGCAGACCGCGAGAACAACATCGCCGCGCTCAGCGAATATCTGGCGGAAGCTTATCTCCGTCTGGCAGAAAGCTCGCGCAGCGAGCAGCTCCTTACCGCCGCCCAAGAGCTTGCGACGAGCGCAATCTACCGTTTGGGAAGAATGAAGGCGTTGAAGATGGCCCAAGAGCGCTAAATCAGCGCGTCTTGATTGTTAGTAAGTATCAGAAACTTTGGGATATTTGCCGCATATCCGTGGCTGTTCAAGCACGGTATCCGCGGTTCAAGCGCAGCACATGCATTCTCATTCCTAGGCTGACTCGCCAAGACCGCTAACACGGGTCAATGCTTCCGGTCGGTGCGCAAATGTCGGCAACATTTTCATAGTTTTCCCCGGTCGCGCATGATCATCCTTTTTCCCCGCGCGCCGCGGGGATACACAATCTCGTTCGCCCGAGCGCTAGCGCTGGCGTCCCAACTTGGCTAAGCCACCAAGGCACGGGCTGACGACGCGGTATGGTGCGTCCATACTAGTCCGCTAGCCCGTCCCATTTTAAGCCTTCGGCATTACGTCCTGCCAAGATTCACTCTGAGGCAAAGATGAACCCTCACCGATCAGACTTGCGAGAGCCGCCCGTCCACGTCGTGCTGATCGACAGCCGCGGCGTCATAACCGGCATCCAAACTCATGGTGGCCAGCCGAGCCGTGACGCCAATCCCGTCCTCGGGCGTTTTGTCATCGGCGAGTCCTACTTCGATCATTGCGACGATGAAGCCAGCCGCGCCGATGTGCAGGCGCTCCTCAGGCGCAAACGCACCATCACTTCGTTCGTTATCTCGTCCCGATCGCCAAGGGCCAAGCATGTGATCGTCGTGCTGGGCGTCCCGGTCAGCCCGGAGGCCGGTAGCGGAGCCATCCTTATACACGTCGATGTTTCTGCCTGGGCGCATCAGAACACGCAAGATGACGCGTGGCAAATGCCGGTGACCCTGAACCCCGCGTTACTCCAGGATACGATCTCAAAGGCGCTCGTGAGCCAGTTCGCGGAACCACAGCGCACCTATCAGATACACCCGGACATCGAGAGCCTAAGCCCGAGGCAACGCGAGGTGCTTCTGCTTGTCGCCGCAGGCAAGAGCAACCTCGAAATATCCGAGGAGTTGTCGTGCTCGCTGAACACGGTGAAACGTCACGTAACAGCCGTTTTGCAAAAGTTGCATTTGCCGAACCGTACGCGCGCCGCAAATCTCGCAAATCAACTGAATTTGTTGCCGCCATCTGGCCATCGCAGATGACATGCGGACCACGCCCCAAATGCTCTGTTTTCACAGCGGCACCATGATCTTAGGCCGGGTTGCAGCTAATTTTGATCGACGCTCCGGTTGCTGAGGGCGTCGCCATAATACCGTTTCGGTCACGTCCGGATTTCGCGACTCGCGCAGAACGTGGAGAACAGTCCGCGCCAATGTTCCGTCATCCGAGCCCACGCCGTCGGCCGGCGAGATGACCGACATGCGCAAAGATGGCGCCGATGAAGCAGTCGACTTACTGGTGGCAAGCTTACCGCCAAGAAAGGCGGCTGCGACAGGAACGGCGTATCGATCCGCCAGCGGCGAGATGTTGATGACGTGGAGATCGCCTGTGCAATAGCGAAGAGCCGAGTCAAGACAGTAGAGCAGTCGTCGCGCACCCTGAGCGATGGACTTCTCGGTCAGCGTCGATCGCGTTGTACCTCTTGCCGTCTCCAGAACGATCGCATCGAGACGTCCGAACTGTCCGATCGCGATCTTGAAAAATTCATCGACCGATTTCGGACGTTCGAGATCGACCTGGGCCGCATAAGCAGTCTCGTCTCGCTGGATCGACACCTCGACCGACTTGAGCTGGGCCGCCTTCACAGCTCCCAGAACCAAATCACCCTGCTCTGCAGCAACCAATCTCGCGACGGCGGATCCCGTCGCCGTTAACGCCGCCGGTATTGCAACAACCAGCCCTTTTAGGGTTCGAACCATTTCAGCTCCGCGCAGTCAGATACGCACGCCAAATTCGATCCGGCCATTCACCGCAGCCAACTAGTCCAACCCTCCGCAACTGGGCCCGAATTGGCGGATAGCCGCCTTCCAGAAAGCCAGGCCCGCTGCAGCCATCACATCTGCCGGACTATCGGACTAATACTAACACTTAGTTACTATTACAGGTTGCGGTCGTCAATGCACCCGCCCACCGAACCTGTGCATCGTAACAATGTCCTGCTGGAGTTGTCCGCTTCACCTGGACAACGCGGCCTCCAACACGACACCGGATAACGAGACGGGACTTAAACGCTGTCAAAGTCATGTATGAACTCCGCAAAGCTATTCCGACTGCACCAATCAGAAACGCGCCGACAGACCGTTGCTGTTTTTTGCTATCCAACGTTCGCGACGTCATACACGACGTGTGACCCGCACTCGGCGGCGAACAAGCGACGACGCAATCACCAATGACTTGCGGCGTTCCCGATTCCGAGCTCGCCTTCGCAGCTTGGACCGGCGGTGCTTCAGCCACAGCGGCAGCCCCGTATTGACGATCGAGACGAACGCCGCAGCAGAACAGTATAAGAGCATGCGTCACACCTTCCTCCACCAAGAACCGGAGCTGAAACCCACGAAAGACCGGCATAGGCGGTGAATGCGTTGCCGGAGAGATGGAGAGGGACACTTCTCTCCGGCAACGGCGCTCTGCCGCTCACCAAGCGACGCGCATGCCGACGCTGCCTCCAAATCCGAGGTAGTCGTCTTTTCCAAATTCAAAATTGCCTTTTACAAAGCCGCTGATGCCGTCCTCTGCGAGGCTGTAGACGTTCACACCGCTCGTCACTTCGCCGATAGCGCCAGCCAAACTGTCCGTCGCCTGAAGTGCGTATCCTTCACTGACAACATTAGCGGCGTTGTCGCCGAGGAACTCGTACCAGGCATTGACTCCGAGAAACGGTTCATATTTTGCCCGCTCGCTTTGAATAGTCGTACCAAGACGCAGGCCCAGACGCCCTCTCAGACTATCGCCGTTTGCGAAGTTGACGGACGTGCCATAGACGGCAAGACTATCGATGTCGGTGTTGACATAGGCCAGTGTCGCACCCGGTTCGATGAAGTACTGGCCGCGATGGATGCGATAGCCCGTATCCAGCACGCCGCCGATTGATGTTACGCTCGCATTGTCCTTCTCGGCTTGCGAACCGCGATAATCGACGTTGCCGATATTTGCCATCAGCTTGGCGTCGAGGAACCAAGGGCCTTTGAGATAGGTGATGTAACCGCCCACCGCACCGCCTTCGAAATCGGCATTTGTTGCCGAGCTTTCGAAATCGACGACCGATCTTAAGTAGCCGCCCATCACACCGGCGAGCCAAACGCCCTGTCCGTCATTAGCGCGCAGCACGATATCGTAGCCGGCGACGACCCCACCGCCACTCTGATCGTAGTCCGTCTTGTATCTATTGCTGGTTCCGAACAGCGAAACCGAGTGCTCAGGTGCACGAGATTCCGTTGCGCCCAGTCCTTTGATCCACGCTCCCGATGTCGCGGGCTTGGCACATGCCTCGCCCGGGCCTTTCAAGCCCTCCGAAACGCACGGGTGTTGAATGGAGGCGCGAAGGTCGGCCGTTCTGTCGAGCCAAACACCTGACGCATCGTGCCACATCGATTGCGCAGCCGACACCAGACTCGGAAGTTCCACGAAAGTGCGGTTTGGCGCACTGGCGAGCACCCATTCGTTCGAGTCATTGAGATAGAGGTCGTAGTCGAAAAGCCCGGTATCGATCGGCCCATATTTTAGAACGAAATTCTGTGGCGATATCTCGCCCGTAGCGCTGACAACTTCGATTCCAAGAGGATTGTATGAGCCGAACCCTGGATTGACATTATTGACATCGATCGCCGTTCGCCCCGATACGTCGCCGTTGATGACCAACTGATCGGAGCTTGAATCCGAAGAAGATCCGAGGAAGCTGTCGACTTTCAGATAGCTGTGTCCTGCCTCGCCGTTGAATGCCAGACTGCCGCCGCTCGTCGGACTGAGCGTCGTGACGTCACCGGTAAACCCGTCCTGCAGATCGATCGTCCCGGACTTGGTCGAGCTTCCGTTGTTGAACGTTTCGACACCGGCAAGCTCCGTAATGTCGTTGATCTCCGGCGCATCGGGATCGGTCGTGAACATCGTGCCCGTATTGTTGAACGCGTCTGCAAGACCATCACCAAGGTTGCTGGTTCCGACAAACACCCAGCTGTGATCGCTCGTGTTGTTGAAGACGTTACCCCACTGCGAATTCCCTGCGTCGGAGAGATCGATTCGACCAAGCATCGTGCCGCTATTGTTGATCGTAACCGCACCACCACGCGCTTCGACGATCAGGTCCATCGGATCGTAATGGCGGCCGACGATCCGCCCACCCCTATAGTTGTTGATCGTCGCGCCGTCCTCGGTCGACAGCTTGATCGTAGCGTCGCTGCTGCCGGAGCCGCGGATCAGCCCAGCCGAGTTGATCTCGGCGGACCCGGCATCGATCTGTATGGCGCTGTCGGTTCCCGTAATGCGCCCGCGCCAGCCATTATTGACGGTGGCGTTTCCGTCGGCGGAAATATCGACGCCGTCGCCCCTGCGACCGCGGATCGAGCCGCTTCCATTATCGGCCCTGACGTTGCCATCAACGTCATCGACATGAACGCCGTCGTTGCGTCCTTCGATCGACCCTCCAGCCCGATTATCGATCCGAACATTGCCATCGACATTATCGATATCGACACCGTTGTCGCCGTCGCCGTGGATTCTACCGCCGAAGCTGTTGACGATTCGGACGCTCCCATCGACATCATGGATTTTTACGCCGTTATCGTCGCCCGTAATGCGTCCGCCAAACCGGTTATCAACCCGAACGTCCTCATCGACGTCGCGCACGTCGATGCCGTCGTCGTCTCGTCCCGAGACCATCCCCCCGAAGCGATTGTCAATGGTGACGCCGTCGTCGACATTGGCGATATGAATGCCGTCATCGTCTCCGGAAATGTCGCCGCCAAAGCTGTTCTTGACGGAAACCGATCCGTCGTGCACATCGCGCACGTGCACGCCGTCGGACCAACGGCCCGCGATGCTACCGCCAAATCCATTGACGATGGTGACGTCATCACGCACATCGTCTATGGCAATGCCATTGTCACGCCCCGATATCTTGCCCCCGAACGCATTCACAACCATAACGTCGTCGCGGACGTCGCGGATATCTACGCCGTCACCGCGGGTTCCTATAATTAACCCGCCGAAGCTGTTGCGGACGACGACATCATCACCGACATCACTGATGTGAATGCCGTCCTCGCGCCCCCAAATTTTGCCGAATAGCGAGTTATCGACAGAGACAGAGTCGTCGACGTCGTGAACGTGGACGCCATCGCCGCCAAAGCCCACGATCTTTCCGCCAAAGTTATTGGCGATCGAGGCCCTGCCATCGACATAGCTAATGGATACACCATCATCGGACCCCACAATCCTCGCGGCGCCCCAGCTTGAAAAACCGAACCGATTCTGTGCCGAGACATTGCCGCCGATGTCGTCGATACGCACGCCATCTCCACTCCCGCCCTGCAGAAGGCCGTAATTCTTCAGCAAGAGGCTTTGAGCGCCCGTCACCGTCACGCCATTGTCGGCGCCGCCGACGTTCGCGCCCCCCCCGAAGGTTACATTGAAAACGGAGTAATTCGTCCCTTCCAGGCGAATGCCATCACCCTCTGCTGCAGCAGATGCAATGGAGCCATCGATGTTGATCGTGTAGGTTTTGCTGGTCGTCGCGCCGCTCGTAAGTCGCAGGCCATCTCGGCTTGATTCGGACTCCGCTTCCATCTGGATCGAAGATCCCATCGTCATATTGACGGAACCGCCGTGATCTTCCGCATTGATCTCGATTCCCGCAAAGCCGCTCCCCTGCGTGATCGTCGCCGGCGACACCGTTGGAGTCGTCGTGCCGATATCGACTGTAAACTCCGATGTCGCCGTAAAGGGGGACGGGTTCGTCACGATCCCCGTACACGTCAGATCGACTCCAGGAACCGACGATGTACAGCCGCCCGGCTGGCCGACTGCGGCACTGCCTCCGACGATCAATCCGAGCGCCAATGCCGAGATGAAGCAGGCTGGCGGCGCGAAACACGCCGATCGCGCTTGGAAGGCATCGCGTTGATTAGCAGAGCTTGGTTTGAAGACTGAGCGATTGTGGGTCGAAATGTGTCTGCGGCCCATGCATAGTTCCCCCCGTTGGACGCAGCACACACAAGGTCGCGTTCGGAAAAGCGAATGCTCTCCGTTGGAAACGTCACGACACGGCATGACATGAGAATCGCGCCTTATGATTATTACGTATCATAGTACTAGTTATTTAAGAAGGAGAGCGAGATGCGCGCAGGCACAAATTCACACAACAGTTGGGATGTGTGCCGCTAGAAAGCCCGCGTTATGATGCTAATTAGTTACGCCTTAGATGCCGAGACGGACGTACCAGGCCGCCCGAATGCGTAACATCCGCAAAAGAGAGAGATTATGGATAAGCAGGCGGAGAGAGAGACGCCGCAAAGTATCTAGGCCGACAAACGGCTTGCACCGAGGCGGCGCAATGGAAAGCGAAAAAGATTTCTATCGTGCGTGTCGTGCACCGGCCCCGTGATAAGGCAATAACAAAACCGCGTTGGCAATCGCGTCGCGAATAGATTTCAGAGCTTGGTCGTTGTCAGAAACCTCCTCAGAACCAAGCTCGTCGCCACTCTCTGTCGCGTCGGCGATCTGGCGCGAGACTTCCTCAACCCGTTCATAAAAGGAAACCGTCATCATTCGCAGCCGCAGCGCGTTGAGCTCGCCCATGAACGTCGCAAATTCCGACCTGTCGACCATCCCTCCAGCTTCTATTCGTTGTGCTTCCTGAGGTAACCCAGCCTGCTGGCTATTGCCGCGCAACGCTTTTGGCCGGCGCAATGAACTTTGGTTTTCGCCGCATTCCGACATGTTTTCATTGCTATGCGAAGCGACCAGAAATTGAGTGTGTACTTTTTCCCCGCGAGACGTGGCGGCCGTCAGCTTAATCGCAATATCCGAACAGATATCCGTGATCCGCGCCAAGTAGTTTGATCCCACCGCGCCGCTCCATCGATGTTGAAAGGAGCGCACATCCGCACGATCGAGCCTTCAAAGAGAAAAACGCAACCCTTGTAAAATCTTTGCCCTTTCGCGCACAACGCGCGCTACATTTGTCGAAGAGGTTGCTGGAAATCGTAGCGCGCAATCTCGTCGGAGCCCTGCCGGAAATCCCGTTCCTCGGCGAGTTTCACCGTATGGCGATTAACGACCTGCGAAATCTCTTGAACCGTCCGCTTCCGTGCCGCGCCAGTGACGGCAAGCACCGTGAGAATGTCCTGTATCAATTGCTCTTCGAGGGCAGCATCCTGCCGGTAAGCCTCCAGTACCGCCTCAAGCTCGGATCGCATCTAATGCCTCCCCACGAATCGAAAGAATTAATACATAATTACTAGTTACAGCTGAAGAAACAAGCCGAATTGCGGCTTACTAGGTGCATCTTAACCCGAAAATAGCACATTATAATCATGCATGCGCTGATTGCGGTCCGCCCGCTGCATTTCTGAATTCGGGGACGCCAATGCACAATCCATCCATTTCAGGCCATTTCCTGCGTCGAAGGGACGAACGGCGAAGCGTTCAGGTCAGCGCCATCGCCGAATGTCACGGTATCTCGCGCGCGATCGAGGTCGTCGATTTTTCGAACGCCGGATTGAGGATCGACAAGGTGACGGGATTGGCCACGGGCGATCGCCTGACGATCTCTTTCACGCCTGACGTGTCTGTCGAAGGGACGATTGTCTGGCTGGTCTGGCACAAGGCGGGTCTGCAGTTCACACGCCCCTTGAAGCAAGACGATCCGGCTTATCGATTTTTGATGGATCGGGCAGCCCTCATCGAGCAGGCACACGTCCGTGCGATCAGCATTCTTGCGCAGCAGGAAGCCCTTAAAGCCCGCGAAAGCGATCCGACCTAGAGTGTTCCGTGCATCACGACATCGCCGATCCACCGGCGGCATTGGATCCTTGCGCATCCGCTCGGCCGGCGGCAGTCGCGCCGCTTGAAACCTGTCGCCGTTTTGATAGGCCTCTCGCCAGAAACAAAGTGTGTCGAGCTTGCCGCTTCGACTGAGCTTTGCGATTGTGCATCGGCCGAAGATCGTCGGCCGCAAACTCTGGAGGTTGGCGCGGCTTGGACTCCCTCAAGTTCAACATCGACATGGCGTTCGCTTATGGCGTTGCTTCGCCGATGGGACCGGGAGTCGTGCGAATTGTCGCAAAAAATCCAAGCCCCTTCACTTTCAAAGGAACGAACACGTATCTTGTCGGCTCGACGGCGCTTGCGGTCATCGATCCGGGACCCGATGATGCCGCACATCGCAAGGCCATCCTGAAGGCCGCCGGCACCCGCGCCATCACGCACATCCTGTCGACCCATGCGCATCGCGACCACGTCGATGGCATCGCCAAACTCAAGGCTGCAACAGGCGCGGTCGTTGCCGCTTATCCGCGCGATCCCGCAGCAGGACGCATCGCCTTGAAGGACAGCCCCTCAGGCAAGCTTTTCGTCGACTATGATTTCCAGCCCGACCTGCCGCTCTACGGCGGTGGCAGGATCGAGGGCAACGATTGGGCGTTGACCGCAATTCATACGCCCGGCCACGCGCCCGATCATTTGTGCCTGGCGCTCGACGGCCGCCCGCTCGTCTTCTCGGGCGACCACGTCATGGCGTGGAACACGACGGTCGTCGCACCGCCGGAGGGCCGCATGGCCGATTATATTGCGTCGCTCGAGATCCTGCTCGATCGCCGGGACGACGTGTTCCTGCCCGGACACGGAGGTCGCATTTTCGAACCTCAGCGTACTGTCAAAGCCTATCTGCTGCACAGAAACTGGCGGGAGAAATCAATCCTCGACGTGCTCGCCAAGGGCAAGACGACTATTCGTCGAATCGTTCCTGAGATCTACCGGGGACTCGCCCTGCATATGATCCCTGCGGCGACGCTTTCCGTCCAAGCCCACGTCGAATATCTGATCGAGAAAGGTCAGGTCGCCGCCGATCTGCCTTTGACCCCGGACCGCGCACTTTCGATGCTTTGAGTTTGCTCTTCTGCTTGACGGCCTGTTGATTGTCGACGTCGGGAACCGAAGCTTCAAAGCGGGCCGCGACCTCTTTCAAAATCGCGCGCACGCGCTCGGCATTGCGTCCGAAGTCGTTTTGTCCATAGCGCGACGCCGAGCGGATATCGATGCGCGCGGACTGATCCTCGCCGAGCACTCGGATGACGACATCGTCGACAAGCCCAAGAATGAGCGAGTGGTCCGAAAGCTCGATGAAGCCTGGCGAATTCTCATCGCTCTCCGGCGGCAATTCGAGCGTCGTCTTGTATTTGAGTTTCACGAGTGCCTGCAGCACAAGCTCGTAGGCGTCGTCCGCCGTGCGCGGCAGGATGAGGCTCTTGAGATCGGGATAGCTGGCGCGCTGTATATCGGCAAACCGCTCGCCCGGATATTCGACGGAGTTTGCGTCGGGCGTGCGCTCTTCCTTGGCTTCGGTGAAGTCAGGCGGTTCGACGAGATCGGTCGAAACGTCGTCGATCTGCGGCCAGCTGAGACTAAGCAACCAGGTTCCGGCGGGGACCGCGAGCAGCGCGAGCGCCACTACCGCGCCGCATAAGACCCGAGCCGCGCCCTGCCGCCCCGTGACCCAGATATCGAGCCCGGCGATGGTGGCCATGGCAAGTGCCAGCAGCGCCCCTGCGATGACGGTCGCCGCGATGGTCATCGCGACCGGCGTCGGCAAGAGGTGCAGGCGATGGAGAGCGGCCGTCACGATCGCTGCGATCGCCGCAAAGATGGCAAGGCGGCTCGTCCACCTCGCCAGAAACGACGGCGGCTGTCCGCCGGCATAATAGATGCGGGATGACCGGCGGCGATCACGCAGCCGTTTTGCTGCGCGCTGCACCCCTGTGCCGTTGTTTGTCGCCATGCCCGGCGTCATCTCGCACGTCGATTCCTAAATACCCCATCCGCTCTTTGTGCCACGACTGGCGCCTTTTTAAGATATCCGAACTTTCGCTGGCGCCGACTGCTTTTCTAGGGATAGAGGCGTGTCTTGTGCCAGGAATCGTGCGGTGCGTCGCGGCGAAAAACAATCCTGTCGTGCAGGCGGAACGGCCGGCTCGCCCAGAACTCGATCTCCGTCGGGACGAGTCGAAAGCCCGACCAATAGGGCGGCCGCGGAATCGAGCCGTCGGAAAACTTTTTCTCATAATGTTGGATTTTGGCCTCGAACACGTCGCGCGACGAGAGCGGGCGCGACTGCTGCGATGCCCAAGCGCCGATCCGACTCAACGTCGGACGCGTGGCGTAATAGGCATCGGCCTCCTCATGCGACGCCAGCGAAACGGCGCCTCGCACGCGCACCTGCCGCTCAAGCGTCTTCCAGTGAAACAGCAGCGCAGCCTTCGGATTGGCGAGCAGCTCCTGTCCCTTTGCGCTCTCGAAATTCGTGTAGAAAACGAAGCCGCGTTCCGCGCTCGAAGCGTCGTCCACGCCCTTCAGCAGCAGCGTGCGGACATTTGGCAATCCCGACTGATCGACCGTCGCGACGGCCATCGCATTAGGATCGTTGATTTCGGATTTTTCCGCCTCCGCCATCCAGGCGTGAAAGAGCGCAAAGGGATCATCGGCCGCGCTGAAATCCGCTGTGCCGCCGTTATCGGGAATGTTCGTCGCTTCACTCATGTTGCATGCTCAAGGGTTGATTTTTACGTAGCGCCTCGCATCGGCGTGAGACTCGCGGGGCGCATCTCTTCAGGACCTTTTAACCATAGAAGGCCACAGTTACCCCACCGCCTTGTATTGCGGTTCGAGCTTCCTCGTCGCGTAGAAAGTAGCGTCATGTCAGATAATGCGTCTTTTTTCCCTTTTGCCGCAGTTGGCCTGACAGCCTTCGCGCTCGTCACCACGCTATTCGTCGCTCCTGAATTCGCACACGCCGGCGAACCCCCCGTGGCAGCAAACTGTCTCTGCCTGAAAGGCACCAACAGCAACCTGAGATCGGGCGCCGTTGAGAAATCAGTCTTCAATGAGGGCGACGAGATCGCAGCGCTCGAAAGCGTACAACTCGCGCTGACCGAGATCGCAGATGGATCGAGCTACATCTGGCACCGGAACCACGGCCGTCTGTCCGGCATCGTCAAACCCGTCTCGTCGTTCAAGGATGCAAACGGTGCGGTCTGCCGTTACGCCGTCGTCGTGCTGAGCAGCCTCGACGTCACGAAACGCACTGAAATCGTCGCCTGCCGGCTGCCGACCGGCATCTGGCAACTCGAGAGTTGATTGCCCGACCATTCATTTTTCCGATCCCCGACAAAACGAAGAAAGGCGACCTGCGGGCCGCCTTTCTTTTTTAATTTCCGTGCAGAAGCGCCGATCGCTCAAACAGAGCCGTCGCGCCCTCACCGCCGGCTCGATCCGGAATAATGAATTCCCGGCAGGAAATGGTGGCGGCCGCTCCCAACGACGGCGTTGGCAATCACGGTGCCGATGACCGTCACGATGATCCCAATCACGATTTGTGAAAAAACGCCTCGCATGAGTCGATGGCTATCCCGTTCCGGCGGCAGAAATGTGGGGGCGCCCCGTCCCGGAAAACTGCCGCAAAGGCTCAATCCGTCGATTTTCCACACTGCTGACGGCCCGAAGCCGTCCACATTCCTCCCATTCGCTTGACCGGCACGCAAAAATCCAACGGATTAAGGGTCTTTGCCTTGCATCGAAACGTTGGTTTCGGACTGCCCGCGCAGCGAAGTCGTTGCTTTATCGATGTTGGAGATCTGATGGCCCACTACGCGATCAGCTTTGAGGTCCGCGATTTGCGCCATAGCCCACACATCCGGACGAAACTGGAGGGCATGGGCGCGGTCCGCCTGCTGGAAGCCTTGTGGGTCCTGACCTCGCCGAAGTCCGCGCCGCAGATTCGCGACGAGTTGCAGAAAATGATCGACCTCGACGATTCACTTGCCGTGATCGAACTCAAAGCGGGCTCCTATTGGTCATGCCTCAGGGCAAAGCACGCCGGCGTCATGTGGCTGAAACGAAGCATCGCATACTGACGCAATGTCGTGCTCGTACCCGAGTGCGTTGGAGCCAGGCTAGGTACCCCTTGCGGAACGAGACGAGAACGTGTAGCGTACATACACGATTTGTACTTGGCATCCGGCCGTAAAAGCCACGCCAAATGGCAGCGTCTGCGCCGCGCGTGCATCCCGCCGAACGATCGCCGAAGGGGTTCGAGACAAAACGCAATGCTTACGGAAAAACAGAAAGACCTGCTGCTCTTCATCCATGGCCGCATGCAGGAGCGCGGCGTGCCGCCATCCTTCGACGAAATGAAGGATGCCCTCGATCTCCGCTCGAAATCCGGCATTCACCGGCTGATCACGGCGCTCGTGGAGCGGGGCTTCATTCGCCGCCTGCCGCATCGCGCTCGCGCCATTGAAGTCATCAAGCTACCGGAAAACCAGGGCGTCGGCGGGTCGGCCGTTGCGCCAATCGCACCGCAGCGCGGTTTTCAGCCGAGTGTCATCGCGGGAACCGGCCCAAAGCCGAATGTGGCACCACCACCCTCACACGTCATTGATGCGCGCACCGTGTCCATCCCTGTCATGGGCCGCATCGCCGCGGGCACGCCGATCAGCGCCATTCAGAACCATACGCACGACATTGCCGTTCCACCCGACATCCTGACGAGCGGCGAGCACTTCGCCCTTGAAGTCAAAGGCGATTCGATGATCGAGGCGGGCATCCACGACGGCGATACGGTCATCGTGCGCCGCTGCAATACGGCCGAGAACGGCGACATCATCGTCGCTCTCGTCGAAGGTGAGGAAGCGACGTTGAAGCGGCTTCGCAAGAAGGGCTCGACGATCGCGCTCGAAGCCGCCAATCCCGAATTCAAGACACGCATCTTTGGCCCCGACCAGATCGACATCCAGGGACGCCTCGTGGGATTGCTGCGCCGTTACTGAGACTCGTGTCCCTCGTCCGTATCGGCGATTTCACCTGGGTCGTCATCGAACGAAACGCGCGGCTCGGACGCCTTCGCCTTATCGGCAGGACCCCCGGCACTTTGCGCCTGATCGCCGCTAGCCTTGACAGCTGACGCCTCCGGCGCTCCGAGGATACGCGGTTTCGGCAGGCCGCTTGCACCCGAAGCTCCATCTCCCGAGGCGTTCGGCCTCTTCCGCTGCGGAAGAAGGCTCCACGGTCTCTCGCCGCGATGCGCCGCGACCGTCTCGAGCCGGACGCGCGGCTCCGGGCTGCTCTCATCCCGACCGAGATAAAGTGCATAAGCGCCATTGCGCCATCGGTCGAAGACATCGATCACGGTCGTCGGAACCGCACAGTCCGACGGCTTGGGATCGTCGAGGATCAGAATATCGGCATTGAGGCAGTCGTCCGCCACAGCTGCCGGATGGCGCGCAACAGCAACAGTCGCGCCCTTGACGTGCGCGATACACCCGACTGCATCGCAATTGAATGCCCCGCCTGCCTGCGCATCGCGCGCCGTCCGCCCATCACCGTCATACTCGAGCCAGCGCTCGAGATCGTATTTTGACCCATGCGCCGGGAGCGAAGAAAGCTTGCCCGAAGCATCGCGCACCGCGACGAGCGTCCCCTTCTGCGCGATGAGCACGTCCGGCCGCGGCATCCAGGGCGTTGCGACGAGACCAAGAAGGACAAGACTCGCGCCCGGGAGCCGAATGCGCGTTTGCCAGAGCATCAGCCACAGACCTCCAACGAGCATCAGCGCAAAAGCGATCGTCGGAATTTCCTGCAGGTGCCCGACCGCTCCTGGAAGCGCACCGACCGTGTTCGCGCACCACGCCATCCCCTCGATGCCCCAGCCCATCGGCTTCAGCGCGACCCACTCGAGTCCAAACGGCATCAGAATCATGGCCCCGAGCGCCGCAGGCATCACGATGACATTGCAGATCGGAATGGCGATCATATTCGCCAGCACAGCGTATTGCTGGCTCTGATGGAAGTTGTAGGCGGCAAACGGCGCGACGGCGGCGCTGGCGATCAGTGTCGACGCAATGATCTCACCGAAGAACTTTACGACGCGTGCGAGAGGGTGCGGCCGCGAGTTGGTTCCAAGAAAACTGACAAGCAGTTCGTGTGACGCGATGAGCGCCGTCACCGCCGCGAACGACATCTGAAACCCCGCGTCGAGCAGACTTTCGGGATAGAGTGCCAGGATAAGAAACGCGGCAAGCGCGACGTTTCTGAGTGCCAGAGCCGGGCGGTCGATCAGAACCGCGCCGAAGATAATGAGAATCATCAGCGCCGAACGGACCGTCGCAAAGGCCCCACCTGAAATCGCGAGATAGCCGAGCGCGCCCAAGATCCCGATCGCCGCAGCGATCTTCTTGATCGGCAGCCTCAACGCAAAAAACGGAACGGCAGCGAGGAGCAGCCGCGCCGAATAGAACACGGCGCCCGCCATGATGACCATGTGCAGGCCGGAAATCGACAAGATGTGAAAGAGACCGGAGTTTTTGAACGCGTTGTTCGTCGCGCCGCTGATGCCTCCGCGCTCGCCGGTAATCAACGCCAATGCAATCTCTCCCGTTTCGCCGGGCAGCGCCGCGCGAACGCGCGATGCGATCATCTGGCGGAACGTTTCGATGCTGCGCCGGTAACGCACCGTCAGCGTCCCGCTATCGACGCGCTCGTCGATGGATGGCGGCGCAAAAGCGTAGCCGACTGCCCCGACCTGGTCGAACCAGGCGGTCCGCGCATAATCGAAGCCTCCCGGCAACGCGGGCTTTGCGGGCGGCGACAGCGTCGCTTTCAGTCGCACGCGATCACCGGGTTGCGCGGCAGAATGCGACGACATCGTTCGAACCCGCACGACGACTGGTGTCAATTCAGGCGCGAGCCCGGCAATCGTCGGAGATGCGATGGTCAGCCGCTGGCCGCGCGGATATTTGACTTCGACGAGCGTCACGGTTCCGGAGATCTCGGCATTACGCAGCGTCTTCGTCAGCACCGGCGCCCGCACCGTTTCGACGCGCAGCTTCGCGTCGGCGAACCCCACTCCGGCAAGCACGAAACCTGCGAGCACGGCCGACGGCAGCGAGCCCCGCATCGAAGCCATGCGAAAAATGAGTGCAAGGGCAAAGGGAACGAACGCCATAACGAGCTGCGGCTCGACAGGCAGCGCGAAATAAGCCGCAATGCCGGCCCCGAAGCAGACGGGCGACCAGAGAAAGAATTGCTCCCGCTCAGATTCGAACGCGAGCGCAAGGCTCCGCGCCCGGTGTTGGGGCGCGGCAATCAGCGCAGCATCGAGGTCGCCCGCGTTGACGGACATGCCATGACCGAATGCGATTGGAAGGAGAGGTTCCCCGCCCCCTTAACTTGTCGAGGTCCACATGCTACGAGCGGAGCCGCATTCCCTCAATGGCAGATAAGCGAAAAGGTCCAATGGCTGAGACCGCGACATCCAATGCGCCCGTCGTTCGATTTGCGCCCTCCCCGACAGGCTATTTGCATATCGGCGGTGCGCGCACAGCGCTGTTCAATTGGCTTTATGCAAGGGGGCGGAATGGGAAATTCCTCCTACGCATCGAGGATACCGACCGCGAGCGTAACAACGAGCAGGCCGTCGCCGCCATTCTCGACGGCCTGGCATGGCTGGGCCTCGCATGGGACGGAGAAGCGGTCTCTCAGTTCGCACGCGCCGAACGTCATCGCGAAGTCGCCGCCGAGTTGCTGAAACGCGGCGCCGCCTATCACTGCTACGCGTCACCTGCGGAGATCGAAGCCGCACGAGAGAAGGCGAAGGCCGAAGGGCGGCCTCTGATCTTTCTCTCTCCGTGGCGCGATCGCGATCCCAAAGATGCGCCGAAGGATGTGAAGCCCGTGGTGCGTCTCAAGGCTCCCCGCGATGGCGAGACCATTGTCGAAGATCACGTCCAGGGCCATGTCGTATTTCCGAACAAGGATCTCGATGATCTCATCATCCTGCGCTCGGACGGAAATCCGACGTACAATCTCGCCGTTGTCGTCGACGACCATGATATGGGCATCACCCACGTCGTGCGCGGCGCCGATCACCTGACCAACGCGGCGCGCCAAACGCAAATTTATCAAAACATGGGCTGGGCCGTTCCGGAATTCGCGCACGTACCGCTGATCCACGGGGCCGACGGCGCCAAGCTCTCGAAGCGTCACGGCGCGCAAGGCGTCGAGGAATTCCGCGCGATGGGATATTTGCCGGAAGCGCTGCGCAACTATCTCGTGCGCCTCGGCTGGAGCCACGGCGACGATGAAATCATGTCGACCGAAGATCTTATCCGCTGGTTCGACATCGACGGGATCAACAAGGCCCCCGCGCGACTCGACTTCAGGAAGCTCGACGACCTCAACGGACACTACATTCGCGCTTCATCCGACGATGAGCTGGCTCGCCAAGTCCGCGAAATGCTGCCGCATCTCGATTTCAAATCGTTGAACGATGCGGCGACCGATCCGAAGGCGCCGCCACGTTCCGACATTGCGTTAGCGCGCGAAGTCCTGCGCCAGATTCCGGTCGCATCGACGGGAGCCGACCTCGCAAGCCGATTCGCAGCGAAAGGATGGGATACATTCCTTCGCGCTATTCCTGCACTGAAAGAGCGCTCGAAAACGCTTACCGAGCTTGTCGGAGGCGCACTGTTCATGGTTGCCGAGCGCCCGGTCCAGCTCGAGGACAAGGCCGCCAAGCTGCTGAATGCCGAAGGCCGCACTTCGAACGCAGCGGTGCATAAAATTCTGTCCGCCATCGGCGACAGCGACTGGACCGCGCCGATATTGGAAGCCCGCATCAAATCACATGCTGAGGCAACAGGCGCGAAGCTTGGCAGCATAGCGCAACCCCTGCGCGCGGCACTGACGGGACGCGCCGTTTCGCCGCCCGTCTTCGATGTCCTGGAACTCCTTGGCCGTGAAGAGGCGCTTGCACGGATTTCAGACGCGGCAGCCATATGACTAATGCACAATGCTGCTGGTTAACGACGCCGGTTGCCGCACCGCAAAAAGACCGCTAAACCCCTCACCGTGCGATCGCTTTGCGGCATAGGATTTTGAGGGCCCGAACGTCGTTGAGCTGCGAACCGCTGCAGACGAAGAAAACGGGAAAGATTTTTCGGGCAGTGGCGTTGATCCCCGGGCGAGGTGGCAGACCATGAACATTCAGGAAAGCAACGCGGCGAAGGGTGGCGAAGGCCCGCGCAAGCCGAATGCGACTCTGACGATCGACAACAAGCAGGTTGAGCTTGCCGTTCGCGCCGGATCGATCGGGCCGGACGTTGTCGACGTCGGCAATCTGTTCAAGCAGACGGGTTGCTTCACGTACGATCCCGGCTTCACGTCGACGGCAAACTGCAAGAGCGCGATCACCTATATCGATGGCGATAAGGGCGAGCTGCTCTATCGCGGCTACCCCATCGACCAGCTTGCAGAAAACACGAATTTCCTCGCCGTCTGCTATCTGCTGCTCTACGGCGAACTGCCGACCAACGCGGAATTCATCAACTTCCGCCGCACCATCACGAACCACACGATGGTGCACGAGCAGATGACGCGCTTTTTCACGGGCTACCGCCGCGACGCGCACCCTATGGCCGTCATGGTCGGCACCGTCGGTGCTCTCTCGTCATTCTACCACGACTCGACCGACATCTCCGATCCCGAGCAGCGCGAAGTCGCCAGCCATCGCATGATCGCCAAGATGCCGACGATCGCGGCGATGACCTACAAATACGCGATGGGGCAGCCCTTCATCTATCCGCGGAACGATCTCGACTATACGTCGAACTTTCTGCAGATGTGCTTCGCGGTGCCGTGCGAGCCGTATGTCGTCAACCCGATCATCTCGCGCGCGCTCGACCGCATTTTCATCCTGCACGCCGATCACGAGCAGAACGCTTCGACCTCGACGGTGCGTCTCGCAGGATCGTCCGGCGCCAATCCATTCGCATGTATTGCGTCCGGCATCGCATGTCTCTGGGGACCGGCCCACGGCGGCGCCAACGAAGCCGCGCTCAACATGCTGAGAGAGATAGGCTCCGTCGATCGCATTCCGGAGTTCGTCAAAAAGGCCAAGGATAAGAATTCCGGCTTCCGACTGATGGGCTTCGGCCATCGCGTTTATAAGAACTACGATCCGCGCGCCAAGGTGATGCAGAAGACCTGCCACGAGGTGCTCGATGCGCTCGGCCACGGTGATGACCCACTTCTGAAGATCGCGCTCGAGCTCGAACGCATCGCGCTGCAGGACGAATATTTCATCGAGAAGAAGCTTTACCCGAATATCGATTTCTATTCGGGCATCACGCTTCGGGCGATGGGCTTCCCGGTCGAGCTGTTCACGGTTCTCTTTGCGGTCGCCCGCACCGTCGGCTGGATCGCGCAGTGGAAAGAGATGATCGAGGACCCGGAGCAGCGCATCGGGCGTCCACGCCAGCTCTACATCGGTCCGCCGCGCCGCGATTTTCCCGCCCCCGCCTGAGCGGAGATCACCGAAAGCACCGTATCTGCTGCGGCCATGCTGGGACTCGATGAAGCAAGACGAAGCTTCTCGGGCGTCCCGGCAAGGGCCGCAAGCTGCGCTCGTCTTTCCGGCGTATCGTCGAGTAACGGTAGAATGGCGGCGGCCAGCGCCTCAGCCGTGCACGCCTCCTGCAGATATTCCGGATAGACGTTCTTGCCCAGCACGAGATTGGCGAGCACGACGCTCGGCACCTTGAGCAGAAATCGGAGATTGGCGATCAGCTTGTCGACCTTGTAGGCGACGACGCTCGGCGTCTGCGCCAGCGCCAGTTCCAATGTGACGGTGCCCGAGGCCGCCAGCGCCGCACGCGCAAGCCGCATCGCCGCGTATTTGTCGGCCGTTCCGGCGTCGACGATGTGGGGTTTCGGAGCCCAGGTCGCGGTCTTCGCCACAATGAGGTCGCGCACATGCCGGACTGCCGGAATGACGACTTCGATTGGATATTTCGCCGAGACGCGCCCTACGGCTTCGCCGAATACGTCGATCAATCGCGCGACCTCGGACGTCCGGCTGCCGGGCAGCACGAGGAGCACAGGCTTTTCCGAAGCGAGGCCGAGCCGTCGTGAAAGTGCTGCGCCGTCGGCGCCCTCGATATCGTCAAGCTTCTCGATCAGCGGATGCCCGACATATGTGCAGGACGGGCCACCGAGCCGCGCGTGCGCCTCGAGCTCGAAGGGCAACAACGCCAGAACGTGATCGATGTAACGGCGCATGCGCTTGGCGCGCCCCGGACGCCATGCCCACACGCTCGGGCTCACGTAGTCGATGATCGGAATGCCCGGCGCGCGCTTGCGGATCCGCTTGGCGATCGGATGCGTGAACTCGGGGCTGTCGATGATGACGACCGCATCGGGCACGAATGCCAGCGCGGCGTCGACGGTCTGATAGACACGCCGCAGGATACGCGGCAGCCGCGGCAGGATCGACATCGGCCCCATCACGGCGACATCTTCGATCGGAAACAGCGAGGTAAAGCCTTCCTGCGCCATGTCCTCGCCGCCAACGCCTGCGAACGCGATCTTGCCTTCGTGACGTTGTCCGAGCGCGGCGATCAGCTTGCCGCCCAGCGCATCGCCCGAATGCTCACCGGCCACGAGAAAGATTTTGAGCGCGTTCGGATTACGCATTGCGTTGTCAGGCACGACCGCGCGCTCCATCATGCGAAGGATTGCCCACCTCGGCAATGAACATCCCAAGGCTGTCCGCCAGTTGAACGACTGCACTGCTGATCGCGGTGTTCATCGGATCGCCAACCATGGCCACGCCAGCAAACTTGTACCTGTCGGACGTGCGTAGCAGCGCTTCGTCGAGCCTCTGTGACGGATCAATTACGACAACGCCTCGGCGCCCATCGCCTTTACGAAGGCCAGCCGCGCGTTCGACGACTTCGACGGGCCGTTCCGCCGTGCCGGCGGCCATGACGCGCCCGCGATCAAGGACAACCGCTGTGCTCGTGTCGAACGCGGACACGACAGCCAGAATTCCCGCCCCGCGCCGGATGTCGGCCACCCCGCGCGCATCGATCGGGACCGAACCGAGCCAGCCGAACGCTCCACCGACCGCTTCTCCGGACGGAGCGCTATGTTTCTGACCTTGGGACATTCCGACGACGGACACGCCGCGCGCCTCCGCAATCGCCATCATCCGGTCCCGCTCGGCGGCCAGCACATGCTCCGCCATCACCGCGACGCCCGACAGTCCGGCAGCAGCGACGTTCTCGATCGTGTTCGGACCGATAGCGGGTAAATCGACGCGCAGATCCTGCCCTGGCTTCGGCCGTTTGACGAGGACGCCGCCGCTCCCAGCCGCGCCAGTCGCGCGGCGAACCTCGGCAACGCGCCTCAGCATGCGGTCTGTCCCTTCCGCGCCTTCGATGGCTTCGACACGGCCGTTGGCGACCACCGCTGCCTGTCCGATATCATACCGTCCGAGCGCCGCGATCAGAGCAAAGCCCTTTTCAGCGTCGGCCGCGTTTTGCACCGACAATGCAGGCCCGGCCAGCACGCCTTCGGCAACGGTCAGATCGTTCGCCACATCGCGAACGCCGACGATATTGAGACCGCGTCGCTCGAACAGAGCGACGAGCCCGCGCAGCACGGCGTCGTCGCCACCCGCCTTCAAAAAGCGCAGCACCGAGGGAAGAGCCTGGAAGAACGCCAAATCAGGCCGCGCGGTGCGAAAATCTGGCCTCTGAAACCCGCCGAGCAGGACGACGTCGCGAACGCCCGCAGTCTTCAGCGCCGCCGTCGCGCGGCCGGGCTGCGCCCAATTCACCACCGTATGAGGAAACATCGCGAGCGACGCATCAGCTGCGCCGCTGACCATGACAACGTGAACGCTACCGCCGCGGCTGACGATATTTTCCGCGACCTCGCGCGGCAGCGACCCGGAGCCCGCGATAATCCCGATGCGATCCGCCGGCCCCGTCATGGCCGGACCTCAGCCTTCCGCGCCGTTCTTCGGCGTGCACAGCGAACGTTTGCCGCCCTCGCGGATGAAGGCCAGAATTTCCTGAACGGATGCATGGCCGGCGAACTCCTCGGCAACATCCTCCATGCGCTCGATGAGCGTACCTTCTGCAGCAAAGAGCAATCGGTAGGCGCGGCGCAAGTCGTGAATGTCGGCGCGCGAAAAACCGCGACGCTGCAAACCAACGATATTGAGCCCTGAAAGGTAGGCACGATTGCCAAGCGCCATGCCGTAAGGAATGAGATCGTTCTCGAGACCCGACATACCGCCGACGAAGCTGTGGTGCCCGACGCGCGCGAACTGGATGACGGCTGCGCCGCCGCCGATGATCGCATAATCGCCGACTGTGCAATGGCCCGCCAACATGACGTTGTTCGAGAAGATGACGCCGTTGCCGACGCGGCAGTCGTGGCCGACGTGGCTGTTCGCCAGGAAGGCGCAGTTATCGCCAACCGTCGTCACCGAGCCACCGCCTTCGGTGCCGGGATTCATCGTCACGCCTTCGCGGATCAGGCAGTCGGCGCCGATCGTCAGCGAGCACGGTTCGCCCTTGTATTTGAGATCCTGAGGCTGATGCCCGATCGAGGCGAACGGGAAAATCCGCGTCCGCGCACCGATGTCCGTCGTACCCGCCACGACCACATGGCTGATCAGCTCGACGCCCTCACCGAGGCTCGCATTCGGCCCGACGATGCAAAAGGGGCCGACCCTCACGCCAGGGCCAAGCCGCGCGCCATCCTCGACGATGGCGGTCGGGTGGACGTTCGCCTCAGCCATTTTTGCTCGCAAATGCGCGAGCATCGGCGCTATCGGCGAGCATGGCGCTGATTTCCGCTTCCGCCACGACCTGCCCGTTCACCTTCGCCTCGCCACGAAAGCGCCAGACGCGCCCACGGTTACGGATTTTCTTGACGTGGTAGTGGAGCTGATCGCCTGGCAACACGGGCTTGCGGAACTTGGCATTGTCGATGCCCATGAAATAGACGAGCTCGGCGCGATAATTTTCGCCGACATTCGAGACGCAGAGCGCGCCCGCCGTCTGCGCCAGACCTTCGATGATGAGCACGCCCGGCATCACCGGAAACTGCGGGAAATGTCCCTGGAAGAACGGCTCGTTGATCGTGACGTTCTTGACGCCGACGCAGCTCTCGTCCCGGTCCATGTCGTAGATGCGATCGACAAGCAGAAACGGATAACGATGCGGCAGGAGCTTCATGACGGTCGCGATATCCGCGGTTCCGAGCGCTTTGCCTGCCTTGGCCTTGTCGTCCATAACCATCAACTCCAATCGTCCCGCGGGGCCGCGTCCCAGCGGCTTTTCTTGTCGCTCAGCTTCCGCTCGAGCCTTTTGAGCCGTCCTCGGCGTTGCCTTTGTCCCGCGCGGCGAGACGCTTGAGCAGCGCCTGCTCGCGCGCCGACTCGCGCAGCGGTTTTGCCGGGGTGCCGAAATATCTCGCGCCGGCCGGAACGTCGTGTGCCGGATGCGACGCGCCGCCAACCTGCGCGCCGGTTCCGATTTTGATGTGTCCGACGGTGCCGGATTGGCCGCCCATGACAACGTAATCGCCGAGTTCGGTCGAACCCGAGATACCGCACATCGCCACGATTACACAGTGCCGGCCGAGGATGACGTTGTGCCCGATCTGGCAAAGATTATCAATTTTCGTGCCTTCGCCGATCATGGTGTCCTTCAGCGCACCGCGATCTAT
Source organism: Hyphomicrobium denitrificans 1NES1 (assembly GCF_000230975.2). Lineage (NCBI taxonomy): Bacteria > Pseudomonadati > Pseudomonadota > Alphaproteobacteria > Hyphomicrobiales > Hyphomicrobiaceae > Hyphomicrobium > Hyphomicrobium denitrificans. The sequence goes on along the minus strand of NC_021172.1, from coordinate 1,270,840 downwards.
TGTTGTATTGGCGCCAATCTCAACGTCGTCCTGGATGATGACGCGGCCGATCTGAGGCACCTTGAGATGGCCCCCCGGACCCATAGCAAATCCGAACCCGTCCTGACCGATCCGGACGCCCGAATGGATAATGACGCGGTCGCCGACGAGGGCATGGGTAACCGTCGCCAAAGGCCCAACGTAGCAGTTCCGGCCGATCGTGACGCGCGCCCCGACAACGGCCCCTGCAGCGATCCGTGTCCCCGAGCCGATCCGAGCCTCCCGGCCGATCACGGCCCCCGGCTCGACCAGCACGCCGTCCTCTAGGTGGGCGGTCGGATCGACTGGCGCGGCTCCGGGCGTCGACACTATCGGATGCACCGCCGACGGGTAGAATAGCGCCAGGGCCCGCGCGAAGCCGTGGTAGGGCTGCCGCGTCACGAGCGCGACTGTCCCGGCTGGAACGCGGCCTGCAAGCGGTGGCGCGACGAGGCACGCACCGGCCTCGGTCACATCGAGCTGCGCCAGATATTTCTTGTTATCGATAAAGGTAATATGGGCGCGGGTGGCCTCCGCCAGCGGCCGCACATCCTCGATCTGCATGGCCGGATCGGCACCAGCCGGTAATTCGGCACCTGCAGCTTGAGCGACCTCGAATAGAGTATAGGGCCCGGCCCGCTCGAAAAACCCGGGATGCTCCATCTCGCCGCCTCCGGCCCGCCAATGCTTCGGCTCTGTGTTGGGTGATTAGGGCGGTTGAATGAACGACGCCGGGGGCGTTGGCAAGCCCCCGGCGTGTGCAAATCAATCGCATGACGCCTGAGCTAGGCCCAGCGCCGCGAAACCGGGCGATTTGCCGCCGCCCGGAAGCCGCCTAGAACCGGCTCGATGCGCCGAAGCGGAAGAACTGCGTCTCGTCGTATTTCTCTTTCGTCAGGACTTTTGCGAAGTCCATGCGAATCGGGCCGACCGGCGAGTTCCACATCAAGCTGGCGCCCACTGACGAGCGGATTGAGTTGCTATCCGCAAGACAAGGCTTGCCATCCGGAGTAGTACACCCGGCAAGCACCGCTTCTGCTCCGCCCGTGGCACCGAACAGCGAGCCGGCATCCGCGAAGATCGCGCCGCTTAGGCCTAGATCCTCAGGCACGTAGGGAAGCGGGAAGCGAATTTCCGCAGTCGTCGCCCAGTACGTCTGGCCACCTAGAGCGTCGTTACGACCACCCGCTGTGATGTCACGCGGACCGTAACCCGCGCGATCGAAGCCGCGCACCGTCTCGCCGCCCTTGAAGAACGCGTCGAGCAAGCGGACGTCCTGACCGCCCCAACCCTGGATCGTACCGCCGATGGCGCGACCAACAAACGTGATTTTGTCGGTGATCGGGTAGTAGCCGCGTGCTTCGGCGTTGACTCGCCAGTATTGAGCGTCACCGCCAAGGCCCGCAAAATCGGTACCCGCTTGCAGGAAGTAGCCGCTGGTTGGGTTCTGGGCGTTGTTGCGCTTGTCGTAGGTAATTGACGTTCCGACAAGCGACGTCCAGTATCCTTTGTTTTGACACTCAGGATCAGAGCCACTGGTATAAACTTTTGCGCCGCAAGCTTCTTTGATTGCCACGGAAGCTTGATCGTCAACATTGAAGATCTCGTCGCGCGAAATGCCGTAGCTCGTCTGCATCCACAGGTTCTCGGCAATCGGGAAGCCGAGACGCACCTGACCGCCGGCCTTGCGCTGATCGAAGCCGGACTCCTGCTGGTAGTCGAGCTGCTTGTAGAAGAGATCGAAACCAGCAGACAGGTTGCGGTCGAGGAACCGCGGTTCCGTGAACGACAGGTCAACCTGCATACGCTGGAAGGAACCAGCGAGACCCAATCGCAGATACTGCCCGTTGCCGAACAGGTTGCGTTCCGTGATCGACACGTCACCGATCACACCCTCGTTCGTCGAGTAGCCCGCACCGAACGAAAGCTCGCCCGTCGACTGTTCCTGGACCATGACGTCGAGAACGACACGGTCCGGCGCCGAGCCCGGACGCCGCTTGATATCGACATCCTTGAAGATGCCAAGCGCCTTCAGGCGCTTTTTGGCGCGATCGACCATCAGCGAGTTGAACGCATCGCCTTCGGCCAGACGGAATTCGCGGCGGATTACGAAATCCTTGGTGCGCGTATTGCCGATAACGTTGATGCGCTCGATGTAGATTCGTGGACCTTCGTCGACGACATACGAGATCGAGATCGTATGATTTGCAACGTCCGGCGTCGCGCGCGGACGAACGCGGGCGAAGGCGTACCCGGCGTCGGCCACGGCAAGCGTCAGCTTTTCACTCGTCTTGTCGATCTCGGAGGCGTCGTAGACCTCGCCCGCTTGCGTCAGAAGCTGGCTGCGATAGTCGTCCGGCTTCACGCCAGGAAGCGAACTCTCTATGTTGATGGCACCGAAATTGTAGAGAGGTCCTTCATCCACAGCGAACGTGATGATGAAGCCCGTCCCGTCGGGATCGATTTCAGCGTTCGCGGCGGTGACGGAGGCGTCGGCATATCCGTTCTTGAGGTAATATTGCCGGATCAGCTCGCGGTCGAGGTTCATTCGGTCCGGATCATAGATCGACGTTCCCTTCAAGAAGTCGAACCAACCCACCTGCGTCGTCGAAATGACGTCGCGCAGCTGGCTGTCGCTGAACGCGTGATTGCCGACGAAGTTGATGCCTTTGACTTTCGTCGCCGAGCCTTCGGTGATCTCGAACACCAGGTTCACGCGGCTCTCTTCGAGCTGAATGAGCTTCGGCTCAACGCTCGCAGCAAAGAGGCCCTGGCGGCGATAGACGTCGAGGATGCGCTGCACGTCGGCCTGAGCCTTGGCGCGCGTAAAGACCGAGCGTGCCTTAAGCTGCACCTCGCCCGAGAGCGTCGCCGTATCGACCTCGCTGTTACCTTCGAAGGCAACCTGGTTGATGATCGGGTTTTCTTTGACAGACACGACGATCGTCGAGCCCTTGGGCTGAATCGAGACGTCAGCGAAAAGGCCCGTCGCGAACAGCGCCTTGATCGACGCGTCGACCTTTGCGGCGCTATAGCTGTCGCCCACGTTGAACTGCAGGTACGAGCGCACGGTCTCCGGCTCGACACGCCGGCTGCCGACGACCTCGATGTTTTTGATGACGCCCTGAGCGAATGCCGCACCCGACCCCCAGGTGGCATCCCCCATCGCGATCACTGGCGAGACAAACGCGAGCGCCAACAGTAGGCGCAAGCCCGCCACGATGACCTGAATTCTCTGCATACGCGGATTAGCCCCCGTGTGCCGCCGACCCCCGGTTCACATGCGCGCTGTCGGCGGCAGCGTCACACTCATGCGTCATGTTCTAGATCGTTTTTTCTTGGTCTTTGACGTGCTTTTACCGCCCGACATTCGATCAGCTTATTTGGCAGCAACGCCCAACCTCTTTTCGGCCCCCCGATTCGAAGTCGTAACCTGCTGCGCACCATACCGCTTTTAACGATTCAGAAAGCCGCCGCAAAGTTGTAAGTTTACGTCACTCCCGCATGATTCTGCTTGGCCTCAGCCGGTGCCGGTGAGACGCCGCCAAACGTTCATAATGTCGTTGAAATTCACGAAAACGACCAACATCATCAGCACCGCCAGACCGACTTGGAATCCCATCTGCTGCATGCGTTCGCTGGCGGGCTTCCGGCGCACCGCCTCGTAAGCGTAGAACAAAAGGTGCCCACCATCCAAGACGGGGATCGGCAGCAAGTTCAAAAATCCAATGTTTGCCGAGATGAACGCGATCCAGCGGAGCATGGGCTCAATCCCGAGCTCGGCCACCTTCGCGGTGACCTCGGCCATCATGATCGGGCCACCCATCTGCTCGGCGGACTGACGGCGGGTAGCGATGTCCCAAAGTCCCCCGATGGTCTGGCTGATGTTGCTGTAAGTTTCACCCACGCCGAGCAGAACGGCCTGGGGAAGGCTTACGTCGACGGTCCTCACCTTATCCGCAGAAACCGAGCGCTGGATGCCGATGAGGCCGCGCCTGTAGGTACGTCCGAATGCATCGCGCTGCTCGTCGACGGTCGGTGTCACTTTGAGCGTCAGTTTCTCGCCGTTGCGCTCGATGGTGAACGTCAACGGCTCGCCCGCGCTTGAGCCGACAATGCGCTGAAGATCCTCAAATTTATCGATCTGGGTATCGTTGATGGCCGTGATTTGATCGCCCGTCAGAAAGCCCGCCTGCGCCGCAGGCGAATTGGGAACGACCCCATCGACAAGTGCCGGCAAGACATGGATGCCGACCGTCGCATTAAGCGCAGCATAGAGCACCGTCGCCAGAAGGAAATTCGCGATCGGTCCGGCCGCAACAACTGCGGCACGGGAAGAAACGGGCTTGGAATGAAACGCTCCGGCACGCTCGGAAGGCGACAGGCCCTTCGTCGCGACGGACGAGCGTTGCGACGATGCATTGTCGTCGTCGATGAACTTGACGTATCCGCCAAGCGGAATCCACGCGAACCGCCAGCGCGTCCCGTACTTGTCGTAAAAGCCATAGATTTCAGGCCCGAAGCCGATCGAAAAGGCTTTGACGGTCACCCCGCACCAGCGCGCAACCAGAAAATGGCCGAGCTCGTGAATGAACACGACTAGCGTCAGCACCAGCAGGAACATGATGCCGTACTGCCAGATCCCCGTGACTAGCGTCGCCAGAAAGTCCATTGAATCGCAATCCTTTAGAGCTGATTCGAAATCCGAATCGCAGCACGCAATGAGTTGACCTTAGATGTTTAATAGCGATTGAGGGCGTCTTCGGCCAGCCGACGCGCAAGCTCATCGATTAAAAGGATGTCATCGAGGCATTGCGCCGGGCATATGGCACCCTGTCGCTCCGCCACATCGAGCGTCTCCTCGACCAGCCGTGCGATCTCCAGGAATTTGATCCGGCGATTGAGGAATGCCTGGACACCGATTTCGTTCGCAGCGTTGAGAACCGCAGGCGCCGTATCGCCGCGCCGCAGCGCGGAGCGCGCCACCCTGAGTGCCGGAAAACGTGTTTCATCGGGTGCTTCGAACGTCAGCGATCCAAGACGCGCGAGGTCGAGCCGCTCGGTCGGCGCCACCATGCGTCCCGGCCACGCGAGCGCCACCGCGATTGGTGTTCGCATGTCGGGAGCCGCCATCTGCGCCAGTACCGATCCGTCGACGTAGCTGACGAGGCAGTGCACGATCGATTGCGGATGCACGACACAATCGAGCGCGTCTGCGGCAACTGGAAACAGGTGGAACGCCTCGATCAACTCGAGGCCCTTGTTCATCAGGGTCGCGCTGTCGATCGTGATCTTGGCTCCCATCGACCAGTTCGGGTGTTTGAGAGCCTGTTCGGGCGTTGCATTTTCGAGCGCCTCGCGGGCCCATGTGCGGAACGGACCGCCCGACGCGGTCAGCACGATCTTCTCGATCGATCCAGGCTCCGCTCCGGTGAGCGCCTGAAAGGCGGCCGAATGCTCGCTGTCGACCGGCAAAAGCTCGGCACCGGAACGCTTGACCTCGGCGGTAAAGACATGCCCTGCGGAAACCAGGCATTCCTTGTTGGCAAGCGCAACGCGCCGTCCCCGCGACGCCGCGGCAAAGGTTGGACGCAGGCCGGCTGCGCCGACGATGGCAGCCATCACGCAATCAGCCGGCATCAGAGCGGCTTCGACAAGAGCCCCGCTTCCGGCAGAGGTACGGATGCCGGTGCCCGCCAATTCGTCGCGAAGCTGGCCAAGGCATTTTTCATCGCCGATCACGGCGAGCTTGGCGCGATGCTGGCGCGCTAGTGCCGCAAGCGCCGGCGCGTTCGACTGCGCCGTCAGCGCCATGACTTCGAACCGCTCAGGTGCGCGGCCGACGAGGTCGAGCGTGCTCTTGCCGACCGATCCGGTCGCACCGAGAACAGTCAGGCGACAAGGCCGCGCCGTCTCCGGCCAGTCGAATCCCGCTGCCGCCGTCGGTTTCATCTCTCTGTTCGGAACACTTGCCGTCACTGCCATGTGCATCACGATCCATAAAGAAGCGCCCGCGCGGGCGCATACGCATCGATCGCGAACGCGATCATGGCAGCAATGACGCTGGCTGTAACAATTCCGTCCATCCGATCCATAACTCCGCCGTGCCCCGGGATCAGGTCACTACTATCTTTCAGGCCAAAATGGCGCTTCAGTGCCGATTCCGCCAAATCTCCGCCCTGCGCGACAATACCCAGAATGAGCCCGAGGCTAGCGAGCCACACCGCCGAACCCGTACCTGACAGCCCGGCAAATAGCCCGCCTGCCGCCGCTGCCGCAAGCACGCCGCCGACCAGCCCTGACCAAGTCTTGTTGGGCGAAATTTCCGACCATAATTTCGGCCCCCCGAGTATTCGTCCGCTCGCATAGGCGCCGACATCCGTCACCACGACGCTCAGCAGCACAAAAAGCGTCGCCAGAAATCCGAGCGGCTCGTCGCCTCTGAGCCATCCAAGCGCAACGACAGGAAGGCCGGTATAAAGGACACCGACGCCCGAAAGCTGCGCATTCCCGACACCGAACGTCCATGCAGCTACAGCGATCGCCCCGACAATCGTCGACGCAATAGCAAGACCCGCCATGTCGGTAGCACTCAACACGGCGGCGAGAAGCACGGCAAGGATGTGAACGACCATCGCCGTATCGGGCATCGCCGACCGCCGGACGATCCTGCCCCATTCCCAGCTCATCGCTGCCGCGACGACGAACATCAGGACCGCGAAAAGCACCGGGCTCCAATACGTCATCGCAAGAGCGACGACCCCGATGGCGACACCGGACACGATGCGCCTCGAAAGCTCGGGTGGCAAAGAACCAACTCTGTCCAGAAGCGAGCGCCAGCAATCGTCAGGCTTGTCGGCGGCCATCGGAAAGCCTCACGCCGTCGAGCGTTGCGTTAAACCGCCGAAGCGGCGCTCCCGCGAGCGGAATTCGAGGATCGCACCTTCGAACGCAGCCTTGTCGAAATCCGGCCAGTAGCAGTCGAGGAATACGAATTCGGAATAAGCCGTCTGCCATAGCAGGAAATTGGATAGACGCATTTCGCCGGACGTGCGGATCAAAAGATCGGGGTCGGGAATACCGGACGTGTCGAGCGCGTTGGCCATCCGTTCGACAGTAATGGCCGAAGGATCGAGCTTGCCTGCGGCGACCTCGGCCGCAAGTTTTCGTGCCGCACCCGCGATCTCGCTTCGGGAGCCGTAATTGAAAGCGATGACGAGCGTCAGCCGGTCGTTGCCCTTTGTCAGCTCGACCGCCTCGTCGATGAGCTTCGTCAGCTCGCTGTCGACATGCTGTCGCTGCCCGATAACCCTGATGCAGACGCCCGCCTCGTGCAGCTCCGCGAGATCGCGCCGGATGAAGCGCTTCATCAGGCCCATCAAATCGTCGACCTCTTCAGCCGGGCGCTTCCAGTTCTCCGACGAAAAGCTGAAGATGGTCAGAAAGGTTATCTTGAGTTCGATCGCGGTGCGCACGGCGCGGCGCACGGCTTCGACCCCCTGACGATGACCGAGCGTCCGGGGAAGGCCGCGCTCTTTCGCCCAGCGTCCGTTACCATCCATGATGATAGCGACGTGCCGCGGCGGCGCGAGAGCGCACGTTTGATCATCGGATAGCTTCGCTGCTGCCGCCACTATGGCATAGCCTCTGTAATGAAGCGTCAAAAGGCGCAAACTAAAGATCGACGAGCCCCCGGCGCCCTCGTTCGAACGACTATACTTTCTGAATTTCAGCCTCTTTCGTGACGAGAGTCGCGTCAACCTCCTTGATGATCCGGTCCGTCAGCTCCTGGACCTTCTCGGAGTGGCCACGGTGATCGTCCTGGCTCATCTTGCCGTCTTTTTCGAGCTTTTTCAAAAGGTCCATTGCCTCACGGCGGACGTTGCGAACCGCGACTTTCGATTGCTCGGCGTATTTGTGGGCAAGCTTGACAAGCTCCTGCCGGCGATCGGCCGTCAGCGTCGGTATCGGCAAGCGCAGGATCTGCCCGTCGATGATCGGGTTGAGCCCGAGATTGGCTTCCCGGATGCCTTTATCAACCGCCATGACGTTGCTGCGATCCCAGACCTGGACCGAGATCATCCGCGGCTCCGGCACCGAAACGGTCGCGACCTGGTTGAGCGGCATCCTGGACCCATAAACCGTCACCTGAACAGGATCGAGCAGATTGGCGCTCGCCCGTCCGGTGCGAAGCCCGGAAAGCTCTCTTTTCAGTGCGTCGATCGAGGCGCGCATGCGCTTCTCGATTTCATTGATATCGTGCGTAACCAAAGACATGCGTCATCCTCCCAGCGGACTCGATGCGCCGCCGCTTCAGCCGCGACGGCACGCGGAGCAGAGGGCGGGAACGCAACCGCGGATTTCAACCGGTGGCCTCGATGATCGTCTGACGCGCTTCGCCGCGCAGCACTTTCAGGAGATTGCCCGGTTCTTCGATGGAAACCACAATTAGCGGAAGTCCGTTGTCCCGGGCAAGCGCAATGGCCGCTCCATCCATCACTTTGAGATCATTAGCTAAAACTTCAGCGTAGCTCAGCCGGTCAAAGCGCTTGGCGTCGGGGTGCTTTTTGGGGTCCGCCGAGTAGACGCCGTCAACCTGGGTAGCCTTCAAAACGGCATCGCAATTCATCTCGATGGCGCGCAGCACGGCGGCTGTATCCGTCGTGAAAAAGGGATTGCCCGTGCCGGCTGCGAATAGCACGACCTGTGACTTGGCGAGGTAGCTCAACGCCTTCGGGCGAACGTAGCTTTCACAGACCGTGGGCATCGGAATGGCGGACAGGACGCGCGCCGCAACACCTCTGTGATCGAGCGCATTCTGGAACGCCAGCGCGTTCATGACCGTTGCAAGCATGCCCATGTAGTCGGCGGTCGCCCGGTCCATACCCTTGGCTGCGCCTGAAAGACCGCGAAAGATGTTGCCTCCGCCGATGACGACGGCGATCTCAGCTCCTGACGACGTCGCCTCGGCAATGTCGCGCGCCAACCTGTCTGCGACCGACATGTCGATGCCGTAAGTCTGCTTGCCCATCAGTGCTTCGCCCGAGAGCTTCAGCAGCAGCCGCTTGTATTTGAGATTTGACCCTCGCGACGCCATCGCCTCTGGCTCCTATCGACATGATATGAAAAACCGGCCGGTCGCATGAACCGGCCGGCTGATACCTACCGCGGCAGGATGATTCCGCCTAGCCGCCGCTCGCGAGCTTGCGGACTTCTTCGCCGAAATCCTCTTCCTTCTTATCGATGCCTTCGCCGAGTGCGTAACGCACATAGCCCGCAACCTTGATCGGCGCCCCGGCCCGGCTCTCGGCTTCTTTCATGGCCTGCGCCACGGTCTTCGTGGTGTCGTGAATGTACTGCTGCTCAAGCAGGCAGTTTTCCTTCGCGAAGGCCTTGATGCCGCCGGCAACGATCTTCTCGAGCATCTCGGGCTTCTTGCCCTGGTTCTTCTCGGCGAGGATCGCCTTCTCGCGCTCGATCACATCGGCCGGAACGGCGGAGATGTCGAGAGCGAGCGGGCTCGCTGCCGCGACATGCATCGCGAGCATGCGGCCGATCTCGAAAAGCGTCGGCTCGTCGCCGGCGCTTTCGAGCGCGACGAGAACGCCGATCTTGCCGAGGCCGTCTGCAACGCGACTGTGAATGTAGTCGGCGACGACACCTTCCTTGACCGCAATCGAGGACGTGCGCCGGAGCGTCATGTTCTCACCGATCGTCGCGACGGCTTCCTGAAGTTGCGTCTCGACGGTATTCTTGGAATCTGGATAGGTCGCGGCAAGCAACGCCTTGATGTCGCCCTTCGCGGCAGGTGCGAGCGAGGTGATATCGCGCACGAGCGTCTGGAACTGCTCGTTGCGCGCAACAAAGTCTGTTTCCGAGTTGACTTCGACGACCGCGCCTTCGCGGCCCTTCGCGACGATGCCGATAAGGCCGTCGGCAGCAATACGCCCCGACTTCTTCGCGGCCTTCGAAAGACCCTTCTTGCGCAGCCAGTCGACTGCCGCTTCGATATCGCCGCCCGTCTCCGTCAGCGCCGTCTTGCAGTCCATCATGCCTGCGCCGGTCATGTCGCGCAGCTTCTTCACATCAGCGGCGGTGATCGTCGTCATCCTGTCACCCATTAGGTTCGAGGCGCCGAAAGGCGCCTCAGTTATCCTGTTTCACAAATTCAACCCAGTGAGGGCACGAAAACGCGCCCTTATACCGAGGCTGCTTCCACGAGCTTCTTAGCCTGGCCAACCCAATCTTCTTTGACGACCTGGCCCTTGAGCTTCAGCTGCCGGTCGAGAGCAGCCGTATGGTCGGCGTCGAGATCAGCGATCTGCCAGAAGTGGTAGACGCCGGCGTCGTTGAGACGCTGTTCGAGCTTCGGCGTGATACCAGTGATGCGCTTCAAATCATCCGCTTCGCCACGCGGAGCCTCGATGCCCTTGAACGTGACCTTCGGCAGATCCTCAGCAGGAGGCGCGTCCGAAGCACCGATATCGACACCGGCAGCACCCTGTGCACGCTCGATGCCGTCGAGCGCAGCACGTGCCATCAGATCGCAATAGAGCGTGATCGCGCGGCCGGCATCGTCATTGCCCGGCACCGGATAATCAATGCCGTCCGGATCGCAGTTCGTATCGACGATCGCCACGATCGGAATGTTCAGCTTGCGCGCTTCCTGGATCGCGATCGATTCCTTGTTCGTGTCGATGACGACGAGAAGGTCGGGCGTGCCGCCCATGTCCTTGATGCCGCCGAGCGACTGATTGAGCTTGTCGCGCTCGCGCGTCAGGTTCAGAATTTCTTTCTTCGTGCGACCCTGCGGATCGGCAAGAATATCGTCGAGCTGACGCAGGCGTCGGATGGACTGCGAGACCGTTTTCCAGTTCGTCAGCGTACCACCTAGCCAGCGGTGATTGATGAAGTACTGCGCACTGCGCTTCGCGGCTTCCGCGATGCCGTCAGACGCCTGCCGCTTCGTTGCAACGAAAAGAACGCGACCGCCGCCGGCCACCGTATCGGAAACCTTGAGCAGCGCCTGATGCAGCATCGGCACCGTCTGCGTCAGATCGAGAATGTGGATTTTGTTCCGCGACCCATAGATGAACGGTGCCATCTTGGGGTTCCAGCGGTGAGCCTGGTGGCCGAAGTGAACGCCAGCTTCCAAAAGCTGACGCATATTGAAGGCAGGAAGCGCCATCGAATAGGATCCTTTTCCGGTTAGACCTCCGCAAGACTGAGAAGAGATTAGCAAGTCTTTTCAGGGACTTGCATTTTCTCCACCGGAGCGCGACGCGGGGCTTTTCATCCGCATGGCGCAGGTCTCGCGTGTGAGATGGCGGCTGTATACGGGGGATTGCAGGAACGCGCAACCCGCACCTGCCGCAGAAAAACCGCGGCATTCGGCGCTGCCGTGTTGCAGATAACCCGAAAACGAAAGCGACACGCTGCATTCGGGTTGATCGCCCGGGTTTGCGGCGTGTCGCTATTTTGGGAAAGCAATGTCGACGGTGAACGCTGACCGGTAGACGGCCGGTCGAAACCGACTATTCGAAACTCGATGCCTGCTACTTACATTTTGCGTCGAGCGTCGTCATGGCTGCATCCATCGCGTTGGCTTCGGGCGTGCCGTCAGCAGCATCCTGGCCAGCGTCCCAGGCGTTCTCGAAATCATTGCCAAGGGTCTTGAAGTAACCGTCGATCTCGTCGCCCGCAGCCTCCGCTTTCTTTTCATCGTCGCCGACTTCGTCCATCTTCTTCGACATGGCACAATAAGCGGTGACCTTCGCGGGATCGGACGCGGCTGCTTCAAGGCTTTTCTTGATGTCCGCAGCGCTCATCTTTGCATCCGCTGCATGAACAGCGGGCGCAAAGAGCAATGCAGTGACCAACGCAGCGTAGAATTTTGACATAATCTTGCCTCGTTTTCGACTGGCTCAAGGGCGCAAGCTATGCGCTCAAACTGTGTCAGAAGAAGGCAGCGCTAAAGCACAACCTTCTCCTGCCCATCCATACGATTAGCGCCAGAAGCAATGGCGGTGACCGTGACGATAACGGCAGACCCACTTCTTCTTGTGCCACCAGTTCTTCTTGTAGTGGCGCTTCTTGTAATGGTCGCGCCGATAATCGACGTGCTCAGCAGCGGTCGTGTTTGCGTGCGAGCTAATGCCATTCAAGCCGACGCCTGCAACACCAGCGCTGGCCATGCTGGCACCGCCGAGGGTAAGGGCAGCAAACGCCGCTGCTGCTATCAGACTCTTTTTCATTAAGGGCTCCTATCTAGCATATGACGCGTCTCGACACGTCAGGACCCTTAACGCACGAGCGACGACAAAGCCGTCGTCCGTAGACGCATAATTCTTGAAAGAAATTGACTGTAACTCTTTTACCCACAACCAATGGTTCAGGCTTCGATGATTTCCGCCACAACTGCGAGCGATGCAATTCGCCCCGCCTCCTGTGGAGACACGTCATATCGTCCCGGCAGTAGCAACTCCATTTCGCAGCCACGCTCGAATAGCGGGAGCACGATACGCACTTCTCCGCCGCGCTGAGCCGGCTTCAGACGGCTGCTCACTTCTGCAAGCCGCTCGCCGTTTGGTCCAGTACAGCGGCGATGATCGAGAACAATCCGCAAATTTCGCGGCACGCCGGCGGCAGCTTTGTCGAGCGCCTCGATGGATTGGACGCGCATCTTCAGCGTATCGCCGTCGCGCTCCGCCTCGACCGAGACGATGACGGGCGTGCCGGGCTCAAGAAGTTCGCGGCAGACTGCCAGCGTATCTGAAAAAATCACGGCCTCGAATTGACCTGTCGCATCCGAGAATGATGCGAAGGCGAACTTGTTGCCTTTCTGCGAACGCCGCTCGCGCGCGGCGATAACGACTCCGGCGAGACGCCCGGCCGTCGCGCCGCGTTGCGTGAGTTCATCGAATTCGGTGAATTTTCTGACGCCCAGCTTTTTCAGAACGCGGTCATATTGATCGAGCGGATGACCCGACAGATAAAATCCGATGGCTTCGAATTCGGCAGCCAAGCGCTCCATCGGCGTCCAGCCTTCTGCAGAGCGCAGGACAAGCTCCGCCGATTTGCCGCCGGAACCAAAGAGATCGGTCATCCCCTGGGCCTCATTCTCCGTGCGTCGGTGAGCTTCTGCGAGGATCGTATCGGCGTTGGCCGCAACAAGGGCGCGGTCATTGTTCAGGGCGTCGAATGCGCCGCCCTTTGCAAGCGTTTCGATGGCCCGCTTATTCAGCGCCTTGGCATCGACGCGGGCAGCGAAATCGGCAAGCGATTTGAAAGCACCAGCACCGTTTCGCTCGTTGACGATGGTTTCGACAGCGCCGGCGCCGATATTCTTCAATGCGGCAAGCGAATAACGAATAGCACCGTGCTTGCCGCCGTCCTTTGCCGGCTCGACACCGAAATCGACCGCCGATTGATTGACGCACGGCGGCAGCATTTGAATTCCGGATTTGCGGGCTTCCGATGCGAACATTGCGAGCTTGTCGGTATTGCCCATATCGAGCGTCATTGAGGCCGCAAAAAATTCTTCGCGGAAGTTAGCCTTCAAATAGGCCGTATGGTAGCTGACGAGCGCGTAAGCCGCCGCGTGCGATTTGTTGAAGCCATAGCCCGCGAATTTATCGACAAGTTCGAAGATATAGTTGGCCTCTTCCTTCTTCACGCCTTTGGCGACAGCGCCTTCGACGAAGCGCGCCTGCTGCTTCGCCATTTCCACCTTGTCTTTTTTACCCATCGCGCGGCGTAGCATATCGGCCTGGCCGAGCGTGTAGCCACCCATCACCTGCGCGATCTGGATGACCTGCTCCTGGTAGATGATGACGCCGTAGGTTTCCTTCAGAATGCCTTCAAGCATGTCGTGCAGGTAATCGACGGGCTCCTCGCCATGCTTGCGGTTGATGTAGGTCGGGATGTTGTCCATAGGGCCCGGCCGATAGAGCGCGACCATGGCGATGATGTCCTCGAAGCGGTCGGGCTTCAGCCGCTTCAGGCTTTCGCGCATGCCCGTACTTTCAAGCTGGAAGACGCCCGCCGTATCGGCCTTCGCCAGCATGTCGTAGGTCGCTTTATCGTCGAGCGGCAGGCTCGGCAGATCGACCGTGATACCTCTGACCTGCTTGATCAGATCGACGGCCTTCTCAAGTACGGTCAGCGTCTTGAGGCCGAGAAAGTCGAACTTCACGAGGCCGGCCGCCTCGACCATCTTCCAGTTGTATTGCGTAATCGGGAAGTGCGATTTCGGATCACGATAGAGCGGCACCAGCTCTTCCAGCGGCCTGTCGCCGATCACCATGCCTGCGGCGTGCGTCGAGGCATGGCGATAAAGCCCTTCGAGCTTTTGCGCGATTTCGAGAAGACGCGCGACGATCGGCTCGCGGTCGCGCTCTTCCTGCAGCTTCGGTTCGCCTTCGATCGCCTCTTTCAGCGTGACAGGATTGGCCGGATTGTTCGGCACCAGTTTGCAGAGACGGTCGACCTGACCATAGGGCATCTGCAGCACGCGCCCGACGTCGCGCAGCACGGCGCGTGCCTGCAGCTTTCCGTGCGTGATGATCTGCGCGACGCGATCGTCGCCGTATTTCTGCTGAACGTAATGGATGACGCGGTCGCGCTTCTCCTGGCAGAAGTCGACGTCGAAGTCCGGCATCGAAATACGCTCAGGATTGAGGAAACGCTCGAACAGTAGCCCGAACCGCAGGGGATCGAGATCGGTAATCGTCAGCGCGTACGCGACGAGCGAGCCGGCACCCGAGCCGCGTCCGGGCCCGACCGGCACGCCGTTGGCTTTCGACCACTTGATGAAGTCTGCGACGATCAGAAAGTAGCCGGGAAACTTCATCTGCGTGATGACGTCGATCTCGTAGGCGAGCCGCTTCTCGTAATCGTCGACCGTGAAGCCCGGAGCCGCACCGTGCGCCTTCAGGCGCCGCGCGAGACCTTCCTTCGCCTGCTTCTTGAGTTCGGCCGCTTCGAGCCGGAAGTTCTCGATTTCGCTCAGACTGTCGTCGGCTTTGACGAAGCGCGGTAGGATCGGCTTGCGTCCCTCGGCACGCGCCGTGCAGCGCATCGCGATCTCGACGGTATTGGCAAGCGCCTCGGGCAAATCCGCGAAAAGCGCCAGCATCTCCGCTTCGCTTTTGAGATAGTGCTCGGGGCTCGCGCGGCGGCGATTGTCCTCGACGACATAGCGGCCGTCCGCGATGCACAGCAGAACGTCATGCGCCTCGTAGTCGGAGCGCTGTGCAAAATAACATTCGTTCGTTGCGACGATCGGAATACGACGCTCATACGCAAGATCGAGAAGAACCGGCTCGAAGTCGGCTTCCTCTGGCAACCCATGCCGCTGCACTTCAACGTAAAGCCGATTGCCGAAAATCTTTTCAAGCGTCTTGATCCGCTCGGCGGCGAGATCGTGCTGGCCGTCGCGAAGCGCGGAATCGATCGGCCCCAGTGGCCCGCCCGTCAACGCAATGATGCCGTCCGAAAATTCTTCGATGCGCGCGATCTTGACATGCGGGGGCTCATCCGAAGCAGCTTCGAAATAGAGCGCTTTCGAAAGCCGCATCAGATTGGCAACGCCGTCGGCCGTCATCGCCAGAAGTGCGATCTTGCCAGCAGGCTTGCTGCGCGGCTCATTGCTCAGCGCTCGCAGTGCCGAGGGCTGCGCATCGCGATTGTCGCCGAAATCGACATCCAGCGATCCGCCGACGATCGGCTGCACGCCCGCTGCCCAAAGTTTTTCGGAGAATTCGAGCGCGCCGAAGAAATTGTTGGTGTCGGTCAGCCCGAGTGCCGGGAACTGCATCGCGTCTGCCAGCTTTGCGAGCTTCGCGATCGGCAGCGCGCCTTCAAGCAGCGAATATGCCGAGTGTACCTTTAGGTGCACGAATTGGGGAGCTTTGGCAGGCGACCGAATCTGTTCCATATCCCTAGATTAGGACATGAAAGCCGCTTCCGGCAGAAACGATCCACAGCCCAGAAATAGGCCGGTTTCAGCGCCGGATCGACGCCGGAGCGAGTTCGACGAGACGGCCTTCGTGGACCTGCAGCACCCGATCCATCCGTCGCGCCAGCTCGAGATTGTGCGTCGCGATCAGCGCCGCCACACCTTGGCGGCGGATAAGCTCGACAAGCTCGCGGAAAACGTATTCCGAGGTGTGCGGGTCGAGGTTGCCGGTCGGCTCGTCGGCAAGCAGAAGCCTCGGTGAATTCGCGAGCCCACGGCAGATCGCGGCCCGCTGCTGCTCACCGCCCGAAAGCTCCGCCGGACGATGGTGCGCGCGCTCCGCAAGGCCGAGGCCGCCGAGCAGGCTCAGTGCGCGGGCTTCCGCCGCCTTGCGTCCACGGCCAAGGATCATCTGCGGAAGGACAACGTTCTCCAGCGCCGAGAATTCCGGCAATAGCTGGTGGAACTGATAGACGAAACCGATTTCCTTCCGGCGCAGGCGCGTCCGCTGCGCTTCCGAAAGCGTCGCGCAGTCTTTTCCGTTCAGGAATATACGCCCGCTCGTCGGAGATTCGAGAAGGCCGGTGATATGCAAAAGCGTCGACTTGCCCGCGCCCGAGGGACCGACCAGAGCCACCGCCTGCCCGGGCCAC
This sequence comes from Hyphomicrobium denitrificans 1NES1, assembly GCF_000230975.2. Classification (NCBI taxonomy): domain Bacteria; kingdom Pseudomonadati; phylum Pseudomonadota; class Alphaproteobacteria; order Hyphomicrobiales; family Hyphomicrobiaceae; genus Hyphomicrobium; species Hyphomicrobium denitrificans. Next base: position 1,254,211 of record NC_021172.1, on the reverse strand, counting down.
AGCACCGCATCGACACCGGTCAGAACAACGATCTCGCGCTCGCCTTGGCGGAAAGACCGCGTTACGCCTTCGAGCTGCAGGATCGGCGAAAAAGTCGTACCGGCGGGCGATGTCTCCATGGGCCTCACTCGTAACGCAGCGCTTCGACAGGGTCGAGCCGCGAGGCCCGCCACGACGGATAAAGCGTTGCAATAACCGACAAGACGAGTGCCATGATGACGATCCCTCCCGTTTCGTGCGGGTCGATGTCCGCCGGCAGCTTCGTCAGATAATAGACGCTCGGATCGAAGACCGTCGTTCCCGTGACCCACGACGCGAAATTCTTGATGCTGTCGATATTCCAGCAGAAAATCACGCCAAGCATGAGGCCCGCAAGCGTGCCGACGACGCCGATCGATGCCCCCGTTATCAGGAAGACGCGCATCACGGCGCCCTTGGTAGCACCCATCGTGCGGAGAATTGCGATGTCGCGGCCCTTGTCCTTCACGAGCATCATCAAGCCGGAGATGATGTTCAGTGCCGCAACGAGAACGATCAGCGACAGGATAATGAACATCACGTTGCGTTCTACGGACAGCACGTTGAAAAACGTCTCGTTGCGTTGACGCCAGTCGGCAACGGCAATCGAGGGACCGCCCGCCTTCAGGATTTCAGCGCGGAAACTATCGACGTTCTCCGGGTCGTTGACGACGACCTCGACGACATCGACCTCGCCGTTTTTCGAGAAATATTTCTGTGCTTCGCCGAGCGGCATGAAGATCATCATGCGATCGTATTCGCTCATGCCGAGTTCGAAGATCGACGTAATCTGATAGGCCTTGGACCTGGGCGCGGTTCCAAACGGCGTTGCAGCTCCGCGCGGCGAAACGAGCGTTACGCTATCGCCAAGGCCGACATGCAGCTGGTTCGCAAGCCGGATGCCCATTGCGATGCCCGTTTGCTTGTCGAAGCCGTCAAGCGTGCCCGCCCGCACGTTCCCCGAAACGAGTTTCAGCGATTTGAGATCCGCTTCGCGAACGCCGCGCACAAGCCCGCCCAAAGCCTGCGAGCTGGACGATACCATGACCTGGCCTTCGATCACCGGCATGGCAACCTGCACGCCCGGCACCTGTTTGATCTTCTCGGCCATCTGCTCGTAGTCGTCGAAGCGATCGCCGAGCTTCTGCACGATCACATGGCCGTTGAGGCCCATGATTTTGGAAAAGAGATCGTGGCGAAACCCGTTCATCACGGCCATGACAATGATGAGCGTCGCGACGCCAAGCATGATGCCGAGGAACGAAAATCCGGCGATGACGGAAATAAAGCCTTCCTTGCGTCGCGCACGCAGATAGCGCCCCGCAATCATCCATTCGAACGACGAAAAGGGCTTCGTGTCCCGGACAGCCGTGGTCGTCATTGCCCCTCGCTCCGCCTACCCCTTGGAGCGCGCCGCATCGCACCCCCGTGTGTCTGAGTTAAGGCCACCCCCGCGGTTTTAATAGGCCCGCGCTATTAAGACATACTCCTTCGCCGCTTCTCCCGTGAAAAGACACTTGCCCACCGCTTCTTCTTGGCCAAGCGGCGCATTTCGGATGGTCAATTTCAGGGCCTTCAGCCGGTCCGCGATGGCTTCGAGGCTCGCACCCTCGGGGCGCGACCACGGAACCCGTGCCCAGCCCTTGAAAGCACCACCCTCGTCCTCGCCCTCGGCGGGCCCGAAATAATCGGCCAGATCCTCAAACGATTTGAAGGTCGTGATGATGTTGCCGTCGAGCCGCGCCTTGGCTTCGGAATAAAGCGTCTGCTGGATCTCTTGCAGCAGCGCCGGAGCCTGGGCGACGAAATCCGCCCGTGCCAATGTCTGAGAAATGACCTTGTCGCCATCGCGCAGCCGGTCGCGGCGCATGAAGGTGACATTGCTACCGCTCGCATCGCGGCCGCCGATCTCGACGATGATCGGAGCGCCGCGGCGCACCCAGTTCCAGCGCTTCTCGGCCGATTTCACAGCCTTCATGTCGACGAGCGTGCGAATGCCGGCCGCCTTCAAATCCTTCTCAAGCGAAACGCAATAGTCGATGAGCGCGGCGTCTTCCGGCTTGTCGCGCAGCATCGGCACGATGACGATCTGGCGCGGCGCGATCATCGGCGGCAGACGCAGGCCATCGTCGTCGCCGTGTGTCATGATCACGCCGCCGATCAGACGAGTCGAAACGCCCCAGCTCGTCGTGTGGCAGTAGGTCAACTTACCGTCCGTGTTCTGGAACTGGATGTTCTGCGCTTCCGCGAAGTGCGTCCCGAGATAGTGCGACGTGCCAGCCTGCAGCGCCTTGCCGTCCTGCATCATCGCTTCGATCGAGTAGGTATTGTCGGCCCCGGGGAAGCGTTCGTTCGCCGGCTTTTCGCCCGCGATCACCGGCATCGCCAGCACATCTTCCGCAAACGTGCGGTAGACTTCGAGCATCTTGAGCGTTTCAGCGACTGCGTCGTCCCGGTCGGCGTGCGCGGTATGGCCTTCCTGCCAGAGGAACTCCGCGGTGCGCAGGAAAAGTCGTGTGCGCATCTCCCAGCGTACGACGTTCGCCCACTGGTTCATGAGCAGCGGCAAGTCGCGGTAGCTTTTGATCCAACGCTGAAACGCGTCACCAATGATCGTCTCGGACGTCGGCCGAACGATCAGCGGTTCTTCGAGCTTCGCGTCCGGATCGACGACCAGCTTGCCGCCCTCGTTCTTCAAACGGTGATGCGTGACGACCGCCATTTCCTTGGCGAAGCCTTCGACGTGCTCCGCCTCCTTGGCGATGAAGCTCATCGGAATGAAAAGCGGGAAATAGCAGTTGTCATGGCCCGTATCCTTGATGCGGGCGTCGAGTTCGACCTGGAGGCGCTCCCACACGCCCCAGCCCCACGGCTTGATGATCATGCAGCCGCGAACGGGGCTCGTCTCGGCCATGTCGCCGTCACGGACGACAGCTTGGTACCAGTCGGGGAAGTTCTCCTCGCGGGTAACGGAAAGGGCGCGCTTGCTCATCTCTTGGTCCCTGACGTGTACGTTGAAAAAGCGTCTCGCATCGGACGGCGAACGCACACGAAGAACCTGAAATGCCCCATCGGACGCTCGCTCATTGACGTCGCGCGGCGAGCCGCGCCTGACCATCCCGGAAACCAGGAATTGCGGCAAGCCGAATAGCCTTTTCAGGCTTTCGTTGCAACATGGTGGCGGCAAACCTCTGCCGCAGGTCAGATGTTCGCAATGACCGTATAGATTCCGGCAAACGCTATGGCGGTCACGACCGTATTGACGCAAAACACCTTGAGCAGATTGATCTTATGCGGCGCACTCTCGGGCGTGCCGGGCACCACCTCGCCCGCTTCCTCTTGCGTGTGCGCGAAAAATGGCAACACGGCAAAGAGCGTAATGAACCATAGGCAAAAGAACGTCGCGACCGCTACAGAGGTTCGCATCGTCGATTTCCTTCCAGCCTTCGGTCGCCGATATGCGGCCTGATTTCAAACCTGCTCCAGCTCGACGAGGGTGCCGCAAAAATCCTTCGGATGCAGGAACAGCACAGGCTTGCCGTGTGCCCCGATCTTGGGATTACCGTCGCCGAGTATGCGAGCTCCTTGTGCCCTCAACTGATCGCGCGAGGCCATGATGTCCTCGACCTCATAGCACACATGATGGATACCGCCATCTGGCGCTTTCTCAAGAAATTTCGCAATCGGCGAATTTTCGCCGAGCGGCTCGAGCAGCTCGATCTTCGTATTCGGCAGCTCGATGAAGATAACCGTCACGCCGTGCTCAGGTTGCTTAAGCGGCGGGCCGACTTTGGCGCCAAGGGCGTTTTTATAAACCGATGCAGCCTTTTCGAGATCTTTGACCGCGATGGCCACATGGTTCAAACGTCCTATCATGCGTCTTTCTCCAGGCTGCTGGTGAGCTTCGGGTGAGCGCGGCCGTCAGCGCGCTTAGCCCTTAGCTTCCACCACGGAGAGCAGCACTTTGACAACCGGCTTCTTGCCCCAGGCTTCGTTAATGGCCGCTCTCACGGCCCTCTGGACGGCCTCCTGCAGCATTGCGAGATCGCTGCGCCGCTTCGGCGGGATCGAACGGAACGTGCCGTCGATGGCATCGAATACGACTTCCCGCATCGCCTCGCCGCCCGCGTCGGCAGCCGGAATACCTTCAAGAACGAGCCCCGGCTCGCCGAGCACGTCTCCGCGACGCGATAACACCAGCGATACGACCGCTATGCCGACGAACGACAGCTTGCGGCGCGCTTTGACCGGACCTTCGACGTCGGGAACGATGAGATTGCCGTCGCGATAGAGCCGTCCGACCGGCGCTTCGTCTATGACCGAAGCTTCGCCCGGCCAGAGCTTGAGCATCTCGCCGTCGACGATCGTGAACGTTTCGTTGACCCCGCACGCGCGCGCAAGTTTCGCGTGCTCGCGTATATGGCGCGCTTCGCCATGCATCGGAACGGCAATCTTCGGACGAAGCCAGGCATACATGTCTTTGAGTTCGTCGCGCCTCGGATGCCCGGTGACATGGACCAATGCGTCCGCGTCCGTCACCAGATCGACGCCGAGACGCGCCAACCCATTCTGGATCTTCGCAACGGCCTTCTCATTTCCTGGAATCGTACGCGACGAAAAGATGATGAGGTCGCCCTTATCGAGCGAAATATCGGGATGCTCGCCCTCGGCGATCCGCGCGACCGCGGCGCGGCTTTCGCCCTGGCTGCCCGTACATAACACGAGGACCTTGTTACGCGGCAGATCGGAAAAGCGTTGCTGATCGAGATACGTGAAGCTTTCCGGCAGATAGCCCGTCTCTTTCGCAACTTCGATGATGCGGTGAAGCGCGCGGCCGGCGACGACAAGCGTGCGCCCTGACTTGCGCGCGGCCTCCGCGACCGACGCAATGCGCGCGACGTTCGACGCAAACAACGTCACCGCGACGCAATGCGGCGCATCGACGATAATCTTCGTAAGCGCGCGCGCAACGTCGGCTTCGGACGCCGACCGCCCCTCGCGCATCGCGTTCGTCGAATCCCCGACAATCGCGAGCACGCCTTCATCTCCGAGAGATTTGAGTTTTTCCGGCTCGTGCGGCCTGCCGACAACCGGCGTTGAATCGAATTTCCAATCGCCGGTGTGAAAAACAAGCCCGGCCGGTGTCCGGATCGCGATGCCGTTCGGCTCCGGAATCGAATGCGTGAGCCCGACGAACTCGATATCGAAAACACCGGCTTTAAAGCGCCCGCCGAGAGGAATGGTGCGGATGGGAAGCGCCGCCGTCCTCCCCGCCTCCCCGACCTTGGTCTTGACCATCCCTGCGGTGAAGGGTGTTGCAAAAATCGGGCATTCGAGCGAAGGCCAGAGATCGAGCACTGCGCCGATGTGATCTTCGTGCGCGTGCGTCAGGATCAAGCCTGCGAGATTTTTTCGGTCGGCGACGATGTAGCGAAGATCCGGCAGGACGACATCGGCCCCCGGTTCCGATTCATGCGGGAACGTCACGCCGAGATCGACCATCAGCCACGACCGGGCATTCGGAGGACCATAGCCATAGAGATAAGCATTCATGCCGATCTCACCAAGCCCGCCGAGCGCCATGAACACGAGCTCGTCGGCCTTGCCTTTATGTGCCCGCTGAGATGACCTGTCGCGCTCGCTCATGCATCCCCATCGTATGCGTCCGCTCCGCCGAGCGCCACGTCGCCGTGATTGATCTCGCGCACTTGCCCGTCGACCTCAGCAAGGAGCGCCCCGGTCTCGGCAAGCCCACGGTACGTTCCTGAGATCGGCCCGTCTTTCGAATTGACGGTCATCGCCTCGCCGATCGGCCCTGCCCGCTCCATCCAGGCGCGCCGAACGGCAGCAAAGTCGTCGCCGTTCCTCCAGATGTCGAGCCACCTAGGAAACTGCTCAGCTAGCGACGCGAGCAAAGCTGTGGGGGTCGGCGCCTGCGCGTGGCGGCTGAGCGACGTGACTGTACGGCCGAGATCGTCCGGATGAGACGAGAGGTTCAATCCAAAGCCCACGATTGCCAAAAAACCGGGGCTTCCCCGTGCGGAGGTGCTCTCAACCAGAATACCTCCCATCTTGGCGGCCCCCATCAGAATGTCGTTCGGCCATTTGAGGCGAAGCGGGGCGTCTTGCGCAAGATCCGTCGAGGCGCGAATGGCCTCCAAAAGCGAAATTCCGGCAATGAGTGACAATTGTCCCGCGTTTTCCATTGGAGCGGAACAACAGAAGGCAATGCTTGTATAGAGATTTCCCTCAGGCGAAACCCACGACCGGCCCGCTCGTCCGCGCCCCGCAGTCTGCCGGCCGGCGATCACCCAGAGCGGCAGGTCCTCGCCCTTGAGCGCCAGCCGCATTGCGTCGGCATTTGTCGAGTCCGTTTCATCGATGTGCAGGATGCGGGGTGTGGCCGAAGCATCCATCGCTATCTTAGAGCGCCTGTGCCGGCGCCAGCACAACGGCCGCGGCGGTCGCAGCATCGACAAGAGCCCCGCCTATGAGCGGGAGCACGAACAGAACAATGAAACCGGCCGAGAGAACCATGACCGCCGACACTTTACCTTCGCGCGGCTGGAAGGATTCGGCGCTTTCGTCGAAGAACATGATCTTGACGATTCTCAGATAGTAGAAAGCGCCGACGACGCTCGTGACGACGCCGATGACAGCCAATGGATAAAGGCCAGCTTTGATCGCAGCCAAAAAGACGTACCATTTGGCCCAGAAGCCGGCGAGCGGCGGAATGCCGGCGAGCGAGAACATCAAGAGCCCAAGAATTGACGCGTACGTAAGATCCGTCTTTGCGAGGCCCGCCAGATCCGCGATATCTTCGACGTTTTCGCCCTTGCGCCGCATGGCGAGGACGCACGCGAACGCGCCGAGCGTCATGGCGACGTAAATGGCGAGGTATAGCAGAACGCCCGCCGTGCCTTCGGTATTATTGGCCGAGAGCCCAACGAGCGCAAATCCGATATGGCCGATCGCGGAATAAGCAAGCAGGCGCTTGATGTTGGTCTGTCCGATTGCGGCGAAAGCACCAAGCACCATCGAGGCGATCGACAGGAAAATGACGATCTGCTGCCATTCTCCCGGAACGCCCGGGATTGCCGCCTGAGTGAAGCGCACCATCATCGCCATCGCGGCAACCTTGGCGGCGCTCGCAAGAAACACCGTCACCGGCGTCGGCGCACCCTGGTAGACGTCCGGCGTCCACATGTGGAACGGCACCGACGAGATCTTGAAGGCGATGCCCACAAGCACGAAGACGAGACCGAACGTCAAGCCAATGTTCGACACCATATCGGGAAGCTGGGTTGCCGCGGCAATGGCGCCGTACCCCGTCGCACCGGTGACACCGTAAAGCAGCGAGGCGCCGTAAAGATATAGCCCCGAGGCAAGCGCGCTCAGGACGAAGTATTTAAGTCCCGCTTCGCTCGATCTGACGTTATCGCGCTTGAACGCGGTGATGACGTAGAGCGAGAGATTCTGCAGTTCAAGGCCAAGGTAAAGCGTGATCAGATCGTTCGCCGACACCATCAGCATCATGCCGAGTGCAGCGAGGAGGATCAGAACCGGATACTCGAACACCATCAGCCGGGCACGCGCGAAACTGTCAAACGTCAGAACGAGCGACAGGACGGCAGCAACCAGAATCATGGTCTTGAAAAAGCGTGTCAGCGGATCCGACACGAAGGCGCCTTCGAATGCGCGCGAGACGCCACTCTGTTCGAAAATGGCGATGATGGCGGCGACGAGCACGCCGATGGCGAGCCAGCCCATGAGACGGCCGGTTCTCTCTCCCGCCGAGCTGAAGACACCGAGCATCAAGAGCGCAAGGGCGCCGAGCGCCAGGATCAGCTCCGGCGAAACGATGTTGAGAAGCGCGCTGTCCATCGGTCAATTCCTCATGGCGCCAGGAGAGCGGCGGCCGTGTGCTGGGCATTCTGATAATTCTGCACGAGATTCTTGACCGACGTCGCCGTCACATCGAGAACGGGCGCCGGGTAGAACCCATAGAAGATCGTCAGCAGTATAAGCGGCGCGAGAATAGCGACCTCGCGCGGCGAGAGATCCAGGATGCTCCGGAGGTTCGCCTTCTCGAGCACGCCGAAAATAATGCGTCTGTAAAGATAGAGTGCGTAAGCGGCCGACAAGATGATGCCGGTCGTCGCCAGAATAGCAACCCAGGTGTTGGCTTTGAAGGCTGCCATCAGCGTCAGGAATTCGCCGATGAAGCCGCTGGTTCCGGGCAGGCCGACGTTGGCCATCGTGAATACCATGAAGGCCGCCGCATATTTCGGCATGCGCTCGACGAGTCCGCCATAGGCTGCAATCTCGCGCGTGTGCATGCGGTCGTAGATGACGCCGACACACAGGAACAGCGCGGATGAAACGAGGCCGTGCGACAGCATCTGAAAGATCGCGCCGTCGATGCCCTGTTGCGAGCCCGTGAAAATACCCATCGTGACGTAGCCCATGTGCGCGACGGACGAATAGGCGATGAGCTTCTTCATATCCTCCTGCACGAGCGCCACGAGAGACGTGTAGATGATCGCGACGATCGACAGCGAGAAGACGAAAGGAGCGAGATCAGCCGAGGCATTGGGAAACATCGGCAACGAGAACCGCAGGAACCCGTATCCGCCCATTTTGAGAAGAATGCCCGCGAGAATGACGGAGCCGGCGGTCGGCGCCTCGACGTGCGCATCGGGAAGCCACGTATGTACCGGCCACATCGGCATCTTCACCGCGAACGAGGCAAAGAACGCAATCCACAGCCACCACTGCATCTCCGGCGGGAACTTGGTCTGCAGAAGAGTCGGGATATCCGTCGTCCCCGCGTGCCAGTACATTGCCATCATCGCGAGCAGCATCAGCACCGAGCCGAGCAGCGTATAGAGGAAGAACTTGAAGCTCGCATAGACGCGCCGCTTGCCGCCCCAGACGCCGATGATGATGAACATCGGGATGAGGCCGCCTTCGAAGAACAGATAGAACAGCACGAGATCAAGCGCCGAGAAGACGCCAAGCATCAGCGTCTCAAGCACGAGGAACGCGATCATGTATTCCTTGACGCGGTTCTGCACCGACACCCAGCTGGCGAGGATGCAGAGCGGCATCAGGAACGTCGTCAAAATAATAAACAGCATCGAGATGCCGTCGACGCCGAGCTTGTATTTCAGCGGACCGAGCCAAGCGTGCTCCTCGACGAACTGGAAGCCCGTCGCCGTCGTATCGAAGTCCCACCAGATCAGGAGCGAGACGAAGAACGTGACGAGCGTCGTCCAGAGCGCGATCCAGCGTGCGTTCTGCTTTGCTTCCGCATTCTGCGCGGCAATCAATAGCGCACCAACGAGCGGCAGGAAGGTGACGACCGAGAGGATGTTGTTCATTTGAACACCCCGGCGAAAAGCCCGTTATAGGTGAGCCAAGTCATGAGCGCTGCAACACCAACCAACATCGCGAAAGCATAGTGGTAGAGGTATCCCGTCTGAAGACGTACGACCCTCGCCGTAACACGGCCGACGCCCGCCGCCGTCCCGTCGACCGCACCGTCGATGACGGCGCCATCGCCGCCCTTCCACAGGAGCCGACCGATCGCGAACGCGCCGCGCACGAAGATCAGATCGTAGAGTTCGTCGAAATACCACTTGTTGAGCAGGAAAAGATAAAGCGGCTTAAAGGCCCGCGCCGTCGCAGCGGGCAACCAGGGGGCCCGGATATAGTAGACCCAGGCAATCGCGAAGCCGATCAGCATCGCAACGAACGACGAGTAGCTCACCCATTCCGGCACGTTGTGCATTTCGTGCAGGACGTGGTTCGTATCGGACCGGAACAGTGCCGCTCCCCAGAACGCCTGCTCTTCATGGCCGACGAAATAGCCGTAGAATGCGACGCCAGCCACGATCGCGCCGAGTGACAAGACGGCGAGCGGCAACAGCATCGTCATCGGGCTCTCGTGCGCGTGCTCGAACGTGTGATGATCGGCGCGCGTCTCGCCGTAGAAGGTCATGAAGATGAGACGCCAGGAGTAGAACGACGTCATCAGTGCGCCGATGACGAGAAGCCAGAAGGCATAGTTATTCGGCGTGGCCGCCGCGTAAGCCGCTTCGATAATCGCATCCTTGGAATAGAACCCGGCAAATCCCGTGAGATGCGGAATGCCGACGCCCGTGATCGCCAGCGTGCCGACGATCATCGCCGCGAACGTCAGCGGGATCTTTTTACGCAAGCCGCCCATCAAGCGCATGTCCTGCTCATGATGCATCGCGTGGATCACCGAACCCGAGCCAAGGAACAGGAGGGCCTTGAAAAACGCGTGCGTGAAGAGATGGAAAATGCCTGCTCCATATGCGCCGACACCGCAGGCGACAAACATGTAGCCAAGCTGCGAGCACGTCGAATAGGCGACCACGCGCTTGATGTCGTTCTGGACAAGTCCGACCGTCGCCGCGAAGAACGCCGTCACCGCGCCGATCAGCGTCACGAATTTCAGCGCATCGGGCGCCAGCTCGAAGATCGGCGACAGCCGCGCCACCATGAACACACCGGCCGTCACCATCGTCGCGGCATGGATCAACGCCGAGACGGGCGTCGGACCTTCCATGGCGTCCGGAAGCCACGTGTGCAGCAGGAACTGCGCCGACTTGCCCATCGCGCCCATGAACAGCAGCAGCGATAGCGTCGTCAGGATATCGACCTCGTGTCCAGCGAAGATGAACGTCTTGCCGACGATGCCCGGTGCCGCTGCGAAGATCGCGTCGAGATTGACAGTGCGGAAGACGTAGAACAGCCCGAAGATACCGAGAGCGAACCCGAAATCGCCGACACGGTTGACGACGAACGCCTTGATGGCCGCAGCATTCGCCGACGGCTTCTTGTACCAGAATCCAATGAGCAAATAGGATGCGAGGCCGACCCCTTCCCATCCGAAGAACATCTGCACGAGGTTGTCGCTCGTCACCAGCATCAGCATGGCGAACGTGAAGAGCGAGAGATACGCAAAGAAACGAGCGCGCGAGTCGTCCTCGTGCATGTAGCCGATGGAATAGAGATGCACGAGGGATGACACCGTCGTGACGACGACCAGCATTACCGCCGTCAGCGTGTCGATCTTGAGGGCCCAGGACGTGTCGAGTTCACCCGACGTGATCCAGCGCATCAGCGTGACGGCGTGCGTCTCGTGGCCGAATGCGACTTGAACGAAGACCACCCACGAGAGCACTGCCGCTATAAACAGGAGCGCCGTGGTAATGACTTCGCTTGGGCGATCTCCGATGATGCGGCCGAAGAGGCCGGCGATCAGCGCGCCAGCGAGCGGCAACAGGACGATTGTCGCGTAGATCATGCGATCATATTCCCCCTATTCCCGAAACGCCCGTTCAACGACGAGCAGAGGGAACGATGCACAAATTTGCCGAAAGCCGATCACGCCTCACCCCTTCATCATGTTGACGTCTTCGACCGCAATCGAACCCCGATTGCGATAGTAGACGACGATGATTGCGAGGCCGATGGCCGATTCAGCGGCTGCCACCGTCAGCACGAACAGTGCAAACACCTGGCCGACGAGATCGGCGTTGAAATGCGAGAAGGCGACCAGATTGATGTTCACCGCAAGCAGGATCAACTCGATCGACATCAGGATGACGATGACATTCTTGCGGTTGATGAAAATGCCGAAGACGCCAAGCGTAAAAAGGCAGGCGGCGACCGTCAGATAGTGTCCGAGCCCAATGGTCATTCCGCAGCCTCCCGGCGCTTGCTTGCGGGGATCACCGATCCGCCGGTTGGAACTTTGACGACCTCGAGCGTTTTGGCCGGATCGCGCGAAACCTGCTCCGCGATCGACTGACGCTTGACGCCGACGCGATGTTTCAACGTCAGCACGATGGCGCCGATCATAGCGACGAGCAGGATCACTCCCGAGGTCTGAAACAGGTAGACGTACTTCGTATAGAGAATCTGCCCGAGGGCTGCTGTGTTGGTCACGCCGGAGCCGGCAACGGGTATGGGCGCCGCAGCGTTAATCGTCGACGCAATGTTGAGACCGCGGTAGCTGAAAAGAACGACGAGCTCGGCCAGAACGACACCGCCGATAATGGCTCCGATCTTGGCGTTCTTTATGAATCCCGCTTTCAACGCCGCGAAATCGACGTCGAGCATCATCACGACGAACAGGAAGATGACCGACACCGCCCCGACGTACACGATGACCAGCAGCATCGCGAGGAATTCAGCACCGAGCAGCACGAAAAGTCCGGCGGCATTGAAGAACGCCAGCACGAGAAACAGCACCGCGTGCACGGGATTCCTGGCGAGGATGACCATCGCGCCGGACGCGACTGCCAACACCGCAAAGAGATAGAAGAAACCTGCCTCCGCCATCGTTGTCGTTCTTCCTGTTATCCCTTCGGAGCGAGCGAATTATCTATATTTTGCGTCGAGCGCTATATTCTTCGCGATCTCGCGTTCCCAGCGGTCGCCGTTCGAGAGCAACCGTTCCTTGTCGTAGAAAAGCTCTTCACGCGTTTCCGTCGCGAATTCGAAATTGGGCCCTTCGACGATGGCGTCCACGGGGCACGCTTCCTGGCAGAGTCCGCAATAGATGCATTTCGTCATGTCGATGTCGTAGCGCGTCGTTCGGCGTGTTCCATCGTTACGGCGCGGGCCTGCTTCGATCGTGATGGCCTGCGCCGGACAGATAGCCTCGCAGAGCTTGCAGGCGATGCAACGCTCTTCGCCGTTCGGATAGCGCCGGAGCGCGTGCTCTCCACGGAAGCGCGGCGATAGCGGGCCTTTTTCGTAAGGATAGTTCAGCGTCTTTTTCGGCGCGAAGAAGTACCGGACCGTCAACACGAACGCAGCGACGATTTCCGTCAGCAACAGCGACTTTGTAGCGCGTGCGACGCTCATGACAGAAAACCTCCGAATCTGAGCACTGCGGCCGTCACGACGACCATAAACAGCGACAGCGGCAGAAACACCTTCCAGCCGAGCCGCATCAGCTGATCGTAGCGGTAGCGCGGCAGGAGCGCCTTCATCATCGCAAACATGAAGAAGACGAAAACAACCTTGATCAGGAACCAGAAAACGCCCGGAACCGCGTTCAGCGGCCAGACGTCGACCGGCGGCAGCCAGCCGCCGAGGAACAGAATCGTCGTCAGCGCGCACATCGTGACGATCGCCACATACTCACCGAGCATGTAGAGCAGATAAGGCGTCGACGAGTATTCCACCATGAATCCGGCGACGAGTTCCGATTCCGCTTCGACGAGATCGAACGGCGTCCGGTTGGTTTCGGCAAGAGCCGAGATGAAGAACACGACGAACATCGGGAAAAGCGGCAGCCAGTACCAGTCGAGCAGCGAGTTCGTCATGCCCGCCCGCGTCCCGAGTCCCGCCCTCTGCGCATTGACGATGTCGGTCATATTGAGCGAGCCGACGCACAGCAGCACGCAAATGATGACGAAGCCGATCGAGACTTCATACGACACCATCTGCGCCGCGGACCGGAGACTGCCCATGAAGGGGTATTTCGAGTTCGACGCCCAGCCGCCCATGATGATGCCGTAAACGCCGAGCGAGGAGATTGCGAGCAGGTAGAGAATTCCGACGTTCATGTCGGAGATAACCCACTTGCCCCATATATTTTGATCGATCGGAATGACGGCCCAGGCCGACAGCGCAAACATTGCCGTCGCGAGCGGAGCAAGAAGGAAAACGGCCTTATCGGCGCCCGCAGGAATCAACGGCTCCTTGAACACGAACTTCAGAAGGTCGGCAAACGACTGAAACAAGCCGAACGGTCCGACGACGTTCGGTCCCCGGCGCATCTGCACGGCGGCCCATACCTTGCGGTCGAACAGCAGAAGAAACGCAATAATGACCAAGAGCCCGACAAGCATCAGGAGCGACCAGCTGATAATGATCAGCAGGTTCCAGCCGTAGTCGGTCATGAATGTTTGCAGAGTCTCGAGCATCGTTTCCTATTCCGCCGCGCTGAGCCCCTGGTCGCGGGCGCTTCGAAGCGCACTCATTCCGGCCATGACAGCCGAAGCCCGCGCGACCGCGTTCGTTAGATAGAAGTCCTCGATCGCCGATGCGAACGGCGTTGCCGTCGCCTGCCCCGAAAGCTTTGCGAGCGTTTCGAGGCCCGAGACGGCGCGAACTTCAACCGAGTCGATCTCGGCAAGCTGCGGCGCTGCTCTGTACATCGCCGCTCGCAGGTCTTTCAATGTATCGTACGGGAGCGTCGCGCCGACACGCGCCGAAAGCGCGCGAACGATCGTCCAGTCCTCCTTGGCGCTGCCCGGCGAGAACGCCGCTTTGACCGTCTGCTGCACGCGGCCTTCCGTATTGACGTAAGTTGCGCTCTTTTCAGTATAGGCGGCAGCCGGGAGAATGACGTCAGCGCGCTCGGCCCCACGATCGCCGTGGCTACCCTGATAGACGACGAACGCCGACCCGAGCTTGGAAAGATCGCATTCGTCGGCTCCGAGCAGATAGATGAAGTCCATTCCGCCGCTTAGAATTCCGGCAACGTCCTTGCCGCCCTTGCTGGGCACGAAACCGAGATCGAGACCGGCAACGCGCCCTGCCGCCGTGTGAAGCACGTTGAAGCCGTTCCACGCCGCGTCTTTGCCTGCCGACGTCGCAATGGCAATGCGCGCTACCAGCGAAAGAACCGCAAGCCCGTCCGGCCGTGCAAAGGCACCCTGCCCGACGATCACCATCGGCCGCTGGGCCGATTTCAAAACTTCCGCGAAGGCATGCTTGCCGCTCGCGACTTCGGCCAGCGTCTCGGATCCCGCGCCAAGATATTCATAGGGATAAGAGAGATCGACCTTCGCACCGATGAGCGCAATCTTCGTCGGCGTCGATCGCCAGCGCTTGCGAATGCGCGCGTTGAGCACCGGCGCTTCGAGCCGCGGATTAGACCCGACAATCAGAATCGCGTCCGCCTGCTCGATGCCTTCGATCGACGAATTGAAAACGTAGCTGGCGCGGCCAAGCTTTGGATCGAGCTTGTCGCCCGCCTGCCGGCAATCGAGCGACGTCGCTCCAAGGCGCCCGAGCAGATCCTTGAGCGCGAACATTTCTTCCGCACCCGCCAGATCGCCCGCGATCGCACCTATCTTGTCCGGCGATGCCGCTTTGAGTCTATCCGCAACGAGGCCCAGCGCCTCATCCCAGCTCGCGGGCTCAAGCCGCCCACCCTTGCGAATGTAAGGTTGATCGAGCCGCTGAATCTTTAAACCGTCCGCAACGTGACGCGTTTTGTCCGAAATCCATTCTTCATTTACGGCATCGTTGTTGCGCGGCAGGATGCGCATGACGGCACCGCCCCGCGTATCGACACGAATTGCAGAGCCGAGCGCATCCATCGCGTCGATCGTCTCGGTCGATTCCATTTCCCACGGGCGCGCCGCGAAGGCCCAAGGCCGGTGCGTCAGCGCGCCAACCGGGCAGAGATCGACGGCATTGGCGCTCATCTCCGACATGATCCCGCGTTCGAGATACGTCGTGATTTCTGCGTCCTCACCGCGGCCGATGAGACCGAGTTCTTCGACGCCAGCAACTTCCGTCATGTAGCGAACGCAACGCGTGCAGTGGATGCAGCGCGTCATGATCGTCTTGATCAGCGGCCCGATATGCTTCTCTTCAACCGCACGCTTGTTCTCATGGAAGCGAGAGCCGCCCATGCCGAATGCCATCGCCTGGTCCTGCAGATCGCACTCGCCGCCCTGATCGCAGATCGGACAGTCGAGCGGATGGTTGATGAGCAGGAATTCCATCACGCCTTCGCGGGCTTTCTTGACCAGCGGCGACGTCGTGCTGATGATCTTTGGAGAGCCGTCCTTATTCGGCGGCAGATCGTTGACGAGCATCGCGCAGGAAGCAATGGGCTTCGGCGAGCCCTGCACCTCGACGAGGCACATACGGCAATTGCCGGCGATCGACAGGCGTTCGTGATAACAGAACCGCGGGATGACCGCGCCGGCCATCTCGCAGGCGTGCATCAGCGTCGTGCCGTCCTCGACCTCGATCGCCGCGCCGTCAATGATGAGTTGCTTTGGCATTGCTCGTTGTCCGCCGCCCTACTCCGCCGCCATACGCGCATGCTTCGCCTGATACTGGTCGATGCGCTCTTCAATGACAGGACGGAAATTCTTGATCAATCCCTGCACCGGCCACGCTGCCGCATCGCCTAGCGCACAAATCGTGTGGCCTTCAATCTGCTTCGTCACGTCAAAGAGAAGATCGATTTCGCGTTTTTCCGCTTGCCCGCGTTCCATGCGTTCGAGAACCCGCCACATCCAGCCCGTGCCTTCGCGGCAGGGCGTGCACTGACCGCAGCTCTCGTGCTTATAGAAATAAGAGATGCGCCGTATAGCTCCGATGATGTCCGTCGACTTGTCCATGACGATCACGGCCGCGGTACCGAGGCCCGAACCGAGCTTGCCCAGCGCGTCGAAATCCATCGTCACGTTCATGGCCTGCTCGGCCGTGATGCAACGAACCGATGACCCGCCCGGAATGACCGCCAGCAGATTATCCCAGCCGCCGCGAATGCCGCCGCAATGCTTGTCGATCAGCTCCTTGAGCGGAATGCCCATCTCTTCTTCGACGGTGCACGGACGCTCGACGTGGCCGGAAATCTGAAACAGCTTGGTGCCGGTGTTGTTCGGCAGGCCCAACGCAGCAAACCAGCTCGAGCCGCGACGAAGAATTTCGCCCGTAACGGCAATACTCTCGACGTTGTTGATCGTCGTCGGCGCGCCATAGAGACCGACGTTGGCAGGGAACGGTGGCTTCAGCCTCGGCTGCCCCTTCTTGCCTTCGATGCTCTCAAGCATCGCTGTCTCTTCGCCGCAAATATAGGCGCCCGCGCCGTGATGCACGACGAGGTCGAAATCCCAGCCGTGAACATTGTTCTTGCCGATGAGCTTCGCTTCGTAAGCTTCATCGATCGCCCGCTGCAGCGCCTCACGCTCGCGAATGTATTCGCCGCGCACATAGATGTAGCTCGTGCGCGCCCGCATCGCGAAGGACGCAAGCAACGCACCCTCGATTAAGAGATGCGGATCGTGGCGCAGGATTTCGCGATCCTTGCAGGAGCCCGGCTCTGATTCATCTGCATTGATGACGAGGTAGCTCGGACGCTGGTCTGCCTTCGGCATGAACGACCACTTGAGACCGGTCGGAAATCCGGCGCCGCCGCGTCCCCTGAGCCCCGACTTCTTCACCTCGTCGATGATGTAGTCGTGACCCTTGTCGATAAAGAACTTCGTGCCGTCCCAAGCACCCCGGCTTATCGCGCCTTTGAGTCCGGCGTGATGAAAGCCATAGAGATTGCGAAAGATGCGGTCGCGATCATGAAGCATGCGAGCTAGTCCTTCGGCCTTTCGCCGGCTTTAGTCTCAGGTCGCCAACCCGACGCGAGCTTTTGTGCCTGCTCGATCCATTTATCTCGTGTCACGCGCCCCTTGAACCCATCAAGCCGGCCTTCGAACCAAGCGATGTTTTCAGGCGTCCATTTGGCGATCTGATCGAAGTGCCAGATGCCGATTGAATTCAGCTTTTCGACCATCTTGTCGGCAACGCCCCAGATCAACGACAGATCGTCACCTTTGCCGCCGCGCGGCTCGCTCAACAGTTCCGGATCTTTGATCCCGCGCGCCGCAGCGATCGCCTGATCGCGCTGCATGTCGGCTTTGATCTTGTCGAGCTCACCCGCCGACAATGCCTTACCGCCGCCACGCGCTTCGAGTTCCTTGACGAGACCGGTGTTCGCCATCGCAGTCAGCGCAGCTGGGTGAACAGGCGGCGCTGCATTCGGAGACGACGGAGAGGACCCTTCTGCGACAGCCGCTTTATGGGTCGGCGATGCCAGAGCCGAAGGCGGCGTTGTCTCTTCCGCCTTGTCGCTCGCTCCCGATGTCTCCTCGAAACGCTTCTTCCAGGCGCCGATCGTCGAACCATCGTAAAGCGATTTATCCGTCAGGCTGGTCGGTCCGGTTGCGGGGCACGAGGCCGTACGACCCGTTTGCGATCCCCACTTCGGCGGTTTGCCCGCGACAAAACCATCGAGAATTTTTTCAAACTGCTCGGGCGTCAAGTCCTCGAACGTATCTTTGCCGATCTGGGCGACCGGAGCGTTCGCGCAAACGCCAATGCACTCGACCTCCTCCCACGACAGTGTGCCATCTTCGTTAGGAGTGTGCGGGTGTTCGTTGATGCGATGCTGGCAAACAGCGATCAGATCGCGCGAGCCGCGCAGCATGCACGGCGTCGTTCCACAGACCTGCACGTGCGCCTTCGTCCCGACCGGCGACAACTGAAACATCGTGTAGAAGGTCGCGATCTCCATGCCTCGGATGTAGGCCATGCCGAGAAGATCGCAAACGGCGCGGATCGCAGGCTCTGGGAGCCATCCGCCCGATTGCTCTTGTGCGCGCCATAGCAACGGAATGACGGCGGACGCCTGCTTACCCGGCGGATACTTGGCTATCGTCTCTCGCGCCCACGCAAGGTTCTCCGCTGAAAAAGTGAAGTCAGCGGGTTGATCCGGATGCACTCGGCGAACTGCCATCAACGGCTCCTGAAAACCACGGTCGCACGGCGCCGAATATAACGTGGTCGGGTCAGACGAACGACCTTGCCCCGCCACGCCAATGCCGACTCTTGCAAATCGACATTACCCTTCGAGCGTCAACACGGTCCAGTACGCGGAAGATGACGACTAGGCAAGGATTTGCAGATGCGGCGAAAGCATGATGCGACCGTGACAAACAGCGATCAGGTGCGACCAATAGTTCTCCACTGTCACACCGTTTGATGGGGATCAAGGAGCCTTGTCGGGTGCGGGAGGGTTGGGAACGGCAAGCGAAGAATCGGGTTTCAAAATTCCACGCCGCTGAAGCGTTTCAGCCGGACGTTCCGTCGCCCACCGGCGCTCGGCAAAACCGAGTGGCGCTGCGAGCCAGCCAAGCAGAAGCAGGAACGTCGCAATGGGCGCCAGGATCAGCGAGAGCTGCGAGGCGACGCGCAGAAACCCCGTCCACAGCGCCGCGAACAAGAGGCCGAAGGCGATGATCACCCAACCGCCGTCGTCGGCACCCCTCGCCGTCGCGAAGATCAGCCCGGCAAATAGTCCGGCAAGTCCGATAAGCACCGGAATGAAGGGGGCGTCGGCCTGCAGCGCTCCCATGGGCCAGCCGCGCGACCGGGCAAAAAGCCGATAAGTAGAAAGACTTAAACCCCAACCCAGCGCTGCGACCGCCAACAGGAAGAGATTGTCGACGATTGGGCTTGCACCATAGACCATACGCATCACCTCGGGTTCGGTTGCGACCGGAGAAACACGAGGTGTGTTGTGCCAGGGGTTTACGGCAGATGCTAGTCCACCTCAGAGCCTGAGCTAGCCCGTTTCCGGAGCCACCCTTCGGGATGTCGGCGTCCCAGGATCGGCGCGAGGTTGCCTAACGCTTAGGCAGATATTTTGCAGCCAACCGTACGGACCGAAAGGCGTACGAGAGGCAATCTCCCGACGCTCAGCTCTTAGCGGTCGATCTCTCCGAAAACGATATCGAGAGACCCGAGAATGGCCGAGACGTCCGCCAGCATGTGACCCCGGTTCATGAAGTCCATAGCCGCGAGGTGCGGGAAACCCGGTGCACGGATCTTGCAGCGGTACGGCTTATTCGAGCCATCCGCCACGAGATAGACGCCGAACTCGCCCTTCGGCGCTTCAACCGCTGCGTAGACATCGCCCGCCGGCACGTGAAAGCCTTCGGTGTAGAGCTTGAAGTGATGGATCAGGGCTTCCATCGAGCGCTTCATCTCTCCGCGCTTCGGCGGCACGACCTTCTTGTTCTCGACGACGTGCGGCCCCTGGCCGCTAGCCGATTTCAGCAGCTCGCAGCACTGCTTCATGATCTTCGTCGATTCACGCATTTCCTGCATGCGGATCAGATAGCGATCGTAGCAGTCGCCGTTCTTGCCGACCGGAATATCGAAATCGAGATCGGCGTAGCATTCGTAGGGTTGTGCCTTGCGCAAATCCCACGCTGCGCCCGAGCCGCGAACCATCACGCCGGAAAAGCCCCAGGCGAAAGCATCATCCAACGAGACGACGCCGATATCGACGTTGCGCTGCTTGAAGATGCGGTTTTCCGTCAAAAGCACGTCGATATCGTCGACGACTTTCAGGAACGGATCGCAGAAGGCATAGATGTCGTCGATCAGCTTTTCGGGCAAATCCTGGTGCACGCCGCCGATGCGGAAATACTTGGCGTGCATACGCGCTCCCGACGCGCGCTCGTAGAACACCATCAACTTCTCGCGTTCCTCGAACCCCCAAAGCGGCGGCGTCAATGCGCCGACGTCCATGGCCTGGGTCGTGACGTTCAAGAGATGCGATAGGAGACGGCCGATCTCGGAATAGAGCACTCGGATAAGCTGCGCCCGGCGCGGAACGGAGATACCCAGAAGCCGCTCGGCCGCCAGGCAAAAGGCGTGCTCCTGGTTCATCGGCGCAACGTAGTCGAGGCGATCGAAATAGCCGATCGCCTGCATGTACGTCTTGTGCTCGATGAGTTTCTCGGTGCCACGATGCAGAAGGCCGATATGCGGATCGACACGCTCGACGACTTCACCGTCGAGTTCCAGCACGAGGCGCAGCACGCCGTGCGCCGCCGGATGCTGCGGCCCGAAATTGATATTGAAGTTGCGAATTTCCGTTTCGGCCATTTTCAACCAGTTCCCCGCGTAATTGGAGAAAGACGCGCGCGCTTCGCCTTGTCGTTCACGCGCTGCTCGAACTTCTCCCAATCGACGATCATGCGCTGATGCTCGCCCTCGCCGATCAGGTCAATGCCGTCGTGGGCTTTAACGTGGAAAAAGATGCGACGCCCCGCGACTTTGGTGCACTCGGCCTCGACCGTGACCGTTTGCCCTGGAACCGTCGCGGCGACATGCGACACATTGATATGCACGCCAAGCGAGCCCTCGCCCGGATCGAGATGCGGGTCGATGATGTGGAGGCACGTCCATTCCATCAGCCCGACCATGAAGCCCGTCGCAAAGACCGTCGGCATGAGCTGGAACTCGCGGGCTTCCGGATAAAGATGCGGCACCGTCTTCGTCGCCGGGACGCGAAACGAAAACTGGGTGCGCGCGCCAGCCTGAAGCGAAGGTTTCACCGCGGCAGTCCTCACAGCCTGTCATTCAAATTGCGGATCGTTATATAGAGGTTTGACGCCGTGGCCGCGACCGAAAAGAGCCCTAACGCAAATGACGGCAGGCTTGGCGCCGCAGTGCGGCCGATCAGCGGATATATGAACTCGCCGCCGACTGCGATGATCACGACGCCAAGCGGAATGACGACTGTCGCGTAAGGCAGGAACCGGCTCAGAACACCAAAAATCACGCCCGCGAGCGCGCGCGGCCAATCGAGTACGAATGCAGCGACCATCAATCCGGCCGAAATGGCTACATTCGTTTCAAATTCCATTCATATGCTCAAGTTTACGGGGTGATGTGAAACGCGAGCAGTTCGAACGCTTGCGCGCCCGTCATGAACGATGTGCCTTTTCGTCGC
This sequence comes from Hyphomicrobium denitrificans 1NES1, assembly GCF_000230975.2. NCBI lineage: Bacteria > Pseudomonadati > Pseudomonadota > Alphaproteobacteria > Hyphomicrobiales > Hyphomicrobiaceae > Hyphomicrobium > Hyphomicrobium denitrificans. The sequence continues at coordinate 1,232,598 of NC_021172.1, read as the reverse complement.
CCGGCAGGATGTAGTTCGGCCCTTCCCACGGACTTTCGAAATCGAAGTCGCGAAATTCCTGCGTAAGCTTGACCGGCTCGTAGACGACACGCTTCTTTATGTCGTCGTAGCGAACCTCGACATAGCCGGTCAGCGGGAAGTCCTTGCGCAGCGGATGCCCCTGGAAGCCGTAGTCGGTCAGGATGCGCCTGAGATCCGGATGCCCGACGAAGCGGATGCCGTAAAGGTCGTAGGCTTCGCGCTCATACCAGTTGGCGGCCGGGAACACGTCGTTGACGCTCGGCACGGGCGACGTCTCGTCTGTCGCGATCTTGACGCGCAGCCGCTGATTGAGACGCGGCGACAGGAGATGATAGACGACGTCGAACCGGGCCTCGCGCTCGGGATAGTCGACGCCGCAGATATCGATCAGAACCTCGAACCGGCACTTGGAATCGTCACGCAGCATCTTGAGGACTTCAACAATGCGGTCGCGTGGGACTGAAATCGACGCCTCGTCGAAAGCTGTGCTGGAGGCCAGAATTTCCGCTCCGAAAAGCGTGCCGACGTGACTTACAAGACTTGCGATATCCATCAGAGCAGCATCCGCTTAGGGCTTTTTGTCAATTCGCGTGAGATCGGAACAACCGGCAGTCGCCTCCGCTCCCGGTTCGATGTAACAGGCCGCGATGTGATCGTCGCCGAGAATCCGACCTTCGGTCACGCTTTTCGCGGCCGTCGAGGTCCATGCGAACGATGTATTGTCCGGGAAAACGATACCAAAGAAATCGCGACGGCCGCCCTCATAGACGAAATATCCGCGAAAACGACGATCGGTCTGTTCGGTGACATGAACCGTGCGGTCTCGCGTTCGAAGGCCATAGATGTCGCCAATCGACTTCGTGTGACCCGACCAAGTGCCGATAAGGCTCGGGCCATCATTCTCGGCGAAGGACGGCTGCGGTGCGGCAACGGCCCCTACGAAAGCAGAAAGGACACCTGCAACGGCATGGATCAGGTGACGGTTCACGGGTAGGACCTTTCCGAGTGTGCCTATCTCTCGATCGTTCCCGTCCGGCGGATTTTACGTTGTAGCAGCAGGATGCCATAAACCAACGCTTCGGCGGTCGGCGGGCAACCCGGGACATAAACATCAACAGGCACGATGCGATCGCATCCGCGAACGACAGCGTAGGAGTAGTGGTAATAGCCGCCGCCGTTGGCGCAGCTTCCCATGGAGATGACGTAGCGCGGCTCGGGCATCTGGTCGTAGACCTTGCGCAGCGCCGGGGCCATTTTGTTGGTGAGCGTGCCAGCGACGATCATGACGTCGGACTGCCGCGGCGAAGCACGCGGCGCGAAACCGAACCGCTCGAGGTCGTAGCGCGGCATCGACGCTTGCATCATCTCGACGGCGCAGCACGCGAGTCCAAATGTCATCCACATCAGCGAGCCGGTTCGCGCCCAATTAATGAGATCGTCCACCGTCGTAACGAGAAAGCCCTTGTCGGCCAGCTCGTCCGAAATTCCGGTAAAGAAGGCATCATCAGGACGGGAGACCGGAGCAGCAGCGCCAGACATACCTTCGCGCGCCTTGTCGAATGTCCGATCGAAGACAAGGTGCCCGTCGTTCGTGCGTATCACTCCCATTCGAGCGCACCCTTCTTCCACTCGTAGATGAAGCCGATCGTCAGCACGCCCAGAAACGCCATCATCGACCAGAATCCGAACAGGCCGATTTCCTTGAACGCCACGGCCCAGGGAAACAGAAACGCGATTTCGAGATCGAAGACGATGAACAGGATCGACACGAGATAAAACCTCACGTCGAACTTCATGCGCGCATCGTCGAAGGCGTTGAACCCGCATTCGTACGCGGACACTTTCTCAGGGTCCGGATTGCGGTACGCAACCAGAAACGGCGCCACCATGAGGGCCGCGCCGATGAGCAGCGCAACACCGATAAAAATCGCTATTGGTAGGTAATGAGCAGTTAGATCGACCATCGCATCTCGTCCACTTCGGGCACGGAGCCTGCAAAGGCGCACGATGCCGCCGCGCACGTCCCGGTGTTAACCCAGGTCCTACTGCGGTGCAACTCGGGAGTGCCCCAAACGGCTGGGACTATATGTCTAGCAGAAAAGACCCTGAGACTTACCCGATGCGGTGGCAGGCGACCTCCTGCCGCAGGAACCGCCGCCCTTCAATGCCGACAGCGTTCCCTGCCGGTCCGTCGTTCCCACCAACGCCCTCATGAGGCTTGAGCCGCCGCGCTGCGATCTTCGTCTGCCTGCACATCCGGACATAGACATAGCCCGGTCAGCGCGACGACGACATTCGGACGGCGATAACGGACGATTCGGAATGCCCACGCGCAGTCCATCGGCAATATTTGTGGATTGGGTATTTGCTCTTAATGCCGCCCAGGCTGCCGCAGGCATGCGTCAGGCCGATCTCGGTGCACTGTAACATACCAAAGAGGCGCGAAGCGCGATCCGCTCCGCACCTCTTTGTCATGATCAACCGGCCTTCTTGGTGATCTTTTTCGAAGTGAGGTGCTTGTGAACGTGCTTCGAAGCAAGGTGCTTGTGCGTCTTCTTCGATGCGACGTGCTTATGCGTATGCTTGAGCGAGAGATGCGTCTTCGAAGATTTTGAAACAACGTGCTTATGATGCGAGACGTGGGCAACGTGATGGGGATGATGAAGCGTCTTGGCATCTTTGTCGTGGGCGCTCGCCACACCGCCACCAAGCATCATTGCAGCGGCAGCTAATGCGACGGTCAAAGTGGTCTTCATAGGTCGGCTCCTAGGTGCATAGCGTCACTCGGACGCGAAGGTGCTTCTTCTAGGAGCGCGATCCTGTCCGGTTGATGAATATTTCAGTTTGCCGATCATACCCTTTCGTAAGCTTTCTTAAGACGATGGGTCGAAGCGGCGTCTGCCGTCATCAGCGCGGGACATGTTCAAAGAAAATGTTCTCAGCCGAAGGAGGCTGCAGAAAATGGAAGGGCGCCAGCTTCGGGGGAAAGCGGACGCCCGGGACGCAGCAAGTACGGGGGATTGTATTGTGCGTCTGTCGCTCCGAGGGAAGAGCGGACAGAATTTATATCATCCCCGACCGGCCCAGTCGCTGATTCAAATACGACCGATATCCTACCTTAGTACCAGCAGATGCGCCGGCCATAACGCCAATAGCAGTGCGGATAGGCGTAGCCCCAGGCTGGATAATAGCCCCAGCCGCGGTGGCCCCAATAACCCCGATGGCCGTAATATCCGCGACCGTAAAAGCCATGGCGATATCCATGCCAGTGTCCGTAGCCGCGACCGTGATAGGCCTCGGCCGACGCCGAGAACCCGACGACGGCTAAAGCGGCGAAAGCAGCTGCTGCAAGTTGTTTGGTTGATGTCATAGGAAGCTCCCAGTTACCGAACTGCAATGCTTCCAACAACGCGCGAAAATTGAACTTCCGCTGTCTCGTGCGGCTTACTTCTTCGTATATTAGATGAGCGTTTATTCAGGGAATTCAGCTGCATGCCGGCCGAGTCCGGCCGACGGTTGTCGCAGCCAAGCGGCCGGACCGACCCGAATATCCCGCCATGCAGTGGGGTATTCGGTTTTGAAGCCTTTAGCTGTAGCCATTCGCATTTTGCACACGCTTCGAAGACTCCAAGAGTCGCTTTGCGCATAAGCCCGCACGGTCACGCAAAGACGCGACCGCCTTACATTTTGCGTCCAACTCTAGGTTCGTATGTTGCCGGTCAATCGGCAAACGGCATCGCGACAACTATATCGCAATACGATAGACCAATCGCGAACGTCCTCCACGATGAGCGAGATGATATTTGGCAAGGCGTCTTCAGAGTTTCCACTGCATAATTCTCATCGAAGACACACTGCGCGAGGCTAAATCGATATCTGCTCCGCAACAGAAAGGCTCGAACCTCTGCACGAAAACGGTTCCATTATCGCGATTCGATCATTAGTGCGTCATGTCAGCGCCACGCGTCTCATTTTGATACTGAGCGAGCAATTTTGATTGTCGATGTTGAATCAACCTCTGCTTCTAAATTCACAGATTCATTATTAGTCTGCTTGATGTTCCTCCATTGAGTCGGAGCATATTGGCGTTGTCTGGTGTCTTGCGATTCGCAACCTATCTGTCCTTGACAGGTTCACGAGCCGAGGTGCACGAAAAGCCTCGCAAGTGGGGGAAATTCGGTGAATGCTAGACTGCCGCTGTCCTGCTTTATTATTGCTCAGGACGAAGGAGATCGCATCGCAAGAGCAATTCGTTCTATCAAGCCTTGGGTCGACGAAGTGGTCGTTGTCGACAGCGGCAGTTCAGACGATACGGTTGCCGTAGCGCAATCCGAAGGGGCCCGCGTAATCGCACAACCTTGGCTTGGCTTCGGCGGACAGAAAAGATTTGCGGAAGAACAATGCCGCTATGATTGGGTATTGAACCTGGATGCGGACGAACTTATCTCGCCCAAATTGCGTACGGCCATAGAGGCTTTGTTTCACTCTGGATCGCCGGAATTCGTCGCTTACGGCATGCCCGTGCACGTTATCTATCCAGGCCGGCAGAAACCGCGCATCTGGGCCAGAGATAATTGGTATATTCGCTTATATAATCGGAAGATCGTACGATTTCGGGATTCGAGGGTTCACGACACCGTCGTAACTGGCGAGCATCAAGTCGGCCGCATCGAAGCGCCAATCTATCATTATTCCATTCGGTCCTTCGAGCACATGAGGGCCAAGCTCGACGAGCGCATGTCTCTTTCGGCCGAGCACAAACCGGCCCGCAATCGTCTAACGATGCTCGCACGTTTGCTTGTCGAATTTCCGCTGAATTTCTACAAATACTATGTTGTGAGGCGTCATTTTACGGGCGGCACCATCGGCCTGCGGTACGCAACCATCCAATCTACATTTCGGGTGAAAAAAGTTTATCGGATGTGGCGGTCCCGCAACCCGGTCCCGACCATCAAAGATGCATCTCCGTCAAACAACAATAAGACCGCGTGGTCCAATCTGGATGTGGCGAATCTCAGCAGGCATGGGAAACGGCACCGGCATCGGTGACGCGGGCCAGCCGCTTTTAGGCATACCGCCAATTACTCTGCGGCCGCAGCCTGGCCGGTTGGCACTTTTTCCGAACGCGCTGAAGGCGTCGTGCTCCGAATCCGGAGCCACCGGCCAAGACGAATAAGCGCTTCAGGTAAAATCCCGAGGTTCAGAAGCGTGGCCGTCGTCAGGCCGCCGAGTATCGTAATCGCCATTGGCGCTTCGATTTCATGGCCCGGGCGCCCGAGACCCAAAGCCAGCGGAACAAGCCCAAGTGCCGCCATAAGTGCGGTCATGAACACGGGAGCCAGCCTTTGGGATGCGGCGAGGCGGATGGTGTCGGCATTCCATCCCCGGCCCTCCTCGTCCGCGATGTGCTCGACGTGCGCCAGCATCATGACCGAGTTGCGCGCACCGATCCCGAAAACCGTGATCAACCCCACGAGGCTCCCAAGTGTCATTCCTATATTGCTCGCAACGATCGCCGCGATGCTACCGATCAGACAGAATGGCAGATTGATCAGGACGAGCGCTGCGAGGCCGCGCCGGCGAAACGCCATGGTGAGAGCAGCGATGATCAGCACCGTGCTGGCGGCTGTCAGGCCAGCGAGCCTGATCTGCCCTTCCCGCTCTGCCTCGGCCTGCCCTGCGAACGTCACGAACACGTCTTTAGGCAGGGCAAGCGCGCCAACGCGCTTGCGTGCCTCATCGACGATATTGCGAAGCGAATAGCCCTTTGCGCCGTTGAACGTCACTGCGACGCGACGTTGGCCGCCGTCGTGCTGGATGTTGGAGCGGCCTTCCGCAAGAGTGATCGTCGCCACGTTCTTCAAAAGGGTTTTGGTCGTCGCATTGCCGATCATCAGCTTGTCGAGCTCGCTGATGCGATTGCGGTCGTCGGGCGATAGAATGACGACAACATCGACGGTGCGCGTGCCCTCATACGTTTGGCCAATGGTCGTCCCGGCAAACGCGGTCTGGACGGTATCGAGAGCGTCGCGCGCCGAAAGCCCGTAATTTGCAAGCGCGACGGGATCGAGCTTGACCGAAAGCGTTGGGACGGTGGCGCTCCTCGGCATGCGAAGATCCGTGACGCCAGGAATATCGGCAACGGCTTTTTGAATTTCAGCGGCCGCGGTTTCAAGCGCCGTCAGATCCGTTCCTACCGAGTTGATGACGACTTGCGCCGTCTCGCCGCTCAAGCTCTCGCTGATGCGGTCGCCGAGAAACGTCAGCGTCTCGCTTCTGATCTCCGGAAAGTTCTTCACCGTATCGCGAATGATGCTCTGGGCTTCCTCTTCGCTCTCGGAATGCACCGGCTTCAATTCAATATGAAACTCACTTCTGTCGACGCTCCAGGTGTCTTCGCCGGCTTCGGCGCGTCCGACTTGATGCGCGACGGTTTCAACGAACGGCAATTTCAACAAAGCCGTTGTGATGCGCTCGCCCACGGCGACGACCTCGTCGGTGGATGTCCCCGGAGAAGCCATCGACATTTGCAACACGAAGTGACCTTCCCGGAATTGCGGAATGAGCTCGCTGTAAAGGAAGGGCACGACCGCGACCGACGCAATCGCGCAGATGCTCAGCAACACGACCGTCGCACCCCAGGCACGCCCAACTCTATCGAGCACCCAGTTCTGAGCCGATTGCAAAACTTTCAGAAGCGGCGACTCTTTAGTGTCCTCGCTTTTGGTCAACAGCAGTGCGCATAAAGCTGGCGTGACGGTTAGCGCGACGAGCATCGAGGCGAGCACCGCAATGACGAATGTCAGCGCCATCGGTCCGATAAATTTGCCCTGCACGCCTCCGGCGAATAACATCGGGATGAACGCAAAAATGACGGCAAGCGTGCCATAAAGCATGGCGCTGCGAATCTCGACGGAAGCATCCTCAATGACCTTCATGCGGTCGGCACTCGGATCTGCCAGCCGCAGGCGCCGCGCGATGTTCTCGATATCGATAATCGCGTCATCGACGAGCACGCCGAGTGCCAGCGCAAAGCCGCCAAGCGTCATTGTGTTGAGCGACTGACCGAGCTCGGTCAAAACGACAATGGCTGCAAGCAGCGATAACGGTATGGCAAGAAACGAAATGAGCGATGCGCGAACGCTTCTGAGAAATGCATAGAGCACAACCAGGATCAGCGCCGACCCAAGCGTCAGAGCTGTCTCCAGATTTTGCAGGGCACGAACGACGAACGTCGCCGGCCGGTGCAGGGCCGGATACATTTTTATGCCCCGATGTTCGAGCGTCGGCTCGATTTCAGCCAGCGCCGCCTCGGCCGCCTTCGTTGCTTCGAGCGTATTTGCGCCGAATTGCCCCGAAACCGTAATAAGCACGCCCGGCTGGCCCATGATCGTGGCATCACCGATTTTTTGTGCGGGCGCAATCGTGACCGTCGCGACGTCCGCAAGACGCACGGGCCGGTCGTTCTGCATCGCGACGACGGCATCGGATATGGTGCGCGGGTCGGGCGCAGGAGGCCGGGTCTCGATCGTGATCCGTTGCGCGGGCGTTTCGATCACGCCACCGCCGCGAAGAGCAATCGCGTTGCTCGCGGCATTCATCACATCCGTTGTGGTCAGGCCGAGCGCGGCGAGACGGTCAAGGTTCGGTTGAATTTGGACTTGCCGAATAGCGCCGCCGTAGACCGTAACGCGTGCAATACCGGGAACCGACAGCAGTCGCGGTTTGATCGCCCAGTCCGCAATATCGCGTAGTGTGTAAGGATCGACTTGATCGGACACGATCCCGAGCTTCAGAACATCCATCGTGCTCGATGTCAGCGGCGTCAGCTTCGGAGGTCCAAATCCTGCCGGAAGTTTCCCGTTGAGAGTCGTCAGCCGCTCGGCAATCCCTTGCCTTGCCGCGTTGGCATCGGCGTTCTCGGCGAACGTGACGAGCACAACGGATAGCCCGTAAATCGATTCCGAGCGAACCGTAGCTATGCCTGGCCCTCCGATGATCGCTGCCTCGATTGGACGCGTAACGATCTGCTCAACCAGCTCAGGTGCAAGACCGGGGCTTTCGGTTTGAATCGTAACCTGCGGCGGAACGAATTCAGGAAAGACATCGAGCGGCGCACGCGTTGCGAGAAAGCCACCCACGACGAGCCATACGACCGAAAGCAGCGCAACGAAGCCGCGGTAACGTATCGACCAGCGAATAAGCGCGTTCATGCAAACTAGTCCGGACGGCCGTTCGTTTCGGTATGATTTTGCGCGACCGGAGTTGCAGATGGCTTGGCCTTGGTTGCCGGAGCCGCTGGCGGCGCTCCGCCGTCGTCATCGTCATCGTCGGAGCTTCCCGGCACGGCTTCGCGCGCAAGAAGGATCGCAGCACCTTTGACGACGACCCGCATACCCGGCTCGAAATCACGCTTGACGAGATATCCGTCGTCGACGGGCGCATCGAGCGACACGACCTTACGCTCGTATTTTCCGGGGCCCGTCTCGACGTAGCACCATGACTTGCTTCCGTATACGACCAATGCAGAACTCGGGATCACGACGCCCGTTGGCTTCACCGCGCTGTCAGCTATGGCCCGCCCGCGATCACCCGCGCGAAGACCAGGACCGGCATCGATTAACCCGAAATACGATACGCCCGGCATCGCAAGGTTTCCGGACGGCGCCGCCCAAAGCGTATCGACCTTCGTCTCCGGGCCGCCGCGAAGGGGAACGACACGAACGTTTTGCGGAACGTCGGTGGTTGTATCCGGAAAGTCGATGCGAAGGATGGCCCGCGACCCGTTGGCGATATTGGTCATCAGTGTTTGCCGCGCATCGGCATTCAAGAAGGGGGCCTTATCGCCCCAGGATTGCCGAAGCCGCGTTGAAAGCAATTTCAATTGCGATGCATCGATACCCTCTTGGCGCACCGCCGTAGCAACCATCTGTTTCGAGAGCATTGTCGAAGTTCGGAAACGCTCAAGCTGGCCGCGGCTGAAATTCGCGGCAACGGTCGCCGAGCGGATATCGGCGTCGAGTTGCAGTAGGGCGTCGGGATTGAGAACGGTAGCAATCCCCTCGATCTTGACCGACTCATTCGAAGTCGCAAGCACAGCCGTCGTGACGGGGGGCGCAACCTCCGCAGCCTCATTCCGATCCTCGGCCTCTTCAGAGTGCGGTGCATTGCAGCCGGCCAGGAACACACTGCCGATAAGGAGAGCAGCTCTGGTTAATGTGGCCGCCTTCACGCTTTCACCTCCGCGGCGCCGGGGAAGGTCCGGCGCTTAACTCAGGAAAAAATCTCAATCTTTCTGGAGAATGCTCCAAAGGGCAGGCCCAGGCTAGGGGGTTTGTACCAGCCCGTCGCAAAAGGGGTCTGCGCAGGCCGAATAGCAGAATATTCCCAGGTAACTGGGCCCTTGCAGAGGATTTCGGCCTGGGAAGGCAATGCCAAGAGGGTAACCGAAATGCGCATGTGGGACCTTCCCGCAAGGCGCCGATCACATTTGCGACAATTTCCCGACGCCTGGCGAGCCGCCAACCGGTTCAATAGGCACCCCCTATGAGCACCGCGCTCCAACGTGCGAAGATCATCCGCGCTCTGCAAAAAACATCGGGGCAACGTTTCATGCAGGCATTCCGATACTCGGAAATTTTCCGGCTTCCGTTGCATGTCCTGGTCTCGATGGCGCTTCTCGCGGGCTGCGTCGCACTGCGCGTAGCGGACCCGCAGCCGGTTTCGCGATTGCGGCTGTCCGTCTTTGATTCTTATCTTCGCGCCGCCCCGCGCGCCGCCGATCCCTCGTTCCCGGTGCGCGTCGTTGCAATAGACGAAGCGTCGTTAGCGCGCTTCGGCCAATGGCCATGGCCGCGAACGATCCTTGCGGAGCTGACATCGCGTCTACAAAAAGCCGGCGCGAAATCGATCACGTTCGACCTCGTGCTGGCAGAGCCGGATCGCCTGTCTCCGGACTCGCTTTTGCGATCTTTGGACGGCCAATCGGTCAGCAAGGAGATCATATCGGAAATCGCCCGGCTGCCTTCGAATGACGAACGCTTCGCCAAAGCCATAGCATCCGCACCGGTCGTGCTCGGCGTCGCAGGCGAGGCCAATTCCGATCGCAAGATTGTTTCTTATCGCGGGGGTATTTCATTTGCGGGCGACGATCCGCAGATGTTTGTCCATAGCTACGCCGGAGGCACCGAAAGTCTGCCGATACTGACGGAAGCAGCGCGTGGCCTCGGCGCCGTCAACTGGGTGCCGTCGGACGATCAGATCGTTCGGCGCATTCCTTTGCTCGTCGCGATCGGCGGTAAGCTCTACCCTTCCTTGGCGCTCGAAGCGCTTCGTGTCGGCACGCAGCAATCGACGATCTTCGTGAAATCCTCCGGTGGCAGCGGCATCAATGCCTTCGGCAGGAAAACAGGTATCGAATACGTCCGCGTCGGCCAGACAATTCTGCCGTCGACCGATCGTGGCGAACTCTGGCTCAAATTTTCCCCTGCCGATCCCAGGCGCACGATCTCGGCCGGCAGCATTCTTGATGGCAGCTTTAACCCTGACGATATCAGATCGCGCCATATATTCATCGGAGCGACGGCCACGGGGTTGCTCGATCTAAGAGCCACGCCGCTCGCGCCTTCGATACCGGGTGTCGAAATCGAGGCGCAGGCGTTGGAGCAGATGCTGTCGGGAGAGCATCTCATACGCCCGGCGTATGCTGCGGGCCTCGAAATCGCATTCATCGTAATCTTCGGCGCGCTGGTCGCCTGGATGATTGCGCGAAGCGGAGCGCTGCTTGCCGCAATCGTCGGTGGCGCAGCAATCGCCAGCATCGTCGCACTATCGTGGCTTGCCTATTCCCGCGCCGGCCTGCTGTTCGATCCCGTGTATCCGGGATTGTCTATCGCGCTCCTTTATCTCGGAACCTCGCTGACGAGCTACATCCGGTCGGAAATCGAACGCGCCGAGATCCGCTCGGCATTCGGACATTACGTGTCACCGTCCGTCGTCGCAGAAATTGCAAAAAAACCCGACAAGCTGAAACTCGGCGGCGACGAGCGCGACGTCACCCTGCTTTTCGCTGACGTGCGCGGCTTCTCGAAAATGTCGGAAGGGCTTCAGCCGGAAGAACTGGTGCGCTTCGTCAATCGACTGTTCACCCCTCTCGCCGATACGATCCTCAATTATCGCGGCACCATCGATAAATTCATGGGCGATGCCGTGATGGCGTTCTGGAACGCTCCGTTGCAGGATGCCGAGCACGCAAGAAACGCCTGCCGCGCCGCGCTTTCGATGCTGGACGACGTCATGCGATTCAACGCCAAGCTATCGGAAGAAAGCAGGCTACGCGGCGAAGCCTTCGTTCCCGTACGGCTCGGCATAGGTCTCAATACTGGAAAATGCGTCGTTGGAAACGTCGGATCGCCTCAGCGTTTCGATTATTCCGTGCTCGGCGATACCGTGAACGTCGCCGCGCGATTTGAGGAAGCGACAAAGATGTTTGGGGCGGACATCGTCGTCGGCGAGAGAACGGCCGCCGAAGTATCGAATTTTGCATTGTTGGAACTCGGTACCGTGATGCCGCGCGGCAAGGACCGTCCGGAGCGGATATTTGCACTCATCGGAGACGAGGCGTTTGCTGCGTCCGCCGAATTTTCCGAGCTTAAGCAGGCCCATGCGATGCTACTTGCCGCAGCGGACGACACAATCGAGAGGAAGAAGGCGCTGGAAAAATGCCGTCAACTCTGTCCTCAGACAATTGCCGGCTACTACCGGGATGACTTGGGCCGACCCAACGCCGCATCCGCTGCAGTGAGGCCGACCGAGCTGGACGGCCAGGTGCTGTAAACAATCACCGGGGCTGCTGGGTCAGTGACCCTCGACTGCCAGACGGTCGTCGGCCGCCATATCCTCCCGGGAACCCGCGCATGCCACCGCCGCCGATAACGATGTCCATGCCGCGAATGCCGTTACCCCAGCCGTCGTCGTCGTTCTTCGGACGGCTCGCAGTTCGCTTCGGCTTTGTCGGCTTCTGAACCACCTTGCTTTTCCTTGCGGGGGGCACCGCCTTGCGAGGCCCAGTGTCCGCCTTCTTCACACCGAAGCGCGGATGCGGATTGATACAAGCCTTTTCCTGTGAAGGCGGAAATGCACCTTCGATGATCGCAGCGCGCGTCAGAAGCGGATTGGGATCGATCGCAGGCGTGTTCGTGACGAAAGGAAACGCCGTGTCGAAGGCAACCGCTTGGTTATCCGGAAGCTCAGACCAATTCACCGGCCTTGCCACCGTCCCATCTTCGGAAATACGAATCAACTGCCCCGGCTGATCGAGGACATGACAGACGTTCCTCTTGCCGGTCGCTTCAAGCGCGCCTTCATGCAGAAGGACCCAAACCGAACGATCCGGTAGAATATAGACATCGAAAACCGTCCCGCGCACCGTGATCGACGCATTGGGTGTATTGATCACATAAGTCGGCTTGACTGCAACGCCGGTGATGAAGCGAAATGCGCCCTTCATCATATTGATGACGATCGAGCCCATCTTCTTGTCGCTATCGTAGACAAACTTATCGAGGACAAGACGCGATCCCGGACCGAGTGCAAGCTTCGTATCGTCGTCCAGTCTGAATTCGCCTTGAGCGTTCGTGTTGACTTCTATCGTTTCATCTTGACGGACATCGTCTCCCTTGGCGAGCTTCCGCTGCTTTTCGGCAAAATCGGCCATGACGACGTTCGTTATGACGACGGATTCACCGATCCTGTCACCCGATGCCGCGTGCGCGGCACCTGCAACGGGCAGCAAAAAGCCACTCAAGACGAAGGAGGAAACGAGCAGAGGTTTCATGAATGCGCAGCCGGCCATCGCAACGCCTCTGATGATACGAAATCGAACTTCGAAGATCAGGAGCCAGAAAAAAAGTAGCACACTGACGTTCGTGCGGCCATGACAACAGATTTACAGAAAAAAGATTGTTCCCTCGGGAACACTTCCGAAGATTGCGAGCGCCCGACACCTGGAGCGTCGGCCGTATCTGCTGCGGCGCACAATGTTCGGCAGAATTGCGATATAGTGGCGTGAATATTCTAATGCGCTTCTAAAGGTCCATGTTCATCGGAGCCGGAAGATAGCGGAAGCCACCGCCCAGATTCGCGAAATGACCATGCCGCGGCGAAAGCGCTTGTCGCGACCCTGAAACGCCAAAGCAGCACTTTTGAAATTTTGACCTGAAGAAGGTCTCGCTTCGCCGAGCTTCGAAACTCGATTCTCTCCGTATCTCTGTAATTGGTATTGGTCCATTTCGTTATTTTGCGACGCAATAAAAATTGAAATACCCTTTAAAGTTGAAAAGAAATTACAAAAAACCCTGCATTTTTAATCACTAGCTTACAGATTGCGCATTATCAGAGACCACCAACTTTAGTGCGAGTGGAAAATAAAAAATGGTTGCAAACGCCAAGAAGAGCGCAAAACAACGTCCGAACGTTTCGCGATCTGGAAAATCGACAGATCGGCGGATTCAGAAAGAGCGATCCAAAGCTAATCGCGCCCGGGCATCGTCTAAACCTCCTTTGCAGCCCATAAAACAAGGCAACGGCGAACAGCTAAGCCAGCTTAATCGCTGCCTGGAGCTTGCGCTCAATAACATGGCGCGCGGTTTGTCGATGTTCGACGCCAATCAACGCCTGATCGTTTGCAACAAGACGTATGAAGAAATCTATGAGCTTCCCGAGCACTTGACCCGACCCGGGACGTCCCTTGCCGAGTTGGTGCGCAATCACGTCAAACGGGAAACAGGACTGGATAACCCTAAGGAACGCAAAAAGCAGCGGGCGTGGATAAACCAGCATATAGCCGCACTTGCTCGCGGCGAGACTTTTTCGCACACGCAGCACCTCAAAAGCGGCCGCGTCGTCCTCGTCACCAATCGGCCGCTCGAAGGCGGCGGCTGGGTGGATATTCAAGAAGACATCACTGAACGCCGCCAGGCCGAGCAGAAAATTCATTGGCTGGCGCGTCACGATCCGCTGACCGAAATTGCCAATCGCCTGCAATTCCACGAAGCTCTCGATGATGCGCTGAAAAATTTAGGTCCTAATCATGGACTGACGCTGCACTGGATCGATTTGGATGGATTCAAGTCCGTCAACGATACCCTTGGACATCCTGTGGGCGACGCACTTCTGAAGAGCGTTGCCAGGAGCCTTCAGCGCGCCGTACGAAAAAATGATATCGTGGCCCGGCTTGGGGGAGACGAATTTGCGGTTTTGCAGGCCTCCTCCCGTGTTGCCAAGAAGGCCGATGCCGAACGCATGGCCCAGCGCCTGCTCAAGGAAATCTGCAAGCCTCATAATCTCGGCGGGCAGCAAGTTTCTTGCAGCGCAAGTATTGGAATTGCGTTTGCACCCCTTCATGGTCAAACGGCGGAACAACTTCTCAAGGCAGCCGATCTCGCACTCTACAAAGCGAAAGCAAACGGCAAGGGAAATGCATTCCTGTACGATCCCGATATCGCAGATGACGTAAATTCCCGCTACGAGCTGCAGATCGACTTGCGAGGCGCCCTCGATCAACATCAACTGGACCTTCATTATCAACCTCTCGTCGACACGGGCCACCGAGAAGTCATTGCCTTCGAAGCGCTGTTGCGATGGCACCATCCGGTTCGGGGCTTAATCCCGCCGGTCGACTTTGTCCCGATCGCCGAAGAAACCGGGCTGATCGTGGAAATCGGCGAGTGGGCATTGCGCCGTGCCTGCGAAGAGGCGACCTGTTGGCCCGATACGATCAGAGTGTCGGTTAATCTGTCTCCGATCCAGTTCGAAAGGGGCAACCTCTACCAAGCCGTCGTCAATGCGCTGACGCTGTCAGGACTTGCGCCGCATCGGCTTGAGTTGGAAATCACTGAAGGCGTGCTTCTACGCGACGAAATCAATACACGCGCAATTTTGCACAACCTGCGTGCTCTAGGCGTTCGCATCGCTCTTGACGACTTCGGGACAGCCTATGCGTCGCTGAGCTATCTGCGCAGCTTCCCCTTCGACAAAATTAAAATCGATCGCAGCTTCGTCCGCGATCTCGATATCGGAAAGCGAAAAGACTGCGAGGCGATCATACAGGCTGTCGCCGGCCTCGGTAAGCAAATGCAAATCAGTACAGTCGCAGAGGGCATCGAGACGCTCGATCAGGCCCAAACGGTCACCGCTGCCGGCTGCAACGAGCTCCAGGGATTTTATTTCAGCAAGCCGGTTCCGGCTGCGGACGTGGGCAAGGCGCTTGAGGTCTGCCGGTCCAAACTTGAGTGAGATAAAGCGCGGTCCCTAGACTGACGTGGCGAGAAAACCCACGCTATGGATCGCGGAAACCTCGGCGCCGGTGCCTGAAACCTTGAGAGGAAAATCCGGCAGCATCGTCTGCGAGCGACATAATTCGCTCAGCCGCTGATGGTGTGGCGCGAGAGACGGGACTTGAACCCGCGGCCTCCGCCGTGACAGGGCGGCGCTCTAACCAACTGAGCTACTCCCGCAATCCAGAAAGCCACGGGCGCCGAAGCGCCCGTCGTCACAGCGTCCGAATACGTGATGCCCGCGCGGGCGTCAAGCCGCTGTTCGCGGCAGCGGGCGACAATCGCCAGCCAGGCGGCATCTATCTGCGGACGAAATCGCGCTTGCCGATCTCAAGGCCGTTATGCCGCAGGATTCCATAAGCCGTGGCGCAATGGAAATAGAAGTTGGGAAGCGCAACGTGCAGCAGGTAGTCCTGTCCCGTGAGGGTGACCTCCTGACCGCCGAGCTTCAACGTCAGCTGCTTCGCCTCGGAGCCGTTGAGCTGTTCGGGCTTGTAGCTCGCAAGCAGCGCCTGGGTTCTGGCCAAGCGCTCCTTCAATTCCGGTAACGTCGTCTCCGTATCAGGGAAACTCGGAACGTCGAGTCCCGCCAACCGCGCCGGCGCGGCCTTTGCGAAGTCCGTCGCCAACTGCACTTGCCGAGTCAGATTGAACATATCCGGATAGAGCCGAGCCGCGAGCAGAACCGCGAAATCGATCTTCTTCGCCGCCGCGTACTCGGCAGCCTTGTCGAGAATGGCTTCCAGCGAAGCGAGCTGCTTCTGAAAGGTCGGAATGGCGATGGCGTACATCGAGACGGCCATGACGGCGCTTCCTCCGGCGAACACAGGTGATTCAACAGGGCCGTCCTTGCGGCCAGCTCCGCGAAGCGGAGTCTCAAGAACCAGCAGAAATGGTGGGCGGTGAGAGGGTCGAACTCCCGACATCCTCGGTGTAAACGAGGCGCTCTACCACTGAGCTAACCGCCCAACACCACAAGTGATCTTCTATGCAGCAACAGTCAGACCCGCAAGATGGTCTCGCACATGTCATCGGCGATTGAGCCCGCGACGTATAGCCTGCAGCGCTAACGCGAGCGCCATTTCCTTCTGATTAACCGCCAACGCGAAATTACCCGACAAACGGAACATACGTAAGTTCCGGCTTTGCTATTCTGACCTCGACCTGACGAAGAAGGCATCCACAATGGCAACTGGCAAAATTGGATCTGGTGCGGCAGCAATGCTTGCGTTGCTTTTCGTCAATGCCCATACGGACCCGTATGGTGTCGATAACAAGCGCAATCAGACAGTGACCGTATCGGTCAATTATACGTTCACCCTGCCGGCAGACGGCGGAACGGACGCCGCCCAGAACGCCTCGGAGCGCGGCCGCCGACAAGCCTACGACATGGCTGGACGGGAGTGCGCGAACTGCCGGCGACGATTGCCGAGACCTGCAGCCTCAGTAGCGTCAACGTATCGAGCCAGCCTCAACGCGCCTACGCACAGCAATCTGACGGCATAAACATCCGCGTCTCGGCGAACTTCAGGATTACGCCGAAGGCGCAGACGACATCGGAACGTTCGACACCCCAGCGCTGACGCCTCGTCGGCTCTCGCCCGTTGGGCCTGTACGTCCGCTTGCTCACGAACAAAAAGGCGCGCCACATGGCGGCACGCCTCAAAATTCCGACGGTGGACGCTTTAGTTCAAAGCGTCTTTCAAACCCTTCGCGGGCGTGAACTTTGGCACGCGCGACGCAGGGATCTGGATCGTCATGCCGGTCGCCGGGTTACGACCCTCGCGCGCCTTGCGGGCAGCGACTTTGAACGTGCCGAAATCTGGAATACGCACTTCATGGCCTTCCTTCATGGCCTCGCGAATATGCGCGAGTACAGCATCGACGACGCCGCTGGCTTTTTCTTTGGTCAGCTCGCAGTCTCTCGCGACGGCATCGATTAAATCTTTCTTGCTCATCTCATAAGTCCTCTAGTGTCGGAGATTGAGTTTGCATCGGGCTGAAAGCCCGGGACGGCCGCCATGGGGGAGTTATCGACCGTGCATGGCCCGGTAGAAGCGCCCAATCCCTACGTCCGTCAAGCGGAAAACGCCCGTATTTCCGGACAAAAGCGCATCAAAATGCTCGCGGTTAACATAATTAAAGGCCCCTGCGCGTTTGCCGCACAGGGGCGATAACCAAGTCCAACATCGCATCCGGCAAGAACTCAATGCGCCGTGATGCGCGATCCTGTTTTATCCGCGTCTTTCGCCTCGAGAGCTTCCGCCTCCGCGACTTCATCCCAAGTGATCGACTCCGGCATCCTGATGAGCGCAATCTTCAGAACCTCTTCCAGTTTTGAAACCGGAATGATGTCCATCTTGGTCTGCACCTCGTTCGGAATCTCCGCCAGATCCTTGGCGTTCTCTTCCGGGATGATGACCGTTTTGATGCCGCCGCGCAGCGCTGCAAGGAGCTTCTCCTTGAGACCGCCGATCGGCAGCACCCGGCCGCGCAACGTGATCTCGCCCGTCATTGCCACATCCTTCCGAACGGGAATTCCGGTGAGCACGGAGATGATGGCCGTCGTCATGGCGATGCCGGCGGAAGGCCCATCCTTCGGCGTCGCGCCTTCCGGCACGTGCACGTGGATGTCGCGCTTCTCGAACAGCGACGGGTGAATTCCGAAATCGACCGAGTGCGAGCGCACGTAAGCGTTCGCAGCCTGGATCGACTCCTTCATCACATCGCGCAGGTTGCCCGTCACCGTCATGCGGCCCTTCCCGGGCATCATGACGCCTTCGACCGTCAGCAGCTCGCCGCCGACCTCAGTCCAGGCAAGACCCGTAACGATACCAACCTGATCCTCGAGTTCGGCTTCGCCGTAGCGATACTTCGGCACACCGAGGAAATCATGGACGTTCTCCGCCGTGACGACGATCGACGATTTTGACGACGTCAGGATTTCCTTCACCGCCTTGCGCGCGAGCTTTGCAATCTCGCGTTCGAGCGAACGGACGCCCGCTTCGCGCGTGTATCGGCGAATAACTTCCTTGAGAGCGCCGTTCTCGACCGTCCACTCGTCCGGCTCCAGGCCGTGCGCCGTCACCTGCTCGGGGATCAGATGGCGTTTCGCGATCTCAAGCTTCTCGTCCTCCGTGTAGCCCGCAAGGCGAATGATCTCCATGCGGTCCATCAAGGCGGGCGGGATATTGAGCGTGTTCGCCGTCGTCACGAACATCACGTTCGAAAGATCGTAGTCGACCTCGAGGTAATGATCGTTGAACGTCGCATTCTGCTCCGGGTCCAAGACTTCGAGCAGCGCCGCTGCCGGATCGCCGCGGAAGTCCTGGCCCATCTTGTCGATCTCGTCCAAGAGAAAAAGCGGGTTCGTCCGCTTCGCCTTCTTCATCGACTGAATGACCTTGCCCGGCATCGAGCCGATATAGGTCCGGCGATGACCGCGGATCTCCGCTTCGTCGCGCACGCCGCCGAGCGACATGCGAACGAATTCGCGTCCCGTGGCGTTCGCGATCGATTTGCCGAGCGACGTCTTGCCGACGCCCGGAGGCCCGACGAGGCACAGGATCGGCCCTTTCAGTTTGTTGGTGCGCGCCTGCACGGCGAGATACTCGAGGATGCGCTCCTTGACCTTCTCGAGGCCATAGTGCTCTTGGTCGAGGATCGTCTGCGCTTCGGCAATGTCCTTCTTGACCTTGCCCTTGATCCCCCACGGGATCGACAAGAGCCAGTCGAGATAGTTGCGCACGACCGTCGCTTCAGCCGACATCGGCGACATCTGCTTGAGCTTCTTGAGCTCAGCCAGCGCCTTGTCCTTGGCTTCCTTCGACAGCTTCGTATTCTCGATCTTCTCTTCGAACTCCGAGATATCGTCGCGCTCGTCCGAGTCGCCGAGTTCCTTCTGAATGGCCTTCATCTGCTCATTCAGATAGTACTCGCGCTGCGTTTTCTCCATCTGGCGCTTCACGCGTGAACGGATCTTGCGCTCGACCTGCAGGACCGAGATCTCGCTTTCCATCAGCGTATAAACGCGCTCAAGTCGCTCCGAGATGCTCGCGGTCTCGAGGACGTCCTGCTTATCCGAAATCTTCACCGCAAGATGCGACGCGATCGTGTCGGCGAGCTTCGCATAATCCTCGATCTGCCCGACGTTGCTCAGAACCTCGGGCGAGACCTTCTTGTTAAGCTTCACGTAGCTTTCGAACTGCGTCACGACCGAGCGCGCCAGCGCTTCGAGCTCGTCCTTGGCGCCAGGGACCTCGGCCACGCGTTCGACTTCAGCTTCGAAGTAGCTAGTATTCGCCGTATAGCGGATGATCTTGGCGCGCGTGTTTCCTTCGACCAGAACCTTCACGGTTCCGTCGGGAAGCTTCAGAAGCTGCAGCACGGACGCCAGCGTTCCGATTTCGTAGATCGCGTCGGGGGACGGATCGTCGTCGCCAGCGTTCTTCTGCGCGGCAAGCAGGATCTGCTTGTCGGCGCGCATGACCTCTTCCAGAGCCGCGATGGATTTTTCGCGGCCGACGAAAAGCGGCACGACCATGTACGGGAAAACGACAATGTCCCGCAGCGGCAGAACCGGAAACAGTTCTTTGCCGACAGCCTTTTCCCTGGTCCTTTTATCTTCGCTCATTTGACTACCTATCGCCGTACGCCGGCCTCTTTTTCGAGGCTACCAGCACGATCCACGCCCGTTCCACTTAGGAGCCACGCATCCCGTCCCTTTTTGTGGCGACGGTCAGCATTCTCGTGAAGCGCGAGCGCGGGGTGAGACCCAAGTGCTAAAATGCCGGTTGCGGAGGAAGTGCCCCGGCTGGCTCTTGATGCCACTAACCCTCCGAACAAATGGGGACCATGGTCCCCCAAACAAGTGCCGGGGATGCGCCCCGACAAGCCTTAATTGTCGCGACAACTACGCGGAGCCTTTCTCCTCGGCTCTGTCCGAATAGATCCGAAGCGGCTTCGCCGAACCCTCGACCACCTCAGGGCCGATGACGACCTCCTCGACACCCTTGAGCGTCGGCAAGTCGTACATCGTATCGAGCAGGATGCCTTCCATGATCGACCGCAGACCGCGCGCTCCGGTTTTGCGCTCGATGGCCTTGCGCGAGATCGCTTTCAGAGCGTCGAGCGTAATCGTCAGCTTCACATCCTCCATTTCAAAGAGGCGCTGATACTGCTTGACGATCGCATTCTTCGGCTCGGTCAGGATCTGGACGAGAGCCGCCTCGTCGAGATCTTCAAGCGTTGCGATAACGGGCAGACGACCAATGAATTCCGGAATGAGGCCGAACTTCAGGAGATCCTCAGGCTCGACGCCGCGCAGAATGTCACCGGTGCGCCGCTCGTCCGGGCCTGTGACCTTCGCCGAGAAGCCGATCGACGATCCCTTGCCACGCCGCGAGATGATCTTTTCGAGGCCCGCAAACGCACCACCGCAGATGAACAGGATGTTCGTCGTATCGACCTGCAGGAACTCCTGCTGCGGGTGTTTGCGACCGCCCTGCGGCGGCACCGAGGCAACGGTCCCTTCCATGATCTTCAACAGCGCCTGCTGCACGCCTTCGCCCGACACGTCGCGTGTAATCGACGGATTGTCCGACTTGCGGCTGATCTTGTCGACTTCATCGATATAGACGATGCCGCGCTGCGCCCGCTCGACGTTGTAGTCGGCAGCCTGCAGAAGCTTCAGGATGATGTTCTCGACATCCTCGCCGACATAGCCCGCTTCGGTAAGCGTAGTTGCATCAGCCATCGTGAAGGGCACGTCGAGGATGCGTGCAAGCGTTTGCGCCAGCAGCGTCTTGCCCGAGCCCGTCGGACCGACGAGTAGGATATTCGACTTCGCGAGTTCGACGTCGTTGTTCTTCGTCGCGTGATTGAGTCGCTTGTAGTGGTTGTGAACGGCGACCGACAGAACGCGCTTGGCGTGGAACTGACCGATCACGTAGCTGTCGAGGACGTTGCAGATTTCCTGCGGAGTCGGCACCCCGTCACGCGATTTGACGAGAGTGTTCTTGTTCTCCTCACGGATGATGTCCATGCACAGCTCGACGCATTCATCGCAGATGAACACAGTCGGTCCGGCAATAAGCTTGCGTACCTCATGCTGGCTCTTGCCGCAGAAAGAGCAGTAGAGAGTGTTTTTCTCTTGAGCCATGTTTTCTCACTTTCGATGCAAGAGCGTCGGCGCCCCGATGTTCTTGCTTTGGCCCGTTGTTCACGTCCCGGCAATTGCCGATCTGCGGCGACGTAAAATCACGGGATTCAATCTCTCACGCTAGCGTTCGGCAGATCAAGAATGGATTAATGGACCGCACCCGGCCATGCCTCGCAAGCGGCGGTATTGCCACAGTTGGTGAACGATGTGGCAACATCGCGATTCACCCTAAAAATTCACGTAAACGTTGACCCGGTGTACGGCCTTTGTTCTACCGCGACAATGCGCCGACACGAAGGGCGCGTTTCCACTAGCGTTTGCTTTGCCGCTACCACTCACTCGGCCGGAGCTTTGATCTCCAGCGCGGCAACTTCGACTTCATCGCGGCTCTCAAGAACCTTGTCGATAATGCCGAAATCGCGTGCCTGGTCGGCGGTCATGAAGTAGTCGCGGTCGAGCGTCTTCTCAATCACCTCATAGCTCTGGCCGGTATGCTTCACGTAGGTTTCGTTGAGGCGGCGCTTCATCTTGATGATGTCTTCCGCATGCCGCTCGATATCCGAGGCCTGACCAGAGAAGCCACCCGAGGGTTGATGCACCATGATGCGCGCGTTCGGCAGCGCGAACCGCATGCCCTTCTCGCCCGCGCAAAGCAGCAGCGAGCCCATCGAGGCGGCCTGCCCGATGCACAGCGTCGCAACCGGCGGCTTCACGAACTGCATGGTGTCATAGATCGCCATGCCGGCCGTCACGACGCCGCCCGGAGAGTTGATGTACATCGAAATTTCTTTTTTCGGATTTTCCGACTCGAGGAACAAGAGCTGCATGCAGATCGATGCAGCCATGTGGTCCTCGACGGGGCCGGTCACGAAAATGATGCGCTCTTTCAGCAGGCGCGACGGCAGATCGTAGCCGCGTTCACCGCGCGTCGTCTGCTCGACGACCATGGGCCAAAACGTGTTCGTCACGGTGTTGATAGGATCGCGCATCGCCTTGGTCTTTCCTGATTTCAGCCGGTAGGCACTGATAGAGCTAACCGGTCAGATTCGCACGCTTTGTGTGGCACAAGGCCCGAGCGCCGGAAAACGGCCCCTGGGCAACCGCAACTCAAGCTTCAGCCCCAGTCGCTTCTTCAACCGCCTTCAAAAGCTCGTCTCTCGACACCTTCTTTTCGATCGGCTTTGCCTCGGCGATCACGTAGTCGATCACCTTGTCCTCGAAGATCGGTGCGCGCAGCTCGTTGAGGGCACCGGGCGTCTTCTCGTAAAATTCGTAGACCTGCTTCTCCCGGCCTGGATAGCGGCGCGCCTGCTCGACCAGCGCGCGGCGCAACTCGTCCTGGGAAACCTGCAACTTGTTCTTCTCGCCGATCTCGCCGATCACCAACCCGAGACGAACCCGGCGCTCGGCGATGCCTCGGTATTCTGCGCGCAGCTCCTCCTCGGATTTGCCTTCATCGGCGATCGTCTTGTTGGCGGCTTTGAGATTGCTCTCGAGCTGTGTCCATATATTGTTGAATTCGAATTCGACAAGGGACGCCGGCAGCTCGAACGTATGAGCTTTATCGAGCGCATCCAGAATCTCGCGTTTCAACTTCACCCGCGACGCCTGACTGTATTCGCGCTTGATCTGGTCGGTGACGAAGCCGCGCAGCGTCTTTAGGTCCTCGGCTCCGAGGCCCTTCGCGAAATCTTCATCGATGTCCGGCTTCTTCGGCTTCGCGACGGCGGTGACCGAGACGTCGAACTCGGCGGCTTTCCCTGCGAGATTCTTCATCGGATAGTCTTCGGGGAACGTCGCCGTGACGATCTTCTGGTCACCGGCCTTCATGCCGACGACGCCTTCCTCGAAGCCCGGAATGAACTGCTTCTTGCCGATGACCAGGCTCGCGCCCTCGGCCGAGCCGCCTTCGAACGCCTCGCCATCGATGCGCCCGGCAAAATTCATCGTCACGAGATCGCCCTCGCCTGCAACCCGACCCTCTTCCGGCTCGTA
Organism: Hyphomicrobium denitrificans 1NES1; assembly: GCF_000230975.2. Lineage (NCBI taxonomy): Bacteria > Pseudomonadati > Pseudomonadota > Alphaproteobacteria > Hyphomicrobiales > Hyphomicrobiaceae > Hyphomicrobium > Hyphomicrobium denitrificans. The sequence continues at coordinate 1,209,087 of NC_021172.1, read as the reverse complement.
AGATGTATTGCGCTCAGCGAGATCAGCCAATGCCTTGTCGATGGCTGCGTCATCGACATCCGCAACGAGCTGCTCGAGCCTCAGTATCCCGAGATCAGCCAGCGGGATGGGGGGAAGAACCTCGAAGTCCATCTTGTAGGAGAGGTCCGTTTCGCCATTGACAACGCGCTCGATACCACCGTCGTCGATGCCGAGGAGTTCCAATTTCGGCTGCTGTGCCGGGCGTTCGTTTCGATCTTTGACGGCCTTCGCGCTCGTATCGTTGATGGTCTGCTCCAGAACTTCCTGCATCAGCGACTTGCCGTAGAGCTTCTTCAGGTGCGCCAACGGCACCTTGCCGCGCCGAAATCCTTTGATCTGCACGCGGTCCTTGAGCTCATCGAGCCGTTCCGAGAAGCGCTCGCCCAGCTCGGCCTTCCCCACCACCACCTGCAGGGTGCGCTTCAGTCCGTCTCTCGCTGTTTCAGTGACCTGCATCGTCCGTTTCCTGATTGGAGGCCGGCCTTTCGCGCCAAACCTCGTCGATCGACAATTATCTAGGGAGACACCGTCTCGTCTACAAAGCTCAGGCGGTGCCCGGAAGGCGCCGCGCTGGTGCGGGCGGAGGGATTTGAACCCCCACGACTTGCGCCGCTGGAACCTAAATCCAGTGCGTCTACCAGTTCCGCCACGCCCGCTTAAGACGTTCCGATCTCACCTTTCCCGCCATCTGCGCACCGTTGATTACGGGCAGCATAGAGCGACCGCAAACATCCCGAAATCCCTCGATGGCGCAAGTGTCCTGCCTCTTGCAGAGGGCGTCCGGCACGCGAGCGGCGGGGAAGCCGCTGTCATACGCAAGAGCGCCCACGAAAACAATGCAGAAATGAAGAAAATTCGGCTGCCGGGCCGCAAACCGCAGGCGCAGCGTCGGCGGTCAATCGGTAGCGCCGAGCACCAAGTAACTCAAAATAGCCGATGCCGGCAGCAACAGAAAAAAATAGGCTTGGTCCAAGTCAAAATCACTCTGAACCAGGAAATATGCGAGTATAGCTGCCAATAGTAGGGCAATGACCTTGAGAAACATCGCAATACCCGCCTTCACGGGTGGTCCCCCGTTGAGACCCTGCGCCAGAATTAGCGTGTGCCCGACACTCCGTTCAGACAAGACAAAGCTGCGATCAATAATAACGAATAATGGCTGTCCGCTTCGTTTGGCGTAAGCCGCCGGCATCGCCCTCTAAACTGAATTATGTTCAACAACACAACCAAGTCGACGGCCTTTCGCGTCACTCGGCAACTTGCGACCCGGCGGGGATTTGCCTATCTGCTTTGAGCCGCGGAAATATTTTCTATCGAAGTCAAGCTACGGGGTGCTCCTTGCAGAAGTCTGCCAAAAATTGGATCGTCGAAACGGATTGGCTCGCGAGCCACTTGTCCTCTCCAGACCTGATCATCCTCGACGGCAGTTGGCATCTCCCGACGGCCAAGCGCGACGCAAAAAAGGAATATCTCGCCGAGCATATCCCCGGAGCGCTGTTCTTCGACATCGACGATCTTTCGGATGAGAAGTCGCCGCTGCCCCACATGCTGCCGTCGACCGTCAAGTTCGCCTCGCGCATGAAGAAAATGGGTGTCGGCGACGGTGCCCGCATCGTCGTCTACGATACAGCCGGCATCTTTTCGGCTGCTCGCGTCTGGTGGACGTTCAGGGCCATGGGCCATCAGGACGTCGCAGTCCTGAACGGAGGGCTGCGCAAGTGGAAGGCGGAAGGCCGGCCGCTTGAAGATGGTCCACATGCACCACGCTCCGAGCGCCACTATACCCCCCTACAGAACACCGAGATCATCCGCGACCTCGATGAAATGAAGGCCCTGCTCACAAAATCCGGCACGCAGATCGTCGACGCACGCCCGGCGGCGCGGTTCGAGGGCCGCGATCCGGAGCCACGGCCTGGCCTCCGCGCCGGCCATATCCCGGGTTCGAAGAACGTCCCGTCTCAGGAGCTTCTCACCGCCGATGGCACGCTCAAGTCGCCGGAAGAACTGGACAATCTGTTCAAGAATGTCGGCATCGACGTCTCGCGGCCGGTCGTAACGACCTGCGGATCGGGCGTCACGGCATCGATGCTGGCTTTGGCGCTTGCGGTCCTCGGCCAGACCAACGCCGCCGTCTACGATGGCAGTTGGGCCGAGTGGGGTCAGGAAACGAACGGGCTACCCATCGAGACCGGACCGGCGAAATAAAAAATAGCGCAGCGAGCCCGCTCAATTTTGCGCGACGCCTGCCGGCCCAGCGAGGGCTTTCTCGATCGCGCCCGTGATCTCTGCCGACTCCGGCGGGAGCTTGGTCGAGAACGACCACAGCAGCCGGCCATCCCGGTCCACCAGATACTTGTGAAAATTCCAGTTCGGCGTGCCCGCCGGGCCCATAGCTCCCGCCGCCCATTTGTAGAAGGGGTGCGCATCCACGCCGACGACGTGCTGTTTCGACGTCAGCGGAAACGTCACACCGAACGCGCCCTGGCAGAATGTCTTGATCTCGCCCTCCGACTTCGGCTCCTGCTCGCCGAAATCATTCGAAGGAACGCCGATGACGACGAGGCCCGCCTTCTCGTAGCGCGACCATAGCTTCTGCAGTCCTGCGTATTGTTTCGTATAGCCGCAGAACGACGCCGTGTTGACGATCAGCAGAACCTTGCCGCGAAAAGCGGACAGCGGCATCGAATTGCCGTCGATGCCTGTAAACTCGAAATCGTAGGCAAGACCCGTCACAGGATTGGATGGCGTAACGCTCGAGGCCGCGGTCCACATCGCGACGAGGCTGACAATCATCGACCAGAGCTTTCCCATCGTTAAATCGCCCCTCAGATCTTTTGCGAGCAGAGGCACCAGCGCCGAAGCAGGATACACTCAAAGCCGCCAACGATCACCTCTGCAAGCTGTATCATTTGGAAAGCCCCAGCGACCGCAGTCTCACGGCAGCGATACCGCGAATAATTTTCCGTGTGCCTTAGTCGGGGCACCCGTCGCGCCGTGTTCCGGCCGGAACAGCCGCCCCTGGCCCGAAGCTCTTAAAGCTACCTCCGGGAAATGAAATCGAGGCTTTCAGCCCAAAAGGAGGAATTTCAAAATGGCATCGTTCAACACAGCTTTCACCGCCCTTGCAGCAGTCGCGACACTCGCGAGCGCATTGGCCGTTTCAGGTTCCGCCGCCTACGCACGCGGCGGTGCCAAGGAAGTTTTCATTCAGGATTATCAGTTCGCAAAACCGATGCACGGCTATTCCGGTCATTCGGGCAACTATTACTGCGATTATCAGCGCCTCCCGAACCGCAAGTGCTTCCTTAACGCCAACGGGACTGAAAGCTGCAAGATCGTCGGATGGACACTGCGCGAGATGTGTCAGTAACTTTCGGCGATCGCGTTCCACTAACGCTTAGAAAAAGGGCTTCGGGCAATTCCCGGAGCCCTTCTTATTTTCTACCCGCTGCGGAACTTCTTTTGCAGAACACATAACCTGTTCCGCTCGAAACAGCGGCGCCGCGACAAGACCTGTACGTCGGTTCTCATGCAAATCCCTAAGGAGGATCAAGTCATGAGCGCAGACGAAACCTATCGCCGTCCGAAACGCAGAATTTTCTTGAAGCTTTCGCTGTTCGCACTCGTCGCGGCGGGAGCCGGAGCATTTGGAGCAGTCAACCTCACCCACAGCGATCTGCTCGCCTCAAAAGCCGACGACACATTGAAGACCGAGGACGTTACGCCGAGAGTTGATTGGGCGGCCGCAGCACCCGGTCGCATCGAACCCAGGTCCGGCACCGTTCGCGTCGGATCGGCGTTGCTCGGCCGCATCGCGGAAGTCGCCGTCAAGCAGAACGACAAAGTCGAGGAAGGCGAGCTTCTGATCCGCCTCGACGATGATGAAGCCCGCGCCCGTCTCCAGGCCGCAGAGACCGAGGTTGCTTCCCGCAAACGCGAGCGTGACGCGCAGCCCCTCGACAAGACTCGCGACGATCTCCGGGCGGCCGAGGACAATGTCTTTACCGCCGAACGGGCTCTGACAAATGCGCATTTCGAACTCGAATACGAGCTTCAGGCCCGACGGGCAGGCAACGGCAGCGACGCGCGTGTCTCCCGCGCCCGTGACGATCTTGCCAAGGCCAAGGACAAGCTGCAGGACGAGCGTTCCGCCTATGCGAAGGCGCAATCGAAGCCGAACATTCCGGCGCCTAATCGTCTTGAGTCCGCGCTTCAGGCTGCCCGCTCGGATGTAGCAGTTGCCGAAGCCCTGCTTGAGAAAACGCGCATTCTGGCGCCCGTCAGCGGCACTGTTTTGCAGCTTCCGGCAAAGGCCGGTGAGATGGTTGCGCCGTCGCCAGACCAGACGCTCGCCGTGCTCGGAGACATGTCGGTCGTGCGCCTCAAAGCCGAGGTCGATGAGATCGATGTTTCGAAGATCAAGGTCGGCGGCAAGGTCGTCGTCAAGAGCAACGCCTATCCGGGCAAGGAGTTCGAAGGCACGGTCGCGGAACTTGCGCCGTCGCTGACCTCTCCGCAGTTCGCACTGCGCGGCGCGCGCCGTCCGGTGGATGTCGAAGTGCTCCCAGTGACCATCGATCTTGAAGGCAATCCCCCGTTGCTACCCGGCATGCGTGCCGATGCTTTTTTCAAGTGATGACGGAACATGAAATACCGTCAGGGGTGAGAGGCAAGACCATGCTTGCAGAATACCTCTGACGGAAACCGAACAGGCCAGCGGCGGCGCGCGTCCTCCTTAGCGGAGCTGCCGCCGGTCCTGGGTACGGGGAGGAGCGCGGACGTGGGCATGCGGCCCCATTCCCGCCCCTCCCCGTCGCGTTTTCAAACGCAGCGCATCGCGCTGCTTTTGTGCAACCAAAATTACAAATTGATCCGTATGCATACGAGTCCTGTCCCGGCAGGAACAGCGCCGTCGTCAAACTCTCCGCATGAATGAGCAACGGACGAAGACGCGTCCTCGAACGCTCGCACAAGGAGAGATACGATGTACGGAGAAATCAAGAAATTCCGCAGCGATCTAGGCGTCGGAATCATCGCCGCCGAAGATGGGCGTGCCTACCGTTTCAAGCGAACGGAAATCCTCAATCGCCGCGACGACCTCGAAGGCCAGGAAGTGCATTTCGAGCTGGGAGATTTGAAAGTCCGCGAAATCATCGTGCTCGCCGGATCGCCATGGATGGCGTTCGGCGGCGTCGCTCTCTGATCGAACGCAGGCAGACACACCATGGTAGCCAAACTCGATCCGACCGACGTCCCGCAAGTCGCAACGTCTGCCCTTAATCGTCCGATGCAGATGCTGATCGCAAACGGCCAAGGGCTTGCCTTGCTCAAAGGTCTGAGCGAACGCGAGCTTCGCGTGCTCGAGGGCAGTCTTTGGTCTGACATTGAAACCAACGTCGATGAACGCCTTGCCGTCGCCCTCCGGTTTCGCGCGCTCATCGACGTTTTCGCGGCGCGCCGCCTCAAGGACATGCTGCTCGAGCGCGGCTTCAAGGTGATCGCGGCCGCAATCGCCGCAGCCTCAGAGCAACGCCTCAATGCGCGCTTCGGATTCAACGCCCAGCGATTATTGCTCGCGATCGATGCTGCGACCGAACCATCACGTCAGCCAGTCGTGACAGCGGCTCCATTACAGACAGCCGCATGACACCCGTGTCACGAGCGGAACTGCCGTGAGCGGACAGAGCGATTAACCCTTGCATCATCGAACAAACATTGCACCCGAGAGGCGACTGATGGCGACAGACGCAGGCTTCAAAATCAAAGGCGGAAAAGTCGGCATCCTGCTGCTGCATCGGCTGTGCGGAACGCCGGTCGAAATGCGCTTCGTGGCGAGCGGCCTCGCCAAACAGGGATACACCGTCCACTGCCCAACTCTTGCCGGGCACTGCGGCAGCGAGGACGAGCTGAAAGCCTCCTCCTGGACCGACTGGTATCGCAGTGCCGAGCTGGCCCTCGATGATCTCAAGAAGGACTGCGATGTCGTCATCGCAGGCGGGCTGTCGGCGGGTGCTGTCCTCGCGATCCTGCTTGCCGCAAAGAAACCGACGAAAGTCGACGCAACGGCACTGCTTGCGCCGACCCTCTGGCTCAACGGCTGGATGATCCCCTGGTACGCGCGGCTATTCCGGCTCGTCCGCTTCAAGTGGTTCGCGAACCTTTTCAGCTTTCCACACCACGATCCGCACGGCATCAAGGACGAGCGGATTCGGGATTTTATCCGGAGGGCGCGAGCCTCTCGCAGCAGCGCTGAGGCCGGCAATCCTGCGACTCCCGGCGGTGCCGTGTTCGAACACAGGCAGATGGTGAATGCGGTCCGGAAGCTCGTCGCCTTTGTCCGCCAGCCGACCCTGATCGTGCATCCACTCGAAGACGACTACGCCGCGATGAGCAACGCAACCTATCTCCGCGACAGCCTTGGAGGTCCTGTCAATCTCGAGGTTCTGGATGATTGCTACCATGTCGTCACCGTCGACCGGCAGCGCCACCTCGTCGTCGACGCCATCGACCGCTTCGTCGCCAACCTCATCGGTGTTCGGGTGGAAGCACCTGGGCAGCGCACGGCCCTCGGTAAAATCTCGGCAGCTTAAACAAGTCATTGATATAAATAACAAAATTAAAACTTCGAAACGCCTGAGCTCATGTTCCGACAGGAACAGCGCCGACGGCTTGAAAAGGGCAATCTGCAGCCATCGCCGGTGAGGACCGGCATCGAGATCAACAAGAACAGGCTTCAAGCCCTTAGGAGGCTCCAATGACGAAGACCACTCTCGCACTCGCCGCCGCACTGCTGGCCGGCACGACGTTGACCAGCGCTGCAAACGCCGGCGGCATCCGCGTCGGCTTCGGCTTCCCACTCGGCTCGTTCATCGCCCATTCGAACCAAAGCTATGCCGGTGGATACGACCGCAATTGCGCCAAAGAACGTCGCGCGCGCCGCACCTACCATGCCGAAGCCACTCCGGTCCGCAAGATCAAGCGCCCGCGCAAGATCGATGTTGCAAGCGTGAAGCCGGTTTCGACTTCTGCCGTTAAGACTGCAAAGCTCGAAGACAAGCTCGCCAGCGATCCCGCCACAACGACCGACATCGCAAAAACGAGCGACGTCACAACCGGATCGACAACGGCAGAAAGCCCAGCTCCGACGGCGACCGCAACGACGACAACGCCAGCCACAACCACGCCAGCTACGACGACAACGGACACGGCCAAGACCGATACGATCAAACCGGACAAGGTCGCGACCGCAGATAAGACGCCAACTGACGAAAAGATCGACGTCAAGAAAGCGACGTCCGAGGCAAAGCAAATCTGCCGCCGCTACTCCGCAGCGATCGCCGGCCTGGTCGACGTTCCCTGCAACGAATGAGCACGACCCGGAAGCGGCAACCGCATCCGCTCCCGGCCACATTCGATCAAACAGCTACCGTCATTGAAGCCGGCCAACGCCCTCAAGGAGGAGGACAGGTCATGGAACTTGCAGTCAACATGCCAGCCGGAGCGAGCGCACGGCCTACGGTTTCGAAGCGCACACGCTCGCGTCGGCGTTCGATCCCGATGGTGATGAAGCTCGCCTATCGCAATCTCTTCCACGATCGGATGAGCTTCTTCGTCACGATCGTCGGCATCGTCTTTTCCGTCGTCCTCGTCGCCGTTCAGTCGGGCATCTATCTCGGCTCGCAAAAGAAGATTTCGGCGATCATCGACGCCGCACCGGCCGATCTTTGGGTCATCCCGCTCGGCACGAAAAGCTACGACGACCCGTCATTCCTCTCTGGCCGCGAGCGCCATATGGTCCTCTCGACGCCGGGCGTCGAGAATTCCGAAGACATGGTCGTTTCCTTCGCAAGCTGGCGCAAACCACAAGGCGGCCGGAACACGATCCTTTTGATCGGCACCGCAGGCGACAGCCCGAAGGCGCTTCCCTGGAACATCATCAAAGGCAGCCGCGCGGCGCTCGAAGCACCAGATACCGTCGCAATCGACCAGAGCTACTTCCCGGATCTCGGCGTCAACGGCCTCGGCCAGCGCGCCGAAATCAACGGCGCTTCCGTCGAGCTTGTCGCGATAACGAAGCGTATCCGATCCTTTACGACGCTGCCGTTCGTCTTCACGTCGATCGAGGAAGCGCGGCGCCTTTCGGGTGCCGAGCAAGACCAGGCCTCTTATCAGCGCGTGACGTTGTTGTCCGGTGCCGACATCGAGAAGGTGCGCGCCGAAATCGAGCAGCGTCTTCCCGATACCGAAGTTCTGACCCAGGATGAATTCCGCAAGCGCAGCCAGAACTACTGGCTGTTCCAGACCGGTGCCGGCGCGGCATTGATCGCGGGCGCGCTCCTCGGCCTTATCGTCGGCATCGTCATCGTCGCCCAGACCCTCTATTCGAGCACCAAGGACCATATCAACGAGTTCGCGACCCTACGCGCACTTGGTGCCGGAGCAGGCTACATCGTAAAGGTGATCCTGATGCAGGCTGTATTGTCCGGCCTCATCGGTTATGTGCTCGGTATGATCCTGGCATTACTTGCGATCCGCGGGGCCCAGGACACCAAGCTGACCGTCATCATGACCCCTGGACTTGCGGGGGGGCTGTTCGCGGTCACCATCGGAATGTGCATATTCGCAGCTATCAGCGCCATCATCAAAGTCGTCCGGATCGACCCGGCCGTCGTATTCAGCCGCTAAGCCGGGAGATCAACAATGTCCACGCCAATGAACAGCAAGGTCATCCTCGAAGCCGAGGGCATCGTGAAGGTGCTCGGCGCAGCCCCCAACGAGGTCAAGGTTCTGAAGGGCATCGATCTGCAGCTCCACACCGGCGAACTCACCCTGCTGATGGGGCCGTCGGGCTCCGGCAAGACGACGCTGCTGTCGATCCTCGGCTGCATCCTGTCGCCGACGGAAGGCAAGCTGACACTGTCAGGATTCAAAACACATAATATGAATACGGAAGAACTCGCCAACCTGAGGCGCAAGCACGTCGGCTTCGTGTTCCAGTCGTACAACCTGGTGCCGACGCTGACAGCGGTCGAGAACGTGATGCTGGCGCTGGATCTCCGAGACCTCAACGGCCCCGATGCCTACGATCAGGCCGCCGAAGCGCTCGAAGCCGTCGGCCTCGGTCATCGCATCAACGCCATGCCGTCGAAAATGTCGGGCGGCGAGAAGCAGCGAGTCTCGATTGCTCGTGCGCTTGCCGGATCGCCGTCCGTCATCCTGGCCGACGAGCCGACGGCGGCGCTTGACGCGAAGAACGGCATGGCGGTCATGGAGCTGCTGGCAAAGGTTGCACAGGACACGCGGCGCGCCGTCCTCGCCGTCACCCACGATCACCGGACGCTGCAATATGCCGACCGCATTATTACGATCGACGATGGTCGAATCGCCGGTTCGGACCGTCCGAAGCTTTCCGGCAAGGAGGTCCAGGTTCCGGCCCATTGAAAAATATTTGCTACTTCCATGACTTATCCCGTGTAGCGGGAGCGCTTCAGGCATTCCCAGACCCGGGCCAATCGCCGCGCATGTGAGCCTCCCCGGCATCTGGACCGGCAAACGCATTTGTGTAGGATGCGCGCCAGCCCACACCCATCAGAAATTATTCAAGGAATTTGAACCCATGGCGGGGTCACAGGCGAACACGTCCGCAGCCGCGGGCCAATTGATGGCCGGAAAACGCGGTTTGATTATGGGCGTCGCCAACAATCGGTCGATTGCCTGGGGCATCGCCAAGGCTTGCGCCTCGCAAGGCGCCGAAATCGCACTGACGTATCAGGGCGACGCGCTGAAAAAGCGGGTTGAGCCTCTCGCGGCAGACCTCGGTACGAAGTTGGTGCTGCCATGCGACGTCACCGACGCGCCCTCGATCGATGCCGTCTTCGAGACGCTGAAGCAGGAATGGGGCCGCCTCGACTTCCTGGTGCACGCCATCGCCTTCTCCGACAAGAACGAACTCGATGGCCGCTACGTCGACACGACCGAGAAAAACTTCACCCAGAGCATGTTGATCTCGTGCTTCTCCTTCACGGCGCTCGCCCAGCGCGCTGAGAAGCTGATGCCGGATGGCGGCTCGCTGCTGACGCTCACCTATTACGGCGCCGAAAAGGTGATGCCGCACTATAATGTCATGGGTGTCGCCAAGGCGGCTCTCGAAGCGAGTGTGCGCTATCTCGCGGCCGACCTCGGACGCACTGGAATTCGCGTCAACGCAATTTCCGCCGGCCCGATCAAGACGCTCGCCGCAGCCGGCATTGCCGACTTCCGCTACATCCTGCGATGGAACGAATATAACTCGGCGCTTCGCCGCAACGTCTCTATCGAGGACGTGGGAGGCGCAGGACTCTATCTCCTGTCCGATATGTCACGCGGCGTGACGGGCGAAGTCCACCATGTCGACAGCGGTTATCACATCCAAGGCATGAAGAACGAGGACGCTCCCGACATCACGGTCGTGAAGAGCGAGGACACTTGAGCGGGCGCGCCGCGACAGCACGTTTAAAACCCGGTTTGACGCTCTATCTCATCCGCCACGGTCAAACCGACTGGAACAGGGATTCTCGCTACCAGGGCCAGCGCGACATTCCCTTGAACGACACGGGCCGCGCACAAGCCCGGCGCCAGGGCGAAGTTCTGAAAACGCGGATGCCCGGCCTCGCGGCGACCGATTTTGTTTCAAGCCCGCTCGAACGTGCCATTGAGACGATGCAGCTCATCCGTGCGGCGCTCGGCCTGAAAGTCGATGGCTATCGTACCGACCCTGCCATCCGGGAGCTGAGCTACGGCCACTGGGAAGGCGAACTCGCTTCCGAACTTTCTGAGAAAGATCCCGTAGGGGTCGCGGGCAAAGCCTCCGATCCCTTCGGCTGGCAGCCGATCGGCGGCGAAAGCTACTGCGATCTTCAACAGCGCATCGCAGCGTGGCTCGATCGACTCGAACGCGATACGGTCGCCGTCACGCACGGCGGTGTCAGCCGCGTTGCCCGCGGTGCCCTCCTCGGAATCGATGCCGACCTCGTGCCGTTCCTTGACGCGCCTCAGGATAAAATCCTGCTCCTGCGCGATGGCGCGATGGACTGGCTCTAGGCTGAAGCCTGAATGCAAAAAGAGCCGGAGAAGCGGCTCTCCGGCTCTTCGTCGTCCAATGACGGACGCATGATGAAAGACCCTTCGACCGCGGACGCTCAAATCCGGGAGGAACGGTCTTTTAAACGCACGACTGGAGTGCCGCCCTCTTCCTGCGAAAAGGACTTAATTCCGCATGCTTGTCCCGGAACGTGCGGTTCATCGATACGACGCGGGCTGCGTTCAGGCAGCAATCACGTGCTCGGCCGAGTTGCAGGTAAAATGCGGATACAAGGTACGAACGTTATCGTCATGTTTCACAAGCGTGGCGGAACCATTGACGAACGCACACTGCGGCTGAGTTAATCTGCGTCGCGGAGACTTGTCACGCGCTTTACCGGCGATGCGGGCTTGCTGCCTCACCTCGTCGCTCCTAAGAAGAGCTGTGACGCAACCCGGCAACACAATCGTTGCAGAGCCATCGAAAGCGATGCGCGCCGGGCTCACATTCGGGCGTATGATCAGGCAATGTCTCACAATACCTTCGGCCATCTGTTTCGCGTAACCACGTGGGGCGAAAGCCACGGCCCCGCGATCGGCGCGATCGTCGATGGCTGCCCTCCCGGCATTCCGCTCGACGAAAGCGACATTCAGGTCCATCTCGACCGCAGACGGCCGGGCCAATCGCGTTTCACGACCCAGCGCCAGGAAGCCGACGCGGTCAAAATTCTGTCAGGCGTCTTCAACAATGCTTCCGGCAAACAGGTCACTACCGGCACGCCAATCGCACTCGAAATCCAGAATACCGATCAGCGCTCGAAGGACTACGGCGATATCAAAGACAAATACCGTCCGGGGCATGCCGATTTCACATACGACGCGAAATACGGCATCCGCGATTATCGTGGCGGCGGCCGTTCTTCGGCGCGCGAGACAGCATCCCGCGTCGCGGCAGGAGCCATCGCCCGCAAAGTCCTTGGTGACGTCAAAATTCGCGGCGCGCTCGTGCAGATCGGACCGCACAAGATCGACCGCGGCAATTGGAACTGGGACGACATCGCAGGCAATCCGTTCTTTTCGCCCGACAAGAAGGCCGCGGAACTCTGGGCCGATTACCTCGACAAGATCCGCAAAGACGGCTCGTCCATCGGCGCCGTTGTCGAAGTGATCGCCGAAGGCGTGCCGGCAGGCTGGGGCGCGCCCCTCTATGGCAAGCTCGATCAGGATCTCGCCGGCGCTATGATGTCGATCAATGCCGTCAAAGGCGTCGAGATCGGCGCAGGCATGGCCGCAGCAGAACTAACCGGTGAGCAGAACGCCGACGAAATTCGTATCGGAAACGACGGCAAGCCCGTTTTCCTGTCGAACAATGCCGGCGGCATCCTCGGCGGCATCTCGACCGGACAGCCCATCGTCTGCCGTTTCGCCGTCAAGCCGACATCGTCGATCCTCGCACCGCGTAAGACGATCGATACTCATGGTCATGAGACGGAAATCACAACGAAAGGCCGTCACGATCCCTGCGTCGGCATCCGCGCCGTTCCGGTCGGCGAAGCCATGATGGCGATCGTGCTTGTCGACCACTTCCTGCGCCATCGCGGTCAGACAGGCGCCTAGAGTGCTTCCGGAAAAGTGGGAACCGGTTTTCCGATAAGAAGCACGACAAAACAAAGAGCTAGAGACTTTCCGCGATTCAGCGAAAAGCGGAAAGGCTCTAGCGCCGGAAGACGGCAACCACTTCGACGTGCGCTGAGTAGACGAACTGATCCACCGGGGTCACGAATTCGATTTTATACCCGCCGTCAACCAGCTGCCGTGCGTCGCGAGCCAGCGTCGCCGGATTGCAGGAGACGGCGACGACGGTTTTGACCTTCGACCTCGCAAGCCGCTGCGCTTGAGCTTCGGCCCCGGCGCGCGGCGGATCGAAAACCACCGCGTCATGCTCATTGAGTTCCAACGGCGACAACGGCTCGCGAAAGAGATCGCGCACGCGTGCGGTGATCGGCTTCAAGCCGGTGGCTTTTTTCGCAGCTGCCCTAAGCGCCTCGATGGCCAGCTGATTGCCGTCGAATGCCAGAACTTTCGCGCGTGCGGCGAGCGGAAGCGTGAAAGCGCCAATGCCGCAAAACAAATCCGCAACCGTCTTGACCTTGCCGACGGCTGTCAGAATGCGCCGCGCCATCTCAATTTCTGCTTCTGCAACGGCCTGCACGAAACATCCTGGCGGCAGGACGACGTCGGCCGTGGCGAATGAAAGAAACGGCGGCAAAGTCTCGACGACGACATCGTTGCCAACGGCGAGCCGCGCCAGTTGCAGCGTGCTTGCTCCAGAAGCCAGCCGGCTACGGATATCGGGAGTCAATCGACGCTCGATGCCGTCGAGCAGCACATCGAGGCCCGAATTGGTCAACGTCACCGTCAGGCGCGCACCGCGCTTTGAAATCAACGGCGCAACAAGCGCGTTGAGCGCCGGAAGCGCTGCAACGATCTTCGGTTCGAGAACGGGGCACTCATCGATCGCCACCAGCACATGCGACTGGGCCTCATGAAACCCGATTACCACGCCTCGATCATCACGCTCGATAGAGAACACGGCGCGCCGGCGCTTTCCACCGGGCTCGACCAATTCGTCGACATCGACATCAAGCCCGCGCGCCGCAAACGCCGAAGCGACAAGACCGCGTTTCCACGCCCGATAGGCGTCCGACGACATGTGCTGAACGGCGCAGCCTCCGCACGTCCCGAAATGCCGGCAGATCGGAGCGATGCGTTCCGCACTCGGCTGCAGGACGCGGAGCAATCGCCCGCGCTCGCCATCGACATCTGCGATCACACGTTCGCCAGCAAGCGCGAACGGTACGAAAACAGGCGCGCCTTCGCTCTCCGCAAAACCGTCGCCCTGCGCCCCGACACGCGTGATCAGAAGCTCGCGTTCATCCGACATCGTGCCGCGCTCCGATCAGATATTCGACATTGCCCGAACCACCCAAGATCGGAGATTCCATTTCGTCAATGATGCGCCAGCCCGGTTGATTCAGTAGCCGCTCCCGAACCGCGTCGACCGCACCGCGACGCGCCGCTTCGTCGCGAACGATACCGCCGCTGCCGACCCGCTTGCGCCCAACCTCGAACTGCGGCTTGACCAGCACGACGAGCCACGCGCTGTCCGATGCGAGCGGCAAAATATTTTCCAGAACTTTCGTCACCGAGATGAAGCTGACATCGATGACAATCGCGCCGGTAAGCACCGGAACCTGTGCTCGCGACAACTCGCGCGCATCGCAATTCTCGAGCGACACCACGCGCGGATCAGCTTTCAACTTTTCATGCAATTGCGAACTGCCGACATCGACCGCGAAAACGCATGCCGCGCCCCGCTCGAGCAAGACTTCGGTAAAGCCGCCCGTCGACGCCCCGACATCGAGCACCACGACACCCGCCGGATCAAATCCGAAACGGTCGAGAGCCGCGGCAAGCTTTTCCGCTCCGCGCGAAACGTATGCCGGAGCTTCCGCAGAGAGTTCGACAACCTGCGATGGAGCGACCTCGAATGCGGGCTTGTTGTACGACTTTCCCGCAACCCGCACGAAACCGCGCCTGATCAGGTCCTGGGCGCGCGCTCGCGACGGCGCCAATCCGCGCGCTACGAGTGCCAAATCAAGGCGCATGGCGTTTGCCGGTTCGTCATCATTGAATATAGTCGCTTCACGTCCCATTTCTTGCGAATTGGGTGGTGCAAATTGGAGGGAATTCATGAGAACCGCAATCGCCGCTGCAATCTTTGCGTTAGCGTTTCCTGTTGTTGCATTAGCAGATGGCGAACGGACGCCGGCACCGGCTGGAGCCAAGGTATTCATCATCGAACCGGCGGATGGCGCGACCGTTACAAGCCCGGTCACCGTGAAGTTCGGCGCCGAGGGCATCGAGATCATCCCGGCCGGCACCGACAAGGCGAACAGCGGACATCATCATCTGCTCATCGACACCCCGGTTCCGGATTTGAATTCCACTATTCCCAAGGACGAGCATCACGTCCATTATGGCAAAGGGCAGACGGAAGCGACCGTCGAGTTGACGCCCGGCAAGCATACGCTGCAGCTTCTGCTCGGCGATAAAAACCACGTCCCGACCGATCCGCCCGTGGAGTCTCCGGTCGTCACCGTTACCGTACAGTAAACTCGCAGCGGAGCCCGGCTTGAGCCGGGCTTCCTCGTCCCATCGCTTCCTGCGATCGGAGAGATTTATGCGCGCTCTCCGATAACGTCGGCTCGTCCGAGTGCGGCAAAGACCGTCTGCACGATGCCGGAGGCATTCAACCCTGCTTCTTCGTACATTGCCTCGGGCTTTCCCTGATCGATGAAAACGTCGGGCAGAACCTTCGCGCGGACGCGCAGGCCCCGGTCGAGCAGCCCCTCATTCGAAAGGAATTGCAGAACATGACTGCCAAAGCCACCAACCGATCCTTCTTCGACCGTAACGAGAACCTCGTGGTTCAAGGCCAGGTCGCGAATGAGCCGCCCGTCCAGCGGCTTCGCAAAGCGTGCGTCGGCGACGGTCGTCGATAACCCGAAGGTCTGAAGCTGATCGGCAGCCTTCAGGCATTCCGCAAGCCGCGTACCGAGAGACAGCAGAGCGATCTTGGACCCCTCGCGAACGATGCGACCCTTTCCGATCTCAAGCGGCACGCCGAATTCAGGCATGTCCACGCCGATACCTTCGCCGCGCGGATAGCGCAACGCGCTCGGCCGATCGTCGATCTGGACTTGCGTCGCGACCATGTGAACGAGCTCGGCTTCGTCCGACGCCGCCATGATAACGAAATCCGGCAGGCATCCGAGATAGGCAATGTCGAACGAGCCGGCGTGCGTCGCGCCATCGGCGCCGACGAGTCCGGCACGATCGAGAGCAAATCGCACTGGTAGCTTCTGAATCGCAACGTCGTGTACGACCTGATCGTAGGCGCGCTGCAGGAATGTCGAATAGATCGCCGCGAAGGGCTTATAGCCTTCCGCCGCCAATCCAGCAGCAAAGGTCACCGCGTGCTGCTCTGCGATGCCGACATCGAACGTGCGGTCAGGAAACTCTTTGCCGAAATGATCGAGGCCCGTGCCGGATGGCATGGCGGCCGTAATCGCCACGATGCGCTTGTCTTTCCGCGCCTCGTCAATCAGGCTATCGGCAAAAACCTTCGTATAGCTCGGTGCGTTGGGCTTCGGCTTGACCTGCGCACCTGTGATGACATTGAATTTGTTGACGCCATGATACTTGTCGTCGGCGGCTTCGGCCGGGGCATAGCCCTTGCCTTTCTTCGTCACGACATGAACGAGAATGGGGGCCTGCTCGGCGTCGCGGACGTTTTTCAGAACCGGGAGAAGCTGATTGAAATCGTGTCCGTCGATCGGACCGACATAGTAGAAGCCAAGCTCCTCGAACCAGGTGCCCCCCTGCCAGATGTGCCGCGTATATTCCTCGACGCGGGCAGCGCGCCGCTCCCATTGCTTCGGCAGCATTTTCGCGAGCTGCTTGGCATAGTCGCGAAGGTGCAGATATGTGCCGCTCGACGTGACGCGCGCCAGATACGCCGAGAGCGCACCCGTCGGCGGTGCAATCGACATATCGTTGTCGTTCAGGATGACGATCAACCGTTCGTCGCGTGCGCCGGCGTTGTTCAGCGCTTCGTAGGCCATGCCGGCGCTCATCGCGCCGTCGCCGATCACCGCAATGACGCTGTTCTTGCCGCCGTTGAGGTCGCGCGCCACGGCCATCCCGAGCGCCGCCGAAATCGACGTCGAGGAATGCGCCGCTCCGAACGGATCGTAGGGACTTTCGTCGCGCTTCGTGAAGCCCGACAGGCCGCCCGGTTGCCGCAGCGTCCGAATACGATCCCGCCGCCCCGTCAGGATCTTGTGCGGATACGCCTGATGTCCGACATCCCAGATCAGGCGGTCTTCAGGCGTATTGAAAACCCAGTGCAGCGCGACCGTCAGCTCGATGACGCCAAGCCCCGCGCCCAAGTGACCACCCGTGACCGAAACTGCATCGATCATTTCCGCGCGCAATTCATCCGCCACCTGCGGAAGCTGATCTTCCGAAAGCTGACGAAGCTCATGAGGCGTTCCGATGCGATCGAGTAACGGTGTCTTGCTCACGGAAAGAATCCTGGTGTGACGGGGAACCTGCGGATCACCACGATCCAAAGTGGAGAAAGGCGGACGCTCCGCCGTTCATAGCGCGTATCGCTGTGCTCCCCAACCGGGGACAGCCAACAGATGAATAGTGCGTGAGCTTGCCGCAGTGAAGCTATAAAATTCTTCGCACCAAGCTGCGCTTCACTGCGAGGCGGTTAAAACGGTGAGCCGTTGTCCTTATCGAGCGGGGTGGTTCCCTTCGGCGTCCCATCGGCCCCAAGCGTCAATTTTTCGACTTTGGCCTCCGCCGCCTTCAGCAGCCGGTCGCAATGATCGCGAAGCGCCTCGCCACGCTCGTAAATCGCAATGCTTTCCTCAAGGTCGACGTCGCCGCGCTCGAGCCGGCCGACAATGGCTTCGAGTTCCTTGAGGGCCCGCTCGAACGTCATATCCTTGATATCATCCAACGTTTTCACCGGTGCTTTTGGTGCGCTCATAAATCCTGCCCTGCGGCTTTATCGTATTGGCAATAGCGTCTTTTACTCAGGCGCCCGCCTGCATCAACGTCGAGACGTGCGCTGCGACCGATTGCGCGAGACCTTTGAGATCATATCCGCCTTCAAGCATCGATACGATTCGTCCGTTCGCATGGCGGCGCGCAACCTCTGCCACGGCCTCGGTCGCCCATCGAAAATCATCCTCGACAAGCTCAAGCCCGCCGAGCGGATCGCGACGGTGCGCATCGAATCCCGCCGAGATCAGAACCATGTCCGGCGCAAAGTTGTGAAGCGGCCCGAGAATGCGATCGCGAAAAGCTTCCTCGAAATGCTCGCGCCCGTCACCGGCCCTGAGCGGCGCATTGAAGATATTACCGACGCCCGTTTCCTGCAATGCACCCGTGCCGGGGAATAGCGGCATCTGGTGCGTCGATCCATAGAACAGATTTTTATCGGACCAGAAAATTTCCTGCGTACCGTTGCCGTGATGCACGTCAAAATCGACGACGGCAACCCGTTCGAGCCCGTGCTTCGCGCGGGCGTAATGCGCGGCGATCGCGATGTTATTGAAAAGACAGAAACCCATTGCATGATTGGTCTCGGCATGGTGTCCGGGTGGACGCACCTGACAGAAGGCGTTCGACGCATCTCCACGAACCACCTGGTCGACGGCATCGAGACCCGCGCCGACGGCCCGCCGCGCTGCTTCCCAGGTTCCCGGCGAGACGACCGTGTCGCCGTCGATATGCCGGTATCCCTCCGTGATCTGTTCACTCAGCCGGCTGAGCGCTTGCACGTAATCTTTCCGATGCGCCAGTGCAATGTAGTCCGTATCGTCTGCACGCAGCGGAGCCTCGCGGCGCCTCAGTTCGGAAAAACGGGCGTCCTGCAAGACCTTGTCGATCGCCCGCATCCGGTCTGGACGTTCGGGATGTCCCTCTCCCGTGTCGTGCTGGAGGAACGCTGGATGTGTGATGAGGAGAGTCGTCATCGCGCGCGCCGGATTTTCCGATTATTTTTGGTTCTCAATCAGCCCAACTCCGAAAGACGCGCAATCTTGACCCCCGGTGGCGGCTTGCTTTCGGCAGGCACAAAAAAGTCAGGCGCCAGAAGCATCGATGGATCAACGCGATATTTCTCGAAATCTGTGACGCCGCCGACGGAATGAAGAAATGTATCGTCGATCAGAAAGTTACCGCTGAAGGACTTCGCCACTTGCTGAAAAACAAGATGCGCGGCGTCGGCGACGATCTCGGGCGAACGGCTCATCCGCATCAGCTTGTCGCCTCCCAGAATGTTCTGAACAGCCGCTGTCGCGATTGCAGTGCGCGGCCAGAGCGCGTTGACGGCGATGCCGTCCTTTTTCAGCTCGTCGGCAAGACCGAGCACGCAGAGGCTCATGCCATATTTCGCAATCGAATAGGCGACATGTCCCGAGAACCACTGAGGTTTCATGTCGAGCGGCGGCGACAGGGTCAGAATGTGCGGATTCTGAGCTTTCCTAAGGTGCGGCAGACACGCCTTCGAGACGAGAAACGTTCCACGCGTGTTGACGGCGAACATCAGGTCGAAGCGCTTGATGTCCGTCTGCTCGATCGGCGTCAGAGAGATTGCGCTGGCGTTGTTGACGCAGATATCGATGCCGCCGAATGTCGCGACGGTCTGGTCGACGGCACGTTGCACTGCGTCCTCATGGCGAATATCGCAGAGGATGGCAAGCGCAGAGCCGCCGGCATCCTCCACCTCCTTCGCAGCCGAATGAATCGTGCCTTCGAGCTTCGGATTGGGTTCGGAGGTCTTCGCCGCAATTACGACGTTCGCGCCGTCGCGCGCCGCACGCTTTGCGATCGCCAATCCAATTCCGCGGCTGGCGCCGGTAACGAACAGGGTCTTGCCCTTGAGCGACGCCATTATTTTTCTCTCTGTATTTGAGCGCAAGCGACGAGCCCATGCTACCTTGCCACAAACTCCGGCGTAAGAGCACGCTGCGCAAGTTTATAAGAATTTGGGGGGTCGCTTTTCAAAAAAAGCTGTAAATGCCTCGATCGCTTCCGGTGAGGCTAATCGCTCGCGGAATGCGATGACCTCCTTGTCGATATGCTGCAAAATTTCGACGGGGCTGCCGCGCATTAAATTCCGCGTCATGGCCAACGCCTCCGGAGGCTTGCTCGCGAGCCGCCGGGCAGCATCCAGCGCCGTCTCTTCAAGGTTCGCGGACGCAACGACCTTGTTTACAAACCCAGCCTGCATTGCCTGCTCAGCCGAGAACGTTTCACCCAGCGCCAGCATTTCAAAAGCGCGCGCGTAACCCATTCGGCGCGGCATCAGAAGACTCGACCCGGCTTCCGGAATTAGCCCGAGATTCAGAAATGGCGTTGCGAATGTTGAAGCGGGCGTTGCGTAAACCAGATCGCAATGAAAGAGCATCGTCGTGCCGACACCGATCGCAACGCCGTCGACCGCCGCAATCAATGGTTTCCGGATCATAGGCAGCGTGTAAACGAAGCGACGCACGTTGGCGCTGAGATCACCGGTTCCTTGCGCCGTTGCGAGAAAATCGCCGAGGTCGTTCCCAGCGGTAAAAGCCCCGCCGGCGCCGATGATCACATGGGCTGCGATCTCACGATCATTGTCTCCCCTGTCGAATGCCTCGCACAATTCTCCGTACATCGCGCTGGTTAACGCGTTCTTCTTTGCAGGCCGCGTCAAGCGCAAAACCTGCACGCCATCGCCGGCTGAAATTTCTACATCGGCCGTCATGCGAAAAGCGCGCCGTGCGCATCGATGAGAACCGAATCCGCGCCGTTCTGCACCGACTCGGCAAGCCCCGCGGCTTCGGTCAGAAGATTTTCCGCGAAGAACCGTGCAACGGCAACGCGCGGCGACGCAGCGTCCTCTGAAAGCGCACCCTTCGCCAAATATGTTCCACCTGCCGTCAGGCTCATCAAGCGAAGGTACGGCGTTGCCGACGCATGAGCCGCCTCGGGTTTGCTTTTGAGATTCAACCCCATCCACAGTGTTGCGCACTGAAGTCCGGTCAAAGCTTCCGTCAGCCTCTGCGCCATGCTCCCAAACTCGGGACGGTTCGAAACCCGGACGCTGGCGATGACATCGGCGAGTTCAGCCAAATAAGATGCCACAACCGCTCCGCCCTGAAGCGGCAGCTTGCGTGTTACGAGGTCGATGGCCTGGATGCCGTTGGTGCCTTCGTAGATCGGCAGAATGCGTGCATCGCGAAGGTACTGCGCGGCGCCGGTCTCTTCGATGAAGCCCATGCCGCCGTGCACCTGGATGCCGAGCGAAGCGACCTCGTTGGCGATGTCGGTCGAAAATGCCTTGGCGAGGGGCGTCAGCAGCGCCGCTTTATCGAGCGCCGCCTTCCGCTCGGCATCAACGTTCGACAGATGCGCAATATCGAGCTCGCGCGCTGTCGCGAAGCAGATCATGCGCGCCGCCTGCGTCATCGCTTTCATCGTCAGCAGCATGCGGCGGACGTCCGCGTGCTCGATGATCGGACTGGCCCCCGATCCATTATGAGTAAAACTTTTGCCCTGGCGACGCTCTCTCGCATACGCGATCGCCTGCTGCGTCGCCCGTTCCGCGACCCCAACGCCCTGCAGCCCAACCCCGAGCCGCGCCGCGTTCATCATCACGAACATGGTCGCGAGACCACGGTTTTCTTCTCCGATCAGATAGCCGGTCGCACCGCCCTTCTCGCCGAACTTCATTACGCACGTCGGGCTCGCCATGATTCCAAGCTTGTGCTCGATTCCGGCACAGACGACGTCATTGCGTCCGCCCAGCGATCCGTCGTCGTGGACGAGAAACTTGGGCACGAGGAACAGAGAAATGCCGCGTGTGCCCGCAGGCGCATTCGGCAAGCGCGCGAGCACGAGGTGGATGATGTTCTCCGCCATGTCGTGCTCGCCGTAGGTGATGAAAATCTTCGTGCCCGTAATACGGTACGTTCCATCACTCTGCGGTTCGGCGCGCGTCGACAACGGACCGAGATCCGAACCCGCATGTGGCTCTGTCAAATTCATCGTGCCGGTCCATGTGCCCGCGACCATCTTCGGCAGATACTTGGCCTTGATGGCGTCGCTGCTGCCCGCCTCGATGGCGTGGATTGCGCCCTGCGTCAGCAGCGGACAGAGCCCGAACGAAACATTCGACGCATTCCAAATTTCTCCGACAGCCGCCGAGACGATCTGCGGCAACCCTTGCCCGCCGAATGTCTCGGCGCATGGCAACGAACTCCAGCCGCCCTCCGCGAATTGCCGGTATGCGTCACGGAAGCCCGGCGGGGTCGTCACAGCGCTGTCGGTAAATTTCGATCCCACCTTGTCGCCCGATGCATTGAGAGGTGCTAACACCTCGGCGCCGAACTTTCCGGCTTCTTCAATGACCGCTCCGATCGTGTCGGCGTCGAGCCCCACGTAGAGTCCGCGTTGAAGAAGATCATCGAGACCCGCGGCCGTCTTGAGGGCAAAAACAATGTCGTCTACTGGAGCCTGATAAGTCATGGATGTCTCGGAGCCGCTGCGCATTGACCGAACACTATGCTTGATGAGAAGCCGTAGCAAACCAGGTGATTGACGAATGCAAGGCAGGATTGTGCCTGCGAACGCCGAATGGATCGAAGAAGCGGGCCATCTGATCCGCTCCGGTGCGCTCGTGGCATTTCCGACGGAAACGGTCTATGGCCTCGGCGCCGATGCAACCAATGGCGAAGCCGTGGCGCGCGTCTTTGCCGCCAAGGGCCGACCCTCGTTCAACCCGCTGATCGTCCACGTTCTGGGACTCGAACAGGCCGTCATCATCGGTTCGTTTTCTCCAATGGCCCGCCGGCTGACCGAGACCTTCTGGCCCGGCCCTTTGACGCTCGTCGTGCCGCGCCTTGAAACGACGGAAGTCAGTGAGCTTGTATCAGCAGGACTGCCGACGGTCGCCCTCAGGTCTCCCGATCACCCCGTTGCACGGCAATTGCTCAAAGCTGCGCAACGCCCGATCGCCGCACCGTCCGCCAACCGCTCGGGCCACATCAGCGCAACATGCGCCGAGCACGTCGCCGCGGATTTGGGTGAGAGCGCCGCCGTCATTCTCGATGCCGGACCAACACCGCGCGGCCTGGAATCGACGGTCCTCAGTCTCGTCGGTGCGGCACCTGTCCTGCTTCGGCCCGGCACGGTACCGTCGGAAGCGATCGAAGACATTCTTGGCGAAAAGATCGTGCGTATCAGCGAGGCGGGCGAGCGTCTGACATCTCCCGGCCAGTTGCAAAGCCACTACGCGCCAAAAAGCAAACTGAGGCTCAACGCGAAAGCCTGGGAGCCGCACGAAGCCGTGCTCGGGTTCGGATCGATTGCAGAGTGCCCGTCGCAGGCGACCATCAATCTCAGTCCGTCAGGCGACCTGATCGAAGCGGCGGCGAATCTGTTCGCAGCGCTCCGTAAGCTCGATGCAAGCGGTGCCGAGACGATCGCGGTCACACCTGTTCCATCCTACGGCCTTGGGGAAGCAATCAACGACCGGCTGGCGCGGGCGGCGGCGCCGCGCGATTGAGAACCGAAGAACTCAATGACCGTTGATGATGCGATAGACGACCGGCCGCAGCATCGGGCTGTCCATTGCGAACGCCTTGAATGTCGATTCCGCTGACTGAATGAGGCGCGGAACTGACGGAGCGAAGGCCCACACCGCGCCGTAGAGCAGAGCCGTCATGATGCCGTTCACGATCAGATAGCGGCGCAACATCCTCGCCCCCGACGCCCGTTAATACTTTTTTAATCAAAGCACGGACCTACACGCGGAGACAAGTCGCTTGACCGTGTCGATCCCGATATTGGTGAACGGAGCAGGATCAGCCGGACACCGGCACTGAGCGCCTGCGCATTGTCAGCGAGTTCGTGACGACCGGGCGCAGGCGAAGCGACGGCTTCTCGACGATCCTCCACGACGCAATCGCCATCGGCAGTACGATTGCGAAAGCTGCCAACGTCAGCACGACGGGCGATATCGACGGAAAGAGCCAGAGAAGCGTCTGCTGAACGGGGCCGGCAAAGATGTAGATGCCGAACGAAGCATCGGTGCGATTACAGAGACCACGTAGAGGGCCCCACATTTTCGTCCCGGCCCAAAGTGCGCCGTAGCCGAGAAAGAGCATGGCGCCGACTTCCGCGAATGGCGTCCGGACGGAGGCGACGAAAATCAGAAACAGCGGCAGCAGCGCGACACCGGCCACCACGAGATAACTGCGCAGCAGATAAGCCAGCACGCCGCCGTAGAAGTAGACGATGAAGTAGCGAAGATTTTGGGTAAATCCGTAATCGTCGGGATTGGCAGGCAAAGAAAGCGAAACCGTCGCCACGACGACCGCAAGGCCAGCCACAGCGAACCATCGCAGCTTTTGATCGAACAGCCCGGCAGCGCCCAGTATGCCAAGCCCAAGATAGCAGGCGACCTCATACTTCAGCGTCCACAAAGACGAGTTGACGTAGGTCGCATACGCGTTCGTCTCGAACACGCCCGGCAACGGCGCCGAGCCGGTTGCGAGCATCAGCGTTTTAGCAGCGTAGCTGTAGAGTTCCGGGCTCCTGAAATACTCGCTCGCCGGCAGAGCCGAAACGAAGGGACCGACCACGAATGCGACGGCCAGCACACAGACGATGAGCGCCGGGAAAATTCTGAGCGCACGCGCAACGGTAAAGTCGACGATGCCTCGGCTACGGTCGAAGCTTTGCGCCACCATCACGCCGCTCAAAATGAAGAACACACGTACCGCGCACTCTCCGAGCGACCTTCCTAACCACGGTTGCAGCGGTTCGGCGGCCGACGTACCGGCAGAATAGAGATAGCTGTGCGACACAAGTACCAGCGTCGCCATGGCGAAGCGCAGGACGCCGAAGCTGTTCCGTTGCGGGGAGAGAATGTCGGCAAGGCGAGGAGAGTTTGCGAGAAGCGCGCGAATATTCATGATGCCCAAGTGTGCTGGATTGAAACCATCAGCACGACGCGACGCACACTGCATGCCAACTCGGTTAACGGCGCAGGAAATTGCGCGGGTTAACGCATTGCTGCATCATGACCCAAAAACGAACGATCAAGCCGATGTTTCGGGCTCCTTACGGGAGGGCCAGCTCGCGCCCATCCAGTCGTCGGTTCCGAACAGCCAATACCAGAAGCCGTGCCGTCGCCGGTAACGCTCGACGACGAAACGGTTCATCGTATCCATGTGCGCGTTGATCTGATTGAGCGCCTCGATAGGCAGCGCCGTGTCGCGATCCAGTTCGCCGATGCGATTCAGAATGTTTGCGACATCCGTCGCAGCGTCGGTGCGCCACTGATCCATCGAACCGGCGAGCGTGTGCTGGTTCTGGTTGAGCTTCATCAGCGCATCATGAAGCTCGGAAAGATCGTTCGCATAGGCCTGATACTTGGCCGCCGCTGTTTCGATCTCTCCCGTCAGCGCGCGTTCGACGCCGCCGACGCGCTCGGTAAGATCGGCGGTCACCTGCGTAACCATGCGATGCTGCTCGTCGAGCTTGTCGGCAAGACTATTGATGCGTTCGAGCCCGGAAACCAACATCTCGATCCGGCCGCCGTCAGTCGTGGTCGAGAGCGCCCGCTGGACATCGCCGTGCAGCCTGTCAAACCGCTCGCCAAGCTCGCTGCCAGCGTCGCCGCGACGGTGGTCGCCGAGGACTGCCTCCTCGATGATGTCGAGGCGGCTCGAAATAGGTTTCAGGTCGATGGCGTTCCGCAGATCCTCGACGGTTGCGCCGCTCGCCGGTGCTCGGTCCCGGATGGAGCCTTCGAGATCCTGCAACCGCTGCGAGAGCACGCTCCATGATTGCGACATCTCTTGCAATCGGAGCTCAAGCGCAGCTTCGATGTCTTCGAGCTTTGCCACGAGAGATTGGTCGGCGGGCGCACTGCGTGCTTCCAGCATGGCTTGCTCCAGCGTTCCGATACGATCGAGCAGAACGTTCTGTCTGTGATCCTGATCGCCCTGATGGACCTGGGCATCCCGGCCCAAGTCCCGCACGAGCCCCGAAATGATATGGCGTTCGTTCGAGAAGTCCTGACTGAGAGCCCGAACAATTTGCTCGAGTGCCTCAATGCGGGAATTCTGCAGCGCGTCGGTCGGGCTTCCCCCGATCTCCCCACGATAAGACCGCATCTGATCCGGAACGTAGCGAAGGCTGCTCGACCCCGTATAGCGAAGATCGGCACCTGAGCGTGTCAAAGGGGGTAAAGGTTCGCTGACATCGCGAAAGGGCGCGCGCGCCGCATAACGCAATACGATATCCGAGCCGGGCAGGTCGGCCCGGTGATCGAGCAGAACCTGGAGCAGATCGTCGACATCGGCGGCGGCATTCCGCCGGCTGGCGGCAGCAGCCGCAAGCCGCAGCAAATCGGCAAATTCGTCCGAGCGGCGCGGCGACACCGAGCCGTTGCCTCCTGCGGGCGGAATATCCCCCGCAACGATAGCCGCCGTCTCGCGGCGAAGGGAGGGCACCCGGATGCCCCGAGCCTCGAGCGACGCGATCGACGCATCGATGCGCGTCATCGCATTGAGGAGATGCTCGACACGAACTTCACCGGCGCGATGAGCGACGGCAACGTCATAGGCGAGATTGCAGCAAGCGAGCACCGTCTCGTCGACGAGGATCGGACCGGAGCGATAGACACCGCGCTTTCCATTCTGTGCTGCCTGCATCTCGGCAGGTGTGACGAGTTCCGCCGGTGTTCCGGTCCACGTCTGCGGAGTCCTGAGATCGAGATCTTCGCCCCTGTAAGCCATTAGGTCGTCTCCCATCACGCGCGCGCTGTGAACGCACCCACATCACCCTCGCCCGCGCCGTTGATACGAGCGGAAATCGACAAGCTCTTGACCTAAAGAGATTAGCCGCGAATGAGTTGCGCCGCGAGTCGCCATGGTTACCGGATCGGCCCAAAGTCGACCCGATACGGCACGACACCGCCCGTTCCGTTGGAATTCAAAGGAGCGTCGGATTGGGCGGCTGATGCAGGTCCGGCCCTTCAGCCCGCGGATCGTTCAGCTTCGGGTTGATGGCCATGACAACCATGCGCCCTCTGGGTAGCGGAGCCAGGAGGTCCAGAACCTCGTTCTCCCGGCCAGAACTGCAATCGAGCCAGCGATCGTAATCTTCGGGCTCGATGATCACCGGCATGCGGTCGTGAATGGACGCCACGTCGGCATTCGCGGTCGTCGTCAGGATCGCCATCGTCTCAATTTCGCTACCATCGGCCCCGAGCCAGGCCTCCCAAAGTCCCGCCATCGCGAAAACGGGCTGGTCATCCAACTTAATGAGATGGGGCTGCCGGGAACTGCGCCCTCCCGTCCATTCGTAGTACCCGGTAGTCGGGATAAGACACCTGCGATGGCGCATCGCTCCGCGGAACGAGGGCTTCTCGGCGGCCGTTTCCGAGCGGGCGTTGACCAGCAGTCCATATTGCGCCGGGTCTTTCGCCCAGGACGGGATAAGCCCCCACCGCACCAGACGGAATTCTCGCTCACCTCTAACGCCGATGCGGACAATGAGGACCGGCTGCGACGGCGCGATATTGTAGCGGGGCGGGAAGTCGTCGCCCTGGTAACGCCCGAATATCCGGCTCAGGGTTTGCGGAGAGCAGATCAGACTGTAGCGGGAGCACATGGCAGAGCCTTTAGAGTGGTATCGGAATTTTTTATATTAATGCCGCCGTCGCCGGCCCAGAATCTGATTTAAGCGGATCTACGATGAAACGGTCGGCCAGAAAAACTCTGTCTTGCAGCAAGCGCCGGAACGCCTTCCTGGCGTTTGCCCTCGCCGTCGGCACGCTCGGATTGGCGGCCAATACCGGAATGGCCGCATCCGACGTCAAGCCGTATGACGATCGCCTGCTGCGTCTATCCGAAATTCTAGGCGCGATTCACTATCTGCGCGAACTTTGCGGAGCCAACGAAGGCCAGTACTGGCGCGACCGCATGCGTGACCTGATGGATGCCGAAGGGTCGAGCGCGCTTCGGCGGGCAAAGCTCACCCGAGCTTTCAATCAAGGTTATCGAAGCTACAGTCGTACCTATAATACGTGCAGCCCCTCCGCACAGACGGCAATCACCCGCTTTCTTTCGGAAGGCTCGTCCCTCTCCGAAGGATTGCTCAAGGCGTTTCCCTGACGCGGTAGAGTGCAGTGCAAGCGCACCTTGCCTCAACGGCCGGTTTACTGTGAATTGTGGCCACATAGAACTTCCGCAGAAGCTCATGCTAGTTCACACTCTCCGTGAGGGGAGCCGCCCGCAACGGGTGGACAACGGGCTGGATACTACATGCAGTGTTTCGAAGACATCGACACCAAAAACCCGACGCTAAAGGCGCTCGATCTGATTTTGGCGGCGTGGGATGAAGGTGTTGATACGGGGGTCGAGCCGCAGCAGATGGCTTACGCTGCTCTGTTCACGGCCTTGACCGACCTCGTCGCGATCTATGGCGAGGACGCCGTGATCCACCTGACGCGTGGTCTTGAGAAGCGCGTCGTCGAAGGCGAATTCACGCTAGCGCGCCGCGATCAATAGTCGGCGGCCGTCCACCGATTAGAAATTGCCGCCCTTCCAGATCACTTCCGCAATCAGGACTGCTCCGAAACCGGCGAGCAGAAGTCCGGCAATCCGGTTGACGAGCGTCAGCGTGCGCAAATCGATCTGATGGCGATAGCGGCCGATGATGTTCGAAAGCGTAACCCACCACAGCATGCTGCCGCTGACGATCGCCGCAACCATCAGCAAAACGTCAATCGTCGAATGAACTTCGACGAACGTACTGACACCGCCGAACACGGCAAAAAGTCCCAGCACTGCGCCGGGATTCGTAATCGTGAGGAAGAACGTCTGCGGGATGTCCCAGACAAAGTCTTTGAGACTCTCTGAAGAGGTTTCGCCGTCAGAGGCAATTCGTAGGCGCGGCGCGCTCAAATAGAGTCGCGCCCCGAAGGCGATCAGGGCCAAGCCGCCCAGCGCTTGAATGACGGCGCGATGCGTTTGAACCGCACCTGATACCGTCCCAACGCCAAGACCCGCACAAAGCGCGATCAAGCCATCGCCCATCACCGATCCGATGCCGGCTGCAATACCGCCCCAAAACCCGCGCTCGATTGCACGCTGGATGCACAGAACGTTGACAGGGCCGACAGGCGCCGCAATGAGAACCCCAACGATGAGGCCGATAGGGATGATGAGCGGATTGGGGATATAATTCATCAAGGCGGGCGTGCTCGCGTCCGGAAGTGGAATTTGCACGGGCCAAAAATCGGCCGCGCGATTTTTGATCACTAGGCGTAAGTGAACGGGTCGGTGGCTATGTTGGAACCCTCCTCAAGTATACTCCCCTCAAAAGCGCGACGGTCCCGCCTGCGCTTCAATGCCCCGTTGATCCGAAAGATCATCCTTCTGCTTCTACTCGTAGTGACGCCCACCGCGCTTGTCCACGTCTTGCAGGCCGCCGCTGAGGAAAGCGCGCAAACATCGCAGCTTCCCGAACACGTCGCCGATCTTCGCGATGCCATACTTGCGGCAGCCCGCTCCGGCAACATCGACGAGTTGAAGGCAGTCTTCGACATGAGCGGCACGACGCCGGACCTCGGAATACCGGGCGTCACCGATCCGGTCGCGGCACTTAAACTGGAATCGGCGGACGGCAAAGGCCACGAGATTCTGGCGACCCTGATCGAGCTTTTGAGCATGCCGCCCGCGACGCAGCCCTTCGGCAGCGACATCGAGAACAATCTGCTCTACGTCTGGCCGTATCTGGCGGAGCGCCCCCTCGACAAGCTGACGCCATCGGAAGAGGTTGATCTCTACCGACTCGTCAGCCCGGCCAAAGCCGCTGAGATGCATGAGAAAAAACGCTGGATGTCGTGGTGCCTCGTCATCACCGCCGATGGCAACTGGCTGATGTTTAAGCGCATCGAGTGACGGCACTCCGCAAGAAAGCCGCAATATCGAATCACCGCGAATCGCCGCAGAGGGGTGCCGCCACCTTGCCTTTTGCTTTATTGCGCCCCCGTCACACGCGTGATGAGGAGTGAGGATCAGTTTGATGAAGTGTATGAGTATTCTTGCAGCCGCTATTTTGAGCTGCGCCATCACCGCACCAGCTTACGCCGTCCATCCCTTCGAACAGACCTACGGATACGTCCCACCCAAGAAATTGAAACGCAGCAGCCCGCGCGCCGAACCGGCACCGACACCGCTCTTCGGTATGGGCTGGGACTGGGGAAGGCCGCAGAACGGCAGATACGACGATGGCGACGATCATTCGCCTGCGAGCACCGCGGGAACACTGACCGGCGGCGGCAGACCGCATATCGCTGCCGTGGCGCCGCCTAAGGTCTCGTTCCCCAATAGTTACGGCACAGGCTCGATCATCATCGATACGGCCGGCCGCCATCTCTACTATGTTCTGTCATCAACGACCGCCTATCGCTATCCGATAGCCGTCGGCAAGCAGGGCTTCGCCTGGTCCGGCGTCGAGAAGATTTCACGCAAGGTCGCTTGGCCCGACTGGTATCCGCCGGCAGAGATGCGCGCTAGGAAGCCCGGACTTCCCGTTCACATGGAGGGTGGCATCCGCAATCCGCTCGGAGCGATGGCTCTCTACCTCGGCAATACGCTTTATCGCATCCATGGGACGAACGACGTCAGCTCGATCGGCACCGCGACATCGTCGGGCTGCATCCGCATGACCAACGGTAACGTCACGCACCTTGCGTCTCTTGCGGGTGTCGGAACGACCGTACACGTTCTGAAGCGCCTCACGGCCGGCATGGCGCGGGTTGCAAAGGCCGGCGACGAAGGCTGAGGCGACCGAGCTTCGCGCGCCGACCTCAGCGGACGAAGCCTTCGAGAAACTGCACGGGCTCGCCACGCGCGGGCCCGATGATTTCCCCCTCCCACATCGCTTTGTGGCCGCGAACGAACGTCCCGACCGGCCACCCCGTAACCGTGGCGCCATCGTACGGTGTCCAGGCACAGCGGCTTTCGATCCAGTCGTTCGATATCCTCACCCTGCGCTTCAGGTCGACGATGGTTAGATCGGCGTCATAGCCAACGGCGATGCGCCCCTTGTTCCTGATGCCGAATAGCCGCTGCGGACCGTGACTCGTCAAATCGACCAGGCGCTGCAGCGACAGCCGCCCTGCGTTCACATGATCGAGCATGGTCGGCACCAGCGTCTGCACGCCTGTCATGCCGGAATGGGTATCGGGATAGGCGTGCTCTTTTTCTTCCCGCGTGTGGGGCGCGTGATCCGAGCCCAGAACGTCGACCACGCCGGATTGCAGTGCGTCCCATATGGCTGCCCTGTGACGCGCATCGCGGACGGGCGGGTTCATTTGCGCGTAAGCACCGAAGCGCTCATAGCATTCCGGCGCTTGCAGCGTCAGATGGTGCGGCGTGACTTCGACTGTTGCGTAGGATTTGTGGTCGCGCAGAAAATCCATCTCCTCCGCCGTCGAGACGTGCAGGACATGCACGCGCTTGCCATGCTTCTCGGCGAGACCGACGAGTCGCTTCGTTGCGATCAGGGCGGCTTCGGGATCGCGCCATTCGGGGTGCGAAGACGGATCGCCTTTACGGCGCAGATGCATCCGCGCCTTGAGCCGCGCTTCGTCCTCGGCATGGAATGAAGCACGCCGGGAAATCCCGGCGATGATCCGGTCGAGTGCAGCTTCCTCGTCGACAAGGAGGTCGCCGGTCGACGAGCCCATGAAAACCTTGATACCGGCCGATGCTTCGAGCTTTTCGAGATTCGGAATTTCAGAAATATTGTCGCGCGTACCGCCGACGAAGAAGGCAAAGTCGGAGAACATGCGGTGGCGCGCACGGCGAACCTTGTCGGCAAGCGTCTCCGCGCTCGTCGTCAGCGGCTTCGTGTTCGGCATCTCGAAAACGGCCGTCACGCCGCCGGCGACCGCCGCACGGCTCCCCGTCTCGAGATCCTCTTTGTGCTCGAGGCCCGGCTCGCGAAAATGCACCTGCGTATCGATGACGCCCGGTAGAATATGGAGGCCCCCAGCGTCGATGATCTCCGCCGCTTTTGCGGCGCCGAGGCTCCCGATCGCCGCAATTCTGTCGCCCGAAATCGCAATATCGCGGACGCCCTCCCCGTCATGGTTGACGACCGTTGCGCCTCGGATCAAGACATCGAACGTATCGGCCATTTTTGCGGCGCTCCTCACACTTGCCTTCGGCTGGAACCCCGCATACGTAACTCTCACTCCGTTTGCAATCGAGGCGAGAGCCTATGTCTAGCGTAAAGATCGCGCGACTCACCGACCGCGGCGTCATACGCATTGATGGCGCCGACAGCGAAAAATTGTTACAGAGCCTCGTCACGAACGAGATCGAAGGTCTGAAACTCGGCGACGCCCGCCATGCCGGCTTGCTGTCGCCGCAAGGCAAGATCCTGTTCGATTTCTTCGTCGTTCGGACCGAGACGGGGTATTTGCTCGATGTCACCGCAAGCAAGGCTGCCGATCTCGTCAAGCGACTGACGATGTACAAGCTCCGCGCCAACGTCACGATAACCGACGAGTCGCCAAGCTTTGCGGTTTACGCAGTTTGGGACGACGGAGCCGCTGCGCTCACGGGAACGCGCACATGCGTTCATTTCAAGGACCCGCGTCATCCGTCGATGGGCATCAGATGGCTGATGCAGTCGCCTCCGCCGCCCGATGCACAGGTCGTCGAACTCGCCCACATCGATTACGACGCGCTGCGCGTCCGGCTCGGTGTTCCGGAAGGCGGCAAGGACTACGAATTCGGCGATGCCTATCCGCACGAGGCTGACTTCGATCTGTTCAACGGCGTCTCTTTTACGAAGGGCTGCTATGTCGGACAGGAAGTCGTCGCGCGGATGCAGAACAAGACGGTCGTGCGCAAGCGCGTCGTGAAGGTCTCCGCTGCAGCTCCGCTCAGCTCAGGCGCCGAAATACACCTTGGCGAGATCGCGATCGGTCGCATCGGCACCGTTGACGGCAGGCACGCCCTCGCGATGGTTCGCCTCGATCGAGCCGCCGAAGCGCTAGACAAAAATCAGCGATTGAAAGCTGGCGGCACGACGATCGACATCGATCCTGAAGCGCTCGCCCGCTACCGCGCATCCGCTGCGGCACGCCCGTCGGCGACGTTGCAGTCATGAGCGCACGAAACGAGCGCGAACGCTGCCCCTGGGCGGGCGCAACCGGCACGGAATACGCGCGCTACCATGACGAAGAATGGGGTGTACCGATGACCGACGATCGGGCACTCTTCGAGAAGCTGACGCTCGAAGGCTTCCAGGCCGGCCTATCGTGGATCACGATCCTTCGAAAGCGCGAGAACTTCCGCAAGGCGTTTCATGACTTCGATGCGGCTCGTATTGCGCGTTTCACCGAGCGCGATATCGTCCGCCTGATGAATGATGAAGGCATCATCCGCAACCGCGCCAAGATCGAGGCGACGATCTCGAACGCCAAGGCATACCTCGCGCTCAGCGAGCGCATGCCCTTCTCGCGCTTCATCTGGGGATTGATCGACGGCCGTCCGATCGTCAACAGCCTAAAGAATTTCAAGGACGCTCCGACCGAAACGGAGGACTCGAAACAGATGAGTAAAGCTCTGAAAGCCGCGGGCTTCCGCTTCGTCGGCTCGACGACGCTCTACGCCTTCATGCAATCGACAGGCATGGTCAACGACCACGTCATCTCCTGCTTTCGTCACGCGCCTTGCACCAAACTTCAGAAGACCCTCAAGATCAGAGGCTTATGAACTCCGAAGAAAAACTCCCCACGAGGGCATGGCAGCGTATGTTGTCAGGCCGGCGTCTCGATCTCCTGGCGCCGCAGGCTGAGGATATCGAAATCGAGGATATCGCGCACGGGCTCGCGCGCGTTGCGCGCTGGAATGGGCAAACCGTCGGAAATCACGCATTTTCCGTCGCCCAGCACAGCCTCGTCGTTACCGATATCGTCAGAACGATCGAACCCCAATTCGGAGCGCGCGAACTCTGCGCCGCACTTCTTCACGACGCACCGGAATATGTCATTGGGGATTTGATCAGCCCGTTCAAAGCTGCGATCGGCCTCGACTACAAGGCTTTCGAACAGAAGCTGCTCGCCGCAATCTACGATCGCTTCGGTTTAGGCCGAATGGACGCCTACGTCGTTTCGGCCATCAAGCGCGCAGACACCATCGCGGCATATTACGAAGCAATAACACTCGCCGGCTTCGAACCCTCGGAAGCTGAGCGCTTTTTCGGCCGCCCAGCATTGCCGGATGCAATCGATCGGGAACTTAGGACGCTCACGCCATATTCTACGAACGATGCGCAAGCCCGTTTTATCGATGAATTCAAAACACTCTGCCGTCTCTGACATTCGGGCCGTTTTGCGGCAGACGCGCAGTTTTTTAGTTGTGCAGGTTATCTGAAATTCGCCACGATCCCCCACTAGCTCGCCTCATGGGGAGCACGGGGAAGACTTAGATGAACATGGAACTTTCTGGCCGGAGAAAACCGACGCCTGAGACGTCTCATCGGACTCCCGACGCCGACGCGGAGCAATCTCTTTCCGTCGGCATCGGCCTTAATGCGGCAATCGTAGCTGTAGCCGAGAACGAGCCCGTCGCGCTTGTCGTGCGCGGCGATGCAGATCGTATCGGTGCGACCGACATCCTTCCGTTTGGTCCATTCAATCCAATTGAACATCGTACTCTGGAAAGCGGGCTAAGAGCCTGGGTCCACGATCAGACGGGGCTCGATCTCGGCTACGCTGAACAGCTTTATACGTTCGCGGACCGCGGACGCCATGCCGAACCAGATGATACGGCACCACATGTCGTTTCGATCGGGTACCTCGCATTGACTCAGGCCGTCGGCCACCACGGCCTGACGAACGGCGTCTGGCGGAGCTGGTATCAGTATTTTCCTTGGGAAGACTGGCGCCGCGGCAGACCCGAGATCATCGCGCATGAAATTGAACCGCGTTTGAAGGTGTGGGCGGAAAAACCACATCTTCCGAAGACGATCCAATCGCCAATTCCGCGGGCCGACCGCGTCCGCATCTGCTTCGGTCTCGACGGTATGGCGTGGGACGAGGAAAAGGTGCTCGAACGCTTCGAGATGCTTTACGAAGCCGGACTCGTGGATGAAGCGCTGCGCGATGGCCGGAGCGCCGCACGCGAATGGAGCGAGCGCCCAAAACTCGGGCTTCCGATGCAGTCGGATCATCGGCGCATTCTCGCGACTGCGATCAGCCGCACACGTTCAAAAATCAAATATCGCCCGGTCGTCTTCGAGTTGATGCCGGATGAATTTACGCTGTACGAGCTGCAGAAGACGGTCGAAGCCATTCTCGGCCCGCATCTGCACAAGCAGAACTTCCGCCGACTCGTCGAAGGCGCGGGCCTCGTCGAGCCGACGGGCGACGTGAAAACCAGAACAGGCGGCAGGCCAGCCAAGCTGTTCCGCTTCCGTCGCGACGTTCTGTTGGAGCGCCCGGCTCCAGGCGTCAGGGTTTCGGCTCCGCCGAGCCGGAACTGACCACTACGACGCGCATCATCCAGGGTTGGCGGAACCGTCGCCCTGGAAATCTGTTTCCAACTGCACTATGTTAATGGTGTTCAGGAATGCTCAGGCCGAGCATTTCTGATCGCCGGCGAGTAGGTGGGTACGCCGACGTTGTTTTTATTCCATATATGCTCGCTTAGAGCATATATCTATTATCGGGAGGCAGGTCAATGGTTTCAACCCTTGAGAGAATGGCGAAGTCCACCACCGCTCCGCGGCCGGCGGGGAACGCCGTTCCTGCCTATTCCTGGTCCAAGGCGCTCGAAGCCGAGATGGGACCGTTCTACGCGCGCGTAAAGCACGTCGTCACGCCGATGGAATGGCCCCACTACGCGCCCCTGATCAAATCGATCAATGAGCTCAAAGCCCAGCGCAATGCCGTCATCCTGGCGCACAACTACATGACGCCGGAGATTTTCCACTGCGTCGCCGATTTCCGCGGCGACTCGCTGCAACTCGCCAAGGAGGCCGCACGCACGGACGCAAAGGTCATCGTTCAGGCCGGCGTACACTTCATGGCCGAAACCTCGAAGCTGTTGTCGCCAAACAAGACTGTTTTGATTCCCGATATGCGCGCCGGCTGCTCGCTCGCATCGTCCATCACACCCGAAGACGTCCAAATGCTGCGCGAAGCCTATCCGGGCGTGCCGATTGTGACGTACGTCAACACGTCGGCGGCCGTGAAAGCCGAGTGCGATATCACGTGCACATCGTCTAACGCCGTGAAGGTCGTCGAGAGCCTCGGCGCACCGCGCGTTCTGTGCATCCCTGATCAGTATCTGGCGAAATGGGTGCAATCGCAGACGAAGGTCGAGGTCATCGCCTGGAAGGGCGCCTGCGAGGTTCACGAGCGCTTCACGGGCGAAGAACTCGAAAGTATGCGCGCTGCGGAACCGGGTCTCAAGATCATTGCGCACCCTGAATGCCCGCCGGACGTCATCGCCACCGCCGACTTCACCGGTTCGACGTCTGGAATGATTCAGTGGGTAAAGGACAAGCGCCCCCGGAAGGTCATGCTCGTCACCGAATGTTCGATGGCGTCCAACGTCGCGATCCAAACGCCGGATGTCGAATTCATCCGGCCGTGCAACCTCTGCCCGCATATGAAGCGGATCAGCCTTGAGAATATCTACGACAGCCTCGTCAACATGCGCCACGAGGTGACGGTCGATCCCGATGTTGCGCTTCGTGCCCGCCGCGCTGTCGAGCGCATGGTCAATCTGACCAACTAGCGTTTTCGGGCGACGGCCCACGAGAGGCAAAGCGATGGCTGCACAAAATCAGCGCGAGGCTCGAACCTTCGTCCCTTTCGAGGGTAAGCCCGGCCCAGGCGACGTCGTCATCATCGGGGCTGGGCTTGCCGGGCTTTTCACCGCGCTGAAACTCGCGCCGCTGCCCGTTACCGTCATTGCGGCGGCGCCACTCGGTGAAGGCGCGTCGAGCATGTGGGCGCAAGGCGGCATTGCGGCTGCGGTCGGTGAAGGCGACAGCACGGCGAAGCACGCAGCGGATACGATCGAAGCCGGCGCCGGCATCGTCGATCCCGAGGTCGCACGCGTCGTAGCCGACGAAGGCCCGGATCGTATTCGTGACCTCCTGAGCTACGGTGTTCCCTTCGACCGCGATCTCGAAGGCCACTATGTCCTTTCAAAGGAAGCCGCGCACTCGGAAAAGCGCGTCGTACGTGTCTCGGGCGACCGGGCCGGGGCCGCGATCATGCAGGCTCTCATCGCTGCGGTTCGCAACACGCCGTCGATCCGCGTACTCGAAGGCTACGAGGCCGACGGTCTCATCGCGGAAAATGATCGGGTTGGGGGGGTCCGCCTTATCAGATCGCGATCGCATGGCACAGGCAGCTATGTTTTCGTGCCAGCCTCCGCTGTCGTGCTGGCGACAGGCGGGGTCGGCGCCCTCTTCGCACTCACAACCAATCCCTCCTACGCAAAGGGCGAAGCCATCGCCATGGCGGCGCGCGCAGGTGCGGTCATTGCCGATCCGGAGTTCGTGCAGTTTCATCCGACCGCCATCGATGCTGGTATCGATCCCGCGCCGCTCGCGACGGAAGCGCTGCGTGGCGAGGGCGCAACGCTCGTCAATTCACTGGGCGAGCGCTTCATGCTGGCGGTCGATCCGCGCGGCGAGCTTGCGCCGCGCGACGTGGTGGCGCGTGGCGTCTTCAACGAGCTGAATGCGGGCCGCGGCGTGTTTCTCGATTGCCGCGAGGCAATCGGCGCATATTTCGAGAAGGAATTTCCAACCGTCTGGAGTCATTGCCGGCACGCAGGCATCGACCCCGCAAAAGATCTGATCCCGGTTGCGCCGGCAGAGCACTATCATATGGGCGGCATCGCGACCGATCTTCGGGGGCGCACGAGTCTCGGCGGATTGTGGGCTGTCGGCGAGGTCGCCTCGACCGGGCTGCACGGGGCCAACCGTCTTGCGTCGAACTCGCTGCTCGAAGCGGTCGTCTTCGGAGCGCGCGTCGCCACCGACATTCGCGCGTACCTGCCGCATGATCGCGTCGGACATTTCGTGCATCCACGCCGCGTACCGGGCGATCGCGCCTCTGCGCCTGACCAACGTCGCCAAGCCATCGATCGCCTGCGCGCGATCATGACGAAATACGTCGGTGTTCAACGATCGGCGAAAGGTTTGAAGATGGCCCTCGCGGCTCTTAAAGATCTTGATGCCGCCGCGGCCGCCGACACAGTTCTCTCGAACATGGTCCTGACCGCACGTCTGATTGCTGCGGCGGCGCTCATGCGCAAGGAAAGCCGCGGCGGCCATTACCGGATTGATTACCCGGCCGCCGATCCGGCATTCGCCAAGCGGACATTCATCACGATCGAAGACCTGCAGGCGATCGAACCGGTCCCGCGTGCGACGCGCAGCGTATCCGCGATGGCTTGCAGGCCATGACACGCGCACAACGCAATTTGCCGTCTCTGCCCCACAACCTCGTGGAAGCCGCGGTTCGTTCCGCGCTCGATGAGGATCTCGGGCTTGCGGGCGACATCACGACGAACGCCACGGTTGCACCGGACACGGTGGCCGAAGCCGTCATCGCCGCGCGCAGGCCGGGCGTGATCGCAGGTCTTGCACTCGCCGAAGCTGCGTTCCGCGCCGTCGGCCCGGAAACGCATTTCTCGATCGAGATTGGCGACGGCGAGACCGTGGAGCCTGGCACAGTCATCGCACGCGTCTCCGGCAATGCGCGGACGCTGCTCACGGCCGAGCGCGTCGCTCTCAACTTCCTCGGCCGCCTCTCGGGCATCGCGACGCTGACGCGGCAATACGTCGATCAGATTGCCGGCATGCATGCAAAAATCGTCGACACGCGCAAGACGACGCCGGGCCTCCGGGCTTTCGAGAAATATGCCGTGCGCTGCGGCAGCGGCTACAATCACCGCGTCGGGCTGTTCGACGCAGTGCTCATCAAGGACAATCACATCGTCGCGTCGGGCGGCGTTGCTGCGGCGGTCAGGGCAGCCAAAGCCGCAACCGGACACATGACCAAAATCGAGGTCGAAGTCGATACGCTGGCGCAGCTTGAAATCGTCATGCGGGAAAAAGTCG
The DNA here is from genome assembly GCF_000230975.2 of Hyphomicrobium denitrificans 1NES1. Lineage (NCBI taxonomy): Bacteria > Pseudomonadati > Pseudomonadota > Alphaproteobacteria > Hyphomicrobiales > Hyphomicrobiaceae > Hyphomicrobium > Hyphomicrobium denitrificans. The sequence continues at coordinate 1,170,201 of NC_021172.1, read as the reverse complement.
ACTGCGTACTGCTCGACAACATGACGCCTGGCGACCTTGCCAAAGCCGTAAATATCGTCGGCGGCCGTTGCCTCACCGAAGCATCAGGCGGCGTCAATCTCGAAACGGTTAAAGAAATCGCGCAAACCGGTGTTGACCTGATTTCCGTAGGCGCGCTGACACATTCGGCCTCCGTCCTGGATCTCGGACTGGATTTCATCGCATCGCCGAAGCAGGCTGTTCTTCAAGCATGAATTCGCCATAGTCGATACCCATCTGGCAAAATGCTAGTTGTGGTATCGTGGCCGAACATGAAAAGCGGTGTTTGAAGCGAGGATACGATGGCAATTCAGTGGATCGTGGCCTGGGGTCTGATCGCCGTCACGGCCTCCGTGCTTGCAGCTATCCTGGCCGGTATCAAGAACCGCGACTATTCGTATTGGATGGCGTGGAGCTTTGTCGTGCCGCCGGTCGTCCTCTGGCTGCTGATTCTACCGAAAAACAAAGGTCCGCGCCCGCGCCAGCCGCGCCTCGATGACATCGATCGCCGCGAGAACGGGCCGCTGTAACCCAACAGCCTGGCTCCCGCACTATTCCTGTTCCGGTGAAGCTCGCAATCTGGCAGCCTCGCGCCGCTTGATCGCCGCCTGTGCCGCAGCAAGCCGCGCGATTGGAACGCGGAACGGCGAGCACGATACGTAGTCGAGGCCGATGCTCTCGAAAAACGCGATAGACTTCGGATCGCCGCCATGTTCGCCGCAAATACCGGTCTTGAGATCAGGCTTCGCCGCACGCCCGCGCTCGGTACCGATCTTGACGAGTTCACCGACGCCGCGCTGATCGATCGTAACGAAGGGATCCGTCGAGATCACTTCATGCTCAAGGTAGTTCGACAGGATCGGTGCCGCATCGTCGCGTGACAGTCCGAGCGCCGTTTGCGTCAGATCGTTCGTGCCGAACGAGAAGAAATCGGCGCCCGCCGGTCCGCCCGCGATATCGGCGGCTCTAAGCGCCGCCCGCGGCAGCTCGATCATCGTGCCTACGTCGTAAGGGATTTCGACTCCCATGTCGCGCTGGACCGCGTCGGCAGTCTCGGTAATCACGCGCCGAAGAACGTCGAACTCACGCCGGTAGGCGACGAACGGAATCATCACTTCCGGACGTACGGCCTGACCCGTCTTTCTCTGAGCGTTAATCGCCGCCTCGAAAATGGCGCGCACCTGCATGCGCGTGATCTCCGGATACTTGATTCCGAGACGGCACCCGCGAAACCCAAGCATCGGATTGAATTCTTCAAGCTCCGCGACACGTGCCTTGAGCCGCATCAGGTCCATGCCCAGCGCCGCCGCAACCTGCGCGGCCTCGCGATCTTCGTGTGGAAGGAATTCGTGCAGCGGCGGATCGAGCAGGCGGATCGTGATAGGCAGGCCCGCCATGATCTCAAACAGTTCCTCGAAATCGGCGCGCTGCACAGGCAGCAGCTTGTCGAGCGCTTGCTGGCGGCCTTCCTCGTCCTCGGCACAGATCATTTCACGCACGGCGAGAATGCGGCCTTCCTCGAAGAACATATGCTCGGTCCGGCAGAGGCCGATTCCTTCGGCGCCGAATTCGCGGGCCTGGCGCGCGTCGCGCGGCGTATCCGCGTTCGTCCGGACTTTCATGCGGCGCGCACCGTCCGCCCATTCCATGACAGTCGCAAACGTCCCCGAAAGCTGCGGCGGCAGCATCTTTGCCTTGCCTGCGTAAACCCGTCCCGTGCTGCCGTCGATCGAGATGATGTCGCCCGATTTGAAAATGCGTGCGCCCGCCCGCATCGTTCCGGCACTCGTATCGATGCGCAGCGTGCCGGCGCCGGAGACACACGGCCGACCCATGCCGCGTGCGACGACGGCGGCGTGACTCGTCATGCCGCCGCGCGCCGTCAGGATGCCGACCGCCGCGTGCATACCCTGCACGTCCTCGGGGCTCGTCTCGGAGCGGACCAGAATGACGTCCTTGCCTTTTGCCTTGAGTGCTTCCGCCATCTCGGAATGAAAGACGATTTCGCCCGATGCAGCACCGGGCGATGCCGGCAGACCTTTGGCAATCAAATCGTGGTCGGCCGAAGGATCGATCGCCGGGTGCAGAAGTTGATCGAGCTGCGTCGGTTCGATCCGGAGAATGGCCTCGTCTTGGCTGATCAACCCTTCCGCCGCGAGATCGACGGCAATCTTAAGTGCCGCCTCCGTGGTGCGCTTGCCGGATCGCGTCTGCAAGATCCACAGCTTGCCAAGCTGGACCGTAAACTCCACGTCCTGCATGTCGTGATAGTGCCGCTCGAGCTGATCGAAAATCTGCCTGAGCTCGTTGAAGGCACCGGGCATCGCCGCCTCGAGAGATGTTCCCGGCGCATCGCGCGCGCCTTTCCTCGTCAGCGGCTGCGGGGTGCGAATTCCGGCGACGACATCCTCGCCCTGTGCATTCGGCAGATATTCGCCGAAAATTTCGCGTTCGCCCGTCGATGGATTGCGTGTGAAGGCGACGCCCGTGGCGGAATTATCGCCGAGGTTGCCGAACACCATCGCCTGGACTGTGACGGCAGTGCCCCAGTCGTCGGGAATGTCATGCAGCCTGCGATAGGTTTCGGCCCGCGGATTGTACCAGGAATTGAAGACGGCGGCGATGGCGCCCCAAAGCTGCTCGCTCGTATCCTGCGGGAATGGCTGGCCGTGCTCTCGCTCGATCGCGGCCTTGTAATCGGCAATGATCTCGCGCCACGACTCCTCATCGAGGTCCGTATCGGCTGCAAATCCGTTGAGGTTCTTGAAATTCTCGAGAATATCCTCGAATGCGCCGTGATCGACGCCGAGCACGACGTCGCCATACATCTGAATGAAACGCCGGTAGCTGTCGAAGGCAAACCGTGAATCGCCCGTTAACGCCGCCAGACCTTCGACGGTCTTGTCGTTGAGGCCGAGGTTCAGGATCGTATCCATCATGCCGGGCATTGACGCGCGAGAGCCCGAGCGGACCGATACCAACAGCGGCCGCTTGTCGTCGCCGAAGCGCGCATCGACCGTGTCGCCGACATTGTCGAGGGCCTGCATGACGTCGGCCTTAAATGCCTCGGGCAGCTTGTTACCCGCTGCGAAAAAAGCGTCACAGACTTCCGTTGTAATCGTGAAACCTGGAGGCACGGGCAAGCCGAGCGTCGCCATTTCGGCGAGATTGGCACCCTTGCCGCCGAGGAGTTCCGCCATATCGGCGCCGCCCTCGGCGCTTCCGGGCGCAAAGGCGTAAACCCATTTCTTTTTGCCGTCCGTGTCCGGCTGTGCCATCAGACCTCCGGTGCGGTCTTCATGCTGCCATGATCCGCGTCAGGAGACGTGCCATAGCAAATGGAGTTCCGTATTCCTAGCTGAACCCCCTCATCGCTTCTCTTGCTTTTTTGGAAAGTCTACCAAGATGACCGCGCTGGAAACCGTTCTCGACACACTTGGTCAATCGAAATCTGCCGGGCTCGACCGGTTGTTCGAGCTCTTGCGCATCGACAGCGTTTCGACGGATCCAGCATATCGGGCAAGTTGCCGCAAAGCCGCGGACTGGTGTGCCGCAACCCTCAGGGACATTGGCTTCGCCGAAGCTAAGGTTGTGTCAACAAGCGGCCATCCAATGGTCGTGGCGCATGACCGCACCGAACGCGAACCCGGCCTGCCGCGTGTGCTTTTCTATGGCCACTACGACGTGCAGCCTCCCGATCCGCTCGATCTCTGGCAGACGCCGCCTTTCGAGCCGCGCATTACGACCGAACCGAGTAACGGCGAGGTGATCGTCGCCCGCGGCGCCGAGGACAACAAAGGTCAGCTCATGACCTTTTTCGAAGCCGCGCGCGCCTGGATGAAGGTTGCGGGAAAATTGCCGATCGCCGTCTCGGTGTTGATAGAAGGTGAGGAAGAATGCGGCTCGCCATCGCTGCCGGGCTTTCTCGCCAAACATGGCGACGAACTGAAAGCCGACCTCGTTCTCGTCTGCGATACGGGACAATGGGACAAGGATACGCCCGCCATCACGACGATGCTGCGCGGACTTGTCGGCGACGAACTCGTCATCAGCGGCCCGGGGCGCGATCTCCATTCCGGCATTTACGGCGGCCCGGTGACAAATCCGATCCGCGTGCTCGCCAAGGTCATGGCTGCGCTCCACGACGACACGGGCCGCGTTGCCGTGCCGGGGTTTTACGATGGCGTCAAAGATCCGGCACCTGAGCAGCTTGCGCAATGGAAATCGCTAGGCCTCAGAGCCGAAGCATTTCTTGGCGCCGTCGGATTGAAAACAGCGGCCGGTGAAAAGGGACGCTCCGTCATCGAGCAGCTCTGGTCGCGCCCGACGCTCGAATTCAATGGTGTAACGGGCGGCTATCAGGGCGTCGGCTCGAAGACGGTCATTCCTGCGAAGGCATCCGTCAAGATCACCTGCCGCCTCGTATCGGGCCAAGACCCGGACAAGGTGATGAAGGCGCTTCACGACTATGTCGAGACAGTTCTGCCCGCTGATTGCAAGGCCACCTGGCTCGGCCATCACGGCTCCGGCGCGGTCAGCTTCGACACGGCGGACCCATCGATGCAGGCTGCCGCGAAAGCGCTCGAAGAGGAATGGGGAAGGCCCGCCGTGCTGATGGGCAGCGGCGCATCTATTCCAATCGTTACGTCGTTCCGTGACGCTCTCGGCATGGACAGCCTGCTGATCGGCTTCGGCCTCGACGACGACCGCATTCACTCGCCAAATGAGAAGTACAATATGCGGAGCTTCGAAAAAGGCGCACGAAGCTGGGCCCGGATTCTTGCCGCGCTGGCGCCGACCGCCACGTAGGAATTTCATTCGCCACCAGCCATTGCATCCGCCCCGCGCACCGAGATGACGACATGCTGAAGCCGCATCTGCTCCTGACCGCTCTGGTTCTTCTCCTCATTGCGGGGCTCGCCGTACATATGGTCCGGCAACAAAATGCGTCATGGCCGACCGGCAGCCAAAGCAGCGCCAACGCCGGTCGCACGGCCGATAACCGCTCAAACGGGAGCGGCAACGGCTACAGCAGCGGCGACGGCTACAGAAACGACTACGGCAGCAGCAGCGAACGCAACGTTCCCGGCCAATTCGACTATTACGCGCTCGTCCTCTCCTGGAGTCCGACGTACTGCGCGGAAAAGGGCGAAGACGACGACGCACAATGCAACCGCCGCGATGGCCGCCGCTATTCCTTCGTCCTGCATGGCCTTTGGCCGCAATACGAGTCTGGATATCCGTCCGACTGCCGCTTGTCGCGACGGCCTTTCGTCCCCGAGAACGTCATTACGAGCATGCTCGACGTCATGCCGAACCGCGGCCTCGTCATTCACGAATATCGTACGCACGGAACGTGCTCGGGCCTCGATCCGGCGCGCTATTTCACGACGGCGCACCGCCTGTTCGATTCGATCAACATTCCGCAGCGCTTCCGCAATCCCTTCGAATCCCAGCTCGTGGCGCCATCCGATATTCGCCGTGAATTCCTGCAGGCGAATCCGAATTTCAAACCTGACATGATCGCCGTCGTCTGCAGCGGCGCCGACAAGGGGCTGAAGGAAGTCCGTCTCTGCGTTTCAAAGGATGGCCAGCCGCGAACGTGCGGACAGAACGAAAACCAGAGCAAGCTCTGCTCGACCGACCGTGTCTTCATTCCGCCGACACGGTCGGCAGCCTCGCAGGACTCTCCAGGCAGACGAAGCCCTCCCGCCGACACAGGCCCTGCAAGCACGGGGCAACAATCCCCATTGCCGGGGCCTCGCATGGATTACGATTACGGCCGGCGAGCCCAATAAGTTTCCGATGAAGAAAATTTGGTCGTATTCCGACCTATCTCTCAGGCCGCCGAGCGAACCCGTTCCGCACGCCACGCATGCGGAGCACGCGCGATCCAGCCTACGCCGCTCTCATCGGCAAATGCCTCAATCGCCATTGGGTTGATGCCCCAACCTTCCGCGATGCAAAGCACGTGGGGCTCTGTCGGGTGGAGTTGCAGCGCGCCTCCGATGTCGCCGTGGCGATTCAGGACTCCTCTGAGTTCCATCATTGAAAGCCCGAGCTTCCGCTCCACCGGCGTCGGGCGGCCGAGGTCCCAGACAATGCCAGCTTCGCCGATGGCAACAGCCCGTACCGGCCGGCCGTTCTCGAACCGCGCCCAAGCATAAAAATCGATGATCGAAAAGGTCGCGAAGTACTGTACGCTTCGAAATTCCCGGGCAACGCGTAGCAGAAGCGGAGCCGCTTTGTCGACGAACGAACCTCCCTGCGGCAGCGGCAATGACACGCCGGCGACAAACGTCCAGCCTGCGACGGGGGGCGAAATGAAGACGAACGTGTCGGAAAGCTCAAGATCGTAAATCGCCCCAAGCCCCGAATTCCAGTTCGCGACGCTGAGATCGCCAAGACCGAGAACGACCGCGAGATACCCGGCGTCGTCCGTCTTGACGGCAAGCCACGACATCTCGCTTCCAAACGCGCGCGGCCGGTCTGGAGCGTCATCCATCCTGACACGGCGAGGCAGAAGCCGCGGGGATAGAACCGCGGCCGCAAGTGCCGTGGTCAGAATGACCAGGATGACGATTGTCGGAAGCACGATTGCTGTCGCTTGCCTCAAGAGCCCGGACAACTTTTTTGTCGTGAGTTGCCGGGTTGCGCAAGCGCTACGGCTTCCCGATGAAGCAAAAAAACCGGGGCCAACGAGGGCCCCGGTTGACTCATTCGGAAGTTTAGGAGGGAGAACTTATGGAAGGTTCACGCCAGCCGAGAACAGAAAGCGGCCGTCGGCAATGGTGTCCGAACTATTACCCAAGAATCCAGCCATATTGGCATGCGTCAGATCTGTATCCCAATAACGGAAGTCCATGAAATACTTGTCGACCGTTAGCTTCATACCGACGTTCCAGTACGTATAGCTGTCTCTGCCGTTGCCGAAGAAATCAGCCGTATCCGACGTCGTATATCCAACGCCGCCGCTGATCGTCGGCGTAAATATCGCGAACTGAGGCAACTGGTAGCTGACGAGACCTTCGACGGTTTCCGTCTGCGCGTAGTTCTCTTGGTCCGGCGTGACATAGCCGGTCACGCTCAAAGTCAGATTGGTTATGGGCGTAACGGAGGCCCCGACCTTGAATTCAACATAGTCCGTTGCATCCCAGCCTTTCGGATTGTCCGGGTTTGAGTAGTAAAGAACACCGATATCCCAGCTCACGGGACCGGTCACCGGCCTGATACCGGCGTAAATGTCCATTTCGAAGGGATCACCAATGCCGTTGTCGACGTTAGAACCCCAGAAGTCGAGGTAAGCGATACCGTACGTAAATTCGACAAACGGCTGGAACGCCGGCTTGTTATCCGTGAGGGATACGCCGCGGAACAGGTAGTCGCTGACACCCGTCAGAGTGATCGAATACCCAAACTTCCGGTCCTCCGTATCGTCTGCGAGCACCGCCGTTGACATCGCCAACGAGGCGATTGCCGCCATCCCGGCCACGCCCAAGAAACTTTTGAAATTCGCCATTAGACAACCCCCGTCCCAAACCAGCGGTTCACAGTCGCCGCACTTGCGGACCCCTCGATTCACACCGCGTTGTGCCAAGAGAAACGTCTTCGGCGGGTTGGCACAAGTGTTTAGGCACAGGAAACATCGACTTCGCCGGGGGGCTGTCACCCACGCGCAACGATGGCACATTAGACGGCCTCGACAAATCGGATTTGCCTTGAAAATATGCACCCTTCAGACCGCTACTTGCCGGCCACAGAGGCTGATCGGCGAAAAATCGAGCGCTGATTCGGGCGTTTTTCACCCTCCGACAGCTCCAGCCCCTCCCCTTCGGTCGGTCTCGACGTGATTCTCCAAGCCGATTCTGATAATTCGCACCCATGAACCGAAATTCCGACCCCGCTCGAACGGCCCTGATTACAGGTGCCGCCCGTCGCATAGGGCGCGCGGTCGCTCTCGGCTTGGCGGAAGCCGGCTGGGCGGTCGCAATCCACTACCGCAAATCAGCCGTCGAAGCCGAAGCACTGGCGCGGCAGATCTGCGGCGGCGGCGGGCGGGCGCGCACATTTCAAGCCGATCTGGCCGATCGTCAGGCGCTCGAAAGCCTTGTTGCAACGATCGGACGCGAGCTTGGACCGCTGACAACCCTGATCAACAACGCATCCGAGTTTCTTCCCGACAGCATCGGCCACCTCGACGAGAAGACGTGGGACCTGCACCTCTGCATCAATCTGAAGGCTCCCGTCTTTCTTTCAGAGGCGATGGCCAGACAACTGCCGGAGAATGCCGAAGGCAACATCATCAACATCATCGACCAGCGCGTCTGGAACCTGACGGCGGAGTTTTTCTCCTACACGATCTCGAAGGCCGGCCTCTGGACCGCTACGCGAACACTTGCGCAAGCACTTGCCCCGCGCATTCGCGTCAACGCCATCGGACCCGGTCCCGTATTGCGAAGCATCCACCAGACGGACGACGACTTCGAGCGTGAGAAGCAATCGACGCTGCTGAAGCGCGGACCATCGGAGAAGGAAATCGCGACGGCTGTCCGTTTCATTCTCGCGACACCATCATTAACGGGCCAGATGATCGTCCTCGACGGCGGCCAGCATCTGACGTGACCTGACCCAAAGTGAAACGCGACGCGGCCCATGCCGGTGATCGCGGCAGATGCTGTTTCCGCCTCAATCTGACCCTCGCACGCCCTAAATACCGCCCAATTGCTTGGCGATCCTTCCCCTGACTCACGGGGGGTCTCAACTCTTTTTTAACGTTAAGCGCTTACGAACCTTAATTGGTTTTGTTGGGCGCTCTTCGAGGGGTGCCGCGTCGTTATGGGTGTATCCATGATAAGCCGCGTTCGGACGCCGTTGGCGTTCGTCTTCGCTGCAGCCGTTCCGTTGGCTGCGGCGCCTCTGCCGGCCTCGGCGGCAGACCTTCCACAGGTTAAAATAACGAAAACGAACACGGTCCCGGCGTGCGCGACGCCCGGACGATTGATGGCTTTCCTGACAAGCCGCAATCGCAATATAGACGGGCACTTCTCGACGATCGCGGCAGACTACATGCGCATCGGCGACGAGTTAAGAATCCGCTGGGATATCGCCTTCTTCCAGATGATGCTCGAAACGGGCAACCTGACATTCAAGGGCGACGTCAAAGCGAACCAGAACAATTTCGCGGGTCTCGGCGCCACCGGCAATCACGTTCCGGGCGAAAGCTTCCCCGACGTGGCGACGGGCGTGAAGGCGCACCTTCAGCATCTTCTCCTCTATGCCGGCGAGCATCTCGACAACCCTGTCGCTGAGCGCACCCGCAAAGTGCAGGAGTGGGGCGTGCTGACGGACTGGCAAAAGTCCATAAAGGGCCCGATTAATTACGAGCAGCTCGCAAAACAGTGGGCGCCGACATCACGCCGCTACGCGCGCGATATCTCCAATATCGCCGAGAGCTTCTATGGCAGCCCCTGCAGGGCTCCCGACCCCAATCCCGACCTGCTGGCACTGGCTCGTCCCGGCACCACACCTCAAAATTCCACCGCCTCCGACCCGAAAGTGGCGATGGCCGACACGGCTGCTCCTGACGCCGCCGACACATCCACAACCAAGCTTTCCGGCGCGGAACTGGCTCGCCGCGCCGTCGAGGAAGCTCGCAAGTCCGGTTCATTCGTTCGCTCGAGCTTAGGCGCTGAAGAACTCGTGCCGCCCGCAAACGAAGCGCAGACCGTCGCGGTCGGCGAACCTGAGCAACAGGAAAAGCCGCAGGCCGTTAAGATCATCAACGCGGCGGTGCCGCCCGCCGATGCCGCGCCGAATGCTTCTGCGGATGCCGAGGCACGCCGCCCTGCCGACTCTGCACCCGTCGAGCCGACGAAGAAGAGCACGGGCAAGAAAATTCAGACTGCCGCTCTTGGCGCAGGCACGAAATCGTCCGTTCTTCCCGGCATCACGTCGAAGTCGACGCCCACTCTGTCTCCCGCCGCACGGCCGACGTGCAAAGTCTGGACGGCAAGCTATGGCGGCGGTCATTCCGTCATCATCAAGGCTCGCGCGGACCGGCAGGACAACTACACCGTCCTCGATGTCAACGAAGGCTCGGAAAAGCGCGAAGCGGCAGCTTATATCGCCGCCTACGCCAAGGGCGGCGAGACGGTCGGCGAGTTTACCAATCCCTCGCAGGCGCTCGATAAAGCCTTCGAACTCTGCCCGGATGGTTGAGTGCGGCTCGCACTGAAGGGCCGCCCTTGCATGGCACATCCATCTCTCCGCCATTCCGGGGTTCTCTCCGTTTCGGCGCTTGCTTCGGCAGCCGCGCTTGCGTTCTTCGCAAATGCGGCCGATGCGGCGCCGCCCATTCGCACGGGCGCGACGAACCAGGTTCCGGCATGCGTAACGCCGGACCGGCTGATGACATTCCTCTCGCAGCGAAATTCCCGGCTCGATGCGCGCTATGCGAACATCGCCAGATTCTACAAAATCTACGGCGAAGGCTGGCATGTGCGTTGGGATTTCGCCTTCTTCCAGATGGCGATAGAGACCAACTTCCTGAAGTTCCAGCGCGGCGACGGCAGTCGCGGCGACGTCCGCGAGACCCAGAACAATTTCGCTGGCATTGGCGCAACGGGAAACGGCGCGCCGGGCGAGCGTTTTCCCGACGTCGCGACGGGCGTGCACGCACAAATTCAGCATCTGGTCGCCTATTCGGGCGAGCGCCTGGCGCAACCGATCGCGAAGCGGACGCGTGAAAATCAAGATGACATCATCGCGAAATCGCACCGCCTCGGCAGACCGGTGACGTTCGCCGATCTCGCACGACGCTGGGCCGCCGATCGTCAGTACGGCAAATCGATCGACTTCATCGCAGGGCTCTATAATGAGCAGTATTGCACGGGCGAAGCGCATGCTGCCCAGGAGACGGCCGCTCCGGCGCCACAGCCCGCGTACCGCTGGCGCGATCTTCCGTTGCAGCCATCAGGACTCGGCGGACCTGTTCCAGACCACGTTGCCGATCCAAAAGATAGCCGCTGAGCCGCTACTCCGGAAGCGCGCAGTCTCGTCCCATGTTCCGATCAGTCGGACGGCTTGAAATAATTGAGCGCGGCCGTCGACGCAGCGCCGCCAATCACGCACGGAATGCCGAACTCGACTTGCCCGAGCGCTCCAGCCGCGACACAGCCCAGCGCCAGAACCGTCTGTCCGGCCTGGCCCCACCAGTTGTAGTTCCTGAGTTTCTCCGAGCCTTTCGCCTTCAATTCATCGATCGACGCGAGCGCGTCCTTGCGGATCTTCGAAAGCTCCAACGTCTCCGATGCGTCGATGACTTCGCCCAGCGGCTTGCGGATTTTGGGATCGCTGTCGCTTGAGATCTTCTTCAGCATCATCAGGAGATCGTTATCGCGGGATGCGTTCTGCGCCAGCGTCCACTTGGCCATCGCGCCGATGGTCAGAGTGTCGACCTTGTCTTTGTCGAGCGAGTACGCGAGCGACGACACGATGCGCCGGATCGGGGCCTCCCATCCGGTCGCAAAATAGTAGCCCCAGTTCAGGTCGATCACCGTGGCGTCGTCTTTGATCGAGAGCGCCGTCAGGACGGGCTTGTCACCGTAAAGAAACTTCTCAATCAGATCTTTGCGCGCCGGCATTCTTTCGATGAACGTCTTGAGCAACGGCCGCCAGCTGGGAAGCCCCGAATAAGCGATCCCCTTGATGATGATTACCTGATCCTCCGGCGGCAACGGAAACATCTTCGCGACAAGATCTTCCGCACTTGCCGGGTTCGATCCGATGACGCCGGCAATAAACCCGATGTAAATGCCAGATTGGTCGGAGTCTTTCGTCAGGCCGAAAGCCGACATCGCTTTGACGGCGTCGGGTACCCGTTGCGGCTGGGGACTATGGCGGTAGCCGTTGATCCACCGCAACACCTCCTCGTTGCTCCGGAATGGCTGAGCCTGAGCCTGAGCCTTCTCTCGGACCGGTTTTGCGAGTACGAATCCGGGAAGCGACAGGATCAGCGCGAAGCCCAGAATGGCAAAAATCGAGCGCATGGCACCCCCCACGAAATCCTGCTCTCCCTGATGCGCTGAGGGTGTCAGATCATCCCTCTGACATGGTGATTTTGTGGCGCACCATACCCTGTCTTGCTTGACCTCTGCGGCGGACCGATCTTAGGTGCGCCCAATCCTAGGTATGCAATGACTGAAGACCAAATATCGGCGGGCTCGGCAGCCGCCCCCGAAACTCCGCGCAAGACCGGCGCCGATGTCATAGCCGGATACCTGAAAACGCTGCCGCAGACGCCCGGCGTCTATCGCATGCTGGATGCGGCCGGCGAGGTCATCTACGTCGGCAAGGCACGGCAGCTGAAATCCCGGGTTTCGAACTACACGCGGCTCAACGGGCATACCAACCGCATCGCGCGCATGATCCTCGCGACGGCCTCGATGGAATTCGTGACCGTTGCCACCGAGGCTGAGGCACTTCTGCTCGAAGCCAACCTGATCAAGCGCTTCCGGCCGCGCTTCAATGTGTTGATGCGCGACGACAAGTCGTTCCCGTATATTCTCATCGCACGCGACCATCCGGCTCCCGCCGTGATGAAGCATCGCGGCGCCCGTAACCGGAAGGGGGAATACTTCGGGCCGTTCGCTTCTGCAGGCGCCGTCGATCGCACCGTGAACATGCTGCAGCGCGCGTTCCTGCTGCGCTCCTGTTCCGACAGCGTCTATGAAAGCCGCACGCGTCCATGCCTGCTCTATCAGATCAAGCGCTGCTCGGCGCCGTGCACAGGCGAAATCAAGCTCGAGGACTATGCCGAGCTCGTCGACGAAGCCGAACGCTTCCTCAAAGGCGAGAGCCAGAGCGTGCGTGCGATGTATCAGCGCTTGATGCAGGAAGCGGCCGATGCACTCGAATTCGAAACGGCCGCAAAATACCGGAACCGGCTTTGGGCGCTTGCGCACGTCACGGCAGATCAATCGATCAACCCGGAAGGCGTCGAGGAAGCCGACGTATTCGCCGCCTATCAGGACGGCGGGCAAACGTGCATCCAGGTCTTCTTTTTCCGTACCGGGCAAAACTGGGGCAATCGCGCCTATTATCCGAAGGCCGATCGTTCGCTCGATGCGCCGGACATCCTCGATAGCTTCATCGCCCAGTTCTACGACGACAAGCCGGTGCCGCGCCTGATCCTCATTTCGCACGATATTCCGAACCGCGCGCTTCTCGCCGAAGCCTTGACGACCAAAGCCCAGCGCAAAGTTGAAATTCGTGTCCCCTCCCGCGGCACGAAATCGAGTCTCGTCGAACATGCATTGACGAATGCGCGCGAAGCGTTGGGGCGCAAACTCGCCGAAAGCTCGACGCAGGCGCGCCTTCTCGAAGGTATCGCCGAACGCTTCAACCTACCGGCCTCTCCCCGCCGTATCGAAGTATTCGACAACAGCCATATCGCAGGCACGAATGCCGTCGGCGCCATGATCGTCGCGGGGCCCGAAGGGTTCGTCAAAGGCCAGTATCGCAAGTTCAACATCAAGTCGCCCGACGTGGCGCCGGGCGACGATTATGCGATGATGCGGGAAGTGCTGACGCGTCGTTTCAAGCGCATTGCCGACGCCGAGGTCCTCGAAGAAATCGAAACCGAGGTCGCCGAGCTTGTCGCAGATGCGGCAGGCGAAATCTCCGCGACACCCGCACCTGAGGACGATGCTACCGAAGAGCAGACGTTTCCCGACCGCCCCGACCTTGTTTTGATCGACGGCGGCCTGGGACAGCTTTCCGTTGCGCGCGAGGTTTTGGCCGGTTTCGGACTGCACGACATTCAATTGATCGGCGTCGCCAAGGGTCCCGATCGCGACGCAGGGCGCGAGCATTTCCACATTCCGGGGCGCGATCATCCGATCTTGCTCGAAACACGGGATCCGGTGCTCTATTTCGTTCAGCGTCTGCGCGATGAAGCGCACCGGTTCGCGATCGGAACGCACCGCGCCAAACGCGCAAAGGCCCTCGGCGTCAATCCGCTCGACGAGATTGAAGGCGTCGGGCCAACGCGCAAACGTGCGCTGCTGAAGCATTTCGGCTCGGCCAAAGCCGTTTCCCGCGCCGGTATCGAGGATTTGAAAGCGGTCGACGGAATTTCTGCCGATATGGCCCGGAAAATCTACGACTTTTTCCACGAACGTTCCCTCTAGCACACGCACGTGCGGGTAAAAGACACTGGCCAGTGACACTGCGGTTGCCCTAATTTCGCGGCACTTGAGCGCCATGCGCTTGCCTCAATCCAGACCGCCAGGGAGTTCGCATTTCGCCAATGCTGAGACACGTCTTTGCGATTGCCGTCGCTCTTGTGTTGGCCACCCACGCGGAAGCCAAACCAGGAGCTGCCACGTGGAGTCCCACGACAACTCCGGCTGCAGCTCAACAGCAGCGCGCAGCACCTGTGGCGGACCAAGCTGCACCGCCAGCGCCCGCTCCAACAGCAGGGCCCGCCGCGGCAGAGCCGGCAACGGCTCAGCCAGCCCCTGCCCCGTCCGCTCCCGCACAACCGGTGGCTCCGCAAGCAGCCCCCGTGCAACCGGCGGCCGCTGCTCAACCTGCGCCCGAGCAACCAGCCCAGGCACAGCCTGCCGCTACTCAGCCCGCTCCCTCGCAGGCGCCCCCACCTCCTCAGCCTGCCGCCAGCGAAGCACCACCTGCACCGCCGCCGCCAAAGCCGGCACCGGTTTTGTCACCTGAGGTCAACGACTCCATCAAGCAGATGGTGGAAGCCATGGACGGCGCCGAAAAGGCGCTCGCCCGAATAAGCGCTGCTAATGACAGTCTGGCGGACCTGCGCGACCAGATCGACAACGTCATCGCGAAGGCGACGAGAACCGCCGACGCCGTTCGCCCGAGGCGCGAGGAAATCGAGCGCCAGTTAAGCAAGCTCGGACCTCCTCCGGCAAAGGATGCACCGGCTGAATCCGCGACGGTGGTCGCTGAGCGCGAACGCCTCGCCTCGCAATCAGCGGAGCTCGACCAGGCCACGAAGACGCTCCGCGTCACTTGGTGGCGCGCACGTCAGGCGATCGACAAGATCACGAACCTCAGACTGTCGCTTTTCGTAAAGAGCTTGACGCAGCGTATTTCAAGTCCGCTGTTCCCCCAATTCTGGACGGACCTCTCACGCGCCGCGCCGAGCGTCGAATGGCGACTGAAATACAACGCCAACGACTGGATCTCGTCGGTCAACAATCAAAAAACCAACGTCGCGATGCTGCTCGCGGCGGTAGTCGGACTCTATCTGTTTCTGAAAGGCCTTGCGCTCGCAATAACGCGATACAGACCCAACCAGAACGCGACCCCCCCGACGTTTTTCGAGCGCGCCGCTTCGGCATCCTGGATTGCGCCGGTCCGCGCCATTCCGGGCGTTGCTGCGGCATTCCTTCTCTTCGGAGGTCTCGACTACCTCGGGCTCCTTTATGATCCGACCGCAGCTCCCGTCGGCGCAGCACTTCTCAATAGCACGCTGATCTACTTCGGCGTATCTGCTCTCATCACTGCGGTATTTGCCCCGAGCCAGCCGGAACGTCGTCTCGTCCTGTTATCGAGCCGCAGCGCCCGCCGCATTTCGCGTCTGATGAAGCTCTTGGCGCTCATCTATTGCGTGGACCTGTTCCTCTCCGCATTCGCTCAAGTCTTCTATTTCCCACTGTCCCTAAGCGTCGTCCAATCGCTCGGAACGAGCCTCGCATTTGCGTTCGTCCTTATCGGGCTCCTGCTGACGCCCTTCGAAGCGAGCGAAGCAGGGGGGGGCCTCAAGCCTGTCAGCCGGCACCGGCCCCTATGGCTCAAGCTGCCGCTCTGGGTCGCTGCCCTCGCGATCATCGGATGCTGCCTCGTTGGTTACGTGGCACTTGGGCGCTTCTTGGCGCAACAGCTCGTCATGACAGGCGTGGTGGGACTGGTCGCAACTCTCCTCTACCTCGCGATCCGAGCCTTCACACGCGGCAACACCACGTCGCGAAGCCACATCAGCGTCCTCCTCGAAGAGCGGATGGGCTTCGATGAGACGCGCCGCAAACAGCTCGGATGGTTGACCGAAAGCGTTCTGACACTCGGCGTTGTGCTGGCGGCCATTCCTGTGTTGATGCTGCAATGGGGCTTTTCGGGACCCGACATCCGCGACTGGTCAAAACGCCTGCTGTTCGGCTTCGAGATCGGGCAATTTCGCATCTCCCTCGTCCGCATCCTCATCGGTATTGCGATATTTGTGGCGTTCGTCTTCATCACGCGCCTCGTCCAGCGGCGATTGCGAGATAACATTCTTGTCGCGCCGCGCATGGACCCCGGAATTGCGAACTCCATTGACACGGCTGTCGGCTATGCGGGAACGGGACTTGGCGCGATTGCCGCAATTTCCTACGCGGGCTTCGACATCACCAATCTCGCGATTGTCGCCGGCGCCCTGTCGGTCGGCATCGGCTTCGGCCTGCAATCGATCGTCAACAACTTCGTATCCGGCCTGATCCTGCTCATCGAGCGCCCGATCAAGGTCGGGGACCTGGTCGTCGTCGGCGGCGAGCAAGGCGTCGTCAAGCGTATTTCCGTGCGTTCGACCGAAATCGAGACATCCGACCGCGCCAGCCTCATCGTCCCGAATTCGGAGCTCGTTACGGGCAGGGTGCTGAACTGGACGCACCGCAATGCCTTGGGACGGATCGTGATGAAGTTCAGCTCCGGACCCGATACCGATCCGCGCCGTGTCCTTGCCGTCCTTTCGGAATGCGCCAACCGCCATCCCAACGTGCTGCGGGAACCCGCGCCGGTCGCTGTCTTCGAAGGCTATTCGCCGACGACCACGGATTTCTCGCTGCGCGTCCTGCTGCCCGACATCACGCACTCGCTCAAGGTCCAATCGGATCTCAGGGTCGCTATTTACGAAGCCCTGCGACGGGCGCACATCGGCGGATCGGAAGACTTCGCCGCGCATCCGGCCGTATCGGAGGCTTCATAGCCGCGACTTTGCTACACTTTGGGCGTACCCCATTGACGCAGGCTTGCCCCTGCGGCTACCCAAAATCATGGATCATATTGCGCAACGCTCGCTGCCTACGAGCCTGCCTAACATTCTGACGTACGGCCGGATCGCGGCGGTGCCCGTCCTCGCGGGTGTGTTGTTCTTTGGAATGAGCGACGCATCGCGATGGGCGGCGTTCTCGATCTTCGTTGCCGCCTGCGTAACGGACTGGCTCGACGGATACTTGGCGCGCATGTGGGAGCAGCAATCGACGCTCGGGCGCATGCTCGATCCGATTGCCGATAAGCTGCTCGTCGGCGCCACGCTCCTGATGCTCGTCTATACCGACACGATCGGCGGATGGTCGATCTGGGCGGCGATCATCATCCTGTCGCGCGAAATCCTCGTCTCCGGTCTTCGCGAGTTTCTCGCCGAGCTCAATGTGAAGATTCACGTGACGCAACTCGCAAAGTGGAAAACCGCCGTTCAGTTCATCGCATTGGCGATGCTTCTCGCCGGACCGGCTGCGGAAGACCTCGTGCCGGGCACGACAACCGCCGGCGTCACCCTTCTTTGGGTCGCGGCGCTGCTTACATTGGTGACAGGCTACGATTATCTCAAGGCCGGTATTCGCCACGCGATGGGCGGTTGAGACGACCATGACTGCTGTAGATAATACGTCCGTGGTTTTGCGCTATTTCGCCTGGTTGCGCGAAAAGACCGGCCTCAACGAAGAGCGGGTCACGCTGCCGCCAGAGATCGTCACGGTCGGCGATCTGCTGAGCTGGCAGCCGACACGCGGACATCCCTTCGATTTGGCCTTCGCGAAGCCGGAGGCCATTCGCGTCGCTCTCGACCACGCACACGCAAAGCACGGTACCTCGATTGCCGACGCGCGCGAGATCGCCTTCTTCCCACCCGTCACCGGAGGTTGAGGCGATGGCCGTTCGTGTCAGCACCGCAGATTTCGACATCTCGGCTGAGATGGCCCGGCTGACAGCCTCAGATACAGCTATCGGCGGCGTTGCCCTATTCGTCGGAAAAGTGCGCGATCATGCCAATGGCGAAGCACTCGCCGAGCTGACCCTCGAACACTATCCCGGCATGACGGAGGCAGAGCTTGAGCGCATCGAGGCCGAAGCCCAGCGCCGGTTTCAGGTTTCTGCGTCGCTTATTGTGCATCGCGTTGGCACCCTAAAGCCTGGCGACAACATCGTTCTCGTGATCGCGTGCGCGTCCCACCGCCAGAACGCGTTCGCCGCCGCCGAATTCCTGATGGACTATTTGAAGACGCGCGCCCCCTTCTGGAAAAAGGAAGTTCTTGCGAGCGGCGAAGCCCGTTGGGTCGACGCTCGCGAAAGCGACGATATGGCCGCCGCGGCCTGGGAATCCGCGCAGGGGTAACGTCATGAATTTGCTCGGTGCGGAGGCCTCCAATCTCGCTTAACGAGAGCTTAACTGCCGCCATTCCATAACCTTAACGTCGTACCGCTCTGACCGCCAAAACGCCATCTTCCGTAGGCACACAATTGATTTGTGGCGCTTGAGGGGATGGGGCGCGCCACGGGGGAACCAGGAATGCGAAGCCCGGCACAACGAGCGATGCGCTGCGCGTTTGCAGCGGCTCTGCTCTGTGCATTCACAGGCCAGGTTGCAGCCGCCGGCGCGACCACTGAAGCACCGAAAACGGGCGACTCTCAGATCGCGATCGCCAATCCGACTCCCGACTCCAGCACGCAACCGAAAGTGCTCCGGACCCGCTTTGTCGTCGGCCTTGAGCGCAAGGTCGATTATCAGGTCTTCGCAATCTCCAATCCGAATCGCGTCGTCATTGAGCTTCCCGACATCAATATGCAGCTCCCGGCTGTCGACGCGGAAAAGCCCGTCGGTCTGGTGAGAGCCGTACGCGCCGGGCTTGCTGCACCAGGAAAAACGCGCATCGTTATCGGTGTCACGCAGCCTGTTGTCGTCGAGAGTTCGAACGTCGAACAGGACGACAAAGGTCTTGCCCGTTTGGCGATCGTCATTCGTCCGGCCGCGTCGGTCATGAGCGGCGCCGGCATGAAAGGGTTTGCGCAGCCGTCAGGGCTCGGCGCCATGGGATTGCAACCGCCCCTGCCAAGACCGGCCGAGAAACCGACGGAACGGGCGGCCAAAGCCTTCAAACCCATCATCGTGCTCGATCCGGGTCACGGTGGATACGATTCCGGTGCCGTGAAGTTCGGCACTGTCGAGAAAAACGTCGTACTGGCTTTCAGCCTTGTCTTGCGCGACCAGCTCGAGAAAACCGGCCGTTACAAAGTGCTCATGACGCGCCACGACGACACCTTCATCCCGCTCGACGATCGAACGAAATATGCCGAGCGCAACAAGGCGAATCTCTTCATCGCCATTCATGCCGATTATTCCGACAACGGCTCGCGTGCCCGCGGCGCCACCATCTACACGCTGCGCGACGGTGTCGCCAAAAATCTCGAGCGCTCGGCCAAAGGTAATGCGTCCGAAAACGTCCTGTCGCCCGAGGAAATCGATATTGTCAAAAAGGTCAGCGATGACGTCAGCGCGGTCAGGGGAATCCTGGCCGATCTCGCGGAGCGCGACCTGGAAATGACACACGAACGCACCGGCATGTTCGCGAAGACGGTGATCGAGAACATGGGTGAGAGTACGCCCATGCGGAACGAGCCAGATCAGCAGGCCGCTTTCCGCGTGCTCAAGACGGCACAGTTCCCATCCGTCCTGATCGAGCTGGCCTACGTCACCAACAAGCAAGACGCCAGCAACCTCAAATCCGATGATTGGCGCGAAAAGGTTGCGCAGTCGATTGTCTCGGCCATTGATAACTACTTCTCGCACGAGATCGCGCGTCTGCCGATGTAGACCCGCGCTTCCGGCCGGCTCGACGAAGGAGAGTCGGAAGCGCCAACAAAAAAGGCCGGCACATCTGCCGGCCTTTCTCGTTTTATCGTGGCCGGGGTTCGTCGCACGCTACCCGGCATTACCCAGTTACCTCCTACATGGAGGGTGTTTCAGGTGTTGTCGCCAGAGCAGAAACAACCAGCGCGGCTTCCTCGACAATTCGCGCGGAGCAATCCTCGCGTGGGGTCGGAGAAAATCGGCTGGCCGGCGATAGCGCTTCTGCATGAGGCACTCCATCTTCCAGATGTCCGCAGCCGCGCCGCGAGGGCGGGCTCTTCGTGGTCGGGCGGAACGCACGCATACGCTCAGCACACGGGCTCGCTGAGCGGCGCGCTAACGTCGGGTAGTCGACATCGAAGTAGCGGTAAGGGTTGGACGGGGCCGTGAAGGCGCCGAGCCTGAACCAGAGCGACGCTCCCTCGGGCAGCCCTGTCCATCGCTGCCACGCGCCGTTCAAAGTTATCTGCCGGTCCATGAGGATCCGGTTCAGAGAAGAAAAGGGCATCGACCCTTGTATCTCGCTCTGACGCTCGCACGTGTTGTAAGGGTAGACCTCACAACGCTTCACGTTTCTTAGGTTACGCGATTCGTGCGACGATTCGTGAGATCAGCAACATAGGTGTCCGGCACGATCAGACGAACGCGAGGACCATCCGCCCTCACCTCTGCCGGCGACAGGCCAGCCTCGTCGCCGTCGACTTCAAGCGACACCGTCGATTGCCTGCCTATCAGCGCGCGCTTCACAGGTAAGACATGGACCCCTCGCGGACACGTCTTCGGGTGACCCAGTCGACCCAGCGCCAGCGACACCGCGCTCGCCGCAATCGCAAAGCGCGAGCGTGCTTCGATCACCACCGCAATCAGGCCGTCGCGGCCGACACCCGTCTCTCGCGTCAGCACGAACGAACCGCCGTAGCGGCTCGCGAACGACAGGATCAGCCAGCTCGCCTCGAACCGCCGCCCATCCAATTCGACGTCAAAATGCTGGACGCCTTCCGCGAATGTCCTGAGAACCGGATACCCGTATGCGCCACGCCCGAGCGCTCTTTTGGTGCGATAGTTGAGGCGAGCGACGATGCGGGCATCGAACCCGGCACCGACCATCAGAAAAAATGGCGAGTCATTGATTGTGCCGCCGTGCACGCCGATCTCTGATCCTTCGAGCAAAACGTGCGCCACATCAGACGCGCGCCTCGAAAGACCGATCTCGTGTGCAATGACATTGCCGGTGCCGAGCGGCACGATACCGACCGGGAGATCGCTTTCGGCGGCGCCCGTAGCCACGGCGCGGAAAGTCCCGTCACCGCCCGCGGCAATCACGGCATCGCAAATGCCCCGCCGTCCCGCATCTGCCACGCGCTCGGCAGCTTCGGCCGAATTGCGGGCAGCCAGCTGAAAGATATCGGCACCGCGCGCCTGCATACCGGCGAGAACGCCATCGAGAAGCCGCGGGATCGCGACACCAGCTGTTGAATTGAAGACGAGAGCGAACCGGCGGCGCATGAGGAGGGGCATTGAATACGATTATGGCGGCACCGTCTGGTGCCGCCATGCTTCATAAGCGAATTTGTCGGTAAGCGCCCCGGCTGGCCGCGTCAAGAAACAAACGGACGGATGGCCGCCCCGCAGGGTCAGGCGGCCGGAGCTTCAGCCCGCCGTGCGTTCGAAGTTACGGCCTTCTGAACCTTCTCGAAGGCGCGAACCTCGATCTGTCGAATGCGTTCGCGACTGACTCCGAACTCCGCCGACAGCTCCTCGAGCGTCGCCGGCTCCTCGGCCAGACGCCGTTGCTCGAAGACGCGCCGTTCGCGGTCATTCAGGACCGACATGGCCGAAGAGAGATACGACTTGCGCCGCTGCAGTTCCTCATCCTCGACGAGCCGGTCTTCTTGCGTCGGCGTATCGTCGACGAGCCAATCCTGCCATTCGCCGGATTCGGACTCGGCACGGATCGGTGCGTTGAGCGAAGCATCACCACCGAGACGGCGGTTCATGCTCACGACATCCTCTTCAGGAACGCCGAGCTTCGTCGCGATCGCCTTGACCTGATCCGGCCGCAGATCGCCGTCGTCAAGCGCCTGCAACTGGCTCTTGGCGCGCCGCAGATTGAAGAAGAGCTTCTTCTGCGCCGCAGTGGTGCCCATCTTCACGAGGCTCCACGAGCGCAAAATGTACTCTTGAATGGACGCACGTATCCACCACATCGCATAGGTGGCGAGACGAAAGCCCTTCTCGGGGTCGAAGCGCTTCACCGCCTGCATGAGGCCGACATTGCCTTCGGAGATGACTTCGCCGATGGGGAGGCCATAGCCGCGGTACCCCATCGCAATGCGGGCGACGAGACGCAGATGCGACGTCACCAGTTTCTCGGCGGCGTCGGAATCCTGATGCTGCTGCCAGCGCTTGGCCAGCATGTACTCTTCGTCGGGTGCAAGCATCGGAAACTTGCGGATTTCCTCAAGATACCGCGAGAGGCCGAGCGAACCGCCTGCCAGTGTCGGAAGACCTTTTGTAGCCATAAGCCCTCTACGGACCTTCACCCGCCCTGGCGGTACAGTCCGTCGCTCCCTTGATGTCATGGGAGTCTATATTCGTGCCCCCCACGCCACACGTTACATAGTAGTTAAATCCCGGAAATCATCGGGGGTTCCCGCCACGACGGTTTGAGCGTCGCGTGATCGGCTTAACGGCTGATTGCCACACCCCTTACAAACGTTTCTTGTTTGCTTTTTCCGTCGGCCGGAATGCCGCCTCGAGGCGCCGAAGATCTTCCGGTAGTTCGCTGTTAAATTTGAGCTTTTTCCCCGTGGACGGGTGCTCGAAGTGGAGCGTCTCGGCGTGCAGTGCCTGGCGCGCCAAAGCGGAGGCTTCGGCACGCGCCGCAGGCTTCAGTGACGCAAGCCGC
The DNA here is from genome assembly GCF_000230975.2 of Hyphomicrobium denitrificans 1NES1. Lineage (NCBI taxonomy): Bacteria > Pseudomonadati > Pseudomonadota > Alphaproteobacteria > Hyphomicrobiales > Hyphomicrobiaceae > Hyphomicrobium > Hyphomicrobium denitrificans. The sequence goes on along the minus strand of NC_021172.1, from coordinate 1,147,363 downwards.
GTCTTGAAGCCGCTGCCATAAACAGCATCCCCCAAAATCGGATGACCGATATGCGCGAGGTGCACCCTGATCTGGTGTGTACGTCCTGTCTCGAGAACAAGACGAACGAGCGAAACGTCGCCAGTGGGCCGATCGCCGGGAAAGGTCTTCAGCACTTCATAATGCGTCGTCGCCGAACGGCCCGCCTCCCCGCGCACGACAGCGATCTTCGTACGGTTGGCTTGACTCCGGCCGAGACGCGCATCGATCGACCCTTTGGGACGAGGTAACTTACCCCATACGAACGCGAGATAGCTGCGGTACAGCCGGCCGTCGCGGCCATGGCTTTTAAACTGCTCCGCCAACCCCTGATGCGCCGCGTCGTTTTTTGCGATGACCAGCAGACCCGACGTATCCTTGTCGAGTCGGTGCACGATGCCCGGCCGCTTGATCCCACCGATGCCGGATAGGCTGTCGCCGCAGTGCGCGATGAGCGCGTTGACCAAAGTTCCCGAGGCGTGCCCCGCAGCCGGATGCACGACCAATCCCGCGGGTTTGTCGATGACGATCAGGTCGGCATCTTCGTAAACGATGGCAAGCGGTAAATTTTCGCCTTCGACCTCAGACGGGCTCGGCGGCGGAAGCGCAATTCTATAGGTAACGCCCGGTTTGACCGGCGCCCGGGCCTCTCGTATCGTTCCACCGTTGCTGACATAACCGCCGTGAATCAGCGCCTGGATGCGCGCGCGGCTTAAGCTCTCGATTCTGTCCGCCAGCCAGCGATCGACGCGCTGACCGGCGTCTTCAGGACCCGCAGTCAGTTCGATCGTATCCTGCGATTTCGTGTTATTTGGCACGATCAGAAGCATTGAGAAGAAAGAAGCACGATCACAATGACCAACGGTGAGCCAGCCTCGTCCGATGTGATGCGCGAACAGCGCCTGCAGCGCAACCTTAAGATCGTAGTCCTTGGGTTAGGGTCGCTGATCCTTATAGGACTTGGCGCCGTCATCGTGAAAGTGACCGGGCTCGCGACCACGCCGTCGTCGGGAGGTCAAGGGGTCCCAAGCATCAGCGCCGCCTGGCGCGCTGCCGGAACCGTGACGCTGGAAATCCCGAAGGGGTCCAGAGTTGTATCCATCTCGCTCTCCGGAAATCGACTGGCCGTCCAGCATGAAGGGCCCCAGGGAACAGGTATTACCATCCTCGACCTCAATACGGGTCGACGCGTTGTCGACGTCAAGCCGATCGAGGCTTTGCCGAAGAACTAGAGACTATGGAAAAGCCGCACCGGCAACAAACTCTCTACCCAGTCGCGCCCGCGCCCCCGCGCACGCGTTTTTCAACTTGCATGGGCCTAGCGGCTGTTTTCGGGGTTGATCGAATGCCGCCGACCGATTACACGTCGGGGCTTGCGCCGGCCCCGTTCGTCTAGTGGCCCAGGACACCCGCCTCTCACGTGGGCAACAGGGGTTCGAGTCCCCTACGGGGCGCCAGCTTCCCATTGATATCGCAGCGCGTTTCCGGCCGGATTTCGCAGAAATTCGATCGAGATGATCGATGCGAATGCGAGAGGCGCACAGAGCTGATCAGGTCGTCCGGCAGGAAAGGCTGATTGGCGCCGAGCCGCCATCAAGACCATGAGGGTGCGCAGACTTCATGCCTGCCGAATGCGCCGATAGATAAACGGTGGGGACGGCGCCGCGGCCTCCCTTTCGGCGATAGTGACGAAGTCCTTGTGCCAGGCGGACAGCTCGCATGCCGGGTCAGCATTTGCTGGGTCTCCCGTGAATGCCAGAGCTTGGCAGCGGCAACCGCCCCAGTCGATCTCGCGCCTTTCGCAGGAGCGGCACGGCTCCTTCATCCAGGAAGTGCCGCGGAATTTCTGGAATGCCGGACCGTTAAGCCAGATCTCCGCCAACGGTTTCTGCCGAACGTTATCGATTTCCAATCCCGGGATCGTCTCGCAGGCATGGCAGGGCAGAACCTTTCCCGTCGGCGTGATGTCGATGAGGCTCCTGCCCCATCCGCTCATGCAGGGTTTCGGGCGCACGGCGTAATGGTCATGCGCCACGACGTCGAAGAGCAGGATACCCTTCAGCCGTTGCTGAGCTTCCTTCGCAATCTCGAGAGAGCGCATGAACTGGGCACGGGTCGGAATGAGCGCCGCCCGGTTCTTCAAAGCCCAGGCGTAGTACTGCACGTTGGCCACCTCGATGCGCCCGGCGCCCATTTCGACTGCGAAGTCGATGAGCGCGGGCAGATTTTCGATGTTGTGGCGGTGGACGACGACATTGATCGTGAGTGGCAGGCCGAGTTCCTTGACCCATCGCGCCACCTGGCGCTTCTTTTCGAAGCCGCCCTTGTACGCCGAGATGAACTCAGCGTTCCTCTCGTCGACATCCTGAATCGAGAGCTGCACATGGTCGAGCCCGATATCGGCCATCTGCATCAGGCGATCGCGGGACAGCGTGACTCCCGATGTGATGAGGTTCGTATAGAGGCCCACCTTGACCGCAGTCCCCAGAATCAACTCGAGATCCTGGCGTACACACGGCTCGCCACCGGAGAGGTGCAATTGGAGAACTCCGAGGTCGGCGGCCTGCTTCAGGACGTCCTGCCACTCCGACGTCGAAAGCTCCTCCCTAACCCCGCTCATTTCGAGGGGGTTCGAGCAATAGGGACATTGCAGCGGACAGCGATACGTGAGCTCGGCGAGAAGGCCGATGGGAGCGCGAGGACGCTCGCACACCTCAGCCGGATCGCACGCAGCTTCTGTGCCCGTGCGAACATTGGCGGCGTCATCCATCATAGCGGCCTCCTTCTCCCATCATCGTCAGGCCGTCATCCACCTGCTCGGGTGGATCCTGAAGCATCGAGAGTCCCGTATCAGGTTGGCGGCAGCCGCCAACCCCGATCATCTACACGTCTCAGGCGCTCTCGCTCACACAGATCTGGCTGTCGAAGCGATTCCCCACCACTCGGCGGTCAAGCCGTCACATGCCCTCTGGACGATAGGCTCCCGGCGGAATGAGCCCGTCGACATACGCCAGTTGCAGGGCGTCGAGCTGAGCCCACAGTACGTCGCACTTGAATTTGACGGCATCCACACACCCTTGCTGCAACTCGCGCGTGCGAGCGTTTTCCTTTACGAACTGGAGCGCAAAGGTTGCGTCTCGCGGCGCCTGCGACAGCCGCCGTTTGAAATAGGCCATGACCTCGTCGTTCACGAACGTGTAGTTGGCAAGCATGCCGGCAATGCGTTCGCGATGAATCGAAGGGGCGAAGAGCTCGGTCAGCGAGGAGGCCGCAGCGACGACGAGCGGCTGCTCGACTACAAAGCGGACATAGGCTTCGACTGCAAAGCGCGTCGCTGGCAGTGCTCCCTGCATGCTCATGACGTACTCGCGATCGAGCCCCAGGCAATCCGTCAGCTTAAGCCAGCGCTCGATACCGCCGAGTTCTTCGGGCGGAAGCCCGTCGTGGTCATGAATGCGATGGATCCACTCGCGGCGCAAATCCCGATCGTGGACCCGACTCATGAACGCGGCGTCCTTGCGCGGGATGGCTTCCTGATAGCAGTACCGGTTGAGCGCCCACGCGGCGACCTGCGCCTTGCTCATCTTTCCGCCGTGCAGCGCCTTATGGAACGGATGCAGGTCGTGATAGCGCGCAGGCCCAACAGCCCGAATCTGAGCTTCGAATTCCTCCTGACTCCATGGGGCATCAGTAATCTCGAACTTCCTGACGAACTCGTTCATTTCAACCTCCATTCCGTCATAGCCGATCTCCCATCCGGCCGCCTCGGTCGCAGCCCGCTCAGGGGACCGCTCATTCAGCACCGGGTTGGAATTGTTGATGTGCACGTAAATCTTTCGAGCGACGTTCATGTCCTCGAACGCCGCGATGGAGCCTTCCGGACCCGAAATGGAAATGTGGCCCATGCGCTTCCCGGTCTTATCGAGAAGGCCTGCATCGATCATCTCAGTGTCCCGGTAAAGCGTACCGTCGAAGAACACGAGCGCAGCATTCTCAAGCCGCTCGCGCAGCGGCGCATCAAGGTGCGAACAACCGGGAATGTAGAAGAACGACGCGCCGCTTTCCGGATCGCGGATCTTCAGGCCGACGGTGTCACCCGTCTCCGTCCCAAACTCTGGACCGGCGGCGCAGTCCTCAAGATAGAGGGCGATCTTTCCCGGTACGGCGAAAGCCTCGACCTTCAGTCCGAGCTCTCCTTCCGGTCCCGAGATTGCGATCTCTTGCTCGAGCGGCATGATCTCGCGCCTGACGAGACTCGGCGCCAGGATGTTGAAGATCGAGTTGGATCGGATGACGCTCTGGACCCGATCAGTTGCATAGACGACGAGCGGCTCGGCCTCCCGAAGATCGATCAGGCCTGCGATGTGATCGACATCGCCGTTGGTAACTATTACCGACTTGATCGGGCTGCCTCTGAGCCTGCCGTCTGGAGTAGTGCGCAACGCAGGCACGGCGGCAATCTGCTGGCGGAGGTCAGGAGAGGCATTCAGAAGCACCCATTCCTTTCCGGTGCGGCTTACCGCGAGCGACGACTGGGTTCGCGGCGTGAAGCCAAGCTTGCCCGCTTTAGCGGCGGTGCAATTCGGACAGCCGCAATTCCACTGCGGGAAGCCACCTCCTGCAGAGGAGCCAAGAATTCTGACCAACATTTCTCTAGCGTCTCGTTCAGGTCACAGCCGAAGCATCGACATGCAAATGATGCGGAGGGAATGTGTTTCGTGGCTCATCACGCAGGACATTCGCAGGGAGCGACGGCTGCTGCTTGATTGAGATCAATCTCAAGCTCACAATGCGAGCACAGACGATAACGAATGCGCGAGATGGTCTTAAGCTCCATCTGTTACACATTGGGATGGGCGTACAATCCGTTTCGCGGAATTCCTGCCGACGCGGCGCGAGCTTCAAGAGGCATGATCAAAGTGATGTTCGATCCTGACCCGTCCCGTCGACCGGCTTTGTCCGCTTCTGGAGGCGTTGCGGCGATGCTTAGCCCGGGTTGAAAACAGCCACCATGTCCGCTGATCGTCACTATACGGTCATTCCCGAGAGGACAGCCCGTCGCAAGGCCTAACTCCCCGCCTTATCCCTTCCGATAATCTCGCGCGCTGCGGCGATCACCGCCTGCCCCAGCGAAAGCCCCCCGTCGTTGGCCGGGAAGCGTCGTGGCTTCAGCACAAGCAGACCTGCGTCGCGCAGCAACTGTGCAACAGCCCCGAGCAGGATGCGGTTCTGGAACACGCCGCCCGAGAGCGCGACAGTTTCCACGCCGTGCCGTGCCGCAAGCTGGCACGCAGCCCTGCCCACCGCCTTAGCAAGGCCGATATGGAACCGCGCAGCGATGATCTCGCGCGCCGTCCCATCTGCAAGATCGCGGAGGAGCGCTGTCCACATCGCCCGCCAGCCGATAAGAAGCGGCGCGCCCTCCTCAATATCGCAGGGGTAGCCATCGCCCGCCGAGCCGAGCCCGCGCTCCGCGAGCGCCTCGATCTCGATGGCCGCCTGACCTTCATAGGAAGTGGCCTCGGCATACACGCCGAGCACCGCGGCAACTGCATCGAACACGCGCCCCGCTGAACTCGAAAGCGGCGAATTGAGCTTCGTCGCAATCATGCGCCGGAGCTGATCCACGGGCTTCTCCCGAAGCAGCCGCGTGATTGCGAAATCGGGGTAGCGTTCGGCCACGCGCTCCCAGCCCATGACCTGCTCAATATGGGCGAACGCATTGCGCCACGGCTCACGCATGGCCTTGGCGCCGCCCAAGAGGGGCACGGGCTCGAACGACGCGAGCCGTTCGTAACGCGTGTAGTCGCATAGTAGGAATTCCCCGCCCCATAGCCCGCCGTCATCGCCGAGGCCGAGCCCGTCGAGAACGACGCCGAGAACAGGACGCGTGGAGACCGGCACGCCGTGCTCCGCAAGGCACGCCGCTACATGCGCATGATGGTGCTGCACCGCGATGAGACGAGCGCCCTCATCGAAGGCAATGGAACGGCCCCACTGGGTCGAGAGATAGTCCGGATGCCGATCGACGGCGACGGCATCCGGTGTAAACGCGAACAGACGGCGATAGAGGTCGAGGGCCGCGCGAAAATCGGAATGCGTGGCTGCTTCTTCGAGATCACCGATATGTTGGGACACGATCGCTTCGCCACCGCGCACGAGGCAGAATGTGCTCTTGAGCTCGGCGCCCATGGCGAGCACGCGGGGCGCAGCGGCAAAGCCTTCGGGCAGCCGTATAGGTTCCGGCGCAAAACCGCGCGCCCGGCGCAGGAGCACCGGCGCCCCATCGATGCGGCGTAGAACGGAATCGTCGAGGCGGTTCACGATGTCCCGGTCGTGCATCAGCCAATAATCAGCGACTCCTTTGAGTTTCATTCGCGCCGCATCATTCTGCGTGCATTGCGGCTCGTCACTGAGATTCCCGGAGGTGAGCACGATCGGCCGCGCGAGATCCCGCATCAGCAAATGGTGCAGGGGCGTATAAGGCAGCATGAACCCGAGCGTCGATTGACCCGGCGCTACGCCCGGCGCAAGAAGTTCCCCTGCCGTCGCGGCATCGAAGATCACGATAGGCCCGGCAGAGCTTTCGAGCGAACGCGCCTCCTCCACCGTCACGTCCGCATAGGCGCGCACCATGGCGGTGTCGCGCGCCATAAGCGCGAAGGGTTTGTGATAGCGGCGTTTGCGTGTCCGGAGCTGGTCGACGGCCTCGGCGTTCGCCGCATCGCAGGCGAGCTGGAAGCCGCCGATCCCCTTGATGGCGACAATGAAGCCGGCACGGATCAGGCGCACGGCCGCTGCGACAGCATCCTCGCCGCGCTCAAGGGCAAGCTCCCGGCCACGTACATCCTCGAGCCAAACGCGCGGGCCGCAGACCGGGCAAGCATTGGGTTCAGCATGAAAGCGCCGGTCGCCGGGATCTTCGTACTCGGCGCGGCAATCCTCGCACATCGGGAACGCCACCATCGACGTCGAGGCGCGGTCGTAGGGAATGGCGCGAACGATGGAGAGCCGGGGTCCGCAATGCGTACAGTTGGTGAAGGGATAGCGGTAGCGGCGGTTCGACGGATCCTGCACCTCGGCGCGGCAATCCGGACAGGTGGCCGCATCCGCGACGATGCCGGTTGTTATGGTTCCAGCCTCGCTTGCAACGATGCGAAACCCGTGCTGTGGCTCGCTTCCGCCAAGGAGCATCCGCTCTATGCCGTCGATGCGCGCCAGCGGCGGGCGCTCCTCAACGAGCGCATCCCCGAAACGCGCCAGCGATCGAGGCGATCCCCAGGCGCGGATGAGCACACCCTCGCCATCGTTCAAGACTTCGCCCGACAGCTCGAATTTGCGCGCCAGCCGCCACACGGTTGGACGAAAGCCAACGCCTTGCACGAGGCCCCGCACGCGCAGCGCGACACCGATCACCTCTTCGTCCTGATCCGTGGCACGGTTGGCTTCGATCACCATCCGACGTCCCTCAGTGCACCGTGCAGACCATGCACGGATCGAACGAGCGCACGATGTGCTGAACCGCGACCGGATCCTTCTCTCCCGCGCGCACCGGGGCACCGGCGAGGGCCTGCTCGCAAGCCCCGGGCACGCCGGCGGAATCGCGCGGAGAAAAGTTCCACGTCGTCGGCGCCACGATCTGATAGTTCTGGATACGGCCTTTTCTGATAGTCAGCCAATGACCGAGCGAACCCCGCGCCGCCTCGATCAGCCCCGCGCCTTCGGCTTCTGCCGGCATTTCGGCATCGATGTAGAACGCCTCGCGAGGAACGATCAGCCGTGTCCAATCCTCGATCGCGAGCACAACACGCGCGATCTCTATGAGGCGTCCGATCACGCGATTGGCCACGTTGCCGCCGCTCGCCTTGACGAGGTCGCGCAGCAAAGGATGGCCATCGATGAGCTGACGCGCGAGCGCTCCGACCTCGACGACGTGGCCTGCCAGACGCGGCGCCTTACACCAGCTGTAAGCGTCGCTGGCGTCTGCATTCGGTACGGTGATGCCGCACGACGGATGACGCGGCCCGCCGGAGCGCGCATACCAGCTCGCCCCGACATCCTCGCTGATGTCGGCCACGTTGAGCGCGGCGTTTTTTCCTCCAGCATGAACGCCACGCTTGAAGAGATGCCCGCCGTCCTGCCGGTAGGCGCCATAGCTCAGAAAGCGGTCCGTCGCCCGCCCGAGCTTGTCGAGGCTCAAGGCTTCCGCAAGCCGAAGGAACTGCCCAAAATCGCTTGCCGCCGGACCTGGCCGCAAGGCCCAGTCGCGAAGCTCGTCCGCCGATTTGAGCGCGATCACGCGCTCGAGCGCGTCTCCGAATGTGCGCGTCTCGAGAAACCTGCGAAAGGCCGCGACGATCGCGAGCACGCGCGCCTGCTCGGCCCGGTCGATCGCATGCGTCGTGCCGCCGGGTTGCAGCCCGAGTGTGTGCGGCCAGTGGCCGGCAAGCCTGCCCATGATATGCAGGAATGCGGCGCGTGCAGGCAATATCTCGCGCGCGGCGGTGCCTTCGACCGCCTTGAAGCGCGCCGCTATGTCACCGAACCACGGCTCGCCCGCATACACCGGTCTCGCGAAGTCCGGCATGAAGAACAGATAGAAGTGCGTGAAATGATCGGCAACGTTCTCGGTGGCGAGAATGATGTTCTGCATGAGCCGCCCGTTGGCTGGTGCGGCGAGCCCCTGCGCTTCGGCCAGCGCCTCCGCTGCCGCCATGGATTGCGACACCGAGCAGATGCCGCAGATGCGCGGCGTGTAGACGAGCGCATCCCGGGGATCCTTGCCGTTCAGTATCCGCTCAAAGCCACGGTACAGCGGAGAATTGACCCACGCGCTTTTCACCGTTTCGTCCTCGATCTCAAGTTTGATCTCGAGATCGCCCTCCACGCGATTAAAGGGACCGACGATGCGGCGGCTCATTTGGGTGCCTTCCCCTTGGCCGCCGATGGCGCGGTTATGATGTAGTCGGCAATCGCGTTGGCTTTCACACGATGGGGCGTCGCCGCCTTCGAAAGTGCTGCAAGCGCCACGAACCAGGCCTTGGGCATATCGGTTGGAAGGCCGATGGGAATGCCTGCAAGCTTCGGCGTCTCAAGGTAAGGATGCGTCTGGTTCTCGAAGCCGGGCTCGGTGCAGGAAATGCAGGGATAGCCCCCACGCGTGCAAGAGCCATCCCCGTTCCAAAGGCGAATGTTGCAGTCCGCGTGCACCTGCGTAGCCATGCAGCCCAGGTTTTCCATCAAGCAACCGAGATTGGAGAGATGCTCGGCGCTCGCCTTGTACTCGTAATACTCGTTGCGCGGGCAGCCGTGATGCACGAGGTGCTCAGCATAGAATTTGGGACGCCCTAGGGAATCGAGGTCCGCTTCCGTGAACACGCCAAGCGAAAGCTGAAGCAGCGTCTCGATCACCCAATCTGGATGCACCGGGCATCCCGAAATATTGATGACGCGTAAGCCGGAGCGTCCGCGGAACGACGGATCGAAGAGGCCGCCGGCAACGCTCCCGCTGTAGGCAATGCCAGTGGCCTCGACATGATTTTCTCCGGCCGCGGTCACGCCGCCGAAGGCCGCGCACGTGCCCACGGCAATGACGGTGCCCGCGAGACGGCACAGCTCCGCGATGACATCCTTCATCGGCTCTCCACTGCCGGACTGTAAGTGGAAGCGCCCGCTGCCGTTCGGCCCGTGGACAACTGATCCCTCGATGCAAAGGATGTCGAGCGGTGTTTCCCCAGACCGCACGGAATCCAGGATTGCACGGACCTCGCTCCCACTCGCCTCGCTGAGCGCCGGATGCCACAAGAGCTGAATGCCCGCTAGGTCGAGCACGGTGAGAAAATCCGGCTGCTCCGCGCAGATCAGCGAGAGTGTGCAGCCGCCGCATCCTCCTGATTGTAACCAGACGAGGGTCCGCTTGTGCGATCCTCCCGGAGCCGTGCCGTTCGCCTTTCTGTTGATCTTTCCGCTAGCCTTCATGGCCCGCCTCCTTGACCGAAAGGCGGAGCGTGAAGACCGCTCCCGCGTCGGGATGGTTTGCAGCTTCGAGCTTGCCACCAAGCTCCTCCGCGAGGCCGTAGCTCACATAGAGCCCGAGTCCGGTCCCCTCTCCGATCTTCTTGGTCGTGAAGAACGGTTCGAAGATGCGCGCCGTGGCGTCCTTGGCAATGCCTGGCCCATGATCGCGCACCACGACAGCGGCAATCCCGTCCTTGACGTGCGCCGAGATGTCGAGGCGCGGCTCCTCAATATCGGCCATGACGTCCACCGCGTTCTGCACCAGATTGACGATAATCTGATGCACCGGCCCTTTGCGTCCGACCACATCGAGCGTCTCCGGCATGTCGAAGACGACCGTCGGCTTCGTACGCGCTGCCTTGACGACCCAGCTTACGGCCGTGCGCACGACGCGAGCCAGATCGAAAGTGTCGGCCGCCTCCGACTGCGTGCTTGAGAAGCGGCGCAGATCCTGGACAATCTCGCTTACGCGTTCGGCTCCCTCGAGCGTACCTTCGACAAGCGGGGTGATGTCAGCCAAAACGCGGTCGATCTTGAGCCTGGTCCTCAAAACCTGCAACTCCTCCGGGCTCCCACCCTCATCGATCGCCTGGAGATACTGGGTCAGCCGCTCGCCATAGCGCTTCAGCGCATGCATGTTGCCGAAGACAAAGCTGATGGGGTTGTTGAGCTCGTGTGCCACACCGGCAACGAGGCGGCCCATGGCCGCCATTTTCTCCGATACGACCAGTTGCCGCTGCGCCTGGCGCAGCTCGCTGTGAGCGATATTCAGGCTCTCGTAAGCGCGCCGCAGCTCACCAACGGGTCGGCCGATGAGCACGAAGCCTTGTACATTGCCCCTGTGATCGTAGCGGGCCGAGCAGTTCATCGCGAGCGGCGTCGCATGCCCCGTCTCGTCGAGCAGCGCCACCTCGTGATCGGCTATCGGGGGGCTGTCATTGAGCTTGCCCGCCAGACGCTCAATGACCGGCCGCGACTCCTGAGCAAACAGGATAGCAAGCGGCAAACCGATCATGTCGGCTTCCGACTTGCCAGTTAATCGCTCAAGAGCGGCATTCACTCTCTCGATCTGCCCTGCACGGTCACAGACGATGAGCACGTCGGTCATCGCGCCGAGCACACCGCCGATGAACTGCTGTGCATCTTCGAGCGCCGCATTCTTCCGCTCGAGCTCGACCTGGTGATGTACGAGATCGGCGTAGACGGCATCCATCTTCTGGATCACCTCGATCCAGGCCTCTTCGCTGATGGGTGCCATGTCGAGAGTGCTGGCGACCCCGGCCCTCTGGCTCAGTCGGTGCTCGGACGCATCTTCTCGCTTGGAAGAAATCAGCACACTGCCTCCTCCTTCCTTAGCTTGCGATCTTCCGGCGCCTTTCCGCATCCAGTCCTTCAACTTTCTCGAGACCATAGCGCTCGAGCTTACTCCTCAAACCGACGCGCGAAAGTCCTAGCTCCTTGGCAGCGCGGCTCTTGTTCCAGCGATGCCGAATCAGGGTTTCGCGGATGATGCAGGCTTCGACCGATTCGACCCTTTCCCGCAGCGTTCCGTCCAGAGATCCGATGAGGTCTATCTCTCCGCCCTCGTCCGCAGGTGCCGCTCTCAAGATGCGCGAAGATAAGAGGTCGGCGCCGATCTCCTCATTCTCAACGCCCATGACGAGAACCTGCTGAATCTCGTTCTGTAGTTCACGCACGTTACCGGGCCAGTGATAGGCTGTAAGGCAGGCGATTGCCTCGGCCGAGAGTCTCTTTACCCGCTTGCCCAACTGCTTCTGCGCCTTGTCGAGAAGCGTCTGCGAGATAATGGGAATGTCGACGCGCCGGTCGCGAAGAGCGGGAACGTGGATCGTTACGGCGGATAGGCGGTAGTAAAGGTCCTCGCGGAAACGTCCCGCCCGCACCTCGGCTTCAAGGTCCTTGTTGGTTGCGGCGATAACGCGAATGTCCACTTTGCGAGTCTGCCGCCGTCCGACGGGACGGATTTCGCCTTCCTGCAGTACGCGCAGCAGCTTCACCTGGAAGGCCGGCGACACCTCACCGATCTCATCTAGAAACACCGTGCCCCCGTCGGCGCGTTCGAACAGCCCGACGTGGTCCTCAACGGCGCCGGTGAAGGCACCGCGCTTGTGACCGAACAGCTCGCTTTCCAGAAGCTCGCTCGGCATCGCCGCGCAGTTCTCAACCACGAATGGTTTGTCCCACCGCAAGCTGTTGTAGTGAAGGGCGCGTGAGACCAGCTCCTTTCCGGTCCCCGACTCGCCGGTGACCAACACAGAGATGTCGTAAGGCGCCACGCGTGCAATGCGGGCACATACCTCGTTCATGGGGCTGTCGGGGCTGCGGATAATGCCGTCATCGCGACGGTAATGCTGCTTGAGCTCGACGCGACGCGTCGCGATGACGTTTTCAGCTCGCTCCGAACTCATCTTGAGCTCGATGGCCAGAAGCTCGTTCTGCCGCTGCAGCTCGAAGAGGCGCGCCGCGTTCTTGAGCGTGAGGATCAGGCTTTCCGGCCGCCAGGGCTTGGTGACATATTGATAGATACCGGCGTCGTTGATGGAGCGGATGATATCTTCTGCGTCGGTGTAGCCCGAGATGATCATGCGCACGACATCCGGCCAGCGGCCACGCACCGATTTCAGAAATTCGACCCCCGAGACATTCGGCATCCGCTGATCGCAGAGGATCACCTGCACCCATTCGTTCTCGAGGATTTCCTCCGCCTCCTCCGCACTAACGGCTGTCTTGACGTCGAAGCAATCCTCCAGAATGCGCTGGAGCGACTCGAGGCTTCTTTGCTCATCATCGACGACGAGCACGGTCGGCAGCGCGGTCATGAGGCGTTCCTCCAGCGAACGGCAAGCCGCTTGTCCCGATGGCGCGCGATGGTAACCGGCGTTCTCGATTTCGGGACGCGGCGAACGAAATTCGAGCGGGCAATGTGATAGCTCGGATCGAAGCCATAGAAATTCGCGTGCATGCGCTGAAGCTCCTCGGAGCGATACGCTTGAAGTGGCTTCGCCGCTTCGTCGGCGGCACGTGAGCGGTTCTTGGCGGCAAGCCGCGCCATCCAATCGGGCGCGGAGGCCAGAGCCTCGGCTCGCGCGCGGACGATGGCGAGAAAGTCAGCCGCGCCCCAGCCGAAGCGTGCATCGGCAAGACCCAAGGACACGGCTTCGGCAGCTCCCATCGGCAGACGGGCCGACATGATTTTTGCGGCGCGCTCCTCACCCGCATGACGCGGAAGGAGATAGGTCCAAAACTCCGACCCGTAGAGATTGCCCATGTCCTTATAGTGTGGCGAGAGGACGACACTTTCGCGCAGCCATACCGCGTCGGCGGCGCGGGCAAGGAATACACCCCCCGCACCTGCGTTTCCCTGCAGGGCGGCGACGGTGAGATGGCTATCCGTGCGGATGATTGCCTCCGCGAGATCATCGATGGCGTTGATATTACGCCAGGAGCAGTCGGCGGGGCTTTGCGCGGCCTCGATAGCGTTAAGGTCCATGCCATTGGACCAGAAGTCGGACCCGCCCGCGAGCACGACGACCTTGGTCGGGCGCCGCAACGCCGCCTCATAGGCAGCGGCCAGGCGAATGCAGGCATCCGTCCCCATCGCGCCGTTCAGAAATGAAAAGAAGAGATAGCCGACGCCGGCTCTCTCCTCGTAGACGATCTCGCGGTATCCCTCGTCACTATCACCGGCAATTTCGGGCAGCCCCACAAGCATTTCGCCGAGTACGCGTGTCGCCGGCAGCTTGAACGGGTAAGGTCCCGCCGGATCGCGCAGATGCCCGATCCAGACCGCCCCATCAACAGTCGCGCGCGCAACCGCCGGTCCGCTCGTTGCGAGCAGCGCCCCTGGAACCCCTGCAAGCCCCGTCGCCGGATGCGCGTCGTGAAGATAGACGTCACGTCCAAGAATATGATCGCGAATGCCTGGTGAACCGTCCGCGCTTGCTATCCTGGTAAGAACCGTACGCGTGTCGTCGCGCTTCCAATCAATCGCACGGTCCGACTGGCGACAAAGAGGCCGCCACGCTCCCGGCCGCGCCACGGCGCCCGGTCCGTCGTTCGGCAACGGTCCAAGTCCCCCCTCATAGCGCCGAAGAGCGTCGAGCAATGCTTGAGTGGCGGCCTCGGTTACCTCGCGGCGATAGAGGCTCGACTTTGTCGCTGGTCTCATTTGAAACTCGGCCCAAGCCCACACGGGGCCGGCATCCATCTCCGCGATCGCCTCGAGAACGGTGACGCCCCACGTTTTCTGCTGATCCAAAATAGCCCAATCGAGCGCTGACGGTCCGCGATCCCCGCAGATGCCGGGGTGAACGATGAGGCACAGGCAATTACGCCAGACGGCCTCGGGGATCGCGCGCTTGAGAAACGGCGCGACGACGACATCGGGTTTAAACAGCGCCACCGCTTCGATCGTCACCGAGTCGTGGATGTCGAGCTCGACTGAGACCTCGTGCCCCCGCGCCTCGAGTTCAACGAAGATACGTTGGGTTAAGCTGTTGAAGCTCTGAGCTAGGAGCAGAATGCGCATGACTCAGCAGATCCTCGGCAGTTGCTCTCCTGCGAGCCAATCGACGATGCGCGTACCTCCAAACGTCGTCTCCATCTGGACGAAGGCATTTGGATCGGGGACGACCTCGCCGATCACTTGCGCCTCGGCCCCGAGCGGATGGCTCCGCATGGCAGCAAGGAGCAGATCTGCATCGTCTGCGGCGCAAATAGCGACAAGCTTGCCTTCGTTGGCGACATAGAGGGGATCGAGCCCCAAAAGCTCACAAGCCGCGTGCACCTCCGCCTTCAGGGGGATCGCTGCCTCGCTGATTCGCATGCCGACACGCGATTGCTGCGCGAGTTCGTTCAAGGTCGTCGCGAGCCCGCCGCGTGTCGGATCGCGCAGACAATGGATGTCGGGCACCGCCTCGACCATCGCAGCAACGAGACCATGCAGCGCCGCCGTATCGGACCGGATCTCCGTCTCGAACTCGAGGTTGGCTCGCCTCGACAGGATGGCCACCCCGTGATCCCCGATGGAACCCGATATGATGATCTTGTCGCCGGGGCTGGCGCGGTCTCCCGAGATGCTGACTCCCTCCGGCACGATGCCGATGCCAGTCGTTGTGATGAAGATGCCGTCACCTTTGCCTTTCTCGACCACCTTCGTGTCGCCGGTGACGATCGGCACGCCGGCCTCGCGCGCCGCCGCCGCCATGCTGGCGACGATGCGATCGAGATCTTGGAGCGGAAAGCCCTCCTCAAGGATGAAACCCGCCGACATATAAAGCGGACGTGCGCCCGACATGGCAACGTCGTTGAGCGTCCCGTGCACGGAGAGGCAGCCGATATCGCCGCCGGGGAAGAATACAGGCGAGATCACATGCCCGTCGGTGCTCATGACGAGGCGGCCGGCAGCAACATCGAAAGCCGCCTGGTCGTTGCCCTGGGCCAGCAAAGGATTATCGAAGTGCCTGACGAACAGCTCGGTGACGAGTTGCGCCGTCGCCCGGCCCCCGCTCCCGTGCATCATGTCGATCGCACCCGAGCGGTGATCGAGCCACGATGAGAAGCGTGTCATGATCGTCATTCTGCGGCCTCCTTATGCGTGCGGACCCCGGACACGCCGGCATCCTGGCGGAACCGACCGTATGACCAGTAAGCGGCGCAGGCCCCTTCCGACGAGACCATGCACGAGCCGATCGGACTCTCGGGTGTGCACACGGTGCCGAAGAGCTTGCAGTCCGTCGGCTTCTTCGCTCCGCGCAGTATGGATGGACACTCGCAGCTCTTGGCGTCGCGGACGCGCCGCGTCGTCACCTGGAACCGCTTCTCGGCATCGAACTCCGAGAATGCGTCCTTGATGCGCAGCGCGCTGTAGGGGACATCCCCCAGACCACGCCACTCGAAACTCGGCCTCAGTTCGAATACCTCGGCGACCAGGGCCTGCGCCTTGAGGTTGCCCTCATGCGTCACCACGCGGACATACTCGTTCTCGACCTCGTGGCGCCCCTCATTCAACTGGCGGATCAACATCAGCGTCGCCTGCATGACGTCGAGCGGCTCGAAGCCGGCGATGACCACCGGGCGCTGAAACTCCTCGGCGAAATATTCGTATGGGCGGCTGCCGATCACGGAGGAGACGTGCGAGGGGCCGAGAAAGCCGTCGATGGCCACCGTGCCGAGCGCGCGCACCTCGGGACTCTGCAGGATGTGCTGGATCGCGGCCGGTGTCAGCACATGGTTGCAGAAGACCGAGAAGTTGCGGAGACCCTCCGCTTTCGCCTGGAGGATCGCAACCGCAGTCGGCGGCGTCGTCGTCTCGAAGCCGATGGCGAAGAATACGACCTCGCGATCCGAATGCTCGCGCGCGATCTTGAGCGCATCCGTGATCGAATACACCATGCGAATGTCGGCGCCTGCGGCCTTTGCCTTGAGGAGGCTGCGCCGCTCGGAAGCCGGCACACGCATCATGTCGCCGTAGCTGCACACGGTGGCGCTGTGCCGTTCCGCGAGTTCAATGGCGTTGTCGATGCGCCCGATGGGAAGTACACACACAGGGCAGCCCGGCCCGTGCACGAAGCGCACGTTCCCCGGCATCAGATCCTGCACTCCGTAGCGGAAGATCGCGTGCGTGTGCCCGCCGCAGAACTCCATGATGTGGTACATCCGCGACTTGTCCGCTTCGCGCACGATCGCAGCAGCGAGCCGCCGTGCAAGGGCACCGTTGCGGAACTCATCGACGTATTTCATGCCGCGAACTCCTCGAGTGGATCCTCGCCCGACTCTTTGATCATCGCCAGCGTGCGGTCGGCCTCCTCGGGTGATACCTTGTGCAGCGCGAAGCCGACGTGGACGAGAACGAAATCGCCCACGGCCAACTCTTCGAGCAAGGCGATCGAGATTTCTTTCTTGATGCCGCCAAGCGACACGATTGCAGTGTCCTTCTCGCGATCGAGGCTCACGATTTCGGCTGGAAGCGCTAGGCACATGGCATCATGCTCCCTGGACGGGCTGCGCGAAGCTGATGTCGGTGCGCCCAGTCAAGGCGAGCCACCGCGCTGCGCGAATCCATTGCATCCAGGCATCGAGGCCCTCACCGGTCTTCGCTGAGACCTGAAGCACCTTGATGCGGGGATTGATACGGCGCGCATTAGCGATCGTCGCGCCGACATCGAAATCGAGATGCGGCAGGAGATCGATCTTGGCCACAATCATGAGGTCAGCCGCATGAAACATATCCGGATATTTGAGCGGCTTGTCCTCGCCCTCCGTCACCGACAGGATGACGACCTTGTGGGCCTCTCCGAGATCGAACGCCGCCGGGCAGACGAGATTGCCGACATTCTCGATGAACAGCACGGTGCCGTCGGCAGGAGCAAGATGCTCGACGGCGTGCCCGACCATGTGGCCGTCGAGGTGGCAACCCTTGCCTGTGTTGACTTGGATCGCAGGCACTCCCGTGGCACGGATGCGCTCGGCATCGTTCGAGGTTTGCTGGTCGCCTTCGATGACCGCGATCGGCAACTCCTCCTTGAGCCGCTCCATGGTCTTGACCAGGAGCGTCGTCTTGCCTGAGCCGGGGCTCGAGACGAGGTTCAGGGCGAGAACGCCGTGGGCGCTGAAATAATCGCGGTTGGCGGCGGCAAAGGCATTGTTCTTAGCCAGGATGTCCTGCTCGATCGCGACCATGCGCGCCTGACTCATGCCGGGTGCGTGCGCTCGCGCGGGGCCCGCGCCATAGTTGATGATGCCGTCACCATGATCATGATCGTGATGATGGTGATGGTGGCCATCCTCGTGGTGATCGTCCTGGTGGTGATGATGTGACCCGCCGCTGTGCTCATGCTCATGCGCGTGGCTGTGCGTCGTGCCGTCGGCATGAGTATGCGGATGATCATGACAATGCGCGTTGTCCTTCGACGGCGCACTCTTCTCGAATTTCGTCTCGCCTGAACCGCAACCGCAAACTGAGCACATCAGTCGACCTCCAGATCCTTGATCCTCATCTCGTCACCCGCCTCGACCTGCAACTGCTGTCCCCCGCAGATCGGGCAGACATCGTACCGGTGGTTGATCACCGCTACGCGCTCGCACGACATGCACCAGGCTCGCGCCTGTGTGGCGATGATCTCCAATACGGCGTCCTCTGCCAGCGTTCCCTTGGTGACGACGTCGAACGAGAAGCGCAGCGCATCTTGCTCAATCCCCACCAGAGCCCCGATCTCGAGCCGCACCTTCTTCACGCGCGCGAAATTCTGGCGGCGGGCTTCTTCCTCCAGAATACCAACGATGCTCTCGGAGATGGCCATCTCGTGCATCAGTGGACTCTCAACTCGTAGCCAACGCAAGGATCGACGGCGGTAACGAAAAGGTCTGCAATCTCGCGCGCGTCCTGCTGACGCCCCGCGATCTCGGCTAGGCCATGCGCCGCAGCGCCGTCAGCATGAAAATTCCATTCCGTCGGCGCCAGCACTTCGTAGCGCCGCACGATGCCATCCTCGATCGCAACACCATGAACGAGTCGGCCGCGCGCAGCCTCGACCTGCGCCAAGCCACGGCCGCACCGCTCCCGCGCCGCGGGCGTTGGAGGCTGCCCTGCTTCATTCCGGAAGACGCCCTCCACGAGACCTCTCATGACGCCCGGCAAGCAACCCACTTCGACTAGGCGCGCAGCAATACGGGTGAGAAGGCCGTTGCCCCCGGACATGCGAGCTACATCGCGAACGAGAGCGGTGTCGGCCTGTCTCGAAAGCGCGCTCGTTTCGTGCGGCCTCCCACCCCATGTTGGCTCCGCCACAAAGGTCGCAGCACTGTCACCGAGCAGCAGGGCGCTAAGGTCGCCGTCCTCGATATGCGGCAAGAATTGCGTTGTAGCTCGGCCGGCCTCTGCCCAGCCGCGGTTGAGCACGGTGCGGACGAGCCGTTGCGAGGGTGTTGCGCACTCTTCCGACCAGTCCGTGAGCGCTTCAGCGGATTGGCGCGTCCGCCACGCATCCAGGCTCTCGCCGAAAATGATAGCCTCGACGAGCTGGGCGAGGACCTCGATCGCCTCCAGCACGGACGCGGGATCGAACCGGGCCCGCCCACCGATGGCAAGCACACGTCGCTCGGGATCGAGTGAACGCCTCAGCTTCTCATAAGGACGCATGACGGCGAGCATTTCCGACTGGCCGGCCTCGAAGCCGAGAAAGCGCGGCCAATCCAGGACGGTGCGGATCAGGTGCTCACGCAGCGTCTCGGCAAGCACGAGGACTCGTCGCACCGCATCCGTCGTCTTATCGCTCTCGATCCCAAGCGCACGCTCGCAGGCTTGCGCCGCAGCTGCACCCTGTGCCATCGCGCACACGTTGAACAGCATGGGGAGCATCAGGACTGCCTCGTCCGCGCTCCTGCCGACGAACGCCCGCGCCAAGCCGAGAGGACGACTCGAGGTGATCGCGATGCGTCCCGTGCCGTCGCCAGAATGGCGGAGGTCGATCATGAGCCGCCCCTCGATGCCCATCACGCCGGTTCCCTGTCCTGCCCGATCTTGCCTACGAGGAGACCGCGTCGCGAGGGCGTGGGCACCGCCACACCCTTCTCTTTCTCATCCCCTGAGCTGCCATCGAGCCCTGCGTCGAAGATGGCATCGAGCGCTGCGCGTGCCGCGATCTGAGCCGCTTCATGGCTCTCGAATTCGAGGACTGGCGAGAACAGCGAGCACATCTGGTAGCGGCCGAGGCCATCTTCATCGCCGACGAGAAAGTCGAACCGTCCCGCGGGGAAGCGGTAAGACACAGAAGAGCCCATCGCCAGCTTGCTCCAGGCCTCGCCCTGCTCCTGCGTCATCGGAAAGAGCATCAGGTTGATGAACCACGGCGTGACCAGCACCAAGCATCGCAGACCGTTCCATTGCCGCTCGCCGATCGCCTCGACATTGAGGCGAGGATTGAGGATAGGGACACCATTCATCCGCTCGGCCTCGATACGGCGAAATGCGTCTTCGAGACGGCCCGAGATGTGTTGAGCGTTACCGGCGGCTTCAGGCATCGGCATCCTCCGAGAGGATCATGAAACCGGCCTTGGCGCCGTCGCAGTTGGGACAGGTCCAGTGGTCTGGCAGCTTCGAGAATGGAGTCCCGGCCGGAATCTGCCAATAATCGTCCCCCGCTGCCGGGTCGTAGACGTACCAGCAGATCTTGCATTCAAGCCTGCTCTCGTCCGAGATCTTCGTCTCGTCGCCCCCGTAGGAACCGGCAAAGAAGCTCTCACTCACCGGTAGATCTCCAGGATTTCCGCCAAACGCTGCGCACTGTCGGTGAGGTCTTCCGGTGCGGCGCAAGCGACGTTCGGCACGTCGATGACCTCGATGGTATTGAGGACGATCGCATCGCGCGAGTTGAAGTAGCGCACCCACCAGGCATTGCGAGTTCCGGTCGAGCTGACGCGACAGTTGCCGTACCCGCGCGAGAGGATGGTGACACTTCCAGCCCCGAGGCGCTCATCGAGAAAGCCGACATCCTCTTCGGTCAGCGGCAGCAGAGTGAGGTTGATCACGTGCGCGCCGTCACCGGGGCAATAAGCGACGAGCTTGCTGTCGAGCTCGGTTATGAGAGCTAGCGCATTTACCACACTCGGCGGTGGCGCACCGCGATAAGAGCGCATTGCGTCGAGCGTCCCGCGATGCGCAAGTTCAATCACCGACCTAGGAAACGCCCCCACATCGATCGAGTCGCGATCGAGCGCGCCGGTCAGGCTAAACTCCTGCACCCGCCACACACCGGCGAACACGGACTCCTGCGCCTGAATGGTCGCGCCGGCCACGATCGACACCTCGCCGTCACCAAGAACCTGATCGATGAAGGCGCGGTTCCGCGCATCGAAGCCGGTGATATCGAAGATCCGCGCCGGATAGTCCACGCTCTGGGCGACGGCCGCCTCTTTCACAGCAGCCAAAAGAGCCAGCGCCTGCTCGATGCCCTGCGTCTCTTCGGGCTCGGGAAGCACCGGCGCCGAATACGTGCGCATGCCCTTCGGCATCTCCATGTATTCGAGAGCGGCTCCATCATCTTCGCCAGGTTGAGAGCCGGGACCAACGATCGGATTGATGCCGCTCATTAGAGCTCTCCCCGTACTGGTTGATTGCCTTCGCGAGGCATGCCGGCTGCATAGCAGCCGTCCGGAAACTTGAACGGCGGCGGCTCCGTCGGCTCGCTGGCGAGGATGGCCTGGATCTCGATCATGTAATCCGACCAGTCGAGCACCCGCGAAAGCACACCGAGATACCCATCGCGGCGCATGAACACCAGTGATGGAAAGGCGTTGAAACGGAAGCGCCGCTGCAGCTGACGCTCGGAAGCCTTGGCGATGAGGGCTGGTGCGAGCCGTTTGCCGAACGCCTTGCAGAGCTCGGGCAGAATGACGGCGACATCGTTGCTTTCGACGAGTCGCTCGGCATCGCCTGGAAAGAAGAGAACCGCGTGCTCGTTGGCTTTTAGAAATCCGTCCAAGGAAGCTTCATCGACGACGGGAATGCCGTGTCGCACGACTAGTGCTTCGATCAGCGGTGTCGTCATGACCGTTTCTCCTCAGCCTGCCTGCTTGGCAAGGTGTTGTTTGAGATAGGCGGGAAGCTCCGGCTCGCGGCCAGCAAGATCCGGGAACAAGCGATCGAGATCGGTGCCGCCTTCCATGGCAAACTGAAGGGCCGTTAGCGCATCGTCGATGAGCCGGGCCTGTTCCCCCGTCACCAGCTCGCGGGCGGTGTCGAGAAACACGAGCACCCATGTCCCCACCGGCTGTTCGCCCACGAGAGCCATGTCGATGAGGCGCCGCTCGCCCTGCCTTTCGCACACGCTGCGCCCGGGCAAGCATTCGACCACGCACATGGGAACGCCGATGCACATCAGCGATCCTCCGCGGCCGGCTTGGCAAACGAGGCAGCACCGGCATCCGCTCGCTCCGACGCACGAGCCAAGACGCGCGGATCGGCAAATCGGCAGGCCTCGGCTTCCGACGGACGTCCGCCCTCGTAGAGAGCAAGCGCGAACTCCGGCGACGAGAGCGTGCTGCTATCGGGCAGAGGCGTGACACGCAGCTCCGGCACGACACCGAAACGGGTGAGATAGGCGAGCGCCTGCTCGATGGCTGGCGCGATCTGGGCCTTGACGGCGTCGCGCAGCGAGCCGCCGTAGTCCTCGAACTCGACGGGCTGCACGCCGATGAGAAACAGATGCCGGGGAAGGTCGCCCAGCATGTCTGCCATGGCGAGCACTTCCTGGAAGCTCGTCTGGTGCAGGCTCACCTTCTTGGCGCCGAGAAACTTCGGCACCTCGCCGTCCTCGACCAGCTTGAGGGTGCCCGGAGCAAGCCCATAATCGACCGCGTCGAAAACGACGAGAACGTCGGCCCGGCGCACATGCTCGATGAGATAGATGCCCTGCGTGCCGCCATCCATGAGCGTCACGTTCGCGGGGAAAGTATAGGCACGATTCAACGCCTCGACGACGCGGACGCCGAAGCCCTCGTCTGCCCACAGCAGATTCCCAATCCCAAGGATCAGGATGCTAGGTCGCTCCTCCATCGCACACCCCTATTTCGTGTTGGCGAGTGTTGCGTTTATTTTCGTTAAGCAAGGTGCGGGCCAATCCGTCATTTGCCGGAATGCGCCACGTCAACGCGGAGTCTTACCCTCAATCAAACCTCCGATATGGCAAGATACATTCCAGAAAAATAGAAATATGAAAAGTTACTATCCATCTATAGCCAAACTTCCAATCGGGGTCAGATTTCAGGCGCTAGTTTGGAGAACACTCCTTTTCACATAGAGAAATGATCTTGCCAGCGGGTCCGCCAAGCCGCGGCATCAGTATCTCAGGCACAAAGGAAAACCCTTCCCTGCAGGACAGGGAAGGGTTGAATGGGGCACCGGACGCCCGGGAGAATTCAAGTTCTAGTGCGTCCCGTCGTCAGGCGGACGCGTGTCCTTGAAGGTACGCCAGCCCGAGATCATCGTGCTGACGATACTCTGGCGGGACATGATGTCTTCACGGACCGCCGCATAGATGTGAACCATGACAAAGCAAACGATCACCCACATGCCGAGGTGATGGTAGGTGTGCACCCACTGGCTGTTGCCGAACAGTGGGATCACCCAGCTCGAGAACCAGTGGTACTGCCAAGAGGTCATGCCCTCGCCTTCGCCGTAGAGAGCGAGCCCTGTCACCATCATGAAGACGGAGCCCCAGACGAACAGCACGTGCATCGAGAGAGTCGCGAGTGGGTTGTGCCCGACATACTTCTTGGGCTCGCGGGCTATGAACATATACCACGCGGCCTCATGGACGACGTCGGCCCACCATTTGGGATCTCTCACCGGCGGCATGAAGATCTGGCGCGCATGCTCGTTGCCCGCGAGGGCCCAGTAGGCCCTCATCAAGAAGCCGGCAATCAACACATAGCCAGCGGCGAAGTGCGCGAAACGGATATAGCCCATCAGAAAATGGGCGCTCGCCTCCCCCGGCATCGTCGGCAAGGGACTGCCGATGAAGTACCCGGTGAGCGCGAGCACGACGACGGCTGATGCATTGATCCAGTGCCAAAGCCGCACCGGGGCTTCGTAGACATAGACCGACGGCTGAAATTGCTGGTCGACCCCTAATTTCATGCTCATGACTGCAGCCCTCACGAGGTCAGTATGTAAACGCCAGCAGCAGCGATGATCGCGCCTGCGGCCTGGGCCGCAAACCGCGCCCGCGTCATCAGCATTCCGAGCCCGATGCCCGCCACATGCAGCATCGCGGTGGCTATTGCGAAGCCTGCCATATAGGCGACGATCGCTCCTGTGGCCTCGCTGCCGTGAACGTGGCCGTGATAGATCGCGAACAGCGCCATGACAGTCGTGCCGACCGCGATCGGAAGCTCGACGCGCGTCGCAATCATGAGCCCCAGAAGGATCACCGAGAGCGCGATGCCCGTCTCCACCATCGGCAGGGCAAGATGGAGGTAGCCGATGGTCGCGCCGACCAGCATGGCTCCCACGAAGGCCGCTGGCGCAACCCATACCCGCCACGAGCGGCCATTGCTCGACAAGGCCGACCAGATGCCGACGGAAAGCATGGCGAGCAAGTGGTCGAGCCCGCCGATGGGATGCGAGAGACCTGCGATGAAGCCATACGTGTGACCGAAGCCAGGATGGGCCAGCGCCGGCCCTGCCCCGGCCGCCAGAGTAGCCAGGGCTATCGTGCAGATGCGAAACTGTTTCATTGTTATTTTCCTCCCCTCTCTCAGCGCACCTGGACGCGCGCCAGCTCCCGGCCATCCTCGCTCATGACATGCGTCGAGCAGGCAAGGCAGGGATCGAAACTATGGATCGTGCGCAGGATTTCGACCGGCTCCTCCGCACGCTCGACCTTCGTATCCATGAGCGAAGCCTCGAAGGCGCCGATATTGCCTTCGTTATCGCGCGGTGAGCCGTTCCATGTCGTCGGCACCACGCATTGATAGTTGTCGATCTTCGAATCCTTGATCTTGATCCAGTGCGCGAGCGCGCCGCGTGGAGCCTCCGTGAAGCCTACGCCCTTGACCTCCTTGGGCCACGTCTCTGGATTCCATTTGTCGATATTCGCGGTCGAGGTATCGCCGGCTTTGATGTTGGCTATGAGCTTGTCCATAAAATAGCGCTGCAAGCGGCAGCAGCGCTGTGCCTCGAGGGCACGTGCGGCAGTGCGCCCAAGCGTGGAGAACAAAGCATCCACTGGCACATCGAGTGTTTTCAGCACGAGGTTGATCTGCTCCGTGATTTCCTTGTGACCCTGCGCATAGGCGATGACGTAGCGGGCCAGCGGCCCCACCTCCATGGCATGTCCTCTCCACCGCGGCGCCTTGATCCAGGAGTACTTCCCGCCCTCGTCGACCTGTTCGATGTTCGTCTTGGTGCCCTTGGCGTTGGGACCAAGCACATAGTTCGGCTCCGTAATGCCGTCCCAGGGGTGCAGCCCCTTCGTTTCGTCTGGGTATTTATACCAGGAATGCGGCACGAACTCCTGGATCTGTCCCGGATCCCGAAGGTCGACCGGATGCACTTCCTTGAGATTGCCGTTGATGATTGCGCCTGGCGACATCAAGAGGTTGGCGGCCGAGTAGTCGTTGGCCTTGTCGGGAATGTCGCCATAAGCGAGAACGCTTTTGCCTGAAATGCCGCCGCCGTAGAGCCAACCTTTGTAGAACTGCCCGATGGCAAGAATATCCGGAATGTAGACATTCTCGATGAACTCGGTCGTCTGGTTGATCACGTCGGAGACGAAATTCAGCCTCTCCATGTTGATCGCACCGACCGCGCCGACGTCTTCGATATTGATCGGACAAGGGACGCCGCCGACGAGCCAGTTCGGGTGCGGGTCCTTGCCGCCGAAGATCACGCGCGTCTTCATGATCAGAGACTGGAAGTTCAACGCCTCGAGATAGTGCGTCGTGGCCATCAGGTTCGCCTCGGGAGGCAAAAGATAGGCCGGATTATCCCAGTAGCCGTTCTTGAAGGGCCCGAGCTGGCCGCTTTCGATGAAGCGCTTGAGCCGGTTCTGTACATCGCGGAAGTAGCCGGGCGAGGACTTGGGATGGTTCGGAGATACCTTCTGCTGCAGCTCGCTCGTCGCCTTAGGGTCGGCCTTGAGAGCCAGGACAGGGTTCACCCAATCGAGCGCGTGCAGATGATAGAAATGCACGAGGTGGTCGTGAATCTGCAGCGATAGCTGCATGATGTTGCGAATTGAGTTGGCGTTCTCAGGAATCTTGATTCCGAGAGCATCCTCGACCGCGCGCACCGAAGTCAGCGCGTGCGTGCCGGTGCAGACACCGCAGATGCGCTGCGTGAAGGCCCAAGCGTCGCGAGGATCGCGGCCTTTGAGAATGACCTCGAGGCCGCGCCACATGGTCCCCGTCGAGACGGCGTTGCGAATGATGTTATCCTTGTCGATATTCACTTCGCAGCGCATGTGGCCTTCGATGCGCGTCAAAGGATCGACGACGACGCGCCTGCCGCTGGCGTCGAGCGTGAAACCGTTCGGCGTCTGAATGGTCATTATTCATTCCCTCCCTTCTGGCGGGCGCGCTTGATGGCGCTAACCGCAGCGTGTGCGGCGACCGCCGCACCGACGACCCCCGCCGCGGCGAGCCCGACTTGATCCGCGTTGGCTTCGATACCGAAATGATTGATTTTGGTGAGGCGATCGTAGAACGAGCCGTTGTCCCAGAAGCCCTCCTCGGAGCAGCCGATGCAGCCGTGGCCGGACTGGATGGGGAATGACAGCCCACCATACCACCGCGTGGTCGAGCACGCGTTGTAGGTTGTCGGACCCTTGCACCCCATTTTGTAGAGGCAGAAGCCTTTACGCGCGCTGTCGTCGTCCCACTGCTCGACGAACTGGCCGGCGTCGAAGTGCGGACGGCGATAGCACTTGTCGTGGATGCGTTGCGAATAGAACATCTTTGGGCGGCCCTGGCGATCGAGTTCCGGCAGCCTCTCGAATGTGGCGATGTAGGTGATGACCGCCGTCATCACCTCGGGAATCGGCGGGCACCCCGGCACCTTGATGATGGGCTTGTCGCGGATGACCTTGTGGACCGGCACCGCCTGCGTCGGATTGGGGCGGGCAGCCTGCACGCAGCCCCAAGAGGCGCACGATCCCCACGAGATGATGGCCTTGCAGTTGGACGCCGCCTTCTTCAGCTGGTCGAGGAAGGGCTTGCCGCCGATGATGCAGTACATGCCATCCTCGTTGAGCGGCGGGTTACCTTCGACCGCGAGGATGTAGTTGCCATTGTATTTCTCGATGATCTCGTCGACGATCGCCTCGGCCTGCTGTCCCGCTGCAGCCATGATGGTGTCGTCGTAGTCGAGAGAGATCATCGACAGGATGACGTCAGACGCGAGCGGGTGCGCGGAGCGGAGGAAGGCCTCTGAGCAACAGGTACACTCGAGACCATGCAGCCACAGCACCGGCGTGCGCGGCTTGGTTTCGAGTGCGTGCGCCATCGTGGGTACAAACTCAGGCCCAAGCCCCATCGAGGCCGCGGTCAGGCTGCAAAACTTGAGAAAGCTACGGCGTGAGATGCCCTGCCGGCGCAGGACTTCATAGAAGGTCTCGGTCATTGCGGATGTCCCTCCCCTCGGACTCGAGTATTTTTGGCGGCGTCTTGCTGCACATCCGCTACGCAAAAGCCGGGCCAAGAGGGATTATGTTTTAAAAACAGTGAATTGGCGCATCTCGCACAGGACGGCCCTGCTCGCGACGCTTTCATGACTTGTACGAAGTGATTACCGCGTATCCGATATCAGATAGAGTTCGGAATCAGTGCAGACGCTGCAACAACGCCGCCTACACAAGCTGCCAGCATCCTCGACAGGATGCTTTTGCTTCCCATGCTGCGCGCAGCGTCTTCCGCGACCTCCACGCGCGAATAGAAACCGCCATCGCACCGCAGCGATCAAGTCTGCCCCTCAGCAATATTGTCTCCTTCGAGTTTCTTGCGTAGCGTCATCAGAACGCGATGGGCAGTTTCGATATCTTCGATAGCAAGCCCCTCCGCGAACGCGCTGACCTTGGGATCATACAGGCGGATGGCGGCGTCGAACGTCTGCTGCCCCTTTCTGGTGAGAACGATGAGTTGCGCGCGCCGGTGATGTGGGTTGGGCTCGAAGGTGACGAGCCCCTCCTTGTGCAGATCGTTGACGATGCGCTGGACGTTCTGGCGGTTGGCGCCGAGGTCGCGCGCGAGCCAGGCGACCGGCTGCGGACGGTCCGCCGCGACGATGGTGCCCAGGACCTGCCAACGCGCACTTGTCAGCCCGAGCGGTGCGACGAGCCGGTCGCCCCAGGTCAATGTCAGGTTGTTGGCCCTGAACAGGGTGAGGATGAGGTCCGTCAAGGCGGCTCCGCCCTGGGTTCGTCGTGTTGCGTTCATTTGCAATCATAATGCCGTATTGACATTGTCATGTCAATTGTCTACGTGTTCATCATACCATATTGACAACATGATGCCACGTAGAAGGTAGGAATGCCACCATGATTAAGATCATCCATTCGGTAGCAGGCGCGTTTGCTCTGGTCACCATCGCAACATTCTGGCTTTCGACGGCGCTCAGCGAACTGTTTGCGTCTCAGGCGGCGGTCGTAGCCGTCAAGACGGCGATCCCGTGGGGCTTCCTGATCCTGATCCCTACGCTGGCGGCGACGGGAGGATCGGGATTTGCATTGGCCGGGGGCAGGCCGGCGGGGCTGGCCAGTGCGAAGGTCAAGCGCATGCCGTTGATCGCGGCGAACGGCATTCTGATTCTAATTCCCGCTGCGCTGTTCCTTGCCTTCAAGGCCAGAGCCGCCAAGTTCGATACGGTTTTCTACGCGGTGCAGGCGCTCGAACTCGCAGCGGGAGCTGCAAACATCACGCTTCTCGGATTGAACATGCGTGACGGCTTGAAGATGAAAGGTCGGCTGCGCCGCCGGCCCGCATGATCGTCATGCCAGCGCTGGATCGCTTCGGGTGGAGCGCCGGCGCTTCAGCGCTCAAAACTGGATGCTCTCTCGCTGGCGAAGATGACAGGCAATTTTCCGGAGCCGTTCAGCAGATAGAAGGCGAGCGTGTTCATCGCCGGCGTAAAATCCGCAGCGGCCGCCTTTTCGTACCACGATCGAGCCTGGGTGGCGTCGACGGGAGCCCCGACGCCTGAGGCGAGCACGGTCGCATACTCGCTCATTGCGGGAGGTAGCCCAGCACGGGCCGCACCTTCCAGCAGTCTGCGGGCCTCGCTTGGATCGCGCTGCATCGCCGGATTGGCGCGTAGCGTCACGCCAAGGCCATAGGCGCCGAAGACCGAGCCGAGTTCTGTCGCTTTACGGTAGGCGGCGACTGCAGCGATGTCATTGCGAGCGGCCCGATAGCTGCGAGCGAGATTGGCCCATTCCAACCGGTCGCTGGGGGCTGATCGGGTGGCCTCCTCGCACGCGTGGACGGCCACTGCGGGATCGATCTTGAACGTCTCCCGCACGCCGGAGACACCGGCAATACGATCGAGATCGAATGGGCTCATGGCGAGCCGGTCACACTCGGTTGCTGCCGCGGGCGAAGACTGGCGCGCGTCTTGTTTCTCTCCGGTGGCGCCCGCGCCACTTTCGTGTGCACTCTCGGAAGGCGTCGATTGATTTGTACTCGCATGCTGCGTCTTCGCCTCGACAGGCGCCGCTCCGGTTGTCGATCCGGACAGAGAGGCGCTCTCGTGTGTCGTCTCCGATGGGCCGAAGACGCCCAGACACCGACGAAAAGCAGCACTACCGCTACCGCCGCTGCGCCGATCAGCAAAGTTGGTCGGTTAAGCGTCGGGATTGGCGTTCGTCGCGTTTGACTTTGATCATCGAGATTTGCGCCTTCGCGCGCCGTCTCGATTGGCAGCAGAGGGGTGTCGTTGCGTCCGTGCTTGGCGGGGTCCTCTCCCTTCGCAAGCGCTCGCGCGCCGCAGAGAGGGCAATGTTCATTGCGCGCACTGTCGTAGACGTGCCCCTCAATGCAGCGGACAAGTTTTTGATCCATTTGGAAACCCGGAGCAAAAATGCACTCTCCCGCCCTGCTGACACCCCCAGGGCAGACAATACCAATCCGAAGAAAAACTCGTTGTGAGCTATACCTTTGCGCCAAGCGCCGTTCAAGACCATGCCGCGGCGGCGGCAGGCGCCTGCCGGGCACATGGTTGACGCGCTGGCTTGTGCTTTCCTTCGGTGACCCCCGCTTGCGCAGCCCCGCGAACGTCGCGGTCGAAAAGCCCTCAGTACGATACCGTTGTGACAGTAGTGAGAGGTCCCGAACACCATGCTTGTGCGTCTGCCAAGCAGGATGTGCTTTTTGGGAACCAAGAAATGGAAGAACGAGTGCAGTTCGCAGAGCCGGGAAGTGATGCGCGGTGAGCCGAGGATGCTTGACGACCAGCGGAGAAAAAAAGAAGGGGCCCGCTACCACATCCCCTGTCGCCCTTATGCGTTTTTTATACCCGCGTCGCGACTTTCCAATCGAGACTTGATGTCCTTCGCCTCATGTTCCGCTCGTTCGTCAATCTGAGCGGAGCAGAGCGCATGCTCGATATTGCCTATCTCCTCCTCGGCCTTGGTTGCTTCGGCCTGATGGTCGGCTACGCCAAGCTTTGCAGCTGGCTGTGAGGCGACCATGAGCGATCCAGTCATCGGACTTCTCATCGCCGTCGGGCTCGGCATCTATCTCGTTTACACGCTCCTCAGGCCTGAAAAATTTTAACGGTCCCGGAGGGCTTATTCTATGACATTGGCCGGTTGGTTTGAGATTGCCCTGGTGCTCGGCGCTGTTCTCGCAGCGGCTTGGCCGCTCGGTCTCTATATGGCGCGAGTGTTTGCGGGAGAGCGCACCGCGCTTTCAACTGTTATGCGGCCCGTGGAACGAGGACTTTATGCCTTTGCGCATGTCCAGCACGGCTCCGAACAGAACTGGCTCTCGTACACGTTGTCCATGCTCATCTTCAATGGCGCGGGATTCCTTTTCCTTTATGCGCTGATGCGGCTCCAACATGCGCTCCCACTCGATCCGCAGGATTTCGCCGCCGTCGAGCCAAGCCTCGCATTCAATACGGCGATGAGCTTCGTCACCAACACCAACTGGCAATCCTATGCCGGCGAGACGACGATGGGCCACCTCGTACAGATGGCCGGACTTACCGTTCAGAATTTCCTTTCCGCCGCGACCGGCATCGCACTTGCGATTGCCGTGACGCGCGCCTTCGCACGCAGCGGCGCACGTGAAATCGGCAATTTCTGGGTCGATGTCACACGCGCAACGCTCTACGTCCTGCTGCCGCTGGCGATCTTCGTCGCGATCCTCTATACCGCCTCCGGCGTCCCACAAACGCTTGCAGCCAACGTTTCGGCGACCACGCTCGAAGGTGCGAAGCAGACGATTGCACTCGGCCCCGTCGCAAGCCAGGAGGCGATCAAACAGCTCGGAACCAACGGTGGCGGATTCTTTAACGCCAACGCCGCGCATCCCTTCGAGAACCCGAGCGTCTGGTCCAACATCCTGTCGATCTGGAGCATGCTGCTCATTCCAACGGCGATGACATTCACGTTCGGACGCATGGTCGGCGACCGGCGCCAAGGCTACGCGTTGCTCGCCGTCATGGGCGTGCTGCTCATCGTAGGGACGGCTGTGGTCTACGCGTCCGAGACTGCGGGCAATCCGCTGCTCACAACAGCCGGGGTCGATCCTTCATCCGGCAATCTCGAAGGCAAAGAAATTCGCTTCGGGCAAGCTCTGACCGCGCTCTATGTCGCCGCTACGACGGGAATTTCGTGCGGCGCTGTCAACGCCATGCACGACTCGCTGACACCGCTCGGCGGCATCGTTCCTCTATTCATGATCGAGCTCGGCGAGATCCTGCCCGGCGGCGTCGGCTCCGGTCTCTATGGCATGATCGTGATGGCGCTGCTGGCCGTGTTCGTTGCCGGTCTGATGGTTGGGCGAACGCCGGAATACCTCGGCAAGAAGGTCGAGGCACGCGAGATGAAGCTTGCGATGCTGGCGTTGCTCGTTCTTCCTTTCTGTATTCTCGGTTTTACCGCCATTGCCGCCGTGCTCCCGACGGCGCTAGCCAGCCTTGCCAACAGCGGGCCGCATGGGCTGACCGAGATCCTCTACGCCTACTCCTCGGCAACCGGAAACAATGGCTCGGCCTTCGCCGGTCTCAACGCCAATACACCCTGGTTCAACACGACGCTCGGCCTCGCGATGATGTTCGGACGCTTTGCCTATGTCGTCCCGGTGATGGCGATTGCAGGCTCGATCGCGACCAAAACGAAGACGGCGGCCTCGGCCGGTACATTTCCGACGGACGGCATGTTGTTCTGCGGCTTGCTCACCGGCGTGATCCTGATCCTCGGCGGTCTGCTCTATTTCCCGGCTCTCGCGCTCGGTCCCATCGTCGAGCACTTCCTGATGCTGGCCGGCAAGACGTTTTGAGGAGGCGACAATGAGCAAGCGCGTAATTCACGGATTGCTGGACCAATCCATTCTCCGCCGTGCCACCGTCGATGCTGTTCGCAAGCTCGCGCCCAGAAAACTCGTTCGCAACCCGGTCATGTTCGTGACGGGCGCGGTGGCGGCCTTGGTCACGCTGATCTTCATCCGCGATATCGCGGTGGGCCGGGCTGGCCTTCTCTTCACTGGACAGATCGCGGCTTGGCTGTGGTTTACCGTTCTTTTCGCCAACTTCGCCGAAGCGGTGGCAGAGGGACGTGGCCGTGCCCAGGCGGACGCGCTCCGGCGCACGCGCAGCGACACGATCGCAAAACTGCTGCTTCATCCCGACGACACGAAAGACGACCCGTGGGAGTCGAAGCCCGCGCAAGATCTCGTCGCTGGTGACGTCGTTCTGGTAGAGGCTGGAGATACGATTCCCGCCGATGGCGAGGTCATCCAGGGCATTGCTTCGGTCAACGAGTCCGCCATCACCGGCGAATCCGCGCCTGTTATCCGAGAGTCGGGCGGCGACCGCTCTGCGGTGACGGGAGGCACGGTCGTGTTGTCCGATTGGATTATCGTGCGTATCACGGCAGTCGCGGGTTCCTCGTTCCTCGACCGCATGATCGCCCTTGTGGAAGGCGCCGAACGACAGAAGACGCCGAACGAGTTGGCGTTGTCGATCCTGCTGTCCGGCATGACCCTGATTCTGCTGATTACGGTTACGACGCTATGGGGCATCGCCGATTATTCTTCGACCGAAGTCTCTGTGACGGTGCTCGTCGCCCTGCTCGTCACGCTCATCCCGACGACCATCGGTGGTCTCCTGTCGGCAATCGGCATCGCGGGGATGGATCGACTTGTTCGCTTCAACGTGGTCGCCACCTCCGGTCGCGCGGTCGAGGCAGCAGGCGATGTCGACACGCTGCTTCTCGACAAGACCGGCACCATCACCTACGGCAACCGTCTCGCGAGCGCCTTCATACCTGTACCCGGCCGCTCGGAGCACGACGTTGCGAAATCGTCACTTCTTGCGTCGCTCGCAGACGAAACGCCGGAAGGACGTTCGATTGTGGCGCTTGCGCGCGGCCACTACGGACTTCCGGACATCGGCGACATGGTCCCGACGAAGGTCATTCCGTTTTCCGCCCAGACCCGCGTCTCCGGCATCGATATCGATGGCCGCAACATACGCAAGGGCGCAGTCGATGCGATGCTGGCGCAGGTCGGCCAGACGATCGAACATGCTCCGGCGGTATTTCGGCAAGCCGTGGACTCGATCGCACGGACGGGTGGCACGCCGCTCGCCGTCGCTGAAGGCTCCGATCTTGTCGGCGTCATTCACCTCAAGGACGTCGTCAAACCCGAGATCAAGACACGCTTTGCGGCGCTGCGCCAGATGGGCATCAAGACCGTGATGGTCACGGGCGACAACCCCGTCACCGCCGCAGCCATCGCCTCCGAAGCTGGCGTCGATGACTACATCGCGGAAGCCACTCCGCAGGACAAGCTCGCCTATATCCGCTCCGAGCAGCGTAAGGGCCGCCTGATCGCCATGTGCGGCGACGGCACGAACGACGCACCCGCACTCGCGCAGGCCGACGTCGGGGTTGCCATGCAGACCGGTACCCAGGCAGCGCGAGAAGCGGGCAACATGGTGGACCTCGACAGCGATCCGACCAAGCTGATCGAGATCACCGAAATCGGCAAGCAACTGCTGATGACGCGCGGCTCGCTGACGACGTTCTCGATAGCGAACGACGTGGCGAAGTACTTCGCGATTATCCCAGCGCTGTTCGTCGCCACCTACCCCGAACTTGGCAAGCTGAACGTCATGGCTCTCACGACGCCACAGAGCGCCATCCTGTCCGCCGTCATCTTCAACGCGCTCATTATCGTCGCCCTGATACCGCTGGCGCTGAAAGGCGTCGCTTACCGGCCGATCGGAGCAGCCGCACTCCTGAGGCGCAACCTGCTTGTCTACGGCCTCGGTGGCATCATCGTCCCATTCATCGGAATCAAGATCGTGGACTTGACTGTCTCAGCCCTGGGTCTCGCTTAAGGAGGGCCGCACATGCTGTCGTATTTCCGCCCGGCGATCACTCTGTTCATCGTTTTCACGGGCTTGACCGGCCTGGCCTATCCGCTCGCACTGACCGGCATCGCGAACGTCATCTTTCCCACAAAAGCCGCAGGCAGCCAGATCAGCCGCGACGGAAAAATCGTCGGATCTCAGCTGATCGGCCAGTCGTTCGCGTCGGGCAGATATTTTCACGGACGCCCCTCGGCAGCGGGCCAATCCGGCTATGACGCCTCATCCTCCTCCGGATCGAATCTCGGACCGCTCTCGCGTCAGCTTTTGGAGCGCGTCAAGAACGACATCGCCAAGCTGCACAAAGAAGGAGCAACCGACATCCCGGCCGACGCCGTAACAGCCTCGGGCAGCGGCCTTGATCCGCATATCAGCCCAGCCTATGCCGAGCTTCAGGTTGGACGAGTGGCCGCGGCGCGCGGCGTCTCGCCAGATCGCGTCCGCGCGCTTATCGCCGAAGACACCAGGCAACCGACTTTGGGCGTCATAGGCGAGCCGCGGATTAACGTTCTGCTGCTCAATTTGGCTCTTGACCGTACCTTTGGAGCGGGTTCCGGATAGGACATGGCCAACACCTCACGGCCGGAAGATACGCGCCGCACCTCTGCCAAGGCACTGCTGGAGCTTGCCGCCAATGAACGGCGCGGCAAGCTCAAGGTGTTTCTTGGAATGGCGCCCGGCGTCGGGAAGACGTACGCCATGCTGTCGGCTGCGCGCGCCCTGAAGAACGAAGGGCTCGATGTCGTCGTCGGCGTGGTCGAGACACATGGGCGCTCCGAGACCGCCGCATTGCTCGAAGGACTCGAGGTGCTGCCGCGCCGGACGGTTCCCTATCGCAACCGCACGCTCATGGAATTCGATATCGACGCCGCGATCGCGCGCCGACCGGCACTGCTGCTCGTCGACGAGTTCGCCCACACAAATGCGCCGGGCCTCGTGCATCCCAAGCGCTATCAGGACGTCGAGGGCGTACTGCAAGCCGGCATCGACGTCTGGACGACGCTCAATATCCAGCATCTCGAAAGCCTGACCGACGTGGTCGAGCGCATCGCCGGAATTACGGTGCGCGAGACCATTCCCGACAAAGTTCTGGAGCGGGCCGACGAGATCGTTGTCGTCGACCTGCCGCCCGAAGAGCTGATCCGGCGTCTCAGGGAGGGCAAAGTTTATCTGCCCGATAATGCGCGCCGGGCGATGGATCAATTCTTCCAGATGGGCAATCTCACGGCGCTGCGCGAACTGGCGCTGCGCCGCACGGCCGATCGCGTCGACGAACAGATGCTGTCTCAGCTTCGTCGGCAAGGCATCGAAGGACCGTGGCCGACGGCCGAACGTCTCCTGGTCTGCGTCGGCAATAATGAGCTGGCGGAGACCGTGGTGCGTGCCGCGGCGCGCATGGCGGCGGCGCTCAAGTCCGACTGGATCGCAATCCACATCGTGCAAAGCGAACGCGAACAGACGGATCGTGGCTCCATCCGGAAAATGGAAAAAGCCATGCGTCTCGCGGATCGCCTCGGCGCGACGACAGTCCGCCTTCACGCCAAGGACTTGACCTCGGAGGTTTTGGCCTACGCCAAGCGCAACAACATCACCCAGATTATTGTCGGCCGCTCGCGGCCACGTTTCTTCGATCGCTGGATAGGAAGATCGTTCTCTACCTCTCTGGTCGCCGAAGCGGCTGGGCCATCTGTCACCGTGGTCGCGCCGGATACGCCGAGCACACCTCTACACTTGGCGTCCGTCCTTCCTGAAATCAGCGAGTTCTGGTCCGGAGGCTTGGCTGCCGTCGTTGCCGTCGCGGGCGGTGTCGCTGCCGGAAAGATGCTGGCGCAAATTACGCGGCTTCCCAATCTCTCGATGGTATTTTTGTTCGCCGTTCTCATCTGCGCGCTACGGTTTGGAATTTTCTCCGCTATTGCCGCGGCGGTGCTTTCATTTCTTGCGTTCAACTTTTTCTTTATCGAACCCCGCTACACGCTGACGGTCGCCTCACCGTACGAACTATTTGGCCTCCTGATTTTTCTCGTTGTCGCCGCCGCGACTGGCAGCCTGGCCGGCCGTCTTCGCGAGCAGGCAAACGCCACGCGTGAACGCGCAGAAGCCACGCAAGCGCTCTACGAATTTTCGGGCAAGCTCTCCGCAGCGACGAAGATCGATGACGTGCTTTGGCTGCTGGCCGCCCAGTCGGCTGCGGTCGTCAAGGGCAAGTCGATCATTCTTCTGGAGCAATCTCACGAGCTGTCCGTCGTAGGCAGCTGGCCGCCGGAGGACACGCTGGGCACAGCCGATTGGGCCGCGGCCCGGTGGGCGCATCGCAATGGAGAACCCGCGGGGCACCTGACAGAGACGATGCCCTCGGCTGTCTATCAATTCCGCCCGTTGGTGGCATCGACGGGTTCGGTGGGCGTTCTCGGAGTTGCACCCGGAGACGAGGAGGACGCGCTGCCGTCCGCCACGGCCAGCGCGCTTCAGTCTTTCGCCGACCAAGCGGCCATCGCCATAGAACGCACGCGGCTCGTCGAGCAGGCCGCCGAGGCTGCGACGGCTGCCGAAAGCGAGCGACTGCGCGGCGCACTTTTGTCGTCGATCTCGCATGACCTCCGCACGCCGCTGGCTTCGATCCTCGGCTCGGCGACAAGTCTGCGCCAGCTTGGCGATCGCATGCGCAAGCAAGACCGCGCCGATCTTCTGGCAACCATCGAAGAGGAGTCTACCCGGCTTTCAACCTTTGTTTCAAACCTCCTCGACATGACCAAGCTCGAAACCGGCGTACTCGACATCCGACGCGACTGGGTGGACGTGGCGGATGCCGTTCGTGGCGCCGTCGCTCGAGCCAAGAAGACTTTTCCGACGCGACGTGTAGAGACATTCATTCCCGCCAAGTTGCCGCTCATTCGCGGCGACGCAGCTCTGCTCGAGCAGGTCATGTTCAATCTGCTCGACAACGCGCACAAGTACAGTCCCCCGGAGTCGGTGACCCGCGTCAGCATAACCTTGGCCACCGGCGGCGCGGTCCATATCGTCGTCGCCGACGAAGGCATTGGTATTCCATCCGAGGCATTGAACAAGGTCTTCGACAAGTTCTATCGTGCGCATATCGGCGACGGTCGCAAACCCGGCACGGGTCTCGGGCTTTCAATCTGCGCCGGAATAATTGCGGCCATGGGCGGCACGATATTGGCGCAAAGTCCCATAGCTAACGGAAAGGGCACTGAGATTTCGATCCTGTTGCCGGCCGCTGAAGACAGCGCCACTGAGCAAAATGCTCCCAAGGACGTGGCATGACTGGCGCGCGCATTCTTGTCGTCGATGACGAACCGCAAATCCTGCGGTTTTTGAAACCGAGCCTGACGGCCGCGGGATATGACGTCATCGTAGCGACAACCGGCAAAGACGCATTGAAGGCCGCCGCCACACAATCTCCGGACATTATCCTGCTCGATCTCGGGCTTCCCGATATGGATGGCAAGGACGTAATCAGCGATCTCAGGGGCTGGTCCAAGACACCGATACTGGTGCTTTCGGCGCGCGACCGCGAGACTGAGAAGATTGCCGCTTTGGATCTCGGTGCCGACGACTATGTCAACAAGCCATTCGGAATCGGCGAGCTCACCGCGCGCCTGAGAACGGCTCTCCGCCATGCCGCACAGCAAGCTTCAGAGCAGACACAGCTGAAATCCGGTGCTCTCGAGGTGGATGTTCTGGCGCATACGGTGACACTCAACGGTGCGCCGGTAAAGCTCACCCCAAAGGAATTTGATCTGCTCGCCATCCTGGTTCGCAACGCCGGACGTCTGCTGACCCACCGCCAGATTCTCGCGGCTGTCTGGGGTTCCGCGCATACCGAGGATCTTCAGTATCTGCGCGTCTTCATCGGTCAATTGCGTCAAAAATTGAAAGCCTCGCCCGATGCCCCAGAGTTCATTCTGACAGAGCCCGGAATTGGCTATCGTTTGCACGTTGAAGCCAGTTGATTTCGAGCAGCAGCCGGATTCAGCCCTGGTGAACGAAGTTCGTTGTCGCCTGCAGCCATTTCGACGATCGGGATTCCGACAGGCCGACAGATGCCGATCGCCTGTTTCGACGGACGCTAATCTCATTATTCAAATCTATTGCTGTTGAACGCGCGTCGGGTCATTGTGGAAGACAACCCTCGGATCGATAGATGCTCGGAGATCAGGGTCTGCCGATGGTATAGCTGCATGGCCACTGACCCCGCTGCCTCGTCTGCATCAAAGCAAAGCCAACTCTTACGCCCGCAATCAGCAGATGATCGCTCCGGCTTCGCCCGCTGGCTACCGGGTCTGCAGATGTTGCGTTGGTATCGGCCGGATTGGCTCAAGCACGACATCGTTGCTGGGCTTGTTCTTGCGACGATGCTCGTCCCCGTCGGAATTGCCTACGCGGTCGCATCGGGCGTGCCAGGCATATATGGACTCTACGCAACGATTATCCCGCTGTTGGCGTACGCTCTTGTTGGCCCGAGCCGAATTCTCGTTCTGGGACCGGATTCATCACTCGCCGCGGTCATCCTTGCTGTCGTTCTTCCCTTATCGGGGGGTGATCCGCTTCGCGCGATCGCACTTGCCAGCGCCATGGCAATCGTCTCTGGCGCCGTCTGTGTCGGAGCAGGATTGATCAAATTAGGCTTTATAACGGAGCTCCTCTCCAAGCCCATACGCTACGGCTATATGAACGGGATCGCCTTAACGGTCCTGCTGAGCCAAGTACCAAAATTGCTCGGCTTTTCCGTCGAAAGTCA
Organism: Hyphomicrobium denitrificans 1NES1; assembly: GCF_000230975.2. Taxonomy (NCBI): domain Bacteria; kingdom Pseudomonadati; phylum Pseudomonadota; class Alphaproteobacteria; order Hyphomicrobiales; family Hyphomicrobiaceae; genus Hyphomicrobium; species Hyphomicrobium denitrificans. Next base: position 1,108,457 of record NC_021172.1, on the reverse strand, counting down.
TGGACCGCTCCTTAATCTGTGGTCGATCGCCAATGGTGTAATTGGCGGGCGCGTGAATTGGACTGCATTCTTGATAGGTGCAGGTGCGCTAGCCACAATCTTCGCTCTCAAGCAAAGCAAGGTTGTGCCGGGGCTGTTAGTTGCTGTCGCGGGGGCGGCAGCAATCGTTGGAATTTTTGAGCTTAGCAAGAGTGCGGGCGTGCCGGTTTTAGGACCGCTGCCGCAAGGCTTACCTTCCTTCGCAATTCCCTGGATCAATGTCGCGGATTTCACGGCGGTTCTGTCAGGCGGCCTGGCTGTCGCCCTCATCTCCTTTGCCGATACGAGCGTGCTTTCTCGTGCCTACGCGGCGCGCACGCGAACGTACGTCGACCCCAATCAGGAGCTGGTTGGCCTTGGTGCAGCCAATCTTGCAGCCGGCTTTTTTCAGGGCTTCCCAATTAGCAGCAGTTCGTCGCGCACCCCCGTCGCCGAAGCGGCCGGCGCTAAAACTCAATTGACCGGCGTTTTTGGTGCAGTAGCGGTTGCACTTCTCATTATCGCTGCTCCCAATCTCCTACAAAATCTACCTACGAGCGCTCTCGCCGCCGTTGTCATCGCCTCGGCTATCGGCCTGATCGAGATCCAAGACCTGATCCGCATCTATAAAATACAGAGATGGGAATTTTGGCTTTCGATGCTGTGCTTCGCGGGCGTCGCCGTATTCGGGGCAATACCCGGGATCGCATTCGCAGTGATCATCGCCGTCATAGAATTTCTTTGGGATGGATGGCGACCCCACTCCGCTATCCTTGGCCGAGCTGACGGGGTAAGCGGCTATCACGATATCAGCCGCTACCCGCAGGCTCGTCTCATTCCAGGACTGGTTCTCTTCCGTTGGGATGCGCCTTTGTTTTTCGCCAATGCGGAGCTGTTTCAGGCATGCGTCATTGAGGCTGTCGAGAATTCGCCAACACCCGTGCATTGGGTTGTCGTAGCTGCTGAGCCAGTGACGAGCGTGGACGTCACGGCAGCCGATGTTCTCTCTGAACTCGAAAAAACTCTAAGGGAAGCCGGTATCAAACTTTCGTTTGCCGAATTGAAAGATCCGGTCAAAGACAAGTTGAAGCGTTTTGGATTATTTACGCAGTTCGGGGAGCAATCCTTCTTTCCAACAATTGGTTCGGCCGTCAAGGCTTATCTCACGTCGCATCCAGTTGATTGGGTCGATTGGCAAGACAGACGCCCTTCCTCATCCTGAGAAGGTCAAGCTTCCGAAGCGGCACGTCGCCGCTCCTTCGGAACGCGAAACACACTCATTCAAATTTATTCCCGAACCGCACTAAGAATCGATGGCGCCGGAACAAGACATTTCATTGGAGCGGTCGCAGAGATAGTTCGCTGATGCCGACCTCCGTACTACCTGAGCTTTGAAGATCTCAGAGCTCTGATCGTTACATCGCGAGGAATTGCAAGATTACCCCCGGCCGTTGAGGCAGCGATCTACATCGAGCACCTCGTCAGCAAGAAAAAGAAGCTCGATAGCGATTACGTGCGGCGGAGACTGGCGTCGTATGAAAGTGCGTGCGCATCGGCAGAATTTCCCGCGCTTTCCGCAACTCTCGCAGAGATCAGAACAGCGGGAAAAATCAACGAACACACGTTGGCTGTAAGTCGGCGTGTGCTTGCGGATAACAAACTTTGGCCCGCCCCGAGGCCTCTGGAGCGATTGCGCCACAAGGTCATGGCCGAGGTATGCGCTGCATGGCTCGACGCGCCGAGAAAAACGCGATGCATCTCGATCATGGGCTGCGATGGCTCCGGCAAAACGAGCATCATCAAACGGCTCCGTGAATCCGAGCCCGAAAGGTTTAAAAGCTACGTCGGCAAGCGCCTTTATCGGAATTCCATTCTTTACAAGATTGCCGTCACCTTGATCCGTCCGCTCCTTTTCCAGGGGCGAGAGAAGTTTGACGACACGCTCGCGCCCTTCAACTACCTGCGCGCCGCAGCGGCACTTCCTCTTTTGAACATCTTCTCCGGAAGCAGGCTAACGCTCGTCGATCGCGCACTCACCGATTTTCTGATCGTCAACCGAAAATCCGACAACCCAAGGCTCCACTGGGCATCGGGTCTCGCCCGAATCTTTGGGCAAAGAATTCCCATCGTCCATCTCCTGGTTCCCCAAGAGCGTCTCTCTCAACGCAAGCGAGAGATGACCAAAACGGGACACGCGAAATACGATCGAATGCTGTTCGACTGTTTATCTCTCCGTACACCGACGATGTACGTCTTGTTCCATAACGGCGGCGGCATCGAAAAATCCGCTGCTTCGGCTCGAAATATCATACTGCATTTATCGAGAAAATGATGGCAATTCACGACATCAAACAGCTCGTCCTCGCCCTACGGTCCGTGCATCGAGACAGGGAAAACCAAGTTGTATTCGGCCCCACAGCGCCCAAAACAGCTGAACTCATTTGGGTTGAGCCGAAAAAAATCAATCACTATCTCGGAGATTTGCCAGAGGGTCTCAACATTCGTCGCACAAGCGGCCGCATTGTGGATTTCGAGCGCCGGGGTTTGCATCTTTCTCCCCTCGAAGACCTGATACAGGTGAAGTCCAGCTTGATGCATTGGCGCGATGGTTTGCCATGGGAGAAAACACCGGACTTCATCCACCGCATGACACGCGTAAAGCTTTTGCGGGCTGGTATTCGCCGCAATACCGAATCGGCGATAGTACGACGCTATCGGACGCTTGACGAAATCTATAGCAGGATTGGGCAAGATCGGGCGTTCAAGACCCAAAAACAATTGAAGCGCTGGAATTTCCGTGAGTTCGGGGGAGTTCAAATCTGCATCGATGGTTCCGGACGATTGGGTATCATGCGCGGGTCCGGGCTGCATCGTATAACGATCGCCAAACTTCTCGATTTACCCTACATCCCTGCGATGGTCGGGTTGGTCGATGTAGGTGCTATCTCTTATCTGGAGTTGCTCAGACAGCCGCCTGAGCAACGAACGAAGACTGATCGTAGCGTGCCCAACATGATCGGCGATTATCGTTTGGCCGAAGAGGCGTCATCTACGCCCTTGCTTCGGCCATCGCTGCAGGGCAGTGCGCGCTGAACACCGTAACGGACTGCCGCGACCCTGAGAGATGGCTCGTGCTTCTCAGCGAAGAACACCGCTTCGGGGCATGGCTTACGGGTTGGGCTGGAGAGGCGTCACCTGAAAATCGCCGTGAATTTATTCACAAGCGCCCGCTCCGACGTCACACCGGCTTTTCGGTAAATACGCAGGCGGCAGTTCTTTATCGTACCTTTGCTAATCTGAAGCTTCTGCGCAATTTGCCCGGTACTTTGGCCCATCATGATCAGCGCGAGGATTTCTCGCTCTCTTCGCGTGAAGTCATTGAGCGTGGCCGCAACTTGATCAATGTAGACAGGTTCGCTTTTTGCCGAAGGTCGGGGCTCCAAGGCGAAGATGCGTCCGCCCGGCGCCAAAGGAAAGTGGCGGTCCAGCGCCTCAGAGCGGAGAATGAAGTCCTTTAGGTCGTATTTCTGGGTGGCACTATTTGCCGATGCGCAGACGATCTCGTCAATCGCTGGGTCTGCGGCCGCCGCCTGGATCCAGGAATCGCTGGCATAGACTTGTTCGTGGAACCGATCTTGAATGAGAGTGGGACGCTTGATGAAACCTCCCATTTCAGTGCGGTTCGTGTATCGGAGCCCATTGAACAGCCAACTGAGGTGAGCATGATGGTAGCCGTCCAGAGCGGGAAAAATGAGTTCCGCCCGTTTGACGTCGGAGGGAGAAAAAGTTCCCTTCTCTCGCACCAGGAAGAGTGCGAGGCAACAATGCCCAACCGTGGTGAAGAACATCGCCATTTCGTCGGAGATGTTGGCGGCTCCCCCGAAGATTTTCGAATATATGATGAACTCTACGTTTTCGGATTTTAGACGCGAAAGCGTCAAGACACCGGGAGTTCCACGAGTCTTCCAGTGGTTCGAGTAAGGATCGATTGTGGAGCATTCACGGGTATAAAGCTGAACGATTTCGTCCGGAACGTTGTGCGTGTAGAGAATGTCGGGCGGCGCAAAGCGCGAGTACCGCATGATCCAGCTGGAGTCGTGCTTTATCGCCGAGCCGAAGAGATCGAGTAACTCCCTGTGGAACGTATCCCGGCCGATTGACATTGCGACACGGCCGGTCCGATGGAACCATTGCTCGTCAGTCAGGCGTGTAACCGGGATGTTCTTGGCATTGCCACTCATCGCGTGAAGCCGACCATCCTTCTCCAAGCAGCGGACAACCGCGCGACGAACGTACCATCATCAAGCAATAGGATTTTGCCAATCCAGCTAAGCGCAGGTTGGCCAGCAACGTCAATTGCCCGAGGATGTGCGCTGCGGATCTCAAGCGATAGAACCGACAGGATTGCCAGCGTCTTCGCCACAGGCCATCGCATGGGCGGTGGGGAGCGTGTTTTACTTTCGGAACACGTCCTGGAAGCTTGTTTGGCATCAATTACTTGACTGCCGTCGACGGCTGCATATCCATGCGCATAGTGCCAATCGGCACCATTGCTGATCTATTTCAGTTGAAACCTAATCCATAGGAGACAGTGAGTAAGAGACGGCGTCGCCGATGTTCGCGCTTTCGCAACTGCAATCCGCGGTCGTGATCGCCGAACGGGGGCTCAGAATGGAGAGACGTTCTTATGACCACAATAGCGGCCGTAGACTCGCTGCGGACGGCCGCGCTCAAGGCGCACTATTCGCGCTTGCAGCGATGGGGGTTCGTCTGGGCGTTGTGGACGGCGGTCCTTTGGGGCGCATGGTACGTTCCCGGAACGGCGCTATGGTACGAGAAACCCTACGTCGATATTCCAACCGACCAGATGGGCCTACGCCTTGCTGCGACGGCGGTGATGACGTGGGTGCACGCGATCATGGTTTTTGTCTTTTTGTTGCTGTGGAATGGAGTACTCGGCAAGATCGCTGATTACGGCCGCACGATGGTCCGTTTTCGCCGTATATCCAAATGGTATGCACTCGCATCGCTGTGTGGAGGCCCGCTCGCGATATTTGGCTCGTATATGGCAATGGGCTTTGTCGGCCCCGTTTTTGCGGCCGTGACGTCGCTCTTCTATCCGGTCGTCGGCGCCGTGGTCGCGCGCTTATGGTACAAGGAAAAGATTACCGGACGCGCCGCCCTCGGGATGGCGATCATCATCTTGGGCGGAATGGCGATTTACGGCCCCGGTCTGTTCGGTGAACTCGACATTTCAAGCAATCATGCCTGGCTCGGCTATGTCGGCGGCATCATGTCGGCGGTCGGCTGGGGATTGGAAGGCGCCGTCGCTGCCAGAGCGATCGACGTATCGGACCCCGACGCCGGCATTCAATGTCGCTTCAGTTTCGAAGTCCTGTTCTGGGGACTTTTAATTCTACCGTTTCTGGCGATTTTCACCGAATTCCCGATCAGCAGCCTCATCGTCGATACGGTCACGCACGGCAGGGCCATGCTTTGGATCATTCTTGCGTCCGCCTGCCATGCTTATTGCTATACGGCTTTCTACAAAAGCTTCAGCCTCATTGGGGTCGCCCGCGGCGAGGCCATCGGTAACCTGTACGCAATCTTCGCGCTCATCTTTATCGCCATGTTCACGCTGCAGCTTCCGCAGTGGTACTTCATAATCGGGCTGATCCTCACGGTACTCGGCAGTTTCGTCATGTTCAGCGAACCCGCCGAATCCGTTGCACAACTGCGCGATACCGACACCGGATTTAAGACGCCATGAAGCTGCACCAGAAAGGATTTCTGTTGGTCGAGCTCAACAGCGTCGCCGGCTTGTGGGACGAAGACCTGATAGCAAGGACGCTGCGCGAGTACGGGCACTCGGGCGAGTACTGGGAGAATTCCATTCGTGTGGCCCTCGACGAGCTCGCCGCAGCCGGCCTCATAATCCGGCTTCAGTCGAAACTGAAAAACATCCGCGACAAACCGATGCTGACCTTCTTCTATGCCGTTACCGACTTCGGCAAGGCACGGATGATGGATACAGGCTTACTCACGGAAGGTTCGGTCGAATGAGCGCTTTTTGGGGATATGCGGGAGCAGACTGGCTCGCCATCATCATCATCGGCGGCGCGACGGCCGCTTGCCTCGCCTGCGCACTCTTGTTCGTGAAGCGGTACGGCGCCTAGCCGTCGCGCCATTGCATGTAGACCTGCTACCCGCGACCACTGCGATAGGTCTTTTCCGATTCCATCATCAATGGCGCCCGCATTGAAGCGGTAGATGCCGTCGCTCGCCAGAGACGTTGCAATAGGCGAGAATGTCAGTCCGATCTACGGGCTGCGGACAATCTCAGACAGTCATCGGCCCTCCACCATAGCCACCGCTTCTGCTCTTCTCACGGCAAGCGCGATCGCGTCTGCAGTCCTTGCTGCCGACAACATGCAGACGGCAGACGAATTCCGCACCAGCAAGCTTCCGCGATCGCGCATGTTGATTTGTCGCAAAGCCCACACCATTGAACTCTGTAGAAAACTCGATATAGTCACCAGGCTATCTAGCATAAGTAAATTTGGCTATATCGAGGTTCTGGGGGAGCCAATGCGTTCGCGAAGTGTTTGCGCGTCGGCGTGTCTCGCGCTGGCAATGACTTCTGTTGGCAATGTGAAAGCACAAGAAGCCAATAGAAATGATCAAGGCGCGTCCGAAGTCGCCTTGCCGCCGGTTGTGGTGGCGGCACCAAAGCAGCGCATTACTCAAAAACCACGCGCGAAGCCCAAGGGGAGCGATAAGATTCAATCGGATGGGACAAGCGGCCAAGCTCAAAAGGTCGACACTGATGGTGAAGGTGACGGAAGCTTGTCTGGTCACGGATTACCCGGCACTGCAGGCGTCTTTACGCTCGGCCAGATCGATATGGTCGGCGGAAGTTCGATTACGAACGATGCGATGTGGACGTTCTCGAAGACCACGTTGGATCAAGCACTGGCATTGGCTCCCGGTGTTGCCGCTTCGAATTCAGGGGGCACGCGCAACGAGCAGCTGATCTTTGTTCGCGGTTTCGACCGTTGGCAGGTTCCAATCTCAATCGATGGAATCACGATCTACCGCCCTGCTGATAACCGCATCGATTTCGCCAGCTTTTTGACGGCGGATGTATCGGAAGTCCAAATCGCGAAAGGCTACACATCGGTTCTCAATGGACCGGGCGGCATGGGCGGCGCAATCAACCTCGTGACCAAGAAGCCGACCAAACCCGTCGAGGGGGAAGTCCAGGGCGGCATGATGTTCGGGACTGATGGGCAATACGAAGGGTACAAGACTTACGCGTCGCTCGGAACGCGGCAGCGTGGATACTATGCACAGCTGAGCGGCGCTGTCCTCGATACCGATGGTTGGTTCCTTTCGAATGATTTCAAGCCGACGCCTGTCGAGAATGGCGGCGAGCGGGATCATTCCTATAAAGACAATTGGCAGATCAGTGCGAAGCTCGGCCTAACACCGAATACAACGGATGATTATTCCATCAACTTCGTGCGCATGAATAATGCAAAGGGTGCACCGTACCATGTGACGGACCCTGTCGCGAACCAACGCTATTGGGATTGGCCGGATACCACGCAGCAGAATCTCTATTGGCTCTCGCACACAAAGCTCGGCTCCTCATCGTTCGTTGAAACAAAGGCTTACTACACGACCTTCAAGGATAGCCTGGTAAGTTACGACGATCCTGCGCAAACCACGCAGATGACGCCGAAGGCTTTCATCAGCGACTATGACGATTGGGCAGGCGGTGGCAGCATCCTTTTTGGAACGGATGTGACGCCGTGGGATACGTTCAAGACGACGTTCTTCTATCGCCGTGACCAGCACGATGAGACACAAGCCTACAATGTCAAAGGCGTATCGTGTGGATCGACGAAGCCCTGCTTCCAGGAACCCAACCAAACTGATCTCGAAGACACGTATTCAATCGCCTTTGAGAACACGATCCACGCCACCAATCGGCTCGATATCGTGGCTGGCATCAGCTACGACTGGCGCAAACTTTATGAAGCCCAGGAATTCACGACGACCGACGGTCTCTTTGAATACGACAAGAAGGATTCAGACGCCTTCAATTGGCAATCCGCGATTGCCTATCGTTATGACGACTTCAGCACCGTGCACGCCAGCGTATCTGATCGGACTCGCTTCCCGACGATCTTTGAGCGCTTCAGCTCACGCTTCGGCGGCGCCACGTCTAACCCGGACCTGGAACCCGAGCGGTCTATCAACTACGAAGTCGGCTGGACCAACAATTTCGCACGCAACAGCCAGATGTCGGCTGCCGTGTTTTATAGTGACGTGACGAACCTTATCCAGTCGGTTCCCTTTATCTATCAAGGAAATGCCGTCACTCAGAGCCAAAACGTCGGCGACGGCCACTATTATGGCATCGAGTACTCGGTCGACTACGCGGTGACCGACTCGCTTCTGATTGGCGGCAACATCACGTGGCTGCAACGCGATATTCATAATCCGACGAACCCATCGTTCGAACTGACAGGAATGCCTACGCTCAAAGGCATCAGTTACCTCACGTATAAGATCACCGATGCGTGGAGCATTACGCCGAACGTCGAGTTCGCGTCCGATCGTTGGACCGTCACGACCGACGGGAAGCTCTATTACAAAACGGGTGCCTTTGCGCTCGCGAACTTCCAGACCGAATATGACCTCAGCGACAAGACGAGCCTTCTCTTTACGGCACGTAACATCTTCGACGAGAACTATGTCTTGACGGATGGTTATCCTGAAATGGGGCGCAGTTTCTATGCCAACATGCGCACCCAATTTTAGATCCACACCCTGACACCCCATTGAGGTTTGATAAGGAACAGAGAGATGCGCATCCACCGCACTTCGTTCTGGCGCCTTTTACCCATTGCCGTCCTGGCGCTAACGGGCATGCATGGGGTGGCGATGGCCGAGACATGCAGCGGTTTCAAATGGCCCGTCGATACCGAAATTGGCTTGATAGCGGCGCATGAGGCCGAAGCGGTGACAACAGGCGGCACAATCGCATCGATCCCCACCAAGGCGATCGAGCTCAGACTTGAACCGTCGCCGACCGTCAAATTTCCGATAACGCCGGGGATCAAGAAGCAAGCGATACCTCAAAACAGCTTCTCCGGATGGTTGACGATCGCCGGCGTGCAGAAGCCCGGGCTTTATCAAATCACACTCCCAAATCACGCCTGGATCGACGTCGTACAAAACGACGAATTAGTCCAATCGACTGCGTTTTCGGGTGACCCGAATTGCAAGACGGTGCGAAAGAGCGTGCGGTTCGAGCTGGGTGTCGGTTCCGCAACCGTACAGATCGGCGGGGCATCGGAGAATTCAATCAAGCTGACGATCCGCGAGGCGGATGGAAAATGACGATAAGGGTCTTGAGGCTCGGTACGAAGAGCCGGCTTCGAAAGGGCGTCATGTCCCTTTTCTGTGAAGTCTCAGTCGTCGTTGCGATTTTCTGCTGCCCATCTTTTCAATCTGCATACGCGGAAAGCTTGGATACGCGCGAAGAGCTTGGAAGCGCCCTCTTCTCCGACCGAAATCTGTCATTCAGTCGCAAGCAGAATTGCATGAGCTGCCATTCTCCCGAGCTTGCGTTTACCGACCCGAGAGCTTTAGGCGAGATCCAAGGCGCAATTTCTCGCGGTGGCGATGGCCGTTCGCTTGGCGACAGAAATTCCCCGACGTTATCCTACGCTCATATGACGCCACCCTTCCATATTTTGGGCGACCGGGAGGCGGTGGGTGGAATGTTTTGGGATGGCCGGGCAGAGAGCCTGGAAACGCAAGTCGGTGATCCGATTCTCAACCCGGTGGAAATGGGCATGCCCGATAAAGGGAGCGTCGTTTCCCGTCTTCGCGAAAATCCGGATTATCAAGCCGCGTTCAGCGCTCTTTTCGGAGACGACGTCCTGGCGGATACGCCTAAAGCCTTCGCGGCACTAAGAAGCGCGATCACTGCATTTCTGCGTACCCCAGAATTTTCACCCTTCGACTCCAAGTACGATCGTTCGTTACGCGGCGAAGCGCCTTTGTCCGATACCGAGATCCGGGGTCACGACTTATTCTTTTCCAAGGACGGCTCCGGCTGTAATCGCTGCCATTCGAGCGCCGCCGTTGCCGGGGTCCACGGTGAAGCGTTCACAAACTTCGGATATGTCAATTTGGGCGTACCTAAAAATACCACGGTACGGCGACTGAACCGCAGCGATGCTCAACGCATCGATCACGGTCTCATGGAAAATCCCGCTGCAAAGGGTTCTGAGTTCGACGGCAAGTTCAAAGTTCCGACGTTGCGCAACGTCGCAGTCACCGGGCCATATATGCATAATGGCGTGTTTCAGGAGCTAAGGACCGCAATTCTTTTTCACCAGCGATATTCAACGAGCGATATCGCCAAGACCAATCCCGAAACTGGCAACCGTTGGGATGCGCCTGAGGTCGAAACCAACGTTGTCGAAGCCGATCTCAGGGCTCAAACGCTCGCAGACAGCGACATCGACGCGCTCATTGCTTTCCTGAAAACATTGACTGACCGGCGTTACAAAGTTCTCGTTGCAAACTAGGAATGCCGATGTTGTGGGACCGGGAATAGGTTCAAAGCGGACCAGTTAGAAATTGTGCTGTCCAAAATCCTCTGTCGTGCCGCGTTCTCGGACTACAATAACCATAACCCGATCAGGAAAACCTCGCGCGGCGGGCTCGGTGAAGTCCCGCGGTCACTATTTCACCGCGCACAGCAAGCTGGCGAAATGCTGCGGAAAGTAGGCGATGGCAACGCCACCGGTCGCGAGGACAAGCCCGGCCAAGAGCTTCAATCTCGTTCCTGCGGCGCGCCGGTTGAGCCACATGACTCCATAAGCGGACGCAATTACTGCCGGCACGGTGCCCACGCCGAAACCCAGCATGAACGTCGCGCCTTGAACGCCAGTCCGCGTCAGAGATGCCAGAAACGCAGCACCATAGACCATCGGGCAGGCGTTTAGACCCCAAACGACGCCGAGCGTCACCGGCGCGAGATAACGGCCCCGGCCGGCAGGCCGCAACATGGTGTTTGCTCTTGATGCGAGAGCCTGCATGCCATGATCGATGAGAGCCAGCCTCGGCATAAGTCCGGCGAGAACCATTCCCATCCATAAGAGCGACGCCGCCGCTGCCCACTGCAGAACAGCCGGGCTGCTCAAGGACGAGCGAGCCAGCAACTCGCTGCCGAATGTGCCGGCGATGCCGCCAATCGCGGAATAGGTCGCGATGCGCCCGGCTTGCATCAGAAGAAGATTGAGGTTCCTGTCTCCAGGCGTCTTCGCTCCAAGAAGCAGATTGGCGCCGCAGGCAATGCCGCCGCACATCGTGCCGCAATGGAATGCACTCGCAAGCCCGACGGCGGCACCACGAATGAAACTCTCGTCAAACATCGCCCGCTGGGCCTCGTTCCGATGGCGCCTCAATGCAATCAGTATCATCGCTGATGGCGCGCCACTTGGCGCCTTCAAGATCGTCGAATTGGCCACTGCGGAGCGCCCAGAGGAAGGCGGCGAGCCCCATCATACCGAGCGTCAACGCAGCAGGAATGAGCCAAGCGAGCGCGGTCATGCCGATGTTCCAACCTGTGGTAGATGCAGCCTCATCGAGCGGAGTCGAAGTGCATTCGCAGTGACTATAATCGAAGAACTCGACATGGCCAACGCGGCGATCAGCGGCGTAACGTACCCCATCATCGCGAGCGGCACGAAAACCGAATTGTATAGGATGGCGATTGCAAAATTCTGCAGCGCCAAGCGGCGTGCAGCCTTGGCAAGCGCGAGCGTCTCAATGACCGGTCGAAGAAGCTCACCTTGAAAGACCGCGTCGGCTGCATTCTGCGCGATGTCGATGGCTGACGCGGGCGACAGAGAGGCATGCCCGGCAGCGAGGGCGGGCGCATCATTGAGGCCGTCGCCCACCATCAGTGCTTTATATCCTTGCGCCTTTAATGCTTCGATCGCCTGCAGCTTTTGATCGGGACGAACTTCGGCGGCCCAACCCTCAATGCCGCAAGCAGCCGCCGTTTGCGCAACGGTCTCACGCCGGTCTCCAGATAACAGCCTAACCAGGTATCCGGCATGCTGAAGCTCAGAGACGCACGCAGCCGCATCCTTCCTTGGTTCATCGATGAAGTCGAAGCCGACAGCAGGCTTGCCTTCAACCGCATACCAGATCGATGCGCACCCATCTTCGACGCCGGCCCAGGCGGCAGATCCAACCTTTTCTTCGATGCCAGCTGAGGTTGCGATGAGGCCCGAGCCTGGAATTTCTTCGACGCCCTCGACAGCATACGTTCGAATGCCTTGCGCGCGTGCAGCCCTCGCGAGCGCTTTGGCATAAGGGTGCTTGCTCACCCCTGCGATCGATCCAGCTCTCCCAAGCGCAACCGTATCGACATCGTCGCCTGCCTTGAGCCGCAGCTCACCCGTCGTGAGCGTTCCGGTCTTGTCGAAGACAACGCAATTGATTTCCGCGAGACGCTCTAGTCCGTCGGGCGCTTTTACGATAACGCCCCGGTTGAACAAACGGCTCATTGCTGCGACCTGCACTGCGGGCACGGCGAGAGCCAAGGCGCACGGGCACGTGATGATGAGAACGGCAATCGCGTGCGTGAGAGATTGATCCCACGGCGCACCGATCGCCATCCATCCGATAAACGTCAGCAACCCCAGAATATGAACTGCGGGAGCGTAGATCTGCGAGGCGCGATCCGCGAGACGGACATAGCGACCGCGGCTTTGCTCCGCAGCCAGCATCATGCGGCCGATTTCGCTCAACAGCGTATTGTCTTCCGACGCGGTGATGCGGACATTCAGCGCCGCGCCGCCGTTGACGGTGCCCGCGTATACGCAATCCCCGATCGATACGGCACGCGGCCGCGTTTCACCGCTGATAAGGCTTTCGTCGATTTCGCTCCGGCCGGAGATGACCTCTCCGTCACCTGCAATGCGCTCGCCTGCAGCAACCGCGATGACCATGCCAGGCTTAAGGGAGCTTGCCGGAACGACCTTGGTCGTTTGATTCCTCTCGACAAGCGTGGCGTTTATCGCTCTGAGGCCAATCAGGTTCTCGGCTGCCCCGCGAGCCTTTGTTCGCATGCGCTCATCGAGCGCGCGGCCGATCAGCAAAAAGAAAAGAAGCGTCACTGCGGCGTCGAAGTAGATCTGCTCCGAGCTGCGCATCGTCTGGAAGAGACTCATCCCCGTCGCCAGCAGGACGCCGAGCGAGATCGGTACATCCATGTTGAGGCGCCGCGATTTCAACGCCGCAAGAGCCGACTTGAAGAAGGGTTGTCCGGCGTAAGCCACGGCCGGCAGAGCGATGAGCGCCGATAGCCAATGGAACAGATCCTTGACGGAGCTGTCCATGTCGCTCGCCTGCCCCGACCAGACGGATACGGACAGCAGCATGATGTTGGCTGCAGCGAAACCGGCAACGCCGACGCGAGGGATAAGCTCGCTTGCGCGTGCAGTCTGTTCCGTCTCGACACCATCCGCCAGCAGTGCAGCTGGAAATCCCGCGCGCTCAAGAGCCGTCGTCAGATCGACCGCAGAACTGAGAGAAGGATCGACGACCACCGATACCCGCTTGGTCGAAAGGTTTGCGCGGGCAGCTTCGACCCCACGTAACGCACGAAGCGTGTTTTCGACAGAGCGAATGCAATTGCCGCAAACGATGCTCGGCACCGAAAGTACGATGGTCTGCCGCGTTTCTATGCTCGGCGCATGGCTCGCGACGGTGGCGTCTAGGGCTGCTTCCATATCCGGGCCCTCGACCTGTAAACGACTTTGTCGTTTTCCGAAGCGCTGACCGAAAGCGTCCACGCCCCGTCCGACAGTCCGACTATGTCGGCGCCGTAAGTGCCGTTCCCTGCAGGTTCCAGCGCAACGCGGCGATCGAATATATCCGTTGTTGCGCGCCCGATGTCCGCCTGCAAGCGAAGGCCGTCGACGGGTTGTTGATTTTCATCCGTAAGAGAAATTGAAAGACGTCCCGTGCGTGAATCGAACGTCCGATTTTCGTGCCACCCGAGCCGATCCTGAACGGCTCCTTCCTCCAGCGTCTGGTTGTATGCCAAGCCTTTGCGATAGGCATCGGCCGTGTCGCCGCTGAATGTTGAAACGGCCTTGGCAATCAAAACACCATCGACGGCGGCCACGGTCAGGAAGAACCCGACCAGAATAGCCAGAACATGCCATCCGCGAAGTGACCCCTTCGATGGCGCAGCGATGTTCATGACGGACTCCTGAATGTCGTGGTGCGCGACGTTGTCCGCCCGTTCGCCACGTCGTCGAGCTCAATTGTTACAGGCTCGGCGTCCGATTTGAGTTCCTTCCTTTTCTCGCCGGGGAGCAACAGGAAGACCTTGACCGCTCTTACTTCAGCCGGGCCGACTTCGATCGTCGGATCGGTGCCGTCGAACTCCACGAATTTCGGCTGAAGTCCGGGCGGGCCGCTAAATCGCAGCTTGAAGTGCCGTACGCTTTCGACCTTGTTCGCGACCTTCACCGTATAGCCATTGCGAAGTCCGCCGTCGCTCAGCACGACGAACAGTGGATTGCGATCCTGGATGACACTGAGTTCGAAGTCGGCGCGGTGCAACAGAGACCATCCCATCAGCGATGCGACGAGCGTGATCAGAGTCATATAGAGTATTGTGCGCGGACGAATGATCCGCCAACCTTCACGCGGCGCATTCGTAGCGTTGGCAAGATTGCCGATCGTCGTGTAGGCGATGAGATTGCGCGGGCGTTCCACGCGGTCCATGATCTCGTTGCAGGCATCGATGCAAAGCGCGCACTGAATGCATTCGAGTTGCGATCCGTTGCGGATATCGATGCCCATCGGACAAACGGCAACGCACGCCCTGCAATCAATACAATCACCGCGGCCATCCCACGTCGTGCCCTTCTTATGGGGGGCGCGCGGCTCTCCGCGGAGATCGCGATATGAAATAAGGAGGGAATCGCGATCGACCATCGCGCCTTGGATGCGCGGCCACGGACACATGTAGATGCAGACCTGCTCGCGCGCAATTCCTCCGAGCAGATAGGTTGTCAGCGTAAAGAGCCCGAGAAAGACGTAGGCCACGATAGGCGCCGTCCCGTGTATCAGTTCGACACCGAGCGTCGGGGCATCACGAAAATAAAAGACGAGCGCGCCGCCCGTCGCGACGGAGATCGCCAGCCACGACAGATGTGTAAGCGCCTTCTTCGATATTTTTTCGAACGTCCACGGCTGTCCATCGAGCCGTAGCTGCGCATTGCGATCACCCTGCCAGAAGCGTTCGACCGCAATCATCAGATCGGTCCAGACCGTTTGCGGACAAGCGTAGCCGCACCACATGCGGCCCGCGATCGACGTCGCGAGAAACAACCCAAGCGCACCGAGCACCAGAAGTCCGGTGACGTAGTAGAACTCCTGCGCCCAGATCTCGATGGGGCCGAACAACAGCCGTTGATTGGCAAAATCGAACAGAATGGCTTGATCGGGCAACCCTTCTCCACGGTCCCAGCGTATCCAGGGGAGTAAATAATAGATGCCCAGCGTAATCGCCATCACGGCCCACTTGATGTTGCGGAACGTTCCTCGCGCAAGCTTGGGATAGATTTTCTGCCGTGACGCGTAATCCGAATGCGAACGAGCAGAAGGAGATGGCGCGGAGCGAGCGCCATCCGCTCCTACGAGAAACTTGTTCTGTTTTTCCGCCGCATTCATTATGGTTTGTCTGCCGCCGATGCTGGGGCCGACGTGCTTGTGGCGTCGGCTTGACCCCCGCCGAGGGAGTAGACGAAGAGCGTCAGCATTTTAATTGCGACGGGATCGAGGCGCTCGGACCATGCCGGCATTATTCCACCCCGTCCCGTGCGAACGCTCTGCATCACAGCATCTTGCGAGTTACCATAAAGCCAGATGGCATCCGTCAGGTTGGGAGCGCCCATCTCCTGATTGCCTTTGCCTTGCTCGCCGTGGCAGGCGGCGCAGTTATCGGCAAAGATCTGGGCGCCTCTCTTGGCTGCAGCTGCGTCAACGTCAAGATGCGAGAACGAACGGACGAAGTTAGCGACGTCGCTGATCTGCGCTTCATCTAGAATCTTGTCGATCCCGAAGCGCGGCATCGCCGTGTCGTGGGCATTCGGATTGCCGTTTCTCACGCCGAAGGCGATGGTCTGGTGAATCTTTTCGAAATTGCCGCCCCACAGCCAGTCGTCGTCGTTGAGGTTGGGATAGCCGATGCCGCCCTGCGCTCCGCGCCCGTGGCAAGCGGAGCAATTCTCGCCGAACAGCGCCGCGCCGCCCGCAATAGAGAATTGAAACAGCTCGTCGTTCTTGCGGATGTCGGCGAGCGACATGTCCGCGATCTGCGTACGATATTTGGCATGGCCCGACTTCCACGCATCGATATCGTGCTGGACCTGATCGCGCTGGCTGTAGTTCAGCACGCCCTTCGTATAGCCGTTGATCGTCGGCCAGGCTGGATACACGATCCAATAGCCGATAGACCACAGGATGCAGGCATAGAACGTGTAAAGCCACCACTTGGGCAACGGCTTGTTGAGTTCGCAGATGTCGCCATCCCAGACATGTCCGGTTGTCTCGACACCCGTTACTTCGTCGATTTTCTTACGGTGGCTCATTGTTTGTCCCCATCGGTCGGGGGCGCATCATCGCGAAACGGCATTTCTGATGCGGCCGCGAATTTGGCTTTGTTGCTTCTGCGAAAGGCGTAGATGTACGCCACAACCATAATGCCCATGAAAAGTGCGAGCGACGCAATCTGCGTGACTACCTGAATGTCTTCGTAGGCCAAGGCCCAAATCTCCTATCGCAGGTTGGGACCGCTGGCGTCGAACTTGGTGAAGTCGACGAGCGTGCCGAGCATTTGCAGGTAGGCGATGACAGCATCGAGCTCGGTCGGCGGAATGTTGTCCCCCGCCGGCTGACCGTCGAACTTTCGTACTTGCGCCTTGGGGTAGCGCGCGAGAAGCGCCTTCGCTTCTTTCGTATCCGGCGATATCTGCGCAACGACATCCTTGTCGGCGTTCGCGATCATCTCATCGGTGTAAGGAACGCCCAGCTCTTTCTGAGTTTTCATGCGCTTCGAGATGTTCGAATAGTCGAGGAGCGTTTTGCCGAGGAACGGATACCCAGGCATGATGGAAGCCGGCACCACAGAGCGCGGATCGTGCATGTGCTCGACGTGCCAGGCATCCGAATATTTGCCGCCGACGCGCGCAAGGTCGGGGCCTGTACGCTTCGACCCCCACTGGAAGGGATAGTCATACATGCTCTCCGCCGCGAGCGAGTAATGACCGTAGCGTTCGACTTCATCGCGCAGCGAACGGATCATCTGGCTATGGCAATTGTAGCAGCCTTCGCGCACGAAGATGTCACGACCCGCAAGCTCGAGCGGCGAGTACGGCCGCATGCCCTGCACCTTCTCGATCGTCGATTGCACGTAAAACAGCGGTGCAATTTCAACGATGCCGCCGATCGACACGACAATCAGCGCGGCAATCAGAAGAATAATCGAGTTTCGCTCTAAGATAGCGTGGTTCACGATTGTCGCTCCTGTTATTCGGCGGGCATGGCAATGGCGCCGGGGCGCAACTCGGGCGCTGCGGCGACCGGAGGCTGATCTCGGACATCGACAGACTCGTCGCCGCGAATCGTGCGCCAGACGTTGTAGGCCATGATCAACCCACCAAGCAGGAACAGCACACCGCCTGTCGCCCGGATGACGTAAGGCCAGTGCAACGCCTCGACCGTTTCGATGAAGGAATATTTGAGGAAGCCGAGGCGGTCATAAGCACGCCACATCAGACCCTGGGTGATGCCGGCCACCCACATCGACGAGATGTAGAGAACGATACCGATCATCGCGAGCCAGAAGTGCCACTCGACGAGCTTCATCGAGTAAAGCCCCTTGCGCTTCCACAGCCACGGCACGAGGCAGTAAACGGCGCCGAACGTGACCATGCCGACCCAGCCGAGAGCTCCGGAATGAACGTGTCCGATCGTCCAGTCAGTGTAGTGCGAGAGCGAGTTGACCTCTTTGATGGACATCAGCGGTCCCTCAAACGTTGACATTCCGTAGAATGCAACGCTGACGACAAGCAGCCGGATGACGGGGTCTGTTCTCAGCTTGTCCCACGCGCCGGAGAGCGTCATGAGTCCGTTGATCATGCCGCCCCAGGACGGCATCCACAGCATGATCGAGAACGTCATGCCGAGCGTCTGCGTCCACTCCGGCAGAGCCGTGTAATGGAGATGGTGCGGCCCCGCCCAGATGTAGAGGAAGATCAGCGACCAGAAGTGCACGATCGACAGCCGGTATGAATACACCGGCCGCTCGGCACGCTTCGGAATGAAGTAATACATGATACCGAGGAAGCCGGCAGTCAGGAAGAAGCCGACCGCATTATGCCCGTACCACCATTGCGTCATCGCGCCCTGGACACCGGGGAAAAGCGGATAGCTCTGCGTTCCGAGAAACGACACGGGAAGCGCGAGGTTGTTGACCAGATGCAGCATCGCCACCGTGACGATGAAGCCCAGGAAGAACCAGTTCGCGACGTAGATGTGCGGTTCCTGGCGGCCTTTGAGCGTGCCGAGGAATATGAGCAGGTATGTGACCCAGACGACCGTCAGCCAGATATCAGCGTACCACTCGGGCTCCGCGTACTCCTTGCTTTGGGTCACGCCCATCAGATAGCCCGAAGCGGCGATCACGATGAAAAGCTGATATCCCCAGACGACAAACCACGGCGCCCATTTACCTGGAAGCCGTGCCTGACTCGTCCGCTGGACGACGTAAAGCGACGTCGCGATGAGCGCGTTGCCGCCGAACGCAAAAACAACGGCGGAGGTATGAACCGGCCGAAGGCGCCCGAAGTTGGTCCAGGGCAAATCCAAGTTCAGGGCCGGAAACGAAAGCTGCCAAGCGATGATATCGCCAACGAGAAATCCGGCGACGCCCCAAAACACGCACGCGATCGTAGCAACACGAACAGGACCGTCGAAGTAGCCGGAACGTTTCTCTTGTCTGAGGTTCGTCGGATGAGTCGCGACATATAAGCCGGCTGCCACCGACGCCGCCAAAACGATGAGTCCCTGCAGCCGAAGAATATCTTCCTCTCCGGCAATGGCAAATACGAGACCAATCGCGCCGATTATGACCGTGCCAATCAGCGCCAGCGTGTCGCTTAGCCCCGAGCGCTCGTCCAATACATCCTGCAAAGCTGCCTCCCGATCCCAACAGGGAGCGCACACTCGGACGGTAGGCCGCGAGCAACCTTGATTTAGGTCAAGTGCGTCAATTGAGGCGGCGCCCAAAATGCTTTAGGCTGGCGTTCAGGGCAGTGCTACCAGAGTCACCGACGGAACCAATGGGTGTGGCGTAATCAAGGGATCTGGTGGAACCAGTGGCGAAGACGGAACCAACTTTGATGCCGGGATCAGAGGATCAAAGGGAACGACATCGCGCACAAGCACCAAAGGCACCGATGGAACAATAAACAGCGCCAGTGTCGGAATTAGCATTCCATATGTTGGCGCGACGGCAGCCATCAGCCGGACCTTCAGCGAATAAACGACCCACCACTGTAGGTGATTAAGAAGTGGGTCGTCGAAACCGAACCAATCTTGAAAGTTCGCTCGGCATCATTATCTCACAAGAAAAAAATACATTGCCAATAAAAGGCATGCAACGAAGGCAATGATCATTCTTGTGATGCGTAAAGCGCTTTTATAGAAAGCTATATGTTCGTCAAAGTCAGCAGCATTCCCTTCCTGCTCACCTTCTCTTTTCAATATACTTAGCGCTGAATCCGTCATGCTTGCCTCCAGCTCACAAACCCGAATTCTTCAAATCTTTACCAAGTGAACCTGCGTTGAATATTGACCTCGATTGTTGGTCGAACCGGAATGGATCGACGATGCAATCCTAGCCTCGATCGATTCGATTTGGGAGCGGGCAAATCATGAGCAAAGTCGATGGCGGAGCACGTAAGCAGAGCGCAGTGAGTCGAGCGGACGTGCAGGACCTACATCCAGCTAAGAGCGAGACAACATTAAAGCTGTAAATAGTTCTCGGAACGTATGCGTTGTGACATTAAGTGATTGATTCTCTTTGTGGATGAAGGACTTGAACCTTGGGCCCGCTGATCAATAGCGCCAGCACGGGGATATTATACTTGCCAAACCCAAGGTGATTTGCTATATTGCAATCATTGAGGGATTCGCCATGTCGCTACTTTCGCAAAAGCATCTGCAAAACGAAGAAGACGCCTACAAGTGGGTTGAGGCTCGCATCTGGCCGAACGGTGCCCAGTGCCCGCACTGCTTTGAGCAGAAGCGTGTCTCCAAGATGGAAGGTAAAGCCACCCGCTTTGGCCTCTACAAGTGCTACGCCTGCCGCAAACAGTTCCGCGTCACTGTCGGGACCATCTTCGAAAAGAGCCACGTGCCGCTGTATCTGTGGCTGCAGGCCTTCTACCTGATCGCGGGCTCCAAGAAGGGCATCTCGGCCAATCAGCTTCACCGAACCTTGGGTGTGACCCTCAAAACCGCTTGGTTCATGGGCCATCGCATCAGGGAAGCCATGCGGATCGGTTCGCTTACCCATCCGATGGGTGGCGAAGGCAAGGTTGTTGAAGCCGACGAGACTTTCTATGGCCGCACCTCAACCCACCCGAAGGGACGCAAAACCAAGTTTGACAAGGCAATGCATAAGAATGTGATCTTTGCGCTTGTGGAGCGCGGCGGCAGCGTCCGCAGCTATCACGTTTCTGGCGCGACCGTTGCCGAGGTCATCCCGATCATCAACGCCAACGTAAAGCGCGAAACGGCGATGATGACCGACAGTGCCAAGCTCTACAAATTCCAGTTGAGCCAGTTCGCCAGCCATGACCGCATCTATCACGGAAAGAAAGAATACGTTCGCTATGTCCCGGAAGGCCCGACCATCCATAGCAACACCGTCGAGAACTACTTCTCAGTATTCAAACGTGGAATGCGCGGTACCTACCAGCACTGCAAGGAAAAGCATCTGCATCGGTATCTGGCGGAGTTTGACTTCCGCTATAACAACCGCGTTGCGCTCGGAATTGACGACGAAACTCGCGCTTCGAAGATGATCAAGGGCGCACAAGGCAGGCGGTTAACCTATCGAAAAGCTGGTAGCGCCCGTGCAGAGTAAAAAGAAGACCAAGCCTAGGGCTTGGTCTTCGCCATCAATGGCCATTCATATTTTGTAGCGAATTCGCCTGAGGCGCTTTTTCCAACCTCGCAAATCGCCAGTTCTTTCCCTCGCGCGCAACATCGCCCTTAGTCTTCATTCGATGGGATAAGGCAGACCACACATTATTGACGGGGTTTTCTGTCGTTTGCGGAAATCCTGACCGCAAAAGTAAGTCTGTTACTTCTCTGGTTGAAAGCGCTCGGCCCTGATTGTCCTTGAGAATTCTCGCCACAGCATCGCCAATGCCCGTATTGCCAGTTGCTGGCGGGGAAACAAAGTGGCCCAATGGGGCATCAGCAGTCGCATCCATCACAAAAACAGGGCGAACGGGCTGGCTTACGGCGGCGGTACCTGATGGAGCTAACTGAGCCATAGCCTCCAACATACTGATTGTGCGCTCCAACTCGTCCCGCTTGGCGCGCAAATCGGCTATTACAGCAGCGTAGTTAGCTGTGGACATAGAATCGGTGCTCATTGGCTGAGCCCTCCAAATTGGTGTAGAGAAGCGGGACGGGCGGCACGCATGCGGCCCGTCCCTAAGCCCTATTGGGTGCCCGAAAGGGCGGGATTATTATTTAGCCGTCATTCTCACCTCCGCTTTCACGTTGCTGGGATGGGGTGGTGCGCTAGTCGGGCCCGTAAAAGGGCTCACCAGAGGCAAGCCGGGATCTGACCCCGAGCTTGCCTCTTGCTTATCAGCCCAATGCCATGCTCGCCGCAACCGGAGACAAGAAGCAATTCACAGCTTTCTGGTGTTGTCTTGGGCGCGGACCCAAGCATCTGATTCTGACTCCGCATGGAACGGACAAATCATGGTATGCTGATGAGAGAAGAAGCGAGCTTTGAAAAATGCCCAAACGCAAAGAACCAGAACTAGACCCCAAAGAGCAGTTCAAACGGTTTCAGGAAACCGCGAAGGAACACGGGGTGGATGAGAGCGGTAGAGAGGCTGAACACGCCTTTAAGAAGCTTGCTCGTCCGAAGAAGAAGGCTTCGAACGAGAATTGATGTAGTGGGCGCGCCGATGCTCTCGGGCTTTGATCATGTCTTCATGCCAATGAGTTAAAAACTCCTCGTCCATCAGCATCGATATTTGGTTGCCCCTTTTGGTGCTGAGGAAGTGACCAGCCTCGAAATCCTCCATTGCTCTTCCCGCCAAGTAGTCCGCAGCCTCAAGGCTCCGAAACTGGCCCTTCGCCGAAGATGCAAAACCATTCAGCATCTCAGCATACATTGCTGGCCTGTATTTAGCTCCTATGGTTCGCCGGATGTCTTCGTAGATCACGCTCGCATCCGCCGCGTCCGGGCCCTGCTCAAGAAGGAACTGAACTTTGGCTTTCGGCACCTGCTTGGCGATCTTTTGGCACACGAGAAACCGAATAACTCTGAAGCAAAGCCCGTAATCGGAATCAGCCTTGAAGTGTCTGATGTTCTGCATTGCCTTCTTCACCTTGGCGTGTGTTTTCTTTTCCACGGCAACGGCAATCGTGAAGGGAATGCAGTTTCTTATAGCCTTCTCTTGCGCTTTGATCAGGTTTCGGCACTTGAGATCACCCCAATTCTCAAAATCGCCCTTGCGATCATCGAAGTCGCATTTGTGAAAAATACCAATACCTTTGCTTTTCATGAGGCGGTCCCATTTTTGTTCGAGATCGCTCCATTGCTCCAACGTACCAACCCCGCCAGCGACGATGACGTGCGGGCGCCTGTCTTTCCCAACTTCATCCAGACGGACGCTAAAGATTGCGGTCACGGTGTCAGGGCCCGGTAAAAAGCCAAAAAGCAAGCGGTAGGCGTTGGTAAACCGCTTTACACCGATTTGCGATTTTTGGGTTTGGGAAGTACAATATGCCGGCCAGCACCCAAGAACGTACTGAGGACAGCAGAACAAGAAAGTGACTCCCGCTCACGGTGCACAACGGCAAAACCGGAGTGCGCATGGCTCATACCTTGAAGGGTAAACTCATGCAGCGGTTGTGGTTCAGAGTCTCGGTAGGTCTGCTGTTTCTTTGCTGTTCGGTACCGACCGATGCAGCTGATAACGAAAACGGCAAAGATCTCCTTCAAAAGAACTGTGGCCGTTGTCATGCACTAGCAGCGGAAACCGCGAGCCCGCTCAAAGAAGCACCGAACCTTTGGATCGTCCTCCGTTCATACCCGACTGAGCGGTTGGAATTTGAACTGGCTGAGGGGATTGGCTCACGACACAAAGACATGCCGCAGATTCAGTTTTCATCAGAAGACATTTATAAAATTGAGAGTTACCTTTCTGGTGATAGATAAATCCTGCGAGTGATGGGTCAGAGCAAACCGATAGGTGCAAGTAGCTTACGTTGCCTGTAAAGACTGCCTATCTTCCCCGCTTGTAATCCTCAATCTCACGTCTGCTCACATACCCCGAATCTCCCAATGCTCTGAGGCAGCTCTCAGACAGCTGATGGCGATGAGCCCGCATGCACGCTCTTAACGACGCGCTTGGGGGAGATGTGACCTTATATGGACTGCAGTAAGCGACGTAGTCCGACGAGCAAGCATCCTTCAACCTGTCACTTACAGCTACGGCCACGCTGGAATGGGCGAGAAATATTGCGAGCAAGAGTATCTGTCTCATTTCTGAATCCGCATGTTCTTCTGACACGAAGGGGGCGGACTATCGCACCGTACAATCATTTCCGCCATCTAGTCCTGATGCGGTAGGAGAGGACTATTTTCTCTCGCCATAAGGGGGTAACCGCCGCGCATCTCTTCGGGTGTCAGCTGCAGACGAGAGACAGGTCGCCGTTTTTTTGATGCGAATCAGCTGCGCTATCGAGCGGTTGCGCCAGACTTGGGACTCCGGAGCGCAGCAGCAGCTTCGCGAGGCATATAGTTTTCATCGTGCTTCGCCAGGATCGTGGAGGCTCGAAACGCACCCTGCCGATACATATTAGAAGCGAATTATATCACTGCGCCGGTCAAAAAGCTGAGTACCGCGCAGTAATGACTTGGGACGAAAACTTTAACGGTTGGATGTGGGCTATTATCAAGGGAAGCGAGTACAATTGGATGCCGATATCAGTCATCGGCAACATCTACGAGAACCCGATCTTATTTCGGAAAATCAGCTCTCTTAAAGACTTCCTGAATATCAGCAAACTCTAGCCACGTCTTACCACCAGCGGCATGGTGATCGACACTGATACTCAGGTCTGCCCATCGTTCTCTCGGCATCTGAATTGCTCTGGCGACCATCCCGCCAAACGTACCCGAAGCGATTGGACCTCCGCCCCCAGTTGCGACCCCATTCACTACTGGTCCCCACACGCGCTCGTGCAAGTCAGCCGCCGCATCATCAACCAGGAAAAATCGACCACCCACGACCCCTCGCCGCGTGCCAAACCTGTGCCAAATTCAAGGATCATTTTGCTAAGTCATTGGTGGAGAGGGCTGGATTCGAACCAGCGTAGGCGAAGCCAACGGATTTACAGTCCGTCCCCTTTAGCCACTCGGGCACCTCTCCAAGGCCGCAGGCCGTGCCCGCAGTCCAAATGAAAGCGCCCCGCCGATCAAGGCAGGGCCTCCGCCCGCGTTATCTTCACGAGGGCCTTCCCTGTCAATCGGAAAAGCTGCAAGGTCCAACGGTTGCGCCAGCTTGCACCACCCCCGGGGGCGGCCCGCGCCGACGCCACGGCAGGCGCGTTCCAGCCGGGCAAGCCAACCAATCGCGAGAAAGACCCTGCCCAAAGACCATTTCAAAAAGCCGTGGCGCGAGAAAAATCGCTTTTCGGCGCCGGCTGGCAGCCACGCCGGCATGCCTCAACGCGCAAAATCGCTGCCGAGAGACATCGCGCGAGGGCGCGCCAGAGAGGATGCGGAGGGTCCGCTTCGGCTCTTCGGCCTGCACGCCGTCGAGGCAGCACTGAAGAACCCGGCGCGACGTATTCATCGCCTGTTGCTGACCGAAAACGCTGAGCGCCGGCTGATCGAAGCCGTCGGCCCGATTAACGCGACGATCGATCGCGTCACGCCGCGTGACCTTGATCGCCTCCTCGGTCCCGACACCGTGCATCAGGGCGTGGCACTCGAAACGGAACCGCTGCCCGAGCCGCAGTGGGACGAGTTGGCTCGCGTTTCCGATGGGCGGCCCCTGATCGTGCTCGATCAGGTCACCGACCCGCACAACGTCGGCGCGATTCTGAGATCTTCCGCCGTGTTCGGCGCCAGCGGCCTCGTGATGACGCACCGGCATAGTCCGCCGCTCAACGGCGTTCTCGCGAAGTCCGCCTCCGGCGCGCTGGACCTCATCCCCGTCGCGCTGGTCGCGAATCTGGCACGCGCGCTCGAAGAACTGCGGGACGCGGGGTTTGCACTCGTCGGCCTTGACGGCAGCGCGGATACCGCGATTGAAGATCTCGATTGGTCGCGGCCGACGGCGCTGGTTATGGGGTCCGAAGGCAAGGGTCTGAGGGAGTTGACGCGCAAGACCTGCGATAAGCTGGTTCGTATTTCAACGGACGGCCCCGTCGCCAGTCTCAACGTATCAAACGCAGCGGCCATCGCTCTCTACGCTGCCATGCAGGCGCGGCGAAAATGAAAAGCCGGTGCGGAGACTTCGCACCGGCCCGATCATCTCGCCGTGTTCGGTCCGCGCCTCTTCAGTCGCAGATCAACGGGCGCTCGCAGACATAGCGACCGCCCCGGCAGACCGTGTCACCGTATTCGTTTTCGAAGCAGCGCCGATGCGCCCAATGGCACTCCCGCGGACCACGAAAGCAGCCATCATCATAACGTGAGTAATAGCGCGGCCCGCGGTATCCGTCGGCAATCGCTGCGCCGACACCGAGACCTATGATACCGGCCGCGACGCCGAGACCAACCCCGCCGCCGCGTCCACGCCATGCCTGGGCTTCCGGTGCTGACGCCAACGTCATGCCTGCTGCAACCGATAGCGCCATAAATCCGTGCGCAAACTTCTTCATCAACTGGCCCTCCTACGTGCCGCAGCGGTGGCTCGCCTCACACAAATGGCAAAGACACCAAGACAAATGCGGCACTCAGTTCTCAATAATGATGAACTTCTAGAAACCATTAAAATATGGCGCGAACGCGCAAAGCTTGCGGCTGCGCGATGACGTCTTCCCATACAGAAGATGAACGGGTCACCAATCGCCGCGACGATGACCGCCGTAGTGGCGGCGATGCCATTCGACATGGTAGTAGCGGCGGTTCGTCGAACCCCACGACGCATAGTAGGGTGGCAGGTGCCCGCGGAAGCGATTAATCGAAGGCCCGCCCCACTCTCCTGAGTTGTAGTAGGGATAGTAACCGCGCGGATCATAATAATAGTGATAATAGCGATCGAGGGCGGCGGCTCTATCAGGATCGAACTCATGGTAGCGCAAGTCCGGCCGATGCAGCGCATCGAAAGCCGAAGCGGAATAGCTACTGACGCACAGCGCCACGGCAATCGCGGCCATAGCCGTCAAGGATTTCGTGGGCATAGGCAAACTCCCGAGTGGCCATGACGCCGCGGCATGATCGCACCCCAGCGCATGAGAATCGTTTGCCCAGATTAGCTGAAGATCGGTTTAACGCCATGCCAGTTCGGCGCCGGAACCGCGATTTTGTCCGCGCCGTAGCATCTGTGCCCGGCCGGGCTCATCCTCCACCGGCCCATTGAGGCTTACGGGACACCCAATGGCTGCGGTGGCCGGACGTATTGGCAATGACGGTCACGAAGCCGAGCGCGGTTGCGTCTGCGTCTGCGTCCACCGGCGTTCACATAGCAGACTACAAAGACACTCGCCATCAGAGACGGAAGTTTCAGCATAAGCGGCGGCACTACACCCCGGGCGGCCGTTACGATAAAGCGCCCGCGCATTGGCATCGATACAACGCGCGACCTGGTGACTGGCGCACCCGCGGCTGCATCATCGTCGGCCCGATCTGGTGGTGCCCGTGATCTAAGGAAGACTTTCAAGGGTCTATGGGGAGCAGGCATTCTGCTCCCCTTTTTTGTGAGGGGTGGCCGTCGTCCGCCCGGTTTTCACGTCGATGGGGAGCGAAACGACATCGCTGACAGCGGGCGTAGTTGACATCCCAAGATCGATGAGCGAGGTGTCGCCCGTCGTCCCTTCATTGGCACCCCATTCTCGGCGCAGTTGAAGGTACGTTGCCGGCTTAGCACAGTGGTAGTGCACCTGATTTGTAATCAGGGGGTCGTAGGTTCAAATCCTACAGCCGGCACCAGTATTTCCTTCAGAATTGCCATGCGGACAGCATCTCGCTTGTATGTGGAGAGAACCCTCGCCGTCGATCGGAATGCCCGCATCGAGCCTCCCGCCACACAATCATCCCGGATAACGATGTCAGCGCGCCGCTGCAACGTCCTGCCCCTGTTCCAGCGCTGACGCCAACGCGTCGACCATCTTGGTTACAAGATAAACCGATCCCCAGCGTGACAGGTGCGATTCATCCGAATAAATCGGACGTTTATCGTCATCGAGATTCCGGCAGGATACCTCGTCACACAAAAAGTCATAAGGGTCGATGAACGAGACCTTGTCTCCGGTTGATGCTTTGATCGCTCGATTTATGATTTCATGCTGCGCAACCCGGACGCGCTTGAGTTCCGACGTCGCACATCCGTTGCGCTGGAACGGTCGGCTCATACAGTCGAGCGGCGAGTATTCATATCCGAACCGGGGCACTCCACCGACGATGGGGCCGACAAGCATTTCGGGGTTTCGCAGACTCGAAGAAATTTCATTATAAATTCTATGGCGGCGTAGCATGCTCGGTTCCACGATGCGAGTCACCAGAACGCAAGGGGCGCGCGTCTACGTTCTTGAAGATTCCCGCGCCAGGGCGCTTTACGCAGGGCTTGATGACCGGCATCCATCGCGTTGCGATGTAGTGCGGCGTAGTGCGGCTTTGCGATCCGGCCATTTGTATTGCTGTCGCGTTCCTTCCGCGAACGACCGCCCACGACCTCGCGAAATGCCGCGCCGACCGGGCCTTCGCAAAACTCTCGCCGTTCATGCTAGAATTGAGCTGCAGGTTACGCGCGCCGCTTTTATCTAGGCGAGCCAATCCGCTATTTTAACGCCCATATAGAACAACCCGGTTGGTCAGCGATGCTCATCGCAGGTGCTGGACCGCCTAGGGTTCAACGAGAGGAGAGAGGCATGACCCTGCGCATCAACGACACGGCTCCCGATTTCACGGCCGACACGACGGACGGACCAATCCATTTCCATGACTGGATCGGCGATGGATGGGTGGTCCTGTTCTCGCACCCCAAGGATTTCACGCCGATCTGCACAACCGAGCTCGGAACCATGGCCGGACTGCAGAAGGAGTTCGACCGGCGCAACACGAAGATCATCGGCATTTCGGTCGATCCGGTCGACAGCCACCATAGGTGGAAGGGCGACATCCAAAAAGTGAGTGGTCACACCGTCAACTATCCGCTGATCGGCGACAAAGATCTCGCCGTCGCCAAGCTTTACGACATGCTGCCGGCTTCTGCTGGCGATACGTCGGAAGGGCGCTCGCCTGCCGACAACCAGACCGTGCGTTCGGTCTTCGTCATCGGGCCCGATAAGAAGGTCAAATTAATCCTGACGTATCCGATGTCGACTGGCCGCAACTTCCAGGAAATCCTGCGCGCCATCGATTCCATTCAGCTCACCGCGAAGCACCCGGTTTCGACACCGGCCGACTGGCAGCCCGGAGAAGATATCGTCATCGCTGGCTCGGTCTCTGACGAAG
Organism: Hyphomicrobium denitrificans 1NES1; assembly: GCF_000230975.2. Classification (NCBI taxonomy): domain Bacteria; kingdom Pseudomonadati; phylum Pseudomonadota; class Alphaproteobacteria; order Hyphomicrobiales; family Hyphomicrobiaceae; genus Hyphomicrobium; species Hyphomicrobium denitrificans. Next base: position 1,079,377 of record NC_021172.1, on the reverse strand, counting down.
ATGCCATCAAGCGCTTCGGTCCTTTCGAAACAATCCTGCCGTATATTCGCAAGGCAAAGCAGCCGTCGTCGTGATATAGTTGAACCGGTAGCGGGTATCCGGCGCCTCGTGGGCCGGCGGCCCGCCAATCGGCTTGGATCGCTAGATTGCTATCGACGTGCGCAAGCCAACGCGGAGACGACGACAGTGATTTTCCGTCAACTGTTTGACACCGTCTCCAGCACCTACAGCTATCTGCTCGCCAGCCGGCATGGCGCTGAAGCTCTCATCATCGATCCCGTTCTCGAAAAAGTCGACCGCTACATTCAGCTGCTGAATGAACTCGACCTACGGCTCGTGAAGGCCGTCGATACGCACCTCCACGCAGATCACATTACCGGTCTTGGCGCACTTCGCGACCGCACGCACTGCATTACCGTCATGGGCGAGCAGAGCAAGGCCGACATCGTGTCGATGCGGCTCTCCGATGGCGAAAAGCTGACGATTGAAGGCGTCAGCCTCGACGTGATTTACACGCCGGGACACACGGACGATTCCTATTCATTCATCATGCCGGACCGCGTTTTCACGGGCGACACGTTGCTGATACGCGGCACGGGCCGGACGGACTTTCAAAACGGCGACGCACGCGCCCAATACGACTCCATTTTCAATCGCCTGCTCAAGTTGCCGGACTCGACGTTTGTTTTCCCTGCGCACGACTATAAGGGCGATACTGTCAGCACCATCGGCGAGGAGAAGAACTTCAATCCGCGCCTGCGCGTAGCGTCCGTCGAAGAGTACATTGACCTGATGAACAACCTGCACCTGCCCGATCCGAAGATGATGGACGTTGCCGTACCGGCCAACATGCACGTTGGGCTGGTGCAAAATGAAATCGCGCAGCGCGGTTGGGCAGTCACGCCCTCGGAAGCGATTGCCTTTATCGGCCGCCCCGACGTCGCGTTTGTAGACTTGCGCGAACGGAACGAGCGGGAACGCAACGGTGAGATCCCGGGCTCGCTCCATGCCCCGTATCCAGCGCTGCAGGAAAATCTGCATCGGGGAGGAATCCTCCACGAACTCGCCGCAACGAAACGGATCGTCTTCTATTGCGCATTCGGCGAACGCTCGGCCATGGCCGTGCAGGCGGCTCGGGATTCCGGCCTTTCGTCGGCATGCCATATCCACGGCGGGCTCGCCGCCTGGAAGACAGCGAAAGGCCCACTGCTTCACTGATCTCGATGTGCACCCGAGGAGACAGCCTTGCGACTTGCCTTCACGCTCGCCCGCGCCGTTGGGAATACCCCACTCATCAAGCTTCGTGCCGCATCGGAAATTACGGGATGCACGATCCTCGGCAAAGCCGAGTTCATGAATCCCGGCCAGTCGGTCAAGGACCGCGCGGCGCTCTTCATCTTTGACGATGCGTGGACCAAAGGCCAGATCCGGTCAGGCGGCGTGATCGTCGAGGGAACGGCGGGAAACACGGGTATCGGACTGACCATGATCGGCAACGTCATGGGCTGCAGAACCGTCATCGTGATCCCGGACAACCAATCGATTGAGAAAAAGGATGCGCTCCGGCTCTTGGGCGCAGAGCTCGTCGAAGTACCGGTCGTTCCCTACTCGGACCCCAACAACTACGTAAATTACTCCGAACGGCTGGTCGCGGCTCTGGCCAAGACCGAACCGAACGGCGTCATCTGGGCAAACCAGTTCGACAACATCGCCAACCGGCAGGCTCACGTCGAGACAACTGCCGCGGAGATTTGGGAACAGACCCAGGGAAGAGTCCATGGCTTCGTCTCGGCGGTTGGCACAGGAGGCACGCTCGCCGGCGTTACCCAGGGACTGCGGGAGCGATGCAAAGACATTAAGATCGCGCTCGCGGATCCGCCCGGCGCGGCGCTTCACAGCTATTATACGACCGGGCAGCTGAAGGCCGAGGGATCATCCATTGCTGAGGGCATAGGCCAAACTCGCATCACGAAAAACCTCAAGGGCTTCATGCCGGATTTCTCATATCGGATCCCGGACGCAGAGGCTCTCGATATCGCTTTCAATCTGGTACGGGAAGAAGGTCTTTGCCTCGGCGCTTCAAGCGGAGTCAATATTGCGGGAGCTATTCGGCTCGCCAGAGAACTTGGGCGTGGCAAGACGATCGTGACCGTGCTGTGCGACCTCGGCATGCGGTATCAGTCGAAAATGTTCAATCCGCACTTCCTGCGGGAGAAGGGTTTGCCGGTGCCGAAGTGGCTCGAGCAAACTCCCCTGCCGCCGCCTAAAGTATTTGTCTGATCCGATCCAATACTGCGCGAGCCTTTTACTCGGCGATGTCCGGCTCGACGAGCTGCGCAAGCTGCGTAAGAGACTGCTGCCAGCCAAGATAACAGGCTTCAACCGGAATGACGGCCGGCAGGCCCGCTTGCTCGATGTTGATCTCTGTCCCTACTGAGACCGACTTGAGGGCAATCGTCACGTGCATGGTGCCGGGAAGATTCTGATCATCGAAGCTATCGGTGTAGTGGATGAGTTCATTCGGAATGAGTTCGAGGTACTCTCCGCCGAATGAATGCGCCTTTCCCGTCGTGAAGTTTGTGAACGACATCCTGAATTTGCCGCCGACCTTCGGATCCATATGATCAACCTTGCACGTAAAGCCGTTGGGCGGCAGCCATTTGGCCGTGGCGTCTGCTTCCAGGAAAGCGCGGTAGACCTTCTCGGGCTTGGTGGCAAATACGCGGTGCAAGCGAACGGTGTTCGTGGAGGTAGCGGCTGTTTTCAGTTTCTCGGACACGATGTTGCTCCCTGGTTTTCTGCGTGCAAGCGGCGCGACGGCTCCGCTTCCTGCCATCAAGACGTTCGAGACATGCCCGATCCGACAAGCGACTGAGGCGCTATTTTGTTATTTTTGCCCGAGCGGCGGCCTCCGAACTGGCTCGCGCCACGTTTCAATACAAAAATGGCGCTTCAGCTATGAAACGATGACATCACTCAAATTTTCTCTCGATCCAGTCGGACTAACCCGTACAGGACCGTCCTAGGGAAGCCCAAAAGGAGATGGCATGCTCTACACCCTGCTTTGCTATAATAAAGAAGACGTCGTGTGGTCCTGGAGCAAGGAAGAAGACGATGCGGTGATGAGCCGCCTGAATGTAGTCCACGAAAAGCTCGTCAAAGAAGGCAAGCTCGGTCCCGCGCTCCGGCTTCTGCCGACAACCACCGCCACGACTTTGCGCGCCCCTGACATGGTCATCGATGGGCCTTTCGCCGAGACGAAAGAACAGCTGCTCGGCTTTTACGTCATCGACGTTCCTGATCTCGACGCCGCGCTCGCCATTGCGCGCGAGCTTTCTGCAGCCAATCCGACAAGCGTCTATGAGATCCGTCCTGTAGCGCTCTACGTGCCGGAAGCCCGTCCGAATGCACCTAAGGATCGCGTCAAAGCTTACTGAGATGAACCAAGTCATCCATGACCCCGCCTGGATCGATAGCACATTGACTGCGGCTCGGCCGCAGGCCGTCAGTGCACTCCTCCGCTATTTCCGCGATATGGACACCGCGGAAGAGGCTTATCAGGAGGCGTGCCTCCGTGCGCTCAAAAACTGGCCGCGGAATGGACCGCCTCGCGATCCGGTTGCATGGCTGATCCTGGTGGGGCGAAACGCAACGCTCGACGGCACGCGCCGGCGCAATCGCGACGTCGCGCTGCCGCCTGATGAGATGATCTCCGATCTCACCGATGCGGAGGCTCCGCTCGTCGAGCGGCTGGATGCCTCGCACTATCGCGATGATGTTCTACGATTGCTGTTCATCTGCTGCCATCCCGAGCTTCCCGCGACGCAGCAGGTTGCGTTAGCCCTTCGCATCGTATCCGGCCTTTCGGTCGCGCAGATCGCGCGCGCCTTTCTCGTGAGCGACGCGGCAATGGAGCAGCGCATCACGCGTGCCAAAGCGCGGATTGCGAAAGCCGATGTGCCGTTCGAGACGCCGGGCCCGATCGAGCGGAGCGAGCGCCTCGCGGCGGTCGCGGCGATGATCTATTTGCTCTTCAACGAAGGCTATACCGCGGGCAATGATCCGGCGCGCGCGTCTCTCTGCGACGAAGCCATCCGACTGGCGCGGCTGCTTCTGCGTATGTTTCAAACGGAACCGGAAACCATGGGATTGACCGCGCTGATGCTTCTGCAGCAGTCGCGGCTACCGGCACGCTTCGATAGCGAGGGTGAGGTGATCCTGCTCGAAGATCAGGATCGCGTCCTCTGGAACGCGAAGCTGATCAACGAAGGCGTGGCGCTTTTGGACAAGGCGATGCGCCATAACCGACCCGGCCCCTATCAAGTCCAGGCTGCGATCGCTGCAACACACGCACGCGCTGCGCATTTCGTCGAAACGGATTGGGCTGGTATTGACGCCCTCTACGCGGCGCTGGAACGGATGCAGCCCTCGCCAGTCATTACGTTGAACCGCGCTGTGGTGACCGCGAAACTTCATGGACCAGAGGCTGGGCTCACGATGATTGCGCCTCTGGAAAAAGCTCTATCCGGCTACTTCCATTATTTCGGCACACGCGGCGCTTTTCTATTGCAGCTCGGCCGAACCGGCGAAGCACGTGCAGACTTCGACCGTGCCATAGCCTTGGCCGGAACGCCCGCACAGGCCGCCCACATTCGCCGGCATCTGGACCGACTGATTCAAGACGCCGGATAATTTTTCGGGAGCGCTGTCGGATTTCACTCAGCCTGCCCGTCCTCGGCGCACAGCCAAAGTGGAGAGCATCATGTCCAACACGACCAATCCGCCCGTCAAAGGAGGCGCGATCGTCTATCTCGCCGTCGATGGCGCCGTCAAAGCCGCCGAGTTCTACCACAAGGCGTTCGCCGGTGAGCTGGCGAGACTTTATCCGCCTGACGACAAAGGGCGAACGATGCATGCTCATCTTTACATCAATGGCTCGTCCGTGATGCTCGGAGATTTTTATCCGGAGCACGGCCATCCGGTCGTCGCTCCTGCAGCCTTCAACGTCACGCTCACCGTCGATGATACGGACGCTTGGTTCGATCGCGCCGTCGCTGCGGGCTGCACGCCGAAAATGCCGGTCTCTGACATGTTCTGGGGCGATCGGTATGGCCAAGTGCAAGACCCGTTTGGAGTGATTTGGGCGATCAACGGGCCCGTCAAAAAATAGAGCGAATGTTCAAGCAGCGGAGTGTCGTTATGAAAAGCTATCTCGCCGTATTTCTCGGAAAGCCGGAAGCGATGGAAACATGGAAGAAGTTGCCGGAAGCCAAACGTAAGGAACGAGAGCAGGCCGGCATGGCCGCGTGGCATAAATGGGTCGCGGATCACAAAGACGCGATTACCGAAATGGGTACGCCGCTCGGCAAGACAAAACGCGCCGACAAGAATGGTATAACTGACACGCGCAACGAGCTCGGAGCCTGGACGGTCGTGAAAGCGAATTCTCAGGACGAGGCCGCGAAGCTTTTCCTCAACCATCCTCACTTCACGATCTTCCCGGGAGACCGGGTGGAGGTGATGGAGTGCTTGCCGATTCCCACGATACAGTGACCGCGAACCGGAAAAATGCGACGGGCCGGGTTTTGTGCGTCCGGCCCGCCGATTCCGTTGATTGCTCTTACCGCGCGGGACTTGTGCCTGCCCCGCTAGTGCCGGAACTGTTGACGCCCCCACTCGTGCCTGTACTGCTACCGAGCGGTCGGAGTATAGGGCGCCCTGCTCTGGAATGTGCCCGGGCCGGTATTCGGTGCGTTCGTTCCCATACCTGGATTACCCATCCGGGCACCTTGGTTCATTTGCGCGCCGGTCGTTGCGCCTCGCGAGCTGCCGGCGCTGCTCGATGACGCTGCCAACGCAGGCATAGCGCCCAGAAGCGTCAGAGCAGCCGATACAGTGATCAATTTTTTCATATCCCAACCCTTCAGCTAGTCAGCCATAGTTGCAGAACGGCAATGGGCTCGCGTCGTTCCACCGAATGGAAAAAGCGCCTCAAAGGGCTATTTTAAAGCAGCCATTCGCGCGAGTGTTGCTTCCCTGTCACCTCATCAGCACGCTAACTCCGCTAAGTGTTCCATCTCAGTGTGCGTGGAGTTTGAACATGTCTGATGACATAGGGCCAAGCCGGATCGCCAGGGTCGTCGACTATATCTTTGGGCGCAACACGCTGATCGGCATTGCGTCGTTCATGCTCCTGATCATATCGGGCTATGCCACCTGGCATGGCATGCGCGATTTCATCGTCGGCGTTTCCGCGACGCCGAGCGCTCCCAACTCAAGCGGCCTCTCCGTCTCGAACGATGTTCTCGTCGTTGTCGTCGTCGTCGCACTGACGTTTCTGATGTGGCTAACATTACGCGAAACGTTCGGCGCCAAGCGCCGGCTTCGCGAACGACTGGTCACGTTTCCGCTCTATGTGTTCCTTGCCATCTGGTCGATCGGGTTCGGATATGGGTTCTGGTGGAGCCTGATTTCGGGCGAAGAAGCAACACGCACCGGCCTCGCCGGTCTCCAGGAAGATGCGCGCGACGCGAGTGCTGCCGTTGCAGCGCGTCTCGATGCCGTGCGCGGTCAGCTCGACAACGTCGTCACCTGGTCTGAAAGCCAGATGACGCGCGAAGAAACGAGCGGCGGCAGTTGCGGCGTACCATCCGGTGCCGGCAAAGGCCCGCTTTACAATGCGCGCCGCAGCGTCCGCGATTCCGTCGCGGCCTTGCGCGACGGTATGACAAAGTCGTGGCTCGAACCCGTACAGGCCGATGTCCAATCCCTGCGCCAGGCTGCCGACGTGCTCGGCGGAGCGACAATCGAAGAGCGGCAACGGAATTTCGAGAACAAGGCCACCGAAATCCGCGGGCTTGCCCGTAATATCGCGGCGCGCAGCAATCAGCTTGGACGTTCGACGGCGGCGGAGATGCGCGCACTTGCCGATTCCGTCGCCGTGCCGCCGGGGAAATCCGGATCGTCATGCTACGATCCGACACTTGCCGAGCGGCTTCGCGCTGCTGCCGATCAAGCCGATCAGCCGGCCGAACTGAAATTGCGCGAAGCAGTCTTCAACGAGGGGCCAGCCGGCGTCGCTAACGCCGTCAAAAATCTTTGGGGTAACATTGGCGCCTATACGTCAAGTGCGTTCCGCTACGTCTTTTCGGGCGGCAAAGTCGTAACGGCGGGCCACACCGACCAGGGCGAACCGATCACGGGCCGCGACGTCATCGCGCTGCTCGCGACCATCGGCATCGACATGGGATTGCTGGCAATGGCGATCCTCAACCCGCCGCGTGAGCCGCCATCAGTCCGCCCCTCGGGCGCCCTGGCGCGCCAGATCCGCGATGCAATCGACACCGCCGTAAGCCGAGCTCCGGGTGCCGATCTCGAGTGGGTGCGCCGGCATTTCGTGCATCACAACAAGGCGTCCTATCTGGTAATACCGAACCTCTATAGCTGCGATCCCGAGAACAGGGATGAAGCTGCGAAGGGCATGGCGATCAATCAGCTGGCTGGTGTGCTGAGCGACCTGGAACTCGTCAGATGGCCAAAGGGCGGCCGATGGTGGCTTTTGCAGGAGAACGAACTGAAGGAGCTGAAACGGGAAGAATCGCAGGCAAGCGATACGGACTTGACGGAAATCCGGAAGAAATGGGCCGAAGAGCAGGGCATGGCGGGCGACGAACTCAAAAAGTACGTCGACAAGCGGGCCGTCCGAAATCACGGCCTGTTTTCGAAGGCCGAGCGGGCTCTGCAGATCGCCGGCTGGAGCGAGGCCGCTCGTAACGACATCGAAATTTTCAAGCTCGTCAATACCGAGGGGCTGACGCCGCTCCTTATGGTGCTGAACGAGCCCCGCAGTTCGACTTCCCATGGCAACGGCGATAGGCGGCCGGCCGGCGATGCTGCATAGCTGAACCGCGGGTTCGCATCGTGCGGGCAAGCGCAGTGCAATCAGGGGGGAGAGAACAGCCGCCCCTGGATGCCGTTCGCGGGTTCGCTCAGGTAGCGCTCGACGATCGGCAGATGCGGCTCTATTGCGGCGCGCCCAGCCGCGATCATCTCATCGGCGCGATGGAAATCGAGAACGCCGACATGCGCAAGGTCAGGCGCAATCAAAAGGTCCGGCGGATCGCCCATCAACCGGGCACGAGCAATGCGGTCATGAAATATGCTGAAGGAATTCAAGATCACCGACGTAATTCCCGGCGCCGCTTGCTTCTGATGACCGAATAGCTGGCGGTGCAGAAGCTGCAGCGCGCCGCGGCCATTCCAGCGCGTGATCGGAGCCGCATCCTCCGTAACTGGCTCGCTCTCGGCCTCTTCAATTTCATCATCGACGAGAATACCGCCACGGCCGAACTCGCTCGTGAGATTGATGGCGATGACCGTCCGCGCGCCCAAAGCCCGGCAAACCGAGACGGGGATCGGATTGACGAGGCAACCGTCAATCAACCAGCGGCCATTTAACTTGACGGGCCGGACGATGCCCGGAATTGCGGAAGAGGCGCGCACGGCGTCGTTGACATGCCCGCGGCGAAGCCAGATCTCATGTCCGCTCGAAAGGTCTGTTGCAATCGCGGCAAATTTGGTGGGCAAAGTTTCGATGCGCAACCCGTTCAGATGGTCGTCGAAACGGGCGAACAGGCGCTCCCCCGCGATTAATCCGGAGCCCGACACGCTCAGATCGAGATAGCCGAAGACGCGGCGGCGCGTCAGTCCCCGAGCGAAATCCTCAAGCTGATCGAGCCGACCGCCCGCGAAATGTCCGCCGACGATGGCCCCGATCGATGTACCGACCACGATGTCGGGTGTCAGACCGGCTTCCACCAATGCACGAAGAACGCCGATATGTGCCCAACCGCGGGCGGCGCCGCCACCGAGGGCAATTGCCAATTTGTCTTTTGCCATGTGCGTTATTTTTGAGACGTTGCCGTGGCCGTGTCGAACCACCATAACATAACGCATGGGTAAAGAATTTGGTTCTCTTTTCCGACAGGTTAATCGGAGAGGCAACCGCGAGTGGGATTGCTGCGGACCGTACTCCGGCAAGTTCCGGAATACGAGTGACAGGGCGTCGCTCCATTTGAGCTAACGCGCCGCAGGATCTTTATCCGCGTCGGATTTGGCAACGTCGGGCGGGAGAGGAGAGATAAACCGATATGGCGAGCATAACATCGAAGGTGCCGGGGTGCTTCCTCTGAAGCAGCGCGTCTACGGCGATTGCTTCCGCCATCATGGAGTCGATCTCTTGCGGCGACGGCTCGGCCGCGGATGTGGGACTTGCGACGTCAACTTCCCGCACGCTCGGCATAACGCAAACCTTTAGTTATCGGTGACACCGGAACAAGAGGAGAGCGGGTAAGATGATTTTCACATAGCCCCGTAGAGGGGCGAGTGCGCATTCGCGTCGCTTGCCATAATGAGCAATGAAGAAAATTTTTTGGGTCGAAACGAATGGAAAAAAGCTTCAAGCCTGGAGTTCAATCAACGACATAAATCCTGTTTACGCAATAAGCATGCAGACAATTTCTTGGCCCAATGGCTCATTCTCTCGTCCGGGATTAGGACTGAAAGCGTCCTCCCGTTTCTCGCTGAACCCAGCCGGCGTCCAGCCTCGCGCGAGTGCGAGACCCCGGATCATTCTCAAGGAACTAGGAATGTGCCGTCGAGTTTACGCCGGAAAGGGGGAGTCTTGAAGGACGTGGCTCATGGACTCGCGAATATATTCGGCGGCGGTAGCGATACTGATCGTGACAATGCCCGCCGCAGCACAAACCACTACAAATTCCGGCACATCCACTTCCCCAGCAAACACAACTGTGTCACCCAACACATCCAATCCGAGCGGCGCCACAACATCATCGCCATCGACGAGCGCGACCAATCAAGGCGCCTCGGGTTCTTCCGAGACACCCGTCAACGTGTCGCCGTCGCCAGTTGAGCAGAACAGGCTCGATTCTTCCGCCCCAAGTCCAGAGCGCCTGCTGATTGATCCCGGAGCCGCCGCCGGCAGCACCGCCTCAAATCCTGCTGAAAATTCTTCCGACCCGAATGCCCCCGGAGAAAGCTACAACGCCATCCTAAAGGGTAGTTCATCGAATAACGGCACAAGTACCGGAACATCCGGACTTCGAGCGACGCCCGCGCCGTCAGCTCTGTCACCGAGCATGTATCCTCAGCCCCTGACGACACCTCCGACGCAGAACCCGGCGAGCAATTATCCCGCTCCGCTGACGGCGCCGCACTTCACGCAACCCACGATGACCCCGGGGACAGGTATCGGAACGCCTAGCCATGGATCGGGCATCGAGGCACACAGCAGCATGCCAGGCCATGCATTCTCACACGGCCCCATGGCCGGCGGCCACGTGGGAGGGAGTCACCGATAGCTTTCGCAGGAGCACAACGGTAGCGGACAGGCCGGCGCTGTGTGCTGCATTACATTTAAATAAGAAAACGGAAAGCTCAGTGATCCACGCAAACGTGCGCGGCTACTGTCGGCATATTCCTCGCGCCGCAGACATACCAGATAATGTGAAACCACTCACGTCCGCTTTTGCGGTGGCAGATCGGTGCAAACGCCTTCGAAAACTTCAGCAGCCATGCCGATCGATTCCGAAAGGGTCGGATGCGGATGGATCGTCTTGCCGATATCGATCGCATCGGCTCCCATCTCGATAGCGAGACAAATTTCCGAAATGAGATTGCCGGCTTCGATACCGACAATGCCGCCGCCGATAATCCGTCGCGTTTCGGTATCGAACAACAGCTTCGTGAAGCCTTCCTCGCGGCCGTTGGCAATAGCGCGTCCGGATGCGGCCCACGGAAAAATAGCTTTGCGATACGCGATACCCTGCGTCTTGGCGTCGGTTTCCGTCACGCCCGCCCAGGCGATTTCGGGGTCGGTATAGGCGACAGACGGGATTTGCCGGGCATCGAAGTAGCTCGTCCGTCCGGTGGCGTTCTCCGCCGCGACATGGCCTTCATGGACGGCTTTGTGCGCAAGCATCGGCTCCCCTGCAATGTCGCCGATGGCGAAGATATGCGAGACGTTGGTGCGCATCTGCTTGTCGACGGGGACGAAGCCGCGCTCGGCTACAACAACGCCAGCTTCCTCAACGCCGATCTGCTTGCCGTTCGGCTTCCGGCCGACGGCGACGAGAACCATGTCGTAGGCTTGCGGCTCTGACGGTGCGTGCGCGCCCTCGAACTGCACATGAAGGCCGTCGGCCTTTGCTTCGGCTGCAATGACTCTCGTCTGCAGCATGACGCGATCGAACCGTCGCGCATTGACTTTCTGCCAGACGGCGACGAGATCGCGGTCGGCACCGAGCATCAAGCCGTCGAGCACTTCCACCACATCGATGCTCGCGCCGAGCGTCGAATAGACCGTCGCCATTTCGAGACCGATGATGCCGCCGCCGATCACAAGCATCTTCTTCGGGATCTGCCGGAGATCGAGCGCGCCGGCAGAGTCGACGATGCGCGGATCGGCGGGAAGGAATGGCAATGCCACCGCCTCCGAACCTGCGGCGATGATCGCCTTTTCGAAGCGAACGGTTACTTCCCGGCCGTCTTCAGACAGTATCCGCAGACGATGCGCGTCAGTGAAGGCGCCCGTTCCCTGCAGCGTCGTGACCTTGCGAGCTTTCGCCATCGCGGCAAGACCATTTGTAAGTTTTGCAACAACGGCATCCTTGTGTGCGGCGAGCTTCCTTAAATCTATCTCAGGGGCCGAAAATGCGACGCCATGCGCGGCCATGCTCCGGGCTGCATCGATGACGAAAGCAGTATGCAGCAACGCTTTCGACGGAATGCATCCCACATTCAGGCAAACGCCGCCGAGCACAGGCCAGCGATCGACAAGGATCGTCTTGGCGCCGAGATCGGCAGCACGAAACGCCGCCGAGTATCCGCCCGGCCCTGCTCCAAGCACGACGACGTCGCACATATTATCCGGAATACGCGTGTCCTCCGCGCTCATCGCGTCGCTGTTCCCTTACAATACGAGCTGGCGCACATCTGCGAGCGCATCGCAAATCTTGCGAAGAAAACGTGCGGCAAGCGCGCCGTCGATCGCACGATGATCGTAGGAAAGGCAGAGCGGCAGCATCAATCGCGGTTCGAACGTACCATCGTTCCAAACGGGCTGTATTTTAGCTCGCACGGCTCCGAGGATCGCGACCTCCGGTGCGTTGACGATTGGTGTGAATGTCGTGCCACCGATACCGCCGAGACTCGATATCGAGAACGTGCTTCCGGTTATGTCGGCCGGTGTGATCTTGCCCTCGCGCATCCGAGCCGAAACGCTCGTCAGTTCCTGGCTGAGCTCAAGAATTCCCTTGCGATCGACATCGCGAATAACCGGCACGACAAGTCCGTCCGGGGTATCGACGGCAACGCCAATGTTGTAGTAGCGCTTGAGGATCAGCGCATCCTTCGACGGCGCGAGAGAGGAATTGACGTCGGGATATTCCTTCAACGCGGAGACCGCGGACTTTAATAGAAAGGCGACCAGCGTCACGCGGTAGCCCTTCGCTTTCGCCGATTCATCAAGCGTCTTACGATAGGCCTCGAGGTCCGTGATATCGGCCTCGTCCGCGTTCGTGACGTGAGGCACGTTGAGCCACGCGCGATGCAGGCTCGGGCCGGTCAGCTTTTTCAACCGTGACATCGGCTTCGTTTCGATGGGCCCGTACTTGGCGAAATCCTGGGCGGGAATTTCAGGGATACCCGACCCTCCGCCGCCTTCGCTCAACGCGATGTGGTGCTTCACGTCATCCTTCGTCACGCGACCCTTATCGCCCGTGCCGCTTATCTTCGTCAGATCGACGCCAAGCTCGCGCGCGATCCTGCGGACAGAGGGACTCGCGTGAACGGACCCAAAATCCTTAGGCGCAGGCAAAGAATGCTCATCGGATTCCGGCGCAACAGGCTCTGGTGCGGGCGCCTTCGCTGTCTTCTGTCGAGTTTCCGAAGCCACGTCATCGCTTTTGCCGTTTCCGGATTTGGATTCCGCTTTGGCTTCACCCGAAACGTCGAGGCGAATGATTGCGCTACCTTCGCTGACCTTGTCGCCGATGCCGACCAGAATTTCCGCCACCCTACCCGTCTCGGGCGACGGGACGTCCATCGCGGCCTTGTCGCTTTCGAGCGTGATCAGCGGATCGTCGGCCTTCACCTCGTCACCCGGCTTCACCTGAATCTCGACAACCGGCACGTTGTCGAAATCACCGATGTTGGGCACCCTCACATCTACAAGCGGCATATCTTCGGCCTGTCGGTTCGTCAGTTGCGGGCAGGGTTCGGCTTGTCGGGATCGATCTCGTATTTACGGATGGCTTCCGCCACTCTGACAGATGGAATTTTGTTTTCATCCGCCAGCGCTTTCAGCGCCGCAGTCGCAATGAAATGGCGATCTATCTCGAAGAACGATCTTAGCGTGCGGCGAAAATCCGAACGTCCAAACCCATCCGTGCCGAGCACACTATAGCGGTTCGGGACAGCCGGGCGGATCTGATTGGCATACAGCTTCATGTAGTCGGTCGACGCAATGACGGGTCCGTCGCCGCGCTCGGAGATTTTCCGTATCGCATACGGAACGCGCGGCGCTTCTTCTGGATGCAGCAGGTTCCACCGCTGAACATCGTAGGCTTCGCGCGCAAGCTCGGTAAAGCTCGTCACACTCCAGATGTCGGCCTCAATACCCCAGTCGTCGCGCAGCAAATCGGCGGCCGCAATGGATTCGCGGAGAATTGCACCCGAACCCATCAGCTGCACCTTATAGCCTTTGGCGTTCTCCGGCGCGGATCGGAACAGATACATGCCCTTGATGATGTCGCCCTCGATACCGGCCGGCATCGGAGGATGCTCATAGTTCTCGTTGAGCAAGGTCAGATAAAAGTACACATCCTCCTGATCCGTCAGCATGCGTTTCAGGCCGTTCTGAATGATGACCGCGACCTCATAGCCGAACGCCGGATCATACGAGATACAGTTCGGCACCGTCGCCGAGAGGATGTGGCTGTGTCCGTCTTCGTGCTGCAGGCCTTCGCCATTAAGCGTCGTCCGACCCGACGTGCCGCCAAGCAGGAATCCTCGGCAACGCTCGTCGCCTGCCGCCCAGGCGAGATCGCCTACGCGCTGGAATCCGAACATCGAATAGAAGATGTAGAACGGCACCATCGGCACATTCGACGTCGAATAGCTCGTTGCCGCCGCCATCCACGACGCCATCGCGCCCGCCTCGTTGATGCCTTCTTGTAGCATCTGGCCGGACTTGTCTTCTTTGTAGAACATGAGCTGATCGGCATCCTGCGGACGATAGAGCTGCCCAACCTGACTGAAGATGCCGAACTGCCGGAACATGCCCTCCATGCCGAACGTGCGGCTTTCGTCCGGAACGATAGGTACGATGCGCCGCCCGAGTTCCTTGTCACGCATCAGCGTCGTCAGAATGCGAACAAATGCCATCGTCGTCGATATTTCGCGCCCCTCGGAACCTTTGAGTTGCGTTTCGAAAGTTGAGAGCGGCGGTACAGGAAGCGATTGCGATTTCTGCCGGCGCGCGGGCAGGTATCCGCCGAGCGACGCCCGCGTCTTATGCAGATACGTGTCCTCCGGAGACCCCTTCGGAAAGCGGATGAAGGGAACATCTCCGATCTTCTCGTCGGCCAGCGGAACCTTGAAGCGGTCGCGAAAATGCTTGAGCGCGTCGACATCCATCTTCTTGGATTGGTGCGCGAGCATCGTCGCCTCGCCTGCATTGCCCATGCCGTAGCCTTTGACGGTCTTCGCCAGGATGCAGGTCGGCTGATCCTTATGGCGGACGGCGGCGTGATAGGCGGCGTAGACCTTCGACGGATCATGGCCACCGCGCGTCAGGCGCCAGATTTTCTCGTCCGACCAGTCCGCAACGAGCGCCGCCGTCTCGGGATATCGTCCGAAGAAATTTTCGCGGATGTATGCGCCGTCGCGCGACTTGAAGACCTGATATTCGCCGTCGACGCATTCCTCCATCAACTGCCGGAGCCTGCCGGTGGAATCGCGCGCCAGAAGTTCGTCCCATTGCGAGCCCCAGATCACCTTGATGACATTCCACCCGGCGCCGCGAAAATTGCGTTCGAGTTCCTGGATGATCTTCCCGTTGCCGCGAACAGGCCCGTCGAGCCGTTGCAGGTTGCAGTTGATGACGAAGATCAGGTTGTCGAGTTTTTCGCGACCTGCAAGCGAGATGGCGCCGAGGCTTTCTGGCTCGTCCATCTCACCGTCGCCGCAGAATACCCAGATCTTGCGCCCTTCGGTATTCGCGAGGCCACGGTCGCCGAGATATTTGAGAAAGCGGGCCTGATAGATCGCCATCAGGGGTCCCAATCCCATCGAAACGGTTGGGAACTGCCAGAAATCCGGCATCAGCCAGGGATGCGGATAAGAAGGAAGGCCGCGGCCGCCGACCTCGCGCCGGAAATGCACAAGCTGATCCTCACTAAGACGGCCTTCGAGGAACGCGCGTGCATAAATCCCGGGAGACGAATGCCCCTGGATCATGATCAGGTCACCGCCGTGGTCTTCGGATGGCGCGTGCCAAAAATGCATGAAGCCGGTTTCGTAAAGCGTGGCCGCCGACTGGTAGCTGGCGATGTGACCGCCAAGCCCGGCCGAGTCCTTATTGGCGCGGACAACCATCGCCGCGGCATTCCAGCGGATCGCCGCCACAATCCGATGTTCGAGTTCGCGATCACCCGGATGTTTCACTTCCTCGCGCAACGGGATCGTATTTATGTACGCGGTGCTCGAGGCGAACGGCAGCGCAGCACCGCTCCGGCGCGCACGCTCGACGACTTCCTTCAAGATGTCGTCGGCACGACCTGTGCCTTCGAACGCGATGACGGAGGAAATGGACTCCGTCCAATCGAGCATTTCCGCGTCTTCCGATTTGAAGGTCTTCTGCTCGCTTTTACCCATGTCATACCCTGGCGATCGCTACGCCGTGCGAACACAGTTACAACTCTGGAACGCCATTCGGGTTCGACGCCGTTTAGGGACGCTGCCGGGGAGATCATCGGCCAGAACCGCTGAGATCTTCAGCAGCAACGATCTTCGTTGAAAACATAGTAGCGCGCATCCGCACCCCGAAAAATCAGGTCCTCAGTCCAGGTTGAAAATTCGTAACCGATGCCAATATGCACGCGCTCCAACCGCCCATTGCAATGCAGCGACGAATATCGTTGACGGCAGGCATTTCCGCGCAGAGCTTGGTTCTTGGTTGCGCCGCCGACCGCGACGTTTGAGCCAAGGACCTCGGACATGCCTCACACCGGCAAATTGTTCGTATGCCCGTTTCTCCGCCGTTATCCGGTGCGATCCGCCTGTTTCACGATTGCCGCCGTTGCACTGAACGTGCTGCCTTTTTCATCATCCGCATCGGCCTATGAGTCTGCATCCGGGCCGCGCGTGCGAGGGCTAGGCGTCGTTTCGGCACCTGTCAACAGGCTGGGCCCGACTCTGAGACCCGATCCGCTGATCACGCCGGATTCCGGCTGGATGGGCAGCGGTACGGCAGGCGCAGTGGGCCTCGGAAGGGCCGGGCTGACGCCGCTTGTCCCAACGCCTGCTCCGCCGGCGCCCGTAGTTATTCCCACAGTGTCGACTACGGCACCCGGAACGGGAACGGCGAAGAAGCGCACCAAAGCGCGTGGCCGGATCATCCTGCAGAAGCCCAAGGGCTGACGGCCGATCAGCACAAAGCGCCTTCGTGCGATGCACCAAAGTCGCGATGCAGCGGAAATCTGCACAATCGGACAAAATTGATTCTGTCGTAGCCAAACTCGTGTGGCAGGTTCAGCGTCTCGAAACTATCGCGCAAACTTATGGGGATTCAGCTTATGCGCAATATTCCTCTCATGATGGCGGCCGGTCTTCTCGCGGGGATTTTCGCGGGCACTCCGGCAGAGGCTAAGTCATGCTTCAAAAAAGCCGCGGTCGGCGATGCGCTGACACAAGATCTGGCAAAGTTCCAGGTCGACGCGATGCTCTTGCAGGCTACCGATTGGAGCATCTACTTCACGTACATCTCGAGCGGAACGACACCGGGCTACACGTTCGGTAAGCGCTCGTATCGTTGCACTCCGGGCTCTGCGATCGGCTGGGAATGCCGCGGGTCGGCGACCCTCTGCAAGCTCTGACATCAGAGCAATTGCGATTCGGGAAACGCGCGGCGCCGGGATTGACTTAAGGCGTTGCGCGTTTTCGTGTATCCCGTGCTTCCGTTGTTCGCGACACGACACGAGGAACGCCGCATTTTTCCATCGGCAATGCCGTCGTCGTCCAATTATTCATTGTCACACTGACGACGTATCTCCGGCAATCGGGCCCTGCGCCTTCCACGAAGTGCACCTTGAACAGCGCTTCTCCGGGTTTTCTCTGTCGCGGCCAGATGAAGACTCCATTATCCGGCGTTTTGGCGACGGCGCTTTCGATTGCGACTCGGGCGTTGCGAAAATCGGTCGACGAAAAGCGCATCAGCAGAGCATGTGAGATGCCTGGATTGAGCCCCGCAGCTTCTGCGCGCGCCTGGTAGGGATCACGTGGCGGTGTGCTAACCTGTTTCGCCGACGGTGCTGCTGCGTCCTGAGTTCCGTCATCGGTGCTTGCGTCGGCCGACTCGGACTTGGTCGCCGGCGGATCCTCGGACTTTATCGCTGGAGGCTCGGGGATGGATGTTGCCACCGGCAGTGGTGGCGGTGTCGCCTGATCTTGCGGCGGCTCGGCCGCCGGCGCTGTGTAGGGAGCTCCGGCGGATACGCCTTCGTTTGGCGATGCCGATGGAGTCGACGTCCCCGCACTTTGGCGGATGAAGTCCGATACGCCTGCCGTCAGCTTCGGCAAACGCGCGAGCAAGGCTCCATCGTCATGAAGCATGATCCAGCCGCCACCGACCACAATCGCAATCGCGGCGCACCAAGCGAGCATGTCATTGGCGCGCGAGGCCGGCCCGCCGATTCTGTCGCCGGCCGACAGCTCGAATTCGCTTTCGTAGAAGTCATCCGCATCACATGCGGTGTGAGGCTCAAAGGCCGAGGAGCGATACGGAACCGACATGACGAACCTTCCGTGCCATTTTCCGGTGTCGATATCCCGCTGGCAAAGAAGGAGTCAGAAAATTCCTGGCGAAAAAAAGGCCCGCCGTTTCGAATTCACGGCAGGCCTGCAATCAATCGAAATCTCGAATTGCGCATAACGGTGTGTGCGCGGATCGAACATAAGACTCTGCGGTTGAGAGCGCGGTGCGCACCTTATCAGGGATGGCCGGGTATCTTGAAACCTGCCAGATACGCGCCGAGCGCTTTGATGTCCGCTTCATCTATGGACTTCATCAAGGCGACCATACCCATATAGGTCTTGCGGTCGCCAGCGTGGAAATCGGTCATCGTCTTGGTCAGGTATTCGTCCTGCTGGCCGGCGAGACGCGGCCTAGCCGTATCGCCCTGATAGTGCTCCTGGTGACAGCCTCTGCAATTCAACGAGTCGAGAACTGCACGCGCCTTGGCCTTGACGTCATCGGATGCGGCCGGCTGCTGCAAATCCGGCCACGGCTTTTTCGAGAAATACGTCGCGAGGGCTTCGATGTCCGTCTTGCTGAGCGGCTCGACAATGGGGGCCATCTGCTCGTTCTTGCGATGACCAACCTTGAAGTCGTGAAGTTGGTTCAAGAGATATAACCGGTTCTGCCCCCAGATGTTCGGGATCGTCTTGTCTATCGGAACGCCCTTGTCGCCATGGCAACCGGCGCAAACGGACGCGGTTTCATCTATCGATTGGGCGACTGCTGGGACGGGTTGGACAATGGCGAAATATCCAATCGCCAGAATGCCGATAAGAAACTCGCTCGTGGTGAGCCTTGTCATTCGAAGCCTCCTGAATATTCCGCAAGGAAGGCCGTCGCCTGAAGCAACGTCACCAAGCGGCATTGAATGCTGTAGCTTGAGTTGCCTAGTCGTGCGGTGGGAATTCCGGATGTCGTCTTTTCTATCTTCGGCCAATCATAAACAGCAGTCAAAAGGAATGGCTGGCGTTCTGCAAGGGTGAACTTTCGGGATCTGCCAATGCCTTGCCGCCGTGCGGGCCAAAAGCCGGTTGCCGTCACGTGCGATCAGGCTTCGCTTCGCACCGCAGAAACAAAGTGATGAGGAAGAAGCTGCATCTTGATGGCCTCTTGCCCGGCATCTGGAAGCGACTTGAAGCCGAGGGCCGCATAAATACGGCGCGCCGCCACGTTGGCGCGCTTGACATCGAGTTCGAGCGTCCTAATCCCGAGGCATTCAAAAGCTATTAGGCAAGCCCGAGACGTGGCCGCGTACCCTAGGCCCTCGCCTTTTCCCTCCGCGATGATCAGGCGGCCGACCTCGGCGCGTTTCGCATCGTGATCAATTCGGTAGAGAGCGATGGTGCCCACCGGCTTCATGTCGGCAGTGCGCCGGACGATGAACATCAGATCGGCCGGGTTTTCGAGATACGCGCGATACCATGCCTGCTGTTGTTGCGCTTCGATCAGCCGGCCGTCGTTGAACCAAACCCGAATTTCATCCCGATTGCGCCACGTCCGCATCAATTCGAGATCATCGACACCGATCGGCGTCAAATGAACAGCGGCGTCGCTAAGAAGCTCTGCTGGGATGACCGGTTTCGCCATAGTCTTAATCTCGCGATGCCCAGCGCCGTGCGCAAATGCCGCCAACGTCCGATGATCTCACGCGTTCGCAAGGCTCTTTCGTTCTTCGACGCAAGCGCAAACGGCCTCGATCACACGAGCAACATCGTTATCGGAAAGTTGCGGATGGAGAGGGAGAGACAGGACCCGTTGCGATAGCTCGGCAGCCTTCGGACATGCGGCATGCTGATCTGCAAACATCGGATATTCGAGATTGTTCCGATAATGAACGCCGGTATTGATGCCTCGCGCATTCAAATCGGCGATGAGCTTTTCGCGATCTTGCACCATGATCTGATAGAGATGGCGTGACGAGCAACACCCGGGCGCCGTTGGCACGGTTGCAATGTGCGGATGGCCGGCAAAGCCCTTGTCGTAGAGAACCCCGATCGCGCGGCGGCGCGCATTGTGCGCGTCGAGATGGGGCAATTGCGCCAGTGCGATCGCGGCCATGATCGAATTGCCATGATATTTATATCCGACGGACTGGACCTCGTACTGCCATTTGTAGGCTGAGGCATCAGCGGCTCGCGCATAGGTATCCTTGTTAATGCCGAGCCAGCTCTTTCTGCGCGCCACTGCATCGAGCCCGCCGTCAGCAAAGCAGATCATGCCCGCGTCGGCAGTCGGCAAATTCTTGACCGCCTGGAAGGAGTGAACGGTTACGTCTCCGCTTGGCGTTTTGCCGTCGCGCTTCGTTCCCGCCATGTGCGCCGCATCGAGGACGAAGATCAGCTCGTTGCGATGACAGATGTCATGGATACGGGCGAGCTGCCCCGTGTTTCCTCCGAGCCCTACGAAAACGATTGCGCGCGTCCGCGGCGTTATCTTGCGCTCGACGTCGTCTGGATCGAGACACAGGAACTCGTCAACGTCGACGAAGACCGGTTTCAAGTTCGCATGCAAAATCGCGTGATTGGTCGATACGAACGTGATCGGTGTGGTGAGAACCTCGTCACCATCCTCCCAGCCGTACAGCTCCTTGTAGATGTCAAGAGCGAGATGCAGGCCGCTCGTCGCCGAATTGAGAAAATGGGCATGCGGAAGGCCGGTGTAATCTTTCCACGCCTCTTCGAACTCGATCGTTTTGAAACCGGCGCCAGTCCATCCTTTTTCCAGACATTCGCGAATCTCGTCGAGGCAAGCCTCGACATCGAACGTCGGAACGAAGAGCTGGATAGCCATGATGCGGTCCTTTTGACCTCTGCCAACCGCGACGGGTTCGCGGCGATCAACGTGGCTGCATGTGACCGTTCTGGAAGCGCGCAACGTGTTCGCTGGCGCGCAATATCCAACGATTCGAGGCTGGCGGTCATTGATTGACACCATTTATGCGGCCAGCACGCCGGGATTCGTCGCGAAGTCCCAAAAACCCCATTTATTGCAGCGCAATATTCCGAGCAATCAGTAAGTCGCGGTATTCCGACTTCAAGGCGTCCTCCGGCTCCAGCGCACGAGGTGACGCGGTGCCCGATCTAAGGTCACTGGATAATCGGTTGCCCGCAATGAACCTTGCCGCGCTCAGGCATGCCTGGTGGAGCTTACCGGACGAACGAAGCTGCCCCAAGCCCACTGCAAGAGCAACAGTCCGGCAAATGACGCGAGGTTGACTTCGAAGACGCGCGCAACGATATCGCCCGAAAGCGTTGCTTCAGAACCTTCGAGCGGATACCCCGCCACGAACAGAACGAGCTGGTAAACGGCGAAGGCCACAACGAACGTGAGAGGGAGCGTCAGAATCGGCGATTGGCTTTGCAAGCGCCCCACCGCCGCGTGGACAGCGAGAAACGCAACGATTGCCGAAATGCCGATCGCAGCTCCCCACGCAAATGTGTCGAAGGTTTGCGGGTAATGGAGAAATCCGAAACCAACGATCTGATTTGACAGCCAAGCGGTAACGACGAGCGTCAAGCCCGTCTTCCGGCTCATCGCGAACCCGGCCAGCGCTGCGACCGCCGCAAGTGGCGCCGCGCAGGCAAACGCCCAGCTCCCCATGATGCTGAGAGCCGCAACCAGTACGATCATGACAATCGTGCCTCCCGAAAAGCGAGCGAAACTATCATGCATGCGCGCTCCTTTCTCTTTTCTCTCGTCAAGCCGGAAACGTGACGACGCTCTCATCTTTCTACGGTGTCATTCCTAGCCAAACAAGAGCACCCGCGGTCCGGGCGTGCATCTCAATTGCCAAATCGAATGAAGACACCCTTTCCTGTCGCCGGATAGGCGTCCGGATTCTCATACGCCCCCGTGACCGGCACCGGTTCGCAGCGGCGTTACGCGAAATTTTCATTCAGCGCAGCAGCCGCGATGACGAAGCAATCTGCGTTTTGCTGTTGCCTTTGATGTTCTCGGCAAGTTATGTCGTCGCTCGAGGCGGGCGACCGCAGGCTCTGCACCGCACGCCTCAACGATGAAATGTCAAAATGGGACTGCAGGCGCTCGTGCCTTGCTCCTAGCGGAATGCGCGACCGGATCGCGCCGCGAGGTACCCACACATGCACTACGATTTACGCTGCTTTTTTCTCAAATCTCCGAAATCTCTGCGCAGACCGCCGTCTGTGCGGCCCCGCTCGCTTTACGCGACCCGATTGTGAGCGTGCCGGGGCTGCTACTGCTACTGAGTTTGAGTAAGCAGACCTCAGCCCCCAACAAGGTTCAAGATCGCCACCAAATAGGTTAGACCATGTGCGCCCGGAGCGGGTTGCACTGTCGTTCGGCAAGAGGATGGGGCAATGGGAAATCGCGGACCGCTCGAAGATGAGGCGCAAATCTTTTCCGGCGTTATCAAGGTGTGGCGCACCGATTATGGTGAACTGATCACCGACAGCGGCGTGACTGTTCCCCTGGTTACGAGGGGTTATCCGACGGTGCCGATTGGGGCGCGCGTGACGATTATCGCCCGTAAATACAAACCGCTTTTTCAGATCGAGAAGATCGTCGAAGGCAGCTAACCTTCTCGGCGCAGCGAGAGCTATTTTTATGTAGCGCCCTAGGTTCATCTTTTGCCCCGAACCTCAAGGTGAAGTTATGAGAGCAGTCATCTGCATCCTGATGTTGGGCGCCGGCATGGCCGTTATCCAACCAACCGTTGCTGCGGAAAATGCCGCCGAAATTATTTGCACCAATCCCAAAGATGATCCGCCGGGGCCAGACACGACGGTAGCCTGCTATTCCGACACCGGCTGCGCGCTTGCCGAGACTCTCGGGGCCGAGCCTATTCGTGACTATGACGTCGGCAGCGCTCCCTTTGCCCTGGCGCGCGGGAAGATCAGCGCGATCATCGCAACGTCCAAAGATCTGATCGAAACTGCAGAAGCCAACGGCGCCAAGTGCCGACCGACGGAAAAATAGACGAACTTCGAGGTGTTCGCGAGCTTCCCCGTTTCAGCGGACTGAAATAGGGCGCGCAATCGCACCCATCAACGAACGACGTCTGTCACCACATGCGCGCCGATCAGCTCCTTTTGGTCGGGATACCATGCGCTATTCGACGGTGTCGCAAACACACGCTGAATGAAGGGTTCCGGGATGTCGGCGGCCTGAAACAATGACCGTATTTTATCGGTGCCTGCACCGATCGAGTTGGCGCTCTCCCCGCCTACGGCATGAAAGCCGAGCTTGGCGCCTGGGCGTACAATGCGGCGAGTGCCGCCGAGAAACGCGAGCGTACAGGCGCTCGCGCAAAACTCGGCGGCATATGTATCAAGACCGCGCGATCTGATTTCGTCATATAGCCGCGTACCAACGCCCACGTGGCCGCCCGGGCTGTTCAAAACGACCGTCCGGATGTCGGAATTTGCCGTGAGCGCGCGAGAGACTTCGCCGAGAACGCCCCACGCCAAATAGCCGGTGATCCGGAGATTCGTATCGTCGATCGAGACTATATGGCCCTGAAGTCCGACCCAATCCTGATCCGTTGCGTCTCGATAGAGAGACATCATGCCGCCGGGAAAAGGCATAAGTAAAAGAAAGCCCGTCACTCCCACGAGGGCGGAGACAGCACGCGCAAGCCACCGCGTGATCCAACGCCTGCCGTCGTTTCTCTCACGCGTGCTGGCCCGCCACATGCCGACGAGCTGCCAGATGGCGACGGTGCCGATAAGTAGAAATCCGGTGGCTCCCTGAGCCATCCTCGAGACGGGCGTGTCTTGCAGCGACCATTGCGTTACCCAAAGCGTCACGGCAAAGTAGACGAGCAATGGAAGAGCAATCGTCCAAGCGAGAAGGCTGACCCCAAAAGGGCACTCACCTCGCCAATTTCGAACTATGAAATTCGACACAAAATCCCCGCTTCGATTGCAGCATCTTTGCTTATTGTTCCGGCCAGAGGTGCACTGACCTGCCCTGGCCTCAGGTCGCCCCGCCTTTAAGAGAAAAAAAGCCTTTCCGACTTAGTTTGCATTTCATCAAGTTTTAAAGCGTGTGAGTTGAATATACCATTCAGGATTTGCGGCTCATCGAGCGCCTTGGGCGCAGTCGAGACCAGAAAACTGGATTGGCAGAAGTGTTAAGCCGGAGAACAACGGCCGATCTTGATGGCGCCACACTTATCCCGGAAGTAGATCGGGGCTTCGGGGACTTCGTCGTGCGTAATACTCTACGTTTTATTGCTATTGTATCTTGCGTATTGAGGGCTAACGCTGTCGCCGCAGAGCCGGTCCAGTTGAACGCGGACGCAATCAAGGCGACGCTGCCAGGGTCGGTTCTGAAGCTCGACACCCCGCTCGGAACGGTGGTCCCGATCAAATTTGACGACAACGGCCTCATGTCGGGAGACGCAGGCCAATTGGCATCCTATCTCGGATCTCAAAAGGACAGAGGCCGTTACTGGCTCGCAGAAGATCGCATTTGCTACAAGTGGTTTCGCTGGTTCAGCGGCGAACAGCACTGCTTGGCCATTCAACGGGACGGACAGCGGATATTCTGGCAGCGCGACGATGGCGAAACCGGAACCGCAACCTTGGAGGAACAGCGCAAGGCAGCGCCGAAACCACCGGCGGCAGGAAAACCACCGATAAAATATCTGGCGCAGCACCAGCACTCTGCATCGCCGGACGACGCGTCAAGCCTCGCAGAGCCGGTGCTGGTCAAGCTTCCGACGCTTGCCGTACGTCCGCCGAAGCGGGCCGCAGTCCTTGCCGAGGAAATGTTCAAGGCGCATCTTCCGAACGCTTCGCAGGCGCCGATCAGATCACCGCATTGAGCCAGGTCTTTTATTCGCGACGCGTGCGGTGGCGCCTGCCCTATCGTCGCTTTTATTTGGTGCCGGTAGCCGCAAGCCGCGGAGCACCAATGAATTTACGCAAGCCGAATCCAAAGTCGATAGCCGTTAACGGCGGCACTCCGGCATCGGCAGTTTGAGCCTCAGGGTCCGCCCCCATTGGCGGAGCGCGCCGGACCGGCCGCGGCAATATCTTCAGCATGACGAGCTCGCGAGCCAAATACGGCGACACCGCCGGCCGAGGCTTTAAAACCAGCTCCTCCCCGGACTGATCTTCACCAGGAGAAGGCGTGTCCGGAGCAAAAAGCTCGGCATCGGTCGCACGCGGTTCGTCCAGATCGAGCTTTTGTAACCCCGCGGCGTAAGCCAGATCGAAATTACCGAAGCGGCCGAGATAACCTGGTACCCTTGGATAAACGCGGCGCCAGGCGTAGGTCGCTTCCTTGGCCGTCGGCGCCTTCAATACGCTGACAACAAGATGCGCGACGCCTTCATCCCGGAACCCGAGGCTTTCCGCAGCGGCGCGCGATACATCGAGCTTGCGCTGTCCGCTGTAAGGGCCCGCATTGGTTATGCGCAGGATGGAGGCGCCTCCGGATCTCGGATTGTAGGCCAGGATAACGGTCCCGTCAGGAAAGAGCGGACTTGCAGCATTGTCCGGAAGATCGGGGCGAAAGACAGTTCCCGAACTCGTCAACCCGCACGGGTTGAGACGATCGCGGCTGCAGTCATCGTAATAGGAGGCCAGCAGATAGCCGCGCCAGCCGACCAGACTTTCCGTTTGTCGAAGAGTACCGACGCGATGACACCATCCGCTGAAGCAGTATTTTGCACCCGGCGTCTTGGCGACAGCTGGAAGAGAGAAATGCGGACATAAAAATAACACCGCTGCAAGCACTCCGGCTCGCAGCGCATGATGATCGCCCCCAGCGAAACTGTTTTGGGCGGCGAGCGGCCGCCCCTTCCCCCAAAGCATCGTACACACCTTCACGGGTACGCTGGACCTTGGCGTGCGAGAAAACCATGGCAACTCTAGGAGTGAGCAGTGGAATTTCGGTTAAAATATTTTCGGCGCGATAATAACTCCGATCGACCGACCGAAATGCTCAGCTACGAGCTAACATCTCTTAAATAAACCGAGAGCCTCGCCGAATAGCACAAGGGCCTGGAATGCACGCTAATGCATCCCAGACCTCGTCGTCCCTCTAATCCCCGATCAGCGAACGAGGACCTTATCACCATGCCCCATTTCAGGATCGGCTTCATTGCTGAACATCAAGACCGCGATCGCCAATCCTTGAGCGACCCACATTTCAAAATTCCAAGCCCCTGCTATCGCAGCCCCTAACATTCAAACCGATTGAATGTTATTGGATCGCAAGCGGTCTTCACCGACAACCACTTCCTATGCGCGGTTGAATGCCGTCGGGACATCGAGATCAAGAAGCTTGTAGAGAGGGCGGCCGGGCCGGATCAGGTCCTCCAACGAATAATCGTCGAGAACAGCCAGAAAAGCTTGCATTGCCTCGGCCAGCGCCTTCCGAAGTACGCAAGCAGGCTGAATGCGGCAATAGTTGCCCTGTTGAAGGCACCCGATTACTCCGAGCTCCTGCTCAGTATCGCGAATCACCGCACCAATGTTGATTTGATTTGGCTTTCGCAGCAGCCGGAAGCCGCCGTTCTTGCCTTGCACCGTCTCGATATATCCGAGTTGACCAAGCTCGTGCACAACTTTCATCACATGACTTTTCGAAATATCGAAGCACTCGGAGATCTCCGCAATCGTGGAAAGCTCATCGCCCTTCAATCCCGCATACATCAGCACGCGCAAAGAATAATCAGCATGGAGAGTAAGTCGCATCGCAAAAGTCCTAAGATCGTTTAGGTCAGGATGCTGGAACATACTTCTAGAATAAATGTTTAACAAGTTGCGGGATCTCAGTATTGCTGAACCGCACACGCCAAAATACAGGAAATTCAATGGAATAATTTATCCTCAGCGTCCGAAATATATTGCCATCCGCTGTCCAGGAAGCGCACTGCTACAGACGGAGCACACCTCCATTCAAGGACTGGACGCGAAGGCAGGATGAGCATTTCATTGGGTAACGGAAACTTTCGACGAACGAGCAGGAACATGCCCATTACTAAAGGATACAAACAATTAATCACGGAAGCTCGAGTTCGAATACGAACGCTGACCCTCGATGAGGCGAAAGCGAAGTTCGAGGACCCCAATGTCAGCTTCATAGACATCCGCGACGCGCGGGAGCTGGAGCGGGATGGCATGATCCCGGGTGCATTCCATGCGCCGCGCGGGATGTTGGAGTTCTGGGTAGATCCGGATAGCCCCTACTACAAAGGCATATTCGGATCGGGCAAGGAATTCGTACTTTATTGCGCCTCCGCATGGCGATCGAGCCTTGCCACGGCCACTTTGCAAGACATGGGATTAAGCCCCGTCATGCATATTGAAGGTGGCTTCAAGGCATGGAAAGAAGCGGGCTTGCCGGTCGAACAGCCCTCCAAGCCGAAGTAACGCGGCACAAGACAAGACAAAAAGCACGCCGCCGCAACTGAGAATCTGACTCGTCAATCGGGAAAGAAAGCGTCCCGGCCTCCGGCGAGTGAGACGCATTCGACATCGATCCCTGCCGAGAGAACCATCAGATGGTATATCGCGCTGTACGTCCATCCGCTTCAAGCGCTTGCTCGACACGCGGCCGGACTTCGCGGCTGAGAGGAGTAAGCGAACGATTCAAAAGCTCAGGCGGCAAGAATCCGAAGAACGCGCTCAAAGCATTGAGTTAGGTTATGCCAAGTCCGCCATAGAGTTCGACGAAGCGTCGTGCGCAGCTTTCAGGGCGTCCGGAGATGACCATCTCGCGGTAAGACATCTCAGGATCCAGATCGCTGGTCGACGCCAAGGCCGACGCCACGATCCATGGGCGGTCAAATAACCTCGCGTCTATCCCAACTCGATTCGATAATAATAATGGAAATAACCAATTCATACTTATGGCGCAGACGCGCGAAAATAAACGGTATTAGATGCGCAATTGGAATTGTGAAATACGCATATTCAGCATAATTTGAGGAGTTTCTCGAATGTCAAAGCGTATATCGTTTGCCGCCGCTGCTGGCTTCGCCGCCCTTGTCGCGCTTCCGGCCGTTTCCGAGGCGCACTGCCTGCACTTCAAACGCTGGGAAACGAGGACCGCCTCGGCGTTGGATTGCACGGGACGTACCGTCAGACACATTGGCGACGGCATTGTCCGCGCCGGTGACAGAATGTTCGGATGGATATTCTGCAAGGGACGCCGCGTCTGAGCGCCGGGCGCCTCTTCGCACTAAGCCCGGCATTGAATAAGCCGCCTGGACGCAGGCGGGGCGGCTCATAATCTTCCGGTTGCCGCCGAAATTAAATAGATGCCGCGGCGCCGGCCGACTTATGACAACCGAGCGCCGCTCTTTGAGGATCATCGAGTGGTCGCGCAAACAAAACAATAAAAATCGGCGCGGATCTGTGACCCGCGCCGACAGACTTCTCGAAGACTCGTCTATCATCCCTGCTTCAGCGGCAGCGCCACGAAGCGACCGCCGTCCGCCGTCTTGAGGTGCAGAAGAATAGCGGATTTGCCTTCGTTCTGCGCCTCGCGGATTGCGGTCTGAACGTCACG
Source organism: Hyphomicrobium denitrificans 1NES1 (assembly GCF_000230975.2). Lineage (NCBI taxonomy): Bacteria > Pseudomonadati > Pseudomonadota > Alphaproteobacteria > Hyphomicrobiales > Hyphomicrobiaceae > Hyphomicrobium > Hyphomicrobium denitrificans. The sequence continues at coordinate 1,050,777 of NC_021172.1, read as the reverse complement.
CGGCGCAGAGACAGACTTGCCGCCAACGGCCGTAATAACGTCGCCCTGCTGCACGCCCTTCTCCGACGCGACACCGCCCGGATTGACGCCGGTGACGACAACGCCATCGGCACGTGCACCGGCAACATCGCTCGAAGGCGCGAGCATCATGCCGAATTCCGGTCTTTGGCCATTTACGTCATCGTTGGAGGCGAGTGTGTCCGACGGATAAGAGCGTGCCGTGAGTTCGACGGTGCGTTCCTTGCCGTTATGGACGACCGTCAGCTTGATCGTCTGCCCCGGTGCCACAGCACCGACCTTGCGCGCGAGATCGCGTGAATCCTTGACCTCCATGCCATCCATGTGCGTGATCACGTCGCCGCTCTTCAGACCGGCTTCAGCCGCCGGTCCGCCGGATTGCGGCTCGTCGACGATCGCACCGGACGCGCTCTTCAGGCCCATGCTCGCAGCAATATCATCGGTGACGGGTTGGATTGTAACGCCGATCCAGCCGCGCGTGACCTTACCGGTCGATTTGATCTGATCGACGACCGACTTCGCCGTAGTCGACGGGATATCGAATGCGATGCCGACCGAGCCACCGGATGGCGAATAGATGGCGGTATTGATGCCGATGACTTCGCCGTTGAGATTGAAGGTCGGTCCGCCCGAGTTGCCGGAGTTCACCGGCGCGTCGATCTGAATGTAGTCGTCGTAGGGCCCGCTGCCGATATCGCGGCCTTGGGCGGAAACGATACCGGCAGTAACGGTACCGCCGAGACCGAACGGATTGCCCATCGCAACGACCCAATCTCCGACCTTCGGGAGCGTCGAGGCAAATGCGACATGCGGAAAGTCCTCCGACGCATCGACCTTGAGAAGGGCAAGATCCGTTTTCGGATCCGTTCCGATGATCTTGGCCGTATATGTCTTGCCGCCAGTCGTCCTGACCTCGACCTTCTTGGCATTCTTCACCACGTGGTTGTTGGTCACGAGGTAGCCGTCACCCGTAATGAAAAAGCCGGATCCTTGAGCGCGCACGACATGCGGCCCGGGCTGTATGTTCGGCAGGCCGAATTGCGGACCATCAGGAGAGCCGAAGAAAAACTGGAACGGACCGCCTCGTTGGCCTTGCTGCCCCTGTTCGTCATTGTCTCCCTGCTGTTCCCACGAGGTAAGCGGCGATGTCTCTTCGGAACGGACGTAGATGGAAACGACTGCAGGCTTTACCTTCTCGACGAGGTTCGCAAAGCTCGGCATTACAGCCGCGGGCGGGCTCGCAGCCTCCGCAGCAGCAGCCGAACCGCTCAATGCAAGGACATGCGATAGCGGGCTCGCGACGGGAACTGCTGCTGCCGCCACAAGAAAAGCGATTGCAGCACCTCCGGCAGCGGTCACGCCGGCCGCCCCGATGAAACGCCGCTTGCGCTTCCGCGGGGAGCCATCGCCGCATACCTCGATTTCGTTATGTCCTGGGTTCTGTAAATCCATCTTCGCGTATCCTTCAGAGCTGAACGAGAAACTGTCCTCAAATTCCCCCCAAAGACATGTTGAACCTGCCATCCCGTACATTTCCTGGATGTTTCCGCCGATTTAAAATTAGGAAACATTTGGATGCTGCTGCCGCGCGCCAAACGACAAAAGGCGCCAGAAGGAGATTCGCGTGACGAACACATTAATCAATGATGTTTCGGATACGGCGTTCTGGATCGCGCACCATCGAAGCGTCGAGACTAAGCGGCCCGACGCACTCTTTAAGGATCCACTGGCCGAAGTGCTCGCGGGAACGCGCGGCAAGAACATCGCGGACTCGATGCCCCGATCCATGGTGACGGCATGGGCGGTCGTAATGCGAACGTGCATTATCGACGATCATATTCGCTTGGCCATCCGCGAAGGAACGGATGCCGTCTTGAATCTCGGCGCCGGATTGGACACCCGACCCTATCGCATGGAGCTGCCCGAAACTCTCAACTGGACCGAGGTCGATTACCCGCATGTCATAGACTACAAGCAGCAGCGCCTCGCGCAGGAAACGCCACGTTGTCGGCTGGCGCGCATAAAATGCGACCTTGCCGACGATACATCCCGCCGCCGGTTGCTTGCCGAAGTCAACGCTTCCGCCAAGAAACTATTGGTCCTCTCCGAGGGCGTCGTCCCCTACTTGGGCACGGATCAGGTTGCAACGCTTGCGGACGATCTCCGCAGCCTCGATCATGCAAGGTACTGGCTCGTGGATTATTTCTCGCCGCAACTTCTCAAATACCGGCAACGCCAGATGGGCGACCGGATGCAGAACGCCCCATTCAAGTTTGCGCCCGATGATTGGCTAGGCTTTTTTGAGAAGCATGGGTGGCGATGCCGGCAAATTCGTTATCTAGCCGAGGAGGCAGAGCGCCTCAAACGCCAGATTCAATTACCGGCGTGGCAGGCGTTACTCGCGAGTGTGCAACAGTTCGTTATGCCGAAAGCGCGACGCGACAGATTCAGGAAGCTTGCCGGCCATATCCTGCTCGAACCGCAGCCCATTTAACCCCGCAAGCACTTTAGCTGCCTGGCAGCAATCTTTGCTTATCGGGCAAGTCCGATTGCAGCAAGGGATCTGCAATCTCATCCGCCAACGCTTCAAGGCGCTCCATATTCATGATGCGCATGCCGTGGTGAGGCGCCGGTTGAATCAAGCCAAGATCTTCGAGTTCGACAAGCATCTCCGCGAGACATCCGACGCTGACCCCGAGATAACCGGCAACGACGGCGCATTCCAACGTATCGTCGATCACCGCCGGGTCACGGCCCTCGTTTTCATTTTGGTGTGAGACAGCAATCAGAAATGCGGCAAGCCGCACGACGGGACGCGAGGCCCCTACATCGGTGACATAATCCCGCCGGAACGCAAACTCGCGCTCGACGGCATCATCGAGCCTGGCCTTCGCACTAGCATCCTCAGCCGTCAGGCGATCAATTTCGTCGAGGCCCAGGCAGCTTACTTTGGTGTCGATCACGGCGCGTGCGCTGGTCGCGTGCCGTTCCAGAAAACCCATGCCGACGAGATCGCCTGCGAGCGCAAACTCGATAATTTCACGCGTCTTGTTCGGGTGCGTCACGTAAATGCAAATCGCGCCCGTCTCGATCCGGTAGAGATGGGTTTTCAAATCTCCCGCCTCGAACAGCATCTCATTGCGCTGAAGCGTGCGAAGGGGTGCGCTCGGCGCAAGACCCTGGCTGGCCGAAACGGGAGCGAGCACCGGGGAGCCGATATCTTCAATGACCAAACTCAACACACGCAACTCCGGTCTACGGGGGACCACCGGAAACTATCGGCGGGGGAACTCTTGTCTGCGCGATCGTCTTGTAGAGCTTTGGAAAATCAGGGACCGAATGGCGGATGAATATCCCTAACGCGAAATGAATATATTGAGTATTCTGACCTATTCCGCCCGAATTGTCCAATGCATCGCGACTGACCGGCTGAAATACGCCGGATTACCAGTCCGGGTTCCATTTCTTATCGCCGTTCAGTGCTCATACTGCACATTCCGAGCCGCACGGAATGTCCGATCCAACTTCAAACTGAAGCGTCGTATGGCGGATCTCGAACTCATCGTGCAACATCTTGGCCGTTTCAGAGATAAAGGCATCGCCCGGATGGCCGCCCGGCATCACCAGATGGCACGTCAACGCCGTTTCAGTCGTGCTCATCGGCCAGATGTGCAAATCGTGAACGCTTTCAACACCGGGCAAGGACGCGAGGCGCCCCCTCACCTGAGCGGTGCTGATACGGGCGGGCACGCCATGTAGGGCAAGGCGCATCGTATCGCGCAACAGACCCCACGTTCCCCAGATGATGACTGCGGCAATGACGAGACTGACAACCGGATCGAGCCAGTTCCAGCCCGTCGTCAGCATCGTGAAGCCCACCACTACGACACCGAACGACACCGCGGCATCAGCCGCCATGTGCAGATAAGCGCCGCGGATGTTGACGTCGCGCTCGCTGCCGGAAACAAACAACCACGCGGTAAACCCATTGATCAGAATACCGATTGCGGCGACGATAATCACGATCACACCGCCCACTGGCGGCACCGAGCTTCCGAGCCGCTGCCCCGACTCCAAAATGATGGCGCCGACCGCAACGAGCAGCAGAACTGCGTTGGCGAGCGCCGCGAGAATGGTCGAAGACCCGAAGCCGTACGTATACTGCAGCGTCGGGCGGCGCTTGATAAGGAGCGTTGCGCCCCAAGCGATCAGAAGCCCAAGAACGTCACTAAGATTGTGCCCGGCGTCGGCGAGCAGCGCCATGGAATTCGCGTAAAATCCCGCGGCTGCCTCGACGATGATGAATGCAACGTTGAGCGCCGCTCCCAGCGCAAACGCAAATCCGAAGTCCTTGGGCGCATGGCTGTGGGCGTGACTGTGCGCGTGAGATCCCGCACTATGATCATGGCCATGATCATGCATCTGCCCTTCGTGGGAGGAGGAGTGAGACTTGTCGGTAGCGTTCTCGGTCATAACTCACAATCAGCCCGGTGCGGGCTCGGAAGATACCGCCTGAAGCACACCCGATAATTTAGATTGCGCAGCGGGATTGTAAAAGCAGCGGGATTGTAAAAGATGCGAACTTATTGCGCGAACCCGCGCCAATATCCGATCACCGGGTGAACTAGCGCTTGTCGAGCCCGCTGATACGTTCAAGCAGGCGTGGACGGCGGGGCAATGGCCCGGCGTCCCCTTCTTTTCCGGTCTCTGCGGCGGGCAACGGCGGCGGTTGATCGTTATCTGATGAATCCTTGCCATTGCCGGAGGCGCCGTTGTCGGTTCCGTTAAGAGCCCGCAGATAAGGCTGCGCGCGGGGCTCCCGAACCGGATCTGCCCCGTTGTCCGCCGCAACCGCTTCATGATCTGCCGATCGCACCGGCCGCGGCGCCGCGATCCGCTCAGCCAGAGGCTTGCGTGGCGTAGAATTCTCCGCGTCCGTTTTACCGTCGTCGGCGTGGCGGGTTCCCATGCGACGCAACTCGTCGTGAAAGTGCAATGCCTGCCGCGACAAGCGTTCCTGGTTCGCCGCGATCTCGGCCCGAAGCGCAGAGATCGTCTGCCGTTGTTCGTCGACCTCCACCTGAAGGGCGCTGAGGTCTGCCTTCTGTGCTATGCCAGGAGCATCGGCTGCGTTTTCCTCGTAGGTCTTGAGGACAGCCTTAAGCTTGGCGAGTTCCGTCGATTTCGCATCGCTCGCCGCTTGCAGATCCGCCAAGCGATCTTCGAGCGCCATGCGTTCTGCATCCCCACTGCCGATACTCGCATTCATGGCGGCAAGCTCGGATTCGGCCTTCGCGAGCGCCAGTATCAGCCGCTTGACCTCTGCGTCGCGATCTCTGTCATCGGCAGCCGTTTTCGCTTTGCCATCCGGTCCCTGCAATCGCGCGATCAGGGCGGCTTGCTCGCGATTTTGGGCGCGCAAGGACTCGAGTTCCGATTTGAGCGCCACGCTGCCGTCGATGCGATCGTCGGAGCGGGTACCCCGGAAGCGCGACGCGCGCGTGTCGAGCGTCGTACGCAGCTTGACAAGCTCCTTTTCGCGCTGCGCATTGATCTGGGCCGCTTCCTCAAGCGCCGTCGCCTGCTTGGCGCTGGTCGCGAGCAGCCCGCGAATCTCACGGTCCCGTATCGCGAGCAGCTTGCGCGTTTCGGCAAGGCGCTGCTCGACCTTCGGCAGACGATCGAGGATCGCCTGTTCGAGAACACGCCGCGCATTCTCGTGCTCCTCGACGCTCATCTTGTGATCGGCAATCGTTTGCGTCAGCTCTTGGATCTTGGCGTCGCGCCGGTTGATCTCGACGCTTTGCCGCGCCGCCGAGAAGCTCGCCTCCTCCACTTTGGTTTCGAGCCTGTGCACTTCCATCGCGAAGTCCGCCCGCATCCGATCCTTGTCGGCGCGGATTTCCTCCTCGGTGAGCGGCAGCGTGCGCTTCAACACCTCTGTCGTGAACCGCTCGATGCGGAGCCGATAGGCCGGCAACAGGACAACGACAATCAAGGCCGCGATCAGGAAGCCCAGCGTCACGAGCATCGCGGCGTAAAGGGTGATCAAGCAACAGGTCCTGAACTGGTCGGCTACGCGGCCCCCGCCGCGCGCTGAATTCCCTTCGGTCGAGAGAAACCCGCTTTCGCGGATTTCCGCAACATAGAACATGCAGTGGCGGCTTCAGCCATCAAAACGGGTTCCATGTCGGATTTCGAGTATACTTCAAATAGCCGACGTTGGCACCGAGGCGCAGCCCGACGCCAGCCCGAATCGGCGCCAGTGTGACATGCCCCGATTTCTGCAGTTGCACACTGACACCGCCGACGAGATATGCCGCCCCCTCAACACCGCCGAAACGGTCAAAGATGTCCGACGGATCTCGGAGGTTGTATACAAGCGTCATCACCTTCGAACCATCGGCACCAAAATCGTACCCGACAGACGGGCCCTGCCAGTAGACTTTAAAGTCCCCTGCATCCTTGGTGTAAAGCGTGCCCTCTCCGTAGGCCAAACCCGCAACGAACGCACCACCAGCATCCTGGCCGAGAATATAGCCGTTCGGTCTGCCGGCCTTCTGGAACGTCCATTCAATGGCCGATGCCAGCCCGCCACTGACCTTGCCGAAGAAGTTATTGCCCGCCCGGATGATTTCGTCTTCCGAATAGGTTCCGCGAACCGGCCCGCGGTCTGGAGGCGGCGGACCGGAATCGTAATGCTCTTCGCGGCTTGCGCTCTCCCGCGGTGGACGATAGGGCTCACCGTAGCCCTGCGAATCGCCACCGTAATTACGCTCGCCGTTGTAGGCGCCATAGCCGCCGCTCGGGGCCTGCCTGTAGGAATCGCCATAACCACGGCTCGGCGGCGAGCCCGGCTGTTGATAACTATCCACCGGTGCGCCGGCCGGCGGCTGGTAAGCGTCGCCCGCGGGAGGCGGCGACTGGCGGTAGGAGTCAAAACCGCCTTGCCCCGAATAGCTATCCGATGGCGGCCGATAAGCATCATCTACGGCGCCGGCGCCGGCGCCGGAAGCCGTCACAGCGAGGCAAACAATAAGCGGTAAACTCGCAAGTGCCGACGCCGTGCGGCCCGGCGCTTTGATTTTTCCAGAGAAGACGCGGCTCATCGTTAGGACCCCACGTTTGTCGAACGCGCCTGGTACACCCTCGAGAGGTTGACAGATTCCGCGCGCGACTAACCCCCCAGCGAAATCCGTACGCAGATTCGCGGGATTCTGTTGCTAAAGTATGGCCAATTCGCGTTGCCTATGCGCCACGCTTGGATGTGCTGGTCTCATCGCCGCTGCGCCACAGCGGCTGACGTCCCCACGCCACGAAATACGGATTGAGAAAACCTCGCGTAAAGTTCCCGTAAGTCAATGGCTCTCCGTCGAGCGTCGTGACCGAGCCTCCTGCGGCTTCGAGGATCGCTTGCCCCGCCGCCGTATCCCATTCGTACGTCTCGCCGAACCGCGCATAGAGGTCGCCTTCGCCCGCCGCGATCAGGCAAAATTTCATCGCCGAACCGAGCGGGCGCGCTTCGGCGACCCTGAGTTCAGCGAGGAGATGGGCGCTGGCGCTCCCGGCGCCGCGGCTGTTGAACGCAACGAGTGCATCTCGGTCGGGTGCGCGCGTCGCGATCTTTTTGAAACTGACATCCGGCAAAACATCATCTCCGGACAACGGCAGCCGCGCTTCGTAGGCGGCGCCATCCGATCGCGTCACAAACAGACGTTCGGACGGCGGCAGAAAAATCAGCCCGAAGGAGGCGCGTCCATCCTCGACAAATCCGATGTTGATCGAAAACTCGGGTTTGCCGCGAATGAAAAGCCGGGTGCCGTCGAGCGCATCGACGAGAAAGAACCGGCGCGCGTATCCCGGGGCGGCCCCCGCCGCTATATCTTCCTCGGCTACGATCTGAACGCTCGGTGCGATCTTAGACAGCGCCGCAAGCAGCAAAGCCTCAGCTTCCCGATCCGCAACCGTCACGGGCGATCGATCTGCCTTTTGTTCAATCGCGACGCCCTTCCGGAAATGCTCCATCTCCACGCGCCCCGCGTCGCGAACCGCTGGCAGCAATGCCGCAATCAGGGCATCGTGATCGTTGACGTCGATCGCCGGGATCTCTTGCAATAGAACTCCAATCGAAATCAATTTGCTGCGGGCCGCATACGCGTCGGCGTGCATTCTACGCCACTCATGGACCGTGGCGCGTAAGACTCAGGCCTTCAATGAAAATCGGGGCTCAAGGACCCCATCGGTCACAGGGCTTGGCAACCGCGATCCGGCGCATGTATCAGAGCATATAACGTTTTCGCAAGCGGCCGGATTGGCTCGCGTCGCGCTGTCGCGCTTGAGTGGCCACCACCCTTCGACGCCGGGCTTGCAGAAAAAAGGGTCGATAATGAGCCAACGTGTGCCGCCGACAGATCTCGAACTCGCAGCACTGATCTCAAGCCGGATCTGTCATGACATCATCAATCCCGTCGGCGCCATTTTCAACGGCCTGGAGATCCTTGACGAAGACGATGACGCGCAGGCCAAGAGCTACGCTCTGAACGTTATCCGGAACGTCACGGAGCAGGCCTCCGCACGGCTCGAATTCGCCCGCTTCGCCTTCGGAGCCGCTGGATCCGCGGGAGCGATGATCGACCTCACGACCGCCGAGAAGATCTCCCGCGGCTTTGTCAAAATTACCCAGGGGAAGCACAAGCTGACGTGGCGCGGCGCACCGGGGTTTGTCGCCAAGGATAAGGTCAAGCTGCTGCTCAACCTCATTGCGTCTGCCGTCACGGCGCTTCCGCGTGGGGGTGAAATCGACGTGGCGATTGCGGGCTCCTTCGAGCAGCCAAGCTATTTGATCCGATGCAAAGGCACGGGTGCGCGGCCGCCGCAGTATCTGACTGACTTTGTTGCCGGAAACCCGCTGGCACTCGATGCGATGTCGATACAGGCCTACTACACATGGCGCATAGCGCCATCAGCCGGCATGCGGCTGGGGATCCTAAAGGATGGCACTGATATTCTGCTCGTCGCCAAGCCCGAGACCTGAAGCATACGAAACAGCGAAATCTACGGCTGCCCGAATGACGCCTCAGAGCTTAACGGCACCTTAAGTGTTTGCCGGGCAAGCTAGAGAGGCTGCGCGAGACACCGGACAAATGCTGCACTGCTTCATCGTCGACGATTCGGATATCATTCGAAAGTTCACCAGACTCATTTTCGAGAATCTGGGCTTCCGCGTGAGCGAGGCCGATGGCCCGGTCGCCGCGCTTGAACGTCTGCGAACGGAATCGCCCGAGTATATTCTCGTCGACTGGCGCATGCCGGACACCAATAGCATTGAGTTCATCGCCAAACTGCGCACGTTGCCCCTGGAGCAACGGCCCTACATCATCTACGTCGTGACGGAAAACGAACCGCACGAGATCAAGCGTGCATTGGCGGCCGGCGCCGATAGCTTCCTTCTGAAGCCTTTCAACCGCGAGATCATCGAAATGAAGCTCGCCGAAATCCGCGTTACAGCTTAACGCCGCCGGAAGCATCTCATCGCTAACAGACAGTCCGGATCCGCCGGCCTCCAAAAAGACGAATGGTGCCTAAGGAAACCCATAAGCACCATCCTAAAGGCTGCGCGACCTGACGACGTCTTACTGCGCGTCGTCCTGCGGCCCTTCCGGCGTCGGATAGCCGGCGCCGTTATCCAGCTTCACCGGCGGGCCGTCATTCGTTTCCGGCGCGGTTTTTTCCGCATGATGCTTTACGGGCTTCTTGGCAGGCTCATTCAACGAGCCCGTCTCGACCGGCTTCGTCGCGTGCGTCTCAGGCTTCGCCTCGGTCGAGGATGATTCGCTTGCAGCGGGAGTAGCGGCCGCGCTTTCCGGCGCCTCCGGCGCAGCGCTGGTGTGCTCAGCCGATACTGTCGGCTTCTTCGGATCGGCAATCGTCTTCAGAGCTGCGGTTTTCTTTTTCTCTGCGACCAGCTCGGATTTCTTGGCGACATCCTTCTTCTTCGCCGTCTTGGGCTCGGCAGCATCCGACGATGCCTTTTTCGGTTCCGCGGCGGTGTCGTCAGCAGCTGCCGTCTCCTCGGACTTCGGCAACTGCGAACCACCCCAGCACACTGTCGCTTCCGCCGTGCAGGTATGTTCGTCAAAGACGATGAAGTTCAGGAACAGTTCACACGAGACGCTTTTCTTGCCCGTGTGAAAATCCTTGATGCCCTGCTCCGACATCTTGGAAGCAATCATCTTGTCCAGAAGCGCCTTCGCGTCTTTCGTCGGACCGTCCTTGCCGTAATCGTTGACGGTGAAGCCGTACCGTTTGCACGCAGCCGTTGCCGGCAGGGAGACGGTGGCGACGAAGGCGGCAGCTGTTGCAGCGGCTGCAACAAGGTTGAAGATAGCGCGCATGCTGATAGACCCCCGTGATACCCCACCCAATCCTGCCCGTATTTATATTGGCCGCACAGTGGCAGGACGAGGGCGACTTTCGCAACCTACGGAGTTGTCGACACTTTGTTGCCCGTCGCCCACAGCTTTGCGCTGCCCACCGATGGAGACAGCGCCAAGCACCATGACAGGGTCAGTGCATATAGGGGGCTTGGCCGCCGTAAGGGCTGCCAACACCGGAATCGAAGAAGAATCCGGAATCGAAGGGACCGCCAGGCGATTGGCGATAAAGGCGCGGATCGGTATACCCTGAACCGCCGGCCTTACCCCGGGCGTCGGTGTTGATCGAATCGCCGTAGCCGTAGGAATAGCCTCCGCGATGACGGCGAATTGTATATCCGTCTGCCTGGGCCGTATTCTGATAGCCCTTCTTTTGCTGGGCACTCACCGGCGCCGCGACGCAAACCAGCAACCCGCCGAACAGCACGGCTGAAACGAACTTGAACGTCATCGAAGTGGCCTCTCTCTGCCGCCGCGGTTGCGTCGCACACGACGCGCCCAAGAATACCGAAATTATCGTTGAACTCCCTCAAGAAATGGTTGTCGTCTCCAATTCCGGCAAGGCTGTATCTTATCCACCACTCCTACCCGGAAACGCGGCGCCCAAATGGGCAAGTTGTACGAATTGTCACAGGATGTGTGATATGATTCCCACTGTTGGGGACTATTCAGACGGCGGCGGCCTGGAAGCGGAAAATCGCGGGGCTTGCTGTCTCACTCGTGGAGACGTCACATGGATATCGCGACCCTGTTAATTCAATTGATCAGCGGAGCAGTCGGCGGCAACGTCGCTGGTGGACTCCTGAAGAATCTGAGTCTCGGCACGGTTGGAAACTCGATCGCCGGCATTGTCGGTGGCGGCATCGGCGGCCAAATTCTCGAACAGGTATTCCATACGGCGGTCGCAGGCGGAGCGTACGACCCAATGAACATTTTAACTCAAATCGTTGGTGGCGGTGTCGGCGGCGGTATCCTGATGGCCATCGTCGGCGCCATCCGCAACGCCATGGCAAAGTAAGCTGACCGACAACCCTGCTGGGATGACCAAAGCCCGCTGGAAATTCATCCAGCGGGCTTTTTCTATCCTCGTCGCGTGATCAGCCGCAGGCTTTCTGACGCGCCAGACAATGCGGCAACCCAACGGACGACGTATCGCACCGCATTCTGACAGCGCCGTGTGCGGTCCATCCATGCGCACTGATCGAATTCTTGAGAGCGGCGTTCGCCATGTACTTGGCGAGATCGAGCGTCACCATTGTCGCCTGACCGCCCGCCAATACACATCTCGCCGAAGCTTCCGTCGACGCGACCGCAAGGCCGGCCGCAACGATCATCCCCATACGCACGAGTGTCCTCATGTCTCTCTCCCTGTTTCGCAAATTCGCGCCAAGCCACCGCGCCGGGCAACGCGTTATGAAACGAGCCCCGCGTCTCGAACCGGCGCCACTCCCAATCAGGCAAGATCCCGCGACTTGCCTTAAGGACAATAATAGCTCTGAAATTGTTTGCCCGTATTGCGAGGCCGCGTGAAAGCGCAGCTTTCCGCCAAGTGCGGCCATCGTGCCACGGTCGGGGACGCCCGATCACGATTGGTCATTTCGCGCGCGACCAGATATGGCGCGACGCGCAGAAACTAGCGCCGCGAGAACGTCCCGCCGAGATCAGTGCAGAGCCGCGCCGCAATATGGCGCACGACGCGGAAAGGCCGCCACGTGGGCAGTCTCTCAGCCGGCCTTTTGTAGGTCGACTGCCTTTGGCCCTTTGCCGCGCTTATCGGGTTCGGTCTCAAATGAAATCCGCATACCCTCATTCAGCTCACCGATGCCTGATCTTTCGACGGCAGTGACATGAACGAACACGTCGTTGCCTCCGGCATCGGGTTTGATAAAGCCGTAGCCTTTTTGGGAATTGTAGAACTTGACGGTACCTGTTTGGCGCATGCGTCGTCTCCTGGCGCAATCCGGCGCTCGATCTCAGGCTTTCTCCCCGCAAGCCTCTTATCGACCGCCGGGACGGGCGTCGGAGCACAAGAACTCGGTCGCGTTCGTCCAATCGCATCAATGCGGCCGGACTCCCAGAACGCGACGGAGAGCTGGCACGCCGCTGCTCGCCTTAGCGTGCGGCAATTTATCCCGTAAATGCAGCTATCGCGCAAGACGAAATGCTGCAGAGCAACGAAGATTAAGATTGCTAAACGACGTCCCTGAGATCGAAGGCACTTCCTCTCCCCTCCGCCATCCGGTCTCTGAGAACTGGCAGCATGATCTCAAGCTCGTCACGAAGCCGATACGGCGGATTGAGAACCAATAGACCCGCGGCCGTCAGGCCTAGACCCGGAAACGGCGCACAAACCGCAAGCCGGACGTCGAGGAACTCGAGACCGGGGCGTGCCGTCGCTTGGGCTACAAACTGATTGGCGGCCGCTTCGTCCTTCAGCGGGTACCAGATCAAATAGACCCCTGTTGGAAACCGCGCCATCGCCTCGCCCACTGCAACGACAAGATCGGCGAACTCGCTTTTTTCCTCGAACGGCGGATCGATCAGAACAACGGCTCGCCGCTCCTTTGGAGGCAGCAGCGATTTCACTGCGTGCCATGCATCGATGTTGAGCACGGCCGTATTTTTAGCCCGGCCAAGTTCGCGTTTGAGACGCTCGAATTCTGAAGTGTTGAGTTCATTTGCGACGAGCACATCTTCCGGCCGCATGATGTGGCGCGCGATCAGCGAGCTTCCCGGATAAATCTGTAGCTTGCCGCTCTCGTTGGTTGCGCGCACCGCGTCGAGATAGGGCGCGAGAAGTTCCGCAACGGAAGGCGGAAGATCGACATCGAAAATGCGGCCAATTCCGTCCTGCCATTCTCCCGTCTTGCCCGCTTCGGGTCCCGCAAGATCGTACCGCCCTGCTCCGGCATGCGTATCGACGACACGAAACGACCGCGGCTTCTGTTTCATGTATGTCAGAACGCGCGCCAACACGGCGTGCTTCACCACATCGGCGAAATTCCCAGCGTGATAGCCGTGGCGATAGTTCATCGTCGACAACCGGATGAAGGAAAAGCATCTCGTATCGATGCTATGCGGTTAGGCTTTTTGCTCCCAGCGCCCGCTTGGCGATTGTTGCCAATAGGTGACCGTGCACCCTGCAGCTTTCGCCGCAGTCCATTGGCCACGCGCCGACGCCAGCGCCTCGGCATCATGGCCGCCGAACACATAGACAAAGCGCTCGGCGCCGACGAATTCCTCCGCCTCTGCCCCATCGACGAAAAAGCGCACGCCCGCCCCGTTGGGATTTTCACTGCCGAGCGTAAGATAGACCGGCTGCAAACTCGCATGCCCGATGCGCGCCGTTCCATGCGCCAGAAAGCTGTCGTCGGCATATGTCCAGAGCGCCATGTCGATCGCCTCAAGACGATCTTCGCTACCGGCCTGCACGACGGCACGCCACCCGCGCGCCAACGTCTTTTCAAGAAGACTGGGTAGCACGCGCTCAAGCGTCTGATGTTCGAGGTGATAAAAATAGACGTCCATCAGCTACCACTCGACCACAGCCAGCTTGGCTCTTGAAGTCTATTACGCATCACCTATCTTACTTCGTCCGGAGCGGCGCTGGTTCTTGTAGCTGACGCCCGTGTGGGCGGTGAGCGCGGTGGTCTTCTTACTTTTCGCCGCTGCGCTCCCGCTCACTGCGAATTCACCCAGCTATCTTTTCTTCAGATATCGTGCCGGCACTTCACCCGCATCGACCAGTGCGGTCTTGCACGTGCGTGTAAGACCCTTTCTGTTGCTCTCGAAGCAGCGGCGCAGCTCCGTGCTGTCGGGCGCATACTGCGAGCAGAAGCTCTGGTAATCGCCCGCGCAAGCCTGTCTCACCTTCGCTGAATATGCCATCGCGGGTGCCGTCAGAAGGGACACAGCGCCCGCCACCGCAGCAGCGGACAAGACAGTTTCAAACTTTCTCATCAATGGTCCCTCTAGATTCCTGTCTTCGATGTGAATCGGAAAATTACTGTGCCTGAGCTTTCGGCACCAGATGCCCGATTCTCGTTTAACTGGTGAATGGCATCCCGCAACTTGCTATTTTTTAACATAAGGATTCTCGCCTTTTCTAAGGCTGAAGCGAATTGGCACACCCGGAAGGTCGAATGCTTCGCGCAGCGAGTTCGTGAGATATTTCAGATAGGATTTCGGCAATGCATCGGCCCGTTGGCAAAATGCCACGAACGTCGGCGGCCGTGTCGAAGGCTGCGTCACATAGCGGATTTTGATGCGCTTGCCGGCTGCGGCAGGCGGTGCGTGTCGGCTCAACGCTTCTTCGAGCCAGCGGTTGAGCTGCGGTGTCGAAACGCGGCGGTTCCATGTCGCGTGCGTCTTGATGATCGCCGACATCAGCTGGTCGAGCCCGCTTTCCGAACGCGCCGAAATTGCGACGACAGGAACGTTCGGCACCTGCGCAAGACTTTCAGCAACCGTCTTTTTGAGATCGCGCAGCGTCTTCTGTTTTTCGGGAATCAGGTCCCACTTGTTGATCGCGACGACAAGAGCACGCCCTTCCTCCGTAACCCGGTGACCGATCGTCAAATCCTGATGCTCGAAGGGATGCTCCGCATCGATCAGCAGCACGACGACTTCGGCAAATCGGATGGCGCGCACGGCATCGCTGGCTGCCAGCTTCTCTGCCGTCTCGGTAATCTTCGCCTTGCGCCTCAATCCCGCAGTATCGAACAGCAGGATCGATTGGCCCTTGTAGTCGAGTTCGCTCGCGACGCTGTCCCGTGTCAAACCCGGCTCAGGCCCGGTGATCATCCGGTCTTCGCCAAGGAGCGCATTGACGAGCGTCGACTTTCCCGCATTCGGCCGGCCGACGATCGCGACCCGGATCGGTCGCGGGCGCTCCGGCGGCAGCTTCTTATCGTCGACCGGTTCTGCGTCGTGGTCGCGCCCTTTCTTGGCCGTTTTCGGAATCTTCAAACCAAGCGCCGCAACGATGTCGGCCGCAAGATCGCCGATGCCCTCGCCATGCTCAGCCGAGATTGCAATCGGAGCGCCGAGGCCAAGCGAGAAGGCATCGAGGACGCCATCGGTGCCCTGACGCCCCTCGGCTTTGTTCGCGACGAGAACGACAGGCTTTCCCGACTGCCGGGCGATCCGCGCGAAGGAGCTGTCCGCAGCCGTAACGCCGGCGCGCGCGTCGATCACGAAAAGCACGAGATCCGCTGCCGCGATCGCCTGTTCGGTCTGCTTGCGCATGCGATCGGCGATCGTGCCCTGGCGCGCTTCTTCAAGACCGGCAGTATC
Organism: Hyphomicrobium denitrificans 1NES1; assembly: GCF_000230975.2. Taxonomy (NCBI): domain Bacteria; kingdom Pseudomonadati; phylum Pseudomonadota; class Alphaproteobacteria; order Hyphomicrobiales; family Hyphomicrobiaceae; genus Hyphomicrobium; species Hyphomicrobium denitrificans. Next base: position 1,035,031 of record NC_021172.1, on the reverse strand, counting down.
GATAAGACGAAGCTCGGTTCCGAAAATCTCCGCAATACCGTCGCGGCGGTCGCGCGTGAGTCCCGGCAGATCTGAAACGAGCGCCGCCCGAGTGCCGGTCAAGCGGTTGAACAGCGTCGACTTTCCGACATTGGGACGGCCGACAATAGCGACCACGGGGGCCAGGGGGATATGGGCTTCGAACGTCAAGGATTGGCCGTCGTATGATTAATAGAGATGCGAATGCGTTCGCGCGCATCCGGCGGCGACCGTCCGGACGGTCTCTAGCCCAATTCCTAGTTGAGGGCGATCAGTTTTGCCGCGTCAGTCAGGACAAACATGTGCCCCTGGGCGACGATCGGCGGGATATAGGACGCTTCCCCGATGCTGACCTGGCTGCCAAGCTTGCCGGTCGTGCCGTCGACGCCCACGACTTGGCCCGCGCTTGAAACAAGCCACAGGGTACCTGCGGCAAGCACTGGCCCGGCCCATGACTTGGCTTCCGGAAGTTTCACCGTCCACTTCGTCTTGCCGCTCGAACGCGCCAGGGCCAGCAACCGCCCGGCCGTGTCGACGACAAAGATCGTATCTCCAGCGACGCAGGGCGGCTGTGAACTCGGAATCGTTGCCGACCATAGGCGATCACCGTTCTTTGCCTGCGCCGCGATCATGCGGCCTGCATGACCGACTGCAAAGACAATACCGTTGTCGATTGCCGGCCGTGCCGCGTCGCTCATCGATGCGATCTGCGACGTCTGGCGGGTACGCGAGAGGTTTTCGGTCCACACCGCCGTGCCATCCGATGTCTTGTAGGCGATGATGTCGCCCGACGGATAAGGCACGACGACGACATCTCCGTCGACCGCCGGACTAGTCGAGGTCATGAGGCTCGCCGTTTGTGGCAAACCGCGCGCGGTCCAAACTTCTGCGCCGTCGATGCCGCTCAAACAATAGAAACGTCCATCGATCGTGATGACATAAAGACGATCGCCGACGGCCGTCGGTGCGGCGCGAACGGGCACATCGAGGTTCTTGGTCCAGATTGTTTTTCCGGACTGCGGATCGAGAGCAGCCACGGTACCGTAGCCGTTAGCGACGTAGAGCCGGCCATTTTCGGCCGCCAGCCCTCCGCCATATCCGCCAAGTCCAACAGTCCCCTCTGGCTTGGTCGAAATTGAAAAGACTTTGCTTCCAGACAGCGAAAATGCCGAAAGAGTCGCGGCAGCATCGAGCGTGTAAATGCGGCCGTCATAGACGATGGGGCTCACCGTCACTCGGCCCGTTTTGGACGAACCCTCGCCGACACTGGCGCTCCATGTTTGATGCACCGCGCCCGCCAGCGCGAGGTTGCCGGGAACATTGTTAGGCTCTCCACCCGGCTGCGGCCACGCATCGTTGTTGCGCACAGGCGGCAGCACGATCGGTTTGTCCGCATCGGCAAGATTGTCGGAGAGGCTTTCCGTCGTCTCGATAACCGGAATGCGGCGCCCGGGAAGCGGCTGTTGCTTGGTCTTGAAGGGATTGAGCTCGGAAATTTTCGGCAGCGACGGGCCACCGCCCGCACACCCCGCCAGCAGGGAAGCCGCGACGAACGCCACAAGAAGCGGCAACGCACGATGGCGCTTGTCGTTTCCCCCCTTGCTCAAGCCCGTCTCTCCTCTCCCGCCATGCCAGCCGCTACTTCTTCGTCTCAGTCCCCGTCGCCGCATCGGCACTCGGTTTTGCGTCGGCTGGCTTCCCTTCGTCCGCCGAGCCGCTCGTCGAAGCCTTCGGCGCATTCGCATCTGGCGCCTTCGTGCCGCTCCCGACCTCGGACGCTGCAATGTCCGACATCACCACCTTCACGCGCTCCTGAAGCGCTTCAGAGGCATTGGGATCGATCAGCAGCGGCTCCAGATACTTGCGCGCCTCGTCATATTTCCCGGCCTTGTACGCGGCGATGCCTAGCAGCTCGCGCGCACTTTTGCTGAACGGGGCATCGTCACCTGCAAGTGGTGTCAAGCGATTCTGGATTTCTGCATAGTCGGCATCCGGCATCCGAAGCGATGCCGCCTGCAGTTGTGCAAAGCTTTTCAACAGATTGTCGGCACCCAAGTCGTTTGCCAGGGAATCGTATGTCGCGATGGCGTCGGCCGTTTTGCCGTCTTTCGCCTGGGCCCCCGCAAGTTGCAGCTTTGCGAGCGAGCCATAACCGGACGGTCCCTCGTCAGCGAGCTTCTTGAATGCTGCCTCGGCTTCGTCCTTCTTTTTATCGTCGCTCAGCGTCTCGGCGGCCGTGTATTCCGCGCCGGCGCTTTGTTCTGCAGCGATGCGCTTGGTCTCCAAATACTTGTATCCGGCGACCGCGAGCACGATGAGCACCGCGCCGGCCATGATCAGACCGCTATAGCGTTGCCAAAGCTTCTCCATCCGCTCGCGGCGGATTTCCTCCTCGACTTCGCGCAGCAGGCTGTCTTGTTCATCGGCCATCGTATGTCCCTAAGCTCCGGCAGTTTCCAGTAGTCGAACGCGGACCGGACGCGGCCGATCCCACTTGGCGGGCATAGATAGCGAAGCGGCCGCCCGGGGCAAGCCCCACCCCCGCATTCGGCGGCGTTGCCAACGAATTCCCTGACGTCCCGTCGGCTAAGTGCTCGGAGTCTTCGGCTTTTTCGTGGCCCGCTGGGAAGGCGCAGCGGTCGCGCTATCGCCCTCCTTGATCGAATAGGTGTGCTCGGGCGCCGGGAAAGTCCGGGCGCGAACCTCGGCGGCATAAGCTCCGATGGCGCGGTCGATGGCAGCCCCGATTGCTCCGAATTTCTTCACGAATTTCGGCACATTCGGCGAAAGCCCGAGCATATCCTCCATGACAAGGATTTGACCGTCGCAGCCGGGCGAGGCGCCGATCCCGATGGTCGGGATCGCAATGGCCTTTGTGATCCGTTCGGCAAGAGGGGCCGCCATCGCTTCGAGCACGACCGCAAACGCGCCGGCTTCGGAAACGAGCCGGGCATCTTCCTCGATCGCCGCCCATTGATCGACCGTCCGGCCCTGCGTTTTGAATCCGCCGAGTACGTTGACCGATTGCGGCGTCAGCCCGATGTGGGCCATCACCGGGATGCCACGCTCTACGAGATAGCGAACGGTTTCGGCCATGCGCCGCCCGCCTTCGAGCTTGACGCCGCCGCAGTCGGTCTCCTTCATCACCCGAGCAGCATTCCGGAACGCAATCGCCGGGCTTTCCTCGTAAGTCCCGAACGGCATGTCGATGACGACGAGCGCGCGTTTCGATCCCCTGACCACTGCTCGGCCGTGCATGACCATAAGCTCAAGGGGCACCGGCACAGTCGATTCATAGCCATGCATGACCATGCCAAGACTATCGCCGACTAGCAGAAAATCGCAGTGATTGTCGGCAATCGCCGCCGTGTGCGCATGATAGGACGTCAACGCCACGATGGGCTCGCCGCCCTTGCGTGCCGTAATATCGGGCGCCATCAGCCGGCGGCGCTTGAAGTGGATCGACATTGGCCTCCGATCGTCGCGGCAATGCGATGAAACCGCCAATCGACGATTCATACTAGCGCGAGCGTCTTACTGAATGGAGTTTACGGAAACGGAAGTTGAGTGGCCAGAGCACGCGCTTGATAAAGTCTAGCAGATTAGTGAAATTAACCACAGGCTATGCACAGCAAGTGCGGTTCACGTGGCAAAACGTGGAATTGATGCAACAGATTAGTCCTCGCGTGCATGCCCGGGTGCGACATCCATTGCCGCTCCCAATTGCGGTCTGATAACCAGTTTATGGGCCTGCCGGTAAATCGTGACCATCCTCACTTTGGTCGCGCATGGCAGTGACGGGTTTGGTTCGGCGTCAGGTGGGGTCGCGTGCGTCGCTTGAGCAAACAGCTGTGTCGGGGAAAGCGCCACGCCATTGCGGCAATAATTGCCGTCGCCCTGGCTGTCGTCGCTGCTCCCGCTGCGAGTGCCAGGCAAAAAACACCCAACGCTCCGGCGACGCTCACCGCGCCGCGATCAGATTCCCCGCTCATCCTCATTGCATCGCTTAGAAATCAAAGACTGCGCGTCTACGATGCGAACGGTGAGATTGCGACATCGCGAATATCGAGCGGCCGGCCGGGCTTCGCGACGCCGACCGGCGTCTTTTCAATTCTCGAAAAAAACGTTCAGCATCGGAGCAACATCTATTCCGGCGCCGAAATGCCGTACATGGAACGGATTACATGGTCTGGAATTGCGTTGCATGCCGGTGTCGTTCCGGGCTTCCGCGCGTCGCATGGTTGCATTCGTCTGCCTCACAGCTTCGCCAGAACACTTTATGGCCTGACCAAGATCGGCAATCGCGTCGTCGTCACGGCGGGCGACGCAGAACCGATCGCGTTCAATAGTCCGAAGCTCTTCAAGCCGCTGCCTCTCGACGACAAGACCGCGATGAACGCCGGGACGTCGGAGCAGCCACGTGTCGCCGTCAACGACAAGCCCGACGAAGTCACGACCGACGCCATGCAGGAGCTTCCGCTTCTGATCGGAATTTCGCCGGCACTCGCACGCGCCGTCGCCGACATGCCTCGCGATCCGCAACGCCGCCCGACGACGCGCGCTGAAGCCGATCAGATGATGCAAGAGCGCATTGCGCGCCTGCAGGCGGCTTTGAAAACGGCTGACGCAGCGCAGACTGCAGCAGTTGCCAAGACCGACGAGACCGCAAAGGAGTTTGCTCAAGCCGAAGGACAACTTCAGGCCGCACAACGCGCCGCCGAACCTCTGAGAGCCGCCGTCAAGAACGCGGAATTGAAACAGCAGGACGCCATCCGCGCATTCGAGACGTACATGTCCGGCGCCGTCGCGGGTACCGCGCCAACCTCGAATGACGGAGGAAATCGCGAAGCCGGTCTCGAGAACGCCGTGCTCCAGGCGACGCAAAACGCCGATGACGCCCGCACGAACGCCGCCAAAACCGAATGGAGTTTCGCGGAAGTTCAAGCTCGTTTCTCGGCGGCCAAAGCCGCGCGCGATGCCGCCGCGGATGCCCTGCGCGACGCTCAAACCGATCTGATGTCGGCAAAACGCGAGTTGGCGGATGCAAATAAGGATATACGTCTCCGCTCCAAAGCGATTTCGGTCCTCGTCAGCCTCCGCGCACAGCGGATCTATGTGCGCCAGGGAGTCGAACCCGTGCTTGAAGCGCCGATCGCGATCACGCCGCTTCCTGGTCCTGTCGGCACCCACGTCTTCACCGCGATGCGCTATGGCGCCGATCCCAATACGTTCGACTGGAGATTGGTCAGCGCGCAGGTTCCGGCGGCGGGAAAAACATTCCTCGACGACGCGCGCAAACGCCGTGGCCGCGATTCAGCGTCACCCCAGGAGGATAATCTGAGCGTCCGAATGGCGACGGCGGCGCTTGCCGCATTCACGATACCGGACGACATCTTGTCCATGATTAGCGAGCGGGCGCGCCCCGGCGCCTCGCTGATTGTTTCAGACCGCGAGTTGCCGCTTCACGAGAACGGCAGCGGGACCGAATTCGTCGTGCTCACAAAGTGACACTTCGGGCTCATTCTCCGCGGTTTCTCCGGTAAAGCCGACGGCTGCTTCGCGTCCGTTCGTTGACATCAGGCCGGGCAGGCATATACCCGCCCGCGATATTGGGCATTGGATGGGATTTCGTGGATCGGCACGCAACCAAGACATTGGCAACGTGGGCGGCTTTTGGCTGTTCGGTCGTGCTGGCGGCGCTCCTTCTCTACAAGATGGCAAACCGCATCGAGCCTTGGACGTTTGTCGTCGACGTGCCGCAAGCGCCCGTTCGCGGCGATCTCGAAATCCAAGCCCAGACCATCACCCCGCCGGATGAAAAGGATTTTGTTCACGGCCCGTCCCTGATCGAAACGCCGACTGGCCTGCTCGCGTTCTGGTATCGTGCCGTCTACGAAGGGGCCGCCAACGCCGAGCTCGTCTCGGCACGTTTCGACGGCGACCACTGGTCGCCGACAGCAGTCGTTACAAACAGTAACACCGTTACGCGTGACATCGGACTGACGGTCAAGTCGCTCGCCAATCCCGTTCCGTTCCGCCGCTCCCCGAACGAGATCTGGTTGTTCTTCGCAGCCTCCCGCCTCAGCGGCTGGGCGACGTGCGAGATCGTGTTGATCCGCAGCGTCGACAATGGCCGGACGTGGAGTCCCGCGCAACGACTCTACGCTTCCCCATTCCTGAACATGTCGCATCTGACGAAGTCATTGCCGATCCGCCTCTCCGGCGATCGCATCGCGCTGCCCGCCTACCACGAGATGAACCGCAAATACCCCGTCATGCTCGTCCTTGATCGAAACGGACGCGTCATCGACAAGCTGCGCATGGGTAACGGCGGCACGGTCGGCTACCAGCCCGCCATCGTTGCGACTGGACCGACGACGGCCATCGCATTCGTGCGTCGTCTGAACAGCTTCCGTCCTCAGCGTATCCTTATGTCTCATACTGTCGATGCCGGACGCACATGGACGCCTCCGACGCCAATCGATCTTCCAAACCCCGGCGGCCCCATAGCTGCGATACGTTACGACGACACGCGTATTCTGCTCGCTTTCAATGACGATCCAGACCACGAATCCAACGTCAAACTTGCATTCTCCAATCTTGATGGAACGAGCTTGCGCAGGATCGGCACAGTCGCACAAAAGAACGACCGGCTCGAAGGCGATGCCGTAGCATACCCGTTTCTGATCGAGTCCGAGCCAGGCCAGTTCGACGTCGTTTTCTCGCGCCCCCCGCCGCAGCACGCCATCAACCACGTGCGCGTCTCCAGCGCCTGGATAGAGCATAACCTCAAAATATCGGCTGCACAGAAATGATGTCTGCTGTCGACTACCTTCTCGATCGATCGAGCGCTGCTTTGCTGGTCTTCATGGCCGCAGCGGCATTGAGCCAGGTCGTGCGAATAAGTCCGGCCAAACGCGCCGCTATCGGAATTGCGGCGATAGCGATTGCTGCGCTGACGCACATTTCGACGCGTTCGGGTTTCGAATGGATCGTTTCCGCGATTGAACGACCTTCCGCGCCCGGTCTTTTGCTTCTCGTGCTCTTCGCGATCACCGCCACGATAGGGCGCCGGTTCGACAGCGGCAGCGAGTTCCGCTTCGGAACCGCAATGCTGGTTCTGGCCGGCGTGCTGCTCTACCCCGGCGCGGTCGGCTTTCTGAACTACGATACGTACGTACTGGGCTACAGCGGGTATGTGCTGCCGCTGCTGCTCGTCGTGCTTCTCGCCTACGCCCTCTACCGGCGTTACTTTTTCATCGCCGCCGCACTGAACATCGGCATTCTCGGCTTCCTGCTCGGCGCCGGCCGCAGTCTCAATCTCTGGGACTACGTCATCGACCCGGTCGCATGGCTGCTCGCGATCGGCGCCTGGATCACGATCGTCGTAACGGCCGCGATCCGCAAGATAAAACCGGCGACGACTTCCGTTCCAGCCTAAGCGAGGACATCAGCCGAGTTCCGGCATCGGCGACACGCCCATCAGCCACTGATGGCCTCCGAGCAGCAATGCCGCGTAAAGTGCAACGCCAAGAACGACGACGATAACATCGTTGATCGAACTCGACGGAACGGCATTCCCAAGCGGTCCCTGTGCACCACGCCTCTTCACGGAGACGCGGTCATAAACCGCGAAAGCGAGGAAAGATCCGAACAGCAAAAGCGCTCCGAGGTCGCCGTTCGCAATGAGATGCGCGAACGCCCACGTCTTGATGGCGATGAGCATCGGGTGGCGCACCGCCGTCCGGATGCGCGACGGGATGACCGACGCAACGAGCAGGATCATCGCCGGCAACATCAGTGCCACTGCAATATGCCGCGTCCAGACCGGCGGCTCCCAGAGAATGGGATTTTTTCCAGGATGGAGCTGCAGCTTGTGGTAGCCGAGCACGATGACGACCAGGCCGATCAGCGAGAGCAGGGAAAAGATGATCTTGTAAGGCACCTCTCCGATCCGCTCCTTGAGCCCGTCGCGAAGCTCCGGCGAGGTGGGCACCAGATGAACACCAAGAAACAGGATCAGACCGACGATGAGCACCATCATGATGTGTGTTCCCTCCAAAGTGGTCGTGCTGCAAACCTCGAATAACTGGGGGCGTCAAGCTCTCTTCTCAAGGCAGATAGCCTTTATCGAGGTCATGTGCTTGCCGTTTGAGCACAGTGCCTTGCGCATTCCTGTGGATCGCCGTCCAAGCGAGGTGCGTTCCGGCTTCTTCCGATGAATTGGAGCGGAGTTCGATGCCGACTTGATCGTGCGATTTGGCTTCGATCGGCGTCGCCAACGGAAAATAGAGTTGTTCCCAATGCGTGCGCGGCGCCGACGGAGCCGTCGAAAGCGAAATGCCGGGACGCAGCCCCGCCGTCCACCACACCGCAAACCCGTAGATGGTCGCCGGTTTCGCGAGAGGCCATTCGGCCTGCCCCTTTCGCTTCGCTCGCGTTTCACGCGCAAGATCGATCGAATCCCAAAGGGTAGCGCTAGCCCCATCATCGAGAAGCTCGGAGCGTTTCAGAAGACGCACATAGGCGTTGTTCAGCGTCATCGTTTGCGCAGGCCCGAGATCGAGACCATGACCGATACGTTCCCACGCGCGAAGCTCTTGATCGATACGCGGCGTAACGACCGGCGCAACGTACTGCTCTATGCGCGATGGAATGACGGCCCCGCCCGGTTTCAGAAATCTGCTTCGCGCATCGACCAGCGTCGCGATGATATTTTCTTCGAGGGCATAGTTGCCGAGCGTTTCCGAAACGATGACGTCGGCTGCCAGCTTGTCATCGAATTCCGTCGAGTGGCAAGGAATGAGATGACATCTCTTCGCTTTGTTCGCCTTGAGAACCTGCGTTGCAACGCCGGCAACCTCGGCAGCCTCGAACAGGAAAACCTCTTTTGCTCCGAGGTTCGATGCCATCAATCCGAGAAGCCCCGTTCCCGCGCCGATATCGGCGACGACGGTCTTGCCCGGTTCGATCACCGACTTGAGCGCACGAAAGAAAGCCTCGTTTCGGACGGTGTCGGCAATCAGCGTGCGGTGATATTCGATACGCATGGATCAAAGCTTCAGTTGCGGGCCGCGAACCTGATAGAGCACCAGCGCGGTTGCAATCGCGAGATTGAGAGAATCGAGCTTTCCGGCCATCGGGATTTTAACGAGCTTCGTGCAAACGGCGGCGGCGCCACTCGATAGCCCCGGCCCTTCGCTGCCCATTACGATCAACTGCGGACCTCTGTAGCTTGATGCACGGAAATCGTCGCGCGCGTCGAGATGCGTTCCGATCACGTCACCGGGCCATGCTTTCGCAAGGTCCAGAAATGCTGGACGCTCGATTTTGACAATGGGCACCGCGAAGATCGAGCCCATCGTGGCGCGGATCGTTTCGAGAGAATAAGGATCGCACGTCGTCCCAACGAGAATGACACCCGCGCATCCGACGGCATCTGCCGTCCTGATGATCGTGCCGAGATTCCCGGGATCACGAATTTCTTCGAGCGCCAGCCACGTTGTGTCGGCTCGAACCCGCGAGGCTCCCGGCGGATCTGCAAATCGTTGCCGAAAAACGCCGAGAACCGTTTGCGGATTATCCTTCGATGCGAGCTTGGCAAGCACGGCTTCTGAAACTTCGAGAACCTCCGAACCCGCGTTGAGCGCGTGCGTCACGAGCCCGCGTGCGATTCCAGTCGCGGCCGTGCCTGCCTGATAGACGAGCGTTTCCGGCACGAAGCCGTTGTCTCGCGCGGTGACAAGAAGCGAGATGCCTTCCGCTACGAATAGCCCCGTTTCCTTACGTACCTTGCGCATTTCAAGCGCGCGGATCGCCTTCACGCGGTCGTTCGTCAGGCTGGTGATCGGCTTCGGCGCGTTCATGGCTGGCCGTTCCAGCGCACGTAAAGAGAGGTCGGAACAAGCGAGGCGCGCTGCGCGCGGATGGCGAGTTCGCCGCTTTCGAAGGCGCCGCCCTTTCCATTCAGCGCGTCCCGCATCAATTGATCGAATGCAAGCGCCGATGCGCGAATGGCATAAACCGTCAGCACCATCGCCGCGTCCTTCCGAGCCAGCAGCTTCGCAAGATCACCAAGGAGATCGGGTAGGTTCTTGAACAGATCCCAAACTTCGCCTTCGGGCCCGCGTCCGAACTTCGGCGGATCGACGAGGATGACGTGATACGTCTTACCGCGACGCACATCGCGCGCGACGAACTTCGCGGCATCGTCGAGCAGCCAACGGATCTTGGCAGCATCGAGCTTGGATGCAGTCTGATTTTCCTTGCCCCACTGGATGGCTTTCTTCGATGCATCGACGTGCGTGACGTCGGCCCCAGCCTTCGCGGCGATCAATGATGCGGCGCCGGTATACCCGAAAAGATTGAGAACGCGCGGCGTCTCGCCTTTGACCGCGGCGATCCGCTCGAGCATCCACTGCCAATGCGGATATTGCTCCGGGAACAGTCCGAGATGCCAAAGCCCCGCAAGCTTGCAGAGCATCGTAATTCCTGCGACGGCGGTTCCCTCACTTCCCCTCCCCTTGACGCGGAGGGGTCGGGGGTGGGGTGAACCGGCAAGTTCCGGCGCACCCGAAGAAAAAGGTATTCTCACAGGCCATGCGTCCGGCACCGGCTTGTCGACGCGCCACTTTCCCTTTTCATCATCCTCGCCCGACGCGGAAAAAACGGCGTGCGCCTTCGACCATTCCGATTTCGGCAGCCTGGGATTCCAGAGGGCCTGCGGCTCGGGCCGGTCGACGACGACTGCACCGAAGCGCTCCAGCTTTCGCCCCGCACCACAATCGAGAAGCGCATAATCGCGAAACCCGTCGGACGTAATGAGTTGCAGACGGTCGGGTGGAGACATCGGCGGCGGGAGATCCATAAAACTTTCGAGTCCCGCGGCTTTAGCACGATTGCCGCTGATTGACAGGCCGGAGCCGTTCTCTCGCCCGCATACCGAAGATGTATGCCGAACCAGCGAAGTAACCGATGCGCAACACTTTGGAAAAAAGAGAGATTGCGCCAACATGCGTCCGCGAATGACCCGTATGGGCCGGTTTAAAGTGCGCGTACACGCATGCGGGAGAAGCTAATGCGCAATCATCGTCTTATCGCGAGCGCGGCATTCGCGGCAGCGATGGCCATCGCGAGCGCATCCTACGCTTTCGAGACCACATCCATCGGCGGCGCCAACCCCGATGACTCCACAAAATTTCAGGACCTCGATCAGCAGGATCTGAACAAGTCCCTCGGCGGCCTCCAGTTCGGCGTAACGTCGAGCACGAGTTCCGACCAGACCGACGATGGTCGACCACCCTGGGAGCTAAAGCCGACACCTCCCAGCCGCAGCTTCTATTCGTCGCCGATGAGCGGTCCGTCGATGTTCCGGCCCGGACAGTAGCTGCTCCGTATTAGTTAATTCCGAGCAGCACTGCGGCGATCGCCCCGACTTGCCATTCCGTAGGAAACGGCTACCTCCAGCGTGCGCCGCCGGCGTGATAGGATGCCTCCGGCACACGAAAAGGTTTTTCCCATGCCCCTGCTCCGCATCGATCTTTATGAAGGCCGTACCAAGGACGAGAAGAAGACGCTTCTCGATGCCCTCCATCGCGCGATGCTGGCGGCTTTCAAAGTGCCGGAGCGCGACCGCTATCAGATCGTGCATGAGCACGACCCGGCGACCATGATCATGGAAGACACCGGACTCGACATTCCGCGAACCGAAAAATTCGTCATGATCCAGGTGACGACGCGCCCGCGCACGCGAGAGCAGAAAGAACAGTTCTACCGCCTGACCGTCGAAGAGCTGCAAAAAAGCTGCGGCATCGCTCCGTCCGACGTCATGATCAACTTGGTGTCGTGCACCGACGAGGATTGGTCGTTCGGCTTGGGGCGCGCGCAATTCCTGACGGGCGAGCTTTAGGGTCGACCCAAAGCTCGCGCCCCGCCCGCGATCCTAATCCAGATCGTCGACGACCACCGCCTCGTCGCCGCCCTTGAGCCGCTGCGACAGTGCCGCTTCGATAAAGGGATCGATATCCCCATCGAGAACCTCGGACGGGTTCGTCGATTGCGCGCCCGTGCGCAGATCCTTCACAAGCTGATAAGGTTGCAGCACATACGAGCGGATCTGGTGGCCCCAACCGATATCTGTCTTGGCGGCCTGCTCGGCGTTGGCCTTGGCTTCCCGTTTCTTGAGTTCCAAATCGTAAAGCCGCGCCTTGAGCCGCTTGAACGCGATATCCTTGTTCTGGTGCTGCGAACGCTGTTCCTGCGCGAAGATCACGATGCCCGACGGTTTATGCACTAACCGAACGGCAGACTCGGTGCGGTTCACGTGCTGGCCGCCCGCGCCGGACGACCGCGCGAAAGAAATATCGACATCGGCCGGATTGACATCGACTTCGATCGTGTCATCGATCACCGGATAGACGGTCACGGAAGCGAAGCTCGTGTGGCGGCGCGCATTGGAATCGAACGGCGAGATGCGCACGAGCCGATGCACGCCCGCTTCTGTCTTGAGCCAGCCGTAAGCGTTATCGCCGTCGATCTCGAACGTTGCCGATTTGATGCCCGCTTCTTCACCGGGGCTTTCGTCGATAAGCTTCACCTTGTAGCCACGACGTTCGCCCCAGCGTGCGTACATGCGCGCCAGCATCGACGCCCAATCCTGGCTCTCGGTACCGCCCGCGCCGGCGTGCACCTCGACGTAGGTGCTCATCGCATCCGCTTCGCCTGACAGCATGGCCTCGACGGAGCGATGATGCGCTTCGATATCGACGCGCTTCAGCGCGGCTTCGCCTTCTGCAATGCTCGCTTCGTCGTTCTCGGCTTCGCCGAGCTCGATAAGTGTGAGCGCATCTTCATAGTCGCGCTGCAGACGCTTGAAATCGCCAACCGCGCGCTCAAGAGCCTGGCGCTGACGCATGACTTTCTGGGCGTTCTTCGCATCGGACCAGAGGTTCGGGTCTTCGGACTTCGCATTGAGCGAGGCTAGACGATCTTCAGCCGTCTCCCAGTCAAAGAGACCTCCTCAGGAGGGCGATCGCCTCCTCGATATCGTCGGATAATTTTTGCGCTTCTGCGCGCATCGGGGCGGCCTCCGAAAGCCGGCCGTCGGCCGGCGTGAATCAATAAACAGAGCGTAGCCCGAAGGTAATAGAAAGATAGCGAACCTCTGTAAACGCGCGGCTCCCTACACGCGGCAATGCGCGCCACTACCACAGTCCATTGGGAGCGAGGCCGCCGTCTTGCCGTGCGCTCGGCGGCGGTGGGGGCGGCGATCGAGTGCCCGGATAGGGGCTGTCGCCCGCACCCACCGACGCATCGGCCGTCGCATTCGCAAATCCTATCATCGAATAGCCGTCGTCCGGTTCTTCGTCCGGCTTGAATGCTTCGAGGATCGTGTTGGGGTCGTCGGCCGAAGCTCTGAGGCCGGTTTTCAAATCGACGCGAACGAATTTGATTCCCGGAGGCACACGAAATGGCGCCGGCGGCGTATCGACCAATGCATTCTTGAGAAATTCGCCAAAGATCGGCGCCGCGATCATGCCGCCGGTATTGCCCTTGCCCATCGGCTTCGGCGTGTCGTAGCCGACATACACGCCGACCACGAGAGTCGGGGTGTAGCCGATGAACCAGGCATCCTTTTCTTCATTCGTCGTACCGGTCTTGCCGGCAATCGGCCGGTCGAGCGATCTCAGAACCTTGCCGGTGCCCCGCTGTACGACCCCTTCCAGGATCGACGTAATCTGATAAGCCGTATGCGGATCGATGATCTGCGGTCGGTCATCGATCAAATCCGGTTCCGGCTGGTTCGCCCAGCGATCGGCCGTGCACCCCATGCATTGGCGCTCGTCGTGGCGCCAGATGGTGCGGCCATAGCGGTCCTGAATGCGGTCGATCAGCGTCGCCTTCACTTCTTTGCCGCCGTTTGCCAGCATGCAGTAGCCGGTAGCCATTCTGAGAAGCGTCGTCTCACCGGCGCCGAGCGACATCGACAGAACCGGCAGCATATCGTCGTAGATTCCGAAGCGCTTGGCGTATTCGATAATGAGCGGCATGCCGAGATCTTGTGCTAGCCGCACGGTCATCTGGTTACGCGAATGCTCGATTCCGAACCTCAGCGTCTCGGGACCCGTTACGTCTTTTTCATCGTAGTTTTCGGGCTTCCAGATATCCTGCCCTGGCCCCTGATCGATTTCGATCGGCGCATCGAGAATGATCGACGTCGGCTTGTAGCCGTTATCGATGGCGGCTGCGTAGACGAACGGCTTAAACGACGAGCCTGGTTGCCGCTTCGCTTGAATGACCCGGTCGAATTGGCTGAGATCGTAAGAGAAGCCACCGGCGACAGCGAGCACGCGCCCTGTATAGGGATCCATCGCAACGAGACCGCCACCAACCTCGGGAATCTGCATCAGCGACCAGGCGCCCTGAATGTTGGCCGGGTCCTTTGGCGCGACGTAGACGACGTCACCGGGTTTCAGAATGTCCGCCGTCGACTTGGCGTCGATCTTCTTCCCGCCCTTCTGATAGGCGGCCCACTTCATCTCATCGAGCGAGACTTCGACTGCCTCTCGGTCCTTGACCAGCGTTGCGTCCTGCTGCCGCGCCGGCTTGAAGCCGATGATTGCCTTCGTTTTCTGGGTTTCGAGAACGACGCCCAGCCGCCACGGTTGAATATCGGCAGGGCTGCGAATGGCACCAAGAGCCACGCCCCAGTCTCCCGAAATATCGATTTTTGCGACCGGCCCGCGCCAGCCGCGCTTGCGATCGAATTTGACGAGCCCGTCGATCAACGCACTTTTGGCGAGTTGCTGAAGGTGCGGATCGAGCGTCGTCCGGACCGACAAACCACCGCCATAGAGTTTGTCTTCGCCATAGCGCGCAAGCAGCGTCCGGCGCACTTCCTCGGCGAAGAATTCCGCAGTGGAAATATGCGCGCCGCTCGGCCTGAGGTTCACGGTCAAAGGTTTCTGTTTTGCAGCCTCAGCCTCCTCGGCGGTGATGTAGCCGTTCTCAGCCATCTCCCCGATGATCCAGTTTCGCCGCTCGGTGGCTCGGGCCTTCTGGCGGAAGGGATGGTAATTGTTCGGGCCCTTGGGAAGCGCCGCAAGATACGCACATTCCTCGATCGTCAGATCTTTCAACTCCTTGTTGAAGTAGGTCAGCGCTGCCGCACCGACGCCATAGGAGTTCATCCCGAGATAGATTTCGTTGAGGTAAAGCTCGAGGATCTTATCCTTCGAATAAGCGCTCTCGATCCGGATGGCTAGAATGGCTTCTTTGATTTTGCGTTCAATTGAGCGCTCGTTGGTCAACAGAAAGTTCTTGGCCACCTGCTGCGTGATCGTGGAAGCGCCCTGGGCGCGCTTGTTCGAGCCGTGAATTTTCGCTTCGATCGCGGCGAACACGGCGCGCATGACGCCCTGCAGGTCAATACCGCCATGATCGTAGAAACGGCGGTCTTCGGCCGACAGGAATGCGCCGATGACGCGCTTCGGAATTGTATTGATGGGAACGAAAATCCGGCGTTCGCGCGCAAACTCGGCGATGAGCGATCCGTCGTGCGCATGGATGCGAGTCATGACGGGCGGCTCGTACTTCGAAAGGCTTTCATAGTCGGGCAAATCGCGCGACGCCTGCCAGACGAGGAAGCCGGCCCCCGCCGATCCCGCAATGAAAAGAAGCACGAATGTTGCGAAGCTGAAGCCAAGAAAACTCAGCAGCAGGCTTTTGCGTCGCTTTTTCCGTCTTCTGGGCGCCGCGGGGGGCGGCAGCGTTGGCGCACGCATCAAATCGCAGATTCCGTTAGTATCGCTGGCTTACGCTTCCGGTGAGCATCGGTGCTACGTTTATTTCTGCGGCGCAGCAAAAACAACCCGTCGCAATCGCACATTAGCAGGGAATGTGGCAGCACGTCGTCGGCGGCCCCACACTTCAGGGCTGTGCGACGGTTCGCTTGCTGAAGTAGCTCTGGACAGCCGACGTAATTGCCTCAGCCACTTTGTATTGCCAGGCGCCAGTCATCATTTCCTGCTCCTCGGCACTGTTGCTCATGTATCCAAGCTCGACAAGAACGGATGGCGCATGGGTCTGCTTCAGCACCTTGAAAGCTGCCGATTTTCGCGGGATGCGAGACATTGTGATCGCCTGTCCCAGCTTTTTGGCCAGGACATGAGAGAAATCGGCCGAGAAATTCGAGGTTTCGCGTTTCAGGAGGTCGATCAGGATGTTTTTGACCTCCTCCCCACCCTCCTGATTCATCGATCCGACACCGGCGATCAGGTCGGACGCGTTTTCCTTGTCGGCCATGAGACGCGCCTGCTCGTCGGAGGCTTTGTCCGATAGCGTGTAGATCGTCGCGCCGCGGATCGAATCCGCGATGCTTTTTTCCTCGATTGAATCGGCATGCAGTGAAATGAATAGATCCGCGTCATTTTCAGCGGAAAACTTCAGCCTCCTGTCGAGTGAAACGAAAACATCGTCTGTTCGCGTCATCCTGACGTCGTAGCGCCGGGTCTTGGCTAACGCCGCCTTGAGTTGCAGCGCGACCGCAAGAACGACCCATTTCTCCGCCACATTGTTGGCCCCGAGCGCGCCTGGATCGATGCCGCCATGGCCGGGATCGATGACGATGACCGGCTTGGCATTATCCTTGTGTTTGCGGTCGGCGCTCTCGGGCGGCGCCATGTCGGAACCGAGATCGGACGGCGACGCGGCAGCGAGCGTCGCGCCGGTTCCCCCGCCGAAAGCGGCGGCATCCATCGGAACCAGAACGACGGCAAGCTTCAGGGCCTTGCTTCCGGGAACACGCGTCATGCCGGCCGAGGCAATCCTGACTGGGCCCGTGGTATCAAGAACAACCCGCGCCTTGTGCTCCGCGAAAAGCCCGTAGCGGAATGCAGAGATGACGCCGCGCCCCTTTTTGCCGGCAGCCGCATCAAGATGGAACGTCATGTCGGGAAGGTCCAGAACCACCCGATAAGGATTCGCGAGGGTATAGACTTGCGCCGTCAGACCTTTGCTGATCGTAAGCTCGAAGGTGGTCGCCTTGCCGTCGTCGAACAGTCGCACGGCCGTAGCCTCGACACCCCGGTCCGGCAGCGCTTGCGCACGGCCAACTCCCAATGCGAGCATCAAGCCCAGCACGATAGCAGGTAAGAACCGCGCGTTCCACAGATGTTCTGAGAACCTCGCCATGCCCTCATTACCCCGATGCCTCGACGCCACCTTTGAACCCCCGGTGTGTTAAGGCTTTGTTTTCAGAGACGATATAAGTATTAGCCCATAAGCGAGGGCGTGTTCCGGCTCCCCTTTTATATCACTTGCCAGCCTGGGAACGACCTCGTAGACTTTCACCATATTCGGTGGCGCTGAAGACACACCCATTGTGGGATAACTCGGTAAGCGCCGGCGTGGCTTGATCGGCCTGCTGCAGAATAGAAAGCTCTGCGTTCACAGGTAATCAAACGCGCACGGATCGCATCTGCTTGGAGCGAGCGCATGGGTATCGGCGCCGCTCTGGAAATGCGCTTTGACGTTAAGCCCGCCCGGGCGGCGTCAAGGATCTCTGACTTTGTGCCGGTCGCCCCGGTCGGTTCGTTGGATACAGCGCCGGTAACCAGGCGGCCATTTGATCAACGCGACGTCCTAAGCGTCGCAAAACCCATTTCCCGGCGGACGTTCCGCTTTTTGGCGCGAAGCCGGGCACTACACGACAGGCCATGACGACAACTCGCACCATCCACGGCGGCATCCGGCGGACAAAAGTCCGTACCGCATGCATGGCTGATACGGTGAGCCGCACACGCGCCGCCGGAGCTGGAATGCTGCAGAAATCGTCCCGGCCGATTTTCACTTCCACACATTTTACCAACACAATGCGCCGCCGCACGAACCTCGCAATGATCGCCGTTATCGGCAGTCGGAGATGCGAGCAGTCTCGGCGCGCCAAGGAACTGAATCGATGTCAAACACAAAAATGCTTATCGATGCCACGCATCCCGAGGAGACTCGGGTTGTGGTTCAACGCAACGGCCGGGTAGAGGAGTTCGATTTCGAAAGCGCTGCTCGCAAGCTATTGCGAGGCAATATTTATCTCGCGAAAGTAACGCGTGTTGAGCCGTCCTTGCAGGCTGCCTTCGTGGACTACGGCGGCAATCGCCACGGGTTCCTCGCATTCAACGAAGTCCATCCCGATTATTACCAGATCCCGGTCGCCGACCGTCAGGCCCTCCTTGACGAGGAAGCAGCGGCCGAAGCCGAGCTTGAGGCCGCTGCCGACCGCCGTGCCGAAGCGCTGGCGCGTCGCAATGTGCGCAGCCACGCCGATGCGGAAACGGGCCCCGATTCCCCCGGCGACGATTTCGGCGACCTCTCCCCTGCCGACACCTCGCTTGAGGCGTCCCATATCGTTGACGTCGAGGAAGACGAGCACATCGAAGAGATCGGCGGAGAGGAAGACGGCGAGCAGACGGTCAAGGTCGTCGCTTCGGCGGTTCGCCGGTCCATCGATGAGGTGCGCACCGAGTTGCCGCCCGACGACACGGCCGAAACGAGCGCGAAAGAGAAATCTGCCTCGGACGCCAGCGACGAGAGCCCGATCGTCGTGGGCGATGACTCAACGGAAAGCGAAGCGGCCCCTTCGAACGTTGAAGGCGACGAGGAACAACCCGAACAACCGTCCGACGAACGTCCGGCTAGCGACGACGAGTTCGCCCATCAGGATGCACTAAACGACAACGGTTCGGCCGAGCCTCATGACGAAGGCTCCCATCCGGAATTTCGCGAAGGCCCGCGCTCTCGTCAGCGCCGCCGCCCGCGCAGCTACAAGATCCAGGAAGTCATCAAGCGGCGCCAGATCATTCTGGTGCAGGTTGTCAAAGAGGAACGCGGCAACAAAGGCGCGGCGCTCACGACGTATCTGTCGCTCGCCGGGCGCTACACGGTTCTGATGCCGAACACCGCACGCGGCGGCGGCATTTCACGCAAGATCACCAACCCGCAAGATCGCCGTCGTCTGAAGGCCATCGCTCAGGAGCTCGAGGTTCCGGAGGGAATGGGCCTCATTATCCGTACAGCCGGCGCAACGCGGACGAAGCAGGAGATCAAGCGCGACTTCGAATATCTGCTGCGTCTCTGGGAAAGCGTCCGCGACTTGACGCTTCAGTCCACGGCGCCGAGCCTCGTCTACGAGGAAGGCGATCTGATCAAGCGCTCGATCCGCGATCTATATAACAAGGACGTCGAGGAAATCGTCGTCGCGGGCGAAGCCGGGCATCAGGAAGCAGCCGACTTTATGAAGATGCTGATGCCGAGCCACACGAAGAATGTCGTCGCTTATCGCGAGCCGACACCGCTCTTCACGCGCTACGGCGTCGAACGCCAGCTCAATGCGATGTTCCAGCCGCAGGTGACATTGCGCTCAGGCGGCTACATCGTCATCAACCAGACGGAAGCGCTCGTCGCAATCGACGTCAACTCGGGAAAATCGACGCGTGAATTCTCGATCGAGGAAACGGCGCTCGCGACGAACCTCGAAGCCGCCGATGAAATCGCCCGGCAGCTGAAGCTTCGCGATCTCGCGGGTCTCATCGTCATCGATTTCATCGACATGGAGGAGAAGCGCAACAACCGTGCGGTCGAACGCCGCCTGAAGGACGCGCTGAGGTTCGATCGGGCGCGCATCCAGCTTGGCCGCATCTCGCATTTCGGCTTGATGGAAATGTCGCGTCAGCGTCTCAGAACCGGTGTGCTCGAAGGTTCTACGTCGCAATGCCCGCATTGTCAGGGCACCGGCATCATACGCTCAACCGAGAGCATTGCGCTCGCAGTCTTGCGCGGCATCGAGGACGTGATTACGGCAGGCGCCAACGGTCCCCTGATCGCTACGACGACGCCTGCAGTTGCGCTTTACATCTTAAACAGCAAGCGCGCCTACATCGCCGACATGGAAGTGCGGCACGGCTATTCGGTAACAGTGCTTGGCAGCGATCGCGTGCAGGGCGCGAACTTCACCGTCGAGCGAAGTACCACATCGGCCCTTCCGGTTCGCCGCGCGGAGCGCGCGGCAGTCAACATGGACTGGGGCTTTGACGCCGAAGGCGATGCCCCCTCCTACGCATCCTCCGACATCGATATATCGAGCGAAGCCGCAGAAGTCGAAGAGGAAACCGTCGACCGCGAACAGCGTAACGGTGGCCGCGACGGCGATGAAAACGATCAGCGCCGTGGCCGTCGTCGCAGACGCCGCGGCAGAGGCGGACGCGACCGCGGCGACGATCGCAGCGAAAACTATTCTTTCGAGCCGCGCGGGGAAGACTCCGACCGCGATCAAGCCGCGACTGACGAGACACACCACGAATCCGGCGAGCCTAACTTCAATATCGAAGGGCTTGGCGAACAGCCATCCGTCGATGACGGCGCGCAAGCCTACGCCGGCGATGGCAACGGTTCTGACGACAAACCCAACAAACGCCGCAGACGCGGACGCCGCGGCGGCCGCCGCGGGCGCGAACGCGGTCGCGATTCAGCGCAGGATTCGACAGCGACTTCCGAAACCGAACATCCGGACGTTGACGACGAGGGATCAGACGAAGCTGTCGAAGCTCCTGATCGGAGCGAGCCCGATGAAGCGGGCTCGAATGAGCGAACGGCACCTCCGCCTCAGAGCCGGCGTCCGCGTCGCGTTTGGGACGTTCCATCGGCGGCCAACGGAGCGGATGACATCGCAACAGAGACGCCGTCAATCGCGGAATCGTCGGAGCCCAGCCCGCAACCTGTGGCCACGGAAGCGTCTCCGGAGCCAGCGGCAGCGCCAAGCGCCCCAACCCGGCGGCGTCACGAAATCGGATCGAGCGAACCGCGTATCGAGCGCGTCGTGGTCGGCCCCGGCGAGCAAGCAGGCGAGGCGGAATCAGCTACGGGATCCGTGCCTCAGCGCAAAGGTTGGTGGCAGAGGAAATTCAGCGGCGAATAACGCTGGCCGCAAGTGAGGAACTCGGAAAGGCCGATGCTCGAATGCTCGGCCTTTTTCTGTGCGTGATCGCAAGATCGGATGCGCCGACAACGTCCGCCATTCTGGCGCCCTATTATGATGACTGATCATAACGGCCCACGCTCGCCACGTATTTGACCCAGCTGGGCCTGCTGAATATTTTAGCGTTACGGTGTCTCGAGACACACATCGAGATTGAGGCACAGCAATATGTCCGCGACGAGCAAAGGATTTTCGCCAGCCGCGCTTGGGCGCCGCGCGCTCGTCGCGCTTTGCGCACTCGCTGCCGGCATCTCGGCCGGCACCTTGAGCGCTCGCGCGCAGGGTCTGCCGCTGATCCGCGATGCCGAGATAGAAGCCCTGCTCCAGGATTATGCCAAGCCGATCTTTCAGGCTGCGGGATTCGGTAGCGGCCGCGTTACCGTTCGCATCGTCAACAACGACGCATTCAACGCATTCGTTCTCGATGGCGCCAACGTTTTCGTCCACACGGGCACATTGATGCAGGCGAAAACGCCGAACGAGGTCATCGGCGTTATCGCCCACGAAAGCGGCCATATCGCCGGCGGGCACATGGCCGCGCTTCGCGCGCGCATTGCAAAGGACCAGACACGCGTGCTGCTGACTCAGGTTCTCGGCCTCGGCGCAATGGTGGCGGGGGGCGTTTCTGGCGGAACCTCCGGCCGCGAAACCATGCAGGGCGGACAAGCCATCATGCAGGGCGGCAGCAACATCATCATGAAAGGGCTTCTTGCCGAGCGCCGTTCCCAGGAATCGGCAGCGGATCAGGCCGGCTTGAAGTACCTCACCGCGACGAAGCAATCCGGACGCGGCATGCTCGATACCTTCGAGCGCTTCAAACAGCAGGAATATCTCTCGGCGGATATGCAGGACCCATTTATCCGGTCCCATCCCCTCTCTGTTGATCGTCTGGCCCGATTGAGCCAGCTCGTCGCCGCAAGCCCCTACGTCAACCAGAAGGACCCGCCGTCATTGCAGCTCCGCCACGATTTGATGCGCGCCAAGCTTTCGGGCTATCTCGAAACGCCGGTCGCCGTATTCAATCGCTACCCAGCGGGCGACAAATCTTTGCCGGCACGATATGCGCGCGCCATTGCAACGTTCTTCCGCGGCGGCCCCGGCGCACTTGAAAGCTCCGTCAAGCAGATCGATGCAATGATCGCGGAAAACCCCGACTATCCGTACTTCTACGAACTGAAGGCTGACGTCTTGATGCGGTCGGGAAAAATGGGCAGGGCCGTACCGGAGTTGCAGCAGGCCTTGAAACTGGCGCCTGCAAGCCCATTGATAGAGGTCGAGCTTGCCAACGCGTTGCAAGGCAGCAACGACGGCAACAGTTCCAAGGAATCAATCGATCTTCTGCGCAGATCCCTGATCACGGACCAGAATGGAAGGGCTTACCGCCTGCTTGCAAACGCCTACTATAAGCAGGGCAAAGGACCCGAGGCCGATGCAATGACGGCCCAGGCATATTTTTACGAAGGGGACGTCAAACAGGCGCAAATCTTCGCAAAACGTGCCCAGCCCCGCCTTCGCGCGGGATCTCCCGAGTGGTTGAAGAACGGCGACATCATAAACTACAAGCCTGAGACATGAGCCGCCCCAGTCCAATGAGTGAGACGATATCCATGACCCTGAAGAACATCATCCGAAACATCGCCGGCTCGGTATCGGCCGGCCGAAAGGCGGCCGTCGCGATTTTCGCCATCGGCGGGGCGCTGCTCCTGCCGTATGCAATCGGCTCCATTGACGGTCTGGTCAGCCCGCGGGCACACGCGGAAACTATCGCCCCGACCGCCGGTGGCTCGACGTTCTCCGACGAGCAGAAAAAAGCGCTCGGCGAGATCATCAAGGATTATCTGATCAAGAACCCTGAAATCATGATCGACGTGCAGAACGCACTCGATGAAAAGATGCAGAAGGACCAGGACGCCAAGCTCAAGTCCTTCATGACAGAGAATGGCAAGTCGATCTTCCGCAGCCCCGGAAGTTCGGTTGCGGGCGACCCCAACGGCGACATCACGGTCGTCGAATTCTTCGACTACAACTGCGGTTACTGCAAACGCGGGCTCCCCGAAGTTCAGAAGCTGATCCAGAACGACAAGAAGGTCCGTTTCGTCTTCAAGGAGCTACCGATCCTCTCGAAGGGCTCGGAGGAAGCGGCCCGCGTTGCGCTCGCAGTGAAACGCCAGGGCAAGTATTGGGAATTCCACCAGGCCATGCTTGGCTCAAAGGGTCATGCCGACGAGGCGTCGGCCCTCAAGATCGCCGAGTCGCTCGGCCTCGACATGAACAAGATCAAAGCCGACATGGCGAGCGACGAGGTGAAAAACGAGCTTCGCGACGATTTAATTCTCGCCAAGAAAATGGGCATCAACGGCACCCCGCATTTCCTCGTCGGCGACAAATCGATCCCGGGGGCTCCGGACGACTTGCATGACCAGCTCGAGGCGCTTGTCAGTGGATTTCGGAAGAATGGCTGCCCGATCTGCTGATCGGCCTATTTCCAAGCCTTGGTTGCACTTATTAACGTTCCGGGCCCCGGATTTCCGTGGGCCCGGAGGCATACTTTGCGCTCGCCGGGAAAACTGATAGACCCTTGGCTCCGCAATTGGCTTGGGCACCGCCCCGGCGCTTGAGCAACCTCCAAATCATGACCCCCCTTATCTACGTCCTGAACGGCCCCAACCTCAATTTGCTCGGCGTCCGCGAACCGGCGATCTACGGCAGCGAGACGCTCGACGATCTTCGCTCCCGCACCGAGAAAGCCGCGGCTGCCAGTGGCCTGACGATCGAATTCCGCCAGTCGAATATCGAGGGCGAAATTGTAAACTGGGTACAGGAGGCGCGCGGCAAGGCTAAGGGCATCATCATCAACGCCGGCGCCTATACGCATACGTCGGTCGCGATCCTGGACGCACTGCAGGCCGCTGAGCTGCCTGTGATCGAGGTACACCTTTCGAATATCTTCCGTCGCGACCAGTTCCGTCAGCATTCCTACGTTTCGCTTGCGGCAACGGGCGTCATCTGCGGCCTCGGCGGCAAGGGTTACGAACTCGCGGTGGCAGCCATGGCGAACATCCTGGCGGCCAGCAAGGCGTAACGAGCACCTACACATAGGCTATAAGTCGGACGCAGACGGATAAACCTCAAGGACAGAGGACTGATGACCGCAAAAGACCAGGGCCCCAAGAGCGGAAGCGCCGAAAGTCAGATGATCCGTGAGCTTGCCGAGCTCCTCAACGATACCGGCCTCACCGAGATCGAGATCGAGAAAAGCGGCCTGAAGATCCGCGTCGCGAAGACAATCTCGATTTCCGCCGTGCCTCCCCAGGGCTACGCTGCAGCCGCCCCGGCGGCGCCTGCCGCGCCAGCGGCTGCAGAAGTCAAGCAAGCGCCGTTGCCGAACGACCTTTCCAAGCATCCCGGTGCCGTGAAGTCGCCGATGGTCGGCACCGCCTACCGCTCACCCGAACCGGGCGCACCCGCGTTCTGCGAAGTCGGCAGCAAGGTGAACCAAGGCGATACGCTTCTGATCATAGAAGCGATGAAGACAATGAACCAGATCCCCGCGCCGCGCGCTGGAACGGTCAAGGCGATCCTCGTCGAAAACGCGCAGCCGGTCGAATACGGCGAACCCCTGATCATCATTGAATGAAGCGCCGCGCGTGCATGAGGCACGGGCAAGGACGCTGGAGAAGAAATGTTCGATAAGATTTTGATCGCAAACCGGGGGGAAATCGCCTTACGCGTTCAGCGCGCGTGCCGGGAGCTCGGCATAGCGACAGTCGCCGTCCATTCAACGGCCGACGCCGACGCGATGCACGTTCGGCTTGCCGACGAAAGCGTCTGCATCGGTCCTCCACCTGCTCGCGAAAGCTACCTCAATATTCCGGCTCTCGTGACGGCATGCGAAATCACCGGCGCCGATGCGGTGCATCCAGGCTACGGCTTCCTGTCCGAGAATGCTCGCTTCGCCGAGATCCTCGAAGAGCACAAGATCACGTTCATCGGCCCCACGTCCGAGCACATCCGGATCATGGGCGACAAGATTGAAGCCAAGGAAACCGCAAAGCGGCTCGGCATCCCCATCGTGCCGGGTTCCAACGGCGCCGTGACGAGCGAAACCGAGGCGATGAAGGTCGCCAAGGACATGGGCTTCCCGGTGCTGATCAAGGCAGCGGCAGGCGGCGGCGGGCGTGGCATGAAGGTTGCCACTTCGGCAGCCGACCTCGGCACGGCGCTCGCAACGGCACGCGCCGAAGCCAAGGCCGCGTTCAACGACGATGCCGTTTATATCGAAAAATATTTGCAAAAACCCCGCCACATCGAGATCCAGGTGTTCGGCGACGGCAAGGGCAATGCCGTGCACCTTGGAGAGCGCGATTGCTCGCTGCAGCGACGCCACCAGAAAGTGCTCGAGGAGAGCCCGTCACCCGCGCTCAACGCCGCGCAACGGCAGAAGATCGGCAAGACTGTCGCCGACGCGATGCGCAAGCTCAAATACCGCGGCGCAGGAACGGTCGAATTCCTGTTCGAGGACGGCCAGTTCTACTTCATCGAGATGAATACGCGCCTGCAGGTTGAGCATCCAGTGACGGAAATGGTCACAGGTGCCGATCTCGTGCTCGAGCAAATCCGTGTCGCCGCAGGCCTGCCGCTCAGCTTCACGCAGGAAGACGTCCAGATCAAAGGCCACGCCATCGAGTGCCGCATTTGCGCCGAAAATCCTCGCGATTTTCGGCCATCGCCGGGTAAGATCACCTACTGGCACCCGCCGGGCGGCCTCGGCGTCCGGGTTGATAGCGGCGTCTATCAGGGCTACCGCATACCCCCCTACTACGACAGTTTGATCGGCAAACTCATCGTTTACGGCAAATCGCGCAACGACTGCCTGATGCGTCTCCGCCGCGCCTTGTCGGAGTTCGTGATCGATGGCATTGAAACGACGATCCCGTTGTTCCAGGATCTCGTGAGAGACCCCGACATCGCCGATGGCGTCTACGATATTCATTGGCTCGAAAAATATTTGGGGATGAAGTAGACTTTGCCTCTGCGCGACTTGTTCCGCGCACGCTTGAGAGTTCGCTTGGCAAGTACCGGCATGGCGTCGCGCGACGATCCAATGTTCGAGATTACGCCGCAGGTTCTCCTGAAAGCCTATAGCTGTGGCATTTTCCCGATGGCGGAGAGCGCGGACGATCCCGCGCTTTATTGGATCGAGCCGCAGCAGCGCGGTGTGTTGCCGCTCGACGGCTTCCATATTCCGCGGCGTCTTCTGCGCACAGTCCGCACGACTCCATTTCAGGTCAAGATCGACAGCGACTACGAGGGTGTCATCGACGGCTGCGCTGCGCCGCGTGCGGGGCGCATGTCGACCTGGATCAACACGCGCATCCGTGTGCTCTACCGCGAGCTGTTCGATCTTGGCGCCTGCCATACGGTCGAAGTCTGGAATGGCGATAAAATGGTCGGCGGCCTTTACGGCGTAGCGCTCAAAAGCGCGTTCTTCGGCGAAAGCATGTTCTCGACCGAGCGCGACGCATCGAAGATCGCGCTTGTTCACCTTGCCGCGCGGCTGATCCGCGGCGGCTTCACGCTTCTCGACACGCAGTTCGTAACAGAGCATCTCCGCCAGTTCGGCACTGTCGAACTGGACCGCGTGACGTTCCAGGCGCAACTCGAAAGGGCTCTCGAAAAGAACGCCGACTTCTTCGCACTGCCTCGCGACGCAACCGGCGCCGACGTCGCCGCAGTCATTGCCAGCGAGCACTGAGCGCACATCCGTTAGCGGCCATCCCGCACATCGGCGCCCTAACTCTGCCTCCCGGCCGCAATAATGTATGTAATTCCGTTCGATAAAATCGAACGATAATCTACTCCCACTCGATTCTCTCAAAGCATCGTACCGCGCTGATTTATCAGCGCAAATTTTTTCTGACACTGCTCGAAATCCGAACAACGAGCCGTCAAAATTTTTCGCTTATGATTTCAAAGGACAATTCGCGCGATTCGAATTCGGCGACGTTTCAGCGTCTATCGACGCCGATTGGTCGATTTTTCGCGTCGTCGACCTCATAGAGCGCTACGCGCCGATAACAGGGAAAGACCGTCAGCCTTCGTAGCACAACGCGTTCATGCGCGCTATCATCGCCGTCTCTCTCCCGCTTCGAGACCACCGTTGCGCCTCGCGGGTTGGTGGTAGGCGGACGAGCAGATAGATGAACGCCTCTGGCTGCGGCGGTGTGGAAGGACACATGGCCAACAAAGGTCCGAGATGGTGACGAAAAGGCAGCGGCGTAATGGCTCGGTGCACTAAGCCCATCCACTAGTCGGTTTCGAGTCCGGCCCGCAGCACTGTGTTGGCTTCTACGGCGCCGACGTGGGCGCATTTGATGCGTCAGTAGATAACTCCTCACGTCTCTGCAGTTAATGCCGGCCTGGAGACGAAGGACTGCTCTCGTTCTGCCGACGCTGAAATTCATTGGAAAGCGCGGCCCAATAGGGCTCGTATAAATCGAGCAACTCGCTCGGCCGCATTACTTCAACGCCGAAATTTCTCAATACGTCTCGGTGCTTCCAAAATGTCTTTCGGTCAGTAGTAAGAATGGCCGGAATATTTGCCACAAGTGCATAGCCCGCAACTCGCCTGTCTCCTTCATCGCGAAGAAATGATAGAGGCCCGTCGCTTGCAAAAATTTGCCCGAGTGACCTCACTCCCAACCCCTTCAAAATAAGTGGAGAGATACGGGCCGATCTACTGTCCCCGAGCAATCCGAGAGCTACCCCTGGAAAAGCGTCATTGGAGACATCTTCTTGATGTCCACCAAAGAACTTAACAATGATCCGAAGTCTTGCGCTTCTATTGCCGCCAAAGACTGACGCCTCAGACCAATTCGTCTCGCAAACCAACCAGGGATAGCCACCCCAATATTCGAATTGCTTATACAAGATTCCGAGGTCGACGAGATCGTTTGCGGTGTCCGATCCATACCGTGCGGAAAGCTCGAGTAGTGCGGCGTCGTCCCATACAACCCGCTCCTTTTCCTCAAGTTGGCGATCGACCCAGTCGAGGTTTTGAAGAACGCAGGTGTCGAGGAGTTGAGGCTCCGGTGGGCGGAACGCATCATCTATGAACTCCATCCTCTTCCGCGGATCCGTTATACCTTTCAGGGTTTCCTGGAGAGCAGACATAGTCATTGGCACTCACAGTTCTTTTTGTTGCTTGCGCTTCATAGTTTGACCCATTCCAAGAAGTCGGCGCGCTTCTCGCGCAGCGCTTCAAGCGCTTCCCTGACGCGACCAGGCTTGTCGGAAATGTTGATGACGAGGGTATCCATTGCGCGGGTCAACGGAATCATTGCCCAACGCGACGCAAACTCGGTCGCCTCCTCCTCGGCTGTTACGAAGAGATCATCTGTTCCTCGCGGCAGTGCCAGCCGCTGCCGGTACTTGTAATCCCAGAATTCGTCAAAGCCGTAGTTGATGACCGTCCAGCCTTCCAGCCCACGGCAAGAATCGTACTGAACGATGCGAAGCGCCTCGCGGTCCGTCGGGAAATTCTCCCGCACATCGATAGACGAAGCGTCCCAGGTTTTCACGCCCTGCCCGGCGAGAACACGCGCCGGCGTCGAAAACGGCTCGCGCCCATCATAGACCACGAGCGCAGGCGGAACGCATGCGAGCAGATCGATCGGATAGTTTCCGAGCTCGGCCGCTTCCGCGCAAAGCTTTGAATAGACCTCCGGACGGGCCGCAAGATCGCCTTCAATGACCATAACTCGGCCGCCGTTCGCGTCAGGATTCGGCTCCAGGTCCCAATCTGCAAGCCCGAGCGCGGCGGCAAAATCTGCCACGAACAGCGCCAGATTGGCTTTCATGCGCAAGCACCGCGTAAGCCGCCGCGCGCGCAATTGCTCGCGCGTGATGCCGCGGCTCCAGTCGGCAACGGACCCACGAATGAACTGGTCAACGCCGTCAGCCACGACGATGCGTTCGGGTCCGTAGACCGCGCGCAGAATTTCGATTTCGTTGGCAGGCCAGTCCTGCCCCTCGTCGACAAACACGGTATCCCACAGAAAGTCGGTGGGATGGCGTTTGAGGAGTTCGGCGATATCCCCCGCCGACACGGTTTGGCTCCGCAGGTACTCCAGCAGAAGATCCTTCTTCTGCTCGTATGCTTCAAGGAAGCCTGCATAGTCCTGAATGATGCCGAGCCCGTGCATAAGCCGCCCTATGAAGGCATGGACCGTATCAATGCTGATTCCGCCATTTTCGATGCTGCGAGGCACGCCGAGCAGCGCCATCGTGCGCCGCATGTCGGCGACCAACGCTTTGTTGTAGGTGAGCATGAGCGAACGCAGGCGCGCGCGGTCGAACGCGCGATAGGCCATTTGCAGCAATATGACCGTCTTGCCGACGCCGCCGCGCCCCCGGATGACGACCTGCTTGTTGCCCAGGTCGTCGAGCCACGCTTCGGGCAGCGAAGCCTTGATGATCCGATCCATCCGCCGGCGGTCCAACGGCGTCGGTTCGATCGATTGCAGAAGAGGAAAAGCGGGATCGCGCAGCGCAGCGAAGGTTTGATCTGATCCGAATGAGATAAGAGCGTCCCGCTTGTGGTGAAGCGGAGCAGAAATCTGTCCGAGAACATTGAGGATGCGCTCGAAACTTGCATCCACGCCGAAGCAATTGTGGGGACGGTGCGGCAGGTCTCCTTCCCGCAGGCCGGAGAAGAAGATCAGGTCCTGCACGTAGATGCGCTCGATACCATGATCAGCGAGGTAGCGTTTGAACTCGAACATCTGAAGTCGGTTTTTCTCCGTCACCGACTCCCAGACGGTATGTCCTCCCCGGCGGTAGCAGACGGAAGCGATCTTGTCCTCGAAGCGCACGCCAGTCGCGTCATGCGACTTCGCTTCGACAACGAGGATGAAATTCTTGACCTGAGCGCTCCGGGGAACGAACGGCTCCCCGTCGCGCGGAAAGAACTTGAACTCGACGTCGAACGGGCGAGGCTCGGAAAGGTGGCCGATGACGACGAGATCGATGTCTTCGAGACGGTAGCCGTAAAGCTTCAGCCCCACGAATATCTTGATGTGGTCCTTTGTGCTTTGGCCGATGTCAGGCCATGCTGCCAGAATTTGGCGGCGCAGGTGCTGGGCCGCTTCGAATTCCTTGCCTTCTTTTACGCCAAGCAGTTCGATCATGGCGGACCTTCCGCGGCTGCCAATCTCGTCACAGGCCACCGATCTTTTGCAGCACGCTCCGCGTGGCCCATGGCAGGTTGCCTCGGACGATCAGCTCGTTCTCGACAATCACGGGAATGCTGCCCCCGTTATCACGGAACCTCGCAATCTCGGAGTCTGCCGGGTGATCCGTGGTCAAGGGGCCGGAAAGAGCGATGATGTACTGCCCCGCGGCTGTGGTCGCCATGATGGGAGCGGTCAACGCGCCCGCCGGTGTGGCGAACGGCGCATTCAACTCGAGCTGAACGCCGCCGACGCCTTGCCGCAGTAGATCGTTGAATAAAAATTCGGTCGAGGTCCTGAGGCGGTCGGCGTTGAATTGCGGCTGCTCGCCATTGAGAAGGTATTCAAGCAATTGGGCACCGACGTGGCGGTCTAGCAGGCCGTGCTCGAACTTGTTCTTGAAACTTCTCAGGCAGCGGTAGCAGGACGCATCACAATTGGCAGCGCATGTTTTCATCAGGTAGAGAGCGCGTTGAAACAGCTCTACGCCCCTAGCGGAAAGCTGGCTCGAGAAGCCGGCGCCGCCCGGCAGCGTATCGTAGAGGAATATCTCGGCCTCAAGACCGCTCGTTCCCCCCGGCGTAAGCGCGGGGCGGAATTCAGCCATGAGTTCGCCCGATTCAATTTCAAGCAACTGGCACGCTGCTTTCGCCAGGGCCTCGCTGACCGTCCTCAGCGCAACAGCGGTCGATGAGTGGCCGGGCTTGAGCTTCAGAGGGGCGGCAACCCGCATCGAGAACAGGGCGATGTCAGTTATGAAATCCGTCCCGAGGACGACGTGACGTGTCGGGCTCGTGCCGTCGCACATTTGCTTGTCATCATCGTCCGGGAAGGGTTTGCGGTGCGGCCCGAGCAGCTTCGGCCCGGGATCCGTTGCTGACTCGATGCGACCGCATTTGACGCAATATGTATAGCCGTCGTGGTTCGGTCCGGTGTTCGACACAAGCAGGTGGTCGCGCGCCGGCAGAACACGGATGCGGTCATTGACTGGAAGCCAGCCGGCACCCTCGTCCGGCGTTCCCATCGTAAGCTTCGCGCGCGTGGCGTAGCTCGTTTCCGGCATGTCATCCGGCGAGGTGACTTCCTCGGCATCGACCGGATGGGCGAAGCCAGGCGGACGCAGCCAGTAGCGGCCGGGGCCGAAAGTGTCTTCGCCCCCGCACGCTTCGCAGTCGCGCACCTCGTTGCGGTTCGCCTCTCCGATGGGAAAGGTCTTCGCGAAGCCGCACTCACTGCATTCCATGTAAATGCGCTTTGACTCCCATGCCGTGAAACGGTCGTCCGACATAACCGAGTAAATCGCGCCGGAGGTGTAGCACTTGCCGGAAATCCAGACCTGCTTTCCCGGCGCGTACTGCGTCAGCGCGATCGGCAAGCCCTGCGACGGCGCAAAGCGCATGATCGGACGGAAACGCGACGAACGGTCCCGGTCAAAGACATGGAAGGTCGCTACATCGGTCGGGAAGGCGTACCGGGGCAGCTTGCCGCAATAAAGCAGGCGGTCCAGCAGCTTTCCCGGGCGCGAGGTCTGCCGCGGGCGCTCCTCGCCTTCTTCGGCCGCGTCTTCTGACTCATCGTCGTCGTCATCCGCCTCCGTAGCCTCGTTCGTCTCACCGGGTCCGGGGCGTATCGCGTCATCAACCGCCTTCAGGCAGTCGGCCACCACGCCTTCCAGCAACTCCTTGCGATCCTCCGGCTTCAGCTCCGTGGGTATCCATGAGGACACCCGCTTCTGAAGCTGTTCGTCGTGTTCCTTAAGCCAGGACGCGAAATCGTCGCGGTTCAGGATGGAGGTGTTACGGCGGAATTCGGCGACCGTGCCGAGCACGGAGAACAGGTCGTGCCGCTGGTTGGGATCGACCTGCGGCAGCCGGTCCTGATGGTAGTTCTGAAGCAGGAACGCACGAATGTGACGCCGTACGATCTCGGCATTATCGAGCGTGAGCTTCGGATCGACAACATCGCCGCGGATCATGCCGTCCGGCTCGGAGAAATAGTGTTCGTCGTGGCTGTCGGCGCTGCCGAAGGCAACGACGGTTGCAACCGCATTGCCGCGGCGCCCGGCGCGGCCCGACCGCTGCTGATAATTGGCGCGGCCTGGCGGCATGTTGCGCAGGGCCACGCCGGACAGAGCGCCGATGTCGATTCCGACTTCCATCGTGGTCGTGCTGGACAGAACGTCAATAGCAGCCTCGTTGCTGTTGCGCCCCGCCAGGGCGATATCCTGAAACAGCAGTTCGTTCTCCTCCGCCTTGGAGAACACATCTTCGTTTTGCGGCGCGTTCAATTGCGCTGTGTGCTCGGCGGCAATCAGCGCCATAGGCTGGCGCCCGTTCTGGGCCTCGATGGCGGGCTTTCGGTAGAAACCGTTGCGCGCCAAAAAGACCGGATCGGTATCGGGGTCGAGTGCTTTGACTTGACTGCTGCCGCAGTCGAGGCAATGCGAGAGTCCCGGCACCGGACGGTGGACGGATTTGCAGCTATCGCAATGAACCCATGCGCCATCGAAGAGCAGTGAAAGCTCGCTGCCCCTGAGACGCTTGAAGCCACTGTCCGAGTCCTGCGTGAAAAGAGCAAGCAGCGCGGGCGACCATTTATCCCAGAAAATCTTGAGAGCCGCCTTGTCATTGATTATGCGAGTCATCGCGTTGAACTTGCCCTTTTGGCCACGGATGCTGGTGCCCTCGGAACGGGGCCGCCGCCACCAGACCGGCGGCATGGCGCTCAGCCAGAAACCGTGCCCCTGCCAGCATCGCAGCCATGCGCGCGCGAGGCCCACCTTGGCTTCGGGCGTTTCGGCAAAACCTGGTATCGAAGGCAGTTGCTGCAAGGCAGTTGTATGCTTGCTGCGTTCGACGATCGACGCGAGCGCAAGCGCTTCAAAACCGCGAAAGCGGTCCTGAATTGTGGTTATGATATTGTCGAGCAGGGCTTCGGGGGGCCGTTCGTTGCGCAGTTCCATGCAGAGATTCAAAAGCCCCGCATCGTCTTCGGTCTCCTTGGCGCGAACAGCGCGTTCGACAATCCCTTCGGCTCCGAAGCTCTCGCCCGGCTTCATTTCCGGGCGCAGCCGCACATTCAGTTCCTTTGAAGCAAGCAGCACGGCGAGATAGAGATCCTCCAGATTGAGGTTCGATCGAAGTACAGGAACGCCCAAGAGACGGCGATAGCCCCAACTGATGAGCGGACGCAGGGAATCGCGGACGGAATACATTTGCAAATTCGGGGCGAGACGGGCCGCCACCTGGCGGGAGTCCGAGAACGCCAGAACCTTGCGTCCTTGCAGCGGCGCAAAGCGCGTCGGCGGCACGGGTGCTGGCGGCTGAATCTGAAGCTGGCGCGCGACGAGCGCCTGAAATGGCTGATCACCCTTCGTCTGGTGATCCTGAACATAGCTGCGCCCGAATCGAGCGGTCTTACCGCAGACGGCGCAAGGCACAAACTGCCCGCGCGCCTCAAATCCGGCCGTTGCGTCGTCGTCCTCGTCCACCGCTTCGCAGACACGATCGCTGCGGACATAGACAGTGCGGGTGCGCGACCCAAGATTGGGCGGATTAAGCCGCCCCGTCTCGAGATCGTAATCGGCCGGCTCCGCCACGTCCTCGATGGCGGGCTCCTCAAGCAGAAGATCCAGGGGCAGCAGCGGCGTCGTGGCGCCGGCGGCCATGCGGAGCGCCCGGCCGGGCTTCGACCAGAGCGCTGAAGGCGCGTCAACGTCGTCGGTGTAGGCCCGCGCGTGGGCTGTGCCGCAGTTCCGGCACGTATACAGCTCCAGAACACGAGCGCCGCATTCGCAACGCTCCAGTGGCTGGCTGTACATCTTGCCGCAAATCCCGTCTCTGTCCTCTTCCGCGATCTCGCTGCAATTGGGATCCATGCAAACCCAAAGGCCTGGCAGGCCCCGGAAGAAGTTATGAACGCGGCACGGAAGCAGACCTGGCGTTTTCGGATCGAGCCTCGCAACGCTGCCGAACGCCATCAGCGCCGTGACGGCGGTGTCGGCAGTTGCTGGCGGCGAGGTGGGAAACAAGTCGCGACCGAGTTCAGCGACGGGGAGCGCCTGCTGCATCGTCGCGTTGACCAGCAGACCCATAGGGCCGAACTCGGATAGCGCGTGATAAAGCGCGGCCTCGGCGGTGTGGCTGCCGCTGACATGCCGATACTCCAGAAGAGGTTTGATGGCAGCGAGACGGCCGACATCCTCCACTGCGTCGTAAAATGTTTTCAGGTCGATCGAGGCAAGGACCTCCGCGTCATGGTTCGACCCGGTGGCGCTGTGCGAGCGTAGATCGAGCGAGCCCCTGATCGGGATGAATGTTTCGGGCGGCAGACCCGAAATCTGCGCGCCGAATTCTGGCGCGTACTCATGATCCTTAAAGCTCGCCGTCGCGCAGATCACTTGGAAGCGCTCGGAAGACGCGCCCAGCCTGTCGCGCAGCCGCCGCAGAAGCAGGCCGACTTCCGCGCCGGCAGCTCCTCTGTAAAGGTGGGCTTCGTCGAGAACGACAAGAAATTTTTCGATCGGATTCTTTTCGAGCCATTCGCGCGTCCTGTCGAAGATGGTCCGTTCGATCGGACGCATGAGCATGTATTCGAGCATCGAATAGTTAGTGACGAGTAGATCGGGCGGCGCGGCCTGCACTTCGTGCCGCGTAAGCAACTCGGAGTCGTCCGGTAGGGTGACGGCGCGAACGAATTCTCCGGTCTTCCGGTCGGCCCATCCGGAATTCTTCTCCCCGAACCACGCGGTAAGGTACGGCTTGGCCGGCCACTTGCCGCGCTCCTTTAGCGCGGCGAGAAGGCGCTTCGCCTCCTTCTGGTCGTCCGACTCCTCGCCGCCCGCACGGCGTTCGATGTCTGCGTAGAACTCACCGAATGACTTGAGCTTGACGGAATCTTTCTTGGTGGTGCGGATGCCGGCATAGGGCGTTCGGCTCGTGTAACGGGCGAAGCGGGGCGGCCTCCCGGCCCATGACTTGAACAGCTTAACCAGGCGCGGATCGCCGAACAGGGAGCGCAGCCGCCCCAACTGGTCGTTCACGAGCGCGTTCATCGGGTAGAGGATCAGCGCACGCATCGCCGGATTGTCCCTGAAGGATGCCGGTTTTGCGTTGGCCTCGCGTGCAAGCTTGCCGAGAATCGGCAGCAGGAAGGATTCGGTTTTGCCCGAGCCGGTGCCCGTCATGACAACGAGGTTTTTGCCGTCGATGAGGCAGCCGCGGATCGACTCTGACTGGTGCTTGTAGGGTGGATCGTAGATGAGCCGCGGAAGGTCTCCGTCCGCCTTCGTGAGCAATGAATAGACTTGCAGGGCCGCTGGTGGCAGCCCTTTCATGTCCGCGAACTTTTCGCCGGTCTGATACCGCGGCGTCGATTCCAGATAGGGCACCTGATGAATGACGCCAGGACAATCCAGCAATTCCTTGCGCCGCTCGATCAGCGAGCGCGCGCTGATATGGTATGTCGCCTCGATGTAATCGCGCAGCGACCCGTGAAGGTTCTCGATCGTTTCAAGGATTGTTTGCACGCGAACCCCCTTCACTTGCGCCGTCCGCGGCCGAAAGCCAGAGTCGGTCCTGCAGAAAGCGCTCTTCGACCTTCGCTTCGCTCGACGGAAGCCAATAGGACATCAGGCACTTCTCGGGAGCCACGGGCCCCCCGAATATTATCAGCCGCCTTTCCGCCCAGAGCGGCAGCGGTGAAAAGAAATCCAGTCGGACTCCGTCGTTGGCGGCGCGCCGCCGGTAGAGCTGCGGGTGACCAAATCGGCGATCGAGTGCCATCTGAACGTGCCATGCCGCATCGCAGCCGCGCCAGCGCGACTTCTTCAGTGGAAAATCCAGGAGCCTTGCCGGAACCCCGTCTTGCAGCGTGACGAAGCACCAAAGGGAAGCCCCGAATTCCTGGGGGCGGCGGGCGACGAAATTGCCGCTCTGGCGTTTCGGAGCCGTCCACCTTCCGCGGTAGTAAGTGACAGGCTGAGCGGAGTCGAGAATCTGCAAGTCGCCGATAGCGCCACTCGGCGGCTGCGACGCCAGCCGGTATTCCAGCGCGGCCAGCATTTCCTGCGCCGACTCCATCTTAGGGCACTTCAGCCAAACATGCTCCGACAGCTCCTGAAGGCCCTGTTCGCGCAATTCGGCAGGCAGGTCTTCCCCCGGTTGCTGCGCGATCAGCCGCGTGAAGCCTTCATGGGTGACACGGGAAGCGAGCCCTTCCGGCAGGAACGTGTCCTGGTCGGGAACGACGCCGATGAGGAAGATGCTGCCGCTCGAACGCGCGACGAAGCCCGGCGGAGCCGCGTAAACCCAGGTGCCCTTCGCTCCTGGATCGTCGGTGACGACATCGCTGAGTTCGAGCAGATCGCCCGCGACGATGAGAGCATCGATAATTTCGTCGATACGATCCGCAAGCTGTCCGACGTCCTGAGACAGGCCCTGAAGGCTTTCAACAAGGGAAGCCCGCAACGCCGCTCGCGAACAGGGACAACGCATGCCCGCGCTGCGCCTTAACAGCGCGGCCAGCAGGCCATCGTCGATGAGCGTGCCCGCAGCCGCCGCCAGATGCAGCGCTCGGCGGCAATCGGCGAGGACGTCATCCGGTCGGAGCTCGGTGATTACCATCGCCACCTCGGAAGTAGCGACGTGTCGGCAATCGACTGACCTTGCTCTTGCGCACACAGCGTCGCCAATAGTCGAGCGCCGCGGAGGATCGCAGGCGCAGCGGCAAGCTGACCAAGCATGTGGTCAAGATTTGCGCTGTAGCCATCTTCTATGCGGTCGGGCGCGCTCGCGAATTTGAGCGCGAATGTGCAAAGACCAGGATCGGTGCAGACTTTGTAGCGACGCGAGAGTTCAGCGTACCAAGCCGATGCCTGCCCGAAATTCCCGTTCATCGTTCCATGGTCACGATGCAGGACAATAGCAAAGCCGGGAGTTCGACCATCGACAACGCAACGCTTGAGATTGTCGTTGGCATTTGCCGAACCCGGATTTCGGCGGTAATCGGATTCGGCGGATGCCCAAGTCGAACCGCAAATGCGCTCGAAGATCGCTAGGACGATGCTGTTCCGCACCTGCTGACACCGGCTGTCAGCGAGGAAACCCGCCAGCCGCGCCTTACGCCACAGCGCAAGAATGCGGCATGACTCTGCCAGCGTCAGAGCCGTAGTTCCGATGTCATCGCATACTGGGCTGACTCCCAGCCCCTGAAATCCGCCGGCCGTCAAGCCGGTGCTCACAACAACCATGTCGCTGTGCTGCCCCCGCCGGGCGAAAAACAGTCCGCCGGGGCGCTGCACGGTCAGACCGGCGCGACAGGCTTCCGGTGTGAATGGTTCACGCCTGAGCGGTCGCTGCATATCGCAATAACTGGCTTCCGGCCCTTCGTCTTCGTGACCGGTTTCGTCTACAAGCCGGAGAACGATATTGCCGTGCTCGTTGCGCAGCACCCAGCGCAGAGGCGGCACATCATGCTCAAAACGAAAAGACGTTTCACCGAGCGTCTCGCCATTTATCACAAGCCGGCCGGCGGCGGCTTCGAGCAGGCTCCACGCGACCTTTTCGCGCTTCACAAACTGGCCGAATTGTTTGCTCCAAGCGTCCGGGGTGACCGGCAACTCCATTGGAGCGCCAATGTTTTCAGAGAGGATTTCGCTGCCGTCCCTGCTTTCGAGATGCAGAACGAAATACACCGAGTGACCTTGCGGCCCGAGCACCGACAGCGCGACCTTATTTTGCCAGAACATATCTAGGCTGGCCTCCGGCGGATCGAGTCTTACGAGCATGCCCGCGTGCGACAGAACACCAGGAATCCAGGGTTCGGGTTCGCGGACGCTGAGTTGCAGGTGACCTTCCGGGGGCGCGGACGCGATTCCCTCCAGGGCTCCGCTTCTGCGCGCCCTCACCGTCAGCAGGTGCGTGCCGACGGGGAGTGCGGGCAGTTTCAGGTAGATGGGCATGCCGGGATTGC
Source organism: Hyphomicrobium denitrificans 1NES1 (assembly GCF_000230975.2). Lineage (NCBI taxonomy): Bacteria > Pseudomonadati > Pseudomonadota > Alphaproteobacteria > Hyphomicrobiales > Hyphomicrobiaceae > Hyphomicrobium > Hyphomicrobium denitrificans. The sequence goes on along the minus strand of NC_021172.1, from coordinate 996,784 downwards.
CGGCCTTGATGATCTGTTCCCCGTCCCTGTCGATGCTGAGCGCATAGGCTTCGACCGGATGATCGTGCATGAGCGCGAGGCACGGCTGCTCTGTCGTCAGCCATTCGCTGCGGCCTTCGCCGTCCCAGTTGCGGCCTGGCATGCCGGCAGGCCAGACGCGGATCGTCCGGGCAATCTGCAAACCGAGTTTGTGCAGCCAGCGCGTGTCCTCGGCGCCGACAGCGGCGGGAATAGCGAGCTTGAACGCCTTCACCCCGGAGCAATCGATGGTGCATGCGCTCATGAAGGCGTGTCGTTCGGGAAGATCACCGGCGGTGACGACAACATAGTCGCAGTCGGGCCGGACGACGTGCCCGGCAATCTCAAGGGCGGTGCCATCCGCCCCAATGCGGAAAAGCCACACGGGGCCGGCGCCGAGCCGGCATTCCGATTCCAGCAGGTGCGTCAGATACGCATTCGGTCGCTCGAATTCGAGAAGCGGCTTTGCCTGATCGGGCCATGTTTTTACGACGGATTTACGGCTTCCGGACAGAAGCCAGCCAGCGGGCTTTCTGTCCGGCGCGCCGTTTAGACGGCAACGCGTGCGCCGCAGGAACGATGCCACTTCGGCGTTGAGCGCAGCAACACCTCTGAAATCAGGCATGTCAATGACGACGGACCAGATGCTGTCGCCGCTGTAGCGAAGCAGCAGGCTGGGCCGGACTTCAGGATGGGGAAGCTGCTCGGCGGGTCTTGCTCGAACGTCAGCCGGCCTCTGGACCGGCGCGACGCCGTGGCCGATTCCCTTGAAACGATCGGATACGACGCGCTGGGTTTCCTTCAACCATCCGCGCGCGCTTCGTATCTTTTCGAGGTCTGCGACGATCCGATCGAGCGTCTTGCGATATATGGGCTCACGGCCTTCATCGCCCGACGGCGCGCCGAGAAGCGCCAGTACGATGCGGCCCGTCAATTCCTCCTGCTGAAGAAACTCCTGAAAGCGCGTCGTCGCGTATGCGTTGGCCGCGAGCAGCCGTCCAATGCGCGCCGGTTCAAGACTGGACATCGTCGCGAGACGAAAACGAAGATCATAGAGCGCGCGGGCGAATTCTCGCTGGAGGTAACGTGGAAGAACCGCGTGCGTGATGGGCCAGGCTATGATTCGCCTGTGTTCGGCCCACGGTCCGGACGGCTCGACGCCGTTATAGGCCTTCTGAAACTTCCTGAACCAGGGCTTGATCCTGTCCCGGTCGGAAAACTCCCAGGCCGGGGTGCTCTCTTCAAATGACTGCCAGTACTCGTCGCCCGTGTAAGTGTAACCGCGCTCGGTCGCGTAGATGACCCAAAGAAGCCAATGCGGAGCAAGTTGAAGGCCGGCCCTGAGCCGCGAGCGGAGTTGGGAAGCGATCTCGTCCAACTCGCCCTGATCCAAGCCGTGCTCCAGGGCAAAAATTGGAAAGCCCGACGACGACCGTTTGCGCGCCAGCGACTCGAAGTGCCTCTCCAGGCGCGCTTGCCATTGTTCGAGAGGCACGGGCATGGCGGCTATCCTATTGTCGAGGCGCACATTGGTTCACCCCGTGCGCGCCAGCTTCGCTAGAAGCTTGCCGCGCTGATCGCCCAGCAAGACGGCGATGTTTTCCGCCTCCCACTCCTTGAACTCGGGGCGCCGCAACGCGCGCGGCACGATCCAGCGCTCAACAGCGAGCTTCGATACCTCTTCGGCTGTGAGAAGCGAGGTTAGATTCGGCCGCCCCTCACCGGAATGCAGCAACTTCGCGGCGTTGCTTGCGAGTTGGCAGAAGAAGACTTCGCGCTGTATGCCATGCCGCAGCATGTCTTCCTTGAAGCCCAAGGCCGCGAGAGCTGCCCTCGTAGTGCGAAGGCGCCAGTTCGGACCTTGCCCGAAGCGATTGCAGTCCGCATAGGAATGATCGATGTGACGCAAATAATCGCGGAGGTCCAAGAACAAGCTGTCAGGAATATGAAAATGTCCCCATCCGCCCGTATAACCGATTGATTTGAAATATTCGACGCCGCCGAGTTTCAAGCGGTTATAGACGGAGGACCGCCCCATTGAGGAAGATGTTGTGATCGCGAGCAGCCGAGCCTTCTTTTCCTGTTTGGAAATGATGCCCTTCGTGCCGCCATACGCTTTTGCGAAATCATTGTAGATATCCCTCGTGCGCAGGAGGCACGCGACGAGCTTGCCCCCGAGAAGCATGTTGTAAGGGGGAAGCGCGCCAAGCACGTATGCGTCCATTATATTGACGAGGCGCTTGCTCCGATCTTTGACGGTCCAGTCGATAAGGCTATCGCGCACGTGCAGATTAAACACCGGATCGCCAATCGCGATGATGCCCATGAGCTTGTTGTTGTTCTCGTCCCAGACCAGATATCGGAGGCGACGGCCGAACCCGTTTGAGACCGGAACTGACCACGTGAGCGCCGCTAGGCGAAAGAGATCGCCTTGCCATGTGCCAGTTTCTATACGCTCCAACGCAGGCGAGATTTTCTGCGGATCAACCTCGTTGCCGGAGGCAAAATGCTTTGCCAGCTTGAGGAATTGGTCAGACAGAAATTGCTTGTTAGCTGCCAGCCGATCCTCGCGTTGAACTCCGTGGACGGTCCGAATCGCTTCCTTGCCGGTGCCGGGCGGAGCAAGATCCCCTTCGTCAGTTCTCTGGAACCCGAGTGAGGTTAGATGTCGCCGCAATCGCCTCTTGAGGCCAGCTTCACGGGTCGAAACGCGTACGACGGTCGCCTTTTTTGACAACAGATCCCCCCTTAACGTGCGAGTGCATTTGCCTTTGTCCGGCGGCGGCTGCCGCATCAGGCGCTACGCGGTCTGCCACATATGCTCGCATGAACTCGCGAATAACCTGAGCCGCAGGTCTGTCCTGGAGCCGGCAGACCTCAAGAAACTGGTCGCGCAACTCGCGTTCCACTCTGATTCGAAGTCCGACGTCCTTGCCAGGCATGCTATGAGTGTAACCATTGGATACACAAATGGCTATATCGATGACGCGGCAGGGCCTCCCTTTCCATGGGCTGGGAAAATTGTAATCTTCGTGCTACATAAACGCTGTCATGGTAATATGAAGATAACAAATGCCGACACCGCACCATCCCCCTGCCGCTGTGCGGCGCGTACTGCGGAAGCTGGGCGCGGATATCCACGACGCCCGTCGTCGGCGGCGGCTGCCCATGGCGGTCGTGGCTGAGCGCGCTTTCACGTCCCGCTCGACCCTGCAAAGGGTGGAAGCGGGCGACGCCAATGTCAGCATCGGCATCTATGCCGCCGTCCTGCACGCGCTTGGACTGCTCGATGGCTTGGCCGAGATCGCCGACATCGCGCGCGACAGCGTCGGCCAGGCCCTGGCCAGCGCTGAGTTGCCGAAACGCGTCCGCCTCAGGCGCACATCGACGCCGACCGATCATGGCTGACATCGAAGTCCATATCGACCTTGAAGGGCGCACACGTCCGGTCGGATTGGCCCGCAGTAACAAGGTGCGGGGCAACGAGACCGTCGTCTTCGAGTACGCGCCGGAATGGCTCGCCGATCCGGATCGCTTCTCGATCGAGCCCGCTCTCGCACTGACGCGCGGTGGCTTTGCGCCGCCGCCTGGACAGGCCATCTTCGGGTCCATCGGCGACTCGGCGCCGGACACCTGGGGGCGCCGCCTCATGCAGCGTGCCGAGCGGCGCCTCGCCGAGCGCGAAGGCCGCGCGATCCGGACTCTCGCCGAAAGCGACTATCTTCTTGGCGTCGCCGATGAGACCCGCCTTGGCGCGCTCCGATTCCGCTGGGCGGGCGATGACGTGTTCCAAGCGCCGCTTCATGCGGGCGTGCCCGCCCTGATCGAGCTCGGGCGTCTCCTCGCCGTGACGGAACGCGTCCTTCGCGACGAGGAGACGGATGAGGATCTCCAACTCATCTTCGCGCCCGGATCATCACTTGGAGGTTCACGCCCCAAGGCGTCGATCGTCGATCAGCACGGCCACCTCTCCATCGCGAAGTTCCCCAAGGAAACCGACGACTACAGCTTGGAGACCTGGGAGGAGATTGCTTTACGCCTCGCGGGGCGCGCCGGCATCGCCACACCCTCCCACGAATTGCTGCGGGTCGGCGGAAAGGCGGTGCTCCTGTCTCGGCGCTTCGACAGGACCGGCGCCATTCGCATCCCCTTCCTCTCCGCAATGGCGATGACGGGATCGAAGGACGGCGAGCGCGGCAGCTATCCCGAGATCGTCGATGCGCTGACACAGCACGGAGCGCAAGCAAAGACCGATGCCCAGGCGCTCTATCGTCGCGTCGCCTTCAACGTGCTGATCTCGAACGTCGACGATCATCTCCGCAACCATGGCTTCCTGTTGCTCGGCAAGGCGGGTTGGACGCTTTCCCCCATCTACGATCTCAACCCCGTGCCGACCGACCTCAAGGCTCGCGTACTGACAACGAACATCGATCTCGACGAAGGCACCTGCTCGATAGACCTCCTCGAGGCCGCCTCGGAATACTTCGGCCTCGGCCTCGCAGCGGCTCGCGGCGTCATCAAGGAAGTCGCGGTCGTGACAGCGACCTGGCGGGAGACCGCGAAGGAGGCCGGCGCCCGCCCCGCCGAGATCACCCGCATGGCCAGCGCCTTTGAGCACGACGACCTCAAGCGGGCGCTGGCGCTGTGACCCGAACCTTCATCCATAGCTTCGATCCTGCATCCGCGAGCCCTGTCGCCGGCCCGACCGTCGACCTTGAGGTTTCCGAGATCGAGGATGCGGGCATCCGCGAGGTGCTTCAGACCCCCGGCGCTGCTTATGGCGCGTGGTCCATTCTGGACGCCCTGCTCGCCGCGACCGGTCCGGGCACGCCCTTCATCTTCAAGGAGCCCCTGGGACAAGCGCGCGAGGTGAAGGTCGCGCTGTCGGGCTTGTTCGGGCGCTTCGTGGCCCGCGCCTATCTCGAGCGCTATCTCGATCTTTCGATCTTCGCGCATCTCACGAGCCAATCGCTGCTTCTTGATGGGCGGCGCCGCATCGACATCGTCCGCCGCTCTCGTGGCGATCTACCGGACTGGGTGGCCTGCGCTGCCGATCTCACCTCCCTGACCGTGGCCGAGGCCAAAGGCTGTCATGACCCGGGTGGTCCCGATAAGGCGCTCGGCAGGGGATGGGCGCAGGCCCAGCGCATTGACGTCACGGCTAGAGGACGGAAGGTCACGATCAAGCGCGTCGCGATCGCCACGCGCTGGGGCGCCGCGCTAAATGGACCGGCGCAGGCATACCTATCAGTCCGTGACCCGGTCGACGAAGGCGAGCCGATCGATGCGGACGACAAGGACGCGGTCTTCATCGGCCTCCTTCGCCACCACATCGCCAACCTGATCGACCCGCTCGGCCATGCCGGACTTGCGGGCGCGCTCCGGCGCCTTGCCCGCGAGCGCTTCCAGCCCGGACTTCAGCGCGATGCCGCGAGCGCCCGCGCCCTTCTGGATGCTGCGCCGGTGCGGGAAGTGGACGGCGCCAGCGCGATTGAGGGGCTCGTGGGTGGATTCGTGACGCGAGCGGGACCACTGACTGACGCGACCGCGAATCCCGCCGATCAGGATGTGCTTGCGCGCCTCAACCTGCGCCCAGTCTTCGTCGGCATAGAGCGCGATCTTATCGACGCGGCGATCGAGGGCGAGGCCAAGACAGTGCGTGATCGGCTGGCCGCCGCCATCAAGCACGATGAATTCGCGCGTCCCGATCGCGCCGGGGGATGGGTGATCCCGCTTGGCGCAGGTCGTCGCATCATCGGCAGCGCGTAGAGACATTCAGCGACGATGGCCGCCACCAAGCCGGATACGGTTATTTAACTTTGTTGCCGCTGTCGTAGCTCGACTACGATAATTCCGAATATTTCAAACAATGAAGGGAAAGCCTTCCCCTACGGCCGAGCCTGTAGTCTCGGCCGACCCCTTCTGCGGGGACACCCCCGCAACGCCCCGAGAGTGAGAGTGCGGACGGGTTTTCCGTGACGGGTTGAGGACTGGGAGAGAGGCTCCCGGCGCCCGTCGCGGAGATCCGCGATGTCCAGAGACGCCGCTCGCGCTCGGTCCGGTGCCAGCCGGACGAGCCTCTACGATGAAATCACCACCAAGATCATTGCCGAGCTGGAGGCCGGCCGTGTGCCCTGGGTGCAGCCTTGGGGCACGGCGGCAGCGAAGGCGCCGCTCGCCATGCCGAAGAACGCCAGCACTGGCCGGTTCTATTCCGGGATCAACGTGCTGATCCTCTGGGGTTCGGTCATCGAGCACGGCTTCCCGGTCCAGGGTTGGCTGACGTTTCGCCAGGCCCTCGGTCTTGGCGGCAACGTCCGCAAGGGCGAGCACGGCACCACCGTCGTCTATGCCGACCGCTTCGTTCCCGACGACGAGAAGAAACGGGCGCAAGAGACCGGTGAGGAAGCGCAAGCGATCCCCTTCCTGAAGCGCTTCACCGTCTTCAACCTGGCGCAATGCGAAGGCCTGCCGGAGAATCTCGTGGTCGCCGCACCGCCACCCGAGCCGGGTCTCATCGAGCCCAAGGTGGACGCGTTGATCAAAGCGAGCGGCATCGATTTCCGCATCGGCGGCAGCCGGGCCTTCTACATGCCCGCACACGACTATGTGCAGGTCCCACCGCCGCAAGCCTATTTCGAGCCGATCAACTGGCACCGCACGGCGCTCCACGAGCTCGGTCACGCCAGCGGCGCACCGCACCGGCTCAATCGCGACCTCTCTGGTTCCTTCGGCTCGAAGAAGTATGCGTTCGAAGAGCTGGTCGCCGAGATGAACGCTGCGTTTTGTTGCGCCTCGCTCGGCATTGTGCCGACCGTACGCCATGCCGATTATATCGGCTCCTGGCTCGAGGTGCTGCGCGAGGACAACCGAGCCATCGTTCGCGCGGCATCGCAGGCGAGCAAAGCTGCGGACTTCCTTCTCGGCTTTCTTCCTGTGGATGACGCACAGGCCTCCACCGCGAACGAGCAGGCGGCCGCGTAATGCGCCTTCTGTAGCAACGGTAAGCCGGCCGTCACGCAAAGCCGGATTTGTGCGGATGCGGATCTCCGGTTCGCCGGATATCCGGCGCTCAGAGGAAGAGGGCTGCGCCGGTCTTCGTGACGGGTTGGAAGCCGAGAGAAAGTCTTTCGGCGCCCGTCGCGGAGACCTCCCAATGGCCACTGCCGTTCAGAAGATCACCCTGTCGTCGTCGCGCGACATCCCCTTCAACAAGCTCGTTCTCTCCCAATCGAATGTCCGGCGCGTGAAGGCCGGCGTCTCGATCGAGGAACTGGCGGAGGACATCGCGCGGCGCACGCTCCTGCAAAGCCTTAATGTCCGGCCGGTGCTCGATGCCGATGGCCTGGAGACCGGCATGTTCGAGGTCCCGGCCGGTGGCCGGCGCTATCGTGCGCTCCAGTTGCTCGTCAAGCAGAAGCGTCTCGCCAAAACGGCGCCGGTGCCCTGCGTCGTGCGCGATCCCAGCGTCGACATCTCCGCCGAAGAAGACTCGTTGGCCGAGAACGTTCACCGCGCGTCGCTCCATCCTCTCGACCAGTTCCGCGCCTTTCAGGTATTGCGCCAGAAGGGCCAATCCGAGGAAGAGATCGCTGCCGCCTTCTTCGTCGGCGTGAACGTGGTGAAGCAGCGACTGCGCCTCGCGACGGTTTCGGAGAAGCTGCTCGACATCTATGCCGGAGACGGCATGTCGCTCGAACAGCTCATGGCGTTCGCGGTGACAAACGATCACGCGCGCCAAGAGCAGGTCTGGGAGTCGCTTCAGCGCTCCTATAGCCAGGAGCCCTATCAGATCCGCCGCATGTTGACCGAGCGGACCGCGCGCGCATCGGACAGGCGAGCCCTGTTCGTTGGCATCGAGGCTTACGAGCAGGCTGGCGGCATCGTCATGCGCGATCTCTTTCAACAGGACGATGGCGGATGGCTGGAGAATGTCGGCCTTCTCGATGCGCTCGTCGCGGAGAAGCTGAAGGCCGAGGCGGAGAAGATCGCGGCCGAAGGGTGGAAATGGATCGAGGTGAATGTCGATTTCCCGTTCGGCCATACGCATCAGTTGCGCGAGCTCGAAGGGACGCCGACGGATCTCACGGCCGAGGAACAGGCGACGATCGAGGCGTTGAAGGCCAAGTACGCCAAGCTCGAGGCGGCGTACGAGAACGCCGATGAGCTTCCCGACGACGTCGATAGTCGTCTCGGCGAAATCGAAACAGCGCTCGCCGCCTTCGACGATCGTCCGGTCAGCTACGATCCCGCCGAGATCGCCCGCGCCGGCGTCTTCGTCAGCATCGACTCGGATGGCAGCCTTTCGGTCGATCGCGGCTACGTCCGCCCGGAGGATGAGGCGCCTGCCAGCACGAATACGGACGGCGAAACCGGCAGCGACGGCAATACGAGCGAAGGTTTCGAGCCGTCCGCGCCGACGATCCAGCGCGCCGTCATCACGATCGGCGGCCAGCCCGAGGCCGAGGAGGACGAGGAGGATATCGTCAAGCCGCTCCCCGACCGGCTGGTGAGCGAACTGACCGCCTATCGGACACTGGCGCTGCGGGATGCGGTGGCGAACAATCCCCATGTCGCGATGACGGCGCTGCTGCACAAGCTCTGCCTGGACACCTTCCAGCACGCGGCATCAGGCGCCTGTATCGAAGCGTCCGTGCGGGAGGTCTTTTTCTCGATCCAGCCGGCGGACCTGAAGGACAGCCTGCCCGCGAAGGCGGTCGCGGAACGGCATCAGGCCTGGAAGACCGACCTGCCGAAGGACGAGGCGGCCCTCTGGGACTGGCTCGCCGCTCTCGACGAACCCAGTCGGGCCGCGCTCTTGGCCCACTGCGTCTCCTTCGGGGTCAACGCGCTCTACGAGAAGGGCGACCGCTACGGCGGCCCCGGCGTCTCGGCTCATGGCATCCAGCGCCGCCTCGTTCAGGCCGAGCGTCTCGCGCGCGCGGTCGAGCTCGACATGGTCGAGGCCGGCTGGCGGCCGACAGTCGACAGCTATCTCGGCCGCGTCACCAAGCCCCGCATCCTCGAGGCGGTGCGCGAGGCGAAGGGCGAACAGTCCGCGCAGCTTATCGACCACCTGAAGAAGGCCGACATGGCTAAGGAGGCCGAGCGCCTGCTGGAGGGCACCGGCTGGCTCCCCGAGCCGCTGCGCACATCGGTTGCCGACGCCGCGGAGGCAATCGACGGCAACGTCGCGGAGGGTGACGAGGCTCTGCCCGCCTTCCTCTCCGACGACGAGGAAGGCACCGGCGAAGAAGACGCGGACGAGCCTGCCGTGATCGCCGCGGAATAATGACGACGAGCGGGGCGGCATCGGCCGTCCCGCTCACCTTTCTGATTATCGTCCTCAGCGCCCGGCCATCGCGTCGGGCGCTTTCGTTTTGAAGGATCACGAGCGTTAACAGGAGAGCGAGAGGCCGGCCGGGAGGGGTTTGAGCCGATCGGGATCGAGAGAGAGCGCCCGTCGGCTCGGCCCGCACCCGCTCTCCCGAGGTTCCCTTCATGACGACTGTTTCCCGCGTCGCGGCCGCCTGTGCGGCTGCGCCATCGCCCACATCCGCATCTGCCGGCATCCTCCAGGCCGCGCGGCTTCTCCTTCCCGATCTCGAACGCGGACGGCGCATCGACGCCGGTGTCCTGCGGTTCGCAATGGAGACAGCCTTCGGCGCTTCCGATGCCGTCGGCGCATGGGACTGGAAGACTGCCTACGATGCTTGTGAGGCGGCCACCGTCCTGTTCCTGCGCAAATACGGTAAGGCGCTTTTACGCAAAGCCGACTCTCCGGCTTCACGACTTGCCGCACTGACGAAGATCGCCGGCCTTCTGCCCACCCACACGCGGCGTTCCGAGGAGAGCCAGGCGCTCCAACAATTCTCGACGCCGATCGCGCTCGGTCTCGCGGCCTGCACCGCAGCCGCCATTACCTCGACTGACCGCGTGCTGGAGCCCTCCGCCGGCACTGGGCTCCTCGCCATCCTGGCTGAGATCGCCGGCGGCGCGCTCGTGCTGAACGAGCTGGCCGATACTCGCGCCGCGCTCCTCGACCACCTCTTTCCCGGCATCACCGCCAGTCGCTTCGATGCAGCGCAGATCGACGATCATCTCGACGCTGCGGTAACGCCAACAATCGTGCTGATGAACCCGCCATTCTCCGCAATCGCGAATGTCGATCGCCACATGGCCGACGCTGCTTATCGTCACGTCGCCTCGGCGCTAGCGCGTCTCGCCATTGGTGGGCGGCTCGTGGCAATCACCGGCGCCAATTTCAGTCCCGAGACGCCGGCCTGGCGCGATGCCTTCGCCCGCCTCCAGGAGCGCGGCCGCATCGTGTTCACCGCGGCGATCGATGGCGCAGTCTATGCCAAGCATGGCACGACGACCGAGACCCGCCTCACCGTCATCGATCGTGTGCCGGCGCCTGACCCGGCGTGGTTTCCACCGTCCGCAGGGAGCGCGCCCGATGTGGCGACGCTGCTCGCCTGGATCGCAGAGCACGTCCCGCCACGACGCTCGATCACCACGACGCTCCGCACGGCGCCGGTGGCGAATTCCGCAACCCCGCGTACCGTTCGCGGCCATCTCGCGCGTGCCGCAGCGCGGCCAGCGGCGGCGGCCATCGCCGAGCCCGAAGGTGTCGAGCTTGCCTGCGAGACCGTGGACTGGACGCCGCCCGAGGGGAGCCGTCTCACGGATGCGCTTTATGAAGCATACGTCCTTCAGTCGATCCGTATTCCCGGCTCTCAGGCGCATCCAACGAAGCTGGTGCAGTCTGCGGCGATGGCCTCGGTCGCGCCACCCCAACCCTCGTATCGGCCGCATCTCCCGGCAACTCTCATCACCGATGGCCTGCTGTCCGACGCGCAGCTCGAGAGCGTCATCTACGCCGGCGAGGCCCATGCCGATTTCCTCGCCGGGTCGTGGGCGGTTGATGAGACTCTCGACCTCGTCACCGCCACGCGCGACGATGCGGAGAACGCCGTCCGCTTTCGCCGTGGCTGGTTTCTCGGCGATGGCACCGGCGCCGGCAAGGGCCGCCAAGTCGCCGGCATCCTCCTCGACAATTGGCTGAAAGGCCGGCGGCGCGCCGTCTGGATCAGCAAGTCCGACAAGCTGATCGAGGACGCGCAGCGCGACTGGTCGGCGCTCGGCATGGAGCGGCTCCTCGTGACGCCGCTCTCGCGCTTTCGCCAGGGCACGCCGATCCGGCTCGCGGAAGGCGTCCTATTTGCGACCTATGCCACGCTGCGCACCGACGAACGCGGCGAGAAGCTTTCGCGCGTCCGGCAGATCGTCGAATGGTTGGGCTCCGGTTTCGATGGAGTGATCATCTTCGACGAGTCGCATGCGATGCAGAACGCCGTCGGCGGCAAAGGCGAGCGCGGCGAGCAGGCGCCGTCGCAGCAGGGACGCGCGGGCCTCAGACTCCAGCACGCCCTGCCGAACGCTCGCGTCGTCTACGTCTCAGCGACCGGCGCGACGACGGTCCACAACCTCGCTTATGCGCAACGCCTCGGCTTGTGGGGCGGCGAAGATTTTCCTTTCGCCACGCGCGCCGAGTTCGTCGAAGCGATCGAAGACGGTGGCGTCGCGGCGATGGAAGTACTGGCACGAGATCTCAAGGCGCTCGGCCTCTATGCGGCCCGCTCGCTCTCCTACGAAGGCGTCGAATACGAGCTCGTCGAGCACCAGTTCACGCCGGAGCAGATCCGCATCTACGATGCCTATGCCGGCGCCTTCTCGATCATTCACAACAATCTCGACGCGGCGATGCGCGCGGCCAACATCACGGGCGAGACCGGTACGCTGAATGCCCAGGCGAAGTCCGCCGCGCGGTCCGCTTTCGAGAGCGCCAAGCAGCGCTTCTTCGGCCATCTGCTCACATCGATGAAGACGCCCTCGCTGATGCGCTCGATCGAGCGCGATCTCGAGGCGGGCCATGCCGCCGTCATCCAGCTCGTCTCGACCGGCGAGGCGCTGATGGAGCGCCGGCTCGCGGAAATCCCGACCGAGGACTGGGGCGACGTCCAAGTCGATATCACGCCGCGCGAGTACGTGCTCGACTATCTCGCCCACTCTTTCCCGGTGCAGCTCTACGAGCCGTTCACCGACAGCGAAGGCAATCTCTCGTCCCGGCCCGTCTATCGCGACGGCCAGCCGGTCGAGAGTCGCGATGCTGTCGCACGCCGCGACCGGTTGATCGAAAAGCTCGCCTCGCTCCCGCCCGTGCCGGGCGCACTGGACCAGATCGTCCAGCGCTTCGGCACCGATACGGTCGCCGAAGTCACCGGCCGCTCGCGGCGCGTCATCCGCAAGGGTGATCGGCTGCAGGTCGAAAACCGCGCCGCCTCGGCGAACCTCGCCGAGACCGCCGCCTTCATGGATGACGCCAAGCGCATCCTCGTCTTCAGCGACGCCGGCGGCACCGGGCGCAGCTATCACGCCGAGCTGTCGGCGCGGAATCGCAGGTTGCGCATCCACTACCTGCTCGAACCCGGATGGAAGGCGGATGCCGCCATCCAGGGCTTAGGCCGCACGAACCGCACCAACCAGGCGCAGCCGCCGCTGTTCCGGCCAATCGCGACGGACGTGAAGGCGGAGAAGCGCTTTCTCAGCACGATCGCGCGCCGTCTCGACACGCTGGGTGCGATCACGCGCGGCCAACGCCAAACCGGCGGCCAGGGCTTGTTCAGGCCCGAGGACAATCTCGAAAGCCATTACGGTCGCGACGCGTTGCGCCAGCTCTACATGCTGCTGGCGCGCGGCAAGGTCGAAGGCTGCTCGCTTCAGACCTTCGAGGACTCGACCGGCCTCAAACTCACGGACGCGAACGGCATCAAGGACGAGCTGCCGCCGATCACCACCTTTTTGAACAGATTGCTGGCGTTGACCATCGACCTGCAGAACGTGCTGTTCACCGCGTTCGAGCAGTTGCTCACCGCGCGCATCGAGGGCGCGATCGCGTCCGGTACATACGACGTCGGTTTGGAGACGCTGCGGGCCGAAAGCTTCGTCGTCACCGATCGACGCACGATCTACACCCATCCCGGCACCGGCGCGGAGACTCGGCTACTCACCATCACCGAGCGCCAGCGCAACCATCCTGTCACGCTGGACGAGGGGCTCGATAGGCTCTCCGATCCGCGCGCCCTGCTCCTCATCAACGAGCGTTCCGGCCGTGCCGCCGTTCAGGTCCCGGCGCCGAGCCTCATGCTCGACGACGGCGAGATCGAGCGGCGCGTGCGGCTGATCCGACCGATGGAGAATCACAGCCTGCCGCTAAAGGCGATGGCGGAAAGCCACTGGACAGAGGCCGACCGCGGGCGCTTCGCCGCGGCATGGGCCGCTGAACTCGGCGAAGTGCCCGAGTTCACCGACAGCACCGTCCATGTTGTAGCGGGGTTGCTCCTGCCGATCTGGAAGCGGCTGCCGAACGAGTCGACACGCGTCTACCGGCTTCAGACCGATGCCGGCGAGCGGATCATCGGCCGCAAGGTTTCGCCTGCCTGGGTAGCGACCGCGCTCGCCGCGGACGCATTGACGCTGACCCCCGAGAATGCCTTTGCCGCCCTCCTGGAGGGGCGGACCGTCTTCGACCTCGCCGAAGGTCTGCAGCTCCGCCGAGTCCGCGTCATGGGCGCCGAGCGCATCGAGCTGTCGGGTTTCAACGACACGATGCGCGACCGGCTCAAAGTCTACGGCCTCTTCCACGAGATCATCTCGTGGAAGCTGCGCATGTTCGTGCCGACCGACGCTACGGGCGCCGCGGTCTTGGCGCGGGTGCTCGACCGCTATCCCGTCGAGCGCATCGCCGAACGGGAGGCCGCGTGATGCCGCGCGACGCCTCCGAACTGGCAGGGCGCCTCGGGCGTGAGGCCGAGGCGGTGTGCCGCCACTATCTCTCCAATGGCCACCGCGAAGGCCGCTACTGGTTGGTGGGCGACGCGCGCAACACACATGGACGCTCCATGTTCGTCCGCCTCAAGGAGTCGCCGAAAGGGCCGGCCGGCAAATGGACCGACGCCGCCACCGGCGAGCACGGCGATCTGCTGGACGTCATCCGCGAGAGCTGCGGTCTCCTCGACTTCCACGATGTCGCCGACGAAGCCCGCCGCTTCCTTAGCCTGCCACGCATCGAAACGGAGCCTCGGCCGAAACAGCCGCGACTGCCCGCGCAAATCGGCTCGCCGGACGCGGCACGACGGCTCTTCGCCATGTCGCAGCCGGTGATGCGCACACTCGTAGAGACGTATCTCCGGAATCGTGGCATTACGCCTTTGCACGAAGATGGCGCGCTGCGCTTCCATCCGCGCTGCTACTACCGGCCCGACGAGCATTCGCCGACCGAGACCTGGCCTGCGATGATCGCGCGCGTCACCGATCTCGATGGGCGCATCACCGGCGCGCACCGCACTTGGCTTGATCCCTACGGTTTCGACGTCGTGCGGCTCGGCAAGGCGCCGATCGACACGCCGCGACGCGCGATGGGCGATCTCCTTGGCAACGCCGTGCGCTTCGGCGTGGCGAACGACGTGCTCGCCGCCGGCGAAGGCATCGAGACCATGCTGTCGCTGCGCTGCGTGCTGCCAACACTGCCGATGGCCGCTGCCCTGTCGGCCAACCACCTCGCAGCGCTTATGCTCCCGCCGACGCTGCGCAGGCTCTATATCGCGCGCGACAATGATGCGGCCGGCGAAGTGGCCGCGATGGCTCTGACCGAACGCGCCGAGGCAACTGGCGTCGAGACGATCGTGTGGATACCCAGGCGCGGCGACTTCAACGAGGATTTACGCGCCTTTGGCCTCGATGCGCTTCGGGCAGCCTTGCGGATTCAGTTCGTCCCCGAGGATGTCGCCCGCTTCATGCTCTTGATGTCGGCCGAGACGGGCTGAGCAGCAGCAGTTCGAGTGTCCCCATGGCCGGTCGGGCGAGGCCGAAGTGCCGCACAGAGTCCGCGCCCTGGCCTTCTAGAGGGCGATCGGACGGCAGCCGGCCCCGCCCGGCAATGGCTGCGCCCGGCTATTTTCCGCCGGCCCTCTCGGGCCTTTGCATCGCGAGGCAAAATAGCCGGGCTTCGCCATCCTCCGCTGACGCTGCGGCCCTGCGCTGCGCTCCGGGTTCTGGGCCGCGCCGCCCGCCGTCTGGTGATCGCCACGAAGGCCGCGATGGGCGCGGCCGATCCGGCAAAAAGGGCCTCACCATGACGACCGACCACGACGACACCGAATTCGAACCGCCGCACAGCTCATCCCCGACCGACCATGTCCTCAACGAGCTTCAGCTCTACGGCTACCGCCCCTTCCAGGACGAGCCCGATCCGAGGCCGCTTCCCGAAGGCAACGCGGTGGCCGGCGCCATCGCCGACATCTTCGACGCCCTGGTCTCGACCCTGAACGACACCCGTCTCGAACCAGACCTCGAGGACTTGCTCTGGTCGACCGTCAATCTCTTCCACCGCGCTGTCGAACGCATCGAGCGCGAACTCGACGACAACGAGCTGGCGCAGCAGCGAAGCCAGCGCGAGCAGAACGGCTCGGAGGTGCAATCCGTCGAACTCGAGCGGCTCACCACCGAGGGTCTCACGCTGGCCGAGCGCCGCAACTGCATGGAGCTCTTCCGCGACCAGGCCGCCGAGCGCTTCGAAACGCACACCGCCACGCCCTGGCGTCCCCGCTCAGGATCGCAGGTCAGCCATCGCACGCTCACCGCCGCGATGATCGACAGCCGCGACTTCCTGGCCGCCAAGCGGCGCGCCGAGACGGACGTGATGCTGCCGCCCGGGCCGAAGATCGCGCTCACCGGCGGGCTCGACTTCAACGATCACCGCCTCATCTGGGATCGGCTCGACAAGGTCCACGCCAAGCACCCCGACATGGTGCTGCTCCACGGCGGCTCACCGAAGGGCGCCGAACTCATCGCAGCCAAATGGGCGAGCAACCGCAAGGTGCCGCAGATCGCCTTCAAGCCCGACTGGACGAAGCACGCGAAGGCCGCTCCATTCAAGCGCAACGACGCGATGCTCGCGATCCTGCCGATCGGCGTCCTTCACTTCCCGGGCACGGGCATCCAGGACAACCTCGCCGACAAGGCGAAGAAGCTTGGCATTCCGGTCTGGAAATTCGGCGCGGGCGGCGCATGACGCGCCGCCACCCCACGACAGGCAACCCGATCCCGCCGCATCGCTCTCGCAAGATGGGCTGCCCTCGGCTATAATTCGGACCGCGCCGCGGTGGTGGTGGAAGGCGCGACCGTCACATCTTTTGTCACGGAGGCTTCCACCATGCTTGTCATCGGACTCATCCTCAGCATGTTCGGGATCGGCCTGTTTTGCTGGCTGATCTTCACGCTTGCTGTTTACGCGCTACCGTTCTTCATCGGGCTTACCGCTGGTATGGCCGCGTTTCACAGCGGCGCCGGCGTCCTGGGCGCATTCCTTGTCGGCATCGTGACCGGCGCCGTCACGCTGGCAATCGGACAGATCGCGTTCGCCGTGGTTCGCCCGCCAGTGCTTCGCGCCGTCATCGCCGCCGCCTTCGCCATTCCCGCCGCGATTGCCGGCTACCATGCTGTCCTCGGTCTCTCGCAGATCGGCGTGCCCTCGCTTGTCTGGCGCGAGGTGTTCGCCTGGATTGGGGCGCTCTTCATCGGCGGCACGGCTTGGGCGCGGATGACAGTGTTCGCGGAGCCCCTTCCGTTGCGACCGGGCGGGGCATCACAGAACGAGCCTCAGCCACTTCTCACTGGCGCGACGCGACAGGGTTAGACCTTCGCCGTCTCGGCAACCGATCCCTTGGTGATCAGGCGCTGACAGATCATGTGCTGAGTTCCCGATGCAGCGACTCACTTCGGAGAGGCGCTTCCCTCTATGCAGTCGCGATCGATCGCCCACCAGTGAATCGCTGTCCGGAGCGTTGCTGAGCGGCTGTTCCGCGAATAGCAATCCCGCCTTTTCCTGCGCCACGGTTTCTTTCTCTACGCCTGAACCGTCCGACATCTTGTGCGGGACAACCGACATCCGCCACGTCTTCTCCTGAGGATGCTGTTCAGCGCACGGACGCACCTGGCCTCTTGATGGCCTGATCTGGCCGAAGAGCGGCTGCGCCTCGATCGCCTGAGCCGCAACGTCGGCGGATCGACTTTCTTCCCCTGGGCTAAAGCCCATTCCTCGCGAAACAAGAAAGTCTCACCGCCGACATCCTCCGCTGCGCTCCGGCCCGCGAGCGGGTGCGTCGTCGATCGTCCTCGGCCTGTCGATCGCCATCGAGGCCGCGGTGGTCGCGGGCTCGAAACAGCCAAGGAGAAATGACATGGCCAACATCGGTTCCTTCAAGAAGGTCGGCAGCGACTTCCAGGGCGAGATCGTCACCCTGAGCGTGCAGGCCAAGGGCGTCCGCATCGTCGCCGAGACCAACCGCTCCAACGACAACGCTCCGAGCCACCGCGTCTACGTGGGCCGGGCCGAGATCGGGGCCGCCTGGTCGAAGCGCTCCGAAGAGGGCCGCGACTACCTCTCACTCAAGCTCGATGATCCCTCGTTCAACGCGCCGATCTACGCGAACCTGTTCGATGACGAGGACGGCGAAGGCTACACCCTGATCTGGTCCCGTCCGCGCAAGAACAACGACTGAGGCCGTTCCGCCAATGCCCCGCCCGGCTCCACCGGGCGGGGCTTTCGCGTAGCCAAGCAATTTCAGAGCCTGCCTTCCACGAGATGACGGCCATGCTGAGCGGAAAGCGAATCCTCGTCGCCGAGGACAATGAATGGATTGCCGCTGGACTCGTCGACGCGATCATCGGTTGCGACGGCGTTGCACTCGGCCCAGCACAGACCACCACGGCGGCCCTCGCGCTTATCCTTGAGCTTCCCGACGGAGCCATTCTCGACGCCAACCTGCTAGACGGTCCGATCACTCCGGTCGCCCGCGCGCTCTGCGACAAGTCAGTCCCACTGGTGATATTCACAGGACTGGGCCTCCCCCCGGATCTCCAAAGGTTACACCCAGACATCGTCGTTATTCTCAAGCCGGCGCCTTATGAGACCGTCATTCGCGCGATTGCAGCGCACATCCGCGAACGCTAACGCCCCCTCGGTGCGCCTTAGCGCTTCGCTCCCCGGTGGCGCGAATCGGCGACCGCCCGGCGGCGCCCAAACGACCCTACTTGCCGCCCGATTCGGGCCAAAGACGGCGTTGAAGCGCGCAAAGGCGACTATTATAGTCGTTTTCCTGGTTTGCGCAGATCGTCTGTCGGAGGTGATCATGGATGATCACCGGCCGACAAGTTCGGGCGGCGCGAGCCTTGCTGAATTGGAAGCAGGAAATGCTCGCCGAGAAAGCCCTCGTGGCGCTGACCGCGCTTAAGCGCCTGGAGTCCGAACGCGGCCTCCCGGTGCACGAGGGCACGCGCGATCAGGTCCGCCGCGCGCTGGAAGGCGCGGGCGTCCTGTTCGTCGAATCCGACCGGGGTCGCGGTGTCATGCTCCTCAACGAGCCGCCCGCCGCTCCTGCGCGGCGAGCATCACGCGTTCGAATCTGAAACGCTGCTACGCTCGCGGAGCATGGACACCGACCGACCTTGATGGATTCGCGCTTGATGCATACGCCACCGCTCGATCCCCTTGTCGCAGACGCGGCGCCAACCGATGGCATCCTTACGGGCTATGACGAGCAGCACCTCGTCACCTATCTGCGCCTGTTGGACGCCGCCGAGGATGGCGCCGACTGGCAGGAAGTCGCGAAGCTGGTGTTGCACATCGATCCAGCATCCGAGCCGGCCAGGGCGCGGCGCGCCTGGGAAACCCACCTGGCGCGGGCCCGCTGGATGACGGAGCACGGCTACCGCCATCTCCTGCGCGGTGGCGCTCCCCACTGAATTTGGTTCCTTGCCGCGGCGGCAACGCCCGTTGCGGGTCTGGACGGTAGCGATTTCGCTTCTCTCAACCGAATCTTCCGAGAGACGCCGGGGAGCGTGTCGATCGGAGGAGTGATCGCTTATGCCTCGTGCCGAATGGCGTTCACGGGCAGCTTATGACGACCTGCGGTCCTTGGACGCGCCCGGTTTCGCATGGCAGTTCCTAAACCGAAACCTCGACTTCGAGCGCGACTGGAAGAGGCTCGAGAGAGCGAGCGAACACCGGTCCCTTGCCGCTATCGAGCTCGATCGCTTCGCCGAGCGCTGGGGGGTGCGATTTCACGACGGGCGAAGCCAGCCAAGTTCTTCATCCCCTCTGGACGGTGGCGAGCCTGCCGAGCGTAATCCCGATAAGTTCTCTCCCGCTTGGTCTCGCAGGTTCAGACCGCAAACGTAACGCCGTCTCACTCGACCCGGCGCTTGCCGAGGACGGGCCCACGCGGCTGATCCAACGGCGCGGCACCGTGTTCCGACTGCACATCCTCGAAGCGCACGGCGAGCACACCCCTTGCGTTGTTCTGCCGCTTGACGAGCTCTTCGAGGTGCGCGCCGCAGCGGCGATCCGCCTGTGGCATGGTTTGACCGGACGCGCCTTAGGCCGAAACCCGGCAGAATTGCCCGCCGCGCGCCGCGAACGCCTCGTGCTCGCGCTGCGCGCGCTCGACGGCCGGCTCGACAAGGCAAGTTACCGAGACATCGCCGAGGCGCTCTTCGGTAGCAGTCGAATGCCGGATCGCGGCTGGAAAACCCACGACATTCGCGATCGGACCGTGCGCCTGGCGCGCCTCGGCTTCTCGTTGATGCAGGGCGGCTACCGTCGCTTGCTGCTTTATCCATTCCGAGGCCGAACCTAGCCGCTCTCGGCAGGGGTGGCGATCTCGCTACCCCACGACTTCGCCATCCCCCTGGGCGCACGCCGTCCGCCACCGTGATCCGAGACAGCCGCTGTCACTCGGCAGCCCTCAACAGGATCACGGAGGTATCCCTTGTCCACCAATCTCGCCGGCCTGCCACCGCGCTACTTGCGCACGCCCGAGGCCGCGCGCTTCGTCGGCCTTTCCATCCGCACGCTTGAGAAGCACCGCATCTACGGCACCGGGCCGCGCTATTCGAAGCTCGGCGGCCGCGTCGTCTACGCGGTCGACGATCTGCAGAGCTGGGTCCAATCCGCCGCCAAAGCGTCGACGTCCGACCCCGGCAAGGTCGTCGTGCTGCCGGCGCGGCGCCATACGCCGGCCGAACTCGAGCAAGCCCGCCATCCACGCCGCTGACAGAACTCATGTCGCGGCGGCACCTCACTCGATCAGAGCGCGAGCAGCTCGAATTGTTTCGAGCCCTACCGGGCAATCTCGCGCCACGCGACGCGCAAGACCTCATGGCATATCCATTCTTCTCGCTCGCCAAGACGCATCGCATCACGCCAATCGATTATCGGATGAACGACATCGCCATCCGCGTCGAAGCCGTGCCCGAGCACGGCATGGCCACCATCTGGGATGCAGACGTTCTGATCTGGGCCGCCAGCCAGATCGTCGAGGCACGCGACGCCGGTCTGCGCACTTCGCGCCTCATGGCCGCCACGCCCTACGAGATTCTCACCTTCATCGGCCGCGGTGTCAGCGCACGCGACTACCATCGGCTCAAAGCGGCGCTCGACCGCCTGCAATCCACCACTGTCGCCACCACGCTGCGCCAGACCAGCGAGCGGCGCATGCACCGCTTCTCCTGGATCAACGAATGGACCGAACGCGCCGACGCGCACGGACACGCCGACGGCATCGATCTCATCGTGCCCGACTGGTTCTATCGCGCCGTCCTCGACGATGCGCTCGTCCTCACCATCGATCGCGAATATTTCGCGCTGACCGGCGGCCTCGAGCGCTGGCTTTATCGCATCGTGCGCAAGCACGCTGGCAGACAGCGCGCAGGTTGGCGGTTCGACCTCCGGCATCTCTACGCCAAGTCGGCGAGCCTCTCGCCGTTCAAGCGCTTCGCCTTCGAGCTGCGCGATATCGCACGCCGACAGCCGCTGCCAGGCTATCGCGTCGCCGTCGAGTGCGACCGCACCGGACGCGAGTTGTTGGTCTTCGCCCCGGGCACCTTATCCACAGGCGCTTGTGGACAGCCTGTTGATGGCGTCGTGCCTTCAGGAACCCAGGACCGCGTGCCATCAGGAACCGGCATCGCGTGCTATCAGGAACCCGGGGCGGTATTTTCCGCTGGAAATTCCGTCACTTGCGAGCCACCTAACTTAGACTCTAACCAAGAAGAATCTAACTCTTCTGATGTTGGACGCGACGCCGATCGGTGGAAAACCGCCGACGGGAGCAGGCGATGATCGTCGCGCTGCTCAACCAGAAAGGCGGCGTCGGTAAGACGACGCTCGCGCTGCATCTCGCCGACCAATGGGCCCGGCAAGGAAAGCGGATCACGCTCATCGACGCCGATCCGCAAGGCTCGGCCCTCGATTGGTCCGAGCAGCGTGCGCGCCGCTGTTTCGACCGCCTGTTCGGCGTCATCGGCCTGGCGCGCGACACGCTGCATCGCGAGGCGCCCGAGCTCGCCCGACATTCCGATCACGTTGTCATCGACGGCCCACCGCGCGTCGCCGCCTCGCTGCGCTCGGCGCTCCTCGCCGCCGATCTCGCGCTGATTCCGGCGCTGCCGTCACCATTCGACGGCTGGGCGTCCGCCGAGATGCTGGCGCTGATCGCCGAAGCGCGGGTCTTCCGCCCGGCACTCCGCGCGCGCTTTGTCCTCAACCGCTGTCCGGCGCGTACCGTCATCGCCCGCGAAACGGCTGAGAGCCTGGCCGAACACGATCCGCCGGCGCTCGCGGCGCGGATCGGCCAGCGCATCATCTTCGCCGAGGCGGCGCAGACCGGTCAGCTCGTGTTCGAACGCGACGACGGCAGCCTCGCCACACGCGAGATCGCAACACTGGCGTCGGAAATCGAGAGGCTTGCGCCATGACCGCGCGCGACCGTAACAGCGGCTTCGCAGCGCGGCCGCGCGATGCCGAGAGCTGGATCAGGAGCCCCGATCCATCCTCGTCGGCCAGCATCGCCGCAGACCTTTACACCGCCCGCCTCACTGTCGACATCACGCCGGCGCTCCGCGGACGCATCAAGATCGCCGCCTTCCAGCGCGGCATCACCGTCGCCGACATGCTGCGCGACCTGCTCGCGCGCGAATATCCCGACACCGATGGAGATCGTCCGTGAGAGTCGATCCCAACACGGCGCGCGCACCGCGCCCTGACGCCGGACCGCTGCACACCGACGTAGAGCTGACCTGGCTCGAGGGGCGCATCGAGCACTGGATCCGCTTCGGCCATGACTGCGGCGAGACGATCCTCGATCGCCGCCGACGCATCCTGCGCTTTGCACCGGGCAGCGTCTTCGCATTCGTCCGATGGGCGTCCAACGACTTCGGCACGATCGTCTCGCGCATCGACATCGTGCGCGCGATCGACCGGGGCGAAACCTATCAGACGCTGCCCTTCGTCCGTCCGGGCGGCGAGATTCTGCTGCGGATCAGCGGTTGGCCCAAGGTCGAGCGCGTGCTGCAGGCGATCGACGCCGTGGAGGCGCTTGACATCGATGCTGCCGATGCCGCGCCCGACCATTGGCGCCATCTCCACAACCGCCTCGTCGCCGGCGAGCCACCGCGGCCCTACAGCCGCGACCAGCACCGCGCATGGCTGCTGCGCCGAAGGCTTACTCCATGACGCGCTTCGGCTTCGCCATCACTACCTGCGCCGTGGTGCTGTTCGTGGGGCTGACGAGCGTCTTTCATCCCGCGCCGAAGCTGCTGTGGAACGCCAGCTCCAGCGTGCCGATCGGGCTCTACGCCTTGCGGCGCGCGCTTCCGCTCCATGTCGGCGAACTCGTCGTAGTCACGCCGCCCCAATCACTCGCGCAATTCTTCGCGTCGCGCCATTACTTGCCGCTCGGCGTGCCGCTGGTGAAGCACGTCCTCGCGCTTCCCGGCCAAACCGTCTGCCGCACCGGGCGAGCCATCACCGTGGATGGCATCACCGTGGGCGAGGCACTCGAACGCGATCGCTTCGGCCGCGCTCTGCCCGACTGGCAGGGCTGCCGCGCGCTCACGTCTGGCGAAGTCTTCGTCATGAACACTGTGCCGGCCGACTCCCTCGACGGTCGGTATTTCGGGCCACTGCCACTCACCACCATTGTCGGCCGGGCCGATCCGATCTGGACGCGCGAGGAGAACTGACCATGCCTCGACCGTCCTCACACTCAGCGGGCATCCAGTCCTCCGGGGCTTGCGTCCCTTCCTTCTTCCCGGCCATCGCCGCGCATCCCGCTCACCGTTCCGGCTCACATCATGCACGCCGCTTTCGCCGCCATCTGCATGTCGCGGTCGCGCTGGTGCTGTTCGCCGCGCACGACATCGCCAACGCGCAGACCGTACCGGCCGCGCAATCGACCGTGCCATCGAAGAGTGATCGGATTGAGCGTTTCGTCGCGGAAGCCGCGCTGCGTTTCGGCATTCCAGCGTCTTGGATCAAAACCATCATGCAGGCCGAAAGTCGCAGTGACGTGCGCGCCGTGTCGCCCAAGGGGGCGATGGGGCTGATGCAGATCATGCCGCAGACGTGGGCCGACTTGCGGTCGCGCTACGGCCTTGGCGCCGATCCCTTTGATCCGCACGACAACATTCTCGCGGGTTCGGGGTATCTTCGCGAGCTGCACGATCGCTACGGCGCAGCCGGCTTCCTCGCTGCCTATAATGCCGGCCCTGGACGCTACGAAGACTACCTTGCGAGCGGCCGTCCACTGCCGGTGGAGACGCAAGCCTACGTCGCCGCGCTCGCACCGTTGCTGCGCGACGATGGGTCGGCGCCGGCCAACGTCATCACCGCCATCATCCGGTCCTGGACCAGTTCGCCGTTGTTTCCGATGCGCGCGAACGACGGCTCAAGCGCAAGCGCAGTGTCGTCCGGTGACATCGGCAAACGTCGGTCCATGCCAAGGCCGGCGACGGATTGGACGGGCCTTGCGCCCTCATCCGTAGGCCTGTTTGCGCCCTTGTCGGCGCATGAGCCCAGGCTATGAACTGCCTTTGGTCTCATCGGTCTCTGGCGGGTCGTCGGACAGGTTTGGGTGGGGGCGCAGGGGAGCGGAGGCAACCAACCCACGGACGGCAAGGGAAAAGGCCGGCCCGCGGTCCGGCATATGTGGTTGGGAAGATTGAGGAATTTGCCAACGTCGCCAACACCCCCTGCTGGCGCTTTCGCCCAATAGTCCAAGGATTTCAAGCATCCGAGCGCCGTCGCCTCGGCTCGGCCTGGGGCGCAGGGCCATGACGACGCGCGACGACGACCTGCGCGTCCGGCCTGGGCGCATCAATCACGGCAATCGTGGCGCCAAGCGCCCGCAGACTTTTGTCGGCGAGGTCATGCGGGCCGCGAAGAAGGCCGGGCATGTCGGCAACAGCTTTCGATCGAGCCAGGGCCGGAGCCGGTCCCGGTTCGGCCGCGGTCGCCGGGCGGCGGTCTCGATCCGGCTGCGATCGAATGCCCGCCGCGTGGTGATGAAAGCGCGCGTCGTCCGACACCAGGGGGCGCGCTTCCGATCGGCACCGCTGCCGAAGCACATCGCCTACCTCAAGCGGGAGGGCGTAACACGCGACGGCGAGGACGCGCGCATGTTCGATGCCGCCTCCGACACAGCCGACGAGCGCGCCTTCGCCGAACGGTGCGAGGACGATCGGCACCACTTCCGCTTCATCATCTCGCCGGAGGATGCGGCCAAAATCGGCGACCTCAAGACGTTCACGCGCGAGCTGATGCGCGACGTCGAGAAGGATCTCGGCACCAAGCTCGACTGGGTCGCGGTCGATCACTGGAACACGGATAACCCGCACGTCCATGTCCTCCTTCGGGGCCGCGCCGATGACGGCCAGGACCTGGTCATCAGCCGTGAATATATCAGCTGCGGCTTCCGTGATCGTGCCGCCGAACGCGTCACGCTGGAGCTCGGCCCGCGCAACGAGCAGGAGATCCGCACCGCGCTCCAGCGTGAGGTGGAGTCGGAGCGTTGGACGAGTCTCGACCGCGGATTGCGCGACATCGCGGATGAGTGCGGCGGCGTCGCCGACTTGAGGCCCGGGCCGAACGCCGAGGACCCGGAGCTACGCCGGCTGTTGCTCGGCCGCGCGGCCAAGCTCGAACGCTTTGGCTTGGCCGATCCGGTCGGTCCGGCGTGCTGGACGTTGAAGCCTGGGCTCGAGCAGACGCTGCGCCAGCTCGGCATCCGCGGCGACATCATCAAGACCATGCACCAGGCCATGACCGCCGATGGACATGAACCGGACGTCAGCACCTTCGCTCTGCACGGCGAGGATCCGTCAGACCCGGTGCTGGGCAAACTCATCAAGCGAGGCCTCGACGACGAACTCAAGGGATCGGCCTATGCGATCGTCGCGGGCATCGATGGACGCACGCATCATCTCCGGTTCAATGACATCGAGCTGACCGGCGACGCGCCCGCCGGTGCGATCGTCGAAGCGCGGGTCTACGACGACGCGAACGGGCGGCGCCGCCTGTCGCTCGCGACCCGTTCCGACCTCTCGATCGAGACGCAGGTATCCGCGTCCGGCGCAACCTGGCTCGACCGGCAGCTCCTCGCGAAGGATTCACCGCTTAGCGGTGGTGGGTTCGGCGCCGAGGTCCGCGACGCGATGGAGGCGCGTATCGATCATCTCGCCGAAGAAGGCCTCGCAAGGCGGCAAGGACAGCGTGTCGTCTTCGCACGCGAACTCCTCGCCACGCTGCGACGGCGGGAGTTGGAAGACGCCGCAGCGAAGCTATCTGCCGAGACGGGTCTCGCCCATCAGCCAGCGGCCGAAGGCGAGCATGTGTCGGGCGTCTATCGGCAGCGGCTGACGCTCGCCTCCGGCCGTTTCGCCATGATCGACGACGGACTCGGTTTCCAGCTCGTGCCATGGCGGCCGGCATTGGAGAAGGAGCTCGGCCGCCAAGTCAGTGGCGTACTAACGCCAGGAGGGAGCGTGGATTGGAATTTTGGAAAGCGCCGCGGGCTTGGGCTGTAGGTGTCCGATGTCCAGCCCTGAGTCGTCCGTGCTCCAACCTTGAGTTTCACCCAGCGCAGCAGGATAGCTTCGCAACGTCCTTGCCAAACGACAGAGCCGCGAGCTTCAAGCCTTCGACTGTGGTCAGATACGGAAAGATCGTGTCCGTGAGGTCGTCGACGGTGAGCCCCTGCCGGATCGCAAGCGCCGCAGTCTGGATGCTGTCGGCCCCTTCCGGGGCGAGGATATGTGCGCCGAGCAGCAGACCGCTACCGGCGTCAGTGACGAGCTTGATGAGGCCGCGGGTGTCCCGAGCGGCGAGTGCGCGCGGCACCTGGTCGAGACCGATCGTCGAGACCCGAACGGCATGCCCCGCCGCGCGCGCCGCAGCCTCGGTCAGGCCGACGCTCGCCACTTGTGGGTCGGTGAACACGATGGCCGGCATCGCCGCGTTGTCGTATCGCAGGCTGTCGCCATTGAGGGCGTTTTTGGCCGCGAGCTT
This sequence comes from Hyphomicrobium denitrificans 1NES1, assembly GCF_000230975.2. Lineage (NCBI taxonomy): Bacteria > Pseudomonadati > Pseudomonadota > Alphaproteobacteria > Hyphomicrobiales > Hyphomicrobiaceae > Hyphomicrobium > Hyphomicrobium denitrificans. The sequence goes on along the minus strand of NC_021172.1, from coordinate 970,299 downwards.
CGCGCCGTAGGCGGCCATATACACGAACTGATCCCGGCCCGTGACGTCACCGGCGGCGTAGATCCCTGCGCGGGTCGTACGCATGCGGTCGTCGATGATGATCGCGCCTTTCGGCGAGAGCGAGACGCCGAACTCGGACAAACCCAGGCCATCGATGTTGGGCGCGCGCCCCGTGGCGACCAGGACTTTCTCCGCATCGATGATCACGTTGCGGCCGTCGCACACGATCTCGAGAGCCACGCCGCTCTCGGTTTTTCGGATCGCGCGATAGGCGATACCCGAAACGACCTCGATCTCCTCGTCGGCGAAATAGCCGGTCAGCGCCGTGCCGATCTCCGGCTCGGCCTCCGGCAAAAGGCGGGAGCGACAGACCAGCGTCACCTTGACACCGGCGCGGGCGAACATCTGGGCGAGCTCCACGCCGATGTAACCCCCGCCGACCACCACCAGCGACCGGGGTAACGCGTCGAGATCGAGCGCGGTCGTGCTGGTCAAATAGGGAATGGTCTCGATGCCGGGAATGACGGGCGCCGCCGGTCGCGCCCCAGTCGCGATGATGATCTTGCCTGCGGCTATGTGGGCGTCTCCCACCTCGACGCCGCCTTCGACAAGACGCGCAAAGCCTTCGCGATAGGCGATGCCGTTATAGGCACGTAGCAGGTCGGCATATTTGGCTTGGCGCAACCTGGCGACGAGGTCGTCCTTCTGCCGTACGGTCGCGCGCCAATCGGCGAGTTCCGCATGCGCTGAGACACCGGCGAAACGCGCCGTGACGCGCGCGTTGTGCAGCGTCTCCGCCGCGCGGATCAGCGTCTTCGACGGCACGCAGCCGATATTGACGCAGGTTCCGCCGATCGTGCCGTGGCCGATCAGCGCGACATTCGCGCCCTGGTCGGCGGCGGTGATCGCGGCCGAGAACCCGGCCGAGCCGGCACCGATGACGACAAGATCGTAGGCACCACCATTGCGCCCGCTCGCACGGATACGACGGTTCGGCATTGGGCCGTTCGTTGGTGTTCGATCGGCCGACGCCGACTGTGAAATGCTGCGTGTTTCGGCGTTGCTGTCGACGTCCTGCACCGCATCGACGCCGGCGAGGCTCGGCCCGAAGAGCGCCCGGCCGGCTTCCAGCCCTTCCTCAATCGACAGCCGAAATCCGGCCTCGTCCGCATTCTGTTCACGATACCATGCGGAGAGATGATCGTCCGAACAGAAGAAGGCTGTCGTCGCACATAGTGAGTTCGCGGCGCACGCGCCTTCATAGCGCACGCTTTGCCACATGACCGCGCTCCGCGGCTCGACCTGGGCTAGCGCCTGACCCTTGTCCCGCGTGGTGATCCGGATCGCCGCACCGCAATGACGGCAGCTCGATGTGATCGCGATATCGCGGCCGGTCATGGCGCCGACGCCGAGCGCGTCAACCGCACACATGGCATTGAGAACGCGCCCATCAAGGGTGACCCGATGGCCCGTGCGCTGGTCGGCGAACGGATACGCGCCGACGATCCGCTCCTCGTCGAGAACGACCAGGTCGCGACGGCGGAGGTCTTCGAGCAGCGGCCGAACGGCGGTCTCACTCATCCCTGCGCGCTTCGCAATCGCGCCCGTGGTCGGAGCTCGTCCACCTTCAGCATAGAGCTGAAGCAGCGCGACACGGACACGATCGGTGGCGGGGTCGTAACCGCTCCAGCGATTGAGCACATGATCCGACCCGATCATCGCCAGCAGGGTGTGTTTAACCACGGGCGAGATCACCGCCGACCAGTCCGGAAACGTCACGCCGGGCCGCACGGTGTAGTTTGGCCGTGCCGCCGATGCGGACACGACAAACTTGTCTTGGGACGCCGATGATGCGCAGCAATCGTTCATGTGTTTGACTTTCGTTTTGCGCTTTCGAGCGCGCAGCAATCGACAGCGTCCGGGTCGATTGAGCGGCTGCGGCGATAGGCCCAGACCCCGGCCAGCCCTATCAAAGCGATGACAGCCACGATCGCGACAGAACCAGTGAGCGCGGACGCCGAGATCGCGACCGCCCCAATCGTCGCCAACAGAAAAGGTCCGGCGCAACAGAGGACAGCCAGACCGGCAACAACGATCGCGGCGATGGATTTTTCGGCGTTCATCTCGGACATCCGGTCCCGACGCGGCCCTCCATCAGCTTTTCGATGGCTTCGAGATTTCCGCCGGATATCCCTGGCCGGTAGTGGCCTTGATCATTGCCGCGGGCGAAGCCTGGGCGTCGTCAAATCTGATCGTGGCCCGCATGTCACCGTTGGCGTCGGCCTGCCCGACAGTCACGTTTGTCACGCCTTTGACGTGCTCCAGCGTGCTCTTGACGATCGACGGACACAGCGCGCAGTAGGCGTGATGAACGTTGAGGACCGTCGTGGCTTCCCCCGCATGAGCAGCGAACGGCGCGAGCAGCATTCCAAACGCGGCGAATATTCCGATCGTGGTTTTCATGTCTCTAGCCTTTCTTGGGATTGAACACTGGATGGCGATGGCGGAGCGGCTCTCCCGAGCCGGCGAGTGTCACTTCCGCGCTCATCGGACGCCGGCGCTTCAGAGGAAGTAGCGCGCGACATAGGGGAACCCGACAGCGAGCACGACCAGCGTCGCGGCACTCCAGAGGCCGATCTTCGCGATCCGGTCCGATTGAGGCGTGGCACAGTAGCCGTCCGCGCATGCGACCTGCCGCTTGCGCCGGAGGCGCCAGGCGCCGAAACCGATAAAGGCGAGCGAGACGCCCGCGAAGATCGGCTGATAGGGCTCGAGCGCGGTCAGGTTGCCGATCCAGGCGCCGCTGACGCCAGCCAAGAACAACGCGAAGGGAATGACGCAGCAAGAAGCCGCCCCGAGAGCGCCGAGGATGCCTCCGGCAGCGAGCAGGCGCGGGGTTCGATCCCCGTCTTGGCGCGCGGGCGCCACGGCCGTTGCCTGGGCTGGCCCAGCGCCGATTGCGGTTGGTGTATCGCTCATCTCAAAGCTCTCTGATTGCCCAAAACCTTGATTTTGGCCTAGGCTAAGGTCTGTAGCGGCTACAGGGTCAAGAGGCTTTTGCGATGCGCGATCAGAATTCGGCGAAGCGCCTTCAGCGCGCCGAGTTGGCCCGGCGGACAGGCGCCAATCTCGAAACCGTGCGCTACTACGAGAAGGTCGGCCTGCTCCCGCCACCACCGCGAACCGCCAGCGGCTATCGGAGCTATGACACGGCGCATGAACGCCGCCTCAGCTTCGTACTCAGGGCGCGGGAACTCGGATTCTCGCTCGAAGAGGTACGTGCCTTGTTGCGCCTGGTGGACGAGCGGGACCAGCCTTGTGCGGAGGCGAGTCAGCTCGCGGCAACTCACCTGGCGGACGTGCGAGCGAAGATCGCCGATCTGAGACGGATGGAAGGCGTGCTGAAGGAGGTCGTCGCGCAATGCGGCGATGGGACGCGCCCGGATTGTCCGCTGATCGAAACGTTGTTTCGCGAAATACCAAGTCCGCAAGCCAAACCGCGGAAGCCCGCTGGCGGTAAAAGTTAGCCGCTGTGGCGCCGCTTGAGCGCCTGTCCGATCCACGCTCTGCGCTATCCGACGCTACGATCAGCGCAACTTGGAACTTGCTGGCCGCGGTGCAGAACGGCCAGTTCTTCTGTCGCTATGAACGCGACCAAGATTCTCTGGGGCCAAATTCTTCTCGTCTGCGCTGTCGTCGTCCTCTTCCTCTGGGCAGCGACGGAGTGGACGGCTTGGCAGCTCGCCTTCCAGCCACGGCTCGGCCAGCCCTGGTTCACGTTAATCGGCTGGCCGATCTACCAGCCGCCAGCCTTCTTCTGGTGGTGGTTCGCCTATGACGCCTATGCCCACGACATCTTCGTCACCAGCGGCTTCATCGCGGGCGCTGGCGGCGTCGCGGCCTTCGTCGTGGCGGTTGCCATGTCGGTGTGGCGCGCGAGGGAGGTGAAGAAGATCACGACCTATGGCTCCGCACGCTGGGCGGAGGCGCGCGAGATCCGCAAGGCGGGGCTTCTCCATCCCGACGGTGTGCTGTTGGGCCGATGGGGCCGCGCCTACCTCCGCCATCATGGTCCGGAGCATGTGCTGTGCTTCGCGCCGACGCGCTCAGGCAAAGGTGTTGGTCTGGTGGTGCCGACGCTGCTCACCTGGCCCGGCTCCGCGATCGTCCACGACATCAAAGGCGAGAATTGGGGTTTGACCGCCGGCTGGCGCGCACGGTTCGGCCGCGCACTCCTGTTCGACCCGACCAACAGTCAGAGCGCCGCCTACAATCCGCTGCTCGAGGTACGTCGTGGCGAATGGGAAGTTCGTGACGTCCAGAATATAGCCGACGTGCTCGTCGATCCCGAAGGCGCGCTGGAAAAGCGAAACCACTGGGAGAAGACCAGCCACTCATTGCTCGTCGGCACGATCCTGCACGTCCTATACGCCGAGACCGACAAGACTCTTGCTGGCGTGGCCAACTTCCTCTCCGACCCGAAGCGTCCGATCGAGACGACGCTGCGCGCTATGATGACGACGCCGCATCTGGGACAGAAGGGCGTGCATCCCGTCGTCGCCAGCGCCGCACGCGAGCTGTTGAACAAGAGCGAGAACGAACGCTCGGGCGTCCTGTCGACGGCCATGTCGTTTCTCGGTCTCTATCGCGATCCGGTCGTTGCGGCGGTCACGCGACGCTGCGACTGGCGGATCCGCGATCTTGTCGAGGCCGATCGTCCCACGACGCTCTATCTTGTCGTTCCACCTTCCGATATCAGCCGGACCAAACCTCTGGTGCGTCTGATCCTCAACCAAATCGGGCGGCGCCTGACAGAAGAGCTGGACTCGAAACGCCGCCGGCATCGGCTGCTGCTCATGCTCGACGAGTTCCCGGCACTCGGCCGCCTCGACTTCTTCGAGTCGGCTTTGGCGTTCATGGCCGGCTACGGGCTGAAGAGCTTCCTCATTGCCCAGAGTTTGAACCAGATCGAGAAGGCCTACGGGCAGAACAACTCCATTCTCGACAATTGCCATGTGCGGGTGAGCTTCGCGACCAATGACGAACGCACTGCCAAGCGCGTGTCCGATGCACTCGGTACGGCGACCGAGCTGCGCGCGATGAAGAACTACGCCGGCAGCCGGTTGAGCCCGTGGCTCGGTCACTTGATGATTTCACGACAGGAGACGGCGCGGCCGCTCTTGACCCCGGGCGAAGTGATGCAGCTTCCACCTGACGACCAGCTAGTTCTGGTGTCCGGCTGCGCTCCCATCCGGGCGAAGAAGGCGCGGTATTTCGAGGACCCGGAAATGCAGGCGCGTATCCTTCGACCACCGGCGTTGACCAGGCCCACATCCCCGCCGGTCGAGAAGGATCATCCGATCGCGCATGAAGGTGAATGGGCCGGCCAGGTTGTCATCGTGCCGTCCGAGTCAGCGACGGAAGACCCCGCCAATGCTGGCATTCGACGCGAGCCGGAATTGCCCGACCACGAGGAAATCGTGCCGGAACCGAAGAAGCCGGCTCACGAGTTCGATCCCCTGGATGACGAGCCAGACGACGAGATCCAGCGCCAGCGCATCATGCAGCGCACGTTCGGCACCGTCGCGCGCCAGGTCTCACTCGACCCGGGCGATGACATGCAGATGTGACGCCCATGCGGAGTAAGCACACCTTTCGCCTTCCGCCTGACCTCGCAGTGAAGCTTGCGGACTACGCCGCCCGCAAGCGCGTGCCGCAGGCCTTGATCGTCGAGGCGGCTCTCGCATCGCATCTGTCGCCCGACGGCGCCGATCGTCTGGAAGCTGCACTGGCCCGTCGACTCGATCGCATGACACGGCAGATGGAACTGATCGAGCGCCACGTCACCATTTCGAACGAGGCGTTGGCCGTGTTCGTGCGCTTCTGGCTGACGAGCACACCCGCATTGCCGGACACTGCGCTTGCTGCCGCCCAGAGCAAGGGGCGCGAGCGCTACGACGGATTCGTCGAAGCACTTGGCCGAAGATTGGCGCGCGGCCGTAAGCTTGCCGACGAGATCAGTCGTGATGTCACTCAGATGGCGACTGACACCGATACGGAGCCTCGATAGTGGCCGCCTCGAATTTTCGGTCCCGGGCTGGAGCTTCCTTGGCGCCCGTACCGAAGAATGGCTGTACGAGTGGGGACGGACTGTTGATCCAAGCGACTGAATCATTCAGATCGTGTCATGAGTGCAAGTCAGCGCACACTACGCCCGAGCCAACGCCTTACCGCGCCAACGCCGAAACGCGATCACCGTCCACACCGCTTCGACAAGTCCGAACGGCCACGCGCCTTGCAGGAAGCCATACGTCGAGCCAAGAGCGCAGGCGACGGCGAATGCCAGAATGAACCAGTGACTTCGATCCTCAAGTGCATAGCAGATGAGCATCATCGTGACGGCAAATAGGCCAAAGAGCGTGAGCGGGTTCACGAGGGCCTGGCCAAGTCTTCGAGGATCGCGCAGTCGGGACCGGGCCCGCCCGCACACGACGCATCGCAGGTCGCGATGAAACCGGCGATACTTCGCTCCAGCCCTTTCAGTTCATTCAACTTGGCACGCACAGCCAGCAAATGCTCCTGCGCGACGTTTCGTGCATCCATGCACGATCGCTCGCGGTCCTGAACAAGCGCCACGAGCGATCTGACCTGTTCGATCGAAAAGCCAAACTCGCGGCAGCGACGAATGAACGTCAGCCGCTTCACATCTTCCTCGCCGTAGGCTCGTTGCCCACCCGCGTCCCGATCCGCCGGCCGTAACAGTCCGATCTCTTCGTAGTAGCGGATGGTTGGGGCATTTGTGCCCGTGCGTGCCGCCAGGGCTCCGATCCTCAGATGGGGCATCGTGCGGTCTCCTGAACTTACCTCTTGAACCTCAAGTTACTTGAGGGTCTACCCGTGGGCAAATGGAACCCGCCGGTCAAATCCTGCGCGGGCGCAACCGTGAAGGGAGAGGTGAATGCCATGACGAATGCCGGAAGGGCACCGATAGCCTGCACACTGAACCCGGGCGACTACAAGTCGCGTCTTGCATGGATTGCCGATCTCAGCCGCGATGCTTTGCGAAGCCAAACGCGCCGCGATCTACAATTGCAGCTGATTTATTCGGCCGATGCTGGGCAACGTGTTCGCGAGATGGTGCGAAAGGAGCAGGACTGCTGTGCTTTCCTGACCTTCCACCTAGACGAGAGCCCGGATGAAATCCGGCTCACAATCGAGGCACCAGAGAGCGCTCGCGACGCCGCCGACATGCTCTTCGACCAGTTCTTACCGTCCGCAGAAGCTCGCGCGGGCTGCGGTTGTTGCTAACGCCCTTGAACATCTGCAGAGGAGAAATCTCGTGCCGGAACAACAACAGCCGACGAACCTGGCCAGTGCCGGTGCCTTTGCCATCACCGCCGCAACGGGAGCTGCCGTGTGCGCGGCATGTTGCGTTCTGCCTTTTGCGCTTCCAGCCGTGGTGCTGGCCGGTGTTGGCAGCCTGCTTGCCTTGCTCGCGGGCGCGCTAGTCTGGGTCACTGCTTTAGCGGTCGTCGCCGTCGCGGGCGCCTGGGCATGGATCGGATGGCAGAGCCTACGATCAAGAAGTCGACCCGCTCAACGGACGCTCTGCGTAATGGGAAGCGCAACCGCGCTTGCCGCCATTGCGGTGATGTGGCCGCGGGTCGAACCAACTCTCATCCACATGCTCTTGCGATAAAGAGGGTGCAGGCACACCGTCCCGCAATGGCCCAGACCAAGCCGTCAGCAATCCGAGCTGAGGTCTGCAGAGGGACCCGTTCGAGCCACTCAAAGGCATCTGCCAGATGCCGCTTCCTCCCGAAGTCGAATTCGCAATGAACCGATCGTCGGGGACCTCATCGGCCTGAGTAACGATCCTACCGCCCGCCTGTATCTCTATCCCAGAGCCCTCCTGCCGCATCATCGTTGTTGCGAAGACCCATTTCCGGCTCTTTCTAATCAACCCCGCTGACATCCGCCTCTGAGTTGAGGCGTCTTGCGGGGCTCATGTGACGACAATCTCCCTCCGGTCCGAATCTTTTGCCCGCGGTGCGCGCATGCTGCGCACCGCGCTCGGCCCTGCGATCTCCGGCTATCTTGAAGATCCCAGCATCGTCGAAGTGATGCTAAATCCCGACGGTCGCCTGTGGATCGACCGGTTGTCGGGCGGTCTCGAAGATACCGGCTGCCGCGTCACGCCCGCCGACGCCGAGCGCATCGTGCGCCTCGTCGCACATCACGTCGGCGTCGAGGTCCATGCGAACAGTCCACGCGTCTCGGCAGAGCTGCCGGAAAGCGGGGAGCGGTTCGAGGGCCTGGTGCCGCCGGTGGTGGCCGCGCCGTGTTTCGCCATCCGCCGTCCTGCCGTCGCCGTCTTCACGCTCGACGACTATGTCGATTCCGGAATCATGTCCGCGGCTCAGGCCGAGCTGCTGCGCAACGCGGTGCGCGAGCGCAAGAACGTGCTCGTCGCCGGCGGCACCTCCACCGGCAAGACCACGCTGGTCAACGCTCTCCTCGCCGAGGTCGCCAAGACCGGCGACCGCGTGGTGCTGATCGAGGATACGCGCGAGCTGCAATGCGCGGCGCCAAACCTGGTCGCGCTTCGCACAAAGGACGGCGCCGCCTCGCTCTCCGATCTCGTTCGTTCGTCGCTGCGGCTTCGCCCCGATCGCATTCCCATTGGCGAGGTGCGCGGCGCGGAAGCGCTCGACCTGTTGAAGGCATGGGGAACGGGCCATCCCGGCGGTGTCGGGACGCTTCATGCCGGCTCCGCGATCGGCGCGCTGCGCCGCCTCGAGCAGCTCATTCAGGAAGCCGTGATCACGGTCCCGCGCGCGCTGATCGCCGAGACCATCGACCTCATCGCGGTCCTCGCCGGCCGCGGCTCTGCCAGACGGCTCGCCGAGCTCGCGGCGGTGAAGGGCCTTTCGCCCACCGGCGACTATGTCCTCACCCCCGCTGGAGAACCGTGATGCTGCTCAACCGTGCTCGCCGTGCGTTCGCCACGGCTTCGACCTTCGCCTTCGTGGCGCTCGTTACGGCGCCGGCCTACGCCGCGGGCTCCAACATGCCGTGGGAGCAACCACTCACACAGATCCTGGATTCGATCCAGGGTCCGGTCGCCAAGGTCATCTCGGTGATTATCATCATTGTCACCGGTCTGACCCTGGCGTTCGGCGAAACCTCCGGCGGCTTCCGCCGTCTGATCCAGATCGTTTTCGGTCTCTCGATCGCTTTCGCCGCGTCGAGTTTCTTCCTGACTTTCTTCCAGTTCGGCGGCGGAGCGCTGGTCTGATGGAGCAGGATGCGCCCATCGCCGGCTTCTACGCGCCAGTCCACCGCGCACTCACGGAACCGATCTTGCTCGGCGGTGCGCCGCGCGCGGTCGCCATCGTCAACGGCACGCTCGCCGCCGCGATCGGTCTTGGCCTCCGCCTCTGGATGGTCGGCGGCGCGATTTGGCTGCTCGGCCATCTCGCCGCCGTCTGGGCCGCCAAGCGCGATCCCGCCTTCGTCGAGGTTGTGCGGCGGCACCTCCGTTATCCCCAGCATCTGGTCGCATGAGGTTCGCCCGATGATGAACCTCGCCGAGTATCGCCGCCGCTCGCAAAACCTCGCCGATTTCCTGCCATGGGCGGCGCTCGTCGAACGGGGCGTCATCCTCAACAAGGACGGCTCTTTCCAGCGTACTGCGCGGTTTCGCGGCCCCGATCTCGATTCCGCGACGCCTGCCGAACTCGTCGCCATCACGTCGCGGCTCAACAACGCGCTTCGGCGCTTGGGCTCCGGTTGGGCCGTCTTCATCGAGGCGCAGCGCGTTCCCGCCCACCGCTATCCCGTCGGCGAATTCCCTGATCCGGTCTCAGCATTGGTTGACGCCGAGCGGCGCGCGCAGTTCGAGGAGGAAGGCGCGCATTTCGAGAGCCGCTATTTCCTGACGTTGTTGTGGCTGCCGCCAGCGGACGATGCCGCGCGTGCCGAGGCCTGGCTCTACGAAAACCGCGCGCAAGGTGCCGCCGATTGGCGCGCCGCGCTCGAAGGCTTCGTCGATCGCACCGACCGCGTACTCGCGCTGATCGAAGACTTCATGCCCGAAGCCGAGTGGCTCGATGACGGCGAGACACTGACTTACCTCCATTCGTGCATCTCGACGCGTCGCCAGCGCGTGCGCGTCCCCGAGACGCCTATGTATCTCGACGCCATCCTGGTCGACGAGGACCTCACCGGCGGCCTCGAGCCACGCCTGGGGCGAGCCCATCTTCGAACGCTCACGATCATGGGCTTCCCGTCGCAGACCTGGCCGGGGCTGCTCGACGATTTGAACCGGCTTGCCTTTCCGTACCGCTGGGCGACGCGCGCCGTCTGCCTCGACAAGACCGACGCGACGAGGCTGCTCGCGAAGATCCGCCGCCAATGGTTCGCCAAGCGCAAGAGCATCATGGCGATCCTCAAGGAGGTGATGACCAACGAGCAGTCGGTGCTGATGGATTCCGACGCTGCCAACAAGGCGCTCGACGCCGATGCCGCGCTGCAGGAGCTCGGCACCGATCTCGTCGGCGAAGCCTACATCACCGCGACCGTCACGGTCTGGAGCGAGGATTCGCGTCTCGCCGACGAGCGCCTACGCCTGGTCGAGAAGACCATTCAGGGCCGCGATTTCACCTGCATGCGCGAGGGCGTTAACGCCATCGAGGCGTGGCTGGGTTCGCTGCCGGGTCACGTCTACGCCAACGTCCGCCAGCCTCCCGTCTCGACGCTCAATCTCGCGCACATGATGCCATTCTCGGCGGTCTGGGCCGGGCCGGAACGGGATGAGCATTTCCAGGCGCCGCCGCTCTTCTTCGCGCGGACCGAGGGGTCCACGCCGTTTCGCTTCTCTCTCCATGTCGGCGATGTCGGTCACACGCTGATCGTCGGACCGACCGGCGCCGGCAAGAGCGTGCTACTGGCGCTGATGGCGCTCCAGTTCCGGCGCTATGCCGGCGCGCAGGTCTTCGCTTTCGACTTCGGGGGATCGATCCGCGCCGCAGCGCTCGCGATGGGCGGCGATTGGCACGACCTCGGCGGCGCGCTCGCGAACGACGTGAACGAGCCCGTCGCCCTTCAACCGCTGGCGCGCGTCGACGACGCCGGCGAGCGCGCCTGGGCGGCGGAATGGGTCGCGACCTCGCTCGCCCGGGAGGCCGTCACCGTGACGCCCGAGCTCAAGGAGCATCTGTGGTCAGCGCTCACCTCGCTCGCCTCTGCTCCGGTCGCGGAGCGGACCATGACCGGGCTGTCGGTCCTATTGCAGTCCAATGCGCTCAAGCAGGCGCTCCAGCCCTACACACTCTCGGGGCCGTGGGGGCGATTGCTCGATGCGGAGACCGAACGCCTCGGCGAAGCGGACGTCCAAGCCTTCGAGACGGAGGGCTTGATCGGCGCCGGCGCGGCGCCCGCGGTGCTGTCCTATCTGTTTCATCGCGTCGAGGATCGCTTCGACGGGCGGCCGACGCTGCTCATCGTGGACGAAGGCTGGCTCGCGCTCGACGATCCCGGCTTCGCGGCTCAGCTTCGCGAGTGGCTGAAGACGCTGCGGAAGAGGAACGCGTCTGTCATCTTCGCCACGCAATCGCTCGCCGACATCGACAACAGCGCCATCGCACCGGCGATTATCGAGAGCTGCCCGACGCGGATCCTTCTGCCGAATGAGCGCGCGCTCGAGCCGCAGATCGCGGCGATCTATCGTCGCTTTGGCCTCAACGATCGGCAGATCGAGATCCTGAGCCGGGCGACACCGAAGCGCGAATATTACTGCCAGTCGCGGCGCGGCAATCGCCTGTTCGAGCTTGGCCTGTCTGAAGTCGCGCTCGCCTTCACCGCCGCATCATCGAAGACCGATCAGACAACGATCGAAGAGGTTTTCGCCGCTAATGGCCGTGCCGGCTTCGCCGCCGCCTGGCTGCGCCTCAAGGACCTCGAATGGGCGGCCGACATGCTCACCCGGAACGAGGAGGTTTCGTCATGATTGCCCGCGGCCTGCGAGCCCTGCTTCTGGCAGGCGCCGCAGCTCTCTGCATCGACACTGCGACTGTCCCCGCACAGGCGCAATGGATCGTGTTCGATCCGACCAACTTCGGGCAAAACGTGCTGACCGCCGCACGCGAGCTCCAGCAGGTCAACAATGAAATCCAGATGCTGGAGAACCAGGCGACATCGCTGATCAATCAAGCGCGCAACCTGGCGAGCCTGCCGTATTCCTCTCTAGCGCAACTCGAGCAGTCGATTACCCAAACGCAACAGCTTCTCGCGCAGGCGCAGCGCATCGCCTACAGCGTCAGCACGATCGACCAGGCGTTCACGCAGCAATATCCGCTAGCCTATTCGGGCGGAACATCCTCGCAGCAGCTTCTCGCCGACGCGCAATCGCGTTGGGAGAATGCCCGCGCCGGATTCCAGGACACGATGCGTGTGCAGGCCGGCGTCGTGCAGAACCTCGATTCGACGCGCACCCAGATCGATGCGCTGGTGACGACGAGCCAGGGCGCCACCGGCGCGCTCCAAGCAGCGCAGTCCGGCAATCAGCTCGTCGCCATTCAAACCAAACAGCTCGCAGACCTCACGGCGGTCATGGCCTCGATCGCACGCGCTCAAAGCCTCGACGCGGCGCGCACGCTCGAAACCCAGGCTCAGGCGCAAGCGCAGATGCAGAACTTTCTTAATTACGGCGCCGGCTACCAGCCAGGCAACGCACAGATGTTTCACTGATGCGCGGCCGGCTCCTCAATCTGGCTGCCATCGCGCGCGCCATCGGCTTCGCCCTTGTCGCCGCCGCGATCATCGCCGCCACGCTGCATTTTCGCGAGACACCGCCTCGTATGGAGCAACGGAGCGCAGATCCTGCAGCGCCGTCGGATCCGCTCTCGGAAGAACTAAAGCGCTGCCAGGTCCTCGCAGCGCAGGCGAAGGATGATGCGGCCTGCGAGGCAGCTTGGGCCGAAAACCGTCGGCGCTTCTTTACCTATCAACCGGCGCCCAATGCCGTGGCCGCACCCGATGCGCCGCCAAAATCCTCGGTCAGGTAAGCGTCATGGGCGGCACGGGCGTCATCGACAATTTCCTGGGGACGTTCACCCGATACATCGATTCCGGCTTCGGCTTGGTTCAGGGCGATGTGCGCTGGCTCGCCGGTGTGCTCATCGCCATCGACATCACGCTTGCTGGTCTGTTCTGGGCCATGGCGCCCGACGAGGACGTGCTCGCGCGACTGATCAAGAAGACGCTCTATATCGGCGTCTTCGCCTTCATCATCGGCAACTACAACAACCTCGCGCAGATCATCTACAACAGCTTCGCCGGCCTCGGCATCGAGGCCGGCGGCGGCACGCTGAGCGCCGCGCAGCTTCTTCAGCCGGGCAAGATCGCCGAGGTCGGCATCGACGCCGGCAAGCCGATCCTCACCGCCATCTCCGGCATGATGGGCTTCACGAGCGTCTTCGCGAACCTCGTGCAGATCATCATCTTGCTCGCCGCCTGGCTGATCGTCGTCATCAGCTTCTTCGTCATGGCGATCCAGCTCTTCGTCAGCTTGATCGAGTTCAAGCTGACGACGCTTGCCGGATTTGTCCTGGTCCCGTTCGGACTCTTCGGCCGCACGGCCTTTCTCGCCGAGCGCGTTCTCGGCAACGTCGTCTCTTCCGGCATCAAGATCCTGGTGCTCGCAGTCATCATCGGGATCGGTTCGACGATCTTCAATCAGTTCACCAGCGGCTTCAACAACCCGCCGACGATTTCCGATGCGCTGACTCTCATCCTCGCGGCGCTTTCGTTGCTCGGTCTCACAATCTTCGGCCCCGGCATCGCCAACGGTTTGATCGCCGGTGGACCGCAGCTCGGCGCTGGCGCCGCCGTCGGAACCGGTCTCGCGGCCGCCGGGATCGGCGCGGCTGGCATTGCTGCCACAGCCGGTGGCCTTGCCGCCGCGGGCGGGGCAATCGCCGGCACAGCGCGTGCGGGCGCGTCCGTCGCGGGCGGGGCGACGGCCGCCTTTCGCGCGGGCGGCGCCACCGGGGTCGCGCAGGCAGCCGGATCTGCGGCCATCAGCCCGCTCCGCCGTGCGGCAGCCAGCCTGAAAGAGAGCTTCGCATCCGGCGAACGCGCAGTGCTGCGCGGAAGCGCGCCGGCGAGCGCAGGCGGCGCGGGATCCTCCGCCTCTTCGGACAGCCCGCCGGCTTGGGCCCAGCGCATGAAACGCAGCCAGACCATCAACCGCGGCGTGACCGCCGCCGACCACGCCATCCGCGCCGGCGACCGGCCGAGTGGCGGCAGCCAGGTCGATCTCTCCGAAGGGGAATGATCCATGTTCCGACGATCGACCGTCCGTTACGGGAAGACGCCTGAGCCGGAAACGCCGTACCAAAGAGCCGGCCAGGTCTGGGATGAGCGCATCGGGTCCGCGCGCGTCCAGGCCAGGAACTGGCGTCTGGCATTCTTCGGCGCGCTCGCGCTGAGCGGCGGCCTGGCGGGCGGTCTCGTCTGGCAGTCCGCGCGTGGGACGATCACGCCCTGGGTCGTTCAGGTCGACAAGCTCGGCCAGGCACAAGCGGTCGCGCCGGCGGTCGCCGACTATCAGCCGACCGACCCGCAGATCGCCTGGCATCTCGCCCGCTTCATCGAAGAGGTGCGCAGCATTCCAGCCGACCCCGTGGTGCTGCGGCAGGACTGGCTCGATGCGTACAATTACGTCACCGACAAGGGCGCGCTCGCACTGAACGATTACGCACGCACCAACGATCCCTTCTCGAAGATCGGGAAGATGCAAGTGTCGGTCGAGGTGGCGAGCGTGATCCGCGCCTCCGACAACAGCTTCCGCGTCGAGTGGGTGGAGCGCCGCTATGTCGACGACGCGCTCGCCGCCACCGAACGCTGGAGCGCCATCCTCACCATCGTGGTGCAGACGCCGACCGACGCCGATCGGCTCAAGAAAAATCCGCTCGGCGTCTACGTCCATGCCCTCAACTGGTCAAAGGAGCTCGGCTGATGCGCATTGCCTCGCTTGCAACCTTGTTGCTCGCCTCTGTTTCGCTTGGGGCCTGCGCTACCGCCTACAAACCGCCCGAGATCAGCTACGACGACACGCCGAAGCCGGCCGTGCTTCAGCCCGACCCGCCAAAACCCGTACAGATCGTAGAGCTGCCAAAGCCGCTTCCCTTGCCGGGCCAGCTGAAGCCCCTTCCGTCTGGACGGTCGGCCCCGCCGGAAGCCGCCGATCCGCACGTGCGCGTTGACCGCGCGAATGGCGCCGCGCGCGTTCAGCCAGCGCGAGCCGGCTATCTCAACGCCATCCAGGTCTATCCCTTTTCGGATGGGGCGCTCTATCAAGTCTATGCCGCGCCTGGCGAAATCACGGATATCGCGCTCGAGCCGGGCGAGCAGCTCGTCGGCTCTGGCCCGGTCGCGGCAGGCGATACCGTGCGGTGGATCATCGGCGACACCGAGAGCGGCGTCGGGCCGGCGAAACGCGTCCACATTCTGGTGAAGCCCACGCGTCCTGATCTCGTCACCAATCTCGTCATCAACACAGATCGGCGCACCTATCACCTCGAACTGCATTCCGACGCGAAGACCTACATGGCGTCGGTCTCCTGGGCCTACGCCCAGGACCAGCTCATCGCGCTGCGCCAGCAGAATGCCGCGGCCGACGCTGCGTCTCCGATCGCCACTGGCGTCGATATCAACGCCCTGAACTTCCGCTATCGCATCGAGGGCGACAATCCCGCTTGGCGGCCGCTGCGCGCCTTCGACGATGGCCGGCAGGTGTTCATCGAATTCCCGAGCGGCATCAGCCAGGGCGAGTTGCCGCCGCTTTGGGTCATCGGCGCCGAAGGCGACGGCCAGCTCGTCAACTACCGCGTCAAAGGCAACCATATGATCGTCGATCGGCTGTTCGCCGCGGCCGAGCTCAAGCTCGGTGGCGAGCACCAGCAAGTCGTGCGCATCGTCCGCACCGACGGGAGGCCGCGGTGACGGATGCTCCCCGCGAAGACGGTGGATCGAATGAAGACAGTCGCCCGCCCGAGGAGATGCGGCTGCGATCGAGCCGTCCGCCCGTCACACGCCTATCGCGCAAAGTGCTACTGGGCTTGGGCGCGGCGGCAGCGATCGGTATTGGCGGCGCTCTGTTTTTCGCCCTGAAGCCGCAGCATCAGACCGGAGGCTCCGAACTCTACAACACCAACAATCGCAACACGCCCGACGGCCTCGCGAACCTTCCCCGAGACTATACCGGGCTCCCCAAGCCGGTGCCCCAGCTCGGGCCGCCGCTGCCAGGCGATCTCGGCCGGCCGATGGCCAATGCGGGGGTTGCGGCGCCGGGAATGCCGACAGGAACCGATCCCGAGCAGCAGCGCATTGCGCAGGAGCAGGAGGCAGCACGGGTCAGCCATCTCTTCGCGCCGACCAATGTCAAAACCACAGCAGCCGCGCCGACACCAGCCGCCGCTCAGTCGCCCGCCGGGCGAAACGGCGGATCGGCCGATCTCACTTCGCAGGATCACAAGCTCGCCTTTCTCAATGGCGCGGTGGACCGACGCACCACAAGCCCAGACCGCGTTCAGGCGCCGGCGAGCAAATACATTCTGCAGGCGGGTGCGGTGATCCCCGCCGCATTGATCACCGGCTTGCGCTCCGACTTGCCCGGTCAGGTGACCGCACAAGTGACGGAAGACGTCTATGACAGTCCGACGGGAAAGATCCTCCTGATCCCCCAGGGCGCGCGCCTCGTCGGCCAGTACGATGCGCAGATCGCCTTTGGGCAAACACGTGCGCTCCTCGTCTGGAATCGCCTAATCATGCCGAACGGCCGCTCGATCGTTCTGGAGCGTCAGCCGGGCGCCGACACGCAAGGCTATGCCGGCCTCGAGGACGAGGTCGACAACCATTGGGGCACGCTGTTCAAGGCCGCGATTCTCTCCACGCTGCTCAGCGTCGGATCGGAGGCCGGCATGAGCGGCAACAACAACGGCTCGCTCGCCGAGGCCATTCAGCAAGGCGTGTCGCAAAGCGTCAATCAGACCGGCCAGCAGGTGGTCAGCCGGTCGCTCAACGTTCAGCCGACCATCACTATCCGGCCGGGTTTCCCGGTGCGCGTGATGGTCACGCACGACCTCGTTCTCGAACCCTACCGTGCATGAGGCAATGATCATGGCAAAGCTGAAGCTCGGCACGATTCCGGACGACAAGCCAGTGAAGCTGACCGTCGAACTGCCCGCTGCCATTCACCGTGATCTGGTCGCTTACGGAAATGCGCTTGGCCGCGAAACCGGCCAGGGCGCCGTCGAGCCCGCGAAGCTGATCGGCCCCATGCTGGCGCGCTTCATGGCGACGGATCGCGCCTTCGCGAAACTGCGGCGCGTGGGGTCGGCGGCACCGCGGCCGCAGCCAGCAAGTCCGGGCTCAGAAAAGACGACGTGACCGCGCTTCGTCGCGCATGAAAGCCACGAACCGGCCGACGGCAGGGTCTTCGGCTTCGGGGCTCCAAACGAGTTCGACCTGGACCCAAGCATTGTCCTCGCTGATTGGCCGGTATGCCACTCCGGGGAACGCAACCTCCGACTGGCTCCTAGTCGCGAGCGTGATCCCGAATCCGGCGGCAACCAGCGCAAAGATGCATTGCTTACTGGCAGCGTGGGTGTGGAAGTTTGCGCCGCATCCCATGAGGGATGCATAGAACTCGCGGGCCGATTGACTGTTCTCCCAACCTTGCACGAGCAACATCTCCTTGCGGAGGCAGACCCAATCGAGCGCTTCTCGCTCGATCAGCGGGTGTCGGCACGGCAGCGCGGCGAGCACGCGTTCGCGGTAGAGGGGGGCCGATGCGGCATCAGGCCAAAGCGTATGGCGCGTCATTAACGCCACATCGATCCGCCGCTCCCGAATCGCGCTCTGGATCTCCCATTCGCTCAATTCCAAGATCGTGAGCACGACATCTGGGTGCCGGTCTCGCCACCGAGCCAGCAGATCGCGCAAGGGCTCGCCGATGGGCGGCATGCGCACTGCCAGGCGCACTTCGCCGACAACACCATTGCCGTTCTGCTCGCCAGCACGCCTGATCGCATCGAGTTCCGCCAATGCGCGCCGGATATGCGGCAACACCGCCTTGCCGCCGGTCGTAAGGCGAACACCCGCGTGCTGGCGTTCGAATACGGCGAGGCCAAGCTCGTCCTCGAACCGTCCGACCCGACGGCTGATCGTCGAGGTGTTGATTCCGAGTGACTTGGCGGCCCGTGTAAAGTTGCCGGCGGTCGCCGACGCATCGAGATACATAAGATCGCGGATCTCCATGTTCGGCACGCCATGCAAACGTTATTGAGCGCTCGCCCTGACAAGATCGGCAGCCGAACCGACGAGCCGGTGGTCTCTCCACCGGAGACCGCAAGGCATTAGCGGTGACCGCCGCCCCCTTATTTCGACTGCCGACCGCAACCTCACGCCGCCACGGTGGTCGCGCTCGGACCGGTGTGATGGACATCGTCGTCTGGCATACGGATCACCGTGCCGGAAAGACCGCCGGCATCGCGAACACGTGCGAGCCGCTCGCGCGATACTTCAAGATAGCCCGCGACAGCCAACGTCTTGCCGATCGCCCGGGGCGAACCGAGCCGTCGCAATGGCCAGTTCGCGCGGCACAGGATGCGCTCCATCCGTGCGTCAGTTACAGTGACGATGTCTGAGAGCCCGCGCATCAGACCGAATTCGATCATTCCGGCGAATAGCTCAAAGGTCGCTCGCGCGATGCTGCGGCCGGTCTTCTCGTCCCGCGAGCTGAGATCGACTCCGAACCGGCTGCTTTCCCAGATGGCATCTGACGCCGGCGCCGATTCGCCGTCCAGGAGCACTGGAAACGTATCCCGGAGCATGGTTGGGCCGATTGTCGGCAAGAGCCGGACGCACCCTTGAATCCGGCCGTCGTCATCCTTTTGCACGAGATATGCAGGCTGGCAGGCGTCGAATTCGTCCATTTCCAAGTCGCCGCTGACCTGAACGTCCCAGCCGAGCCGTTCCTTGAAGATCCGGTAACGAAGCCGATGCATTTCCGCGAGGGCGTCGATGAACTCGCCGTAGCGCGCGGGATTGATGAGTTGGAGCATGGTCGCCTCCAGGCAGGATTGTTCCTGCGCGATTAGAAGGCGATGATGCGGGGTTTCTCATCCTGTGTAGTTGCACAGGGTCGGAAGGGGGAACCCTATTCGGTTGTCGATTTAGCAGCTGCCAATTTCGCGACGGCCTGACAGATAGTGCGGACGCCGAACTTCGCTTTCGCGTTGTCCAGATGAAATGCCGCCGTGCGACGCGAGATATTCAGCAGGCGGCCGATCTCCCAAGCAGACTTCCCCCGCGCCGCCCATTCGAGACATTCGAGTTCGCGCGGCGACAGCACGATACCATCGATGACGCGATTGCCAGACAACCGCCGCCGCGCGTGCGCATGAAAATACATTGCCATGAGCTGGAGCACATGTCGGTGCTGTTCGATGCAATGTCGGAACTTCGGGCGGCGTTGGTCGGCCGCAAAAGTAACCGCCGCAATGGTGCCGCGCGCATCATGAATGGGCACGGTAAATCCGCAGCGGATCCCAAACTGAGCCGCCTCGTCGAGCAGCGAACACTGCAATTTCGACAAGCGCTTCGCAGGAAACTCCTGTCCCCACTCGAATGGCTCCGGTGTGGCTAGCGCGTCCACGATAACCGGATCTATCCGCTCGTAACGCTCTCGAAGGTAGCGATCGGTCCACTTAACTGGATAAGTCGAGATCAGCGTCGGCGCATCCCCCACGCTCAAGGGCATGGAGAGATAGGCAAAGCAGCTCAAATCGAGAGCCGCGCCCGCGTCGGCGAGGACCGCGCGGAGGCTCTCAGCATTATCGCTGGCTACCAGACCATCGACAAAGGACTGGAAAACACGCTGCATGCGGAATCTCCGCGTCACCCCCAGTTTGTTGAAGTCCGCTGGACCGATCCCCCCGGCGAAATTTGATCCGACCAACGAGATGGGATCTCGGCGCCACTGACCGAGATTCAGTCCATCCAAAGCGTCCCCTTCGGAACTGCCATTGGCCGAGCACCACGTTGGGTTGCACAAAAAATATGCAGTTTAGGGCCCTCGGACTGAAACATCCGATACTCTCTACAGACCCCTATCGTGTGGTCCTCCTTTGATGACACACGCAACGGCGAAGCGGCACCCGCGCCAGGGCGCTCGGCAAATGACCCCGAGGCGTTGTTTCAAGAGGAGATTCGCCGCAAGCAACCGGAAGGTTTCGCTGCGCCAGTTGACCATTGGGGTGAAACTGCACCGTCGAGCGTCTGGCCCCGCCGCACGTGTCGGGAGGGAGCCGGACAACGCCGAAAGCCTCATTTTGGGGCGGCTTGATGAAACCTCTCGGCACCGATCGGCGAATTTCAAATGAGTACACGACAATTGAGCTCCCGAGGATGGATCAAGCCTTCTCTGCCCCACAAAGCTGGCGATCGCCCCCGGTAACCCGCGCCCCGAATTCGGCCGAGGGACCCTCGGCGACGGCTCCGGAACATATGCACCCGGCTATCTCCTTTGCGAAATTCAGCCATCCGGAGGTAACGGCGACGGGCGAACGTCGTGCGAGCGTCTCCTTAAAGGCCCTTGAGACGCTCTGGTTCAACACCGGGACGCTTTGCAATCTGACCTGCGAGAACTGCTACATCGAGTCGAGTCCGAGGAACGACCGCCTCGTCTACCTCTCGCGCTCAGAGGTGGACTGCTTTTTAGCGGAGGCAGCCAAGCTCGACCCGCCGCCTAATGAGATCGGCTTTACCGGTGGCGAGCCGTTCATGAACCCGGGCATCCTGGGCATGCTGGAGGACAGCCTCGCCGCGGGCTTCGCCGTCTTGGTGCTGACCAACGCGATGAAGCCCATGCAGCGGCTGAAGGCACCACTGCTCGACCTCAATCGGCGATTTCCGAGCAAGCTCGCGCTGCGTGTTTCGTTAGACCATTACGAGCCGTCGGGACATGAGCGGCTGCGGGGGCCGCAGAGCTGGCCGCGCACGATCGACGGACTGCTTTGGCTGGCGCGGAGCGGCTTCACTGTATCCGTCGCCGGCCGAACCGTCTGGCAGGAAACAGACGCCCAGATACGTGCCGGCTACGCAGCCCTATTCGACAGACTGGGCGTGGGCATCGACGCGGCCGATCCGGGACGCCTCGTGCTATTTCCTGAAATGAGAGCCGACGACGACGTCCCGGAGATTACCGAGCGCTGTTGGGGCATCCTGGGCAAGAACCCGGATTCGGTGATGTGCGCCAGTTCACGGATGGTCGTGAAGCGAAAAGGCGCGGATAAGCCGGCGGTCCTCTCCTGCACGCTGCTTCCCTACGACAATGCCTTTGAGCTGGGCGCGAGCCTGGCTGAGGCGGCGCGGCCGGTGAAGCTCAATCATCGCTACTGCGCGCGTTTCTGCGTGCTCGGTGGCGCATCGTGCAGCGGATGAGATCGGCACACAGACGGTACAGTCACTAAGGAAGCCTGACGTTCATGACCCAACATCAAAGTTCTCTTGAATCGATTCAGCGGTATTACGGAGAAATCCTCAAATCGTCGGACGATCTTCAAACCTCCGCGTGCTGCATAGGCACCTCGCCGGCCCCCTACATTGCCGAGGCCCTCGCCAAGGTGCAAGACGAGGTTAAGGCGCGTTTTTATGGCTGTGGTTCGCCGATCCCGCCGGCGTTGAACGGTGCGCATGTCCTCGATCTCGGATGTGGCGCGGGGCGCGACTGCTATGTCTTGTCCCAGCTTGTCGGCCCGAACGGCAGCGTCATTGGGGTCGACATGACAAAAGAACAGCTTGCTGTCGCCCGAAAGCATCGCGACCATCACGCCCGAAAATTTGGCTTCGCCAATATCGAGTTTCGGGAAGGATATATCGAAGATCTGCGCACCGCGCGGATTGCGGACGACAGCGTCGACGTCGTCGTTTCCAACTGCGTCCTCAATCTTTCGCCGGACAAACAGAGCGCCTTCCGGGAAATCCTTCGCGTGCTCCGCCAAGGCGGCGAGCTCTATGTCTCGGACGTATTCGCAGACCGTCGCGTTCCTCCAAATTTGGCCGCCGATCCGGTTTTGCGCGGAGAATGTCTGGGCGGTGCGCTCTATTGGGAGGACTTCCGGCGCCTGATGGCAGCCGCTGGGTGCCGCGACGTTCGCGTGATCGAGCGGCGGCGAGTCGCCATCAACAACTCCGACATTGAGGCCAGGACAGCCCTCATCGAATTTTACTCGGTGACCGTCCGAGCGTTCAAACTCGACCTTGAGGACCGGTGCGAGGATTACGGCCAGGCGGCGATCTATAAGGGAACGATCCCGGAAGCCCCAAACGCATTCGAGCTCGACGATCATCATCGCTTCGTTGCGCACAAGGCTGTTCCCGTCTGCGGTAACACGGCCGATATGCTGTCGCTCAGCCGCTACGCACCTCATTTCGAGACCATCGGCGATAAATCCGTTCATTTCGGATTGTTCGAATGCGGCCCGCCCGCTGCCCAAGTGGCGGGAAACGCGGCTACTCCGATCAAATGCTGCTGAGAGGACGGACATCGTGCTCTCCGCTGCGCTGCTTTTGGTTGTCAGCCTGACGCTTGCCTGGGCCAACGGCTCCAACGACGTGTCGAAGGGGGTCGCGGCTTTGGCCGGCAGCGGCATCGCCACGCCGCGTGCGGCCTGGCTTCTCGGCGTCTTGGCAACTCTCGCCGGCGGACTCGGCGCGATCTCGTGGGGCGGCGCGCTCGGCGCCTTGTTCGGCGGCGGCGTCCTGAAGAGCGCGGAGGGATTGCCGCTCGGCGCCGCACTTGCGGCCTTGGCCGGAGCGGCCGGCTTCGTTGCCCTTTCGACCTGGCAGCGCTGGCCGGTTTCCACAACGCACGCGCTGATCGGTGGGATAATCGGCGCCGCCGCCGCGCAGTTTGGAATCCGCGATGTCGCCTACCGAGTCGTAGCAGCGAAATTCCTGATCCCTCTGCTCGCAAGCCCCGCCCTCGCCATCGGCCTCTGCTGGACGCTGCTGCTGTTGAACCGCCTCGTCGAGAGTCGTTTGCCGCAATGGACGCCGGGCTGCTGCGCGCCCGAGGATCATAGGAAAGATCCGTTTATCTGCGCGGCTCCCGACCGGCGTCCTTCGCCCGCAGCGCGCCGGGTCTGGCTGGCCCTGCACTGGCTGAGCGGTGGAGCAGTGAGCTTCGCCCGCGGCCTCAACGACGTGCCGAAGATGGCAGCTTTGATGATTCCCGCCCTCGCGGCATGGCCGGCCGCCGAAACGACGGCCAGTGGACCGGCCTTGGCGATTGCATTGACGTCGTTTGCCATGACGGGCGGCGCCTTGATGGCCGGACGCCGCCTACTGCCTGTTCTGGCCCAGGAGGTGTCGACGATGACGCCGACGACGGGTCTGTTCGCCAATCTAGGCACCGCTTTCCTGGTCTTGGGCGCAACGCCGTTGGGATTACCGGTTTCGACCACACATGTTGCGGCCGGGTCGATTATTGGCGTCAGGGTTGCTGACAAAGCGCCCCCGCGCGCTCGGGATGCTCTGCGGACGATCCTGCTGGCTTGGCTGGTGACGCTCCCAGCGGCGGCCGCCTTTTCAGCCATCCTCGTTGTGCTGGGGGCGTGATGCCGCGTTCCAGCCATGAAATATTTGCTGGGCGTCGTGCCCCCACGCAACGAAACTGGGTGCGCGTCGCTCTGCTCCCCGCGCTGATCATTCTCGGTCTCGCCGCGTTCCTCGGATTGCATCTCGACCGCTATCTCACGTTTGAGGCGCTTGCGGCCAATCGATCATGGCTCCTATTGCAGGTGGAGCTGAATCCCGCGCTCATAGCCTTGGCCTTCGCGGCGGTCTACATCGCGGCGGCGACCCTTTCCCTTCCCGGCTCCTCGATCCTGACGATGAGCGCGGGCTTCCTTTTCGGATTGTACGTCGGCACAGCCATAGCTGTCGTCTCCGCGACGGTCGGCGCGACGCTCCTTTTCTTTATCGCCCGCACGAGCTTCGGCGAGTTTCTGCGAGGCCGCGCGCTTGGTGCTCTGCAAAGCCTCAAGGATGGCTTTCAGAAAAGCGCCTTCAATTATCTTCTCTTTTTGCGGCTCGTCCCGCTTTTTCCTTTTTGGCTGATCAATCTTGCGGCGGCCTTTCTTGACGTGCCCCCTCGCACCTTCGTCGCCGGCACGTTCTTGGGGATCATTCCGGGTGCTGCTGTCTACGCCAGCGTGGGGAGTGGCCTCGGGCAGATCCTGAATCAGGGGCGGAAGCCCGATCTCGACATCCTGTTCACGCCAAACATTCTGATACCGATTCTGGCTCTCGCCGCGCTTTCGCTGGTCCCAGTCGGGTATCGCTGGTTTCGGCGCGGCAAGCCGAGTTGACGCATGTCCAAGCTGCTGAGATGCGACGTTTGCGTCGTCGGTGCCGGCTCGGCAGGGCTCTCCGTCGCGGCCGGTGCCGCGATGCTCGGCGCCCACACAGTTCTGTTCGAACGCGGCGAGATGGGCGGCGATTGTCTCAATTACGGATGCGTCCCCTCCAAAGCGCTGCTCGCGGCGTCCCATGCGGCCCGTAACGTCCGGGCAGCCGCCCGCTTCGGCCTTGGCGCTCCCGATGTCCGGATCGATTTCCCGGCGGTCATGGCGCATGTGCGCGACGTGATCGCGCGGATCGCGCCGCATGACTCTGTCGAACGTTTCGAAGGTCTGGGCGTGCGCGTCATCAAGGCTGCCGCGCGTTTCGCGGGCCCGAAGGAAGTCGAAGGCGGGGGCGTCCGCGTCCGCGCGAAGCGGATCATCATCGCAACAGGGTCTGCCGCCGTGGTCCCGCAAATCCGGGGCATTGATCTGGTTCCGTTTCTTACCAATGAATCGATCTTTTCTCTCAGCGCCCGTCCCGACCATCTCCTGATCATCGGCGGCGGCCCGATCGGCGTCGAGATGGCGCAAGCGTTCCGCCGCCTCGGCAGCTCGGTCACGATCTTCCAGCGAAGTCGATTGCTGCCGAAAGATGAGCCTGAATTTGTCGACCTCTTGCGCGCGGAGCTCGCGGCTGAGGGGATCGCACTCCAGGAGGGAGTCGAGATCGCGAACGTCGTCTCTAGCGGAGACGAAATCTCCGTTGCACTGCACGGGCAGCCGCAGCCAATTACCGGCTCGCACCTATTACTGGCCGCCGGCCGGCGACCGCGTCTGGAGGAACTCGACCTTCAAAAAGGCGGAGTCCGGCGCACCGAAAAAGGCGTTGCCGTGGACGCAAGGTTGCGGACATCGAACAGACGCGTCTATGCGCTGGGCGACGTAATCGGTGGGCCCCTGTTCACACACGCGGCGAGCTATCAGGCCGGAATCGTCATCCGTAACGCCCTATTCCGTCTGCCCGCCAAGGCTGACTATCGCGCACTCCCGTGGGTTACCTACACGGATCCTGAGCTGGCGCATGTTGGGCTCTCCGAAGCTCAGGCGCGCGAGCTGCTGGGCGATCGCGTGCGCGTGACGCGAGCCGATTTTGCGGACAACGACCGCGCTCAGGCCGAGCGGGAAATCGCCGGTGGGATCAAGATCATTACCGACAACAAAGGAGCCATACTCGGCGCAACGGTTTTGGGAAGCCACGCCGGCGAGCTCATCCAGCTTTGGGCGCTCGCCATTACGCGGAAGCTGAAACTGAACGCGCTAACGAGTCTGATCATGCCCTATCCCACCCGCGCCGAAATCTCGAAGACCGTGGCGAGTGCCTTTTATGCGCCGAAGCTCTTCAGCCTCTGGCCGAAGCGGCTGGTTCGCCTGCTGCTGTGGCTGAGCTGACTCATGATCGGCAACGATACGCCCCACGCGGACTTGGCCAAAGTGTCGGTGATTATACCGACCCTCAATGCGGCATTCGACTTGGGCGGTGCTATCGCCGCTTGCAGCGGAGTTCAGGAGATCCTTGTCGTCGATGGCGGCTCGCGCGATGGCACGGCCGATGTCGCGCGCGCAATGGGCGCGCGGCTCGTCCACACCGATGCGGGCCGCGGTATTCAGATGCACGCGGGCGCAATGCGAAGCGAAGGCGAATGGTTGCTGTTTCTGCACGCGGATACGGTTCTCACCGGAAATTGGCAAAAGGAGGTGGAGAGGTTCATCGCAGACTCGGCGAACCTATCGCGAGCCGCGATCTTCCGTTTCGGGCTGGACGATCCGAGCGCGGAAGCGCAGCGGCTCGAGCGTCGGGTAGCGTGGCGCACGCGGTGCTTGGGCCTGCCCTATGGCGATCAGGGATTATTGATACACCGCGACTTCTACCGCTCCCTTGGCGGGTTCCGCGCCTGGCCACTGATGGAGGATGTCGATCTCGTGCGCCGTATCGGACGGCGCCGCCTGACGATCCTCGATTCTGTTGCCCGCACCTCAGCCGAGCGCTGGCACCGCGACGGCTGGCGGCGTCGGAGCTTACGGAATCTAACGTGCCTGACGCTTTATCTGCTGGGCATGCCGCCCAGCCTGATCGCAAGACTCTACGGCTGATCATGCGCTGCGCACGACATCTTATCATCTTCGCGCGGCGGCCGCGTCTAGGGTCCGGCAAGCGTCGATTGGCGCGGGACATTGGCGCCATCGAAGCTCTTCGGTTCCAGCGCGTGATGCTGGTGAGGCTGCTGCGCCGCCTGGGCGGCGATCCCAGGTGGACGACCTGGCTCGGCATTACACCCGATCGATCCGGCCCTTGGCCGCGTGGCATCGCGACGCTCCCGCAGGGCGGCGGCGATCTCGGCCAGCGCATGGCTCGGGTCGCGCGGCACATGCCGCCCGGGCCGGTCGTGATCATCGGGAGTGACATCCCGGACATTGCCGCATCCGACATCGCCGCGGCATTCCGCGCCTTGGGATCGAAGAGCGCAGTCTTCGGCCCGGCCAGGGACGGCGGCTATTGGCTGGTGGGCTTACGTCGGCGCCCGCGCTTCATCGATCCTTTCGCGAACGTGCGATGGTCCAGCGAGCACGCGCTTGCCGATACGCTCGCTAATCTCGCCGGTAAGGAGGTTGCAATGCTGAGAACGCTCTCCGACATCGACGACGGCGAAGCCTGGCGCGTCAACGGACGGCGGGAAGCCTCATATGCCTGCAGTCACGTCTAAGCCGATCGGCCAGTATCCCTGGTTCATTCGCCTGTTCTTCTGGAAGCAGCGGCGCACGTATGGGCGCGTGCTCGATCCGGGTCTGCTCTGGGGCCGCTCGCCATGGGTCTTCGCCAGCGTCGCTCTGCTCTACGGCGCCTTCGATCGCCGGTCCTCGCCCATCGCGCCGGCACTGCGCTCGCTCGTCACTGTTCGCGTCTCGCAGATCAACCATTGTGCCTTCTGCGTCGACATCAATTCGGCGACGCTGGCGAAGCGCGGCGTTTCCATGGAGAAGATTGACGCGCTGCCGCAGTGGCAAGGCAGCGTTCTGTTCGACAGCGAGGAGCGTCTCGCGCTCGAATATGCGGAAGCAATGACGCTCAACCGCGTCGACGACGATTTACGCGCGAGACTGAAGGCGCATTGGAGCGACGACGCACTCGTCGAACTGACGGGGCTGATCGCCTTTCAGAACTTATCTTCGAAGTTCAATGCTGCATTGGACGTGCCCGCCCAGGGATTCTGCCGCGTACCTCGGCCGCCTTCGGAAACACGCGCCAGCATCGACGACTGTTAATACAGGAGTTGCAGCGCAATCAGGTTGTCTCGACGCGAACGCCTTTCCAAAACGCCACTCGGCCTGCGATGTTATGGGCTGCCGGTTTTGGGTCCGGGTAATACCAGGCCGCATCGGGATTCTTCTGGCCGTCAACCTCGATCGAGTAGTAGCTCGCGAGACCCTTCCACGGACACACGCTATGCGTCTCGCTGGACCGGAAGAATTCTTTGTGGAGCGCTTCAGCCGGGAAGTAATGGTTGCCCTCGACAATCTCCGTCCGGTCCGATTCCGCGATCACTTTTCCGTTCCAACTGGCTTTGATCATGAAAATCTCTCCTAAGCCGTGAATGCGTGAGCACAATCACTGCTTCAGCACCCGCCCCGCGATGGCGTCGAGCTTGGCGAGCATATCGGGGGAGCGTGCACCGGGAGCTGTGATGAGAGCGTGATCCAGCGCGCGATCGCAACCCGCCGGACAAGGGATCGGTCTTGTATCCCTCAGCCGAGGCGCCAGCATACGCACAAGCAGCTTCGCCTTTTCCGCATTCTCCTCAAGGATCCGGACAACATCGGAGACTTGAACGTGAGCATGGTCCGGATGCCAACAATCGAAGTCTGTCACCATAGCGACCGTCAAAAAGCAGATCTCCGCTTCGCGCGCGAGCTTGGCTTCGGGCATGTTCGTCATACCGATCACTTCGCAACCCAAGCTCCGATAGATGCGTGACTCCGCGAAGCTGGAGAATTGCGGCCCCTCCATCGCGAGATATGTGCCACCTAGCGTCACGGGGATTTCGGCCGTACGGGCGCATTCGTAGGCGGCCTGCGCGAGCCTGCCGCATGTTGAATGCGCCATCGACACATGACCGACCAGCCCTTCTCCGAAGAAGCTTTTTTCCCGCGTAATCGTGCGATCGACGAACTGGTCGACGACCACGAACCGGCCCGGCGGCAGATCCTCGCGGAGAGACCCGCAGGCCGAAACCGAAAGAAGGTCTGTCACGCCCACGCGTTTCAAAGCATCGATGTTGGCGCGGTAGTTGATCGAACTCGGCGTGTGTCGATGGCCGCGACCGTGCCGGGGGACGAAGACGACCTCTAAGCCGTCCAGCTCACCGAACAGGAATTCGTCGGAGGTTTCTCCGAAGGGCGAGGAAACCCGCCGCCACGCAGCATTCTTGAGACCGGCTATGTCATAGACGCCGCTGCCACCCAAAACGCCCAAAATCGTCATGCTGTCCTCACTCGCAGGATCGGCGACGGAGTCGTCAGCTCTCATTGATGAAGTAGTCGAGAAATGCCCGTGCTTTCTGCGAGTCCCATTCGGCAGCACCCGTGATGTAGCCGACGACATCGCCGTGCTTGTCGATGATGTAGGTGATCGGCAGGCCCCAGAGCGGCAGTGCGCCAACGGTCACGTGATCGGTACTGAGGGACCCCAAGCGTTGGCTGGGGTCGAGTCCGATGGAAAGATGCGTGAGGCCGTGCTCGCGCAGGAACGGCATAACCGTTGCTGCCCCATCTCGGTCGATCGCAATGGCCACGATGCGGATACGAGATGCGTCGGCCGTCGCTGCGAGCCGGTCGAGCGAAGGCATTTCGTAAACGCACGGTAGGCACCAGCTTGCCCAGAAATTGAGGAGAACCACTCGGCCGCGCAACTGGGTGAGATCAACCGGCGCGCCGCCGATTCCCTGGACTTTCGTCGACGGTGCCGGATCGATAGGGCGCAACAAGATGAACTGGCTGCTCCTGCTCCGAAAAACAGGCGGCTCTAGGTCGCCGCCCCTCGCATTGGCAATAGTTGCGAGAACCAGTAATGCTACGAGGATGGCTGAGAGCCCGTAGCCTGGAGCAAAGGACGATCTTGCGCCTTGCGGCCGCTGCAAGCGAACCAGCGCCGGAATCATGAGTCGGATTCGCTCATACGCGACCTTCACGCCGTATGGAGGTCGGGGCGAGGCGCGACCCACGAGAACATGGTCTTGCCGAAAATGCTGCCCAGGCAGACGAACAAGCCGGCCGTGCCGAGATTCCACATAAGGATCATGACGGTCGCATCACCGCCGTGAAACAGCGACAGGGCGACCGCTGTAACCGCCGCAACGGCAAGGCTCCCTGTGAGGATCACGGCGGTCGGCCGTAGCGGCGCGGCGTAGCGGAGCATCAGGAGCAGTGCCAGCGACAATGGGAGGCTGGTAAGCACCAGCGTCGCAAAGCATCTCGCGGTCTCTCCAAGCGTGATGCCGCCAGGCTGAACGCTGATCCACTCGGTCAGGCACTGGTATCCAACTGTGGAAAGCCAGAACACGAGCGACGGCGCCGGAAGGAGAACCCAGACGCGCGAGCGATCCGGCAGGCTCAGCATGAAGGCGGCGATGGTGGCCATCACGCCCGTTAGCAGCGCGCCGCCAAGGCTCATCACGAAGCTGGACTGCTGCAACTGCACCGCGATATCGGGCCGCAGGCCTTGAGCAGTGGCCAGCAGCGCGACGATCAGTGCAGCCAACGCCAGCCACGTCGCCGCGCGCACGATCGGCGGGCGCAGACGCTTGACCGGCGTGAGGTTGGCAACGAGCAGCTCGATGAGGTCGGGTGTCGTGGTCATTGGTCTTCGCTCCCTCGCGAGAGCATCTTTCGGAGGCTGTTGAGCGCCCGGTGAGTCGCGACCTTCAATGCCGTGATCGACATGCCGGTCGCTTCCGCCGCCTCCTTCAAGGTCATCTCCTTCAGTTTCAGCAGTCGGATGGCTTCTCGTTGGCTGGCCGGTAGGTTCTCAACGGCCTCATGCAGCTCGCGCCGATCCGACATCTCATCAACAATGTTCGTTTGCTCGGCCGGCAAGGTTTCGTGTTCGGCGGTCAACGACTCCTCGCGAGAGTGCAACCGACCGCGTCGGCGGAGCCGGTCGATGATGCGGCGCTGGGCGATCGTGACGAGCCAGGGCCCGAACGGCCGCGTCGGGTCATAGGTGTAGCGGATTGCGTGGATCGTCAGCAGGATGTCCTGGACCGTGTCTTCGACATCGGCCGGATCTCGGTGCCGTCGCGCTGCCAGGCTGCGCAGGTAGGGCGATATCTCCGCAAGCAAGCGGCGGTACGCCCCGGCATCGCCGGCCTGTGCGTGCGCCATCAGGATCGACCAGTTGAGCTCCCGGCCGCCCGAAACATCATCACCAGTGTCGCGCGACGCATTGCCGGCCCCTTGAGTGCCTTTGATAAGAGTTAGGGGCGGCACGCGTTTCCGCGGGCCCGAAGTCATCTTGAAACGTCCTTCAGTCGAAGCGGGCGGGCAGTTCGGCCCAGCGCCGCCCACTTAGGCATACAGGACGTTTCGGGCAGATCCGACCTTTATATTTTTTGCGGTCAGCGTAACCCCCCGGTCTGAAAGGACGAATCTCTTACCGCCGAGAAGAGCCCTGGCTGAACCCGGCGAGCCGAATATCCCTTGGCCCGTAACCCTCGAACGGGTCCGGGCGAACCTCAGATTGTTAGCCTCAATCCGAGGCCGCCAACAACGGAGGATCCCGCATGTCCAATCGAACTCTATCGCTGCTGGTCGCAGGCGCTTTGGCCACGGCCGTCGGCTCATTCGCCGCGGTGCCGGCCAACGCGCAGATGAGCAAGGCCGACATGGAAAAGATGATGAAGGAGAATCAGGCCAAGACGATGGCGCAGATGAAGACCGGCAAATTCGACCAGTGTTACGGCGTGGCGCTGAAAGGTAAGAACGATTGCTACGCCGGAGCGGGCACAACCTGCGCCGGCACGAGCACCGCCGACTACCAGGGCAACGCCTTCAAGCTGGTCGCGAAGGGGACCTGCACAACCATCAATACGCCGAAGGGCCCCGGAAGCCTGACGCCGAAGTCGACTTGAAGGAAGGCGGAAGCCAGTTCGCTTGGCGATGACCGAGGTAGGCGGAGCACCCGCCTACCGCCGGTCGGCCAGGCAGCAACGAGCGGCGGAGCGAGACGCGGTTATGGCATCGCAAGTTATTCGTGAACGCGGAATCCCGCCGCGGGCGGGCGTGGGTCTCAAGGCAGACCATTACCGAACGATCCTGGAGACGCGCCCCGACATTGGCTTCTTCGAGGTTCACGCCGAGAATTACATGGGAGCGGGCGGGCCGCCGCACCGCTATCTCGGCGCGATCCGCGACCGGTATCCGCTCTCGCTCCATGGCGTCGGCCTTTCCATCGGCGCAGATCGTCCGCTCGATCGTGCGCACTTGCAACGCCTGAGGCACCTGATCGAACGCTACGAGCCCGGGCTGTTTTCCGAGCACCTCGCGTGGTCAACGCACGGGACGGCATTTCTCGACGACCTGTTGCCGGTACCCTACACGGCGGAGTCTCTCTCGCGTGTCTGCGCGCATGTAGATGAAACGCAGGAAGCGCTCGGGCGCCGGATGCTATTGGAGAATCCTGCGACCTATCTCGCCTTTGCCGAAAGCACCTATTCGGAGATCGACTTTATCGCCGAGATCGTCAGGAGGACCGACTGCCGCTTGCTCCTCGACGTCAACAATGTCTATGTCGCCGCGACGAACCAGCAGTGGGACCCGCTGCGCTACATCGACGACTTTCCTCTCGCCCATGTCCAACAGATCCATCTCGCCGGCTATACGCGCGAGCAAGACGAGAACGGGCGGCCGCTCCTGATCGATAGCCACGATCGGAGCGTCGCAGACATCGTCTGGAACCTCTTCGAGCACGCGATCGAGCTGATCGGACCGGTGCCGACCCTGATCGAATGGGACGCCAACATACCCGCTTGGCCCGAACTAAA
The DNA here is from genome assembly GCF_000230975.2 of Hyphomicrobium denitrificans 1NES1. Lineage (NCBI taxonomy): Bacteria > Pseudomonadati > Pseudomonadota > Alphaproteobacteria > Hyphomicrobiales > Hyphomicrobiaceae > Hyphomicrobium > Hyphomicrobium denitrificans. The sequence continues at coordinate 937,790 of NC_021172.1, read as the reverse complement.
GGCCGAAGCCGATCGCGCCGAAGCAGTCATGCTTGCGGTCTGCCAAAAGGAGTACCGCCGTGTCCTCGCTGGCTGAGCGTCAGGCGGACTTTGCCGCGGCGCTGCTCGATCCGGCGCGTCCGGCGCCATCCGGCTTGGTCGGCCCCGACGGCGTTGAAAGCCCGAGGCGCTTCGCCGTCTACCGCAACAACATTAGCGTCGCACTGATCGACGCCTTAGAGGCCAATTTTCCGGCGACGTGCCGCATAGTCGGGGAGGAGTTCTTCCGCGCCATGGCCCATGCCTTTGCGCTCCTCGAGCCGCCGGCCTCGCCGATCCTTCTGGATTACGGTGCGAGCTTCCCGGATTTCATCGCCCGGTTCGCACCGGCCGAGTCCTTACCCTACCTCTCGCATGTCGCCCGGATCGAGCGGGCTTGGACCGAAGCATATCACGCACCGGAAGCCAGCCTGCTCGATCCGGCAATCCTGTCGCGCGTCCAAGGCGACGAAGCTGCAGCGCTCTGCTTCACGCTTCACCCCTCCGTTCGGATCGTTCGCTCGCAATTTCCGGCACTGACGATCTGGCGCATGAACGTCGCTGATGGCGTCCCGGCGCCCGTCGACCTCGATTCTGGGGGCGAAGATGCTCTTGTGACGCGGCCGGATGCGGAAGTCGAAGTCCGTTCTGTCCCCGCGGGAGGTGCGGAGTTCATCAAGGCTTTGGGTCAAGGTCATCGCCTCGTCGAGGCTGCGAAGGCGGGCTTACACAAGTCGGCACAATTCGACCTTGCAGCAAACCTGACGGCGCTTCTCGGTGCCGGCGTCTTTGTCGGTTGTCATTCCGAGACGAGCACAAACTACCCTATCGAGGCCCACGCACGATGATTGGCTCGAGGTTCTCCCTTCCAGGTCTCATGGCCGCGCTCGAAGCGATCATTGGTTGGCTTGCTTGCGCCGCGCAGGTAGTTGCGCCTCCGCTGCTCCGAATCGCCCTCGCGGTGCCGTTCTTCAAATCCGGCCTGACCAAATGGGACGGCTTCCTGTCGCTGGCGCCAACCGCGCAGTTTCTGTTCGAAGAGCAATTCAAGCTCCACATCTTCGGACAAGCTTACAGCTTCCCCATGCCGGGCACGCTCGCGTTGCTCGACAGCGTGGCTGAAATCGTCCTGCCCGTGCTCCTCGTGGTCGGCCTCGCGACACGGTTCAGCGCGCTGGGCCTGCTCGTCATGACCGGCGTCATCCAACTCGTCGTACCGGAAGGATGGGCGAATTTTCACCTCCCGTGGGCGTCGCTCGCTGTCGCTATCATCGCGCTTGGACCGGGAAAGCTGTCGCTTGACCATCTGATTGTGCTGAGCTGGTTCCGGCAACGTCACGGACGACAGACGGCGCAGGCCAAGACGGACTGAGCGCGCCACAAACGGAGTTGACCATATTGCTCAAACCACGCACCAAAGTTCCCGCTCTCGATCTGCCGATTCTGGGTGGCGGCCGTTTCGATCTTTCTGCCAGAGCGCCGCACTCGTTCTCGATGTTGGTATTTTACCGCGGGCTGCACTGTCCGATCTGCAAGGGCTATTTGCGCGACCTCGATCGTAGGCTCGAAGACTTTGCAAAGCGCGGTGTCGAAGCCGTAGCCGTCAGCACCGATACTCAAGAACGCGCTGAGCGCTCGCGGAGTGAATGGGGCATCGAGCACCTCACGATCGCCTACGCTTTGAGCATCGAGCAGGCCCGTCAGTGGGGTCTCTACATTTCGAGTTCGATCAAACCGGAAGAGCCAGCCCTATTCGCCGAACCGGGCCTCTTTTTGGTGCAGCCTGATCGCACTCTCTATTGCGCCTCTATCCAGACAATGCCTTTCGCACGGCCGGCGTTTGCGGAGGTCCTGCAGGCCGTCGCCTTCATCACCGAAAAGAATTACCCGGCGCGTGGGGAGGCGTAAGCGCACGCTCCCAAAAACGGAGCATGGACTTCCAAGGAGGCCATCATGACTGAGGCTCGCCTGGAGGGAATTCGGGCATGCGTTTTCGATGCGTACGGCACCTTGTTCGATTTCACCTCCGCGGCGGCACGCTGCCGCGACCTGCTTGGCGACAAACTCGAGCGGCTGAACACGCTGTGGCGCGACAAACAGCTTCAATATACGTGGCTCAGAGCAATTCAGGGTCGGCACGCGGATTTCTGGCAGGTCACTGGCGACGCGCTCGATTTCGCGTTGGATGCGCTTGCCATCGGTAATCCTGATCTACGGCGGCGGCTGATGGATATCTATCGGACGCTCGACGCCTTTCCGGAGGTGGCGGCAACTCTTGAGCGCCTCAAGCAAGCGGGCCTCAAAACTGCGATCCTGTCGAACGGCTCGCCCGCCATGCTCGATGCGGCGGTCCAGCACGCGAGCATCAGCCATCTTGTCGATGCTGTTCTGTCGGTCGAAGAGGTCGGCGTCTACAAGCCCCATCCAAAGGTCTATCAGCTAGCGGTCGATCGGCTTGCGGTCGAGCCCAGCGCGATCGTCTTCCAGTCATCGAACGCCTGGGATGCTTATGCGGCTTCCGCATTCGGGATGCGTGTCGTCTGGTGCAATCGCAATGCTCAGCGCCCGGAGCGCCTGCCAGGCAAGCCCGACCGTGTCGTTACAACCCTCGCGGAGCTGCCCACAATTATCGGCGTATAGATCCCGTGCGGAAGAAGAAGGGCGTGACAGGTCTTGGCTCACCAAATGGCCGACCCAACCAAATCGCTGGAGAGCACCATGCCATTTTTGCCGTCCTTACGCTCTGGCTCGAGTCTTCTCGATGTGTTCAAGGCTTTCCCCGAGACCAGCAAGCCACTGATCGAATTCCACGAGGTTCTGCTGCGCGGTTCATCGCCGTTCACTGAAGCGGAGCGCGTGCTGATCGCGGCTTATGTATCTGGCCTCAATCATTGCCGCTACTGTCACGCCGTGCATACGGCAACTGCTGAGCGGTTGGGCATCTCTGAAGGAGCGGCCCGACAGCTCGTGGAGGGCGGCGAGACCAACCTCATACCTGACAAAATGCGGCCGGTCTTACGGTATGCGCAGAAGCTGACCAATCGACCCGACAGCGTGACCAAGGACGATGCCGACGCCATTCTCGCGGCGGGCTGGAACGAGACAGCGCTTTATCACACGGTCGCGGTGACAGCACTGTTTAACTTCATGAATCGGCTGGTGGAAGGGCTCGGGATCGAACTCGATAAGGGCTACGTAAAGCCCGCATCGGAGCGCCTCGCCGATCGAGGCTATCTCCCGTTGATCGCCATGCTCCGGTAATCGTCGCAATGGATCCGGCTCCCTATACTGCATCTATGACCGATCAGCGCCAGACGCCGCGCCTTCTTGAGGTTTGCCGATGCTGTATCTCCGACGGAGTGCCGCGGCGGTCGTTCCTTGTCGCGCTGATTGTCGGAACAATCCTCAATCTGATTAATCAGGGAGATGCGCTCTTCGGCGATGGCCGGATCAACTGGGCCAAAGTAATTCTGACCTTCGCTGTACCGTACTGCGTTGCCACGTATGGTGCCGTCTCCTACCGCCTGACCGCTTCGCGGAGGGCGGAATGACACTGACCGCTCCATCCCACGATGTCGCTGCGCAGCGGCGTGCGGCCATCGCTGTGCTGATCATGCGCCTGACGCTCGGCATTTTTTTACTGCTGTGGAGCGTAGGAAAACTTGTGGTGCCAAGCTCGACGGTTCGAATTGCATCGCACTTCTACGAAATCGCGCTGCCCGAAGCGGCGCCGGCGTTCATGGGATCGGCTGAGCTAGCGCTCAGCCTAGCGTTGTTGGCTGGATTCGCGCGACGCCCAGTCTACGCTCTTGCCATTGTCCTGCATGCCACGTCGACGCTCGCCAGTTGGCGACAAATTCTCGATCCGTTTGGCATCGCGAGGCCCGGTGACGACTTGTTCCTCGCCGGTGTTCCGGTGCTCGGAGCGTTCATCGCGCTCTATCTGCTGCGCGGTCTCGATACCTATTCGCTCGATGAATGGCTCCGCATCCGACACGGTTAGTTCGTCAATATCGCAAACCTCACTCCTGGAGGGCCCATGCCGAGATTAGAACCACTGTCACTGAATGACGTGAAAGTCCTGAAGCCATTACTGGAAGCAACTGAGAACCGCATGGGGTTTCTGCCGAACTCGCAACTCATCCTTGCACGCCGGCCGGAAATCCTTCGGGCCTTTCAGCAGCTTGGTGCTGTTATCCACGGGCCGACCTCCACGATAACGCCGCAGCTTCGGAACATGGTCGCACAGATGGCGAGCCGTGCGGCCGGCTGCGGATATTGCATGGCCCATGGTGCGCATGGCGCTGAGCGAAGCGGCATCCCGTCCGAGAAGGAGGATGCGCTGTGGGAATATGAGACAAGTCCTCTGTTCACAGAAGCCGAGCGCGTCGCGTTGCGCGTGGCGCAGTGCGCGGCGCAGGTCCCGAACGCGGTGACAGATGATGATTTCGCTGCATTGAAAGGACACTACACCGACACACAGATCGTCGACATCGTCGCGGCGATTGCGTTGTTCGGCTTCCTCAACCGCTTCAACGATACGATGGCGACGGAGCTGGAAGCCTCGCCAATCGAGGCCGCCAAGCGTCACCTTTCGCAACACGGCTGGGCCCTCGGCAAGCACGCGCCCAATCCGGCGTCTCGATAGGCCGCCGCCCCGCTGGATCCGGCGAGGCGCTAACGCGCACCTTCCTCGCGGCGTGATTGGGCGTTAATTGTCCAATCGTAATCGGCAAACGAAACCTTGAAGTCCACCGGCACCGGAACGGTGCGGTAACGATTGACGTAGGCGATCAGACTCGGCGCCTTGGCGAGGAAATCCTTTGTATAGAAGTCGAAGATCGCCGAGAGCCTGACCACATGCGTTTCGAGATCGACATGGACATTGCGGTCCTCGTTCATGAACTCGCGTGCTGCAGTATCGAGCTCCCGGTCGAGCCCATCGGTGGTGAAGGCCGTTCGAGGAAGCCTCGGGCAGCTCACGCTCATGCAGTTAAGCGCGAAATGCACGCGCGGGTCCCCCATCGGCCTGATGACATCGTTCTCGAGGCTGTAGAGCGAGATCGATCGCCCGCCCAATATGAACTTCCGAAGATAGAAGAACCTGAACCGACCGAGCCAGCCAAACCGTTCGGGCACACCCGCATCGAGCACGCCGTACATGGCGAGCGCGTTGTAGGCATCAATGTAATAGGCCATCCGGGCCGATGGCGTCGGAAACAGTGCCTGCTGAGAGACCGGATCGGCTGTCGCGACGAACTTCATGACATCGTCGAGACCGGTCCGGTCGCTTGCAAGACCGGCAAAATCGACTCTTCCTTTCGCGTCCACGTGCCGCTGGAGCACCTGCGTCCACTCGGATTGCCATGCTTCAGGGCTTCGGTTCGCCTGAGGCGAGGCCACAGAGGGACCAAGGAGCATGGACGTCAGTCCCAGTGCGACGGCAATCCGGCTGGCGTGCAACCCAATCAGCCCGGCGACGGTTCGGCGATGCCGCATGGCGTCAATCCGCAGTATTGTCGACTTCGAGCGCCTTCTTCTTTCGCCGCAAGCCGGCCGGCGAAAGAGACCCATGCGACGAGAAGTCTTCAACATTCCGAGCCGATCGGCCCGTGACGGGATCCCACCACTCCTCGCCATCGGACCCGATCTGCTTCAACGGCCGGAGGATGTAACGGTCGCGTTGTGCATTGTGCAAGCACATCGAAACTGGACCGTCCTGTGTGGCCGCCATGAACGTGCAGGCTTTGATCCGTTCCGGATCGAGGTTGCAGGCGTCCATGAAATTGTGGACGAAGAACGACAGCTTACTGATCCGCCCGCGCGACGCCACGAGGTCGCCCTTCATCCGCCAGAGCTTGCTCGCGAACCAGCCTGCACCTTTGGCTATCACTTCGGGGTTTGCAGCAAGGCAGCGTAAGAACGTCGCGACAGCACGCTTGCGGCTTTGGCGATCGAACCGGTATCCCGCGGTGCGGGCCACCAGCAGATTGTAGAACCCCTTATTGTCGAGAACATCGTAGGCATGTCCGTTGACAATTAACGACATTGCGTAGCGATTGCATTGGGCATGTCCGGCGTGCGCCGTATCGAAGGACAGCGTCGTTCCCGCGCCCTTCTCGATTTGCCTGGTGACCGAGGCGGTGTTGATGGCTGGGGAGCGTGGTCTCAAGGTGCCACGCCCAGTCTGAGCCAGCGGCTGGAATGAAGCCAATCGAACCACATCGCTATACTGAACGAAGAAGGCGACCACGTGGGGAACCTGGTCGAAATTCCCGTCGAAGACCGTCGTGTTGAAGAAGACTGACAGCGGCAGCCCCCGGGCCCGCTCGATGTAAGTGCGGCGGAGCTCATTAAGGTCGTGCTCGGTTTGGTAGCCGCGGCGGCCTTGCGTCAAATCGACATGGAAAGCCACATCGACAAGGCCAGCCTCGACAAGGCTTACGAGGAGATCGCGGGTGGCCCTGATGCCGTTCGTGAACAATGCAGGCCGCATGCCGACTTCCCGGAGACGGCGAACGATGGCGACCAGTTCATCCTGCTTGCGCAAGGTCGGATCCCCGCCGGTAACCTGGACATCGACGTCCGAACCGTAGGTGTCGCGGATCATATCGATCCGGCGATAAACCTCATCGAGCGGCAGATCCCTGACCGCTTCCGAATGCTCGGAGAGGTAGCATGCGCCGCAATCGAGATTGCAGCGCTGGGTGATCTCAAGGGCGACGCAGCCGATAGGCCAACGCCGTCCCATAGACTGCGCCGCATCCCATTGCCCAGTTTCGATCATCTTCTGCCGCGCTTGATCCAGCGCCGTTCTTGCGACGCTTGCCACGATACGCCCGCTCACAGCATGTAACCGATGTCGGAGCCGGCGGTCGGATAGGCGAAGATGGTCTCTTTCAATCGCGACGCAGGCAGGCCGGCGCGAATGGCAAGCGCAAAGATATTGATGATCTCCTCGGCATGCGGTCCGATAAGGTGAGCGCCGAGAATGCGTTCCGTCTCTTCCTCAATCAGAAGCTTAAACCCAGAACAATCCTCGTTGACACGCCGCGCCGTGTACCAGTCGAAGGTCTTCTCGTGTCGGACGCGATAGCGCAGGTTGCGCCGGCGTGCCTCGTCTTCCAGCAATCCGACTCGCGCAAGCGGAGGGATCGTGAACACCACGCTTGCAACTCCCGCATAGTCGGGCTGCCGATGATTTCCTTTCGTCATGTTGGCGGCCACGACCGCTCCATCGCGGCTTGCAACCGGGGTCAAAGGCGGTCCGCTCGATGCCGCATCGCCCGCTGCGTAAACCGCCGAATTGGAGGTGCTCTGCAGGAACTCGTTGAGCACGAGGCGCCCTTTCTCCTGCGTGACGTTTCCGGCAGCGAGATCGAGCGATTCAAGGTCCGGAATACGGCCGGCCGCGTGGACGACGAGATCGGCATCAAGACTCGTGGTGTCACCATCGGACGCGACCGTGACTTTGAAGCCGCCTGCGCTTTTCACGACGCTCTGCACACGCGCATTCACGCGAATATCAATTCCCAATGTGGCGGACTTCGCCTGCAGCCAACTTACGAGGTCCTGGTCAAATTGCCCCAGAATGCGATCAGACTGCTCGAGAACGACCACCGAAGCGCCGGCACGCGCCGCGACATGCGAGAACTCCTGTGCGATGAATCCGCCACCGACGAACACCAGCCGCTTCGGCAGCTCTTCAAGTCCCAGGAAGTCGGTGCTGCTCGCGAGGTGCTTCTCGCCTGCGATGCCGAGGTGCATCGGCGCGGCACCGGTTGCGATCAGTATGAAACGCGCGTCGAACCTCTGACCGTCAACCTCGATCGTCTGCGGTCCGACGAACCGAGCCAGGCCATGGAAGGCCTCAATTCCATTCTTCGCAAATTCCACTTCCCGCTGTTGCGGGACGGGGTCTGTAAAGCTCCGCTTGAAGGCCATGAGCTGGTGCCAATCGATCGACAATTCGCCGCCATCGATGCCTCTGTCTCGCAACCGCCGACTCTGGTCCAGTGCTTCTGCAATCCCAACCAGTACCTTCTTCGGATCGCAGCCGCGCAAAGCGCAGGTTCCTCCGAACGGCAGATGATCGATGATTGCAACGCTCCAGCCGGCGGCACGGCATCGGAACGCGGCCGTTGTCGCGGCTACTCCGGTGCCCAGGACAACAAGATCATATTGGTTTGGCATCAGGCGGCTCACGTACTACTAGTTAGACTGCCAACGTACGAACTCGCATGAGTCCGCGCGTCATCACGCGTGGACAGGTTGCTCGCGTTCCGGACGTGCCCAGGCCCCGTAAACGGCCCCGAGAACTGCGCCATAGAGCCAATGCATAACGAGCGTAGCCACCGGCGCCATCATCCCCATCTGCAAGCCGAAGAACCCTGCGCCGGCCATCGGCATCATCAAAATCATCATGAGGAGCCAAGCACCTGTCGCAAAGGTTGCGCCACGGAACCAAGGAGGTCCCGGCAGCGACCGATCGATCCAGGCGTAAAGGACACCCCACAAGATCGTCCCGATGAAGAAGTGCGTGAGCCATCCGACAAGCAGTGTCCCCATGCCGCTCATCTCTGTGATCATTTGAATGGGATTGAGCTGCGGCATGACCCCCATCGACTGCTTCATGAGCATGATGGCGGAGAGGACGATCGTTGCGACGAAGCCGCTGCCAATCCCCTTTGCGATATTCATTCCATTGTTCACGGCTATTATCTCCTTGTCAGACGCGAATACCGATAACGGATAAAGGGCCGAAGGCCGGATGGGTTCCGATTCGCCTGAAATAACCCATTGGTATAACTACATAATTTGCAACACGCCATCATTCCCCAAACCAACCAGCTTGGGCTGCTTCCTGTAGAATTTCAGCCAGCAGATCTGGCGAACGATCTGATACGCCAGTTCCAGAATCGTCCCGCACGTCCGGCTCTCTTTGAGATGGTTCGCTCCAGGGTGCCGAGAGGTTAGCGACACCGGGCTTACTGGACACCCGACGTTCGTTGGCGTCTGACGGAAAAGGTCAGAAACCGCCTAGGCTAGCTGCGGGTGGAGTTTATGCTTCAGGAACATCGGGAAGGCGCTCGCATCGTGCATTAAGCTATCGAAGGCGACGCATGCCACCAGAGCTGATGATGATACGGTCCGATACGAACTCGTAGGGTCCCATGCCGCAGCCGAGTAGCTCAGGCTCTTCAATTAACTTCCACCGCTACCAGCGCATCGCCACGATCTACGATCTGCTGGATTTGCCATTTGAATACAGTCGCTACCGAGCGCTCCGGCGACAGCTCTTCGATGGTCTCCAAGGCCACATCCTCGATGCGGGCGTCGGAACTGGCCGCAACTTTCCGTTCTATCCCCGCAACGCGGCAGTCATAGGCATCGACATCAGCCCGGCGATGCTCAGGCGCGCCAATCGCAGGCGAAGTCAGTCACCGGCTGCGTCGATCGAGTTGCGCCAGATGGATGTCGCGCACATAACCCTTCCGGACCGCGCGTTTGATGCCGCCGTTACCAGTTTTCTGTTCTGTGTCCTGCCCGGCGAGTTGCAAATCCCCGCATTGCAGGAGCTTCACCGGGTCGTCCGCCCTGGCGGCGTGATTCGCCTCATGGAATATCTCCGACCGCAAGGCCGAATTCGCCGCCTGATTACCAGACTCTGGGATCCCTGGATCGCGTGGGCCTACGGCGCAAGCTTCGATCGGCAGACCGAAATGCATATTCGAAACGCCGGTCTAAAGGTTTCAATGGACCGCTTCGTCGTCACCGATCTCATCAAGCTAATCGAGATCGAATGCTGATGCCAAAGCTGGCGTTCCGGCTGCGACCGCGGAATAATTCTCGGGCAAGCGCATCGAGCTGCTACGCTGGCTTCCGCTCGAACTGGTCGCGTCGGCCAACGCTCAGGATCGCACTGATGAAGAGCGAGGGGCGGCCCCAGAGCGAATTGATGAAAATAGCCGTTACGCTCAAGGCCATCGCCACGAGCGCCCAGACGGGATAGAGCAGGCCCGTCGCCGCAATGGGAATGCCGATGCCGTTGAAGCCAAAGGCGAGCAGCACATTCTGGACCATCTTATGGTAGCTGTAGCGGCTGATTTCGCGCGCCCGCATGATGAGGCCCAGTTCCTTCCCGAGGATGATGATGTCCGCAGATTCGATCGCGATGTCGGTACCGGTGCCGAGCGCGACGCCAACATCCGCCTGCATCAGCGCCGGCGCATCGTTGATGCCGTCTCCGACCATTGCCACCTTCCCGTACTTTTGGAGTTCGCGGACGATGTCGGCCTTGGCGCCAGGCAGGATGCCGGCGTGGACCTCGTCGATGCCGAGATCCCGCGCGACGCGCCGCGCCGCCCGCTCGTTGTCGCCGGTGATCAGGACCGTCTTCAGACCAGCCTTGCGCAACGCGGCTACCGTCTCGACGGCATCCGGCTTGAGGGCATCGCCGAGAGCGATGATGCCGAGCAAGCGACTGGCCCGCGCAGCGGCGATGACGGTGCGTCCTTTTTGTTCCAGGGCATCGATCCGGTCCGCGATGGACCTGAAGTCAACGCCGCGCCCTCTTAGAAAGCTAAGGCTACCGACGAGGACCTCCTGACCCTCGATTTTGGCTACGACACCCTTGCCGGGGATCGCTTCGAACGCTTCCACAGCCGGCGGCACGACCTTTCGCGCAAATGCTGACTTCACGATTGCTTCGGCCAGAGGGTGCTCGGACGAGGATTCGGCTGCTGCGGCGATCGCCAGCAACTCGTCCTCGCTTGTATCGCACGCCTCGATCTCGCCCACCGTTGGTCGTCCCTCTGTGAGCGTTCCCGTCTTGTCGAGAACGATGCTCCGGACCAGCCGATAGGTTTGGAAGGCTTCACCGGTACGCATGAGAATACCTTGGTTCGCGGCCTCACCGGCGCCGCGAACGATCGAGAGAGGGGCCGAGATTCCCACGGCGCATGGGTAGCCCATCACGAGTACGCTCAGGCCTGCGAACACTGCCCGGCTTATGTCGGGATGGTACCCGGCCAGAAGCGGCCCCGCGATCCACCCAAGGAAAGCTGCTGCGGCAATCAGAAGAACGGTCGGCGTGTAGATCCGCAGCACGCGGTCGACGAGATGCAGGATGCCCGGCTTGAGAGCGCGGGCATCCTCGACCTGGCGCACGACCCGCTGCAGGAAGCTTTCTTCCCCGACGGCGGTGACCCTTATGAGAAGGCTGCCAGTCCCGTTGACCGAGCCCCCCACAACAGTATCGCCGTCCGTCTTCTCGACGGGAACCGGTTCGCCGGTGACGAACGACTGGTCGATCGCCGAGCGGCCTGTGACGACCGTTCCGTCGACCGGTATTCGCTCGCCCGGCCGGACGCGAACGAGATCGCCCACAACGACGTCCGAAACACGGACTGCCTCTTCCCGGTTGTCGCGCACCACACGGGCCATGTCGGGTTGGAGGTCGAGAAGCCGCTTCACCGCTTGCGAACTGCGGGTCTTGACGATGAGCGACAGCCATTCCGAAAAAATATGGTACGTCGCGACCATGACCGAGACGGCGAAGAACGGTGCGGTCGGATAGCCGGGCGGATGGAGGACAAGCCCGATGACGCCGCCCGCGATGCCGGCGAACGCGCCCATCTCCAACAGGACATGCTGATTGAGAATGCCGCGGCGAAGCGCCTGCCAGGCCATGTAGAGAATGTGCCGGGCAACGCCAAAGACAAGCAAAAGCGCCAATGCGCCGGTGACCCAAGGCGCCGCTCCGGTCAGGTATCCTTCCAGGTTGAGGTAGAGGAGGATCAGGACCATGGCGATCAGGCCCGCAGTCACCGCGACCGCCGTCCATAACCCGCTCGATCGCAGCGCGAGGAAAACAAGGCCTGCAAGGCTCAAACAGACGAGCGCCGGGAGAAATCCTGCCCAACCCACCGAAGGGTCAGCAATGATGGGGATCGATCCGACGCTCAAGGCCACCGCGGTCACGAACCGCCGCGCCTCCCGCACGAGCTCGCGTTCTTCTTCCTCAAATCCGCGCAGCTTGCGCGGATCGTGGATGGTGTACCCGATATCTCGGAGTGTTTGCAGGACAGCGACTGGGCGCACGACCTTGGGATCGTACTCGACCAGCGCCTGTTCGTGTGTGAGGCTTACGGCGACCTTGTCCACGCCGGCCATCCGGCCGACTGCCTTCTCGATCGTGCCCGTGCAGAGCGAGCAATGAAGACCGCCGATACGGGCCCGGATCTTCTTGCGATCAGGACGGCTCGATGGTTCTTCGGACCACAGGTGGTCCGCATAGCTCTGCATCGTTGCCATTGTCATGGCGGTGCCTCCGTTCATGGTGTCCCGAGCACGCCCAGCGGCGGCAGGAAGCCCGCATAGACGGCGCTCTGGTAAAGGAAGTAGAGAGCGGCCAGCAAAAGCAGCACGCCGCTCACGCGCTCAACCGCCGGCGCCAGCATCATGACGCGCGGCAGGTCTTTCAGCCGTTCCGCGGCGGCGCCGACGAGGAGCAACGGCGCGCCGCGCGCGATGCCGAAGACCAGCAGCAGCGCCCCGCCTAGCCACGGAGTGCCGCTAAGCGCGGCGGCACCCAGGACCGGCAACACCATCGGTGTACAGGCCGGGCACACCGACAGGCCGAACGGCACGCCTAACGCATAGGCCGCCGCGAAGCTTTGAACGCGATGCGGCCGCGGCGATAGGACCGGAGTGAAGAAACGGATCTTCCGAAGCAGGGCCAGCCCCAGCACGATGAGAAGGAGGCCGAGAGCCAAATTCGTGACGGCGAGGGAGCCAGCGAGCGCCCGGATGATGGCGAAGCCCAGGAAGCCGACCAGTACGCCAATCACGGCATCCACCGTGGCGATGCCCAGCACGAAACCCGCGGAAAGCACCAGTCCGCGGCTGGACAACCACGCCTTCTGCTCGCCGCGCGTTTGGCCGCCGACACAGCCCGCCACGACGGTGGCAAGGGGATAGGAACTGGGCGCGATGCCCATGACCAGCCCGGCGAGCGCCATGACGGCGAAGCCGAGCGGCGACGCCAACGAGACTTGCTCCAGCCAGGCTTGGATGTAGGACATCGGTCACACCGTTACGGCCGCTCGGCGCGGTCGACGACGCGATAGCCGGGCTTTTCAATCCTGGACTTCAAACGCGCTTCGTTCGCCGCGTTGGGATCGAAGAGGATCCGCGCCGTCCCGGGATCGAATGACACGTCGACGCTCTTGACGCCGGGCTCTGTTTCCAAGAGGGCACGGATGGTGCGCGCGCACGCTTCGCAGTGCATACCTTCAATGTTGAATGTCACCTGGTTCATCTGATCGGCCTCTGAGTTGCGTTTTTATTCCGGGCGCGTCCCTGCCGCGATCGCGCCGATCGTTCGGCAAGTTCCCGCTTGCGGAGACTCGGCTCGGGTGGTGCCGGCGCTTGCGATGGAGAGTCGTCGAGCGCTTCCAGGATCGAGCAGGCGTTCACCGGTCCGCAGCCCGGGCAGACGGCGATCAGCGCTTCGAGCGCCTCGCCGATGCGGCGAAGCTTGCCAATCTTGTCATGAACCTCCTTGAGCTTCGCAACCGCGCGACCCTTTACGTCGCCACAGTCGCTTTCCGGATCGGTTTTGAGCGCCAAAAGCTCATGGATTTCGCGCAGCGAGAATCCGATATCCTGCGCCTGCTGAATGAAGCGAAGACGCTTTACGGTCTCCTGCGGGTAAGTACGGAAACCGGCACCGTTCGGCTTCGGCGGCTGCTCGATCAGGCCGCGGCGCTCATAGAAGCGGACCGTCTCGATCCCGACGGCCGCTTGCCGCGCAATCTCCCCGATGGTCAACGGCTTCATCATTCGCACCTCTGTTTGAATGTAGGGTCCGTACTATAGTACGGAGTCAACGGGAAATCGGCTTAATCTGCTCACTTCTTCCCTTGTGGCCCATGATCGTTCTCCGGGTCTTGACCTTCCAGCGGCTGGAAACCCTACATAGGTTCCAGTTTACTGGAAGGAGTATGAATTCATGGCTGGATTGGAAACAAAGAGTCCCGGAGACAGCACGTTGTCGATTTCGGGAATGACCTGCAGCGGGTGCGCCAACACGCTGACGCGGGTTCTCTCACGGGTTCCCGGTGTCGAGCACGCCAGCGTCGATTTTCCCGGCGGCCGCGCCGTGGTGAGAGGCACAGCGCGGCCGGAGGACCTGATCGAGGCCGTCAAAGCCGCCGGCTACGGGGCGCAGATCGCGAAGGATGAATCGACCGGAGGGCGAAATGAGCGCGCTCGCAGCGGCTGCTGCTGAGCGCACGCGGGTGGTCTTGCCGATTGAAGGCATGACCTGTGCGACGTGCGCTGGACGAGTTGAAAAGGCACTCCGCTCCCTTCCCGGCGTGGAAGCAACGGTCAACCTGACGGCCGAACAAGCCGACGTGAACTTTGATCCGGCGCGTCTTGATCCCTCGAAGCTCGGGGAGGCGATAGCGCGCGCCGGCTACGACGTGCCGCGCGAGACGCGGGAGATCGCCGTCTCCGGCATGACGTGTGCGACGTGTAGCGGCCGCGTCGAGAACGCGCTCTTGTCCGTTCCTGGCGTCACCCGTGCCGAGGTCAACCTCGCGAGCGAGAAGGCGTCCGTCGAGGGCATCGCCGGCATTCTGAAGGCGGCCGATCTGATCGCCGCCGTCGAGCGGGCCGGCTACGGCGCGGAGTTGCTCACCGGCGATGTCGAACGCGACAAGCAAATCATCACGACCGAAGAGCGCCGCTTTAGGCGTGAGACTTGGCGCATCGGGGCTGCTATCGCGCTGAGCGCACCGCTGCTCCTGCCGATGTTTGGGATCATGCAGCCGGCCTGGCTGCAGCTTGCTTTGGCGACGCCGGTGCAGTTCATCATTGGCGCGCGCTTCTATATCGCCGCCTGGAAAGCGTTGCGTACCTTCACGGGCAACATGGACCTGTTGGTCTCGCTCGGTACGTCCGCGGCATATTTCTACAGCGTCTATCTCATGTTCGCCGGGCCGCACGGCACGCATCTCTACTTCGAGGCTGCTGCGGTGGTGATCGCGCTGATCATGGTCGGCAAATGGCTCGAAGCACGCGCCAAGCGCTCGACCACTGCGGCGATCCAGGCACTCATGTCGCTGCGCCCGGACAGAGCTCGCGTCGAGCGCAACGGAGCCGAGATCGAGGTGCCGGTCGCCGCGGTTGCGGTTGGCGACGTTGTCGTTGTCCGCCCCGGAGAAAAACTACCGGTGGACGGCATCGTCATCGACGGCCGCAGCGAAGTAGACGAAAGCCTGCTGACGGGCGAGAGCCTGCCTGTCGGGAAGAACCCCGGCGATCCGGCCACCGGCGGTTCGATCAATGGCAGTGGCCTCTTGCGCATCGAGACGACGGCAGTCGGCGCGCAATCGATGTTGTCGCGCATCATCGCACTGGTCGAAAACGCCCAGGCGAAGAAGCCGCCAGTGCAGCGCTTGGTTGACCGCGTCGCTGCGATCTTTGTGCCCGTGGTCGTGGGCATTGCGCTGGTGGCTTTCCTCGCCTGGTGGCTGCTCGCTGGCAACTTTACGGCAGGCGTCATCGCAGCGGTCGCTGTGATGGTGATCGCTTGTCCGTGCTCGCTTGGGCTGGCGACCCCAACGGCGCTGATGGTTGGCACCGGCGCCGCCGCCAAGGCGGGCATCCTGATCCGCGATGCCGAGGCGCTCGAACGGGCTCATCGGCTCGACACGGTGATCCTCGACAAGACTGGAACCGTGACGGAAGGCAAGCCGGCGGTTACCGATATCTTCCCGAAAAACGTCAGTGAAGCGGAGCTGTTGACGATTGCCGCCGCGGCTCAGAAAGGCAGCGAACATCCACTCGCGCGCGCTGTCTTGGCAAAAGCCGAAGGCATTGCGCTTCCAGTGCTCGCAGAGTTTCAGAGCCATGCCGGCAAGGGTCTGACGGCGCTGGTTGACGGCCGCCAGATCGCGATCGGCAACCGACGCCTCATGCAGGAGAACGGCGTTCGCACTGACGAGATGGAAGCTCAGGCTGCGCGTCTTGAAGAGCAGGGGCGCACGGTCATGTGGGTCGCAGCGCTCGACACGGCCGCGTCCCTCCTCGGCCTCATCGCAGTTGCCGATCCGCTGAAGCCCACTGCCGCAGCCGCAGTACGGCATCTGCATGAGATCGGCATTGAGATCGTGCTGCTGACCGGCGACAACGAGCGCACCGCTGCCGCGGTCGCCGCGCAACTCGGCATCAAACGGGTGCTGGCCGGCGTCTTGCCCGCGGAGAAGGCGGCGGAGGTGCAGCGGCTCCAGGCCGCGGGCCGTCATGTCGGGATGGTAGGAGATGGCGTCAACGATGCGCCGGCGCTGGCCGCGGCCGATATCGGCATCGCGATGGGCACCGGCGCTGATGTCGCAATGCAGACGGCGGGGATCACCCTTATGCGCGGCGATCCGCTGTTAATCGGCGATGCGATCGCGGTGAGCCGGGCGACCTACAACAAGATCCGTCAGGGTCTGTTTTGGGCGTTCATCTACAACGTGATCGGCATGCCGGCGGCTGCGTTGGGCGTGTTGAGCCCGGTGATCGCCGGCGCAGCGATGGCGCTGTCCTCGGTCAGCGTCGTGACGAACGCGCTGCTGCTGCGGCGCTGGCGGCCTGCGGCAGCACCCGGAAGGGTTTGAAGCAATGAGCAACGGCATCATGTCGATCGGTGAGGCGGCATCCCAGTCGGGCGTGCCGCCAAAAACCATCCGCTATTACGAAGAGATCGGCCTCATCGCCCCAGCGGAGCGGATGGAGAACCGGTATCGCGCCTATGACGAAAAGGACATCCAGACGCTCCGCTTCATCCAGCGCGCGCGGAGCTTGGGCTTCTCACTTAAGGAGGTCGCGAAACTGCTCGCGCTCTACCGCGATCGCCGCCGCGCCAGCAAAGACGTGAAACGGCTCGCGCTCGCGCATGTCGCCGAACTCGACCACAAGATTGCCGAACTTAAGGCGATCCGGAACACGATTGCCGATCTCGCCGAACGTTGTCAGGGCAACCAGCGACCCGAATGTCCGATCCTCGAGGAACTCGAAACCCCTATACACTGACGGAGCCAACATGGCGGAAACTCTCCTAACAAAGAGCTGCATGCCCTGCCGCGGCGGGATGCCGCCTTTGACGCAGCAGGAGGCCGAGGAACTGCTCGCTCAGGCGCCGGAATGGGCGTTGCTGGACGATGCACATCGGATCGAGCGGACTTTCCGTTTCGGCAACTTCCGGGAGGCCCTCACATTCGTGCAGCAGGTCGGCGGGCTCGCCGAGAACGAGGGCCACCACCCGGACGTCAGCTTCGGGTGGGGTTACGCGACCGTGTCGCTGCGCACCAAGAAGATCAAAGGCCTCCACGAGAACGACTTCATCATGGCAGCGAAGATCGACCGGATCACAAGCATCGGAAATCGGTTATTGCATCGAACGATTGAAGGCGCAGCATGCCGCAGTGGTTGACAATTCTGTCTTGGCTCTCGATCACCCTCGGTCTCGTCACTGCGGCTGTGATCGCAATCGACATAATGCGTTATCCCCAGCGCATGGCCATCATGAATATCGTTTGGCCGGTGACGGGGCTGTACTTTCCAGTCGTCGCCTGGTGGTTATACACCGCTATGGGTCGTCCGATGGCGGTCGGTGCACCGAAGATGGAGGGCCGCCAGCCCCACTGGAAAAGCATCTTTCTGTCGGCCACACATTGCGGCAGCGGTTGCGTGATCGGTGACATCATCGGCGCGCCGATCGTGCTCGCCACGGGCTGGGTTCTTTTGGGCCAACGGCTTTATTCAGAATACGTTGTCGAGTTCGGCTTCGCATACTTATTCGGTATCGCCTTTCAATACTTCCCGATCCGGGCGATGCGCCAGGTCGCGCCGGGCGAAGCGATCATCGACGCGGTTAAGGCGGACACCTTATCGCTGACTGCTTTCGAGGTCGGCATGTTCGCCTGGATGGCGGTTATCTGGTTCCTCCTAATGCCATCGCATAGGCCTGACGCATCGAGCATCGTGTTCTGGTTCATGATGCAGATCGGTATGGTGCTTGGGTTCCTGACGACCTATCCGGCGAACTGGCTGCTCGTCCGCTGGGGCGTGAAGAGCGGGATGTAGGCGGCGCGAGCCTCGCATCTGTGGTGCCTTATCGGAAGAAGAGATACTTCACCAGCGCCGCAGCAGCCAGCACGAGCACGATGATGACGATCAGCCAAACGAAGCCCATGCCCCACATCATGCTTCCCATGTCGTGCATCATCGCGCGACTTTCCCTTCCGAATTGGCCCGCATCGCTTGCTGCGGCGATGACAGCCGCGTGCGCAAGGCAGCGGTCAGCCTCTCGGGCGTGACGTCCTGGGAAAAAAGCGCATTTAGCTTTCCCGTCGGATCCATGAGGTAGAGAAAGGTCGAATGGCTGACGAGATCCACACCTGATTCCTCGTTTCGGCCCGGTTCGTAGTAGACCCGATACGTCTTGGCGACCGTGGCGATTTGCTCATTGCTTCCGGTCAGCCCGGTGATGCGCGCGTTAAAATTCTCGAGGTAGCCCGCGAGCCGTTCGGGCGTGTCGCGCCCGGGATCAATCGTGATGAAGAGCGGCGCAATGCGATCCGCTAACGGTCCCAGATCTTGCAGCGTTATCGCCATCTTCTGAAGCGTCAGCGGGCACTCATCGGGGCAGTTCGTGTAACCAAAGAAGACGAGCATCCAGCGTCCGCGATAGTCGGCATCGGTGATGGGGTGCCCTTTGTCGTCGGTGAGTTGGAACGGACCGCCGATCGGGACGCCCGCAGGTACACTCACGGTATCCTCGTTGGACGCGGAAGCAGTTCCGCCCGAAGGCGGCAAGACGGCCTCGCGCACACCAGGCGCAATTTCGAACACGGCGATCGCCACCAGCAACAGCGCTATGCCAACAAAGGCGATCCAACGTATGAGCCGCAGCGCTCTCATGCGGGTCTCGCGCGCCCTTGATAGAGATACGTGTGTGTTCGCGGACCGGGGATGCGAGCGTTCTCCATTGCTTCAATCCGAAACCCGTTAGCACCGATCAGATCGTCCATTTTGCGGTTCAGATGACAGCCGCCCGCGAGGCGCGACCACAGCGGATCGAACCGGTCCTGCCAGCCCGCAACGCTAGGCTCTGGTGCGCGACCGTGCTCAACGAAGAGGAGCGCGCCGCCCGGTCGCAACACGCGACGCATTTCGCCGAGCGCCTGAGCCGCATTCGGAATCGTGCATAATGTCCATGTCGTGACGACCGTATCGATGCTGCCGCTGTCCAGTGGGATCGTTTCGGCCGATCCATCGAGCAATGTGATCGGCGCCGCGGCGGCCTCGGCACGGGGGCGCGCCATGTTCAACAACTCGCATGACGGCTCCAGCCCGATCAAGGAGGTAACCGTTCCGCCATACAAAGGAAAGTTCAGTCCCGAGCCGATGCCGATTTCCAGTACCCGTCCTTCGGCTGCGCCGATCACGCGCTGCCGGAACGGCAAGAGCTGCTTCTGACGCATCGCCAGATGCGTGAGGCGCGGGATGATGTAGCGCTGATAGAAGCTCATTCGTGTGCTTCCTCTTTGCCGCCAGCGCTCGCGCGCGCTAGCGCCTCCATGACCGCGCCGGAAGTCAGCAGCTCAGGGAGCGGAATGCCGTGCGGAGCTTCCGGCCCATAGACCACATCGAGCGGCACGCCATAGCGGCCGAAGCTTTGGAGATACGCAGTTATCGCCGGATCCGCGCGCGTCCAATCCGCCCGCATCGCAACGACGCGCGGATCGCGGAGCTTTTCGGCAACCGGCGACCGGTCGAACACTGCGAGCTCGTTCGCCTTGCAGGTCAGGCACCACGCCGCCGTGATATCGACAAGAACAGTGTTTCCCGCGGCAACGCTTTCATGGACCGCTGCTTCATCGAAGGGCTGCCATTGTCCGGCTTCGCCTTTTGAAGACGTTACCTTCGTCAAAGCGGCCTCGCCGCGCAGAGAAGGAACGAGCACGGCAAGCGCGGCCAGACCCACCGCGGCCACGCCGAGCGAGCGCTTTGCAAGCCCGGCAGTCAAACGTTGCTGCCGCCAGGCAAGCGCGGCCAACAAGAGTGCCAGCAAGGCGCCTGTGACGAGCGCCAGTTCCGTCCCCGCTTCGAGCGCCAGCACGGAGAGCAACCACGCAGTTGTGCCGATCAAAGCCACGCCAAGGACGCGCTCCAGCCAGATCATCCAGCGTCCTGAGCGCGGAAGGTAAGCGATCAATCCGGGGAGAGCGGCAATAGCGAGGAAGGGCGCTGCCATACCGAAACCGAGCGCGCCGAACACCAGTGCGATGTCGATCGGGCCACGCGCCAGCGCGAAGCCGATCGCAGTGCCGACGAAGGGGGCTGAGCAGGAGGCCGCCAGCAGCGTTGCGAATGCGCCCATCAGGAATGCATTGGAGACGCGACCGTGTCCGCGAACCGATCCGATGGCGTTGGCGACGCCAGTCGGAAGAAAGATCGGTGCCCAGCCCCAGAGGCTCGCCGCAAACAAGGTCGTGACCAGCGCCATGCCGGCGAGGAACCAAGGCTGCTGAAACTGAATGCCCCAGCCGATCGCGCTGCCGGCGGCTTTCAACGCGATCAGCGCCGCTGCCAGAATCGCGAAGGAGACAATCACGCCTGCCGCAGTCGCCAGCAGGCCAATACGTGCCGCGCGCCGCTCCGCGCCGGCGTAGCCGGCGAGCGCCAGCAGTTTCAGCGAGAGCACCGGCAGAACGCAGGGCATGAGGTTGAGCATCAGCCCGCCGAGCAACGCGAGGCCGAAGATGGCGATGCGGCTCGCATCGGCCTGAAGAGGCGGCAGGCTGCCCAGCACTGGCGTGATCTCCGTCTCGGCGGTGCGCGCGCCGTCGACGATGGTCACTTTGAGATTCTGCCCTGCGATTGCCGCGGCAGGTTCGCCGGCGATCGGTACGCGCAATGTTGCCGTTCTCCCGGCATCAGATAGGGTTGTGTCCGGACGTCCGGGGGCGCCCTTCTGCAGGCCCTCGACAAACACGTCGGGCGAGGCAAAGGGCGTGGTGCTCGCCAGCCTGACTGCAAGAATGGCGCTTCCAGATCTTGCCTCGACCGCGGCGCCCAGCAGCTCGAATTGCGCGGCCAACAAATCGCCTGGCACCAGCGCGCGCGCTTCCGCGAGAAGCGGCGCTTCCGGTCCCGGACGCGCAAGGCCGGCCGGCAACGCAAGATCGAGACTGGCGTGATACGGAATGCAGATGTCCTTGCAGGACGCGTAATCCACTTCGGCATGAAGGCGCAGCGGCGCACCTGGATGTGCGAGGCGGACCACGATCGGCAACACGACACCGTCTTCGTAGCCGACGGTCTCCAGCCCGCCGAGGGATGGCAGGCGCTTTGGCGCCGGCCAAGCGATCTCGGCACCGGCGAAGTTTTCCGAACCCTTCCAGTCGATCGCCGGCGGAATGCCGGCGTCGCCCGGACTCCGCCAATAGGTATGCCAACCGGACGTCAGCCGGAGCTGCAGGCCGACGTCAACCTGCGTGCTCGATCCGGTTGCTTCGACCGCCGAGATCAGGCGCGCCGCGCCGTGCTGCTCGCTGGCCCAGTTGCTGGTCGCGGCCCACGCCGGCCAGCCTAAACCCGACAAAAACGATATGATGGCGAGACAGCCCACACGGAGGACATGGACGCGAGCGAGGATAGCCTTGTAGCGCTTAAAGGGCTCTCGCCGCATTTGCTCGCCGGCCGGATCGTTCATGGTTCAGCCGCCATTATCGGACGCCCCTGGCGGATGCTTCTGCCACTGGCTATTCGGGCGGCCGTCGCCGCTGTTGTTCATCGACTGCATCATGTCGCTGCAGCCCGCCATCATGCTGCCGGACATCATACCGCCACCCATCATGCCTTGGCCCATACGGCCCATGCTCATGCCGTGATCGGGGCGGGCTTGCGTGTCGTTCGAGCCGTTCTGCGCGAAGGCGGGAGCAATCAGAGCGCCGAGTGCTGCGGCGAAGGCCGCGATCGTGAGCTTGTTTGCAACGGTCATGTCAGGTCTCCTGCTGAGGTGATGAGTTCTGCGAAGTTCCGTTCGATGCTGTGCCTCCGCCGTGATTACAGATGCGGTGCATGCACAGGCCGAGCGCGCACATCGCGACGCACGGCGCCGCGCTGATCAGCAACGGACCAACGCCGATCGCGACCAGCCAGCTCCACTGCCAGGCGAGCCCGGCACCGATCAGGGCCAATGCGAGAACACCAAACAGCACTCGCCTGCCGCCAAGGCGTTTGACGATTGCCGGCGCGATGGGGGCCGCGGAATTGGAAAGTGTCCTTGCCATCTGCATTGCCTTGTCTCCCTAAACGGTCGCGAAGACTTTTGGCGGCTTGCCGTCTTTGGTGACGGCATAGATCGTCCAGGTCTCGGTCTTGGGGCCGGTCATGCCGGGCGACCCAGACGGCATCCCCGGCAAGGTAATTCCTGCTATCGCCGGCTTTTCAGCGAGCAGCTTGCGAATGACGTCCACCGGCACGTGGCCATCGACGACATAGCTGCCGACAAACATGGTATGGCAGCCTTCGAGATCTTCCGGGACGCCGGCCTTGCGGCTGATCTCCGCAAGGTCGTTGGTCGGCTTCACATCGACCTTGAAGCCGTTCTTCTCGAGATATTGCGCATAACCCTCGCAGCATGAGCACTGTGGATTCTTGTAGAGCGTTGCCTGTATCGGCGGCGCTGCGCGTGCACCGTGAACTGCAAGCAGCGCCGGAGCTGAAGCGGCTGCCCCCAAAAGCATAACGAATTCTCTTCGTTTCATAGTCGGTTCCTTTCCTCTGGTGTTTTGCATCTGTCCGGGTGCCTTCAGCATTGATGCTTGATGAATTTGCTGATCTCGTCGGGGGCAGCGAAGAAGACAGACCCGCGATCCCCCATCATTCCCGCCGGCATGATGACCGGCTTACCAGGGAGCGGCCCCGTATCGCTGGAGTCGGTTTTGAAGCGGAGGTTCGCTTCCCAGAAATCGCTCGTTTGGCCGTCCGCGGTGGTGACACGATAGGTGTCTCTGCAATAGCGGATCGCCTCGACCTGATGGTCGGCCCCTTGCTTTTTCAGATCCTCGAACGGCGGTGCAGTCATCGCGGTAGGCAAGCGTATGTGCCCGGTGCTGGCTTCCTCCAGGAAGGCGATAAGATCGGCGCGCGGCCGCGCATCTGGAATGCCGGCGAATTTCATGTTGTTGCCCGGCATGAAGGCCGCAGGGGATTGCAGCCACGCATCGAGCGTCTTCTGATCCCAGACAACACCGGATGACTTGAGCGACGGCGAATAGCGATCAAAGCTCTTGAGGCGTCCCGCCTTGCGTCCCCAAATGCCGGCGAGGCTCGGACCGGTCATGTTGACATCGGTGCCGAGCGAGTGGCACGCGGCACAAACGCGGAAGGCCTTGGCACCCTGGTCCACATCACCTGCGGCGTACGCCGGCAGCGTCAGGGCGCCGGCACCTATCAACGCGCCAAATGCGGCCAGGACCACATGGAAGATCGTTCTCATCATGTCACCCGAATGATTGTCATCAGTCCTCCCACCTGATGCTCCATGACGTGGCAGTGAAACATCCAATCGCCAGGATTGTCGGCGACGAAGGCGACGCGCACCCGCTCGCGCGGACGGACCAGCACGGTGTCGCCCCATACGTCATGCGGCTCCGGCTTGCCGTCGCGGTCGAGCACCTGGAAGCTGTGGCCGTGCAGATGCATCGGGTGCCACCACGCGGTGTCGTTGCGCATGTCGAGGATGCAGCTTCGGCCGCGCGCGATCTCGAAGAGCGGCGGCATGCCGGGACTGCCATCGCCGGTCATCGATTGGCCGTTGATGGCCCAGGCGGCCTTGCCGCCCATGCCCATCATGCCGCCACCCATCCCCATGCCACCCATCATCCCGCCCTGGAGCTGGACTTCATGCATGGATGCCGTTTTCAGATCGAGATGCGGCACCGGGTTGGCCGGCAGCCGTAGCGGTGCGTCCGAAGGATGCGGACGAACCGGCGAGGCCTTGTCGTATTCGAGTTGGACGAGTGTGTAAGCGAGCCGGTCGTAGAAATCGTCCACGACCCGATAGGACCGTCCGGGCTCGCCTTGCATATCGAGCATCACATCGGCCCGCATCGCGGGGCCGAGCAAGATGCGCCCATCGGGCGGCTCATGCGGCTCGCAGGGCTGGCCATCGAGCGCGACGATCATCGGCCGATGCCCCTCGAAGCGCAGCGCCATGATGCGCGCGATCGCCGCGTTGAGCAGGCGCAGGCGAATGCGCTCGCCGGCGCGAACGCGCACCGCGTCCGGCACGCGACCGTTGATCGTGACGGTGTTGCCGACGCGCCCGTCCATCGCCGCTTCCATGCGGTTGTTGAAGCCGGGCGCGATCTGCGTGTCGCCCGTCAACCGCCAGTCTTGGACCGTCCAGAGCAGCTCGCGGTCCACTTGCGGTGGGTCCGGCTCCTCGACGATCAGCGGGCCGGCCAAGCCACGGCCCATCTGAATGAGGCTGTCGTCATGCGAGTGATACCAGAAGGTGCCCGCATCGGGCGGGGTGAACGCATAGTCGAAGCGCTCGCCCGGCTTGATCGGCTTCTGCGTCAAGTTTGGCACACCGTCCACGGCGTTCGGCAGACGGATGCCGTGACAGTGAACGGTCGTAGTCTCTGTGAGACCGTTCTCGACCTTCGCCCGGAACGGCGCGCCCTGCCGGACTCGCAGGACCGGACCGGGCTCGGCCCCGTTGTAGGCCCAGACCTCTGTCTCGGGATATTCCTCACCGACCATGCGGACGCGCGCCTTGCCGGGCCGAAGCGTGGTGGTCAGACCGTCATGCGCAGCAGGTGGCTCATCCGCGTGGACGGGCCTGGAGAGCGTGGCGAACGCACACGCAATGCCCGCCTGCAAGAATTGGCGTCGGCTGAAGGCCGAAGGAAGAATCAATGGCATTCCACATCGTCCGTTTGGGGCTTGCCCCGCCGTGCTCGTGGCAGGCGTGAGGGCAAGGTTCCATCCCGCGCCATCGCGCGGGCTCAAACCACTCAGTCCCGCGAACCGGTCTTCAGCCGGCAGGCGGGTTAGTCGAGGACGATGGGTCTAGGTGGGAACGGGTCGGGTGCGGGATCGGCGCCGGCCAATCGCGCGTCGGGTGGCCAAATGTGGTCGGCCCGAATGGAAATGCGCTCCTGCAGGAGCGCTGGCATCGGAAGCACCGCCGGAGCGCTTATGCAGGCGAGAGCGGGACACCCCGGCATCTTGTCGGGAGCCGTGTTACCGTGCTGCTGGTCAGGACATTTCTGGCAAGGCTGATCCCCTGCCATTCCCGCCATATTGTCGGCGGACATCGCCATTGGCATGGCGCGCACGCTTACCGGCGTCGCCACCGCGAAGGCGACGATGAGGGCAAGAAGCATGTGGGCGACCAACTTCGCCATGAGAGGAAGGTAACGCCAGCCTACGGCCATTTCAAGCGCAGCCCGGAAGGCGGCCGGAGTCTGGATTTTGGAGACGACGATGAGTTCACATGGTTTGGCATTGTTCGGAATTGCGATACCGGCATGCCTGCTGTTCGCGGGCTCCATCGTGCTCGTTTCGCGAAGGCGATCGCTGGCTTCGTGGCTCCAATTGATCGGTTCGGTCGGTCTAATGATGGTCGTGCTGACGCATATTGCCGAAGCCTTCGAGCTGATGCCGGGAATGCACTGGGGACTGGAAGCTAGTGCCGGCCATTACCTCGACCTCGGAAGCGCCGTTCTGGGTCTGACGTTGTTCCCGATAGGATATCTCGCACATGCCTTTGCTCGATAACGCATGCCGCGGCTATGACTCGCATTGAGAATCTTGTTCTTACACGACCTCCATCTTCGGGTCCGCCGGGTCCTTGCGCTCCAATGGCCCGCCGAGATCAGTCCACCCAGTGTCCCAAGCTATCGGCGATCAATGATTGCACGCCGCTTCTTTTCGGTTACCTGCGTCGCCGGATCTCGCGGCATAGTGCCTCCAATGGGCGCTGAAAGGGTGCGAATTCCGTCCTCCAGGATGCTTCGTTGATGGCGGAAGGCGTCTCCGATGGCCGCTGATACGGCCCTGATCCGCGCCGCGCGGCGCATGTCCTGATGGACGATAAGCCATGCGGTACGGCGCGCCGGCGGTTCATGAGGCCAGACACGCACCAAGTCCGGCGATGAGTCGCCGAGAAAGCAGGCGAGCTCCGCGATACCCACCTCATCAACCGCAGCCTTGAGCTGGATCAGCGGATTATCGCAGCGGAGCGCGATACGGGACCCCTCAAGTGTTTCGCCCATGAAAAACGGGCTCGTCGCGGCTGGCGCGCCTGAGAAAGTTATCAGGTCGCAGCCGGCAAGTCCCTTGCGTCGCGCGGGGATGCCCACTCGCGCCAGATACCGTGGCGACGCGTAGAGGGAGAAGCCGACTTCTCCGAGCTTCCGGCACACGAGGTTCGAAGACGAGGGCCGCGCAAACCTCACGGCGAGATCGGCATCGCGCCGTGCGATATCGAGCGAACGGACACCCGCAATTAGATCAACGCGTAGCTCGTGATGGCGCTGTCGTAGCATGGCGATCGCCGGGGCAACCAATTGATGGGCAAGTGCTTCGGTGGTCGTCACTCGGACCGAGCCCGTTACGAGCGTGTCGCGCCCAGCGGCAATGCGCTCGAGATCGAGGGCGGCGTTCTCCATCGCGATACACTGGCGCAGAACCGCCTCTCCGGCCGACGTAGTAGCAAATCCGTCTGGCGTGCGGTTGAGCAACTTCACGCCCAGACGCGCCTCGAACAGCGCAATACGCCGGCCGACCGTGACATGACCGACGCGCAGCGCGCGAGCCGCCGCCGATAGACTCCCGGTGCGCGCCACGGCGAGAAAGAAGCGCACATCGTCCCACTGCCATGCTCCGGGCGACTTGTTCATAAATGAACAGCATATGTGAACAGATCGACGCTGAAAACTAGCTCTCCGTCCTCTATCTTTTCAGCAGGGTCTCGACACGAATTGCTTAGGTCGTGGCGGCCGGTTCGACATCCTGACCGCGGTGTCCAAGGCGGCGTCCACGAAGACCCGGATTCATAAGGAGACCCGCTGATGACCGCCGCCGTTCCCGCTGGTATCGTTCCGCCGCGGGCCACGTGGCAAAGCTTGCTTTGGATCGCACCGCTCACGCTCTTGTGGATACTGCTGATCTATTGGCAGCCGACGATCTCAGATAGCGGCGTTTCGCGCACGGCTGCCCGGCTAATGACTTATGCGCTCACCGGCGTCGGCTTATGGCTCGGTTTTGAGCGCGCCGAGCTGACGGGCGACCAACGCCGCGCGACCTGGCTGGCGGTCATGATCCCATACACGCTTTGGATGGCCGTCGCCTGGAGTGCGTCCATCAATGGCTTCTTCCGCACTGGCACGAGCTTGCCGGTATTGCCGGCGGCGATCTTCCTGCCGGTGATCATCGGTGCGCCGCTGTTGCTGCTGTCGAAGCGAGTGGGACAGCTGCTTGATGCGATGCCCACAAGTTGGCTCGTCGCTCTTCAGCTTTACCGCATATTCGGCAGTTGGGCTCTTGTTGCCGCGCTGCATAGGACGCTGCCCGCCGTGTTCGGCCTGCCGGCGGGAATCGGCGATACGCTGACCGGCCTGCTCGCCGTGCCGGCCGCGATCGCCGCGGCGACAGGCACCGCTCGGGGACGAAAGGCGGCGATCGCCTGGAACATTCTTGGCCTCGCGGACTTCGCCGTCGCGGTGACGCTCGGCGCAATCACCTCGCCCGGTCCGACACAGTTGATCGTTCCGGATGTGCCGAGCATCGGTGCCGGCGCTTATCCGGGTGTGCTGACCCCTGCTTTCGTGGTGCCGAGCTCGATCCTGTTGCACGCGTTGTCGCTGCGGCAGCTGCGCCGGCGCAGTCGGGCGGAAGTGGCGCGGCACTAAACGACGCGCGCCCCGACTGGGCTCTCAATTTATGCTTGAGCATAGCGCGCTGCGCAGGTGCTGCTGGTCGGTCTCGCTGCGCGCGCTTGTGCACCGGGAAGCATGATCCAGGCGCGCCACCGACCGCAGTGCCCCTCGTGGATCCGTCCGATCTCTGTCCCGCCGCCCTCCATGTCCCCATGACTCGACGGAATGCCTTCCATCTTCCGACGACAATCGGTTTCAATCGTCCAGACACGAAATTTGATGGGATGGATCATGCGGTCCAAGACCGACGTTACGACGCCGCGAACCATTCGACGCCAGCAGTTGCGCGAGATGGTCCCACTCGCCGACAGTACGATCTACGAGATGGAACAGCGCGGCGAGTTCCCGCGACGCTTCGCGCTCTCGCCACGATGCGTCGTGTGGGATCTGAGCGAAGTCGAAGCATGGCTCGCGTCGCGGCGATCCACCCCCATACCTCGTGCGCAACACCCCGACGTTACGCAACGGCGCTCTCGGCCGGTGAAAGCGCCGGGTCGAGCTCCAAGAGCGGCATCGACGGTGGAATGAGATCAGGGGCATATTTCTGGCCCGCCACCCAAGCGTCGACAATGTTCGACCACTCCTGCATCATGTGCCGCCGCTGCACTTCGTATTCTGCCTTATTGTAGACGCCGCGCGACGAACGGCCGTCCTCATGCGCCAGGCATTTTTCGATCCAGTCGCTGTTGAAGCCCAGTTCGTTCAGCAGCGTCGAGCCCGTTCTCCGCAAGTCGTGGACGGTGAATGGCTCAAGCGGAAGCCCTTCCTTCTTCGCCTGCTCCACCACCAGATACGTGACGCGATTGAAGGTAGCGCGAGACATCGGCGCATCGGCGTCGTAGCGCGAAGGCAATACGTACCGTGAATTGCCAGCACAGGTCTTTAGGGCGATGAAGATGTCGAGCACCTGGCGAGACATGTAGACGTTGTGTGCCTTCGAGCGCTTCATCCGCTCTTTCGGAATCGTCCATACGGCGTTCTCGAAATCGACCTCGTCCCAAACGGCGTCCTGCAGCTCGCTTTTGCGCACCATGGTCTGCAAGAAGAGGCGCATGCCGAGCCTAATGGTGGGCAGCGTCGCCACCTTCTCGAGCTGCTTGAGCATGATTCTGATCTCGGTTGGCGAAAGCGACCGGTCTTTCGGGACGAAGGTCGCTATCGAGGCCGGGCCCACGTCGTCAGCCGGGTTGGCGACCTTCTCGCCGTGCAGAATTGCGAAGCCGTAAATCTGTTTGACGATGTCACGAACGTGGATCGCGGTCGCCGGCGCGCCTCGCTCGACGATCGCGCCACAATGAGCCCGCAGGTCATCCGGCGTGATTTCCGTCAGAAGCCTGTTGCGCCACGCCGGTAGCAGTTCGCGTTCGAAGATCGCTCGGCGCATGGCTCGCGTGCTGCCCGCCATCGGCGCTGCCGTCAGCCATTTCTCGCCGAATTCGCCGAAGCTCCTGGCTTCCAGTAGGCGACGCTTTTCCCGCTGCTTTTCGATCGCCGGCGATCGCCCCTCGGCGATCGCCCGCTTGGCGTCGATGCAGAGCTCTCGTGCCCGAGCAAGCGACAGCCCGGCGGGACCATACTTGCCGAACGTGACGGTCTCACGCCGTCCGTTCATGCGGTAGTCGAGCTGAAAGGTGAGAGTCCCGGACGGCCGGACGAGCACATACATGCCGTCCCGGTCCGTCACCTTGTAATTTTTGTCTTTTCCTTTCAGATACTTAAGGGCTGCATCCGTCAACATGTGGCACGCCTCCGCTAAAAAAGACCGTCAGGCCGTTTCCAGCATCCCCGTGACAGAAAATCCTTTTTCTTTCAGCCTATTAGCTCTGAAAAAAGACCGTCAGAGGGCGCTCTGACCCTGACGGTATCGAGCCAACTCGAATTGTGCAATGAGAAAGGAGACCGTCAGGCAGTCCGTCAGATACCGTCTCTGCCGGCCGATGGTCTCCGGAAGGTGCCGAATGAGTTATTATTATTTATCAGTGACTTACGTAGGTTTACGGGATACTGCGGGATACCCTGGGACGGGCCAAAATCATTCCCACTCGATCGTGCCGGGAGGCTTTGACGTCACATCGTAGACGACGCGGTTGACGCCGCGAACCTCGTTGATGATGCGCGTCGCGACGCGGCCGAGAAACGCCATGTCGAAATGGAAGAAGTCCGCCGTCATTCCATCGACGGACGTGACTGCTCTGAGTCCCAGGACATGATCGTATGTCCGGCCGTCGCCCATGACGCCGACAGTACGAACGGGAAGCAATACGGCGAACGCCTGCCAGATGGCATCATAAAGACCGGCCTTGCGGATCTCATCGAGATAGATCGCATCGGCTTGGCGCAGAATGTCGAGCTTCTCGCGTGTGATCTCACCCGGAATGCGGATGGCGAGCCCCGGGCCCGGGAAGGGATGGCGCCCGACAAATGCTTCCGGCAGGTCAAGCTCGCGACCGAGCGCGCGAACCTCGTCCTTGAAAAGTTCGCGCAGCGGCTCGACGAGCTTCATGTGCATGCGCTCGGGCAAGCCGCCGACGTTGTGGTGAGATTTGATCGTCACCGAGGGCCCGCCGGTGAACGACACGCTTTCGATGACGTCCGGATAAAGCGTCCCTTGAGCAAGGAAATCGGCGCCGCCGATCTTCTTCGCTTCCGTCTCGAAGACATCGATAAAGTGCTTGCCGATCGTCTTGCGCTTCGTCTCCGGATCGGAAACCCTGGCGAGCGCATTGAGGAATTGCTCGGAAGCGTCGACGTGAACGAGTGGAATGTTGTAGTGGTCGCGGAACAGCCGGACCACTTCATCCGCCTCGCCCAAACGCATCAAACCGTGATCGACGAACACGCAGGTGAGCTGATCGCCGATAGCCTCATGAATGAGGACGGCCGCGACGGCGCTGTCGACACCACCCGACAGGCCGCAAATGACCCGGCCTTTGCCGACCTGCGCCCTGATCTTGTCGATCATCACACGCCGGTAGGCCGCCATCGTCCAGTCGGACTTCAGCCCCGCAATCTTATGGACGAAGTTTGAGATCAGCTTCGCGCCATTCGGCGTATGAACCACCTCGGGATGAAACTGCACGGCGTAGAAATGCCGGTCTTCGTCGGCGACCGCCGCGAACGGCGCGTTCTCGCTCGTCGCGATAACCTGAAATCCGTCCGGCAGGCGCGTCACGCGATCACCGTGGCTCATCCAGACTTGATGGCGCGTCCCCGGCGACCAAAATCCGTCGAACAGCGGGCTCGGCTTATCGATGGACAGAAACGCCCGCCCGAACTCCCGATGGTGCCCTGCCTCGACCTTGCCGCCGAGCTGCTCCGCCATGGTCTGCTGGCCGTAACAGATACCGAGCACCGGCACGCCCGACGAAAAAACCCCATCCGGAGCGCGCGGAGACCCCGCCTCCGTCACCGACGCGGGACCGCCGGAAAGAATGACAGCTTTCGGCTTGAGCTTGGCAAACGCTTCGGCGGCGCTCTGGTAGGGATGGATTTCCGAGTAGACGCCCCCCTCGCGCACGCGGCGCGCGATGAGCTGCGTAACTTGGCTGCCGAAATCGATGATGAGAACGCTGTCGGTCAAAGTTCGCGAGGCCCTTTATTCAAGGCCATCCCCTACGCGAATACGGAGGAGGCTGCAACGGCCGCAACGCAGCACCCGGCCGAAGGTGGCAAAGCCGGTCCACCGCGGCAGGATACCATCTCGCGCCGGAACGCTCAGTTCATCTGCCAGATCGCAAAGTTAAGCGCCGCATCAAACGAAACCCACGCGAGGTACGGCAAATAAAGATAGCTCGCACGCCGCTCGATATTCCACGCCGCCACAATGAACAGCAGAATCGTCACCCAGAGCTGCACAATGTCGGCAAGCGCCGTCGCAATATCGTGGCGGCCGAACATCAGATATGACCAGAAGCCATTGAAAAAGAGGCCGACGCCCCAAATAAGAATCGCGGGCGACCATCCGACCGCTTGCCACACCAGCCATCCGGCGACAGCAATAACGATATAAAGAATCGTCCAAACGATTGGGAAAACCCAATTTGGCGGAGTCCATACCGGCTTGTTGATGGTTGCGTACCAATCACCCGGCAGGAAGTGCGTCCCGGTTGAGGCGGCGAGCACCACCAGCGCCGCAAAGACCAAAAACGATATGAATTTCGTCAATTCCCACTCTCTATCTGATCATCGGCTAAAGAAGCCGCGCCACCCCGGTCACTGAAGGCACCCTATTTCATGCTGATGGTCAAGACACGCCTGGGGCCGAGCCCAATCGCCGGGATCGGACTCTTTGCCGATCAGGACATCAAGAAGGGAGAGGTCACTTGGCGGTTCATGGCCGCCTATGACCGGTTGCTGACCGAGGCCGATATCGATAACCTGCCGGAACCCGCCCGCTCGAACATTCTCGATCACGCCTACCTCGACGCAACCAGTGGTTTGTTCGTTCTCTGTGCGGACAATGCCCGGTTCATGAATCACGCCGACGAACCTAACACGGCCGGAGTGCACGAACCCGGTGCCATCGAAGGCTACGATATCGCGACGCGCGACATCGCCTCCGGAGAAGAGCTGACCTGCGACTATCGTACGTTCGATGCGCACGTCAGCGCCAAGCTTGGCACCGCCGGTTAAAGACCAGAACTCACTGCCCCTGAACGACAGAAACTCCCGACGCATGCTTCCGGCTCGCGCGCCGCCGTCTGACGCCAAGCACGCTCAGAACCTGAGCGCCCATAATCCGCCGTTGCAGGTATGGCGAGAAATAGCCCGCGTAGCGCTGCCAAAGCTCTGACCGTCGCCAGTCCTCGCCGGAGACATGCCCGCGGCAGTGGGGCGATCCGCACGAGCACGTGAACTCGTCATAGGGCGAGCCATCACTCATCGCGTAATCGTAGGTGATCTCTTCGCCGGGCAGGATATCGCGCATCGCGACCAGCGTGATCTGCCCGGAAAGCCCGGAGTTCGGATCGCAACTATGGTTCACGTAATCCGGCGGTTCGCAGTCGGATAGCGACACGAGATACTGGTTTTCCTCGACCTGCAGCGAATAGCGCCGGACCGTCGGAGGCATACCGTTCAGCTCTTCACCCGTGACGAGTGTACCGCTCCAGACGACGATCAGCTCGCCCTTGGCGATAGCCTCCCGCGCAACGACCATATGGCCGCCGCGGTTCGGTATGGGATGGACGTCGCATTTCGGAGAGAGGAAGGAGTGGGCCCTACCGCTCATTCATTGACCTCAATTGGCCGCAACGAGCGGGGCACGCCACAGACGCTCAAAGCGAAGCATGGCTCGTATCCCTCGGTTTGCCGACAGCCTGACGGCAAACGCCGCATCACATAGTTTCGCTGCGTGCGATGTCAACGATGAAAAATAGGCAATTACGTGCCCAAGCTCCGCTCACTTTTTATTTCTGGAAGTTCAGATTCGAATGGGAAATTGCCGAAAAAATTTGAACGCCGACGAATAAGGGACACGCCGCACGGCGTAGCCGCTCGGGGATGCAGCAAAACCTCAATCCACAGAAACTTCGTTTAAGCCACCCGGGTCAGGGCCGCGATGAAGAAGCCGTCCGTGCCGTGACGGGCAGGCGTAAGCAGGAGCGAGTCGGATCGGCCATCGGCCGAGGCTGGAACTTCACCGGGCAGACCGGCAGCCGCCCAGGCGTCGCCGGTCGGTACGGCTTGAAACGCGTCATGCGTTTCCAAGAACGCCGCAACCTGCTCGACATTCTCCTCGGGCAAAATCGAGCAGGTGACGTACACGAGCCGCCCGCCTGGCTTCACCAGCGACGCCGCGCGGCCAAGCACCGACCGTTGCTCGGCTTGGCGCGCGGCGAGCGCTTCGGGCTTCAGCCGCCACTTGGCATCCGGACGCCGCCGCCACGTGCCCGTACCGGTGCACGGAGCGTCTGCCAAAACGACGTCGAAGCGCGGGCCGAGCGCCGCGAGCGCTGCCTCATCGCCCGCGCGAAGAACCTGCACGTTGCGAACGCCCGCGCGCTTGATCCGCTCGAAAATCGGCTTCAACTGATAACGGTCTGCATCGTAGGCGTAGAGCTGCCCGGTGTTCTGCATCAGGGCCGCAAGCGCCAGAGTCTTTCCCCCCGCGCCGGCGCAAAGGTCGAGGACCTGTTTTCTCGGGCCCGCACCGGACAAAAGTGCGGCGATCTGCGATCCCTCGTCCTGAATCTCGAACCAGCCCGCCTGAAACGCCGCCTCGGCCTGCAGGTTCGGCGTCCGCTGAGCACCGGCAGGGGCGGGGACGCGAACTCCGACAGGCGAAACCGGGCACGGCAACGCACCGAACGGGAGAAGCGCCTTCAGGACTTTTTCCGGTGTCGACTTCAGCGTGTTGATCCGCAGATCGGCTGGCGCCCGCCGCGCCATCGCTTCCCCTTCAGCTACGGCATTTTCTCCGAACTGCGCTGAAAAGGAGGGCCAAAGCCACTCCGGAATATCGGCGCGTACGGCATCGGGCGCCGCGCTCATATCGCGCGTCAGTCCGGCGCGCTCTGCGTCCGACAACGGCGGTGGCGCGTGTTCGGACCCGTCGCAAGCTGCGATCACAACATCCGCCGACAGCCCGAGAGCCGACGGTGCAGCTCCGATGGCAAGAGCGCGCGGACTGTCCTCTCCCAGCGCCCAGGCAAGCGAGGCGCGCCGCCGAAGCGCATCATAGACAAGCCCGCCGATCGCGTTGCGATCACCGGAACCGGCAAAGCGATGCGCCTTGCCCCAATCGGTCAGTGCGATGGTGACGGGCTGGTAACGATTGAGGATCGCCTCCAGAACCTCGATCGCCGCGGCGATCCGGGCTCCAGGTCTCATGTGATGTCCCTTCAGGTGCCCGTCAGGATTTTGACGGCAAAGATCACCCACATCGCCAGCAACGCGACCAAGCCGCCGCCGTAGACGCGGCCGCGCACGAGTACGTTGTTATTCGTCGTGTGGACGTAAGCATGGGCGAGGCGCAGGATGACGAAAATCCACGCCAACACCAGCAACAACAAATCGCCGACCCTGGTTATCAAGATGAACGCGACCAACACATAAAAAAGCACCGGCAGCTCAAGCTGGTTCTTGAACGCGTTTCCGTACTGCGTGGTGGTTTTCGGCCATCCCGGCTCGCCGAGCGCGATATCGTCAGGCTTGACTTCGCCGCTCCGAAGGCTGGAGACGCGTCCCACCGCCGTCCGCAAAAGCAAGATGAACGTGAGGAACACCAGAACGAATACCGGTAGCAGGAAATCGGTGACGGCCATCGATACCTCCGCAACAGCGTGCCGGGAACAATAGCGCTAGACGCCGGAACCCGGATAGTTCGGACTTTCCCGCGTGATCAGAACACCATGCGCGTGGCTTTCGCGGATGCCCGCTGGCGAGATGCGCACGAACTTTGCTCGCTTCTGGAACTCGGGGATCGTCCTCGCACCGAGGTAGCCCATGCCGGCGCGCAGGCCTCCGACGAGCTGATGCACGACCGAGTCCATCGGTCCCTTATAAGGAACCTGTCCCTCGATACCCTCGGGTACAAGCTTCAGCGTGTCGCGAACTTCGGCCTGGAAATAACGGTCGGCTGAACCGCGCGCCATCGCCCCGACCGATCCCATACCGCGATACGACTTGTAGGTCCGTCCCTGGTAGAGATAGGTCTCGCCCGGCGCTTCGTCGGTGCCGGCTAGCAGAGAGCCGATCATCACGCACGACGCTCCGGCTGCGATCGCCTTTGCGATGTCACCAGAAAACCGGATGCCGCCATCCGCGATAACCGGGATTCCCGCGCGCGCGGCTTCCTTGGAGCACTCCATCACCGCGGTAAGCTGCGGAACGCCGACGCCCGCAACAATCCGCGTCGTACAAATCGAGCCCGGCCCGATACCGACTTTCACGGCATCCGCGCCCGCATCGATCAACGCTTTCGTCGCATCCGACGTCGCGACATTGCCCGCAACAACCTGTGCGCTGTTTGACTGCCGCTTGATGCGCGCAACGGCATCGATCACCTTCGCCGAATGCCCATGCGCCGTATCGACGACAATCACGTCGCAGCCAGCGTCGATCAGCCGTTCGGTCCGTTCGTAGCCGTCCTCTCCGACCGTCGTCGCCGCAGCGACCCGGAGGCGGCCATGCGCATCCTTCGATGCATGCGGATACTTCGCCGCTTTTTCGATGTCCTTGACAGTGATGAGGCCGATGCAGTTGTCGTGATCGTCGACGACAATCAGTTTTTCGATGCGATTTTGATGCAGCAGGCGCTTGGCTTCGTCTTGCGATACGCTGCGCTTCACCGTCACCAGGTTTTCCTTCGTCATCAGCTCGGAGACGGGCTGATCCACTCTGACCGCAAACCGCACGTCGCGATTGGTCAGGATGCCGACGAGCCTGCCTTTTCCTGCGCTGCCGTCCGGGCCTTCGGTCGTGCTCTCGACGACGGGAACACCGGTGACCCCGTTGTCGGCCATCAGCTTCAGTGCTTCGCCCAGCGTCTTGCGCGGAGAAATGGTGACAGGATTGAGTACGATGCCGCTTTCGTACCTTTTAACCTGCGCGACGTGTCGGGCCTGCTCTTCGATCGTCAAATTGCGATGGAGAACCCCAATGCCTCCAGCCTGCGCCATGGCGATGGCGAGGCGAGCTTCGGTGACGGTGTCCATCGCCGACGACAGGAGCGGAATGCTGAGACGTACGGACTTGGTGAGTTGGGTCGAGACATCCGTCTGTCCGGGCATTACGTCGGATGGACCTGGAACGAGCAGAACGTCGTCAAAGGTAAGCGCAATCCCCGAATCGAGCGAAAGGCTCGAAGTCATGCTGACTTCTCCAATTTTGGGGGGCGACACGTTCAGGCCCCCTGGGGCGGAACATTGTCGCGCGGTCTATAGCACCAAGGTTCCTGGCTTGGAAGCGCTTCGTTCCGCGTCAAATGGTAATGCTGTCAATGGATTGTTGAGAGCGCCCAAATAGGCGCCTCCCGTCGTCACATGCCTGTCGTCGGAGTCTGAGAGGTTGAAGGCACGGGGTGCAAGCCCCCATGGGATTCTGCTTGGATTCGATATGGTTGACGCGCGGGCAATGATCGGATTGGGCCTTGCGGGCGCCGGGTTGATCGTCCTCTGCACGTCGCTAGCCGCAATTGACCCGTTTCCCGGCGCGCAACCGTCGCGGAGTGATCGCCAGCATCCAGTAGCGGCTCTCGCATGGTCTGAAGCCCATTGTGAGTCGCGGCTGAGCCTCAGGCTCGGCACGCCCAGGCTCCAGATGGAAGACCTGCTCGAACTCTCCGCCGCGTTCGACGAGATGGAGCGCCGGCAGGGCCACTCAATTGCGTGCGCGAATGCGCTGGAGCTTGCGGCAGCCGTTGCCGCTCCTGCGACTATGACCGCGGGCGAACGAGTCGCGTTCGTCCGCACGCGTCAGTCGCCCTGAGGTCCACGAAAACCTGTCGCCAGAACGTAAAGCTCGGAACTTTCCGCACGACTCGCCGGGGGCTTGACGTGGCGAACCACCTTGAAGTCGCGTTTCAACGCGTCGAGCAGATCGCGCTCGGTCCCGCCTTGAAACACTTTGCAGAGAAAGACGCCGCCAGGCTCCAACACATCCGCTGCGAACGCCGCCGCCGCTTCGGCGAGCCCCATGATCCTGAGGTGATCGGTTTTGGCGTGCCCGACCGTCGGCGCCGCCATGTCCGACAGAACGACATCGGCCCTTCCACCGCGCAAACGAGACTTGAGCAAGTCTTCCGCTTTCGGATCGGTGAAATCCATTTCGATGATCTCGACGCCCGGGATCGGCTCGAAGTTCAGGTAGTCGATGGCAACGACCTGTCCCTTGCCGCCGGTTGCCTTGACGTGCTCGGCGGCGACCTGCGACCAGCCGCCGGGTGCCGCACCGAGGTCGATGACGCGTTGTCCAGGTTTTAGAAAGTTGTAGCGAGCGTCGATCTCACGAAGCTTGTAGGCGGCGCGCGACCTGAGACCCTCGCGTTTCGATGCCGCAACGTAGGGGTCGTTCAATTGCCGCTCGAGCCAACGCGCAGAGGAGACCGAGCGTTTGCGCGCCGTCTTGACGGACGTGTGCAGCTGTCGTTGACCGCCGCTCAGACTTTGCCGGCGGCCCTTCCCTCCGCCACTCTTATTGTTTGTCACGGCGCTCGCCCGTTGCCCGAACGCCGCGACCGACCCCGACGTCGCCGCCCCGTTCGCCACACGCCATCCTCCATCATAAGACGCATCAGGATGCCTTCGCGCAGTCCGCGATCCGCGACCCGAAGCCGCTCGGCCGGCCAGAGTTTCAGGATGGCATCGAGAATAGCGCAGCCGGCAAGCACGAGATCGGCCCGTTCTCGGCCGATGCAGGGTTCGAGAATGCGATCCTCGTAGCTCAAACCGAGCAAACGCGAAGTTACGTCGTCAATCTGCGATGTGTTGAGCCAGATACCATCGACGCGCTTGCGGTCATATCGTTCGAGGTCGAGCAACACGCCCGCGATGGTCGTCACCGTTCCGGACGTGCCAAGAAAATGGACCTTCCGCCCCGCAACACGTTCGCGGAACCGATGCAGCGCTTCGAACGGAACGAGGAGCTGAGTTACCGCATCCGACATCGCGGCGAAGCTATCAAGCGTCACCGCACGGCCATCGAACCGCTCGGCAAGCGTCACGACGCCAACCGGGAGCGATTCCCACGCGACAACGGCATCATCGATATCGCAACGTCCCGCCAGCACGTCACGGCGCGACCCAAGCCGGGTCATATCGAGCCAGATAATCTCCGACGAACCACCACCGATGTCGAACACCAGCACGAACTCGGTTTCGGGATCGATCAGCGTCGCACACCCAGCGACCGCGAGACGCGCCTCGATTTCAGGCGTCAAAACCTCGATATCGAGCCCGAAACTGTCCCTGACGTTGGCGACGAACGAATGTCCGTTCTCCGCGACGCGGCAGGCTTGCGTCGCAACCATGCGCGCCCGCGCCACGCGGTGACGCTGCAGCTTTCCTGCGCAAATCTTCAGCGCCTCCATCGTACGGTTCATCGCCTGATCGGAAAGCCGCCCGGATTGGCTGACGCCCTCTCCAAGTCGAATGATCCGCGAAAAAGCATCGACGACACGGAAGCCCCTGCGTGACGGACGGGCGAGCAGCAAGCGGCAGTTGTTCGTTCCAAGATCGAGAGCGCCATAGATCGGATCGGCAAAGCCCGCGGACGGCGACCCGGCGCGAGATGGGAATTGGAGCCCCGTCATATCCCTGGCCGCAGGACGTTCCGAGATATGGTGACTACGGCCGTTAACTCGGCTCTGATCCGGACGCGCGTGCCCAACAGACCCAACGGGTTCATCGGATTTCGACAGATGCTCGGCACCGACCGGCGTGCCAGGATCTGGGTGATCTGGTTTCAAAACGTCTCTCCAGAACCTGGTATCACGACGGCTGGCAGCACCGCCGCCGCGCTCTTCAGGCCAATCATCTGGACCTCTGTTGGCGATGAGTGTAGCAGGTCGCGAACTCGCGTAAAGCGCCGAGCGGCGTGGCACGCGACGAACTCCGCTTTTGCACGGCGGAATGGCCAAATCGTCAAAATACCGCGGACTGCGACCGTGAGCTTGCAGCCGCCCGAGCCTGCTGCTATGACCCGCGCTTCGGCGAAGCCTCAGGCTCGTCAGATCCCGGCTTTGGGGGATCGTCTAATGGTAGGACTGCAGACTCTGACTCTGCCTGTCTAGGTTCGAATCCTAGTCCCCCAGCCAACAACATCAATGACTTAACGAGCCATCTCCCTCTCGCCAATCGCCGTTATGTCTCGTAGGTGTCTTACCAGCAGCGCGCCTAAAAGTTTTCATACGCTCCTCTAGGGTTCCCCACTTCGCTAGCTCTGGCGCACCGTTGGCAGGAGAGTCGAGCGTTGCCTGAAGACAGTTTTGAGAGCACATGGGGATAAACTGATGGGGCGGCGGCAAGTTCTTGCTACACTGCGCGTAATGCCAGATCCGCAATTCGGAGCCGCGACAAGCCCCGACGTGTCGCGACAGGTCGCGACAAGCCCCGACCAATATGTGCTGTCGATCGAGCAAGCGCAGCAGAGCTACGACCACGCAGGGTACCCTCGCACGCTGCGCAGCATCCAGCGGTACTGCAAGAACGGCGAGCTCGATTGCTTGCGCCAGGAAACGCCGTTTGGCGTTCAGTACAAAATCACCCCCGAGTCCGTCGCACGGCACATCGCGCAGATTGCCGAGTTGGCGAGCGCGACAGGTCGCGACGGGTCGCGCCTTGGCGCGACAAGTCCCGACTTGTCGCGACAGGACGCGACAAGCAACGACAGCCACCCTCCCATAGAAGACGCGGGTCACAACGGCGACGACGAGCCGCGACAGGTCGCGACCTGTCGCGACCTGTCGCCAGATCTGGCGCGCGATCATGCAATCGTTGTCGAGCAGCTTGAAAGGCGCCTCGAGGAGAAGGATGAGCGCATCAAGGAGAAGGATCAAATGATCGGGCTCCTCACGGGCCAGATGGCCGTCAAAGACGAGCAGATCAGCACCATGGCCGAACGCGCCAAGGAAACGAACGTCCTGATCCAAGGTCTTCAAAAGATCATGCAGCAGCTCCAGCTCGGAGCCCCGCGCAACGACAATTCCGCTGAACAGCATCAGCAGTAGGGAAGCAGACATGGCCCGACTGTTGATAACCGTCTGGCGCCAGTTAGCCGCGCTATAATGCAAGTACGTCCTATGGCGTTCAATCGTATCAACCTGAGATCACAGGCAGAGAGTGTTGAAGAGCGACGCCACGCTGCGCAACAGAAGCGCAAGCGCCTGCAGACGGAAGAGGCACGCTATACGCTCATCCTACACTCAGCCCGCAAGAAGCTCGGTATCTCCATTCATGAGTATTGCCTGGCCGACAGCGTCCATAAGCTTTCGAGCACGCATAGCCCGGTGCCGGGCTGGTGCTTCGCTTCCAAAGAGCAGCTCGGCCAGAGCCTCGGCTTCTCCCGTCAGTCCATTCACGCGATGATCAAGCGCCTGCGTGACGTGGACCTCATCGAACTTCAACCCGAAACCGGCTACCTCCGGTCGACGCAGAAATGGCGCGACACTGTTGAGGTCACGAAGGCCATGGTTTTCGGAGATTGAACGCGTGACCGATGTCGCGACGGGATCTATGGTCGCTCTCATGCGACTTGCTTTCAGCTTGATCCTTATCAAAGCGACGGCGTCACGCAGCACTAGCCTGCCACTGAGTTGAGATCCAAGGTGAGCGGTGGTTGCCGCAATAAGCAGTTATCGCGAGTTCCCTTACGCGAGGTCTGCGATGAATGTCCGCGAAAAACGACGGGCCATAGCGGCCTTCGATTGCTCCCGAAAAGGGGAACGACGTCGCGTCACCCGCTGCATCATGCTGGTCGGCGTCGTAGCAGTGATGGGGATAACCGATGCATCGTCAGCCGAAAACCAGGTGAGCCCCACGGGTCGGCTCCTCGCGTCAAATTGTTCCCAGTGTCACGGTACGAACAAGGCGGCAGCCGGTTTTGACGCATTGGTGGGTAAGCCCGCGAATAAGCTCATGCGAAAGCTCGAGAAGTACCAGTCGGGAGCGGAGGGCGAGGGCATCATGACTCGGCACGCGTTAGGCTACACCGACCAGCAGCTGCGCGATATTGCGCAGTGGCTGTCCGGCCAACGCTGAGGTGCCACCATGGATCGCCGCACCTTTCTTCAAACTACATCAGCAGCACTTGCGCTGCTGCCCCAACCCGCGTGGGCGCTTCCACCAGCCAAACCCAAGGCCCGAGTGATCGTGATCGGCGGCGGCATGGGCGGCGCGGCCGTAGCCAAGTACCTACGTCTGTGGGGAGACACGGTGGCAGTGACTCTCATCGAGCGCCAGGCGAAATACGTCTCGAGCATCCTGAGCAGTCTCGTTCTCACCGGCCAGCGATCGCTACCCAGCTTGACCTTCGGATACGATGCCCTGCGCAACCGCTACGGCGTGGATGTCGTGATCGACGAAGCCGTTGAGGTCGACCCCATCCGCACGACAGTCCGCCTCGCCTCGGGCGGCCAGCTCAGCGCAGACCGTGTCGTCATGGCGCCAGGCATCAGTTTTGATCCAGTGCCCGGGCTCAACGAGGAAGGCCGGATCGTCCATGCTTGGCAAGCCGGGCCGCAAACAGCCACGCTTGCAAAGCAACTCACCGAAATGCCGGCCAATGGTGTGGTCGTGCTGACCATACCAAAACCGCCTTATCGATGTCCCCCAGGCCCCTATGAGCGCGCCTGCCTGATTGCAGATTGGCTCAAGACAATGAAGCCCAATGCCAAGCTGATCGTGCTCGACGCCAATCCGGACATCATCGTCGAAAAGGAGAATTTCTCTCGGGCCTTCGGAGACCTGTATGCCAAGACCATCGAATATCGCAGCGGTATCGAGATTACTTCAGCCGACCCCCGACAAATGGCCCTATCGACAAATAGCGGCAGCGTCCGTGGGGACGTCATCAATCTCATCCCCAGACAACGCGCGGCAACGCTTGTCGCAGCCACGGGTCTCGTAAGTGGTGGCGATGGCCGTTTCGCACCCGTCGACGTGCTAAGCTACGCGAGTACTGTCGCGCCGACCGTGCACGTCATCGGCGACTCGATCGCGACAGCGCAGCCCAAAGCCGGTCACATTGCCAACCAGGAAGCAAAAGTCTGCGCCGACGCCCTGCTGCGCATTTTCTCAGGCCAGCACCCAGACCCCTCACCGGTGACCAATTCGGCTTGCTACTCAACGATCACGCAGACGGAAGCAGCTTGGCTCACGGCGGTGTTTCAGTATGACAGCGGCTCAAAATCCATGGTCCCAGCCGCCAAATCCTTTGCTGCTTCCAACGGCTGGACGGCAGATAATTTCAAAGACATGGGAAAATGGTTTGACGCTCTCATGGCCGATACCTTTTTCTAACGCTGGCAATTAGAAGCCGTCTCGGCCTCGGCTCCAGCCCTCAAAGAAAAGGAACGCGTGCAATGCTCCAAACCATTTCCAAAGGATTAGTCGCTGCTATTACCGCCACCTTGCTTTCGAGCACGGCCTTCGCACAAACCGGCCCTGTCGCGACGGCCTGCAAAGATGACATACCGAAGTATTGCGCAGGAAAAAAACACGGCCAAGGCGAGGTTCGCGCGTGCCTCGAGGCAAACAAGGACAAGGTCTCTGCGGCCTGCAAGAAAGCCCTCGATACGACAGGCCCTGGTAGGGGACAGGGGTAACGAAATTAGACGCGTCTTAAAGGCGGTGCTGAAATCGCGATCCACTGGTGTCAAGATTCCTTACACCTCGTCGCGAACCTTTACACCTTGTCAAAACTCCTTACACACCGTCGCGTGTCCTGACACTTACGTGAATTTGCGCGACACCCTGCGTAAAGAAACGCGACGCAGCGCGTAAAGCAACACGACACTATAATAGTATTTATATCCATATCTATATTTACAGACTTAAAAATAGGGACGCTTAAAGCAAAATACAAAACCAAATGCATCAAGGAAGAAATTAAGGGCGGCCGCGCCAGTGGCCTCGATCGCTTCGCTTGCCAGCCAGGGAAGCGCGATCAGTCAGACGATCTTGCTTCGTGCATCTCAACTACTCACACACCTGGTTCCCAAAATCAAAACCCCGCACGAGGCGGCGGTTTCTCGCTAGCGCTGTGTGCGATCAGCGTATCGGCGCAAACCAAA
Source organism: Hyphomicrobium denitrificans 1NES1 (assembly GCF_000230975.2). NCBI lineage: Bacteria > Pseudomonadati > Pseudomonadota > Alphaproteobacteria > Hyphomicrobiales > Hyphomicrobiaceae > Hyphomicrobium > Hyphomicrobium denitrificans. The sequence continues at coordinate 894,023 of NC_021172.1, read as the reverse complement.
TCGTCAATCGAGTAGCGGCAGTCATATAGATATGTAGCAGCGCCAGCTCGAACTTGAGCCACTGCACACATGGTGCACCCCCGCACGCAAAAGTTCTCAAAATTTTTCGTGCTACCATCAAGTATGCTTCAGAGCTTGACAAAACCGACTTTGCATGTCGCAAAACAGATATTCTGCGACACGGGTTTTGCTGCTCTCTCGCATGCTCCCCCCACTCGCGACATACCGCATGCACGCCGACAGCTCACGTGCTATAGTTCAACAATGGCAAAGACGATTTCAAAGGGCGGAAAGAGCGTGGGCAAGTGGGTCAAACGTGATTCCCGCACCGGCCAATTCATACTCGGTCGTCAGGCCTTTGGCAGCATCAGCTCAGTTGAAGGGATCAAGCTTTCGCGCAGCATGAGCGAAGACCTCACGCGCACCGAAAGCATGACGGCCAGCCGCCGCCGCACAGAACTCGCAGCTAAGTACGGCAAGAAATAAGCACCGGGCATGTACGAGGCCGAACGCGACCCGTATTGCTATCCCGGCACGGACGTCCTCAAGAACAAGGCTGGCCTGACATCGGCGGGCGCGCTTGAGCGCTTCGAAACAGCCATGACATTCGCGCGCTCGGAAGAACCGCTTCCGCATGGCCGCTTATCCGCAAGCCACTATCGCGCCATCCACCATCACCTTTTCCAGGACGTTTACACCTGGGCCGGAAAATACCGCACGATCCGCATAGCCAAGGGCGAGAGCCTATTTTGCTATCCGGAGAACATCGCTAGCGAGGTAGCCCGCCTGTTTGCCTGGCTCAAAAGACACCGCTACCTGCAGCGCCTTGAAGCGCGCGCGTTTGCGAAAGGCGCCGCGCATTTTCTCGCGGAGCTCAATGCCATTCATCCATTCCGCGAGGGCAACGGCAGAACGCAGCTCACCTTCCTCACGTTATTGGCCCACCAGGCCGGACACCCACTCGATCTCGACAAACTCGATCCGGACGCTGTGCTCCAAGCGATGATCGCGAGCTTCGGCGGCAATGAGAACGTCCTTGCCGACATCATCGCCGAGCTCGCAGCGTAGGTACGTGAACATCCCACTTCCATTGGCCGGCTTCCTTCCCTATCGGACACGTCGCGATACGCGGTATCGAACGCGTCCGATAGCGCAGGCGCCCCTACACGCACCCCTACACGCGTTTGTAGGGCGAAGGAGAGGGCTCGCGACGCGAAAGGCACGCCAGTTCAACGCATTCCCCCCACCCCCTTTGTCGGGCTGCCGCCCGACCTCGTGCCGCCATTCCGTCGAGTGTGTGCAAGCTTGCGCAGCACCACACTAACGACGGAACTGGCGGCACTCGCCCGCGTTTGGTGTGCTCTTCGGTGTTGGCCAAACAGAGCGCTCACTTTCGCGCCGGTGGAGCGCCGATCGCGGGCTCGGCTGGCGGCACGAGGTCGGCCGGGCAGCGCCGGGCGCCCCCTCGCCTGCGGGGCATCGGACGCGCGGTGCGTCGCGTTAGTCCAGTGGGGCTAACGAACACACGAAATGCCGCGCGTCCGATGCTCCTCGTCTCGCCCTTCGGGCTCCGCTTCGCTCCGGGGGCTCCGACAAACCCGCCGACGAAACATGGTCGCTGCCATCGCGCTCGCTGTTTCTGGGGCGGGCTGCGCTCGCGTCCTGCGGGCTCGCTTGGGGGGTGGGGGGAAATGCGCAACGCTCTCGCGCAGCATCGCATCATAAAAGCGCTGCGGCGATGCTACGGATGTCGATAGCAACCATCCTAGCGCGGCCGGCGCAGCGTCAAGGGCGAGCTTGGTAGCGACCTAGAACGCTACTCTTTTCGAGAAGACCCTTGACCCCCGCGCCTCACGGCCGCGCTTTCCTACTGCTATCCGATCCGTATGCGGCCGCCAGCGGCCACGCCAAGGCGCAACCCTTGTCCACCGCAGTTGCCGAACGTCGCACGCTCTCTTGTACACTGAAGGCTAGGCCACCAGTGTGTGGCTCAATCGAACCTCGAGGACCGCGCCGCGCTGGTCCGCGATGCCTTAGTCGCGATGGGTTGAGAAAACCTGGCACCCAGGTTTCGTCAGCCAGTGCCCGGAGTGTGCGTCCGGGCTTTCGACCTCGGGGCTCGGCTTGATCCATACTTCCTACCAAACGCGGCCCATCGTCGTCGCCTACCATCGCGGCGAGCCTGTGCTGCTCGAGTCTGCTGCGCGGCTGCGTCATCTCTACATCGTCGGACAAACAGGAACGGGTAAGAGTTCGCTCGTCGCCAACATGATCGCGCAAGACGCCGCCGCCGGCCACGGCCTCGCGCTCATCGATCCGCACGGCTCACTCGCGACTGATGTCCTGTCCCTCATACCTACCGCGCAGGACTGTTCGCATCGCGTCGTCTACTTCAAACCGACGGACATCGAACATCCGATCGGCCTTAACGTGCTTGATCGCATCCCGCGCGATGCGCAGGCAAATGTCGCCGGCAACATCGTCGCCGCATTCCTGCACATCTTCGGCGAGGAAGCCGTTGCCGATCGCTCGCAGGAGATCCTGCGCAACGCGCTCCGGGCACTCATGGAAGCCCCGTTCCCTTCCCTGCTGCGCATCCCCCGGCTTCTGACCGACGACGCCTACCGCGAGAAAGTCGTCGCGCGCATCACCGATCCGGTCGTCGCGCATTATTGGAACGTCCGCTTCGTTGCCGGCGACCGCGCTTATCGTCACCAAGCGACGGCTCCAATTCTGAACAAGCTCGATCACTTCCTGAGCAATCCGCTCTTGCGCAACATTCTCGGGCAGTCGACAAGCTCCTTCAGCGTGCGCCGCCTTATGGATGAGGGCGGTATTCTCATCGCCGATCTCTCCGGCCTCGACGAGATTAGCACCTACATGCTCGGCGCTCTTCTCACGTCGATCATCGCGCAGGCGGCGCTCTCCCGTTCCGTCATTCCCGAGTACGACCGCCGCCCCTTCTACCTTTATGCCGATGAGTTTCCCGCTTACGCCGGCGCCAGTTTCAAGATCATCCTGAGCGAAGCCCGCAAATATGCACTGGGCGCAATTCTCTCGCACCAGCTCCTCGCGCAGCTCGATGAGGTCGACCGCTCGCTGCGCGCGACGATCTTCGGCAATGTCGGCTCTTTCGTTTCATTCCGCGTCGGCATTCAGGATGCCGAAACGATTGCTGGCCACTTGGCGCTCGAGTCCCAGATCGAATACACCGGCAGCGGCATGCACGAAACGACGCCATCGCAACAGCTTATCCAGCTCGCCAACTTCACCGCCTGCGGCCGCTTCCTTCAAGGCGATAGCCTCTCCCCGCCTCTTCTCCTCGATATGCTGCCGCCGCCAAAGCCGATCAATCATCGGCCCCATCGCATCGTCGCGCTCAGCCGCTCCAGATTCGCGCGGGGCCGCGCGAAGATCGATGCCGGGATACGGAGATTTCTGACTGACCATCCCCGGGGGGCGATCTCATGAAGGCTCGCTTTACTCACGACCCGCCAGCGATATCCTGCCTGCGTTTCAGGTATTCGTCGCGATCAATCTCGCCGCGCGCATAGCGCTCATCGAGAATGTCGCGTGCCGTTGGCACCGGCCTATGGGTATCGGTACCGCCAAGCCATCGACCGAGACCGATAACGATGGTGACCAATACTGCCAGCCACACGATCATCCAAATTGGACCAAGCCACATGCCACCAGGCCACGTGCTCCAGTCATGCATCATGTGCCATTGCCCGTCCGGCGTAGGCGGTGGACTCACTTGTGCCAGCGCTACTTTTGAACCGCCCGAGTAGGTAACCAAGCCCACAATATAATTAGTCAGCTTCAGCATTTTGCAGCCATTGTCGGAATTAAAAAATAGACGCCACCCGTCCTTCGCTCCTTGAGCGGGATCAATAACAAGAAAAACCTCGCCGACGTCGGAGAGGTTTTTGCTCGCCGTTTAGTATTCGTCGGCAAGCATGATCGTGAGCACGCGTGTCGTGACGGCCGGGTCGGCCGGATTTTCCGAACCGGATTCGAGCGTCTTGTCGTAATAGTCAATCTTCCAAAACACCTTCCGGCCTCGGTGCTCGCAGCTGCCAAAGTCGTGCTCGCCGTACGGGTCATTCGCGTCATCAAAGGCGTCGAATTCCCGTATCTTCGCATTGAGCATCACGAACCCGAACGGCGATGTCGACATTAGCTCGGTCACGCCATTCGTCATGACAACCTGCCCAAGTTCAGGCCGATCCCCTTTCCGGAACGCATCATTAAGCGCACGGATAGCGCTAACGTTATCCGCGCCTGGAACTGCGCTTGTCATGGATTCCTCCTGCGCTACCGAACCCCGACCATTCGGAGTCCGGAGTGCGCGGAGGACTGTCCCCACTATACACCCCTCTTTTCGTCGCCACCCATTGCGATAGCCGATCCTCGCGCGGGCGCCGCGCGGTCAAGGGCGCGCCGTAGGCGCGGCCGCACAGCGGCTAGAACCCTTGACGGCCGCGGACTTAGCCCGCGCAACGCTCGACAGCTATCCAAATGAGGGGCGTTCGCTCCCGGCGCCAGCGATCGAAGCCGCAGGCCGAAACCACGACTCGGATCGCTTCACCCCGCTGATCGTCAAGGCCGTGCAGGAACTAAAGGCGGCTAACGACAACCTCGAGGCGATGGTCGCCTCGTCCGCTGGGTGCGGAAGATTATTGCATCGGGGTTGAGAAATCGTTCGGGAGGACGGCGGCCGGCGATCGGCCGTCACTTGGTGAAAAGCCCTGAGATGCCGACGTGAACAGGAACTGAAGTGACGCCTTGGAGCGGATAGTCGATTTCGGCAGAGGCGTGAAGACCAGCGCAACCGACCGCGCATCCGCTTCCCGGCAAAATTCCAACGCCGCCTCGTCGGCGTCGAACTCGATCATTGCCGTGTCGATCTTTTTCGACCTGAGAAGCCGCAGGGCGGGTTCGAACGCATGGAAGACGTGGATTGTAGCTCCCTTCTCGAGAAGAGACCTGCACAAACGCCACCCGCAGGACATGGACCTGTCGACAATGAGAATCGATGGCGCATGATCATGCGAAATCATGGGGGTATACCTCCCTCAAAAGGCGATCAGGCGCGGACCCGGTTTGCGCACCTGGTTGCGGTTTGAACTGAAATCCCATCTGCCTGCTGGTGGAGTGGCGATAGAACAAATCCGATCGCAACGGATTTCAATTTAAATTTCCGCAACATGTACGGATTGCGGGCCCCTAAACAGGATTGTGATCAATGCCGGAAGTACTGAGGAATTTCTTTGCCATTGGGGCCTAACCTCGCCGATCCTGGTGCCATGGGCGGGCCGCATGCAGTCATTTCAAGATAACCTCACGGATCTCGCGTCGATCATCCCGACGATGGTGTTCCTCGCCGTCCTGGGCTTTCTCCTGCTCGGGCCGCTGCGCAAGATCGTTTTCGGAAGACCGCCCTGGCGGCGCTGGCCCCCGTCAGCAGCCAGCGACGTTGCTGACCCCAGGAACCAGCTCGAGTTCGTCTCGCGGGTTCGTTTCGAGACCCAGCCTCTCTTGAACAAGGGCGAGTTCCAGGTGCTGCTCATTCTCGAGAAGGTGGCGCGGGAGGTAAACGACGGTTTCCGCGTGATGGCGCAAACGAGCCTCGGCGAAATCTTGCGCCCGGTGCGGGGAACGTGGGGAAACGGAAACGACGACCTCGCCTACCGTTCCATCAACAGCAAACGCGCCGATTTCGTCATCGTGGACCGGTTCGGCATTGCGGCCCTTGTTGTCGAATACCAAGGCCATGGTCATTACCAGGGCAACGCCGCCCTGCGCGATGCGGTGAAGCGCGAGGCCCTTACCAACGCGGGCGTTACCCTGCTCGAGGTTCCCGCGCGCTACAACAGGGACGGCGTGGCGGGCGAAGTCAAAAGAGTCCTGCTTCAGCACGGCGGCCGTGGCGCCGAGGATCCATTGGCGCGCTTTACCGGGAAACGACCCTGACCTGCGTGCACCGCCACACGGCTGCGCGGAGATTCGGCGACGGCATAAGACCAGGCCTTTTGGTATACGATGTCGAGTGGCTGGTCCACGACGGCGGCCCCGCGTCTCCCCTTTCCTTACCAGCATCGCCGCGTCCGACCAAAGGCTACGCTACATCCACGACCCATGACCGTTAGCAGCAAGCGCAACGCGCTGGTCAAGGAAGCCCACGGCGACCGACTGCGCTCGCGGGTTCTGCCCGATGAGCAGGAGCCGATGACATCTGGGACCGTACACTTCGGAGCTGATGAACTTGCGCCCGATCTCAACGCGCATGAATAACAGACGCGATGGCGCGGAGATCCTTTACCCTCTCATCCTCTGACGAATAAATGATCGCTATTTAATGTTCACGATGAAGGGCTGACTTCTCGCGACGAGGAGTCCATCCTTGACGATGAAACATTCGATCGAATGTGTTCCGGCATACTCAGTGCCCTCTTTGCGGGTAAGCGTTCCGCGTTCGATGATGCCTTCTTCGAACTGCCCCCGCAGTCCATTTGCCCGGGTCGCATCTGCGCCGGTGTTCACGATCTGCCAGTACACTCTGTAGGGATGCTGCACGTCCGTCTGAGCGATGAACGTGAGAGAGCAATTCTTCGGAAGCGGACCGCCATCGCTGGTAAACTTCTTGGGCCTAAAACCCTTCTGTTCGACTCGGGCGTCGGCGATGGAGACCTTGTTGGCGAGCGCTTCCGGCCACGCCGGCTTCTCACGATGCGGGGCGTTGAATAACTGCTTCAGGCTTCGCGAGATCGTTACAAGCAGACCCGGCGTCGCGACACGCTTCCCTGCGGCGACGCGGACTGCCCTCTCGCCGAGTCCTCCCGATAGGACGGCTATGAGCTGTGCCCTGTCGGAGTACGATGCAGCCGTTCGGAAGTCGCTCTTTGCGCGCTCCAGCCACTCGTGGAAAGCAACCTCGCGATCCGGTTCGAGAATCCACCGGTCCGCGAAATTCTCGAGTGGGTCCGACGGGTTTGCGATCCACGTCGCCGCGCCCCGCCGCTCGATGTATTTATCCATATCCTGAAGAAGCCGGAAAAGCGCGGCCGCGACGGACGTCTCTTGCTGATAGGCGCGTGCACCGAGCGTGGTGAGTATGATCGAGATCGGCTTGCGATCGGCTTGGTCGAGTGCCCAGATGTCACGATGCCGTTTCAGGATCTGGATCGCCGCCTGAAGGGGCGTTTTGACCTTGTACTCAGGAATATCCTCAACTTTCGCGCGGGCGCGCTCAGCAAGCATTCGCCTCCGCTGATCAAACACGACTGCCATCCGCGACCGGAACCACGCAGCGTACCCTTTTGGATTACTCCGCAACCAGCGTGGAGAGATCACTCTGAACTCGGGATGGCGCTCGTCCGTGATAGCGAGCGCAGACCCGCCCCACGGATTGGTTAGCCCCCTCTGTTCGTAGAGAATTTGTGCCGTCGCAGCATCTGGAAGTGACGGCAAAACATCGAGATGGAATTGCGCCTCATCCGCGTACGGGAGCATCCAGCATCGATTACGGCGCTCCGGCTCCTCGTTCATGCTCTGAGCACGCGCATAAAGCCGCAGTTCCTCGCCCAACGAATCTTTCAGCTGTTGTTGCGTAACGCTGGCTTTCGAATGCTGGAGCTCGCAAACGGCGTCCACGTCATAATCATCCTCATCGGTAACGGGCTTCGTCGCGGTGCCGAGAGCGAAAGAGCCCTGAACGTAAGTTCGAGGTTTGAGTACGCGTAGCGCGGACTCTGGTCGCTCGAGCCAGGCGCCGACGGACTTGTAGGCACGCTCCGCCGCTTCATAACGGCTCGCCGGCACGTCGAGCTCTTCCGCCAGATCTTCCAGCAGATCATCGAGAATCTTGTATCGGAAAATCTGGGTCATGGCGCCTTCGGTGCTTGAATCTCGAGAGTGCTGATAAAGCGGTCTCGAGACCTGTTCTGATCGAAAATGCGCATCGGCAGGTCGGCCTTCGGCATCCAGACCCGGCCCAACTCGACGGCCAACGCAACGGGCATCGCCGGGAATACGTTGATCGTCGCTTTCTCGCCGTGGGCCACTTTGATGTCGTTAAAAATCCTGCGCATGTGCTGGCGAAAGGCGCGCAGCGTGGATGCCGTCTTCAGGCAATCGTTATGACCGTTCTCCGCCGATATCGACCAGATCGATACATCGCGCCCGAGCACGTCTGTGATCCGCTCATCCGTTATCGACGCGCTCACGCCGAGTTTGAGGGCGATCTCGCGGTGCTTCGACGCCGGCCGGGATAATTCGAACTGGACCTCGGCTCCGTCGGACGGCCATGCCCACGTGGCGGGCTCGCGGTGCCTTTGATACACATCCGCCGGCACGATATCGCAGAGCTGACGACCCAGCTCGATCAGGAGAGGCTGCGGTGCAAGCGCGAACACGGACACGTGACGGAGCTCGCCCTTCTCGATGCGCCCCCGCACCTTGCTATCGAATTGCCGACGCAGGTTCTCCTGCTGATATGACCAATACTCCGGCTCGTGGTCGGAGAATTGACAGCCGACAATCTCGAGATCTATCGCTTCAAGCGTCTCGGGATACCGACCGGGGAACACAGCGTTGTGCATACCCGAGAGATCCACCAGCGACTCATTAAGCCCGATCCGTGCTCCATAGCGCAGGACGCGAGTCGCCCTATCCTGGGTGATGGCAGATTGCACCTGGACGCGCCGCTCGTGAGCTTGCTTGATCGCAAGAAGGCGGCTCTCCGGATATTCTGCGGGCTTCTCCTCGTCGATCAGACGATGATGATCGTGGCACATCAGCATCAAATTATCGACATTGTCGACGAGCAGAGGCGAGCGGATAGAGTCACCTCGCGGACCGTCGGGCTTTTCGGCTACGATATGAGCGACGAGTCCTTTCACGAGCCGAGGACTCAGCGAGATGAGGTCACCGATCAGATCCCTGTTGCAGTAGTAACAGCGGCCCGCGCCTCGCGCCCATAGAATGAGACGTGTCTTGGTGGAAACCGACTTGTTCGGACCCTGCGCCATATCAGCTCTCTAGTGCCGGCAACGTTGCAACAACCACGCCCTGCACGCGGAAATCTCGACGCAAGACGATCGGCTTGTGCTTCTTGTTGTGCGACTTTGGCATCAGCACCACCGCGTCGTTAGATCGGCGAAGCTCCTTAATCGTGGCTTCGTCGTCGACGAGCGCGACGACGACTTGCCCGTTTTCCGCAGTCGGCTGCTGACGCACGAGCACTAGCGCCCCATCATCGATTCCGACCGCATCCATCGAATCCCCTGCTGCTCGCAGCAAAAAATACTTCTCACCGGCTCTCGCGATCCGCGTCGAAACAGGGATGATTGCTTCTGTATTCTCAACCGCGAGAAGCGGCGTGCCGCACGCAGCATTGCCGACAAGCGGCACGCCAACGGTGGAGTCGCGATCAGCCGCGTCCTCCGGCATTTTCAGCAATTGTAATGTCTTGTCGCTCTCGCGCCGCTTCACGTAGCCGCCGTCCGTAAGCCTCTCAACCACCATCACTGCCGAGCGGGCTGACGAAAAGCCGAGGGCAGCGGCCAGCTCCCGGAGCGACGGGGCTGATCCGGTATGCAGAATCTTATTCCGTATGATCGTCAGAGCCTTGCGGTCTGATGCACGTAGCGGGCCGGGATCGAATCTTTTGATCATCGTACGCAGTGTACACCAGTGTACACCGCGGACAAGGGCGGCTGGCGCATTTCCACAGCAGAACCAAGCAGGAAGTACCGGGGGCAGATCCTCGCGCTGCCGCCCAGCATCTCCACGATCCCTCGAATTACCAGTCCCTATTCGCGCGCATGGGCGCCACAAGTGAACCTATTTGCGTAGCCCCCCTTGAAAAGAATTGCATCGCTGATAGATAGTAATTGATTACTATCTTTTGGAGACGCTCATGATCTCGCGATCGGCCTACCTTTCCGCAGAGGAGCGACGTGAGGTGACGGTTGAGACCGTCATCGACTTGGCGGCGGAGCAAAATCCTACAGACATCACGACCGGAGCTATCGCCAAGCGGATGGGGGTGACCCAAGGCGCCTTATTCAGGCACTTCCCCTCCAAGGACGCCATTCTTCAAGCCGTCATGGAATGGGTTTCAGAGCGCTTGCTGATGCGCATAGACAAGGCGACCTCCGCTGCGGCCTCTCCGCTTGACGCGCTGGAGGCTGCGTTCACTGCGCATATCGAGTTCATCTCGGAGCATCCCGGCGTGCCTCGGATGCTGTTTGGAGAGCTGCAACGCGCTGAGCAGAGCGTAGCCAAGCGTATGGCTCGCGCTTTGATCCGGCGTTATGGCGAGCGCCTCGGACGGCTCGTCGCGGAGGGCAAGAAGCGTGGCGAGTTGGCTGCCACGCTGGATGACAAGGCGGCCGTCACACTCTTCATCGGTACAATCCAAGGCCTTGTCATGCAGTCCCTCATCGCCGGTGACATCAAGCGCCTCCGTGCCAGTGCGCCAGGAGCGTTCGCTCTGTATCGACGCGCCATCGAGGCGGCAAGATGACTCCTCTGCATTGCTCGGCCATCGCACCTCCAGTTCGATCCCTCGGCGCTACGTTCACAGCCGATGATGCCTATGTCGCGGATCATCCGAACATTCCACGCATGTTGCCCGGTGTGCTCGGCAGGACAAGCAGTTCAGCGCTCAAACTGATGATCGAGTCGTTTATCCAGCGGTACGCACAGCGTCTCTCCAGCGTAATCGAAGAGGCGCAGCAGTGCGGGGAAATACGAAACACAATCAACAAGAGGATGACGGCCCACCAGTTCATAGCCGCTATCCAACATCTGGTGTTTCGAGCGCTGATCGTCGGGGGATGTCGGCAGCATTCGCGGCGCGTCTCCGATGCCCTTGAATCATATCGTGCATGCATGGAGGTAAACCGGTGAAACTACCTTCATTGCAACGTCGTACATTGATGCTTGGAGGCGTTGGAGCCGTGACTGCCGCCTTGTTCGGCTACGTGGTGCTGCGCTCTGGACCACTGGCACCCGTCGCTGTCACAACCGCCGCTGTCGAGGCCCGCTCAATCTCACCCGCACTATTCGGCATCGGCACGGTCGAGGCCCGTTTCTCTTATAAGATCGGCCCCACCACCGCAGGCCGCATCGCCAAGATAAATGTCGATGTGGGCGATAGGGTGCGAGCCGGCCAGGTTCTGGCGGAAATGGACCCGGTGGACCTCGATACTCGCATCGTAGCGCTCGATGCGGCGATCGGTCGGGCCGAAGCATCCATAAAAACCGCCGAGGCGCAGGTGGCTGATGCGCTGGCGCGTAAGGATTACGCGCTTGCCCAGGCGAAACGTTTTGAAGAACTCTGGAAGACCCGCGCCGTCAGTGAAGTCGCGGTGGAAACCAAGCGGCAGGACAGCCAGGTAGCTGACGCTGTTCTCTCGGCCGCCCGGTCGAACCTCTCTGCCGCGCAACAGGATCTCCAACGCAATCGCGCCGACCGCGACGGCCTGATCAAGCAGCGGGAAAATCTGATTCTGTGTGCGCCGGTTGACGGGGTGATTGCAGCACGCAAGGCCGAACCGGGAACGACCATGGTCGCTGGCCAAGCGGTCATCGAGATGATCGATCCGAAGAATCTCTGGATCAATGCTCGGTTCGATCAAATTGCGGCAACGGGCCTGCGACAGGACCTGCCCGCCTCGATTGCATTGCGTTCACGCGCTGGCAAAAGCGCGTCGGGACGAGTGGCGCGCGTAGAAGTCCTCGCTGACGCGGTGACGGAAGAAAATCTGGCCAAGGTAGAGTTCGACGCGCTTCCTGAGCCGCTTCCTTCGATCGGAGAGTTGGCCGAAGTATCGGTCGCCCTGCCTGAGCTTGCCGCGTCGCCGACGATCCCGAACGCTGCGATCCAGAATGTTGGCGGCAAATTGGGCGTCTGGAAAATCGAAGACGGGAAAATCCGCTTTACGGTCGTCCAACTCGGCGCCGCAGACTTGGAAGGGTCCGTACAGGTCACAAAAGGCCTGAAGGTCGGTGACCAGATAGTTGTTCACAGCGCATCCAAATTGGCCAGTACGAGCCGCATTCGGGTAGCCAACAACTCTGCGGACCTACTCAAATGATTAGTCTTGCAGGGCGCGATATTCTGCATTCATGGGGTAAGTTCGTCTTCACGGGGGTCGGGCTTGGTCTGCTCATCGGGGTGACCTTCACCATGGCCGGCGTCTATCGGGGGATGGTCGATGACGGCAAGGTGCTGCTCGACAACAGCGGCGCCGATATGTGGGTCGTCCAGCAGAACACACTCGGCCCTTACGCGGAATCCTCAAGCATCAATGATGACATCTATCGCGGGATCCTCGCGATCCCCGGTGTCGAGCGGGTTGCTAACGTAACCTATCTGACAATGCAGGTTCAAAAAGGAAACTCGGACGTGCGGGCCATGGTAGTCGGCACTGCGCCTGGAGATATGGCGATACCGGGCCAGCCGCCATTTCTTGTCGCAGGGCGGCAGATCACGCGCAGTCACTATGAGGCGGTGGCCGATGTCGCTACGGGGTTTTCCCTTGGGGACACGATCGTTATCCGACGAAACCATTTTACCATCGTGGGCCTCACTCGGCGGACGGTTTCGTCGGGCGGCGATCCGATGGTTTTCATCCCGCTGAAGGATGCGCAGGATGCACAATTCCTCAAGGACAACGACTCCATTGTCCGTCAGCGTCGGCGCACCGGCGAAAATCCGGAGTTCAACCGGCCTTGGGTGCCTGGCTTGCTAGACGCGGTGATCACGTCGCAAAACAGCAACCCTTACGTGAACGCAGTCCTGATCCACGTCAAACCTGGCTATGACCCCGAGCGCATTGCAACTGACATAGCAAGGTGGAAGCGGCTGACGGTTTATACGCGACCCCAAATGGAAGAGATTCTGATCGGGAAACTCATAGCGACATCCGCCAAGCAGATCGGCATGTTCCTCGGCATCCTGGCAATCGTCAGCGCCGCCATCGTCGCCTTCATTATCTACACGCTCACGATGGATAAGATACGCGAGATTGCCGTGCTGAAACTGATCGGCACGCGCAATCGTACGATTGCGTCCATGATCCTGCAGCAGGCGGTTGTACTTGGGTTGATTGGCTTCATCGTCGGCAAGATCACGGCGACCTTCGCAGCACCTCTTTTCCCGAAATTCGTCCTTCTGCTTTCCATCGACACGATGATTGGGCTCATCGCCGTCACCGTCATATGCGCGCTTGCTAGCGTCGTCGCCATCCGTATAGCGCTCAAGATCGATCCCGCGGAGGCGATCGGTGGATGAGATGAGAACCGGCGGCATCCGCATCGAGAAACTCCGGAAGCGGTATGGGAGTGGTGACACCGCCGTCGATGCCTTGAAAGACATCAATATGCAGGTCACACCCGGCGAGGTAGTCGGCCTGATCGGCCCATCAGGATCAGGAAAGAGCACGTTGCTCAAGGCCTTGGGAGCGGTTATCGATCCGAGCGGCGGACGTATGATACTCGGCAACGAGGTGATCTATGACGACGATTGGAAAATTTCCGATCTTCGCGCGTTGCGGCGGGACAAGATCGGCTTCGTTTTTCAGGCGCCGTACCTCATCCCCTTTCTGGACGTCACCGACAATGTCGCTTTGCTACCGATGCTGGCCGGTGTTCCCAATAGCGAATCTCGCCAGCGTGCGCGTGAGCTCCTGACCGCTCTCGACGTCGAGCATCGCGCTGCCGCAATGCCATCGCAACTATCCGGCGGAGAACAGCAGCGGGTCGCGATTGCACGCGGACTGGTCAACCGGCCGCCGATTATTCTTGCCGACGAGCCGACCGCGCCGCTCGACAGCGTACGGGCGCTGACCGTGATCCGAATCCTCAACGAAATGGCCGCCAAGTTTGGAACGGCCATCATCGTCGTCACGCACGACGAGAAGATCATCCCGACCTTCAAGCGCATCTATCACATCAGGGACGGCGTAACTCATGAAGAAGTAGGAGAGGGATGCGGATTTGACTGACAGCACAACCGAACATGATCACCGCCATCCGCCTCCTGCGGCAACTGGAAATCGGAAATCCAGCGGAGCGCGACAACGTGCTTGCGAGCTACGCAATCCTGCAAGCAACGGGCCGGCGCCTTTCAGTAGAGCAGCCAAATACGAGCCCAAAGAACACTACAACGCGACCAAGGACAACTGATATGGCACGCGCTCATCTGAGCGGTAGTGCGCACCGGTTTCCTACACATTCTCAGCCTTAGGAGCAGACAATTGGAGAAGCTAGAAGGAAGTCATCGTGGAAGCGTGCGAGAAAGGCGATTCTTATTGCTGGTATCATTTCTCGCACTCATCATGGCAACATGCGCTTTGACTAATGTGAGCAGGGCGGAAGAGCCGTCCCCGGCCCACAAGATTACAGATGGGCGCCCATGGAAAATGACGACAGACGATGGTCAAGTCGGAACCCTCGTACTTTTCCAGAACGGCACCGGGAAAATGACGGGCGGAATCATCCAGCTATCCCCGAACTGGCGGCCGACCCCGGACGGGCTATGCATTAAACCTGGAGCACTGCTTCCCGAGCGATGCGTGAAATTGGTTCGATCCGAAAACGGGTATGTCGGCCTGAAAGACGGCAAACAAGCCTTCAAACTAGAACGGTAGTGCGCGCCTTTCGCAATGGATGTTGAGGAGAGGTCAAAGCTCCTTCGAGGCAAAAATTCTAACTGAGGCATTCCCGACAGATTTGGCCACGATCCAATGGGCTTATGATGGTCGTTTGACGCTTGCCGACCGGCTGCAACGGCAAAATAAGATGGAGAACTCATCCGCCTTCGTGTCCGTCAGCCTACCGGCGGCCACCACAGATGGGCGCGAGAAAGCGCAACAGTATGTCGATCGATTTATTGCGACCACAGGTTGGTTGCCGAGGAAGACCTTGCTGGTCGGCGGCGCTCTACACTGGTCGGGATGCGATTATTTCCAGCGGCAAGTCTTGCAACGCATTTTATTGAATGGCGGCATCACTCCGGGCGAGAATGTCAGGTTCACGGACTGGGTGGCTCTCGAAACATTCATCGACGATTTTCTCGAGAGTTGCGTTAGACCCGACGAGCCGTCATTGCGGCCTACTCCCCTACTCCATTAAGTGGCGTTCAATCCATCAGACCTCTTTGCATCTAGGTGTGAAGGTCTTGCGTCAGATATTCGCGAAGTCGAAATAGGTTGATGTCTGTGCTGAGTTCTGCGCGCGCCATTGCTCGGCTAAGTGCATTGCCGCCATGAACGAATGCGTTGTGAGCAGTGCTTTTCTGCTATATCACCGAACCGCCTCGCACCGAATGGCGCAAAAGAGCGGGCGCCAACGACTAACTAACTTGATAGTTCGCTCGCGCATCCGCGCTCGCAGGTCGTGTCCTTCTATCGTCGTCCTGCCATTGGTCCCCGAAGCCCACGCAGCTGTGCCTGCTCACGGCATTTTCGATGGTAGCCGACATGCGGCTCGCGCCGTCAAGGCACCCGCGGGGTGTCCTTTCGTTTTGGAGCACGAGGCTCGCGCGCGTCAGCCGCGTCCTCGTTGGGTTCCCCGCCTCATGACCGCGCGGCCGCCGTCGGCAATGCAACAGGTATGCCGTGGCGGGCAGCAGCCGCGGCCGGTCGAAATTATCAGCCCTGGACAACCAACCGACTTTCGCCAAGCGCATCGAGGCGCTCCGGCAGTGCGCCGTGTCGCTACGCGATGCCGCCGAGCTCGTCAGGAGCGAAGTCGAGCACATGGACGCGGCGCAAGAGCGCTTCGCGGCACGCGCGGCGAGCGCCGCCACGCGCAAGAAAAGCTAGCAGAAACGGCGGGGCTACCGCCCCGCCGTCCTTACCATTCATCACCATTCTACCATGTCCACGTTAGACACCGACCGCGACGCCTTGCAGGAAATGCAGGACGAGCACACGGCCCGCATCCGCGAACTCAACGACGCCTTCCGCACCAGAACCGGGCTCATCGCTCCCTGGATAGCGCTCGGCGAGCTTGTCATCACCCGCGGCGTCGCCGCCCACGGCAACGACTTTATCAATCGGGCGCTGGAAGAAGTACGCGCCTTCTCCGAGTTTACCGAGAGCAACGACCCTTGGGGCGAACACGATTTCGGCGTCTTCGCGCTCGACGGCGTCACCCTCAATTGGAAAGTCGATTGCTACGACGAAGAGCGCGAGACGGCCTCTCCCGACGCGAGCGACCCCGCCCAAACCCGCCGCGTCTTAACCGTCATGCTCGCCGAAGAATACTAGGCGTATGGGTCTTGACATGTACCTCTGCAAAAACTCCTACGTGAAAAATTGGAGCTTCATGACGGAGAAGGAACGGCATCGCGTTGCCGTCGAGCAGGGCGGCACGCACCGCGCCGACATCAAGCCGGAGCGCATCACCTCCATCGTTGAGGAGGTGGCCTACTGGCGCAAGGCCAACGCCATTCACCGCTGGTTCGTCGCCCACGTCCAGGATGGCGTGGACGACGGCAAGCACTATCCCGTGAGCCGCGGCGACCTCGACGAGCTTCTGCGCACGTGCAAGGAAGTCCTGGCGCACTCAACACTTGTCCCCGGCCAGGTGACGAACGGCTACACCTACGAGAACGGCGCCGAGAAACCCATCGTCGAAAACGGCCGCGTGATTGCAGACGCGACGACGGCCAAGAGGCTGCTGCCGACGCAAGCGGGCTTCTTCTTCGGCAGCACCGACTATGACGAGTATTACTTCGACGACGTTGCGGACACCGTGCGCCAGCTCGAAGCCGTGCTCGCCGAGCCGGACGAAGCCGTGATTGACTTCGAGTATCGCGCCAGCTGGTAGCAGCCGCGCTCGCAAGCGGAAGACCGAAACCGGTGAGGGCTGACATCCCGACCGGCACTCTCCCGCCCCCGGCTGCCAGGGGGCGGGGGGAGGGGCTGCCCACCATCCCCCTCCATCCGCCCAGAATACGAGCCAAAAGTCGCGGCTGAGGGGCGCGCCTTGCGTTGTACAACGATTGCAGTACAATACCGGCAATGCTCCGGAGTTCAGCCATGCCCAAGGATGCCACCATCAATGCCCGCGTCGACCGGCGGCTCAAAGTTCGCGCCGAGCGCGTGCTGGCGCAAGTCGGCGTCAGCACCAGCGAAGCGGTGACGATGCTGTTGCACCAGATCGTCCTGCGCAACGGCATGCCCTTTGAGGTGCGCGTGCCGAATGCCGAAACGCGCGCGGCCTTGGATGAACTCGCCGCCGGTGGTGGCGAGCGATTTGATAAGCCGACCCACGAAGTCTTTGAACGAATCAGCCGCCCGCGCCAAAAACGCCGGGCATGAAAGCCCTCCGCATCTCGACGGCCTGCAAAAAAGATTTGAAACGTGCCCGCCGTCGCGCCTACGACCTAGCCTTGCTCGCCGACGTCGTTGATACACTTCGGCGCGGCGAAGCATTGCCGGCCGCGCGCCGCGACCATGAACTCAAGGGTGCGTGGCGCGGTGCTCGGGAGTGCCACATTCAACCCGACTGGTTGCTCATCTATCAGGCAAGCGACACGGAAATCGCGCTCGTCAGAACCGGCACGCACGCCGATCTATTTGAACGCTGAGGCAGTGGTGCGATGGTGGCCCAACCACCGACAATTGTCAGCGAACCAAGGTCAAAGGCGATTGGACTGATCCGACGAAACCCATGATCGCCACTTAAAGCGCTCTCTGAACCTGCGTTTCGGCGCAACCGGCGGCCGTGCATCAATCTCGTGTGCGATATCGATGGTGAGCGAAGCTGTCGGCTGTCCGAGCTCTTGCAGAAACTCTTCGACCGGGCGGTTCGTTTTGCGCCCGTTGCACCAACGGCAGCACGTGACGAGATTGTTGTAGGCATGCTTCCCGCCCTTGGAACGCGGGCGCACGTGATCGACGGTCAGGACGTGCAAGTGCGGATACGGAAAATGCAGCGTCATGTCGAAACCGCAATAGCGGCAGCGATAGTGGTCGCGCGCGAAAACGCGCTTTTTCATCGCCCGACGGACACTCACGCGCTCGGCCTCTGTCACCAGCGAGGTGTGGTGGTGGAGAGCTCTGGCCGGGTACCGTGGCGCGGCCGTCTTCGTCGCACCGTTGCACCCTTGGTGCGTGTGGAATTGGGACAGCCAGACCCGATGCCCGTAAAGAAATTCGACAATCCATGACGCTGACACTGCATGGGCCGGCCTCCGCTGCTTCCCGCCAACAAGTGCAGTCTGTGCCTGAGGCAACTCTATGACGGAGGTACCGCGCGATGATATTTTTCGTCGCGCTGTCGCATCTCGGCCCCACTCACCGCAGCTCGTCTTGCGAACGAGGCGCTCGGCCTCGGAGGCGAGTCTAGCTCTCACGTCGTGCGGCGGAGTTCTTTCTCTCTGGCTTGCACAGGCGGCGGGTTCGGTAACGTCAACTGTCCCGAAAAGGGCCATTTATGAGAGAGTTCATTCTATCACCGCCCCCGCTATCGTCTTATCCAACAAACAAAGCAACGCACGGCAGTCGAATAATGTGCTAAAATAATCGATAATGGCGCCGGGTGATTATTTCATCGAGGCGGTCGGGGCCATCGGGTTTTGCGTTTTTTTGTTTCTGGTCCTCACTGCTTTGAACTATAGACGCGACAACCAATATTGGTTGCTGGCTAACAAATATGGACTTCGATTTGAACGACCCGATTTGCCAAGAGAGAACAAAAAAAATACCGAATATTCGATTAGGAGGCTAACAGGAACGTATCAGGGCAATGCAGTAATAATAGAAGATATCGCGAAGCAGTCCTTTGGAGTTTCCTGGCTTCCGGCGCCTCCAGGCAATGCTCCAATTTTCCCTCCACCAGTGTTCAGCATAGTCATGACGGGGCTTTTTATAACCGTCAATACTCATATTTCAATCAATGGGGTAGCGGTGCTTGCATACCCAAGTAAAACTGTCAATTACTTGCTCCCGATTAGAGAAATAGAACGTATGCTCAGTTCTGACTGACGACATCGGACAATGCTGCTTTGTCCCCTGGTCATTGCCCCCAAACAAATCCATATGTATAGGCAGTTGCAAATGCAGCAGCGAGTTTTGTTACGCCGAGACCATTGTCTACGAAAGACACAACGGTAGCCGACACCACGGGCCCACCTTCGGACGCCGACAGCGCTGCCACCGTTTCTAAAAAGACCTCTGAAAACAGTCCAACACCATCATTCAGGGCTCTCAGATAATTACCGTTATGCCCCTCCGCGTTGATTTTCCAGGCCGCCTTAAATTTAAGTAGGAAATTTGCAACCACTTCTGCAGTCGGCGCGACTGGCCCAAAGCCATAGGCGGCGTACGCTTTCGTCAAAAGATCGGAAATTTCGCTCTGTACGACTTCATTGTCGAAGGCGTAAGCAAGCGCGATAGAGTTACGTTTATCCAAATAACTTTGTTGGGCACCGGTGAAGAGAAAATCTATTGGAGCCACGCTCGGTGTCGAAGCGGCTCCAGTCGAATAGGGTGGATAAATCAAGGATAAGATTTGCGCTTGAGCTGCTGGATCCTGCACGACAGGAAAAAGAATCGCTGGCGTTGGCGGGGGCGGCGCACTCGAAATCACCGAGAACGCTCCATCAACATAGCTGATGCTGTAATTTCCCAATCCCGATCCCTGCGCGTTCGACGCAGTAATTGCGTATGGGCTTCCTGTGACAGTCGCATTCGCTGGAGCACCTGGACTTGAGAGCGATACGGAACTCACTGTGTCGCCATTGACAAGTCCGCTCGCCGAGAACTCCTGGCCGCTGAACGTGAACGGAGCGCCGAATTGCTTCGATTGATTGTCGGCCGTGATGGTGAGTGGCGCCGGATTCACAACAAGCGAGCCCGGTGCATACGTGATCGCGTAATTGCCAAGCCCGGAGCCAATCGCGTTCGAGGCATCGATTTGATACGGGCCACCCGCAACCGTTGCGGTCGGCAACGCCCCTGCACTCGACAAGCTCACGGAAGAAACGCTGTCTCCGTTCACTAATCCGATGGTCGTGAACTCCTGGCCGGTGAAGTTGAGCGTTGCGCCGTACGTTTTCTGCAGATTGTCGGCGCTGATCGTTAGAGGCGCGGGCATGATGGCAAGAGCGGTTGCGTTGCCTGGATCCTGCGCGAACACGTAATTGCCGGTCGGCGTAAGGCCGGAGCCGGTGATGGCGTAATTGCCGACGCTTGAGGATGACGTCGCCGGCGTTGTGAATGTTAGCGTTCCCGTTGTGGCCGTCGCCAAGCTGTCGCCCGGCAGAAAGCCGATCACTGTGCCTGTCAGGCTCGGCAGGTCCTGCCCATATTGGACGCTCTGAGAGCTAGCGACATAGTACAAGGTGACAGGCGTGCCCGCCGCGCCGGACAAGATGGTAGCCGGTGCTGCGGCAGCAGCCTGCCATAGCAGGAATGGGTAGCCGGCATTTGTCGTACCATTGATGCCCCACGCGGCCGAGCTGAACCCCTGCGGTAGGCCAGATTTGAGCTGTACCGTCGAAAGTCCCGCATAGTTAGCGCCAACGCTATTGGCATAGACCGATCCGATACTGGTTGCCTGTCCGGTAGATTGAATATCCCAATAAGAGTTCGTTATCGGCCCTACAGGGCTACACCCAGGAGAGGACGAATAGCATGCGCTACCGCTTCCAACGAGTCCACCCGTCCCATTACCCGATACCAGACCGGTCGCAAATGTCTGATCGATAGCCCCCCCGTTAGTCGAGTTGTTCAGTCCAACTAGGCCACCGGTGCCGTTGGCAGTGTTACCAAGAACGTTCCCCGTGGCGTATGACCTTTTGATTACTCCGTTGAATGCGTTTTGGCCAACCAGCCCGCCAGTAGCGCCGCCAAAAAGCGATTGGTTGCTGACGTTCACGCCGGAATATGAATCAACGATCATTCCGCCATTGACCGCCACGAGCCCGCCAACTGTGCCCCCGACACTCGATCCAACATTGCCAGTAGCATAGCTATCGATGATCGTTCCCTTGTTAATCGACCCAGCGAGCGACCCGACATAGGGAAGCGAACTTGTAACTGTAGATGCGGTATTCGCGATGACATCAACGTCCAACAGACCCACTTGAACAACTTTGCTAGTCGGCCCGAGAACTCCAAAAAGTCCAATATATGATCCTGAAGAATTTATCGTCAGCTGGTCAATCGTGTATCCCTGACCAAACAGTGTCCCGAGAAACGTGCTTGTCCCATTCCCAATCGGCAGAAACCCTATTCCGCCATTCCACGTCGCTGTTGCGCTCGCGTCGATATCCTTGCCGAGCGCGTAATTACCGCTCAGATTCTGCTGAATGTCCTGCAGATCATTGACGTCGTTGACCAGCATGTAGGCGGTGAGCTGCCCTGATACGGCACCGTTGATAACGATGTAGGGCGTGTAATCTGTCGGAGAGCTGTATCCCCCAGCCGGATTGTAGAAGACTGACACGATGCCCATGCTGTCGGAGTAATCAACCTTTCCTGTTCCCTGAAACGATATGGATCCCGTTCCGCTGCCGGTATCGTCGGCGCGCATAACCAGATTGCCCGTGCTCGTGTTCGAGATCGTTACGCCATTGAGAACGGTGATGTTGCGGTTGGCGCTCAAAGTTAGCGTGTTGGCATTGTTCCAACTGACGCTCTCGGCGACGGTGATGTCGCCGGCGTCGGTCCCCGCCGCGCTGGTGTTGACGATTACGTCCGAAGTCGCCAGCGCCGCCTCGATAGCTGCTGGCGTCACCACCCACGCGCCCGAGCTGCCGATGGTGACGTCCTTAGGATCGAGCAGCAGCGTTCCGCGCTCGCCGTTCGGGGCATCAAGATCGACTTGGCCGCTGAACCCGAGCTTGTCGTGGCTCGACGTCTCGACAAAACCGCCGTTTCCGAACAATGTGCCGCCGCGCGAGATAGCCGCACCGTTAAAAACAGTATCGTCATCGGACCAGACGACGACCTTGCCGCCATTGCCCGCGCCCACGGCCGAAACATCAATCGTCGACGAGGCATCAATGGCAACTGCGGAAGCGGTGGGGATTTGCTGCGGTTCAAGCGCCGCCGTGGTGTTGCCGGCAACGGCAGGGTTAGGGATCCCGCCGCCGGTGTCGCCACCGATCAGGACCTTGCCACCGCCAGCGTCTCCGCCGGCATCGATGCTCGCGCCGTTGAGGGCGATGCTCTCGCCCGTGACTTGCACGGTGCCGCCGGTCTCGCCTTTGCTTTTGCCCGAAACGTCGAGCGTGCCGGATACCAACACTTTCTGCGTCCGCGCAGGCGAATGCTTGCTCTTGGCCGTTTGAGCGCCCAGCACAATCCTGCCATTCTGCACGCCGACCGACTGCGCTTCGACGACACCGGAATTGTTGATGACGCTGTCGACCAGAGCGCGCGCCGTCACGGCGGTCATCGCGACCGTGCCGCCCTCGGCTGAGAGCTTGCCGCGGTTCTTGACGAGGCTTTTGATCGGTTTGCCGGTCGCAACATCGATCACCTGCGAAGCGATCGCGTCGTTGAGAGAGAAGGTGATGAGATTGTCGCCGTAGAGATCAAGCGTGAAGCCATTGGCGGAGGCCAGCGCTACTTTGCCGAGGCGAGCAGTGATGACGCCGTCGTTGCGCACGGCGGGAGCGACCAGTGCGGCGATGCCGGTATCAGCGATGGTGATCGTGCCTTCATTGACGATGGACGCCTTTGGGTTCCCGGGGATGCCAAACTTGTAACGACCAGCAAGGAAGTCGTCGTTCGTGATGTCGTGCGTCGTTGCCAGGAAGGCGGCGGTGTTGATCTTGGCGCTCGGGCCAAAGATGAAGCCTTCGGGATTGACCAGGAAGATGCGGCCGTTGGCCGACAACGAGCCGAAAATGCTCGACGGGCTTTTGTCGCCGGTGACGCGGTTGAGTGCCACGGCAGCCGCATTGGGCTGAATGAACTTCGTCGTCTCGCCAGGTGCGATGTTAAAAGACTGCCAATCGATAATGGCGCTCTGACTTAATTGATTGACGATGACGCCCGGCGTTTCTTGACCCTGGATCGTCGCGGCGCCGCCGACTACATGCCCTCCCGCCGGATTGGCGTGCGCCGCGACCGTCAACGCTCCACCCGCTGCAAGCGTCGCAACCCCGATCAGAAAGCGGATGTAAGGGGACGTCGCGCGCATGGTCATCCTTTTTCCCTAATATCTGACCGTCAGCTCGGCGTGCCCGCGCCAGTCGTGCGCGATATCGCCGGCGATGCTTTTGTCCGCCTCGACTGAGGCCGAGACCTTGTCCTGCCATCCGAGGCGCACCCCACCGCCGGCCGAGCTTCCCCATTCATCATGTGGAATGCGCGCCGACGTCGTGATCCGGTCGACGAAACCATGATCGACGAAGCCGAACAGCTGCGTGCGCGTGAAGACGTTATCTGGAATGGCGAGGTCGTAGCGCAGTTCGGCGAGCGACGTGACGCAGTTGTCGCCGACAATGGTCGATGGATCGAAGGCGCGGCCAAAGATTTTGCCGCCGTAGCTGCATTGCTCGACGACGAGAAGGGGGTCGAACGCATATTGCCCGTAGATCATTCCGTAGAGGGAAAGTCCCGGCTTGATCATATTGAGTGGCTGCGCACGGGAGATAGTCGCCTCTATTTTTGTAAAGTCGACGCGACCGCCGAGTCGCGATGCGTAGGGGTTATCGTTGCTCGTGCTGCCGAGACCCTCGATCCCCTGGCTCACTGTCGCTTCGACGAGGTTGATACCTCCCCATGTGTCTGCGCGATCGTAGTCGACGCGCGCCCTGAACCCGCGCAACCGATCATCGGTGAACAGCGCACTCAGGGCGTCGCTCTTGACATCCTCGGTGAAGGCGATGCCCGAAAAGGTCAGGTTCTCGTCGCGCGAGCGAATGATGGGATAGGCAAGCGTGGCGTTGAACAACAAGCCGTCGCTGTTGTACGCGATCGTTTGCAGCGCTCCGAGGCCAGGAATGCCGGTGTTATACGACCCGTCGAACGTGAACGTGAGACCTTCGGAGTTGAGCACCTGCCGCCATGTTCCCTCCCAATACTGGAGCTGGTTGGTTGACGGCACGGCGGTCGCGTATCTCATCGACAGCGCCTCGTGCAGCCCCAACCAGTTGTTGGCGGTGCCGGAAACGATCGCTTCCCAGGGTCCGCGCCCCTTAGAGCCCCAGTTGTCGACGCTGGCTTCCGCAGAAACAGGCTTGGTCGCTGCCGACACGATGAGGGTCGATGCCTTCGCGTGCAAACCGGAAGGCTTGAAGGTCGATGAGAATGTCAACCCTGGCAGGTCGCTCGCCAGAAGCAGATAGCGCTCGATGACTTTGATGTTGGCCGGACGCGATTCGACGATGCGGGCTTCGTAGTCCGAGAAGAAATCGCGGTAGCGCTGCTTAAGGCTAGCCGGCCAGACCACGGCGTCGACATAGCCCTCGACAATCTCGATGCGGATGACAGCGCCGTTCGGTGACAGTGACTGCGGCGGCACGACGGCGCGCGAGAGGACGTAGCCATCCTCGCCATAGCGCGCGGTGATGCGGGCAGCGAGGGCGTAGATCTCAGACAGCGCGATCGGATGACCGGTCAGCGGCGCCGTGAGATCTGAAAAATCGCGGGCGCTGTAGATGCTCGAGCCGGTGATCTCGAACCGGCGAACCGTCAGCTTGATGTGCGCCGCATTGGCCGGAGCGATGGTTGACGGAAGTTCGATTCCGCCGGCGCGCGGCAGGGATTTCGGCTGCGGCGCTTCCTGGAAGCGCTGCGGTATGCGCCCGGCATTATCCGACGGGGGGACGGCTTGGGCAAAAACCTGCTCAGGCAACACTGCCGCCAATAATGCGGACACGCAAAACAGCGCGAGCCTGCCGCTACTTGGCATGACAGCTCACTCCCCCACTTTTCAAGTGCGTGTCGCGCAATAATTCAGTATAGAAACGATGAGCAACACCGATTTTCGGTGCTAGGGGATGAATTCGGTGTTCTGAGGATGGCTGGACACAACAAGGACGTCGAAAGCAGACGGATTTCGCGGCGCGTCAGACGTATGCTGCCGGCAGACGCTCCGACTGTCGCATCCTGGATCATTGCAGAACGGCCGGTGCCCTCAAACCTGGCGCTCGATTTGGCTGAGCTTTTGTATCGTTTGATCGGCGAAGAATGTTTGCTTGGCTCATGCATCGAAGCGACGCGTTCGCCGTCACCAGTGTGGTGTCTAGAAGCTTTTGGAGTATCCGGCTTTTTAGATGATCGCTATGCCCTATCCTATTGTCAAGACCCACATCCATGGTTGGCGTTAACGTTATTTAGCGAGGCGCACGATAACCATCCTGTCGCTGGTCTCCTTAATCACTCTCAGATAGCGGCTGGCAATGCGAACGGTGGCCTCAGCCTCGTGCCACTGCTCTGGATCCAACGGCCAATCGATGCGAGCGAAGCAAGCGGCCGGGAACTGTCCATGCTTGGCCAGCAGACGCTTATTCGCTCGCATCGCGGATACCGACTCAATCGAATTTTGAAGGAGGTGCCCGCCGCAGCTTTACCTATGTTTTTGGCCGGCGGCTTTCTTCAACTCCGCAAGATTCCAGCAGGAACTCTCGCGCCTTTTCTTAGAATGACGGCACCAGATGAGCGAGTGCTCGTTGGTTTATCTAGAGAAGACGTTGAACGCGGGGACCCGGGCTCTGCGATTGCGTGGCTCTTCACTGGCAACAGGCCAGTTTGCCGCTTTACGCGCGCCGAGCAGAGCGTCCTGCTAGGCGCAACCGAGGGCCTCATTGATCAAGAAATTGCAACCCAACTCAAAATAAGCGCGAACGCCGTGAAAGAGCGTTGGCGGTCGATCTACGAGCGTGTCGAAAGTGTGTTACCGCACGTTTTCACTCAGGTTGCGATCAACTCTGAATCTCGTGGTCCCGAGAAGCGCCGCCGCGTACTTGCCTACATCGACGATCACCCAGAGGAGTTGCGCCCTTATAGTGGATGATCTCGCGGTAACGTGCGCCGGCAAGAATTTCAATATCGCCCGGCGAATGTATGATACCTCCAGCATTGCGCTCACTATCCACACCACGCAAACTCTCGATCATTATTTTTGATAAGGCGTGCTACCCTTCTTGGCATGCGCCGCCTCAAGCGCTCGATGCAACCGCGTGCCATTGGGGTGCTCATTAACGTTATGCTCAGGCTCCTAACTACAGCTTCGTTGGCAATGCCGCTTAGCGCAATCGCGGCCTCATGCGATCCGCAAAAGCAATTATGCAATCCTATCGGTGTGAGTTCGATCTCGGAATTCGTCCAGCGGGTCTTGGAGGCGATGGTGCGGCTCGGCATCATCGTCGTCGCGCTCTTCATTCTGATCGCCGGCTACATGTACGTCTCGGCGCGCGGCAACGCCCAAAAGCTCGGCGAGGCGCATGAGAACTTCAAATACGTGATCTACGGCGCTGTCCTCATTCTCGGCGCGTGGGTGATTGCAACGGTGATCGGCGGGACCATCACCCAGATACTTGGCCAATGATGAGTCAAGCAGGCATAATCAAGCATTTTGCAAAGCGTCGTATGAGAGCAATCCTTCAAGAAAGCCCAACTAATAAGGAATATCCATTCCGAGGCTGCCGGGGTTGCCATTCATATCGTAGCCATTAATCCGAATACGAGCCGCATTACCGCCGAACGGATTAGGCGCAACGCTAACATAGTCGACTGATTTCACGCAAAGCAGACGCTGACTTGCCACGACTTTTTGCACTTGGTCATGTGCCGAAACCTTATAGGAAGGAGCAAACCAAGGGCCTCCATTATAGTTCGGTTCTGGCTTGCAGTCGGCTAGGGCCTTCTGCTTGCGCTGCGCGATGATATTCGCTTGACGTTGAGCGTCCTCCTGCGCCTTTACAGCCGCAGCTTTTGCGGCGATGTCTCTCTGCTCCCATTGGACCCATTTTGGAAGGGCCGAAGAGATGTCCCACACGCCCGTTGCAGCTTTCCACGTGCCGGTAGCGACCGGCGTTACAGAATTGCCGCTCTCATACACAGTAACGCCCACTTCGGTGACAACACACTCCGCTGCAGCGGTCTGAAACGCATAGTCGAAAAGCTTTTGCATAGCACCCTGCTTCAGCAGAGCGTGCCAGTTACGCAGATAGATTTCCTCACCAATGATGTGCCCGCCAGGAATTACGGAGCAGCCCGACACACCATTGAGCTCAACGTCAGGCTCTGCATCCCCAGGACGCAATTCCTTACCGAACCCCAGGCACGGGGCCGGCCAACTGATCAAGCACAACAAGGCGGCCACGTGCATTCCGCGGTACATGTATTACTCCATTAGAACGCACTGGCCTGCGTTAGCGTCCGAGATCGATACGTCTATCCCGCAGGTTCTGAGCCCAGCCCTCTACTAGCCTTAGCCGAGAAATGATCAACACCGATTTTCGGTGTCTCCTGGCAAGTCAGCAGTGCGCCTGCGACATTGCATGACGCGGTGGATCGCAACTGGCGAAGCGCGAGATCTTTCTCCATTCGAGTCATGGCAGCCAGCGGGTATGGACATTGTCTGAAGAGACAAGACGATGTTAGCGCGGCCGTATGCCGGCTCCCCAACTAGTTTCGCCAAGCTTCGAGACGCGCAGAACGATTGAGCCGGGTGCGGCGATGCCTTGTCACCCTGCGGCTGCTCGACTGGGCCTGTAGCCGAAGCAATGCGCGTTATGATCGAGACTACTTAAAAACGCTGGTCGCGATAATCGGGACCTTAGGCGGCGGCTCGCGGGGGTCGATGCTGAAGGCAAGGAATTGGCGCCCGGTTCGGCTTGTCCAAGAAGAAGACGGCACGCCACCGGCGAGTTCTTGGTGCATTTCTCGCGTTAGCGGCGTCCGAGCCTCTACGCTCGCAGCGCGAAAAAATTCCTTTCCGCGCAGGCTGATTCCGCCGCTCACGGAACTTTGGCTCGCGGTGTGCCAGACTCGCTGCCGACGGGTCGACGATTTGTACTGCGCCACGGTGACGAAAAGCTCGTTCGGCCGAAACTCAGGCAGGATAGTGTCAACCTTTTCGCCCTCCGACAGCGGGATGGACCGCACCCTCGGGCAGATCAGGGTGTCTTGTTGCGCGATCTTGACACTCGCGATATAGGCGCGAAAGACATCTGTGAGATCACGCAGCTCACTGTAAGCATCGGCATACTTGGCAGAGCGCGCGTTTACGTCCCGTGCCAAAAGATCGAGATCAGGGCTTGTCCCGGGGAGATCTTCGCCGGACACGCTGTCGTGACGACGGACGAACATTTTTGGATACACTTCGGACAGGTCGGTAACATCCCCGCTGACATAAAAAGCCGACCTTTGTAATGGCATGGGGGGCGGCTTTTCATCGATGTATCCACGCGCCCTGAGCACAGCATATAGACCGGGATTTTTGCTCCGCTCTAAAGCCCGTCCGCTACTGACCGCTTCCGGTTGCGCTGGCGCGTTGGCCTGAGGTAGCAGGTCAAACCACAAACGGAACCCGCCGAGGCTTTGCACCTCCCGCGTCTCGCTATTGAAAAGGCTGCGTGCTGCACCCCTGAGATCCGGTGCCACATAGCCCGGAATAGCACGCACCCGTAAAGGCCGATTTGTGTCAAGGACTGCCGCTCCGGCAGTCAGCTCCTTCAACAGGACATCCGCTTTATAAAGGATTTCGCCAAACCGCGTCTGCCGCAGCCATTCGGGATGAAAGACGAGCCGTGCTCTGAGGTCGGGATACTCTTGCGCAAGCTCCGACCATAATTCCGGCAACTCTCGTCGGACCGAGATCGTCGTGCTGCTGAACCCGTCTTCTTTCGGCTCGGTACGAAATCTGTCCTTAAGCCGCTCCCAGATGGTACTCATGGCATCGGTGCTCTCGTTCATCCAAGCAGTTCCGTTGACGGGATCGAGGCTGAAGTACGGATCTGTTGTCCCGCAAGCGAGCCGTAGCGAGGTTAGAAAAGTGGCCGCGTCCAACCTCGTATCGTTGTCCTTTGCGCCCGACAGGACGATGCGACCGTCCCTATAGGCCAATCCTTGGAGATCCAATTTGAAAGCCATTCGCTCAGCCGCGGCGCGACTGAGCGCGACGCCCCCGACTCCGTACTGCGGAGCGACACCCGAAATATGGGCCGCGATCTCCGCGAACTGATTTGACCCCGCTGTAGAAGTCCCCGATCCCGACGTCGCCGCAGGCGGCGCAAACGTGCTCGTAGATTGATATCGGTATGGATTCGACACCGATGGACCCGAGCCTGAGAGCGCAGAGGACGTCGTCGCGCCTGGACCTAGGGCGACGTTTGCCGTCACGTTCGGATTCAACTTCACCGGCCCGCCCGGGAACGATGATGAGCTTGACGATGTGGGGGACGAAGGCGGCGTCACCACTTGCGTCGTGCCATTGTAGTAGCGCTTCCTGTCGAACTCATTGAAATAGGTCCCGTCCGAAGGAACCGGCTGTTGCGCGCCCGGCGGCGTCGCTACATAGGACTCCATCGAGGCACCCTGCGGACTATGTGCGATCACCTGACGCGCGTCGGTCGCGAGAGGATACGAGGCACTACAAGCGATATCCAAACCGACATAACCCGAGGCATCGCTGATTGTCTGGCTGTAGGGACAATCCGCTGCATCTGCAGCGCTTGCGACACCGCCGACGACGAGAGCCAAACACAGAGTTCTCAACATGCCATCTCTCCAATCGGCACCCGTGCTTAGTGGGAAATGTCGAGATTGGCGACCTTGCCGGCCTGCACTTGCCGTTCGAGAGACCCACAAATGCGAGCAATCTCGTTTGCCGGTTTTCTGCCGAATTCGCCTTTAAGCTTGTCTCGCGACGTCGTCAGACAGTCACTGGCGCCTTGCCGTCCTTCGAGCGCATCAGCGACGGCTTGGGCCGTCTGACTGAGGCGCAAGCCCGGGCATTGGGCCACCACTGCCGTAAGAACCCCGACCGCACGTGCTCGCTCGCAGTCGGTGGGCGCCGAAACAACGGCCGGCTGCGATGCAGAGTGGATTATCTGGCGCCGGAATTCTCCGATGATTTCCTGCGCCCAAACCTCACCGGCTTCCTGGATCCGCGCGTTTGCGAATACGCGTGTCTGGCGGTAGACGGACGCAAATACCGGGTCGTCAATATCGAACTTAGTATCGGGGTAAGCCGTCATCAGCTGCACGAGCAATACGGGCGGGGTCGGCGCCAGATCCTGCGGTCCCGGAAAAACCACGTCGCCGTTTTGTAGCGCTCGCAAGTACGCAATGACCGCGACATACTCTTTACGGCTAACCATCAGCTCCGCGATCCGTTGTTCCTCTTGGACGACGCCTTGGAAATCGCTGATAATGTCGCCGATGTTGACTGAGCCTTGCGTTTTGGCACGCGCCTTTGCCTGCAGAGCGATCTCGTCGTAACCGCTTGCGAATAATCGCGTAAAGCCGAGTTGCTTAGCTGCCTCCTCGCCCGTGATTGCCCAATTGAAGACGAAACGTCCCGCCTTCAGGCCGGCGAGATAGGTCGTCATCTCCTGAACCGGTTCGCCATAATCGTGCTCTTTAGGCGCATTTGCCGGTGCCAGTTTAGGCTGCACGCGAGGCTCCGATGCGGCGGTCGGCACCGCGTGACTGACATCGCCGAACGCATGCGTAGCCGGCGTATTTCCGTAATATTCGGTCCTGCCTGGAAATACTGGCGCGGCCGTTTTTTCGGCCGGCTCGCGATCCGCCATCGAATGTGTCGAGGTTATCAAAATCAGTTGACGCGGCAAGTCTCTGGCGATGACAGCGACGACAACGCCGATCCCAAGCAAAGCGAAACCAAACCAAAGACCAAATGAAAACCTTCCCGTCTTGCGCGCCGTGGGACGAGCAGCGGGTTCATCTGACTCGATTTGCAGCGCAAATGAGGTACCTCCCGAATGCGGTATGGGGGGCGGCCGACAACCCGATGCGCTCTCGCCAGCTGGGCTCGATGGCGGCTTCGTCACCGACCCCTCATCTATTGATAAAGCTGTGGAGTTTTTTGCCTCCGAAGACACCGTTGCACCCACTCGTCACACGCAATGAGCACGTCGCTTGACATCGCTATTGCACGAGTTCGCTCTGTGATATGCTTTCGTTATTCCAGCACCTATGCGCGCACTGGCGATCTGTACCATATTCTTCATGTTCACGTTCATCTCTCTCTACGTCCTGTTCCGCCCATTTCCCTTCGACATGGCCAATCTGGATTCACCTCCCGTCGGAAGCTTTGAATGTTTCGGAACATTCTCGACATTCACGGCCGCTGTGACCGTCAGGATTTTCCTATCACATGGGCGCTTTCGCGCCGATGCCACAAACTTGGCAGCACCGCAGATGGCCGTGCACGATGTCGAGCAGGACGGGCGACTCTATGCGTGGAGCGACGGCGCGGAGCGCGGCGACGTGATTCCGGCAAGGGGTGCCTTCAAAGCGACCCCCGCCAATGAATTGCCGGACCCGATCGTCGAGTGCCATCGCGTATTCTATCTCGATCCGCATCTCTTTGATCTGCCCAATAACGTCCATTTCGAGAGTCTATCATTATAGCCATTGCTTTCTGGGGACTCTCGACCAAGGAATATTGGCAAACTCGGTTGCTCCACCCATGGTCAGTGCAATGAGCAAAGGGTCGGACGCCACTCATCAAAAGAGGTGATTGGCAACAAACGAGCAACACCCAATTTCGGTGTTTACTTCGACCGGAAGATGGATATTCGAACTCGATCGAAGCCGCAGGCCGAGACCAGGACTCGGCTTGCGAGAGCGCGGTCGCCGCCGGCGAGGCGCCCGCCGTTGCATCAGGCGAGCGACATTCTATATCTCGCCGCATGTGCGGACGCATCACGCAGAAAAGCAACGCGAAGAAGCTCGGCCTTGGTCTTGCGAGCGCCGACCACGTTGTGCCAGGCGTCGCTCCGCCGCGCTACAATGGCTCGCCTGGACAGGAGCACTGGGTGATCCGCGAACAACCGGAGACGCACGCGTATTCGCTCGACCGCCTCTGGTGGGGCCTCATTCCGCACTGGTGCAAAGATCCGCAGGGTGATCGCAAACCGATCAACGCCAAGGCCGAGACGATCGCGTCACTCCCCTCTTTTCGCGACGGATACAAGAAGCGTCGCTGCCTCGTCCCAATCGACAACTTCTTCGAATGGAAGGCGATCAAGGGCGCCTACAAGCAACCCTACGCTATCGGCATGAAGAGCGGCGCGCCGTTCGCGCTCGCTGGCATCTGGGAGAACTGGAAGCGGCCGAGCACAGAGGAATGGGTGCGCACGTTCACGATTATCACGACGGAAGCGAACGATCTCATGCGTCCGATTCACGATCGCATGCCCGTCATCATTGGACCGGCCGACTACGCCCGCTGGCTCTCGCCCGACGAGCCGGACCCGCGTGATCTCTTACGGCCTTACCCTGCCGAGCCGATGACGATGTGGCCGATCTCGTCGCGCGTGAACAAGCCGGTCGATGATGATCCGGAGATCCTTGATGCCGTGGGCATCTAGCACCCCTAATCGGCCTGCAGTTCTCGATTCTCAAAGCGCAAAAGCGAGTTGATCGAGCGTAAGCAGTACCTGGAGCGCGCCGACCTTGGTGTAGGTTGCGGGCGCAGCCATACCATGTCCTACGGCATGTCTGGAACTCGCATGCGCCAAGCCCACGCTCGGATCGAAGTGCGCGAAAGGTCGATCCCGCAGGTATTTCGCAAAACTCGCAGGTAAGAGCAAAGATGAAGGCGACCCAGCTTTCCGCTCAGCTGACGCGACGGCAAATTCAAGCAAGGTTTCGATCTTAGCGCCGGTCCCGTGAATTGCCTGATATGCTTCCCTCAAGACACCTTCTATCTCGGTCAGCACCGTCTTCATCACCGCGATTGGATCGTCCGCAACGAAGCTCCTCATTGCGGAGCGAAGCACAGCCTCTCGAGATGCCAACGCAGGCCTGCTTAGCCAGCGTTTAAACATTCGATCGAGACGTGCCTGATCAAATGATGCCAGGACTTTTGCTTCAACGTCAGTGAGGTTGAATTTTGCTTCACATGCCTCGGCTATAGCCGGAAATTCGCTCGTGATTATCTCCGCAAAGGGGAACCACCCAGCTCCGGTCAAACTCGCGACTACCTGTTGGTTGTCTATCGTGTCGAAGATATGCCGATACTTGAGGTTGCGGAGCAGCGCGCCAAGGGATCGGTTCATGGCGACCTCGGAGAACTCTCGGCCCGGATTAAAGTCGAAGAAGAGCCCAAAACGCCAATCCTGCCGAAACAGGACCACGACCTTGTCTTCCTTCTCGAACTTGACGCATGGGAACGCCATCTCTGCGATATCGACAATGTCGCTCTCGAGGACAGGGCTACCTGCATCGAAGTCTCGCTTCGCCAGGACCTTGACGGCCACGGCCGCAGTGTCGACCCAAAGTTCGGCAGATTTGTCCCGCTTAATGATGAGCAGTACGGTTGCCGCGCACTGCAAATCAATCGGTGTCCCGGCTAAGGCACTATAGTGTTGGATCGTGCGCGCGAGCCCGCCGGCCATCTTGTGAAATGATGGTTCATCAGAGGTGATCGAGAGGCGGGTCCAGATCTTGATCGTCTCGCCAGGTCGCGCCGCTTCCACGGCGAAACCATCGAGTTCTACGTTCGACAGCTGTATCGGCGTTCCGAGATTTTCCGCTATCAGGCCGGGCATCGGCTCTGCCGCTCCGATCTGGTCCATCCCCGGCGCGGAACTGTGCATCTCTTCGCTCATTCTGATATTTTACTCGAATGGACTTTCAAAAACCCAGCAGTGCATTAGCATCGAATGTGATTTCCTTGACCCCGTCGTCACTATCTTGAGCAGAAACTTCCGCCGGCGATATCCGTCGAACTGTTGGCGATCTCGTCAATCGCCTCAATCTAATATCGGCTCTAGAGAACGGACGCGGGCCCCATCAGAAGGTGCGCTTCTCACGCCGACCGGTAATTAATAGCCGGTTTCAGGCAGCGCACCGCTGCCGTCATTCCTTTGGTACTTCTTTCAAGGGGATCCCGCGAGCGACGTAACGAAACACCTGCATAAACTCCGGTGTCAGCGAACCACCACTGCCAGTGCGCTCGAATATGACCTGGTGAGGAGTAACCGTGCGCACCGAGTGGCCTGGGATGACCAAAGCCGAGGAGAGCGCCCAGTGCACGGGCTTCGATGCGACTGCCGGCAACGTCGGCTATCTGCGCGAGGCCTACCACGGCGGGCCCTACGTGACGAAGTACCTCGTCGCCGAGGCGTTCGACGGCGGCTCGGCCGCGATAGCGGCCGCGACGCTGCGGGAGCGCTTGCCGACGGCCGTCCTCATGCACCTCTACCGCGAGCACCGGCTCTATGGCGGCGGCAAAGACCCGGGCCGCATCGACCTCGACGAGCTCCCGAACGCGCTGCAGGCCGTGTTTACGCAAGAAGTCGGCGACGAGACGCACGAGGACTTCGCGGCGGCGCTCAAGCCCGAGAGCATCGAGACGGCCGAGGGCCTCATCGCGGAGCGGATGCTCCCCGCGACCGCGCTCTCGTTCGTGGACTTCGTGGCGCTCTGCGAGCGCATGGAGCGCGAGACCGGCGAGGCGTGCACGATAGTCGCGTCATACTAGTATGACTGCGCACATGCCCGCCTTCTGCTCGGTCGCCGGCTGTGCGGAGGAGGCGACGCGCTGGTTCGCGGCGGCCGACCTCTGGGGATTAGGCTACCCGCTCCCGACGTTCTACCTCTGCGACGGCTGCCGCGACTGGTTCTCGCCGGAGGACGACCTGGTGCGCTGGCTCGACCCGCTGTCGCGCCGCATCCGCACGACCGAGCTTGCCGTCTACGCCTGCGCGGACGGATGCAGGGAATGCAATCCTGAGGGCTGATAACTCGACCGGCACTCCCACCCCCTCGCTGTTGTCCGAGGGGGCGCGGGAGGGACTGACCCACCATCCCCCTCCATCCACCCAGAGCTAAGCTCTTGACTCCGCGAAGGATGGTCATGCGTCCTAAAGCTGGATATAGCCCAAGTTTGCCAGACGGAATGTCAGGGCCTGAGTGCTGACTTTGTATTTCTTCGCGAGGCGATCCAAGACGCCACTATCTCCCAATATATCCAGGGAGACTCCCTCCAGGTCCTTCGCGAGAAAAATAGCGGGCATTAGAAGCTCTGCTGCGAAAAGGTTGGCCTCTCGCTCATCCTGATCCTCTCCTCGAGAGGATTGCTCATTCCTCAAGTTGATCGCCAGTGCGCCTCGGCCTTGATCGAGATGAACCATCTCGCCTTTGTGCAAGAGAAAATGGCCGAGTTCATGAGCGATCGTGAATCGCTGGCGATGTGGGTGATGGGCCTTGTTGGCTCCGATAACGCTACGCTTATTCTTGCCTGGCTCTCGCACGAGAAATCCTGACAGCTCGTCGTCCACTTCATCCAGGGAAAGTTTGATTCCGTAGGATTCGACGATCTTCTCGACGGGGACAGCCCCATGGCTGATCCGATGCTTCGCAAGAAGTGCTTCCACCATCTCACGGATGAGCTTTCTTCGTACCGCCATAGCCCTTCCTATTTTTTCTTGCCTTCTGAGGCTGTCGAAAGCCTGATCCATTCAACCGCATTCTGTGGCTTGTCGCGTAGCAACGCGTCCATCTTGTCCGAGGGCGGTATGAGCTCCGACACCGGCACCTCGAGCGCGCTCGCGATGTCGACCAGAGTATGCAGATAGACCTGCTGTCTGCCCTTTTCGATGTTGATGATCGACGTGCGGGTCAGCCCCGTTCTTTTGGCGAGGTGATCCTGAGTGGCTCTGCCGTTGCGCGCCTTGGCAATGAGACGGCCGACCTCGGCGTAGAATTGTCGGTTCTGATCTCCGCGCGTCCGTCTCATGCAGC
Source organism: Hyphomicrobium denitrificans 1NES1 (assembly GCF_000230975.2). Lineage (NCBI taxonomy): Bacteria > Pseudomonadati > Pseudomonadota > Alphaproteobacteria > Hyphomicrobiales > Hyphomicrobiaceae > Hyphomicrobium > Hyphomicrobium denitrificans. The sequence continues at coordinate 858,096 of NC_021172.1, read as the reverse complement.
CTGATTCGCTTTTTTCTCTTACACGTCATCCTGGTCGACGTGTCGTCAAAAGTCAAATGGTGATGACTGTCAATAACGATGACGTTTTAGAAAACTTACCAAAAGTTGACATCGAGCGCGCCCGACCGTACGCTTAACCATGTCGCGATCGAGTCTCCCCCCGGTCGCCGCGTTACTCGATCGAGGAAAAACCATGGCTGAAAAACACGAGTCCAAGCTCATCATTAACAAGAAGGAGTACGAGTGGCCTCAGCGCGTGATCACCGGAACCGAGATCAAGGTGCTCGCCAACTCTCCGGCGGACTGGGTGGTCAATGAGATCGTTCCCGGCCCTGGCGGCGATCCTGAGATCTCCAACGATCAGAAGGTCGACCTCGACCAGCAGTCGGAACCGAAGGGGATCAAGAGGTTCACCACGCGCAAGGCGACGACGTCGCCGGGGGCAGCATGACCTTCCTGCCACATGACGATGTCGAGTTCCTCTCAAGCAAAGCGCTCATCTACGAACTCAAGGATGTAGGCGGGCAGCGGGGCATCGTGTTCCCAGGTCTGAGCTTCGAGGGTAATCTCTATTGCACTAACGAGCAAAGTCAGCTCGTTCGCTGCGTCTCGTGCGACGTGCTGATCCGCATTCCCAGCGGTTACGCGACGACGAAACTCGACAGCTTCTACACCTCGCCGGTTCTGCGGCGGCCTGACAATTCCTTTCCCAACTGCGCGACGGGAGAGGAGACGCACTTCGGCCGACAATGGCAGTTCTGGTCGCGTCACCTCGACAACAGCGATTGGAGGCCGGATATCGACGGCCTTCACACTTTCCTCAATTACGTTTGGAACGAGTTGAGGCGCGCATGACCCGTCACACCCTGACAATGCGCGAGGATCAGCGGGCGGCGCTCGCGAAAACCCTGCTGCGCGATGCAGACGAGTACGCGGCTCTTCTATTCTGCGGCCGCTCTCGGACCGTGGATCCCTGGACTGGCCTGCCCCAAGAGCGCTACCTGGTCCGGGAGCTCGTCGAGGTCGATCCGTCCGCATTCCACAGCCGGTCGCCCGAGGGCCTGACGTGGTCCACCACCCCTTTCTTTAATTGCCTCAAACGCGCCGAGATCGAGGACTTAGCCGTCGCGGTCGCGCACTCCCACCCAAGCGGGCCACTCGCCTTCTCCGCGCAAGATGACGTCGCTGAAAAGGAGTTGTTCCGTATTGCGTTCGACCGGCTCAACAGCGAACGGCCCCATCTCTCGATCGTGATGAATGGAAAAGAGGATCTTGTCGCGCGTGCGTACGGACCCGACCTCTCTCCCGTTCCCGTCGATCTCATACGGTCGTTCGGAGACCGCTGGCGCTTCTGGCCAGCATCCGCCCCCGCGGCTGCTCGGCACCTTGACCGGCAACAGCGCGCCTTTGGGCGCGATTCAACTGCCGACCTTCAGAGCCTACGAGTGGGCGTCGTTGGATGCGGCGGAACCGGCTCGGCGGTTGTCGCTTTGCTGGCCCGCATTGGCGTCGCGCATATCGCGCTGTTTGATTTCGACCGCATCGAGGAGACCAACTTGAATCGCGTCCACTTCTCAACGCGAGCGGACGCGATCGTTCGTCGCCGCAAGATCGAAGTGATCGCCGAGGCGCTCGGCGAGATGGGTCTCCAGTCCTCGGTCGTGAGCATCCCCTATGATGTCACTGACGCTCGCGCACGCGACGCTTTGCTCTCGTGCGATATTGTCCTCGGCTGCACCGATGATCATTCGGGACGGAATATCCTCAACAGGATCGCCCATTTCTATCTGATACCGGTGATCGATCTCGGGCTTCTGATAGAGCCTTCGAAAGACGCTTCCGGATACGATGTATTTGACGGTCGAGTGACGGTCATCCAGCCTGGCGCTCCGTGCCAGGTTTGCAGGGGCCTGATCAGCACCGACAAGCTCTTCGCCGAATCGCTTATGCGGACCAACCCTCAACTCTATGAGCAGCGCAGGCGTGCCGGCTATGTTCCATCGCTCAACGAGCAGAACCCCGCCGTCGTCACCTTCACGACCGAGGTCGCGACGATGGCCGTCAATGAACTTTTCCAGCGCCTCACCGGTTTTCGCGGCGAGAACGGCCACGCATATGAGCGAGTGCGACGCTTCGATGAGCTCAAGGACACCGATACCATCCCGGCCGGAAGATCCCGGCCGGGCTGCAAGCTCTGCGATCGCCGAATCTACGATGGCAGAGGCGACTGCACGCCGTTCCTGGATATCGCACCATGATCATCATGCCGGAATGGATAGCGTCGCTTTTGGAGCAGTTCGCGCTCATTCCGAGACGGGAGTTCCGCGTGTGCAGCGTTCCGGAGGGGCCGGAGGAACATGAGCTTGAGCGCGGCATCATCTACAAGGAGGTGCGCGACGGTTATCCCAAGTGGGCGCACCTTCTTTGCCCGCGCTGCGGCGAGCACATCCAGATACCCTTGGCTGGGCCTAAGTCCTGGCGGATAACTACGGACTGGCTACGCCGAGCGAGTATCTACCCTTCGATCTGGCAAACTGGCAGCTGTCGGGCCCACTTCTTCATCCGTAAGGGTGCAATCCTGTGGTGCGCTGACTAAGTCGCGGGCTTCATCTTCCAAACTTTGAACCTGCGATCGGAACGCGCTTGCCGCTGTGGGCAGGATATGGTACAGAGGGACAAATAGTCTGTCTGTTAGACTGGTCGAGGTCCCCTAAGGATGAAGAAGCTTCCGAGCGAACAGGAACACAGCGTTCTCGATGTGATGATCGTCCGCCCCAGGCGCGAAATGTACGGCCTTGAGATCCAGCGAGCGGCCGGAAACACCGTTAGCAAGAACACCATCTATATCGTTCTCGCGCGCATGGTCGCGCGCGGGTACCTGTCATCCCGAGATGAGACCTGGGACGAGCGTCCCGAGCCTGGGCCGCGGCGCGTGCTCTACAAAATAACTGGGTTCGGGCAACAGATGCATGCGGTCGGGGTGAATGTCCGGCGGCAGCTGTCACGCCTCCAGGTAGCGGGTGCGCAGAGAGGGGGCCAGTGATGACCTCCTGGAAGCTCTGGTCCCCGCTAATCTTGCTAGCGCTCAGCACGCCGTCGTGCGCGATCGCGGCCCCATCGAAGTCAGTGCCGCCTTATGATGCGACCTATTTCCCAAGCTACAACAACACATATATGCCCGATACCACGGCCAATCACAGTGCCAGTGACTACAACGAGGTCGGGGGCGGCCTCGACACGTACACCTACGTCGGCGGGCTCGATACCTATGACTGGGGCAGTCGCATCTCAAAACGCGATAAAGGCGCCAAATTCGGAGGTACCGACTCATCCTTCGGCGGTACCGACTCGTCATTCGGCGGCGCATCCCGGTACTTCAGTGGTGATCGTTCGTACAATCTCGGACCCAGCGACTCTTCCTACGAGTGGAAGGGTTTGAACTATCCCTCATACGGCGGTGGTCTGGAGTATGCGGGCACGTTCACGACGCGCACAGCGAAAAGCAACTCCCTTGTGCCCAAATCCGCTTGCCTCTGGGCAGCGCTCGCTGCTCTCGTGCTATTGTGGCGGTTGATCCCATGGAAGGATGTGTGGACTGCGGCTCGCATGGCCTTCCCCGAGGCGCTTTTCGAGGCCAGTGAGCTACGCGCGCACAACGCCTCACGCGCTGCGATCGCTGGCGTCCTGATCCGCGGTTGCTTGCAAACACTGGTCGTCGCCTGGGAGGCCGCGACCCTCAAGTACAGAAGTCTCGAGCAATCAAGAAAGCGAGCCGACCAGCAATGATCGACTCGCCTACGTTACTGATCACCGAACCGCTTTTGCAGCAGCGCAAAGATCGGACCCTCCGGCTGCTCCCGCTTATAGACCTCGTACATGGCCGGATTGGCAGCGTCCGACAGCTGCGACTGCCTGATCCAATTGTCGAAGCCCGCTACCACCACGGCGCCGAGCAGCGCGAAAATTCCGTACACTGGCCAGCGATTATCGTCGATCGTCAACAACATGTAGACGATGGCCACAAGAATGATGGTCGAGATCGACAAGCTCGAAAGAGCCTCCCAGCGGTGCTTGCGCCGGATGTCCGCATAGTCTTGAGGGGTCATGCTTTCCTCCTTTGCTCTCAAGACCCAACAGCCGAACCCAGCAACTGGGCCCCAAGAGCAAAGGGAGACTCGCGGACAAACAACCGCGATAACTTTACCATCAGTCTTACATTTTGTCTATTTGACGATATGACTAACATACATGGAGCAACTCATGGGCTCGAAAGTACGTGTCTGGTCGGACAGAAGTCGTCCCAGTCCTCCAATGCGGAGACTGACGGTTTCGGAACTCCTTCTCCTCGGTCACGGGATTTGGCCTTGGGAGAACATCGGCTCCGATGAGCTTGCCGCATTTGAAAGCGATCCGCAGGACCCAGAACAGGTGTCTAGACGGATCATGTACCGGCACCTGCTCCAGAGAGGTCACCATCGTAAGCTCACGAGGAAACCATGAAAAAGAGACTGACGATTACGGAGTACGAAGTCGATCCCCGAGATATCGAAGACATGCTCCGAGGACGCCCGCGGAAACGCCCGCGCCCCCGTCTCAACGTGAAGCATCACGAGCTCTCCGACGAACAATACGAAAAGTTCTTGGAGCGCATCGGAGTGCGGCCTCGAAGCGACCAGGAGTAGAAGTCCGTGCCCAAGCCCCTCGGCGGAACCATCCGACCCTTCCATCGCAGTCCGCAACTCGAACCTGGTCTTCTTGATTTGGCGAGCCGACTTGCCGCGCGGTTACGCGCATTGCGAGCCACGCAGCACTTCGACGAGATCATCGGTATCGTTTGCGATGATGTTGGTGCCGGACGCGTCGTTGCCGCCTGCCGCTATCTCGAAGATGAGCTTCGGTACTGGGACTCTTTCAAGCAAGGTGCCGCCCGTCACTTGAGAGAGGATCGCCATGCCGCTTGAGGACATGGACCCCCTCGCCCAGACGGCGGTTGTCATCCTTGTGATCCTGCTCGTCCTGAGACTGTGCGCGTTGCTCTCAGAAGAGCTGGCACGGCCATCGGCGCCGCCGGCCGAGTCATCGGCACAAGCGGAGCAAGTCGACGCCGTGCTGCGGCCGCCGAGCCGCTTCGCCCCGCCGCACGAGCACCTGCTTTATGATCTCCGGATAACCCGAACAACGACGGAATTGGTCGGCGCGAAGACGAGTCACGCGCAGGCGACGCTCGCCCTCTTGCGGGCCTCAGCCGAGCTTGAGGCGATGATCGCCCAAAACACTCCGCAGCCAACACCTGCCCGGGCGATTCCGCACGCGCCCTCTCTCGCTCGGCAAGATCTCGCGCACCTGATCGAGCTCCTACCGCAGGCCGATGCTCAGTTCCGGGCTGAGTTTCTAGCTCTCATCGACGCCTACCTCGAGGAGACGCGCCGATGACGCTGAGACGGCCAACACCACCGCATCCCCTGCCGCAGCTCGCCGATCATCACGTGCTGATTGTGGGCGGCACGCGGCGTGGCAAGAGCGGACTCCTGGACCTTATCGCGCGTGCAACGCCGCGTCACGAGGCGCTCTCGCTCGTCGATCCCCACGGCAGTTGCTCGCGCTGTTATGGAATATCTCGCCAACCCTGCGCATGGACAGCATGATCGTGTTGTCCACGTGATTGATGCTGCAAGCGATATGGCGGTCGGCCTCAATCCGCTCGAGCCCCATAGCGATACGCCCGAAGGCTGGCATGAGGCGGCCATCACGCTTTCTTCGGCCATCGAGAGCCGCTTCGGGGCGTCGCCGGAAGAGACGCCGCGGCTGTCGCGCTTGCTCTACGTTGGCGGCTACCTTTGCGCCCGCCGCGGCCTCACCCTCATCGAGCTGCTCGAGCTGTTCACGGTCGGCGGTGAAGATCTCCGCACCGCCCTCATCGAAGATTTCGACGATCACATCATTCGTCGCGAACTTGAAGACCTGCACCTGCTGGCCGTTCGCAACGTCCGCGAGTTCATCACCTTGGTCGAGAGCTGCAAGAACCGCCTCGTCCGCTGGCTGGGCGACCGCCGCCTACGGCGCATGCTCGGGCAGACGCGGGGCCTTTCGCCGCGCGCCGTCATGGATGGCGCTGAGATTGTCATCGCCGATCTGTCGGCCCTCACCTATCAAGACGCCGCCCTGGTCGGCACCATCATGACCTCGATGTATGTGGCGGCGGCGCGGCGCCGGACGCCGCTTCATGGCGCCACCCATCGTCTCATCGTCGACGAAGCCGAAAGCCTCATCACCATCGATACCGCGCGGGCGGCCGATCAGGTTGCCAAGCACAGATTATTCCTTACCCTGAGTGTGCAGCGGCTCGGACAGTTGCGCGCCCGCGGCGACTTCATCGCCGATGCACTGTTCACCAACTGCGGCGTCAAAGTTTGTTTCGGCGGGCTCGAGCCTGAAAGCGCCCGCTTCATGGCCGAGATGCTCTTTGCAGGGCACATCGACCTCGAGGAATGGAAAGCGGGCAGCGCCCGGCCGACGGTCGTCGGCGTCGATAAGGTCATCCTCAAGGGCCGTACGCGTGGCCGACACCAAGCTGAGGGCCTGGGACGCGCTCAAGGTCACGCCCGCTCCATCAGCCGCTTTGCCACCGCGACCGACACCTTCTTGTCAAGCTGGGGCAGTGTCGTCTCGGGGGGCAGCACGATGCTCACCGGCCCTGATGCGCTCGTCAGCATTAACGATGGGCAGGCGTCGTCACGCGCTGGCGCGCGTGGCCGGAGCCGCGCCGCGGGCTCGCAGTCGGGAGAGGCCAACGTCGAGACCCGGAACCAGGTGCGTGTTGACGGCAGCAGCGACGCTGTCTCCGAGGCCGAGGCATTCATGCCTCGCTACGAGAACCCTGCCGACGCAAATGTTCAGCCTCGAGGAGCAGCTCGCGCGGCGTACCTGGGAGTTGATGGCTCTGCCGCGCCGCGAATGCGTCATCCGGGTCGAGAGCGAGGCGCCGGTCCGCACACGCACCCGTGACCTCGAACCGGCATTCCGGTCCGCGGCGTTCCGGGCGCGATGCCTGCCCCTCTACCTGGCCAAGATCGCACGCACCGCCCGCTACGCGCAGCCGGCTGCGATGGTCGACCAGGAGATCCGCGAGCGGCTCGCCGCAATCACCGTACCGCCCGTGATCGAGGAACCAGATTTCTCACAGCCCGAACCCGACCCGCGCGTCGTGCACCTACCGACGCGGCCGCGGCCGCCATTCAACCGTGACCAGGAGTGATCCGATGACGAACGTTCCGCGGTTTCCTGATTTCTCGCGCCATAGTGGGCTGCTCGATCATCAGCTTTTGACGGGGTCTCACGTCGCCGTCATCGGGGTCGGTGGCGCCGCCGGGCTCGCGAACCTGCTGGTCCGCTCCGGCGTCGGGAAATTGACGCTCGTCGATCCCGACATCGTCAGTGCGACTAACCCTACGACCCAGAACCATGATTACACCGATCTCGGTCGGCCCAAAGTCGAGGCCTTGGCCACCCGTCTCACGGACATCGATCCCTCTATCATCGTCGAGACCTACCACGGCACCTACGAGTCGCTGCCGGCGGCGGCTCACCCGTCCGTCTGGCAGTCCGACATGGTGCTCGCGATGACCGATCGTTTCGCGACGCAGGCGGCCATCAATCGCCAGGCCCTCGAGACCCATACCGATGCCGTGTTCGCGATCTCCTATCCCGATGCTGTCGGCGTCGAGATCACGGCCACCTTCGCCGAGGCGGTTGCGGCCGGCAGTGGCTGCCACCGTTGTCATACCAAGTCGCGCTACGACGATTACGCGAGCGGCTATCAGAACCCGGCGGTGATCGGCAGTCATGCGGTCATAGCGGAATACCTCAATACCCTGATCGCTCTGATCGTCATCGGGCGCTTGCATCAGCGCGCCGCCTCCGACGTTGCAATCGGTCGCGTCGCCGAGGTGTTCGCACGAACGCCGTGCCTCATCAGCCGTCTCGATCCGCTGTTTTACGCGGCACCGGGCGAGCCCTTCAGCGACGCGCCGCGTGAGATGTCGCTGTTCACGACGAAATTGTGGGCGCTCGACACGCCCGACACCTGGATCTGCCCCGACTGCGGCACCGCGGGCCGCGTCCCGCAGATGCGAGGCGAGGAGCCTCGCTCTCCCCCCTGCCCAAACAGAAAGGAGGACCGAATGAAGCCGACGCTCTTGCCGCGCGGCCCCGTCGTCACCGGCGGCCTGCGCTAACGCCACGAGCCGCCGGCGATAAGCGCCGGCGGCGCTCGATAGCATAACTGCCCCGCCGCCTCGTGCGGCGGGGCACCCGGAGATCTTTATGAGCCTGCTCGACGTTCTCGGACTTCGCTCGCCCGCGCAAAGCACGCGCACAACGTTCGACTGGAACGGCGAGATCATCGATTTCTCGTTATGGGCACCCGATGCTTACGGCGAGTACTCGTACACGACCCGCGATCGCTCGTGCACCTTCACGTTCGACCTCAAACGTGTCGGCGCAGTGATCCGGATCTACATCCTCCACCAGCCATCCTACGGCCGACGCGCGACTGACGGGCACTCGACGCATCGCATCGGCGTTCTCACCGATCATCCGTACATCTGCATCGGCGACCGATATCAGCCAACCACGGTACCGGATGCCCTGTCATGGGCGGTGTACTGGAGCGAGAAGACGGCGGCCTACATCCGCCACGGCACATCGTTTTCCTAAGGAGTGCATCATGCAACAGCTATCGCCGTCGACGATCCGCATCACCCGCGCGGTCTACGACAGCTATCGCCAGACCATCGCCAAGCATCCGCCGGAGACCTTCGCCATCCTCGGTGGCCGGCTCGAGGACTATCTCGTCACCGATTTCCGCTTCTGCCCCCCGGTCCGCGACGCCAGCGGCCGTTACGATGCCAGCGCCTTGCACATCAACGTCGATGCCGATCTCCTCAATTGGATCGTCGACCATGAGTGGCGCCCGAACGGCAAATTCATCTTGGGGGTCTGGCACTCGCATCCGCCCGGCCTGACACGGCCGTCCTGCGGCGACTTTGCGAATACCTATGGCGACATCGCCTTCTTCTCAGCCTGCCTCGCCAATGACGACAGTCCCGACCACAACTGGCACACCTTCCTGGCGCCGATCACAACGTTTGCCGCCGATGGCAGCGACCGCATTCATGGTTGGACATTGACCCGCGGCGAAGTTGCGCCGCGCGCATGCCCCGTCGAGATCATTGAATCGGCAGCAACGGCCGTCGTCGTGCCGGCGCGGGACGCCCTGGCTGCGGCCGAGCTGCGCGTCGTTATGGTCCGCAACCTCTTGCAGCGCTACGCCATCGAAATCGAGCGCGTCGCCCGCTCCCGCGCTCTACCGCGGGCGCAACGGGCGCAGATGATCGATGCGCTCTCTCGCATGCGGGCGGCGGAGCTCAGAGACATCTTCGCAGCGCGCCATCCCTTATCGGCCATCCTGACGCCGCTGCAGAGCCCACCCCATGCCTGAAACCGATCTTCTCGCGCACATCGGCGTCACCTTCCTAATCTACGCCCTCCTCTATGGCGCCGCGGCCATGACCATGATCGGCTTTGCGATGATGCTCGGTGGACCGAGTGCCGCCCAGGCCGCCGCCGAGTTCTTTATTCTGCGGCCGCTCATGGGGACTGCAACGCAAGTCGCCAATCTGATTGCCGCCGTCCTCGCGTTCGCCGGACGAGCGATCATGGCGCTGGCGACCAGCTTCGTCCGCTTCGTCATCGATCCGATTCTGCGCCCGATCGCCTATCTGCTGCGCCGATTTATCGCCGGTCCGCCCGCATGATGAGAAGGCCAGGCATATCGATCGCCTCTGGACAGCGAAGCGCGTTTTTTCGGCTCCCTCAGTTTTGGGGTACACTGTTGCCATGAGCCTGGCTTTGCCAGCCTTCGAGGTCGGCGATCGAGAGCTCAAAATCCTTCGCGCTCTCGCCCGCTACCGTTTCCTCTCGCAATCGCAGCTCGCCCGCATCGATGGCGGCTCGGCGCAGCATCTGTCGCGCCGCCTGCATCTGATGGCGTTGCACGGGCTCGTCGTCGAGCCAGCGACCGAGACGGCGCGGCTGCGCCTCGTCACCATGCCGCGCGTCTTCGCGCTTGCCAAGGCCGGCGCCGACCTGCTCGTCGCCCAGGACGGGGTGTCGCCGGATCGCCGTGCGCTCAAGAAGAAGAACGCCAAAGCCACGACCGACCTCGTCGCCCACACCCTCGACATCGCCGAGACGATGCTCGCGTTCGAGCTTCACGCGGCGCATCGCGGCATGCCGCTCATCGATTACCAGGATCTCTTCCGGCATTTCCCGGAGGCGACGCGCACGGCGCCGAACCCGATGGCGATCACGCTGAGCAAGGTCTCGCGCAACGACGTGCCGCGCTCCGCGGTGCCTGATCGCATCTTCTCGCTGCAGGACTCCGCGACGACGCGCGTCAACTTCGTCCTCGAGCAGGACACCGGCCATATGCCGGTCAGACGCAAGAAGCTGACCGGCACTTCGTCGATCGCCAAGAAAGTGTTTGTCTATTGGAACGCCTGGCACACCGAGGAGCACGTGCGTCGCTGGGGCTTCCAGCGCTTCCGCGTCCTGTTCGTGACGCGCGCCGAAGCGCGCATCACGACGATGATCGATCGCACGCTCGAGATCACTGGCAAGCCGAGCGGCCTCTTCCTCTTCACCACCCTCGCGCAGCTCGCCAACGAGGGCCCCTTCGCGCCGATCTGGGTCAACCTCCGTCGCGCGCAGGTGTCGCTGCTCGCGTCTGACCTTGAGGCGGCCGGATGAGCGCTCCCCTTCCTCGGCCCCGCAGACAGATAGCCGTCCCTCGGGCGCGGGGCGGCGCGGCGTCCAGGGCGCGCCTGAGGGCCGGGTATGGCCTTCCCTTGCGACGCGCGCCCTTGACGCTCGAAGCGCCGGCCTGCGCCACGCTGGGGGCCTCGGATGACAGTGCAAGACCCTGATTTGACAGGAGATTCTCCGGGTCTAGGATTCAGAGAGACGACGGCACACAGGAAGGAGGCGAGCTCTTTGTCAGCCCCGAAATCGTACCCCGTCGATTACACCCAGATCCGGCGCCTGGTCTCGCTGACGATGGTCTTGAGCCGCTACGGGCTCATCGAGACCTTGACGCGCAGCGGGCAGCAGCTGCGCGGACCGTGCCCCATCCACAGCGGCACCAACAAGCGCCAGTTCGTCGTCAATCCACGCGACGGGACATGGCACTGCTTCGGCAATTGCAGCCGCGGCGGTGCGATGCTCGAGCTCGTTGCCGAGCTCGAGAAGGTCGACGTCCACGAGGCGGCCGTGCGGATCGCCCAGTGGTTCGCGGTTAGCTCTCCGCACCTTGCAACGACAGAAAGGAGAAGCAAGATGAGCGCGGTAAGTCCGAGCTTCAAGGTCTTCACGGTCTCCGACCGTGAGTGGAAGGACCCCAAAACCGGGGAAATCAAGAAAGGCTGGTGGACGCGGATCGGCACCGCCTTCGAGAACAAGGACGGGTCGCATAACGTCCAGCTCGATGCCCTGCCGGTGCCGACGATCTACGACGGCGCCGTGCAGACCCGGATCGTTCTTCGCCCCTATGAGGACGAGGAACAGGACCCGGAGCCGCCGAAGAAGGCCGCCCGCAAGTGAGGAAGCGTGGAGCCCTGACCAGAATAGGTCGGGGCTTCATTGTTTATTGCGGTGGATCGGTCTGGGCGCCTCGCCTCTGGCGACCGCGCTCTCGCACGCCGAGCCCTCGGTCTCGGCCGTCCCGGCGTCGATCGCTGGCGCGGAGTAGGCCGCAGAGCGTGGGGTGAATGCGTTTTCACCCGCCATTGCCTTGTCGCGATCACATCTACGCGGCCGCGGTGCCACTACCTACGGCACCTCGGAATCGAGGGCCGCCTCGCCTTCTGTTCTTCGCAGCATCCGCCGCACTCGCGCCCGGATCGGGCGCAATCTTCGCAACCGGAAAGCGGCCGCGCACAGTGCTCGCGAGTGCTAGGGGCGATGTAAGGGTAACCGCGCGCATGACGGATATCGGCCGCCGCTTTCCGCGTATGGCGGAGGCGCGGACATGAGCGATGCGGACGACACCTACACGGCCTGTGCGATGCAAGGCCTCGTTACCGAGTGGGACGGCCGGACCGGTATCATCCTGACCGACGACGGCGAACGCATCACGATTCACGAGATCAAGCTGCGGTTGGACGGCTTCAAAAACATCCCAACGGTCGGCGATCGCGTTCATTTCTGGGCAGAGGAGGAAGTCCGGGTCACTTACAAGCTCAAGGAAGTGCGCATGATCGAAGCGCGAGCGCGCGACGATGCGGTCATCGCCAAACTCGAGAAGCGCTACCGTGACCGCACGCTCAAGCAGCGCATCAGATACGACGGCTACGCCGTCGAGACGCAGACCGGCACCATCGAGAGCTTCGATGCCAAGAGATGCTCCGGTTCCATCCACCTCGAGGATGGCGGGTTCGCAGATATCGCGCCTGACAGTGTGCGCAAGAGAGACGTTAAGCGTATCAAACCCGGCACCATGGTGCGCTTCCGAGCCGTGTACGGAGGCAAGAATTGCCTCGCAGCCGACATCGTGCCGCTGACGCCGCCTTAACACGACTTTACGCGGACTGCCGTGATGCTCCTGTTGCGGCCAGCTCATGCAGCTTCTGCCAGATCGCGACCATCGCGTAGGTGTCGCGGGCGCAGTAGGTCTTGAGCGCCGCGGCGATGGCCTGGCGCTCCGCCGGCGGTGTCTCGGCCGCCACCATGCGCCACCACTCCTTCGAGGCGGTGCCGCCCTCCTGGATGGCGAGATCCTTATACGAGAGCTCCGGTACGAGCACCGGCAGCACCGCCTTGATCGAGGTGCTGCCGCGGAACTCCGGATGCACGAGGTGCTGGTCGACGAAGATCTCGCGCAGGTCGACGATCTGGCCGTTGAGGCGTTCGAGCGCCATGCGATAGGCCGGCGCCCGTTTGCCGATCTCGGCGTTGACGTCGCGCTCGAATGGCGCATACCAGACGACCACGCTTCCATTTGGATCGATGTGCTCGCTCAAGAGTTTCGCGACGCCCTCCGTCGGATCGGCAAGATCCGGCTGCAGGAACTCGAGATGCTCGAGCGCGTCGCCCGGCCGACGCAGGATGTGAAGCGAGAACTGAAACGGGATGCGCTGGTAGGGCGAGAAGCCGGCGAAGGTCGGAATGCCGGGGGCATAGGTCTCGTAGTCGAAGAAGTACAAGGGATAGCGATAGCGCTCGAGCGCCGCGGCGATCCCCTGCTCGTCGATGATCGGCGCCCGGCGCTTATGCGCCAGCACCTGGTTCTGCTGGGCGTCGCCAAGCTCGAAGCCGTCCGGGACCTCGTCGAGGGTGTAGATGCGATGGTCCATGAAGTACGCGAGCTTCTTCTTGCTCGTTCCGATGCGCACCAGGTCGTGCACCGAATACTCGGGGATCTCCGGGTGCGAGTAGGCGAAGGTGCGGCAGTGCCGGCTGCGGCCCTTGAAGTGGCAGTCGCACGTAATGCTCGGCTCGCGCTCGCGGGCGAGCACGCCGCGCGCCACCATCATCTCCTCGCCGATCTCCTGCGCGATCGCGGCCACCTGCTCGGTGCTGTCGTCCTTGACGAACAGGGCCTCGAGGTCGAGTTCGCCGTCGCGCACGTACTCCCGGTCGAGGTGGACGATGAAGAGCCGGCCAAGCTTCACGCCGGCCCGCTCGAGGACGTTCTTCTGGAACGCGAGATCGGAGATGTGGTCGCGATCCTCACCCTCCTCCTTCTTGTCGTTGGTACCCTTGATCTCGTAGAGGTCCCAGCTTTCCGCCGCCACGTTGAAGGCGAGCACGTCGCACTTGGCGATAAAGCCGTCGACGACGAACGTCGCCTGGAAGATCGCCGGCGTCCTTGCCGCCATCAGCTCGGCCGTCCGTCGGCACGCCTCATCCCCCGTTTCGGTGACGAGCACGCCATCGGGCCAGAGGCCTCGCCCCACGTGCTCGATCGCATTGCCCTCTTCCATGAGGTGCAGCTCGAACGCCGTGGGCGTGAATTGCTCGACGAGCTCAGGCTTGTGGAGCTTGAGCCAGGTATCGCGCGGGCAGAGCTGGAACTCGAGGAAGGTAGTTTTGGAGATGAGGGGCATGGAGAGCTACAGCGTACCAAAAATTTGCAGACCTCAACAGTATCGTCGCACCGACTCGCACATCCATCACCCTGCGGGAATCGTACGCTCGCTTCAGTCCACCACACCCTCATCGATCCTCCTCGCTAAAGTGCACTGCAGACACTGGGGGTCCCTACCCCTCTATGACAGGGGAAACTTTTCTCAACAGGATTTGTGCGGGCGTCGAAGTCGAGAGTAAGATACGTACATGAACACTGTAGTCGACGACCCACTAGATCCCCAACTTGTTAGTCTCATTGAGCACGATGCCGTGCCGACAGGGCTCGCCAACGCCGTTCGGAGGCCGGCGGGAGCTCGGTTCTACAAGTGCGCCCTTCAGGTGAACCCATTCGCATACGGCACACGCCATTCGAAGGCGAACAGCCACAAGACCGAGGGTGAATACAATGCGGCCATGCTTGCCGCTTGTCTTGAGGAGGGAATCGAGGTCGTTGGCATAACGGACCATTTCCGCATCGCAGCCTCGGAAAGTCTGGCAAAGGCCCTAACCACTGCCGGCATTCGTGTTCTTATGGGCTTCGAGGCCGTTTCGAGCGACGGCGTCCACCTCCTCTGCCTTTTTCCGAGTTCAACGACAGTACATGAATTGGAAAGGGCGATCGGCGCCTGCGGCGTGACGGACCTCAATGCGGAATCTCCGCAGTCAGACAAAACGTGCGAGCAGCTCCTCCAATCCATTCCCAAGTTGGGAGGCATCACCATTGCGGCTCACGCATGCGCAGCGGGTGGACTCCTCGCGACGTTGAAAGGTCAAACGCGGGCGCGCGTCTGGTCATCCCCGGATTTGCTTGCCATTGCCTTGCCCGGGGCAAGAGCCGCTGCGCAAGACGGATTTCGGGACATCATCGTCAACAAGGATCCGGCGTATGCGCGGCCTCGCGCGCTCGCGGTGCTGAACGCAAACGACGTCAGCGACCCTGCCGTGCTTTCGGACCCCAGCTGCACAACCTGGATAAAAATGGCAGCACCTTCCATTGAAGGACTAAGGCAAGCATTCCTCGATTGGGAGTCGCGCATTCGTCTAAACAGCGATCCAAATTCCACCGCGCACACTGAGCTGATAGCCGTCTCATGGGCGGGCGGACTTCTCGATGGTCAGGGACTTCGATTCAATGAGTGCCTCAATGTCCTTGTCGGTGGCCGTGGCGCGGGCAAATCAACTTTGATTGAAAGCTTGAGGTACGCTTTCGAACTGCCGCCTAAGGGCGACGAAGCCCGCCGCACGCACGACAGCATGATAAAGAATGTGCTCGGCCAAGGTGCGTCCATAACTGTCTTGATCCGTTCGCCCCTTCCATCCCCTCAGTATTATTTGATCCAGCGCATTTTCGGCGGTCGGCCGCGCGTACGCGATCAAAGCGGTAACCTACTAGATAACGTCACTCCTCGTTCTGTACTGGGAAGCCTCGAGGTGTATGGCCAGCACGAGATCTCCGAGCTCACGAGATTCCCGGAGAAGCTCGCGCAGCTTCTTCGCCGCTTTACAGAACCGACGACCGATACCACAGCTACGAAGGGGCACCTAAAAGAACGGCTGGAACGCTCACGCGTCACGATTGCGGCCGAGATCCTCCAAATCGGGCACGTTGAGGAAGCGCTCACAGCTCTGCCGACGCTCAAGGAACATCTCAAACGCTTCGCTGCGGCGGGCCTCGATGCGAAGCTGAAGGACAAGACGCTCATCGACAAGGAGGCCAGGTTTTTCGAACAGGCCGCAGGGATGATTCAGCAAGCTGCAGAACTCGCAGCCCACGTACTTGGCCAGGCCGCAACCGACGGGCCGCTAATCGGCGAAGAAGCCAAGGAGCTCCCCAACGCTTCGATACTCGCAAAACTTGACGCGGTACAATCGAAATTGCTGCAGAAAGTGAAGGTGGCTGGCCAGGGCATCCAAACGGCTGTAACCGAGGCGACTACAGCGCTCGAAACGGTCAAGGCCGAATGGGAACCGAAGCAGAAGGCTTCCGAAGAGCTGTACCAAAAGACGCTGAAACAACTGAAGGCCGAGGGCCACGACGCCGCAAAATACGTGGCATACAAGGACCAGCTCGAGCGCCTAAAGCCCAAAGAGGCGGAGCTGAAAGCCCGCAACAAGTCCCTGGCTAAACTTCAAAAGGAGCGAGGCGAGTTGCTCGCGAAATGGGATGCGGCGAAAGCAGAAGACTTTCGCGAATTGCAGAAAGCTGCACGCAAGGTCTCAAAGCGGCTTAAAGATCGCGTTCGCGTCCAAGTGCGGCCGAGCGCTTCGCTCGGGCAAGTGGAAGCGGTCATACGCAAGCATTGCTCCGGCAACATAAGCCAAGCGCTGGAGCGATTGAGGAACACAGACGATTTGAGTCTGACCGACTTGGCTGCCGCCCTCATCGAAGGCGCACCATCGCTCGTCGAGAAGTACGGTTTCTCGCAAGTCTCAGCTGAACGGATCGCACAGGGTGCCACGGCCCTCGCACTCGAACTGGAAGAGTGCGAGCTTGCTGCCGAGGCTGTCTTGGAACTGAACGTCGGCAATGAGACAACGCAGACGTGGAAACAGCTGGACCAACTATCGACCGGCCAAAAGGCAACAGCGGTCCTCCTTTTACTTTTACTTGAATCCGATGCTCCGCTCGTGGTCGATCAACCTGAAGATGATCTCGACAACCGGTTCATTGCTGAATCCGTGGTTCCGACGATGCGGGAGGAAAAGCGCAAGCGCCAATTTATCTTTTCTACTCACAACGCCAACATCCCCGTACTGGGGGATGCAGAGCAGATCGTTGGTCTCATATCCGTTGTAGAGGGTGGTATCGAGCACGCCACGATCCCTGACGAGTTCTGCGGTTCAATCGATACACCAACAGTCAAAGAGCTGGTCAAAGAATTACTTGAAGGCGGACAGGAAGCGTTTGAATTTCGCAAACAAAAGTACGGTTTTTGAATTTACCTTGATCCTTAAGAGGCACTCATAGCACCCGGCGCGGGTCAATTCGAAGGATCTTCTAAAGCAGCGCAATTGCTTTAACGCCGATGGATGATTCCAGAACGGACTTGTGTCGAGCACGTGAGCGTCGAGCAGTAGCCTCAACCATTCCATCGCTTCAGACTTAGAATCTTGCCAAGCCGGATCGCATAGCAACCCCGCCGCTTCTCGACTCCCTTCCACTGCACGTCCATCTCAGGAACGTTGGGGCCATACCCGTTACGGAAGCGAATAAAGTCATACTCGCGGCCTTCGAGCCGCGTTTTCCAATAGTCGGTGCGATCGCGATACTCCCCATGCTTAGTACCCTTCGCGATCGCTTCGAAGAATTCGCGGTGGAGGTTGAGTTGAAGGATTGATGATTTGGAATTGCCCACAACCCCTATTCCCCCGCCTTCTCATATGTCATTGAAAACATCTTGTCCGTCAGCCACTTCCGGAAGCTGGGATCGTCCTGGAACTTGCTGAACAGCTGCGTGTCGTCATTCAGCACGGCCGTCATGACTCGCTTCAACGCCTTCTCGTGCTCAATCTTCGCATTCTGCTTGTCGGAGTTTTGCATCGCGTTCTGGTAAGCCTTGTCAGCGGCGACCTTTGCAGGGATCTCTTCGCTGATCATCCGTCGCACGCGGTCGCCGTCCTGCCATTCGATATTTCCGAACTGCTCATTAAAATCATTTAGGATGTTCGAGAGGCGATCGAGTTCCGGCTCCGATTTTCGTCCACCGGCATCCGTCGGCACCGGCTCGATCTCCACGTCCTGATCGGGCAACTGGATGCGGACGACGGCCTTCTTCTCGACGCGATAGCTATCCATGTCGATCGCCTCGAGGATGCCCTTCGACAGGTCTTCCTCTTTCGGTGCAGGCAACTTCGACACCAAGAAGTTGAGGAAGATGGAGAGCTTCTCCCACTCCGCGTTCGTGTATGGGAGGATGGCTGACAAGAAGCCGTATGTGCGCACGAATGCCTTAGCCTTGCCTTTGAACTCGACCTGCTGGTCTTCATCAAGTTCGTCAATGTAAGTGGCGACGCATGCATCCAAGATGGGGTCCAGCTGCTCACGTCCCGCGCCCTTGAGATACTTAGCGACCAGATCATCGATCTGTGCCTGCGAGTATACTTGGAAGCCGTCCAGGGCCGCCTTCAGATCATGCAGCTTGTTTGGGTCGGTCTCCTGCGAGAGGATTGTCGTGCGGTAGTAGGGAGCGAACGCCTTCTGGATGGTGTCAACGTCGTTCTGAAAGTCGAGCACAAACGTGTCGTACTTTTGCGGCCGCGCACGGTTGAGCCGCGACAGAGTCTGCACTGCCTTCACGCCGGAGAGCGGCTTGTCGACGTACATGGTATGCAAGAGCGGCTCATCGTAGCCGGTCTGGAACTTGTCTGCGCA
The DNA here is from genome assembly GCF_000230975.2 of Hyphomicrobium denitrificans 1NES1. Taxonomy (NCBI): domain Bacteria; kingdom Pseudomonadati; phylum Pseudomonadota; class Alphaproteobacteria; order Hyphomicrobiales; family Hyphomicrobiaceae; genus Hyphomicrobium; species Hyphomicrobium denitrificans. The sequence goes on along the minus strand of NC_021172.1, from coordinate 839,540 downwards.
GATGAGGAATCGGTACGGGTCTTCCTGAATCCTGTCAGCGATCTCCTTCGACGGAAATTTGTTGAGCGAGGCCTCAGTAACTTTGTGCCCGCCATACTCAGGTTCGCCGGAGAACGCCACGATGGCTTGGTAAGGGCTCTTGATCTCTTTCAGGTAGTCGCGGATCGCGTGGAAATAGTCGATCGCGCGTTCGATGCTCCCCGTCACAACCATTGCCCGCGCCTGCCCGCCGATCTTATTAAGACCGATGACCTGCTCCTGGAAATGGTCGACCATGATCTCGGCCTTAAGCCGGATCGCGTGACTGTGGCTCTCGACGTAGTGGCGCAGCTTCTTCTTTGCCCGCTTCGTATCGTACTCCGGGTCATCCTCCACGGTTTTCACAAGCTTGTAGTAGCTGTCGACCGGCGTGTAGTTCTTGAGCACATCCAGGATGAAGCCTTCCTCGATTGCCTGCTTCATCGTGTAGCTGTGGAATGGGCAGTGCTTCGTCTCCCCACCATCAAGGTAAGGCTCGCCGAAGATCTCAAGTGTCTTGTTCTTCGGCGTCGCGGTAAATGCGAAGTAGCTCGCATTCGGCAACAGCTTTTTCGCCCCCATCACGCGGTTGATGGTATCTTCGATAGTCTCATCGTCTTCCTCAGCCCCAGCCTCCGCAAGCGCTGTACTCAGCGCCGCCGAGGTCTTGCCGCCCTGGCTCGAGTGCGCCTCATCAATGATGATCGCGAACGAACGTCCGCGGTGCTCTATCCCGATGTCCTCGACAATGAACGGGAACTTCTGCACCGTCGAGATGATGACGCGCTTCCCTTGCTCGATGAACTCTCGCAGCTGCTTAGATCCTTCCGTTACCGCACCGACGGTAGCCCCCACATGGTCGAATTGCTTGATCGTCTCACGAATCTGGCTGTCCAGGATGGTGCGGTCCGTGACGACGATGATGGTGTCGAATGCCTGCTTGTCATCTTTTTCGACGGATGTGAGCTGGTGCGCGAGCCAAGCAATGGAGTTCGACTTCCCACTACCAGCAGAGTGTTCGATGAGGTAGCGCTTCCCTGCTCCGTGCTGGGCAGCGTGTGCGAGGAGCTTCCGCACCACGTCGAGCTGATGGTATCGCGGAAAGATCTGGACGCGCTTCTTCTTGCCGGTCTTCTTATTCGTCTCTTCGACGATCTGGGCATAATGCTCCAGGATTTCGGTGAGACCATGCTTGGTGAGCGTCTCCTTCCACAGGTAGTCGGTCTTGAGGCCGTGCGGATTTGGCGGATTTCCGGCTCCATCGTTCCAACCTTTGTTGAATGGAAGGAACCATGAAGCTTTCCCCTTTAGCTCGGGGCAGAATCTCACTTCAGCATCATCAACCGCAAAATGCGCGATGCAACGCCCAAACAGAAACAGCAATTCTCTCGGATCGCGATCCCGTTTATACTGCTCGACGGCATCCGCGACGGTCTGCTTCGTCAGGCTATTCTTGAGTTCGAAAGTTGCAATCGGCAGACCGTTGATGAACAGACAGACGTCGAGCGCGTTCTGTTCTTCGTTCTGGCTGTAGCGTACCTGGCGGGTAACGATAAAGCGGTTAGCGGCATACCGCTCTGTCGCATGCAGGTTACCGGGCGAGGGCGTGCCAAAAAAGAGATCGACGTGGTGTTGACCGTGCTTCACGCCCTTGCGTAAGACGTCGATGACCCCGCGCTTAGTAATCTCTCCCTGCAGTCGGCTGAGGAACGAGCGCCGGGTAGGGTCATCATTTTCGAGGTCTAGGGCCTCAATCAGCTTGGGTTGCGTGGCTCGGACGAACTCTATCAGCTGCGCAAGGTCGATCGCGAAGGCACGGTCGTAATCAGCAGGCTTTCCGGCAATCCAGCCCGTCGACGTCATGTGGTCGACGATGAGCGTCTCGAGCCCTTTTTCGCTGGTATCGGATTTCATGCGGCTTCATCTTCGGCTTCGGGTTCGCCTTCCTCAGCCGTCGAATCATCCTGCAACAGATCATCCGCTTCGTCCAGAAGAGCAGGTTCGACAGCAAAGTCGGGAAGCTTCGCTGCCGCTTCGCGTACGTCGAGCTTGCCGGTGACGACATCGGCGATGAGGCGAGCGCGGTATTCAGATAGGCATTCAATCTCAAGACTTATTCGCGAAACAGCCTTTTTGAACCTAAGAGTTTCCCCATCTAGAAAGTTTGCTATCTCCAACTGCTCTGTAACCGATGGTAATGCGACTTTCGTTCCGCGTATGGAATCGAGCGACAGGTTAAAAATTGTAGTGCCCGTTACTTCTAGCTTGTAATGTTCTGTCACGGTAGGCGACTGAAGGTAGTAAAACAGAAATGACCTCAAAATGCGCTTGTTACACTTAATGTAGGCCGCGCTTTTTCCCAAAATAACTTTCTCATAATTATAGCAAGCAACATTCCCGATAGTCCCGTTGATGGACATCAGCAGTGTTGTTTCATCTAGGTCCACCCTGTGATTTAGATACTCTGCTTCGCCAACACATCGTGTGGTCGGCCTTATTGAAATGGACCCGTCGACTAAGTTGTTCCCGTTTATAAAATGAAACGGCGATGCATCGACATACTTCGGCGTTCCGTGCAGTCCATCTCCTATGCGAGATGTCAGCTGAGACAATTTAAGTACCGTCCAGTTCACGGGCATGTCGCCTATCCACTCGAGCCCCGACGGCTTTAGCTTTACATTCGGATCAAGCCCGCGCGTAACCGCGCGATGAATGATGGCCTGCTTCTGTTCGTTGAGGAGTGCGATGAGCTTCTTTTTCGCGCGGATGTAGCGATGGATTTGCCGGTCAGCATAATCGAGGAAGCGAACGATAGCGTCTTGTTCGGTCGGCGGCGGAACCACAACCTCTATAGCGCCAAAGTCCGGTGAATACAGTCGATTAAAACCTGTACCGATCCCTTTTGATCGTTGCGAGAACTGATCGACCAGCATTGGCGTTTTGAAAAGCCGATCTAGGTAAAACACATCCCCATCCGAAATATTTCGGAAAACGCTATAGTCTGGACTTACCAGCCCGGTCTCTTTCGCCACGGCAAACATACCGGACCAAGCCTGCATTCGGTTCATAACAAGTTGCCCCGAATGACACACTTTATATTTTGAGAGATCACTAGCACTCGCTAGCTTCTTCGATGCTTCGCGTTGCGGTATCAATCCTCTGGATCGGGTCAGTGAGAGAAGGAGGCCTGTGCCATCACGGCTTCGCTCTTCAGTCTCGCGAAGATAATGTTTAATTCTGGAGCGAGCCCAATGCTTAGGTACCGGCCCAAGCCACTTCACCCCTGAATCTTTGTACTCCGGATATGGTTTGAGATCCTCGATCATAACGATTGAAACCATTCCTTGATTTTATTTGCCATGAGACCGCGCCGAAACTCGAGGAAGGTATCGTAGCTGGGCACTTTGCCGTCGAGCATCCCATCCGGCAGACAATGCGTCTCGAGATTGTCTCGCAATTCAGCCTCATCGCTAATGCCGCCATACCTCGCCTGCCCGCCGTTGCATTGCTTGGCGAGTTCCGCGAAGTAGATGTCCGGCGCCTTGTCACGGATGGCGATATTGATCTCGCTCTGAGCGATGGCGAAGTTCGCGATCTGATTGTAGCGCCCTCGACTCATACCCTGCTTCTTGAGATGTTCCTGTGGGAAGATGTGATGGACGTCGCTACGATTGAGGAGGAGATCGCGCACGGTGATGTCGCGTGACAGAAATCCCTTATCGCCGAGCTTCACCTGCGCTGCCTGGAACGCGAAGAAGAACGGGCTCGTACTCGATGACGTCTCGAGTTGATTCGGTAGCAGGTTCGTCCAGTAATTGTCCGGCAGTTCGGCATCGATCGTCCCATTGACGTAATCGAGCAATCCTCGCTTTGAGATCTCGCGGATATCGCGATCGAAAGCCGTCTCAGGGCTGGTCGTGTATCGCTCCGTCAGCAGCGACAGCGCGTACCAGCGTCGGACGATCCGCTCAAGGTCGGCAGGCGCCACGCTGTCGGAGCGCCCCTTTAAGTACGCGATGTATGCGAAGTTAACGGCGTTGCGGCCGACGAACAAGTCGCGCGTGATGAACCCAGCCGACTGAAGGATCATCGTGAAGCGCTTGAAGTGCGTCTCACTGATGAAATTCTCGATACCGCGCTTCAGGCCTGCGAAGGACTGCTCGGCGATCTGATCCTCGTACTGTTTGGTTTCAAAATTGCGCCCGGACAGAAGAGCCACAAGGTCTTGGAGCTTTCCGCGCACGAATTCGGAGGTGAAGGCTACGCGCAGCACGTCAGTGTAGGACGGATCATAGATCGGCTCGCCCGCACCCTTGAGCCAACGCATCTTCAGAAAGAGATCTGAGCTTGAGAACTTCGGGTCGCCCTTCTCGATGCGGGCGAGAAACTCCGGCGCCACCGCAAGGTGGCAGAAGTAATCGATGGCCTTGCGCAACTCGTTGCCGCCGTAGCTTTCGTTCGCAGCGATCTTCGACATGGCGAAATCGGCTTGACTAAGCGACTTGCCTGCCGAATTGACGCGGATGAAGATCTCCGTGACCGTATCGATGTCGAGATCCTCTGCAAGCTCGATGACGCCGACCGGATTGTTGATGATCTTTTTTAACTTCTCGAGCGTGTTAAAGAGCTCGTCTGCGTCGACGCCCTTGTTCGCTGCCGCGTAAGCCTTCGTGATTTGAAGCAGCTTGGCGTTCGGAGAGAAAAGCTCTGCGATATCCGGCAGCCATGCTGCATTCTTCTCGATAGCAGGGTTGGCGACCTCGAACTTCTCCTCGAGAGGATGGAACGCGATGCGAATACGCGTCGTCGTATAGTCTTGAGTGAGCACCTCGAGACCAAGCAGCGAAGCCATGAGAGCCGTAACACGTTGCTGTCCGTCGATAAGGATGCGCTTGCCGGCAGATGGCGTGCCGTCCTTGAGCCGCACGGTCGGATTACGCCATGCGATCAGATAACCTACCGGATAGCCACTATAGAGCGAGTCGAGAAGGTTGCGGACTTTCGTCGGCTCCCAGACGAAGGGCCGCTGGATCTCGGGAATCGCAATCTCTCCCGACTTGACCCAGGTGAGAAGCGTCTCTATCGGGAGCTGTGTGACCGTGTATCGCTGTGTCGACATGGTTCAATTTTTCATTCCAATGATTTCGGCCAGGAGTCCGTCCGTTTCCTTCTCGAGCGCGACTATATCCGCCCGAATCGCATCGAGCGTGCGCAGCGGCTGCGGTTTGTAGAAGTACCGATTGAAGCTGATCTCGTACCCGATCTTGGTCGCGTCCTTGTCGACCCACGCGTCGCTCGCGTGCGGCAATACTTCCCTTTCGATGAATGCTTGGATGCCTCCCTCTTCGAGCAGAGACACTTGTTCAGTGTCGCGTAGTTCCGTGTCCGGCTCGTATTCGACGATGGCAGCCTTGGCATCGAGCTTGACGTCGCAAAGGCCGTGCAACGGATCGGCTTCGCCCTTCTTATGAATTTTCTTGATCACTGGCTCAGCTGTCTCGTCGCGCTGTGCGAGTTCAGACTGCACCAGCTTCACACGCTTCGCCGTGAGCTTCACGCCCTTGTCGTCTGCGAGTCCTTCGAGCTTCTTTTTGAATGCGTTGAAATTCGTATGCGGTCCCACACCGATTGACTTCGCGAGCGCGTCCATGAGGTTCGCCATCGGCTCTTCGCCCGCATCGACGCACGCAACCCGAAAATGTTTTCGCCTCGTCTCACCCAAATCGACTGCGAGCCGAAGCGGCCGCTCGACCGTCACCTTCCAGTACCCGAATGCCTTGTTCGGGAAAATCTTCGACTGCGCCGTCTCTTCGAAGGCCAGAAACGTGTCGAGAATCCGCTTGATATCGTCCTCGGACAGCTCGCAGTTCTTCTTCCCGAGGTTCTTGCGCAAGGGCTTGTACCAGCTCGTCGCATCGATGAGCTGTACCTTGTCCTTGCGGTTCGCCGGCTTCTTGTTGGAAAGCACCCAGATGTAGGTCGCGATGCCGGTGTTGTAGAACATGTTCAGAGGCAGGGCGATAATCGCTTCGAGCCAGTCGTTCTCGATGATCCAGCGCCGGATGTTGCTCTCGCCTTGCCCGGCATCGCCGGTGAAGAGCGATGACCCGTTATGAACCTCGGCAATCCGGCTCCCGAGCTTGGACCCATGCTTCATCTTCGACAGCATGTTCGCGAGGAAAAGCATCTGGCCGTCGCTGGTACGCGTAACCAGCGAATACTCACTGTCAGCGTCATGTTCGATTACAAAGCGCGGGTCTTTCAAGCCATCTTTCCCGCCCATGCGCTCAAGGTCGCTCTTCCAGCTCTTGCCGTAGGGGGGATTCGACAACATGAAGTCGAACTCGCGAGCCCGGAACGCATCATTCGACAGCGTGGAATACTCCGGACCGCCGATGATATTGTCCGCCTGCTCGCCCTCGCCCTTCACGAGAAGATCGGCTTTGCAGATCGCGTAGGTCTCGGCATTGATCTCTTGTCCGTAAAGGTGCGTGGAAACTTCCTTGCCATGCTCTTTGGCAAGCTGCTGCAGGGTCTCCTCGGCAACCGTGAGCATGCCGCCAGTGCCGCACGCGCCGTCGTAGAGCAAATACGTGCCGGACGTGATCTTATCTGCGATCGGGCGGAAGATGAGCTCGGCCATAAGCTTCACCCCGTCGCGCGGTGTCCAGTGCTCTCCGGCCTCCTCGTTGTTCTCTTCGTTGAAGCGCCGGACGAGCTCTTCGAACACCGTGCCCATCGCATGATTGTCGAGGCCCTTATGCTTCACTGATCCGTCGCCATTCAGCACCGGGTTCGGACCCAAGTTGATAGACGGGTCGAGGAACTTTTCGATGAGTGTGCCCAGTACGTCCGCCTTCGAGAGCCGCGGAATCTGATTACGGAACTCGAAGTTCTCGATGATCACCTGCACGTTCGGCGAGAAGCCTTCGAGGTACACCTCGAAGTCTGCGCGCAACTGCTGCTGGCTCGAGCGGTTCTTGAGATCCCGCAGCGTGAACTTCGACGTGTTGTAGAAAGCCTGCCCGGCGGCCTGTCGAAGCGGCTGGTCCTTGTTGGTGACCTTCGCCTTATCGAGCTTGTCGTTCATGTCGAGCACGGCCTTCTTGGTCGGTTCGAGCACGGCGTCCAGTCGCCGCAAGACCGTCATCGGAAGGATGACGTCGCGGTACTTGCCGCGGACGTACAGGTCACGTAGGACGTCGTCCGCGATGCCCCATATAAAATTTGCTATCCACCCAAAATCGCCGTTCGCCACCCTCGTTCCCCCCGCAGATTCCTGTCCCGTCATACGCCGCACATTATACGCAAAACAGGGCCGTATCTCCTAACTCCCCAATTCTCCACATTTCGAACATTGCCACTATATCCAACCGACCTTGAGTCCCATCGATTTCATTGTATCGTCGCCCGCAACGCGGGGGATAGAAGCATGGCGCGACGCAGCGATAAATCGGGAAAGACCGGGTCCGGACAATTGCCCGCGGAGGTCTTTACGTTTCCGCAGTCCAGCTCCGCCAATGATGACGGTCTGGAGCACGACGCACCGCCCGCAAATCTTTCTCCAGCTGAGCGGCGACTCTATGATGAACTCCTCACCCTCGCACGCAGGCTCGACAAGCAAGGAGTACCTGGCGCCTATGGCCTCGTGGCGAACGTCGCGGATCAGGTGACGGCGCTCAAGCACCGGGGACAAAGCGCGATCGCCGCACTCGCGCGCGGCGTCGACGCACTCAAAAAGGCTGATGAGACCCACACCAGCAAACGTCTGGAAACGATGCGCAAGGTTATGAGCGACCACGAACCAGCACTCTTCACTGCAGCAATCTGCCTCCTGATCGCGATCGGATGCCTAATAGCTGGCTTTGCCGATTCCAGGAATTATTTCCCATTCAGCATCTTTGCTCTTGCAGTCACCGCCGTATTCGTGCTGCCCACCCTTTGGGACCTCAAGACCAAGCGCTAAGCATCGTCCGTCATGGCCATGAACTCGGCCCAGCAGAGCCGCTAACTCCTGCTTCCCCTCCGAAAATCCGTGATGCCTCCCGCATTCGCTCACAGCGCGCTTTTCATCCAATCCGCGTGATAGGCGTCGTGGCTTCGAGACGAGACTCTGACACGATAGAAGTTCAGCTTACAAACCTCAATCCCCTGTAATTGCTCCCCTGCCAAAAGATGCAGTCGCGGAGATCGCCGGCCGCGATGGCATCGAGTTCGCTGATGAAGGCGCGCCGTGTGAGAGCCGCGAAGCCTTGATTGCCACACCACAAGTGATAGTCCCCCCACAGGTCGCTAACGGCCAAAATACCCGTCTCGTCCGGCTCGATGCGCTCAGCAAGATAATCGTAGAGCGCGCCGACCTTCGGCGCCAGCGCCGCTACCGTCTTTGCAGCGCTCAAAGACGTTCGAGCTGGACCTGTTTCCGTGCGATGACCGCCAACTTGGCGTCTGCGTGCGGGTTGAGCAGGTGATCGCATCGTCAGAACGAACTCGTGCACCACGACCGGCGCGAAGGCGCTCACAAGCTCCACCACGACGACCAGAACCAAGATGAGGACGAGGCTCACGTCCTCGACCGGAACAAGACCGCGGGAAAGCGATGCGATGAGGCGCGACTGCGGATCGGCTTCGCGGCGTGCACCTCGCGCGCGGTAAACATCGCGCTTGTGCCGAAGGAAAGATGCCCGCCGCTCGAGCTCGGCGGCATCTTTCGATCTTTCCAGGTCTTGCCGCAACAAAGCAACGTGCGCACATGCATTTCGTGTCCTCGGCGTGTCCTTGGCACAGTCTTTAGATACTGCACCGACCGTGCCGCCCGGAACAACTTGCGCGAACACCGCTGCGATCGCCGCTTCCTTCTCGGCAGGCGACGGCACGACCCCGAATGCGCTCCGCTCCTTTTCTACGGCGGCGAGCTCGCTCTCGATGTCCTGATAAGCTAGCCGGAGATCCTGCTGCTCCCCGATCACCGCGCTTCGGTTGCGTGCGGCAAGGCCCAGCGCGGCCGAGACGGCGAAGATGAAGCAAAAGATCCATACAAACGCGGCAAGTCCCGCCGGCACAGGCCGCCGGGCGCGCCATAGTGTCAGGATGAAGATCGGCCCGATCGCCTTCCACACATCAGCGGAGAGCCCGAGAAGTGCAAAGACGCGAGCCTCGGATGGCGTGTGGCCGAATTGTTGGCCGGCTAAATAATTCATCGACGCGGAGGCGAAGATCGTGCCGCCCCACACCAGCATGCCGATGACGCTCCACACCCGCCACATGCGATCACACGTTCGGCGCGCGTCCGTGACGCTCTTCGTAGAGTTCGAGTCCTTCTAGGATGACATCGGCCAAGCCTTTGCCGTCGCGCGCCGCGAGAAGCCGGAGCCGCTTCTTCTTGCTTGCCGGCACGCGGACGTTGACCTGCACCATCGGCTCCGAGGGCTCCGCCGGCGCTTGGGTCGCAGGAACGTGCAGATTGCGCAGCGCCTCCTCCGGGTTCGGCGCCTTCCCGAGTTTCGACGGCGCAAACATGTTTTTCACGAACTTGGCTGCGTCGCTCATGCGACATCCTCCTTGCCCATCTTGCGCGGCTTGCGCTTCATCGCGGCGATCGCGTCGTTGACCCGAGCCAGCAGCTCCGCAATCACCATGTCGGCACGTTGATTGAGCGCACGCTCATTCGTCTCGGTGAGACCGAGGCCGCGGTTCTGCGCCGCGCGGTAAACGGCACGCTCCGGGATCGACGAGCGCAGGACCGCGTATCCCGTCTGTGCGATGTACCGGCGCGCCTCCGCCTCCTCCCCTTTCGTCGCTGTCCGGCACAGCACGAGCAACAGCCGCTCGCGCGGGATTCCTGCATCCGCGAGCTCGTGAAAGAGAAGGACCGCCGGCTCGAGATCATCAAGGCTGGGACCCGTCGGCTGTACGACCAGATGCGACTTGCGCGCGATGTCGAGCGTCGCGCGCGTAACACTGCCCGGTGTATCGAGGATAACAAGATCGCGCTTCGCGCCTGCCGCAAACGCATCGTCTATCGTACGAAACGCCTTTACCTCGATCGCGGGCGCGAGCGCATTCTGCGCGCGCAGCTTTTGCCATTTCGACACCGTGCGCTGCTGCGGATCGAGATCCGCCAGAAGCAGGCGCACGCCACCATGGCCTGCGACGGCAGCGAGCGCACGCGCCAGCGTGCTCTTCCCCACCCCGCCCTTCTGACTCACAAATGAGACGACGACGGGCATGTTGTATCAGCCTTCGGTTTGTCGCTCTTGATGGGCGCCCGGCATTTGAGGTCTGGGCGCGTATTCAGCCACTCCTGCACCTCATGCAGCCACCACCCCACGCGCCTCAAACCGATGGTGACGCGCTTCGGGAACAATCCCCGCTTCTCGAGCCGCCCAATGTGTTGCGGCGAGTACGGCACAATAAGGCACAACTCCCGCTTCGTGATCATACGTGGCAGGTCCGACGACATTCCGTTCTCCTTTGCAACGAGATGCCCCCACACCAAATCTGCAGCATTCACGCGACCTGTCAATGCAGAAACCTCCATTTCTATGTTGCTAGCAAGCTAGCCGACGGGCATTACCGAACCCATCGGGGCGACACGGCACATCACATTTTATGTCGACTGCCGCGGCGGGGCGCGACCGGACGCGACAACCCGCGACAGGGCGCAGAATTGTGGCTGTCGCCACCCGTCGCGGCTTTAGATCGTCGCCAGGCCGCGACGCTCGGTGAATATGGTAAGAACGAAATTATCCGCTGATTTTTTACTGCATCGCAGGGCGCTGATCGCCTACACGGCGGTCCCAAAAATTGCTCCGACCCCAGCCGTCAGGGCCATCGCCAAGGCACCCCAGAATGTGACACGAAGCGTTGCGGTAAGGGGGTTGGCGCCGCCGGCCTTCGCGCCAACCCAGCCAAGCGCTCCGAGGAAGACCAAGGATGCAATCGAAACGCTGAGTACAAGCTTGTCTGGAGGGGCAAGCAAAACCACCAGGATCGGCAGGGCCGCGCCCACCGAAAACGTCGCCGCGGACGTCAGAGCTGCTTGCATCGGCCGGGCGGTAGTGATTTCCGAGATTCCGAGCTCGTCCCGAGCGTGCGCGCCCAGTGCATCTTTTGCCATCAGTTGGTCGGCAACTTTGAGAGCGAGGTCGTGCTCGACGCCCCGCTGGACATAGATGTTTGCGAGTTCCTCGCGCTCAAACGCAATATTTTCCGAGAGTTCTTTTCGCTCTCTTGCGAGATCGGCCCGCTCGGTGTCCGATTGAGAACTGACAGAAACATACTCGCCGGCCGCCATCGACATGGCGCCCGCCACCAAACCCGCGACACCCGCCACCAGAATGTCGTTAGATTTCGCGGCTGCCGAAGCCACGCCAACGATGAGGCTTGCGGTTGAGACGATGCCATCGTTGGCGCCAAGCACGGCCGCCCTCAGCCAGCCGATTCGATGGACGAGATGTTCCTCCGAATGTAGATGTAAGCGGCTCATGCAGGATGCCCCTCAGTTCCAAATGTGCTTTGCGTCTCCTCATATCTACAGCGGGCGCTTCCTGCCAGTCAGCATCGACTTAACAAGATTTTCGCCGTGCTCAATGCTCGCAAAGATGACTCCGACGACGTGTAACCCGACGAGAGCAAGCGTCGCGTAGGCCAGCGCCTCATGAATTTCTTCCAGCATTTTTGAACCCCAGAAGGTGTCGGTCGTCATTAGGATACCGGTTGAGCAGAGACCAATCAGCAGGCCGAGGAGAGCAAGTATCATTGCTCCTCCAGCCGGATTGTGGCCAAGAGTTCTCGGGGCATCGAGACGCAAGGCTTTCCTGAGATAAGACCAGACGGCAGTCGGCCCTCTGACAAAGTCGGAAAACCGTGCATAACGAGGACCAACAAAGCCCCACAAGAGTCGCAATGTTACCAGCAAAGCAATTGCGTATCCTGCCCACAGGTGCAGCCATTCGATCTCGTCTCCGGTCAGAAAAGCAATGGCGAACAGGGCAACAAGTGACCAATGGAAAATGCGGATGAAGGGATCCCAGACCCGAACGGTTGCCGGCGGCATCGCGCCGCCGGCTTCGCTCACATTGTTAGCATCTGAGAGCATCAGCCTGCCTGCTTCGCTGGATTGCTCCAGTCGGCATCGGCTGGATTGCCCGTGACAGGATCTAGGAACAGCTCGATCCGCTGACCCTGAGGATCTCGCGCATAGACCTCGAAACAAGCGCCTTTGATTTTCGACTTGGCAACCTTGTAGCCGTGATCATTGACGATCTTTTCAAGTTGCTGAATGGACATCCATTTTTCTTGCGGCTGCGTCGTGCAGGGTTTGCCATAGCTTCCCGCGTGCGCTGCGCCAGCAACACTCAAGGTAACGAGGCCTGCAATTAGAGCTATTTTCATAGGTGTAGTCCTTTTTGTGCTTCGTTCTCGGTCCAGTCGCCACGCTTAGGCGACGCGGCCGAGACTGCCGGAATGCACCTGATCGCACCCTGACGGGCGGTGTCAGCATCTCGTCAGGTATCCGAAGCTAACGCAGCGATCTCGCTTTAAGCCTTGTTTCAGCGCAACGACCAATGTCTCTTCGTGCTCCGAGATTTGTCTTCTGCGTCTTGGTCTTCGAGGATGATGCGCGGACCTTCGCGGCCTGCGAGCAAGTTTCTACCGTACTTCGGCGAGCCGATTGATCGTCAGAGGTGCTAAAGCGGCGATCGGCGCCCCGGAACTGTCAACCGTCGCGGCTTTAGATCGTCGCCGAACCATAGCGCTCGGTCGGGGGCGCCTTGCCGGCGACGACGGCAAGCAAGCGCCGCTCCCAGAGTTCCAAGGCGCGTCGCTTTTCGGGCGCGTAATCATATTGGTCGTAGACCGCGCCGATCGTCTGCGTCCGGCCGGTGATCTGGTTCTGCACCATCTGGCGGATGTCGAGGGGAACGCCGCATTGCGCCATGCCCGTCGCCGCCTGGTGGCGAAGATCGTGCAGGCGCATGTGTCCGGCACCGATCTCGCGGAAGACCTCTTTGCACTGGCGCGACACCTGGTTGCCATTAAGCGCCTCAGGCTCCATGCGTCGAGCCGGGAAGACGAACGGATTGTCGGGCTTGCGTGCGATATCGCGCGCCTTTTCAAAAAGCGTGACCGCAGTCGCCGTGAGCGGCACGATGTGGCGCAGCCCGTTCTTCGTGCGCGCGCCCGGGATGACCCATTCCGGAGAATCACCCGATAGGCTCAACTCATCCGCGCTGGCTCCGACCACCTCGCCGAGCCGCTGGCCGGTGATCAGCAGCAACCGAACCGCGATTGCTGCATTCTCAAACATGCCGTCGAGCTTGGCCCAGAACGCCCGGAGCTGGTCGTCGGTCATCACGAACTCGCGAACGCGTTCTTCACCGCGACGGCGGATACGGAGCGCCGGATGCGACCGCACCAGGCCTTCGTCGAGCGCCCAGGAGAACACCGCGGAGATCACCGACTGGCATCGGTTCGCCTGAATCGGAGTCGCCGCCTTAGCGATATCATCGAGGACGTCGATAACCCGCAGACGATCGATGCTGCGCACGAGGTTCGATCCAAGCCGCCGTTTGATGTGGCGACGGTAGATTTTCTCGTCGCTCTCCCAGCTGCGCTTGTGCACCTTGGCGTACACCTCAAGCCAGCGCGCGAACAAGGTGTCGAAGTTCGCCCCGGTCTTAGGGCGGGCGCTGCGCGGGTCGACACCTTCGAGCTCCAGCTTCGAGATCAGCTCCTTTGCCTTGTTCACGATGCTGTCGAACTCGACATTGCGAGCATCATTCGTGATCGTCAGCCAGCACTGCTGAGCGCCAGCATGCGGTCGAAACCGGATGCGCCAAGAACCACCCCCCTTTCCGTTGGTCGCCAGGAAAAGCCGCGGATGCTTGGCGACGCTGTAGGTCGCCCGTGGCCCATTCAGGGCCCGCCGGATCATCAGTACGTTGGGCGCAACAGACACCATGTCTGCCTGCCTAGCATAGAAAATCGATGTCTCGCCAGTGTCTCAAGAAGCATGTTTTACAGCGTTCAGTGAGGTTCCGTCGTGACCATCGGAGGGCCGGATTAACATGCTGGTTTTACTAGCTTTATATATGAATTGTCCGGCACATGCCGGAATGGGTGAAAACATAGACAGAGTACACTCTGACTCTGCCTGTCTAGGTTCGAATCCTAGTCCCCCAGCCAGCGACTAAGCCACTGATATCTCTGCATATTATACGATTTCCGTAGGCAAAATTTAGGCGCGAATTCCGCGTCTTATCAGCAGGCGGTTCGATGTCCCGCGCAACTGGCCGCGTCTCTACGGTACTTCCCCGCCCTCAAAGGCCGTTTTATCTCTGTCGGCCTTTTTCGGCCGGTCAGACTCGCATCGTTTTTAGGTATTGGTCGGCGCTACCGCGTCTCGAACTCGAGGACTGCGCGTTGGAGTTGCCAGTCGTGCGGTAGATCTTTGCAAAGAGAGACAAGGCGCGTCGGTGTCAGCTCGGGTGGATATCGTCCGGACAGGAGCGCGCGGACAATGTCGGGCGCGAGATACGTCAGCCGCATGTGCGCCGGTGAAGTAGGTGACGACCGAATGCCCACGCGTGCAGTAGATGCGCTTCTCGCCCTCGGACGTTGATTCAATTGAGATGAGCATGGAGCCAAGTGTTAAACGCCATGGCACCTGGCGCCAAGATGCCATGCTGCTAGTTTAATCACTCCGTACACAAACAGTATGGGGTGTGTGTACGCGGCACCACGGCCACTACTGGTCACATGGCAACACGCGGACTGCCATCGAACCCGGCGGTTAGGCGTTCCCGCACTTGCCTTATTTCGCACGTCCAACCTGACGATGGGATGCTCCGGCACAGAACATTCATTGTTTCAACGGACAGGCGGCCGACTGCCGATCGGCATATACGGCACCCGATCGTAGGATGCCTTTGCAGAAAAACCGGTATTCGACGTGCCCGAAGACATCCTTCTTGTTCTCCTCCCATTTTCCTTGATCGCCAGGCAGGAGTTCTATCTGTGCATCGCCCCTGCCCGCGAGCGCCCCCGCGATCAAGGCATTGTATTCGTCCGTTCGGTTGTGCCCGCCTCCAACCATCCGCTGTTGACCGGGCCCCACGGTGTCTCCGATGTCCAGGCCTCGACTCCGTGAGATACATGCCGACATGTCGAATAGCATGAGCTCTCGTATGCGAGGGCGACGTCGACCCCGATCTGAACGCCCCTTTTTTCAGCAGACTGGTGGCAAGAGAAATCGGAATAAGGTCGTTGCTCTCGGTCCCCGGCAGTGTGCCCCCTTGCACGAGCGCGACTACCTGCCCGGCCTCGTTGAAGACCGGACCACCACTGTTCCCGGGGCGCAAGAACCCATCTGCTTTGTAGAATCCATGCTCCGGAGCGCCGATGCTGGAGCCCTTAGTACGATCACGGAAGCCGTGACCAGCCCGACGGTCACAGCGCGACGGGAAATCAACATCAGTTCACCCTTGCCGTGGACATACTGCTGAAGCCATGATGCGCTCGCAGCGGATTGGGAGTTCAGTACACCGCGAAAGGTGCGCGCAAGCGATTTGTGGGCGGTCCGCTGGACGCCGGCTGAACCGCGTAGCTACCAAAGGGATCCATTCTTTTCTTCAGCCTGGTCACAATAATTTTGCGTAGAAATTCTTCGTCGATATTGTTCCAGCACTCATCCTGCAGCGTTCTGGGTAGCTCGGGATTGCTGGCTCTGAGTTCGTCCGTGACGGTCTTTGTCCAATTAGCGTCCGAAAGCAATTTGTCGTATTGCTGATAGATTAAAAAGCTTCTTCTAATCAACGCCGCATCGATGGTCGAAAGAGCCAATTCATCGTCGACGAAATTGCGAATTGTTTGGCAGAGAGTGTAAAGGTCCTTTCTTTTTGCGGGATTCTCTATCGCTATCCGCTGCTTGTAGTCCTTATTGGCTTCGAGAAATTTTTTTCGGAATTTATCGCCGGCCTTGTTCAGAGAAATTGTTATTACATCTTCTGACCCTACGGGATCCAGCCGGTCCAAAATGAGGGAGCCAATCCTGCGCACATATATGTCGGTATAACCTGCGGCTTTATCAGCGGCTATTTGGATCCTGGACACCGCCTTTGGATTAGCGGCCGCATATACGTCGTTGCTAAAAACGCCCACCGGATTGCCTGCACCAGCTGCAACCAAAGCATCAACAAGAGTCGTCACTGCAGCAGCGTAGCCAGGTGGAATCGCGCCCGCGACGGCCGGTATGCCAGCCACCGCGACGGCGACGTCCCTTAAAGGCTTGAAGAAAGACGAGGCAAGGCTCGCAGTCACGGTGATTTTGAAGAGCTCTTTTCGAGATCCAACTTCGGAACCGCCATAGCGGCGGAGAGTCCATTGCTGAGCAAATGATCTAAGATGACACCCCGATCGGCGGCTTCCGTTGGCAGGCTCGACGCCAAAACCGATAAGCAATGTCGGCATAGATTTGACTTCGTCGTTTGCTTCAGAGACGTCAGAGATATAACTCACGTCCGTCATGACTGTATTGAGATAATTATAAATTCCACTTGAAGAGGCAGAGCACTCGGAGCGTTTCCAATGCGGCTCAACAACGAGCTGATAATAAAAATCACGAATTCCTACGAAAGTAAGCTGATTGGGCGCCGCGCGGCTGCCAATTAGGGCATCATAGCTGCTATCTCCCTGCGGCTTGTCCCAATCAATTTCTTCGATGTGAATGGCTTCGCTCGTATGCAGTAAAGTCGAAGAGAACAGGGAAAGAAGCAGCACAAGGCGGATAAGCGACATGCAATCCCCCACGCAATGAATAAAGAATGGGCGTTTATCGCATACTCGCCGTGAGTATTCAAGTGAAGACACCCTGTCGGTATTGTTCTAGTTTGCGGGTAAGCACCTGCGAAAAACAGCGCAATGAGCGCAGCAAACGTCAGGGGATTTTTTTGGCCGCGATGTATCCGGTGACACCTCTCCGGTCTCGGGCTGAAATCAACCTCCTTCGGTTCGCCAAATCCATTGAAGGGAAAATTTCGCATAGCCCGTGTGCTATTAAAAAACTTGGCTCGCACGGCGAAGTTGGTGCACCCCTGGTCATGTCAGGCTGAAATTAGAACAGCACCGTCCTTCATCGGTGGATTAATATTCGCTGGGCAGCATGATGACGGTGGTGTTTTCGGGATCGCCTTCACCGATCCAGAATCGCCACTCTCCTTCGGGGCAGTCGGTGAAGTCGATCGCGCGCTCCCAAAGGTTAAGTGTGACCGGTCTTTGGGTGGCGATGAAGGACGGCGCGGTCTGCTGTCTTCCTGGATGAAGGCGCACACTTCGCCGGCGTCCTTGTATGTCATGGTCTGCATCTTCGGATCGATGCCGAACTCCCACCCCACCCAGAAGTAGGCCGGTTTGTGCGCGGGGTCGGACCTGAGCAGCATGCTCTCGCGGCGGGCGACGTTGTCGATGACGGCGTTGTGCATCCGGTCCGCGTCCTTGAGGGCGTCATCGATCTTCGCGACCATCGCCGCGTCGAGCGGTTGCGCGATGTCGAAATACGCCGCGTCCCGCGCCGCTTCCTCCAGGGTCCGCGCCACGCCGACCTCGTATGCCAGGGCGATGAAGATCTCCTCGACCTCCGGCTTCGGCATGGCGGGCCCCAGCGGCGCCGCTGGCGTTGAACGCAGCCTTGTCCCGCTCGATGGCGGCGTCTAACTCGGCAACGGTCTCGCGCATGTCGGAACCTCAATCACCCGGCGCCGGACACTAGCGGGGCGGCCCGGCTTTGTTTAGTCTCCGCCGCACCAGGAGGACGGAATGGGGGACAGGACTTTCCAGGGCAAGACCTACCTCACGCCGAAGGAGGCGGCCTACCTCAACCTCTGGGCTTGCGCCTGGATGCCCTCACCGAATGGTCTTGAAGAATCTGGAGCGCCTGCGAGCTCCGCAACGATGACGTGTTGAGCAACCCCATAATCGTGCTCGTGTTTCGCACTGACGATCTCACGCTCGAACTGCGCGAACGACAGAAGCATATTGAGCGTGAGTCGGCCCATGGACGTCGTGGTATTGAACTGCTGCGTCACCGAGACGAACGAGGCTCCGTGCGCGTCGAACACATCAACGATCTTGGCAAAGTCGGCGAGCGACCGTGTCAGCCGGTCGACCTTATAGACGACCACGATCTGGACCTTGCCGACTTTGATGTCGCCCAGCAGCCGTTGAAGTGCCGGTCGATCCATCGTACCGCCCGACAGGCCACCGTCGTCGTAAAGATCGGGGAGGCACACCCAACCGGCGTGCTTCTGGCTCAGCACAATCGAGTGAGTTGAACTCCTTTTCAAGCCCCTCGTCAGAGGACTTGCGGGTATAGATCGCACAATTCGATCGTTTCATTTGGAGCGCCCGTCCAAACCGAAGAAGCGTGGCCCGGACCAGTGTGCGCCGGTGATTTCCCGCGCGACGACCGAGAGCGACCTATAGCGCTTGCCGCGCCACTCGACACCGTCCGTGTGGACAAGAACGGTATGCGTCTGCCCATTCCACTCGCGAACAAGCCGTGTGCCCGGTTTTACGAGGGCCTGAGTAGCTTTGCGAGTAACGCCCCGAGGTACGTCCGGCACCGCACCACTTAACCTGCGAAGGACAGATTTGGAGAGGCCGCCGAACGCCCTCTCCTGAATTTTGTAGGTGATGCCGCGAAGCAGGAGATCGCGGGAGAGGCTCTTCGGCGGCTGCATCCCATGCAGTCGCCGCCATTCGCTACGCAGTTCGAAGTTCGTCAGGACCTCGAGACGCGTCAGCTCCGCCGCGACGTCGATCGCGTCTGACGTCACGTTAACGACCGCGCTTTGCTTCGATGCGATACCGACGAAGCTCGCCGTCTGCCTTTTTCGACGTCAGCGTGAAACCGAGCTTCTTCTTGACCGTGCCAGCGAAGAAGCCGCGCACGCTGTGCTGCTGCCAATTGGTTGCTTCCATTATTTCCTGAACGGTCGCGCCCTCGCGGCGGCTGAGCAGCGTTAGAACGCGGTCGTGCTTTGTCATCGGTGCCGGCCGGAGCGCATCATCCGCGGCCGTCGCGGCTCGCAACGGTGATGATTTCCTAGAGGATTTTGATTTGCCGGCTTCGGGCGATAGGAGTGTTCGTTTGGCTTTAACCTGGGCACGTACTTCGCTTGCGATCATATTGGGCTCCGTCGGAAATTACCGGCGCCCTCATTGGCGCCCGCACCACCCAAAGCCCCGCAAATCGCGAGGTCGCCCGAATTGGTCGGCGTCAATTTCAGTCGCCGCCGTCACCACACCCATGCGTCCTTTGCGGCCGAAGTCCAGACCTAACTTTACGGCTTAGGCTCATCTCAAAATGCTAGTTAACTAGTTAATATGGGTTCAACGCATTGCACGAGCGAACGCCGATAGTATCGTTGATACGCAGAGCGAAAAACGGAATTAGAACGCCTGCGAGTTTCAGCGATGTCGACAGCCAGGCCAACAACAAGGTCGTCGCTTTCCCCTTGATAGATCCTCTATAGCCCGCTCAATGCGGCGGGTTCTCGTGTCTACCTTTTTGGCGGACTCAATCCAGTAGATCCACTCATTCCGAGCGACCGATGAAATGTCTTCCCGAGCCTCCAAGGCCTGGGAATTTGAAGCAAGTCTTGACCGAGGTCCCGCGGCAGCTTGTGAAGCAAACCTGACGCTATCTTTATTGTAGGCAAGGATAGAGCTTCCATCGCCGTGTTTGAGGAACAGATCGCACAGATCTTTCGAGTCTAATCTTGGCTTAAATTGATTTTGTCAGATCTCGCGCGCGACAGGAAAATCCCAAAAAGGCGACTTTAGCAAACACACCATACCCAGCTGACCAATAGCTGCTTTGCCGAGAAACCAGACGTCCCGTCATCGAATGCTTATGCCGTTCCGACGCGCCCGCATCACGTCGGCAAGACCTCTAACAGCAGACAACTGACAGATGATGCGACGGGCCAATAGCAGTCACAATCCTCTGCCGTGGACAAGACGCCTTCTTTTCATTCGATTGGCAGTCAACGCTACCCTAGGATAGTGCGTGCCAAGTCCGACGGATTCTCGATTGCCGAAAAGTGGCCAGTGTTTTTTAGCGTGAACATTCGAGCATGCGGGATCTCTGCGCGCGTCCTCTCCCGTTCATCGAGGCGGGACCAATCGCTGTCGCCATAGATCAGTGTGACGGGCGCAGTGATTTCTCGATAATGGTCCCGCGCCTTGCTCCAAGATCGCCAGCCCGCCAGCACCTTGCGTGCGGCGCGCTTGTAACCTGGTCGATGTGCGACCCTGTCGAACTCCTCGAGGAGGTCGGGAGGAAGCTTGCGTGGATCGTGATATCCCCCTGACATAATCTTATTCAGGACCATCTTGTTTTCCATCGAGGCATTGAACGCACCGAGGAGTGGAACTTGGAGACTTCCGATGATGAAGTTTGCAAACCAGTTGCCGCGCCGGATCCCATCACCATAGCGGGTTTCGTAGTCATAAGGGTTGATCGCGAATACTTGCTTTACCCGTTGCGGGATCGCGGCAGCCACCGTGAGCGCCAGGGCGCCCCCGATGGATTCGCCGACGAGCGTCACGTCAGAAAGATCGAGCTTCTCGATGAAGCCAATAACTCCCTGCCTGAAGTACGGCTCATCGAAGCTTGCCCGGGGGTCTATCGGGGAATGACCATGTCCAGGAAGATCGATGGCGTAGACGGTGTACGATGGAGATAGGAGAGCCGCCAAGCCGCGCAGATATTCGAGTTGCGTCCGGATCGTATGCATGAGCACCAACGGCGGTCCGTTCCCTGTCGTCTGATACCGAATGCTCAGAGTATCGGAGATCTTCAGGAGTTTCGGTGCAGATTGTGTCTCGACGGTCATTTGATTTTTTCCTTATGAGAGTTGTGCGTTCACATTGCCGCTAGAGCTCGCGCGACATGAGAGCGAAGTGGCGCCTCGGTCGGACGAACCCGAAACCAGATCGCGTACAATGCCGGCAGAAAGAGCAGGATCAAAAACGTGCCGACTGCCGTTCCGCCGATCAGCGTGTAAGCCATCGAGTCCCAGAAGACGGAAGTCGTCAGCGGGATGAAGGCGAGCACCGCCGCCATCGCCGTAAGGACGACGGGTCGGGCCCGCTGCACTGTTGCTTCCACGACCGCGTGAAAATCATCGAGGCCGTCGTTCTTGTTGCTCTTGATCTGCTCAATCAAGATCAAGGTGTTGCGCATCAAAATGCCCGACAATCCAATGAGACCGAGAATGGCATTGAAGCCAAACGGCTGATTGAAGAGCAGGAGGGTCGGAACCACGCCGATCAGACCGAGCGGAGCCGTCGCAACGACGAGCCACATCGCCGAAAATGATCTGACCTGCAAAATGATCACAACCAGCGTCAGGACGAACATGAGCGGGAATACGGGAACCAGCGCGTCGTTGGCCTTGCTGGCTTCCTCAATGTTGCCTCCCATTTCGATGCGGTAGCCATCCGGAAGCGATGCAATGAGAGGCTGTAAAGCCTTCTGCACCTCAAGCGAGACCGGCGGCGGCTGCATGGTTTCATCAATGTCGCCCTGCACTGTGATCGTCGGTGTGCGGTCACGCCGTTTAAGGATCGGATCTTCCTGAACGACTTCGATGCGTCCGATCTGGCTCAGAGGCACCAATTGGCCGCTGTTGTTTTGCAGCACAAGATTGCCGAGTTTCGTCGGATCGAGGCGGTCAGGTCCCGCGCTGCGCGCCATGACCTGGACCGTACGGATGTCCTCGCGGACGCCGGTCACAGTCACTCCCGTCAGCAAGAATTGCAGCTGTTGGGAGACGTCGTTGGGCGACAATCCAATCAAGCGCAATCGGTCCTGATCCAGCGCGAACCGTACAGAAGGTGTGCGCTCCGTCCAATCCGTGTTCACGTCGCGCATGTGCGGGTTTGCGCGCATGATCTCTGTCACTTTCTGCGAGATCTCTCGCAGCTTGGCGAGATCGGGTCCCATTACCCGGAATGCGACAGGGAACGGAGACGGCGGGCCAAACACAAATTGGGTGGCGCGAACGCGGGCCTCGGATGCCAGGCCTTCTGCGATTTTCTGGCGTAGGCGCCATTTCAAGACGTCCCGAGCTTCCGAGCTCGGCGTCAACACAATGATCTTCGCGAACGAAGGATCCGGCAGTTCCGGATTGTAAGCGAGGAAAAAGCGAGCGGCGCCCTGGCCAATGAAGGAAACGACGTTCTTGGCTTCCGGCTGCTGCTTGAGCCAGGCTTCCACTTTGGTAGTAGCGGCGCTCGTTACCTCGATGCTTGTTCCTTCAGGCAACTGCACCTCGACGAGCAATTCGCGGCGATCAGAACTCGGAAAGAATTGCTGCTTCACACCAGCCATTCCTCCGCCAGCCGCCGCGAACAGCAGAGCCACGAAGCCAGCGACGAGAAACTTATGCCGGACGGACCAACTGACCAGCCGTCGAAACCGTTCGTAATTGGGCGTTGAGTAGATGGCCGCATGGCCGCCTGCCACGGGCTTAATGTCGGGGAGGAGCTTCACGCCCAGGTAAGGCGTGAAGGCGACGGCAACGACCCAGGATGTGATGAGCGCGAACGCCACGATCCAGAAGATATTGCCCGCGTATTCTCCGGCCGTGGACTTTGCGAAGCCAACGGGCATCAGACCAATGACGGTCACCAGAGTTCCTGACAGCATCGGAGCTGCCGTATGGCTCCAGGCATAGGCCGCCGCTTTGGCGCGCTCATAGCCCTCCTCGAGCTTCACCACCATTATTTCGATGGCGATGATCGCGTCATCGACAAGGAGTCCAAGCGCGAGGATAAGCGCGCCAAGTGTGATGCGGTCGAAATTCCGACCGGTATACATCATGATCACGAACACGCCGGCGAGCGTTAAGGGAACCGCCGCAGCCACCACAATGCCGACACGGAAACCGAGGCTGACAAAACTCACGATCATGACGACCGCAAGGGCAACCAAGAACTTCAGCATGAACTCGTCGACGGATTCGCGGATGTTTTCGGCTTGGTCGATGATTTTTTTGAATGAAAGGCCTGCCGGCAAAGTCTTCGCGATCTTGGCTTCTTCCGCATCGAGCGCTTTGCCGAGATCGAGTCCATTCCAGCCATCCTGCATGACGACGCCAAGCACCATCGCGGGCTCGCCATTGTGCCTGATGAGGAAGGTGGCGGGATCCTCGTAGCCGCGCTTCACCTCCGCGACGTCGGAGAGCTTCAGAATGCGGCCGCCCGCCACAATGGGCGTGTCGGCGATCTTTTGCAGATCGTCGTACGCGCCTTCGACGCGAACGAACACCTGCGGTCCGTTTGTGTCGATGGATCCGGCCGGCGTAACGACGTTCTGCCGGTTGAGCGCGTCAAAAATCGAGTTCGCGCTAATCCCAAGCGTGGCGAGTTTTGCGTAAGAGAATTCAACAAAGATGCGCTCGGGCCGCTCTCCAAGGATATCGACTTTTTTGACGCCCGCGACATGGAGAAGGCGTTGCCTCAGGGATTCGGCCTCTCGCGTCAGCTGACGCGGGGGCATCCGATCTCCCTCAACCGTATAAAGCGCGAAGGTGACGTCGGCGTATTCGTCGTTGATAAACGGGCCTATGGTGCCGGCCGGGAGTTTGAGGGCCTCATCGCCGAGCTTCTTGCGCGCCTGGTAGAACTGTTCCGGGACTGCCGCGGGAGGCGTTTGGTCCCTGAGTTCCAGCTTCATCAGCATCATGCCGGGGCGCGTAAACGTCTCGACGCGGTCATACCAGCGAAGTTCTTGCAGCCGCTTTTCGAGCGGTTCTGCAACGAGATCTTGCATCTCCTTTGCCGTTGCTCCGGGCCACATGGCGGTCACCGTCAAGGACTTGACGGTGAACGGAGGGTCTTCGGCGCGGCCGAGCTTGGCGAACGCGTAAGCGCCCGCGAAGGTAATGGCGATGATCAGAAACAGCGTGATGGCGCGTTCGCGCACCGCGAGGGCGGAGAGGTTGAAGTTTGTCATTGTGATGCCGTTTCTTCGCCGTTCACGCGAACGCTGTCGCCATCGCGCAGAAGCCGCGCCCCAAGGGCAACGACCTGGTCCCCAACATGAACGCCCTGGCTGATGAGCGCCGTTTCTTCGCCGACACCCGCCAGCGTGACCGGCCGGAAGTCGACAACCATTTTCTGTTGATTGAGGAGCCACACGCCCGAGGACGCGCCATTATCGATCACGGCACTGACGGGCACCTCGACGACATTCTTCGCTTTGAGTTGCGGAATGTGGAGCGTCACAGTCGCGCCGAGCGGCGCATTTGCGGCGGCTCCCGCGAGGACGTAGCGCGCTTCGTACGTTCTCGTGCTCGGGTCAGCCGCATCCGAGAGTTGGCGGAGATGCGCCTCGGAGCGGGATTTGAGGTCGCCATAAAGGGTCGCCGTTGCTTCTGAGCCGACTGCGGGCCGCACTGTTTCGGGCAAATTGACAGCCGCTTCACGCGGTCCCGCATGGGCGAGACGAACGACAGTCTGGCCTGCCGAGACAACTTGGCCGGGCTCCGAAAGGGTCTCCATCACGACGCCATCGGCATCGGCGACCAGAACGGAATAGTCCTGGGCGTTGCGGGCAAGCTGGGCGTTGGCCTGGGCGGCCGCGAGCTGCGCCTCGGCGTTATCGAGCGCCGATTTCGCCTGCTCGTAGCGCTGGTGGGAAATCCAGCCATCGGCCACAAGCTTTTTGTAGCGCGCTGCATCGGCACGCGCCTGAATGGCCGTCGCGCGGGCCGCATTGATGGCATTGTTTTGAGCATCAATTGTGAGCTTCAGATCAGCCGGATCGAGCTTCATCAGGGATTGTCCCGCTTTGACGGTCTGGCCGGTGTCGACGAGACGCTCGATGATCTTTCCCGAAACGCGAAAGCCAAGGTTGCTCTGAACGCGCGCAGCGATGACGCCCGTAAAGGAGCGTTCAGCCGCGCTTGCCGGCTGAGCCGTGGCGATGCGGACGAGAGAAGCGCTCGTCCTCGGGTCGGCCTCTGATGGTTTGCAGCCGGCAACGCCGGCCGAGACAACCGCTATAGCCGCCATAGCAACCGACGTTTTCAGCCACGGGGTGCCGATTGAACGGAATTGCCCGGCGTTCCATTCCAGAGTTTCCATTATGACCTCACTGCCCAATGGCGTTACGAAGATCCTCAATCTCGCCGATTAGATTACATATGACATCTAAAAGTGCAAGAGAAGAAGTTGCGGTGAGATGTCTCGGGGGCACTGGGGCTCACAGCAAAGCGCGATCGCAGAGCATTCCGGGGCCAGCTTAGGGGCGATTTACAGTTCTAAACGCGTGCGAGGGGTCTTGACTCTTTGGATGATTAATAGCATCTATAAGGAGAGCTAAATCCCGGAGCCGAAGCATGGAACATCTTCAGAACTCGGTCTGGTTTCGCTTTTGGCAATGGCTCGATCGATATGCGATGGCCCTGGAGTACGACCCCATCGAGGACCTGCACGCCCGGGTTTCCTTGCTGGAGGATGAGGTTCAAGGGCTTAGCGGAGCAAATTAACGGTCGGCACGGAAGCCAGTAATTCCAATCATCCGCCGGGCTGAGCCGGAATATCAGCCCGACGAGACGCTAGAGGTAGAGCAATGCGCGCGTCACGAGAGGTCATGGCCAAGCGCCATGACGAGATCATTTCCCAGACTTCGAAGATGTTGCGCCAACGCGGCATCATAGGAACAAGCCTTGCTGACCTGATGGCGGCAGTGGGCCTCACGCATGGGGGCTTCTACAAGCATTTCGATTCCAAGGACACACTCGTCGCGGAAGCCACGGAGAGAATCTTCGCGGAAATCAACTCGCGGTTCGAGGAACGATCCCAGTCCGAGGGCCCAAAGGCCGCGCTCAAAGCTTATGTCGCCGAGTACCTGACGCTAGCGCACATCAAGAACCCGGAATTGGGCTGTCCGATTCCATCCTTCGCCCCTGATATCAGTCGGGAACAAGCCGGCGTAAGGGGCGCGTTTACAGCTGGGCTCAAGACAACCATGTCACTCATCATGGATGGGCTGTCGTGCCCATCAGCGGAGCGGCAAAGCAAAGCCCTAGAACTCATGGCGTTGCTCGCAGGAGCGGTTTCGATGGCTCGGGCAGCCAACGATCAGAAGCTATCGTCTGAAATCATCGCCGCCGCTCGAAAACGGGCGAACACACTCCTGGAATCGCGCCGGTAGGCTGTAGGCGAGAGTGCCTTTTTGCGTGCGCCGCTTGCAGCCTCAGTTTCGGTGTCCTTCGCGATGCTTTGTTGCGACGGATCTGGTCGTGGGCCCGTCGCTGGTTCTCAAGACCTCGTAGCCGTCGAGAACCTGAGGCGCTGCAAGTGCGATCTCGGTCAGATGCGGGCAAAGGACGGCCACTCCACATCCGTTGCAATGAAAGGATTAAAAATGCCGAGACAAGAAATCATCATTGCTGAGCCCGTTCGCACGGCGATCGGCACCTTTAACGGAACTCTCAAGGGCACCGCTGCAACTGAACTCGGTGCCATTGTCATCGCGGAGGTCGTCCGCCGCGCCAAACTCGATCCTCAAAACGTTCAGTCGGTGACGATGGGGAACGTCATCCAGGCCGGCAATCGCATGAACCCCGCAAGACAAGCTGCAATCGGCGGCGGTCTGCCCGTGACGACGCCGGCCCTTACGGTCAACCGCGTCTGCGGATCCGGCGCCCAGGCCATTATAGCCGCAGCGCAAGAGATCGTGTCCGGCAACGTTCAAATCGCCATTGCTGGCGGCATGGAGAACATGGATCGCGCACCCTACTTGCTCGATGGGGGCCGATGGGGCTACCGCATGGGCCCGGCAGAAATCCACGACAGCATGTTGCGGGATGGCCTGATCGACGCGTTTTCAGGCGAGCATTCTGGATGGCACACGGAAGATCTGGTTACGAAGACGCAGCTCACCCGTGAGCGCCAGGACCATTGGGCCGAGCGGTCTCAAACCCGTTTTGCCGCCGCACAAACGGCGGGCGTTCTAGAGGCCGAGATCGTCGCAGTAAAAGTGAAGGGCAAGAAGGGGGAAGAGCTGTTCGCGAAGGACGAGGCCAATCGAGTTGATACGACTTACGAGGCGCTGTCCAAACTGCGTCCGGCATTTCGAAAGGACGGCACGATCACGGCGGGGAACGCACCGGGGCTCAATTCGGGCGCGGCAGCCATGATCGTGTCCGACCGTTCATGTGCGGAAAAGCTCGGGATTTCGCCATGGGCGCGACTGGTCTCGTACGGCATTGCAGCGGTTGAGCCAGGACTGTTCGGGCTTGGCCCGGTCCCGGCGGTGCGGATTGCTCTGGAACGAGCAGGCTGGACAATTGGTGATCTCGATCGGATCGAGATCAATGAGGCTTTTGCTGCGGTGCCACTCGCCGTCGCCCAAGAGCTTCAGCTCCCCGAGGAGATCATCAACCCCGAAGGCGGCGCAATTGCCCACGGACATCCGATCGGCGCAACAGGGGCGGTACTGACCACACGTCTCGCGCATGCAATGCGAAGGCATCATCTCCGCAAATGTATCGTAACGCTTTGCATCGGTGGCGGGCAGGGCATCGCATTGGCTCTAGAAGCACTATGAATTAAGAGCCATGCTAGCCCTGCCTCTATCAAACCTGAATCCACCGAGCGGCGTCGGTGCCGCTGAGGTCAGCGAGCCGTGTGCTTCTTACTTCTGACGAGTGCACCGCTGTAGCGAATTGTGGCCCCAGAACTCGACCAGGCTCCGTTCGCAGGTCCGGTAGGATTGACATAAGAGCCGGCGCGCATGGCTCGATCGGTTTCATCCTGAGCCTGGGCGCTCATGGCGCCGGCCGAAAGCGCGGCAGTGGTCATGGCAGCGATAATCAGAGCTTTCATAGCGTGTCTCCATTTGACCGTAGGTTGGATACTTCACATTAGATGATGACAATCATCTATCCATATAGATGCTGATAGAAATCTAAAACGTCAAGCGCGGAGTTTGCAAAATTTCGACGGCGGCGATTGTGTCGTACGATAAGATGCTATATATAATCTAAATTAAGAAGCCCAAACCAAATGGAACCAGCTCAGATGCGCATGTCACGAGAGGCGAAGGCCGAACATCACGCGGAGATCGTTGCGATCGGTTCCCGGATCCTTCGCGAGCGCGGCATTTCCGGCACGAGCGTTGCCGACATCATGCAAGCGGCGGGGTTCGCGCACGGAGGATTCTACCGTCACTTTGCATCGAAGGAGGCTCTCATTGCCGAAGCCTCCGAACAGGCCTACGGCGAGCTCCTCAGCCGTCTCGAAATGGTTTTGCAGAGTGGGGGACCCAGGTCGGCAGTAGAGGCGTACGTGACCGACTATCTTTCGGAAACGCATGTGGCGGAGCCTGAAATCGGCTGCCCGATGGTGGCGCTCGGGAGCGAAATCGCGCGAGAGCACGCATCCCTGCAGCAGGTATTCGCAAACGGAACGCAAGGTCTGATCGAGAAATTATCGGCGGCTCAAACTGGTGTGCCCGCCGAGCAAAGAGCCAAAGCCCTCACACTTCTTATCAACCTTGTTGGTACGGTCGTTATGGCGCGCGCCGTCGGCAGCGGAGAACTTCGCGCAGAAATCCTTTCGGCGGGCCGCAGTGCAGGCCAGCTGGAGTAGCGTAGCGTCGCACGGAGCATGCAAATGAAACAGCATCGGGCCAGATGAGATGAGCGATAAAGGACGAGCGCCAGCTTCATTGCCGTCCACATTTGAGTCTGGCATCATCCGGCTGCATTTTGCGCCCGGCACTCGTGCGGCGAGAGTGCGTTGGCAGCTAGAAGAAATCGGCGTTTCCTATCAGCTGAGCATTGTCAGTCTTTGGCTAGGCGAGCACAAAAGAAAACGTTACCTGGCTGTTCATCCGCTCGGCAAGGTGCCGGCCCTCGAAATCGACCAAACGATCATCTTCGAGTCGCTGGGCATCTCTCTCTATCTTGCAGATCGCTTTCCAGAGGCAGATCTGGCGCCTCCGCTAGCGGATAAAAAGCGCAGGGCGGACTATTGCACCTGGATGGCGTTCTCGGCTGGGACGCTGGAGCCGGCCATATTGGAACAGATGAGAGTGGCGAAAGCCAGAGCTCGCAAAATACCCATCCTAAGCGTCGGACCTTCGCTGACACCCTTTGATGATGTCGCTGCTTTCATGGAGCGGTACCTGACGGGGCGATCTTTCTTATTGGGCGACAAAATTACGGCAGCCGACATTCTCAACGGTTCCATGATGGGGTGGGCTCTGGATATCGGTCTGCTCGAAGGGCGAGACGCAATACGCTCTTGGATCGAAGGTCTCAGGGCCCGGCCCGCCCATTCCCGCGCAATGGCAAAGTGTTGATTGCAACATTGATGCGAGCTGACCACCCAATCCGGAAACAGCAAAACCAGCGAGAGACATCAGATGCTATACAGCTATATCGTAGAGAAAAATATCCGACAGACTTTCGACGACATGAACAACCATCGCTGGGCTGAGGCCGTGAAAGCAGCCGCGCCGAATATTCACCACCGTGTTGCCGGCGCCCACGCGCTTGCTGGCGAGCGACGTGGCAAAGAAGCACTTCGGCTCTGGCTTGAGCGCGCAGGCCGCGTTCTTCCCAACCTACGTATTAAGGTCAACAATATTTGGATCACAGGCTGGCCTTGGCATACGACCGCGTTTGCCGAATGGGACGCCACCGCAACGCTGCTCAACGGCGGCCCCTACATCAACCGTGGTCTTCACGTTTTTACTTTGCGGTGGGGCAGACTCTATGCGCTCGAGGAATTCCAGGATTCACAGGAAGCGGCCCGTGGTCTTTCCGCTCAGGCGGCGTCTGGCCTTCAAGAGGCTGCCGCAAAGCCGATTGAAAGCTGACGGAAGCAGGTAGGCGGGCTAGCCTCCATCAAGGCCCTTGGCCCTCGGACACGTTTCGTCACCAAAAGTGGCTAGGGTGTGTGCATGCGTCGTGTTGTTGTGACGGGATTGGGAGTAGTGTCGCCCTTGGGATGTGGGGCAGAACTCGCGTGGAAGCGACTTCTCGCCGGCCAGTCCGGATTGCGTGCATTGCCTGAATGGGCGGCCTCTCTCCCGGCAAGAGTAGCCGGAATTGTGCCGGGCAAAGACGAGGATGCCAACGGCGGCTTCGATGCGATCCTGGCCGTACCTGCCAAAGACCAACGGAAGATGGATCGCTTCATCCTGTTCGCGCTTGTCGCTGCGGCGGAGGCCATCGCGCAGGCGGGATGGACGCCCGCCGATGCGCGAGCTCTTGAGAAGACCGCAACCGTCATCGCAACGGGCATCGGCGGATTTCCCGCTATCGTCGACGCAGTGCGCACCACCGATCACCGCGGCGTCCGCCGCCTTTCACCTTTCACCGTCCCCTCGTTCCTGGCCAACCTTGCGGCCGGCCATGTCTCGATCCGCCACGGCTACAAGGGGCCAATCGGTGCGCCGGTGACCGCCTGTGCCGCAAGCGTTCAGGCCATAGGGGATGCCGCGCGTCTTATCAGATCCGGAGAAGCGGACGTGGCGGTGTGCGGCGGTGCCGAAGCCTGCATTGATCTGGTCAGCCTTGGCGGCTTTGCCGCTGCACGTGCGCTTTCCACGGGGTTCAATGGCACGCCGGATCGTGCGTCACGGCCTTATGATCGAGACCGGGACGGCTTCGTCATGGGGGAAGGCGCGGGCATTCTGGTGATCGAGAACCTCGCGCACGCACACGCTCGCGCGGCCAAGCCTCTTGCGGAAATCGTCGGTTACGGCACGACGGCAGATGCCTACCATATGACAGCTGGGCCGGAGGATAGCGAAGGCGCTCGCCGGGCCATGGAGATCGCGCTTAGACAAGCGGATCTCAGTTCGTTCGACATCCAGCACCTCAATGCTCATGCCACATCGACTCCGATCGGCGATTTGGGTGAGCTCGAAGCCATCAAGGCCGTATTTCGACGGGAAGGAAAGATCGCCGTCAGCGCTACCAAGTCGGCGACGGGCCACCTGCTCGGCGCAGCAGGAGGCCTCGAGGCAATATTCACCATCCTTGCACTGCGCGATCAGGTCGCGCCGCCGACGCTCAACTTGGAAAATCCCGATCCGGCCGCTGAAGGCATAGATCTCGTGGGCAAACAGGCCCGATCCCTTCGAATGGAGCACGCAATATCGAACGGCTTCGGCTTCGGCGGCGTCAATGCCAGCATCGTCTTCCGCCGATGGTCGGACGCTCTCGCCCGTGAGACTGATCGAAGTGCCCATGGGTGAGCATCGTGCCTCTGCGTGGCCAGGACTGCGTCCGCTTTGCTCTTGAAAGCACGCAACTCTAAGGATGTGGATTGCTCTCGCTAACCGGCAGGGTCAATGACCGCTTTTGGGACCGACCGTCGGCTCTGCCCAGACGCCGACGCCTCCTGGCTACTGCTTCCCGGAGGTGAACCGATCCGTTAGCTTCAGTCGGGCGGGCGGCGTTACGGGCCAGAAGCGCCCGATGCATCTTTTCGGATGGTGCCCGGCATAACTGCGAGGTTCGAGCCGCAAGAACAGATTCAAGATGAGGGCACGTCTAGTGCCGGGTTCAGAAGCATAGCCAGGGGCCCAAGCAGGTCGCGGGCGTTCCGCCCTTGCAGGCCATCTGCGAGGAGTAACACTCAATCATCGCCGACGCCGATTTGCAGCTGGTTTTCACTGGCCCCTTCCCTATAAGCCCTCGCCCGGCGATCGTATTCTTAAGTGCGTTTGTGGAGAACAGGACCGCCAAATCGTGGGTGATGTTATCGCCAATGGCTGCGACCCTTGTACAATCGGCCGCCTGAGCCATCGCCGAAAGTGCGCACACCATAACCGCGGCCGCGAAGCCTAACTTGAAAACCTGCATTGCAACCCCCGTAAGAACAAATCTACTCGAACGCTAGTCGAGTGCTTGGCGGTTGCCAAGTAAAGGACCGTTGCCGGCACAGATATTTTCCGCAATGAGATTTATGACTCTCCGCGCGCACGGCATGGCCATCGATGCGTGTCCGATTTGGGTCAAAATCGTGGACCGCTAACCAAGCCAAGGAAGAATTGGGCCGATAGCGACCATTAGATTGATCCGCGCGGCCGTCGCGAGCGCATGGTCGTTCGTCTCTCTAGAAAGGAGACAGACCATGGAACAGGAACATGCCAATTCGCTTATCAAGCCAGTTCGCGTGCCGTGGAACAAAGGGAAACTTGTCGGCGCAAAACCGCCGCTGAGGCCGAGCCATGTCTGGTCGATTAGAACCAAGTTGCAAATCGAGGGCAAGAAGAGGGATCTTGCACTCTTCAACCTAGCGATCGACAGCAAACTTCGCGGCTGCGATATTGTCACCGTGCGCGTCGATGACGTTGCTCCAAGCGGATACTCAATGGATCGAGCAACCATTCGGCAAAAGAAAACCGGCAGGCCGGTTCGCTTCGAACTGACCGATCAGACTCGACAGGCCATCGACGAATACCTGCGTCTGACGGAGCGCAAGCCGGGCCAGTTCCTTTTCGCCGGCCGTGGCGACAGAGGTGGGCTGACAACGCGGCAATACGCGCGGCTGGTGCTAGAGTGGATCGCTAGCATCGGTCTCGACCCGGCAAAATTTGGCACGCATTCGCTGCGGCGGACGAAGGCCGTACTCATCTACCGGCGAACAGGAAATCTCCAGGCCGTCCAACTCTTGCTCGGGCATTCCAAGATCGAAAGCACGGTCAGATATCTCGGCATCGAGGTCGACGACGCGATCGAGATCGCGGAGAAGATCGATATCTGAGCGACTAACGCTCTGCCTCCGATACCGGACGTGGTCGGCGGCGCTCCCTGCGTCGCCGATCTCTGCTACACCATGGCAGCTAATAGGACTGATCTGCTATAGAATCATTTTGAAACATGTCCCGGAGTCGGGTAGCGTACTGCGCCAAGAAACAATTTTAGAAGCTGCTGGCTAGGTCCAGGCAAGAACTGAAGCCGTACCGAACCGCGATCGACGAAATGATCAGTTAGCGGCCGTTCAGCTCGCGGCGTTCAGGGCCAGAAACAGGCATGCGGACCGAAGCATCGTCGTTTGCAGCAAAGCCGGTTATCCCATTAGCGGCCATCAGCTGACTGGCAATCGGCGACGCCGATCACGTCTGGAATCGGAGGTAGAGCGTGACGCCATCAGATGTCGATCTTCTCGGCGATCTCGATCGCATCGTCGACTTCGATTCCCAGATACTGCGCTGTGCTCTCTTGGACCGCACGAAGGTTACCTGTCCGACTGTAGATTAGTACCGCCCTCGTTCGGCGTAGCGAATGCGTGCAAACTTCCTCGGATCGAGGCGATACAGGCCACCCATTCATGCACGAGGCGTAACGGCGGGCCAACAATCAACGGCCGGCATGAGAATAGGAACTGGCCTAACTTTCTGTCCGTCAGCCTCAGATAACCACCCCAATTGCTGCCAATGCTCGCGTTATGTTCTGCGTAAGAGCAAGAATATGATTGGACATTTGGCGACATGGAGCCTACAATTACTAGACTGGCGAATTCTAAAGCTAACTAGTGTTCGCGTTATTTGAGCTGCTTCGAAGCCGTCGCGCCCAAAAAACATCAATTGGCGCACATTGGCCGCTGAAAAAAGGCGATGCAGCTTCTGAATAAATCGCAAGCAATTCATAGCTGATTTTGCGCTCTGCATTACGCCGTCGATTCGGCACAAAAGGAACGTGTTCATGAAAAGTGATTACATTCTCGTCACGAAGCCCCATGGGGCTTCGTGGTCGGTACTCCGCGGACAAAGTAATCTATGCTTGTTGTGTTTCCGTCTTAAGGCCCATGCCGTGGCATTCGGCAGAGCCTTGGCCTGTTCCAGGCAGCTGCCGTTGTTCGTCGATGATCGGAATGGCATCGCCGTCCGGCAATCGTCGGCGAGTCTCACTTATCCCATGCTTCTCGACTGACACCAACAATCCCGTAGTGCGCATCGCGCGTACACGAGAACCACACGACTTTACGCTGAGAGGATACTGTGTGCCCCTAATAGCTGCTCTGGAATTTCCTGCGTCTCCGCGCGGAACAAAACATACGTGTACAAACGAGATATGTGGACACCGATTTTACGACCTTAATCAAGTTTCCCCTGCATGCCCCTACTGCCAAACACCTTGCGATGTCTCAACCGTGGATCGGTATGAGTTCGAGATGGCCGTACGCCCAAAGAAGGGTAAAGTTTATCGTCTTGAAGCAATCCCAGCGCCTTCACCCGAAGACGAAGGGGTCGAACAAGATCAACCCGTGAAAGATGATGAGCCGTTTTCGCCACCAGACGTTCTTATCAACGTTGAGGACGATGATGACGACACGCAGGAAGTCCTCAGTCTGGAAAAGGGCAGCGAGGAAGTAAGCTCGGCGTAACGTTGCATTTCGTCCCCACTGGAGGTCCTGGACAATATAAGGCGTAGGATCCGGTTCCATGAGAGGAGGCCAGTTTGCTCTCGATCGTCTACGTCTTTGTCTGCGGAAATCCCGGTCTGTTGGGCTTCTCGGTCGATAAACGCGGTATCAACTTGCCTCTAACTTCAACCTTTGGCCCTGCCCATCATTGGTCCCGTGCCTACGAAATAGAGATGACTGAAGCAGCTTTCTGCGCATTCATGATCGACGGGACTATTGCGATCGCCGATCTCATATCCTGTGGGTACCATGTTGCGCGGTCGACGCCCGACGCAAATGCGCTTCCAAAACACCATCGTTCTTCGTCGTAGGCTGACCTATTCGCGGGTGGAGATTTCGATCGTTGTGGAGTGCAAGGAGCCCATCTACTCTTTTTATTTCTAACGAATGGCTTGCACGAACGTATTATCATCACTATTTAGCGAAGATCGAGCTTCGCCAGAATGACTTGGCCTCCCCGCGAAAATGCGGCTGACTGATGACCTTCCAACAATCTCGACAAATAACCAGCGCGCATAACGTGCGCCGACTAAATGCTTTTAAGGAAATACCCAATGCAAACAGGCACCGTGAAGTGGTTCAACAGTCAAAAAGGCTTTGGATTTATCCAGCCGGAGGATGGCACCCAGGACGTTTTTGTTCATATCAGCGCTGTTGAACGCGCAGGTCTGAGCAATCTTAACGAAGGTGAGAAAGTATCTTTCGAGGTCGTGGCAGATCGCCGGACTGGAAAATCCTCCGCACAAAACCTACGCCCCGTCTAAAGGACGCGCAATAAAATGAGATCGAGCCTTGACCACGGATGTACTGGCAGAGCTCTTTCTCTTGAAGCCTCGTGCGGAACAGCGCGAGGCTTTTTGCTATGTTGAACTTTGAGTTTGGAGTCATTGTGCCATGGTCGTAAGGGATAAAAGAGCTATCGCAGCGACGAAGCTGCGTAGGGCTCAAGAGGCACAGCAAGCGATGAAGGATCACGAAGCAGAAAGACTTGCCGTTCAGGCCAAAACGCAACGCCTTCGGGCGGAAAGACTCGCGAGAGAAGCCGCAACATCGTCCAGCAAACAGCCGAAGACGCGTCCGTGACGAGGACGCGACCCAATAGTCGTCTCTTAGATTATCCGCCCCACAAAAATGCACCTTTTATTGATGGAATCCTGCGGCTGCGAGCATTGCGATAAGCGGTGGACACACCGCGATAGCTACGAATGGCGGCTGACCGTTGATGGTCAAGGACGAAGCGAACCGAGCATCTAGTGATGCGTCAACCACTCAGTGCAAATCGCCTTAGCCTGGAAAGATCGCGCTCTCCGCTCGCTGACGCTTCAATGATGCGCAGCGCGACCATGAACCGGATTCCTTCGGACAATGGTGCGTTTGGTGTTCCGCCGTTTTGCTTCTGGACGTCCAGTAAAGCAGCGGTATACGCGCGATAGCACAGCGCGAATTGATCTGGATTGAATGGCGGACGAGAGTCCATTGCTTCTCCTCCTTCAGGCGGGAGCGTCTGTCTCTCAGCCATCAGCGCCCGGGCTGCCTGCCGATGATGGTGTCAGCATGCGCGCTAATCGATGATTTAGCTATAGATATTTATGTGCGAGTGGCCGTGATGTGATTGTGCCGGCAGGCTCTGCTCAGCTTTCCGCGCGATGCGCCGCTAATTCTACAACGGTGTCACCCGGGACATTAACGGCTGAGAAGTGCGATACTTTGTTGGCGTCGCAGACGTAAATCCACTTCGCGTCGAACAGCTCGCCGTCCCGCAAAAAGCCGAGCACTGCTCCTTTCACAGAGCGCCAGAAAAGGATGGGCGGCAGGTCCGTTCCATGTTTCACCCAATTGGGTTCTACGTACTCTCCGACTGGCTTCCAGTGAATCATCGTCTTCTCGCTCTCATTACGGTTGCCCAAGCCGGCAACACCAAAGCCGAAGGTATATCGTAGTCCATGATTGTGCCCATAAATCCGCTGAATGTCTGATAGATCAATCAACTTGTGCCGACAGGGACCCTTGTTACTACGCTTATACTGCCTACGTGAATCAAATGTGGGATTATCCGAAGAGTGCGAAGCATCGGGCGTTCATCGATCAGCTTCAGGCGACCCATGACAGCGAACTTGCAAGAGTGAAAGCTGCAGAAAAGAAGCAGACGCGCGCGGCGGATGCGCAGGAGGCGCTTGATGAGATCAAGGCCAAATTAGCTGCGACCCGTGCGCAAACAGCGCGCCTCAGAGCAGAGCGGTTGGCCCGTGCTGCGGCGAATCCGGCAGCATCTTCGACAGCAAGGGGTGTTCGCAAGCAAAAATAGCGCAGGATGCGTTGAGGCCTCGAGGCTCCTAGTGATGCTGAAATCCTCGGATTTGGTTTTTTGTTTGCATCTGAGACTTCGCAGCGTATGTCCAAGGCGGTCAAAACGGGACCGGAAGAATGGGTTCGACTGCCGACGGAGGTGATATGGCCGAAAAGAAGACAACCTTAGCATTCTGTCTCTTCCTTCGATGAAGTTCAGCAGCCCATAATCCTACGATCGCATCGGCTTCACGGGAGTTTCGTCCTGGCTAAAAGTTCAGGAGCTGCGAGTCTGCATGCGATGCCGACACCGCCAGTCGTCGATTGCGACAAGTTCATCGTTGGTTAGCATAATCTGCAGGCGCGTGTTACGAGACACTCCCTTCACGCTTTTCATCCCAAATACTCTTTTGCCAGTAGGTGCTCATTTGCCGCTCGAACTCATGCTCGGGCTTTTTGTTCCTTGAACTGTGCTTGGCCAGCTCGAACGTCTGGGCGAATGAAGCGGTTTCGGGGCATCACGATCCGGGCGGTCAGCCGTCGAAGCACAGATCTTTTTGATAAAAAGGGGTTAGCGCTGCATTGAATGCATAGGTCCGGAGTGCTGACCTGATGACGTCATTCAGCCGTTAGAATTGATACGAACGCTACTCCTCCCCTCTCGCGCCGAGGCGTGCCGCGTGAATCGCTGGGAACATGAGGGCGTCATCGAGGAGATGCAGAGGCGGCTCGATGCGGGCAACGCCATGACGGTTCGCCGGAGAACAGTCGAGCACACGTTCGGCACAATCAAAGCGTGGATGGGCTACACGCACTTCCTGACAAGAGGACTTGAGCGCATGAAAGCCGAGATGAGCCTCTGCGTCCTGGCCTACAACATCAAGCGGATGATCTCGATCATGGGCGTTTAGCCGCTGATCGCAGCGGTTCGCGGCTGAGGTCAGGACGGTGAACACGTCAGCTTCACCGAGTGACCTTCACGCCGGAGTTCTCACACAGCCACGGATAAAGCGGCACACTGTCAATTCACGAATGTTGTTTGTGTTTTCTACCAATAGCTACAGCAAGTTCGAATCACTCGCGTCAGTTGATGCTGCCTGTCTGCCGTCTATAGTATTGACTGCAGAAGCGCAGAGTTACGATGAAACTCACGGAATCGCTTTTGCCCTGAGGTGAAGTTTCCAACATTTACCGTCTCGGAGGCTTCGATCTCCTCCGTTGAAGAGACGGCCTATGAGCGACAGGAGAAATGATGAGCCGGCCACTATCTTCAAGCCAATAAATTTTCCGATCAAACAAATGGTCGATGCTGGGCGTCAGTAAAAATCCGTTCTCGCCATCGAGCCGCTCTTGGTTTGTTGCGTCACGCCAAGGCTTACAGTGACTAGCAACGACATGTGTGAGGTATCTACGCCTATAATTCGACAGACGCTGAGCGATGATCCTCACGGGCTGCGGCGCTGAGAGCGTCACTGTATTTCTACCGTGTTATTCACATCACTTGTCTTTCAGCACGCAATTTCGCTAAACGGCGACTTATTACTTATTAGCTGTAAGCAAAGGATGTTCCGTTGAGTATGAATGTTGATATGGAATGTGGAACCGCGCATCGCGCCGTTGTGAAGAAGCCGTCTGTCGCTCCAACGTCCTCATCTATCGGCGAAGCTCGTGATGATAGATGGTTGGCGAATGTTGGTAATAGTGTGTCTGGAGGTTCGTCTTCGCTAGAGCGCGCGTTAGTCGCGATGGACCGGGACAGCGGCCTCCGCCGCAAATTTCTGCACAAACTATGGCAGGGTGCAATCGGAATAACCTCTGCTCGACGGATCCGAAACTCTGGCTGAGGCCGAATATTTCGTACGCATTTAGGCCGTGCGCTGAAAAAACTGAATAGAGCAGACGAATTCCGGATAGCGAGAGAGTCCCCTCGCTCTTGCTTCCGTTGACCAGGTGGCCGTCGGCGCCTGTGCGTGCACGGGCGGTGTTTTTGCTGGAAGCTACGCTTGCATCGGACCGGTATCTGCCGTCGTCCCCGTCGACGTGACGGTGCCAGGATGCCTTCCGCCGCCAGTGAACAGCTTTCTAGGCTCGCTCACGCCCATGGTTACGTGGCAAGAAGCTCGCGTTTTGTCAAATCGCAGGCGATTCCTCTAAGCGCGTTGCTGCCGGATACAACGTCGAAGCATTCTCCATCCATAACTGCATTGTAGTTGATGTTTTGATCTGCACGCCACCAGCCGTAGTGAGCCCAAATCGTTCCGGCGGAAAGTCCGGAATTTATCGTGGCACGGAAGTACACTTCGCCAACCGCAGTGCGAATGACAATAGTATCACCAGGTCTGACCTTCCGAGCCGCCGCCACATCCGGGGCGAGTTCGGCCACGGGCTCTGGCTCTAGCTTTCGCAATGTCTCGATCTGATGAAACTGGCTGTGGCAGTAGGGAACGGTCTTTCCAGACGTGAGAAGAAACGGAAATTCTGGCGGGCTTGCGGGCGGCTCCCATATAGGCAGTGCGTCTTCACCCAAGCGAGCCAAAGCTTTTGACCATAATGTGATCACTGGGAGCTGGCCTTTAACGTCAAGGTTTGTAGCTGTAAGTCCTCTTTCGTGAGAGCGCAGCGCCTCAACGCTTAGCCCGCTTGGGGCGAGGATGTGGGCGAGACCGGCTTCCTGATCTCCGTTGAAGAAGTCCTCAGAAAGCCCGAGCACACGGGCAAGATCAAAAACGATCGCAGTGTCGGATCGCGCGTCTCCGGGCGGGCGTACAAGTGCCCGACGCAGCTGAACGTGAGCTTCTGCCGCTTCGTCCACGAAAAATCCGGCCTGTAACCCTTGGCGTTCCCAGCATGAGGCGGCGGGAAGCAACAGATCAGCCCAACGAGCAGACGGCGTCTCGAACAACTCGCTTTGAATGAAAAAATCCAATTTCGCGAGAGCGGCCTCAGCGTACTGTGTGGCGGGTTTCGAAACGATAAAATTGCCGCCAAAGGCTACTAAGGCTCGAATTGGATAAGGTTGCTCGGAGACGATGGTGCGGAAAAGATCGCGCGTGGTTATCCAACCCCGAGACGGCGGCCCGAGCGGGCGCTCTTTGATTCCTAGAGTTCTATCGCGGAGGTGAGGCGCGACCTGGTCAAATGCAGCAATATCGTTCAACCGTGGTTTGGCAAACCAGCGATTTCCGCCGGGTTGCCCAAGACTGCCGGTGAGCGCATAGAACAGACTAATGCATCGGGCAGTGACGGTTGCCTGCTGCTGCTGGCAGGTGCCAGCCCAAGTATAAAGAGAAACTGGTTTTGCTTCGGCGATCATAGTGGCAGTACGGTAAAGCAATTCCTCTGACACGCCGGTCACCGATGCGACGCGCCCAGGCGGCCACTGGGCAGCGTGTTCGGTGAGGCGCTCAAGAACGGAACACTCCCCGTCCGGACAAGGAGAAAATGCGTCGGAGTGCAGACGTAGGAAATCAAGGTCCACCCCGCCTTTTGTTAGCATGAGGTGAATGAGGCCAAGCGCCAGCGCAGCGTCCGAGCCGGGCTTCACAGCCAGCCAAATGTCAGCATGAGAGGCCAACCCGCTTCGACGCGGATCAACGACAATAAGATTCGCTCCACGCCTTTGTGCCGCGCGAATCCGTTCGGCGTGCGCGAGCCAGGTCGCGGCGGGATTGCTTCCCCAAAGTAGTATCGTTTTCGTTCGAGCATAATCTGGCATGCCGAAGCTTCTGCCCCAGGTGAGAGAGGGGCTGAAATCTCGGTGCCAGTTGCAGTTCTCGGTGGCAAAAACGAGATTTGGGCTACCCCAAATATGCACGAGCCGAAGTATCCAATCGAAACTATCAGCGACCGCTGTGCCACTAGGTGTCGTTACGGCGAAAGCCGTACTCTCTGGTCCGGCAGCTCTTAAGCGTTCACCGGCGAGCGACAAAGCTTCGTTCCAGTCGATAGGACGCCAGCCAGGGTCTGGATCACCTTTCGGCCGGGTGCGAAGAAGCGGCCGCGTCAGTCGGTCAGGGTGGGTCACAAGCTGCGGGGCCGTCTTTGCCTTGACGCAAATTGCGCGGCCGGTGGGATGATCGTGATCAGCACTGACCCGAACAAGCTTGCCATCCTCAACGGTCGCTAAGCACCCGCAACGCGATATGCACAAGGCGCAATAGGTCGAGAAAGTCTGACGTACCATGGAAAAGAAGATATAGGGCTTAACCGGCGATGGCAGCTTAACTTTTAGAAAACGCTCGCGTAACAATCAACAGATTGGCAAACAAGGGGCACTGTGGTCTGCCCCACGTCACGATACCAGGCACTAAGTTAGAATCCGGCCGTCATTGGCCAGCGTCGGGGCTGGCCGAAGCAGAGCGTAGGGCAGACCGGATGCTGGCGGCAAGATCGCTTCTGGAGCCGGCGGGCAGCGCGTTACCGGCCGAGCTTCGCCCCGTGCATTACAACATCGTTGAACTTCGCAATAAACGCTACGCTCACAACGATGCCCACGACTCGATAACCGGAAGCTTAGAGATCGGTTTCGAAGGTGGGAAGTTCGACGTCGGAGTCAATTTCAATATGGGCTTTCATGTAGGGGGCGCGCTCGAATGGGAGCCTCTCGTTGTATTTCTTGACGAGTTGATGTTCCGTCGACTTCACGTGCAACTTGAGAAGCTGAAGGAGAAAACGGGTCGCGAATGGATCTTCCCTAGCGGTCCACCTCCAAAATGGGTCTCGCCAGACCCAGACAGTTCAACTCCTGCCAAAGGATGATGGCTTAAAAGTCGTTCTTTAGGGCATCGCATTCATTGCGGTGGTTGGGAGCGGTTTCCTTAGGTAGATCCAAACGGACGAGAAAGGTCAGTCTGATTTGGATGGCAGCAACCGTCCCGTACGAATTAATCAATCGAACCATCAAGTCGAAGCGGTTGGGGGATGGCGCTCCGGAACGCTCGGCAGCAGACCTTCTCAAAGTCCTCTTTGAGTAGTCGCCGCCAATTAGCAATGTCCTGCTGACGTCTGCTCTCCTCGGCTAGGCAGACGTCCTCGACGGGCTACCGCTGGGGCCTCGCATATCGGGTGCAATGTCGACAAATGGGATTTTTGCATCCGGTACCAAGTGAGTTAAAGGCCGAAAGTTAACCAGTTCGAACGAGAGCGTCTGAGCTTTGAATGTTTGCTTCACTACAACACTTCTCTAATTGGACTTGATCGCGGTTTGCCAACTCGTACCCCTTTTCACGAGTAAAGAAATCCCGCGCCACATTAAAAATGCGAAACCCTCTCCTCATGTAGAACGTGACGTTATCCGTCTCCCAGGCCCCTGTGCAGACGGTAAGCCGACGATTGGAGTTTAGGCGACAATAGTCAGTCGCCTCGTCGATAAGCAACGTTCCAATACCTTGCCGTTGGCGTTCTGGAATAACCGCCAAGCTGACGATCTCAGCTTCCTGCTGCTCTTCCGAAATCTGGAGCAACCCGACGATTGACCCTTCACTGCGCGCCACAAGGACGTGTCCGATTTCATAATAGCTGAGGATATGAACCTCCGACTCGTCTGCCAACCGAAACAATGGCAGCAAGGTGAGACGGTCGCCTTCATAAGGCTGCACTTGTATGTTCGCCTTCGTTTCACTTTGTGAGGCGATCTTTGATTTTCGCCAAGCCAGCCTCCGCGCACATTTCATCCTTATCGCCTCCGGGGGCTCCGCCGACTCCGATCGCAGCAATAACTTCATCACCGTCCTTGATGGCTACTGCGCCCGGAAGCAAAAAGATGTTGGGCAGCGTCGCGTAGGTGGACGCGAACGGATTAGTTTTCAGCGCCGCAACCCATTCGCTGAGCTTGGTGAAATGGAAAAGTGACGCATATGCCACTGTCGTATAGGCTTTGCGAAAGCTCGCATCCTTCGTGTGACTGGCGCTGAAATCGCCCGTGGCCTGCAGTTTGATTTTACCGGTAGCGTCAACGATAGAGACGCTGACGGGCCAACCTTTTTCTCGGCATACGCGGACCGCCTCGTTCGCCGCATCCATCGCCAGGTCTAAGCTCAGGAAGCGGCCAGATTCCTGTACTTGCGCAAGCGCACTGCCCGCGTGCAACACGAATGGCATAACGCCTGCAGCTGCAATTGCAATTCCTCGTTGGTTCATCGGTTTAGTTCTCTCTTCTCATTCGGATATGGCGAGCGGCGAGCAGCCAAGAGCGCGCTCGAAAAACTGGCCAAATTGGTTGGAGTGGGACGGTGCTCACGGCTATACGGACGTCGTAATCTGCGTCAGCCACGTCGGCGATAGTTCAAGCAGCTTGGTTTCGACGACTTTATCGAGTCCTGTCAAAACGAGCGATGCAGAAACCAGGAGTAGCCCACCAAGCACGAGCTTGCCATTCGTTCCGGCGTTGGCGAGCCTCCCCCGCATGCTTGCTAGCTTCTCGCGCGAAAGAATGCCTACTGCGAGAAGAGGCAACGCCGCTCCCAATCCGAAGGCACCCATCGTCAGCGCCACCTCGGTAAAATTCTTGCCTTGCGAAGCTAAGACCGATGCCGCTCCCAGCGTCGGTCCAATGCAGGGGCTCCAAACAGCCCCCAGTAGTAGGCCCAACAGGAACTGTCCACCCAAGCCAGAACTATCAATCCCGCCGAAGCGACTCTCCGTCCAGGCGCTGATGGGGCTGGCCAGTACAGAAAATCCCACATGAAGTCGCGGAACTATTAATACCATTCCAAAGATGGCGAGAAGGGCTGCAGCGAGCATGCGAAACAATCCTTCTGTCAATCCGAGTGAAAATCCGACGGTTGCGACGAACATACCGATCGTGGTGAAGGAAATCGCAAGCCCGGCCGCAAGCGCGGCAGGACCATAGCGATGCTCGCTAAACGCAGATCCGAATACAATCGGCAGCAAAGGGAGGACGCACGGTGACAACGATGAAAGCAAGCCGGCAATGATGGCCAGTAGCATGGCCTAGTTCCGTGTCGATCGTAAAAGATCTTCAATCTGCTGCGTGTCGGTGATGCCAACCGCCCTGCCCGTCTCTTTGTCCCCCCTGAAGGCTATCAACGTGCTTTGTTTGGTCGCTTTCAACGCTCTCAGCGCGTCCGGCTGATGATCAAAGTCGATTTGAAAAACTTCGATTTCATCGTATGCGGGATTCGATTTCAGATGATCAAGGACCCGATGCTGGGCCTTACAATACGGGCACCATGGTGCAAACACGTCGACCAAAATTGGTTTTCCCCGCGACTGCGCATCTTCAAAGGCTTTTGTATTAAATGGCTTGGTTTCGAACGCGAACGACGAGGACGCACCGACGGACAACGCGAAAAATGCACCCAAGAGAATTGTAAAAACACGCATTTGGAAGCTCCCGTAATGATTACGAGGGGCTTTACGTTGGCTTGGCGGGAGTCGTTACAGTCAACTCGAAGCTAGGGCAGCCAGAGTATCCTCTGTGCCTTAGTCACCACGCC
Organism: Hyphomicrobium denitrificans 1NES1; assembly: GCF_000230975.2. Classification (NCBI taxonomy): domain Bacteria; kingdom Pseudomonadati; phylum Pseudomonadota; class Alphaproteobacteria; order Hyphomicrobiales; family Hyphomicrobiaceae; genus Hyphomicrobium; species Hyphomicrobium denitrificans. Next base: position 795,312 of record NC_021172.1, on the reverse strand, counting down.
ACGCTCCGTAGTCCGCTCACTTAATAACCGACACGAACGGCGTGAGGAAGAAACCCGCCTAAACTACTGTGAAGAAAGACTGCTATCGGCATCGACCACCGATCGACCTTCAGTCGTTCGAGCTTTCTCGCGATTGTCTGAATGCCGCCATTAGCCTAATGGCGCTTAAGGCCAGCAGCGGACTGCGTCATAGCGCTCGCAATCACATATCTAGATGATATGTTCGGCTCCAGGTTCACCGTGACAAAAATTTCAGCAGATCTTCAAACTGACCTGGAAATTTTCGTCAACGCCGACTGCTGCGTGCGTGTTCGATATTCGACACAAGCAGCACAAAGCTTGAGATACCGGGACATGGGTTTTCCTTTTTCAATTGGGTCCAACAATCTGACTAGACTCGCCGGTGCGGAGCCTTACTGCCGTAATTGCTGGGCGCGCGAGGCAATGACCAAATTTTTTCGCTGACGGCGGAATAAAGCGCCGAACCCCTGAGTCTTGCCCTTCGAATGACGATGTCACGACTTACAGAAGGGAATTCTCTCATGGACGATAGCGCTAATGATCCCAAGCTCAATCGACGGCATGCACTGGAATGCATGCTTTGGGCAGGCACGGGTGTCCTTTGGACAGTGGCCGGCGGGGTCCCCAAGTCGCTTTCGTTGCTCGATGATGCGCAAGCGGCTGCGGCGGCAACGAGCGGCTTCACCTTCATGCAAATTTCCGACAGCCATGTCGGATTCGACAAGCCGGCCAATCCTCACGCGATAGACACACTGAAAGAAGCTGTCGGCCGAATCGATGCACTGCCGACAAAACCAGCCTTCCTGTTACACACCGGCGATATTACGCACAGCGCAAAGCCCGCAGAATTCGATGACGCGAACCAGATCATCAGCGGCACGCGTCTCAACGTGCACTATGTTCCGGGCGAGCATGACATTACCGACCCTGCGACCGAGAAAGCTTATCTCGAACGCTATGGCAAACACACGAAAGGCGGCGGCTGGTACAGCTTCGATGCCAATGGCGTGCACTTCGTCGGGCTCAACAACATCGTCGATTTGAAGCAGTTCGGATTGGGATACCTCGGACACGAGCAGCTTGAATGGCTCGAGGATGATTTGCGACCGCTGAAGTCTTCGACGCCGATCGTCGTCTTCGCGCATATCCCGCTATGGTCGGTCTATCCGAGCTGGGGATGGGGGACGGACGATGCTGCCGTAGCGCTAAGCTACCTGAAGCGTTTCGGATCGGTGACCGTCCTCAACGGCCACATTCATCAGCTCATGCAGAAGGTCGAAGGGAACGTGACGTTTCATACCGCACGATCCACGGCCTTCCCACAGCCGGAGCCCGGTACAGCGCCTTCCCCCGGGCCACTCCGGGTGCCGGCTGACAAACTTCGCAGCGTGCTCGGCATCACCAGCGTCGCGTTCAAGAGGAATAATTTGCCGCTGGCCATAACCGACACGTCATTGGCTGACTGAGGGTTTTTCGACATGATGCAGATATTGAAATGCGTCGCTGTCGCGGCGCTTGGCCTGGTTGTTTCCGGTCGCGCACTGGCGGCTGACGTATCGCACGGTGAAGAGGTCTATCAGAGCTGCCAGGACTGTCATTCGCTGGACACGAACGATCTCGGACCGAAACATCGCGGGGTGTTCGGCAGGAAGGCCGGCTCAGTTCTGGACTACAACTACTCTCCCGCCTTGAAGAATTCGGGCTTGACGTGGACCGAGGAGACACTCGACAAGTGGTTGACCGACCCGCAGAAGCTCGTTCCCGGTTCGAAAATGTTCTTTCATCTCGATGCGGCAAAGGATCGTGCGGACGTCATCGAATACCTGAAGGAACGGGCGCGTTAGCTCGCATCAATCATTCTGTTCAAGTAATGCCTGCGTGAGGCGGCATGGACGACAAGCAACGATTTGCAGAAGTGGTGCTGCCGCACGTTGACGACGCGCTCGCTTTGGCGCGTTGGCTTACGGGCAATTGCGCCGATGCCGAAGATGTTCTGCAGGACGCCTGCATACGTGCCTTCCGCGCGATTTCATCCGTCGGCGATGATGCTCCGCGTGCGTGGTTTCTCGCCATTGTCCGCAACACGGCCTTTACCTGGATGGCGAAGAACCGACCCAAGGCCATGATAACGACCGATGACGAAGGAACGTTCGAACGGGCAAGCTTGGAAATGGTCGGACCGAAATCCTCGCCGGAAGCCATGTTGATCGAGAAAGCGGATGCCGAGCACATCCATCATGCCATCGCGGCATTGCCTGTCGCTTATCGCGAGGTCTTGGTGCTCAGAGAGATCGAGGGCCTTAGCTATCAGGAAGTCGCGAAAGTTCTTTCGATCCCCATTGGAACAGTGATGTCGCGTCTTGCGCGTGCCCGCAACCTTCTCATTCAGCGCATCGGAATGGCAGGCACCGGAAAGGCGGGTGTCGCATGATCAAACCAACGGCATGGTCCTCGCGGGAGGAATCGCTTCTTCTGCTGAATGCTTATATCGATAATGAACTTGATGCGGCCTCGGCGCTGGACGTAGAGCGGCGTCTGGCAAGCGACGCCACACTCAAAGCCGAATACGATCGATTGAAGCAGCTGCAGAGCGCGCTACAGTCACAAATCGCAACGGAGCGCGCCTCGGATGATCTGAAGAGTCGTATTGCGCAAATTGCGGATCCTCCGGGCGCGGTCATCGTTCCGCTTCGCTCATCATTTCAAAGGCGTGATGGTTGGGGGCGGTTGGCCGCGGCTGCGGCGCTGGCGGCTTTCGTCGCGGGGGCTGGTATGTATGGTATCCTGCGTCAGGATCCGGTCTCCAATGATGTGGCAGCAATCGTCGCCGATCACCGGCGTGCCTTGCTGGCGGCGACACCCTACGACGTCGCATCAAGCGATCGGCATACGGTAAAACCCTGGTTTGATAGCAAGCTTGCACTCTCGCCGCAGGTGGTCGATCTCGCATCTTCAGGATTTCCGCTGGCGGGAGGGCGCGTCGAAATTCTGGACGGAAAGGCCGTTCCGGTCCTGGTTTATCGTCGCCGCGCCCACGTCATCAGCGTCGTTGCTGTACCCAGCGGCCGAACAAATGCGACATCTTCGCCGTCGGTTGCGGAAACGCGCGATGGTTATTCCGTGATCCGTTGGCGTGGACGCGATTTCGATTATTTCGCCGTCTCCGATATCGCCGATGGCGAGCTCAGCGAGTTCGTTGCACACTGGCGCGACGCTGCCAACGCTCGTTGACCGTCGACGTCTGCTATGGGTCAAAAGCGTCTGCCGCTAACCAAGCTACGGAAGTTTTAGCCCGAATCCGGCCGTCGGGCGTAGGTGCTGCCGCGGAGCATGTTCGTTTGTCTCTCTAAAAAGGAGACAAATCATGGAACAGGAACATGCCCGAAAGACAGTGACCCGAGTACCTTGGAATAAGGCAAGCTCGTCGGCGTGAAGCCGCCCCTGCGGCCTAGCCACGTCTGGTCGATCCGGACCAAGCTGCAAATCGAGGGAAGAAGAGAGATCTCGCGCTCTTCAACCTAGCGATCGACAGCAAGCTTCGCGGCTGTGACGTAGTTGCCGTCCGCGTCGATGATGTTGCGCCGAGTGGATACTCGATGGACCGCGCAACCATCCGGCAGAAGAAAACCGGCAGGCCGGTACGGTTTGAGCTGACCGATCAGACACGCCAGGCCATCGACGAGTATCTGCGCTTGACCGGACGCAAGCCGGGCCAGTTCCTCGTCGCTGGTCGTGGCGACAGAGGCGGGCTTACAACGCGGCAGTACGCGTTTGGTGCTGGAGTGGATCGCCAGCATCGGCCTGGACCCAGCGAAGTTCGGCACGCACTTGCTGCGCCGGACAAAGGCGGTGCTCATCTACCGGCGGACTGGAAACCTTCGGGCTGTCCAACTCTTGCTTGGGCATTCCAAGATTGAAAGCACAGTCAGATATCTCGGCATCGAGGTCGACAACGCGATTGAGATCGCCGAGAAGATCGATATCTGATCCTCTGACGCCATGCCCCTAAGACCGGACGCCGTCGGCGGCGCTCTTGCGTCGCCGATTGTCTTGATGCCGATGTCAGCTATTGGGACGATCGCCCGTGTGTGATGCACTATGCCCCATCCCGTCCTCGGCAGCTTTCTCTGCGGAGCCGGCTTAGACGCGCGGCTAACGGCGCCTTGGCTTAAGAGTGAATCAACGTCAAACCGACGCTGAGCTGCTTGGATTGCTCAATTCGCAAGCTCCGGTTTGTAGTGACTCGGCCCACCACATTAGCTCCCAAACATTCTGCGGTAGGCCTCATGGTTACGAGGCCTCACTTGTTTTCAAGCAGCTATGATTTCGGCGTAGGTAAACAGCAAGGAGTTCTCGTTGGAACATTTGAGCGAGAATCCGCTGGAACCCTCGCTCGAATGACAAATGTCAAACGATCGTAAAATCGCTTGCCGCCAACGTCGTCAGCCCGGGAGACAAATGGGCAAACAGGACAGCTGGAGCGGATCCGGTGCCGTCAGGATCGTACATCAGGTCTCCCGTCGTCGAATTGTAAATAATGTGATCGTCTGAATCATGCGCGGCGGTGCCGATGTAGAAGGCGGAAGCCGGCAACGCGATGTTCTGCGTTGTCCCGAGAGCCGTGAAGATCGCATTGTCGAGCTTGATCTTATCCGAGCCACGCGTGAAGTCAGTGATCGTGTCGACGTTGGTCGAAGCATTGAGCGCCGTGTTGAAGACGAAGGAGTCGGCGCCCGAGCCGCCCGTCAAGGTGTCATTGCCGAGACCGCCATTGAGGGTGTCCGCGCCGGTATTGCCGATGATCGTGTTGTTGAACTCATTGCCGGTGAGCGTCAGGCCAGTCGAGCCGGCATTGCCCCGTAGGAATTCGATTTCCTGGCCGGCCGCCAGCGTATAGCTGACGCTCGCGTAAACCGTGTCGCTGCCACCCTGGTAGCCTTCGGTCACGACGTCGGCGGCGTTGTCGACATAGTAGGTATCATTGCCGCCGTGGCCGATCATGGTATCGATACCGGAACCACCATTCAAGGTATTGGCGAGCGCGTTACCCGTTGCATTGATCGCCGCCGCCCCCGTCAACGTCAGGTTCTCAACATTGGACCCGAGCGTGTAGGTCACCGATGAGAGAACGGTATCGGTTCCGGCACTCGAGGCCTCGCTCACCACATCGGTCGTGTTCTGGATGATGTAGGTATCGTTGCCTGCGCCACCCGCCAACGCGTTGGTGCCGGAGTTGCCAGTCAAGATATTGTTGAGCGCGTTGCCGGTGCCGTTGATATTCGCTGTTCCCGTCAGCGTCAGGTTTTCGACGTTAGCAGCGAGAGTGTAGGTTACGGAAGAGAACACACTGTCGGTGCCTCCATTGGCCGCCTCAGTGACAATGTCACCGGTGTCTTGGACGTAGTAGGTGTCGTTGCCGGCACCGCCGGTCAAGACGTTGCTGACTCCCGCCGACCCGGTCAGCGTGTCGTTATAGGCGCTGCCCGTCAGGTTCTCGAAGTTCAAGAGCGTGTCGGTACCCGATCCACCCGTCGCCTGCGCACCTGTCAAGCCCAACGACACCATCACGCCCGACATCGCTGTCGCGTAGCTCGCGGTATCGGTGCCCGCCCCACCGTCGAGAACGTTATTACCGGCATTAGCAGTGATGACGTTCGCAAGCGAGTTGCCGGTGCCGTTGTGGCGCGTAGGAGGCTGGGCCGACTTATTTGAGCGCAACCGTCAATAATGGCCACGAAACATTGTTGTGCTCATGTTCGATAAGCACCAAGGCTTCATGCCGTGTTTGGTCAGTGCATGCGTGCGGGAAGCATACTCCCAATTCCGTCGCTTGATCCGCCGCAGACTTCAAAAAATTAGCGCGCCGATCCTGGCCGCGCCGATCGCCCTTGCTAGCGCGGTCCGCCGAACACTCCCTAGCCCAGCTATATCTTGGCCTGCGCATAGGCTCGGGTGTTCACCAATATCGCGAGACTGCAGCCTTCCATGGTAAGGAAAACGCACGCCGATCTGAACCCGGCGTGGGTCCCTGCATCGCCCCTGTTTGCCACCTCGGGACGGGAAGTCTGGCGCATCGCCTTCCGGATGGTAAGGGTCGACTGTCTGTTGACGATACGTGATCCGTATTATATATTACGGCATGATAATCGATTTCGCCTCGAAAGCGACGGCTGAATTCTTCGCTACGGGAAAGACTAAGGAGGGTTGGCAAAACGTCAGCTCGGTGGCGAAGCGCAAACTCGACCAGCTTGCGAGCACAACGGCGTTGAGCGAACTGGCTGTTCCTCCTGGCAATCATTTGGAGGCATTGGCTGGTGACAGAGACGGCCAGCACTCGATCCGTATCAACGACCAATGGCGAGTTTGCTTCCGTTGGACGGAAGCGGGGCCGAGCGAAGTTGAGATTACGGATTACCACTGAGGAGAAAGGCGATGACGAAGAAATCCCATCCGGCACCGAGCCTGCTCGACATGAAGCGTGTTTCGACGCATCCAGGCGAAATGTTGGACGAAGAGTTCCTAAAGCCGCTCAACATGAGTGCGCGGTCGCTTGCCAAGGAAATCGGCGTTCCCGCTAATCGGCTGACGGAGCTGATCGCAGAGCGGCGCGGCATGACGGCAGATACGGCAATCCGGTTGGCGCGCTATTTCGGCGGCTCGGCAGAATTCTGGATGAACCTACAATCGATGTACGACTTGACCAAGGCGGTCGTCGAGAAGCGGAAAGTGTATACTGCAATCGTGGGGCGCAGGGCCGCGTAAGGCGTAGCTTCAGCGCCCGTTTTGCCTTGCTTGCGCGATCACGTTCAGGACTTAGGATGCCCGAGGTTATTTTGCGGAGTCTTTCTCCCACATCCGCCGTTCTGCCAGTTCCAGAAACGCCTCCCCGGTGTCGCGCAGAATACCGAGGTGGCCGAATGCATGGTGGCGGCGCAGGGTGACGTATACATAGCTACATAGCGCGGACCAGTCGATGAGCGTGCCGAATAGGGCTCCATCATAAAGATGTGGCCGGCAGGCCGTCATCTCCTTCCCTGCGAACCGCCTCAAGCAGTGACACATAAGAACAGGGAGAGAGTAAGAATGATAAACTCAACCGATCAGAACAAGGTCGACAATATCCGACGTGACAACCCGGATTCTCCAACTGTTACCTGACGTGGACACGCTTCTCGCCTGCGCGGCAGGCGGTGTCACGACGGAACAACTGAAGCGCTGATCGAAAAACGCGCAACCTCTTTAGGTGACGCGCGAATAGATCCCGGCATTTGTGCGAAATTCCGATTTCTGCAGCGAAAAACTGGCTGGACTTCTGATGAAAAGGACGCGTTAGTGTCGACGTCTGCGCCGCACGTTCCATTTTCTCCGAGCCGCAGAAGCAGTCCACCAGTAGGTCAAGGATTTACTGGTTCTTGATTCCGCGAGTCGGCCAAGCACGATGATCGAAAACAGCGACAACGTCTTTCACAAGGCCGATTTCCTGCCGCAACTCCGGGCGTTGACGCGTTATCTTCCAGCTCTGGAAAGCCCTGACTTCCACGCTGGCGCCATTACCTCTGGTCGGAATACCGAGTCCGGGGAGTTCATCATGCCGTATGTGGTCTACAGCGACATCGCCGAAGATTTCGTTGAATCCGCCTATGATAATGGCTGCGTTCTGACAGGGTTCAGATGGGCAGGCTGGGCGCACGCGGACGAAGCACAGTCGCTGTGCCATGATCCGTCGAAGCTCGCCCAAGCGACGCCCGAATAACTTTTGCGCCTGCTCACTGCTGTCATCCGACAGGAACGTTTTTGCGAGGGCGTACTACTGCGTGCATTTGAGTCGGGCTTAATGCTTGGTATCGTACGTCGCGCCGCGGCTATTCTCGATGACGAGGAAAGGCCTTCGCGAAGTTGATCTCCCGCCTCCGAGAGAAACCTCGGTCCGCGGCACGTCTTCATCGCCTGCGAGGCACGCTCTTGAGGGTCGCTGCCGTCTTGTTTTAGAAGGTAAGGCGCCGATCCCCGAAATTTTAATAGCCAGACCCGGCTATCGCGTCGCACTTATTGCCCTTCGGATTCTGTCTCCTGCATCCGACGTTCCGCCAGTTCTAGGAACGTCTCCCCGGTCTCGTGCAATATTCCGTGCTCGCCCGTGACTTCATGATAGCGGCGCAAGATGACATCGACGTAGCGGATCAAGCTCCAGGCCACGGCAGCAGCGGCGGGTCTTCTCTGCTGCGGCAACGATTTAATCGCCGTGCTTTGTCATCGATTGCCTCCCAGCCCATGCAAACTACGTGCAACTTCTTCCTTCGAGTAACAAACGAGGTGCGCACACACGTAGCTGCGCGGCTCGATTCTAAAAGGATAAAGTCAGCGAGACTAAGAAGGTCCTCGTTGCGCCAGGCAGCAGATTATCATTGCTGTCTGCAGAGACGATGTAGTTCTCGTTGAAGAGATTGGTGACGTTGAACTGCGCTCGGACGTAATCATTGATTTGGCAATAGAGCGCGGCGTCGACTGTGGTAAATTCCGGCAGCTTCACGCGATTGGTTGCCGGTTGGAGCGACGCGTAGGAGTTGGTGTGATGCACGACCCCAAGCCCAGCTGCCGCTAGTCTCGACTTCGACGCTGGAACTCATTCCAGTGTGTCGGCTCATAGCCGAACCAGTTGCGCAACTCGGTACTTGGGGCGATTTCCTTCATCCATTCATCGATCCCGGCCTCCGCCTTGCTGACGCCGCGCGGCCATAGACGGTCGACAAGAATACGGGTGCCATCGTTCGCCTTCGGGCTCGTAGGCGCGTTTCAGTTTCGAATGAGCTGTGGGAAATGATTGTCTCATCATGACGTAACTTCTTTGATGGAAGTTGTTCCTGGCCGATTTTATCTGAAACAGTACCAGTGCAAATCACTTCGGTCACGCATATCCGAATTCCCATGCTCAATATATTGCGATTAGCGGCTTAAATTCTCATATTTGAATAAGCCCCTGTTAAAACTGTATAGAAATGAGGTTGCCCATGAAATCCAATGTGAAACTGCTCAAAAAGGAAACTATCGCTCGCGATACCATGGCTTTCTCATTTGAGAAGCCGGAGAATTTCGAATTCCGGGCAGGACAATTTGCGGATTTCACGCTGATCAATCCGGCGGAGACGGATACCGAAGGCGATACGCGTGGTTTTTCGCTGGTGCACGCGCCGTTCGAGCCGAATTTGGTGGTTGCGACACGCATGCGCAATACCGCATACAAAAGATGCCTGAAGAACTTGCCCGTTGGCGCGGGAGTGGCCCTGGACGGACCGTACGGCGACTTTACCTTGCATAAGACGCAAGCGACGCCGGCGGCGTTTTTAATCGGCGGTATCGGCGTGACGCCGGTCCGGAGCATGATCGCCCAATCCCTTCATGACCGGACCGCGCATGAGATCACCTTACTGCATGCTTGCCGTACGTTCGAAGATTTTCCGTTCAAGGCGGAATTCGAACAACTCGCATCGAAACATCGGCGCATCACCTACGTGCCGGTCGCGTCCGAGTCGGCGCCGGATGACTGGCATGGCGAACGCGGCCGCGTCGACGAAGCAATGGTGATGAAATACGTCCCGGATCTGAACCGGCCAATCTATTATCTGGCCGGCCCCGAAGGCATGGTCAAGGCGATGCGCGAGTTACTCATCCGGCTGAACGTGAACGAAGACAACATTCGGACGGAAGAATTCGCGGGCTACTAAGCAATCCCCACGACACAATGTTTTCCTAAATCGCTTGCAGTTGAAAAAATTGGTGTAGAGCTTTCGATCTGCGCCAATTTCTTACCACTACGACAGCGTCCGGATGGCAAACCGCCGAACACCGTGTATTTGCTGAGGACTGATTAACCGCCGGCCGTACCAAGATTTATCCATCGGATTGTTCAATCCGGCAGCAAACCGATGCTGGCCCAGCTGCCGCTCCATCGGAAAGCAACTCATCTCACGCAAAAACGCACAATCCTGGTATGGTGCGGCAGCTCAACCCCCAGGATCAGGTACTGCTTTCCGCAGCAAGCCGGTATGGGAATCCAGTGCACGCTCGATTCTCTGCGTTGCTAGAAGGAAGTGGTCACTTCCCCGCCGCACGAAAGTGGCGCGGATCACGTTAATCCGCGCCATCCCTTCAACTCAGTGTCATGGCAACGACCAGACGGTCAACGAACCGCCAAGAGCCGTGTAGTTGCTTAAGGCTGAGTAGCCGCCGACCGTACCTAATCCGTCTGTTGGATTGGTTAGCCCGGCCGCAAGGCCGATGCCGGCCCAACCACCGACGCCCGAGAAGACGCCGATGTACTGCTTGCCGTTATGCTCGTAGGTGAAGACGTTGCCGATGACGCCCGATGACGTCTTGTACTTGTACAATTCCTTGCCGTCTTTCTGATCGACGCACTTGAAGTAACCTTCGAGCGTGCCGTAGCAGGCGATGCCGCCGGCCGTCGTGAGCGCGCCCGACCACACCGAGAACCTCTCGGGCTTCGACCAGACAATCTTGCCCTTGCTCGCGTCCCAGGCAATGAAGTTGCCCATGTGGCCTTCTTCACCCTTCGGCGGATACATCGACAATGTTGCGCCGACGTAGGGCTGTCCCGCCGTATACGAGACTTTGAATGGCTCATAGTCCATGCACACATGGTTGGTCGGCACGTAGAAGAGGCCCGTTAATGGCGAATACGAAGCGGGTTGTTCGTCTTTGCTGCCGAGGGCCGCTGGACAGATGTCCTTGGAGTTCACGTCCTGGCCATTGTGGAATGGCGATTTGGCGTCAACCACCTTCGGCCGCCCATATGTCGCACTCTGCGGATCAAGATCGATACCCGTCGTCCAGTTGACGACCGGATCGAACTTCTCCGCCACCAGCGGGATGCCCGTCTTGCGGTCCAGTGTGTAGGCAATGCCGCTGCGATCGAAGTGAACGAGCGCATTATGCTTCTGACCTTTGATGTCGAGGCCATCCACGAGGATCATCTCGTTGACGCCATCGTAGTCCCACTGGTCGAACGGCGTCATCTGATATACCCACTTTGCCACGCCCGTGTCAGGATCGCGGGCAAAGATCGTCATCGTCCACTTCTGATCGATGGGCTTGCCGTCCGGCCCCGCGCGCTGCACCGAGTTCCAGGTTCCGGGATTTGCCGTCCCGTAATAGATCAGGTTTAGCTCGGGATCGTACGAATACCAGCCCCAGGTCGAGCCGCCGCCAATCCGCCACTGGTCCCCGTTCCAGGTCTTCAGCGAGCTGTCCTTGCCGATCGGCTTCCCGAGCGACATCGTCTTTTCCGGATCAACAAGCATGTCATGATCCGGACCGGTCGAGTAGGCGGTCCAGGCGAGCTTGCCGTCCGAGATGTTGTAGGCCGTCAGGCGCCCGCGGATACCAAACTCGGCACCGGAAATGCCGACAATCACTTTGTCCTTGACGATGAGCGGCGCGCTCGTACCAGTTTCGCCCTTCTTTGGATCACCGTTGACGGCTTTCCAAATTTCCTTGCCTGTCTTGGCATCGAGGGCGACGAGCGTCGTGTCCGCTTGATAGAGGAAGATCTTGCCGTCCGCATACTGCACGCCACGGTTCACTGTATCACAGCACATGACGGGAATAACGGAAGGATCCTGCTTTGGCGTATATTTCCAGACGATCTGTTGGTTCTTATCGAGGTCGAGTGCAAAGACGACGTTGGGGAATGGCGTCGTCAGGTACATCATGTTGCCGATGACGAGCGGCGATCCTTCGTGACCTCTGAGAACGCCGGTTGAAAAGCTCCATGCCGTCTGCATTTTTCCGACATTCGACGTGTTGATCTGATCGAGTGTGGAATAGCGATGGTTGGCGTAGTCGCCTTGCTGCATCGCCCAGTTTTTTGGATTCTTAACGGCCTCTGTCACGCTCTCGTTGGCGAGAGCTGGCGTCGTGGCGTAGGCCAGTAAGGCCAGTGCGCAGCTTACGGTGGATATTCGCATCTCATTCTCCTTATGCGACGTATGCCCCGTCAGTCGAAATCGCCCCCTTGATTAGTTTCGCGCTATTGCGCGACGTGCCACTGAACATCGTACACATAAGATATATTTGAAATACATATTTTTGTGACAACGCCCATGTCGACGCGATTGTGGGTGCACGCACGGATGCGGCGCACGCGACGTTTTTTGATGAGGTGGGCACGCCTGGGTTGAGATCGCCTTTCTCGCCCGGAATCTGATTGAACAAATTCGCGGCCAAATCCGAATTCGGTGATCTTCGATGAGCTTGCGATCAACGCGGAGATCCTATGGTCTGGCTGCTGTAGGTCGGCGTATGCGCGAACTCGGCCGGCACATCCAGCATGCGAGCTGCGTACCAGACGGCCCAGGCGACCACGAACAGGGACATCACCCAAACCGGAATTGACGAGCGCGCCTAGGCACGGCGTGGATCAAACGGATCATCAGCGCTGAAAGCGTCGACTGTGAAGCGGATATTGCCGCGCCGTGTGGAATGCGGCCGCAGCCCCGAGATGATGATCCCGGGCCCGTTGTGAACGACAAACGGAACTTCCTTGACGCCTTCGCCTCCACTCTCACCGCGCGCCACGATCGTCAGCCGATGTGGTCCGCCGGCAAGTGCGGTCGTGTGGAGCGAGACATCCGCCGGCAGTTCCCGATCCAAAATCGGTTGCGGCCCGTCGTCGAGATATACGCGCGCACGTTTTTCAATCGATGTACTCTTCAGACCGTCAACCCAGGGACCGAAGTCGGGTATGAAAGAGTGGAAAATCCGTGGAGCTCAGAAATTGAACGGTCGAGTCAACCTGATCATCGAACTTGCACTGAGCGAACTGGAAGATCTCGGCCTCAAAAGTCGCCAGCCAGGGCGCTTCGGCAGGTAGCCAGACAAGGCCCTGCTCAAACTTCACCGTCTGCTGCTGCGCACGCTCGACCTTCCCTTTTCTGGCTCGCGTGACAGCAGCCACTTCTGATTGCCGTTTTGGTTGATGACCTCGAGAAGGCTGATGCCGCTGGCTTTCTTCTCGACGATGACCAGCTTGGCATTCCATTTTTCTTTGAGGGCGTAGACCTGATTGACAAGGTCCACGAAGTTGAGGCGATCGCGCCAGACGTCGAGCAGATAATAATCATCATGGCACTTCGCCCAGGTCGTGCAGACCGTGTAGGAATTGGTCTCATCGCCTTGATAGGCCGTATCCCAGCTTTGAATGATCGCCTCAACCTTGGCCGGGCCCGGAGCTTTTTGATAGCGTTTCACCCAGGCGCTTTTAAAAATGTAACCGCCTGGCGGCAGCGGACACTGATTATACTGGGCTTCAAAATCATGCTCGCCCATATCCTTTTTGAGCTGCTCAAGATCCTCCTTGTCGTGCCGAGAACGCTGAAGAATGTGCCCCGGGCCGAGCCACACCCTCCACCCTCCAGAAACAATGTCGTATATTTTCTTTTCGGAGTGGATGGCCGGCAGGATCAATTCTTCCCAGCCCCCTTTTGCAATGAGGTGTCCGGGCAGATCTTCGGCATGCAGCCGCTGGGCGACAACAATGATCTTACGCTTTTTTGGGTTGTCAAAGCGACTGTGAATCGTTTGGTTGAACCAGTTGATGCAGCTCTCCCGCGCCGTCGGTGAATGCGCCTCGCTGGCCTTGAGCAAATCGTCGGCAATGAGTACCCCCGCACTCTCCGCAGCATCCAGCGCTACTGCAAGAACGGCGAGCTTGATTGCCTGCGACAGGAAACGCCGTTTGGCGTTCAGTACAAAATCACCCCTGAGTCCGTCGCACGGCACATCGCCCAGATTGCCGAGTTGGCGAGCGCGACGGGTCGCGCCTTGGCGCGACAAGTCCCGACTTGTCGCGACAGGACGCGCCAACCAACGACAGCCAGCCTCCCATAGAAGACGCAGGTCGTAACGGCGACGACGAGCCGCGACACGTCGCGACAGGTCGCGACCTGTCGCCAGATTTAGCGCGCGACCACGCAGCGGTTGTCGAGCAGCTTGAAAGGCGCCTCGAGGAGAAGGATGAGCGCATCAAGGAGAAGGATCAAATGATCGGGCTCCTCACCGGCCAGATGGCCGTCAAGGATGAGCAGATCAAGACCATGGGCGAACGCGCGAAGGAAACCAACGTCCTCATCCAGGGCCTACAGAAGATCATGCAGCAGCTGCAGCTCGGAGCTCCGCGCGCTGATGTCTCTCCCGACCAACCCCAGCAGTAGGGCATTCCTTCATCTACTGTTGATAACCCACTGACGCGCTCTAGCCGCGCTATAATGCGGGCAAGCGCTATGGCTTTCAATCGCGTCAATTTAGGTTCTCAGGCACAGAGGATCGAGGAAGGCCGCCAGGCCGCGCAGCAGAAGCGCAAGCGTCTACAGACCGAAGAGGCCCGCTACACGCTGATCCTGCACTCCGCACGCAAGAAGCTCGGCATCTCGATCCACGAATACTGCCTGGCCGACAGCGTCCATAAGCTTTCGAGCACGCACAGCCCCGTGCCTGGCTGGTGCTTCGCCTCCAAGGAGCAGCTCGGCCAGAGCCTCGGTTTCTCTCGCCAGTCCATCCACGGGATGATCAAGCGCCTGCGCGAGGTGGGCCTTGTCGAGCTCCAGCCGGAGACCGGCTACCTCCGTTCGACACAGAAATGGCGCGACACCGTTGAAGTCACGAAGGCGCTCGTGTTCGGCGACTAAGAGCGCGTGTCGGCTTTACGGGGGAGGACGCTCATGCGATTCCGAAGAACTAGCCCCGCAGAATGCGTAAGGATCACCTCCCGAGCCGAAGGGGAGTCAATTGTCCTTGTCCTGAGAGTCAAAGATGTGACGCGGAGAAACCGGAAGTGGGACACGGATGCTTGGTAGGCTCAGAAGTCGATCGACGCGTCGTCCGGATACTGCCAACAAGCAGACATCCAAACTCAGCGACACAGGTGCGATTCCCATCGGCTCTACGAAAAGACCCGCTCATCAAATATAGAAGCGGAAAGGAAGAGGTGGTGCCGAGACGGTCCGAGGGGAGGCCATGAGAATTTCGCCGACACGATCGGCGAACTTCAGCGTCACGGGCAATCCGCTCGCAAAATCGCAGGCGTTATAGTTGAGCTTGGTCAAGGCAAGTACGTCAGCGAGCACCTGCTTCAGATCGACATCACCATGCGTGACCTCGACGGATAGCGGCTTGGGTGTTTCGAAGCCCTGGTAGCTAGCAAGGCGCGGGACATACCCGAGGGTCCACAGGAGCCCCGTGCGCTTGGTCACGAGAATAGCCGTCCCGCGCAGGACAGGGGTGGATGCCTGCGGGCGGAATAGGCGCATGTCATCCTGGCTCTGGATGCGCACGCCGATTAACTGGGTCTCATCAGTGACGGCGGAGGCGAAGCCACGCCACTCATCGACGTTGAACGTGTGCCTGCCATGGATGAACAACTGAACGGGGTAGCGTCCGTGTTTGGCCTTGTAGCCGTTGACCACGGAGATCATGAGAGACTTGGCCGCCTTCAGCGAGAGGTGATACTCGCGCGTCTTATCGGAGTACCAGGGTCCGAGGGCACCGCGGAACACGAGACCGTCGCCCGAATTTAGGAACATCTGCGCTGCGCAGCATGTCTCGCCTGCGGCAGTTGGAGAGGGGTTCTTCTTGAAAACCAAGCCAACGTAGCAAACGCCGGGTCGCACCTCGGCCAGGGCCCACGGCTTGGCGTCCATCTTAAAGTACAGCGTCGTGGCGAAGTTCCAGGCGACGGTTGCCTCGTCCAGCAGCCCACGACGGCGCTCTGCCTTGGCGTTGGTGATCGCCCGATCCTCCAGCGTGCTCTCGAGGGCGAGTTGGAGTGCTATCTTGTCCTGCAGCAGTTCAGCCTTGAGCTGGTGATGGAAATTGCTCGAAAAAAGATAGGTCTCTGCTTCGTCGACGATCTCGGGAAACAGGTCGCCGCCGATGAGCGCCCGTTTCGCAGCCTTGGCCGAGATGATCGTCGATCGTGTGCGCTCTGCCTTGGGCGGGAGGCCGACCTGCGGTCGGCCGTACCGGAAGACAACATCGGGCACCACGACTAACCACAGGTCGGGTTGCCGCTCCTCGGTGCGGACATGATTGCGAATGGCGGCTGCGAACATGATCACCGTCGACCTAACGGCATCGGCGCGATTCCCCTTCTTGATCGCGGCCTCGACGGCGACGCGATCGAGCTTTAGCTCGGCGGTACCTTGCAGTGGAAGGGAGACCCCGAAACACTCGGCGAAGCCGGGCCACGAGGGTGCCCATGATACCGGATTGCCGCTCTTGTCGGTCTTGCCGAGGATGAAGCCCGACAGGCGCCTAAGCCAGAGCCGCGCAAGCCCAACGCCCTCCGGCGTTCCGATGATACCGATACGGACCTGATTGCGGCCACTCGCATCCTCGACCGGGCCGAACAGGAACAGCCCATCCTTGGGCCCTTCTAGCGACTGGCCGTGTGCAAATGCGAGCAACGGTTCCGGCAGGTGGATTGCCTCGAGTGTCATGCGTCGTTCTGCTCCTCGTCGGGAGTGGACAACTCCTCGCCCACCTCGTCGTCGAGTTCGGATGACAGAAGGATCTCTCCTGCCGCATCTTCCTCCGCGTCACGTCCTTCGCTTGCCTGAAAGGAGACGGGAATTTCCGCTCGACGGGGCAAGGTTGAGACGCCGAACATCTCGGCCCCAGCAGCCATCGATAGCACCGGCTGTCCTTCTGCAAGCCAATGCATGCCAGCGAGGAGCAGATCGCGCCACTTGTTGTTCCACCAGGAGCGCGTCAGTCGGCGGCGCAGCCCGTGCGTGGCCTCGCCTGCGAGGACCTTGCCGTCCTCGGAGAGAGCGATGTTGGCATGGACGCGGACAGCGGATCTGGCCACAGCCGCGTTCGGGCGACAAGACAGAGATGCCAACGCCGCTCCTTGAACTTGCCGCTGAGGATGCGGTCGACGCGCAACCCATCGCCGAGGTCGGCGGTGACGGAGCCGTCGATCAGGCCGTCAGGAAAGTACCAACCCGTCTTGCCGGCGGCGAACTCGAATATTTTGAGGCCCCGTCGTTCGAGCGCCAGATCCCAGTGCTGGCGGACAAGATTGGTGACGTTGCGGCGGGCGTCTGCGCGATTGACGAAGGGCGTATCATCGCGGCCCCGAACTAGGCTGTCGAAAGGAAGATTGAACCGGTCAACCAGCGTGGGGCCGCGGCTGCCCGCTGCTGCAAAGGTTGCAGGATCGCAGAATGTGGCCACGAGCCCGCTGTGGCGAATGAAGGGTAGCCGCACAGTGTCCAGCCAAGCGTCCAACTGGCCCGGCGTGCCTTTGCTTCCAAACATCCTGAGATTGGGCCTGCCAGGTGCAAGATCGAACCAATTCGACACGAGTTTCTCTGGCGACCGGACAATAGCCCGCCGGGCAGCTTCCTGCGCGGCAACAATGTTGGCGACGAGATCGCCGCGGCCGGAGGTCGATCGAGGCACGCCGGCATCCTGCAAGGTCTCAAGCAGAAGCGGGAGGCAAGCTGACCAGCTGGGCTGAGCTTCGATGGCATTGCGCCGCAGGAGTTCGGGCGGAAATTCCGAGTGGGGAACTGGCGCGATACGGATCGGGATCATGAAATCCGGATCGTTTAGCTGACGGCCGATAGCGTCGCCGAGCGCGAGTTCTTTCTTGACACCAGGTTTGCGAATGTGGGGCGAGATCAGAACGATCTGCTTGATGACACGATGCCGGAGTTCGTTTTCGATCTCGTCCCAGAAATCTTGGCCGCCCTTCAATGACCGCAGATCGACCCACGTGTGATAGCCCGCCATCACCAGCCGTGCCGCCAGCCAGCGCGCGACGTCATTGTCTTCCGCATTTGCATGCGTAATCAGAATCGTCTGCCGTTGTGCCGCTGTTATCGCGTTGGGGTCTGCCACGTGATTCGCCTCCGCCTCGAGTATAGCCTGGGGGGTGTTACGCAAGCAGTGCGGAATCCCGCGTGTCGTGCATTGCTTTATTTGAGGCTGATTGCCCCCTCAGTGCCGGCCACGCGACGGCCGTCGGTGAGGTGCTGCATACGTAGCGGCACGGCGATTGCGGGGTAACTATTCTGGACGATGACCGGAGGCAGGCTGCGCTCGGCGAGCAACGCTGTCCATCAAATATGTGCTAGCCGACCCAATGACTGATAATTCCCCGGTGCCCATTTCTGATCTCCGGCATCTCGCTGAAACGCAGATCCAAGGTACCAGCCGCGCTCTACGCCACCCTGTAAAGATTTTGGACACCCTGTCGCGAAGCTTTACGCCCTGTCAAAAGTCCTTACACGCCGTCGCGATTCCCGACGCCCTCGTAAATAATTGCGACGCCTCTTGTAAAGAAACGTTACGCGATACGTAAAACAACGCGACACTATAATAGTATTTATATCCATATCTATATTTACAGACCTAAAAAATAGGGACGCTTAAAGCGAAATACAAAACTCAAATGCATCAAGGAAGGAATTGAAGGCGCGGCTGACTGGGTAGGGGAGGAGGGAAGTACTATCACCTTTGCGCCTACCCTATGGCAAAAGGGATCGGCCTCAACATGTCCGAGGCCATGGAGCTCTTCTTGCGCCGAGTGATTATCGACGAGCGCATCCCATTCGAGATTATCGCTCTCGATGCGGCCCATCTGGGCTCCCGAGACATTTCTCATTCGTCTCAGCCGGCGAAGAGTCAGACGGCCGAGCCCGCCAGACGTGACGGCCGTACGATCGGCGGGGGCAATCAGAGAAAGATTTCAAAAAGTTTTTCGCGGGGGTCTACGGGCACTGGAATTCCCACAACGAAAAACAACAAAAAGGGCACAGCCTGAACCGATCAAACGAAACGGGTTACAAAGTGTCTCAACAGAGCGGCGGCGCGTTGCATTTCAGGAGTACATTCACCCATATCTGTCAAATGAAGGTGGCCTGCTTGACAATATGAGCTTTGCGTGTCGCAAAACAGATATTCTGCGACACGGCTATTTTGCTACTTTCGCCTCATTCGCGTGCAAGTGCCACGTGCAGATCAACGCCCCGCGTGCTATATTCCGTCCATGGCAAAGACGGTCTCCCAGTGCAGCAAGAAATCTAGCGGCAGCCTTAAGCGCGATGCGCGCACGGGCCAATTCACGCTCGGCCGGGGCGCCTTCAGTAGCATAAGCTCCGTGGAAGGAATCACGCTCACGCAAGCCATGCACAAAGAGCTTGCCCGAACTGAAGGCATGAACCCAGCGAAGCGTCGCTCCGAGCTTGCCCAGAAGTTCGGGAAGAAATAAGCCTCGCTCATGTACGAGGCAGAACGCGATCCCTACTGCCATTCAGGCAGCTCTGTTCTCAAGAATAAAGCGGGTCTCACCTCTAAGGAGGCGCTCGAACGCTTCGAGACGGCGATGACCTTCGCGCGATCCGAAGAGCCTTTACCCAACGGCCGTTTCTCAGCCACGCACTACCGCGCGATCCACTTTCACCTCTTTCAGGACGTCTTTCCGTGGGCTGGAAAATACCGGACCGTTCGGATTGCCAAGGGCCAGAGCGTGTTTTGCTATCCGGAAAACATCGCCGCGGAGATGACTCGTGTCTTTGCCGGATTAAAGCAGCAGCGCTACCTTTGCGGCCTCGGCACAAGTGAGTTTGCAGCTGCTGCCGCTCACTTCCTCGCCGAGCTCAACGCGATCCATCCCTTCCGGGAGGGCAACGGCCGAACCCAACTCACCTTCCTGACGCTACTCGCCCACCAAGCCGGACACCCGCTCGATCTCGACAAACTTGAGCCGGATGCGGTGCTTCAAGCGATGATCGCAAGCTTCGGTGGTGACGAAATCGACCTCACCAATATCATCGCCGATCTCGCGTCCTGATCCGTCAGACGAACATCCAAGGCACGAGGAACCGACTCTACCTTCTCCCCTATCGGACACGTCGCGATACGCGGTATCGAACGCGTCCGATAGGCTTTGCACCCCTACACACACCCCTACGCGCGTTTGTAGGGCGCTGCAGAGGGCACGCGAAACAAAAGGCACTGCAATTCAACGCATTTCCCCCCACCCCCTTTGTCGGGCTGCCGCCCGACCTCGTGCCGCCATTCCGTCGAGTGTGTGCAAGCTTGCGTAGCACCACACTAACGACGGAACTGGCGGCACTCGCCCGCGTTTGGTGTGCTCTCCAGTGCTGGCCAAACAGAGCGCTTGCTTTCGCGCAGGTGGAGCCGCGATCGCGGGCTCGGCTGTCGGCACGAGGTCGGCCGGCATAGCCGGGCGCCCCCCCGACTGCGGGGCATCGGACGCGCGGTGCGTCGCGTTAGTCCAGTGGGGCTAACGAACACACGAAATCCCGCGCGTCCGATGCTCCTCGTCTCGCCCTTCGGGTTCCGCTTCGCTCCAGGGGCTCCGACAAACCCGCCGACGAAACATGGTCGCGCTTCGCGCTCGCTGTTTCTGGGGCGGGCTGCGCTCGGCTGTCGTCTCGCTTGGGGGGTGGGGGGAATGCGCACTACAGCGCTTCAAACACGCGCGGTGTGGGTTTCCTTGCGGTCTTTGTGGAAGCGGTGGTACTTCTCCGGCACCTTGTCGATGGGCAGGCGGTTGACGTGACTGCGATGGCCTCGTGGACGACACTGGCGCGGTCGAGCGCGAGGTCGCGACCGTGGCGTAGCAGGCCGAGGAGCTCTTGCGGCAAGCCGTCGGGAATGGCTATCTCCTCGTCGTGCGCCATGCATTGCTTGTATTCGCGGAGCGCCATGTCTAGAAGGCCCGCGAGACAGGCTCGCATGGCTTTGGCCGCGAACAATAAGCAGCCACCAGGTTGTCCGCGCGTCAATGATCCAGCGGTGGGGTGCCGCTTGATTGTCCGAAATCCGTTTGGCGCGAACATTCTGACAATCCGAATCCCGTCGGCCACGATGAAGGACATTGGTTGGCGCTCGATATTCGTGGTCCAGGGTTTGGCGGTGATCTGCGCGGGCACTCGCCATCGCTCTAACGCCGTGCAGCCGTCAAAGCAGCTCCTCGCCGATCAATCAGGTCCAATACGCGCTGACGCCGCCTAAGCTGGCTCGCGTCGAGTAGCATCTGTCCGGCCCACCTGTAGACATTGCGCTCACGCACCAACGCCCGCATGAGCCGCATCCGCGCACGTTGTTCGTCGCGCGGCATCGTCAGCGCTTCGTTCATGGCTTCACCAAAGCCGTGCGGGTCATAAGGGTTAACGATCAAAGCTTCCGCTAGTTCGCGTGAGGCTCCCGCGAAATGCGAGAGAATGAGAACACCCTGCTCGTCGTCCCGCGCCGCGACGAATTCCTTGGCAACGAGATTCATGCCGTCATGCAGGCTGCTGACGACGCAGACGTCAGAGGCGCGGAAGAGTTCGAACACTTCATCGGGCTCATGGTGACGGATAACCAGCCTGATCGGTTTACCGCCATGCTTCTCGTTGATCTCTGCGGCGAGAGCCAGAGCTTCTTCCTGTAGCCCCTGGTACGTCTCGAGCTTGCTCCGCGTTGGCGCCGCCGCTTGAATGAAAACAAAGCGGTTCTTCCATTCGGAATGACGCGTCAACAGCTCATCGACGCCGCGCAACCGGTCGAGAACGCCTTTCGTATAGTCGAACCGCTCGACCCCGACACCAAGCATCGCGTCCTGGCCAATGTCGAAGCGCTCGCGCACCGCCTTACGGCACTCTGCAACAGGCTTCTGCGACGCGAGTGCAGCCGGCGGCCATTCAATGGAAATAGGATAGGGCCGCACAATAGTCTCATGTCCGCCAAGCGTGACGGACGCCCGCTCGCGATCGATGCGGCTCTCGATGAAGCGATCGACGGTTTCCATGAAATTGTTGCAGTGGAATTGCGTATGGAATCCTAAAACATCGCTTCCGAGCAGGCCGTCGATGATGTCTTCCTTCCACGGACAAATACTGAACGTCTCGGCGTTCGGCCACGGAATGTGCCAGAACATCAGGATGGTCGCGCGCGGCAGCCGCTTGCGCAGGAGCCTCGGCAGAAGTGCGAAATGATAATCCTGGACGAGAACGATCGGGTCCCGTCCCTTCGATTCTTCTGCAATGGCGTCCGCGAAACGCGCGTTGACGTTTTCATAGGTTCGCCAGTCGCCCTCCCGAAACGTCGGCCTCACAAACGAAATATGGCAGAGCGGCCATAGTCCCTCGTTCGCAAAGCCATAGTAGTAGCCGTTCTGTTCCTCCTCCGAGAGCCAGACCCGCCGCAGAGCGTAAGCTGGAGCAGCAGGCGGCACTGCGACTCTGTCGTTGGCATCGACGGTTTCGCGGTCGGCCGAGCCGCTGCCGTGCGCGATCCACGTTCCGCCGCACGCCCGCATAACGGGTTCCAGAGCCGCAACGAGGCCGCTCGCCGGAATCTGCAGCACGGTCTCGCCGTTAATGCGGTTGTGGATGTAGGGCTCGCGGTTGGAGACGACGATGACTTCCGTTTCCGGCAATTCCTTTTCAAGCAACAGATGAAGAGTTTCCGGAGACCAATCGACTTGGATGGCCGAACCCGCCGTCTGTTCCGACCGCAACTCTCGCAGCAGCCCACGGAGTTCCGGCCCGAGGACCGAGATCGCTTCACCTGAGGCGTCCGCAAGCGTGCCCATCCGCGCTTCTTTGATCGACTCGCGCACCAGATTGCGCCAGCGCCGGATAAGGTTTGAAATGAGGAACGTGCCCAGAATGCCGAGCCCGATCGCGATCGCAGCAACAGCAAGCGCCCAGTAGTACCGTGCTTGTGCGGAGCGTTGCTCGATGTAGGAAAGATCATGCAAGATCACGACGTGACCGCTCGTGTCTTTCACGGAAATCGGAAACGACGCCACGAAGATATTGCGTCCACCGCTCGTCAACGTCGAGAAGCTCGGCGTCTCAGCACGCGCCAGCTTCTCGCACGTTATTGCTGCGGGCATGAATTTCGTCACATCGCGAAGCTCGCTGTTTGAATCGCAGAAGCCGAGCGCTAGGAGTTTCTCATCGCCGGTCAGGCGTTCGAAAAATCGAGCGAGCGCGGCATCATTTCCATTTGCCAACTGCCGTGCGACTTGATCTTGAATCGAGTTAAAGATTAGCTTGGAGCGAACCTCCATATCGCGCCGCCAATCGCCGACCAGAAACGAGGCCGACGGCATCACGGC
The DNA here is from genome assembly GCF_000230975.2 of Hyphomicrobium denitrificans 1NES1. NCBI lineage: Bacteria > Pseudomonadati > Pseudomonadota > Alphaproteobacteria > Hyphomicrobiales > Hyphomicrobiaceae > Hyphomicrobium > Hyphomicrobium denitrificans. Next base: position 772,136 of record NC_021172.1, on the reverse strand, counting down.
AATCGCTATTAATACAGCGGCGACCAGAAGCGCCGCTCCGTATTGTAAATAAGTGCGCAAATTGCTGGCCCGCACTGCCCTGGCGAAGCTTGTTGAACACTGTAAGGCAACAAGCATCATACGAAGTCCAAATCAACCCCGAAAGTCCAGCCTGCGATATCCGGGAAGTGATCGCGCGAAAAATGCGCCGCAACGGCGATTTAGTTGGCAAACTCGAATCGCAACGCCAAGCGGCGCGATGACCACTGCATTCGCAGTCCCATCAAGCTCATCCGACACCCAGGGCCATTGCTTTACGAACGAGTTCGGCAAGCGTCTTGGCACCCATCTTATTCATCACCAAGGTCCGGTGAATTTCCACGGTGCGTGGGCTGATGCCGAGCTGCCGGCCGATTTCTTTATTGGCGAAGCCGCGGACCAGGAGCTGCATGGTATCGCGCTGGCGTTCAGACAGGCCTTGGAAGCGCTCCCGCAACTCCGTAAGCTCCGTGCGATCCCGATGGGTCGCTACTGCAGCTTCAAGCGCGTCCTTCACGACTGTAACAAGATTGACGTTATCGAACGGCTTCTCGATGAAATCGAAGGCTCCGAGCTTAACCGCTTCGACTGCCATGGCAACATCGCCGTGACCTGTCAGCAAGATCAGCGGCCGTGGATCACCAGCGACTGAGAGCTGACGCAACAAATCAAGTCCTGAGACCTCCGGCATGCGAACGTCGCTAACGATGCACCCTGGATCGGGTGTAGCTGCGAGAAAGTCTTGCGCGCAAGAAAAACATACCGTTGTAACCCCTTGTGTGCGAAGCAATAGCGACACCGCATCCAATACCGAGGGATCGTCGTCAATCAGTGAAACTGTCAGTGCCATGTTTATCCTTTACCACCGGCAATGTCAGTTGAATGGCCGTGCCACGATCATTCGAGTGGATCGCGAAGCCGCCACCATGCCCTTCTGCGATAGAGCGCGCAACGACCAAGCCAAGGCCGGAACCTTCTAGTTTCGTCGTGACGAACGGCGCAAGTGCGACGGTGTCGACTCCTGGCGGAAATCCCGGCCCATTGTCGCGAACCTCTAGTACTAGGGTGTTGCCCGGGCCAAGTCGCGCAGCGACATCGATGCGGTCACCTACACCGCTGCCGAAGATGGCTTCGGCACTGTTGACTATCAAATTATGGACTGCTTGTTGGAGCTGTACGGCATCGGCGAGCACGGATGTGACACCCGACGCGACATCGATATGCAGATAAACGTTCTTCTTCTCCAAATCGTCTCTGACGACATCGGACAGCTGTGATAGTAGTGCACCGATATCGACCTCGGTCTTGTATAGAGCGCCTTGGCTCAGCACGTCCCTGATGCTTCGCAATACGTCATTGGCCCTATCGCATTCGCTCTTCACCTTACGAATCGTGCTGGCGGCGAGTTCCCAATTCTTCTTCTCCGTCGCGTCGACGGCAATGCCCGAATAGGCCGATACCGCTGTCAGCGGCTGATTAATCTCGTGTGCGATGGTGGCTGCGATCTCGCCTGCTGAGCGGAGCCGAAAGGCACGACTCAGGGCCGCCTGCTGCTCGCGCAGCCGCACGGCAGCGATAGCGCGTTCCGAAACGATAGCGCCCACGATCAGCCCTGTAATCGCCAGCGCTATCATCAGAACCTGCAACGCGTTGAGGCCAGGGTCGGAACCGAACCTGATTTCAGCTCCGACGATAAGGCCTATCTGAATGACGACCAGCGCGATAACTGCGCCTAAAGTCCCGTGGCTCAGCGCCACCCAGAGCAGAGGAAGAAAGAGCAGATAGAATAATTGGAATGCGGTAGCTTCCCGATAGCCAAAGACAATGGTCAGAGCGGCTAGAATGGCGGAAAGCTGAAGAATGTTGACGAGGTCCAGCTTCACCGGTTGTCGTTGCACGACAGCCAAGAGAACGAGCGGCGCAGTAACTAACGTGCCGATGAGATTGCCGACAAAACCGTGCCAGGCAACTTCCCTAAGTTCAAACCATGCAACCGCACCGACAAACCCCAGTAGAACAGCATATGTGACCGCCGCGGCTGTCGCCGCAGCAAGTGCTGCTGCAATCAGTATCAACACATCACGCAAGCTATCGAGTTTTGGATTGAACGGCAGCAGTCGCAGACCGAGTCCCGCAGCGAGATAACTACCTCCGGTCGAAAGCGATGCGGCCAGAGCAACGGCAAAACTGGTGGCGCCGCCCCTCAAGGCAATCTCGGACAGCGCAGGAGCGACGAGCAGAAACGGTGCGAAGAATAGGCCGCCAAGATAGCCAAGAGCTAGGCTCAGACCAGGCGACGGATTCCAGGGCGTAATCCCTAAATTGTGAAAAGGCCGCACAAAGCTCAGATAATCCAAGACGAAATAGGCCGCCAGGTAGACCAATCCGATAAGAAATCGCGCCCCTAGAGATCTGATCGGCATGTGTCCTCCTAGCTTGCAACGGCGTTGCTTCGCGGGGACTACGGAGTTCTACGTACTTGCAGGACTGGGCGCGAAGCAGCCACGCTTATTTCGGAGAATAAACCAGCCACACCCAATCCCTTAAGGGTGTGAGCTGCCGTCCTTTGGATGCTAGATCACTTTTCAACGAACGCCGAGAAGGCAAACAGCCAATTCAGGGTGATTCATCATGTCGCTTTGCGCCGAAGCAACAGGGGATGGGGATGAAATCATCGTTCTGCCGGTCGCATATTCGCAAGGCTTCGCTCAAATCCGTGTCGCGACGCATCAAGCTGCCGCGACGGCCGTCGCCGAAGTCAGAGAGTGCGAATCACATCCTGTTCTATGCAATCATGATGATCTACCTAGCGGGCGCAGTCCTGACCGTTCTAGTTCCGACACCTGATGGCGCACTGCTAGGCGCGGCTCAACCATTACCGGCGGAAATCTGCGATGGTGGGGCCTACCCGACCCCGACGCGCATGACGTCACAACCTGCCGACATCCAGTTGACCAGACCAATTTCTCCTGACGCAAGCAAGGAACTATGAGGTGCTTCACGTTGAAGAAGGATCTGATTTTCATTGACTATACGGGGCAGGCAAGGAGAGTGGTTGCAATTTTCGGCCAGCAGGTTTTCACGACGCTCGTGTGGCACCGCGATCGCTTCGCGATGACCATCAGTCGCGCCAAAAACAGAAGATAAAAGTGCTGAGTGCGGCACCAACACGACGAGTTAGCCGGTGGGGCGATGCGCCTGCGCCAGACCCTCGAACGGTCACTACATGAACGACGGTTTCGTCTCCGCTGAAGTCGGAGAATTCATCGTTACGCATATCGATTCGGTCATCCATCTGGAAGCGCTGATGTTGCTGCACGACGCTCCGTCGCAAGCGTGGACCGCGGCCACAATGGCAAATCGCATCTATGTATCTGAGGCAACGGCGGACGCAGTGTTAAACCGCTTGGAGGAGCGCGGGCTGATTCATGCTCAGTGCGGCGGTTTATACATGTTCGGAATCCATGATTCAAACTTAGCGGCATTGATCGATATGCTGGCAGAGGCTTACCGACGCCATTTGGTTCCCGTGACGAACCTGATCCACTCCCGGTCGAAGCAATGACGTGTTTTCAGGCGAAGACCGTCCTCATTTCGGGTGCCGGCATAGCCGGTCCGACACTAGCCTACTGGCTGCACAAGTCTGGGTTCGAACCGACCGTCATTGAACACGCCCCCTCTTTCCGCACTGGCGGCTATGTAATCGATTTCTGGGGCCTCGGTTACGATATCGCCGAACGAATGGGAGTGTCAGACGACATCGAGCGCCTCGGCTACCATGTGCAGGAGCTTCGTGTCGTCGACGATGCGGGCCGGCGCTTAGCAGGGTTCGGCACAAGTGTGTTCCGGGAGGTGGCCGGAGGTCGTTTCGTCACCATCCGCCGTAGCGATCTCGCCTATCTCCTGCTTGAACGCGCACGGTCCACCACGGAAATTCTCTTCGGCGATAGCATCAAAGGACTCTGTGAGGACGAGGATGGGGTCGAAGTCACGTTCGAGCACGCGGGGCCGCGTACCTTCGACCTTGTCATCGGTGCTGACGGCTTGCATTCCAAGGTTCGCAAACTTGCCTTCGGCCCGCAGAGCCAGTTCGAAAGATCGCTCGGCTATACTGTCGCGGCCTTTGAAGCTTCGGAATACCGACCGCGCGACGAAGACGTCTACATCATGCACAACGAGCCACGACGCATGCTCGGACGCGTTGCGCTCCGTGACGACCGCACCCTTTTTCTTTTTGTGTTCGCCGACCCTACCTTGCCCTCCGATGCGCCAGGGAACGCAGAAGAACAAAAGGCCATCCTGCGCCAGAGCTACAGGGGCGCAGGATGGGAAATGTCGCGCATTCTCGATGAGCTGGAAGGCGCGGACGATCTTTATTTCGATCGCGTCAGTCAGATCCACATGCCCCACTGGTCTAACGGTCGCATCGGCCTTGTCGGCGATGCCGCGTTCTCTGTTTCGCTGATGGCCGGTCAAGGATCAGCCCTTGCCATGACCGCGGCTTATGTTCTGGCAGGCGAACTCGGCCGCCCCGGCGCCTCGCACGATGAGGCCTTTCTGCAATATGAGAACCTTCTGCGACCCTACATCGAAACGAAGCAACGGGCCGCCTCGAGATTCAGCGCGGCACTCGCGCCGAAGACGGCCCCAGGTTTGTTGTTTCGCAATCTTGTTATCAGAGCCACGGCGATCCCGGGCTTGGCGCGGCTGACTTTCGGCCGTGACATTACCGACAAGCTAGCGTTACCCCAATACCAACGGCGCTGACCCAAAATTGCGGTCAGATAAGGCTTCACTGCGTGCGGCCACGCTATTCGGTGGAGATTAGATACGCGCTTGCGGCTTATGCTGCCTTTTGCACGCTACGGCTCCAGACAATGGTTCATCGCTTCATTGAAGCATCTGGGCGGGACAGGTTGTACAAAGATCTACGCAAGCCTGCATATCGGCGTGAAAGCTTCATCGCATCCTCCAGAGATTTTTTTCGGGCAACCGTGGTTGTGCTGGTTGGGTTCTCTCGCGACGCGGCCTGCAAATGCCGTCCGGCTTGATTTTGCACTCTCCTCGCAGCATCAACAATGCTACGAAACGCTTGCATCGGCCCGCGCCAGGTTGCGGCTGATGACGATGTCTGCCCGCCACCGGGTCTTGGTGGGTATGGTCTTGCCGCGGAAATCGTCCGAGAACGACACGCCTTTCGGCGCGTCGATCTCCGCGCTTGCCCAGTAGGCGCGCATGCCATTGAAGGCGCGGAGGAGCTCGTCGGAGTCGGCATTGTAGGTCACGCGATAAAAATTACGAAGTGTGCGGATTATTGCCAGAGATAATGATCCTCTGGCGGCAATTGTCCGAGCATACGCTCGACGGAAGCAAAGGTTGTTGATACCGCGGGGACAACGAGAAAGAGCGAAGACCAAAGATCCGGAACAAGCGCTTCCTTGGCAGTGTCTGAGGACTGGAAGCGAGCTTCCCTGTCGCGCGAGGCGCCTACAGATCGAGCGAGACATCGTTGTCACACAATCTCTCTGCAGAGTGGACATCGCTGCAATAATTGAGAAGCCAGAAAGGATGCCCGGCCTCATCGACTGCTCTATGCGATTGCGCAATTTCGTGGGGACACGCTTGGGCAACCACTTTGGCCAAATCATTTGACAGCGATTACGCCGCGGCAGTTCTTACGGCATGAAAACCGCCACGGACTTATCTGTTCATTTGCTCTCCACCTTGCGGGTGACGCCTTCTCTGAAGAAGGCCAAGTTCCGTATGAGCATAGTTTGCGGGCCAGAGCGAGCAGAGGCTTAGGTAGCAATTCAATACATCGGCTTTCCGTAGCGCTGCTCGTTGGCGTCCGGTGTTACGAAATCCGGGTCGTAGCCGTTCTTAATGAGTTCCTTGGCGGTCTGATCGCCGTGCTTCGCAGCCCGATTGACATAGCGCCGACCAAGAACGGTATCGCGCTCGACGCCATGTCCTCGCAAAAGATCTAATCCGTAGTTGAATTCTCCCACGGAGTAACCCATATCGGCGGCGCGCTTGTCCCACTCGGCCGCGGCGACGGGGTTGGAGGGGTGTCGATAGCCGTTCTCTTCAATCCACGCTATCCATGGGAATGCTCCGACGACGCCGATTTTGGCGCAATAGGTGAAGATGCGCTCGGCGTAAGCGTGTAGACCTGCTTTCGCTGCTTCGTATCCCGCCAGGCAATCCCAGTTGGTCGCGCGTTTCTCTTCGATTCGCCGCATGACGGAATCTATTGAAAATTCCTACGGATTGAGGACGCCCGCCTCGTCGACGACGGTTTCGCCCGCGAATGCCGTTGGGGTGGCGGAGGCGAGGACGGCAGAAAGTAGGGCCGCACACAAGCTGAGGCTCGCGACGCGCATAGATGTCATTGTTTCTTCCTCTCCGTTGGCGACAACACGATGGTAGCCCAGCAGGATCGGAAAGAAGTCAGGCGCTGCTGTCGAGGTTTCAAGAAATGTGTAAGGATATTAACGGCAGGCATCTCTCAGAGTTAAGTGAAATGGCAATGACTCATAACTGGATGTTACTCTACACATCGAACCGGTAACCAAATCCGTGTACCGTCTTGATGATCTGCGGGTTGCTCGGATCTATCTCGATCTTCTTTCTGAGCGCCGAGACGTACTGATCGAGCGCACGGCTATTGGGCATGTGATCGCGGCCCCAGCATAGGTCAAAGAGATCGTCACGAGAGACTACCCGCCCTTTGCGATCGTAAAGAACCTTGAGCAACATGACGTCGCGCGCGGTGAGATCGAAGCGGTTCGCTCCGCGATAAGCGCGAAGCTCCCCGGTCACCACCTCAATGTCGCCGAGGGTAAAACGTGTGTCAGCAGGGGGCTGCGTCCTGCAAAGCGCCGCGCGCCTCAAAAGCGACCTTATGCGCGCGAGAAGCTCGCGCGGGCCGAATGGCTTCGAGAGGTAATCATCGGCGCCATATTCCAGACCGACGACACGATCGATCTCCGAATCACGAGCCGAGAGGATTAAAATCGGCAGCACGGGGTCTTGTTCGCGAATCCTCCGACAGACGGTGAGGCCGTCAAGTTTTGGCATCATGACATCGATGATGGCGATGTGCGGCGCACGCGCGCGGAGAAGTGTCAACGCCACCTCGCCGTCGGATGCGGCAAAGCACGTGAAGCCCTCCATGGAAAGCAAATCGGCAATGCCCCGCCGGAGGTTTGCATCATCCTCTGCCAACAGAACACTTTTAGTTTCCTCGCGCCCCCTTCGGTTTACTGCCATCAGCTCATCTCTCTTGCATCGGCAGCGTGACCGAAAAGCGAGAACCACCCGCGTCGATGATTGCGTTGAATGTCCCGCCACTCGACTTTACGAGCTTATCGATGATTTTGAGGCCGATCCCGAAGCCGGGGGCGCCACCGCCCTGGTGGTTTGCTCTTCCCTTTGCTCCCTCATCGCTCACGCGCAACAGGAGCGTTCCGGCATCTTCCGCAGTCGCGATGGTGATAAGCGATCCCGCCGCGTGCTTCCTAGCATTGTCAAGAAGGTTCACGACGATGCGTTCAAGTGTGGAACGGTCAGTCGTGACGACTTCGCCTGCATTTCCTTCGAATTCAACGCGACAGCCGGCCTCCTTCATCAGTGGTTCGTAACGGACGACAAGCGATTGTATCACGGCATCGGGACTAGCCTTATCCGGCGTGATCGCAATGGGCGTACCACGAGCGCGTTGCACCGCTTCCCCGACGATGGCCTGAAGGCGCGCAATCTCTTCTTCCAGAACGGCGCAGTAGCGAGAGACCTTGGCATCATCCCGCGCGTTACGGGAAATAAGATCGACGTAGAGGAGGAAGTTGGACAAAGGCGTACGCAGATCGTGCGAGAGGCACGCGGCGTTCTCCGCGCGGCGGCACGCCTCGTCGGCTTGATCGGCTTGCCGGCGCATGAGGCCCCAGAAGGCCATGCCCCAGCCAATGATGACCGGTGTGAGGATCGAAATGGCGAGGACCATATAATGGTACGCGGGATACGGCGGAAGCGCCACACGGATTTTCCAGCCATCCATTGGGGCTGCAAGATCGACGACTGCGGCCTTGGAGAGCGCCCAACCATCCGATTGCGAGCGCCACCTTGACCGCGACCATGGATCGACAACTTCAAAAGGCACGTCCCAAGGGTAGGTCTTGCTCGCGGCTCTCTCTACCAGCAACTGCATGATGGATTCGAAAGACAGCGCTAGACAGAGCGTTTGTGTCTGCTCTACGCGGCAGGAGAGGAGCACTGGCATGTCGTCGATAAACGACCATGCCGTACCGTTACTGTCTTTTTGCGCCCGTGATGCCGCGACGGATAGTGCAGTATTAAATCGGTCCAGCTTCTCGACTTCTTGCACAAGCGCGGCAGCGGGTTCTTCCGGAGGAAAAACGCGCCTGCCATTGCGTAAGAGAACGGCAAAGACGATCGCGCCGTCCGATACCAGACGGCGCAGTGCACTTGCTTCGTTCGTGCCATCGCTGAGCACTCGAGATACGAGTGCGTCGCCGATCGCGGTTGCATTGGCCATAGCGGTCGCAAGATACCGGCCGATCGCAGACCCGCGATTCTCGGACGCCGCGGATGCGCGCGCATCCTGCGCGGCGCGTTCCGCATCGACCGTTCTGAGCGCCATGGCGACAATGATCAGAAGTGGTATGACAAGCAGCAAGTGTGCGGCGATGCGTAGGTGCCGCCGACGGTCTTGCTCGAAGGTCTCATCCCTAAAACTGGCCATCGACTGCCTGATCTGCACGAGTCTCTTAGCTATTTGCGCATCGTGTCCGCTTTCGAGCAATCAGGCCAAAGGTATGGTCTCAGGGGAGCATTTCACAGCACCCTATGTCTAGTTCCGCTGCTCGAAACCACGATGTCCTTATACCGGCACTTCCCGAAGCGTCTCAGGAAGGTGCTGTTGGCGATAAGCCAGACGCCGACGATATTGCGCGCTTCCCCACCAATATGCGCCTTGTAGTCGCTATAAACCGGCCGCGCCTCCGACAGCCACTGACCAAGTTCATCGCGCCCGCTCCTCACCACCATATGCGTTTCGCGCTTTGTCCAAAGTGGCAGCGGGCAGCGAAAAACATGGCCCGAGGTGAGGCCAGCGCTCCACATGTAGGTCAGATCCTGCCCGTCGTCGAATTCGACGGCGATGGAGAGGTAATCGTGCGTGCCGATCCCGTCCTCGGCGGAAGGACTCGGCAGCTCGTCGACGAGCCAGCTCCATTCAAGCTTAGCGCCAGGAGCCAATTCCAGCGCGACAGGACGTTGTACAATCCCCACCGTTTTGTGCGTGGAGCAGAGCATTTCGCCTTCAGACGACATTCGGAAGGTGCCGCTGCCATTTCCGAAGAGGAAGATGCTTTCCCAGCCCGAAGGCAGGACGGGATTAGAGGCGAGCCGCGCGATCTCGTCGTTGATGAGCGACGGCGCATCGCCACTAGCCGCGAGCTTCGCAAGGCCAGCCCACGCATCTCCCTTCCAGATAAGCGCCACACCTTCGATCCGCCCATCCGCCTTGACGTAGAGATCGGCCGGCGTCGCGAGGTCACCATTGGGCGAGGCCCATTCGCCAACGGAGCGGGCAATGGCGAGCGGACCATCACGATCGGCGCGCATGGTTCCGGTATTCGTCATCGGATTGTACAGAGAGCCCTTTCCAGACCGAGCGTGAAACGCAACGCCTGGCTCGACCCACATGTCGGCCTCGCGCGACAGATACCAGCGCCCGGCGAGCAAAAAGGTGATCTGCTGGCCCTCCTTCACCGCAGCGAGTTCCTTCGACCAGGGCATATCACTTCCGCGGAGCTCGAAAGAAGTTACGGCAGCAAGCTCTGGAATAGGGTTTCGCTTAACGAGCGCCGCAATTTGCTTGACGCCGCCGCCGATGTCCACCTCGGCAGTTGCGGCGCCTGCTGGCGCAATCCCTGCCGCAAAAACCACCCCGGCGACAGTGGTCGCGCCCATCGCGCCCAGAACCTCTCGTCGCGTCCGCGCCTTGCCCAATCCCACAGTGTTCAGGCAGCACCCACACAGCACCATCAATCCCTCTCCCATGTTATGCAAATGCCGCAAGAGCAGCATCACACTCTACGATGACGATCGCAGCCGAGGGTCAGAACTCGGTCACCGAATTGTAAGAATATTGCTCGCGCGAGAAGGATCAAGAGCGCCACGGTCGTGTTGTGCGCCTGGCGCGCGGCGCGCAGTGCCCAAATGCCTCCCTTCTCTGATCTGCGACGACGGTCGTGAGAAGTGCGCGTCCGCTTGTGGCTGTTGCCGTCGTGGTTCGGGATTATGGGCTGTGTGGGGTACCGGAACTCTGGTGGTTAGTCGTTCTCAAGACCCACGCGCTCCGGCGGAAAACGGATCTGATAGCGTCTGTCAGTTGAGTTGAAGTTTCATCGCGATGGCGACCATTTCTGCATTTGTGCGTGCTTTGAGCTTTTTCCTGACCGCAGCGCATTCGGCGTAGACAACATTCGACGATATATTTAGTTCGCCCGCAATCTCGGACATATACCGACCCTCGCCTAGACATTTCAGCACGTTTTTCTGACGCGTCGTCAGCCTCGGTGTGTCCGATCTTGGAGCTGTCCCCATGAATACCTTTTGCAAAACTTCGTCGGACAGCCATGTTTCTCCGCGACTGACGGCACCCACGGCATCTAAGAGGGTGTCGGGTTTATCAAACTTGCTGACGAATCCCCTGGCGCCATAGTTCAAGGCCTTTTTTACCACGCATGGCTCGTCTAGCATCGAAAAGACGATTACTTTAGAGGCGATGTTTGATTCAGTCAGCTCACGGACGAAATCGAGCCCAGAACCGTCGGGAAGATTGATATCGACAATCGTCACGTCAGGTTGGTGCTTTCTCAACTCCTGCCGAGCCGTGGCAAGCGTAGCCGCATCACGAAATACAATGTTGGGGTGTTGTGCAAAGACTAGTTGGCAACCCGAGACGATTATCGGATGATCCTCAACCAAAAGAATTTTCATGGGGTTTCCGACTGTCCTCCCACGGGATGCAGCACAGCGATGTTGCCGGAATGACTCTACCAATTACGAAAGGCACATTGTGCAACGTTCACTAAGCACTCCGAATTCCCGCACAAGCCCGACGAAGGACTAGGTTCGCGCTTCGACTTACGCCATCGTCTCCCAGTCACCGCTCCAACTTAGGTCTTGTCCCGTCGCTATTCATATAGTTTCGGCGGTGGGACACCCGTTCCCAACGTGGGGCCGGCAAACGCCTCACCTTTTTTCTGGCCTGTGCAGTAAGCGTCCCAGCCGGGACGTCAATTCTCTCAATTCGGTGGTGGTCGGTCGTTTGCCGTCACCATTTGCGGATGACCTGAAAAGGGTTCGCTATTCAAATGGTTCAAGGCAGCATCCGCGCATATTCTGCAACTTTCGATGAATTGACGAACTAACGCCATTCCGCCACTAGGGCGTCGGGACACCTCTCCCCAACGAGAGGCGCCCATCTGAGAGGGTGGATGACATGATTACCGAAGAACCGCCCGGCCTCTGGCCGGCGAACGCCTGCTTTTCCTCCGGTCCGTGCAGCAAGCATCCCGGTTGGAGCTTTGAAGCGCTGAAGACTGCATTGGTTGGACGGTCTCACCGCGCCAAAGAGCCTAAGGCGCGTTTGAAACGCGCCATCGACGAAACCCGCGAAATATTGGGCATTCCCGCACTCCATCAGTTGGGCATCGTCCCAGCGTCAGACACCGGTGCTCTCGAGATGGCTCTTTGGTCGCTTCTCGGCGCGCGAGGCGTAGACATACTCGCCTGGGAGTCGTTCGGTGAAGGCTGGGTATCCGACGTCGTCAAAGAGCTCAAGATCGAAGGGGCGCGCACGCTGAGAGCGGACTATGGAGATATCGCCGATCTCGCCGCGGTAAACTTCGATAACGACGTTGTCTTCACTTGGAACGGCACGACGTCCGGAGTGCGGGTTCCAAATTCAGATTGGATCGCCGCCGATCGCAAGGGGCTAACGATTTGCGATGCCACGTCGGCGGCTTTTGCCCAGAGGCTGGACTGGGAAAAACTCGATGTCATGACGTTCTCATGGCAGAAGGTGCTTGGCGGCGAAGCCGCGCATGGAATGATCGTGCTGGGACCGCGCGCCGTCGAGCGTCTTCAAACCTATGTTCCCCCCTGGCCCCTACCGAAAATTTTTCGCCTAGTCAAAAATGGAAAACTGATCGAAGGGATTTTTTCCGGCGAGACAATCAATACGCCATCCATGCTCTGCGTTGAAGATTATCTTGACGCTCTTCAATGGGCGAAGTCGGTCGGAGGACTCGACCGCCTAATAGCCAGAGCAAACTCGAACGCCAAGGTTCTTGAAGACTGGGTCAAACGAACGCCCTGGGTTGATTTTCTCGCCAAAGCCCCCGAAACGAGATCCAATACAAGCGTATGCCTGAAGATCGTTGATCCGCAAATCGCGGCGTGGGGACCGGACGACCAAGCACGTTTTGCAAAGGCGCTAGCGAGCGTTCTGGAGCAGGAGCGCGTTGCGTTCGACATCGGTGCCTATCGGGATGCGCCGCCAGGATTGCGCATCTGGTGCGGGGCAACCGTCGAAGCCGCCGATCTTGAAGTGCTGACGCGATGGCTTGACTACGCTTACGCAAAGACCAAGCGCGATCTCGCCAGTGCCAACTGATCTTTAGTGTCCATCCAGATGCGAGCGGACCTTGATGTCCGCTCAATCGCCCCGGCTAGTCAAGTCCTCAAATTCTTAGAAAACGGGAGCATATGCTGATGTCGCCTCGCGTTCTCGTCTCCGACGCTCTGTCTCAAGCCGCACTTGCAATCTTCAAGATACGCGGCGTCGAGGTTGATTTTCAACCTAACCTTGGAAAAGACAAGGATAAGCTCGCGGCGATCATCGGCGGCTACGACGGGCTTGCGATCCGATCCGCGACGAAAGTAACGCCCCAATTGCTGGAACTTGCGACCAATTTGAAGGTCATTGGCCGTGCCGGTATCGGAGTCGACAATGTCAACCTTCCGGCCGCAACGGCGCGGGGCGTAATCGTGATGAATACGCCATTCGGCAACTCCATCACGACTGCGGAACACGCGATTGCGATGATGTTTGCCCTCGCGCGGCAGATCCCGGCCGCGGATATGTCTACGCAAGCCGGCAAATGGGAGAAAAACCGCTTTCTGGGCATGGAGATCACGGGGAAGGTGATTGGATTGATCGGCTGCGGGAATATCGGCTCCATCGTCGCCGAACGAGCCATAGGCCTGCGCATGCACGTGATCGCATACGATCCGTTTTTATCGCCGGAACGGGCCGCACAATTGGGAATCGAAAAGGTCGATCTCGACAATCTCCTGGCGCTGGCCGATTTCGTTTCACTCCATACGCCGCTAACGCCTCAGACCAAGAACATCCTGTCTGCCGAAAATATCGCCAAGACAAAAAGCGGCGTCCATATCATAAATTGCGCCCGCGGCGGCCTCATCGATGAAAAGGCCCTGCGAAGCGCGCTGGACTCCGGCCGCGTGGCAGGCGCGGCACTCGATGTCTTCGCGACTGAGCCCGCCACTGAAAACCCGCTCTTTGGCCATCCAAACGTCGTCTGCACCCCGCATCTCGGCGCATCGACGAAAGAGGCGCAAGAGAATGTGGCATTGCAAATTGCCGAGCAAATGTCGGATTTTCTCACGCGTGGCGCCATCACTAACGCGGTAAACTTTCCCTCGATCACTGCCGAGGAAGCGCCGAAGCTTAAGCCGTTCATCGCATTGGCGGAACGTCTGGGATCGTTTGCCGGACAGCTCGCCGCGTCCAACATCAACAAGGTGTCGATCATTTATGAAGGTGCGCTCGTCGACCTCAAGACAAAGGCGCTTACGGCTGCAGCGATCGCCGGGGTGCTCCGTCCCGCGCTGTCTGACATCAACGTCGTATCTGCACCGTCCGTCGCCAGTGAGCGCGGCGTCGTAATCGACGAGACAATCCGAGCCGCCGAAGGCGACTATGAGTCTTTGATCACGCTTATCGTCCAGACGAAGGACGAGAAATTCTTCATAGCTGGAACGGTCTTCCACGACGGCAAGCCTCGGGTTGTCTCAATCAACGGCATTAAAACCGACGCTGAATTCTCGTCGACGATGATCTACGCATTGAACGAGGACAAGCCAGGTTTAGTGGGTCGCTTCGCAAGCTTGTTAGGCGACGCGGGCATCAACATCGCCACGTTGGCGTTGGGACGAGATCATCAAGGCGGATCGGCGATTTCCTTGATCGCGGTCGACGACAGTATCCCCGATCGGGTACTCGCAGGAATCAGGATGCTTCCAGAGGTGAGACAGGCAAGCATGCTTGAATTCTAGTGACGCAAGAACACAAATGCCTGCCGCCTAGTGTCGTCGGAGCGAAGGGCTTGGAAGTTGCCTTTTGCGGTCCAAGCCAAGATCATCTTGTCGAGCGTCTGTGCATGGCATGCCATGCACGCGACGAACTGCGGCATGGCACTGGCATCAAATGACATTGAGCATGGACTTTAGCCTCATGGCATCCAAGGTCGGTTCATGGGAGTATGACTCGTCCATATTTCCTCCTTAAGGCCCGCGAGGTTCCACGCGGGCTTTTTTTATAGAACGCATGCGGAAAATCCATGATCGATCCAAAAGGAGCATATCGGCCTGCGTCCGTTTACTGTTGCACCTCGCCCGCGGCGCCTCGATGTCTCTTGCTCGGTCTTTCAATGGTATTCGGTGTCTGCAGACCACCTCCTTAGTGTCCGGCATTCGATCTGAACCCAAAGAGCAGCGCTTTTGCATCGCCAGCGCAGCGATAAAATCGGATAACTTTGCAAGTTCGGGTTTGCAGCGACTCTGCCCACCAGTGCAGTAAATCCCGAGTTGAACTTTGATGTCAGAGTGCTCCTTCGCCCTCGGTTGCGAGTTCTGCTGACGCAAAGGCTTCTGCGAGTGTTGGTGCCTTATCTGGAATGCAACGTCGGCACCACGGCGCGAACCCGAAACCATATGTCCAGTGGGCGTTCAGCGTTTGGATAAGTGCGGCTTGGACCGCGATGTGATCCAGTCCATTCAGATGTTCCGTCGCGCCCGAGGACGTGTCTTTAATCTGCTTAAACTTCCGGCATAACCTCCGATTTTCAAGTCGCCGTGTAAGGAAATTCTGGCCGAATAACGAATTTCACGATCGGCCCGGGACTGATCGCCATCAGATTCTCGAAATTGCAGGCGAGCTTCGGCGCTGCTTTCAGCCCTTGCAAAGTCCTGCCCATATAGTTTGCGGTTTCGGATCGCGGCGTCGTTTGGGCGACAGCCAGATCCCCGAAGGCGCGCGGCGCTTGGCTTCAGCGGTTTGCTGATGTATGCGGACCGGACAAAAGCTGCAGCACCGCGTTGGAGAAGATGTCGTTTCGATGAGATCGGCAATATTCAAATAATTGCGGCATCAGCTCGTAGAGATCTTTCCCCTTCGTTGCGTCACTCGATCCGTTGTTCTTTGCGCCCATAATGTTAGCGGCAGTGACGAACCCTCGCACCCATTCTTCGATGCCTCGGTAGGTAAAGTAGTCCTCGGCCTCACCTTCTCGGACGGGCAGTGTCCCACTGTCGTACTTTTGCATGGGCTCAAGTCGGAGAAAATCTCGGCAATAAGCGGCGCCGGGCGGGAGGAAAATCATCGCGGCTTGGTTCGGCACGGATGCGCCCCACGCATTGGGCGCGATGAGCCATAACGCAGCCGACAAAATGGCGAAGGACCGGAACATCTCTTGCATATAGGCATGCTTGCGGCATTAAACAGCCAATGATCATGCCGGAACAAGGATTTCGCGCAAAAAGACCCGTTCTATTTAGCAGGCGTCGCACCCTCAAGGCGGCCAGCCTCAAAACGGCGTATCACCTCATCTTGCCAGATGCCATCGGGACAGTCTCGCTTCCTCGGGGCCTGATCAATTATCACGTGTCAGCGCCGCTCCTTGCGAGCCAGCGCCAAGGGAAGGACACGCCTTCGATCTCAACGAGGTAATTAGCTTCTCGGGGGGTCGACGTCTGCAACATCATCGGTCTTAAGCGGAAGTGGCGGCTTTTTCCGACCGGCCCTGATCGGCGACTGAGGCATTCGCATCATTGGCTCTCGATCATAAGATCTAGTCCTCGGCGGCCTTCTGATCAGCACGTTCTTCCGAGGGACCCTTGTAGCGGGTGAGGTTGTAGGCCGTATTCACGAGAGAGACGTGGCTGAATGCCTGCGGAAAGTTTCCCATAAGACGTCCGGTTCGGGGATCATATTCTTCCGCAAGTAGACCGACATCGTTGCGAAGCGCGAGTAGCCGCTCGAACATTGACTGCGCCTCGGCGATACGGCCCTGCAAAATTAGGTTGTCGACGAACCAGAAGCTGCAGGCGAGGAATGCGTTCTCGCCGGGCGGCAATCCGTCTTCCGTTTCCCCGGTCTTGTAGCGGAAGACAAGTCCATCCACGAGGAGTCGGCGCTCAATAGCGCGGAGCGTGCCCAAAATCCGTGGATCGGACGGAGGCAAAAAGCCGACGATCGGCAGAAGTAAAAGGCTGGCATCGAGTATCTCCGATCCGTAGGCCTGCACGAAGGTATCCAGTTTGCTGTTGAAACCATTGCGGCAGACGTCAGCATGGATCGCATCCCGAACCTCGCACCAGTGATCAATTGGGGCCACCACGCCGAGTTGGTCGACCCACCTCACCGCCCGATCGAATGCAACCCAGGCCATAACCTTGGAATGCGTGAGGTGTTGTGGCGGCCCGCGCACCTCCCAAATCCCCTCGTCGGGTTTGCGCCAGGCGGTTTCGAGATGATCGAGGAAACCGCGCCGGATCGCCGACCAGCGATCGACCGGCGGCAGGCCATGCTGGTGAGCTTGGAACATCGCATCAGCGATCTCGCCGTAGACGTCGAGTTGAAGCTGCGTTGCGGCGGCATTGCCGATACGGACCGGACGCGCGCCGTCAAATCCCGAAAGCCAAGGAACTTCCCATTCGGGCAAACGCCGTTCGCCGCCAAGACCATACATGATTTGTAGTTTATCCGGGCGCCCGGCGACCGCACGCAAGAGCCAATCGCGCCAGTCGCGTGCCTCTTCGTAGTAACCGGCAGTCCCAAGCGCGAGCAGCGTGAAGGTCGCATCTCTTAGCCAGCAATAACGGTAATCCCAGTTGCGCACGCCGCCCGCTTGCTCAGGCAGCGAAGTCGTCGGCGCGGCGACGATGCCGCCGGTGGGCGCATAGGTCAGCCCCTTCAGCACCGTCAGCGATCGCTTGACCGGTTCGCTCCAATTGCCGGCGGTGGCACAGCGATCAGACCAAGCACGCCAAAACGCTTCGGTCTCTTGCAGTGCGCGCTCGGGATCGACTCCTTTTGGTGGCTGCAGCTGCGATGGACCATAGCTCAAGACGAACGGCACGACGTCGCCAGCACCAACGGCGAACTCACCAACCGTCGTGAAATCCTGGCCGTGTAACGAAACCGACGTCCGCAGCACCGCCATCTCGGGTCCGGCAATTGCGCGCAAACCTTCGCCGTCAAGACGCTCCACCCACGGCACGATCGAACCGTAATCGAACCGCAGAATGAACTCGGTGCGTAGATCGACATGGCCGCGTACGCCGCGAACAAGACGAACGAGATCGGCGCTGCCATCGTGCGGCGGCATGAAATCCACGAGTTCGACGATCCCGCTTTTGGTCTCGAAGGTCGTGACAAGAATGAGCGAGCCGTCGATGTAGCGCCGCGTAATCCGAGGCGCCCTGTCCTTCGGCGCGATGAACCATCGTCCGTGCTCTGGGCCACCGAGGAGGGCTGCAAAGCAGGCGCCCGAGTCAAACCGGGGCCAGCAGAGCCAGTCGATCGACCCATCACAGCCGACGAGCGCGGCGGTCTCGCAATCGCCAATGAGAGCGTAATCTGCGATTCGCCGCGGCGTGATTGGAAGATCAGCGATGATGGAGCCGTCCGGTTGCATCGGCGTTTTCTCGACGATTATTGTGCGGTGTCACGTCGCGAAACAACCAAGCAGTCATTTTCGCGTCGCCGGGTGTGCTTCTTACCTACTGGTCACGCTTCCAGACATCGCGATGTCTCATCCGCTCAACAGCGTTTCGCTTCCCCTTCGTCACCTTGAATAACGTTTCCTTACCGTCTCGCCAGAAGCGGATATCAAAGCGCGCCCGCCCCAGCCGCAGATCGATCAGCGTCACATCGGGTAACCAGTCAGGAAGCGCGGGATCGACGTACAATTTGCCACGCGGCGCATCCTGCTGCAGCCCCAGCATCGCCTGGAGAAGCATGAATGGGGCCCCCGCTGCCCACGCTTGCGGCACGTTGGCGCCGAGATATTGCACGGGAAAGCTCGCGCCGTCGCGCTGCAGCCCAGCATACAACTCCGGCAACTGGTTCAACAGAAAATGCCTCGCCGCTCCGCTGATATCGCGCGCCACCATCGCCGCCTCCGATGCAAACCCATAGCGACGCATGCCTAATGCAATAAGCGAGTTGTCATGCGGCCATACAGCTCCGGTCTGATAGTTATACGGATTAAATGAGGGATGATC
Organism: Hyphomicrobium denitrificans 1NES1; assembly: GCF_000230975.2. Taxonomy (NCBI): domain Bacteria; kingdom Pseudomonadati; phylum Pseudomonadota; class Alphaproteobacteria; order Hyphomicrobiales; family Hyphomicrobiaceae; genus Hyphomicrobium; species Hyphomicrobium denitrificans. The sequence goes on along the minus strand of NC_021172.1, from coordinate 753,497 downwards.
CGCCGAGAGCGTGCGTATGCCCCAGCCACTCCACATATCTTTCCGCATCAGACGCTTTATGACGATCCCGGCGCGTCTCGGCTCAATTATGCCGGACCACAAACACTGTCCGACATTGGACGCCACCGACATTACCTTCTTCTTTTGGCCGTCCAGCGCATAGGCATAGAAGCCCGAGCCCTCGTCCCAGAATGCGTCGTTGAACTTCTTGAATAGCTCCGCCGCCTTTATGCGCAGGGCGTTGGCGCGCCGTTTGTTGCCGAGTTCATCGTAAATCTCGGCCATACGTAGCCAGGCGTCGTAGACATAACCTTGCAATTCACACAATGCCTTTGGTCCGGATACCGGCGTCCCATCAGGATACATCACCGCATCTCCAGAATCCTTCCAAGACATGTTCTCATAGCCAGCCTCCGAGCGAGTTTGGTATTCTTGAAACCCGTCGCCGTCGCGATCGCCGTACTTCTCGATCCAAGTCAGGCAGGCCTCGGCATTGGGCAGTTGCCGCTCGATCAGCTCACGGTCGCCCGTGGCTCGCCACGCTGCGTGAAGCGCTACCAGATACAACGGCGTCGCATCCGCGGTGCCGTAGTACGGCGTATGCGGGATCAATTTGAAATGCGCCAGCTCGCCGTATCGAAGCTCGTGCAGTATCTTCCCCGGTTCGGCGTCTCTGTAGTCGTCGTGCTCCGTCGCCTGATACTGGCCCAGCACCTCCAGCGCACCGGCAGCGAATTCCGGGTAGACGATCATTGTCTGCAACGACGCGATCAGCGTATCACGACCGAAGAGAGCCACGAACCAGGGCAGCCCGGCGGCGGGAACAAACACCATGCGGTCGGTTCCCTTCAGCAGCAGCCGAAGCGCAGCCATGTCGAGGACGCCCTGATTGTAGCAGCGATAGAACTCCTCGTTGCTGGTCGTAATTTTCAGAACGGTTCGCTGCCATTTGCTGATCTCTCCGGCGTGGCGCGTCATTGCGCTGGAATCTATGCACTTCCCCGGCGCTTGAACGCGTTTCTTGCCATCCGCAAGTTCATAAATCAGACAGCGATGCCAAGTCTCCCCGGCCTTCAATGCGATCTCGAAGCTGAGCCGCCCATTCGCACTCAACGCCGGACCACCGTCGCCTTTCCCCGCATGGACAACGACCTCCCGGCAGAAGTCCTTGTTGCGATAGGTCACGCGAAGCATCTGCCGTTTGCCGGACCACGATGTCGTGATGCAACCCCGTCGCACGATCGCATCGCTCTTGACCTCGAAGATGTCGGCAAAATCGGCGCGGATTACAATTTCAAGATTGAAGCGAACTACCGTTCGGCCGTTGTTCGTGACGTCGATATCCTCGTGCATCCCTCCTTCAACGTGGCGGCCTATCAGCAAGCCCAGCGAGCGTGCCGGGATCGCCCCATCCTCGCTCATGAAGGCGTGGTTCGTCTGGTAGATGCGCGCCGCATGAGCGGAGATGGCGCCGCCGTTCAGCAGGTCCCACGGTTCTCCGTTCGCGTAAATCGCCCAAGCGCTGATGACCCTGGTGTCACGGAAATACATTCCGTGTTTGCTTGGCAATTTCACCTGCCCGTCAGGATCGGTGACCAATACCGTCTGTCCCTGATGGATCGCGATGAGTGCTGGCCCGACTTGAACCTTGAATACCATTCGCGAGGCCCTTTCAGACAATATCGACGGTGAAATTGTCCGGTCTCTCAGTCTAGCAGCGACGATTCCGCATAGGATTATGATCCAAACGACAGTGCAACCGAAGGCTGGCTTCGGCGCCTGTAACTTGTAAGATGGGAACGAATTTGCCGCGTGTCCGTTTTTCATAGCGGCGCTGCGAAAAGATGGCCCTGCAAACGGACAACCTTAATCCTTATTCACTTTCCCTGACGCTGGTATTTGCACAACATCAGCGCCAACTGACTCTCGAGATCGACGGAGAGATATCAGGCCGACTGCTTTTCACCATTACGAAGAAGGCGACGAGCCAGCCGACTAGACCGCCGGGATTTTAAAAACGCGGGTCGTAGTCATGAGTAGCGGCACAGATAGGAATACGCGGCCAACATCTGGCGATCGATCTATCGACGAACGGTGCATCAACACCATCCGTACATTGTCGATGGATGCGGTGCAGCAGGCCGAATCCGGCCACCCCGGCACCCCTATGGCCTTGGCGCCCGTCATTTACACATTATGGCAACGCTTTCTGCGCTTTGATCCGGATGACGCGTCTTGGCCAAATCGCGACCGCTTCGTGCTGTCCAATGGACATGCGTCGATGCTGCTCTATTCGATGCTGCATCTCACCGGCGTCAAGAATCCCAATAATGGCGAGCAGGTACGTTCCGGCGAGCTCGCGGTTACCATCGGCGACATCAAACGCTTCCGCCAGTTAGACAGTAAATGTCCCGGACATCCTGAGTATCGTCGCACAACGGGTATCGAGGCGACGACCGGGCCTTTGGGTCAGGGCTGTGGGATGAGCGTCGGCATGGCGATCGCAGAGCGTTGGCTGGCGAAGCACTTCAATAAGCCTGACTTCGAGGTGTTCAACTACGACGTTTATGCCTTCTGCGGTGACGGCGACATGATGGAAGGCGTCACGAGCGAAGCTGCCTCGATCGCAGGCCACCTCATGCTCGGGAACCTCTGCTGGATTTACGACAGCAATCGCGTCACGATCGAAGGCCATACGGATCTTGCCTTCAGCGACGACGTTGCGGCGCGCTTCCTTGCCTATGGCTGGAACGTGCATCGCGTCGGTGATGCCAACGACACCGAGCGGATCGCAGACGCGATCGAAACCTTCCGGCGCTCACACGACGTTCCGACCTTGATCATCGTCGACAGCCATATCGGCTATGGCGCACCCCATAAGCAGGATACCAACGCGGCACATGGCGAGCCACTTGGTGTGGAAGAAATTCGTCTGGCGAAGCGCGCCTATGGCTGGCCGGAAGATGCCGAGTTTCTCGTCCCCGATGGTGTGCGTCAGCACTTCAACGCCAGCATCGGCGAACGCGGACGGCGTCTACAAAAGGGCTGGTCGGAACTTATTAAGGCCTACAAATCCAAATACCCCAAGCTCAGCAGAGAAATCGAGCGGTTGCAGAAGCGCGAACTCCCCGACGGATGGGACGCCAATCTGCCAAGCTTCGCTGCTGACCCGAAAGGTCTCGCGACGCGCGATTCCTCCAGCAAGGTCCAGAACGCCATCGCGCGGCATTGTCCCTCACTTATCGGCGGCTCAGCCGATCTTTCACCTTCGACCAAGACGCGCCTTACAATCGAAGCCGCTGGAGACTTCGAGGCCGGCAAGTACGGCGGTCGCAATCTGCATTTCGGAATTCGCGAACACGCGATGGGAACGATTCTAAACGGGCTCGCACTGTCCAATATCCGTGCGTACGGCTCGAGCTTTCTCAACTTTTCGGATTACATGAAGGCGCCCATCCGCCTCGGCGCGCTGATGGAACTGCCAGTCATTTATATCTTCACGCACGATTCAATTGGTCTCGGCGAAGATGGTCCGACGCACCAACCGGTCGAGCAACTCGTCGCGCTGCGAAGCATTCCGGATCTCATTACGCTCCGACCGGCCGACGCCAACGAAGTTGTCGAGGCTTGGCGGGTCGTCGTCGGGCTGAAGCATCAGCCGGCATGCCTCATACTAACCCGGCAGCCTCTCACCACCTTCGACCGCACGATCTACGCCTCTGCCGCCGGCGTTGCTCGCGGCGCCTACGTCATGGCGGATGCCAAACGCGGGAAACCGGCAGTGATCCTGATCGGCACCGGCAGCGAAGTTGCGCTTTGCGCTGACGCCTACGAGGCACTGAACAAAGAGGGTGTCGCGGCTCGTCTTGTCAGCATGCCGTCGTGGGAATTGTTCGAACAGCAGGATCAGGCTTATCGCGACAGCGTGCTGCCGCCCGAAATCAAAGCGCGCGTGTCCGTCGAGGCTGGATCGGTGATCGGTTGGGATCGTTATGTCGGCCCGGGCGGTGCGAGGATCGGCATGCATACCTTTGGCGCCTCCGCGCCGATCAAAGATCTAATGAAGAAATTCGGCTTCACGCGGGAGGCGGTGCTTACCGCGGCGAGACAACAGCTCGGATTGGCTAAGGAGAAGGCCGCATGAATCCGCTGAAACAGCTTGAAGCGCTCGGCCAGTCACTTTGGCTGGATTACATAAAGCGCAGCCTTATCGATAAAGGCGAACTTCGCACACTCGTCGAACGCGATGGCTTGAAGGGTGTTACGTCAAATCCGTCAATCTTCGAGAAAGCTATAGCCGAGACCAATGAATACACCGATGCGTTGAAGCACTTTCAAGTGCAGGCTGATCACAGCATCTCCGCGATCTATGAACATCTTGCATTTGCCGACATTCGGGCGGCCGCTGATGTCCTGCGTCCAGTTTACGACAACACGCACGGCCGCGACGGCTACGTCAGCCTCGAATGTTCGCCCTATCTGGCCAACGATACGGAAGCCACGGTGAGGGAAGCGCTGCGGCTATGTACGGCAGTGGATCGTCCGAACCTGATGGTGAAGGTCCCGGCGACGCCAGCCGGCATACCGGCAATCCGCCAGTTGATCGGCCGCGGACTGAACATCAACATCACGTTGCTCTTTTCCGTGAACGTCTACGAGCAAGTCGTTGAAGCCTATATCTCCGGGCTCGAAGATCTTAAGAAATCTGACGGTGACATTACCAAGGTCGGCAGTGTCGCGAGCTTCTTCGTCAGCCGCATCGACACCGCAGTCGATAAGCAGCTTGATAAGCTTGGTGACAAAGAAGTCGCGGACGAATTGCACGGCAAGGCTGCGATCGCCAACGCGAAACTCGCCTACGTTCAATACAAAGCACTATTCTCTGGTCCACGTTGGGAACGTCTCGCGGCTGCCGGCGCCAAGACACAACGGCTGCTCTGGGCTTCAACCAGCACGAAGAATCCTGCCTACAAGGACACAATGTATGTGGAAGGTCTCGTCGGTCGAGATACCGTGAACACCATGCCGCCGGCAACGATAGATGCGTTCCGAGACCACGGCCAAGCGACACCCGACGCCATAGAACAAGACGTATCGGGCGCACGTGCGGTGCTCGCGGCGCTAGAAAAGCACGGCATTTCGTTAAAGGACGTCACGGATGAGTTGGTCACCGATGGCGTGCAATTGTTCGCGGAGGCGTTTGACAAATTGTTTGGCGCCATCGCGCGCAACCGCCATGCGCTGACCGACGGCAAACGTGCGGATCTGGAAATCGTTCCGGGATTCCCGGAAATGAAGTCGGCTTACGAAAATGAACTCGAGGTCTGGCGCAAGAATGGATTCATTCGGCGCTTTTGGGCTGGCGACAAATCACTCTGGACGGGGGCAGACGAGGATAAGTGGCTCGGCTGGCTAGATATCGTTGGCCACGAGCTCGCCGGTGTCGGCCTATTGCAAGGCTTCGCGGCCGATGTAAAGCAGCGCGATTTCACCGACGTCGTTCTACTTGGCATGGGCGGCTCGAGCTTGGGTCCGGAAGTCTTGAGCGAGACGTTCGGCCAGCAGACAGGCTGGCCGCATTTTCACATGCTGGACAGCACAGATCCCGCGCAGATCAAAGCGATTGAGCGCGCAATCGACCTCGGCAAGACGCTCTTCATTGTCTCCTCAAAATCTGGCAGCACGCTAGAGCCAAACATTTTCATGGACTATTTTTTCGAACGCGTCGGCGTTGTACGCGGCAAGCATAAGGCCGGCGATCAATTCGTCGCCGTAACCGACCCCGGATCGTCGCTGGAGCGTCGCGCTAAGCAACTCGGCTTTGCCCATATCTTCTACGGCGTGCCCTCAATCGGTGGCCGCTACTCCGTATTGTCGAAGTTCGGTCTGGTGCCGGCGGCGGCGATGGGGCTCGATGTCAAACGGCTTCTTGAGACGGCGCTGTTCATGGAACGCGCCTGCGGCTCTGACGTGCCGCCTTCCGAGAATTCCGGTGTAAAACTCGGCATCGCGCTCGGCATTGCGGCAACGAGCTTCGGCCGCAACAAGGTGACAATCATTGCTTCACCGGAAATCGCCGATTTGGGGGCGTGGCTGGAACAGCTTCTGGCGGAAAGCACAGGCAAGCACGGTTGCGGCCTCATTCCACTGGCCGATGAACCGCCGAACACACCGGATCATTACGGCAGTGACCGCTTCTTTGCATATCTGGAACTGGATGGGCGAGCGGCTCAATCACAACAGGATGCTGTGGCGGCACTTGAGAAGGCCGGCCATCCGATTGCAAAAATCCACGTCAAGGATATCTGGCACATCGGACAGGAATTCTTCCGTTGGGAGATCGCCACCGCCGTTGCTGGCAAGATCATCGGCATCGACCCATTCGATCAGCCGGACGTCGAGGCGAGCAAAGTCAAGTCGAGCGCGCTAACTGAAGTCTACGAGAAATCGCACAGCCTGCCGAAGGAAGAACCGGTATTTCGTGAAAATGGCGTCGCCCTCTACGCCGATCCGCGCAACGCCGCAGAACTCGGTCGACACAACACACTGGCGGGATATTTGAAAAGCCATTTCGGGCGCATGAAGGCTGGCGACTATGTGGCTCTGCTACCTTACATCCAGCGCGATGAGATACACACGCGAGCAATGACTGCCATGCGCACGCGCATCCGCGACAAGACGCACGCAGCCACCTCCCTCGGCTTCGGACCTCGCTTCCAGCATTCAACCGGACAAGCCTACAAGGGCGGGCCGAATTCCGGTGTATTTCTGCAGGTCACCTGCGATGACCCGTCCGACATCGACGTTCCCGGTCATTCCTACAGCTTCGGTATCGTGAAGGCGGCCCAAGCGCGTGGCGATCTCGATGTGCTTGTCGAACGGAACCGGCGTGCACTGCGCGTTCACGTCAAGGACGTCGATGCAGGCCTTGTTGAGCTGGCTCGCGCCATCGATGAAGCGCTGGAGTAGCGATATTTTGTAAGGAGTGACGCAAATGGAAATCGGCGTGGTCGGTCTGGGCCGCATGGGTGGCAACATCTCTCGTCGGTTGATGAAGGCGAGTCACCACTGTGTTGTGTTCGATGCCGACGAAAAACCGCGCGTGGCGCTGGCTAAGGAGGGCGCCACAGTGGTTCAATCACTTGAGGATTTGGGCGAGACGCTCAAGGAGCGGCCACGCGCCGTCTGGGTTATGTTACCCGCCGGCCGAATAACCGAGGAGACTGTCGAACGCCTCGGCGGCCTGCTGGAACCGAACGACATTATTATCGATGGCGGCAACTCCTTTTATAAAGACGACATTCGGCGCGCGAAGAAATTGGCCGAGAAGAGCATCCGCTATGTTGATTGCGGCACATCTGGCGGTGTGTGGGGTATCGAACGCGGCTATTGCATGATGATCGGTGGTCCGAAGGAGGTTATCGATCATCTCGACCCAATCTTCGCAGCGCTTGCTCCAGGTTTGGGCGACATCACGCGCACACCGGGCCGAGCGAAAGGAGATCCGCGTGCGGAGCGTGGCTATATTCATGCGGGTCCATCTGGAGCTGGACACTTCGTCAAGATGGTGCACAACGGCATCGAGTACGGATTGATGCAAGCCTACGCCGAGGGCTTCGACATTCTGCACAACAAGGACTCGAAGGACCTACCCGACGATGAGCGCTTCGTTCTCAACATGCCGGACATCGCGGAGGTCTGGCGGCGCGGCAGCGTCATATCATCCTGGCTGCTCGATCTCAGCGCCGCGGCGTTAGCGAAGGACGCGCAGCTGCAGAATTTCTCCGGCTTCGTCCAGGATTCCGGCGAGGGCCGATGGACCGTAGAGGCCGCGATTGAGGAAGCGGTCCCGGCAGAGGTGCTCTCGACGGCGCTTTATGCCCGCTTCCGGTCGCGGCAGGATCATACCTTCGGGGAAAAGATCCTTTCGGCGATGCGCTTCGGCTTTGGTGGCCACATCGAGGGCAGCGAGCCCATTGCCCCCGAAACAAGGACAAAGAAATTGCAGGGACGCGCGGCATCACAAAACCCAGCGGAGTAGATCGATGTCCGTCAAAGCTCCGGTCCGAACGCACCATGCTGCGCAGCTCATTCAATGCCCACCGGCTCGGAAACCCAAGCCGACAGATCCTTGCGTCATGGTGATCTTTGGCGCTTCCGGTGACCTCACCAAACGCCTAGTGATTCCCGCGCTTTACAATCTCTCGCGCACTAGGGCGTTGCCGGAGAAATTCGCGCTGATCGGCGTGGCGCGGACACCGGAAACTTCGGAAAGTTGGCGCGATTACCTTTACGATACTCTGAAAAGCTATGTCGGAAATCCTGTGACCGATTTTGATATCGATCACATCGACGAGGCTGCGTGGCAGCGGCTTGCGGAGAAAATGTCGTATATCCAGGGCGATCTGACCAAGCCCGAATTGTACGAAGCGCTTCGTGGTTCTCTTCAAGATGCCGAAAAGGAGCATGGAACCAATGGCAACGCCATCTTCTACCTCGCAGTTGCCGATCGTCTCTTCGGTACCGTTGTGGACCACCTCGGCGAGGCGAAACTCACCAATCAAAATGAGAATCAAGATGGGAAGCAGCGGTTCTGGCGTCGCGTGGTCGTCGAGAAGCCATTCGGGCATAGCCTGGACTCGGCAGGCGCGTTGAACACGCAAATCCTGCGCACATTGCACGAAGATCAAATTTTTCGCATCGATCACTTCCTGGGTAAGGACACCGTCCAGAGTATCATGGCATTCCGTTTCGGCAACGGGCTGTTTGAACCGATTTGGAATCGCGATCGGATCGACCATGTACAGATCACCGCGGCGGAAACGGTGGGCGTCGAGCAGCGCGGCGCATTCTACGAGGTGACTGGCGCCCTGCGCGACATGATTCCCAATCACGTGTTCTCATTGCTCTCGATGGTGGCCATGGAGCCCCCCACGGGTTTCGATGCCCGCGCAATCCGCTCGAAGAAGGCCGATGTGCTTGCCGCAATGCCTGCCGTCGAACCAGCTTGCGCTGCGCGGGGCCAATACGGAGCCGGAAACGTACTGGACAAGAAGGTCAAATCCTATCGACAAGAGCCACACGTGGCGACGGACTCGAACGTCGAAACTTATGTCGCCATGAAGCTCGAAGTCGATAACTGGCGTTGGGCCGGAGTGCCGTTTTACGTCCGAACCGGCAAGCACTTGTCGAACCGAAAAACTGAAATTGCAATCTGCTTTAAGCAAGCGCCCTACACCGCGTTCCAATACACGCCGGTTGATGCCCTGCGACCCAACTGGCTGGTGCTGCGTATCGCGCCAGACGAAGGCATATCCTTGCAGTTCGAGGTCAAGCGGCGCGGGCCGGTCGTAGACCTCGCCGCCGTCAAGATGGACTTCCACTATAACGACTGGTTTCCGAAGGAGCCGAACGTCGGCTATGAGACGCTGCTCTACGATGTGATGATCGGCGATCCGACTCTCTTCATGCGTGACGACATGGTGGAACACGGCTGGCGCATTGTGCAGCCGGTGCTTGATGCCTGGGCAGCAAAGAAGGCTGATTTTCCGAATTACGATTCCGGTAGCGACGGCCCAATGGCCGCCGACGAATTATTGCGGCGTGACGGAGGTCGTGCGTGGCGGCCGGTCGGCCTGGGTTCAGAGTGCGCTAAGCCATGAGCAGGGATCGAGCCATCCGCCTTCTGCTGGCGGACGTCGATGGCACGCTCGTTACCCGCGAGAAGGTGTTGACCGACGCGGCAAAGGCAGCTGTCCGCGAACTGCACGATGCCGGTATCGCATTTGCCGTAACCAGTGGTAGGCCGCCGCGCGGCATGGCGATGTTGATCGCGCCATTGGCATTGCAGACGCCGGTCGCTGGCTTCAACGGCGGCGTCTTTGTCAATCCTGATCTCTCAGTGATCAAGAGCCACACGCTCGATCCGGCGACAGCGAAGCAGGCTGTTACACTTATTCTCGACCAAAGGCTCGACGCATGGGTCTACACGGAAAACGAGTGGTTGGTCCGCGATCCGAACGCACCGCACGTGGCACGCGAGGCGTGGACGGTCAAGTTCGACGCCACGGTGGTGGAATCGTTCACTAACGTGCACTTAGCCCACACTGTGAAAGTCGTTGGAGTCTCGAACGATCTGGACCGCGTCGCCGAATGCGAGAAGCTGGCACAGCGCACGCTGGGCGAGAGAGCGAGCGCAGAGCGCTCGCAGCCGTACTATCTCGATGTTACCCACCCACTGGCCAACAAGGGAACAGTGGTGGACACCTTATCCAAATTTCTCAACACCCCACCCGCCCAGATCGTCTCAATCGGGGACATGCCGAATGACGTTTTGATGTTCCGCAAAACCGGCGCGTCCATCGCAATGGGCAATTCCAGCGACGAAGTGAAAGCACAGGCGAGCGCCGTCACCGAGAGTAATGAGAACGAAGGCTTCGCCAAAGCAGTGCAAAAATTTGTTCTGGCTCGGGTCAGCACAAGACGTGCGTGACAGGTATGCCGCGACGCCTGCCTCGAAGGAGCGCGTGATGCATAAAACTTCCAGAGTCTCGTCAGGCGAACGCGTCGCCAGAAGTACTCGGCGAAATGCCGTATCCGGCATAGCATCCCTGACCGGCGTAAAGCGACAAAGGGCGATTAAAGTCGCTCCGTCGATCTTGTTGGTGGAATTCGGACATCTTGTCGATGAAGTTCGTGCCGGCGAAGTGGCAGCCATCCCCAATGCGAATTGTTCGCCGGACACGAGGGGGCGCCCTTGATCAATCCGTTTGAAGCGAAGTTGGAAACTCTCGCAAATGCGGAGGCGTTATCGCATCGTGTTGCGGACTGGCTGCTCGAAATGGCGACTGCAAAACACGCAATCTTCGCCATCAACTTGTCCGGAGGTTCGACGCCACGGCGACTCTATGAACGTCTCGCGGGACCACCCTATCGCGATACCTTCCCGTGGTCTCGAACGCACTGGTTCTGGGGCGATGAGCGATTTGTGCCTCACGATGATGCACGAAGTAACTACCGCATGGTACGGGAGGCGTTGCTTTCGCGGGTGCCGATCCCTGCCGTCAACGTCCATCCCATTCCGACCGAAGGCATCACCCCCGAATCGGCAGCGTCCGCTTATGAGCGCCAACTCAAATCCTTCTACGGTGCGGAACGCCTCGATCCGGCTCGACCACTCTTCGACGTCACGCTTCTCGGTCTGGGGCCGGACGGCCATACAGCTTCGTTGTTTCCGGGGACGGCTGTACTCGTGGAGCAGACCCATTGGGTTGCCGCCGTCGTTGGTGTCAAATCAGAGACACGCATTACCCTCACCTATCCGGCTCTCGAGAGCAGTCAGAATGTTGCCTTCCTGGTTGAAGGACGGGAGAAGCGCGCGATCTTGAAGCGGCTTTGCCGAGGCGACGACAGCCTACCGGCGGCGCGTCTCAGACCAGTCGGTATGCTGTGCGTCTTCACAGACCAAGCGGCCATTGAGGGTGCAAATGAAATATGAGTGACGTCAGCGGCAAGGAAAAAGCGACCGGAACCGGCCCAAACACGTTGGCGATCGATGTCGGCGGCACGGGGCTCAAGGCATCGGTTCTAGATGAGGCTGGTCGGATGCTCGTCAAGAGGGTTCGCGTCGCGACGCCTTATCCGTGCCATCCTGAAATTCTGTTGAACGCGATCGCCGAACTGACCGCACCGCTTCCTCCCAGCGAGCGCATCTCCATCGGCTTTCCGGGAGTGGTCCGCAGCGGCAAAATTCTGACGGCGCCGCATTTCGATGTCCAAACTTGGCGCGACTATCCATTGGAGAAGGCCTTATCGCGCCGCTTCGGCAAGCCGGCACGTCTCCTCAACGACGCGGACGTGCAGGGCCTGGGGATCGTCGCGGGGCGTGGGCTCGAAGTCGTCCTGACGCTCGGTACGGGCATCGGCAGCGCGGTGTTCGACAACGGTATGCTGGCGCCCCACCTCGAACTCGCCCATCATCCGATACACAAGGACGAGACCTATAACGACTACATTGGCGCCGAGGCCCGTCGCGCACATGGCCTCGAGAAATGGAATCGCCGCGTGCTCCGTACGATCGATATCGTCTATTCCTTACTTCATTACGACCTCTTGTATCTCGGTGGCGGAAACTCTGCCGATGTCGATATCGATAATTTACCCGACCACGTCCGTATTGCTTCCAACGATGCCGGCATCACGGGCGGTATCCGCCTCTGGGATGAAAAAGTCTGGCAAGCCGTCCGCAACGACTGACATCAACCTCTTCACGTCGCCGAGCGACGAGCGTCTGCACAACGAACGGTGCGCTGAGTTTTATGGGCACTACGGAAGCATATCCGCATCATTCTCCCAAATAGAACTCAAGCACAAATTTTTCTATGCACCGCAATATCTGAAGAACTACTCCGCAACCAATCTTTTGCGGATGCGGCGGCACCAAGCCATTTGGAGAAACGGGGCACGCCACGAACCCTAGAAGATTTGACCAAACATGATTGTCTAGGTTTTTGTGGTCACGCGGCATGGCCGGATTGGCCGCCAATCGTCTGCGTGCGACCGTCCATCCATCCGAAAGCAGTCGGGCTGTCGTATCGCTTGACACACAGACCGGGAATCCCGTCCGTGCCAGTTCGGTCCGACAATCGCGAAGATTTGCGCGCTGGTATCTGTCGTTCTCTTGCCCAGCACAGCTCCATGCGACCACGAGCAACATAGCTTTAACCCTGGTGGCGCTCCACGTCGGCGGCGTGATTTTTGCCAGTATCGAACACGGCGAAAACCTTGCGCGGGGCCATGATAACCGGTTGGAAACGCGCTGCCTGATGAGCGTAACAATGCCTCGTCGCGGACATTTCTGACAAAGCAGCGCGAATATTCGTAAATGGCGTGCATTTCGTTGGGTACGTTTCTGCTATGGTTCCTGACAAGCCGAGCAGATCAGAACCGCAGCAGGTCGCGCCAGAATCTCTTGGCGAGTTCAAGCACGAGAAGAATGCTTACAGCAACACCCAGTGTCAGACTGAGATCGTCCCAGTGCAGCGGGCCGAAACTGAACAGCTCTCGCACAGCCGGTACCGACAGGCTGAGACCAAGAACGGTGGCGACTGCGAAGAGGATCCATCCAAGCATGAGGTTCGGGCGTCGGATCGCCGTGACGAGAGACGTGCTGAAGGATCTGTTGATCAAGATCAGACTCCCGATACAGAGGACCAGCGAGAAGAAGGTCAGTGCACGCACTTCGTCGGCGGGCATGCCACGCACCGACGCGACGATAAAGATCGCGCTGACTAATACCAACACCAGCGAGCCCTGCAGAATACTCCAAACAACGAGCGGCCAGGAAAACAATGGTTCCGCCGGCGGTCGGGGCGGCCGGCGCATGACGTCCTCCTCCTCGGCTTCGGCCTCAAAGACCAGCGTGCAGACCGGATCGATGACCATCTCTAGGAAGGCGATGTGGATCGGGCTAAAGATGATAGGCAGGCCGAAGATCAGCGGCAGGAGCGCGAGCCCGGCGATGGGCACGTGCACGGCGAAGATGAAGCCCATCGCCTTGCGCAGGTTGTCGTAAATGCGCCGCCCAAGCCGGATAGCAGTAACGATTGAACCGAAGTCGTCGTCGAGCAATACGATCGCAGAGGCTTCACGCGCAACATCCGTACCGCGGCCGCCCATGGCGATGCCGATATGAGCCGCCTTGAGCGAAGGTGCGTCGTTGACGCCGTCGCCGGTCATCGCGACGATTTCGTCGTCGGCCTTCAGCGCTTGAACAATGCGCAGCTTCTGTTCCGGCATGATGCGAGCGAAGATGGTCGCCGTCCGTGCCCTATCCTGCAGGTCACAGTCGGCGAGATTCTCTATCATCTCGCCGCTCAGTACAGCACCGTCACCGTCGAGACCGGCTCGATGCGCGATCGCTCGGGCCGTCGCCGGATAGTCGCCGGTGATCATGACGACGCGGATGCCGGCGGAGCGGCAGTCGCTCACGGCCTGCGGCACGCTCGTCCGCAGGGGATCGGCGAGGCCGACAAGCCCCAGAAATGAGAAGGCGAAGCCTCGCGGAGTCTCCGGAAACTGCTCGCCCTCATGGGTTGCTTTTGCGATACCCAGGACGCGCAGCCCATTCGCCGCCATCGCATCAACAGTTTGCCTGACAGTAGAGTAATGCGCATCGCCAAGACGGCAGAGATCGGCGATGGTTTCCGGAGCGCCCTTGGCCGCGACGGTGAACGCGGCCTTGCGTGCGTCCGCTCGCCAGGCCTGGGTGACGGCAAGTAGATCGGGCCGCAGTCCATAGCTGCGTGCAAGCGACCAACCCGTCTTCGCTGTTATGGAACCATCCACGATCCGCTCTCTAGCGAAGTCATGGAATGCTTTCTCCATCGGATCGAAGGGTTCAGGCGCGCTGGCAAGAAGGCCGTACAAAGCCAGCGCCTGCGCGTCCGCCGGCAGGATTGGGTTCGACGCTTCGTTCCGGGAAAACGTGTCACCGCTTCTCGGCCACAGCTCGGCGATCGACATCCGGTTCTCGGTCAAGGTGCCAGTCTTATCGGTGCACAGCACCGTCGCCGAGCCCAGCGTCTCAATGGCCGCAGCACGGCGCGTCAGCACGCGGGCGCGCGAAATCCGCCACGCGCCCATGGCCATGAATACGGTCAGCACCACCGGGAACTCTTCGGGCAGCATGGACATGCCGATAGTGATGGCGGCGAGCACGGCTTCGAGCCAGCCGCCGCGCAGCATGCCGTAGAGCACCAGGGCGGCAAGACTGACTAGCCCGCCGCCGATAGCGGAGAGGCGCACGAGACGCGCGGTCTGAGTGCGTAGGCGCGGCGGTTCCATCTCGAGAACGCTTAGCGATTGGCCGATCTTTCCTATTTCGCTCTTCAGTCCAATAGCAAAGACCTCGACAACACCGCTGCCGCGCACGATCAGCGAGCCGGAATAGACATAAGGAAGGTCATCGCCTCCCGGCCTGATACTCGACGGTGGCTTGCCTGTCAGAATCGCCTTGCGAACGGGCACAGACTCGCCCGTCAGCAACGACTCGTCGGCTTGCATGTCCTGGCATTGCAGAACTGTGGCGTCGGCCGGAACACGGTCTCCCTCGGCGAGAACGACGATGTCGCCACGCACCACCTCCCGGCCCGGAATGCGGCGGTGAGCGCCGTCCCGGATCACCAGCGCTCGCGGGCTGGTCAGATCGCGCAGCGCCTCCAGGACATGTTCGGTGCGCGTTTCCTGGACCACCGTGATCACCACCGACATACTCGCGAAGGCGAGTAGGATGAGAGCCTCTTGCAAATCACCGAGCAGGAGATAAATCGCACCACCAGCGAGCAGCAGCACCAGCATCGGCTCGCGCAGAACCTCCAGCACGATGCCGAGCGGAGTCCGATGCCCCTGGCGCGGAAGCTCGTTGAAGCCTTCCGCCTTCAGCCTCTTGCCAGCCTCATCCTCGCTGAGGCCCTGAAAGTGGAAGGAGGGAGCGTCTTCAACCGGATTGTCCAAAACACCCTCCTTGCGCGTGGAGGCGGAGCCCCGTCGTTCAGAGCCTTCCCGCGCGGTCCGCGCTTCCACATTAATCCCGCCCAAATGACTGGATCCAAGTCAAGGTGCGAACGATGTACTCGCGGCGTGCCGTAGTCGAATTGAAGAAATACCTCGAATCGATCCAGTGAGCGCATTGGCGGGACTTGGCAGCGTCGGCGGCTTCGCCGGTGCCGATCTCGCCGGCAACGGCCCGGACGGCTTCTACGTCCGCACCGCCTTCGCCGCAACCGCGGGTGGCCTCGCCGCAGAGATCACAGGAGGCAAGTTCTCTAACGGCGCCATCACCGCCTCATTCGCTCGTCTCTTTAATGATGAGAGGGGGCTGTCTGGAACGCAAAGCGGTATTGACGAACGCGCATTCGAAGCCCGGACTGAAGGCACTGGGTTGGGACATCCCGACTACGATATTCTGGAGTTTGCAGCGTCGTGAAGATCTCGCCATTGAGAAGCTCGTCGCGGAACTTCGAGTTCAGCCTTTCGCAATAGCCATTCCCCCAAGGGCTTCCCGGTTCGATGTAGAGCGTCTCGACGCCGATCCGGCCGAGCCACTCACGCACGCTGATCGCAATAAATTCTGGGCCGTTGTCGGAGCAAACGTGCTCAGGCGGTCCGTGTGCGACGAAGAGGTTGGCCAGACAGTGGAGCACGTCATCGGAAATATTATGGCAAATGTAGCAAAGTCAGATGTAGGCCGCAGGTACGATTATTTCTGGAAGTATCTGCCGGGATCTTGCTAAGAGCCACTTGCCAATCAACCGCTTGGAGCGGTCTGCACTACTCTAACACGCGGGCCGAAAGGCTTGCGAAACTTTGAACTAGAGCGGACTATGAAATTTATAGCTGACACCTCGATTGCTCCACCAAGGGAGATCTGACTTGGACGCATCCGAGTCAGTGTGATGCGATAGCTCAGAAATGAGCCGCGTGCGCAGATCTTCGTCGATCGACACGCCTGTCACCTTTCTCTCATTGTGGTCGCCTTTTTACCGGCAAATCAGTACCGAAATCGTGCTTTGTGTAACGACGCGATGAGCTTGGCTGCCGAGCATTAAGCGCATAAGCCCTCTGTGACCGTGGGAAGCCGTAACGATTAGATCACAACCGCACTTTTGTGCCGTTGAGACGATCCCCTCTGCTGGAAACTGATCTTTACGGATACCCGATCGCAATCGGATGCCATCCACCGCACCATGATGAAAAATACGGTGCCCTCCATTGACATGTCTCAATGTCCTGGGAGGTGGCAGACCTATCTGCTCAACCATCGATGGATGCGTGATAGAGTGAGCTGGGTAACATGAAGCTAAAGAGCAAAATCGTCGCCGTGGGTATCGTCGTCTTACTGGCTGTGGCAGGTGCTTTCGCCGAGGCTGACGCCCGCAGTCCCGGACATAGTGCCGGCGGTCACAGCTTTGCGCGGAGCGTCGGCCGTCCGAGTGTTGGAATGCGAAGTTTCCGAGGTCGGGGCGCCAGCGTTCACAGGTTTACCAATCGCAATTTTCGCGGACGCCAAGTCTTCAGGGGGCGTAATTTCCGGCGTCACGGCCGTTGGAATCGGCGCTATTATTATGGTTGGTATGGCTATCCATATTACTATGGCAATAATTGCGCGTGGATTTATCAACGCGCGCTCGTAACCGGCAGCGCGTACTGGTGGAATCGCTACTACGATTGCATCGGATATTAAGACGCGAACGCAGGGGTGCGGCAACGAGCCGATACATGCGGTGGGCGGCGGAGACAAAAGCATAAAATTATAATCTGTGCACTTAGACTAACGGCATGCGGGCGTCCGCTTTGAAAGGTCCGGTAAAGAATGACGGGCCGAACGTCGAGGTGGACGTCTATTCTTTTATGACCACGACGCCAAACGTTTTGACGGACAGCATCAATCACGAACGCATGCTGGTGCTGCCGTCGAAAGAAGACGAGTTCGAAACGTGGCTTTCGGGAACGCCCGCGGAAGCCTTTGCTCTCGCGCGTAGCTTTGATCCGGCCGCAATGCGGATTGTTCAGAGCGGCTTCGATAAGGAAGACTTGCTGGCGGCGTAAGAGAGGGGGTGTCTGAATGACCGTGTCATCCCGCAAGGATTTCTTCAAAGAACATTTTGTCTATATGGTGCGGCAGCTACTCGGCACGCGTAACCGTTTGGCAAATGGGCAGTCTGACACTATTGTTTCCAACGCGTTGATCGAATCCAATTGCATCACCGCGCGGGCGCTAATTGATTTTTTCAACGATAAGGACGGCGCAAAAGCATCAGAATTTACAGATGCAACCTATTCAACTTGGCTCAATGGCAAAGTGCCGTCGCATTTGGTCAAGAGGCTGAGTACGCAAATAGCCCACCTAACAATGGTCCGTACCGATGTCGAAGTTCAAAAACTCGACGGCGCAGCTCGTGAGACGATCTTTAATGCCTGTGGGATGAAATTCAGAGCTTCAAGCAACATTTAAAGAACGACCACCCTTGGCCTTCTGATCTGCTGATACCAATGATTCAAATGTCGCCAAGTTCGCCAAGCGCTACCGACCATATCACCGTCTTACAATCCACCGGCCGCCTAGAGGGGCACGCTCGCAAGCCTCGAGGGCTGCTATGAATAATAGGAGTTAAACGAAGGAGATTCGCACATGCAAAACCTCGACGTCCTTCGATTTGCACTTGCAGGCGGAATCTACGGGGCAGTTTGTGTTGGCTTGGCGACAGTCTGCTCACTTCTCGGCGTGCCTGGTTTCAAACCCTTTACGGACTTGCTCCAGCAATTTTACGGATTCTATGGGTATTCCGTTTCGAGCGTGGGAATTGCTGTCGGCGCCTTCTGGGGTCTCGTTGAAGGATTCGTTCATTTCGGAGTTTTCGCCTGGCTCTATAATCTACTTTTGAGGAGAAGCTGATCTGACGGCCCCATGCAGGTGAGCGCCGCGTAATCGAAAGTTTCAAGCGCGGGCGGGAAGGGCTTGGCCCAACCAAGCCCCCAGCCAAAGGACAAAGCGATCGACAGCTGACTTTACAATTCTCGACACAGTCAGCCGCGATCGGATTTACCCGACGGATAAAAGCGCATAAGTCCCACCTGGCGTTCTCCGCTCAACGCCCAGAGAAGTTGCAATACGATCACCGCCGCAACGCCGTATCCAAGCCAGGCGTGAATAAGACCGAAAAAGGACGGCACTCCTCCGCTGCCGTCGATCGCAACTTATCGCATTAGGTTAAGTGCTGTTTCGGGCGTTCCATGAGCCGGCGTTGCGGAAGAGCAGCGGATCTCGGGTACAAGCCAGGCTGTCACGCCTGGACCGAGCAACTGCAGGGTGAAGACCCTGCCGTTCTTGAATCGCACGCAGTCGCGGTGGAGCGAGCCTTCGCCTTGGACGAACGTGGCCTCTTCGGTCTCGCCAACGTTTGCCATGGCCTGCACGCCTTCGGGTATGTGCGACAGTTTCAATTTGGTGTCGCATGCCATGCAGATCGCGACAGCGGAATCGCCTGGGCTGATGAAGCCGACGCTACTGCTCGGAAATCTGCTGCTGACATATTCCTCACCCTCGCGGGCTGGTCGGCTTTGATACATTTCAAGAGAATAATCGCACATAACCAACTCCATCATTTTGGCGGACGGACGCGCCCCGCAGCAACGGTCGTAGCAACTAGAAGCAGGATTCAGAGAGACCCCCGCTTACCAAGCGTAGGTAGAATGACCATGCTTCCTGCGTGCGCCATTCAGAGAACAATTCTGAGAATCAACAATTACCAAACGCGCGCGTTCCCGGCGCCCGCATTACAAATACGCGCAACGCCAATCATCGCGCGAATAGATCCCGGCGTTTGTGCGAAATTCCGATTTCTGCAGCAAAAAACTGGCTGGACTTCCGATGAAAAGGACGCGTTAGTGTCGACGTCTGCGCCGCACGTTCCATTTTCTCCAAGCCGCAGAAGCAGTCCACCGGTAGGTCAAGGATTTACCGGTTCTTGATTCCGCGAGTCGGCCAAGCACGATGATCGAAAGTAGCGACAACGACTTTCACAAGGCCGATTTCCTGCCGCAGCTCCGGGCGTTGACGCGTTATCTTCCGGCTCTGGAAAGCCCTGACTTCCACGCTGGCGAGGGCCGAGGCTTTTCTCGGAGGCGGGAGGGGGCGCGGGAGGCGGCGCCGCCGGCGCCTTCGAGCCGTTCGACCACCCCTTCGCTGCTGTCCGAGGGGGCGCGGGAGGGGCTGACCCACCATCCACCCAAGGCAACGAAGGTCGTGACATTGATGATGTCACGTTACATCCCCTGCTTGCAGCGCAAGTTCTGCGCATTCGTGCCGATACCCAGCGGCATGTCCGTCGTCTCCGCCCGCCCCGATCTGTAGACATCTTCCAACCAACGGGTGGCTCCGGATCGCGAGGGGCGGGAATGTTGCATGTTTGCCATCCCGGGTTTCGGCATTGGCGTGTATGACTGCACGGGTTCAGGGATAATTTCACGGGTGGCATTCAACGCACAAAAGGCAGGTCGGGGATGAGGCTGAGATCCTATCTTGCCGCCGTCGCGGTCGGACTGGTCATTGTCGGCGCCGCGCGGGCCTATTTTGGACCAGTCCACACCGGTGTTCCCGTTGGTCGCTGCCTCCGGGGCGACATCGACCTCGATGACCCGAAGCCATTCGTCAAAACCGACCTCCCTGCCACGATCGTTGCCATCGCCGCCTCGGGTGGCGGCAGTCGCGCCGCCTATCTGTCGGCGGCGGTGCTTCGCGAAATTCGTCGCGCCGGTCCGGATTTGCTGCTTGGTCCCGCGGACGGCAAGGCGCGCAGTCTGCTCGACCAGGTCGCAGCCATATCATCCGTATCGGGTGGCTCGCTGGCCGCCGCCTATTTCACCCTCAACTCCGAAAAACTCAAAGCTGCCGACGCCGGCGCCAGGGATTGGACGACCTATCTCGACGATATGGCGATCGAGTACCGCAAGCGGCAATGGTACGGCGCAGCGGGGCTCAACCCACTCGCATGGGCGCGGTCTCTGACAACCGATTACAATCGCGGTGTCCTGGCACGGGATGACTACGACGCGACCCTCTTCAGTGGCGCGACCCTCACGCAACTGCCGGCCAGTCCCGCCCTCTACATCAACGCCTTCGATGTCGCCAACCATGTGCGTTTCGTGCTGTCGCGAAGCTACATCGACACCACCTTCTTTCAGCCTACGGGCTGGTGGGGGAAGCTGGCCGCGCCGCAGACGCTCGCGAGCGAGAATGACCTCGCATTCAACCGCATCGATCCGTCGAGCGTCCGCCTGGCCGATGCAGTCTACGCCTCCTCGGCATTCCCGATGGCCTACCCGAATCTCCCCCTCAAGCACTGCGGTTCGAAGATTTTGTTTCAGGGAAGTCAGATCTTCCTCGCCGACGGTGCGCTCGCCGACAACTCCGGATTGGTGACGCTATTGACCGAGCTTCGAGCCGATCTCGATCCCGATGCCAAACGTTCGACCGTCACCATTATCGCCATCGATGCGAGTGTCGATCGCATCGATGCCAATGGCACGAAGTTCCAGCAGACCGGCATCGAAGATCGCTATGCCTGGGAAGGCACCGTCTTTCATCACGCCGCCGAATCGATCTTCGGAGCCGTGGCGTTGCTGCAGGATTTGGGTTGGAAGTTTATCGAGAGTTCAGACACGGTGACGGATCAACTTTCGCTGAATTGGTCTCAGGAACTGACTCATCGCACAGGCGCCTGCGAGCCTTCGAGCAAGACATCCTGGAAAAACTCGTTCGAGTCGGGGGCGCTCGCCATGCGGCCGCTCATCATCCGCCTCGGCTTACGCGATGTCGTCAACCCTGACTTTGCGTCAACCTACAGCGACCGACTGCAGAATCGGCCAGAACTCACCGCGCTTCTTGCCGAGAACGGCATCGACGACGGCACCAGCTCGCTCTCCCGACATCTGAGCAAGCGGCTGCAGAACATTCCGACCGACTTCATGCTGACGGCCGCGGACCGCAAGCTCCTCGACCTCACGGCCTTCCTTCTCGTTCATGGCAAGCTCGCCGGCGATGTTGCGCAATGGAATACCGTCCGCGACATCGCGATCAAGACACCAATGCCGACGACGACGTGCAACACGTCGCCGCGATCGCATTGACGACTGCACATTGGGCGACGGAACCACGTTCGCAAAGGAGGGAGCTTCGTGGCAGTCATCTTTGTCCGCTACCTGCCGGTCTTCCTCCTCGGCTTCGGGGTCCTCGCTATGATCTTGACGGCACGACCGTTCCTGATCGGCAAAGAGATTGCGCAACGACACGCGCGTTTCAAATCCCTTCGCTCCTCATCTCCAATCCTCAACGGATTGATCGCCGTCTCGGTGGTCGGGAAACCCGTGCTCGAGTACTTTCAGAAGAATGACTGGAACCCTGACATATTGCCGTTCGGGCTTGCGCTCCCCATCACGCTGACGGCGAGCGCCAGCGTCTTTGCGCTCATCGGCTGCATCGTCTATTTTTTCTTTCGCGCCATCCGCAACATCAATTTCTTCAGCAATGCCAAGATCCGCTCGCCCTACGCGGCGTTCTTCATGCTGGTTCCGATTACCAACATCATCGTTGTCCCCTACCTTCAATATTTCACCCTCCATCGGAGCCGGCTGATTGCGTCCCCCGAATCGGCCTCCAAAGGGCGCGCGATGGCGCTGGTGTTCGCAGCGTACGCGCTGTTTTTGACCGGCCTTGTTTATGGTCGTCTCTCCGACGACATATCGCAGTCGACCGCCTACGATCCGCTCAGCCTCCTGGTGTTAAGCCTCAGCGCCGGCGGCGCTGGCGGCATCCTCACGTCGCGGGTGATCAGGAGCATCGCAGATGCGCAAGATGCATGCGCCCGCGGACGCGGTCTCCTTCCGCTGCAAGAATGCGACCCCAAGGCTGAACGACGCGCCCGATTGCAACAGCTCCTCCAGTCTGTCACGGTCGCCCTTCTCGTAATCGTCGCGGCCGCCACGGCGCTATTTCCGCAGCTCCCGAGCACGTTGGCGGCCGTCATCCTACAAAGCCTCGGGCTTTGAGAGCGATGAGCCGCTTTAGCCTTGGCATCTGCGCTTTACGCGACATGCAAAAAGTCCCGGCACGCTCCACCAACAGCTCTTTGATTTTCGACAAAGCCGGAACAGTGGCGGTCAAATAAAAATCGGAATCGATCGGGGGAGCAATTCCGATAAGGGGAAAGCATATGAACATTCGAGAATGCAATACGATCATGCGCAGCCCTAGAAAGTAGTGGTGTTTGCGGAGATCGGCGCGCAAACGAAACAGCCGAATGACCATACGGGAGCGTCGCGGTGGCGCGAAAGACAAGAGCAAACCGCAGGACGATCTCGGCAGCACTCACGCTGCTGGGCGTAATATTCTACGCCTCCCTTCTATCGAACCACCTTGTTTCTGAATTCCGGCAAATGCTGGCTGCCGCGGATTCCGGCAGTTTTTCCGATGATATTTGCCATGCCGGACAATCGCACAGTTCCAAACCGGTCAAAGATGCTCCGAGCTGCCCCTTCTGCAAGGGTCTCGCGGCGTTCCAGCTCGCCGTAACTGCGACGGCACCGATCGTCCGGCCGATTGAAGTTTCTGGCCAACGTATCCGTGAGAGCGAAAGTACGCTGCTCGCCATTAGGTTCATTATCAACGCCCGCAGCCGCGGTCCCCCACCCGCGCGCACGGCGATCGCCTGATCTTCATCGCGACATCCAATTCACATCTGGAATTTTGAAATTTGGCTTGCGGCCCCGGCACGATCGGGAGGCTGCCGCTGCCAATTGGGGAAATGCATTATGTACGTCACTCGACGAGCAAGGCTGCTCTGCGCGGCCGCAGGTACCATCGTTGCGTCATATGCCTTGAGCAGAGGAGCTCATGGGCAGGAAGAGGGAACTCCGCTGCCGGAGGTCGTCGTTCAGCAGAAGACGCACAGCCATTCTGCGACCAAGACCAAGAAACATCAGACCAGACCGGTCGCAATCCAAGCCACGGCCACCTCACCACAATCGGCACGGCAGCAATCGTTTTCGGGCCAGCCGCCTGCAGCTACCGAAGTTGCCGGGATTGGCTCGAAAGGCTTGGCCATTCCCCTCACTACAACTCGTCTTTCGGGAGAGGCAATCCAGTCTCAATTGCCGGGCACCAGCGACACCGCACAACTTCTCACGAAAGCGCCCGGCATCAGCATCTTTTCGTCCGGTGGACTCTCCGGCTTGCCGGCAATCAACGGGCTCAACGACGACCGCGTGAAGATCCTGCTCAACGGCATGGTCGTGACGTCGGCGTGCACAAACCACATGAACCCTCCATTGTCCTACATCGACCCCTCGCAGGTGGCCATCGCCGACGTCATTGCCGGCGTCACACCGGTCAGCAATGGCGGCGATAGTCTTGGCGGTACGGTCGTCGTTGAATCCATGCCGCCCCATTTTGCAAACATCGGCGACGGCGTCAGAACTTCGGGGAGCCTCTCAGCATTCTACCGGAGCAACGGTGATGGCGTCAGCACGGCGGCCCATGCGGAAGCCGCAACGCAAAACGTAAGCCTCGGCTATTCCGGCGCCTGGACGAAGGCAAACGACTATGCGCGCGGAGACGATGGTCCGATTGTCCGCTCCACGCTTTACGAGGCGCAAAACCACGCGCTCACCTTTGCCGCAAAAAATGGCGGTGACCTCTTCACGTTCCAGGGAGTTTATGCGGAGATCCCGTATCAGGGGTACGTCAACCAACGCATGGATATGGTGCAGAACGAAGCGTGGCTGTTCAACGCGCGCTATCTCACGCATTTCGATTGGGGAACGCTAGACGTCCGGGCATTCTATCATACGACCGAGCACCGCATGGACATGCTGGCCGACAAATCCGGCAGAATGCCGATGGACGTCGACGGAACGGATCTCGGCTATTCGATCAAAACGGAAATTCCGCTCACGACTGCGGACGTTCTGAGAATGGGAAACGAATTTCACCGCGAAACACTCAACGACTGGTGGCCGCCCGTTGCGGGGATGGCGCCGATGATGGGGCCGGATACCTTCATCGACATCAACCACGGAACGCGTGAACGTCTTGGCACATTCGTTGAGTGGGAACACCAATGGGCTCCCGCGTGGAGTACTCTTATCGGCTTTCGCAATGACATGGTCTGGATGGATACGGGCGACGTGAAAGGTTATAGCGCGATGTATGCCGCAGACGCCGCGGCCTTCAATGCGCGCGGCCATCAACGTACCGATGCGAACTTCGACGTGACGGCACTTGCACGCTACGAGCCGACTGCGAACGAGACCTATGAGATTGGCTACGCGCGAAAGACGCGCTCTCCCAATCTCTACGAGCGTTACGCCTGGAGCACGGGCGACATGGCCGCAGACATGATCGGCTGGTATGGCGACGCCAACGGCTATGTCGGAAATCTCGATTTGAAGCCGGAGGTCGCTAACACCGTGAGCTTCACCACGGGGTGGCATGACCGGCAACGGCGCCTGTGGGATGTGAAGGTCACGCCCTACTATACTTACGTCGAAGATTACATCGATGCGGACTACTTAAAGACCCAAGGGGGAATGAGCATGGGTGGCATGGGCATGGTGATGCCGTCATCGGAGTTCGTCACCCTGCGCTTCGCCAACCACGATGCGCAGCTCTATGGCGTGAACGTATCAGGTAGTGTCGAGCTCTGGGATAGCCACGAGTTCGGTCTGTTCGGACTCTCTGCGTTGGTCGGATACGTTAACGGCGAAAACCTCGATAGTGGCGACACGCTCTATCATATGATGCCGCTCAATGCGCAGCTGACCCTGAACCACCAGCTCGGCAACTGGTCGAATGCGGTGCAGTTGACGCTCGTTAATGCCAAGACGGAGATCAACGATCTCCGTAACGAACCGACGACGCCCGGTTATGCCTTGGTTGACCTGCGGTCCAGCTATCAGTGGGAGAACGTACGGTTCGACTTCGGTATCAGCAATCTACTCGATAAGCTCTATTACCCGCCGCTCGGCGGTGTGGACTGGGCTGACTACAATGCCGACGGACGGGTTGGACTTATCTCGCCCGTCCCCGGTCAAGGCCGATCCTTCAATGCCGGCGTAACAGTGGCTTTCTAACTATAGCAGCGTAGCCGGCGCCAGACCGTCGCCGGTTACGCTTCTTATAATTTAACATTAGCAGACTGGGGCTTGCTCGATGCCGACGAATTAAAATTCATGCTTAGATGATCGGTTTGCTTTCTCAGCCTGTCAATTTGAGGCGTACAGACTTCGACCCATTGCCATAAGTCGCTGCCTGACTATCGTGCTCTCAGCCCCGAGCTTGCAGTGCGTAAAGCAGGCAAAGTCGCCAATAGATTTGCGACTGTCCGGCGTGGACTCATCACCGAGAGACTTTCGCCATTCTGTACTCAGTTGGACGCGGGCCATCGCTCGGCTGAGGCCGTTGCAGCTATCTATAAATGCATTGTGAGCGGCAGTTCTCTGCCGGTCAACTTCGGCACGCTCCTCCGCATTGTCTAAGAAAAGCCAACTAATCCCCATTGGCCCGCAGTACACCCGTTGAGGGCACGCTCGGCGGCAGAATATCCGGGAATTACTGATCCGTACAGCGATTGAACGAAATTACCTATTTGAGCGCCCGCTTTTTGAACTCCTGAAGCAACATCGCTCCATAACTTTGCACTCAAATTCTCATCATTAAAGAGATGAGCGAATGAGGCGGTGATGGCGCCGTTAGAGAACTTACCTCCTGTGATCTCTGAGGCGAGACCGCCAGCGGTTGCGGCGAAGGCGGTGCGCACGTAGAAGCCGTCCGGCGATGTCGGCACCGGCGAAGCCGCCGGTCAGGCGATCTCGACCGTCACCCATGCCGTCGTCGGTGGCGCACTCTCGGTTGCGCAGGGCGGCAGCTTCCTCGAAGGCTTCGCTTCGGCCGGACTCGGCAGTGTCCGACCATGCCTCCTGCCTGCACGATGGGGTGCAGGAAGTTGCCGACCTCCATACGTTCATCGATAAAAACGAGACCCTATGGTCTTTATGGCGCCGACGACGGAGCCTCCCGCGGCAAGTGCCATACCTCCTGCTGCCGCAAGACACGCAGGCACGGCCAAGGCGCACGCCGGCATCCGTATTTCAACGCCCACGTTTCCGTGTTTTGAATCCATCGGAAAAACTGGAAAACCCAAGTTTATCAGGTGCCCGGGCGA
This sequence comes from Hyphomicrobium denitrificans 1NES1, assembly GCF_000230975.2. Taxonomy (NCBI): domain Bacteria; kingdom Pseudomonadati; phylum Pseudomonadota; class Alphaproteobacteria; order Hyphomicrobiales; family Hyphomicrobiaceae; genus Hyphomicrobium; species Hyphomicrobium denitrificans. Next base: position 726,720 of record NC_021172.1, on the reverse strand, counting down.
CTTATCGCGCCAATTCCGTGTATTTTTGTATGTTTTCCGTGTTCTTCGGGGGCGAAACATGGAAAATCAAACCAGAGACTCGTTCGCTGCAGAACTGCCAGCACAGCCACAATTTTAAAAAATAAATAAAATCAAATAGTCAACTGCTCAATTGGTTTTACAAGCGGTCTTACACGCATCCCTCGGACAAATTGGCTTGGTGACGCTTGGCGAGTGCCGTCGAAGGACAAATTCGGGATGGAAGCTTTATCGGACAGCAAGAGTTCGCCTATGGCGCGATCCCACGTGCGGAAGTCGCCCCACGATCGACTTGACACCAGTGGTGTGACTCAACGCTTGTCTGCATTCCATGCGGATATCGTAATCGCCATGCGGTGCCGACAAGTGGTTATACGAGAGCAGACATAGATCGAAGACCAGACAGCGTCGGGCGGGAAATCTAGGCGACGTCTGCAGTCGCGAGTAGCCGTCGAGCAGCGACCGCCTGCCTGCTCGGCCGAAACTTCAGTTTGAAGCGTGCTTTCAACTTCAACCTGATACTATGACGGCATTTGATCGGTCGCCGTCGTCAGGTTTGAGTGTAAGAAAATTTTTAAATCACTTTCCGTTGCGACGTTCGACAGGTCTTCGACGTGACAAGAACCAATGAGATTAGCAATCAGGCGGGAGAGAGCGCAGCCGCGTCGGAGACACCGGCATTTTCCGAAACGCGCCGAGGTATTCCAGCGGGCATTTGGGCACTCGGTTTTGTCTCGATGTTGATGGATATCTCCTCGGAGATGATCTATGCACTTCTTCCCGTCTACATGGTGACAGCGCTCGGAACCTCGACGCTGGCCGTCGGCGTCATAGAGGGTATCGCCGAGGCTACTGCCTCCATCACCAAAGTCTTTTCCGGTGCTCTCAGCGATTGGCTCGGAAAGCGCAAGCTTCTTGCTGTCCTCGGCTATGGCCTCGCGGCCTTCACCAAACCGATCTTTCCACTCGCCTCTTCGCTTGAGGGGCTCGTCGCCGCCCGCTTCATCGATCGGGTTGGAAAGGGCATCCGAGGCGCCCCACGTGACGCTCTAGTTGCCGACATTGCTCCGCCCGAATTGCGCGGCGCGAGCTTCGGCCTGCGTCAATCGCTCGACACTGTCGGCGCTTTTCTCGGTCCGCTTCTCGCCATCGCCCTGATGTGGCTGATGGCGAACCATTTCCGGATGGTGTTCTGGATCGCAGTCATTCCGGCCTTCTTGTCCGTGATCGTCCTGTTGGTTGCCGTCAAGGAGCCGGAGCGGCCACACGACGTCCGCAGCATCCGCATGCCGCTTCATCACGCTGAACTCGGCCGCCTTGGTGCGCGCTATTGGTGGGTAGTGGCGATCGCAACAATGTTCACGCTCGCCCGATTCAGTGAAGCCTTCCTGATCCTGCGTGCCCAGTCGATTGGCCTGCCGCTCGCACTCGTGCCGATCGTGCTGGTGATCATGAGCCTCGCCTATTCACTATCCGCCTATCCGGCGGGAATCCTGTCCGATCGAATGGACCGGATGATGATTCTGATTATCGGTTTGGCTCTGCTCCTCGTCGCCGATCTGGTGCTGGCCCTCGCCTCCGGCATTCTCGGTGTTGGCGCAGGTGTCGTGCTCTGGGGCCTTCATATGGGTCTGACCCAGGGCCTTCTCTCAACGCTTGTCGCCGATACTGCGCCGTCAGAGTTGCGCGGCACAGCGTTCGGCATGTTCAATCTCGTCACTGGTCTGGCGCTACTCGCCGCCAGCTTAATTGCCGGAGCACTCTGGGATGTAGCTGGGCCTGAGGGGACTTTCCTCGCCGGCGCTATTTTTGCAGCGCTGACCATTCTAGGTCTGCTTGCCACCCGTGACCGATTGAGAAGTCTGCGCACCACCTGAACAGGCACCAATCGGATACCAGCAAGGATGTATGACGAAATGACCAAGCGATCGCCCTGAAACGAAAGATTGCACGTCAAGTCGCCACACTTGTGTCGACGGGAACATTCAGTCATGTTTCGTCGCGCGATGGGGATGGAGTCCCCCGATAACCGCCATAAGGCTGATGGCTCCTACCGAGCGCTTTCGCGCGGGTAGGGCTTTTTTTCTGTCCTTTTTCGCCGAAGCATAAGCGAATGAGGAGTAAGATGCGCACATTATTGATCGTGTTTGTAGGTTCCGGAGTGGGCGGCGCCGGCCGCCACTTTCTGAATACCTGGATAACTCGGCTGTCAGGCTCTGATTTTCCATTTGGTATTCTGACAATTAACATTGTCGGATCATTCGCTATGGGCCTTGTGGCAGGGTGGTGGGCTTTCAAAAGCAATGCTCCTCAGGACCTGAGATTGTTTCTCGCCACAGGGATCCTCGGAGGCTTCACGACATTCTCAACTTTTTCGTTGGATGCAGGTGTGCTCATAGAGCGAGGCCAGCACCTTTCCGCTCTTGGCTATGCTCTCGGGTCGGTGGTATTTTCCGTACTAGCGCTAATGGCTGCGATGGCGCTGATCCGCTCTTTGTGAGCTGGCGAAGCAATCGCGTCAGCGGACGAGAATTGTCCGACAGAACCAACCGCGCATGCCGATACTGCGTGATGGTAGAGTTGGCATTCGTGGCGTCGACGTCAGCGTCCGCAACTTCAGCGACGCTGCATGCGCGAGGCAAGCTATGAAAACTTTTGACATGACCCCAAGCGCGCGGCTGACCCCCATGCCACAAACAGGTGGTCATTCATGGCGAGGCCAAAACTTGCTTCGCTTGCCCGTTGGCACATCTTCGCGCCCGAGTTCTGAGCAGAAGTTCGAGAGAGGCGTTCATGACCACCCGTATTCTGGCGGTTCTCGCCGAGGCGGCGACCGCGCCTGCATGCCTTGATGCGGCAGAAGCTGCCGCTCGAGCACTGCAAGATGCTACAATAGAAGCACTTCACGTGATCGTAGATCCGCACGCTCTAATCGCCCCAAGCGAGGAGATTTCGTACCAAGAGCTTCGAGAACTTTATGAAGGATCAGCTCAAGAACGAGCCGCGAACACTCATCGCGCTTTCGAACGTTGGCAGAAATCCCACCCACATCCAGTCCCCCAAATACCGTTGAAGTGGAAAGAAATGGTCGGCGCCGAACAAGCGACGCTGATCAATGAAGCAAGAGACTTCGACATCCTGGTCCTAGCGCGCGCAAAGAATGTCGACGGCGTCGACGCGCTTCACGCCGCAATTTACGAAACGGGACTTCCATTTATCCTCGTCCCGTCCGAATGGAGACTTCTTGCTGGAACTACATTCGGCGAGCGCATCGTCGTTGCCTGGAACGGCACCCAAGCCTGCCGTAAGGCAGTATCAGGCGCTTCGCCATGGCTTCGGGAGGCTAAAGATATCATTGTCCTAACCGTCGAGGAGGATGGGACACCTATTGAGTTTTTCTCCGAGATAATTGCGGTTGATCAGGCACAAATTCAAATCAGACACGTGAGACGCGACCGAAGCGAATCGTTGGGAAGCCAACTTCTACACAAAGTGCACGCATACGGAGCAGATTTGCTGGTCATGGGAGCTTACCGGCACAACCAATTCATAGAGTGGTTGGTAGGCAATACGACCAGGCAAGTTCTCGCGAACATGGATATACCGCTCATTGGAGCCCACTGACTCGTCCGAACCAGATCGCGTGTAGCTCAGGATACAAAACTAGCTCGCGATCCCTCGTCCTCCGCAAGAACAGCAGCGGCGCAGGATGAGCTGGTTAATTCGCCAAATATAGGGTAGACCCCTATATTATGAGCCATACAGTCAAGCAGAAAGCCAAACTCCAATCTCGCGTCCGGCGGCTTAAGGGCCAGTTGGAAGCCGTCGAGCGAGCACTCGAAGCGGAACGGCCTTGTGCGGAAGTGTTGAACCTCGTCGCATCGATACGTGGCGCGATCACAGGCCTGACGACTGAACTGATCGAGGATCACATTCGCGAGCACGTCGTTACCGCACATGATGCCCGAGCCCGTACGGAGGGCGCCGAAGAGCTGATCGAAGTCATAAGGACCTATCTCAAATGAGTGGCGTACATGAACAAACGGCCGGGCCGACCGGCCACTCCCACGTCTTCCTCGGCGAAAATCACGAACGCAACGAGCGTCGAACACGACTCGTGATTGCGTTGACCGTGACCATGATGATCGGAGAGATCATCGCTGGCGCCGTCTTCGGATCAATGGCACTCGTTGCTGACGGCTGGCACATGGCGACGCACGCCGTGGCGATGACAATCGCGGCGCTCGCGTACTTCTACGCACGCCGCAATGCGGATAACCCGCGCTTCACGTTCGGGACCGGAAAAATGGGCGACCTCGCCGGTTTCGCGAGCGCAATCGTCTTGGCATTGATCGCGCTGCTCATCGCTTGGGAAAGCCTAGCGCGGCTGCGAAGCCCTGTGCCAATCTACTTTCAAGAAGCCATTGCTGTCGCGTTCCTGGGACTTGCGGTGAACATCGCTTGCGCGTGGCTTCTTAAGGACGATCACGAACATCACCACGATCATGGCGGCCATCACCATCATCACGATCACCATGAGTACGCCCATGATGGTCACGTTCATCCGAAGGTCGCGGGCACCGACAACAATCTTCGTGCGGCATACGTCCATGTCCTGGCCGATGCGCTGACCTCGGTTCTGGCCATCATGGCGCTAACGCTGGGCGGCTTCTACGGTTGGATTTGGCTAGATCCCGCGATGGGCATTGTGGGCGCTCTCGTAATCGCAAATTGGTCTTGGGGATTGATCAGGGATGCGGGTGGGGTGCTGCTCGACTACGTCCCAGTCAGCCAAAAGTTACCCAATGAAATCCGCGCTGCCGTCGAATGCGATGCAGACAACATTACCGATCTGCACGTCTGGCAACTGGGGCCGGGTCACCACGGCGCCATTGTCGCGATCGCTTCCAGCGAGCCGAAGCCGCCGTCTCACTACCGGCAAAAGCTGGCGCATCTGCACAAGCTCTCGCACGTGACAATCGAAATCGAAAAGGCCGGCGCTTTGCCCGCGAACCTCGCGGGCTAGCTGCCTCGACGCTACATCGTCATCGCGATGTGAGGGGAGCTGATCTTGCGGATAGCATGAAGGCCATCAGTGTTCGCGCCGAGCAGAAAGGCCGGACACATGGGCGCTACCGACCAGCTCTTGCGTGACACAATTCGTACAAGACTTTCATTTGAACCGCTCGATGATGTCGGAAAGACGGTCGCACCATCGATCCAGGTGCGTCTTTGGCGCGGTACCAATGCCGAGCAGAAGCCCCGACCGTGCGGAAGCCGGCTGTACATACCAGACAGACAGTGGGGCAGGCGCCATTCCAAACGTGAGGGCGTTTTTGGCGATGGAGGTGTCGGGCGCACCATCGGGCAATCTCAACAGCGCTGCCAAACCCGCTGTTGTAATGCTTAGAGCTTCGACCTTCAGCTGAAGACGCTCGAGCAGTGCGTCACGCTGAGTGGAGTAGGCACGTTTGGCGCGCCGAAGATAGCGGAGATAGTGGCCTTCGCGCATGAATTCGGCCGTCGCAAGCTGCACGGACGGCCCGGGTGGCGGCGCAAGGCACGCAGCAACCTCTGCGAAGCGTGACATGAGCGAGACGGGTGCCACGAGGAAACCGAGGCGCAATGCAGGACTGATGGTCTTGCTGAAGGAGCCGATGTGGATGACGCGCTCACCGCGATCAAGTGAGGCGAGCGCCGGCGCGGCCCGACCCTCGAGCTGCAGCTCGCTTAGATAGTCGTCCTCAATCACCCAAACGCTTTCTAGAGCTGCCCACTCAAGCAGACGCAATCGCCGCTCGAGCGATAGAGTAACTCCGAGCGGCGCCTGCTGTCCGGGAGTCACGACAACCAGTTTTGCATCCGGGAAGTGGCGCAGCCCATAGTCGACTTCGATACCGTTGGCGTCGACCGGTATGGGTGCTACGCGTAATCTTGCGAGTTCCAGGCCGCGACGAGCGAACGGGAAGCCAGGATCCTCTGACCAGGCTTTTTGACCCTCGAGGCCGAGCCCACGGAGCGCCAGTCCGAGGCCGCTGCTGTACCCGCCGGTGATGATGACCTGCGAGGGAGAGCATTCGATGCCACGCGCGATGGCAAGATAAGCTGCGATTTCCCACCGTAATGCAGGCTCACCGCGAGGGTCCGGATAGATCGGTGCTGCGCCTGCTTCGGCGCGCACGGCATGGGCGCGGATGCGTGCGAACAGCGTGGCTGGAAATATGTCTGCTGCGGGAACCCCCATCTGGAACATGGCCGGCCCCTGGATCATCTGCAGGTACATTTCCATGAACGAGCCGGTGTCGGGCGGCTGTTCCTTCCGGATGACTGCGCGAGGCCGCTCCGCAACCTGGGTTCCGGTCGCCCACGACGCGACAATGAGCTGCGCCGCGGACAACTTTTCGTAGGCTGTGCGCACGGTCCCACGCGCGACCCCGAGTTGCGACGCGAGGTCTTGCCAAGATGGCAGACGCACACCCGGGGCGAGCACGCCGCTCTCAATCGCCGCGCCGATACCGTTTCGGATCTGCTCGGTTAGTGGCATCTTCGCGGAGCGGTCTATTTTCAATTGGAACTGCTTGGCCATATCATCGTGGTACACGATTTTTATGCGTTCTTGGTGCTTTTTTCCGGCCCAGACAGAGCGCATTTGTCGACAACAAGGATACGGAAAAGGAGCACGACAATGAGGGTGCGAACTGTACTCGGCGCTGCATTCGCCGCCGTTGCCATCGCCGCTGCTACGCCAGCCTTGGCGCATGACGGCGGCGACCACGTCACTAAGAATTTCGAGCAGGCGATACCCAACATTCCCGGCAAGTCGCTGATCGCCTTCGTCGTGGATTACGCGCCGGGTGGCGCCTCGCCCCCGCATACCCACGCAAAGTCGGGCTTCATCTACGCCTACGTCATTTCCGGAAGCATCGAGTCGAAGGTCAACGATGGCGCAAGCCGCGTCTACAAGGCAGGTGAGAGTTGGTCTGAACCCCCCGGGGCAACGCATTCTATTAGCCGCAACGCAAGCAAGACCGAGCCGGCAAAACTACTCGCCGTCTTCGTCGTCGATACCGACGACAAGGCGCTGACTACCCCTATTAAATGACACAGGCCCCAACGAGTGGGTGTTTCGCAAGGAGCTGATCATGCGCGTATTCATCGCCGGCGCGACAGGAGCTATCGGATTGCCGCTCGCGCGGGCATTGTGCACGCGCGGCGATCAGGTCATCGGCATGACTCGCGCAGGCAAAAGCGTTGACCGCCTGCGCGAGTTGGGGGTCGAGGTCTCCTATGCCGATGCTTTCGATGCCAAGTCCGTCTTGCAAGCGATCGAAAAGGCCAAACCGGATGTGGTCATCGACCAGCTGACCTCGCTTCCTGCCAACCCCGTAGAGATCATCAAATGGTTGCCCAATGATACCCGCCTCCGCCGCGACGGCGGCGCCAATTTACTTTCGGCAGCCAAAGCAGCCGGTGTAGGACGCTACATCATCCAATCGCGCGGTTTCTATCTCGACGCTGCCGATGGACAGCTCGCCGACGAGACTGCCAAGCTTCGGGTCGATGCGCCGAACAATATCGGCAACAGCGCGCGCGCAACCGCTGAATATGAAGATCAGGTTCTAGCAACGTCATCGCTCGATGGTGTCGTGCTGCGCTACGGCTTCTTCTATGGTCCAGGTACGTGGTACCGACCCGACGGAGCCATTGCGGATATGGTGCGAAACCGCGAGTCGGCTGTCATCGGAGCGGGAAACGGCGTCTGGTCATTCGTCCATATCGACGATGCTGTCGCCGCAACGGTCTCGGCGCTGACCGACGAACCCGGCGTGTACAACATCGTGGACGATAACCCCCTGCCTGTCGCCCAATGGCTTCCCGCCTTCGCTCGATGGGTTGATGCTGAGGAACCACCGCGGATGAGCGTCGAGGATGCGCTAAAGACCATCGGGGAGGAGGCCGTCTATTATCATACGCGCCTGACCGGAGCGTCGAACACCCGGGCAAAGGCACAACTCGCGTTCGCACCGCGGCCGCTTCTGTGGGCGCAAAAGTCTCCTGCAATTCGTCGGTGATCTGACAGGACTTCTCCTGCTGCGGGCTGACTCTGGTGACTGGCTGTTGGAGGTCCGGTTGAATCGGCGCTAACATGCCAACTAGATGAGTCAAAAACTCTCTTAGATCAAAACCTCAACTGTCCCGAAAATCCTGACGACGGACAAAATCAATCCTGTATTTGGACCAGAGAGGCCATGATGGGCACAGCGAAGAACCGAGTTTACCTGGCAGCTATCGTTGTGTTGCTGCTCATCATTGCGGCGATGGCCTACAAATTCGTTGTTGTCGGATCGACGCAGAAAGCCGAAGACGGACGTATTGCAGTCCTCCTGGAGCCTGGTGAGCGGAATTTGGTACTCAGGGAGATGCGTGCATTTGTTGAAAGTCTTCAGCTCATGTCGGATGCATTATCCAAAGACGATATGAAGGGTGTCGCTAAAGCAGCCCGTACGATGGGAATGGCCAGGTCTCAAGACGTGCCGCTTGCAATGGTTGGCAAACTACCGCTGGAGTTCAAAAAGCTCGCTTTCAGCGTGCATGGCCAGTTCGACGCCATCGCGGACGATGCCGAAACTATCGGCACGACCAAGCATACTCTTGGTCAGCTTTCCGAAGTTTTGCAGAAATGCGTCGCCTGCCACAACAGTTATCAGTTGAAGGCTCCGACAAGTAAGTAATGTACGAGTGCCGCTAGGATAGCGGCACATAAAAATCACCAACAGAGGAAAAATTGCGCGGCAGTTGACAGCGTTTCCCTCAACCCTCGCGGAGCTGTCTGGTCAGCCGGCGCAGCCATAGCCGCCTAAATTGGCTTCCGATCTTGCCTCAAGACGATCGCGAACTTTATCGTAGACATCGCGTTTATCGAACCAAGGCGAGACCGCACTTCTGAACCTTGATGCCAACTCGGCACGCCTACCGCTATCCCATAGCGGAGCGCAAGCCGCCATTGAGCCAACAAGCCGAGATTCAACCGGCAAGCCTTCGGCCCAGATCACTTGATGGTCTTCAAGTTCTACATTGAAGTAGGTCAGCGTGTGTGCGTCATAGTCCGTGCAACGGATAATAGACCTGCCATTCACCAGCTTACGCGCCGCTATGAGAATGCCGTCGATGTAGAGGGCATGTAAGGGCGACAAATAAAGGTCTCGTTGAGGAAAATTTGGTGCGATCGCCGAGCGACACACTTTTATGGGAGCAACGTCGTCAGGCCAGTTTCGATCGAGTTCTCGCTCAACAACCCAGGACGCAATTTTCTTAATCTCACGCATGCGACCGGATGCGGTCGGAAGTCTATCCCCTACATGAAGATCCTCGACCGCTCTCTCGCCACCTGCAGTGAGAATTTTCGTGCCGATGAGAAAGCAAGCTACGCCTTCATCGCAGTCCCACAAAGAGAAGCTGCGTTTTCCGCCAGACGCTGCGGCCTTTCCTGCTGCAAGGCTGGAAGCAACAAGTGCGCCCGCGGCGATACCCGCCATGGCCATAACATTCCGTCGCGTTCTCTTAAGGGCTACATCGCATTGATCTTCCGAGGGGGCTTTGGACGCTTCACCGGTCATTTCAGGCTCCCAAGACAATTAATTTGAATTCGAATGAATGCTTTAAGCAAATGAATGCCTTAAGAAAGCCCGTGTCCAGTATTTGCTCAATCTTTTGTATGAGATAGTTAAAATTTGAGGTTAAATGAGCCAATAGCTCAAGAGGCCGAGCGAAGTCGTTCCGCTCATTGCACCAGCTTGACAGCTCGCGTAGCGCAATGATCAGCCCCCACCGAGTGGCCCAGGTGGAATGTTAGTTCAGACGTCCTTCTTCTACCGCGCTTTGCAAACTCTCGCCCCCGATGATGTATTGGTGATCTGGAAGCTCAACCGCCTGGAACGCAGCCCGCCCATCTCATCCACGTTATTACGCAGCTGAGACCCACCAGGGCGAGACCCAATCATCACGCGTACCGAAAGACCCATGGCCCACGAGGCCCAAGGGTCTTTCTTTCACGCGTAGCGCCCGTTCAGAACGACGAGGTCAACGATACATAGAACGTTCTCGTCGCGCCGGGAATCAGGTTGTCGTTGCTACCAGCAGAGGCGATGTAATTCTCGTTGAAGATATTGATCGCGTTGAACTGGGCGCGCACGTGATCGTTGATTTGATAGTAAAGCGCCGCGTCCACAGTGGTGTATGCCAGTAGCTTGACGAGATTGGTTTCCGGCTGAAGCGACGCGTAAACGTCGGTGTGGTGCACGACACCAACTCCCGCCGCCCAATCGCGGGTAACTTGATACCGGTTCCAGAGTGAAATCGTATCGCTCGGCAACAACGGAAGCGGCGTTCCGGCTGGTAACGTGGCAGAGGTAGCGCTCGTGAGTTCACCGGTTTGGTGACCGTAGCCTGCCGCCACCTGCCAACGATCCGTGACGTAGCCTGTAAGCGTGACTTCCACACCATCGACTTCCGACTTGCCGGTCTGAATGAAGGTGCCATCCTGTTGGGCAAAGCGAATGTTTGTCCGATCGACCTCGTAGAAGGCCGTCGTGAACGCCAGTACCGGCGTGATATCCCACTTCAGACCGACTTCCTTATTCACGTATCTTTCGGGCGCGAGATCCTTGGTCGCGTTCGTGACACTTCCAAACTGATCCCCCGAGGCGGGCAAGTTCGTAACGGAATAACTGACGTAGAGCGACAGACTGTCTGTCGGCTTCACGATGATGCCGGCGCGGGGTGAGTAAAAGCTGTCGTCTTGACTGAAAGTGCCAGATGAAGGGGAACCGGGCGACAGGTTTGTCACCGAAGTGCCGAAGGTGTCATGGCGAACGCCGCCGACGATCTCCAGATACCGGCCGATCTCCCACTGATCTTGAACATAGAACGACTCGGCATTTGCCGTGACGCGGTTATGCGTCGTCGGCGTCGCGAAGGAAACCGGCGGCGAATAAATTGTAGGGTTCGTGAACGAGACGAAGCAGGTGCCATTCGGCAGACTGTTTCCAGGGCCGAAGGCGGCACACTGGCCATTAATGTTCGAGATATCGAACTGCCCGCTGTGCCGGAAATTGAAGGAGTGCTGCAATCCAAATTCCGCGCCCGCCAACAACGTATGACGCGTCCACCCGTCAGAAAACTTGTGGATGAAGTCCGTTTGGTTGAAGAGGTTTTCCCTGTTGTTGATGTTGTTGTAGGCGAGCAGCGGCACGAGGCCCGTCGTCGGGTCATACGCACCGCCCGGATAGATATTTTGGTATATCTTGTTGTAGTTGGCGTACTGCGTGACGTTTCGGATCTTGAGGCCGAAGTCCGTTGTGTGCTCGACCGTTGCAGATGTACGGTCTACGACAGCATTGACGAAGCTATCGTCTGGATTTCCAAAAAAAGTTGATGCCGAGGCCGGAGACGGCCCAACCGTTCCCAGAAAGCCCGCCGGGCGTTCAGAAGGGATACCCCGGTCTGCGGTGCGATGATCCTCGAAGTGTTCATAGTCGAGGATGACGGTTGTGCGCTTCCACGGTTTGAAAGCGAAAGTCGGATTTACGCCCCATCGTTCAAGATCGACATGATCGCGGTATGAGCCGCTATCCTCGTACATTGAGGTAACGCGAGCCGCGAACCCAGGGCTAATCGCCTTATCGAAATCGGTCGTGACTCTCCTATGATCGAAACTCCCGAATTCCACTGTTGCTTCATTATGCGTGTCCCAATCCGCCTGCTTGGTGATCCGATTGACGATGCCTCCGGCACCGCCACGTCCGAAGGCAAGGGCCGCCGGGCCTTTTAAGATCTCGAGGCGCTCAGTGTTATAGAGATCGCGGAAGATTTGCGCATCGTCACGCACGCCATTCACGAAGAAGTCGGCAGTAGAGGCGACTTGCCCGCGAATGGAAACCTGATCACGATTGCCTTCGCCATGGTGAACTTCAATGCCAGGCACGTATTTGATGACGTCGCCGATGCTCTGGCTCGCCTGATCCCTGATCTGCTTGTCCGTAACAACGGAGACCGATTGAGGTACGTTTCTCAGCGGCGTATCGGTCTTCGTTGAACTGCTGGATTTGGTCGCTCTATAGCCGATATCGCCTTGTGCATCAGGTTGCGGAATCCCAGGCACGTCGCTTGTCGGCGCCGCTGAAGCTGCAGCCGCCACTGAAGCGTTTTCGCCCGATAGCTTTGCTCTACTTGCCGTCGCTTTGCCAGACCCCTTCTTGGCGGTTTTGGTTTTCTTTCCGTTGTTGCCCTTAGCTTTGTCGCTCACCTGAACAGAAACCGGCGGAAGCTCCATTGCTTTGTTTTCTTGGGCGGCCGCTTCGACGGCTGCGGCGGCAATACCGACCGACGAGATGCCCAACAAAAGCGCACACGCGCGCGCATTCGACTTTACGCGAGACCGTTCATTTCTATCGTTCACAGCGACGTCCCTCAAAAATCCCCCAGCTCCTTTTGAGGACAATTATTTCAAGAAAAAGTCAAGAATATTTGGATGCATGATGCTTGCGCGTTTTAGAGAGATTCCAAATGCGGCTGCGGTGCATCGCTCGTTGAATCAGCACACACCGAAGATGTTGCGTGCGAATTCCAACTCGTCTCGGAGCGAGATACGAAAGATTCAGCGGATCACGCCATAGAGATGAGATGCGCAAGCAATAGTGGTTGGCGCTATGCTGTTATCTCGGGCAGCGCTTACGATGCATCGGTAAAGGTAGGCGCGGCTTAGCAGGACCAGAGCTGCGACTGCTATCATGGCGCATTCGTGCCTTTGAGTGCTCACCCCTTGAAACTGCGATCGGTGTGCCCGAGTGAGCGTTCGGGCATTGCCGTCGGCTTCAGCCATCGTGCGACAACCAACGAAGCGAGCATGGGAATAAGCCATATAACTCTACTCTGGTAACGATCGTGCACGCTCGAGAAGGTCGCCGTTACGGCGGCGTTCACGAGTACGAAGCCGCAAAGCGCGAGCGTGAGGTGCAAGACAGTCGAATCCCGTTGGCGCGTATAAATGCACCCGCATGCAAGAAAGCATAAAGAACCAAGCACGAGACTTGTTTGAAGAATATTGATTGCTTTGAGTGGCAATTCCTGACGCGCTTGCGAGGAAGCTAGATACTCACTAACTGCTTCTTTTCCAAAAACTGCTCGTATGGAGTCGACAGGTTCTCCGCCATCACCATAGGGCAATAAAGCATCTCCAATCGAAAAGCGCATGAGCTGCCTGAAAAAGTCTTTTGCTGACTCCTTAAGTAACGATAGCGGCGAGACGAGGAGAGCTTTTCTGACCACCAATGCTGCCTCGGGCTCGAAAGTCTTCCACCAGCCTAATCGTTCTAGTGGACCACCCCACAAAAAATAATCGGCAATCGATGGCAATGACGTCTCGCGCTTCTCTCGATCGCGGTAATTTTCGAGATCGCCTAATTCTGTGCACAAAGCCCATCCGGAAGCAGGACAATTTTGCTCCAAGATCGCGAACGCGGGACCGTCACGAAGGAGCTTGGCTAGCATGAATATCGATGAGGCTGGGGAAACCGCCACCGTTCCCAGCATCAACGAATTCGTACTGACGACCACCAGTGTCCCGAGCGAGATGGCCGCGGCCAGGGCTCTAATTCGCGCTCCGACCCTTCCTATCGGCTGCCAGCCAACGACCCACAATACGGCGAATACGAGAAGGGCACCCAATGCGATCAGAACATTCCCATAGTGAAAGGCAACGCTGCCGCTAACGACTGCAAAAGCAAATGCTCGCTCCCAGTTGGCTAATCGATCCCAAGCGAAGCCAATAATTAGACTCGCCATGAAGAGCGCCCCCGTAAAAATGTCAGGCATAAGCTCTCCCGCGAACCACGGCAGGGATGAAGCGAAAGACAGCAACATCGCCGTAATGATGAGAGCTGCTTCAGAGCGAACGGAGAGAATTTTGATTGCGAAGATACGAATCAGAACTGCCACAATCAGCGCCTGAGCCGCGATGACGGGCCATGGCGACACCTGAAGGTGAAAAATAATACCAAAAATGCTGTAAAATACAGATCGTTCCCACGGAATAAATCGCTCGACCGCTGCCCGAAGATAAACACCCGTGTCGCTAAAGACGAATGGGAAGCCATTTTCGATGGCCGGAATGAGCAACACCGCAGCGAACAGCATGACCGCGATCACGGGACTAATCGGTTGGCTATTGCCCACTCTCGATCGAATGCCATCTGTCGCAGCGCTTCTTAAGCTTGACGTTGGATCTGGATCGCGAGTGCGAAAAATATAAAAACTGCAGACCGCAAAACTTACTATCGCTGAAATCGCTGAAATGGAAAGAAAGACGAAGAGATTTATAATGTCATTCTGACCAACGAGCCGCGACAGCAAGAAAGCGCTGAGCGAGATGGACGCGATTTGGAGTCCGGCGTAACGGAAGAACTCCTGCGGCATTACCCCCGAGCTGGCGAAGGTGACGACACGTTGCGCAAAAAAAGCGAAGGGAATCAAAAAGGCGTGAACACCTATGCTGATTATCAGCGAGTGGCCGGGAAGCGCTTTCACCAGTAACGTGCAAAGAAGCGAATAAGCGATGGCAAAAGTGCCGCCGACTGCCAAGAACGCTACGAGCTTCCGTATAGATTCGAAGGGAACCTTGGAAGTCTGCAGGTTCTCGAATTTACCCGTCACGACTTGCCCTTCCGAGGTATATCAAAGATACCGAAGAGAAAACCGGCAAATCCTGTTTGGATGCCGATGATTGTCAGACTAAGTCCAGCAGCAACAAAGCGCGGAATTCTTGAGTCGCTGAGGTTTCCAAAATCGACGCGCGCCCAAGCGACGAAGCAGATCCCAAAAATTACCACCCCTAGAAAGATCAGCATGGCGGCGATTTGTAGAAAGCGGTCGGTCCTGCACCACCTAAGGATTCGAGCGCCATGACGGCCGCTCGGAAGCATGCCGGTGATAGCAGCATAGTATCGTGCCAACGCGCCAAACGTGATGAGCTGCACGCCTATAACGGTGAGGAGGCATCCAGCAAGAAAGGTATTCAGGTCCAGCACGACGACGCCACCGATGCTGACAGGCCCCCAAATCAACATCGTACTTAGAAGAGCCCCGAGCGATGTGATTGCGATCCCGGGATAGAAGAACAGCCACCTTGGGCTGTACATAAGCAGAAACTTCAGGTGCCGCCACCCGTCCCGCCACGTTTTAAGGTGCGAAGCGCGCCCCCGCCCGTCGAGCTTTAACGTCGTCGGCACCTCCGCTATCCGTAGTTCCTTTAGAGCCGAACGGACGATCATCTCCGAGGCGAATTCCATGCCTGTCGTTTGAAGCTGCAGCTCTCTTATTGCACTTCGTCGGAAGCCTCTCAGCCCGCAGTGAAAGTCGTGGATCGGGATCCGGAAAAACAATCGTCCGATAAAGCTGAGAATTGGGTTGCCCAAATAGTAGTGCAGTGGAGGCATTGCACCTCGTTCTATGCCGCCTCGGAAGCGATCGCCCATCACAAGATCGTAGCCGTCGCGTAGCCTTCCCAGAAAACGATCCAAATCGGTGAAGTCATAGCTGTCGTCGGCATCGCCCATTATGACGAACTTGCCGTGTGCAGCCTCTATCCCTGCAGCCAATGCGGCGCCGTACCCTTTCTTAGCCACCGAAATGAGCTGGGCCCCGGATGATCGGGCCAGTTCAATTGACCCGTCAGTGCTCCCGTTGTCTGCGATCAGCACCTCACCCGCAACGCCGCGACTTTCGAGAAATCGCTGTGCCTTTGCGATGCAAATCCGGACGGTCTTGGCTTCATCCAGACAAGGCATGAGAATTGTCAGTTCGAGTTCTCCGATGTCGACCTGGGTTTGGTGACTTAAGGATATGTCAGCGTTGCGGTCGCGGCGAACAGGCTCCGGAGTTGACATGATTGGCTAGCTCTCTCGTCGTCTCGAAAGGCCGAACTAAGCTTCCCCGATAGAATTTTATACCAAGTAGAAATTGCTTGCGGAGGAAGAGCATCTGCAGACTAACGCTTTTCTGCGTAAATCAGGAGAAATTCCCTCCCATTTCATCAATTTGCGGTCGACGAATAAGTGGCTTGGCTCTCGTGGTGCTCGACACGGCGAAAGGCTCATCCTTGTGCTCATATATGGCTTCCAATGGCAAAACACGCAGTGGAAGCACGTCCGCTCTGCGTTGATGGGCAGCCGTAGCTCATTTGTCAGCTAGGGGCCACGAACGATGCTTGCGCCTGCGTCTTGGTCGGCAGGCGCCAGCCTTTCACTAGGCCGTAGATCGCCGGGATGACCATTAGAGTCAGGAGTGTTGATGAAATCATGCCACCGATCATCGGCACCGCGATGCGTTGCATCACTTCCGACCCGGTGCCGGTGCTCCACATGATGGGCAGCAAACCGGCCATGATCGCCACAACCGTCATCATTTTCGGCCGGACGCGCTCCACCGCGCCCACCATGATGGCGTGGTGAAGGTCGTCGCGGGTAAATGGCCTGCGCTCACGCAAGCATTCGGCCTGAATCTCGCGCTTGGCGTTGTCGAGATAGATCAGCATCACCACACCGGTCTCCGCGGCGACGCCCGCCAACGCGATGAATCCAACCGCCACCGCGACGGAGAGGTTGAACCCCAGCCACCACATCAGCCAGAAGCCGCCGACCAGTGCGAACGGCAGTGACAGCATGACGATGAGGGTTTCGGTGAAGCGCTGAAAGTTGAGGTAGAGCAGCAGGAAGATGATCATCAGCGTCACCGGCACGACCATCTGCAGGCGTGCCTCGGCGCGTTCCATATATTCGAACTGGCCGCTCCAAACGAGGTAGGTCCCCGTCGGAAGCTTCACCTGCGCCTCCACCGCCTTCTTGGCATCGGCGATGTAACCGCCTAGGTCGCGGTCGCGGATGTCGACGTAGACATAGGTGGCGAGCTTGGCGTTTTCAGTGCGGATGGTGGTCGGGCCCTGGGTGAGCTTGATGTCGGCAACTTCGCCCAAGGGAACCGTGCCGCCGCCGGGAAGCGAGACCACCACGTCCTTGGCGATGGCCTGCGGATCGGAGCGCAAGTCGCGCGGGTAGCGGATGGCGACGGTATACCGTTCGCGGCCTTCCACCGTGGTGGTGACAGGTTCGGCACCGAGCGCCGTGGAGACTACGTCCTGCACATCTGCAACCATCAACCCGTAGCGCGCCAGCCGTTCGCGGTTGGGAATCACTTCGAGGTAGTAGCCGCCCAGCACGCGCTCGGCATACGCGCTGGAGGTGCCCGGAACGGATTTGAGAACGGTTTCGACCTGGCGGGCGACGCCATCCATCTCGGCGAGGTCCTTGCCGATCACCTTGATGCCGACAGGCGTGCGGATGCCGGTCGACAGCATGTCGATGCGGGCCTTGATCGGCATCGTCCAGGCATTGGAGACGCCGGGGAACTGCAGCGCCTTGTCCATCTCGGCGATCAGGCTGTCGGTCGTTACGCCGGGGCGCCATTCCTCCTTCGGCTTAAGATTGACGATGGTCTCGAACATCTCGGTCGGCGCAGGATCGGTCGCCGTTTGCGCGCGACCCGCCTTGCCGTAGACCGACGCGACCTCCGGAAACGACTTGATGATGCGGTCCTGCATCTGCAGCAGCTCGGCCGATTTGGTGATCGAGAGCCCCGGCAGCGTCGTTGGCATGAACAGCAGCGTGCCCTCATTGAGATTGGGCATGAACTCGCTACCGACCTTGGTCACCGGCCAGACCGACACCGCGAGGGCCACGGCGGCAAGGACGATGGTGAGCGCTTTGGCCCTGAGCACGCCCTTGATCACCGGCCGATAGATGGCGATGAGCGCGCGGTTAATGGGATTCTTGCCTTCGGGGATGATCCGTCCACGCACAAAGATGACCATCAGCGCCGGGACCAGCGTCACCGAGAGCAGCGCGGCCGAAGCCATAGCAAAGGTCTTGGTGAAGGCGAGAGGCCCAAACAGCCTGCCCTCCTGCGCCTCGAGGCTGAAGATTGGCAGGAACGACACAGTGATGATCAGGAGCGAGAAGAACAGCGCCGGCCCAACCTCGGCTGCGGCTTCAACCAGGATCTCGATGCGCGGCTTGCCCTTGGGCGCGCGCTCCAGGTGCTTGTGGGCGTTCTCAATCATGACGATCGCCGCGTCGATCATGGCGCCGATGGCGATGGCGATGCCGCCGAGGCTCATGATGTTGGAGCCGATGCCGAGCGACCTCATGGCGAAAAAGGCCATGAGGATGCCGACCGGCAGCATCAGGATGGCGACCAGCGCGCTGCGGACGTGCAGAAGGAAGATGATGCACACCACCGCGACCACCAAGCTTTCTTCAA
Source organism: Hyphomicrobium denitrificans 1NES1 (assembly GCF_000230975.2). Lineage (NCBI taxonomy): Bacteria > Pseudomonadati > Pseudomonadota > Alphaproteobacteria > Hyphomicrobiales > Hyphomicrobiaceae > Hyphomicrobium > Hyphomicrobium denitrificans. The sequence continues at coordinate 708,333 of NC_021172.1, read as the reverse complement.
ACAGCGTATGCTTCAGCGTTTCGATAGCACGGTGAATGAGTTCGGAGCGGTCGTAGACCGGCACCACCTGCGTTCCGGCCGGCAATGACTGCGCAATCTCCTTCAGCCGTCCCTTGACGTTGTCGATGACGGTGAGCGCATTAGCGCCGGAGCGCTGCAGCGCGATGCCGCTCGCCACCTCGCCCTCGCCATTGAGTTCGGCGATGCCGCGCCGTTCGTCGCCGACGATTTCCACGCTCGCGACGTCCTTGAGCAGGACCGGCGTCCCCCCCTCGGCCTTGACCACGATGTTCTCAATGTCCTGCACGCCCCTGAGGTAGCCTCGACCGCGCACCATGAACTCGTGCTCGGCCAGCTCCAACGTCCGCCCGCCGACATCAATATTGCTGTTGCGGATGGCGTCGCGGATCTTATCGAGCGGGATATTGAAGCTCCTGAGGCGGCTCGGGTCCACTGTCACGCTGTATTGCTTGACGAAACCGCCGACGCTTGCGACCTCGGCCACGCCTTCGGCCTTGGAAAGCCCAAAGCGTACCTCCCAATCCTGCATCGACCGCAGGTCCGCGAGCGACTTCTCCTTGGATTGCAACGCGTACTGATAAACCCAACCCACGCCGCTGGCATCGGGGCCAAGCGTGGGCGTGACGCCGGCAGGCAAGCGCTTGGCGGCGGCGTTCAGGTATTCGAGCACGCGCGAACGTGCCCAATAAATATCGGTGCCGTCCTCGAAGATCACGTAGACGAACGAGACGCCAAAGAACGAGAATCCCCGCACGACTTTGGAACGCGGTACGGTCAGCATCGAGGTGGTGAGGGGATAGGTGACCTGGTCCTCGACCACCTGCGGCGCTTGCCCCGGGTACTCGGTATACACGATGACCTGAGTGTCCGAGAGGTCGGGGATGGCGTCGAGCGGCAGTGTCCTCACCGCCCAGATTCCCGCCACAACGGCGAACGCCGTGGTGATGAACACCAGCATCAGGTTCCGAGCCGACCAGTCGATCAGGCGGGCGATCATTGGTTGACCTCTGTGGTTGAAGGAGTCTGGAAGCTCTTCAGTGCGGATTGGAGATTGCTTTCTGCGTCGATGAGGAAGTTGCCGTTGACGACGACACGGTCCCCTTCGGAAACGCCGCTGAGGAGTTCGACGACACCATCGCCCCGGTGCCCCATCTTCACGTCGCGCGGCTGGTAGCGGCCATCGCCAAGATCGCGAAGCACGACTTGGCGGTTGCCGCTGTCGATGACGGCGCTGGACGGCACGATAAGCGCCGGCGCGTCGCTACTGGTGGCGATTTCAACCTCTCCATACATGTCGGGCAGCAGCGCACGGTCGGGGTTGGGCATCTCGATGCGCACCTGCGCCGTCCGCGTCTCCTTCGTCAGGTGCGGATAGATCACCGCCACGGTGCCCTTGAAAATGCGGCCAGGATGGGCGCGCATCGTGACCGCAACAGCTTGGCCCGGTTTGACGGCATCGATGTCACCTTCGGCGACGTCCGCCATCATCCACACCACGGAGTGGTCGGCGATGCGGAAGCCGACATCGCCTGTCTTAAAGCCTTGCCCATCGCTCCAATTGCGTTCCAAAACATCGCCGCTGATGGGCGCGCGGATGGTGAAGGTGTCCGGAACGCGGCGCGAGCTCTTCACCTGGTCCATGAATTCCTCGGGCACACCAAGGTTTTGCAGACGACGCGTGGCGCCGACCACGCCCGAAGACCCTTTGAAGCCTGGAGGAAACGCGGCATCGTTATTGCGAGTCCAGCCCGAGCTCTCCTCGACGAGCAAACGCGCGGCTTGATCGAGCACCGCTTGCCCGAACACCGTCGCCAGCACGTCGCCGGCCTTTACATGGGTACCCGTGGTAACGTCGCCGACCTTGACCACGTAGCCGTCGAACTTCGGGGCCACGACCGCGATGCGCCGTTCATCGAGCGCAACTACGCCCGGAGCACGGACAGTGCGCGTCAGGCGCCGCTTGGTGACGGCGACGGTCTCTACTCCGGTGCGCTGGATTTTGCCGGGAGAAACCTTCACCGAGGCGTCATCGCTGTCTTGGCCCTCATAGACGGCGATGTAGTCCATGCCCATGGAGTCCTTCTTCGGCACTGGCGAGGTGTCGGACAGCCCCATCGGGTTGCGGTAGTACTTGATCTTCCTTTCGCCGGCCGGGGCCGCCGCTGCTTCTTGCGTCTTGGGCTTCGGCTCGAACGACACGTCCTCGCTGGCGTGGACGGCGACGTAGGATGCTCCGCCGTCGGTGTTGCGCGGCGCCAACGAATAAAACGGCTTCCCATCGGGATCACGGTAGTAGATCACCGGCCCGGTCGCCTCGACACCATGTCCGATTTTCGTCGCCGCGGGAGACAGCGGCAGCTTCACCAGGCCTGATTGCCCCGCCCAAACTCCGGCTCCCGCCGCAGCAATGATCGCTGCGGCGGTCACCACCCCCTTGAGGACCGAGTTCATCGGGTGGCTCTGATGATGAGCTTGTTTTCAACCGTCCCAGTCTCGCCCTGCACCTTGGCGCCGAGCGAGAGCTGCCAACGACCCTCCATCGTCAGCTCGGTCTTGAATCGGTAGACGCCGGGCTCGGTTGATGACACGGCTTCGATGGGCGATGCCATCATCTCCATGCCCTCGGGTCCCATGTCGATGCGTTTGGCAAAGATCACCGCGTCTGGTACGGCGCGGCCCGACGGTTTGTTTACAAGTTTGACCGCAATGACAGCCTCGCCTTTTTTGACTTCTTTATCGAGTAGTTGGAACTCGTAGTCTTTGGCATCGGCGAAAGCCGAACTAGCCATGCCCACGAGCCACGCGACGCCGACGGCAATCGCGCGCAATGAATGACGTTGCATGCTGGATATCTCCTGATGTCTCAAACCTACGCACCGCCACTATGGCGCGCGCGCACCCGCAAGCCGCGGCGTAGGCCGCAGCGATTGCTCACGCCCAAAGGGCGCGGGTCAGAGACTTGGAGGTCGAAGGAGTGGCGGAATCAGTGAACTCGCTGGCACCGCGGAAGTCGCGGGCGCCACGCGATCGGTGATGACGTCGTCGTGGAGGGTGGCTTCGGATACCGGAGTTGGCAACGGCTGGAAGCACTTCACCAGGCAGCTTCCCATCTCCGGGCAAACCTTCTGCGGGCAATCCGGACAGGACTTCTTCACCTTGTGGCAAGGCATCTCGGCGTCCTGTGCCGACATCGTCATATGGGCGGTCGCCGAGGCCGTGCCCGCCATCGCGAAAGCGTAGGCTGCGGTCAACGGCATCGACAGCAGCGCGCTGAACATGGCAAGCATGCCCAGGAAAACGAACCAGCGCTGGTAAAATCGGTGCCGCATCACAGTTTAGGCTGCCATAGGTTGGCCGAGCGGGCAATAAGGATGTGGCGATTTAGGCAAATTCGCGTTCCGCCTCGCGCTCACACAATGCTGGGGCAGGATTTGTGAAGACGACGTAAAGAAGACACCTGCCATGATGCCAGCCACCAGCAGGTCGGGCCACGGGCTGCTTGTACTCCACACAGCCAGCGCGGCGATCGTCACCGCGACGCGCCGAAATGGACGGGGCTACGGTCTGGTCTAGTTTGCCGAAACGACCCCCACCGCCCGAATAAGCAATGAAATCAGTTCTGATTGCTTATTCGTCTCGGTTTTCAGAAAGGCCGCTGCCAGGTGACGCCTCACGGTATTGGGCGAGAGGCCGGTCGCTTGCGCATACTCATTGGTGGTCGTGCCCCTGACAAGGGCTTTGGCAAGCTGCGCCTCCGCCTGCGACAGTCCCGTGGCGGCGCGGATGTCTTCGACCCGTAGATCGACCCGGCAGGAACTCGCGGTAACGATCACCGCCAACGCTTCGTGAGGCGCCGCCAGAATTCTCTGGTGCGTACGCGACGGCAGCGGCACGAACGCAAGAATAAAAGCCGCTCCGGTCGCTTCGGCAGTCATGCGCAAGAACTGCAACTGGCGCTCAGCTCTCGCCTTTGCCGCCGTAGCTTCAAACGCCTCGCAGTCCCGAAACGCATAAGGACGCAGCTTCCGGGTAACGTGATCGACGGCTCGCACCTGCTCCTTCCCAAGGAGATCTTCGGGCGGCCTCAAGGTCGGCGTCAAATTCTGATTGGGACCGTCGAACGAGTATTGAACGCTGAGGTACTCTTTCCACCATTCTACCTTCACACACTGTCGCAAAGAAAGCGGTGGAGCTGCTGAATAGCCGGCACGGTGCGTTACCGTGCCGGCCAAAGTTCTCGCAGACCTTCACTATTGGAAAAAGCGCTAGGGCAGCGAGAAGACGGTGAGCGTGCCACCAAGGTTGGTGTACTGCTTCAAGCCGGCGTAGCCGCCAACAGCACCCAGACCATCGGTCGGGTTCGTCAAGCCAGCAGCGAGACCGATACCGGCCCAACCGCCGACGCCTGACATGACGCCAATGTACTGTTTGCCACCATGCGTGTAGGTCATCGCATTGCTGATGATGCCCGACGGCGTCTTGAACTTGAACAGTTCCTTGCCATCCTTCTGGTCGACGGCTTTGAAATAGCCTTCGAGCGTGCCGTAGAAGACAACGCCGCCAGCTGTCGTCAGAGCGCCCGACCAGACCGAGAACTGCTCAGGCTTCGACCAGACGATCTTGCCCTGTGCACCGTCCCAGGCGATGAAGTTACCCATGCCGCCGTGGCTGTCCGGAGCCGGATACATGGAGAGCGTCGCACCGACGTAGGGCTGGCCGGAGGTGTACGAAACCTTGAAGGGTTCGTAGTCCATGCACACGTGGTTCGTCGGAACGTAGAACAAGCCGGTCAGCTTCGAGAACGAAGCCGGCTGCATGTCCTTGGAGCCGAGAGCTGCAGGGCAGATGCCCTTCGTATTGACGTCCTGGCCCTTGCCATCCCTGAATGTCGAGTACTTGGCGACGCGGATCGGGCGGCCATAGTCCTTGCTGGACTTGTCCATATCGATGCCGGTTGCCCAGTTTACGGCCGGATCGAATTTTTCAGCTACGAGAAGCTCGCCATCCTTGCGGTTGAGCGTGTATGCGAAGCCGTTGCGGTCGAAGTGCACGAGCGCAGGCGTCTTCTGTCCCTTGATGTCGAGATCGACGAGAATGTTTTCGTTGACGCCGTCATAGTCCCACTCGTCGAACGGTGTCATCTGGTATGCCCATCTCGCGACACCGGTATCAGGGTTGCGCGCGATGATCGACATCGTCCATTTCTGATCGATCGGCTTGCCATCCAGCCCCGCACGCTGCGCAGGGTTCCAGGTCGAGGGGTTTGCCGAGCCGTAGTAGAAGAGATCGGCCTCCGGATCGTATGACCAGCCACCCCAAAGCGTACCACCGCCGATCTTCCACTGATCGCCATTCCAGGTCTTCAAGGAGGAATCCTTGCCAACCGGCTTTCCAAGAGATGTTGTTTTCTCAGGGTTGAACAAGATTTCCTTGTCCGGGCCGATGTTATAGGCGCGCCATACCTTCTTTCCGCTGTTCAGGTCGTAGGCCGTCACGTAGCCGCGTACACCGAACTCCGCACCGGAGATGGCCGTGATGACTTTGTCCTTCACGATCAGAACGGTGTTGGTCGCCGTTTCGCCACGTTTGGGATCGCCGTTGGCAACCTTCCAGAGTTCCTTTCCTGTCTTGGCATCGAGAGCAACGACGTTAGTATCGGCCTGCTGCAGAATGATCTTGCCATCCGCGTAGGCGAGACCGCGGTTGACCGTATCGCAACACATTACCGGAATGACCGACGGGTCTTGCTTCGGTTCATATTTCCAGATGATCTTCTGCTCGTCGGCGAGGTTCAGAGCAAACACGATGTTGGGGAACGGCGTGTGAAGATACATTACATCGCCGATCACGAGCGGCGAACCTTCATGTCCGCGCAGCACGCCCGTAGAAAAGGTCCAGGCCACTTTGAGATCGGCAACGTTCGACGTGTTGATCTGGTCAAGCGTCGAGTAACGCGTGGCGCTGTAATCGCCCGATTGCGAAGCCCAGTTGTTGGGATCGGCTTGGTTCTTGGTCACGTCTTCATTCGCAAGCGCTGGCGACACAAGAGTCACAGCAGCGATGCTTGCGGCAAACATCAGTTTGCGCATTACTTCCTCCAATTATCGTTGTTATTCTAACCCCATCAAGGCGGGGCTCTCACCAACCGCCGGGCCAGTGCTTGTGACGCGCAGGACGCCCCTGATGGCCCGGACAAGCGGTAACCACATGCTGACGTAAAGTTGATCGGATCAGTAGCTCCGGTCCGAGATATTTTAGTAAGTCCACGGAGAAAATTGCCCACGTGGACCCAGCACGTTTCGATTTATCGAACTGCAACCGCCCAGCACGCTGAACCTGGCCATATAGACAGCGCCTCCAATGGACCTATGCGCTTGCGTTCGCTGGCTATAAATTGCAGCCTGCCTGGGCGATTTCCATAGGTCCGTTTGGAGGGCGACGTGCAGCTGCCGCTTGCGGTCAATCGACATTCTACACTCAATCTTCAGACTCAAGTATTCGAACAAATACGGAGCATGATTCTCGCAGGGCAGTTGCGCTCGGGGCAGCGCCTTCCAAGCAGCCGTCATCTATGCCAGCAATTGCAAGTCTCTCGGATTACGATCACGCTCGCATTCGCACGGCTCGCAGATGAGGGTTATGTTGAAACGGCAAAGTCGCTCGGTACGTTTGTTTCGCGGGAAATACCCGAACAAGCCTTGCACGCTTTGCGGACTGGTTTTGAGCACACGGAACAGCCTATAGTTTCGGATCAGTTCCGGCCCGACCTTCTCAAGCTCAGATCGCACAATTTGGTCAACGCGAGATTGAAGCGATCCATGATTGATTTCTGGGTCGGCCGCCCTGACGCTCGCTCGTTTCCGCTACGAACATGGACGCGTCTAACGACTAAGCGCCTGTTGAGCGCGGGTTCCGCATTGACCGAGTACAGGGATCCAACGGGCTTCATTGAGTTGCGGCAGGCTATTGCCGATCATCTGCGTCCTGCGCGTGGCATCATCGCCGAGGCAGAACAAATCATCATTACCGGCGGGTGTCAGGAAGGCCTCAATCTCGTATGCCGAATGCTGTTATCCGCTGGAACCGACGCGATCGTAGAGTCGCCCGGATACGCGGGCGCTTCTTACCTCTTTGAATCATTCGGTGCGCATCTCCACCAAATTCGGGTAGACGAAAAGGGCCTCGACGTTGCGCAACTTCCCGATGTCACCAACGCACTTGCTTACGTGACGCCATCTCATCAGTACCCAATGGGCTGCACCTTACCTTTGGATCGAAGGCTCGAGTTATTGGCGTGGGCCGTGAAGACGAACTCATATGTTGTAGAGGACGACTACGACAGCGACTTCCGGTACGTGGGTTCTCCCTTGGCCGCATTGAAGGCGCTCGATAGGGCAAATCGCGTATTTTATGTTGGTACGTTTTCAAAATGTCTCGGCGCCGGACTTCGCATTGGTTACGTCGTAGTGCCCCCCGCTATGTTGCCGGCCGCGCGGCACTACAAGGCGCTTATGAACAACGGCCAACCATGGTTGGAACAGGCTGTCCTTGCAGACTTTATGAATACTGGTGGTTATGCGCGCCACCTGCGCACAATCAGGCAGCACTACCTCGGCAAGAGAGACGCACTCTTGAGAGCGTTGAATTGCAACTTCGGCCAAGGGCGTGCAATTGGAGCAGAAGGGGGAATGCATCTCGCATGGCGTATTCCCGCACATTTGCCTGTAGCTCCGGTGATCGTGTCTAAGGCGTTGGAATACGGCGTCGGGGTCTATGACCTGTCGCCAAAGGCAGCCGTTAGCCCCGGCAGAACGACATATGCAGAACGCCATCTCATGTTCGGATATTCATCTCTAACCGAAAAGCAAATTACGACGGGCGTCGAGCGCCTTGCCGCTTCGCTCCGCACGCAAGGAGCCAGTGACATGCGTCCCATAAAGGCGTTGTCATGCTAAAAATTAGCAACACTCCACTTTTTTGCGTCAATCGGTATTGCTGCCGTGCCTTGTAATTCAGAGTTGCTTTGCGCGGTTACCAGCAAACGGCGCCTCTAGTTTAGAGCACACCGAGAGCATCTTCGTAGGGTGGATAATTTCCACGCCGACGGGGAAGGAGTTGTAGAAACATATTTCCGCCGAATGCGGCATTAAGCTCTTTTGGCTTCCCGTTTCGGCTTGGTGAAGTGAAGTTCCGATACCGGGACGGCCTTGCTGAAGAGGAATCCTTGCGCCTGGTCGCAGCCCTGGGCGCGTAGCGCGGCGAGCTGCTCGACCGCTTCCACGCCTTCCGCCGTAGTCGTCATGTGCAGCTCGTTGGCCAAGCCGATCACCGAGCGAACGATCGCCTTGCAGTCCTCATTCTCGGCCAACTCGCTGACGAAGCAACGGTCGATCTTGATCTTGTCGAAGGGGAAACTGCGCAGATAGTTCAGCGAGGAATAGCCCGTGCCAAAATCGTCGAGTGCGATTTTTACCCCAATGTCGCGCAGCTTGTGCAACACCGCCAGCACCTCCTCCGATTCCTGCATCAGCAGGTTCTCGGTAATCTCCATCTCCAACCGTCCGGGCGCGACGCCGGTCGCGGCCAGGGCATTCACCACCGTCGCCAGCAGATTGTCGTCCTTGATCTGCGTGGGCGAAAGGTTAACCGCCACGGTCAGATCCTCGGGCCAGTTCGCCGCTTCGGCCAGCGCGGTTCGGATCACCCAATTGCCGATCTCGACGATCACGCCGGTTTCCTCGGCGATCGAGATGAAGGTATCGGGCTGCACCAGTCCGCGGATCGGATGGTTCCAGCGCAACAATGCCTCGTAGCCGGCGATCTCGCCGGTTTCGATATGCAGGAGAGGCTGATAGTGGAGTTCCAATTCCTGCCGCACGATGGCGGCGCGCAAGTCGATCTCCAGTGTACGGCGTTCGAGCATCTGGGTCTGCATTTCGAGATCGAAGATTGAGATGCCCCGGCGGCCCCGCGACTTGACGTTGTACATGGCTAGGTCGGCGGCGCGCAGCAGTTCGTCGCCGGTATTGGCATCGTGCGGCGCGAAAGCCACGCCGATGCTCGCGCCGATCGGCATGATCTGCCCATCGATCTCCAGCGAATTGCCGATCACCTCCAGCACGCGCTCGGCGACGGTGAGGCCGGCGTCAGTAGATTCTAGGTGCGGCATCAGCACGATGAACTCGTCGCCGCCGATCCGGGCGACCATGTCGCGCGGACGTACAACGTTCTCCAGCCGATGCGCGACCTCGGCCAGCACCTTGTCGCCCATGGCGTGACCCTGACCATCGTTGATTGCCTTGAAGTGATCGAGATCGACGTAGAGTAGGCCGACGATATCTTCACGCGACATGCGGGTGAAGGCACGATCAAGCGTGGAGTTGAGCAGGGTGCGGTTGGGCAGCTTGGTTAGGAGGTCATAATGGGCCATGAAGGTGACCTTGGCCTCGGCCTGCTTGGCCACGCTTATATCGGCGATGAAGCCGCGCCAGCCGGGCTTCTCGCCGCGCAGTCCTTCCACCTGCCGGCCGTTGAGCGACCACCAGCGTTCAGCGCCGTCGACCCGGACCGGAATCACCACGTTGCGAAGTGGTTGGCCGATTTCGAGAAGCTCTCGCAGACATGAAACTTCGGATGCTGTGCCGAGAATGTCGATCAGCGAGCGGCCTTCGAGTTCTCCAGCCTCTATTCCGCAGGCGTTGCAGAACCGAGGCGAAGGGTTGCGGACACGCAAGTCGCCGTCAAGTTCGTAGAGCCAGTCGCTGCCTTCGTCGTCGTACTGGTTGAGGACGAGTTGGATCGTCTCGTGGGATTCTCTGAGCCGCCGGGTGCGGATGCGACGTGTGGCAAACATATAGTAGAGATTATAGATCGACCAATGCATGAACGATGTCATGACCAGTGCTATCGTGGCGAGCGGCGCCGCGTCCCACCCGTTACGCAGGAACAGCGCAACGGTCAGTGACAGACCTCCGCCGGCGCTGGCGGCAAGCGCCAGATGAGGCAGCGACATGGTGACGAGACCGTCGATCGCCATCATCGCGAAGCCCAGCGCCACCAAGGTGTCGACGTTCTGGGAGGGTGCGATCACGATCGCCCAGCCGAGCATGGCCATCCACCAGATCGCGCGGAGCTTGATCACTCCGGCGCGATTGTGGAGCGCCCGCTTTTCATCAAAGCAGGGAGAGGCTTCCTTACGTCGCACAATCGCTTGGAGCGAGCAGACGAGCGACCAACCAACGAGCGCGGTGAGGGAGAAAGAGATGTCAGTAAGCGGGCCGACCAAGCTCAACAGCATCAGCAGCCTGACCAGTTCCAGCAGCGTCAGCGGAAAACTGCGCAGATAGTCGGCGCGGCAGCGGGCGAACCAAGACTCCTCGTGCGGCTCGACCTGATGACGCGTGAGCGCCAGCAGGGTTAGCGGCGTCTTGGCTATCAATTGATGTTCGACCTTGCCGGCGTTGGCCATGAAAACTGCCTCCTCTCCTAGACAGCGATACGCAATTCCAAAAGATATTGATTTTTAAAGGATTCCTGGAACCGCGAGCGCTTAGATAAAGCGGATCGGCTTATTTGCGGTTAAAATAGCACGCGCCGTGGTTGCCAAATGGTAGTATGTTGCCCAAAGGTAGTATCGTATGGCGATAATTTATTTCAGCGTAAAGATCATCAGCCGCGCCACCGAGAGAGAGAAGCACAGTTGCGGTAACAACCCGTCGCGCGGCCGACCGACTGAAAGTCGGATTTCAAAGTTCGGAGGGGGTAAGTTCAAGCTCGCTTTCGAGCTGTAGAATTCGTTTCTGGAGCTGACCGAGAGCAGCTTCGACGTCCTCGACGGCGATAAGCTGCGGAATGTGCTGCGGGCAGTTGCGATCCCAGGCCTCGATTTCGAATAGGATCGCCCGCTCGGCGACAGCATTACTTTGTGATGGGCGAAGGCGCGACAACAGGTCTTCGTCATTTTCGACAATCCGGGCGCGCCCCCAGATCTTCGTGCGCCGGCGCCGCGCGTAGTCCATAAGGAAGATGAATGCGCGCGGATTTTCGGACAGGTTTCCAGCTGTGATGTACTGCCGGTTGCCGGCGAGATCGGCAAACGCGAGGGTGCGCTCGTCAAGAACCTTCAAGAACCCCGCCGCCCCCCCACGATGCTGGATGTAGGGCTGCCCTTCTGCGTTAGCTGTGCCGAGATAGAACGAGCGCGCGGCCACGAGCGTGGCCGCCAGGTCCGGCGTTACGGTTGTTGCCCAACCCTTGCTCTTCTCCATCCGCTCGTATTGCGCACGCGAGCCATCGCGCTCCTGCTCAGCCTTGACTGCAGCGGTAAACGCGACGTCGGAAGCGTATCGGCAAGTGTTCATTTTCGCTCCAAAACGCAAGCAGCGTCCAAAGTCTGGTCAAATCGCGGGCATGCCGATGAAACCGGGTAGCGCCTTGACCCGGCCAACCCATGAAGTGACCGCTGGAAATCCGTCGGGCGGTACACCCCCTTCGTGGCCGAGCGCGACATAGGGCATGCAGGCAATGTCGGCAATCGTCGGCCGGTCAAGCGCCAGCCAATGCGCTTTCGCCAAACGCTTTTCTAATAAACCGAAAACACGCGCGGCATTGTTGCGCGCTCGCTCAATATCGAGTTTGTAACCGAACTTATCGTGCAGCCGTGCATCGTTGGGACCGCGGGCGATTTCGTTCTCGGCCATCATGAGCCACTGGCTTACTTGCGCCAGGCCCGCGGGATCGGTTGGCAGCCAGCTCTCACCACCCCATTTGCGCGCGACGTAGACGAGGATCGCCTGGCTGTCGCGCAGCACGAGATCGCCGTCCTGGAAAATCGGGATCTCGCCGAAGGGATTAAGGTCAATCAGCGGCGCTTTCTTATGCGCACCGGACAGAAAATCCACGGGGATAATTTCGAGCGGGACGTCCAGAAGCGCGCAAAGCAAACGCACCTTGTAGCAGTTACCCGAAAGTTCAAGATCATAAAGTTTTGCTGCCATCGCAGAGGCCCCTGATTGGTATCTTCGTTTCCAGGCCCGAAGCTGGCGCGATCAGCCCTTCTCCGCTAGATAGAATGTTCGGCAATGATATTTCTATTTATTGGAAGGATGACATGGATCGGTTTCGGGCCATGAACGTCTTCGTTGCGGTGGCCGAGGCAGGTAGTCTGTCCGCCGCAGCGCGCCAGCTTGGCGAGCCTTTGACCAACGTCAGCCGGATTCTGTCTCAGCTCGAGACACACGTGGCTTGCACACTTATCGACCGTACGACCCGACGCATGATGCTGACGGATGCGGGGCGAGAATACTTGAAGACGTGCAGGCAAGTGCTGGAGGAACTCGAACGCGCGGAAAGCCGGATAGCGGGGCAGGCAGCCGATCTTTCTGGAGAAATCGCAATCACTGCACCCGTCAGTTTCGGCCGTCTGCATGTGCTCCCGGTGATTGCTGAGTTCCTCGGCGGCTATCCTCGGATCAACACGCGGCTGTTACTCATGGACCGGATCGTAGATCTCATGGAGGAAGAGATCGATGTCGCGATCCGCATTGGCGAGTTGCCGGACTCCGGATTGATGGCGATGCGCGTCGGGACGCTGAGACTCGTTGTTTGTGCCTCTCCAGATTACCTCACTCGATGCGGCCTCCCGACGTCCATCATGGAAATAGCGGAGCGGGATTGCGTGACGTTCGACGAGATGCCGGGAGGATCACGCTGGATCTTTAAAAGCAAATGCTTTGGCCGCAAGGCCGTGAAAGTCCGCTCGCGGCTTTCGGTCAATAGCGCCGAGGCTGCCGTCGAGGCTGCAGTGGCCGGCGTCGGGATAACGCGCGTGCTCTCCTATCAAGCCCGGAGCGCGCTCGATGCTGGTCTCTTGAAACGGATTCTAGAGCGCTTCGAGGATACCGCCATTCCCGTTCATCTTGTGTATCGGCCGACCCGTTCGGACAGTCCGCGCGTTCGAGAGTTTGTACAGTTCGCCGCCGAGAGATTGCGCGCGCCGAATGCGCTCCGATAGCCTCTGCGAAGCCATAGTATATCGTGACCGGTTTGCTGAGAGGGATTAACTGCCGGCCCATGCATTTCACGCTTCGCGAAGCCGGCCTTGCAGCGCAGCGCCTATAGATGACACGACGCTCGCGTTTGCGGTCGGCTCATTTGCGTCTACGGTCTGCATCGAAATTCAAGCGTCAGAGTGCTAGGCTTCAGTATGGCTGAAGTCTCTACCCGCAAAATCATCCATGTCGACATGGACGCCTTCTATGCGTCCGTGGAGCAACGCGATAATCCGGAGCTGCGCGGCAAGGCCATCGCCGTCGGCTATGGAGCAAAGCGCGGTGTCGTCGCCGCGGCCAGCTACGAGGCGCGGGCGTTCGGAGTACGCTCAGCCATGCCGTCGACAAAAGCTCTTCGGCAATGCCCCAGCCTTGTCTTCGTGCCACCTCGGTTCGAGATTTATCGCGCCGTCTCGCAACAAATCCGCGCAATTTTCGCTCGGTATACGCCCCTCATCGAACCGCTCTCCCTCGATGAAGCCTATCTCGACGTGACTGAGAATCTGCGCGGTCTCCCGACTGCATCCGATACCGCTGCAGAAATCCGTGCGCGTATTCTCGCGGAAACAGGACTTACCGCTTCGGCAGGTGTGTCCTATAACAAGTTTCTCGCCAAGCTCGCGTCCGACGTGCGTAAGCCCAACGGTCAATTTGTGATACCGCCCCAGCGCGGGGCCGAGTTTATCGAAGGCTTACCGGTAAAACAGTTTCACGGCGTGGGCCCCGTGACGGCCGAGAAAATGAATGCCCTTGGCATTCAGACAGGCGCCGATCTTCGGGCGCAATCGCTTGAATTCCTTCAACAGCATTTCGGCAGATCAGGTGCGTGGTATTATGCCATCGCGCGCGGTGAAGATGATCGGCCGGTGGAGCCAAACCGGCCGCGCAAATCATCCGGAAGTGAAACGACATTCTCCGAAGATCGCTTACTCCCGGCTGAAATCGAGGCGGGCGTGCTCGAAATGGCCGACGACGTCTGGGCTTGGTGCGAGAAGAACCAGAGCTTCGGCGCGACGGTCACCGTGAAAATCAAATTTGCCGATTTTCGCATTGTGACTCGCAGTCGGACCGCTTCCCGGCCTGTCACAGCGCATGACCTTCTTCACGAGATCAGTCTCGCCTTGGTGCGATCCATTTATCCGGTCACGACAGGAGTTCGGCTCGTCGGCGTCTCCGTTTCCAAGTTCTCATCCGATGACGATGCGCAGCTCGATTTGCAACTTTCAGAGCCGCATTAGCATCTAAAAAACACGCTGATGCGCCGGTTACGTGGCCGCTTGATGTGTCCCGAACAATAACATTCAGCTATTGAGACGTCTGGTGGGCGCCGAGAGTGTTGTGGCGTTTAATCCTTCTTCAAGAACGAGAATGCATTGTCCATGCTAGAGGTAAGCTGGTAGGCTGATTTCGCGAAGCTGCTCATTACGAGGAGATCATCATGGCCGATACTTGGCTCCCGTCACTCAAGACAGCAACACCGCAAGAGGGTTTTGAGCTGGCCACAAAGCTCGCCCGAGTCGGCGTCAAGGCCACCCAGCCATCGGCCGAAATTCGTGACAAGTTGCGCCCAGCATACGATCACGACAGCGCCCAGCTGATTGCTGCCTCGCAGGTGATCGCCATCCACTTTCAAACTGTCGCCGCCGCGAACAACTACTGGCGTGACTGACATCTGTCGAGGATGCGGCGGTCGATTTATCAAGGTGCCCAAAGCAACTTTCTATTACGCCGGGCTTGACGAAAATTTCACCGGTAAGATTCGAACTCAAGCAAACAATAGGCAGCAGCTGCCGAGCGTCTTGATGGCGGGAAACTTCACCGACCGGATCTGCCGGGTCGATCATGGGTCCCCCATCGATCGGTGCCGACTCGGCTAAGTCCCGAATTGCCCTTTGTGCCAATACGCAACCCGTCGCAAAAACGCTAGCGTAACCAACGCATCCGGGTTGCGAATCAGCCCATTGTGCGCGCCTCGTGATCCGATATAAGACGCGCGGGCCGTTGCGTTGTGGCCAGCCCAGGCCTTCAACCTGCAGCGAAAGGACTTTGCCGGTGTCTCAATTCGACCCCGCAAATATTGTGGCCCAGTTCACACCCAATCCCCAGGATGCGAGCACCGCCGCGGTGCCCCGTGCAAGTGAGATCGGCGATAGGGCGGGGCGTCTCGGACTCGAGATTGCTGATATCGCGGGGATTGTCGAAGACCTCGCCGGTCTTAACAACCACCTTCGCCAGACGCTCGAAAACGTCGTCGACTCGGTTGATCGCAGCACTGAGACCAATAACCGGATCAGGACAGCGGTGGGCGATCTCAGGGCTTCAGCCGATCAGACGCGGCTCGTCCTCAGTAAGAGTTCGGAGCAGGTATCCGACACTCTCGCGACGGCTATAGATAATATGCAGGCACTCGGCGAGGGCATTATTGGCATCACGCGCTCCGCCGAACAAGCACGCAACACAATTGCCAAAGTGCAAGAGGCAAGCGCTGCGATCGAATCGATCTCGATGGAAACCCAGATGATCGCGATCAACGCCGGAGTGGAGGCAGCGCGGGCCAGTGACGCGGGTCGCGGCTTTGCGGTGATTGCCCAGTCGATCAAAGCTCTCGCAAATCAGGTTCGCAAATTCTCTCTTGAGAACAGGACAAACCTCCAAGAATTGCAAGGAACACTCGATCAAATGCTCGCAGTCGCGCGTCACAATTCCGAGTGGGCGCAATCGGCCATTGAGGCTTCAAACACTGCAAAGGGCTCGACGCAGCAAATCCAGTCTCTGGTCAGTAGTGTCCAACAATTGACCAGCGGTATCGAGGACTTGGGCGATCCCGTCCACAGCAACGCCACGAATTCTCAACAGGTCGGCGAGCGGGTCAGCGATCTCGTAAAGGTTGTTGGAACCGCCGACACTCAACTTGGCAAGACACGGAAGCGGTCTGAAAACATTCTAACCATCAGCGAAGACCTGATGTTGTTCATCGCCCAGGCAGGGTTCGAGACGAAAGACAGCGCCCTCATCTTAACCTGCCAAAACGCTGCGGCCGAAATAAAAGCGGTCTTTGAGCGAGGCCTGGAACGAGGCGAGATCACGCAGGATGCTCTCTTCGACGAGCAATATAAACCAATTCCGGGCACAAACCCGCAGCAAGTAACGACGCGCTTCACGGGCTACACGGATCGAGTTCTCCCCGCGATTCAGGAACAGGTTTTGGCGAGTTCGAGCCGGATTGCATTTTGTGCGGCCGTCGATCGCAATGGCTATCTGCCGACTCACAATCTTGCGTACTCGAAGCCGCAGGGTTCCGATCCATCCTGGAATGCCGCGAACTCGCGCAACCGCAGGATCTTTAACGACCGCACCGGACTTCGCGCTGGACGCAACACGCAGCCCTTCTTGCTACAAACTTACCGCCGCGACATGGGCGGCGGTCAGCATGCTTTGATGAAGGATATCTCGGCGCCGATTGTCATTCGCGGCCGGCACTGGGGTGGATTTCGCATGGGTCTAAAGCCTTAAGGCAAGGCTGCCATGTACCCCGCTCCCCTGAGTAATCTCGCCCGCAGCACTGCCCACCAGGAGCATCTGGATACCGAACGCTCAGGCGCTTTTCCCATCTACCAGATGCGTTCGGCAAGGGCTTCCTCTTCCTCCAGTCGGTCGAGTTCTTCGCTCTTGAAGTCGGCACGTGAGACGATGCCCACGATGCGACCCTTCTCAACGACAGGGACGTGACGAAAGCCGCCATCGCTCATGGCACGTAACGCATCGATAGCCTGCTGTTCAGGGATGAGGGTAACCGGGTTGGGTGTCATCGCGTTCGCAAGCGCGGTGCGTCCGCCTTTACCTTTGGCGAGCAACTTTACCGCGTCGCGCCCGGTAAAGATGCCAAGTAGCCGTTGATGCTCATCTACCACGAGAACGGAGCCGACGTGCTTGACACGCATGGCCTCGCACGCATTTTGTACGGTGTCAGCGGCTTGCATTAAGAGAGGCTGCTGATCACGAACGATGTATCGCAGTCTGCGGTTGATCATTGCACGGGTTCCTTGCCTTGCTTTTCTGAGCGTCGACCTTTACCGACATCGAAGAAGCGGTCGCGAATGTAACACTGGCTGCGCCAGCAATTGCGCTTATCGGATGTCAAACGACATAAGCATGCAATCCGATAAGCCGTGTCGCGGCACGGCGAGTCTGCCGCTTGCGGAGTTGTGAAACACAGCATTAGGTAATCGACACGAGACGCATTGATCTGCTTCAATGCAAGTGCGCACGGTCCCGTATAGAAACAAAAGTCGCTCGCGAGCATCCCGAAATACGACCCGGAATGGCGAGGTCGCCTGAGGGAGCGGGCCGAAGCTGGTCAACAACGCTCGGAGGTTCGCCGCTGAGCGGAATGAGTCGCGCATTGCGCCACCGCGCCGTCAACCTTCCTGAAAAGTCCATGCGAGCGATGCCGATCGAGGCTGAACTGAATTGGGCCACAATGCGATCAGCCCAAAGCAGTTGACGTGGCTTCAAACTCTGGCTTTACGTCGGCGCCGGCGGGTCTGCTCTCTGCGAAACGCACGCGCCAAAACCGGGGTGGGATTTCACAACAGAGATCAGCAGGCATGATATCGTCGATCACGGCCGAAAATGAGAATTCTTATCACGCCACACCGCGCTTCTTATGGGTAATGCTAGACAAGATGGCAGCAGCGGCCACCATCGTCATGCTAAGCGCGACCGTGCTGTCATCGTCCGTGACTGGCGATCATGAAGAAGGTTCTGCGGGAAACGTCGCCTTACCACCCATCGCGTCATCATGGCCCAACGCGAACGAAACCGTCGCGAGCGCATATCTCAGCGCTCCTTACTATTATCGCAGCGATCTCCATCTCAAGCGGCCCAACGGCACGGACCTGACGCTCAAGAAGATGGGCTGGGATGGTGACACATTCTACTTCCCCATCGACGGAGGCGCCCGTGTGATCCGCTGGGCCGGCTCGGTGGGAATGATGGTCGACTTCATGCACAACAAGGCCATTTCTCGGCTTGGCAAAGGTGCACACGGACGCAAGATCAAGAATGGCACCGTTGAGGACGTGGAGACGACCGGCACGCTCAAAGGCAAACCCGCACCCTCCCCGCTGCACCTGACAGATCTGCTCAATCGTCTGGAATTCACCCACGGCCATAACGTCCTTATATTATCGGGACTCGTACGCCTGTCTCCACTCACTCCAAAGATACGACCCTACCTGGGACTTGGGTTCGGGGTCGCCGTACCACATGTGGAAACGTGGTTTGCCGGCGAGCCTCCTGAGAAGCGGACGAACGAGTATCAGTACGCTGGGCCCGCATTTCAAGTTCTTGCAGGTCTGGAACTGCGCGTCGGACGCGGTTCTTATTACGTGGAATACAAGTTCGTCTGGTCCGCCATTGAAGCAGCCCTGACGGGCGGCAAATCGTGGTCGCTGAAGGATCTGAAATCCGATTGGTTGCCGCGGTGGTTCGTCGAGCCGTTCTCAGGGTTGACTGAAATGCCGGGCGATCTATGGCGGCAATTCACACGTTGGCGCACCGGCGCTACGCCCGCGGAAGGGACGATTGAAACCACCCTGACATCCCACCAGATCGTAATCGGCGGCGGTTATGTCTGGCCTGCCTCAGGACCTGCCGTCGCTGGCCCAACGCCGCCTTAGAGCCTTTCAGGTTTAGCCTCAGGACCCATTAATTTTTTGGCAGAAAGGTGTGCTGGCCGATTCGTCGGCGTCGCCGATTTAGCTCTGTTCCCTGAAGCGTAGACGCGCCGGATCGAACCGTTACCCACGGCGCTGGCGGCGGTTTGCCACCAACTCCTGCAAGGTGCCAGCTAAATCAAGCAGGCCGACATTGAGGCCGCTTCGCGGCGAGCTTACTGAGTGCTGCGAAGCGAAAGTATGTACCCTGAGAGATCGCGAATTTCTTTACGTGTCAGATGTACGTTCGGCATTGGCGGATGGGGTTCAATCAGCCAACTCGATAGCCGCTCCATTGATTGGCCTGGACGACTGGCGATACTTGGAAAGCTTGGTACATCGGCCGACACCGACGAATTCGGCGGTTCTCCGATGAGGTGGCAGGTTGAACATAAAGCGCGCGCAATGATCAGGCCGTTCTTGATATCGGGCGTCTTGGATTCTGCTTTGCCGGCGTCCTCGGGACCGATCTGCTGATCATCTTCCTGGGCGATTGCTGGAGTAAATCCAACGGCACTCCCTAGTAGGATTATAATGAGCAATCTTCTTGCGTAGTCGAAGATCTTGGTAATTTCGAAATTCACTGCGCTCGCCATGCTAGCTCCTCCATGTCCTCAACAAAATCCTCAATAAAACCTGAAAGCACTGGTCTGGACGGAACTCATGCCTTACTGATCTCGGAAAACGTCGCAGCATCAGCCAAATCCCATATCCGATTCCTTGCCGCAGATCGCGTCGCCAAAAGAACGTGCATTAAAGCGGTCACTTTATACCTAGCCTCGGGTTTGCCGACCTAGACCCGTTGACACAATACCTACCATTTAGTAGGTAGAACACAATGCCAACAACAGACACCAAGACATTATTGCTGCGAGAGGCCGAGACTTTTCTGCGGACTCATGGATACGCGGCGTTCAGCTACGCGGACCTGTCTGAGCGCGTCGGCATCCGCAAGGCGAGCATCCACCATCATTTCCCTACCAAAGAAGACTTGGGCGTGGCGGTCATCGACACCTATCTCGAGCGGTTCAGGGAAGACCTTGATGCGCTAGCCGACAAACCCATCGATGCGGCCGCAAAGCTCGCCGGTTATGGAGACTTTTTCGCATCGAGTTTGCGTGACGGCATGATGCCCCTCTGTGGAGCACTGGCCGCGGACGCGAGCGAACTGCCAGTCTCGATGCAAAAACGTGTCAACAAATTCTTTCAACTCCATCTTGATTGGTTGCAGGCGATCATTGCCGAGGGTATTCGCAAAAAGGAACTCAAAGCGGAACCTTCGGCCGCGCGCACCGCGGTGATGTTGTTGAGCACGTTGCAGGGGGCCAGCATCGTCGCATGGGCGCTGAAGGAGCCAGGCCTCATCAAACCTGCCTATCGGCAAGTATTGGAGACTATCGTTCGATAACTTTTTGACGCGAAAGCCTACCAACTAGAAGGAAGCCTCCACGATGTGCACGATGGAGCAATTGAGTGCCGTCATCGCCGCGAATACGGACGAAACCCATGTGGTTACGGACGCGTTGCGACGGTGCGGGCTGGATAGGCGTTGCCTTCTCACCTCTGCGCTGGCTTTCGCTGTCGCGCCATTTCTTTCCAAGATCACGGCGCGGGCCGAGACTCCGATGTCCTTCACTGAGGTTGCTTCCGGGGTTTTCGTCCACCAAGGACGATATGAACTTCAGTCTCCGGAAAACAAAGGAGATATGGCAAATGCGAGCTTTGTCATCGGTTCGGACGCCGTCGCGGTCATCGACACGCTCGGAAGCGCCAAGGTCGGGCGCGAACTGCGATCTGCTATCAAGGCGGTAACGGACAAGCCGATCCGCTATGTCATCAACAGCCACATGCATCCCGACCATGTCTTTGGCAATGCCGCGTTCAAGGAGGACAACCCGCAATTCGTCGGCCACCATAAACTTGCACGCGGGCTTTCAGCGCGGGCATCACAGTACTTGGCCGCCAACAAGGAGATGCTTGGCCCCGAGGCTTTCGACGGTTGCGAGATCATTCTGCCGACCGTCAGTGTGCAGGATCGCTTAAGTCTCGACCTCGGCGGCCGCACGCTGCTCTTGGAGGCGCAGAAGACGGCCCACACCGACAACGACCTGATCGTCACCGATTCCGCCACCGATACGGTCTTCCTTGCCGATTTGCTGTTCTCCGGTGCCATTCCGACGCTCGACGGCTCCATTCGCGGCTGGTTGGCGCTCATTGAACAACTTGAACAACGCAAAGCAGCCCGCGTCATCCCAGGTCACGGACCGCATGCGATGCAGCTGCCGGAAGCGATGCATGATGAGCAGAGGTACTGGTCGGTCGTCGCCGCCGATGTCCGCAAACTGATCAAGGAAGGAAAAACCATCCAAGACGCAACCAAGTCCGCGGGTTTCTCCGAGCGAGGGAAATGGGAGCTTTTCGATCAGTATCACGTCCGCAACGTGACCGCGGCATTCGCCGAGCTTGAATGGGAATGAGCGGCAATAATTCATTTTTGGGGAGATTTCAGATGCACATATCTTCGTCGAATATCCGGGCAGGGCGAGCGAAGGCGGTCGCTCTGACGGCAACGGCTGTGCTGATCGCCAGCGTCGCCTTATGCCCGGCCGGAGCGCGGGCCGACGACGATCCTTGGCCATCGATCCAGCAGGAAATGTATGGATCGCGCCCAATCAAGGAAAATGACGGCATAGTTATTCTCGATGCGCCGGAGCGGGCCGAGGACGCAGCAGTGGTCCCGATCACCATTCGCGTGCCACCAACCGTCAAGGGCCAGCTCAAGTCCATGGCGTTGATCATCGACAGGAATCCGGCACCTGTCGCCGCCAACATTTCGTTCGGGCCGGCCTCCGGTGACGGCGGTGGCGAGCGCAGGATGTCGACGCGCGTTCGCATCGACATGTATACCTATGTGCACGCTGTCGTCGAAACATCCGATGGCGTGCTCCACATGACAAAAGCCTTCGTCAAGGCATCGGGGGGATGTTCGGCACCCGCTCCCAAAGATACCGACGCAGACACCGCCGACCTCGGCAAGATGGTGGTGAAGAGTTTCGATCCCGCGCTAGAGACGACGCCGCTGCGCGAGGGCCAGTTCATGATCAAGCATCCCAACAACAACGGCATGCAGATGGATCAGCTAACCCACGGCTATATCCCTGCCCGCTTTATCAAAAACATAACAGTAATGCGGGGCAACGATCTCGTGTTTAAAGCTGAGACCGGATTTTCCATCGCAACGAACCCTAATTTCCGCTTTACGTATGCCAACAGCCGGGACAACGCCGTAGAGGTAGAGGCCATCGACACGGACGAAATCAAATTCGCCGGCACCAGCGGCAAGGCGGTTGCATCTCAATAGAAAACAGCCTCCTCCCCGATCACAAGCACCCAACACGGTGTTTCATTAAACTTGGACTTACGGGTCAGCATCGCTGCAGGATTGACAATCCTTCTTTGTATTCTTTGTCGCTCACTATGCTGAACTCCGGCTCCAACTCATTCGGCACGAATGGCCGCTGAACATGACCGAGCATGGGCGCCTACCTGCAGCAACATTTGGTGCCGGAATGACCTTAGCCGGAATAGAACTGAATTTGGTCGGCGCCCCAACTGCCATACCCACTCTCGTCAAGGGACCCGCACCGCGCCCTTTGCGGCACTCGTCGTCATCGCCGCGTATGCACGGAGTGCTTTCGAAACCTGCCGCTTTCTCGGTACTGCCGGCTGCCACCCAATAGCCGATTGCTTCGCGCGACGCTCTCTGAGTTCTTCGTCACCGATCCGAAGATGAATCTTTCTATTGGGAATGTCAAAATCGATCACATCTCCATCTCTGATAAGCGCGATTGTCCCACCCTCAGCGGCTTCCGGAGACACATGCCCGATCGAAAGTCCCGAAGACCCGCCCGAGAAGCGACCATCGGTGACAAGCGCACACGACTTGCCGAGCCCCTTCGATTTTAGATAGCTGGTCGGATAGAGCATTTCTTGCATACCCGGGCCACCGCAAGGTCCTTCATAGCGAATGACGACGACATCTCCTGGTTTAATGTCTCCACCGAGAATGCCCGCAACCGCCGCGTCCTGACTATCGAAAACGCGTGCTCGACCGGAGAACGTCAACAGGCAGTCGTCCACGCCGGCGGTCTTCACGATGCAGCCGTCTTCGGCGAGGTTTCCATAAAGAACGGCCAATCCGCCATCCTGAGAAAACGCATGTGCCTTATCGCGAATCGCTCCTGCGTCGCGATCGAGATCGAGTGAGGCATATCGACGATCCTGACTGAACGCGACTTGCGACGGAACGCCTCCCGGCCCAGCGCTATAGAATCTATGTGTTGCCTCGCTGCTGGTCTGCTTCACGTCCCAACGTCCCAAAGCCTCACCGAGAGTAGCCGAATGGACAGTAGGAAGCCCGGCATCGATCAGCCCGGCTCTGTTCAATTCCCCAAGTATGGCCATGATGCCGCCAGCGCGATGCACGTCCTCCATGTGAACATCAGCTTTCGCCGGCGCGACTTTGCAAAGGCACGGCACGCGGCGCGATAAACGATCGATGTCCTTCATGGTGAAAGACACCTCGGCTTCGTGAGCCGCAGCGAGAAGATGGAGGACCGTATTCGTCGATCCGCCCATCGCGATATCAAGCGTCATCGCATTCTCGAAAGCCGCAAAGCTGACGATCGACCGCGGCAGAGCGCTAGCATCGTTTTGTTCGTAATAGCGACGCGCCAGATCCACGATGAGGTGCCCGGCTTCGACGAAGAGCCGCTTTCGATCTGCATGCGTTGCAAGCATCGAGCCGTTGCCGGGTAATGCAAGCCCCAACGCCTCAGTGAGGCAATTCATCGAGTTGGCCGTGAACATCCCCGAGCAGGAGCCACACGTGGGACAAGCGGATCGTTCGATAACTTTGACGTCTTCATTCGTTACGCTGTCATCGGCAGCAGCAACCATGGCGTCGACCAAGTCCAGCGCGTGCTGCTTACCGCCCAGCACGACTTTGCCGGCTTCCATCGGGCCACCGGAAACGAAGACGGTAGGAATATTGACGCGAAGGCACGCCATCAGCATGCCGGGCGTGATCTTATCGCAGTTGGAAATGCACACCATTGCATCGGCGCAATGTGCATTGACCATGTACTCGACGCTGTCCGCAATCAACTCCCGAGAGGGAAGAGAATAAAGCATGCCGTCATGACCCATCGCGATGCCATCGTCGACCGCAATGGTATTGAATTCTTTCGCAACGCCACCGGCACGCTCAATCTCGCGAGCAACGAGCTGACCTAGGTCTTTGAGATGCACATGGCCGGGAACGAATTGCGTGAACGAGTTCACCACCGCGATGATCGGCTTGCCAAAATCCTCATCCTTCATGCCGGTCGCGCGCCATAGGCCTCGCGCACCTGCCATATTCCGACCGTGTGTCGTAGTGCGTGAACGATATGGAGGCATGTCGAATTCCGTATTGTTGAATGGTGAAGTTTGAGGATGAGCACGCCGCAACGCAATTGTCACGGTTACTGCGCTAAGATAGGCAACATACCAATTGGCTTGGCAATGCGGTAACACGCCGTGGTCTCTAACTAGCCGCAAAACAAATAACGCCTACGCGAAAAGCGCAGACGTTATTTGATTTTTGGCACCAGAGGACCGGCGCATCGTCGTATGCCGATCAGGTTGCGCGCAGCCTAATACTTCTTTTTTCTCGAAGGAAGCGGCCTATTTTGGATTAGCCAACGCATGCCCCAGCATACGATGCTTCCCTCCCCCGTTTGTCGCTCGTCGCCCTGTACCGCGTTACTAAAGCTCGCGCAGCTTATCAGATATCATGCGCGACACACCAAGTTTATGCTTTGCGCACAGGTCGAGCGCTTCATTATGCAAGCCGTCATGATAGCGTACAAAGGTCGTGCAGTCGAAACCGCACTGCGCCGCGAACGGTAAGGAAGCAGACGCATATGCCGCTCGAGGATAATCAGGCCGCTACGATCAATCTGCTAAAGGACCCAAGAACGCATGGTTTAGCGCCATCGGATGTTACAATCATCAAGACGCATATCTCCATCATCCTGCTGATCGGGCCTCGTGCATTTAAGCTGAAGCGCGCTGTAAAGCTGCCATACGTCGATTTCTCGACCGCAGATCGGCGTCTCGCAGCATGCCGCCGCGAGGTGGAGCTTAACCGGCGAACCGCACCGGCGATCTATCTCGGCGTCCGCCGTATCACGGCCGAGCCTGACGGATCGCTCGCGCTCGATGGAGAGGGCCGTCTCATCGACGCGGTCGTGGAGATGTTGCGCTTTGACGAGAGCACGTTGTTCGACCGGCTTGCGAAGAGAGGAATGCTGACGCCGACGCTTCTAACGGCGACGGCGCGCTCCATTGCGCGTTTTCACGCCGCTGCAGTGGCAAACCGGAAAAACACCGGCGCTGCAATTATGGCCAATGTGCTCGCCATCAACGCCGCGGCCTTCGCGACGACAGACATTTTCCCAAGTGCAAGCCTAGCCTCACTGAACAGAGCATTGAGCGCGGCTCTCGACCGCCGTCGCGATCTTCTCGATTCCCGCGCGATGGCAGGCAAGGTGCGCCACTGCCACGGCGACCTCCATCTGGGTAATATCTGCCTCGTGGACAATGCTCCGACGCTATTTGATTGCATCGAATTCGACGATGCCATAGCGACAATCGATGTACTTTATGACCTCGCATTTCTCCTGATGGACCTCTGGCATTGTGGGGAGAGGTCGGCCGCTAATCTCGTCTTCAACCGCTATTTCGATGAGGCGGACGAGGCCGACGGTATCGCTCTCTTGCCGTTCTTCATGGCGGTGAGATCTTCGATCCGCGCGCATGTTCTGGCGACCCAAAGTCAGACCCTTGGACCGATGGGTGAAGGCATCGCCACACAAGCAAAAGAGTATCTTGAGTTAGCACAGTCGCTGCTTGCGCCGCGGCCCGCCCGGCTCGTCGCCATCGGTGGCCTAAGCGGCACGGGCAAATCGACAATCGCCGCGATGATAGCCGATCGCGTAGGCGAAGCGCCGGGCGCCTGCGTGCTCGCCAGCGATCGTATTCGCAAGCGCCTTTTCCATGTCTCCGCCGAAACGCGATTGCCGACCGAAGCCTATCGCAGCGAAATCACGGAGAAGGTCTATGCTACCCAGGCCGACGAAGCGGCGGCGATTCTGACGTCCGGCCACGCGGTGCTTGCGGAAGCCGTATTCGACCGTGAAGCGGACCGCAATCGGATCGCAAGCTGCGCGCGCAATGCCGGAGTATCGTTCACAGGCATTTGGCTCGACGCGCCGACCGCAATGCTCCTTAAGCGTGTGGAGGCGAGATGCAATGATGTCTCCGATGCGACAGCCGACGTCGTCCGGCTGCAGGCCACGCATAAGCGCGAGCCCACAGGATGGATTGAAACATCCGCTCGTGGCGAGCCGGCACATGTCGCTGCCTGCGTGGTGCATGCACTCGGGAAAGATAGTCGCTAAGCAACGCCCATGTCCATTCATTGCGGCGACGACGCTGGCGCATTGCATGCCCCAGTCCGCAGGCCATATTGGATTTCGACGTTCGTCACTTTGCCAGTTGCGTCCTTGACCTCGATTCGGCCGCGGAAGGCGGAGCTCTCGAGAGCAAACATGCCGACGGCAGTAGATGGATTGGCAGGTGCGCATTGCGCGATAAAGCCGGTGCGCGTCTCGCCGGCACAAACCTCATATTTGGGGCACGCCGATGCAGGTATGTCGCTCAATATGGCAAAGATTTCATGGTTGACGATCGCCGACGCTTCGAGACATCGCTCTACGCGTCGGACCGTTCGCTGTCGCCCAGTCGCGGGGTCTTCGGCAATTACTTCGACTTGGTAGCTGCCGGGCTGCAGGACATGGGTCAAGCCAGTACCCTGCGCCGTGGTCTGCGTGAACGCCATTGCGCACACGGCGAACACCCCGACGCGATTGGTCGCGCTCCTTATCCCCATTTGCCTTCCCTTCCTCTTCCATCGAGAAGCTCGTCCTCATGGACTATCTTTTCGGCGGCGGTTCCGGAAAATATTGGATGTCGAATGGTCGGGAATACTTGAGATAGAGCACACACGGTGCGGCCGCTCCACATTCGAGGCCATGTGGCGGAGCGTTGCCGGGAAAGCTGATATACGCTGGTCCGTTGAAAACCGTCTTCGTCCCATCGTGCGCGATGAGGGTGAATGAACCGCTCAGCCAGAGATAAAGTTCATCCGATGTATGGCTATGATTGGGAACCCTATAACCGGGCGGAAACCGCAGAAGCACTTCGGCGTCACCCTTGGAAAGATCGCCCCGGAGCACGGCAATCTCTCCTCCCTCCGGTAGCCCATCAACCTTGAGCGGGCCCCAAACAGCCTTGCTGATATCGACGATCGTTTGATCCTTGCCGAAGGAGAGCGGCTGAAGATTAGAACCGATCTCGGCCGCGCTGGCGCTTTGCGCAGTCAGAAAAAGCGCTGATAAAAAAATCGATGTTTTGAGCATGCACGTATCTCTCCCTTGGGCCTCACTTCGCGCAAGTGCCCAGAGCATTTCGCGTGCCATGGCCGTGCAGGCAGAAAATCTTCTGTATTATGATGTACTTACTGCTGCGCTTCCTGATTCACGGCGATGCATTTACGAAAACTCGCAACAGCGGTATCGTGAAAAATCATAACTGCTTGCGAATTTTCGTAAATGATCGATGCAGGTTCCTCGATTATCGGTCAAAGCCGAACCCTTCTGCAGTGTGTGGCGCGCGCAGACGCGGTTGCGATGACCGATGCCACCGTACTCGTCCTCGGAGAGTCCGGTGTTGGCAAAGAACTCATCGCCAGACGAATCCATGAGCACAGCCGACGTGCACGCCAACCCCTTGTGGTGGTGAATTGCGCAGCCGTTCCGAGAGACCTATTCGAAAGCGAATTTTTTGGGCACGTAAGAGGAGCCTTCAGCGGCGCGACACGTGACCGGAAAGGGCGTCTCGAAACCGCGCATCAAGGAACACTGTTTCTCGACGAAGTTGGAGAGATTCCGCCTGAGCTACAGGGAAAGCTGCTCCGCGCACTCCAGCAAATGTCGTTCGAGCGCGTTGGCGACGATCAAACCCGGCAGGTTGATGTCCGAGTGATTGCAGCAACGAATCGCTGCTTGGCTGCGGATGCCGCTTCCGGAAGATTTCGGCCTGATCTCTATTACAGGCTCAGCACATTCCCGATCGAGGTGCCTCCCCTGCGAGAGCGAGCCGACGACATCGGATTGCTGTCGGATCATTTTCTCGTCGAGATTGCGGGCCGCCTGCGGCGCAAGCCGCCGCGTCTTTCAAAGCAGCAAGTGCGGCAGCTTCGTGCTTACGATTGGCCAGGCAATATCCGCGAGCTGCGCAACGTGCTCGAACGCGTAATTATCCTTGGTAACGCGTCAGATTTGGATGCAGTCCTGCCACCAAGTCCGAAGCCAAGGGCGGCGGCCCTCCCCCGTACGCCGGCCGAAACGATTGACGGAGATTATGTCACCGCCGAGGAGGTTCTGGCTTTCGAACGCAATAATCTCATTGCCGCACTAGAAGCTGCAAAATGGCGCGTGTCCGGCAAAGGCGGTGCTGCAAACCTCCTGCAGATGAATCCATCGACCCTGGCCTCCCGTCTCAAGGCTTTGGATATCCGGCGCCCAGCGCCAAACTCGCTTTATTTGCGGATTGGAGGACGAGCGACGATCACGGCATTGGCTCGCGATCTCCTTGGTCGAATGCAAGCCGATCCCCAGGTTGGCCGCTTCTGGTCCGATCGAAGCATGGTCGGCATACGACAAGAAGAGAAACTTCTCATTCAGTACCTTTGCTCCGAGCTCGGGGGGCCGACGCGATATGCTGGGCGAGATATGGTGAGCGCTCACGCGCATCTTCCGATCAACGCCAGCGATTGGAAGGTTTTTCTCGGATATCTTGAGCGAACGTTTGAGGCGTTGGGTCTCGATCAAAGCAGCCGAAGATCTCTTCACGACGCGGTAGACGCGCTGGAGCCGTCGATCGTATCGACGGCGTAGCCTATTCAGCGCCCGAATGGCGCTGGTGCCAGCTCATACCAACTCATCGTAATGGCTATCGATATGAGCCCGAATTCCATCGCTATGCCACGCGACGGCGATCTCGCTGAGCGATTCCAAGTGATCGAAATCGCCAGCATTGAAGCTATTTTCAGATCGACGCGTGTTCGTAGATATCTTCCTCCTGCGCGTTATGCATCCGGACGAGCGCTTCGATCGATTCGATAATTCGCTGGGCATCGCGAATAAAGTACCGGTCGACGTTTTCGACTGTCATGTCATCTGTCAGCCGGGATAGGAGTCGCGAGAGATGCAAAATTTCTCGATGCGCCCGGCTCATGGCCGCAAGAGCGGGATTGCTGCCCAGCGAGCGATTGAGGCGAGGGTAGACAACCATCTCATCTTCACGCTCGTGCTCCACGACTCGCTTTGTGACAATTTGATGTGCCTCGCTGACGAGGCTCGTCGCAATGTCTTTCGGTACGTCGTCGAGATTGTCGGCGATTTCCCGTAACCTGTTCAAAGCTTCATTGAGGACTTCGTGATCTTGTTCGAGCTCACGTATCGCCGATCGCGGAAGAGCGCTCTTGCCCATGCGGCGGTCCCGAGAAAGTGCCCGTAGGGCATTCAGAATCACCGCCACATCGATCAATTCCTGCGATACCGCGCCTGCGACAGGCGATAGCAATCCGAAGGCGGCGGCAACCATTGCGATACCGGAAAGCCCCAATCCGATAAAGATACTCTGCAAGGCTATGCCATATGCCCTCCGGGCAATGGTTACCGCGTCCGCAACTCTATCAAGGCGATCCACCAAGATGACGACGTCGGCCGCTTCCGACGAAGCGCTGGCACCCCTCGCGCCCATCGCTACGCCGACGTCAGCCGCCGCCAGGGCCGGCGCATCGTTGATGCCATCACCGACCATAATGGTCGGATGCAAACGCCGCTCTACCGCTACGGCCTCGACCTTATCGGAAGGCACTCGGTCGGCAAGTACCGCATCGATATCCAATGCCGCACCGATTGTCTCAGCCGCATCCGCCCGATCTCCCGTCACCATCACAATGCGCTTAATTCCAGACATCCTAAGTGCCTGAATGGCTCTCGGCGTTTCACGGCGAAGCTCGTCGGCAAGAAGCAGGGCCCCGATAGGTTGCTCATCAACGGAAACGAAAACGCTTAAAGCGGAACGCCAGGATGCCCTTCGCAGAACCCGGACAGCCCAAGGCTGAAGCTTAGCGTGTCCGAAGACAAACTTGTCAGAACCCGCTTTCACCAATTTTCCGGCAACACGCCCTTCAATGCCGGAGCCCATCGCTTCACGGACATTCTCAGGCCCTACGAGGGCAATGCCGCGAGCACGAGCGGCCGTTACGATGGCACCCGCCACAACATTATGGGATGCCTGCTCCAACGATCCGGCGAAGTGCAGGATATCATCGGAGGAAAAATGCGGCGCCGTCTCGATAGCCACGAGTCGGGCGCCGCCAACAGTCAACGTTCCGGTTTTATCAAACATGACTGTGTGCGTGCGCGCCAATGATTCAAGCGCGGAACTGCCCTTGATCAGTATGCCGTCTCTCGCAGCGCGCGAGACGCCCGCCACGAAGGCAACAGGCGCCGCAAGAATAAGAGGACAAGGCGTGGAGGCCACGAGCACGGCGAGCGCGCGAACCGCATCTCCCGAAAACAGCCAGGCGCCGCCGGCAAGTATGAGCGTAGTGGGCACCAATGCCAGCGCAAAGCGATCCGCCACACGGATAAAGGGCGCCTTTGCAGTTTGCGCCGCGGTGACCATTCGAACGATTCCGGCATACGTACTCTCACCAGCAACCGTGGTTGCTGTCATGTCGAACGTCTCGCCGGCGTTGACCGAACCGCTGCGAAGAGGTGCGTTACGCTGCCGGACAACGGGCAAAGGTTCGCCCGTAACAGCAGCCTCATCAATTGCGCCGAATTCCGACGCGAGAATTCCATCGACCGGAAGAACTTCACCCGCTCGCACCAAAAGCCGATCGCCAACGGTGATTTCATCAACCGCGACGTCTTGGACTTGCCGACCTGAGTATCGATGTGCAATCCGCGGGGCACGATCGATGAGCGTCTTCAGGTCTCGTTCCGCCCGACCGACGGCATAGTCTTCAAGCAGATTGCCGCCCGCATACATGATCGCGACCACGATCCCGGCAAGGTTCTCGCCAAGAAGCAGCGCGCCACTCATGGAAAGAAGGGCGATTGCGTCGACTCCGAAACGGCCGACTGCAAGGTCGCGAACAATCGACACTGCCAGTCCGGCGATAACCGGGAAAGTCGCGAAGGCCCAGATACTCTGTGCCCAAAAGGGCCGGCCGAACAGCCACGCGAGTCCGCCCAGCGCGATCCCGGATAGCGCGATACCGAATAGGATCCGCCGGATCAGACTGTCAGATAACCAACTTGGCATGAGATCCTCGCAGGACTCCGTGTCGGTGAGGAATAACAAAGCTCACAGACCGGATCATTTGATCCCGCTCAATCCGACGAGTTCTGATCGTGTGAGACACCCTAATTCAATCCCTATGGCGAAAAGAGCTATCATTGCTATCGTCGCAAATTCTTCTGCGTCCTATCTTCATCGTGGCATGCTGACGCAGAAATAACCTCAAATGACGACACTGGGGTGCTCTTTCGCGTTGTCGAGCCGAACTCCGTCCCAGTCCTCGTGGGGACCGCGGAGAGGCCGACACTCAGCGCATCGCAAAAAGTTCTTGATGAAACTGCTCGTGAATCGGAAACCGTTTCTGGGTGAAATCCCGCCGCAGAGCTTCGCCGAACTCGCCGGACAGCAAAACCAGACGCTCGCTTCCGGCCAGTCCAGGATTCTGCGCGATCCGCCCCTGAAGCAGCATCGGGCAACAAGTGGAGAGCTGACGCAGACGCCCGATGGACGTAAGCGCGCAAAAGAATTCACGTTACGTTCGAGTTTTTAAAGGGCTTCGCGTGCCTTATTTCGCATTCTCCGAGGAGACTAGGCTGGCATAAGCTTCGATCTCCACCTTTTGCCACGGCCTCAGCATGGACGTAACTTGTATGAGCGTGCTGGCGGGCCGGATCTTGTCGAATGTCTCCAAGTGCGCCTTGGCGACCGCCTCGGCATCATTGACGTCACGAAGGTAGACGACGGTGCGAACGACGTCGGCGACCGTTGCTCCGGCTTCGCCCAACGCTTTCTCAATGATTTCCAATGCAGCGCGTGCTTGCGCATAGGCGTCGCTCTTCTCGTGGCTCGCAGGCGCGCATGTTCCCGAAACATGCACGTCCTTTCCCACACGCACGGCGCGCGAATATCCGAAGACGGATTCGTAAGCGCCGCCGGAAGAAATGTTGATGCGCTTCGTCGCACTGCTCTTGGCCATTTCAGATTTCCATCCTCTCAAATATTTGCTGCGTCACGAATGCGATACCAGGTCTCGACCGCTGGAACGGCGCGCTTGGCAAGCGGGTGGACCGGAAATGTCGGAAACGTCAGATCGTCGAAAGACGTGCGGCCGTCGGATTTCGCCAGGACCTGCAAAGCGATTTTATTGCCGAAATAGGTGGCGCGAGAAACACCCGTGCCGCAATAGCCGAGAGCGTAATGCACGCCCGATACGGCGCAGCCGAGATGCGGGACCTCATCAAACGTGTAACCGATCTTGCCGTCCCAAGCATACGTGACGGCTACATCCTTCAGCTCCGGAAATACCGAAATCATATCGCGCGCCAGGTGTGCGAACGCTGCCGCCGAAGCGCTTCGCACCAATCTTCCGATGCGTCCGCCCCAAAGGATGCGACGCGCATCGGGCGCGCCGCGGAAATAGTAGAAGACGCGGTTGGTGTTGCCGTAGACGCGGTTTTTCGGCAGCAATTTATTGAAGACGGTCTCGGGGAGCTCGTCGGTGGCAACGATTGCGGAACCGATCGAGACGATACGACGGCCAAGCTCCGGAACAAGACCGTCCGTGTAGCCGTTCGTGGCAATGATCACGTTCCGCGCAAACGTACTTCCGCGACCGGTCGAAACGACGAACCCTCCGTTTTTCGCGGAAACGGAGGTGACGGGATTGTGGTCGAGAACCAAACCGCCCGCGCTTTCGACCCTTTGGAGCAAGCCTGCATGGTAGAGACCGGGGTGTAATGAGGCGTCGCTCGGAAGGACCGAGCCGCCGAAGAACACGTCGCTGCCGATTTCGGAAGCCTGCTCCGATTTCGGAACCATGAAGCTCTCGACGCCGGCGACTTCTTTCAGGTCGTCCATGTCTCGGGCCATCGCCTCGTAGTGCTCGGGACGGATGGCAGCGCGGAAGCGGCCGCAGCGGCGGAAATGGCAGTCGATCCCTTCATCCGCGATCAACGTTGCGATGTAGTCCAGCATGCGCGTTCCCTCGCGCAGCATGTCTTCGGCTTTTTTCCTGCCGCGCAAAGCAATCAGCTTTTTGACACGGAATTTCTGATTGCCGCTGCCGATCTGACCACCGTTGCGCGTACTTGCTCCGTATCCCACCCGATCGCGCTCAAAAACAACCGTCTGGCGTCCGTTGCGGAGAAGTGTCAACGCCGCGGAGAGTCCGGTGAACCCCGATCCGACGATCGCAACATCGCATTTGCGCGGAACAGTCTTTTCAAGATTTGCCGGCTCATCAGGTAGCGCCTCCCACCAATAGGGCTTGTACGCGAGAGCATGGGCAGGAT
Organism: Hyphomicrobium denitrificans 1NES1; assembly: GCF_000230975.2. Taxonomy (NCBI): domain Bacteria; kingdom Pseudomonadati; phylum Pseudomonadota; class Alphaproteobacteria; order Hyphomicrobiales; family Hyphomicrobiaceae; genus Hyphomicrobium; species Hyphomicrobium denitrificans. The sequence goes on along the minus strand of NC_021172.1, from coordinate 674,769 downwards.
CACGTTTACCCGCAGCAAGCTCCCAGGCGGTTGGGCTCCGCGAGGATCCTCCGTTTGAGATCATGGGCATTCCTCTAAAGTCTCGTATTTCATGTGCTACAAGTTTATTGCACTGTATGCAATAGTTTTGTATGGAGAAGGCGACAATAAGAGAAGCGGCCTCACGTTCAGGACGCCGCGGGAGGAACATGGAATGCTGCAAACGGACCACTGGGCCTTGCGCCGTGCACCAAACCAATACGCAACACCCGCAAACCTCGACGTCGCGGGAGCGAAGCAATTCCTGGCAAAAAACCACATCCGTTATGTGCTGGCTCAATTCGTCGACATCTATGGAGTGGCGAAGAGCAAGGCTGTCCCCGTCGAGCATTTCGAGGACATTCTGACGGACGGCGTCGGATTTGCGGGTGGCGGCGTCTTCGGCATGCGTCTCGCGCCGCATGAGCCCGAGTACATGGTCGTCGGCGATCTTTCGACCTTGACGCTCGTGCCCTGGGCTCCGGGATACGCTCGCATGATGGGCACGGGAATGGTCAACGGCAAACCGCATCTCATCGATACGCGCAACATCCTGAAAGCGCAGATTGCTCGCCTATCGGAGCGCGGCTGGTCGTTGATGACCGGCATCGAGCCCGAATTTTCGCTGCTTCAGCGTAGAGCTGATGGATCAATTGCGCCCTTCGACGATACCGACAGCCTGCAGAAACCCGCATACGATTTTCGTGGTCTGTCACGTGTGCGCACTTTTCTGGAACGCGTCACCGAGTGCCTGCAAACGCTTGGCATCGATGTTTATCAGATCGACCACGAAGACGCCAATGGCCAGTACGAGATCAATTTCAAATATGCGGACGCGCTAACCTCGGCAGACCAGATCATTCTGTTCAAGATGGCGGCTGCCGAAATTGCTCACGAGCTCGGCGCGATCTGCTCATTCATGCCGAAGCCCAAGAGTTCGATGACGGGCAATGGCATGCACATTCATTGTTCGATTGCCGACGGGAATGGCAAGAATCTCTTCCATGATGCCTCAGACAAGACCGGCATGGGTCTGTCTCAGCTGGCCTACCACTTCACCGGCGGAATCCTCACTCATGCCGGTCCCTTGACCGCGTTGCTTGCGCCATCGGTCAATTCCTACAAGCGGCTGGTTGTCGGCCGCACGGCATCGGGAACGACGTGGGCTCCTGTTTTCGTCGCCTACGGCAACAACAACCGCACCGCAATGGTGCGCATTCCTTATGGACGCGTCGAGTTGCGTGTCGGCGATTCCGGGATGAATCCCTATCTCGCGCAAGCTGCTCTTATTGCGGCCGGCCTCGATGGCATCGATCGCAAAATCAATCCGGGCCCGCCCCAGAATATCAACTTCTACGCGCTGACACCGCCCGAAATCAGAGAAAGAAAAATCGAAATTCTTCCTCAGTCGCTCAGCGAGGCTATCGACGAGCTCGAACAAAGCGATCTCTTCCGGTCAACGCTCGGCAATGACTTCATCGACGAGTTCGTTTCCCTCAAGCGTGACGAATGGCTGGACTACCACCGTCATGTCTCCGATTGGGAAACCCAACGCTACCTCAGCTTCTTTTGAGGATTTGAAATACAGCAGGAGAGAAAATTATGTGTGGCATCGCCGGACTATTCATCAAAGATCCGAAACTTGAGCCTCAGCTCGGGGCGCTTCTGAGCAAAATGACGGCGACTTTATGCAGCCGTGGTCCGGATTCTGCGGGTTTCGCAATCTACAGCGCTGGCCAGGATGGCAAAACGAAGCTGACTATCGCCGGGCCGACACCCGCTTACGATATCGAGACGGCAGCAAAGCGATTGCGCGATGCCGTCGCTCCGAAAGCACCGGTTGCCACTCACTATTCGCATGCCGTCTTGACACTTGCTTCGGAGCAGATCCCCAAGGCAAAAGCCTGGCTTGAGGCGAACTTACCCGAAGTCGACATCGTCAGCGAAGGTCAACGGCTCGAGATCTTCAAGGAAGTCGGGGACCCCGATGACGTTGCGGCGCTATTCGGAATTGGCGGGATGTCCGGCACCCACGGCATCACGCACACGCGGATGGCGACAGAATCCGCGGTGAGCACGGATGGCGCACACCCGTTCTCGACCGGCGCAGACCAGTGCCTCGTGCACAACGGCTCCCTTTCAAATCACGCGAGCCTGCGCCGGATGCTTGAGCGCGAAGGCATCAAAATCAAAACTCAGAACGACAGCGAGGTCGCCGCCGGATATCTGACGAAGCAGATGCGGAGCGGGCAATCGCTGGAAGGCGCACTCAAGTCGAGCCTCAATGACCTCGATGGTTTCTTTACGTTCGTTGTCGGGACGGAAAAAGGATTTGGTGTTCTTCGCGATCCGATCGCCTGCAAGCCGGCGGTGATGGCCGAGACCGATCAGTACGTCGCCTTCGCCTCCGAGTACAAAAGCCTCGCAGGGCTTCCCGGCATATCTTCCGCCAAGGTTTGGGAACCGAAGCCGGCGACAGTTTACTTCTGGGAGCGCACCTAATGCCGAATATCGATCTTTCAAAAACACCCGTCCGCGAACTCAATGCAGCACTTCATCGTCTCACGCCCGATACTAACGAGACGCTCTGGACCGTCTCCAATCCGGGTGGAGAGCACTCGATCGCCGCAGGCGTCGATGCGGACATCACCATCAGTATCCAAGGCAATGCCGGCTATTACTGCGGCGGCATGAACAAGCAGGCCACGATCATCGTCGAAGGGAGCGCCGGACAAGGCGTCGGCGAAAACATGATGTCAGGGTTCATCCATGTCAAAGGCGATGCCAGCCAGAGCGCCGGCGCAACGGGACGCGGCGGACGATTGATCGTCGACGGCAATGCGTCGGCACGCTGCGGGATTTCGATGAAGGGCATCGACATCGTCGTCAAAGGCGATATCGGCCATCTTTCCGCGTTCATGGGCCAGAACGGACGGCTCGTCGTATTCGGCGAAGCAGGAGATGCGCTCGGAGATTCGCTTTACGAAGCGCACATCTACGTCCGCGGCCCCGTTGCAAGCCTCGGTGCCGATTGCATCGAAAAGCAAATGCGTGACGAGCACAAAGCCGAACTCCATGAGTTGCTCAAAGCGTCCGGCGAGGCATTCAAGGTCGATGTCTCGGATTTCCGCCGTTATGGCTCCGCACGCAAGCTCTACAATTTCAATATCGACAACGCGGGAGCGTACTGATGACTCAGCATGAGAGATCCTGGCCAACGACCGCTCCGCGTCCGTCGGCAACCTTCGATGAGTATACGCTTTCGGAAATCCGGCGCGCTGCCACGACGGGCATCTACGATATCCGCGGTGGCGGATCGAAACGCAAAGTTCCCTGCTTCGACGATCTGCTCCTTCTCGGTGCATCCATGTCGCGCTATCCGCTCGAGGGATACCGTGAGAAGTGCGGTACGGAAGTCGTGCTTGGTTCGCGCTTCGCAAAGAAACCGCTGAAGCTTTCTATACCAATCACCATTGCAGGGATGAGCTTCGGCTCGTTGTCGGCCAACACCAAAGAAGCGCTTGGGCGCGGTGCATCGTCGGCCGGGACCTCGACCACGACGGGCGACGGTGGCATGACGCCCGAAGAACGCGGGCAATCGAAATATCTCGTCTATCAATATCTTCCATCGCGATACGGCATGAACCCGGACGATCTCCGCAAAGCTGACGCCATCGAGATCGTGATCGGCCAAGGCGCCAAGCCCGGCGGCGGCGGCATGCTGCTCGGTCAAAAGATCTCCGATCGCGTTGCCGAGATGCGCCAGCTTCCCAAGGGGATCGACCAGCGATCGGCATGCCGGCACCCGGACTGGACGGGCGCGGACGATTTGGAAATCAAGATCCAAGAGTTGCGCGAAATCACCGACTGGGAAAAACCGATTTATTTGAAGATCGGTGCGAGCCGCCCATACTTCGATGTCAACCTTGCCGTCAAAGCCGGTGCCGATGTCATCGTTCTCGACGGCATGCAGGGCGGCACGGCGGCGACGCAGGAAGTCTTTATCGAGCACGTTGGCATTCCGCTGTTGTCGGCGATCCCTCCGGCCGTGCAAGCGCTCCAGGATCTCGGCATGCATCGCAAGGTACAGTTGATCGTCTCAGGCGGCATCAGGAGCGGCGCTGACGTCGCCAAGGCTCTGGCTCTGGGTGCGGATGCAGTGGCCATCGGAACCGCCGCACTTGTCGCGCTCGGCGACAACGATCCGAAGTGGGAAAAGGAATACGAGAAGCTTGGTACTCGGGCCGGATGTTATGACGATTGGCACGAGGGCAAAGATCCGGCGGGCATCACCACACAGACGCCGGAACTTACCCGGCGTCTCGATCCGGTGCTCGCTGGCCACCGCCTCGCAAACTACCTCAAAGTCTTGACGCTTGAAGCGCAGACACTCGCGCGCGCCTGCGGCAAGAACCACTTGCACAATCTCGAGCCCGAAGACCTCGTGGCTCTCACGTTGGAAGCTTCTGCAATGGCTCGCGTTCCGCTGGCCGGCACATCATGGATCCCAGGAGCGAGGTAACCACTCCGCGGTTACCTCCACTTGCCGGAGGCTTACAAGCCTCCGGCCTTTTTGTGCGCGATCTCAAGAATTATAGAAAATAATCGCCAGAAATCTTATCCGGTCATCGAGAAGCTTTTCCGGGCCATGCACGACGTCGCCGGAAAAGGTGAAGGCATCGCCCGGTTCGACGAGATACGTTTTATCTCCGAAGCGATACTCCATCCGGCCTTGAAGCATGTAAATGAATTCCGTGCCAGGATGGGAAAATCGCGGATAGGATTCGCTTTTCTTATCCATTTCGATGAAGAAGGGCTCGAAAAGCTTGCGGGGCCCACGATCGTAGGCAAGCAGCCGATACGTGTGACCGTATTTCGTTCCGACACGCACGACTTCCATCTGCTCTGCTCGCTTGACGAGTTGAGCGCTTCCCCGCTGGGTATCGGTCTCCTTGAAAAGGTCGCCCAGACCGATGCCAACGGCCGCGCATAAGCGTTCCAGCGCATCGAGACTAGCCATCGCCATGCCGTTTTCGATGCGGCTCAGCATGGCGCTCGACAACCCCGCCCCCGCGCTCAGGTCGGCGAGTGTCAGATTAGCTTCCGAACGGCGACGCTTGATGACCGCCCCGATGCGACTCTCAAGGGGAAGATTTGCGAAATCCCTGTTGTCCGCCGCGTCCGGCGCAGGCTTGCGCGCTGCGGGCCGGCGAATTTTACGCAGCCCCTTCTCTTTGCTCATGTTTGGCTAACTTCCCGTGTTTTTTCTGAGCCTATTACGACTCCGGAGTCAGCGCAATTTTTGTGCAACGACTGGCCTCGTTCACAAAATCGAAGATGCTGCTTTGCACATAATACAAAAGTTTATAATGCACACAATGCAAAATGCTTGCGTTGTATGCAATTATATGAATTCATCGCTCCTCATAATTTCCAAGCCTGAAATGGGCCCTGTTCCGTAGGGAGGAGCATTGATGACAATGGTCAGTGAGACGAGAGCGGAGGTTTTTGCCCCCGCCCCGCACCAAGAAGCAGGCCTCCATCGAGCCATCGACTGGAGAGGAGCGTTCTGGATTGCGAGCGGCGTTCCCGCTCTCGTTATGATTTCGATCGGAGGCATGGGCGCGGCCGCGGGCAAGCTCGCGTTTCTCGTATGGGCCATTTCGGTTCTGATGGGCTTTTTCCAGGCCTACAGCTACGCGGAGATCGCAGGCCTATTCGCGAATAAGTCGGGCGGCGCGGCCGTTTACGGTGCCGCCGCGTGGCTGCGCTACAGTAAGCTTATCGCGCCCTTGTCGGTGTGGTGTAACTGGTATGCCTGGACGCCGGTTCTATCGCTCGGGTGCACCATTGCGGCGGGCTATATCCTGAACGCCATCGCGCCCATTCCCACGTTCACGGCAAACTCACCGGAGGTCGTGGCATGGCTGCACTCCGCGGCCAATGCAGCAGTCATCGACGGCAAGTCCGCAGAAGAAGCGGCCAAGCTGGCCATTGCCGCCGTAACCCAAGTGCACACGCCGCTCCTTCGCAGCCTCACGCTCGTCAACTTTTCATTCTTCGGCTTTGTCAACGTCGAAATCGGCTCGACCTTCTTCATCGGCGCGGCCCTGATGTTGATGGCCTTCGCCATTCAGCACCGTGGCATTCTCGGAACGGCACGCGTGCAAATGTGGATTGGGCTCCTGGTCATCGTGCCGATGCTGATCGTCGGACTTGTGCCCTTCTTCAACGGCAGTGTGCACGCAAATAACTTCGTTCCCCTTGTGCCGCCCGTCGGCAACTGGAGCAACGGCGGCTGGACTCAGTTTCTTGGTGCACTGTTCATCGCCGGTTGGTCGACATACGCATTCGAAACGGCCGTCTGCTACACGCGTGAGTTCAAGAATCCGGCCGTCGATACGAAAAAGTCGATCGTGCGCGCCGGTCTCCTTTGCGTGGTGCTCTATTCTCTCGTCGCTGCCACGTTCCAGGGCTATCTCGGCTTAGAGGGAATGACGGCTCCTGGCATCGTGGATGGAACGGGTGTCGCTGCCGCCATGGGCCAAATGGTGGGCGCCGGCTCTACCTTCGTCACGCATCTTCTTGAGATGATGATGGTCCTGGCCCTCATCCTTGCCATCATGATGGCGATGGCAGGCTCCTCCCGGACGCTCTACCAAGGCGGCGTCGATGGATGGCTTCCGAAATACCTCAGCCACGTGAATGAGCACGGCGCGCCCACCAGGGCCATGTGGACGGACCTGATCTTCAACCTTGGACTACTATCGTTCGCCTCATCCGATACGAACGCCTACTACTTCATTCTCGCGATCTCTAACGTCGGCTACATGATTTTCATCTTCCTCAATCTGCAGTCCGTCTGGATCCATCGCATCGACAGCCCGAACATTCCAAGGCCTTACCGCACGCCGAACTGGCTCGTCGCTTTCAACGTCCTCCTCGGCTTCTTCAATCTGTTGCTTATGGGCGCCGGCGCGAAGGTCTGGGGCAATCCGAACTCGCTTTGGTACGGCATTGGTTTTGGGCTGCTGATCCTGCCGGTGTTCTTCTTCCGTCACTACATCCAGGACAAAGGCAAGTTTCCGGACCACATGCTCATGGACCTTGACCTTAAGAGTCAGGACCTTGGCGAGCGCCGCGCAGGCTTATTGCCATACCTCGCTCTCGCGCTCGGTGTCGCCGTGATATTGTTCGGGCACTACTACTTCCAACTGCCGCCGGCTTGACTCGCGAAGCCGCGCGGCACTTGCCGCGCGGCTTTCCCCGGCAGCAAGATAGATAAGCCTTTTTCTCGATCACATGAATCGCTGTATCCACGCGTGACGCAGCGAGCATTCCTGTGCGTGGACCTTATCGCGCTCCTCATGTGCGTCGACATGCTGAAATTTGCAAACTTGGGGCTCCGACATGCACATTTGTCATGCCTGACCCGGAACATAGCTCACGTGTCAATTGTTAGCATGTCTGAAGTTGATGTGAGTTTGTGGGAGACGTACGTGGGCAGCATTGCTGCGCTCCGACTGGTGAGCAACTCTCGGTTTCCGGCCCTTCCCAGATGAGGAACGATGAATGCCTGCCTGCGAGGCGCCTCCGTCAGCCAAACTGATGGAGTTCGGTCATGTGCGATTATTCCCTTGAAATGTATCAAAGCAGACCTGCCCGCCACGGCGAAGAGTATGTGAGCAATAGATTTCTGAGCGGTAGCGTGGGTTTTATAAGTCCCGGCGACCAATCAATCGCGATTTGCCTCGCGTGCGACGCAGAATTGAAGCTGGCGCGCATACCCGACAGCGTGCAGACCATGGCAGATGTCGGCGAGACCGAAATGGTAACGTTTGTCCAAGTGGATGGTCCATTTCACCGCGACAGCGTGCAATTCCGGAACGGTAAGATCGTGAGTTTGCAGAAACTTGGCCCGGGCGTGACGGCTTGGCTTCTTCCCGAGCCTCATGTCTCTCGGAACGGAGCCATGACGGAACCCGCAGGTTTCCTTCAACCGAGCCGCGCTCAACTGGGCACAGCATCGGACCCTATTTCACAACTCTCTGAAATAAAGTAGCCGAAATCCCTTCTGAGTGACCTTGGTTGGACAATCAAGATCCAAAATTCGAGAGATTGAAAAAGTAGGGTCCAGGAGCCCTTGGTGTGAAAAGCCAAGGGCTCCCACTATTTCAACGTACAAAACGGCGACGGACAAGAGGATGAAGAGGCGCCTACTCGCCGTTCCAAACGCGATCTTCCGTTTCAGAACAGCCTGAAAATTACAAGCTGACTGTACCGCAGTTTGTAGCAAGTTAAGTCTGCCCATTCAGAAGCATGCTGGAAGCACGCGCACGTTTTGCGATGTCGATAAATGCTGCGCGGCATTCTCATGAACGTCCGATAGATCCGCACTATGATTACTCGGTTTGCGACGGTTGACGGAACCGAGGGAAGAATTTTCCGTTCTGTATCTCAAACACTCGGGAAGTGAATTCGACGTAGGAGAAGCAGATGTTAAGATATTCGATTGCAGTTGCCACCTTATTGCTCGGTGCCCCCGTGGCATTTGCACAAGGGGCAGGTGACATGGGCAAGAACGGCGGCGGAACGGGAATGTCGAGCCCAGGAGCAAGCTCCTCTGGCTCAGGTTCCTCCGAGTTGAAGTCCGGTGGCCCATCTCACGAACGTTCTGGCGGTGGATCGTCGGGCGCAAGCGAAGGAACGTCAGGATCTTCCGCGTCCGACTTTGCGCCTGGACATCAGAAGGGTAGCAGTTCGGCTAAAGAGTCGTCACCCGGTCATATGAAGTCAGAAGGTTCGGCGCGCGACTATTCGCCAGGGCATCAAAAAGACAGCTCCGATAAGTTAGACAAGCGATCGGAGCATCTTGATCGCGACAGCAAAAATCGCGAACGCGCGGAGCGTGGCAAGAAGAGTTCTGAACACAACGCAAAGGATGAGAGCGGCAGAGATCGTTCCGGCCGCAATGCGACCAACGAACGTGATCTTAAGAACCGTAATGAACGCGGCGCTTCAACCGGTGCCAGCGAGGGCACAGAAGGCAGATCCGGCGGCCGAGGCTCGATCGCGAGCGTGACGACGGAACAAAAGACGCGTGTTCGTTCGGTCTTCACCAACCACCGCGTCGAACCTGCGCACGATCTCAACATCGCCGTCAACGTTGGCGTTCGGATACCGCATTCGGTACATTTGTACCCGGTGCCCAGTGAAGTGATCGAGATTGTTCCAGCGTATCGCGACTATGACTACATCCTCCTGGACGACGACCGTATCGCGATCATCGACCCCGACACCTACGAAGTGGTCGACATCATCATCCTCGCTTAGTCGCTCGCCGCGAGATCCCAGGAGCCCCGCTGACGAAGCTGGACTTCTGGGTCCTTACCCGTAAAAAAGCTTACAATGAAGATCATATCCAAAGTTGCGATCGCTGCAGCGGCTTTAGCCTTATCAGCCGGTGCGGCAAGGCCCGCGTCGATGCAGCGTGGGCTTTGCCCGCAGAAGACTTGAAAATACTCTTTAGGCAGATCGTTGCCTGCTGAGCGTTAGCTACTTGGACAAACGTCAGCCCACAGCTTGGCTCGTCCTCGCACGTTTTTCTTCCAGCGCCGCTGCGATAACATCGTCGACCCGCTCGGCCCAGAGGAACTCCAACCGGTTACGGGCATCTTCCGGAATGTCTTCGAAATCGCGCCGGTTGCGTGCCGGCAGGACCACACGGGTGATACCCGCAGCGGCCGCCGCAACCACCTTTTCCTTGATACCGCCTACCGGCAAAACCAACCCACGGAGCGAAATTTCGCCGGTCATTGCAGTATCGCTTCTGACCGTCCTATCCGTCAAAAGTGAAACTAGCGCAGTAAACATCGCGACCCCCGCGCTTGGTCCGTCTTTCGGCGTTGCACCTGCCGGCACATGAACGTGAATGTCGCTCGTTTCAAATATCTTCGGATCAATATCGAGGGACGAGGCCCTGCTCTTCACGAGTGTCATGGCGGCTTGTGCGCTTTCGCGCATCACGTCGCCGAGCTGTCCCGTAAGAATGAAGCTGCCTTTGCCTGGCGCGCGCGTCGCTTCAATGAAAAGAATGTCGCCCCCGACCGGCGTCCATGCAAGGCCCGTCGCAACTCCAGGCACACTGGTGCGCATGGCAACCTCATTTTCAAAGCGCGGCGGACCCAGCGCACCCACAAGATCGTTCACACCGATGTGGACATGCTCCGTACTGTGATCTGCAATGCGCACGGCGGCCGTTCGCAACGCCTGGCCAATTTCCCGCTCGAGATTGCGAACCCCGGCTTCCCGAGTGTAGCCGCGAATGATCGCACGCAATGCCTCGTCGTCGATATCCGCCTGTTCGGCCGTTAGCCCGTTCGCCTCGAATTGTCTGCGCACCAGATAACGCCGCGCAATTTCAAGTTTCTCGCTTTCAGTGTATCCACTGAGGCTGATGACCTCCATGCGATCGCGCAGCGGTCCGGGGATTGTGTCCAGCATATTCGCCGTCGCGATGAATACGACACGGCTCAGATCGAAAGGCGCGCCGAGGTAGTTGTCGCGGAAGGTGTTATTTTGCTCAGGATCGAGCACTTCCAGCATGGCGGCGGCAGGATCGCCTTGAATGCCGCGGCCCATCTTGTCAATCTCGTCGAGCATCATCACGCAATTGCGTGTGCCGGCCTTACGGATGGCTTGAATGATGTTGCCCGGCAGAGCGCCGATGTAAGTTCGTCGATGACCGCGTATCTCTGCTTCGTCGTGGACACCACCAAGGCTGACGCGAACGAAGGGGCGCCCCATCGCGCGAGCAATCGATTGTCCGAGCGATGTCTTGCCGACGCCCGGCGGGCCCACGAAGCATAGGATCGGCGCTTTGCCTTCCGGTGCCAGTTTACGCACGGCAAGATATTCAAGAACGCGGCGCTTGATCTTATCGAGGCCGAAGTGGTCCTCATCGAGAATGCGTCGCGCTCCGGAGATATCAATCGGCTTCTCCTCCGGCAATTGCCAAGGAAGCTCGGTCAACCAGTCGAGATATGTGCGTATCATCCCCGTTTCGGCTGCGGCATCGGGCATACGCTCGTAGCGTTTAAGCTCTTTGCGCGCCTGCTCCTCCACGTCACGGGGCATGTTGGCCTTAGCGATGGACTCGCTGAGTTCCCTCACCTCCTCTGTCTTGCCGTCACCTTCTCCCAACTGACGTTGGATCGCCGCCATCTGTTCGCGCAGGACAGCTTCGCGTTGCCGCTCATCCAACGCGGCCTTGGTTTGCCTGCCGATTTCTTGAGTGAGGCGCATGACCTCGATGCGCTCGCCGAGAAGGCGCGATACGCGGTCGATACGGGTGATGAGATCAACCGTTTCAAGGATCTCCTGTTTCTGCTCTGCAGGAATGTCCATGTAGCCAGCCGCAAGATCGGCGAGTGCGCCGGCCGAAGTCGCATCCTGGATGGCGGCAATCAATTCCTGAGGTGCCTGAGGCAGCAATTGCATGGCCTCGAGAGCCTGGCTCTGCAGGTTGCGGAAACGCGCTTCGATCTCTGGCGAGCGTGTTTCCGTTTCAGGAATATGCGCAACCCTTGCAACGGGAAACGGTGTGCCCGGAATGAAGTCGAGTATCCGGATACGCTGCACGCCTTGCAAGATGACGTGATGGGTACCATCGGGCATCGTGATGTAACGAACGATGTTGGCAACCGTGCCTATACGATAAACACCGTCCGGACCAGGATCGTCGGCCGCTGCGTCGCGCTGTAGGACGACGCCAACCTGGCGTTGCTCGCGCACCGCCTGCTGAACGGCGGCTATCGATTTCTCCCGACCGATCATGAGCGGTAGGATGAGCCCCGGAAAGAGAACGGACTTTCTAGCCGGAAGCAAAATCAGAGCGTCGGACGGAAGCGCAGCGTTCTGATCACCGATCTTCGGAGCTACCGCGTTGCCGTGACCGGCTTCGCTGGGATCTCCCGAAAGTGCCATATGCTTCTCCTCAAGCCATCTTTGCGAGGTTGAAAACCAAGCAGCCATTCTCAACGTGCTGGCGAAGGGAATAGCGCCCTGGCGGCAACGGAACGCGCCGCTCGAAACGACCCTGCGGTAACTCGAGATGATGAATGACCGCGTCCCGTAGTTCCGGAGGAAGTGTGCGCCGTCCCGCGACTACAAGCGCATCGCCCTCAATGACTGCAGTGATCTGTGCAGGATCGACACCGGGCAAAGCAACGAATACCAGCACCTCGCGCGCGGTTTCGAGCACGTCTATTGGCGGTTGCCATGATGGCTCTCCCATACCACCGCCAGAGCGCAGCTGGAAAAACTGCCGATGCAGACGCTCGGCGCGAGCAAGCGTATCGATCGCTTCCGACAGCATCCAATTCAAGGGGTTCCGATTTTGCATGTGCTCCCTCCTGCGACGCGAGAGCGGGCCCGCGCAGCAAGTCGCGATGGGGACGGTTTCCGATCCAATCGGAGCTTGATGTCATCATCGCCCCGGCTAGCGACAATAGGTGCATACAGCCGCAAGTGATCAAGCGCCAAAGACCAGATCGTAGGTTAAGACTGCTACAGCCGCTGAACCACCCCTAATGTTATGCGACGCATTGTTCGGGACGCGCTGCAATAATATCTCAAAGGTTATTGCAGCGGCGCGAGGGAATCTAGGATGATGCTATGCCCGTGTTCGAGATCTTAGTTTGAGCTCCCTCAAGATTCTGAATTATTTTATTAGCTCATTGCTTATCTGACGGTGTGAGAGAAGGTCCCATGGCAACATTCAAGCATGACGTCTCATTTCTGATAGCAGTCACCATCATGCCTGTTATTTTCACGTACTTGCTGTACGTCGCCCGCACGATTGGCAGAAAAGAGTTGTGTCATAAAGCGGAGGTAGCGACGCGTAATGCGCGCAAGTCATCCTCCTGATTGCACCTTTCCAATCTTCCGCTGAGGTCTACCCCGCGCACGATGGCGATCGTTACTGCGTCAGCTTTACAGCCGACGACAAAAGGTATCCCCACGCACCGTCGCCGCTTTGCCCGAAGACCATTGTCCTGATCGCTGGCTACCGCTTTGAATCCCCTTGCCGGGCTCCATCACCAGCCGACGCAACACCCTGACGTCTGCTCAGAAACCACGCTGCACCAATACTCCTTATAGCGTTCTTCAAACCGCGAGTTCGGCTCTAACTCCCCAAGAACGGCAACCGGTCCGCACTTATGCGATGTATAAATCGATATTATTGTATGTAAAAAATAGTTCCTCTTAGTGAACGAGGCACGTACCGTAGCCGCGGTCCAAATGGCTTCCTCCAGTTTGACCCACGAGCTCATCAACTTGGCCGGGGACGTTCTCCGGCCATTTTTACCTACGTGGTTTGTCCGTATCTCGGCCGATGATGGACACCGTTTGAAATTGCCATCGCGCATTCGGCGACGCATTCAGCGAGGCAACAATGACCAGCAGGCGCTCCACGCCACGCGAACCCTTCACGTCTCCGATTGTGATCGTACACGAAGCCGCTTCTCAATGCGGGCACCTTACGGCCCAATCCCTGGACGCTGCCGAAAACCAAAATCGACTTCTCGAAGAAACAACCCACCGGACGGATAGCCTTGCTGAGGCGCTGAAGGCCGCCAACAAGGGTTTGGAGACCTGCAGCGCAAACGCAACGAATATCCAGACTGAGACCCGCGACGCTCTCAAGAACATGTCCGATGAGCTCGATCGCGACTTCAGCGCGTTGATGGAACTCATCTCCAATAAATCCGAAGATACCAAGAAAATTCTGGCCGCGATCGTCGAGATCGGTCATCAGATCAAGATCCTCTCAATAAACGCGCGCATCGAGGCAGCCCGTGCAGGCGAAGCCGGTCGGGGATTTGCCGTCGTGGCGAACGAGGTCGGCAGACTCGCAGAAACGACCATGGGACATGCAAAGGAAGCTGAGGTTCTGCTGAACTTCGGTGATGTGGAAAGTCAGATTGACAACGCGGCGCAACGGTTTCGCGATGCCGTTGCAGCGGTTCGAAAGACCAGTAATGACTCGCTCGGCCGCGTTTCGACGACAATCAGTGAGATGGCAGTCAATCTCGGAGACGTCGCAGATAATAACAAAGTCATCGATGAACTCGTCGATATGCAAAGAACCACCGGTCGCCGCTTACGCGCGCGGCTCGGCTGGGCTGTCCAGGAATTGGAGGATATCGCATCCGCGACTGTGAATGCCGAAGACGCCCACGAACCGCTGCTCCAGGCTGCGCGAAGATGGAATCTTGCGCCGATGAGAGACCGCCTTGAAGAAATCAAAAGGCGAGGAGTTCTGCGGGTCGGAATTGAACCTGGGTTTGTGGGATTATCGTTCCGCCGCCACCCCCGCGAAGACCTCATGGGTCTGGATGTCGACTATGCACGCGCCTATGCACAGTCGATCGGCGTGACGTGCGCATTCGTCGAGTATCCGTGGGATGCGTGACGGGATTGCTTCATGTCGGCACCAAACAGCGCGAGCAGCCCGTCGACGTCATCTGGAGCGCGTTGCCTCCAAACGCGTCATACCGCGAAGTTGCGTATTCAGAAACCTATACCTACCTGCCATTCGTTCTGGCTCGGCGCGCCGGCGATACGCGAATCCGCAAACTCGAGGATCTCGATGGGAAGGTTCTCGGTGTCATCAATGATCCCGGTGCATTCGAAGTCTTGGAGGCGGCCGGCGTTCGCTGGTCTGCTAACAGGGACAAGCCCGGTGGGAGAATTTTTCTCGCCAACCTTGTCGCCTATTCGGATCAAGGCCGCATCCACGACTGCTTGGCGGAAGGCAAAGTCGACGCCTTCTGCGTGGATTTGCCAATCTACTACTGGGCGAGCAGCAATCCGGCGAGCCCGTGGTTCGGAAAAATCGAAATCCTGCCCGGCAATCTCGCCAGCAAACTCTACTATTACTCCGTCGCCGTCGCTGCGAGCCCGGCCAGCGTGTCGCTACTCAAAGCATCAATTCCTTTATCAGGAGCTTCCGATTAAGTACGCGCCGCCAGCAAATCGAGCAGCAATGGCAAGGTCGCGTCCACGAAGCCACGCATAGCTATCGCGATGAGCCAGGCGACCTTTTAGGAGAGGCAGAGCTCAGCGCATCGGCTTCATATAGTCAGGCGCGTTGATCAGAAAGTCGACGGCTTCTTCGTCCTCAAGACGTCGCGTGGCTTCGTGGACGCGCCTCTGTCGCCAATAAGAGCGGAACGATTTGACTCGGCAAGGCAATGGCCGATGGCATTTGAAAGCTTCTCGCGGATCTCTTCGCCATTGCATCTCTCACCAGGCGGGTGAGCGTTCGGTGCCGCGCATTTGAAACGATTCGATCACGCGTCACGACATGGGCTCAATCGTGCGAGCCGTGATCGATGCCGGCGGTAAGCTGGAATATTTGCTCGTCAATTAGTTTTATTTATATCAAAGAAAACTTGTTGCCTGAGTGGTTTGCGCACTCATCATGATAAGCCTCGCCTTATAGAGAGAGGCCAACATAACTCGATCGATAACAGATACGCCGAAAACAAGAGCATTTCGCTACACACGCATTGCCTGACTGCGAGTTTGAAGGCTCACTCAACGCCATGCGCACACTCCGGAACTCATCCGACTGCGGCGCAACATAAGTCCGCATCGCCGCCCGGTCGACAACGTTGCTTTACTAGAATTTTTTTTTCGTTATACGAAACGCGGCCTATAAACTGAAACCGCGGAGCGAGCAGCATGTCTCAAGGATCCGACATCGAAATTGCACGTCGTGCAAAACTAAAGCCGATCACCGACATCGCTGCAAAAATTGGAATCCCGGCTGACGCTCTCGTTCCCTACGGATGGACCAAAGCCAAAGTCTCCTTCGACTACCTCGATAACATTCAGTCTTTCAGCGACGGCAATCTGATCCTGGTGACGGCGATCAGCCCGACGCCTGCGGGTGAGGGCAAGACGACGACGACGGTCGGTCTCGGCGACGGCCTCAATCGCATCGGCAAGAAGGCGATCATGGCGCTGCGCGAACCCTCGCTCGGGCCGTGCTTCGGCATGAAGGGCGGCGCCGCCGGCGGCGGTTACGCCCAGGTCGTGCCGATGGAAGACATCAACCTGCATTTCACCGGCGACTTCCACGCCATCACCGCCGCCAACAATCTGCTCGCCGCGATGATCGACAACCACATCTACTGGGGCAACGCCCTTGGCATCGACCAACGCCGCGTCGCCTGGAAGCGCGTCCTCGACGTCAACGACCGCGCGCTGCGCCAGATCGTCAATTCGCTCGGCGGCGTCGCCAACGGCTACCCGCGCGAGAGCGGCTTCGACATCACCGTCGCCTCCGAGGTGATGGCCGTCTTCTGCCTCGCCAAGAACCTGAAGGACCTCGAAGAGCGTCTCGGCAACATCATCGTCGCCTACACGCGCGACAAGAAGCCGATCCGCGCCCGCGACCTCAAGGCCGACGGCGCCATGACGGTGCTCCTGAAGGACGCGCTGCAGCCGAACCTCGTGCAGACGCTCGAAAACAACCCTGTCTTCATTCACGGCGGTCCGTTCGCCAACATCGCGCACGGCTGCAACTCGGTGCTGGCCACGACGACGGCCCTGAAGCTCGCCGATTACGTGGTGACCGAAGCCGGATTCGGCGCCGACCTCGGCGCCGAGAAGTTCTTCGACATCAAGTGCCGCAAGGCCGGCATCGCCCCGTCGGTCGTCGTCATCGTCGCGACCGTCCGCGCGCTCAAGATGCACGGCGGCGTCGCCAAGGACAACCTGAAGGCCGAGAACGTCGAAGCCGTCATCAAGGGCTGCGAGAACCTCAAGCGCCACATCGAGAACGTCAACAAGTTCGGCGTCCCGGCGGTCGTCGCGGTGAACAAGTTCATCGCCGACACCGATGCCGAAATCGCCGAGGTTCAGAAGGCGGCGGAAAGCATGGGCACGCGGGCGTTCTCGTGCACGCACTGGTCCGACGGCGGCAAGGGCACGGAAGCCCTCGCCCACCACGTCGTCAAGGTCATCGACGAGGGCAAGGCGAGCTTCAAGCCGCTCTACCCGGTCGAGATGAAGCTGCGCGACAAGGTGAAAACCATCGCCCAGGAAATCTATCGCGCCGCCGACATCGCCTGCGACGCCAGCGTCGAGACGCAGTTCAAGGACTTCGAAGCCGGCGGCTTCGGCCATTTCCCGGTGTGCATGGCCAAGACCCAGTACTCGTTCTCGACCGACCCGGGGAAGCGCGGCGCGCCGACCGGCCACGTCGTGCCGATCCGCGAATTACGCCTCTCGGCCGGCGCCGAGTTCATCGTCGTCGTGACCGGCGAGATCATGACCATGCCGGGATTGCCAAAGGCCCCATCAGCCGAACAGATCCGTCTCGACGCCGAAGGCAAAATCGAGGGTCTGTTCTAGTCCGCTTGTTAAACCCCACCGTCGCGCGCCGCGCATGAGCAAAACGATCGACACAATTTTAAGTGAGCACCCGATGACTGCAACGATTATCGATGGAAAATCCGTGGCTGCGAAAGTGCGGTTGGACTGCCGCGCCCGCGTAGACGATCTGAAGGCTCGATACGGTGTGTCGCCGGGACTCGCTGTCCTTATGGTTGGGGATGATCCTGCGTCCGCCGTTTACGTGCGTAAAAAGATCCAGGCTTGTGCCGATGTGGGGATTCGATCGCACAAATTCTTATTCTCCCGAGATGAAAAGCAGAGTGTTCTGATCGACAAAATCAGAGAGCTAAGTGCCGATCCGCGAATCCACGGGATTCTCGTGCAATTGCCGCTCCCCAAGCACTTTGATCTCAAAGAAGTCCTCGGAGCGATAGACCAGGAAAAGGACGTCGACGGCTTTCATCTCTATAACGTCGGGGGACTGGTCGTTGGCGGCACGGTTTTTCCTCCGTGCACGCCTTACGGAGTCATGCTGCTTCTCGACAATTCAGGAGTCGAAATCGCGGGACGGAATGCGGTTGTGGTCGGCGCCAGCAACATCGTCGGCAAACCCATGGCGCTTATGCTTATGCAGCGCGAAGCGACGGTATCGGTTTGCCACGCCAGGACGCGAGACCTCGCTCAATTCACCATCCTTGCCGACATTCTGGTTGTCGCCGCCGGATGCCCAAATCTCATAACGGGACCAATGGTGAAATCGGGCGCTGTCGTCATCGACGTCGGCATCAATCGTCTCGCAAACGGGCAGCTTGTCGGCGATTGCGATTTCGAGGCCGTGCGTCGGAGGGCCTCGATGATTACACCAGTGCCTGGCGGTGTCGGCCCGATGACCGTGACAATGCTTCTGGTGAACACGATCAGTTCGGCCGAACGAGCCTGCACCCAGGTCTTGCAAGCATCGTAGACGCAGCCTGCGCGGGCCAAGTACCTCGCAGGCGCGGCGTCGGAAACGTTCATCGTGACGCGAACAAAGGGCTTCATCGGCTCAGCAAACATTACCCAACTCAGGGTTGTGCACAACGCCTTCGATTGCGGGGACAAGCGCCCGTCCAGCACCGAACGGTGCCTGTCTGCTACGAGGATCTTGTGGCTCTCTCGGATTTGACCGCGCGTGTTGACTCGAATCTCGCATGGTGTCATCCGGTTTCTTTATCAGCGCATCGTTGCCGCAAATAGCAAAGCGGCTGAACGCGGGATCGTGCTGATTGGTTCGCGGCGCATGATGACAGCCGATCTTGCAGAGCTACGTTTGCCGACAAAGCTGGACGGCGGTGCAATGCTCTTCATCGGCCGGCTCGATCATCTCGTCGACCTTGAAGTAATCGGCAAAGTCTTCGTCTCCGTCAACGCGTCAGGCCCTCGAGCGCCCTCCACGCAGCGCAAGCTTTGCGACGCGGCGTCGTGGCGCAGCAGCGCATTTCAAGATCACCGACGGCGGCATCACGGAAATAACAGCGGCTGCGCAGCGCAGGTTACCGCACGGTCGCAACGATTGGAGAGACACTCAAGGTACGAATTGCGGATTGTGCCACACCGAAATCGGACCAATCATTGAAGCGCAGAAACTCAAAGCAGCAGAGTGACCCTTGAAACGAGCAAACAATTATCTTCGTGTAGCGCTGGCAATCGGCGCGTTGGTGAGCTTGCCCAGCATATCGCATGCCGCGGATCTAGGGGACGGCTGCTGCAGCGATCTCCAGGAGCGCGTCGCCGAGCTTGAAGCCACAACAGCGCGCAAAGGCAATCGCAAGGTCTCGTTGGCGATATCGGGTTACGTCGCCCAAGAGTTGACATGGTGGGACGATGGTGCCGAGAGCAATGCCTATCTCCACGGACTCGGCCCGACCCAGGCGACGCATGTGAAGTTCACGGGCGAAGCGCAATTCGCACCCGGTTGGACAGCGGGCTATACACTCCGCCTACAGAACCTTGCCGACAATCCGTTTGGGCGTAACGCCACGACCGGCGCAGCTATCAATCAGTCCTCGCCCGACTTCAACCAGGGCATCAATGTCCAGATGTCATTCTGGTATGTTC
Source organism: Hyphomicrobium denitrificans 1NES1 (assembly GCF_000230975.2). NCBI lineage: Bacteria > Pseudomonadati > Pseudomonadota > Alphaproteobacteria > Hyphomicrobiales > Hyphomicrobiaceae > Hyphomicrobium > Hyphomicrobium denitrificans. The sequence goes on along the minus strand of NC_021172.1, from coordinate 655,245 downwards.
AGAGCAAGGACCTCGGCAGAGTCGGCGTCGGGCGACAGGCCCCTGCATCCAAGAGCGCCGCTATGCTTACGGATCAATCGGGCACGCAGATCATTGACAACTACACGTTCCTTGCCGGTTTCCCGCAGTTTGGCATTCGCCGGAACGGCGTGCTTGTGCCCGGCATGACATGGGGCCAGCTTGGCTATTGCTATGCTCAAAACGTCCCGCTGGGCGGTGACTGCGATGGCCTGGTGATGAATTCCGTGCGCTACGATTCGCCCGTGTTCGGCGGCTTGTCGTTTTCGGCAAGCTGGGGTGAGGACGACGATTGGCAGATTGCCGCGCGCTACGCCGGCCGCTGGAACGAATTCAAGGTTCTGCTCGGTGCTGGCTACTCCGAAAATACCGATAAGGGGATCAGCGGCACCGTCGTCATGGTGTCGAAAGATTCGCAGTTCTTCCAGGCCGGCGGATACATCGAACACGAGCCTACGGGGCTTTTCGTTCATGCCGCTTACGGCCACGAAGACAACAACGATGCGCTTTTGACAAACGGAAGTGTCGCGCCGAACAGCCACCATTGGTACGTCAAATCAGGCATTCGCAAAAAATGGAACTCGCTCGGCGCGACAGTGATCTATGGCGATTACGCTGAATACGATGATCAGCTTGGGCCCGCGGCGCTGCAGCTTGGTGCTACCGGAAGCAAGTTCTCCCGCTACGGTGGTGGCATAGCACAGGAAATCGACGCGGCAGCGATGACGGTCTATCTGAAGGTTCAGCACTACGGTGCGGACGTCTCGGGTACGACAGCGTTGACAGACCTCCAAGGGCTCGACCTCGTCAGTGTCGGCGGTCTGATCAATTTCTAAGATTCAGTTTGTGCGTATTGAGATGAGCGCGGATATTGCGTCGTTGACGCAAAATGTACCGGGAAAGGACGGGGAACGTCGTCCTGCTTCTCCCTGTGAGTTGTGTACCCTTCTTATGCTGCCAAAACATCCGAGGTCGCGGCTATCATGTCGAGTGACAGGACGCTGATCATTCGCCCTTTGGCCGCGATGACACCCTGAATGAGGCTCCTAATTGCCGCAGATGCAACATCAGGAGTCGGTTGTACCTCTTCGTCTACCGGACGGCGAGCTGTAGTCAATGAAGCCCCTGATCGATTTTGCTCGGACTTCGGTTAGGCTGCTTGGATTTATGTTTCCAGACTGCAGCCTCAAGCCGGCTCGCGAGGTTCAGCTTACGTAGAACATTTTTGACATGAACCTTTACGGTAGCGTCGCTGATACCAAGTTTGCGCGCGATCGTCTTGTTGTTCAGTCCGTCTGCCAAGCATTCAAGGATCTCGCGCTCCCGAGGTGTCAGCGTTTCCTCTCCTGTACTTCCCACGCCCACCGGCGAGAGCAACGCGCTTCTAAGGACCTCTGTCAGCGTATCTTGCAGAACAGTAGCTCCACTCCACGCCTTGAGGAGGTTTGTGCACAAGTCTTCTGGTTCCATATCCTTGAGCAGATAGCCATCGGCGCCCGCGCGTAGGGCCTCAATCAGATCATCCTCAGAATTCGACACAGTCAGAATGATATATCTCGCCTGGAGATCCGTTGCCTTCAAACGGCGGAGAGTATCAATCCCGCTCATGCCCTTCATGTTGATGTCGATCAGCACGATGTCGGGGTTTAATGCTTGCGCGAGTTCCAAGCCTTGCTGACCGGATGCGGCTTCTCCGACAACTTTGAAACTCGGGTCTTGCGAGATCATTTGCCGAACGCCTTTGCGAAACAAAGGATGATCGTCAATGAGGACAACTTTGATCATGATCGACACCTAGTATTTCATTGGTATTGCAATTTCTTCGGCGTGAACGTCAGTTTCACGCGTGTGCCGCCGTTTCGCCTGGGAGCGATGTCAATCGTTCCGCCGAGACTGAAAGCGCGCTCCTTCATGATCGTTTGGCCGTGGTGGGAGGATTCCTTGATTTCCGCCGGACGGTACCCGACCCCATCATCATCTATGGTTACGGCCACCGCTCCATTTCGCCGAAGCGCCATCGTAATCCAAACATTGTTGGCACGTGCATGATGGAGAATGTTGCTCAGCGCCTCGCGCACGACATGCAGAACGTGAAATTCCTCATTCACCGTGAGAGGCGCGCCAACTAGTCTGTTGTCCAAGGAAATCGGCAGCCCGGACCTCTGGCTGAATTCCTCGATTGCAGACTCGATTGCAAAATCGAGACCTCGGACGTCCATATGAACTCGGAAGGTGGCAAGCAACTCGCGCAGTTCCCTGTAGGCGTTGTCCAAGCCATGACGTAGATCGCTCGTAATAGTCTTCATCTGCTTCTTGGACTCTACGCTGGTATTGTTTTGATAGGATTGAAGGCGCGCGAGCTGAATCTTCATGAAGGATAAGGATTGCGCGAGCGAGTCATGGAGCTCCCGCGCGATGGCCGCGCGCTCTTCCAGCACGGCAATGCGTCGAGCTTCCTGGTCATGGCCGTCAAGTTTTGCAGCCATAGAAAGCAGGCTTGCCGTTATCCGCAGCGTCTTGGTCTCCAGCGCTTCAAGCGATCTGTCTCCTGGAAACTCTACCAGAAGCACACTCATCTCCCCTGTTGCGTCCACAAATCCGATACCAGCCCTGCGGGCGTCTGGAATATCCGACTGCGCTTCAACGATCGTCCCGGCTCCGGCTGCGGATAACTCCGCGTAGAACTCCTTTGTCAGTGGAACGGGCTCTCGGTTCGAGAAAAGGCATCGTCCGGAATGTAACGCAGACGCATCCTCCGAAAATAAGATAGCCGTATTCTCAAGATCGAGAGCGCGCTCCAAAGCGTAGAGGAACTTCCGCAACATCCAATCGCCGAAGGAATGGCGCAACATTAAGCCTATGGCGTTGGATAAATAATCCTGTATGCGCCCCATGCGTACCAGAGAGGCGCGGGACTCGGCGACCGTGCTGGAATTGGCGATCTGCGTAAGAACTCCGCTGATGCTCTGCTCAAGTCGTGCTATTTCATCGCGCGCTGGAAAAGATTGCGATTGGCTCTCGCAGACAGATACCGATCCCACGATCCGGTCGACGCCATCGATAAGAACCCGTCGTGCGTTGATGCTCAAGCGTGCAAGGCAAAAGAGAAGGAAACAAAAGCTTATAATTTGGAGAAGCGCGACTTGAACACGTTTCGCCTCCAGATTTCGCTCGAGGTTCTTTTCAGCCTGCTGCAGCAAGGCGAGTGCGTCGCGGGATGCGCTTTTGCTCTTGAGTTGATTGCCATCCTTCAGAGAGTCGAGGCTGACACCCGAATTCCGCAGGATCATCTGATCGTTGAAGATGGCTAGATCAGGTGACGGCTCCGCAACCACATCCGTACTTCGGCTCACCTTATCTTCTGATGCCTGCCCGACCCATGAAAGCTGGGCTAGATGGAGTTTGCCAACGGCGGTGCGTACGGCGGCATTATAGTTTGATAAGAAGAAGGAGCTCGTGAAGATCAGAAGAGCTGCGAACGCGGCGCTCGTGAGGAACGCAGCAGTTCCGAAATAGAGCGGGTAGCGCCGTAATACTTTGCGCATCCGAGAGATATAAGCAAAATGGTTGCAGCAATCACCGAGGCGAGGTTGTACGATAGAGCGCGCTATCTCGGTGATCATCCGACTGGTCGTGGTCATGACGATGCTCATTTTCAGCACCACACAAGCGTTCGCCCTGTTCGGCCTTGGGGCGGCCGCAATACTCGTTGGCGTTATCGTACTTGTGCTCTCCCCAATTGTGCGGCGCGATGAGCAAAGCGAATTAGCCAATCATGAGCCGGAACCGGCAACGTCTGTATTGATTAAAGTCAAACAGGACGCGCCTCAAGCAATTCCCTCGCCCGATCTGACAACCACTCACGACCGTTCGATCCCATCGGCCGGATCTTCCGTCCAATCACCGACGAAGGACAGCGCCGCGCCGGTCGATTACCGACAAATTATCGAGCATATGGAGCAGATCGTCTTCAAGACCGATTCCAACGGCAATATTTCCGTCCTCAGCTCATCTTGGGAACACCTGCTGGACTACACCATCGCGGACAGCGTGAACCAGCCCTTCGGCACCTTCGTTCATCCGGAAGACCGACCTCTGGTCGATGCGCAGATCAGCGGCTTGCTACGCGGCAATCGCGACAACTGCCGAATGGAAATGCGCATGATCGCGCGCAACCATACATCGCGCTGGCTCGAGATGCGCGTCAAAGGCGTCAATGACCCGGAACGTAGCGTCATCGGAACATTGACGGACATCAACCATCAGAAGGAGATCGAAGCGCGGCTACGCGCGGTGCGGCGCTCTCTCAGCACCCTGCTCAACAGCATTCCGGGCATGGTATATCGCTGCAAAAGCGATCGCAACTGGAGTTTCGAATTCGCGAGTGATGGCTGCCTTGAAGTCACCGGCTATGAACCCTACCACTTGGTGAACGACCCCAACTTGTATTTCCAGCAGATCATGTTTCCGGACGACCGCGACTACGCATGGAACCATGTGCATAAACAGGTAATGCTGAAACGCAACTTCCAGCTTGTCTACCGGATCATCGATCGATCCGGACACGTGAAGTGGATTTGGGAGCAGGGACGAGGCGTCTATTCCGCCAGTGGAGAATTATTGGCGCTGGAAGGCTTCATCACAGTCATTGCGGGAGACAGCGCCAAAGCCCGAGGGGTGCTCGAAGGATTCCATGATCTGATCATAAATGATCCGGTGTCTTCCTAGTGCAATCGGTCTGACTGCGCTTGGCGCTCGATAGGCAAGAATGCGCAATTCGCATCATGGAAGTTCCACGCTTCGCACGTGCAGCACGATTCTACCCCCTATGGAGTAATCGGTCGTGGCAATAGACGAAAGGCGTCGCGCCATAGCCAATCCTTGGTTCTCGGGAGAACCAAGGAGTCATAAGAAATGGCCAGAGACCCACGCTTCGATATCCTCTTCACGCCCCTGAAGCTCGGCTCCAAGACGATACGCAACCGCTTTTACCAGGTGCCGCACTGTAACGGGGCGGGCACGAACTCACCCGGCATGAACATGGCGCATCGCGGCATCAAGGCCGAGGGCGGCTGGGGTGCGGTGAATACGGAACAATGCTCGATCCATCCGGAATGCGACGACACGCTGCGTATTACGGCGCGCATCTGGGACCAGGGCGACATGCGCAACCTGCGCGCCATGGTCGACCACGTGCACAGCCACGGATCGCTCGCCGGCTGCGAGCTCTTTTACGGCGGCCCGCACGCGCCCGGCATTGAATCGCGGACGATCTCCCGCGGACCCAGCCAGTATAACTCGGAGTTCGCGACCGTTCCCGGTTGCCCGGGCTTCACCTACAATCACGAAGCCGACACGGACGAGTTGCACCGCTTGCAGCAGCAGTACGTCGACGCGGCGCTGCGTGCCCGCGACACCGGCTTCGACCTGGTGAACGTCTACGGCGCGCACGCCTATGGCCCGATGCAGTGGCTCAACCCTTATTACAACCGGCGCACCGACAAATACGGCGGCAGCTTCGAGAACCGCGCCCGCTTCTGGGTCGAGACGCTCGAGAAGATCCGCCGCGCCGTCAACGACGACGTCGCGCTCGTCACGCGCTGTGCGACCGACACGCTGTACGGAACCAAGGGTGTCGAGCTCACCGAGGATGGCTTGCGCTTCATCGAGCTGGCCTCGCCCTATCTCGATCTCTGGGACGTCAACATCGGCGACATCGCCGAGTGGGGCGAAGACGCGGGCCCCTCGCGCTTTTATCCGATTGCGCACGAGAACGACTGGATCCGCCACATCAAGCAGGCAACGAGCAAGCCCGTCGTCGGCGTCGGCCGCTACTACGATCCCGAAAAGATGCTGCAGGTCGTCAAGGCGGGCATCATCGACATCATCGGCGCCGCCCGTCCGTCGATCGCCGATCCGTGGCTGCCGCGCAAGATCGACGAGGGCCGCATCGACGACATCCGCACCTGCATCGGCTGCAACGTCTGCATCTCGCGTTGGGAAATGGGCGGCGTGCCGTTCATCTGCACGCAGAACGCAACGGCGGGCGAGGAATACCGCCGCGGCTGGCATCCGGAGAAGTTCGAGCCCGCCAAGTCCGAGCACGACGTGCTGATCGTCGGCGCCGGTCCTGCGGGTTCGGAATGCGCCCGCGTCCTGATGGAGCGCGGCTATACCGTTCACCTGGTCGACACGCGCGAAAAGACCGGCGGCTACGTCAACGACGTGGCGACGCTGCCGGGCTTGGGCGAGTGGAGCTTCCATCGCGACTATCGCCAGACCCAGCTTGAAAAGCTCATCAAAAAGAACCCCGATTGCCAGATCGCGCTCAAGCAGAAGCCGATGACGGCGGATGACGTCCTGCAGTATGGCGCCTCGCGCGTCGTCATCGCCACGGGCGCCAAGTGGAGCACGACGGGCGTCAATCATCGCACCCATGAGCCGATCCCCGGGGCGGACGCGAGCCTGCCTCATGTCCTGACTCCCGAGCAGGTGTTCGAGGGTAAAAAGGCCGTCGGCAAACGGGTGATGATCATCAACTACGATCCCTACTACATGGCCCCGAGTCTTGCGGAAAAGTTCGCACGCGCAGGCCACGACGTGACGGTGGCCACGGTGGGCGGGCTCGGCGCCTACATGGAGTACACCCTCGAGGGTGCGAACATGCAGCGTCTCATCCACGAGCTCGGCATCAAGGTTCTGGGCGAAATGGGCTGCTCCCGCGTCGAGAAGGGCCGTGTCGAGCTCTTCAACATCTGGGGCGAGGGCTACAAGCGGTCCTACAAGGGTGCAGGCCAGCTGCCGCGCAACGAGAACTCCAGCCACGAATGGCATGAGTGCGATACGGTGATCCTCGTCACGTCACGCCGGTCCGAGGACAGCCTCTATCGTGAGCTGAAGGCCAGAAAGGACGAATGGGCGGCAAACGGCATCAGCAATGTCTTCGTCATTGGCGATGCCGAGTCCCCGCGCATCATCGCGGATGCCACCTTCGATGGCCACCGCCTGGCGCGCGAGATCGAAGACCCCGATCCGCAGCACCAGAAGCCCTACAAGCGCGAACAGCGCGCCTGGGGCACGGCCTATAACCCGAATGAAAACCCGGATCTGGAGTGGCGCGTCTAGCGCTCCTCCGCTCCCGATCGCAGAGACAAACGCATCAAAGAATGAGGATCAGACGATGACCATCACCGCATTCGGAAAATACACCGCTCCCAAATCGACACCCATCACCGCCGACCTCGACGGCTGGAAGCCGGTCGCCGGCACACCGTCCATGAAAACCTGGATCGAGAACAAGACGGCCGACGGAAAATTCCTCACCGGCTTCTGGGAAGCGATGCCGGGGACCTACCACGTCACCTACAAGGCCGACGAACTGATCCACCTGTTCGAAGGCAAGGTGACGCTGACGGAGGACGGCACCGGCAAGACGGCGCAGTTCTCGGCCGGCGACAGCTTCCAGATCGACGCCGGTTTCGTCGGCACCTGGAAAACCGAAGAGAGAATTCGCAAGATCTTCGCGATCCGGATCGCCTGACATCCCGAGCCGTTCCGCCGTCAGTGGCAACGTCGAACGGCTCTCGATCTCGGAGCGTGAGGGCGAATTCTTATAATCGATAAATACGAAGGCCGCACTTTTGGTGCGGCCTTTTGTTATGCGTCGATTGCAACTTAAGGAACAAGCACTGCAGCCCCCTGAAGCCTTCCTGCGCGCAGGTCCGAAAGTGCTTCGTTCGCGTGTGCCAGTGGATAGGTCACGGTCTCAGTAACGATCCGCGCTTTTCTTGCGACTTCGAAGAACTCAAGTCCGTCGGCTCTTGTCAGATTGGCGACAGACGCGAGTTGCCGCTCCCCCCATAGAAGATCATATGGAAATCCTGGAATATCGCTCATATGGATTCCTGCGCAAACGACACGACCGCCCTTGCGCACCGCTCTGAGCGCTGCGGGAACAAGGGCGCCCACAGGCGCATAGATTATTGCACAATCAAGAAACTCGGGCGGCTGCTCGTCTGAGCTTCCGGCCCAACAGGCACCAAGCCTGCGCGCAAAATCCTGACTTGCTGTATCGGAACTTCGCGTAAATGCGAACACAACTCTGTTCTGCCATCGTGCAACTTGCGCGATGATATGGGCTGCCGCTCCGAAGCCATAGAGGCCGATGCGCTTCCCGTTGCCAGCGATGCACAAGGATCGCCAGCCGATCAGCCCCGCACAAAGCAGCGGTGCGCTCGCAACATCGTCTCCCTCATCGGGAAGGACAAAGACGAACTGCGCGTCTGCAACAGCGTGAGAAGCGTACCCACCGTTACGAGTGTAGCCGGTAAACTCGGGCACATCGCACAGATTTTCGCGCCCCTGCAGGCAGAACGAACATTTGCCGCAAGTTTTTGCCAGCCAGGGAATACCAACCCGTTGGCCGACATTGAAACCATCCACGCCCTCCCCGACCGCGTCTATTCTACCGACGATTTCATGGCCAGGAATGATGGGAAGGCGTGCGTCTGGTAGCTCACCATCTATGACGTGAAGATCAGTCCGGCAAACACCACATGCCGTAACCTTGACGCGTACCTCTCCGTAGCCGGGCTGCGGGTCAGGCAGCTCGACAAGTTTCAAAGGATGACCAGGCCTCTCTAAGATCATCGCACGCATATTCCATCCCCTGAATACAAATGGGCGCCCATCGTACGTCAGCGACACATTGTAAATAAGAGTTCGGTTCAGCAAGCGCTAACACCCAGATCGTTAAAGCAGCATTGCCATTGCGCGGCACCATGAGCGGTAACGTTCCCTCAGCTTGCTGAGGACGTAACGCTCCGGAAGCGAAGCAGCGCCAGGAACAGGAAAAGCCCGCCGATTGCGGCCACGGCAACGAACCTGGGCCAGACTACGTCGAGGCCGGCACCGCGATAGAGAATCGCCTGCGCGAACGATACAAAATGCGTCGACGGCGACGCCTGCATGATCGTGCGTAGAAACGGCGGCATGCTTTCGAGAGGCGTATTGGCGCCCGATAGCATGTTAAGAGGCACGGCGGTCAGAATGTAGAGCAGGCCGAGTTGCGGCATCGTGCGAGCAATCGTTGCCAGAAAAATTCCGACCGCCGTCGAAAAGAAAAGATAGATAATGACGCCGCACATGAAGAGCGGCACGGACCCGGCAATTGGAATGTCAAGCAGGCGTTGTACGACGAACGTCAGAGAAAACCCAACTGCGGCAGCGATCACGAGCGCGTTGGCCCAAATCTTCGACATCGCGATCTCGAATGGTGTCAGCGGCATAACCAGAAGGTGGTCCATCGTACCGTGCTCACGCTCGCGTACGACAGCCGCACCAGCTAGAATGATGGCGAGCATGGTGACGGAATTGATGATGCCCATTACGGACGTGAACCAAGCAGTCGTGATGTTGGGATTGAAAGCAATCCGAACGGAGAGCGTCACCGGCGATGGCGGGAGGTTCTCGGTGCGGGAAACAAACTTATTGATCTCGGACGCGATAATCTGCTCGGCGTAGCTCGAGCCGATCCCGGCCTGTACCATGGCTGTCGCATCCACGTTGGCTTGCAGCGCGGGATTGCGACGGCCAAGAACATCGGCTTCGAAACGCGGAGGAATGTCCACGACGAACGTATATTGACCGGTATTCATCAACCGGTCGACGTCCCGCTCCTCGACGTGCTGTGGTGATCTGAAATAAGGCGGCAGGAAAGCGCCTGTGATACGTCGCGAGAGCTCCGAATGATCCTCATCGACGATCGCGATCGAAGCATTGTGCAGCTCCTGCGAGTTACTCTGCGCCTGTGCTATAACCGCAATCGAGAAGGAGTAAATAACGAGCCCGAGCAGGACCCAATCGCGGAAGAAGCTGCGCAACTCCTTTGTACCAAGCCAAAATATGTTTGAGAGCTTGCGCACGTTCGGTCACTTCTCTTGTTTGCGGAGAAGGAGCAGGCTGATAGCCGTGAGGGTCGGGACGAAAAGCGCGAGCGCTCCGATGTATCTCGTGAGATCGGCGAATCCGAGTCCCTTCGTAAAGGTCCCTACGCTGATCGGAACGAAGTAGGTCATCGGAAACATTCGGCCCATGATCGCTCCGAAACCTGTGATCGATGAAACGGGCGTCATCATGCCGGAAAACATCGTCGCAGGCAGAACCGTCAGAATGGCCGTGCCGAATAACGCCGCGATCTGCGTTCGCGTGAACGAGGAAATCATCATTCCATAGCCGGTCGTTGCCGTGACGTAGACGAGCGATCCGACCAACAGGGTGAGAAAGCTTCCCTTGAGCGGTACCTTGAAAATGAAAGTGGCCATCAGGAACAGCATAACAAAATTGAGCATCGCCACGACGATGTAGGGAGCCTGCTTGCCGAGTAGAAATTCAAGCCGCGTCACGGGTGTCACATAGAGGTTGGTGATCGAGCCAAGCTCCTTCTCGCGCACGATGGCGAGTGCCATTAAAATTGCGGGAATCAGCGCGAGCTGCATGGCCATTGTCGAGGGTACCATTGCGTAGATGCTGTCAAAGTCCTGATTGTAGCGAAAGCGAATCTCGATATTCGCAGCCGTGGTCGTGCCTGACAGGCCCACATGGCCACGAATGGCGGGATCGGATAGAAACTGCCGGTGCGCGCCCTGTAAGTAACCGTGAATGGTTTCGGCCCTGAAGGGCATCGCGCCATCGATCCAAACCCCAACCTCCGTTGGCCGCCCGCGTCGGATGTCGCGGCCGAAGCCGGGAGGAATTTCTATCGTTGCCGAAACCTTGCCACTCTTCAGCCGACTCTGCAGTTCGGAAGTATTTGCGAGCGGAGGCTGCTCGATGAAATAGGGGGAACCTTGAAGCTCGCTCAGATAGGCGCGACTTTCGAAGCTGTTGTCGCGGTCGAGCGCCGCGAAGGATAGCGAGTTGACATCCGTCGTTATGCCGAAGCCGAAAATGAGCATTAAAAATGCAGTCCCGAGCAGTGCGAAGCTCAGGCGGATCGGATCACGCGACAGCTCGAGCGATTCCCGGATCGTGTAGGCGAGCATGCGACGCAGAGAAAGAATCGAAGATGCGTTCGCCGTCTCTGTCGAACGCGCCGTCTCGTATGCTGTGTCGAATGGCGTCTCGTCACCGGGCGGCCGTGACCGAGAGCCGACCGCCTCCTCAGTATACGATATAAACGCCTCTTCGAGACTGGTCGCATCGCGCGCCCTGATCAGGTTATCCGGGGTATCTGTCGCCAAAACGCGGCCAGCATCCATGAGGGATATACGATCACAGCGCGCCGCTTCGCTCATAAAATGCGTGGAGACGAAGATCGTCACACCGTTCTTGCGAGAGAGCTCGATGAGCAATTCCCAAAAGCCGTCGCGTGCGATCGGATCGACCCCAGACGTGGGTTCATCGAGAATCAGAAGCTCGGGCTCGTGCACGACCGCAACGGCCAGCGACAGTCGCTGTCGGATGCCGAGCGGAATATCTTCAGCAAGCTTGTCGATATAGTCCGAAAGGCCGAACCGCCAAACGAGATAGTCGATACGGCTCTTCATGGAGTTAGGAGGCAAATGGAACAACCGCGCGTGCAGGTCGAGGTTCTGCCGCACAGTCAATTCGCTATAGAGCGAGAACGATTGCGACATATAACCGACACGCGCGCGCAAGCTCATATCGCCCGCGTTTATCGGGTGGCCGAATAGCGTCGCGGAGCCCTCCGTCGAGGGCAAGAGGCCGGTCAGCATCTTCATCGTCGTAGATTTGCCGCATCCATTCGAGCCGACAAACCCAAAAATCTCTCCGCGCCGGATGTCGAAGCTTACGTGATCGACGGCGGTGAAGTCGCCAAACCTTCGTGTAAGACCGCGTGCAACGATCACTGGGCCATCGACCGATTCGATGAGCGGCGGAATCTTGAGCGTGCGGTGCCCAGCTCTCAGCCCTGGAGGAAGAAGACGAATGAAGGCGTTTTCGATCGTCTCTGCGCCCGTCTCGTTCTTGATATCGGCGGGCGTTCCCATGGCGAGAATCTTCCCGGCGTTCATTGCGATGAGCCAGTCGAACTGTTCCGCCTCTTCCATGTATGCGGTTGCAACGATGACACTCATGCCCACGCGTCGGCTGCGCATACGCTGGATGAGCCTCCAAAACTGCCGCCGCGAAAGCGGATCGACGCCCGTCGTGGGTTCATCGAGGATCAAGAGATCCGGATCGTGGATGAGCGAGCAGCAAAGACCCAGCTTCTGACGCATGCCGCCCGAAAGCTTTTGTGCCGGTCGATCAGCGAACGATAAAAGCTCTGTACTCTCTAGTAAGTGAGAGATGCGCGCATCGCGCTTTATCCGATTTTGGCCGAACAATCGGCCGAAAAACTCGATGTTTTCGCGCACGCTGAGATCGGGATAAAGATTTTTGCCCAAGCCCTGCGGCATGTATGCAATGCGCGGACAGACCGCCACTCGATCCACGGCCTTGGACATATCCGCACCTAGAACGGTTACGCGGCCTGATTGAATTTGGCGCGCACCCGAGACTAAGGCGAGGAGCGTCGACTTGCCGACACCGTCGGGCCCGATAAGGCCGACCATCCTTCCACTCGGAATATCGACAGTCAGGTCATCGAGCGCAAAAACGCTCGCATAGGTATGAGTAACGTTTTCGAGACGAGCGACAAGTGCTTCGCCCGCCATCGTCACGACCTCGCCTGCAGACGCTCCGGCCACTTTATGTTGACATCTGTCAGGACATACGCCGCGCCCGGCAATCCACTTCGGACGTAGTCGGCGTGTGCCATCGAGCGGGCCGGATCGATCCGCACACGCACACGAAACATCAGCTTATCGCGTTCGGTCTGCGTCTCAACCATCTTCGGCGTAAACTGGGCCTGATCGGCAATGAAGGTCACGTTCGCGGGAATGGGATGATCTGGATAGGCGTCGAGCACGATGCGGGCGTCATCTCCAATTCTGACCCGGCCTGCGTCGAGCGTCGGAAGATAAATGTCCATGTAGACGTAACCGAAATCGAGCATGGTGAAGACCTTGCCGCCTGCAGCCAGAACCTCACCCGTATTGGCAATCCGATAGGCGATCCGGCCATTACGGGGCGCAACCAGGGTGTTATCAGCGATGTTGACCCGGAGAAGTTCCGAATCGTGATTGGCCGCGTCCAGAGCGTGCACCGCTTCTGTTACGCGCGCCCGAGCCGCTATCTCGCCGGCCTGCGCCGCATTGAGAGCTTGCTGCCGCTGATCAAAGACCTCTTTCGTGATCCATCCGCTTTTGAACAATGAGCTGGCCCGATCCATTTGCTGCTGCGCGAGCACGAGCTGCGAATGCTGCTGATTCAAAAGAGCGTTTGCCTCGTTGATGACCTTATTTGCCTGCTCTGCCTGTGCCTCCGCCTTCTTCAATGAAGCCTCAAGGTCGCGCGTATCCATGACAGCTAGGACCTGACCGGCCGTCACCCTGGCGCCTTCGTCAACGCGTAGCTCAAGAACCCGTCCCGGCAATTTCGTCGCTATGTCGATCGGGTCGGCTTCGATCCGCCCGTTGCCCATTACGATTGCGGCAGGAAGTGGCGGCGTCCGGTGCGTCCACCAGTACGCAGCTCCGACAGAAGCGGCGATACCCACAAGCGCTACAAGAACCGGACGCCAACGAAGGAAGCGGCGAACCGAAGTCGACTTCGGCAGCTTCTCGACCCTAGGCACGAGTTGCTGTTGTTGAGACGGCAGCCGCTCGGTGGCGACGATCTCTTTTTCTGTATTTTGCTCAGGCTGCATGGCACATCGCCTACTCTGCCTAATAGGTTCAAGAGACATCTCTTGCTGCTCTCGCAGCACCGGGAAACTATGCAAGCGCCCAGCCCCAAACGAGAATAGAAAGCAGCAGCCCACCTCAGTCTGAGTTAGCGTTAAGGATGGAACGAGCGCGTGCGTTGACCTGGAACAAGTTCGGAAGCCGTGCAATATCATCGAACGCAAAGCGACCGGCCGCGCGCCCCATTTTTATTGATGCTTGTCAATGCTCGCGTCGTTAGTTGCTCTTCAATTTCTACTAGCCAACATAGCCGCCGGTTGCTCAGATGGTAGTCATAAACCGATCGCGTTCCGTGCAAAGCTGCTGCGCCGCTTTTGCGCTTGTTGTTTGCACGCTCACCGTCGTACCGATCTCTCCGACATCGGCAAATGCCAAGCCGCTCGGTGCTGCCGATGTGCCGTCAGGCAAAGACTTGTTCATTGAGCATTGCGCCCAATGCCACGGCAACGATGGCACCGGCAATGGACCCAAGGCCAGCACGCTCAAGGTGAAACCCGCAGATCTGACGACCCTCAGCAAGAGGGCGAATGGCAAGTTCGACGCCGCACGTGTTGCCGACATTATCCGATTTGGTGGCGACATTTCCGAACACGGAACGCGTGCCATGCCGATTTGGAGCTTGATCTTCAGCAACGAGGCTCACGGCGGCAAGAGCGGTGCCGCCTATTCCCGGCGCGCCGTCATTGAACTCAAGACCTATCTTCAGTCCATTCAGAAGAAGTAAGGTTAGTAAGACATGCAGACACCAATCCAAATTAGCTTCGAGCACATCGAGCATAGCGGCGCTATTGAGTATCGTGTCCGCGAGGAACTCGATAAGCTTGAACAGTTCTGTGGGCGTCTGACTGCGGCTCGCGTCGTCATCGGCAAGGAACAGCATCGCCATAACAAAGGCGACAGCTACAGTGTCCGGCTCGTTCTCTCGATCCCAGGCGCCGAGGACATCGCAATCACGCGCGACCCGGCCGAAACCGGCCGGCATGAGGATCTCCACGTCGCAATCTCCGACGCATTTGCCGCCGCCCGCCGCCAATTGCAGGACCTCGTCCGCAAGCGACAGAGGCGCCCTAAGATAAATGAAGCTGATCCGGGGCACAGCTAACGCGGGCAACGGTCAACGGTCGATATGCCTCCCAACTCCTCACCTCGCCCGATCATCGAAGTGCGCGTGAAGGAGCTTTCCCAACTCTTCAATTCTCTCGATCCTTCGCCATTTCCGGAAAGGGATCTGGATGACGATGCTGCGGAGTATATCGTGGGGTGGGCGCGCGAACTCCCAATACATGAGAAGCTTGCAATAGCCATTCATCTTCCCGAACCTGAAACCAGGAAGGCAGAGGAGCGCGACCTAAGAACGGCGCTTCTCAATTATTTTCAGCAACGCGCCGAGGCCCAACAGCACGAACTTAACGAGCTTTTCAGGATAGGGCGCCGTTACGCCGCAATTGGCCTGCCGATCCTCATTGCCTGCTTCATGTCGAGCCAGATTGTGCGTTCGCGACTCGGCGCCGGTCCACTTGCCAGCACGATTGCAGAAAGCTTGCTTCTTGTCGGCTGGGTTGCGAACTGGAAGCCGATCGAAACGTTTCTCTACGACTGGTGGCCTCTGAAACGACGCCGTGATCTCTATCGTCGTCTCGCGACGGCCGAAGTGATTATAGGGCCGACGCGTATCGCTGCCGGCATATCAGACGCGCCGGACCGACGATAGTTCACTACTTATAAATCGCCTCCTGCTTGCGCAAAGCTGGTCTGCGGTTTCCACATTTAGCCCCGCCTAAATGACTGATCCAGGTCAAGGGTGCGGAGGCCCGCGATTGTAAATCGTAAGCGGTAAAGCATTTTCCCCTTGGCATCGAAGCGAGACGCACAATGAAAGCACTTGTCTACAAAGGCCCTGGCGAGAAAGCCGTCGAAGACCGACCCGTACCGGACGTGAAGGATCCAGGCGATGCTATCGTGAAAATTTCCAAGACGACGATATGCGGTACCGATCTGCACATCTTGAAGGGCGATGTTCCAACGTGCAGTCCCGGACGAATCCTGGGCCATGAGGGAACTGGCGTTGTCGAGAAAGTCGGAGCAGGTGTTGCGGCGTTTCGAACCGGCGACCACGTTCTTATCTCTTGCATCTCCGCGTGTGGCCGCTGCGAATATTGTCGGCGGGGCATGTACTCGCACTGCTCAACGGGCGGCTGGATTCTTGGCAACCAGATCGACGGGACACAAGCCGAATACGTTCGCATTCCACATGCCGATACGAGCCTCTATCGCATACCGGAAGAGGTGGACGAGGAAGCCCTCGTGATGCTCAGCGATATCCTTCCAACCGGCTTCGAGTGCGGAGTTCTCAACGGTAAGGTTGTGCCGGGCAGTACGATCGCAATTGTCGGCGCCGGGCCGATCGGCCTTGCAGCACTGCTGACGGCGCAATTCTATTCGCCGGCCGAAATTATCATGATTGATCTCGACGATAACCGGCTTGAAGCCGCAAAACGCTTCGGCGCCACAAAGACGATCAATGGCGCGGGAAGCAAGGCTGTGGAAGCCGTGATGAAATTGACCGGCGGACGCGGCGTTGATACGGCCGTAGAGGCCGTCGGCGTACCTGCTTCGTTTCTGGTCTGCGAGGATATAATTGCACCGGGAGGAACGATTGCGAATGTCGGCGTCCACGGGACCAAAGTCGATCTGCACCTCGAGCGCCTCTGGAGTCAGAACATCACCATAACGACGCGCCTCGTCGACACCGTCACTACACCGATGCTGCTGAAGACGGTAGCGGCACACAAAATCGATCCGACAAAGCTCATCACGCACCGGTTCAAGCTCGATAGAATTCTCGATGCCTACGACACGTTCAGCCGAGCGTCCGAGACGCAGGCCTTAAAGGTTATCATTGAGGCTTGATCGGCTCATACAGCGCGCGAATTACCCACACAGCAGCGCCAAGACCTTACTTGGAGACGAGCTTTAAGCGCAGTCTGGAGAAGTGCTTGCATGCGAGAGATGAAATTAAGCCGCGCCTTCACCCTGATTGAACCAGGGCCGGTGGTTCTTGTAACCACCTGCGACGCAGGCAAGAGCAACATCATGACCATCTCGTGGACAATGGTGCTGGGTTTTACCCCGATATTCGCGCTTACTACTGGCAGTTGGAACTATTCCTTCGCCGCTCTGCGAAGGACCAAGGAGTGCGTGATTGCCATTCCCACCGTTGACATGCTCGATCGGGTGGTCGGTATCGGAACGTGCTCGGGAGCCGATACCGACAAGTTCGCGAAATTTGGATTCACGGCCGTCGCTGGGAAGGCCGTCAACGCGCCTTTGCTTGCAGAATGCCTCGCCAACATCGAGTGCAAGGTCATTGATCTCATTCCCCGGCACGACATTGTAGTGCTTGAGGGCATCGCCGCTCACATCGATGCCATGCGGAAGGAGAAGCGCATGCTGCATGCAGTCGGCGACGGCACGTTCATCGCCGACGGACGCAAGTATGATCGCCGAAAGATGATGGCCGCCAAGCTCCCGGCCGGTCTCTGAGGACTAGCGAACCCGCATGGTTAGGCGGTTCTGCTTTGATCGGTTAGTGCGGCGTTGAAGCGACGTTGCCAATGGTTGTCGATGTCCAGACCACAAGATCGGGCAGCATCGACCCAAACGCCGCATTGAGCGCGCTGGCTGCGCCCACAGCATCCTCGGAATGTAGCGGGCTATTGGCGTGGAAAAGACGTGCGCCGGCGACATGGCCTTCGCTATTAAGAACCTTGGTCGAGAACTCGACATCCGCAGTTGCCGGCGTCCCTGCAAGAATTTGAAAATTGCGAATATCCGTTACGAGCTGAAAATCTGGCGTCGCACCTTCGACCGGCCGTGAGACCTGCCCCAGAAAGCCAGCGTTCTCGAAACTCCGTACAAAGCTCGATTGCACCTCCTCCAGCAGCATGTCGCTCCACTTCGCCTCTGGAATAAAGGGCTTGAGCCCGCCCGCATCCCGGATCAGGATCTTATCCTGCCCGAGCATTGCGGCAGCTATCGGATATTGTACGATCAGTAGCCCCACGGCAGGCTTCTCGAATTTCGGGAACGTGCGCGCAGCCGCCAGATCAAAGGCGGCATTCTGCGCCTTCGACGCGCCGCCGGTCATACGCTCGATGCCTGCGAGAATACCATCAACGCGATCGGAATTGCGCGCCAGCGCATCTGTGAACTTGCTGAGATTGGCCATCGTGCTCTTCAGCGGCGCGGCGTTTTCCGAGACAACGGCATCGACCCGGTGCAGCGCGGCGAGCGCGGCCTCCGTCATCGTTTCTCCAGCATTCGGTTCTGCCACCAGAACAGGCATATCCGCAGAGGACGTTTCTGAGGACAGCGGCGCACCCGATCCACCAGCAAGCGCAACCGCAGGCGCACCCATCAAGCCCTGAAAGGCAATTCCGGCTTTGGTATCGGCACGCACCGGTGTCGACGGCGTGATCGCCACCGTGACGACAACGTCCTTAGGATTATCCGGACTGAGGTCGAGAGCCGTTACCTCCCCGACGCGGACGCCGTTGAACTGCACAGCAGAGCCAACGAGCAGCCCCGCCACGGAATTCTGGTAGCGAATTCGATAGTACGATCGTTGCTGAAGAGCGCCCGCAGTATTGAGCCAATAGGTGAAAGCGAAGCCAGCGGCGATAACGGCGAGCGTAAAGAGACCAACGAGAATATAACGAGCTCTATTTTCCATAGCCATGCTCACCCGTGCTGACTCGCGTCGCCTGCAGAAACACGCTGCGCTCTTCTTCCGCTGAAGTACGTTCGCACCCAAGGATCTGTCGATGACTTCATCGCTTCAAGCGGCCCCGTGGCGACAATTCTGCCGTTTACGAGCGCGGCAATGCGATCACAGATATTGGCCAGGCTTGCCAGATCGTGCGTCACCATGAAGACCGTCAGGCCGAGGGTTTGTTGTAGCGTGCGGATCAATGCGTCAAACTCACTTGCGGAAATGGGATCGAGGCCGGACGTTGGTTCGTCGAGAAAAACAATCTCCGGATCGAGCGCCAGTGCGCGGGCAAGAGCCGCGCGCTTGGTCATGCCTCCGGAAAGTTCTGAAGGATACTTCTCCGCGTCCCCGGCATTGAGGCCAACCATATCGAGCTTCGCAAGAGCGACGTCGTCCATGAATTTCTGCGAGATGCTCAAGTATTCGCGCATCGGAAACTGGACATTCTCTAAAACCGTAAGGGAGGAGAATAGCGCTCCGTGCTGGAAGAGAACGCCGCAGCGTCGCTCGATTCCGCGCCTTTCTTCGTAGCTCATGCCGTCGATGTCGTTGCCGAGGATCTCGATCGAACCCTGCCTCTTCTGCAGCAGGCCGATGATCGTCCGCAGTAGTACCGACTTGCCGCTTCCTGAACCCCCGACAAGCCCCAGGATCTCTCCGCGAAAGAGATCCAGGGAAACGTGATTGAGGACGGTGACTTCATTAAAGCCGACGACAAGGTCTCGCACGCGAATGATTGGATTGCCGAACTCCCCCATGACCTCACATCCCGATCGACGCAAAGAAAATGGCGAACAATCCGTCCAACACGATCACAAGAAATATCGATTTGACGACGGACGACGTAGTTTGGCGTCCGAGAGATTCCGCGCTGCCCTTGACGGCAAAGCCTTCGGCGCACGCCACCGCTCCGATCGCCAGCGCCATGAACGGCGCCTTGATGATGCCGACCTTGAAATGGGTAATCGAGATCGCGTCTTTCAGGCGGGCGATGAATATCTCGGGGCTCATATGCCCGTAAAGCCAAGCGGTAAGTCCGCTGCCGTAGAGCGCGGCCATGGAGCCTAGAAAATCGAGTATCGGCAGAGCAACGATCAATGCCACGACGCGGGGAAGCACGAGGATTTCGACAGGATCGAGGCCCATGGTTCGCAATGCGTCAATTTCCTCGCGCATCTTCATCGACCCAAGCTCGGCGGTGTAGGCGCTTCCGGATCGGCCGGCGACCATGATCGCCACGATCAGGACGCCAATCTCGCGCAGGATGAGTATGCCGACCATGTCGACGACATATTCATCCGCACCGAACTTGCGGAAATGGAAGAAGCCCTGCTGCGCGATAATGCAGCCGATCAGAAATGTGATCAGAAGAATGATCGGAACGGCCTGCCAACCAACACGATCAAGCTGGTTGACGGCCGACGTAAAGCGGAAGCTCCGCGGATTGAGAGACACGCGGAATGCGGCGTTGCCTATCTCTCCCAGCATCGCCAGGAAGTCTAAAAAGCCAACGCCCATGCGGACAATGTTTTGCCAGATGACGCTTATGCCAGCACTTAGCCGCCAACCAGCTCCAGCGGCCTCATATGGTTTGTCGGCAGCTTGCCTTACGCGATCGAATAAATCGCCATAGCGCTGCGGCAGGCCGAGTAGAGAAACGTCATGGGCCTCTATTGCAGAGCTGCGTACCAGCCGATCGAGCGTCCGAGCACCGAATGTATCGAGCGCTTCGATACCCGTCGCATCTATCCTGAAAGATCGCGTGCCCACGAATCCTTGCACGATATCGTCGAGTTCAGATGCGTGATCCGCTGTCCAGGCCCCTCTTGCCTTGAGCTTCAATCCGCCGCCTTCGTCAACGGGCTGCAGCAGCTCACTTTTCAAAGCAGCCTCCAAGGCTTCCAGATCTTTGACAGGCCACTTTTATCATCCGATCCGAACGGCTCAATCCATAGTTACGACGTTGATCGAGATGATTGCTGAGATTATGCGGTAATGTTTTTCCTGGGCGTTGATACCTGTCAACGACTACATATCGGCCAGAGCCTTTATTGCCCGCTCCGGAGTTAGCAAGCTTATGCGAGGAAGCAGCGGAATGCCTTCTTTTGCCTGGCCGCCGCTATTGACTGCGTGCATCTTCTCCGCACTAAGCCTCTCAGCCACCGGCCTTTGCGCCCAGTCCAGCGATATCGATCGCGGCAAAGCAATCCTTCAGAAAAAGTGCATGCGATGCCATGCAATTGAAATGACCGATAAGAGCCATCACCCGCAAGCGCCGCCATTTCGTGATATCGTCAAGCGGTATCCCGTGGAAGATCTCGCCGAAGCGTTAGGCGAGGGCATCGTTTCCGGGCATCCGGACATGCCGGAATTTGTGTTCCAGCCCGACGAGATCGGCGCGATTCTGGCCTATCTCGACAGTCTCAAACAGGCCACACCAAACAAACCGTGAGTCCGGTTGAATGCAGGAGAGCCCGGATATCTCGTATACCACTCCCTCATTGCGCCGGCACGGGCTTCAGACTCAGGATATATGCGACGACGTCGTCACGATCCTTTTCTGGAATGAGAAAATTCGGCATCGTGGGATGCGAGGTCTGTAACCAGACAACGAGTGCCCGTCCCGTCATACCACGCGTCTTGGCGACGCTCTCGAAGCTCGGCGCATCCTGATTTGGAGATTCTGTTTGACCGCGCCTGACAGCATGACACTCTGCGCAATTTCGCTGTGCGAAGGCGTAACCTGTCTGCGCATCGCCTGGCTCCTGCGCGTAAGCTGAAAGCGATAGCATAAACCCGGTGGCCATCGCGACTCCATAGCACACCCGCCT
Organism: Hyphomicrobium denitrificans 1NES1; assembly: GCF_000230975.2. Lineage (NCBI taxonomy): Bacteria > Pseudomonadati > Pseudomonadota > Alphaproteobacteria > Hyphomicrobiales > Hyphomicrobiaceae > Hyphomicrobium > Hyphomicrobium denitrificans. The sequence continues at coordinate 633,814 of NC_021172.1, read as the reverse complement.
GTTTCGATAGTGTTTCAATGTCACCTCCGTCTGCGGTGTCCAGCTCCTAGTGCGATAGCAATACTGGAACGGACACGTCGCTAAGCACGTCGCGCGATGCCCCGCCTAAAAAGAATTCCCGGAATCGGGAATGCCCGTAGAGCCCCATGACAAGCAGGTTCTGATTTCGGCGCTTAGCGTAATCCAGAAGGGCATCTCCGGGGGACAACCCGATCTTCGGGATGGATTCGATCTCGGCCTCGACGCCGTGCCTCGAGAGCGAGGCCACGAGCTGGGCTCTGGAAGCACGATCAGCATCGATGCCATCTTCGACAACGGTCAGAAGGCGCACGTGTCGCGCTTTGCGCAGCAATGGCAAAGCATCGAAAACAGCGCGTGCCGCCTCTTTCGAACTTTTCCAGGCGATGGTGATTTCCGTGCCAATCGATAGCAAGTCGCCTTCTTCCGGTAGAACGATAACCGGACGCCCGCTCTCGATGGCAGCCCGTTCGGCAACATCATCGATCCATCCGTTTCTCGATGCCCGGCTCGTAACAATCAGATCTGCCGCACGGCCGTGCTCAATGACCGAATCCGCAACGGTTGCATCGAAGCTCGAGTTATCGAAGCGCCATTCATGGGTTGCCGGACGGTCTTTGAACAAACCTTCAAATTTATTCTTTACACGCCCTGCCTGCTCCTCGAACGCGCGCAGTTGCTCATCCAGCCACGACCTGTCTCCCGCGCCAATGATCTCCTGCGGAGGGACCACTGCCGGCATTGCGTAAAGACCGATGATGTGCGCGTTATCGCCCATGAGTGACAGCGCCGCACTGACGAGATTCGGCACGCGCGGCTCGTCATTGAGGCTCAACAATATTGTCTGATACTGCATCTTAGACTCCGAACGGATATGTTTCGGGCATTCCCTCGACCTCCAGAACTTCCAGCGGATGTATGGCCGAGGTCCGGTCGATCCAGATGTATTCATCGAATTGCAGCGGCAGCTTCGCTTCGAAGTAATGACTGGCAAGCTCGCTCTCGGGGCGGTAGATCACGCCGATCGCGCGTTCGAGCAGCGGCTTCATCAATCTTCCGACGAGATCCTCCTGAGTCCTTCCTTTGAGTGGCAGCATCAATGCCGGTGCGTTCGTGAGGTGAAAAAGTCGTTCGTAGCTCTGTGGATGTGCGGGGCGGATGTTCATGACCTGCATCGGACCATCCCATGCCGAGGCGGCCGCAACGGTCCCGTCGTTTGTTCCGAAGCCAATGGAATAGCATTCGGGATCGAAATATTGCCGGCAAAGCTGCCCGATGTTGTATTCGCCGCGCCGACTCATTTCCGTCGCGGATGCATCTCCGACATGGGAGTTGTGTGCCCAGACGATCACCTTCGCGTCGGGCCCATGGAAATGGAGCACATGTTTTAGAGTCTCGAACATGTGGCTGTCGCGCAAATTCCAGGACGCGCGGGATCCGTAATACATCACGCGATAGTAACGCTCGGCATTCGCGACGAGACGCGCATTCTGCGCAGCATCGAAAAAACGATCACCGTCGCCAGTTAAATACGCTTGCTGCTTTTGCAGAAGTTCGACCAGCAAATGCGCGACATCCTGCTCGCATTTACGATAAGCGCCTGTCAAAGCCGCGTGACCGTAGGCTGCCGGATCCGCTTCCCACGGCATCAGACATCCGTAACGCTGACGTGCCACTTCAGCGAGGTCCGGGTCGACCGATTCCAGGTAGCTGATGACGACACGCACAGAGTTGTAAAGACTGTAAAGATCCAATCCGTAGAACGCGGTGCGCTTTTCATATTCCAACGTCGCATTGCGTTTATGCAGCCAGTCGACGAACGTCCGGGTTTCCTGATTTCGCCACATCCAGGTCGGGAAGCGCGCAAATGCCGTCCATTCGGATCGCGGCACATCGCGATGACGGATATAGTGATCGATGCGCGCAGCATCGGGCCAGTCCGCCTCCGCGGCAACGATATTGAAACCCTTGGACTCGATCAGTCGCCGTGTAATACGCGCTCGCATTCTGTAGAATTCTGACGTGCCGTGGGTCGCCTCGCCGATGAGCACAACGCGCGCCGCTCCGATCCGCCGTTCCAGCGATTCGAGATCGACATTCTTCAAATCCGGGAACACATGCGCTTTTTTTGCGATGAGCCCCGGCAGTGAGACACTCATCGCTGGTCTCGTCTGAATGACGCGCGGAGGGTGTGCCTGCCATCCGTCGTCTTCGCTTTCCCAGCCCTCCTTGCCGATCAACGGCACGAAACGGACATCTGCAATATCCTCGCGCTGGAAGTCGTCCTCTGCAGCACGCGTGATGCGAATGAGCTCTTGTGCGCGCGGGTTCCTTCCAATCGGAATGACCATGCGCCCGCCTACCCTCAATTGGCGCATCAGCGACGTTGGCACGTCAGGGGCGCCAGCCGATACGAGTATCGCATCGAACGGCGCTTCTTCCGCCCAACCCTCGGTACCATCCGCGTGACGAACGTGGACCCTCTCGCAACCTGCCTTTTTCAGGTTCGCAGCCGCTCGTCGCGCAAGCTCGCCAACGCGCTCGACGGTGAAAACATCGCCTGCGATCTGTGAAAGAACGGCCGCCGCGTATCCTGAGCCGGCACCGATCTCCAGTACCTTCTCTCCACCCTGGAGCGCCAGGGCCTCGATCATGAACGCTACGATATAGGGTTGTGAAATCGTCTGGCCCGATCCGATGGGAAGAGGGCTATCCTCATAAGCTTCGGCTCGGAGTTCCTTCGGCACGAACAGTTCGCGCCGAACCTTCCGCATGGCATAGAGCACGAGCTGGTCGCGCACGCCGCGCGCCTCGATCTGTTTTCCGACAAACTGTCTTCGTTCGGCTTCTTGGTAATCGGTGTCGTGCTTCATGCTCGCACCATCGCGCTCGTCTCGCGATTTGAGATACTCAACTAATTATAGGACGGCACACTTGCACTTGCGGCAGATCAACAGACTGGAAATCGAATAAGCCGAAGCACGCGTCCCAGAAAATAAAGATATGGAAGTGAAGCAAGGTTCCTCATGTATCGTAAGGCCTCGTATCGAGTGCGTATCGGCAAAAATTCTTGAAAGCTTGCGAAACACGTGCGCCGGGCTCCGGAATGGAAACGCTTCGATGGCATGTAACTTCAGCGATCCCGGGCGGGAGCAATACTGCCCCCGCGTGGAAACGCTGTCGTTGGTCGGCGTCGGAAAAGGCACCTGCGATAAGCATTAAGTAAAAGATCGTTCACGATCCTTAACGCTCAAGCGGCCAGCTGCTCCAGCTTGTCCTCGTCAAGAACATGGATCTCAGTCGCATTGACGATGTCGATGACATGCATACCGCGCAACTTCGTCAGCGTTCGGCTGACCGTCTCGATCGTCAGACCCAGAAGATCTGCGATGTCGGAGCGGCGCATCAGCAGACTGAAAACGCCGTCGTTGGCGCCGGAGATCGCTGCGCGATTGCGCAGCCTGACCAGAAACATGGCGATCCGCTCCATTGCGGTGCCTTGGCCGACACAGACAAGGAGATTTCGAGCGGTTGTAAGCTCCGCCGATACCGCCTTGTAAAGCTTCAATGCGAGGTCTGGATCGGACGCAGCCGCCTGTTCCAGTGCCGACGCCGGGATGCACTTAACCTTAGCGAGGCAGGTCGCTTGAGCATCGAAAATGTACTCTTTGAGGAGGCCAAGGCCGATGTAATCCCCCGGGTATGCGAAGTCGATGACTTGCCGGCGGCCATCCCCCAGAATTTTCGACAGCGCAATGACCCCTTGCTCAACGTAGAAAATGTGCGTCCTCGGGTCGCCGTCACAGAAAACGTATTCTTTGGCTCCGATCTTCCGGAATGTGGCATTCTCAAACCCATCGCGCTGCCGGGCGCAAGGTCTCTCCTCGCTCGACAGCCCCGCATAAGGATTGTACGGAACAACATCATGAACACCCGTTGCGCCCAACATATCCGCTCTCCTTGGCTCTGCCGAAAGGCTTCATCGATCGGTCGGCATAGAAGCGGCCAAGGATCGCGCGGGTATGCGCGAACAGTGAATAATTGTAACAATTTGTAATTCGAAACTCCACCGCGCCAGGCCTCGGAGAGCTGACGTGACAACGAAAATACTTGTCGTTGACGACGAACCCGAAATCCGGCGTCTGTTGAGGACGTGCTTCGAACGAGAAGGGTATACCGTCGCAGAAGCCGCGGATGGAGCGGCGACGCGTGCCGCTCTCGAGCACGATACGGTGAGCCTCGTCACGCTCGACCTATCTCTTGGCCAGGAAGATGGACTCTGTCTCGCACGCGAAATACGTGCGCGGCACGATGTTCCCATCGTCATGGTCTCAGGCAAGGGCGATACCGTCGACCGTATCGTCGGTCTTGAGATCGGAGCCGACGATTACATCTCGAAGCCCTTTAACTTGCGGGAGGTTCTTGCCCGCGTTCGCTCCGTCTTGAGACGACACGAAGGAAGCAACAGGGCGGCCTTGGCCACTCCTTCCCCAGCGCACGAAGTTTACGAGTTCGCAGGCTGGACAATGGATTTGACAAGCCGAGAGATGAAGGATGAAAAAGGCGCCCTGCGCGAGCTGACGACGGCGGAGTTTAACCTTCTAGAGATATTTGTTCGGCGCCCGCATCGCGCGCTCACACGCGATGAGATCATGGACCTGTTAAAGGGCCACGACTACTCGCCGCTTGACCGCTCGATTGACGCCTTGGTGAGTAGACTCCGCCGTAAAATTGACTCGGGTCCAGGCGCATCGGCAAAAATTAAGTCTATCCGCAGTATCGGTTATATTTTCGCATGCGATGTGAGGCGCAAGAAAGGCTAAGCTGAGCCGCGATTGAGGACGCCAAAGGCGGCTCGGCGTCCCCTATCGGCACGCAGGAGCGATGCGCTCACGCAGCTTTTTTTGCCTCGATCTGCTTCTCGCCCTTGATCTCAATTTTCTTGGCGGCCTTCTGCACCTCGGGTGGCTTCGGTAGCGTCAGGGTGAGGATGCCATCCTTGAACGACGCCTGAACCTTGTCGGGATCAACGTCATAGGGCAGCGAAAGCCGTCTTTGGAACGAGCCGAAGGATCGCTCGACGCGGTGATAGGAGCGGCTGCGCTCGTCCTTCTTCTCGTCGGTCTCGGACTTTTTCTCGCCCTTGATAAGGAGATCGCCGCCGGTGAGCGTGATCTCGATATCCTTCTGATCAACGCCCGGCAATTCGGCCGTGATCTGCAATTCCTTATCGGTTTCAGAGACGTTCATACGCGGGCTTATCTCTGTCACCCACTGGGCCTCCTGCGCCCACGGCATCTGCGGAAAGCCGAAATCCTTAGTCCAGCTTTCGAAGAGCTCGTCCATTTCATCGCGCAATGAACTCAGAGGATGGCGGTCGTCTCGCCAAAGCCGGGGCAACGTGTTTCGAACTGACATCACAGCCTCCATTCGCTTACTTTGAACAGACACAGGGATATCCGCCACTGTGCAGACATCGGATACTCCCTGAAAATGGGGCGACCTTGATGCGTATCAATAGCGGCGCCGCCATCGCGACCCGAAAGCCGGGCCGGACATTGCTTGACCGCGAGCGAAGGTCAAACCTTGCGCTTTTCAAGTGTTTTGCGCACGACTTCCGCAAGATCCCGCTGCGTATAGGGCTTGCGTAAGATGGGCCATACGTCGGCGACGGCCGCAATGTCGGTTGCCTCGTCCGCAAATCCAGTCGTCAGAATCACCGGCAGCGCCGAACGGCATTCACCGATCCATTTTCCAAGATCGACCCCCGTCAATCCCCCAGGCATCATAATATCGCTAAATACCAGATCGACCTCCAGCCCACCCTTGAGCGCATCTCGCGCCGCCGCGCCCGTGGCAAACTCGACAACCTCATAGCCGAGGCGGTGCAGGCGCTGCACCGTCAATGCGCGCACGTCGCCATTGTCTTCGACGACTAGGATACGCTCACCACTCCCTCTTTCCTCCTTCGACGCGTCCGCCACCGAAGCCGCCGCGCCGGAATAATCGGGGCAGCGCGGGAAATAGAGGTTTACCGTCGTACCAACGCCCGGTTCACTGTAAATCGTGATGTTCCCGCCAGATTGCTTGATGAAACCATAGATAGTGCTGAGCCCCAATCCTGTTCCGCGTCCGGGCGGCTTAGTCGTGAAGAATGGCTCGAAGACGCGGGTAAGCACTGCTCTATTCATTCCGATGCCATTGTCGGAAACCGATATCTGCACGTAATCGCCCGCTACGAGCGGCCCTTCAAACCCCACCTCATCGCTTTCCAGCATTGCATTGTTGGTTCGGATAGAGAGCTTACCGCCATTTGGCATCGCATCACGCGCGTTGATCGCCAGATTGATGACCGCGGCTTCGACTTCGCCCGCATCCGCGCGTGTCAGCCAAAGATCCCGAGCGAAACTCGTTTGCAGGTCGATCGTATCCCCAAGCGTACGGTGAAGAAGCTCGGTCATGCTTCGGACCTGCTCGTTCAGATTGATCACCTCCGGAGCCAATTGCCTGCGCCGCGCGAACGTCAGCAGTCTCCGGGTAAGCCGCGCGCCGGAATCAGCGGCCCTCGTTGCGCGAGAAAGAAGCTCACGGTCCTCGGCATTCGAGATCGATCCTTCTAGAAGCTCGAGATTTCCGGAAATGATCGTCAACAGATTATTGAAGTCATGGGCTATGCCGCCTGTTAGTTGCCCAACAGCCTCGAGTTTTTGAAGCCTCAGAGAACTTTCTCTCCGCTTCAACTCCTCGGTCATATCTCGGAAAAGACTGACGACTGCCATCTGCGTCTGGTCAGCACCGGTAATGACCGCAATATGCCCCTGTGCGGGAAACTTGCGCCCATCCTTGCGGCGCAGAACCGTGGAGATTGCAACGCTCCCGCCATCGCCTGCCTGTTGCCCAGCCAAGTCTTTTTCCAGTTGCTTCTTGTCGGGCGGGACGTCGAAAAGCGCTGTCCAGTCAAGTCCGGTAGCTTCGCTTGCGCTATAGCCGAACATGCGCGTAGCAGCCGGATTGATCAGAACGATCTGGCCCTCGGGTGCTGAGATGACGAGCGTTTCGGGTACATAATCAAAGACGGCCTGAAACAACAGCGACTGGCGGTCAATCTCCGCCTGCAGACGGGCATGCGCGCTAAGGTCTGTGATAATCCCCGAAAAGAACCGTTCATCAGACATCTCAAACTCACCGACGGCAAGGTGAATTGGAAAAATAGTTCCATCCTTGCGCTGGCCTTCAGCCTCCCGGCCGATACCTATGATCCGCTTCTCCCCCGTACGTAGATAGCGTTCCATATATCGGTCATGCTGCGTGCGATACGGTTCCGGCATCAACATGCTGACATTGCGGCCGAGCATTTCGTCTGATGTGTAGCCGAACATGCGTTCGGCAGCAGGATTTGCGATCTTTATTCGGCCGCTATCATCGATGGCCAGTATTGCCGCGACTGCGGATTCGAGGATCGTCTGCAGCATAGTCCGGCCCTTTTTCGTTCGTTTGACGTATTTGGTTGGGCAACTAACACGATACACGCACTTTAGCAGACCCATGGCTGAGATGCTTCATGCATGGTTGAGTATATGACGCCCCACGCCGGCTCCTCGCTTCGGAGCGCACGATCTGAGGGACCGCAGCCGTTCTGGCTTGTCTCAATCGACGAAGCGACGCGCGCGCTGGCAAGCCGCCGCGAGGGATTGACGTCGGCTGAGGCGGCAGAGCGGCTCGCGCGCGATGGTCCGAACATCATCGATACGCGCCGCCATCAAAGTCTCATAGCAAAGATAGCGCGTCGCGTCGCCGAGCCATTGGTCGCCATTCTACTAATTTCTGCCGCAATTTCCGGCGCGACGGGAGATTGGCAAAGCTTCGTCGTCATTGCCCTGATCGTTGCGCTGTCGATCGTGCTCGATGTCTCCCAAGAACACAAAGCCGAATCCGCAATTGCCGCGCTACAGCGTTCGATCGCGATCACCGCAACTGTGCGCCGCAACGGGGTTCCTGTCGAATTACCCGTCAGGGACGTCGTGCGTGGCGACGTTGTTGAATTACGCGGCGGCGATCTTGTTCCAGCTGATGGCATCGTGCTCGCAAGCCGTGGCGCGCTCGCCAACGAAGCAATCCTGACGGGCGAGCCTTACCCGGTAGAAAAGTCGCCGGAGATGTCAAAATCGCCGTCGATTGCGGACGCTAGCAATGCGCTGTTTGCCGGTACCACGATCGTCGGCGGAGAAGCCGTGATGATGGTCGATCGCGTCGGCGGGAAGACGAGCTTCGGTGCAATTGCAGCCTCCGTTCAGACGAGAGAAATGCCGACGAGCTTCGAGCGCGGTTTGCACCGGCTCGGCGTCCTGATTCTTCGACTGACGGCCTTTTTGGTACTCTTCGTTCTTCTAACACAGCTCGTAAGGCATGGGCTTTCGCTTGAAAGTTTCATGTTTGCCGTCGCGCTAGCGGTAGGCCTGACACCGGAATTGCTGCCGATGATCATGACGGTGACGCTCGCACGCGGCGCCGTCCGGATGTCGGAACGCCGGGTCATCGTCAAGCGCCTCTCTGCCATCCACGATCTCGGCGCCATGAACGTCTTGTGCACCGACAAGACAGGAACGCTGACTGAAGCAAAGATCGCACACGTCGGCAATTTCGATGCAGACGGCCGCGAAAGCGAACGCGCTGCGGAACTCGTTCGGCTCAACAGCCGCTTCGCGAGCGGAATGCGCAGCAACCTTGACGATGCGATCCTTACAGTTGCGCCCACATCGATCGGTGGTTGGAACCGCGTCGACGATGCGCCCTTCGACTTCGAGCGCCGCCGTGCGTCAGTCTTGGTCGCACGAGGCGACGCACGCCAGATGATCACGAAAGGTGCGCCGGAAGCGCTTCTGAGTCTCTGCACGGATGTGGAACGGTCCGACGGAAGCATCGTCCCGCTTGACAATGTAATGCGCCAAAACATTCTCAAGCTTTTCGAAGACAAAAACCGCGAGGGCTTGCGGCTGCTTGGAGTCGCCCAGCGCGCAATGCGCACCGATTGCTCGAGAATAGGACCCGAGGACGAGGCGGCTCTGACGTTCATAGGATGCGCGGCTTTCCTCGATCCTCCGAAGGCAAGCGCACGCAATGCTGTGGCGCGTCTCGTCAACGCCGGCATAAGCGTGAAAATCATTTCCGGCGATGCCGCGCCCGTCGTCTCGCATCTGGTCGAGATGCTGGGCATCCCGGCACACGGCATTCTCACAGGCAGCGAGATCGATAGTCTGACCGATAGGGCTTTGGCGGATCGGGCGGCGGCGACCGATCTCTTCGTCCGCATCTCGCCCGAACAGAAGGGGCGGATAGTGCGGGCGTTGCGCTTGAGCGGCAATACTGTCGGCTTCCTCGGTGATGGAATCAACGATGCCACGGCCATTCATGCTGCCGACGTCGGATTATCCGTCGAGGGGGGAACCGACGTTGCGCGCGAAGCAGCCGACATCATTCTCCTCGCGCCCGATCTCGGCGTGCTCGCCGATGGAGTCTTCGAAGGCCGGCGGACCTACGCAAACATCATGAAATACGTTCGCATGGGCACAAGCTCGAACTTCGGCAATATGCTGTCGATGGCGCTCGCTTCTCTCGCTCTACCTTTTTTGCCGCTGACGCCCCTACAGATTCTTCTCAACAATCTTCTCTATGATTTTTCGGAAATCGGTATTCCATTCGACTCCGCGGACGAAGCCGCGCTCGCCCGCCCACAGGCATGGAATATCAACTCGGTACTGGGATTCACGCTCGTCATGGGACCGCTATCGTCGCTGTTCGATCTCGCGACGTTCGCCCTTCTGGAGCTCGGCTTCAAAGCGGATATCGACGTATTTCGCACCGCGTGGTTTATCGAGTCGATCGCGACGCAGGTTCTGGTAATTTTTGTTATCAGAACAGCGCAGCGGGCATGGACCGGCCGTCCGAACCGGATTCTCGTGTGGACGTCATTGGGTGCATTAGCGGTCGCTTTATTGGTGGCGTTAACGCCGATCGGCCGATTTGCCGGATTTGTCCCACCGCCGATGCCGATTCTGGCGGCAATCGCGGGTATTACCGTAATCTACCTTGCAGCCGCCGAAGCGTTGAAACCTTTGGCGATGCGATGAACGTGATGCCCGGCCAACTCCCTTCGAGAGACCAGCGCCGAGCCCGTCAAATACCCCGCGACGTAGAACCGACGTCCACGCCATCCACAGTCGGCTTTCTTGCCATATTGGCCGGGCGCCATACGACCTCCCGAAGAGCGGCATCGCCTTCCACGTCCCTGGAAGCAAAACCGAGTTGGCGCGCCATATCGAGCATGTTTTTATTTTCGGCGTGAACGATACCCTCGACCTCCTCCACGCCTTCGCTTTGCGCATATTTAAGAAGAACCTCCATGAGCTGCCAGCCGATGCCCCGGCCCTGCATATCCGAGCGCACAAGAATGCCAAATTCGCCGTGCGTGAGATCGGGATCCAAGACGAGGCGAGACACGCCGAGCAGCTCTCCCGTTGGGTTATCGATTGCAACAAAGGCCATTTCCCTGGCGTAGTCGATCTGTGTCAGGTGGGCGATGAACGTATGAGGAAACGAACAGCGACCGGCAAAGAAGCGCAAACGGATGTCTCGGGGAGAAATGGCGGCGAAGAAGCGCACATACTTTGGCTCGTCGTCCGGACGGACCGGCCGCACCGTCATCTCGCCGCCGCCCGCGATCTGTGCGATCTGCTGAAGATGGGAAGGATACGGCCGGATAGCGAGAGGCATTCTTGGACTCGCCGCCTCACTCGCGAGCTTCATGCGGGCGTCGATGGCGATAACACCATTTTCGTCGACGAGCAGAGGATTGATATCCAATTCACGAATTTCGGGATGAGCGATGACGAGGTCGCTGGCGCGCACGAGGACTTCGACGAGATCGTCGAGTTTCGCAGCTGGGCGATCGCGGTATCCGCCGAGAAGCCGCGCGACGCGTGTTTCGGCGATCATCTGGCGTGCAAGAAGCGTGTCGAGCGGCGGCAACGCCAACGCAGTATCGCGCATGATCTCGACTGCCACGCCACCGGCTCCGAAAAGCATCATCGGCCCGAACGTCTGATCGACGTTCATCCCGACTATGATTTCAACCGCATGCGGCCTGCCGATCATCGGCTCTACGGTAAAACCGTCGATCCGCGCATCTGGATGCATGCTCTGGATACGGTTTATCATTTCATCGGCTGCGCGAGCGGCGGACTCCGGGCTTTCCAAGCCCAGCCGTACACCGCCGACATCCGACTTGTGTGAAATGTCCGGAGACGCGATCTTGACGGCGCACGCTCCCGAGCTGCTTAAGATATTGCTGGCGATCGTCCGGACGTCTGCCGCGTCGCGGGCGAAGACGGCGCGGTTGACCAGAATACCGTAAGCCGCAAGGATGGATTTGGTTTCGGGCGCCGACGCCACGCTGCGGCCGGATGCGAGAATTTTCTCGATATCGCGTGCTACGGATGCGGCGTCATAGATTCGCTCGGTGGCGACGCTGGGTGGCACCTCCATCAACTCGGCCTGCGCGCGCGCATACCCGACAAGTTGCATGAAGCCGGTAACAGCCTCCGAGGTCGTCTCGAATGTCGGAATTTTGTTTTGCGCAAAAATCTCCCGCGCATCCTTGACCGCCGCGCCGCCCAGCCAGCAGGTGAGCACCGGATTGCTCCTCACTCCGTCACTCGTCTTCGCAATTGTATCGACGACGGCTTTCGCCGCGTCCGTCGCAGAGACCGTCGCGGTCGGACAGTGGAGCACAAGCACGGCATCGGACTGCTCATCGCCGAGCAGAACGTGCAGCGCGTTCGCATAACGCGCTGTATCGGCGTCACCAATGATGTCGACCGGATTTCCGCGAGACCAAGTCGAGGGCAGCACCCGGTCGAGCGAGCCAAGCGTTCCGGATTCGAAGACAGCCAGCTTTCCGTCGAAGTCCTGCAACTCATCGGATGCGAGAACGCCCGCGCCGCCGCCGTTCGTCAGGATGGCGAGCCTTTCGCCGCCGAGCCGCGGGACGCGTGCAAGAGTCTCCGCGGCCGCGAAGAGATCGTCGAGCGTCTTCACTCGCAACAGGCCGGAGCGCCGGAAAGCGGCATTATAGGCTGCGTCCGATCCCGCCAGTGCTCCGGTATGAGATAGCGCAGCATGCGCGCCTCCAGCATGGCGCCCGCTTTTGACGACGATGACGGGCTTCAACCGCGCAGCCCTGCGAGCGGCCGACAAAAACTTGCGGGCGTGCGTAACGGCCTCGACATAGAGCAGAATGGCACGCGTTGATCTGTCGGTAGCGAGATGATCAAGCATATCGCCGAGATCGACGTCGGCCATTTCTCCAAGTGATACGACCTGCGAAAATCCGATGCCGCGTCCGGCCGCCCAATCGACGACTGCGGTAATGAGCGCGCCGGATTGCGATACGAATGCTAGATCGCCTGAAAGCGGCGCGCGAGATGCGAAGCTGGCATTGAGGCCGATCGGCGGTGCCATGAAGCCGATGCAGTTCGGCCCGAGGATACGCAGGCAATACGGCTGCGAGGCGCCAAGCATCTCCTTCGTGAGAGGGCCGAGACCTGCCGTCAGCACAATGGCCGCTCGCGTGCCCTTACGACCCAGTTCTCCGATCAAGCCAGGAACCGTCTGTGATGGTGTTGCGATCACCGCCATCTCCGGCGTTTCCTGAAGCTCGGCGACGGAGGCGGCACAAGGTCGGCCGTCGATCTCTCGATACTTCGGGTTGACGAGTTGGACGGTTCCGGCAAACCCACCCGTCAGCAAGTTGTGCATGACGGTCGAGCCGACTGAGCCCGGACGCGCACTCGCGCCTATGAGCGCAACCGAGCGCGGCGCCGTCAGATAATTCAAATTACGAACGGTCATTAGGCATCCTCGCAACGCCTTTTTCCAAATTATTTCATCATCTTTTCAGACCGACGACAAACTGATCCCGGTCAAGCTAAAAAGCCGCATACTGCGTTGAGTTGCATCAATGGCGGGTTAGCGGAAAATGAAATGGTCGCCTTTATCCCGGCAAGGAAATTGGAGGCCACGTGTTGGATGAGCCAATATATCCAGATCCCCCGCCGCTGCTTCTGGGTCTCGTCGAAAAAGGGCGCGGCGCCCCGACGCCGACACTTAATGCTGTTCCGTTAGCATTGTCCGATTTGGAATCGTCGAGACTTTCGGATCTCGACCGGCGCCTCAACTATCTTGTCGCTCGTACGACCACAGGGCTTTCACCCGCCGCCTGCGCCAACGCTTTCTTCGATTGGGGAATTCACCTGGCCGGCTCGCCCGGCCTGCAGCTTGAGCTGCTCGCGAAGGCATTCCACAATTGGCTACACCTTTGGCATTTCGCACAAGCGGCAACCTTCGACAACGCCAGAACCGCGCCCGCTGTAGATCCCCAATCACACGATAGGAGGTTCGCATCGGAACGGTGGAAGGATTATCCTTTCAATATTTTCGCACAAGCCTTCCTGCTGACAGAGAAATGGTGGCACCAAGCGGCAACAGCAGTGCGCGGCGTCGACCGACAAAATGCACGGCGCGTCGATTTCATGATCCGGCAGGCTCTCGATGTCTTCGCGCCGACAAACTTCGTGATGACGAACCCCGACGTGCTGGCGCAAACGACTGCAGAGTTTGGGTTCAATCTCATACATGGTTTTTGGAATTTCATCGACGATTTGACACGGTTCCAGGAGGGGGACGCTCCGGAAGGCGCCGAACAATTCACGGTCGGAGAGACTGTGGCGGTGACGCCGGGAAAGGTCGTCTTCCGCAACCATCTCATCGAGCTCATTCAATACGAGCCGCGCACCGCAAAGGTTCACAGCGAGCCCGTTCTCATCGTTCCTGCCTGGATCATGAAGTACTATATTCTCGATCTCAGACCCCAGAACTCACTGGTCAAGTATCTGACCGAGCAAGGGTTCACCGTATTCATCATCTCCTGGCACAATCCTGACGCCAGTGACCGCGAGACGAGCTTCGACGATTACCGCCGCCTTGGCGTAATGGCAGCGATCGACGCCGTCGGAAAAATTACGGGTGGCAAAAAAATTCACGCAACTGGCTATTGTCTTGGCGGGACGCTGCTGGCGACCGCAGCAAGCGCCATGGCCCTCGCCGACGATGATCGTATCCAGACTCTGACGTTCCTCGCGGCTCAGGCAGATTTCAGGGAGGCCGGCGAACTAACCCTCTTCATCGACGAAAGCCAGGTCGCACTTCTCGAAGACATGATGGCCGAGCAAGGCTTTCTCGACAGCGTACAGATGGCGGGTGCATTCCAGCTTCTTCGGTCCAACGATCTGATCTGGTCCCACGTCATCAACGACTATCTGCTTGGCAAGCGCAAACCTGTTTACGATCTCCTAGCGTGGAATGCCGACGCAACGCGCATGCCCTATCGTATGCATTCCGAATATCTGCGATCTCTGTTTCTGAACAACGATCTCGCGGAAGGTCGTTTCAAGGTCGACGGAAGAACGGTGACGTTGACTGATATGCGGGTTCCGATTTTTGCGGTCGGAACGGAGACGGATCACGTCGCGCCCTGGCGCTCAGTTTATAAATTCAATATTCTGACCGATACGGCCGTAACTTTCGTGCTAACGAGCGGCGGCCATAACGCCGGCATCGTCTCGCCGCCGGGACTCCCCGGCCGCAGCTATCGCATGGCGACAAAGGCCGCCGACGGTCCCTTCGTCGACCCTGATGAATGGCAGAAAACAGCGTCCAAGTTCGAGGGCTCTTGGTGGACCGCATGGTCGGAATGGCTTGCTGAGAAATCGTCGGAGTGGGTTGACCCGCCCCCAATGGGCACGCCGGAAGATATGCCGGCGGCGCTTGCAGAGGCACCGGGAACGTATGTTTTTCAACGCTGAACACTCGTCATATTGCAGATTGATCCTCATCAAGGCGCGTGCATTTCGCGGAGGGAGAATTTTAAAAGTCTTTCAGGAGTTCGAACGATGCTCGATTATCCAAGCAGAAATGGAAGCCATTGCAACTCGCGGGTGCCGGATCCAGGCGTCGCCTCGTTGACAAGCATCTGGTCGCCCGCAGCGACCTGCGCCGAAGCGTGGAACGCTGCAGTCTGCCAAGCTGGAGACGAAGTCGCCAAAAGTTGGGTGAAATTCGTTGGCGAGCGTCTCGCCAAAGACAGTACTTTCCCGCAACAATTCGCAGCATGCCGTAACCCAAGCGACATCTGCGATCTTTACGCGAAGTTCTGGCAGCAGATGGCGGGCGACTACGCTGCCGAATTTTCGAGCATTGCAAGCACCGGCTGGAAAGCCGCGAGAGCGTTTCTCGATGCGGCTGGCAATGGCAACAGTGCGTCCAAGACAAATTGAATTCTCTGGAGACCTGCTATGAGAGCCAGCGATATCATGACGACCGGCGTGGTCTCGACAACACCCGAGTGCCCGCTTTCTGAAGTGCTGCAGGTAATGCTCGAACGCCATATCAGCGGCCTGCCTGTCGTCAACGCAAGCGGCAAGCTGGTGGGCGTGATCACCGAAGGCGATTGTCTGCGCCGCGTAGAAACGGGCACGGAGATTAAACGGCCGTTATGGCGACAGCTCTTCACAGGTCCGGAAAAGCTCGCACAAGAATATATTCGTGCTCATGGCCGCAAGGTCTCCGAGGTGATGACGGCAGATCCTATTACGATCACCGAAGACACTGACGTTTCCGAGATCATCCACCTGATGGAGAAGAGCAGGATCAAGCGACTTCCCGTCATGAGAGGCGATGCAGTAGTCGGGATCGTCAGCCGCGCGAATGTCATTCGGGCATTGGCGGGCCTGCTGCGCGACGCGAGAGTGAGCGAAACCGATATCGAAATCCGCAATAATATTCTCGCGGAGTTCGGCAAGCTGCCCTGGGCTGCAAACGAGCTCGTCGATGTCACAGTAAAGGACGGCGTGGTCGACCTCTGGGGATCGTTTACGGCGTTCCGTCAGGACGAGGCTGCCGTCGTCGCCGCCGAGAATATCGCCGGCGTGAAGGAAGTGCGAAGCCATCTCGCCTGGGTCGACCCAATGTCCGGCATAACGGTCTACTCGCCCGATGAGAAAAATCCTTCGGCCGGCGCTCGCGCCGAGGCATGACGCGCACGGATAGGTGGGGGCCCCGGCCGATAATGGCGGCGCCATCCCTCTCGGCATGAAGCCGACAGCAATTTCGCTGAGCTAGATGTGCGGGTTAACGGCAATTGGCAGAGCATGCCGATCCCAGCTCGTGAGATCGACATTTGTTAGATCGTGATCTTTTGTGTTAATGGCTCCGCCGCCTCAGAGAGAGCGAGGGGGCATGCCCGGACCTGAGCCAACACTTTCAATCCTGATTATCGATGAGAACCGGCTTAGAGCCGTGGTCATCGAGGATGGGTTGCGCGACGCCGGCTATACCAACCTCACGATCGTTCACGACGTGGTTGGAATTGCGCGCCGTATCGCCGACGTCTCGCCCGATGTCATCGTCATCGACCTCGAGAACCCTAACCGCGACGTGCTCGAGAGCATGTTTCAGCTCTCGCGCGCCGTGAACCGGCCAATCGCCATGTTCGTCGATCGCTCAGATCATTCCGCGATCGAAGCCGCGGTCGAGGCCGGCGTTTCCGCATATGTCGTCGACGGCTTGAAACGCGAGCGCGTAAAGCCGATTCTCGATATGGCGATCAGCCGCTTCAACGCATTCGCACGCATGGCCCACGAATTGGAAGAGGCGCGCTCCCAGCTCGAGAGCAGGAAACTGGTCGATCGTGCCAAGGGCATCATCATGAAAACGCGCGGCCTGACGGAGGCAGAAGCCTACGCCTTGTTGCGCAAGACGGCCATGAACCAGAACCGCAAGATTTCCGAGATAGCCGAAGGCCTGATCATGGCCGCCGGTCTGCTGGCTCCGCCGGAGGACAAATGACAGACCGCAGACCATTCGAGATTGTCGCTGGTTTCATGCCCCTGCTCGACAGCGCCGTCCTCGTTGCCGCCAAAGAGAAAGGCTTCGCGGCCGGCGAAGGCGTCGATCTGACCCTCGTGCGTGAGACTTCCTGGGCCAACATCCGCGACCGCATGGCCGTCGGCCATTTCCAGGTGGCGCACATGCTGGCGCCCATGCCGATCGCGGCCAATCTCGGCCTCACCCCGTTCGCGGCCAAGACGATCGCACCCATCGCGCTCGGCCTCGGCGGAAACGCCATCACGGTTTCAGTTGCATTGTGGGAGCGAATGCTTGCCCACGACGCGAAGTCGGATCTCAACCCCGCAACTGCGGGCAAGGCGCTGCGCGCAACGATTGCCGAACGCAAGGCAGGCGATGGAGCGATTCGTTTCGCTGTCGTTCACCCGTTCTCCAGCCACAACTATGAACTGCGCTATTGGCTCGCCGCCTGCGGTATAGACCTCGAGAACGACATCGAAATCGTTTTTGTCCCGCCCCCGCTCATGGCGGATGCGCTTGCAGCCGGCACGATCGACGGCTATTGCGTGGGCGAGCCGTGGAACACCGCGGCAGCAAAGGCGGCACTCGGCCATATCGTGACGGTTAAGGCGGCACTATGGAGAGCGAGCCCTGAAAAGGTCCTGGGTGTAGCGGCGCAGTGGGCCGAGCGAGATCCGGATGCGCTGGCCGCACTGCTGCGTTCCTTGTGCCGCTCGGCGCAGTGGTGTGCCTCGCCGCAGAACCATCGCGAGCTTGCAGATATGTTGAGCGCGCGAGCTTTCGTCGATCGTTCGGCCGACTGGATAATGCACGGCCTCTCCGGCATGCTTGATGTCGGCGGTGGCGAAATCAGACGCGTTGAAGATTTTTTTGTTCCGTTCGCGCAAGCCGCCATGTTCCCCTGGAAGAGCCACGCGCTGTGGTTCTATTCGCAAATGGTGCGGTGGGGGCAGGTCGAGCACACACCCGAAAATGCAGCGATTGCCCGCGAGACCTATCGGCCCGACATCTATCGGAGTGCCCTGATGGCCCTCGGCGTCGCGTTCCCATCCGCGAATGCCAAGGTGGAAGGCGCGCTGACAACGCCAACTCCCGTAGGTTCGATGGGCGCGAGTCTGACCCTCGGGCCTGACGGCTTCTTCGACGGCGCGCTGTTCGATCCCGACCGTCTCGACGCCTACATCGAGGCGCAAAAACGATAATCGTCAGCCGGTTGCAGTGCACAAACTTTGTGCCGTCGGGTGCGCAGATTGTCCATTCTTTGGCCTTGCTGAGGCCCGGACGACACGGGTATCCATTCTCATGACAGGTTTGACCTAAGCAATGCTGCAGCGCCGAAGCAGGCAGCACGAAGCTCGGGACTAGTCGGCGCCCAACGACGGGCGCTCATCAGGCAAAGCCGCCGTTCAAGCCTCTGCGCATCCGTGCAGAGGTTTGACTGGCGGCTTTTTTTGTTTCTGCACGCGGAGCGGGAGATGGATCGATGACGGGTGACGATCACGCGGATCTTGGATTGGCGAGCGCCGAAAGCCGCGCACTCTGGGCGTCGACGCTCGCCTTCACCGTATGCTTCGCGGTGTGGACGATTTTTTCGATAGTCGGCGTGCGGATCAAGCAAGAGCTGGCATTGTCCGAAACCGAGTTTGGGCTGCTTGTCGGCACGCCCATCCTGACCGGATCGCTCTCGCGCATCTTCCTCGGCATCTGGACCGATCGCTTCGGCGGCCGCCTCGTCTTCACCATCATGATGCTCGCGACGAGCCTCGCGACCATCCTGCTCGCATTTGCCCACACGTATCCGCAAATCCTTCTTGCGGCGCTTGGTGTCGGTCTGGCGGGCGGGTCCTTCGCAGTCGGCGTCGCCTATGTCTCTCGCTTCTTTCCTCAGGGCCGTCAGGGCACGGCGCTCGGCATTTTCGGCGTCGGCAACGTCGGGGCGGCGGTGACGAAATTCGCCGCGCCCTTTGTACTGCTTGCCTGGGGCTGGCAGGCGGTGGCGCTCGTTTGGGCCGCAGCCCTGATCCTGATGGCGACGATCTTTTACATCTCGACCGTTGACGATCCGGTCATTATCGAGCGTCGCAGGACGGGCATTGCGGCCAAATCGTTCATGCTGGAACTTTCTCCCTTGCGCGACGCGCGGGTTTGGCGCTTCGCATCCTACTACTTCTTCGTATTTGGTGCGTTTGTCGCCCTCGCACTCTGGCTGCCGCGCTACCTCATCGGCGTCTACGGCTTCAACATTGAAACTGCAGGCCTTGTCGGCGCCCTTTATTCGATCCCGGCCAGCATTTTCCGCGCCTACGGCGGCATGCTCTCAGATCGCATCGGTGCCCGCACGGTGATGTATTGGAGCCTCGGCGTCTCGGCGGTTGCTACACTCATCCTGTCGCTGCCGCCGACCAGCTACGTCATGCGCGGTATCAACGGAGATATTTCCTCTCACTTCGAGATCGGTATCGGAACCTTCGTCGTCGCCGCCTTTGTACTCGGCTTTTTCATGAGCCTCGGCAAGGCTGCCGTCTTCAAGCACATCGCCTCCTACTATCCCGGCAGCGTCGGCGCCGTCGGCGGCGTGGTCGGAATGATCGGCGGCCTCGGTGGATTCGCTCTTCCCATCGCCTTCGGCGCGCTGAACGACCTCACGGGACTTTGGTCAAGCTGCTTCATGCTGCTGTTCGCAATCTCTGTCGGCCTGTTGTTCTGGATGGACGTTGCTGTCCGCCGCATGCGCGGCGCGCCAGCGTCAGTCTCGAAGGATCGCGCCAACACATCAGTCATCGCCGCCGAATAACTGGAAGGGGTCAAGCAAATGACCGAGAAACTCGTCATCATCGGTAACGGCATGGCGCCAGGGCGCATGCTCGAGCATCTGCTCGAAAATGCTCCGGACCGCTACGAGGTCACGATTTTCAACGCCGAGCCGCGCGTCAACTACGATCGCATCATGTTGTCTCCGGTGCTGTCCGGCGAGAAAGACTATGAGCAGATCATCATTCACGGCGACGGCTGGTACATCAAGAACGGGATCACCCTGTACAAGGGGCACAAGATCGTCGGCATAGACCGCGTCGCCAAAACCGTGACATCGGACAAAGGCGTGATGGCGGACTACGACAAACTCGTCATCGCAACCGGATCGGTGCCGTTTATCCTGCCGGTCCCCGGCAACAACCTCGCAGGCGTCCTCTCGTATCGTGATCTCGACGACGTCAACGCCATGCTACTCGCCGCCCAATCTCGATCCACGGCAGTGGTGATCGGCGGCGGTCTCCTGGGGCTGGAAGCGGCCGCAGGCCTTAAAGAGCGCGGCATGGATGTGACCGTGCTGCACCTCATGCCGACGCTGATGGAACGCCAGCTCGATCCAGCCGCCGGCTATATGCTGCAGCAGGAATTGGAGCAGCGCGGCATCAAGGTCATCACGAAAGCTTCGACCAAGGCCATTCTAGGAGACCGTAAAGTCGAAGGAGTAGCTCTCGCAGACGGTCGCGTGATCCCGGCAACGCTCGTGGTGATGGCCGCCGGGATCAAACCCAATGCTTGGCTCGCAGCTGAGGCGGGGCTTGCCACCAACCGAGGCATCCTCGTTGACGATCGGATGCAGACATCCGACCCGGACATCTTGGCGCTCGGTGAATGCGCGGAAGTCGGCGGACATGTCTACGGCCTCGTGGCACCCCTTTACGAAATGGCGCGCATCGCCGCCGCCAGGCTTGCCGGCGAAGACGGGCCGGGATTCGTCCACAACGACACCCCGACCAAGCTCAAGGTCACCGGGATTGATGTATTCTCGCTCGGCGATTTCGCGGACGGCGAGGATCGGCAGGAAATCGTACTGCGCGACGCCGCGGCAGGCGTCTACAAGCGCCTTGTTCTTAAGGAAAACCGCATTGTCGGCACGGTGCTCTACGGCGAGACCGCGGATGGCGCGTGGTTCAATGAACTGAAGAAGAAAGCGATCGACATCTCCGATATGCGCGACACGCTCATTTTCGGACAGGCCTACCAAGGCGGTTCCCCGTTGGACCCTATGGCGGCCGTTGCAGCATTGCCCGATGACGCAGAGATCTGCGGCTGCAACGGCGTGTGCAAGGGCAAGATCGTCGCCGCCATTCAAAGCAAGAAACTGACCTCGCTCGATGATGTGCGCGCCCACACCAAGGCGTCCGCATCGTGCGGCTCGTGCACCGGCCTTGTCGAACAGGTGCTGAAGCTGACGCTCGGCGATTCCTACGCCCCAGCCGCCGTGCAGCCGATGTGCTCTTGCACTTCCCTCGGCCATGACGACGTGCGCCGGCTGATCAAAGCCAAGGGCCTCAAGAGCGTTTACGCTGTCATGCAAGAGCTCGAATGGAAGACCTCGTGCGGCTGCGCCAAGTGCCGCCCTGCTCTCAACTACTATCTGGTCTGCGACTGGCCGGGCGAATACACCGATGATTACCAGTCTCGCTTCATCAACGAGCGTGTGCACGCCAACATTCAGAAGGATGGCACCTACTCCGTGGTGCCGCGCATGTGGGGAGGAGTGACGAGCGCGAAAGAGCTGCGGGCCATCGCCGATGTGGTGGACAAATTCCAGATCCCGACCGTCAAAGTCACAGGTGGCCAACGGATCGACATGCTGGGCGTGCGCAAGGAAGATCTGCCTGCGGTGTGGGCAGATCTCGGCAAAGCGGGGTTCGTCTCCGGCCATGCCTATGCCAAGGGTCTGCGTACCGTCAAAACCTGTGTCGGAAGCGAATGGTGTCGCTTCGGAACGCAGGATTCGACCGCGCTCGGCATCCGCATCGAAAAATTCATGTGGGGCTCTTGGACGCCAGCCAAGGTGAAGATGGCCGTGTCGGGATGTCCGCGTAATTGCGCCGAGGCAACCTGCAAGGACGTCGGTGTCGTGTGCGTCGACAGCGGATTTGAAATCCATTTCGCGGGGGCTGCCGGCCTCGACATCCGGGGCACCGAAGTCTTGGGTCTGGTGAAGACCGAGGACGAGGCACTCGAAGTCATCGTCGCGCTGACACAGATGTACCGCGAGCAGGCGCGATACCTCGAGCGCATCTACAAATGGGCCAAGCGCGTCGGGACCGACGAGATCCGAAAGCAAATACTTGCCGATGAGGAGCGCCGCCGCGCCTTCTTCGACCGCTTCGTCTACTCGCAGAAGTTCGCGCAAGTCGATCCGTGGTCCGAACGCGTCTCTGGATTACACAAACACGAGTTTCGTCCCCTCGCCACGGTCGGTCTTCCCCAGGCTGCGGAGTAAAACCATGCAGTGGATTGCCATCGGACACATCACTGATATCCCTCTGCGCGGCGCGCGATGTGTCGAGACCGCAGCGGGGCGCGTCGCTGTCTTTCGTACGGGGGACGGTCGCCTGTTCGCCATCGACGATCGCTGTCCGCATAAGGGCGGTCCCTTGAGCCAGGGCATCGTGCACGGCGCTTCGGTCACTTGCCCGCTCCATAACTGGGTGATCTCCCTGGAGAGCGGCAAAGCTCAAGGCGCGGACGAAGGTTGCGTCCGCACCGTACCCGTCAAATCAGAAAACGGCATCGTGTTCATCGCGTCGAATATCGCCGTCGAAGCCGCTTGACCATGATCGTGCCGCGCTCGGTCAAGACGACCTGCCCGTACTGCGGCGTCGGCTGTGGCATCGTTGCCGATGTCGCGAGCGACGGCGGCGTGAGCATCAACGGCGACACCGAGCATCCCGCCAACTATGGGCGGCTCTGCTCAAAGGGCTCCGCCCTTGCCGAAACCATCGGCCTCGATGGCCGATTACTCTATCCGGAGGTCGGCGGTGCGCGCGCCGATTGGGAAACGGCCCTCGATCTCGTGGCCGCACGCTTCAGCGAAACCATCCGCCGGTACGGACCGGACGCGGTCGCGTTCTATGTATCGGGCCAGCTTCTGACCGAGGATTATTATGTCGCCAATAAGCTGATGAAGGGCTTCATCGGTTCGGCCAACATCGACACCAATTCCCGTCTGTGTATGGCCTCGTCCGTCGCCGGGCATCGCCGCGCCTTTGGCTCCGACACTGTACCCGGCTGTTATGAGGACCTCGAACTCGCCGATCTCGTCGTTCTCGTTGGCTCAAATCTCGCCTGGTGCCACCCGGTTCTCTACCAGCGCATTGTGGTCGCCAAGGAAAAGCGTCCGGAGCTGAAAGTCGCCTTGATCGATCCGCGCCGCACGACCAGCGCCGACATTGCAGACATACATCTTTCGATTCGACCCGATGGAGACGTTGCACTTTTTCTCGGCCTGTTGCGCCATCTTGCAAGCAACAGCACCATTGATGCGGACTATATTGCGCGTTACGCGACCGGGTTTGAGCAGGCACTCGCCGCAGCGCAAGCCCTCGACCGGGATGCCCTGATACGACGCATCGGGGTTCCGCATAGCCAACTCGAAGAGTTTTATGACCTGTTCGCGGTCACGGAGCGAACCGTGACCGTCTACAGCCAGGGCGTCAATCAGTCGTCCTCCGGCACCGACAAGGTCAACGCCATCATCAACTGCCACCTGGCAACGGGACGCGTAGGCAAGCCCGGCATGGGTCCGTTCTCGGTCACGGGGCAGCCGAACGCGATGGGCGGACGCGAAGTCGGCGGCCTCGCGAACATGCTCGCGGCTCACATGACGATCGAGGACGCCAACGATCGCGACTGCGTACATCGCTTCTGGCGCGCACCCACCATTGCGACGAAGCCCGGCTTGAAAGCCGTCGACATGTTCCGCGCCGTGGGCGATGGGCGCATCAAGGCGCTGTGGATCATGGCGACCAACCCGGTCGTTTCGATGCCAGAGGCGGAAAACGTCAGGCAAGCCATCGCCTCGTGTCCGTTCGTCGTCGTGTCGGACGTGACGGCCGACACCGACACCGCCAAGCTTGCACATGTGCTCCTGCCGGCTCTCGCCTGGGGGGAGAAGAGTGGAACGGTTACGAACTCGGAACGGCGAATCTCGCGCCAGCGCAGTTTCTTGCGCGCGCCGGGTAGCGCTCGGCCCGATTGGTGGATCGTCACGGAAGTCGCCAAGCGTATGGGACACGCTGAAGCGTTCGCATACAGCGCGCCAGCGGACATCTTCGCGGAACATGCGGCACTATCGGCGTTCGAGAATATCGGCACTCGCAGTTTCGACATCGGCGCCTACGCGAATCTCGATTCCCGTGCCTATGAGGAGCTTGAACCATTTCAATGGCCGTGCCGGGTAAACTCGCCTGGAACGGCGCGCATGTTCGCCGAGGGCGGCTTCTACACCCAGGACCGCAGGGCGCGCTTCGTGCCCGTCAGGCTTACCGCCGAAGAAAGAACAACGTCCGACTTCCCGCTCACGCTCAACACCGGCCGCGTGCGCGACCACTGGCATACCATGACGCGTACCGGAAAAAGCCAGCGTTTGTCACAGCACTACGCTGAGCCGTTCGTCGAAATACACCTCGAAGACGCCAAGCGCTTTCGCATCACCGACGCCGATCTCGTCCGCATCTCCACCGGCCTCGATGCCATCCTGGTGCGCGCCCTCGTCACCCCCCGCCAGCAGCCGGGATCGATCTTCGTTCCGATGCATTGGAACGACCAGTTTGCATCTTGCGCGCGTGTCGACCGTCTCGTCCCCGGCATGACCGACCCCATATCCGGACAACCCGCATCGAAGAACGTGCCCGCCCGCATCGAGAGATTTCATGCCGCGACATACGGGTTTGCCGTTCTGCGCGAAAGACCCAAGCACATTGCCGCCGAGTATTGGGCCATCGCGAAATGCGACGGCGGCTGGCGTTTGGAAATAGCGCTTGCCGCTGAGCCTGCCGATTGCAGCGCATTCGCAAGCGGCCTGCTCGGCAAGGCGAGAGATTTCATCTTCTACCGAGATCTGCAGACCGGACGCATGCGATTCGCGTGCTACGATAACGGACGGCTCTGCGGAATTCTGTTCCTGGCGCCCGAGCCTGTCGCCGTGTCGCGCGAATGGGCGATCTCCCAACTCGCCACAACCACAATCGCTACCGGCAAGCGCAATGCCGTCCTCGCAGGCCGCCCGGGCCCAGGCGCTGCCGACAGGGGCGCGATCGTCTGCGCCTGTTTTGGCATTGGCGTCAACGAAATTGCTGCCGCCGTCGCGCGCGGCTGCTGCACGGTCGCGACCGTCGGCGAGGCTACGCAGGCGGGAACCAATTGCGGATCATGCCGGCCGGAAATCAGAAAGATCGTTGACCGACATGCGCTCGCAAATGCCAATTGAAGCAACCTAATTTGCCCTCAAAACGATAGGCGCCGCAGAGTTCGGGTGCGTGGATCGCCGGCATCAGATAGCACCGGCCCAGGCGGTTGAACCTCGCAAGTTGACGCGTTTCCAAGGCCAGCCCAGACGATACCATTCTGGTGTCACGTTTCAGGCCGACCGCGGAGACACCCTTCTCGCTCCGCTTCCACCTGATCTAGAAATCCCGATGCAAGGACCAACGCGGCCGTCGCGTCCTGCCGGCGTTGGCAAGGGCGAGCGCGGAAAAGAAGACCCTCAAAAGGGTGGCAACCAAAGAGACGCGGGCATGGGGCTCGGAAGCGCAATGACATTGGGTGGCGGCGTGGGTCTGGGAGTCGGGAAAGGCGATAGCGACGAAGATCCGCTTCCGCCAAACCATCAGTCTTAACGGCGCCCGTCTAAATTCACGCGATGAAGAGTCCCAAAAAATGGCCTTGGCCACATCTGGCCGGCATGTTTGGAATTCTGGGAATCCGTCGAAGGTCAAGATCTACGGGGGCGCGACATTGCATCCTGAAGATTTTGCCGGGCGATTTGTCTCTTTTGTCTAAGGACAAAGATCTCCCCCCGGAGAGCGTGCTTTGGGACCAGAGAGAGCCCGGAGCGAAAAGATCCGCAAGCAGATCGATCATCCTGTTGGGCTACATGCCGTGCGCACTGCGATGACATCAACAGCAGAGTTCGCGGTCGATTTGAACGTGCGAACATAAGGAGGAGATCATGGTGTTCCACCGCTATGGGGCGGCTATTGCCTTCATGGTAAGCGGGCTAATCTGGGTGCCCGCCGCACATGCGCAACAGCATCAGCACGCGACGCCGCCGACCGCGGCAGCTGCCGATGCGCCGGCTGCAAGCCAACAGTCAAAACCCTCCGAAAGCGACAAATCGGAATCGTCGATGAGTTCGCACGCTCCGGTCGTATTTACCTTGCGCACCGGCATCGCTGAAGGCCGCATGGTTTATATCGGCGTCGGCGGCGACATCGATCGCCAGGTCAACCCGAAGCTGGTGGTGCACGAGGGTGAAACAGTTCAGATCAACCTCATTAACGGCGAGGGCGCCCAGCACGACGCTGTTATCGACCAGTATGCCGCACGTTCGGCCATCGTCAGTGGAAAGAACGCCAGCTCCACTTTCTCATTCATCGCAAGCAAGGTTGGCCAGTTCGACTACTACTGCTCGCTCCCCGGACACCGCCAGGCGGGCATGCAGGGCGTGTTGCAGGTCGTGCCGGGCAACCGTGCCGAGATGCCGTCTACGGCGGCCGACATCACGCGAGACCCCGCGGATCTGCCAGGGCCCATCGGAGCGCGTCAGGCGAAAACAGTGCGCATCGACCTCGAAACCGTCGAACTCAAAGGGCAACTGGATGACAAGACGACGTATACTTACTGGACCTTCAACGGCAAGGTGCCTGGTCCCTTCCTGCGTGTGCGCGTCGGCGACACTGTCGAACTGCATCTGAAAAATGCAAAGGATAGCCTGATGATCCACTCCGTGGATTTTCACGGCGCGACCGGGCCCGGTGGCGCCGCCGCGTACACGCAGACCGACCCCGGAGCCGAGACCGTCGTCACCTTCAAGGCCCTTGTACCTGGCATTTTCGTCTATCACTGCGCCACGCCCAGTGTGCCCAACCACATCACCAATGGCATGTATGGACTTCTGCTGGTTGAGCCGGAAGGCGGTCTGCCACAGGTGGACCGCGAGTTCTACGTCATGCAGGGCGAGATCTACACGGTCAAACCGTTTGGCACGTCCGGCGAGCAGGAAATGGACTATGAGAAGCTTATTAGCGAGAAACCGGAATATTTTCTCTTCAACGGTTCTGTCGGAGCTCTCACCCGAACGCACCCCCTCTATGCCAACGTTGGCGAGACGGTACGCATTTTCTTTGGCGTAGGCGGACCCAATTTCACGTCATCCTTCCACGTCATCGGTGAGATATTCGATCACGTCTATGCGCTCGGCAGTGTCACGTCGCCGCCGCTGACAGGCGTGCAGACCGTCTCGGTCCCGCCGGGCGGCGCTACGATCGTTGACTTCAAGCTCGACAGAGGAGGTCGCTATGTCCTGGTCGATCATGCTCTCTCACGCTTGGATCACGGGCTCGTCGGGTTTCTCAATGTAGATGGCCCGAAGAATGACGCGATTATGCACGAGGGACCTCCTAAACAGTAATGTAGGAGTGTGTCGCGGAGACCTCAACGTACCCTCGAGGTCTCCGCATTCAATACAGCGGCTTCCAAGAACATAGGACGGTATCGGCGCTAGGAGCCGCATCACACCGTTCTTCATGGTGTGAGCGAAGCAACCCAGACGCGCTTCTCCAGCACGGCACTGAACAAAGAACTTGGAGCCGGTTGCGCCTCGATCCGGCTAACGAGCCAACATATCACATCCAGCCTTGGGATACCGTGGCGGTGACCATGCTCCTGATTACATTCAAGTAGATCACACCTCACGCCAAGTCGCGCGTCGCAGTAACGGGTCTCTGAAGGCAAGAAGGAATAGGAGAAAGGCAGCGATCCAGCTTGTCGCTGAAAGAAGCAGCCAGAACGTGCGCCCATTCGAGGCCACCTCCGCTACGGTGCGCGCGGGCACGGCAATAGCCGCACAAAAAAGCGATGCCGACGTCAATGCGGAGAACACGAACGGTGTGTGGGAATGCCGTCTGATCATGCTTGCCATGACAGCAATGCTCATGAGTCCGATAGCGCCGAGCGCCCAAGCATGAACCGCTGCAGCCTCGCTTACGAACGACGGCCAGACGATGGCAGCGGCATGGAGCGCGAAGCCGACGGGAATCCAGCCGTACGCAGCATGCAGAGCGAGTATGGATGCTGAGTCCGAGACCCGCCATCCCTGCCAACGAGCCAGACGTTCCGTTTGAACGATGAAAGCGCACGCTGAGGCCACGGCCGTGACACCGGCCTTGGGTGCAATCACCCAGGCACAGAGAGCAGCCGCGACAGCTAGAGCGGCAGTCGTCTCGATCCATCTCCGGCGCGGATCTGGTGGCGATTCGCCCCGCGCCTTCAGCCAAGCGGCCGTCAGCGCCGGTGCGATGCGCCCGCCGAGCACGACAACGAGACCGAGGACAGACGCAAGGCCAAGGCGCATTGCCGTCTCCTTCGTGGCGCCCCCCGGATGCAGTGAGGCGAAACCGGCCGCTACGGCAAAGCCAGCGAGGAGCAGCACGATCTTCGATTCTCGCCAAGCGCGGCTCGCTAACACTTGGCGCGCAGTCACGAGCGCCAGGGTCATTACGAACACCGCCGCGACTCCTGGAGCCCACGCTTGCGCGTGCAAGCTCTCTCCTGGCAGGGCGTGCGCCACGCGCCCGGCGACCCAAAGAACAGCAAGCGCCATTAGCGTAGTCGGGGTTACCGGAGGCCGCCGCGTCCAGCGTGGCAAAGCGGTCAGCACGAAACCGGCAAGAACCGCCGGCATCATGCCAAAGAGTAGCTCGTCGCGATGCCAAACCGCCAAGGGTACTCCGGCGACGTCCCCCGTAGCGATATCGAGAAGCTTAGGTAACCAGAGCCCGACCGCTATGATCGCATCGACGGCGGCGAACAGAAAGAAGACGCGAAAGGCATGCGCCACAGGCTCCTTGGCACATGATGGCGCCGCTGGGCAGGTACGACATGTCATGCTCGACCTATGGCGGCTTCGCCGTACGCGTGAAGAAGCGATGATTGCAAAATCCGTTTTCTTCCGAGCCGAGGAGCGGCGCATTCTAGGCCGGATCAAGGGAGCATCTTTGCGGCAGACCAAACACCGCCAACCTGATGGCAGGCAAGCCGACGACCACGTTTGCTTCTACGCCGGCGGGGAAATGAGAACCCGCCACAGACTGCGTAGCATTCCGACGAAAGTGATCACCCAGGCAGCGAGGGAGACGTAAAAGAAGCTGCGGGGAAGCGCGGCAAGAAAGCCAAATTCCATCGCCCGATCCATCTGCCAGGTGCACGCGGCGTACATGCCGAGCGGAAACACGACGCCCCAATATAATGGATCGTATTCAAACGGAAACCGTTTGTAGACGTAGCGCCAGATGCCCAGCAATATGAGCATGGGAATCCACCACGTCCCAGTGGCCCAGTAGAACACCGTGAAGCCTTTTAGAAACGGCAGCAACGACATCAGATATGGCGCATGCGGCGCATTGAGAATGAGCAATGACCCGGCCAGCGTGGAAATCGCCATTGCTCCCATGTTGATCCAGTACGGCGGCGCGAGATCGTCAGGCGAAAAACGAAAGAACGTGTAGCGATAGAAAATCAGCGATATCATCCAGATGTACAGCATGCCGCCCCAGAGCCACATGGAGAGCGCCATGAGATTAAGCTCTAGGCGATAAGGCTGACCGATCCGCGACGCAAGCAGCGCACTTGAGACCGAGAGAGCCTGCGTCGCGACGACAGCGAGCAGCCAGCCGCCACTAATGCCCTTATCGAGCGTGGGTTTCTCAACCTTCACCGTGAAGGCCGTGAAGATTGTGTATGTCAGACCGATCCAGAGAACGACGGCTAATAGCCATAGCGCACCGCCGACAGACGCATCTTCGCGAAGCAGTATGAATTGGCTGGCGAGAATCCCGGTACCGGCTACCGCGGTGAAATATCCCGGTCCGGTCAAGTGCCCGATCATATCGCCGAAAAACCGACGAGGATATACGAGCGCGCGCGCACCAAAGAGGACACTCAACACAACGTACTGCGCTAGGTTTAAATAAAACAATCCGTATGCGAGACGCGCATATCCCATCATGAAGCCGGCCAAAGACACGATGCCTGTGGCCATCACCAAGCCGAAGTATGCGGGAGACAAATCCGCGAGTCCGGACACCGCTCGGGTAGGAATGAGGTTACGAACTTCGGCCGTCATCTACGCCCTCTTTCATGAAACCAGTTCGAATGAGAGAACGTCGCTTCTTTCACCCGATTATTGGTACAGATCGCAGCGGCAGTCATAGATCCAGCGTCACGATCGACGACCTCCCCGGGCAGACAGGTTTAGCGACGCGAGTACGCCTCCTGTGCTCTCGGCGCATGGCACGATCCGAGCGCCGAAAAGAGACGACATCCTAGCGGTAAACTCTATCGATGCACCAGATATCGCTGCTGCACCGGTCAAGACATCGAATAGGCACTTAAACCGCGGACTTAGATCGCTCATCTTTGCGTATAAGTCCGAACTCTTGCGCAAGTCGCCTGATGATATCCTGCCGATCAGCGAGCGGCACGCCAATGCGCGCCAGCGTACCGATTTCTCCCTTGAGGTCGTGGAGAAATACCTCCCGCACGATCTGCTCGGCGCGCTCTTGATCGGTCATATGTCCCCCCCACATGTCGAGGATTAGACTGGCTGCTTCTCACGCAACCGAACTGATCGGTTGAAATCAACTGACAAGCCTGCGAGGCCATCACCCGGCGCCCTCGGAATCAAAGCCGCGCCGCAATCCGCTTGCCCTCGCCAAAGCGATCCACTGGCCGAAACTAGCTGGCAGGTATTCTGCGGAAACTCAGCGCAGAAAACCAGCAGCCCCCGACGCTTGAGCGAAGCGATCGCATACTTTTGTATATTTAGCTGTTTTTGAAGCGGCCCCACTTAACCGAAGTCAAACGCACTGAGACCTCATTCCGACAGCCAAGATTCGGCCGCCGTCTGGTAGGCTACGTCGCGGTAAACGCCCAAAATAATGTTTCACCCGGTGTACATTCGGCTCCAGTGCAAAAGAAACGGAAGAAAACGCCGGTTCGGGGCCATCTTCACGCGGCCGTCCAGCCCCGGGGAATGGCCACAAGCCCTGACTAAGGGCCGGCCTTGTCGCATTCCAGGCGGGGTGTATTCTTGTGGCAGTTCTGCCGGCCGGGACGCAAAGGCGGTGCGCCGCCCGGCGATTTTGTTTCGAGGCCGTTTTGGAACGCCGAATAGAACCCGGGCTCCGCAATTTGCCGTCGGTCGACGCGGTCCTCAAGACGAATACGGCCGCAATGCTTGTAGAGCGATTCGGCCGCAACGCGGCGGTGAGCGCCATACGGACGGCGCTCAAGGACGCGCGCATCGCGTTGAAATCGGGCATCTTATCCGCACACACAACGGAGCATCTCGCGCAGCAAGCCCTCGCCAAGCTCAGCGAGGAAGACCGATCGAGCCTCCGGACGCTTTTCAACTTAACGGGAACCGTCCTGCACACCAATCTCGGTCGGGCCTTGCTTGCAGAGGAAGCTATCACCGCCGCAACGGAGGCCATGCGCAACGCCGTCGCGCTTGAGTTCGATTTAACGAGCGGCAAACGCGGCGAACGCGACGATCACGTGAGGTCGATTCTGTGCGACCTCACCGGAGCGGAGGACGCGACCGTCGTCAACAACAACGCAGCCGCGGTTCTTTTGGCGCTCAATACGCTCGCCGGAGGGCGCGATGCGATCGTATCCCGAGGCGAATTGATCGAGATCGGCGGCGCCTTCCGAATGCCCGACATCATGATGCGCGCCGGAGCACGGCTGGTCGAGGTCGGGACGACCAATCGTACCCACGCCAGCGACTATGAGAGAGCACTGAAGCCCGAAACAGGCGTCATTCTGAAGGTCCATACGTCCAACTACTGCATCATGGGATTTACCGCCGAAGTGAGCGCGGGAGATCTTGCAGCGATCGCGGCGGATGCGAACGTCCCGCTGATGCACGATCTCGGATCGGGCACACTTCTGGACCTGACACGCTTTGGGCTCGAAAAGGAACCTACGGTTCGAGACGCGGTTGCACACGCGGGCCTTGTAACTTTCTCCGGAGACAAGCTGCTCGGTGGACCTCAGGCGGGGTTCATCGTCGGCAAGCGCAGCTTGATCCAAGCGATCAACCGCAATCCGATGAAGCGCGCGCTCCGCGTCGACAAGATTCGGCTGGCGGCAATCGAGGCCACTCTGAAGTTGTATCGAAACCCAGAGCGCCTCGCCGAGCGGCTTCCAACGCTCAAGCTGCTGGCGCGAACGCAGGCGGATATCCGCGATCAGGTTGAGCGCATTCTGGCCAGGACAACGGACTGTGTCGGCGCAGCCTTTGCCGTCGAGATTTGCGACTGTCAGAGTCAGATCGGATCGGGCGCGTTGCCTCTCGCGACGCTACCGAGTGCCGGCATTCGCATTCATGTGAAGCACGGCGGTGGGCAAGCGCTTGAAAAGCTTGCGGCGGCAATGCGCGCCCTCGATCGGCCAATCGTCGGCAGAATAGAAGATAATAGCCTCATCCTGGATTTCAGGTGTTTGACCGATGAAGCCGGATTTCTTTCAGCTTTGTCTTTGCTCGATCGTAGCGCATTAGCCTGAACGAAAGAACATTTTGGGGCAGAGCCTAGCCCATCATGATCATCGGCACCGCCGGACATATCGACCATGGAAAGACGGCACTCGTCAAAGCCCTGACGGGAGTCGAAGGCGACCGCCTCAAGGAAGAGAAGGCGCGCGGAATTACGATCGATCTGGGCTTTGCCTACCTGCCGACGTCGCAGGGACTAACGCTCGGCTTCATCGATGTTCCGGGCCATGAGCGTTTCGTTCACACGATGGTGGCTGGGGCCAGCGGCATCGACTTCGCAATGTTGACGGTCGCAGCCGACGACGGCATCAAGCCTCAGACGCTCGAGCATCTTTCGATCATCGATCTCCTCGGGATCGCCCGCGGTATCGTTGTCATTACCAAAAAAGACCTGACGACAGCCGATTGCCTTTCGAAGGTCGCGGCCGACATCAAAGCGCTGACCGTTGGGACCACTCTCGAGACAGCAGATGTGGTGGCCGTTTCAGCCATAACGGGCGACGGAATCGATGCGCTTCGCGAACGCCTCGTCGACGCTGCTGCCAAGATCGGACAGCACCCGGCCGACGGACGCTTTCGGCTTGCTGTCGACCGGGCCTTCACGCTCCAAGGCATCGGCGTTGTCGTCACGGGCACCGTGCTTTCGGGCAGGATCGAGGTCGGTAATCATGTCCGCCTGAGCCCATCGGGATTGATCGCGCGTGTGCGCTCCATACACGCACAGAACCAACCGGCAGAGTTTGGGAAAGCTGGCGACAGGTGTGCGCTGAATCTTACCGGCCCCGAAATCTCGAAAGACGCGATCCACCGCGGCGATGTCGTGCTCGATCCCGAGCTGCATGCGCCGACCGATCGCATC
Source organism: Hyphomicrobium denitrificans 1NES1 (assembly GCF_000230975.2). Lineage (NCBI taxonomy): Bacteria > Pseudomonadati > Pseudomonadota > Alphaproteobacteria > Hyphomicrobiales > Hyphomicrobiaceae > Hyphomicrobium > Hyphomicrobium denitrificans. Next base: position 600,359 of record NC_021172.1, on the reverse strand, counting down.
GATGCAGTGCTGCGCATTCTGCAGCGAGAGGAGAAGCCGATCAGTCAGTGGTTTCCTATCCGCCTCCATCACGGAGCGGCGGAGATCGGTGCGCATATCGCGTTGCTCGGCGACAAGCCCATTCCGCCGGGCGCCACGACGGATGTCCAGCTTGTGCTCGACGAGCCGATTGCTGCCGCCGTACCTGATCGCTTTGTTATTCGCGACGTGTCGGGTCGGCGGACGATCGGCGGCGGCAAGTTCATAGATCTTCGTCCTCCAGCGCGAAAAAGGCGAACGCCGGAACGGCAAGCCCAACGTGCTGCAATGACGCTCGATGACGCGACAAAAGCCTTTTCGGCACTACTGGCCGCGCCGCCTTTTGCAGTCGATGTCTCAAGCTTCGCGCGAGATCGGGCGCTGTCCGAGAAAAGCGTTGAGCAGATCAAGGATGAGCTCGCGATCGTAACGTTCGGGACGGATGAGTCCGCGATTGCGGTGTCGCTCAAGACTTGGCAGACCTTTGCAACGGATCTGAAAAACGCGCTCGGCGCGTTTCACGCCGACAATCCAGACCGGCAAGGCATCGGGCGCGAGCAGCTTCGTTTAATGCTGCAGCCTCGGCTCTCGAAACCGAGTTTTGCTGTCGCCCTCCAGAAAGCCGCTGAAAGCGGCGACATTGCCCTCGATGGTGCATTCGTCAGGCTGTCGTCGCATCAGGCTAGGCTCAGCACAGCGGACGAAGCGACATGGCAGTCGATTGCGCCGCTGCTCGGAGGTGACGAGCGCTTCCGGCCGCCTCGCGTCCGCGATATTGCCGAGGTAATTGATCACAGCGAACACGACGTCCGGCGGCTGTTCAAGCTCGCAGGACGCGCCGGCTGGGTGGATGAAATTGCGCACGATCATTTCTTTTTGCGCGGGACGGTTCAGGAAATGCTGGCGACGGCCATCGACATCAGTCGCAAATCAGAGGCGGGTTTCTTCACCGCCGCCGACCTACGCGATCGTCTCTCCAATGGACGTAAGGTCGCGATCCAGATTCTGGAATTCTTCGACCGGCACGGCGTCACGCTTCGCAAAGGAGACATGCGCACGCTAAATAAGCATCGTCTGGACTTGTTCGGCGCCCTCGTGCATTCGTCGGCGCAGACGTCAGGAGGTGAATCGTCCCCGGTGGGGCGTTCGGACTTCAAATCCGAGTGGGGCAGCGAGCCTGCCCTAGGTGGGTTCGACTCCCATTCTCCTCCGCCAGTCATTTCAAGAAAGCGATGATGGCCGTCACGATATCTGAACCTGTGGCGACCCCTCGGATGCCGACCCGATGATGCGAGCGCTCGGATACCCATCCGATTCAATTTGAGTACGGAGCGTTTCGGCTCGTTCGGAAGCACAGGCGATGAGCAGACCGCCTGAGGTTTGCGGATCCGTGAGCAGTGATTTTTTCCAATCCGGAATATCCGGCGGCAATGTCACCTCGCCGCCGTAGCTCGCCCAGTTGCGTGCCGAGGCCCCCGTCTTATAGCCGGCATTAACCAGACTTTCGGCTTTCGTCAGAAACGGGACGCGAGCATAGGCGATATCGAGCGTCAGACGGCTCGCCCGTGCCATTTCGAGCGCATGGCCGAGCAACCCAAAGCCTGTGACATCCGTCATCGCATGGACGTCTTCATTTTCGGCCAGCTTTTGGCCGATGCGATTTAGAAGAGTCGTCGACGCCATCATCTCTGCGTAGGCATCACCCGGCAGCGCGCGTTTCTTGAACGCCGCGGAATAGATACCAATGCCGATCCCCTTGGTAAGGATGAGTGTGTCTCCAGGCCGCGCGCCTGAATTCCTACGGACATTACCGGGTTTCGTCAGTCCAATGACCGCCAGACCGTAGATCGGTTCGGGCGTATCGATCGAGTGGCCGCCTGCAATAGGAATCCCTGCCTCTGCACAAATCGATGACCCGCCTTGCAGAATCTCTCGCACCGCCTCGACGGGCAGCTTGTCGAGCGGCATGCCGAGGATGGCAAGCGCCAGCAGCGGCTTTCCACCCATCGCATAGACGTCCGAAATCGCGTTGGCAGCGGCAATCCTGCCGAAGTCGCGCGGATCATCGACCATCGGCATAAAAAAATCCGTTGTCGCGATGATGCAATGCTCGTCGTCGATCTGCCAGACGGCCGCGTCGTCTCCCGTCTCGACGCCAACGAGCAGTTGACTATAGAGCCATGCAGACGATTGCCCTGAAAGAAGCTCCTGCAGTACAGACGGCGCAAGTTTGCATCCGCATCCCCCACCGTGGGCCAGATCGGTTAAGCGGACAATTGGTGCAGACATGGGGCGCCTTTTTCGTAACGAATGGCGAGCCTCGGAATCCGAGACAACTCAACATTATTGGTATTAAGCTACCGATGTTCCGGCAGCACAAGGCTCGAAGAAAACGATGAATGCCATACGCCAACAAGCTGACAACACTGCACTCAAGGTGGCCGTTTTCCTCGTGTTGGCAACTGCCGGCTTGTTCTACGTGAAATGGCTCCCCTATTACAATCGGGCGTTCGTCGCGGCGGCCGAACACTCCATCGGCAATTCTATCCTGATGGGAACGGCCGCGTCACCGCCCGCGCCGTCATGGGATGCCGCGCTCGGCTACGCGCTGGCTTATGGAAAAGCGATCTGGCAGGCGATGGTTCTCGGCCTCCTTTTGGGGTCCGCGATTCAGGCTCTGCTTCCCGCCGATTGGGTGGCGCGCGTGCTCGGCAAGACGGGCTTTGGAAGTGTGGTGGCGGCCGGTGCGTTGTCGATCCCGAGCATGATGTGCACCTGCTGCGCAGCGCCTGTAGTCGTCGGATTGAGAGCGCGGCAGGCTTCTCCCGGCGCCGCAATCGCATTCTGGCTTGGCAATACGATCCTTAATCCCGCAACACTCGTGTTCATGGGTTTCGTTCTCGGATGGAATTGGGCGACGCTGCGTATCGTGCTTGGCGTCTTGATGGTATTCGGCCTCGGCTATCTGGTGAACCTGATGGTCACGCCCAAGGAGGCCGCCGAGGCCAATGCGGAGCTTTCGAAGTTCGTTACAAATTCAGGAGTCTCGGACTCCGCATCGAACCCGTTTCTGCGCTGGATTGAGATCTTCGTTCGGATGTCCATCCGCCTGATCCCGGAATATATCGTTATCGTGCTCCTACTCGGCGCAGCGAGAGCATGGCTTTTTCCAACGATCGGCGCCGATATCGGTAACGAAATTTGGTGGATCGTGGCCTTTGCCGTCGCGGGCACGCTCTTCGTCATTCCGACTACTGGTGAAGTGCCGATCATTCAAGCCATGCTTTTACTCGGCATCGGTGCTGGCCCTGCGGGAGCGTTGCTGATGACGCTGCCGCCCGTCAGCCTCCCGTCGCTTGCGATGGTTGCACGGTCGTTTCGGCCGCAGGTCCTGCTGTTCGTCGTTGCCGCCGTCGTCGCGATTGGAATTGTCTGCGGGCTGTTAGCGGCTGCGCTCAACTTCTGAGGTTATCGACAAGCAACAGCGGATTGGGGGCATGGCGCGACCAGCCCGCTTCCGCGACCATCATGTCGAGGCCGAGCGTCGCAAGATCGTCCGCAAACGGATCGATGCACATGTCTTTGGCCTGGTACAGCATCTTCGCATAGGTGTGACAATCGTCGCACACTTCCGCTTTGATCGCGCCAGAATCGCCTTCGATGCTCCTCAACGAGAGTGCTCCGGTGCCTTCGCACGTGATGCATACAGCGCGGACATGATTCCACGCTGTCGAGCAAAGCGAGCAGTAGAGATACCGCGTGCCCGGTGTTCGACCCGACGCCGTAATGAGGCCCGAGACTGGAGTAGAACCGCAGCACGGGCACGTCCCGCGGTCTGGCAACAATCTTAATAGCGGCGCGCGCAACGACGCTGCCGCAAGCGTGAAATAAACCTGCAGCGCAGCCGCGACGTAAAGAGCCCTAACGGCGTCATTGGAGTCTATGCTGCCGCATAGGAAATCGTGTGCAAGGCCCTCGATCGCGTCCGCACTGCTTAAGCGCAACTCGTCGATGGAGGCCGCTGAGCCCTCCGGCATCGGACTATGATCCAAGCCGTCGAGCAGAACCATCAAACCTTGTCGCCATGACGGATCTCTCTCATGAAGCTCAGGCGCGAGCGGCGGCTGCCGGGAGGCGACAGATTCCTCGAGCTGCTGCTCGTCTAACGGATGGGAAAGGGCAACAGACAGCGCAGCGGCGTGTTGAGCCCGCGCCAGAGCTGCCATGAACTTTAGCCACTCCGCCATCTGATGTCCCTCGGAGAGGGCGTCCAATCGAGATGCGGTGGCAATAAACCTGGTTTTGGGATCGGGCAGGCAAATCGGTTCGGGCGCCTGGACGCCACCGAGCGGGCTGCCCACCCACTTGCCTGTTGGCGGTGATCCGCCCTGTCTCACCGGCGTGCTCTCATTTGCGTGTTTCGCTACTGTCAACGTGTGGTCGCGGACCGGACGAACCGGTGGCGGCAAGCGACCGGAACCACTTGCGATGGTGCCGCCATGCCCAACCCGGCGTGACGTATCCTTGGGTCATCGCGCGCATCGAACCGCGAACCCAGATTGCCGCATACACATGGATAATCCAGATGATAATCGCCGCGATGGCTGCAAGCGAATGGATCAAGAGCGCCGCGCGTTGCGTTTCAATGGAGCTGGCAGTTCCAAAGTAAACTTCCCATGCCAGGAGACCCGTGAAGAGCAGAATCGGGATCAGCAGAGCCATTGACCAGAAGACGAACTTCTGGCCGGCGTTGAAGCGCGCGACTTCCGGGACCGCCTCCTCTTCCTTGTTGGCAAGGACACGATCGATCGCACGTATCCACGCGCTATCATCCTTCGTCCAAAGATTGTCGCGCCAGAATTGGACGACCATCCCCGCGTAGCTCACGACGAGTACGATGCCAATCCAGGGGTGAACTGCACGTGTCCACTGTCCGCCGCCGAACAGGTTCGACAGCCAGAAGAGTAGCGGGTCGAACATCGATAAGCCGGACAGCATCAGTAATACGAAGCAGGCGGCCGTGATCCAGTGGTTGATCCGGATCAGCGTCGGGTTTCGTATGAGCGTGCCTTTCGGTCGCGTCATGCCGGTCCTCCGCCAATATAGGGGTTTTCGCTCCCGCGCTTTTCACGCTCGGCAGCAAGAACACGCTCGGCTTCCTTCTCGTCCTCGGGCTGAACCTCATTCGGCCCTGTGATGACCCAATGGAGGAAGCCGACAACAGCCGATGCGGCAATTCCCGCGAGCGCTACAGGCTTAATGAGGCCCTTCCAGAATTCGACAGTTGCGCTGATCTTCGGGTTTTCCGGCAGCCCTGCATAGATCGAAGGCTTGTCGGCGTGATGAAGCACGTACATGACGTGCGTGCCGTCAACGCCGGGCGGATCGTAGAGGCCAGCGTTCTCGAAGCCGCGCGATTTGAGATCGACGATGCGTTCGCCCGCCCAATCGGTCATGTCCTTCTTGGAGCCGAACAGGATTGCGCCGGTAGGGCATGCTTTCACGCATGCGGGCTCCAGCCCAACGGCGACACGGTCCGAGCAGAGCGTGCATTTGTATGCTTTGTGATCGACGGGGCTGATGCGCGGAATATCGAACGGGCACCCCTTCACGCAATAACCGCAACCGATGCAGTTCTCGCTGATGAAGTCGACGATGCCATTGGCATATTGGACGATCGCGCCCGGCGCCGGACAGGCCTTCAGGCAACCTGGATCCTCGCAGTGCATGCAGCCGTCCTTGCGGATCAGCCACTCGAGGTTGCCCTGCTCGTTCTCGTATTCCGTGAAACGCATGAGCGTCCACGTGTGCGGGTCCAGATCCAGCGGGTTGTCGTAGGTCCCCTCGAAGGTTCCAACAGGTGCTCTAAGGTCATTCCACTCCATGCACGCTGCTTGGCACGCTTTGCAGCCGATGCAGCGTGTGACGTCGATCAGCTTTGCGACCTCGTCTTCATGGTTGCGGACGGACGGAGGCGTGAGCGTCGAAGCCGATCGCCGAATGTAGTTTTGTGACTGAAGGTCTGCCATCGGCGGCTCCGTCAAACCTCGGGCCCATTGACGCTCTCGACGTTCACGAGGAACGCCTTGAATTCCGGCGTTTGCGAATTCGCATCACCGACGGATGGCGTCAGCGTGTTGGCGCCGTAGCCTTTCCTGGCCTGTCCGGTGAAGCCCCAATGTAGCGGCACGCCGATCACATGAGTCGATTTGCCGTCGACGCTGAGCGGCTTGATCCGCTTTGTGACGTAGGCCTTGCAGACAACATGGCCGCGTTTTGAAGCGACGCGAACCCAGCTTCCCTGCGCAATGCCTTTTTCCTGCGCCAGCACTTCGCCGATCTCGATGAACTCCTCCGGCTGCAGGATTGCATTGATCAAGGCGTGCTTCGTCCAGAAGTGGAAGTGTTCCGTCAGTCGATACGTGGTCGCGACGTAGGGGAACTCGGATGGAGATCCAAACGCCTTGCGATCGTCGGCGAATACGCGTGCAGCAGGATTCGCGCTGACCTTTGGATGCAAGATGTTCGACACCGGAGACTCGAGCGGTTCATAGTGCTCGGGGAACGGCCCTTCGACCATTTGATCGCGTGCGAACAATCGAGCCGTACCCTCGGCGTTCATGATGAAGGGGCCGACGGACTCGGACGGCTTGACGGTCGGTCCGTAGTCGGGAACGTCGATGCCGACCCACTTGGTGCTATCCCACTGAATGACCGGTTTCTGCGGGTTCCAGGGATTGCCGGCGAGGTCGGCGCTGGCGCGGTTGTAGAGAATGCGCCGGTTCGCCGGCCACGCCCATGCCCAGTTCGGCGCAATGCCCTGCTCGCGCGGATCGGACGCGTCGCGCCGCGCCATCTGGTTGCCCTTCTCGGTGTAACACCCGGTAAAGATCCAGCAGCCCGAGTCCGTCGTGCCGTCGTCGCGAAGCTGCGCGAAAGTATCGAGCAACTGGCCGGCCTTCAGCACAACGGCGCCGGATGCGTCCTTGATATCGACGCGCGCGCGGCCGTTCATGTCTTTCGCAAGTTCGGCGGACGCCGGCTCCGTCGGGTCCGTGTAGTTCCACGTTAGATTGAGGATCGGATCCGGGAATGCGCCGCCTTCCTTGCGATAGAGTTCTCGTATCCGATGGAAGAGCTGCGACATGATCCAGATATCGGACTTGGCCTGGCCCGGCGGCTCGGCTGCCTTCCAATGCCATTGCAGCCAGCGCGCCGAGTTGACGAGAGAGCCGTCTTCTTCTGCGAAGCAGGTCGTCGGCAGCTGCAAGACTTCCGTCTGGATGGTCGCTGAATCGGCAGGGTTTTGCGGCCCGAAATTTTCCCAGAAGCGCGACGTTTCCGTATCGAGCGGATCCATCGTGACGAGGAACTTGAGCTTCGAGAGACCGCGGCGGATCTTGCCGCGGTCGGGGAATGCCTGCTGCGGATTGAACCCTTGGCAGATGTAGCCGTTCATCTCGCCTTGGTTCATCATCTCGAAAGCTTTGATGATGTCGTAGAGCGGAATATCGAGCTTCGGCAGCCAATCGTAAGCCCAGTTGTTTTCCGCCTTTGCGGCATCACCGAACATCGACTTCTGGAAGCTGACGAAAAACTTGCGGTAGTTCTGCCAATAGCTCGTCTGGCCCGGACGCAGCGGCTTGAACTGCCGCGTTTTCATATAGTCGTCGAATGTGACCTCGTGGTCTGCCGGCAGCGTCATGTAGCCGGGCATGAGATTGGACAGCAGTCCGACGTCGGTCAGGCCTTGAATGTTCGAATGTCCGCGCAGCGCGTTCATGCCTCCGCCGGCAACGCCGATATTGCCGAGCAGAAGCTGCACCATCGCCATCGCGCGGATATTCTGCGAGCCGACCGAATGCTGCGTCCAGCCCAGCGCAAACAGGCTCGTCATCGCCTTGTCGGGCGCCGACGTGTCCGCAATCATCTCGCAGATGTTCAGATACTTATCCTGCGGCGTGCCGCAGATGCGCGACACCATCTCGGGCGTGTAACGCGCAACGTGGGCGCGCAGAAGACTCATGACGCAACGCGGGTGTTGCCACGTATCGTCGACCTTGGCGAAGCCCTGCTCGTCGAGCTCGTAGTCCCAGCTCGATTTGTCGTAGTCGCCTTTCTCGTGATCGTAGCCGCTGAAAAGGCCGTCCTCGAAGCCGAAACCGTCTTTGACGATCAAGCCGGCGTTCGAATAGGCGCGCACGTACTCGTGCTGGATCTTGTCCTTTTCGAGCAGATATCGAATGACGCCCAAGAGGAAGGCGATGTCGGTGCCCGGCCGGATCGGCGCGTAATAGTCGGCAACGGACGCCGTGCGTGTAAAGCGCGGATCGACGACGACGAGCTTGGCGCCGTTTTCGATCTTCGCTTCGACGACCCACTTGAAGCCGCACGGATGCGCTTCAGCGGCGTTTCCGCCCATGACGATGACCAGATTGGCATTCTTGATATCCTGCCAAGTGTTGGTCATTGCACCGCGACCGAATGTTGGAGCCAGACTGGCCACCGTCGGTCCGTGTCAGACACGTGCTTGGTTATCGAAGACCAGCATCCCGAATGAACGGGCCACCTTCCATGTCAGGTACGACGTTTCGCTCGACGAGGCGGAGGCCGCCAGCATACCGGTCGTAATCCATCGGTTGACCGTCGTGCCTTGAGCATTTTTCGCGATGAAATTCTTGTCGCGGTCGTCTTTCATCAAGCGCGCGATCCGATCGAGCGCCCAATCCCAGGTGACTTCCTTGAATTCGGTGCCCCCCGGCGCGCGATACTTCGGAACTTGCAGGCGCGTCGGAGCGTGCACGACATCGAGGAGCGCCGAGCCTTTCGGACAGAGCGTGCCGCGATTGACGGGATGATCGGGATCGCCCTCGATGTGGATGATGTTGGAGCGCGCGTTCTTGGCGCGATCGCCCATGCTGTAAATGAGGATGCCACAGGCAACCGAGCAGTAGGTGCAGGTATTCCTCGTCTCTGTTGCAGCAGCCAATTTGAACGGACGGACGGATGCCGCCAGAGCTTCTCCCGAAGCAAAAAAGCCCAAGGCATCCACGGTCGATGCCGCGAGGGTTGCGGCAGTCAGCTTAACAAAGCCGCGGCGACTGATCTGCATTTGAATGCCTCCAACCGGCCAAGCCGAAGGCTAACCGAATTAGCGCTATCCAACAACATCAATGTCCATTGAAAAATTCTATCGAAACTGAGTGCACATCAATAATGTTTCAGGGCATTGAACCGGCTTCACCTGTTTTACCTCTGACTCCAGCGGCGACTGGGCAATTGCGCCAACGACGTATTTAGCAAGTTAGCAAGACCGGCATGAGGAAGCCTACAGGCCCCGCAAAGCAAATGACCGGCGCAGCGCCATGCGCCTGCCAAGTTGTTCCTAACCTAACGTTTCATTATGGAGAAAGTGCCATGGCAGCGAGAAGACGGCACCCCGACTTCCAAGTTGATGAAAGAGGCGCGCGCTTCCCCGAGGCAGGCATACGGAAATACCCCTACCGCGGCCCCGCTCGAAGCATGAGGACATCAACACAGTAGGAATCGTTAGCCATCGGGAGATTCCATTCCCCGTGCGGCAAACCATTCGAGATCATTACGGAGCCAACGCGAAAATTCACGAACTCGAGAGATTTCGTGATTGACACCTGCAGCAGCGCCGTTGCACGCGCATGGCAGGAAATCGGCAGACGGCGCTGCGCCTTTTTTCGGAACGAAAAAGATAAATCTCGGTCATGCGTGTCCGCCACTCAACGCGCCAGCCTGTAGGCCGCGTGGCAGCCGGTGCAATTGCCCAGGATATCCTGCAAATCAGTCAGAACCTCGGTACGCGACGTGCCGCGGCGCGCTTTCTCGGCAAGCTTGTCGAACTTGTCGTGCGTATCGAGGCTCATCATCGTGAAGCCAATCGGCGCTTTGAGCCCCGTGATCGGGTTCATGCTACCGAGCAGCTTGGCACCCGACCTGGCGGCGATCTCTGGCACGCGTGCGACCTTGTTCTCCGCCAACGCCGAGACAATACCTTGGACCGTTTCGAGGTACGTCCTCATGCCAGAGAGCATTTCCGCCGCCTCAGCGGGGCTGAGCGTTAGCGCCTCGCGCGAGTCCCCCCTGGCGTGAGATCGGCGTTGCGCGGAGACCGAACCCGCAAACAACATTGCAGCGGCTGCGCATACGGCAACGACAAACCACGAAAAGCGCATATTCCCCCCAGCTTTCCGAAGCAGTTCAAATTCGATCTCAAAGCTACTGCTGCGAAAAAACCGCCACGTTGACCAAAATCATGCATGGGCGACAAAGCGATCTGTGAAACGCGATGGAACCGAGCCGATCGCGATTATGTCGTGAGCTGGCGATAGATCGCAGGCAGCGCCGCGGGTAGGCGAGCGATATCGCGCACGATGGCGAAGGCGCCGCGCCCGAAAATATGTGGGAAATAGTCCCTCGCATTCTCATCAATCGTAATGCCGAAGACGCGCAGCCCCGTCTTGCGTGCCTCGCGGATTGCCATCCGCGTATCCTCGATGCCGTAACGTCCTTCGTAATGATCGACATCGTTCGGCTTGCCGTCGGTGAGAAGCAGCAGAAGACGATGCCGCTGTGGGCGCTTGACGAGTTCGCTTGCGACATGGCGGACAGCGGCACCAATCCGGGTGTACTGCCCCGGTTTGAGCGCAGCGATCCTGCGCGCAACGCGCTGATCGAGGGTTTCGTCGTATCCTTTGAGGGTAGTCACGGTGACGTTGCTGCGCCGACGAGAGGTGAAAGTGTAGATGGCATGCTCGTCGCCGCAGGCCGTGAGACCATGCGTGAAGGCGAGCAGAGCACCTTTCTCGACATCCAGCACCCGCCGCTCCTGCAGCCACGCATCGGTCGACAGCGACACGTCCATCAGCACCGCAACCGACAGATCGCGCGCTGCGGGTCGTACATCGGTAAAGATGCGGTCGCTGCCGGATTCCCCAGCCTGGCGATCCGCAATCGAGCGGATCAGCATCGACAGATCGAGTTCGTCGCCATCGGGTTCAGCATGCAAGGTCTGGCGGCGCGGCCGCAAGGCTTCGAACTGACGGCGGACATGGCGGATGTTCCGCTGCGTCACCAAATCCGCCAACCACTCTTCACCATCCTCCGACGCGCGTCCGGCAATCACGCGGCAGTAATCGGGCCGATAAGCCTGCCGTTTCCAGTCCCATTCCGGATAGGTATGGTCGGCGACAAGAGATGTGGCGTCCGCCTCACGCGGAGCTAGGTCGAGGTCGATCCCGAGTCTCGCCGACGGCCGTTTCTTATTCGATCCGATGGTCAGTTCCGGCGTATCCTCAAGCGCCTGCCGCGCGCCTTCGTCATCATCGTCGTCAACGTCGCGGTTGACGTTGATCATCTCGGCAATGCTGAAGATCGTCTCGAAACGATGCAGCATCAAGGGATCGCCGCGGTCGCTGCGGTCGGTGGATTTGCGCACGCCGGTGCGCCGCTTCGCATCGACGGCGATCGAATCGCCGCCGGGCTCGTCCACATCCTCGCCGCTTGCGCTTGCCGCATCCACCTTGATGTCGCCCCAGAGTGGCACGGGCAAGAAAGTGTGATAGCCACGCGGTGCAGTGAGATTCCGATCGAGTTCGCCATGACCGACGATCGCATCGAAGATCGGATCGGATGCCGGCACGGTCTCGTTCAACAAATGAGCGATGGCTGTCTCGATTTGCCTTTCGAAGCCCGGCAGGTTGCGACGGGGCCGTTCGCTCAAGGTGGCGCGGCGGAGGCGGTCATAGACCGGCCTGAGACCGGGCCAGGCGGCGAGTGTAACTTGCGTCGTCCGCGCGGCGGCGCGCAGGCAATGGAGATCATTCCGCAGCGGATCGGCGTCATGTTCTGGCGGAATTGCATGAGCTAACCAGATGGCCAGCCACTCGTAAAGCGCCTCATTGTCCTTCACGTCGGCAAAGAGGTCGACGCTGCCCGGCAGACGCAGCGCGCCGGCATCGAGGGTCGGCTGCTCCAGCATCTCGGTACCAAGACCGAGCGCCTGCTTCAGATTGAGCCGATGACCCGACGCCGTCGCCGCGCTGCCAACAATGCGAATAGCGCCGTCGCCGCCGCTTGCCCGGAACAGCAGCCCGAGCCGGACGCGAAGAGGATCGAGCGCGACGGCGGCATCGGGATGGCCCCGATAGGAGCGCGACGAACCGACAAGGCGATGCCAGTATTGCCCAAACGCTTCTTCCGGCTCAAACAGCGGCATGGCAATTATCCAAGCGCGATCTGGGCGACGCGCTTCAATCCATTGACGATCTCCGGATCGTCGGACAACGGCTCGATCAGGGCCACTCGCAGTGCGGTGTCGTAGTCGACGCCGTCACGGATCAGTGTCGCACAGTAGACGACGAGGCGGGTCGACGCGCCTTCCTCGATATCCTGCCCCTTCAACCCGCGCAGAGCCTGCGCGACGCGAACGAGCGGCAGGCAGCGCTCATGCGGCAGGCCGCTTTCATGGGCGACGATGCTGGCTTCTGTGTTGAGGGTCGGAAAGCCGAACTCCATGGCGAGGAACCGTTGCCGCGTGCTCGGCTTCAGCGTCTTGAGCACGTTCTGGTAGCCCGGATTGTAGGACGCGACCAGCATGAACTCCGGCGGCGCTTGCAGCAATTCGCCAGTGCGCTCGAGCGGCAGTGTGCGCCGGTCGTCGGTGACCGGATGCAGGACCACGGTCACGTCCTTACGCGCCTCCACCACCTCGTCGAGATAGCAGATCGCTCCTTCGCGGACGGCCCTTGTCAGCGGGCCGTCCACCCAAACCGTGTCGCCGCCTTTAAGCAGATAGCGACCGGTGAGATCCGCGGCAGTAAGATCATCGTGGCACGAGACCGTGTAGAGCGGCCGGCCAAGCTGCGCCGCCATATAGGAGACGAAGCGGGTCTTGCCGCAGCCTGTCGGTCCCTTCAGCAGGACCGGCAGGCGGTTGCGATACGCGTGCTCGAAGATCTCGCATTCCGAGCCAACCGGTGCGTAGAAGGGCAAATCCGGTTGTTTCGCGGCGATACTGACGCTCTTCAACATGCGATCATCCTTCGTAGCAGTCGCCTATGCCGCTAGTTTGCCGGCTGCAGCGACATGTCGATGTGAGCAAGCTGTTCTTCCTTTACCGGTCCGAAGATCGAGTAAAGGAACAGCAGGCATGAGATCAGGACGAATACGCCGGAGCCGAGGCGCATCCAGTAAAACAGCGCAAGCTGATCTTGAACTTCCATGTAGCTCATGCCCAATACACGCTGCAGATGAACCTGCACGACACCCGCAAAGGTCAGCGTGAAGGTCATGAACGCCATGGCGGAAGTCATGATCCAGAAGCTCCACATATTGAGCACCTGGTTGTAAGGCTTCCGCTTGCGCAGATAGGGCATGGCGTATGTGATCATCGCCAAGTTCAACATCACGTAAGCGCCGAAGAAGGCGAGATGGCCGTGCGCTGCCGTGACCTGAGTTCCGTGGCTGTAATAGTTGACAAAGGACAGTGTGTGCATGAAGCCCCACACACCGGCTCCGAAGAACGCACCCACTGTGCAACCGAGCGACCACAGCATCGCCGCCTTGTTGGGATGGTCGCGACGACCCTTCCACACCGTGGTAAAGGCGAAGATCACCATGGCGAAGAACGGCGCGACCTCAAAGGTCGAGAAGATGCTGCCGATCCACTGCCAATATCCCGGCGCGCCGATCCAGTAATAATGGTGTCCGGTGCCAAGCACACCCGAGAACAGCGCGAGGCCGACGATGGCATAGAGCCATTTTTCGATCACCTCGCGGTCGACGCCGGTCATCTTGATCATGAGGAAGGCGAGCACGGATGCCATCACCAGCTCCCATACGCCCTCGACCCAGAGATGGACGACGTACCACCAGTAGACCTTATCCAGCGCGATGTTGCCCGGATTGTAGAAAGCGAACAGCCAGAACACCGCAATGCCCCACATGCCGAGCAACAGCACGTTGCCGATAGCGGTCTTTCGGCCTTTCAGGATCGTCATTGAGATATTGTAGAGATAGATCAACGCAACCACGACGATCGCGGCCTTGATCCAGAGCGGCTGCTCAAGGAACTCGCGGCCCCCATGAATGCCGAAGACGTACCCTATGACTGCCGCCAGTGCGCCGAACATCAGAAGACCAAGCTGTACGTAGGCGAGAAATGGACTTTCGATGTCCCGTTCGGCTTCTTCCGGCACGAGATAATAGCCGCAGCCGAAAAAGCCCATCAGGAGCCACACGATCAGCGCGTTGGTGTGGATCATGCGCAGGACGTTGAAGGGCAGCGTCTCGGACAGGAAATTCGGGAACACGTAGACGGTGCCGGCCAGCGTTCCGACGATGATCTGCACGCCGAACAGTATCATAGCGCAAGTGAAGTAGGCCAAAGCGACCCGTTGGGTTGGATATTTCATTGTTCGTGTCTCCTCAGCCGGAAGCCTTTGGCGGCCAGCCCTGCGTTTTCACGTGGCTGGTGAATTCCAGAAAATCGATCAAGTCATTGGTCTCCTGATCGCTCAGGTGAAAATCCGGCATCTGCCGGCGGCCTTCGACGCCGCTTGGTTGCGAGTGCAGCCAGGCAGTGAGGCCTTCGCGAGCGCTCTTCGGATCCTCAAGGCCGCCATAGCGGACCCAGACGTTGCCGAGCTCGGGAGCGAAATAGGCGCCTTCGCCGAGCAGGGTGTGACAATTGATGCAGGAGTTCTTTTCCCACACATGCTTCCCGCGCCGGACGCTATCGGTTAGCCCGCTGTCGCTTGCGCTTGTCGTACGGATGTAATGATCCGTTTGCGCCGTCAGCCCGACAAAAATGACGAAGAAAAAAATAGACCCCCCGTAAAAGATATTACGGGCGGCCGCCTTAGTGAATCTCTCACTCATTGCCCTTCGCCTCCAACCTTTCCATATCGCCGCGCCCGCGACCTCACATGGCGGGTCATTCGCGGGGCTATTACCAAAGGCAGGCCGATCCACTCTTTGCGCTCGGACAACAAAAGGAATATTTTATATTCATATTATCTCCCCGAGACAGCCGAATAGGATTGCAATGACATTGGCGCATACATATCGAGAATCGGAGAAGCGAGTTTCGCAAACTCAGACGGCGGATTGGGGACCGCTCTCGGGCCTGCCCGGAAATCCGATGATCTGGATTTTGATTCTGGGCGAGCTAGCTGTGTTTGGTGCACTGTTGCTCGGGTTTTCCGTGGCGCGCGTGCTGGACCCGGCAACTTTTGCCGCATCACAGATTCATCTGCATCGTCTGCTCGGCGGATTGAATACGCTCGTGCTTGTCACCAGCGGCTTTCTGGTGGCGGCGGCAATCTGGCGCAGACGAGAGGGGCACGACGCGCGGCTTCTGCTGGCCTTAGGGATGTTGCTTGGCGCTGTATTTCTGGCAATCAAGGGCGTCGAGTACGGTCAGCTCTTTGCAGCCGGGTTCGACATCGAGACAAACACATTCTTCCAGCTGTACTTTCTGATTACCGGATTTCACGCAGTCCACATCGTGCTTGGGCTGACGATTTTTGGCATCGTGTCTTTTGCCGACAGCATTGAGAACCTGGAGACCGGTGCTGCTTTCTGGCACATGCTCGACATGGTCTGGGTCATGATCTACCCGATCATCTATCTGGTGCACTGATCATGGCAACTTTGATAAAAGTGTGGATCGCTCTCGCGGCACTCACCCTGATTGCGATGTGGGCTGGCGCAGTGCAGGACAGCGCCATACCGGTCATAGCGCAGGTCGCGATCGTGTTGGTGGTTGCGGGCGTAAAAGCCTCGACCATCCTGCGGCATTTTCTCGGATTACGATTTGCACCGAGCGGCTGGCGCGTCCTGTTCTTGCTCTATCTTGTCGTGCTCTGTGGCGCGATCTTCGCGATCTACACAGCCGGATCTGTGCTGGCATCGCATGCGCTTACTGCATCGGGATCTTTGCCATGAACGAGGCTCAGGTTGGGCTTGTCACCCTCACGCCCGTGCTCCTGGTCTTCATCATCTTCATGTATCGGCAAGGCGCAATGACGAAATCGGGCGCCGTGGTTGCGGCTCTGCTGTCGATCGTCATTGCAACGGCCATGTTCGTCGGCCAGATCTAACCCGGCGACCGCAAAATGCCGCATGACAGGAGTTTCGCCAGCTATCGCGCGAATTGTCGCATAATGGGGACTCTTTGAAGCATTCAAGATGGTGCGCAAGCGATTGTTTGATGCTTCGGCGAAATGACGCCATAATGGCGCAGGTAATATTGTCGCAGCATGGAATAAATACCATGGCTAAATGGAAGCCAATCGAGCTTCCTATTGAAGAGAGAGATCAAATGGAAATCCTACTTTCTTTTTTGGGCGCATTCTTGCTTCTATTCCTTGCGGGAAGCGCAATTATTTCATTTATGTGCGGCGGAATCTTAATGGCCTGTATCTCCCTGAACGAATATCTGAAATCGATAAATAGATAGCCTTTCCCGTTTCCCGCTTGGAGGCGCTGGTCGACGTCACCATCGAGTAATCGCCCTCTGCAGACCAAGACCTTGAGACTGCGTCTCCCCCGGGCAAACGACAAACGTCCCTGGGCGTCTCCAGCCATTGGCCTACCGCAAAGAGGCCCGGAGAGATCGGGGTAGAATTCGTCCGGTTTCGTCAAATTCAGGAGAAGGGTTTTGCAATCGACACTCCTTAGTGCCTACGGCGAAGCCCGCCTGCCTCGCTACACCAGCTATCCGACTGCCCCGCTCTTCTCCGCGGCCGTCGATGAGAATGTCTATGCAGGCTGGCTTTCGACGCTTTCTCCCGGCGAGCCGGTCTCGCTCTATCTTCACGTCCCCTTCTGCCGCTCGATGTGCTGGTATTGCGGCTGTAACACCACGATCAGCGCCAGGGACGAGCCGATCGCGAGCTATCTCGATGTATTGCGCCGGGAGATCGAAATGGTCGCGTCCCGGATAGGGCGTCGCCAGCCGGTCAAGCACGTACATTTCGGCGGCGGCACACCAACGATCATGAAGCCCGCGCAGTTCATCGCGCTCGTGCATCTGCTGCGCGACCGGTTTGACATTGTGGACGATGCGGAGCTGGCGATCGAAATCGATCCGCGTACGATCACGCGCGAAATGCTGGCAGCTATGCGCGGAAGCGGGATCAATCGCGCCAGCCTCGGCGTCCAGACCTTCGATTGGAAGGTGCAGCAAAGCATCAATCGCATTCAGAGCCTCGAATGTACGGCCGAGACCGTGGCTGCGCTACGCCGCGTTGGTATAAAACGCATCAACTTCGATTTGATATACGGATTACCCAACCAGACCGTACAGTCCTGCGTCGAGACGGTCACCACAGCGCTCACCATGAAGCCGGATCGTCTGGCGGTATTCGGTTACGCGCACGTGCCGGACGTCAAGAAACATCAACGTCTGATCGACGCGAAGGTTCTTCCTGACAGCGCAACAAGGGTTGAGCAGACTGTTGCAATCGCCGATGCGTTGGTCGCAGCCGGATATAGGCAGATCGGCCTCGACTGCTTCGCCCTACCCAACGACGAGCTTGGAGTGGCCCAGGCAGCCCGCCGATTGCGACGAAATTTCCAGGGCTATACGTCGGATAATTGTGAGGCGCTCATCGGCTTCGGCGCTTCGGCAATCGGAAAGACGAAAAGCGGATATGTACAGAACGAAGCTGTGATTGGAAACTATTCTACACGCATCTCAGCCGGCCGACTCGCCACAGCTCGAGGTTATCGCCTGACGACCGAAGACCGCGGCCGCGCGGCGATTATTGAACGGCTGATGTGCGACTTTGAGGCGAATCTCACCGAGATCTGCGCACGATACGGCCTCGACCATGCCGAGTTGACCGATGGAAACGAGAGGCTGTCGCGGGCGTTCGACGAGGGCTTGGCGGAGATGGACGGCAACATCCTCCGGGTCCAGAGCAAGCATCGCTTTCTCGTCCGTGTGGTAGCCGCGGCCTTCGACTCATACCTTGAACGTTCGCCGCGAACGCACAGCAAAGCCGTCTGACGATAACGGACGCTTCGCTGTCTGTAGAGGCAATGTCGCATCGAAAAACAACGTCTTAAAGCGGCGCGCCTGCAGAAGGCAGAAACCGGTGGCACTTGCTTTATGTCAAGGAGGATGAAAAATAACTTTACTAGATTAGTAATGAATACCGGACCATCCCCTAGCCACAGGTCGAGGATTGGCACCCTATTCAGTGTGACCGCAGACAAGATTGGAGCCAAAATGGCACGACGTTCGATCCTCACCCTCACAATCGCGTTGCTGGGTTTGAGCACCTCAGCATTTGCCGCGGAATACCCGATAGGTGCTCCCCATAAGTTGAACGGTATGGAGGTCGCCGCCGTCTATCTTCAGCCGATCGAGATGGAGCCGGAGCACATTATGCGCCCAGCCGCCGACTCCGACATTCACCTGGAAGCGGATATTCATGCTATCGCGAACAACGCAAACGGCTTCGCTGAAGGGGATTGGATACCGAATCTCAAGATCGAATATACGCTCGTGAAACTCGATGGCGGCGAGCGCACTGCCGGGGTCTTCATGCCGATGGTGGCGAGCGACGGCCCGCATTACGGCGACAACGTCAAGATGATGGGCGTAGGCAAATACAAACTGACCTTCAAGATAACGTCGCTAGGTTCCGCAAGCGCCGATCATTTCGGGCGCCATGTCGATAAGGAAACCGGGGTCGGTCCATGGGCGGCGCCCTTCAGTGTCGACTACGAGTTCACATACGCCGGAACCGGCAAAAAGGGAGCTTATTAAGTAGAACGTCAGCCAGACTGGCGATCCCGTCTACTGCGTCCGGAACTGAGGTTCGACGACGCGATGAGCGATCAGTATATGAGGCCTGTAGCAGCATGTCGTTTCCGGTCCGGCTGACATCTTTTCTGTTTGTCGTACTCTTTTCGGCCGTGTCGTCGTTCGCAGACGACGACCCGGTCTTCGTCATCAAGTTTGCGGATGGCAAAATCGAACCGCCAAGCGTGGAGGTGCCGGCTAACCGCCGCTTTAAACTAATTCTGCACAATGAGGGCACGAGCCCGGTAGAATTCGAGAGCACGGAGTTGCGCAGAGAGAAAGTTCTGGGGGCCGGCACGACATCGTTCATCGTCATTCGTCGGCTTGATCCTGGCGAATATCGCTTTTTCGACGATTTCCATCCGGACACTCCGCCCGCCACACTCATCGCTCGGGAACCATCCAACCAGTGATGCCGCGCTTGGGCACTAATCGCTGCGCTCCCCGCAAGCCGACAACGGGCACGGCGAGCGCACAACATCCTCTGGCGCGCACGCGCGCAGCTGAGGACACACAATGACGATCTGCACCCTGCCGGATAGGAAGCACCCGTCAATTCTGGTCGAGGAGCGGTTCGATATCTGGGCCAGGATCGGAGATTGGCTCCAGCGCCACCAGCGAACAATCCGGGCAATTCAATGGACGGTAGTCGCAGTTTACGCTGTGCTCCTGATCGTTCCCGTGCTGCTGCCATTGCCGGACAATACGGCCTACCTATGGACCGATTTTACACGCCTCGCTCAATTTATTTTCTGGGGCATCTGGTGGCCGTTCGTGATTTTGGGCACCGCGCTGGTCGGGCGCATGTGGTGCGGCCTGCTCTGTCCCGAGGGCACCATTACCGAATTCGCCAGCACGATCGGCAGAGGCAGGGCGACGCCGCGCTGGATGACATGGGCGGGTTGGCCCACAATCGCTTTTGCCAGCACCACGGCTTACGGACAAATGGTGAGTGTCTATCAATATCCGCGCCCGACCCTTCTGATTCTCGGCGGATCGACAGTTGCCGCCGCGGTCGTCGGCTATCTGTACGGCCGCAACAAGCGCGTATGGTGCCGCTATTTGTGTCCGGTCAGCGGCGTATTCGCGCTACTGGCGAAGCTCGCGCCCCTGCACTTCCGCGTCGATCCGGAAGAGTGGAGAAATTCCCAATTGACCGGCGCCAAACCCGGTCCGGTGAATTGCGCTCCGCTCGTGCCGCTCAAGACTATGCGTGGCGCATCTGCCTGCCATATGTGCGGCCGGTGCAGCGGCTTTCGTGGCGCCATCCGCCTGGCGCGCCGCTCGCCGAACTATGAGATCGTGCATGTCGCGGGGCAGACGGCGAAGCCGTGGGAGACGGTACTTATCGTCTTCGGCCTGCTCGGTCTGGTCATCGGTGCATTCCAATGGTCGTCCAGCCCGTTGCTCATCGCCGCCAAGCAATGGGCGGCGCAAAACTTAATTGCGACGGGCATGTCATGGCCGTTGGAGACGACGGCGCCTTGGTGGGTGCTGACTAACTACCCGTTGAAGAACGACGTGCTGACATTGCTCGACGGAATGTTGCTGGTTGCGTATATGCTCGCGGCTGCGGTCGTCTGCGGCGTAATCATAACGCTGATGCTGGGCCTAGCCACACGTTGCTTGGGTAGCTGGAGTCTGGCTAGGTTTCACCACATGGCCCAGGCGCTAATTCCCCTTGCCGGCGCCGGCGTCTTCCTCGGCCTGTCGGCTCTGACCGTGAGCCAACTCCGTTCCGATGGCATCACGCTGCCCTTCGTCGGCCAAGCGCGGGTCGCCGTGCTGGCACTGGCGACGTTGTGGGCCGCGACGCTTTGCTGGAAAATCACGCGCCTCTACACGGAAATCACGGGGCGTAGGGCTCTTTCCTTGGTGGCATTTTGCACAGCGATGATACCCGCCAATGCCGGTTGGGTGCTGCTCTTCTGGATTTGGTAACGCCGGCGAAACATTGTAGCCAAGCTCGGTCCTCTTACCGAAGAAGGTCGATCGAGCTTGCGCTGAAACAATCCGATTTCTTTGTTTTATGTTATTTTCAACACGCGTTCATGGCCTTCCGGCTTCACGTACGCCGGCGGATGCGACTTCCATGAAGGAGAATGGCAAATTGACCAAGACCGTCAAATCTCCCCGCCATGTCGATCTCTCGTTACGGCTGCATCGCGTGCTGTCGTCCGCTGAACTGGACTGCGAGTGCCGGACAAAACTGGACCAAGCGCTCGACAGATTCTCGGCTCTCGAGAACCGGCGGCAGTTACGGAATGGATTGAGAGAGGCGCGGCATAGAAGAAACCTCATCGCAGATCAGCTTTCGTATCTCGCCGATATCGATGAAATCACCGAAAACGAGAGCGATCTCTCCGTCTTTAAGGAGATGGCATTGTTGTTCGATGAAATTGCCGACCAGGCCGACCAGGCCGCTGATGTACTCCGGGAGATAGAGACTCTCACTACTCAGGCGGTGAACAGTAAATCAGGCTGACCCCCGAGACCGATCACCGAATGGCCAGTCCGGACTCCACCGGAGAGGAGTCGGCAGGTGGCTGCGCTAAGCTTGTGCAACACCAGTCAAGGACCATCTTCGTATCGGCCGGGAGCCATACCGCCATTCCTGCATGAAAGGCGTCCCACGCGGCGGCATATTCGTCGCGGACAGCGATGAGAACCGGTATGCCGGCAAGAATCGCTCCTTCGATGATGGGGCGCAGACCTGTCCCTTCTGCCTCTGATCTACCGAAGCGGTTGAGGATGAGAAGGTCCGCACCACCCGCGACGATATTCTCGAGTCGACGCGCCGCCTCCGCCAGCGCCCCAGGATCGAGGCGGCAGCCACGGGCGTTGCGACCCAGATCCTGCGAGATCTGGATCAGTGTGCCGTCGGCAACGTCGCGCAACCGCGTGACGGGCTTCATATCATCAGAGCCGCCGTACTCTTCCTGCAGAATTCCGCGAACATTCATGCCCAAGGAGCGAAGGGCCGCGGCAGTCTCAGCAAGGACCGTATCAACGGGTATACCGGCGGTTGCTCTGATGGCCGCAAGCACGGGTGTATCGATGGGCATCCGCCTGACCTTTCAAGAATGATCGTTAAGTGTGCGCAGCACTATTACGTCCCATCGCCACATGCTTGCGAAGAACTGCTACATCCGCAATCGTCACATTTTCCTGGTGCACCGAGATACCGAGCGGCCGAAGTTTGGCCAATGCGCGGGATAGGCTTTCAGGTGTCATACCAAGCCGCTTCGCAATCAGCGCTTTCTCGTACGGCAGGATTATCACCGACGACCCTTGCGCCTGGTTGCAGAGCCCGATGAGAAAGTCCGCGACCCGCTGAGAGGCATCGAGAACCTTGATCTGTTCAATATGCCCAACCAAGAATTTCAAATGCTGCGAGAGTGACGCAAGGATCGCCAACGCCAACTCCGGTTCAACACAGATACGGCGCCGGAAACTTTCGCCATCAACCTTGAGAAGTCGCGACGTCGTCACGATTTCTGCGGCAACGGGATACTGACGACCCATAAAAATTGCTGCCTCACCGAATGATTCTCCCCGCCGGAGCACCCCGACAATGGCTTCCGTTCCATTCGGCGTGATCCGGAACAGTTTCACCCAGCCGTCAAGAATTACGAAGAATGAGTCCGAGGGCGAGTCCTGCTGAAAGAGCAACGTGCCCTTCTCGTACGTGCGCACGCCCTGGCTACTGACGATGCTCTCAGTCACGTCCTGCGACAGAGAACTGAATAAAGGCGTCGAGCGAATAGTCCGCCAATCGTTGTGTTCCATGTCTATCGACCTAATCCGAGTTCTTCATAGTGGACCGAGACGTAAAACGATGGTGGCAACGACACGGTCGGCTTGGCCTAAGGGTTCGGCTCCAAAATAAAAGTTATGACCATGACGATGCATCGGAAGTCCGATCTCGGCTCGAAACTACGATATTCGCATTGGCAGCGTCGCAAAGCCGCCCGCTGGATAAACTGCTAGTGTCGGTGGCCGGTCGGCCACGAACGCGATCTGCCGGGTCTGTTTCAGCAACTCCTCCATGATGACGCGCAATTCCAGCCGGGCGAGAAGCGCGCCCGGACAGACATGGATGCCACGGCCATAAAGGAGATTTTGCGCAGGATCGCGATCGAGGCGAAATTCGTCGGGATCGCCGAAGACGGCTTCGTCGCGATTTGCCGATGCCCACATCAGCGTAATGCGCTCGCCGGCCGCAATCTTGCGTCCGCCTATTTCGATGGGGCTGATCGCTACCCGCCGGTTGGAGATGAGTGGAGCATGTATTCGTAATATCTCATCGATGGCGGCCGGAAGCTGATGCAAATTCAGCCGCAGCTGCTGCTGGATCTGCGGGCGTTCCGCTAGATAGTGAGCCAAGATACCGACGCATGCGGTGATGGTGCCCAGTTCACCGACAGTCCAGTTGCGCAGGATGCTCACGATCTCCTCATGGCTCAATGGCCTCCCATCGATCTTTTCCCGGAGCAGATCCGTAGTGATGTCGTCCGGCGCAGCCGCGCCGGCTCGCCGCCGCGCATCGAGCAATTCGCTGATGTAACCATCGAACTCGAGCGCGACCGCCGCCATGGCCTCGACGTTTCTGGCAAGTGTAGCCTCGTGGTTCTTGCGCACCCACCGAAGCAACGGATCGTGCAACTCCTCCGGCCAGCCAAGGAATGCACACTGAATTCGCACGGCGAAAAGCCGGGCAAGCTGCGTCACCAGATCAATCTCAGCATCCCGTTCCAAGCGGGACACGAGATCCGCTGAGATCGCACGGCACCGCGGTTCGAAGGCTTGGACTCGCATGGGCTCGAAATGACGCTCGATCAATCGTCTGTATGCGGTATGCTGAGGCGGGTCCATGCCGCTTGGCACCGACAGATGTCTGGAGACAACGTTGCTGAACGTATGATGGTCGTTCAAGACCCGCACCACGTCCTCATGCCGGAACAACGACCAACCCAGATAGTCGCTGTATGCGACCGGGCAGCGGCGGCGCATCGTGTCATAAGCCTTGATCTGGTTGGAAAGAACCAGATCGGATCGCGGGTTCCAGTCCTGCTCTCGTTTGTTCGAGTCCGCCTTCATCGCAATCTCCTGAAAACATCCCGATGATACGGCGAGCGTGAAATACGTGATTTCGAATTCATAGGCCTCGCATAGCCAAAAGGCGGTTGGAAAAGCATCGGTGATGCCGTCGCCACGCCCACACTATTCTCTATTCTGATCGGCCATATTCTTGCGGCCGCGCGCAGGCGAAAATCTTGCCACGCCATTCTAACGATCTGAGCATTCATGGCGATGCGACCGGTTCTGCTCCCGCACGCCCGCGCGCATAGCCGTCCACCAGAGCGCCCGGCAGGTCGAGGTTCGACAGCAGGACGCGAGCACGTTCCGGCTCCTCATTCCCCTCTAGAAGCGACCTGTAGATCCGTGCCACTTGGACCATGTCGCAGGTATGCGGAGAAAGCCGGAGCCGGCGTACACTCTGAGCGGCAAACTCCGCCGGTGGCAGCATAACGGCCTGAACCTGCGCGGACATCGTCTGCACGCCGTTCATGGCCAGAAAGGATTGGTCGTCAAGCGTATCGACGACAAGACCATCCGGATCCTGCTCGCAGGTGAACTGGCAAGAGTCCTTATGCAATCCGTGCAGCCGCGCATGATAGCAACGACCCGAAAGCGCTAAGGGGAGCCGGCCGAAGGCAAAGATCTCGAATTCCGTGTCGGGGCAGGTCCGCGCGATGGCGGCGATGTGAGCCAGCGAGAGTTCGACAGGCGGACAGATTGTCTGCGCACCGCGCCGAATGAGGAACTGCGCCGTTGCACCGTTATAGACGTTGACGAACGGACCGGACACGAACGGCTTACCCGTTCGCGACGGCAACGCGGTAACATCGTTGATCTCTACCAGGCGGCTATCGCCACATAGATCTTCGATCGATCGCCGCTCCCGCGCCGTCATTGGCGTGGCAAGCGTCGAGAGAACGACTTCCTTTCCCGCCCGCTCCAGCCGTTCGATCAGGTCCGGCCAGACCGGGTCCGAGAACGGCATGCGCTTGCCGCAAACGACCTCGCCGAGATGGACCCGGTCGACTGGAGCCTCGTCAGCGATACGGAAGTAAAAATCCTTGAGCCGTTCGGCCGGCCAATGGAAAAACACCGGCCCGAGAGTCAACGCAATTGGCGGCACGGCGCTATCTCCATGTCTTGCGGTAGGCGCCAGTCGTCTGCCGGCCGCCCTCCGACATGCTGGCCAGAATGCTATCGATTTCCGTAGGTGTGCCTCCTTGTTCCACGGCATCGACCGCCTTCCTGAAGGCCCGCACAACTTCGGTGACGTATCCCTTGCCCCGCTGGCGCCCCTCGATCTTCAAGGCCGTAACGCCGGCCTCGCGGAAGGCCACGATCATGCTGCCGGCATTGAGACTGACAGGATCCTCAAACAGATACCCCGTCTTACCGCCGGCTTTGAACCTTCCCTTGCAGAGTGTGGGATAGCCAGTCGACTTACCTGCTTCGTAGCGGTCGATGGTGAAGCCGGCAAGCTGCGCCATCGTACCGGCTCCGTCCTCAACATAGTTGACTGCCTCGGGCGGCGAGCACACGCCATTGAGGTTCGGCGACTTGCCCGTAGCATAAGATGAAAGGTGGCAGCGCCCCTCAACCATCACGCATAGCCCGCCGAATACAAATGCCTCCGTTTCGACAGTGATGGCCCGATTGAGCGCCGCGATCTCCTGAACAGAAAGAACGCGCGGCAGGACAACACGGCGTACTCCGAATGAATCAGCATAAAAGCCGATAGCTTCCGGCGTTGCCGCAGCCGCCTGAACGGAAAGATGCAGGCGCGTGCCGGGATGGTTAGTCGCCATATGGTCGAGCACGGCGATATCGGCAGCGATGATGGCGTCGGCGCCACTTGCAGCAGCGGTGTCCGCCGCCTTGCGCCAGGGATCAATATTATCAGCTCGTGCGAAGGTATTGATGGCAACCAGTACCTTGCTGCCGTGATCATGGGCGAAGCGGATGCCCTCCGCCATCTCCTGCGGCGAAAAGTTGAGACCCGGAAAATTGCGGGCGTTCGTCTCGTCGCGGAACCCGCAATAGACGGCGTCAGCACCAGCCTGAACCGCCGCGCGCAGCGTTGCGGGCGTCCCAGCCGGACAGACGAGTTCCATACGGCCTTTCCCGATCATGCCCGCTCCTTCTGGTGGTGCGCTGCGCTCATAGCGACCCCCCGGGCGACATCGAAACCACCGAGGATGGCGCTGTTGGCGACGTGAGCGGCCATCCCCTTTAGACCAAGAAGATCCGATGGTCGAAGTTCCGCGTCCTCAATGGCATTGCGCAAGGCGACAATCGCCTCCGTCCGGCCGGTAATTGAAATAGTGCGATGAAAGAACAAGGCATCGCCATCGAAGGTGCCGTCGAGGATGCCGAGCAGCGCCATGATCGGGCCACGCAAAACGACATCGGAAATTACGGGGCTGCTTCCGCTTGTGATCTGCACTGTTGCGGATACGCCGTTTGGAACCACGATGAACGCAAAGGGAAGGTCGGTGGGATCGATCAGATAGCGGGCGCTGCAATACGCGCCAAGCCGCTCGAATATCTCCGGCCGACGACGCGCGAACGATCTGAGCGACAGCGTCAATACCGGCCCGAGCGGTAAACCAATCGCTGCAGGCAGAAGCCGTCGCACAAATGCGGGCAAGCTGATTTCGTCGGTATTTCGCTCCATTGACCGCATTCTCCATCGCAAAGCGAGTCACCATAGGGGGTGGCTCAAGATTAACCTTTGTTCCAGAGCAAAGAATGCCCGGCGCGCACTGATACGGAAAACGGGCGAAGCTTGTCTCCAGAGCGGATCATCCATGCATCAACGTAGCCTTCCACCGTTCCCAAGCCTTGGCTCGTTCCTATCGTTTCTCAATGAGAAAAGCGAAATCCGTACAGCAAGCGCGCCCATCTCCATGCACCTTGAAGTCACGGAGTTGCATCGCAAGATCATCGAAAAAGGTGGCCCCGCGCTTCGATTGGATCATGCGCTGCACGAGCAAGGCCGGGCTGCAACGTTCCCCGTCATCACCAATCTTTTCGGGACGCGCCAGCGAGTCGCGTGGGGACTTGGCACCGATCCGGAGGGGCTCGCATCACTCGGTGAACTGCTGGCTTGGATGCAGTCACCCAAGCCGCCACGCGATTTGCGTCAGGCATGGTCGCTTCTTCCCGCCGCGCGCAACGCGCTGCACGCCCGCCCACGGGCCGCTGCGCCACCGCGCGAATGGCGCGAAGCAGAGCCCGATTTGTCGCAATTGCCGGTGCAGACCTGCTGGCCGGAAGATGCTGGTCCGCTCATAACCTGGGGAGTTGTGGTTACACGACCGCCCGGCGACGACAACTTCGAGCTTTACAATCTGGGCGTCTACCGGATGCAGGTTCTGGGTCGCGACAGTGCCATCATGCGCTGGTTGCCGATGCGCGGAGGAGCCAAGCATCATCGCCAATGGCAGGCTCAGGGCCTGGATTGCCCCGCCGCCGTCGTGATTGGAGCCGACCCCGCGATTCTACTTTCGGCCGTGATGCCCGCACCGGAGACCATCTCGGAATTAGCGTTGGCCGGCGTCTTGAGCAGCCAAAGGGTCGACATGGCCCCATGCGCGCACATTCCGCTGCATGCACCGGCGAGCGCTGAAATTCTTCTGGAGGGCACAGTTTCCACATCGAAAACCGCCCTTGAGGGACCTTTCGGAGATCACACGGGATACTATAACGCACCGGAGCACTATCCCGTGTTTACTCTGAAAGGGATGCGCATACGCGAACGCGCAAGTTATCTCACAACGTTCACCGGGCGCGCTCCTGACGAACCATCCGTGCTCGGCGCGACGCTTCTTGACGTCTTCAAGCCGCTCCTTCGCCAACTGATCCCCGAAATCTTGGATATCTGGCTGCCGCCCGAAGCCTGTTCCTACAGAATAGCCGTCATTTCGATCGCCAAGCGATATCCGGGCCAGGCACGCCGCGTGATGCTAGCCTTTTGGGCACTACTACCGCAGTTCTCCATGACTAAGATGCTGATCGTTGTTGATGACGACATCGACATCCGCTCATGGGACGATGTGATGTGGGCACTGGCGACCCGCATGGATCCGGTGCGTGATCTCATGTTGCTCGACCGCACGCCGATCGACCATCTCGACTTTGCCTCTCCGCTCGATGGCCTCGGCGGCAAGGCGGGCTTTGATGCAACACGCAAGATCGGCACGGAGACTAGCCGCGACTGGGGCCGCACGATCCAGCCAGATCGCGACGTTGAGCGTCGGATCAATCAGCGATGGCACGAATTCTTTCCGGAGCAAATGCCAAAATGAGCAAACGGCTGATAGTCGGCGTCACGGGCGCCTCCGGTTCTTCACTCGCACTCGAAACGCTACGACAACTCTCTCGCGCCAACGTAGAGACCCATCTCGTCGTCTCGGAAGGCGCCCGCGTCACGATCGCGCACGAACTCGGACCTGCCGGGCTGACATCCCTGATTACCGTCGCTAGCTATACTCACGATCCCCGCAACCTCGCAGTCCCCATTGCCAGCGGATCGTTCAAGACCGACGGAATGATCGTCGTACCCTGCTCGATGCGCAGCCTCGCAGCCATGGCGCACGGCTTCGGCGACAACCTGCTGACCAGGGCAGCCGATGTGGTGCTGAAGGAGAAGCGTCGACTCGTGGTTGTTCCGCGAGAAGCGCCGCTCCATGAGGGTCATCTCGAGACGATGTTGAGACTGGCGCGACTCGGCGCTGTGATCGCCCCGCCGGTGCCGCCCTTCTATACAAAGCGGGACTCGATGCAGGGCATGATCCAGGAGATCGCGGCGAGACTTATCGGTTGGGCCGGCGTTGACCCCGGACCGGAAATGACCCGCTGGGGCGAGTCTGCCTGAAGTCCGTCAGACGCCATGCCGCCGCAAGACGTTCTCGATATCGCCGACGCTGCGTATCTCCATCATCTCGTCCATCGACAGCCGGATAGAGTACGTCATCTCCAATGTCCTGATGAGAGCGATATGCTGCAGCGAGTCCCATGTTGCGACATCGTCCGGTGAAGTCTCTGCCGTTAACGTGTCCGTGTACTGGAATATGTCGGCAAAGATCGCAACGAGTTCGGGATAAGACAGGACCGTCGGAGAACGGGCGTCCATGTTTACGCCTCCCAGTCTAAGGCTACGAATCGCGACTGCGGCGACTCCATGTCGCCGATATTGAATACCCAGCCCGATCGTGCCTCGTCGCCTCCGGCCGGCTGCCAGCCGCAGGATGCATAGAAGTCTTTGACCATCGCATTTTTCCTTGTTGCAATGTAATCGCCGCTGACGCGAGTAACGCCGCGGCGCTTTAGTTCTTCGATGAGCGCTCCGAGGAACGCGCGCTCAATCTCGCGTCCAATGACACGGCAGCTCATCAGCAGCGATTGAACGACTGCCTCCGTGCCGGTGATCTCGACCGTCGCCGTCACGACGAGCCCATGATCGCCGAACTTGTCGCGAACGCGCCCTACGAGAGCCATCCCCCGGGCTTCGGACTCGATGAGGGCGGAGATGTCCGCTTCCGTAGAACGTAGCGTCGTCAGATTGAACTGATTGGTCCTCTGATGCATCTGGACGACGCGCGGCAAAGTCTTCTTGCTCACGAGACTGACGGCCAGACGCTGCTCAAGACCGTTGAGATAATCCTCGAAGTTAACTGCGCCCGCCTTGGCGTTCTGTGCTTCACGCCGTGCTGCATACAGCGCGGCTCTCGTTTCATCCTCGGCCGTAAGGCGAAGGGGCCAGGTGGAGGTCAGGCGCCGCAGCCAAAGCGGCCGTTCGGCCGGATCTGCCGGCATCTCGGGAACCGAGACTTCGGGGCAGAGACGACGCATCGCCTCGCGTTCGTGCGGGCTGTCATCGAGAAAGACGAAGCTTTCCAGCCCGAGATTGAGCTCGGCTGCGACCCTGCGAATATTCTCGGGTTTCGGCTCCCAATTGATCGCCGATGCGGCAAAATCATCGGGTTGCAAAAGCATTCCGGCATGGCGCTGAAACGCAGTGATCGCGTCGGGATTATTCTTGCTGAGCGCGACGAGAAGTAGGCCTTGTTGCCGCAGACGAAGACATTCGGCCTGCAGCGCGCGGAAAGCGTTGCCGGGGAAGTCTTCGCCACACGCTAATGCCTCGACCCCATCGTCGCCATAGACGCCACCCCACAGCGTATTGTCGAAATCAACCGCCAGCACCTTGGCTGGCCCGCACTTCAGAACGCTCCAGGCATCGGCAAAAGCACGCGCCAGCATGCGTGCAGCATCTGCGGAATAGGCGATGCGCCCATAGTACCATAGTTTGGAATCCGACTGCTCGCGAACCGGCAGATCTGCAAGCGCCTGATCGGCATCAATGACGATGATGTGGTTCGATTGATCCGCTGTGTCGAGGATATGCCGATTGATGAGATCGACTGCACGTCGCAGTCCCATCGTATGGCTGCGATCGAGGAATCCGGCCGTCGGCGCGGCCGGCACCGGAATGGTATTGATCAGCAAAGGCGCCTGCGAGCGCGTCGAAAACTCCCGTAATGCGGCGGCTAAGTTGTTTGCGCGTTCCGTTAAAAGTGCAAACGCATCGGCCGCAGGCCGCCGCCAATCCTGCGCGGCGAAGCCTTCGAGATCGAGAAGCACGATATGGGCATCGGCATCCTCTGCCGGGCGCATGAGATCGGCCAGCATGGTGCCGAAATCGGCCTGCATCACGTCGGCGCGCCAACCTTTCGCGGCGAATGCAGGCTTGAACTCGTCTGCCAGCGTTTGCGTCGTCGAGGATCCGGTGAGCCGAAGCCGAACATTGGGAAGACGCTCAATATGCGCGCCAAGAGCCTTGCCGACGCGTTTCAGAATCCCGGGCACGCGATGTTGTTGGGCCAAGGCGAGCCGAGCCGCCTCCGCGTCCCAGCCAAGCGCTGCGAATTTTTGGACGAGTATTGTCGCCACGTCGCCTTCGAGTTGCTCATCAGCGCACAGACCCGGAAGCATACCCGACAATGCTTCTCGTTGCTGAGACGCGCCCCCAGCGCAGTTGATGCGGTTCAGCGCGACGAGACCGGGGGTCAAAGTCGGTTCGACGTCCTCGGGAAGAGCGTGCCCCGCCAGAAGCAACAGCTTCGAAAGCCACCGCGGTACGGCCAGCCGGGATTGCGCGAGCGTAGACAGAAGAACTGCAACCTTGGACGGCGAGACCTCGGACCAGTCGATAGCCGGCAATATAATGCGGCGGCGCAGGCAATCCGGCGCGGCCGCGATCGCTTCATCGACAAGCTTCTCAATGGCGGTGTCGTCGACCGGCATCGACAGCGCATTCGCGCGTGCTGACATGATTGCCTTTCCCTTCAAATCATATGCTCGCCGCCGGTGACGAGCATGTTTTCACCGGTAATGAACCCTGCATATGGAGAGGCGAGCATCAGCGCCGCGCCGGCGACGTCATCGGGTGTCGAGAGCCGGCGGAGCGGTGTGCGCGATACCGTCATCTGGCGCATGCGGTCCGGTATGTTGGCGACGAGATCGGTGTCGACCAATGACGGAGAAATCGTATTGACGGTGATCCCATGAGGGCCGAGTTCTTGCGCGAGGTTTTTGCTCATTGCCAAGAGAGCGCTTTTAGCGGCTACGTAAGGCAGCCAGTTGTAAGCCGTTCGCCCAAGTGCAGCGGCCGACGCAATCGTTACGATGCGACCTTTGCTTTTCTTCAACGCCGGAAGTGTAGCCCTCGTAACGCGAAAGACACTCCCGACAATCTGCTCATAAGCTTGCGCGAGGTCGGACCAATCGAGGTTCGCAAACGGCGCCGATCGGATCTTCGGTCCGGCATTGTTAATGAGGATATCCAGACCACCGCCGGCAACGATCGCGTCCACTAGCCGCGCGACATCGCCGTCGCTGGTGACGTCAGCCCGGATAAGCCGGCAGAATCCACCCAGTCCGGCAATCTCGTCGGCCAAACTCTGTGCGGCATTTTCGCTACGCTGATAGTTTATCCAAACATTCGCGCCATGTTGCGCAAAAAGCCGGGCGATGGCGCGACCTATGCCCCGTGAGGCTCCTGTGATGAGCGCCGTTTTGCCAGCCAACAGAGCCGTCGGCGCCGGTTCCGGCCGAGCCTCCTGTTTGCCAGCATCCAAGACCCGTAAAACTTTCACCTGCGCCCGGCCGCGAAGCACGCACTCGCGTTCGCCTCTTATAATCTCGGTTCGCAATGTAACGAGGCGCGTTTCCTCGTCGATCGCCTCGATCGTACCGCGCGCTTCGACGGTATCGCCAATAAAGACCGGCCGCGTGAATTCGATGTTCTGCGATACATAAAGTGCCCCACGGCCTGGGATTTTCATGCCGACCAGCGTTGAGAGAAGGCTGGCATTCAAGAAGCCGTGAACGACCCGCTCGGCGAACTCCGTGCGGGCGGCGAACTCGTCGTCGAGATGCAAAGCATTGTAATCGCCAGAAAGCCTTGCAAATGCAGCGACGTCCTCGGCCGTAATCGTCCGGCTCAGGCTTTCCGTCTGGCCGACGCTGAGTTCACTGAGACGATCTGGCTGCAGTGGTGTGCTCCTTGATTGCAGGTGCGGGACTACGGCGCAGCGATAGCCAGAAAATTCGCTCAGCCATTTGACTTTCGTCAAACGCCACGTCAGCAGCCGTTGCTAGAAGCCGATGCAATGCGCAGTGAGAATGAGCGCGCTGTTTGCAGTGCACAATTTCGCATATGCCTGCGCGGTGCTGCATGAACCCTACCCAGGAGAATGCTTGATGGCGTCCACGTTCGAAACCGTAGCCGGCATTATTTCGTCGGCCAGCGACATCCCCCTCGAGCGAATCACTCCCGACAGCCACGTCATGAAGGATCTCGAAGTCGACAGCCTCTCGTTTCTCGATATCACGTTCGAGATTGATCAGAAGTTCGGAATTCAGCTTCCGGTAGAAGAATGGCTGGCAGCAGTTAATGAGGGCAAGGCGAACGGAGAGGATTATTTCGTCCTACGAAATCTCTGTATGCAGATAGACGGCTTGCGCGCTCCGGTGGCCGTCTGAGGCGAGCAATAAGTGCGTCTTGAATATTTTCAGATGCTCGACGAGATCGTCGAGGCGGCAAATGCCGAACGCCCAGTGTTGACCGCTCGGGCCTTTGTCCCCGAACGCAGCCCGGTTTTCGAGGGGCACTTTCCTGGCTACGCAATTTTGCCCGGCGTCTTGATGCTTGAGACGATGGCTCAGGCATCGGGTTATCTTTTGCTCACCCTGAACGGTTTCTCGCGCATGATTTTCTTCGCGAACGCCAAGGAAGCAAACTTCAGATCATTCGTACGACCAGGCAGTACGCTCGAAGTGAAGGCCGAATTGGTCCACGAGGGTTCAGGGTATGCGGTAACGCAGGCTACCATCACCCAGGACGCGAAGCGAATTGCCGACGCCAAGCTCACGATGCGCAGCGTGCCCTTCTCTTCACCCGCTTTGCAGGCCCACGTCATGAGCGAAGGGCGGCGGCTTGGTCTCGTTGCTGCGGAGACCGGGTGACATGCCGACGCAAGGCGCGTGCGAGCAGGTCTGGATCACCGGCATCGGTCTTGTCAGTTCGCTGGGCGTGGGAATAGACCAGCATTGGACGAAGCTTCGTGGCAACGCACCGCCTCGGCCTGTTATCGATGCAGAGCGTTTTGCCCCATATCCGGTGCATCCCCTGCAGGAGATCGACTTCTCGAAACAGATTCCCCGTACAAGCGACCAGCGTCAGATGGAACGCTGGCAAAAGACTGGTGTCTATGCCGCTGGACTTGCGCTGGAAGACGCGGGCATCGCCGGCAATGACAGTCTGCTAGATAGAACGGATCTCTGCATCGCGGCAGGCAACGGCGAGCGCGACGTTGCACTCGACTCCCGTATCCTCGCAACGGTTGGCACAGGCGGGGATTCCGGAGCCCGCCTCAACACAGAACTGGCGACTGGCCTCCGGCCGACGCTCTATCTCGGCCAGCTCTCGAACCTGCTCGCGGGCAATATTTCTATCATCCATAAGGCGACCGGCTCGTCGCGCACATTCAAGGGCGAGGAGATGGCCGGAGTATCGGCAATCAAGAACGCCGTCGATCGGATCGAAGCTGGTCAGGGCAATCTCTTTCTCGTAGGCGGCGCGCTCAACGCCGAGCGAGAGGATTTGCTGCTTGCCTGCGAACTCACCGGAAGTCTTTACAACGGCCCCCATAAATCCGTTTGGCATCGACATGGCGAGAGCGCCGGCTTTATTCCCGGAAGCGTCGGCGTATTTCTCGTTCTGGAAGCAAGCAACCACGCGAGAGCGCGCGGCGCGATGCCGTATGCGCAAATTGCCGGCATCGAGTCGGATCGCTCACACCGGCGGCCTGGCGACGCAGCGGCTGCCGCCCGGGCGCTCCTGGAAGGTTTGCCGCTTGATGCGAACCGGCGCGAACTCTTTATCCTGAGCGGCGCAAACGGCACCGACCAAGCGACGGCCGAGGAGCTGCGGTTCCTTTCGAGTTTGCAGAAGAACGGAGTTAATCCGGTCATTCGCGCTTGGGGGAGCCTTTTCGGTCACGCAATGGAAGCCCACTTTCTCGTCGGCGTCGCTCTGGCCGGCTTGGCTCTTTCCAGGAGCGCATTTTATCCGCCTTTCGACGATTCAGGCATCGAGCGTGCTCACAGCACTTGGCCGGATCAGATCCTCGTCACCACGTTCGGCCACTGGCGGGGCGAGGGCTTGGGTCTCGTCCAGTCGGTTTGGTGAGGGCAAGAAACATGCGAAACGACTACCTCGATCACAAGGGACGGCCGCAGGTTGCCGTCACTGGGCGGGGAGTCGTGACGTCGCTCGGCGTCGGCAAATCGGACAACTGGACGAAGCTTACGGCCGGTCAGTCAGGCATCAAACCCATTCGACGCTTCGACACGCACGGTCTTAAGGTGACGATCGCCGGAACGGTCGACCATTTCAACACCGTTCCGTATTCCGCGTTCGATCTCTCCGCCACGATGGCGGAAACCGCAGCAGCCGAAGCAATCGAAGAAGCAGGTATCGGCAGCCGCTCCTCATTCCCCGGACCGGTCATAGTGGCCACACCGCCTTCGGAACTCGAGTGGCCACACCTGCGCCGACTCAACGATGCGCCGGCAGACTCGGAGTTTTCCGGCTACGCACGCCTCCTCGCCACCGCCCGCACGGGCAGGTATGCGGAGTTGGCGCGGCACGTTCGTTTTGCCGCTATTGCCGACCGGTTGAAAGATCGGTTTTCTACGCGGGGCGAGCCGCTTTCCATCTGCACGGCATGCGCATCCGGCGCCACCACGATCCAACTGGGGCTCGAAGCGATCCGGCGTGGCGAAACCGAAGCCGCACTCTGCGTCGGTACCGATGCGACCGTGCACCCCGAAGGCTTGATCCGCTTTTCGCTCCTGTCCGCACTTTCAAGCGCCAACGAGCCTCCGCACAAGGCATCGAAGCCCTTTGCAAAACGGCGCGACGGCTTTGTTATCGCCGAAGGCGCTGGCGCGCTCGTGCTCGAATCACTGGCTTCCGCAAAGGCACGCGGCGCTCCGATCCTCGGCATTGTGCGCGGCTGCGGGGAGAAAGCCGACAGCTTTCACCGCACGCGCTCGAACCCCGACGGCGCCGCGATCATCGGCGCCATTCGCAAGACACTGGACGACGCTGGCGTCGACCCCGAGCAGATCGACTACGTCAATGCACACGGGACCAGCACGCCTGAGAATGACAGAATGGAGTATTTCTCCCTCAAGGCCGTCCTGGGAGACCATCTCGCCAGAACGCCGGTGAGTTCGAACAAATCCATGATCGGCCATACTTTAATTGCCGCTGGCTCTGTGGAGGCGGTCTTCTCACTCCTGACGATCGAGACTGGCATTCTTCCTCCGACGATCAACTACGACGAACCAGATCCGGATCTGCCGCTCGACGTCGTTGCAAACGTCAGTCGCTCCAAATCCGTCGCGACCGTGCTGTCGAATTCGTTCGGCTTTGGCGGACAGAACGTGTGCGTCATCTTTTCCGGAGAGCCCGCGTGACGAGCTGGGAACCCATGGCGCAACAACTTCCCGAGGACAGCAATGCAAACTTGTGAATGCACTCACGCCCAACAGGCAACCGCGCGTGCAATCCAGCTGACGGGAGAGCGCAAGCTTGCTCTGACCCGCATCGACGAACCGCCGCCCCCTGCGGCGGATGAGATAAAGGTGCAAATCCGTATCGTCGCGCTCAACCATATTGATGTGTGGAGCTGGCGCGGTATGGCATTCGCGAAGAGAGACCTCCCAATCATCCTCGGTGCCGAGGCCTCTGGCGAAGTCATGGCGGTTGGCTCAGCCGTAAAGGGACTTGACGTTGGCGACATCGTAGCATTCTACGGCGCGAGAACGTGCGGCACCTGCGGGCCTTGCCGCGAGGGCCGCGATAATTTCTGCGAGGGTCCTCGCAGCATGTACGGATTTAATATCGACGGCTTTCTACGCGAGCGCATGAACATTCCGGCGCGTCTCGCCGTCAAAGCTCCGAAAACTTTGGACGTCATTTCGGCCGCCTGTGCCCCCATCACGTTCGGCACCGTCGAGCATATGCTGTTTGATAACGCCAAGCTGAAAGCTGGCGAGACCATTCTGGTCCAGGCCGGTGGCAGCGGCATCGGAACAGCAGCGATTCAACTCGCCAAGGCAGTCGGCGCGACCGTGATTACCACCGTTGGCAGCGACGAAAAGGTGGAGAGAGTTCGCGCACTCGGCGCCGATCATGTCATTAATTACCGCCGCGAGCGTTTCGAAGGCCGCGTACGCAAGATCACCAACCGCAAAGGCGTCGATGTCGTATTCGAGCACGTAGGTCCGGACACCTGGGAAGGCAGCATCCTGTCGCTCGCGCGGGGCGGACGCCTCGTCACTTGCGGATCGACGACCGGCGTTGCTGCGAAGACCAATCTCTATCTTCTTTTCCAGCAGCAGCTTCGCCTCATCGGCAGTTTCGGTTGCCGGATGGAAAATATGAAGAACGTGATGGATAGGATGGCACGGACACACATCAGCCCCATGATCGATTCCATCATATCGCTGGATGATGTCGAGGAAGGCTTGCGCAGGCTCGAGGAGCGCAAGGTATTCGGAAAAATCATCGTCAAGATATAAGGTGAGCCAGAGCGCATGACCGAGGCAGACGAACGCAGAGAGGTTTGGATTACCGGCGTCGGGCT
Source organism: Hyphomicrobium denitrificans 1NES1 (assembly GCF_000230975.2). NCBI lineage: Bacteria > Pseudomonadati > Pseudomonadota > Alphaproteobacteria > Hyphomicrobiales > Hyphomicrobiaceae > Hyphomicrobium > Hyphomicrobium denitrificans. The sequence goes on along the minus strand of NC_021172.1, from coordinate 563,189 downwards.
CATCAGCTCACTCGGTACCGATGCTGTGGTTCATAAGACGCACTTCGAAACTGGAAAGGGCCGGGTCGTCGACGAGGCGCGCTACGCACCATATCCGGTGCACCCTCTCGTATCGCTGGACTGGTCGAAGCAGATCCCAAAGAACAGCGACCAGCGGCAGATGGAGACTTGGCAGCGGATTGGCGTGTACGCCGCTGGGCTCGCTCTCGCCGATGCTGGCATTGCAGGCAAGCCGGAACTTCTGGACAAGACGAATCTCGTTGTTGCCGCCGGCAGCGGAGAGCGGGATACCAAAGTCGATTGCGACGTACTTGAGGCGATTCACTCGGACGACGAAACGGCGCTTCTCGCCAAGAGCGTACTGCCCAGCGCCCTCCGCCCGACGCTATTCCTGGCGCAGCTCTCCAACATGCTCGCTGGCAACATCTCCATCGTGCACCATGTCACCGGCTCTTCGCGGACTTTCATGGGCGAAGAATCGGGGGCCTTTGCTGCGGCAGAAAATGCCTTCCGGCGCATCTCGGCGGGCCAGGCGGACATGATCCTCATTGGCGGCGCACTCAATGCGGAACGCGAGGACCTCCTGCTCGGCTACGAAATCGGCCACAATCTATGGCGCGGACCGTTCAAACCCGTGCAGGAGCGCAGCAACCACGGAGGCGGCTTCATCCCCGGAAGCGTCGGCGCGTTTCTAACGCTTGAAGCTCGCGCTCATGCCGAAGCACGCGGCGCGAAAGCTTACGCTCGCCTGACTAGTATCATGACTGACTACACGGTGCGCAGGGAAGGCGACATCGCGCGCGCATTGACCCAACTCTTCGAGCGCATCCTCCCTCATATCCATACAGGCAGACTGCCGGTCTGGGGCGGAGCCAGCGGCGTCGAGCCAGCGACGACCGAGGAACTTGCTTTTCTCGATCTCTTGCCGGCATACGGTATCGCACCCGACATTCATATCTACGGTGATGAACTCGGGCACTCTGTCGAGGCTCACTTTTTCGCCGGTCTCGCATTAGCCGCGTTGGCGGCCAAGAGCGAAGCGCAACGCGATTCCCGCGGGCCGGAGTCGGCTCGGCACGCGCTCGTCACCGGTGCCGGCCATTGGCGTGGCGAAGCGCTCGCCCTTATCGAAGCAATCGGGTGAGCAGGACATGTCACAAGGTCACGACAAAAAAGGAAGACCGCTTGTTGCAGTGACAGGCATGGGGGTCGTAACTTCCCTCGGTATCGGGAAAATCGACAACTGGGCCGCACTTTCGCAAGGTCGTTCTGGAATACGCGCCATCTCCCGCTTCCCGACCGACGGCTTGCGAACGACGATCGCGGGAACAGTCGATACACTCAATAGCACCCCCTATTCCGCACCATCGCTGTCCATTGCCATGGCATTGGAGGCAGCTAAGGAAGCGTTGGATGAAGCGCGCGTCGGCTCGAACGGCGCATTCCCGGGTCCACTCTTCTTAGCAACGCCGCCTGCCGAACTCGAATGGCCGCAGCGAAGAGCCCTCTACGAGCGACCGCCGACCACAAACGACACGGGTTACCGGCGTCTGCTCGCTTCGGCGCGCGGCTCCGACTGGAGCGAGATGCAATCGCTATTCCAGTTCTCAAGCGTGGCGAACCACGTCGCTCAACGACTGGGAACACGCGGAATACCCATCTCCGTCTCGACCGCATGCGCCTCCGGCGCAACGGCAATCCAGCTCGGCGTCGAGGCAATCCGTCGAGGGGAAACGGATATTGCAATCTGCATAGGGACGGACAGCTCTGTTCAGATAGAGGCTCTAATTCGCTTTTCGCTTCTCTCTGCCCTGTCGACAAGCAACAATTCACCAGAGCAAGCGTCGAAGCCGTTCTCGAAGAACCGCGACGGATTCGTCATGGCCGAGGGGGCCGGCGCTTTGGTTCTTGAGTCTTATCGCGGAGCCCAGATGCGCGGCGCCCGGACACTCGGATTCATCCGAGGATGCGGCGAGAAGGCCGACGACTATCACCGCACGCGCTCAAAGCCCGACGGAACCGCCATCATCGGCGCAATCCGAAATGCCATCGACGATGCCGGCATATCTCCGGACGAGGTCGATTACGTCAACGCACACGGAACCAGCACGCCCGAAAACGACAAGATGGAATATCTTTCGCTCAAGGCCGTACTTGGCGATCGTGTTGCGAATGTCCCCATCAGCTCGAACAAATCGATGATCGGTCACACGCTCTCGGCCGCCGGCGCGATAGAGGCGGTTTTCTCGCTAATGACAATCCGGAATGGGCTACTGCCGCCGACGATCAACTATGCGGTTCCGGATGCCGAGATTCCGATGGACGTCGTGCCGAATGTTGCCCGGCAGGCAAACGTGCAAACGGTTCTCTCCAACTCGTTCGGCTTTGGCGGACAGAACGCGTCACTCGTCCTTGCGGCTCCTTGATCGACGAGCAGCCCCCGTCGCGGCTTTGCCGGAAAGTCGGACGCGAGGACGTTGAGCGACCACGCCGACACCCATCAGAGTTAAACAATCTCGCGGCGGCGTAGCGATCTTCCACACGGCATCAGGCGTTAGCACGTTCGGGCTTGCCGCAAAGTCGGTTTATGGCGATGTGGTCTGACAGCCGCCCGCCAGTGCGGGAGCCATCACGTTTCTCTGACGCTTTTTTGATGGCGGATGCTTATCAAAAATCAAGTGCGATGCCGGTCCCAAATGTGAATGTCGCGCCGGATGCTGGCGTCGGCTCTGCACGGCCACGCGATGGCATTCGACCCAAAGTGAATGAGGAAACACAATGCAAGAGAGCCTTGTTAAAGAGCCAGAGACCAGAACATGGGTTGCGCCAGCGTACTGCGACTTGCGCCTCGGCTTCGAAGTAACAGCATACATCTACGTTCGGTAGCGCAGTGTGCGGGAGACCAGGCTCACTCTGGGCTTGGTCTTCCGGCGCATCGGAGGAGCACATGGAACCGGACCGACAACTCCAAGCGACCGACGTGGTGGAGTTGAACCCCAATTTTCATTTTCGGTGGGAGGAGCCGCAACAAGCCAACGTACTTCTCTACCCTGAAGGCATCGTCAAGCTCAACGAGACGGCAGCGGCGATTCTGGAAGCCTGCACAGGTGGCCAAACCATTGCAGTTGGAGCTGCAGAATTGGCCGCACGTTACGGCAAAGCCGATCTCACCGCTGATGCATTGAAATTTTTGGAGGTTGCACATGCCAAAGGATGGATCCGGATTAAGTCTTGACGGCCTTGGCTTGCCGCTCTGGCTCGTCGTCGAGCTGACCTACAAATGTCCTCTCAAATGCCCTTGGTGCAGCAATCCGGTCGACTTCGATCAATACCGCAACGAGCTCTCGACCGAACAATGGAAAGAGGTTCTTCGTGCGGGCCGTCGCCTTGGATCGCTCCAGCTCGGTTTTACCGGTGGCGAGCCGATGCTCCGCAACGATCTCGAGGAACTCGTCGCTGAAGCTGAATCGCTTGGCTATTACACGAACCTGATCACCTCGGGTGTCGGACTGAACACAGAGCGGCTTCGTGCCCTGAAGAACGCCGGACTGAAACAAATTCAGCTCAGCATCCAGTCCAACGACCGGCAACATAGTGAACAACTCGTCGGGGTTGACGTACTCGAGCACAAGATCGCCATCGCACGCGCGATCAAGGCCGAAGGGTTTCCGATGGTGCTGAACGTCCCCATAAGCCGGTTTAACATCGAACGAACCGAGGCTTTGATCGATCTCGCGGCCGATCTTGGCGTTGAATACCTCGAGTTCGCCAATCTGCAGTACTACAATTGGGCCCTCGTCAACCGCGCAGAGCTTTTGCCGACGCGCGAGCAGTTGGCGAAGTCGGAAGCGGCCGTCAATGCTGCACGCGCGCGACTCGGCAAGAGGCTCACCATCTTCTTCGTCGTTCCCGACTACTACGACGATCGCCCAAAAGCATGCATGAACGGCTGGGGATCGGTCCATCTCACGATCGCACCGGATGGCACGGCACTGCCCTGCCAGGAGGCGCGATTGATCAAGGGGATGGATTTTCCCAATGTGCGTGATCACGATCTGGGCTGGATATGGCACCATTCACCGGCATTCAACACCTTCCGAGGTGACTCATGGATGTCGGAGCCATGTCGCAACTGCAGCGAGAAGGAGAAGGATTTCGGTGGCTGCCGCTGCCAAGCCTTTCTCTTCACCGGCGATGCATCAAACACCGACCCGGTCTGCTCGAAATCACCCAACAGACACCTTATCGATAATCTCATTGCGCGCGCCGAGCAGCGTGGCGAGGCCGAAAGCGATAGCAGCAAACCTCTGACGATGCGCGAGATAAAACGCCGTGTGCGCTCGGAGGCCGGCTGATGCGGAGAACTTCGATACTTGGGCCTGCGTCGCAGTCTACGGTGATATAGAATGGATTTCGCAGTCCTGGATATCGCGGCACGTTTGCTTCACGTTGCCGGCGTCGTCATTTGGGTCGGACACAACTGGGTCAACGTGGTTCAAATTCCGGTATTCCGCCGCGTATTGCCTGACGGTCCTCCGGAAGCTGTGCGAGGGGTATTCATTGCCGCGTCCAAACGCGAGCATGGAATTTTTCGCCACGCATCCCTGGTGGTACTTGCGACCGGCCTCTTTATGCTGTGGCGCCGCGGCGACCTTGTAGATGCGCTGTCTCTTTCCGGCTCGTCGGCGATCATTGGGCTTGGAGCTTGGACCGGTACGCTCATGGTGTCGAACCTATGGTTCGTTCTGTGGCCTCACCAGAAAAAAGTTCTCGGTTTCGTCGAGGCATCGACAGAGGAACGCCTTCGCTGCGCGCGGATCACATTCCTCTCATCGCGAGTTAACACGGTTCTCTCCATTGTGACGCTCACTCTTATGATAACGGGGGCTCACGGCGGCATCTCGCTCGGTTGACGAAGGCGGACGAGATGCGTTTCAGCTTTGCCTCTGCATCGTCCAAGCTTCCCGCCGAAATCCTTGCGGCGATCAGCGCAGACGTCATCGCATGGCAAGCAAGCGGTATGTCGGCGCTCGAGCTGCCGTTCACGGGAAAAGACTTCGCCGATATTTTGGCGCAGGCCGAGCACGAGCTAAGAGCTGTTCTCGAATTGCCCGAATGCTACAGGATACTTTTTCTACAGGGCGGCGCGTCAACACAGTTCACAACGCTGCCGATGAACCTTGCAGGAGAGGCGCGCCCCTGTGACTACGTGCTCTCGGGGCACTGGTCACGGCGAGCGATCGAAGCCGCCTCCGGCTGGTGCGACGTCCGCGTGATTGCATCCGGAAGCAATGGCTCGCTGCCCGAGCCCGCATCATGGCGCCGATCATCGGATGCTGCGTACTGCCATTACACCAGCAACGAAACCGCCGAGGGATTGCAGTACCATGAATATCCCGAAGCCTCCGATGTTCCACTCATCGCGGATATGACGGCGGACTTTCTCACCCGCCCGATCCCTATCGAGCGCTTCGGTCTTGTCTATGCGAGTGCTCAAAAGAACCTCGGCGCAGCCGGACTAACGATCGTGATCGTGCATGAGGACCTCCTCGGCCAGGCAAAGCACGCAACGCCTGCTTCCCTTGACTATGCTCGCCAGGCGGCCGCCGGCTCGAAGGTCAACACGCCACCGACATTCGCCATCCTCGTGGCTCTTAGAATGTTGACCTGGCTTCGGGCTCAGGGCGGGCTCGACGCTGCCGCCGCGAGAAACATTGCCAAGAGCGCAAAACTCTACGCAGTGATCGACGCGGACAATTTCTACCGTTGCTTGGCGGCTCCCCGTTATCGGTCGTCGGTCAGCGTCTGCTTTCGCCTTCCCCAGCCGGAGCTCGATCTGCTTTTCCTCCAAGAGGCCCAAGAGAACGGCCTTTGCCATCTCCAGGGTCACCCCGCCGTGGGGGGTATCCGCGCGTCGCTCTACAATGGCGTCACGGACGAAGCAGTGACGGCCCTTGCGGACTTCATGTCGGATTTCAAGCGCCGGAGGGGATGATGGCGGGCCAGCCGTCACGAAGAACCGCATCGACGTCAAAGCCGGACGCCGCGCCTAGGGCGTGCGGAGCGCAGGCGACACTCATCCGGCCGCTCATGACAATGGGTCTAGAGTTCGCCAATCCATTGGGATTGGCCGCGGGGTATGATCGTACGGGCGAATTCGCTCCGTCACTTCTCTCAGCCGGCTTTGGGCATGTGGAAATCGGAACCATCAACTCTGCGACAGCATACGGCGGACCACTCATGCGTCCCGCAGGCAGTGCGCGTCTCGGCATCAATATCGGCAGCCTCCGGCCGGGACTCGACGATCTCGTTATCGAAGATTTTGTAATACGGCTGAAACAGGCCGCGCTCATTGGCGACTATGTGGTTGCCAATCTCAGCGCACCGACAATGCAGCGGAATGGAAATTCCCAGGGAGCCGAGCGGCTGGTGCAAAGTCTGAGTGCTGCGCGCGACGCACTCTCGACCGTCTGCGACCATCGGGTACCGCTGCTCATCAAGCTCGAAGGAGGCGAGCAAGGCGCCGCCATCCCGGCCGCTATTGCAGCGGCCCGATCACATGGCCTCGACGGCATTGTCCTCGTATCGGACTGTCTGCATCGGCTGCATGCGATAAGCAGTTATGTCGGCCGGCTCACCGTCATTTCCGTCGGAGGGGTCAGGACATCGGAAGATGTCCGGGCGCGGCTCGCCGCCGGAGCGTCGCTCGTTCAGGTTCACCGCGCGTTCGCAGAAGGCGGGGTGGAGCAGCTCCGCCGGATTCTCGAAGGCATCTGAAATCAACGGCAATCGGCGTCTGGCACCCAGCCACGCAAGGATGACGACCAGCCGCTGCTGCGGCAATCGGCGCAGCCTTGACGAATATTTTATATTATGTATATTCGAAAATATGAATATTAGAATAAACGCGACTTCGGCAACCAAGATCGACTCCAAGGCCATGCGCGCCGCCGCCGACGAATCAAGCGCTTTGCTGAAAGCGCTGTCCAACCGCCACCGTCTCCTGGTTCTCTGCCAGCTAATCGATGGCGAGAAATCGGTCGGTCAGCTTGCGGATTTTCTTGGCGTGCGCGACTCCACTGCGTCCCAGCATCTCGCGCTGCTGCGTCGCGACCGTATCATCGCCAGCCGCCGGGATGGTCAGACCATCTGGTATCGTATTGCAAGCGAGCCGGCTCTCGCCGTTATGCAGGTCCTCAACGAAGTCTATTGCGCTGGCTCAAAATCACAGCCGGGACGGCCACGCAAATGAAACGTCGCAATGCGAGGCTGCCGCCGCCATGCACGAGTACCATCCATCCAAGGGAGTTAGATGATGTCCATTGATCGCGCTGTCATGTTTTTTACGGGCTTCATGATTCTTCTGTCGCTTGCGCTCGGCTTCTATGTTTCCCCCTACTGGTATCTGCTTACGGCTTTTGTCGGCGCGAACCTGATGCAGGCGTCGATGACCGGGTTCTGCCCCGCGGCCATGATCTTCAAAAAGCTCGGCTTCAAAAGCGGATGTGCATTCCAGTAACACGGCCGAGCCACACGTGAAGAAGTGCCTGTTGCTGGCACCAAGAGATGCCGTTTGCCATGGGCTGATCATGTTCCTACGCGCTGTCCTCCTCGTCCTGCTGGTGTTCGCGGTCGTCGCGCCGGCGACCGCCGCCGAATTCGTCGTAAAGGCGACGACGATCCCCGAGATGAAGGCTGTCTTCGGCCAAGTGGAGAGCCGCATCGTCGTGCCGGCGCGCGCCCGTATCGGCGGTTCGGTGAGGGAGCTTCATATCAGCCAGGGTGACGAAGTTACCGAAGGACAGGCGCTTGCCGTCGTCGTCGACGACAAACTGGTGCTTCAACTGAATGCTGCCGACGCCAGGATCGAGGCGTTCAACTCGCAACTCGAGAACGCTCGCATTCAACTCGAGCGGGCGCAACAGCTGAGAGCCTCCGGCACCGGCACCCAAGCCAGCCTCGACCAAGCGAAAATGCAGTTCGATGTTATGACCAATCAGGTCGCAGCCGCAAAGGCCGAGAAAACCGTCATCGAGCAGAGCGCGCGCGAAGGTACGGTGGTTGCACCGGCGACGGGCCGGGTGCTTACCGTTCCCGTTACGCTCGGTTCGGTCATTCTGCCCGGCGAGGAGATTGCGAGGATCGCGCCCGGTCCGTACTACCTGCGCCTTTCGCTACCGGAACGCCACGCTGCCGAAATCGTCCAAGGTTCCGACGTCGTTGTCGGCGGACGCGGACTGACGCAACTGTCGGATCAGCGCCCGACATCGCATCGCGGAAAGATTGTCAAAGTCTATCCTGAGATCACCGACGGACGCGTCATAGCCGATGTCGAGGTTGAGGGCATCGGCGATTATTTCGTCAACGAGCGCACCTTGGTCTCTATTCCTGTCGGCAAGCGTACCGCCCTTGGCGTGCTGCCCCAGGCGATCTGGACGTTGCATGGCATCGACTATGTTCGCGTCGTCGCAGCCGGGGGTGACGTCGACGTGGCAGTGATCGTCGGCGAAGCTTTCGAAGACAATGGCGAGCGGCGCATCGAAATCCTGACTGGCCTGCGCGATGGCGACCGGATCGCGCTGCCATGAAATTGGGAATCGCCGGCAGCCTCACCCGCGCCTTCATCGCGTCGCCATTGACGCCGCTCTTCCTGCTTGCAGCTCTTGCGCTCGGGCTGATCGCGTTGATCACGCTTCCGCGCGAGGAAGAGCCGCAGATATCGGTCCCGATGGTCGATATCCACGTCACCGCCAACGGCTTGAAAACCGAAGACGCCGTCAAGCTCGTTACAGAACCGCTCGAAACCATCGTCAAGAGCATCGACGGTGTTGAGCATACCTATTCGCAAACCGAGGACGATGGCACCGTCGTTACGGCGCGCTTCAAGGTCAGCACCAATGCTGACGCCGCCATTCTCAGGGTACATGAGAAAGTCCGCGCCAACATGGATCGCATCCCGGTCGGCATTCCCGAGCCGCTTATCGTCGGCCGGGGAATCGACGATGTCGCGATTGTGGTGGTCACGCTGCGTCCGACGCCGGATGCGGCTTCACGATGGACAGCAAATGGATTGACGCGGCTTGCTCGCGAGCTGCAAGTCGAAGTCTCGAAGCTGCCCGATATCGGACTCACTTACATCGTTGGCGAACAGCCGGAACTGTTTCAGGTCGAACCTGACCCGGAAAAGCTGTCGCTTTACGGCATCACCTTGCAACAGCTCGCCGCCAAGATCGAAGGCGCTAACCGCTCATTCCGGATCGGAACGGTTCGCGAGAATACCGAGCAGCGCGCCATTGCTGCTGGCCAGACCCTGCAATCTCTGCCGGAGATCGGCAACATTCTGCTAACGGCGCGCGACGGTCGCCCCGTCTATGTCCGTGACGTTGCGAACGTGATCCTGGAAACCTCTGCTGCCGAAAACCGCGTCACCGATATCCGCAAGGTGTCAGGCAATCTGGAACGGACGCCCGCGGTCTCGCTCGCGATCGCCAAACGCCCCGGCACCAATGCTGTCGTCATCGCAGACGATATCGTGAAGCGGCTCGAGCAAACGCGCGGGCAAGTCTTCCCGAAAGACGTGGAAATGACGGTCACGCGAAACTACGGCGAGACCGCCAACGAGAAGGCGAACGAGCTTCTGTTTCATCTCGGACTCGCAACTGTTTCGATCGTCATACTCGTTGCCGTCGCAATTGGCTGGCGCGAGGCGCTCGTGGTCGCCGTGGTTATTCCGACGACCATTCTGCTGACGTTGTTCGCGTCGTGGATCATGGGCTACACGCTGAACCGCGTCAGCCTGTTCGCGCTGATTTTCTCGATAGGCATCCTGGTCGACGACGCAATCGTCGTCATCGAGAACATAGCCCGGCACTGGGCGATGAAAGACGGGCGGTCTCGCACTGAGGCCGCCATCGAAGCGGTCGCTGAGGTTGGCAACCCGACCATCGTTGCGACACTGACGGTGGTCGCAGCGCTGCTGCCGATGCTGTTCGTCTCCGGCATGATGGGCCCGTACATGAGCCCCATCCCGGCAAATGCTTCCGCCGCGATGCTGTTTTCGTTCTTTGTCGCCGTGGTTCTGACTCCTTGGCTGATGATGAAGTTCGGCGGCAACGCCACCGGCGACAGTCACGAAGATACGCAGGGAGGACGCCTCGGACGCATCTATGTCGCGGTCGCAAGACCCATTCTTGCAACGCGCCTGCGCTCATGGATTTTTCTGTTAATCGTCGGCTTTGGGACGCTGGCCTCGCTTGGGCTCATTTACACCAAGCACGTCACAGTAAAGCTCCTGCCGTTCGACAACAAAGCCAACCTCCAGGTTGTTCTCGATCTGCCGAAAGGATCGTCCGTCGAGGACACCGACAAGATGCTGCAAACGATGGTCGACCGGCTGGCGTCCATCGCCGAGATCGTCTCCTTCCAGACTTACGCAGGCACCACTGCTCCATTCGATTTCAACGGTCTTGTACGACACTACTACTTGCGCGCAAATCCCGAGCAGGGCGACATCGCCGTAAACCTCCGTGCGAAAGGCGATCGCGAGCGGGCAAGCCATGCAATCGCGCTCGAGATTCGGCAACGTCTGAGCGATCTCGAACTCCCGAAAGGGTCCGCCGTGAAGGTGATCGAGCCGCCTCCCGGTCCGCCGGTACTTGGCACTCTGCTCGCTGAAATCTACGGCCCGGACCCCGGAACGCGACGCGCGGTGGCCGATAAGATTCGCACCGCGTTTAAAAGCGTGCCGTTCATTGTCGATATCGACGACAGCTACCACAACCAGCCGAAACGCATGCGCGTGGCGATCAATCAGGACAATCTCGAATACTACAAGGTCGAGCAATCGGATGTGTACGATACGCTGCGCTACCTCTATGGCGCGACAACGGTCGGCTATTCCCATCGCGGCGGCGGCCGTCAGCCCATCGCCATTCGCCTTGCACTTCCGAAAACGAAAGCAGTGATGGACGCGCGAGCGCTGACGACGCCGGTGCCGGCCAACACGCTGCCCGGCGGACGTGGCGTGGTCGAGCTTGGCGACGTCGTCGACGTCACTCATGAATCAGCGTCGTATCCGATCTTCCGGCACAACGGCCGTGCCGCCGAAATGGTTCTGGCCGAACTCGCCGGAGCTTATGAAGCACCGATCTATGGCATGCTCGCGGTCCAGGAGGCGATCGATCGGATCGACTGGGGTAGCCTGCCGAAACCCGTCATCGCGTTGCATGGCCAGCCGGATGACGAAACCCATCCGACGCTGCTTTGGGACGGCGAATGGGAAGTCACTTGGGTAACCTTCCGCGACATGGGTGCCGCCTTCATGGTGGCGATCCTCGGAATCTATATTCTTGTCGTCGCGCAATTCGGATCGTTCAAGCTGCCGCTCGTGATCCTGACCCCGATCCCGCTGACGTTCATCGGCATCATGCTGGGCCACTGGTGGTTCAATGCGCCATTCACCGCCACCTCGATGATCGGCTTCATCGCCCTTGCCGGTATCATCGTCCGCAACTCGATCCTGCTCGTGGATTTCATACGCCACGCGCGCACGCCCGGACGGCCGCTTCTCGATGTACTGCTCGAAGCCGGCGCCATCCGCTTCAAGCCGATCCTTCTTACCGCCATCGCCGCGATGATCGGCGCTGCCGTGATTCTGACAGATCCGATCTTCCAAGGCTTGGCGATCTCGCTTTTGTTTGGATTGGCATCCTCGACACTGCTCACCGTTCTGGTGATCCCGGCGATCTACGTCGTGCTGAGGCAAAACCGGCCTCCGACCCCGCCTGAAAACACGCGTGAGACCGCCTGACGCGACTGCAGCAAACCGGAAGCTTTTATTGCTTTACAGCAAACGGTTGCCGTACCGCCGCCCGTATCGTTCCACGGAGAATGGCCAGTGGCCTCGGAGGCTCCGCGAATGAACCACGCGCAACGGCGAACATTCGCGAATTTGCCATTTGAGACCTGGGCCTGCGGCACCCTCAGCAAAGAGGCTCAACATGAGTTTTCCTGACTTCTTCAATAACGTTTCGACTGTTTCGTTGCGTGAGCCGTTGGCCGTTTTCCTCGGTGCATCGACGAATGGCGTCATTACTTACAATTACGCCGACGCCGTTAAGCTCGCCGGTCATTCCTGTCCGACGGTCGCTGGAGCCTATCTCATGGTGATCAAGGGTCTGGCTTACCTCTACGGCGACGAACTACCCGAGCGCGGCGGTATCGAGGTTCATATGCGCGACGGACGCGAAGCGGGGACTACCGGAGTCATCGCCGCCGTAGCGACACTGCTGACCGGTGCTGCGTCCGAAACGGGATTCGCAGGCATTGGCGAAAACCAGCGCTTTGTCCGCCGCAACCTGCTCCAGTTCGACGCGGACATCGACGGTCTTCTTGCGCTCAGGCGGCACGATACCGGGCGCGGCGTTATTCTCGATCTCAATGTCGCGCGCGTACCGGCAAATCCCGAGATGAGGACGTTGTTTCTTAAGGCCGTGGCCGGGCAGGCGAATGAGAGCGAACAGCAGCGCTTCGCAATGCTTTGGCAGGAACGCGTCGCGCGCATGCTGCTTGATCACGCCGAGGACTCCGAACTTGTGCGCATCCGTGCTTGGGAAGCCATTCCGGCGTGACAAGCTTACCGGTCCAACCGGCATGTCATCGGTCCGGAGTTCGCCTTACACCATCGAAAGATGATAAAGACGATTCATGAGGACGACTGCCCAAATCCTTCGCGACTATCGCGGCCCGGCCATATTCAGCTTCGGATTTCGCCCGTTCTTCCTTCTCGCCTCCATCTGGTCAGCCCTGGCGGTACCGCTTTGGTTACTGCCCTTCCTCGGTGTCGGCGAAAGCTGGGCGGCAATCTTCACGCGTGACTGGCATGTACACGAGATGCTGTTCGGCTATACCGCCGCGGTCATCGTCGGTTACATGACCATCGCCGGAGCAAACTGGACCGGACATTATCCCGTCGCGGGGCGGCCCATCGTCTTGCTTGTCGCGTTATGGATCGCCGGACGGGCGGCGATGCTGGCTTATCCTATCCTCGGCCTCACAGCCGCTGTCATCGACGCGGCCTTTCTCATCTCATTCTCGCTTGCTCTCTGGCGGGAACAGTTAGCCGCCACCAACTCGCGCGTCCTCGCTCCCAGCATCGTCATAACCCTGCTTGCAATCGCCAATGTCGGCTTTCACGCCCGCATGATTGCGCCGGCGATCGGCCCCGCATCGGAGCGCATGACGATCGGCCTAATCACCTTTCTCATCGCTCTGATGGGCGGCCGACTTGTCCCAAGCTTCACGCGGAACTGGATGGCGCAGCGTAAGATCACGCCGCAGCCGGCACCTTACGGCCGCTTCGATGTAGTGACGCTTAGCGCGACAGGAACAGGCATCGCATCGTGGATCGCTCTGCCCTTCTCACCCTTCAGCGGCACCCTGTTGACGATCGCCGGAATGGGCCTGCTTGTCCGCCTCCTGCGCTGGAGAGGATGGGTCGCCGCCCGAGACGGCATGGTGCTGATCCTCCATCTCGCCTATTTCTGGTGTGCGCTCGGCGTCGCTATGCTTGGAGCGTCAGTGTTGTTGCCAGCCGACATTCCCGGAACGGCAGCAATCCATGCGCTGACCGCTGGCGCGATCGGCGTCATGACCCTCGCCGTAATGACCCGCACCAGCCTCAGCCACACCGGACGCGAGCGCCGCGCAAACTACGCCACCTTGCTCATCTATCTCCTGGCAAACCTCGCAGCCTTGACCCGCACAGTCGCGCCTTTTGTCTTTTCTGCCTACGCGGAGTTGCTGCTGCTATCTGCCATCTTCTGGTCGCTGGCCTTCGGCTTGTTCGCACTGGTCTATGGTCCGATGCTCGCTCGATCCTGGCACCGGAAGATTTAAAGCGCGAACGGCTGCGTGAGCGGAATAGCCACGCGATTTCCCCGTTCCAGGCGAAAGTTCTGCACTCTTTGTACGGATGATCGAACGGCAGGCTCCATCTGCAGGCCCCATTGGCGGCGACCTCTTCTATTGCGCCGCAGCTTCGAATTGACGGAACTTCATTTGTGCGCAGCCGTACTTCATTTAGCTTCGAATGAATGAGCTGAGGTACAAATGCTGAGAAAACAAGGAATTGCCGCTTTGATCGGCAGCGCATGCGCACTCACAATAGGCGCATCTTTGACGTTCGCGGCAGATGCTCCGTCATCGTCTACGACATCCAACGCGAAAGTGAACACGGAGCCCGGTAGCAAAGGTAAGACTTCGGACCGCACCCCGGGCGATCCGGCTCCCAAGCGCACACCAAACGCAAGCTCGACGGGAAACACAGGCACGGATGCGGGACAGACCAATGAAGGCACGTCGGACCGCACACCGAAGAAATAGGCAAGATGCCTTGATGGAGGCGAGTTCGTTTGCTTGCGCTCGCCTCTTCGCGCGATTCGTAGAAGTCGCAAATTGAAGGCAAATTGAAGGAACGAATGCCACTGTCTCGCTACCGGCACCGGACCGTCGCCCCGTGAATCTGCAAACGAACTAAAAACTAAAAGAAGCGCCAGATCCAAGCGCTCCGCCAAATAGTCGTCTCATCTGTTAGAGTACGGACTCGAATCGCAAAGGGGCGCAATGGCACGACGTTCGGGCAGCGCAGACCTCCCTCTCCACGGTGGACGCGTACCGCAGTGGCTCGGACAGCGCATGGCCAAGCTCGGCGCCGTTATCTGCGAGGCCATTGTTCATCACTACGGTCGCGACGAGTTTCTTCGCTGTCTTTCGCATCCCTACTGGTTCCAGTCCTTTGGCTCTGTCATGGGGATGGACTGGCATTCCTCCGGCATTACGACAAGCGTCATCGGCGCGCTCAAGCGGGGTCTGGCTCCTTTGCAGGACGAGCTCGGCATCCATGTTTGCGGTGGTCGTGGCAGGCATTCGCACCGCACGCCTGACGAACTCGCCGTGTTAGGCGAGCGGATAGGATTTGACGCCGCTTCGCTCACCCGAGCGAGCCGACTGGTGGCGAAGGTCGATAGCGCCGCAGTGCAGGACGGCTTCGACCTTTATCTGCACGGTTTCTTCGTTACCGACGACGGCAAATGGACCGTAGTGCAGCAGGGCATGAACGGAGAAAAGCGCCAGGCGCGTCGCTATCATTGGCACTCCGAAGGGCTGGCAGACTTTGTCGATGAGCCGCATAGCGCCATCGATGGCCGCAACCAGGGAAACATCGTCAACCTCACCGATCATCGGGCGGCCGCCTCGCGGTCGGCGCAGTTGGACCTGCTGGTTGCGCTCGGACCCGACGGCATCACCAATGAATTCGCTGCAATTACCGCTGAACCAACAGCCCAGCCGCTCCTGCCTCACCTCGTCATGCCTTCCCACCACGAGGTACGCGCAAGCGACGTGTTCACGCGCCGCCTGCATGGAACGCTTGCGGCCGCTGCCGCGCGCGGACCTGTCGATTTTCCCGATCTCCTGCTGACGCCGGGAGTCGGCGCCCGCACCGTCCAGTCACTCGCGATGGTGGCCGAGGTGATGCACGGCGCGCCCTACCGCTTCCAGGACCCCGCGCGGTTTTCGCTGGCGCATGGCGGCAAGGACCGCCATCCCTATCCCGTGCCGATCAAGGTCTATGACGAAACGATCCGCGTGCTGAAATCTGCAGTTCAGAACGCCAAGCTCGGCCGCGACGAGGAGATGCAGACCCTGAAGCGGCTCGACGCGCAAGCCCGTAGATTGGAGCGTACAGCGACAGGCCCGTCGCTCGAAACCTTTGTCGCTCGGGAGCGAGCCGCATCGTCTAGCTATGATGGCCGCTCGGTGTTCGGTTGGGAAAAGGACCTGAACGAAGCAGACGAAGCTCGCTAGTGCGCGCCGCCATGTCGTCTATGGGTTCGCCTCGGGCCGCGGAACCGGAAACATCGGAAGGCTGGGATCCGCAAGATAGCCCGATCGAACGCAGGTGCGACGATTGCAGGCTTCGGCGTAGCCGGCTTTGCCGGCACTGCCAGCTCGTTGCGGTTGCAGCAGTGCATTTCTCGCCCGGAGACTGACGCTTCCGCACGGTCGCGTTCTGTACGATTATCCAGGAGTTAAATAATCTGCCACGGGCCGAACGGCAAAAGGAAGCCCGCTTCCAACGGGCTTCTTATGCACTTATGCAAAAACGTAAAAAAAAGGCCGGAGGTACGCCAAAAACCTCCGGCCAAGGGCGCGCACGGGAAATAGATGCGCACTAAGTAACGGGATGCGTTCTAAGCCGCATCGGATCGTAGAACGGCATCCGGACAACGGTGGCGGTGTAATCCTTGCCGTTATCGCGGATCGTAAGTTCCGTGCCGAGCTTGGTGAACGCCGGCGCGACCTGCGCCATGGCAAGGGACTTCATCAAATGTTGGCTAAAGGTCGTGCTCGTCACGATGCCGACTTCCTTTCCATCCGAGAAGATTTTCGAAAGCGGCGCAACGGCTTCATGATGCCAGATTTCAAGACCCGTGATGAAGGAACGCTCTTTTCCTTTTTTGGCGGTCAGCGCTTTTTTACCGATGAAGTCCGGCTTCGAGAGATCGACGGTCCAGTCCGCGCGCACCTCCCAAGGCGTGGTATCGCCGTGGGTCATGTCGAACGGGAAGAACAGAAGGCCACCCTCCACGCGGATGATATCGAGACAAGACCAGGATACCGGCTTCACACCTCTGTCCTTGCCAGCAGTGAGGATCGAATCCCACATAAACTCGGCATCCTTCGCACTGCAGAACACCTCATAACCGCGCTCGCCCGAGTAGCCGCCACGGGCAATCTCGACCGGCCGCCCGAACAGCGTGGTCTTCTCATGATGGAAGTACGGAAGATCGGCGAGCTTCATCGGCGTATGAGGCGCCAACGTCTCCAGCGCTTTCGGCCCTTGCAGCGACAGGATATGGACATCGTCGTCGCGCGCGATCGTGACGTTGAAACGGCCCTTGGCGGCCGCGGCTGCCTCCTCGAACGAGCCGCCGCCATGAGATACGCGGTACTTGCCGTCACCGTCGACGTAAACGAGAACGTCATCGATAAGAGCGCCATCTTCGTTGACGATATTACTGATATGGGAGTCGCCGCGCTTCGCCTTCGAGACGTCCGATGTCAGCAGGTGGTTGAGGAATGCCAATGCATCCGGGCCCTTGACATTGACGACCTTCAATGCGGATACGTCGAACAGACCCGCATTGTTTCGGACAATTTCGGTCTCCTCATAAGGGCAAGCGTTATAATTTTGCGGAATTGGCATGTCGTTCCATGAGGACGACAGATCCGAGCCTAACGCGCGATGGCGGTCATTGAGGGCGGAATTTCTTTTTTGAATTGTGCCGTGCATTGTAAGTCTCCAGCTTGTACCAATTTTCAATAATCTATGAACGCGACGACCTCGCCACGTCGATTCCAACGGGATCTTACTTGAAGAGAAATCCCATAGGAGTTGGTTTGCCGTCGTCGTATTTCGCCAACCAATCGACCGTCACGTCGCGGTAGCGCGTGAGGCCCTTGCAGTCGGCAAGCTCTGGCGGCAGGAACTTTAGAACGCGGTGGAAGCGGCGAGCCCAATCGGGATTGGTAACCAGCTCGCGCATCTTCAAAAGATAGGCGCGGATCGAAAACAGCATCGCATTCGAACGCGGCAGGCGCCAAAGCGCTTGCAGCTCGACACGAAGATGAACTTTGTCGCCGACATTCTCCGGCGTGACCGTTCCTCGATCGATGCCCCACTTGTCGTAATTCTCGGGGCTGGTATCGAGTCTCGGGTTGATGGTCATCGTCCAGTTGAGGCGGCGGACCGGCTTGCCTTGCTGCAAGTTGAGCAGGAACTTGAGAGCACGATCGAATACGCCGATCTCGTGCGCCAAAGGCACTGGACCATGCCATTCCATGAAGTTCATGCCGATATCGAAATCGAGAGACCAATCCGCCTGGGATGTCGCGATACCCGCATCCATCCAGAGATTGTTTTCGCGCTGATCCAGGACGGCGAAATCGCCCTGGCACTGGCGTGTGATATATTCCATCGGCTCATAGGGCAGCGTCGTGGCGTCACCGAAATGGAATTTGTCTTCAATACGCAGCGGCCGGTTGGTCCAATGCCACTCGTCTCCGCGCCTGTTGAGCGTAAAAAGCTTGGGATATGCCTCTGCCATCGAAGTCATCAGCAGCTCAAGCATATCCCACTGAGCCGACATCATGTGCGGAAGCGCCTGGCAACGTAGCGGATCTTCAGCAAGCACAAGCGCACGGTCGCGCATATCGGACACGTAGTGCTCGTCGATATCGATGGGGAACTCGTAGACCGAACCTGGAGCGCCGGCTTTGGCGTGCGGCTCCATGTTGACCGAATACATGTACTTGTCTTCCCAGAAGGGAAATGGAAAGCGAGCGATGGCTTCGGGGCTGTTCTGAAACGTGAAATCGTTCCGGAACGTCTCATCCTTGAAAAATGTATTCATTGTTTATTCCTTTGAACGAATTCGTAATCACAAATCCAGAGTAATGCAGCCGCCGTCGGCCCGCGAAACGCACGTGGCGATCTGCTCACCCGACTGCTTCTCTTCTTCGGTGAGATAATGATCGTTATGGACAAGCTTCGCATCGGTCGCGACCACGCGCGTGATGCATTGTCCGCAAGCACCGCCGCGGCACAGATAGGGAGCATCGACGCCCGCGTGCTCCAATGCCTCGAGCATGCTTTGATGTTCACCGACATGAACGGTCGTGCCGTCCCGCAGCTTGACATCGAATGGCTTGCCTGGCGGCGCCGAGCTGAAGCGCTCACAATGGACATTCTCTTCCGGCCACCCTGCCTGGTTCGCAACATCCAGCACCCAGTCGATCATGCGCTGAGGACCGCAGACGTAGGCGTGTGTGCCGAGCGGCTGATTGCTGAGTATCGATGCAAGCGGAATACGTTCGCCTCGATCTGAGCTATAAACCCGAATGGAGCGACCCGTTTCGCTCATGAGATCGGAGAAATAGGCGCCGGCTTGCGGAGAGCGCACGGCATAATGCAACTCGAAGCTGGTCGCGTCTCTTTTCAGTTCGTCGAGCATGGCAAGCATCGGCGTGATGCCGATCCCGCCGGCGATCAGAATATGCTTGCGCCCGGTATGAACGATGGGGAACAGGTTGACCGGCTCGCTTATGTCGAGTTCGCTGCCGACGTGCACCTTCGTGTGCATGTATCTCGATCCACCGCGCGATTCCGGCGAGTGGTGCACGCTGATGACGTAGCCGCCATTATCCTCGGTCACTCCCATGATCGAGTAAGGGTTGCGCCAGACCTGATCCTCGTCGCGCATCGTAACGACGATGTGCGAGCCCGCCGAGAATACCGGCAGGGATCGTCCTTCTAGGCCAATCAGCTCGAACCGCTTGATACCCGCTGCAACATCGTCGACGCGCGCCACGCGCACGCGCTGCATGTTCATCGTCATTTGAACTCACCCAGGGATTGAGGGATTTCACCAGGAGCTTCGGCGTCGATGCGGACGCCCATGAAAGCTGCATATCGGCGCGAATAATGGTCACGCACGAGGAGCGCCATTCCGCAATGCGCGCAGGCTACGGGATTAGCGGTGACGTCCTCGGTGATGCCTTTGCAGTGGACACACTGGACCCGTCTCTTCGTCGAGCCGCGATGCTCGGTTCGCACTGAATTGTGTTCGATGCCGTTCTCGACTGCCGTCTTGACGACCTGGCCAATCAACGGTTCCGTTCCGGCTACATACAGCCGTAGACCCATGCGGCCATGCTGCAGAACATTGGCGAGTCTGTTGATAGCCGTCGCGATAGTCGGGATTGACCAGACGGACGCAAACTTGAATTGCTCGCAGGCTCTAAAGTCGCCAGGGCCGACCAACAAAACGACGGAACGACCCGCGAAGTTGGAATCGACTTGGCGCATCATATCGGCAACGGCACCAGCTCCGTCGGCATCTGTCACGATGACGTTCTGCTTCGCGTTGGCATCGGGCTTCAGACCTGGATAGTTGGGCCGGCTCTTAATCCCGGAAACAAGCATCTTGAATTCGTATCCTTCACTCGCACACGACGAAGATGTGATCTGCAGGATCTGCGTTCGGAGTGGTGTACGAGGGTGGCGTCGATGGTCGCCACCCTCGTGATTGTCTGTTCGTCCGGTCCGCGCAGAGATCCGGACGAACAGCCCGCTGCCGCTACATATGGAAGACCCAATTAGCGGTCAGTACCGTAGCCAAGCCCGCAAGCAGCGTGACGTACGGTAAAATGCCTGCCTTCCTGCCGCTGCTTATCTCGCCCGGCGCGACGCCAAGATCCTCATACATGTGCGCAGGAAACCGACCCTTGTCCTGAACATAGTGACGGAACCAGAACACCGGCAGGATCAGCGAGGCGGTGAACAGTCCGGCCCACAGCGCATTCGGATTCCAGACTTTGGCACCCGCACCCATGAACGTGGCGTTGACGAAAGCGAGCATCGCACCAAGCGCGATGAGGATCGACGGCGCCTTCCATGGACGTGGGTGATTTTTGTTATCAATGCGATGAATCCAACCCGAGTTCAGGTTCAGGAAGTTGAAGATGATGTAGCCGCAGTTCGAGACTGCAAGAATAAAGAAGAAGCTTGCAGCATCAGCACACGCAATTGCCAGCAGACAGAGGTTTGTAACGAGATCTGTCCACATGGCGCTCGTCGGCGCACCATGGTGGTTCGTGTGGCTGAGATAGCGCGGTAGCCAACCGTCCACAGAGGCCTGGTAGAGCGTACGTGACGAACCTGCCATCGTCGTCATGATTGACAGCATCAGCGCGAGGATCATCATCATGACGAGAAGTGCGGAGATCCAGCCGCTTCCACCCACCATCTTGCCCATCGCTTCCGCAACACCCGAACCGTCGACAATCGATGGTGCGAGCATCCCGTCAAGGCCGAGAACGCCCTGGAACGTGAACGGCACGAGGATGAAAAGAAGCAGGCAAAGTAGTCCCGAGTAGAAGATGGCCTTGAAGGTATCGCTAGCGGGATTTCTGAATTCAGCCGTGTAGCAGACTGCAGTTTCAAACCCGTATGTTGACCACGCCGCGATGAACAACCCGCCCAGAACCAGCGTCCAGCCGGGAATATCCCACTGGCCCGGTGCCGGAGCGTAGGCTTCCTTCAATGGCAGGATCGGAGTGAAGTTCGACCATTCGATTTGTCCCGTCAGAATGGGAACGACGCCGACAATAAGCATCGGAATGATGACCAGGAGACCAATATACTTCTGGACGCTCGCGGTACCGACGATGCCTCGATGCTGGATTGCAAAGGTTAACAACATAAGCGCCGCGCCGATAAAGAACGCAGCATTGAATGAGAAGTGGACCGGACCAATTGCGCCTGATGCCAGCGTCCACTCGCGGATTGCCGGAGTGAAGGCGGCAACGCCATCCGCGCTTAGAAGTGCCGAGATTGCATCTTGTGCAGTTTTCCCGGCATTTGCGGCGAGCCATTCGACGACCCGCGGACTGTCCGGAGCGACGCTTGCTGCATGCGCGCTTATCCACGCTGTGACTTGGGGTGCGTCCGCCGGCGGAATCGGCGCGAGCGCATTCAATATGTAAGCAGCCGCGATCGAGGAGCCGAGCGAGAGAACCGGTGTCCAGGCGAACCAGTTGCACCACACCGACAGTGGCGCAATCCATTTCCCGTATCGTAACCACGCGGCTGCACCATATACCGATGCACCACCGGACTTGTTGGGAAAAAGACCGGCAATTTCAGCATACGTAAAAGATTGAATAAAACCCATGATCATCGAAACCGTCCAGACAAGGAAAGCAACCTTGCCGACGGTTCCGGCGATGCCGCCAATCGAGAACAGCACCAGCGCCGGCACGCCACTGGCAACCCAGAACGCACCCCGCCAATCAATACCTCGAACTAGTTCCGTTGATGCGGACTCACCTATCGCCCGACTCGCCGTGTAATCCATTTTTCGCTCCCATGGTTTCCTTCATTTTTCTGCTTTAGGTAGGTCTTGTGGTGATCAGTTGAATTGGGCTTCGAGCTCCTTCGCGAATTCGAAGAGATCCATGCAGACGCCGTAGGTCGCGACGTTGAAGATCGGCGCTTCGGGATCGGTGTTGATGGCGATGATGGTGTCGATGTGCTTCATGCCGTAGAGATGCTGGACGGCGCCCGAGATGCCGAGCGCGACGTAGACCTTGCAGGCGCTCGCGACCTTGCCGGATTGGCCGACCTGATGCGGCTTCGGCAGCCAGCCGGAATCGACGATCGGGCGCGAGCAGCCGAAGGTGAATCCGAGCCGCCCGGCGAGTTGCTCGAAGCGCGGCAGGTTATCTTTCTCCTGGATGCCGCGGCCCACCGAGAGAATGTATTCCGCTTTCGAGATGTCGATGTCCGACTGCGGCGCCTCGATGTAGCCGGTATGCTGCATGCTCTCGGCGGCCTTGCCGAGATCGGGCTCGAACGTCGTCCGCTGCGCATTGCCCTTGGCGTCGGGAACCGGATAGGTCGCGCCGCGCAACGCCAGGACGACGATCTTGCGCTCCGGGAATGCGACTTCGAGGTTGACCTTGTTGCCGTAGGCGCCGCGCGTCGCGACAACCCCGTTGGCGTCGGCGGAAAGCGCCAGCACGTCGCTCGCAAAGCCGGCGCCGAGCCGGGCCGCAACGGCCGCGGCACACGCCATGCCGTTGACGGTGTGCCCGAGCAAGATCAGCTCGGGGGTGTATTTTTTGCCGAGTTCGAGAACGCATTCTTCGTAGATATGCGGATCGAAGTGATCGGCCGGCGCCTTGACCGACACGATCTCGTCGACACCGGCGAGGTCGAGCGAGTCGGCGATTGCGGCAATGTCGTTGCCAATCACGGCAACGACGACGGGGCCGCCAAGCGCCGCCTTGACCGATTGCGCGGCGCCGATCGCTTCCCGCGTGATGTCGCGAACCACGCCGTTCAGGTGTTCGGCAACGATGAGGATTCCCGCCATGGTCAGCCCTTCTTTTCACGAATGAGGTTGGCGATGAATTTCGCGATTTCTGCCGGCGTGCCGGTCAGCATTTCGGCTTTCGACTGCGCGGGGATGTACATCCGCTTGACGACGTAGCCGCCGCTGCCGTCGACGACGCCGGCGCCGTCGACGACGACGAGCGGCTTCTGTTTCGCCTGCTTGACCATCTTCATGGTCGCGAAGCGCGGCGTGTTGATGCCCGTCTGAATGGCGACGACGGCGGGCGCCTTGAGATCGAAATTATGCCGCAGGCCGCCTTCGAGCTCGCGCGTCAGCTTCAGCGGACCCTTGCCGTCCCACTCGAATCCGACGACGACGGCGGCGTGCGGGAGCCCGAGAATGCGCGCCAGTGCCGTGCCCGTAGCGCCGTGCGCCTGATCGCCCGATTGCACGCCGGAGAAGATGAGATCGGGATCCTCCGCCTTGGCGACACCGGCAATGGCCCGCGCAATGGTGATGGGATCGGCATTGGCCAGGGACTCGTCCCAGATCCTGACGGCGCGATGCGCGCCTTTCGCCAGGGCTTTGAGCAACGAGGCATCGGCATCGCCATCGCCGACGGTGACCGCCACGACCTCGCCGCCTCCCATTTTTTCGACGCAGCGCAGAGCTTCCTCAAGGGCCGCGTCGTCCCACTCGTTGAGAGAGAACTCCATGAACTCGCGCCGCACGTCGCGACCGTCTTCGGTGAAGCCGTATTCGTCACCGAGCTTGGCGACGTTCTTGACCGTGACGAGGATGCGCAGACCGGTCTTCGGCGGCGCCTGGTAGTTGGCAAAGGTCGCCGGCGTGACGGGCTTCAGCCCATCCCACGAGACAGGCGTAAGTTTCTGCTCGACGGCAGGCGCTGACGGCGCGGCTTCGGCGATTTTTGCGTCCTGTTTCGGCGCGACGTCGGCCGGGGCCTGCTCTTTTTGGACCGGCGCGGCGGCGGCCGGGACGGACTGCTCGGCAGCCGCCGGTGGAGCCAGAGCCGCAGGGGCCGCAACAGCCGGGAGACTCGCGAGGCGCGCCTTCAGCACCGCATCGAGCTTCGCGGCGACCGCGTCCGAAATATGCGTGGCGATCGCGTTGACGAGGCGGTCCGCGAGCGGCGGCAGATCCTGCAGCTTGAGCGACTTCAGCTCGATGGCTTCGGCGACGAGCTCGGCCAGATCCTGGACGACAAAATCCTTCTCGTGCCCGCCGGTCTTCCGAGCATCTTCAAACATGGTCAAGTCCTTTGGACAGCAGGTGACGAAGATATCGATGTCGAGCGCCGCCGCTTCGTGCACGCGGTTCTCGGAGGGCTTCTGCGTGCCGGGCGTATCGGGGATCCAGATGCGCCCGCCGCCGGCGCCGCAGCAGAATGAGTTGTCGCGATTGCGCGGCATTTCGATCAGCTCGCAGCCAATCAGCTCCAGCACCTTGCGCGGCGCATCGTAGCCGCCGTTCAAGCGGCCGAGATGGCACGGGTCGTGGAAGGTGACGCGCTTGTTGAGCGGCGTCCTGACCTTGAGCCGGCCGCTGCCGAGCAGGTCGGCAAGGACGCTCGAATAGTGCTCGATCGGCGCCACCTTGCCGAACGCGGGATATTCGTTCTTGATCGTGTTGTAGCTGTGCGGATCGGTCGTAATGATGCGTTTGAACGGCTTGGCCGCCTGCATCTGTTCGATGTTGTGGGTGGCGAGTTCCTCGTAGAGCCCTTCTTCCCCGACGCGCCGCACGTCATTGCCCGCAGTCTTCTCGCCCTCATGCAGCAGCGCGAAGTCTTCCCGCGCCGCCTTGAGGATCCGCGCGACGGTCTGGCTGACCTTCTGGTTGCGCGGATCGAACGAGGCGTAGTCGCCGACGAACCATAGCGTATCGGCGGCATCCTCGCGGATGTCCTTGACGCGGAATTCGAGCGCCTTCGTCCACTGCGAGCGCTTGCGCGAATTTTCGCCGAAGCTGTTTCCGGTGTCGCCGATCTGGATGATCGTATTGCGCAGCAAGGGGTCCATCGTGCCTTGCTCGACCAGGTGCCGGCGCATGCGCACGATCAACGACGGATGCTCGATGCCCACCGGGCAGATTTCCTGACAGGCGCCGCACGTCCGGCAGGCCCAAAGCGTTTCGGGCGCAATGACGCCGCCGACAAGGTCGATCGCCGAGGTCGGGCAGCCTCGCGCCTCGTCGTTGTATTCGCGGAGATCGAGGATGAAGTCGCGCGGGCTGAGCGGATATCCGGCCGTGCGCGCCGGACAGGCTTCATGGCAACGGCCGCACTTGGTGCAGGCGTCGAGATGCAGCATGTCCTTCCATGTAAAGTCGTCGATAGAGGAAATGCCGGCCTTTTCGGCATCCTTCGGCTCGCCCGGCAGAAGCGCCAGGGGCTGCTTGTTGCGGAAGATCAGCGATCCGACCGCCGCAATGACGTGCTTCGCCTTGTACCAGGGTATCGCGGCCGTGAACGTCAGCGCCAGGATGCCGTGCATCCACCAGTTCGCATGCCGGATGGCGGCGGCTGTCTCCTCCGTCAGGCCGGCATTGGTCAGCGTTTTCGAAAGCGCAAAGCCGATCGGCGACCACGCCGCCCACGCCGGCTTATCGACGATCAGACCGCAGGCTTCCTGCAAAAAGCCGGTGCACTCGATGATCAGAAGCGTGACGACGAAAATCCAGTCTTCGATCCGCCAGCCCTGGGCCACGGCGCGAAGCTCCGTTTCGCCCCGGTAGCTGCGCACGTAGTCGAGCTTCCTGGGCCGAATGAACGCGCGGCGAACGATCATGTAGATGAGGCCGAAGATCAGGGCGAGATGGCCGAGATCCAGCAGCAGGCTCATGATGAGATAGAACTTGCCCTTGACGAAGGTGATGCCCGTCAGAGGTTTGACAATGTCGATTTCGAGGAAATAGAGCGTCGTCGCGATCGTGCCGAAGAGATAACCGTAGAAAATGCCCTTGTGCGCGAGGCCCGCAGCGAGATCCCGCCTCCGAAGCGTGCGATGCGAGAAAATATCCTTGAGGCCGCGGACGACGCGGCCGTAAAGCTCCAGCGGTTCGACAAGCGATTTGCCGCGCGCATATTTTGCGATGTGGGCGTACGCGCCATACAGGAAGACCAAGATCGATGCCGTGCCGAGCATGTAGAACATGATCAGCTGCTGCGTCGTGATGCCCCAAAATATCTCGCGCGATTCCACCGGAATATTCCTATTGATCCATGGCTGCTGCCATGGCCAGTTCCTCACTTCGAATGAATGCTTGCCGCCGCTGACGCGGATCGCATGAATCGCACCGAGCCGGTTGAAAGCCGGCTCGGTGCGGGTAAGCGCTTAGCCCACTGTTTCGCGATCAGAGAGCTTGGGATAGGTTTCGTGACCCCAAACTTGCCGCTCGCGAATCCAGGGCTGCGCACGCTGCGGGTTGGAGGACTCGAATTCCCGAGCGATGCGATGCCCTTCGAACACGGCCTGTGCAATGAGGCCGGGAGCGAAGCAGTCTCCCGCTTGATAGACTGCTTGTATTTCGCGCTTCTCCCATTCGTTCTTGCGCTTGGCGAGTTCGCGGTAGAGGCTATCGTTTGGCACGCGCGCCGAGCAAACGACGAGCGTATCGAACGGCACCTCCACGACATCCGTGCCGGCACGACGCGGAAGCTCGCCGGTTTTCGGTCCGAGATTCCGCTTGTAGCCGTCGCGGAAGAGATAGTACGCGGTGGCCTTCCCGGGCTCGACCTTGGTCAACCAGTGACTGGTCAGCTCGTGGATCTTCTTCTCGTACATCATGCGATGAAGGTTCGGCGCCTCGAGGGTGAAGTGCGTATAAGGCGCGACGCCCTTCAGCGGCGTCAGGATTTTCACGTGCTTGCCACGGTCGGCGAGATATTCGGCGATCGACACGCCCGTGAAATATCCGTCGCAGTCGACAACCAGAACATTGTCGCCGACGGGTTTGTTCTCGAGCAGGATCTGCTCCGGCGTGCAGATGTGCGGAAGCGAGGCATCGATACCCTCAACAGGCGAGTGCGTGACAAAGTTCGTGCCGTCGGTCGCCCAATGCGAGCCGGTGGCGAGCACAATCTTGTCGGCGCCGTAGTTGAGAATATCTTCCGCCGTCATTTTCCCGATGCCGGTATGGACTTCGACGTTCTTCAGCTTCTGCAGCTGCAGTTGCCGATAGATCGTGACGCGACCCCACTCCGCGAGACCCGGGTATTTGACGACCTTACGGATACGGCCGCCGATTTCAGCTTCCGCTTCGCGAAGGTGGACGTCATAGCCGCGCTCGCCAAGAACTCGGGCGCATTCCATACCTGCCGGACCCGCGCCAACGACGAGAACCGAGCACGACTCTTTGGTCTTGGCGAACTTTTCAGGATGCCAGCCGCGGCGATATTCTTCGTTGGCCGTGGCGTTCTGCGTGCAGATCATCGGCGGGCCGCCGATTTCCCAGCGCGAGATGCAGACGTTGCAGCCGATGCACTCGCGGATGTCCTCGTAGCGACCCTCTTCGATCTTCTTCGGAATGAAGGGATCGGCAATCGACGGACGGGCAAATCCGAGAATGTCGAGACGGCCTTCGCGAATGCGTGCAGCCATATCGTCGGGGCTCGTCTCGCGGCTCACGCCGAGAACCGGAACCTTCGCCGCCTTTTTGCAATCGTCCGTCCAATTGCGCTGATGACCGGCTTTGTAGAAGCGCGATGGTCCCGCGTCCTCGCCCCACTCCGCGATATCGCCGACGTTGAGATCCCAAAGGTCGAGCAGACCCTTGCTGTCGACGAGTTCAACAAACTTGATGCCTTCGTCCAACGCTTCGACGCCATCGGCGCCATAAAGTGTATCGACAGCGAAGCGCGTGGCAATCGCGGCCTCGTGGCCAACGGCTGCCTTCACCTTCTCGAGCGTTTCGACCCAGAAGCGGGCGCGGTTTTCAAACGAACCGCCATAGCTGTCGGTCCGGCGATTGTAATATTTGGACAGAAACTGAAGCGGCAGATAGCTGTGCGCGCCATAAACGTAGACGATATCGAAGCCAGCTTGGACCGAACGCTTCGCTGCCTCGACGTAGAGGTTCTGAAGATGCTTGATGTCGTCGAGATCGGCTTCGTGGCAGTAGGTCAGGTATTCGAATTCTGAGGCCTGGGAGGTCGGACCGTAGGAGACCGCGCGCGATTCCATGCACGGCGCATGCGAACCACCGTACCAAAGCTCAACGCCGCCGAGCGCGCCGTGCTTGTGAAGGCTGTCGTTCAGGTGACGCAGGTTGATGACGTCGCCCTCGTCCCAGATGCGTGCGGAAACGCGATGGCAGTCGTCCGATTCCGGTGAGATCGAGCAGTATTCGGTGCAG
The DNA here is from genome assembly GCF_000230975.2 of Hyphomicrobium denitrificans 1NES1. NCBI lineage: Bacteria > Pseudomonadati > Pseudomonadota > Alphaproteobacteria > Hyphomicrobiales > Hyphomicrobiaceae > Hyphomicrobium > Hyphomicrobium denitrificans. Next base: position 534,855 of record NC_021172.1, on the reverse strand, counting down.
CAGGCACCCCAACCACCTTCAGCCTTCATGCCGCGATGGCCAGCCTGCGTTCCGGGCTTCTCCGACCCCGCGCCGATACAATGCGGCACCTGATAGAACCGGTTCTTCATGGTCTTGGGGCCGATCTTGATCGGCTCGAACAGGATGTCGTGTTTTGGGTTTCTTGCCATGTACGGAGCTCCTCCCTTCTTCCAGAACCAAACTAAACCATTTAAGGCCATTTTGGTCGACAATATAGCTACGTATAGGTCCAAAATCTGCGACAACGCAACCACAAAAAAGTGGTTGAGGCTTGAAAACAGCCGCCTTCATAACCACATCGCAGCGCAAAATATGCAGTAAAATAGCCACTAACTTAGCTGTTTCTCGCTAATAAATATTGACGAAATAACGCCGAATCCACGTGGTTTAATACGGTTGATTATTGTTTCAAGAAATGTTAGAATTTTTGAAAATTTCGCACCGCAACATTTTGTGGTCGACCATTAAAAACCAAATCACGGCAAAAAGAGCTGAAAACAGCGTATTTCGCGGGCTTTGAAGAATCGCTTCTGGACGGTCGAGTGAATGAGGGATTCGGACGAGATAGCTGGAAAGGGCTGCACCGCACGCCCGTCTTATTCGGCCCACGAGACTCGCAATTGACGGAGACGTCTCAACTGAAGCGGCAAGGTGCAAATATGGACGATAGCATCAGCGAAGCACTTCCACCCTGGGAACTGACCAGGGACAATCATCCGCTCATCAAAGAGCGCGTGAAAGCTGCGGCGGACGCGCTCTTTCATCAGATAGCTTCCGGCCACTATTCGTATGGTACGCGGCTCGCCTCTGAAAGAGACCTGGCCAAGGAGTTTAGCCTCAGCCGTGCCGCTATCCGGCAGGTCATCGACTTTCTGGAAACCTATGCCGTCGTGAAGCGGCAGCCGAACAGCGGCACCTTCGTGAACTATGTCCCCCCCAAGAATGGATTCTCAGTCGGAGGTGAAAAGTCGGGAAACGGTCACCTCATGGACATCAGCGCGATCGCCGAAACGGCATCTCCGCTCGAAATGAATATTCTTTGCTCGATCCTCGAACCTGAGATGGTCAGAATCGCGGCGCTTTATATGTCGGTCCGAGATTTGGCCAATCTGCGTAGCGTATTCGACGAAATCGAAAAGATCGTCACGGATGCCGAGCTCTTTGCGCATCTCGAAAAGAAGTTTCTGATGACCATCGCCGAGGGGACCCATAACCGGCTGCTCATCACCGTCTATAGGATCGTCACCGAGGTGCGCCGTCAGCCGCATTGGTGTGCTACACGGATCAAATCTCTGACGCCCGAGCGCATCAGCGACACGCAAAACCGCTTGAAGTCGCTCTACACCGCGCTGGAAAACCACGATATCGAGAGCGCGGTCGAGTTTATGAAACTCGTCATCACCGGAGCCCAAGACGACCTGCTGAACGCACGCTGATCGCCTCAGCGGCTCAACGCCAATTTTTCTTCTCTCTGATCCCACATCAGATTGAGGGCACGCATATGTTTGATCAGCAGATATCCGTATGACTTCCACCACGTGAGAGGCGAGCCGAACTCGACGATCCGAGCCCGGCCGTTGCGAATTGCAACGACAGGCCAATCCCCGACGAGCGCGTTATCGATGCCGAACAGCTCACGCCCCCACCATGTCGCTTCACCGAAAACGTGCTTGCCCTTTCCGCCGACTTTCATCATCGCCAGCACCGTCAAAGGCTCGATCGTGCGGGCGCGTTCGACTGCGACCTTCCACATTTGAAGGATCGCGGCATATTCCCACGACACGGCACTCCACTCTCCCGGGTAGCGGCGGCAAAACTCATTAAAAAAACCGGCCGGATCGCCAAAATTGATCTGGGGCTCGTTGAGCCGCGGGTCGTCGAAGTCCGGAAACTGGAAGACAAAATTCTCCATGAACTCCGGGCTCGTTTTCTCGATCAGCTCTAGATAGTTGTCACACGTACAAGAGATGATCCGGCCCTTGAAGCCGCGTTTGTAAGCCTCGATCGTCATCGCATGCACGAACGGCTCGTACGCGGTATCCCAGCACAGCACATCCGGCTTCTTTTCGAGCAATCGCCCGATAATCTCGGAAAAATCGCTTGTCTGGTTGGGAAACAGATGCTCGTCGACAAGCGTCAGGCCCGCCGCCTCGAAAGCCGCACGATAGGTGGCGATCGACGGCAGCCCATGCTCGTCGTTCTGGGTGCACATCGCCACCGTCTTGAGCCTCGGATCATCCCGAACCAGCCAATCGACGCCGGTTACGTTGTAGATAGGGTGGACTTCGCAGGGTGCGATCAGCGTGCGGGCATTTGGCGACAGATCGCTCGGCAACAAGGTTGTAACCAGCGCTTTGCGCTGGTTGACGAAATCACGCAGCGGGCGGGAGAAATCATTGCCGCCAAGCATCATCACCAACTGCACACCGTGATCGATAAGCAATTTTCGAGCACCGGCTAAGGCTTTTTCGGGCCTGAACTGCGTGTCGTAGGGAATGACATCGACCTGGTAGCGGCGATCTCCGATCCGAATTCCACCCTTCTTGTTCACCCAATCCTTCCAGATGAGGCAGCCCATGAACCCCGGTTCGGCCCAGGATTTCATTTTCCCCGACAGCGGCGCGAGCATCCCGATTTTAAGAATCTTATCTGCGTCGATGACGGTCCGGGGCAAAGCTAACGACAGAGCCGATGTAACCGTGGTTGGAGACCGCATTTCTAGCCTTCTTTCGCCCCAGCGCCCTATCTGGGATTGCATCATCGATTTTTCAAACTCGGCACAATCGAGGACCGCCACCCTCTAGGGATGGCAGCCAATTGGCGTCGTCAAATGTTCGAGTTCCTCATCATGGCGGCGCGGCGCAGCAGTCCGACTATAAGTTTCTTTTGCGCCGAAGGATACAAAACACCAGCTTCCAAAGTTGTGCGAGACGACAAATGCGCAAACAAAAAAGCGCGACAAATGCCGCCAGGAGCAGCTTGACCACATATTATACATTTTTAGTATACAAAAATGGGTGTGAAGCATGACTCTGCATATACGGTGCATACCGATTGGCCTGAGGGCTCCCGATCAACCGCTCTACAGAAACAGCAGAACATCAGACGGGTCGAAACCGAGGTCCGGGTACAAACTTTTTCGGTAGGCCGCCTCGCTGCGGTAAATCCGCTCGCGACACTCTCGCGACACTGGAGCAGGCGCACCCATAACCGGCCAGATTGAGCCGGCCATTGACGCTCTCGATTGCATCATCCGTAGATCGGATCGTGGGCACAACATCCGGAAAGTTCGCGAGCTTCCCTTCGTAGGCGCACCGGGAAGTCACGCATTCCGGCCTCCGAACCCGCCATTCACGGAGAGCGATCGGCACCGGAAGGCACCAATCGGCGTCAATGAAAGACTGATAACAAAATGTTCACATTGCCCAATAATTAGGCTAGGACCGCTACGCCTCAAACTCAAATCGGAATGCATAAACAGTGGTTCACATTGACGAAAAGCTGGCTCCTATCCTTGCAGAGGTTCTCCGCAGGAACGCCGGCGAAGAAGAGTTCCATCAAGCCGTCAGGGAAGTTCTCGGAAGTCTCGGCCGCGTCGTCGCCAAACATCCCCGATATACCAACAACCACGCCCTGATTGAGCGGCTTTGCGAGCCGGAGCGACAGATCATCTTTCGCGTGCCATGGGTCGATGACGCCGGACAGGTACGGATCAATCGTGGTTTCCGGGTGCAGTTCAATTCGGCTCTCGGCCCCTACAAGGGTGGCCTGCGTTTTCACCCATCGGTGAACGTCGGCATCATCAAGTTCCTTGGTTTCGAACAGACGTTCAAGAACGCGCTCACCGGCATGCCGATCGGCGGCGGCAAGGGCGGCTCCGACTTCAATCCGCGCGACCGATCCGACGACGAGATCATGCGATTCTGCCAGTCGTTCATGACCGAGCTCCATCGCCATCTCGGCGAATACACCGACGTTCCCGCCGGTGACATCGGCGTCGGAGGCCGCGAGATCGGCTACATGTTCGGACAGTACAAGCGCCTGACCAACCGCTACGAAGCCGGAGTCCTGACAGGCAAAGGATTGGCTTATGGCGGCTCGCGCGCCCGAACCGAAGCGACTGGCTACGGTACCACGTATTTCGTCCAGAGCATGCTGGCCACGAAAAAGCAGGCATTCGAAGGACGTCGTGTTCTCGTGTCGGGATCCGGCAACGTCGCGATCTACGCCATCGAAAAGGTTGCCGAATTCGGCGGCAAGGTGGTCGCGTGTTCGGACTCGAACGGTTACGTCGTCGACGAAAACGGCATCGATCTCGCACTCGTCAAAGAGATCAAGGAAGTCAAGCGTGGCCGCATTTCGGAATACGCCAAGATCAAGGGTCCTTCGGTTCGCTATGTCGAAGACGGCTCGATCTGGGACGTTCCGTGCGATGTCGCGATGCCGTCGGCCACCCAGAACGAACTGACCGGCAAGGATGCGCAGGCCCTCGTCCGCAACGGTGTCGTTGCGGTTGGCGAAGGCGCCAACATGCCTTGTACGCCCGAAGCGGTGCACATCTTCCAGCAAGCCGGCGTCCTGTTCGCGCCCGGCAAGGCGGCTAACGCCGGTGGCGTCGCCACCTCGGCGCTCGAAATGCAGCAGAACGCTTCACGTGACAGCTGGACCTTTGAGCAGACGGAAGCGCGCCTCGCCACCATCATGAGCGACATCCATGATAGCTGCGCAGAAACCGCCAAAGAATATGGCGCACCCGGCGACTATGTCCTGGGAGCAAACATCGCGAGTTTCGTCCGCGTTGCCGAAGCGATGGAAGCGCTTGGTGTAATCTGAGTCCATCTCATTATCGGCCGGGCGGATGCCAAACAAGGCGACGCCCGGCCGAAAATGCCAAATCGATTAGGCGGTAGACAGCGTATCGAACTCGAAACGCACGCTATCGACCGTCGGCTTGATGAGCGCGCTCACACCCGGAATGGCAAGCGCCTTGTCAAAGAGCTGATCGAGCGTCGGCCGCGTCGCAACGATCGCGATTACGACAGTCTTGCGGACATCAGGCGAAAGCTGATCGATGAGCTTGTTGAGCCGAGCGAACTCGCCGGCGAAATTTGAGAGCGCTTGGTTTCCGGACGCCGGCGACAAACGAACTAGGCCGACGCCCGCAAGGGCGCCGACCCGCTCGTGGACATCGGGTACGGGAATGAAGAAGGGAGTACCCGACGACTAAAAAATATATGCAGACACCAACTGAGTCAATTGCAAAGAAACTTTTTTTCTTTATAGTCACACAAGTTTGTGCATCCGGAGTCGTTTCATCTCCTCGGGTGGCCCATGAAATCCGAATGCCCCGTTGCAAGTCAGTTGAAATCGAAGCCGACAACAACCCGGCGCGGCTCGCAAGTTCCTCGGCCGCCCGCAGCGGTTGGGCTGCAACGCCGAAGAATTCAGCATGCTGAGGAAAATCACAATCAGCATGCGCCATTTTTGCGCACGCATCAGATCACGCCTCTGCGGCGCATTCAGATCATGCATCCGCCGCTGACAACCGGCCGTGAATGCGAAGCTACGACGATGATGTGGCGGCTAAACGAGATGTAGGTATTCGTATTAGAGAATTTTGCGACGACAATGAAACTCAAGCACCGGTCTCTGCCGTTCGACCTTCGCTCGCTGGAGATTTTCCTCGCCGTCTGCGAGACTGGAGGCATGGCCGCCGCCGCAAGTGAACTCGGGCTTACGCAGCCAGCCGTATCACAAACGATTTCGGAACTGGAGAAGCGCACCGGCACGGATTTATTCGATAGGAAGTGCCGCCCGCTCGCGCTGACGCTTAGTGGATCGTTGATGCGCCAGCGCGCAACCGCCCTGCTTTCCGACGCTCACCAGATCTCTCCTCTCTTGCAAGATGCCAAACAGGGAAAAGTTTCCTTTATCCGCGTCGGATTGGTCGATTCCCTCAACCGCGCCCTGACGATCAAGCTCTCGGAGTATCTGCAGTCGCGCGCCGGCAAGGTATCTATACTCTCGGGCCTTACCGCTGCGCATGCGAGCGAACTATTGACGCGCAAACTCGATTTGTTTCTCGGGGTCGATGATCTCGAAGAGACGGCTGGGCTCGAACGATGGGAGATCGGAAGAGAACCCTACGTCCTGCTTCTGCCTCAGGGAACGCGCATGGTCTTGACCGTCGACGATCTGCGGCGGCTGGCCGAGACCAAACCTTTCATACGTTTTAGCGCCCGTTCGCAAACCGGCGTCGAGATCGAACGACACCTACGCCGGCTTGGCATTGTCGCCGCACAGTCGTTCGAATACGACAGCCCCTATGCAGTGGCCGCCATGGTCTCCGCCGGACGGGGATTTGCAATCTCAACTGCGCTTTGCGTCTCTGAATCTCAGCTCGAAAACAACAGACTGATAACATGTCCGCTGCCGGGTCCGATCATGTCGAGGAAACTCTCCGTCGTCGCACGCTTTCGAGAACTGGGGCAAATTCCAAGAGACGTAGCGGACGTTACGCGCGTCGCATTGGGTGACCTGGTCTGCTCGCTGAACGCTTAAGCCGAATATTGGTGCGCGACGGGCAATACGATGGTCGGCTTGTCCGCCTTTTCGACATTTTCTGCTTCCGGAACGGCAACTTGAGCAGTCATCTCGCTCTGCACCAAACTCTCTTTCTTCTCCTCGTCGGAGGATTTGTCGTCGGCTTCGCTCATATCGAACAATCCTTCCATGTCTGACATCTGAGGCCGCAGGATGCGGCTACTGGGAGAAACCTTGGAATGCCGTCTGCCGCAGAAGATTATCGCTTTTTGAAATAAAAACGATAGGAAAAGCCATGCGTTCCGTATGCCCCAGAATTTCTGCGTCGACGCGCAGATTGCTGTGATGCGCGGGAAGCGCCATACGATCCCAGTCGCCTGGCACGAAGCTGTGCAGACTCTCGCCTGCCCTGATGCCGCCGGCTAATGCAATGAGGTCGTGAATGGTGCTGAAGACCGGTGCCTTGTAGATCCCGGGCCGTGAAACGCAGCCGACCAATGCATAAAGCGTCTGCGGGCCGTCTGGCATATCGGCATCGAGCGCATCGCCCGTCGCAACGATCTCGGGGACCCACGAGAGAAATTCCGGATCGGCAATCAGCGCAGAAACGCTTGGTTCTTTGGTGTTCGACGAAAGACAGATTTGCCTCAAGCTCTGCTGTTCCGATTGACTGTCTGCATCGATCAGCGTGAACTGAAAATTCGATCCCAATCCACGGTCGCGCAAAAACAGAAACTCCTTATAGAACTTGCGGCACGCAGTTTCGTGCCTGCGTGTATAATAAAGGACGATCTCGGACGCCCCGAGCGCATGTGATACGATCAACAATCCTTCGAGCACCCGATGTGGAAATCGGCTCAAGAAGAAAGATTGCGCCATCTCTCCCGGCCGATCTTCATCGATAAGCATCACGACTTTAATGGTTGTACTCCGCGCACGAAGCTCTCTGATCCTCGTGCCGAAGGGCGCTTCCGCCTTCTCAAAGAGGCGAACCGCCGTCGAAGATAAAGCGCAAACGACGCTTTCGAGACTTCGCCGCTTTGCCAGACAGCTTTTCAATACGCCGTAGCCACCCGAAGCGCAGTAGTGCTCGAATCCCACTTCACCGGCGAAGTCCGATACGTCTTCCGCCCCCGAATGCACGCGGCCGTCCTGTACGATGGCAGGAGCACGCCAACATTGGGCCAAACATGTCTCGCGCATGATCGCATCGCCGCGAATGAGTCCGGATTCCACGAGGGATTGGCAAAATTCTTCTGCCCCCGAGAGTGCGCACGTGAGGCCGACGCAAACACGAGCATGGTCCTCGTCAGGCTCGCAAAGATTATTGTCGGGGAGGCAATCGTCGCTCTCTTCGCGAAGCACGGAGACGAAATCGGCATCAGAAATATAGCCGCGGTACTTCTGAACCGCTCTGAGCCAGCCAGAGAGACATGACTGCCTATTCAATTTCGCTGCAGCCTCTGCTGAGAGGCCGACTGGCTACGGCGCGAGCAAGTCCCGCTTTCGTGGAAGGCTTCACCGATTGCGAAATCAGAAAAAGACGGCTGAGAGCGGCCGCCCTCAGCCGAGTTAGGCGCACAGTGGGAAAAGGGCTGTGTGTGCGCCTGAAGGACTAGTGGAACACAACGATCCCCCTCAACGCGAATTTCGGCCAGGACGATCGAGGAGGAACACGCTCGCCCTGGCCATTCGCCACCGGAACGCGCCGAGACCAGGCTCAATGGTTCCTCGACGCATGCCGCGATGAACTCCGATGCCTCTCGATCGCCCGCAGGCCTTCGAGCACTTGAAAAAGCGCATCGAACGGAACCTGCTTTTGAAGTGCTCAACATGCCGAGCCACAAGCAATCAGCGACAACTACCTGTCGCACTATTATGGCCGTTTACAGGAGTGCAAGTAAAAAAACTTTCCGACAGAGAAATTAATTTGCGCCTGTGTGCTTCTTCACGACGCCCCATAAGCTGTCCATTATGGACCTCGGCTCGTATAACCGAATTCCTGCCCCTCCGACCGAAATTGGTCTGCAATGGTCCGAGGTGGGAAATTTCCTGACGCGCGTTCAGTAAATGCCAACGCGCCTTTTCTAGGCCCAGAGCCGATGCAGAGGCGATACGGACTTTGCAGACGATCAGCCAGGCTGCTCTTGCGAGATCAGAGATGTCGCCTTGAGATCGCGCGCATGCCGACTGATCCCCCAGAGCGCCAGGAATGTGATGATTGAAGCCGCCGTGAGATAAAATCCGACGGCTTGAATTCCGAATTTCGTCGCAAGCATCGTGGCAACGTAGGGAGCAAGAGACGCACCGAATATTCCGGCGAGATTGAAGGCGAGTGAAGCACCTGTATAGCGCACGCCGACGGGAAATGGCTCCGAAAGCGCCGTGCCAAGCGGACCGTAGGTGAAGCCCATCAGCGCCAGACCGAGAATCATGAATGCGACTACCGCGCCAACACTGCCGGAGCCAAAAAGCGGCTCGAACAAAAGCCCGAAAATGCCGATGAGCGCCGTCGTCCAAAGCAGGACAGTCTGCCGGCCGATACGATCAGCGAACCATGCGGAAAGCGGAATCGTCAGGCCGAAGAAGATAACGCCGATCATCTGAATCGGCAGGAACTGCTCTCGCGTGAAGCCGAGGTCGCCGATCCCCCAACTCAGCGCAAAGACCGTCATCAGATAAAACAGAACGAACGTCGCCAACGCGCCGAATGTACCCAGAATAAGCAGCCAGAGGTGGCGCGAAAACACGGTTGCCAACGGCACGCGTACCCGCTCGTTCCTTTCGATGGCTGTCTTGAACGCCGGTGTTTCCGAGATGCGGAGACGCACATAGAGCCCGACGAACACGAGGATTGCGCTGGCTATGAACGGAATCCGCCAGCCGAAGGAGAGGAACTGCTGATCGCTCAGAAGCTCGGTGATTGCGAGAAAAACGCCCGTCGAGCAGAGGAAGCCGATGGGTGCACCAAGCTGCGGAAACATTCCGAACCACGCCTTCTTGGCTTTCGGCGCATTCTCCGTCGCTAGCAGCACCGCCCCGCCCCATTCGCCGCCGAGACCCAGTCCCTGGAAGAACCGACACATCGCAAGCAGGAATGGCGCCCAGATACCGGCCGTCGCATATGTCGGCAGAAGCCCGATCGTAATGGTCGCCAGACCCATCGTCAGGAGCGCGGCAACAAGCGTCGCCTTACGACCAACCCGATCGCCAAAATGCCCGAACAGGACGGCACCGACGGGGCGCGCAAAGAAAGCGATCGAAAATGTTGCGAAAGACTGGAGTGTCGCAGTGGTCGCGTCGGCGCCTGGAAAAAACAATTGCGGGAAAACAAGTACCGCAGCGGTAGCATAGATATAAAAATCAAAGAACTCGATCGTCGTTCCCGCGAGGCTTGCAATCAGCACGCGGCGCGTCGAGACATTCTCTGATCTGGTCAAAAGGCCACCCGATGATGTTTGGCGAAATGTGATTCGGCTGCCGAAATATTCCAGTCCGCAAGAGGCTCCGCAAGCGGAACCGACACCCTGAGCCCGCCTGAGCCGCGGTATGGGCGCCGGCGCTCGACTTTCGAGGCCGTCCCTGCTCCGCTGCGCACGGCTACACCTGATCGCGCGAAGGCCGTAGAAGACTACGCAAAGGCGTTCTGCTCCTGCAGCCCGCAGAACTTTCAGGAGCAAGTCAGGCAGCGCTCGGGTTTAACGACGCCGAAAGCCAGCTGCAATTCGCACGCTGTCCGATAGGCATGCTCTGAGTTGCTACAGAGCTTGAATGTAGAAAGTCACGAACCGGTACGAGCGTGGCTCGCCCTGGCATCCCGCGATATTCAGGAAGAAAATGGAGAGAGGCGATGTCTCTGCTGCCTCTCTCCACGGCGCGGGGTGCTATCTTCGGCGCAATAGCCTCCCGCCTTCTCGTCAGCTCAAGGATGTCTGCGCGCGAAGGACACGGCATACGTGGCTGCACGATCCGCAACCATCGGATCGGCCGCCTCTATCCCAGCTGGAACTGCGTTGGGCATGAAGACGAGCTGCGGATTTGCAGCGTCGTCCCCCGCACTCGCCGTGAGCGAGATCGTCCCAAGCGAAACCGTCTTGCGATCGGCCGGCCACGCGATCGATGGATCATCGACCTTGTCGCCGGCATCGGCGATCTGGGCGACAAGATTGAAAGTCACCGGACCTTGGCCGACGCGCTTCTTGATTTCATCGCTCAAATAGGAAGCCGTCGCCGTCTTCGCGTCAGCCTCGCTCAGATAGTGCTCACCCCCGAACGGCACGATTTGGTATCGTACGAACGTCGCCTTGCCGTCCTTGTTCGTGAATTTGAAGGCGTTGACACCATAGTACGGGAGACTGGCGTAGCTCACCGGGTTGGGCTTGGCTGCGGTCAGAAACGCCTTGGCAATGGGATGATCACCCAGGAACTTATCGAGCGGTGTGGGTTTCGGCGTATCGGGCTTGCTCGTACCAAGCGCAACGAGAAGCTGACGGAACTCGTTGGTCGTGGCGACTGGAAAGCCGTTGAAGGAATGCGCGACGATGTCCGTTTCCGAACCGTCCGCCAGCTTGAACTTGACCGCCATACCGCGCGGACTGGCTAAGCCATCGTTGTCGGCAATCGTCGGAATGCCGGCAAAATTTGAAAAGCGGACCGTAACGGGTACGCTCGCCCCGGTTTGCAAATGCGGCGCCGTCGACAACGCTGCGGCTTCGGGCGATGCAGTAAACGTTCCGGTCAGAACCGTTCCCTTGGCATGAACGGCACGAGCACCCTGGTGGACGCCAAAAACGCCATTGAGCGCATCGATCACCGCGTCGGGAGTAGCCTCTTCCGCATTGGTCGTGATCGCAAGCAAAGAGATCGCGGTGGCAATCAGCACGGGAATCGCAGCTTCTTTCATAACCGTTCTCCAGTCGTTAGACGCCTCGAACTATGGAATGCGGACACACGCCCACCGGTCGCGACGGCCCGATGAGATCCCGCGCTCACGTAGATGTGCCTTTGGTTTGGTGATTAGTCGGGCGAGAACAGCCGGACGTTACGCCTTGCTCGGACGAATTTTATCGACATGGACACCCGCATTCGAAAAACGATCGCCGAGGAAGCTGCCGAATACCGGCCTCTCCTCTATCGGATGGCTCTGACGCAGCTCAGGAACACGGCGGCGGCCGAGGACGCGACGCAGGAAACGCTGCTCGCGGCTATCGAGAAGGCCGAAAGCTTCGAGCGGCGCTCAAGCTTACGGACGTGGCTGTTCTCGATCCTGAGATTCAAGATATTGGACGTCATGCGCGACCAGTCCAAGGCACGAAGGCGCGATAGCGAGCTACCGGTCGAGCATTCGGTCTCTGACGACTATGATGTCGGCACGTTCGACACGCTGTTCGATGAAAGCGGCTGCTGGGTCGACGCGAAGGATGTCTGGACAAACCCCTACACCGTCGCGGAGCGCGACGCCTTCTTCAGGGTTCTGGAAGCGTGCATGACTCGCCTGCCGGCGAGAACATCGCGCGCGTTCCTGATGCGGGAGTGGCTCGAATTGGACCCTCCCGAAATTTGCCGGGAGCTTGAGATCTCACACGGCAACCTGCGCATTCTGCTTTACAGAGCCCGTATGCAGCTGCGGCTTTGCCTTGATCTGCATTGGGAGCGAGACTGATAGATGGCGAATCCGATTACCTGCAAAGACACCACTTGGCTCGTCAGCGAATCCCGCGAACGGGCACTTTCGAAGGAAGAGCTGGAGGACCTGGAACGACACATCGCCGAATGCTCCTTTTGCAAGGGCGCGAGCACGCAGTTTGCCGTATTGTTCAAACAGCTCGACAATTATCTGGGAAACAGCAAAGCCGAAAAAGACAATTCCGGCTGACCGGATGCCGTTCGCAACACCCCTTTTTTCCTGCCGCCCGAGATAAGGGATTGAGCAATCGGCCCGATTTGAAAACCCGCCACGCCTCGCTCTTGCCCAGACTCATACATTAAGAGTAGCGAGTGGATCGGGCGGGTGCCGTTACCCAGCGCCGAGAAAATTGCTTCGTCGAACGGCGGCGGCGGAACCAAGTGACCGACAAACCTAAAATAGCTCTATCGAGAACAATACTCCTCGCCGTCGCGAGCCTTTTGCTGCTGCCGTCATATTCCGGCGAGGCACAGCAGCCTGCCAATCCCGCTGAAGCGGCTGGCCAGATCGCCGATTTCTTCGGCAAGGTCGGCGATCAAATCTACGAGAATTGTATATTCGAACTATCGGACGAACAGATCGAGGTTCAGCACGCCCTCGTCGACGCGTACATAGAGCATGGTGCGAGCGGCGCCGCCGCAAGAAAGCTCGCCGCGAATCAAATCCAGCCTCCGAAGCTGTCGGTGGAATGCGAGCAGATCCGGAACATGCCGAGATTGGCGCCGCCGCCCCCGCCCACGGAAGCGGCTACACCGCCTGCCGCCTGGGAGCCGAAGATCGCGGCCGCGCCGAAGCCGAAAGCGCCACCCACACCGCCGGCGCGGGCCATCAGCCTTGCAAGCAAAAAAGTTCTGCCTCAATGGGACTGCGCCGAGGGCGTCGACTATGTAACCATTCAGCATAAGGGTTATCTCAGAAAGCTGACGGGCGGTGAGATCTGCAATCCGTTCCAGGATGTTGTGCATGAAGTTCCAGCCGCAGTCGGAAACTTCCGGCTAGGCTACACGATAAAAACCGGACGCCTCTTTGTCATCACCGAGGGAGGAGCGCGCGGCCAAACGATCGCCTGGGCAATCTCCGGCCGCGAAGTCTGCAGGAATAATCCAGACCCTGACTGCCTCGCAACGCGGGCCGTCGGACCTCTGCCACCCGGTGAATATGCATTCTCGGCGAACAAGGATCAGCGCATAACCTGGGGCCCAACGATCAAGCGCTATGTCGTCGGCATCTACCTGAAAAAGTTATGGGGCAAAGAGCGATTTACGCCTCAGCAAACGGCCGCCATTCTCGCCCGGGGCAACATCGCGATTCATGAACGCCTGAAGGGCGAAATGTCGGAAGCCTGTCTGGGTCTCGAACCCAACGGCTGGGCCTATGTCGCCTCGTTGATCAAGAATGCTCGCGCAACGGGGCTTAACGTCTACATCGACGAACCCTATCCGCAGGTTGCGGAAAATCCTCCGGTTGTCGTTGCGTCCTCGTTCTCGCTGACCTCCCTTTTCAAATAATTCTACCGGCATGCGACTTGGCCTAAAATCGCGCTGACGACGCCTGAAGCGCAGCGTCGATCTGCCGTAAGCGCGTTATGTAACAAAGGCGCCTGGCAGATCGAAAAATCCGCAGGATGCGGACCGGCGCGAAAGATGCGGACCGGGGCGAAAATGGAGCAATGCAAAATGAAGTACACCAGGGATCAGGAAGCCATCGCACGTCTCTCGCCGGAGCAATATCGCGTGACGCAGGAGAGCGGCACCGAGCGGCCGGGCACCGGCGAATATTTGCACAACAAGGAGCCAGGCATCTACGTCGATGTCGTGTCGGGCGAGCCGCTTTTTGCATCCTCCGACAAATACGAATCCGGCTGTGGCTGGCCAAGCTTCACCAAGCCCATCGTCCCCGCACACATTAGCGAAAAGCGCGACACGACGCACGGCATGGTGCGGACTGAGGTCCGCTCAGCGCACGGCGACAGCCATCTCGGGCACGTCTTCCCGGATGGCCCTCGCGACAAAGGCGGACTTCGCTACTGCATCAATTCGGCATCGCTCCGCTTCATCCATCGCGACGACATGGAAGCGCAAGGCTACGGCGCTTACCTTGATCAGGTGAAGGATGTCCGATAACCAGGATGCCTTAGTAATTTTGATCGACGAGCCATCTAAGCAAGCCTGCCGTGAAAGAGGCTGGCCTCTTGAAGAACCGCCCGATTTATCATCTCGACACGCAAGCCGATCTGGAACGCGCCGTAAGGAAGCTCGTACGGGGCGACCCCCGCCTTCGGCCCATCCTGCAGCAGGCCGGCATGCCTGGCCTCCGGCGGCGGCCGGCAGGTTTCGCCGGACTGGCCGCGATTGTCGTTGGGCAACAGCTGTCGATCGCTAGCGCGTCCTCGATCTGGTCGCGGCTGGAGGTTGCTTTTGACCCTTTTCACCATGACGCACTGCTTCGCTCCCGAGCGGACAAGCTCGCTCGCCTGGGACTGTCGGCCGCCAAGATCAAGACGCTCAAGCACATCGCACAAGAAATTGCGGAAGAGCGGCTGAACCTCGATGCGCTTGCAGATCTCGGTGCGGACGAAGCGCATCGCACCCTGACCTCCCTGCACGGGGTCGGGCCATGGACCGCCGATATCTACCTCTTGTTTTGTCTCGGCCATGGCGATGCCTGGCCGGCGGGAGACCTTGCCGTGCAGGAAGCCATGCGGATCGGACTTAATCTAACGTCGCGCCCGACCGCCAAGGAAATGAGCCCGTTGGCGGAAGATTGGCGGCCGCTCAGAGGCGTCGCGGCACATCTCTGGTGGGCGTACTATAAGGTTGCGCGTAAACGCGACGGCGCCCCCGTCCCCGAAGCAATCATGAGCGTCGACACGGCCTTGCCGACGTCCGATCGGCGCGCAAATCAGCTCAATCCTTCTTCGCAAGCGCAACGAGAACAGGTCTCAGATCCTGTGCCGACTGCAAGGGAGCGTCGAACCACAAGCGAGCGACATCGTCACCGGACGTGAGGTCCAAACCCTCGGGATCGAGAGCCGCAAGCTTCCAACCCGAATGTTTTGCGCCTGCTTGCTGAGCGTATTTCTCGACTGCCTCCGCATGATCCGCATTCATATGCGAGATCGCGCCCTCCTCCATATCGACGAGCCCTTCGACTCCTTCGAGCGGCGTTGCGAGATCGCTGATCTTCGGCGCGAAGGCTTTGCCGAAGCCGGCATTGAGTGACGCACGCGTCGTTTTGAATCTCCAGAATGCGAAATCCGGAAAGTCCGCATAAAGCGAACCTTTGGGGTGGCGGCTGAGATAGCGTCGCCTGATATGGTCGCGCTCGCGCCCCGGCTGCACCACTTCTGCCGTGCCGATCAGCGTGATGCGCGGATGCGCGAGTGGATCGCCCTTGCCCGGCTCGCCGATGAGCAGCGAGCACCTCGGATTGTTTTCGAGGTTGGTGAAATGTCCCGACAACCGCGATATCAGAAAAATCGGCGCACCGTCCATCGCGGTCGCTAGACTGACGCGCGATACGAAGGGCGAGCCATCGGTGGGGTCGATCGTTCCCAACGCCGCCTGCCGTGCCGTGCGAATCAGCGTCTTGCTGAGCCGCCGTGCAGTATCGTCGACAGGCTGGATAACGTCTTTCTTTTCTGCTGCCATTTCTGCCTCTGCCAAGAGCAACTACTGGCTTCGAAACCCCTGCCCGGCTATGTCGAAATTGACCGCTAAGCGCAAGGGTTATATCGGCAAAGTGCGTTGAGAGCGGCGACAGCGCCATCTGCCCGGCAGCCCGATTTCGGCAGACTTACTTTAGTGGGCGGTCCTCGTCATCGAAGAGAATGCGTTCGGCGGCGCCGTCGAGGTCTTCGTACTGGCCGCTGCCGAGCGCCCACATGAACGCTCCGAGCGCGAGCGCACCGAGAACCAAAGCAATCGGGACCAGATATAGAAAATCGAGCATCACGCGCTCCTGGCCACAGGCCGCAGCCGCGGAAGTATGTCCCAAGTCTTGGCGTCAAAGTACCCCAGCCGGCCGCCATCACGCAAGCGCAGGGCATTGGCCACGACTAACAGCGATGACAGCGACATTGCAATGGCTGCAACGAGCGGCGTTACGAAGCCCGCAATCGCAATGGGCACGGCGCAAAGATTATAGATCACCGCCAATGCAAGATTCTGATATACGAGCTTGCGCGCCGAAAGTGCGATACGAAAAGCTTGCGGCACGGCCATCAGGCTTTCGTGAAGGAAAACGAGGTCGGCCGCGTTCCGTCCGATGTCTGCCGCCGACGCTGGCGCCATCGACGCATGCGCCGCAACAAGCGCCGGCGCATCGTTGAGCCCATCGCCCACCATCAGGACCTTTCGACCGGAGTCTTGCAGACTGCCAATGTGAGCGACCTTTCCATCGGGCCGAACATCGGAAGAAAAGGCGATGCCCAGCGATTCAGCGACGCGCCGGACCGTTTCGGCCCGATCACCCGATAAGATCTCGATGGCAATACCGGATTGCTTCAGTTCCTGAAGAGTTTCGGCGGCTCCGTCGCGGAGCGGATCACTGAATTCGAACGCCCCCAGAAGTTTGCCATCCTTCGACAGAACGACGTTCGAGCTATGGCGCCCGGCGCCGGCCTCGACACGCTCTGCAACAGCCCACGACGGTCGACCGAGCCGATACACATGCTCACCGATATGAGCTTCGAGCCCTGCGCCGGAAACTTCGGTTATGCGAGCGTCGTCGAGCAAAGAGACATCGGTGCCATCTGCAAAGGCTGCCAGAGCACGCGCATACGGATGCTGCGAATGCACTGCAATTCTGGCCGCGAGAGCCATAATGGCAGGTTCGAGCGTTTCGCCGTTCAACAGGCGCGGCGCACCAAGCGTCAGCGTACCGGTTTTGTCTAATACGACGGTGTCGATTTCCGCCAGCCTTTCAAGCGCACCGCCATCCTTGAGCAATATTCCCTTCTCGAACAGCCTCCGTGCGGCCACGACTTGCACCATCGGAACCGCAAGCCCCAGCGCGCAGGGGCAGGTAATGATGAGAACGGCAATGGCGACTGTAATCGCCCGGTGCACGTCCCCAGTCGCAATCATCCATCCCACAAACGTCAGAAAAGCAGCGGTGTGTACGGCCGGTGCATAGAGCTGCGCCGCACGGTCTGAAATCCTTCTGAATCCGGAGCGCCCGGCTTCCGCCGCCTCCATCATCCTGACCATTTCGGCAAGAAAGGAGTCCTTCGCATCCGACATGGCCTCTATCGTCAGCGGCCCGGTCAAATTCATCGTTCCCGCCTGCAGCAGCATTCCAGCCGACGCTGGCCGCGGCAGACTTTCACCCGTGACGAGCGAGCAATCGAGATTCGATTGGCCCGAAATGACGCGCGCATCGACGGGTATGCGTTCGCCCGCTGACAATTGGATAGTCATGCCCGGCTTGAGATCATCGACAGGCGTGTAGACACGCGTCCCGTCGGGACGAAGAACAAGCGCACCCCGGGCCGCAAGATTAGCCAAGCCGGTAACGGCGGTCCGCGCTCGTTCACGCATCAAATGATCGAGCGTCCGCCCGATCAGCAAAAAAAACAAAAGAGACGCCGCAGCATCGAAATAAGCGTGCGAACCATGATGGATCGTCTCGTAAAGGCTCAATCCAAATGCAAGCAGGACACCGATCGAGATCGGCACGTCCATGTTGGTATGGCCGCGCCGGAGCGCGCCCCATGCCGAGCGGAAAAATATGCGGCCGGAATAAACGAGCGCCGGCACCGCGATCGCGGCGGAAATCCAGTGAAACAGGTCTCGCGTCGCAGGATCGGCGCCCGTCCAGACCGAAACGGACAGCATCATGATATTGCCGGCGGCGAAACCCGCGATGGCAAGCGCGCGCAAGAGTTCGGAAAACGTGTGATCCTTTGCATCCGCCTTGGCATCGGTGAGATGCGCCTCAAAACCGAGACTGTGCAATGTTTCGACGAGCGGCGGAGGCACCCCCTCATCCTGCCAGCGAACCGTGACGCGCTTGCTTGTGAGGTTGACCCGAGCTTCCGACACGCCGGGCAGCTTCGCCAGACCCTTTTCGACCTTCTGCATGCAGCCGCCGCAATGCATCGTCGGGACTGAGATCTCGACCTGCCTGAAGCCGTCCTTGAGAACGCGGCTTGCGAGCCGCAACTCGTCGGCCCTCACTCGACCGCCATTGGCCGCCGTAGAGAATGCCTTTTCGGCAAAGCCCGAAGCCATTGCAATTTCCAGTTCAGTCGTTCGACGTCTCATCGCCACTGCCGCTTGTCATATTCCTCGCCGCCCGGATCGACGGAGCCTGAGCGAAGATCACGGAGCTACGGCTTGACGGTCGCGTAGGCGTGCCAGGTCCCATGCCCGAGCACCGGAAACACGATGATCAAACCGAGGAATCCCGTCGCCACACTCAACGCGACGAGAACGAGCATGATCGCACCCCACGTCAGCATGAGCGGCAGATTGTTCCACACCAATGCCAAACTCGTACCCATCGCCGTCAACGCATCGACGCGCCGGTCAAGCAGCATCGGCACCGAGAAGGCGCTGATGGCGAACGAGAAGCCACCGAAAAGCGCGCCGATTGCGCACCCGACTACAAGCATCGCCCAGCCGGTTGGCGTCGTGACCAGCATCTCGGAGATATGGTCCAGGCCGGGAAACGGACGCATGCCGAAAAACAACGCGTAAATGATGACCGCTGCGCGCATCCAAAGCAGCATGAGCAGACAAAGCAGCGCGCCGATGAACAGAACCTGTGCACCCGATTTCGGATGCACAAAGATCATCCGGCTGAGACTGACCGGCTCACCTGCAGCGATCCGGCGGCTTTTCTCATAAAGACCGATCGCCAGGACCGGCCCCACGACCAAAAAGCCCGCGAGCGCCGGAAAGAGGATGTAATCATGGCCGTAAAAGAACATGCCGCCGACGATGACGAGCGATAACAAAAAGATCAGCACCCCATAGGCGAGGCTCGGGGCGGGATACGTCCAGAAATCGCGCCAGCCTTTCGCCAGCCAGCGAAACGCCATCGATGGAGCAAGATCGCGTTTCCACCTCTCCTCGTGCGCCAGCGGTGGGCGGACTGCCGGAATAATTACCATTGTCACCTCTCTACCTGCAGGGCGCCTCAGGGTGTGCAGGACGATTGTGCAGCACTGAATGATCCTGACGCTCCACGAGACTCACCAGGACGCAAGTGCGCGACGCAATCCGGTTGCGACGAAAATGCGACGTGCACCAGATTCCAATTCGCAGCCGCAACGAAAACCACTCCCGCGACCACCGAAACCCAGATCATGATGTTGCGTTTCCATTTTTCCATGGCTCGATGACGCTATTCGTGGTCCGGTATTCTCAAATCGGCCACATAAAGTGCCAGGATCTTGCGCTGGACGGAAGAAAGCCGCGCTTCCCAGGTCGGCATGTGCCCCTGCCGGCCGCCCCAGACAGTCGTATAGACCGTCTGAGGATCGCCTCCGTAAATCCAGAACCGATCGGTGAGATTGGGCGCGCCGGTTTCGCTGTTCCCCTTCGCATCGTCTCCATGACAGGACGAGCAATTGTCGGCAAAGATCTTTTGGCCCGCCTTCACGTCGTCGGCCGATGCGTCGCCCGCCCCCGACAAGCTTCGTACGTAGGCAACGACTTTCTCGATATCGTTGCGTTGCAGAATTCCGTCGTGCCCGAACGCAGGCATTTGCGACGTGTGGCTCTCGGGATGCGCCGAATTGATCCCGACTTTGATCGTTTCTGCGATCTGTTCCGGAGACCCGCCCCAGAGCCACGAATTCGTGGTCAGGTTTGGAAAACCCTTGCCGCCCGTTGCATGCCGGCCGTGGCACGCAGCGCAATTATCGCCAAACAGCGCCTTGCCCGTTTCGCGGACGTCATGCATCAACTGCGGATCTTTCTGAATGTCCGCAAAGCTTTCTTTTTCGATGCGATCCGTCCAGGTCGCGCGATCGAGCGCCGCCTGTTTCACGTCCTCGGTCACGAAGAGGCGCTGATCGAATCCCAGCAACCCCTTGGTATAGCTCCTGCCTGTCGGCCACGCAGGCATCAGGATCCAGTAGCCGATGCCGAACAGCACAGCGAGCGAGAGGAAGAAATAGATGACACGCGGAACCGGGGTATTCAGTTCCTTGATGCCGTTCCACTCATGCCCCGTCGTCAGGTAGCCGGTATGAGGATCCCGATCCTTTTCTTCTACCGCCATGGTTTGTCCTCATCGTCAATAATCGCCTCGGCCGCCTTATCGAACTGCTTCTTGTTGGAGGGCCAGTACGCATAAATGAGAACAATCACCGACAGCCCTATCAAGTAGAAGAGGCCGAACGATTTCGAAAACCACACCAGCGTGTCGTGTTGAAAGCCCATGATCATCGCTCCGCAGTAGCAACAGGCTTTTTGGCAGCGTCTGTAAGACGGCCAAGGATCTGAAGATACGCAACGAGCGCGTCCATCTCGGTCAGCTCTTCCGGCTTCCCGTCGAACGGCCGGACCGAAGTCTCCTTACCGTACCGCGTTACGACGCTTTCAGCCTCCTTTGAATCGGGCGCCGCCTGGCCGTGCGCATCCGAGGAGGCATTCGCGATCATGTCCTCGCTGTAGGGAACACCGACGGTGCGAAGGGCCTTCAAGTCTTCTCCGAGATTGTCCGTCTTCAGACGATTGCGTGAAAGCCAGTCATAAGCCGGCATGATGGACTCAGGCACCACGCTTCGCGGATCGACGAGATGCGCAACCTGCCACTCGTCGGAATACTTGCCGCCGACCCGAGCTAGGTCCGGCCCCGTACGCTTGGAGCCCCACAGCATCGGGTGGTCGTACTTCGACTCGACCGCCAGCGAATACGGCCCATAGCGTTCGACTTCGTCGCGCAGCGTCCGGATCATCTGCGAATGGCAGGCGTAGCAGCCTTCCCGCATGTAGATGTTGCGACCCGCGATCTCGAGCGGCGTGTAAACCCGCATATCCGGCGCGTCTTCGACCGTCTGGTGGATGGTGAAGAGTGGCGCGATCTCGACGATGCCGCCGATGCTCGCGACCAGGATGATGCCGACGACCAGACCGATCGCTTTGCGTTCCAGACGATAATGAAAGCCAAACATCGGATTACTCCCCTGCCTGCAGCGCCGGCGTCCTCGCCAGCACAGGATCGGGGAGATCGCCCATGAACTCACCCGCCGCATGCGACGACGTTCGGATCGTCATCCAGATGTTGTAACAGCCGACAAGCGCGCCGATCAGGAAGGACAGGCCGCCGACCGCCCGCGCGATGTAGTAGGGTCGCATCGCGACGAGAGAGTCGACGAAGGAGTAGGCGAGCGTGCCGCTGTCATTGTACGTCCGCCACATCAAGCCTTGCACAATGCCCGAGTTCCACATCGCGAACACGTAGATGACGGTCCCCGCGAGCGCGAGCCAGAAGTGAACTTCAACGAGCTTCCACGAATACATGCCGTCACGTTTCCAAATCCACGGCACCAACGCGTAGAACGAGCCGAACGTGATCATCGCAACCCACCCGAGGGCGCCCGCGTGCACGTGTCCGACGGTCCAATCCGTATAGTGAGATAGCGCGTTCACCGGGCGGATCGCCATGAACGACCCTTCGAAGGTCGAAAGCCCGTAGAAGACGGCGGCAACCATCATGAAGCGCAGCGTCGCGTCGTCACGAACTTTGTCCCACGCGCCATTGAGCGTCATCAGCGCGTTCCCAGCCGAGACCCACGACGGGATGAGCAGCATCAGGGAGAAGGTCATTCCCAGCGTCTGCACCCATTGCGGCAGCGCCGTGTAATGCAGGTGGTGCGAGCCCGCCCACATATAGAAGAAGGTGATGCCCCAGAAGCTGATGATCGACATCCGGTAGGAATAGATCGGCCGGCCAGCGCGCTTCGGCAGGAAGTAGTACATCATGCCGAGAAAGCCCGCGGTCAGGAAGAAGGCGACCGCGTTGTGCCCGTACCACCACTCCGTCATCGCATCCTGGACGCCGGAAAAGAGGGAATAGCTCTTCACGCGCGCAAGCGACGTCGGCACTGCGAGATTGTTGACGATGTGAAGCATCGCCACGACGAGAATGAAGGCCAGGAAGTACCAGTTGGCGACATAGATATGCGGTTCTTTTCGCCGCGCCAGCGTCCTGAGATAAACGAGGAAATACACAACCCAGACGACGACGAGCCAGATGTCCGCGTACCACTCGGGTTCGGCGTACTCTCTTGATTGCGTGACACCCATGAAATAGCCGGTCACGGCAAGCAGGCAGAAGAGGTTGTAGCCGAAAATCACGAACAGCGGGCTGAGCTGATCGGGCAAACGGGCGCGCGACGTCCTTTGCATGACGTAGAAGGAAGTGGCGATAAGAGCATTGCCGCCGAACCCGAAAATGATGCCGGTCGTGTGCACCGGCCGGATGCGGCCGAAACTCGACCACGCCGCATCGAAGGTAAGGTTAGGGTTGACGAGAAGCCAAGCGACCCAGTCACCGACGAAGAGAGCAAACGCCGCCCAGATCATCGCAAGGACGATGCCGGCTTTCGTCGGATCGTCATTATAACGGTCGAAGCGGTCGTCGCCGGGCTCCGGATCGAAAAACCCCGATATGACGAAGATGATGCCGGCGAGCGCATAAAGAAGGACTAGAACGCCGTGCACCCCGAACGGATCGTCACGACCCGCAATCGCCATCGCCAAGCCGACGCCCGACAATGCGAGCAAAATGAGCATCGCGGTTTGACGCTCGAATTTCGTGAGTTGTCCGATCATTCCTGCATGCCCCTTTTACCGCGAAACATCTATCCTAGATGTATCTTTTCCCGCGGAGGCCGACTCCCAAGTCTCGCAACGAACTTATAAACCGCACTCGGTAGAGCCGCAAATCGTTAGATGTGCGCTGCGGTCCGCCGGGTTACCCGGAAAGCAAACGTCGCTGAAAATAGAGAGACTCTTAATCGCAGATTTGGTCCAATCAAATCTTACAAAACGACACAGAGCTTGATCATATTACTCAAGGTCACGGCGGATCCGACTTCAGATGACTTCCGCCGTCTCATCGGAAAACAGCGCGCCCACTTCTGCGTGACGGCGAAAGACATCCTCGGAGAGAGGTGAGACGGCGTTCTGAGGCGTGGCCCTTAGCATCGCCGCGACACGCGCTCTCGAACGATCGAGATCGCGACTCGCAAGCGCGCCCGAACGCCGGGCTTCGATAAGGCGCTCCGCCAATAAACGCGCACGCTCCGTATCTGCCCAGTGCGCGCAGATCATCAGCATGTCGTTGCCCGCCGCCATGAAGTTGACCGCCATCTCGGGATTGTCGAACAAGCGGCTCACCGCGCGCATGCCGACATCGTCCGAGACGATGACGCCCTCGAAGCCCAATTCCTCTCTCAGCAGGCCGTGTGTGATCTTGCGCGATAACGTCGCCGGCCACTCCGGGTCGATCGCTTTGAAAAGAATGTGCGACGTCATGATCATGCCGAAGCTCGCGTCAACTGCGGCCGCGAATGGCAGCAGCTCCCGCCGCCGCAATGCATCAAGGGTGGCGTCGATGACCGGTAGTTCAAGATGTGAATCAACCTGCGTATCGCCATGGCCCGGGAAATGTTTGCCGCACGCACGGACGCCCTCGGCTTCCATCTGCCTGGCGAATGCGAGCGCCTTGGCGACAACCCCTTCGACGGTCGTGTCAAACGATCGCGCCCCAATCACCGGATTTTTGGGATTGCTGTCGATGTCAAGAACGGGCGCAAAACTCAGGTTGACTCCAAGAGACGCGAGTTCGGCGCCCATCGCAGCGCCGACCGCACCGGCGTCCTCTCCCCACGACCGCGCATAATCGTATCTTGTGATCGGCGCGGGCGTTCGACAGACACGGCCGCCTTCGTGATCGATTGCAATGAACAGACGCTCTCGTCCGGTCTCCTCCCGGACGGCGCTGATCAGCTTGGCATGATTGGCGAGCCAAGCTTCATAGGGCAGATCGTGGCAGAAATTACTTTTATAGAGAATGACGCCCGCCGGTCGCAGGTCGCGAAGCAACGCGCGATCCCTAGGGTCAAGCGATGTGGTCGGCCGCAATCCGACGATGAAATGATCGCCTACACTCGCGAGGTCGGTGCTGGACATGCGGGCATCTTCTTAACGGCTGGAGTAACGAGAAATGACACAATGGCACTACGCCCGCATTATGACACATACCGCGTGGCCGCAATAACCCTGCGGCTCCAAGCGACGGCAGCCCGGCATGGGCGCACCGCGTCAGGCGGCAAAAGATACAATGCTTACTGAAATCTACGCAAAAAACGGCGGACCGAAGTCCGCCGTTTTCATAAGCCGGGAAGAAGATCGATAGACTTTAGAACTTCACTTTCACGCCGCCATAAGCAGCGAACGGTATCGCTGGTGTGATCGACCGCTGACGCCCACCATCGTCCGGTTCCTCGAACGTGATCGGCGGGATGTCAGCCGCACCGCCAACGTTGGCGAGTTCGGCATTGTAATAGGTGCCGTAGAGCCCATAATGACGGTCGAAGACGTTCTCGAACAATCCATAAACCTGGATCTGGTCCGTCACATCGTAGGACGTATGGAGATTAAGTCTCGCAAAGCCCGGCAACGGACTATCCTGGTTGGCCTCATCGCCGGTGAAGAACTGGCTGCTGAGTGCGACGAGATCTGAACCGAACTTCCACTTCGGCGTCATCCAATAGTCGAAGCCGACCTTGAAACGATGCCGCGGCGTACCCGGCAGACGGTCGCCAGGGCGCACTTGGACGCAATGCGGGACTTCATCCTCATCGAAATCATCCGGGTCTATTCCTTCGCACACACCCGCGTGCGGATTGTCCGGCGATGACAATTGGATCGAATCGCGGAACGTCGCGTCAAGGAAGGTGTAGTTCGCATAAGCATAGAGCCGGCGCGAGCGGTATTCGACGGCCGCCTCGATTCCTTGGCGCAGCGTATCGCCTGCGTTCAGGAAGTAGCCACGGCCGTTCGAAGTTTCATCCGCGACACTCAGGATATCGTCGGTGTTGAGTGTCCGGAAGACGCCGAGGCTCCAGTTGAGTCGATCCCCTTCCCATCCAAGACCCTGTTCCCCACGGATACCCAGTTCGACCGTCCGCGACACGACCTGATTCAGCGGCGGGTCGGCGGTGAGGAAGCTTTCGATAATGCACGGCAACTCCGGATTGGCACAGGCAAGCTCAGCCGGCGTCGGCGCACGGTTGGCTTCCGAATAGCCGCTATAGAGCGAAAGCCCAGGCGCGAGCTGATAGGTCAGGCCCGCTATGGGGTTGAAGCGGTTGAAGGTGTTGGTGCCGTTGAGTTCTTCCAATTCCTCGTTATCGGTGTTGTTCTTAATCGTAATGCTTGCGTAGTTGAAGCGGCCGCCGACCGTCAACGCCAACCGATCCGTAAGATCGGTTGTATTGATGAAGTAGGCGCCGAAATAGTCGTTGGTCGTCGTCAAATCGCGTGGAGCGGTATCGTCGGACCAGCACTCCGCATCGTCATCGACTACAATCGGACAAGGAACACTGTCATCCGGTGGCGTGCCAAACTTGACTCCGGTACCCCCCACGACGAAGCGCGGCTGGAAGATACCAAGCTCGCTGTTCGCCGTGTAGCCAACATGGCCATGGTCGTAGCTCGTGCCGATCGTGAACTGATTGCGATAGCCGAAGAGACGCGACTTGTCGGTAGCCTGCAGTGCAGTGCCCCAGCTGTCGGCATCCTGCCCGGTACGGTCGACCGAACCGTAGTGGGTGCCGTCAAAATAGTTCACTGTTCCGTTGCTATTGACGACCCCGGGGACATCCGACTCGCTGTAGGCCAAACCGTCTTCGATGCACAGCAACCCGCCGCCACACTCCGTTGCTTCGGCGATATTGCCGTCAACGTGCTTCTGCTTGAACTTGCGGTAATAGGCATTACCCGAGACGGATAACGTCTCGGTCGCCTTCACGGTGCCATTCAACTGATAAAGCTGCAGGATGTTATCCGTCGTCTGAGGCGACGTGAACGTCCGATCCCAGCCTTCTGCAAGCAGTTCCTCAGGCGCTGCAGCGGTTACACCAACGTGGTTGTCGGCACCTGTGAAATTGAAGTGGAACTCTGACCAAGTGTTTTTAAATCCTAGATCCAAATACCCGCGCCGCACTTCGGCATCGGAAAAATCGCGGAAGCCGTCGTCATTGATCGCCTCGAAGGCGCCATAGATCCCGAAGTTGCCAACTTGCTGGCCCGCCTGCGTCGAAACCTGCTTACGTCCGAAGGAGCCGAAGCGCGTGTCGACTTCCGCGCCTTGATAATTGAAGCCGTCTTTCATCTCGATGCTGATCGCACCGCCGAGCGCATTGAGGCCGAAGATCGGGTTACCGCTCATCACCGTGATGTTGTTGATGGCGTTTGACGGCAGGAAGTCCCAGTTGACGATATCGCCGAAGGCTTCGTTGATACGGGTACCGTTCTGATAGACGGCGAGACCCTGCGCGACGCCGTTGACAGGCGAAGCTTCGAAGCCGCGGTATTGAACGTTTGTTTGAAACTGGTTGCCCTGCAGGTCACCCACGATGATACCGGGCACGCGCGCTTGCAGCGCCTCCTGCGGAATAACCGTCTCATCGCGCTTGAAGTCGGTCGTCGTGACTTGCGAAACCGATGCAGGAACTTTCTCGACAGGAAGCGAACTCGCCCCGAACGGTGACATCTTGACGTTTGAGGGAGGCACCTCGGACGTCGACGTTACAGGCGGCGTCGTTGGAGCGGTCTCTGCGACTGGCTGAGGCGCAGCCCGCGGTTTCGGCTTTTTCGCTTGCTTGACCGGCTTCGGCTTGGCTTGCTGCTGAATCACCTTCACTTCCGGAAGACTACCTCCCGAGGTCGCTGGAGCCTGAGCATCTGCCGCGGGCGCTTGATCTGCCGCTACCGACAGATTTTGCGAAGCCCCGGAATTACCGCCCGCATCCTGAGCTACCGCGATCCCCGTCCCATCAAATACTGCAAAAAGTGCAATGGCTGCCGCCGAAGCGAAAAGTTGGCGCCTCATTTCCCTGTATTCCCCATACTCCTGTGTTCCGCATTTGCCTTCCCGAGCAATATTCAGAACACGGACATTTTTCCCAGCGGTCAAACCAGCAACCGCAGCCTCGAGGAAAATGAGCTTTTGAATGGCGGGTCAATCCAAGGCCGAATAGGATTATTTCCCACGTGGGGATTTCATTCCTCAATCGTGACCAAAGCAGCACTAAAGCAGGAATTAATAGGAATAAGCAGACGTATATATCGGGAAGTTTTTCCCCGACTGCTCGCTCATGCAAAAACTAAAGTCGCCTAAGCACGCAACGGAACTGAGTCCATCACCGCAGGCGCCACGCAAATGAGTCTCGCGTGTTGGAGAATAAAAAAGCGCGTCTCGAAAACACCGCCGAGTCGCTGCACTGCTGTTTCGCTCTGGGCCAGCGACTACTTTTGAGCGTGTACCAATCCAGCCTGCCGCAAAACGCCTTTAAAATTATCGTAGATGGTTTTTGCGGTTCGATTGAAAGCCGGCAGCTTTGCTGCGACCTCCGATTTCAACCGGCCGGCCGCGCCCTGCCCGAGTGCTGCATCGAGAGCCTGCGCATAGACCGGTATCGCAGCCCAGTCGGAAACCGTCTGCTCCGTTATCTCGACGTGAAACTGAAAACCGTAGGCGCTATCGCGATAGCGGAAAGCCTGAACTGCACAAGCATCCGATGATGCGAGCACATGTACGTCGTCAGGCAGCCTGACAACCTCGGCACCATGCCATTGCAGGACGTCGACCGGGTCCGCAATACCACGGAAAATCGGATCGTCATGACCCGCTTGCGTCTGCTTGACCGTTGAAATGCCGACTTCGGGTGTCTTTCCCGGAGCGACCTCGCCTCCGACGGCGGCAGCCAGCAACTGGTGCCCGAGGCATATCCCGAGATAGGGCCGGCCTAGATCGACAACGAATTTGCGGATTGCGGCCTTCTCGGCGACGAGCCACGGGTATCGGTCTTCTTGCCAAACGTCCTGCGGGCCGCCCATAACGACCATGAGGTCGTAGGCAGAGACGTCCGGTAATGGATCGCCGGCATCGAGCTCGACGGTATCCCAGCCGAGACCGTCGGCTTTGAAGAAGTCCCGGAAAATACCGGGATGCTCAACGTCCACGTGCTGCAAAACGAGAATTTTCATCCGATCCACCCCCTTCGGCAGCTCATTCTGCAAGAGCGCCCCGCGGTCCGTTACAGAGACTTAGAATCGCACACCGGAAGCAAGCTTGCGATATCGAAAATCGTCGTAACGGCCACGAGGCTCCGGGAGGAAGGAACGGGCGCCCGTGGAGGACCTTACGGCCCTCCACGGCGTAGGTCTTGGTCAGATGTCGAGCGTGTGGTCGCGCTCCCACTGGGTCAGGTGAGACACGTAGGAATTCCACTCTTTCATCTTCATCTTGATGTAAGAGTCGGCAAATTCCACACCCAGCGCTTCCTTGAGCTCCTGATCTTTATCGAAGTTTCTCAAAGCATCGAGCAGATTGAGCGGCAGCTTCGGCGCATCCGTCACGAGATGACCGTCCTGGTACATATCAATGTCCAGACGCTTACCCGGATCAGCCGACTTATTGATGCCACTGAGACCGGCAGCAATGATAACGGATTGCAGCAGATACGGATTGGCGGCGCCATCCGGCAACCGGATCTCGAAGCGCCCCTTGCCCGGAACACGAACCATGTGCGTCCGGTTGTTGCCCGTCCATGTCACCGAATTGGGCGCCCATGTCGCACCGGACGCCGTTCGCGGCGCGTTGATGCGCTTATACGAGTTGACGGTCGGGTTCGTGATGGCAGCAAGGGCTTCCGCGTGGCGCATGATACCGCCAAGGAAGTTATAGCCCTGCTTCGACAACCCCATCTCGTCCGACGAGTCATAGAAGGCGTTGACCTTGCCTGTCTTATCCCAGACCGAGATATGCGCGTGGCAGCCATTGCCGGTGAGGTTCATGAACGGCTTCGGCATGAACGTCGCGCGCAGTCCGTGCTTCTCGGCGATCGCGCGCGTCATGAACTTGAAGAACGCATGGCGGTCTGCGGTCAGCAGGGTATCGTCGAAGTTCCAGTTCATCTCGAACTGGCCGTTCGCATCCTCGTGGTCGTTCTGGTAGGCACCCCAGTTGAGTTCCTGCATGTAATCGCAGATTTCCGCGATCACGTCATAGCGGCGCATCAGGGCCTGCTGATCGTAGCAGGGCTTCGCAGCATTGTCTTTGCCGTCGGACACCTGCGTGCCCTCGGCATTGGTCAGGAAAAATTCGCATTCGACGCCGGTCTTGACGTAGAGACCTTTCGCAGCAGCCTGCTCCCTGAGCTTTTTCAGGACGACGCGCGGCGCCTGTGCAACGGGCTTATCATCCATGACGAGATCGGCAGCTACCCAGCCGATTTCCCGGTTCCACGGAACCTGGATCAGCGACGTCGGGTCAGGAAGGCCAAATAGATCGGGATGCGCAGGGGTCATGTCGAGCCACGTCGCAAACCCGGCAAAGCCTGCGCCGTCCTTCTGCATATCGGCAATCGCCGATGCAGGGACGAGCTTGGCGCGCTGAAAGCCGAACAGGTCCGTGAACGAAATCATAAAATAGCGGATGCCACGCTCTTTCGCGATCGATGCGAGATCGAGATCTTGCGCAGTCGGAGCTAGATCTAAGGGCATTTATCACTCCCGTGATTTTTGTTCGTTTCTGCTTATTTGAAAATAGAATGGGCGGCTTACAAGCCGCCCGAACCATTCACTCCAGGAATCCAAGCTGTGCCGGCGAGAGGTACACGCGCCATCGCCGCCGCTTCCATCGTAAGAGCGCAGAGATCCTCCGGCTCCAGGTTATGAACGTTATTATGGCCGGCGGCGCGAGCCACCGTCTGAATCTCGAGCGTCATCACCTTGAGGAAGTTGGCGAGACGCCGCCCGGCGAGAACCGGATCGAGATGCTTGGCTAGATCTGGATCTTGCGTGGTGATGCCTGCGGGATCCTTGCCTTCATGCCAGTCATCATAGCAACCAGCTTCCGTACCGAGCTTCGCATATTCGGCATTAAGCGAGGGATCGTTATCGCCAAGAGCCACCAGAGCAGCGGCACCGATCGAAACCGCGTCCGCCCCGAGAGCCAACGCCTTGGCCGCATCGGCGCCGTTCCTGATTCCGCCCGAAACGATGAGCTGAACCTTGCGATGCATACCGAGATCCTGCAGCGCCTGAACGGCCGGACGAATGCATGCAAGTATCGGCAGGCCAACGTGTTCGATAAAGATTTCCTGCGTTGCGGCCGTACCGCCCTGCATACCGTCGAGAACGATGACGTCGGCACCTGCTTTGACTGCGAGAGCCGTGTCGTAATAGGGCCGCGTGCCACCAATCTTCACATAGATCGGTTTCTCCCAGTCGGTAATTTCGCGCAGCTCGATGATTTTGATTTCGAGATCGTCGGGTCCTGTCCAGTCGGGATGGCGGCAGGCCGACCGCTGGTCGATACCTTTCGGAAGATTTCGCATTTCCGCAACACGATCGGAAATTTTTTGACCGAGCAGCATGCCGCCACCGCCGGGCTTCGCACCCTGGCCGACAACGACTTCGATCGCATCGGCCTTGCGAAGATCGTCGGGGTTCATGCCGTAGCGTGACGGCAGGTATTGATAGACGAGCGTCTTCGATTGCCCGCGCTCTTCCGGCGTCATGCCGCCGTCACCCGTCGTCGTCGACGTGCCGGCGATGGTCGCGCCGCGCCCTAGTGCCTCCTTGGCATTGGCCGAAAGAGCGCCAAAGCTCATGCCTGCGATCGTAACCGGAATCTTGAGTTCGATCGGCTTCTTCGCGAACCTCGTTCCGAGCGTAACCGTAGTCGAGCATTTCTCGCGATACCCCTCAAGCGGATAACGCGAAATCGAGGCACCGAGGAACAAAAGATCGTCAAAGTGCGGCAAATGCCGCTTGGTTCCGCCACCACGGATATCGTAGATGCCGGTTGTTGCCGCACGCCGGATTTCCGACAACGTATAATCGTCGAATGTCCAGGATTTCCGCGGCGTGGTCTGTGGGTTATGGTACGTCATCAGTATGCGTCCGCGTTGTCGATGTTGAAGTTGTAGAGCTTGCGGGCCGAGCCATAGCGCTTGAACTCGCTCGATTTGACGTTAGAAAGTCCAGCGTCCTTGAGGAGCTTGGTCAGCGTTTCGTGATGCTCGGGACGCATTTCTTTCTCGATGCAGTCGGCGCCGAGGCTCTTCACCTTGCCGCGCACGAAGAGCTTGGCTTCGTAGATCGAGTCACCGAGCGCATCGCCTGCATCTCCGCACACGACGAGATGGCCCGACTGTGCCATGAACGCCGACATATGGCCGATGTTGCCGTTGACCACGATGTCGATACCCTTCATCGAGATGCCGCAGCGCGACGAGGCGTTGCCTTCGATGACGAGCATTCCGCCACGACCAGTGGCTCCGGCATACTGACTGGCATCGCCCTTAATGATGACCTTGCCCGACATCATGTTTTCAGCAACGCCCGGACCGGCAGAACCGTGAACCGTAATCGCCGCCTGTTTGTTCATGCCGGCGCAGTAGTAGCCGACGCTACCCTTTACATCGACGGAGATCGGCGCGTCGACGCCGACCGCAATGGCGTGCGCGCCGCGCGGATTTAAAACTTCCCAGGACGCCTCATTCGCTCCCGAGTCCTGTCGGTGAAGGTCTTCATTGAGCTCGCGCAACGAACTCTTCGAAAGATCGATCGTTCTCATGTGTCGGCACCCTAGCTGACGTTAGCGTTCCCAGAAATAAACGGTTGCGGGCTCCGGCTCCCATACATGCGCCTTGTCGATATCGGGAAGATCAACCAATGCCCGATATTCCGATCCGAACGCAACGTAGTCGTCGGTTTCGGCCATGACGGCCGGTTTGCAAGCGATAGGATCCCGCACAACACCAAAGCCGTTCTTCGTGCCGACAACGAAATTGAAGAAGCCGTCGAGGTCATCAAGCGTACCGCGGAGAGCATCCGCGAGATTGAGACCCTGCTTCATGCGCCAGGTGATGTAGGCCGCGGCGACTTCGGTGTCGTTCTCGGTCTCGAAGCGGATGCCATCGTGCGCGAGTTCGCGCCGGAGGCTGGCGTGGTTGGAAAGCGACCCATTGTGAACGAGGCACTGGTCGGGTCCGGTCGAGAACGGGTGCGCGCCGAGGGTCGTCACTGCGGACTCGGTCGCCATGCGCGTGTGGCCGATGGCGTGGCTGCCGGACATCTTCACGAGTTCGAAGCGCTTGGCGACGTCTGTCGGATACCCGACTTCCTTGTAGATCTCGATTGACTCGCCCATGCCCATGATCCGGATGTTCGGGACGTTGGCCCGGAGCCAGGTCACGACCGCGTCCGCCTTGTCCGACGGCAGCGTCAGGACGGCATGGCTGGACTTCAAAGTGAGGTCCGAAGAGACGCCGACTTCTTTCTTGATCCGCTCGGTAAGCCCCTTGAACGCATCGGGCTCAGCCGACTGGATTGTGATTTTGCTTTTGCCTTTGCTCGGGGTGCCGTAAACCGCGAACCCAGCGGAGTCCGGACCACGCTCGCACATCGTCCCCAGCATCCCGGAGACCATGGTCCCGAGTTTTGGTTCAAGTGCCTGATTTTTAAGAAAAAGACCAACAATTCCGCACATGACGGCCTGCCTTTTTAGTTGAGAATGCTGCACATCGGCTTATGCGACTTTAAGGCCTGCGTCAACTAGTAAGAATATTTTTTTCTCAGGAAGAATTTGAATTTTTATTCTGAGGCACACCAGGGCGCGAGCCAACATGCGCATGCACCCGTCGCCGTCCCGCAAGATAGAGTTTGGATACACGGTCGTCAGAAGGCCGCGAAGCACTCATTTATTTGCAGCAGATTTTCGGAAGCGAGATCCCGGAAGCGCAACGCGTCCCGAGCACAGACGCAGATCGTCCGTTGACGGAATGTCAACCATGCGAAATTAGATTCGCCGGTCTGACAGCACGCGTCGGCTGCGTCGGGCGGGAAAACGTCTCAACCACAATTCGGATTCGAAAACTGCGACAGGCATATCTACTTGCCAGTCGCAGGTGGTGCTGGCGTGTGTCCTGCAGCGTCGCCAGCGCCGTGGCGAGGCGCGTAATGCGCCTCGCTTGCACTCATCGACTTGCAATCATCGAAGAGCAATGTGCGCAACGAGCTATCTGCCGAACGCCGGGCAACCCGATGTAAAGCTTTCGTGCAACTGAGACGGTCGCAAGAGCGCAAGCCGCCGAGACGCAGCCGCCAAATGGAGTTAGCATCCGCAAAGCAGGTTCGGGCCACCATTCGCGAGCGGAAATCCCTTGGACTTACTTTCTGAAAAACGTAATGCGAGCGCAGTGACGCTTGCGTGTGCCATGCTGGCAATCGCGACTTGGTTCAACACTCCCACAGCCCATGCCGCATACAGAGACCTCACAAAACAGCAAACGCTTTACCGCGAAAAGCTCGCCGAATACGCAAAAGCGCTTGCGGCCTACGAGGATCTCGCCGGTCCTTACTGGAAATCGATCACGGAGAAACGGTCGAGGCGACGCGCGAGACATTCGTTCCAGAACATCGCTGCAAATGACTACGTACTGAAACAGCCGCCCGTCTATTCCGGCCCTCCGAAGCCAGAGAACCCCGAAGGCGCAACATCGGCCGAAAAAGCCGTTCCCGTCGTCGCCGACTTTTTGAGAGAAGCCAAGGCGCAGTTCGATTTCGTTCCGGACACACCGGCGACCGAGAACGATTATAAGCGCGCCTATGCGGCGGCGGCACGCGCCGCAGGTCTGACCGCCGAACAGTGCGTCAGAATTTATGCGTTCGAGTCCGGCGGCGACGGCACTTATGATGTGCAGGCGGGACTGGAATATGATGTGCCTGGCGCGCGCGCCGTTTCGACGGCTCTCGGATACAATCAGTTGCTCGGCACCAACAGCGTCGAGCTTCTTGCGGAAGCCGGGGATGAATTTGTCTCGGCTCTCAGAAGGAAGGCCAACGCCGCAAATGGCGTCCGCAAGGATGCGCTACTGAGCAAGATCGACACCTTGAAGAAAATGATCGCATTCAGCCGAAGCGTCCCCGATCGCTGGAACGCCCACGCCCGCCTCGCCGACACGCCGAAAGGCATAGGCATCCACGCCCTCAACCTCGACGTAGATATTGGTCCGCTGCTTCAGGTGAGAAAGCTGCTGACCTCGGTCGAATTTGCCAAGCGCTACGACTTCGACGCACCGCTATCGGCAGCCGAACTCGAGATGATGAATTTGACCGGTGACGGCAACGGCTTCGAAATGGTTCTGATGTCGAAAGACCTGCGCGATAAGATTCCGACGTCGAACTTCTTTCAACGGGGCGGCTACGAGCGCAATCCGGTCGCTGGCGTCAACAATACCGTCGCGAAACTCATCGCTGCCACGAATGCGAAAATGGACTCCGAGGCCCAGCTACAAGGCGCAAAAGCCCTGGCTGCCCTTTTTGAAGAATTCTAATAAAGTAACCAAGCATACCCGGTGATCGCCCAGTCCGCGTTGATTTGCATCAGCGTATAACGCGTCTTTCTTCTTTATATATCAGGGGAAATCAGCGAATTTGCGCGCCTGCAGTCATACAGCTGGCCCGGAGCGGCGCACCATTATTCAGATGGGTGGGGGGAATGACACCATTCACAAGCGAAGCAGTCCTTTCGGTCAAGCACTGGACCGACACTCTCTTTAGCTTCACGGCGACACGAAGCCCCAGCCTCCGCTTTGACAGCGGCCAGTTTGTCATGATGGGCCTTGAAATTGAGGGACGGCCGCTGACGCGCGCCTATAGCGTCGTGAGTGCCAGCTACGACGATTACCTGGAATTTCTGAGCATCAAGGTTCCGGACGGCGCGCTGACCTCACGTCTGCAGCACATCAAAGAAGGTGATCGGATTCTCGTCGGGCGGAAGCCGACCGGCACTTTGATCATCGCCAACCTGAAGCCCGGCCGAAACCTCTATCTCCTGGGTACCGGAACCGGCCTCGCACCGTTCATGAGCATCATTCGCGACCCGGAAACCTACGAACGCTTTGAAAAGGTCGTGCTCGTTCACGGCTGCCGGATCGTCTCCGAGCTCGCCTACGGTGACAGGATCATGCGCGAGCTTCCGACGGACGAGTACATTGGAGACGCCATCCGCTCGAAGCTCATTTATTTTCCAACCGTCACGCGCGAACCGTTCAAGAACCGCGGCCGCATTACGGACTTGATGAAATCGCCGGAGTTCTTCGCCGAGATAAACCTTCCCACCCTCTCCAATAAACATGATCGCGTCATGCTTTGCGGCAGCCCCTCGATGCTGAGCGAGCTCAAGACGTTCTGCACCGAGCGGGGCTTCAAGGAAGGTAACTCCGGCGAGCCGGGAGACTTCGTCGTCGAGAAAGCATTCGTCGAGAAGTAACTCTACCCAATCGCTTCCATCGCTGCGCCTCAATTCGTGACGCCTGCGTTCGCGCTAGCTTTCGCGCACGTATGAGGTGAACCCAAACACGCTGCCCCCGGTATAAACTTAGGAGAATAAGGTCTATAAGTTCGAGACGCCATCCGACGTCAAACCGAGGGAGTCGTGAGAGAATGGCCGAGTGGAACCTAAGAAGCACGCGCCGCGGTTGGGATGACTGGTTCGGCATTTTCCTTGGGATCCTGATCGCCTTGGCACCTTGGATCGTCGAGGAGGTCGCAAATTCTCCCGCAGTCGCAAATGCGGCAATCGCCGGACTTATCGTGATGGTCCTTGCCGAAGCCGATCTCGTAAACTTTCGCCGCTGGATCGAAGTCTGCCAATTGATTTTTGGTGTCTGGGTGGCTGCGTCGCCATTCATATTCAGCTATGCGGCGAGCGGCACTCTACGCATCCTCCATATCGTCGCGGGCATCGCGGTTGCAGCTCTTAGCATTTTGGAACTGCGCCGGAACAATAAGGATGTCGGTTAAGCGACGCCAGCTAGGAGGATACCGCATGGCATTACATCACGTAAAACCGGGAGAAGTTGCAGACCTCGCGCCGCTCGGAAGCAAGCTCTGCGATACGAAGACGAGCGCGCTCGCAAAATCGAATTCGTTCGAAGCAATCCGCCTCGTAGTCCCCGCGGGAAAGGAAATTCCGGCGCATGACGTCCCAGGCGAGATAACGCTGCACTGCCTTGAAGGACGCGCCGCGCTCCAGCTCGACCGCGAAACCATCGAGCTTTCCGCTGGGCAATGGGCTTACCTTGAGGGCGGCCAGCGTCACACAGTTAAGGGTATAGAAGACTCGTCGCTCCTACTGACGATCCTGTTCGTCCGCTGAGATATGCACTGCACAAGCGCAGCCATTCAATGCGGAACGGACGCAAGCAGCCGCTTGATCTGCTGTTTTACACGGTTCGGAATCTGATCCGGTAGCAGTCCCTCGTCTCTGAACGCCTTTGTCCAACTGCCGACAGTGTCCGCGGTGCCTGAACGCGCTGCCTCAATCGCTTGCTGAAGCGAATCCAAATTCGCGTCGAGCGAGCCGCGACGCCTGATAGACGATCGGCCTGCGAGCGTTCCGATGGCAAATCCGAGCACGCCGACCGCCACAAGCGTCAGCATGGGATTGTCTTTCAAAATGTCCATGCCTTCTTGCGCGGCGTGACGCACGCCGTTGTTGTCGATCGCCGGATATTGGCCGCGATCCTCGGTCGACGCGAAATCAGGTGAAGTGGTGTTCGGCATCGGTTCTCGACCTCAAGATGATTATGAAGATGGATCTTGTTGCGTTCCGGCAGAATTCGGCTCCGGCCTGCTCGCGACGTACAAACCCGCAGCGGCGGCCAGAAGGATCGGCCAGTTCTTCAAGCCCGTGCGGACCATGGCCGGAATGACGATCGGGGCGGCCGACGATACGACCGCCATCACGGCTTCATCGTCAAAAATCGACTGCGTTCCCGTCGTTGCGGCTTGCTCCTCCGCAGGCGCAGTCTCGTTCGTCGACGTCGCTTCGGAAGTATTGGCCTGCCGGCTGCGAGCTTTGACAACCAGCGCGACGACAAAGCCGAGAGCACAGAAAGCTCCCGCAACGATCAAAGTACCCAGCTCCGGCCCATAAACCCTGTTGACGTAGATCGTGAGACTCGCGGCCGCGAATCCTAATGCCACCAGAAATGGAATCGTGATGGCGATCCGATTGCCAAGGTCGCCTATGGCAGAATCGACGCTTTGCTCAGCGCGCTTGAATAAGGCAGCAAACATGCACGTATCCTGGCCTTTAGGCCTTCCAAAGGGCTCCAAGAACAAAGCCCGCCGCAACCGCAAGACCCAAAGTCGTCATCGGTTGATCGGCGATAGACTTGTCGAGCGCCCTGGAAAAATTCTTGCCGACCTTCTGGACGTTGGCGCTGAGTTCAGCACCCTGTGCGAGAAGCTCTTCGCGAGTCTCTTCGGCATGAGTGGCGGCTCGCCCTATCGCGTCTGCTGCACGCGCTCCCGCATCCGTAACGCGTTCCACCAGATCATCGGATGCTCCACGTCCTTCGGACGGAGTGTCGTGACGTGCCATTGCTTACCTCGTCAATTGAGCGATGGAATCGATCGCGAATTCCAACGCAGTGTCCGCCGACTTTGTTCCGGCCGGACTCAGTAGCCTCCAGAGAGCGCCGTGCCTCGCTCCGCCGCAGACGATGCTGATCCGATCGTTGAGGTTGCGGCAGTAGAAACAGCGTTCGGCTCCACGGACGCCATCAGGTCGGTTAACCGATTGAACGCCTGCGGATTATTGTTGCCGCGGGATGCTACGGAGATGCTGCCTGCCGGCCGGGTCAAGTCCAAGATCGAGATTTGGGATTCCGGAAATTTCTCGGCACCCTTCTTGGCAAGGAAGGTGAGAGCTTTCTCGGCGACGCCAGCGACCGTAATAAAAACAAGCTTCTTCGGCGCCGAAGCATGGCCAAGATCGATGCTCGATAAGGCCGTCAAACCGGAGGCGCTTAAAATACCGCTTGCCGCATCGGGAACGTGCGCATTGATCGCACCCACGGCGAAGCGCGCCGCCAGGGTATCGAAGATGCCGCGCACGGGGATAATCAAAACCGGAGCCCCATCTGCGCCCACTTGCGGCAGACACTCCGAGGCGACTTCGCCTATCGCTTCTTCGAGCTCCTTCATCGCCTCCGCATCGAAACGGCCGCGCCGCCGGTCGATCACCGCGAAATGCAACGCGGGAAAGACAAGATTGTCCAAGACGGCTTCGGGAGATGACGCCTCCTTGGCCTCATCAATCTGATCGACGGCCGCATAGGCGTCCCCGGAAAGCAGGCGATGATAAAATTCCTGCTGCTCGGAGAGCGGCGGCTCGTCTCCAAGCAAAACCGAAACGAATTCGAGATCGGGAATGTATCGTCCGAGAACCACCACGACGAGCGTCAAAGGCGCTGCGAGCACGAGCCCGATAGGCCCCCACACGAGCGTCCAGAAGCTCGCCGCGAGGATCATCGCGAAAGGCGACAAGCCAGCACGCTTTCCGAGAAAGAACGGTTCCAGCACTTGCCCCATGATCGGCTCTCCGATGACGAACACGGCAAGCGTGCAAATCGCTTTTGTCCAGCCCGGATCAACGGCTGCCGCGAGCAAAACAGGAGGAATCGCGGCTACATAGACGCCGATAAATGGGACGAAGCGCATGATGAACGCAACGACGCCCCAGAGCGGCGCATTCGGAACGCCGACGATCATCAGCACGCAGCCGACAAAGATACCGAACGAAGCATTGAGAATGACTTGCCCCGTAAATAATGCTGACAGGCGCTCGCCGGCGTCGGACATCGCCGATGTGGTTTCGGTCATGTTGTCGGTGCCGAAGACCCGGACGACGCGATCCCGAAGATCACGGTACTGAGCCAATAGGAAAAGCGTAAAGAGGAAGGTCAACGCGGTCTGCGCGAGAGGCTCGGCGAGGATTTGAATGCCGTGCCATGTCTCCGAGCCGCTGCCTTGTGCGACGACGACTTTCGTTTCGGATTTGCCCTCCTGCGCCGAAGAGTCGGCTCCGAGCTTCAGCTCGCGGTTCAGCATTTCCTGATAGGTCTCGACGGCGTCGATAGCTCGGCTGACGACACCGGGCGGAGCCGAACTGCCAACGACGGCATGGGCCTTGTCCATGACGTTCGCACGATAGGCCGGAAGCTCGGCAGCCAAGGATAAGAGCTGCGAACTGAGCGCGACAGAGGCGCCGAGCAAAATTCCCGTAACGATGACAACCACCGAGGAAACCGCAAGCCATTCGGGTAGCGCATACTGCTCCAGCCAGCGGACAGCCGGCACCAGGATGAAGCAGGCAATCACGGCGAGCGCGAGCGGAACTAGAATTTCTCGCCCAAGGACCAGGGTCGCGATCAAGAGCGCAGCAACAACGAGGGCTGCGGACAGTGAACGAAGCGAATTTGCCAGGAGAGGCATACAGGGTTCCAAGAAGTGTCCGTGCTGAACCCCTCAGGAGCCCGTCTTGTTCCGTAGCGACACAGCGCAGACGGAGGCTCGGAAGTTCCGGTTGACGGCGAGCTGAGAGCAGCCCAATCCAACAACCGCTCCCTTTCGACTCAACGCGCGGATCTCCGATGCAGGTTACGGACCTCGAAATTGAAGGCTTGAAACTGATCGTCCCACAGCGCTTTGAGGATGAGCGCGGATTTTTCTCGGAAACCTATAGCGAAAAGGCTCTGAAGGAGGCCGGGCTGACGGACACGTTCGTCCAGGACAATTTTTCACTGTCCACACGCAGAGGAACGATACGCGGCCTGCATTTTCAGCGAGCACCTCACGCCCAGGTCAAACTCGTCCGGGTGAACAGAGGCCGCATCCTCGACGTAGCCGTCGATCTGCGACGATCCTCCCCCACCTATGGCAAGCATGTCGCCGTCGAGCTGTCGCGGGAAAACTGGGGCCAGCTTTACCTGCCGGTCGGATTCGCCCATGGCTTCTGCACGCTGGAGGCCGACACCGAGGTTGTCTACAAAACCTCCAGTCCCTATGCGCCGGAAGCAGAAGGCGGAATTCTGTGGTCCGACCCGAGCCTCGCGATAGCTTGGCCGGTCAACCCGCAGGATGTGACAGTTTCCGACAAGGATACGCGGCTACCCTCCTTCGCAAATATGGCCATGGCCTTCTGAGAGACCGTGCGGCTTCTCAGGGGAGGGATGAGCGCATGAAAATTATTATCACCGGCGGCGCGGGCTTCATTGGCTCGGCGCTTGTTCGTCATCTTGTGCGTGATCGCAATTGGCATGTCGCGAACGTCGACAAACTCACATACGCCGCGAATGTCGAATCCCTAAAGTCCGTTTCGCGGGAGCCGAGCCATCGCTTTTTTCCTGCCGACATCTGCGATGCCGCAGCGATGGATGCGATCTTCTCCGATGTTGAACCTGACGCCGTCATCCATCTCGCAGCCGAAACTCATGTCGACCGATCCATCAACGGCTCGGCGGAATTCATCAAAACAAATGTCGTCGGCACGCATGTTCTTCTCGAAGCCGCGCGACGCTATTGGTCGAACCTCGATGATGCCGCACGCAACCGCTTCCGGTTTCTCCATGTATCGACCGACGAGGTTTTCGGCACGCTGCCTCCCGGCAACTTTTTCACCGAAAGCACGGCCTACGATCCGCGCTCTCCCTATTCGGCAAGCAAAGCCGCCTCAGACCATCTCGCGAACGCTTGGTACTCGACATACGGCTTGCCCACCATAACGACCAATTGCTCGAACAATTACGGGCCTTACCAGTTTCCAGAAAAGCTGATCCCGCTCATCATTCTCAATGCGCTCGAAGGCAAGCCTCTGCCGATCTATGGCGACGGCCGGCAGGTTCGCGACTGGCTCTACGTCGACGATCACGTGAAGGCCCTGACGCGTGTCGTCGAGCATGGCCGCGTCGGAGAAACTTATAATATCGGAGGCCGTGCCCCGATAGAAAATGTCACCGTTGTCAGACACATTTGCGAGGCGTTGGACGCTCTTTGCCCATCTCCGCGCCCGCGCCGGGACCTCATCGTTCACGTCGAGGATCGCCCTGGCCATGACCGCCGCTATGCGATCGACCCGACGAAGATAGAATCTGAGCTCGGCTGGCGCGCCGAGCAATCCTTCGCTGCCGGCATAACCACTACGGTGCAATGGTACTTGGACAACGAATGGTGGTGGCGTCCATTGCGCGACGGCGTCTATTCGGGATCGCGTCTCGGTCTTCTTACTCCGGAGGCGACGCCAACTATTACGCAACGAGCGGATAACGCCGCGTGAGTGGGATCAAAGGCATCATCCTGGCAGGCGGCAGCGGCACGCGCCTTTATCCGTTGACACTCGCGATCTCGAAGCAACTGCTTCCAGTCTACGACAAGCCGATGATTTATTACCCGCTGTCGGCGCTGATGCTGGCTGGTATTCGGGACATCCTCATCATCACAACACCCCAGGATCGGGATCAATTCAAGCGCCTGCTCGGCGATGGCTCTCAATTCGGAATTCGCTTGACCTACGCGATCCAGCCGACGCCCGCCGGACTCGCGCAGGCATTTATCATTGGCCGGGAATTCATCGGCGGTGACCGCTGTGCGCTCGTCCTGGGAGACAATATCTTCTACGGTCATGGCTTCGCCGACATGGTGCGTGCCGCCGCTGCGCGACCCTCCGGCGCAACGATATTCGTCTATCAAGTTGCCGATCCAAAACGCTACGGGGTCGTGACGTTCGACGAAACCGGACGCGTGAGATCGATCGAGGAGAAGCCGCAGCTTCCAAAATCCAATTGGGCGGTGACCGGGCTCTACTTCTACGATAACCGCGTCGTCGATCTGGCGGAGAAAGTTCAGCCCTCCGCCCGCGGAGAGCTCGAGATCACGACGCTCAACGAAATGTATATGGACCTCGACAACCTCTATGTCGTGATGATGGGCCGCGGATTCGCATGGCTCGATACGGGCACGTTCGACAGCTTACAGGATGCGAGCGAATATATGTCGACGATGGAACGCCGGCAGGGACTCAAGATATCCTGCCCCGAAGAGATCGCGCTGCGTATGGGGTTTGTTACCCCCGGCGAGATGCGGAAGTGGATCGCCAATCTCGGAAACAACAGTTATGGAAAATATGTCGAAGCCGTGATCACGGAACTCGATGCGCCGGGCCAACCCGCTTCATGAACCTTAGCGCCGCTCGCCAATCTGGATGCGGCGCCCTTGCCCAGCGGGAC
Source organism: Hyphomicrobium denitrificans 1NES1 (assembly GCF_000230975.2). Classification (NCBI taxonomy): domain Bacteria; kingdom Pseudomonadati; phylum Pseudomonadota; class Alphaproteobacteria; order Hyphomicrobiales; family Hyphomicrobiaceae; genus Hyphomicrobium; species Hyphomicrobium denitrificans. The sequence continues at coordinate 492,271 of NC_021172.1, read as the reverse complement.
AACAGCTGCTTTGAACCATAAGTTGTAATAGGTTCGCGTATTGACATTTGCCGGTTGCTGGCCGCACCTGCCGTCGAACGCTGAAATTTTGATTTGGGATCAGACCCACGTGAGCCGTGAAATGACGCGCTTCGCGGAGTAAAAGGGCCAGCGGGGGCAAATAGAGGGATTGCCACAATCATTGCTCGTCTGGACTGTAAGGGACAGTGCCGGGCACCCGGAGATCTAACCGTCATCGCACGTTAAGCGAGAGATGCATGCCGTCGGAAACGCTGGACCTACTGAAACGCCTCGCTCGCGACTACGGGCGTGAATATGCGCCCCAATACGCTTTGGCGATCGTCGCCATGGTGGTCGTAGCGGGCACAACGGCGCTCAGCGCATACGTCATGAAGCACGTGGTTGACACGATCTTCGTGCATCAGAACCGCGCAGCCCTGGTCGGCATCACGCTTGGCATCGTCGCGATCTTCCTCGTTAAGGGCATAGCCGCCTACGCGTCCGAGGTGATGGTTGGCGTTATTGGCAATCGTCTTGTTGCCGAAACGCAAAGGCGGATGTTCAACCACCTGCTGAAGGTCGACGTCGCATACTTTCAGAAACATTCGTCCAGCGATCTTGTAACGCGCATCTCGAATAACGCGGCTTCGACGCGTGACGTCTTGAATATGATCTCGATGAGCTTCGGCCGAGACCTGTTCACGATCATCGGTTTGGTTGGCACGATGATCGTCCTCGATCCGATCATGACCGCGATATCGCTTATTGGCGGCCCTCTCATTGCTGTTGCGTCGCGAAAGCTCCGTCAGCGCGTTCAAAAAGCCGCCAAGAGCGAGGTGAACTCCACAGCCGGAATTATTCAAGCGACCCGCGAGCTAAGCCAGGGCACGCTGGTCGTCAAATCGTTTCAGCTTGAAAATCATATGCGAACGCGCGCGATGAATGCGATCAGCGCTGTCGAGCGACTCAACACGAAAATGCTGCGCATAAAAGCGACGGTGAACCCGATGATGGAGGCCGCAGGCGGCTTCGCCGTCGCCGGCGTCGTGTTTTACGCAGGCTGGCGCAATCTCTACTACGGGGACTCGCCGGGCCAGTTTTTCGCATTCATCACGGCGCTGTTGATGTGTGCGGATCCCGCACGGCGCGTATCGCGCGTCCACCTGCAGCTTGCTTCTGCCATAGTCGGCGTTCGCATGATGTACGATCTGCTGGATACACCCGCCAAGGAAGAAGAGCCGCCTGGGAAGCCTGATCTCCACGTCACAGGAGGCGAGATCGAATTCCACGACGTGTCCTTCTCCTATGTACGTGGCAAGCACGTCATCAACGGATTGAATTTGACGGCACCCGCTGGCAAGACGACCGCGCTCGTCGGCCTTTCCGGCGGCGGCAAGACGACGATTTTCTCGCTGCTTCAGCGGTTCCGGGAGCCCGATGCAGGCTTCATCACGATCGACGGCCAGAATATCGCATCTGCATCGCTGGTTTCAGTACGTCGGAATATCTCGACGGTCGGGCAGGATGCATTCCTGTTCGAAGGAACCATCATCGACAATATCCGTACCGGCCTCGAAGCCGCCTCCGAGCAGAAATGCATCGACGCTGCGAAGTCGGCCAATGCCGATGAGTTCATCATCAAGCTGCCGAAAAAATATGAGTCGCAGGTCGGAGAGTTGGGCACTCAGGTCTCGGGAGGGCAACGCCAGCGCATTGCCCTTGCCCGCGCATTTTTGAAGGACGCGCCGATCATCCTCCTCGACGAGCCGACATCGGCTCTCGACAGTCACACGGAGGAAATCATTCAGCGGGAGCTGAAGCAGTTGACGAAGGGAAAGACCACGCTGGTTATCGCCCATCGCCTTTCGACAATTCTTCACGCCGATCTCATCCATGTGATCGACGCGGGGCGTGTCGTCGAAAGCGGAACGCACGACGAGCTGCTTTCTCAGGGCGGCGCCTACAGCCGCCTCTTCAAACTTCAGTTCTCCAAATACGCCGAACAGAAGGATGCGCTGGCTCGCGCCGTCTAACGCGCATCGGACGCCACCGCCCGGTCGAACATCTGCAGCGATAGGGCCGCCAGCGCGAGCGCCGCGCCGAAACCGCAGACGGCGAGCCAGCCGCCGCTCTCCCACGCGACGATGCCGCCGATCGAGCCGAAAGCGCCGCCAACGAACATGGTCGTCATGAAGACGGTATTGAGCCGGCTGCGCGCTTCGGGACGTAGGGCATAGATCATATGTTGGTTTGAGATCAGCGCACCCTGGGCTCCAATATCCATGATGATCACTCCGGCCACCAGCCCGGCTAGGTGATCCCACACTCCGAAGAGCAGCCACGAAACGACGACCAGCCCCGCCCCAAAGCACAAGACAAGCTCGCTCCCGCGCCGGTCGGCAAGGCGCCCGGCAAGCGGCGCGGCAACGACTCCGACGGCGCCGACCACACCGAACAAGCCCGCAGCGTCGGCGCCGAGGTTGAAGTTCGGTTCTTCCAGATGAAGCGCGAGAATGGTCCAGAAGGCCGAGAAGGATGCAAACATCGCAGCCTGCATCAAGCTCGCGCGCCTAAGCGACGACTCGGCGACCCAGAGATGAACCAGCGACTTGAGTGCCTCCGTGTACCTAAGGCCCGAATGCGGGTAGTTCCGCGGCAAAGCGATCGCCATGGCGATCGCGCCGCCGACAGAGATTGGCAGCCCGAGTTGAAACATCTCACGCCAGCCCGCATAAGTGGCGACGACGCCTGAAAGCAACCGGCTAAGGAGGATGCCGCAAAGCAGTCCCGCCATGACCGTTCCGATCGTGCTCCCACGTTTATCGGGAGCCGCCAGAGATGCGGCGAACGGAATGATCTGTTGCGCGACCGAGGCGCAAGCCCCGACAACGAGTGACGCAGCGACCAGAGCGGCGGCATTCGGCGCAAGCGATGCGGCAAACGATGCAACTCCGAGAAGCAGAAATTGCCCGACGATCAAACGCCGGCGATCCATCAGGTCGCCGAGCGGCACAAGCAAAAAGAGCCCAAGCCCGTATCCGATCTGCGTTGCAGTCGGAATCAAGCCGACCCACCACGAACCGGCAAATTCCCGTTTGATGACGCCGAGCATCGGTTGGTTGTAGTAAATGTTCGCAACGGCAACGCCGCACGCGATCGCCATCGTCAGGATCAGCCCGAAGCTTAACGGCCGCACGCCGCTCTCCACAGACCCCACCTTTTCACTGCTCATCCGGTCCCTTCCGCGAACTTCGATATTAAAGCGGCTCCACCATGCGCTGTCGCTGACCGCATGGCGGAACTATCGTCCAGCCTGTTGCGTAACCTTTCCCATACCGTTCGAACGCCGGTTAAGCATTATTGATCATCCGAGCCATACGAACGTGCGTTGGGAATTCCGAGTCCCCGGAGCTATAATCGGCCGCTTGGCCCTTTACGGAGGATGCAATGAGAGTGCTCATGACCCTGGTCGCAAGTCTCCTCATGCCGTCGGTCGCAATGGCCGCAGATGCGACGTGCAATGCAATAGCGAAAGAAAAGAACCTTCATGGCGCAGCGCTCAATAGCTTCGTCACGAAGTGCGAGAAAGACGCAAAAGCGAAGTGCGACGCCGACGCCAAGGCAAAGAATCTACATGGCGCTGCAGAGAAAAGCTTCACGACGAAATGCGTCAAGGACGCGTCAGGCACTTGAGTGCAGAATCGGCGCGGGCCGCATCGTCAATAGGCTCCGCGCCGCCTCCGGACAGCCTCGCACACAAGGCGTCTAGCCAGCCGCGCCACGGGCAACGCACTCGTGGATTTAACAGAATCGTAAGAACCTGGAGCGCGGCGCGCGCGTCTCTAATCTGGTCATCGGTAACGACAAATTAAATAAAATTCTCAGCGTTTATTTATACAGCCCGCGTACAAAATGAAGCTTGCGAATTCGATCTCTCTGCCTCGCTCAGGTCAGCCCGCAAGGTTCATTTCCAATGAAATACTCTGTTCAGCGTTCGCCACGATTGCGCCAGCCGTCACGGACCGAGGCGACGGACATTCCGCACATCGACGAGCCTGCGGCACCCACCTTCAATGCCAATATGCAGCTCTCTTATCTCGAGTCTGTCGTCAAAGAATGGAAGACGCAGCGCACGGCGGACAAAGAGCAAGATGAACGCGCGACACCCAATGCGCCTAAAAATAATGTCGCCCCTAAACCCTCATGGATAGCGCCGGCCGCAAACCTCCGGCTCTCCACGATTGTAAAGTCTGCATTGGCCATTGCCGTCGCATTGTTACTGGGCTGGACCCCGGCCCAGCGACTGCTCGCAACAACGAGTGCCGAAGCCGTCGTCAATGCCCGTGTGATCACGCTGCGCGCACCGATCGAAGGTGACGTCACGATGGCCGCAGCCGCAACCGACATCGGCAGCACCTTCCGAAGCAACGAGGAAATCCTGACGATCCGGAACCCGCGCGCCGACTATTCGCACCTCGATAGCCTGCGGCGCGAACGCGACCAGCTCGGCACCACGATTGCCGCGCTCGACGCGAAAAGTCGGCTCCTGACCGCAAATCTCACCGAGCTCACCGATCAGCAAGAGAACTTTCGCGTCGGCCGCATCGCACAGCTTGAACAGCGTGTCCGGGAAATCGATGCCGACATCGCGGCCAACGAAGCACAACATGACATGGCTGTGGTTGCGCTGACGCGTGCCAATGCGTTGAGAAAAACGGATGCCGTGAGTCAGGCGTTCCTCGACAAGGCGCTCCAGGATGAGCGCGTCTCCAAAAACACGATCCAGAGCCTCGTCGAACGGCGCAAAGGAACGATGGTCGAACTCGATGCTGCGAAAAAGGGCATCTTCATTGGCGACAGCTATAACGACACCCCGCAATCCGCGCAGCGAAAAATGGAAGTCGCATTGGAATTGGCCGACGTTCGCGCCCGTCTCCAAGGCAGCAAGACAGAATTGCCAGTGCTTTTGGCGCGCATCGATGCGGAAACGCGCCGCAACGAAGAACTGTCCTCGGCCGTCATCCGATCGACGGTCAACGGCCGCGTCTGGGAAATACTCACCGCACCCGGCGAGCACGTCAACGCCGGACAGGATCTCATGCGCCTGCTCGACTGCGGCAGCGCCATGGTAACCGCAAGCGTCAGCGAGACGGCGTATCAGAAGCTGAGAATTGGGCAGAGCGCAACGTTCCGACCGCGCGACGGCGGCAAGGAACTGCGCGGTCGCATCGTCGGCTTGAACGGACTCGCGGCGGTGTCGTCGAACAGCGCGATTCAACAGAGCGTGCTCTCGCGAGAGCCCTATCACGTCACTCTGGATTTTCCGGGCCTCTCCGAAGGCGCCGACTGTCAGATCGGCCGTTCGGGCCTGGTCCAGTTCGACACATCTTCTTTGGCCGCATCGGCGGTAGCAAAGTAAACGGGCAGTCGCCATGACGTCGACGGCAGGCATGAGCTATTGGGATGCGCTTGTTCCGGCGTTCGTCATTCTGCTGATTGCCCTGGCAGTCCTGCCGTGGGTCAATCGCAACAACACGATCGTTCGCGCGGCCGCTATCGTGCTTTGTCTTGTTCTCGGCTGGCGCTACATGCTGTGGCGGATCTTCGAGACCATTCCGTCCTCCAGCAATCCGATCGATTTCTTCACGGGCCTGATTTTCGTCGCCATTGAAGCAATTGCGATGATCGGTTCTACGGCGTCACAGATATTCCTGACGCGCACCCGAAACCGGACGGCCGAAGCTGATCGTAATGTGCCGCTCCTGCTCGCTGAGCCGCAGTTGCCGAAGGTCGACGTTCTGATCTGCACGTATAACGAGGATGAGGATATTCTCGAGCGGACAATCATCGGCACGCTCGGCCTCAACTATCCGAATTTTCGCGCATGGGTTTGCGACGACGGTCGCCGCCCCTGGCTCAAGGATCTCTGCGAGCGCCGTGGCGTCGGTTACCTCACGCGCGCTGACAATGCCCATGCGAAAGCCGGCAACATCAACGCCGCCCTCAAGAAACTTGCGGCACTCGATGAGAAGCCCGACTTCATCTCGATCCTGGATGCCGACTTCGTCCCATTACCCAACTTTCTGACACGCGCCGTTTCGCTGGCTCTCGACACCAACGTCGGCGTCGTCCAGACGCCGCAGCACTTCTTCAATCCCGACCCGATCCAGAGCAATCTCGCACTGACAAAGGTCTGGCCCGACGAGCAGCGGTTCTTCTTCGACATCGTCATGGCCTCGAAGGATGCATGGAACGCTGCGTTCTGTTGCGGAACGTCTTCCGTCATTCGCTTCGATGCCCTGCAGAGTATCGGCGGCTTCCCGACCGACTCGGTCACCGAGGATTACCTTGTATCGCTTCGGCTCAGGGAAAAAGGCTTCAAAACCGTATACCTGAACGAGATCCTGTCCCTCGGACTCGCCCCGGAAGGTCTCGCCGAATATACCGGCCAGCGCAGCCGCTGGTGTCTGGGCTTCGTGCAGATTTGCAGAGGCCGAAGCGGCCCGCTGCGATGGGGCAATGGACTTCCCTTCGTCGACCGCGTGATGCTTTGCGAAACATTTCTGCACTGGACTGCGACGCATCTGTTCCGCGTCCTCGGGATCATCGTGCCCGCGCTTTATCTGATTTTCGACGTACAGGCTGTCCATGCCAACGTCATCGACGCTATCTGGCATCTGGCCCCCTTCGTCGTCGTGCAGTCCGCCATCTACGTATGGCTGACGGAAGGGCGTGTCCTGCCGCTGATGACGGACCTCTATCAGATGCTCTGCGCAACCGAGGTCCTGAAGTCTGCGTGGTCCGGATTGATGCGGCCTAAGGGCCAGAAATTCAAGGTAACTGCGAAGGGCGGAGATCGCAGCAAGCAGTTCATCCAGTGGCCACTGCTGCGAATCTTCGGAACGCTGCTGTTTCTGACGACATTTGGAATAGCAAACGCTTTCCTTGTCGATCAAAGCCGCCCCCTCGCCGAGTCGAGTGCGATCGCACTCTTCTGGAGCTGGTACAATATCATCCTTCTGACGCTCTGTTGCTACGTGTGCTCCGAGCAGCAGCAGCGGCGCAAGGGAGACCGCTTCGATGTACGCGTTCCCGTGAAGCTCGGCTTCAATGGCGAGTTGCGCGACTATTTCGCGTCCGACATTTCTATCAGCGGCATGCACCTCATCGGCGAGTTGCCGGTCCCGATAGGTGCGCCGGTACGGATCAGATTTTCCGATATCTGTCTTGAAGCGCACGTTCGGCGAAGAACGGAAAGCGGCTTCGGCCTGCAATTTGAGACAACGGACAAAGCCAAGACGAGCGTCTTGCGGTATATTTTCTCGGGCCCCCGCGCGGTCTCGAATGAAAAGATCAAGCCGCATCTTCTGGCTCGCGCCGTTGCCGCACGCGTATTCCGGTAGGCAGCGGCGCAGCCCTCACCCACCGATAGATTTCAGCGTCCAGCGGCTGCCATTCGATGCAAGTTCGACGATGTTCAATGGCGCGATATCGATACGCCAGAACGAAGCCGGCTTGGCCTCGATGGCGACGACGATCGCCGCGCGGATCACGGCGGGATGCGTAACGGCGGCGCTCCGCCCCTGCCGCTGCCCCACCGTCTTCAGCCAATTCGCGACCCGTGCAAGAAGGGCCTCGACCGATTCTCCGCCGTGCGGGCTCGCCGCCGTGTCGGAAAGCCACCGCACCATTTCATGCGGCTCCGATGCTTCGACGTCGGCGAAGGTCCGCCCGGCCCATCGTCCGAGATCCATGTCGCGCAGCAACGGTTCGACCTTAGCATCGATATTGAGCGCCGCCGCCGTTTCGAGCGCTCTCAGCGCGGGGCTCGTCCACGCGGCACCGAACTGCGGCAGAGCGCCGGAAAGCGCCGAAGCCTCGCGCCGAGCCTTCTCATCGATACCCTCGTCCAAGGGAAACGCTGCGGCCCGAACGGCGACTGTCGGAGCGTGCGAAACGAGCGTTAGTCGTGATATCATGGCACTTGCTTCACATTGACAAATTCGCCGACCAACCTATGGTGGTTGTTTGCACGTCACGAAAGGAAGCCGGTGAAATTCCGGAACGGTCGCGCCACTGTGATCGGCGGACGCCATGGGCTCCGGCCGAAAGTCAGACCCTCTTGTGATTGGCCGCAAAGCTTGAACGGGACGCGCAATCCCAAGGAGGCCTGTAAATGACGTCACACTCTGCAATCATCCACGATACCGTGGCAACCCCCATTCCGATGCGCGAGATCCTCCCGTGGGCGATCTTCGGCGGACTGCTGTTCCTTCTAGCGATGTATTTCATCGGCGTCGAAGAGGGAGCGATGGCGATCTTCAACGGCATGTACGTGCACGAATTCGTTCACGACGGACGCCACCTTCTCGGCTTCCCCTGCCACTGATCGCTCGCGGAGATAAAAATCATGGGACAGTTGTTGCTGCGCGGCATGCTCGCGGGGTTTCTTGCTGCTTTGTTGGCATTCAGTTTCGCGAAGATTGTCGGCGAGCCGCAGGTCGATCGCGCCATCGCGTTTGAGGAACAGCATTCGGCGGCGGGACACAAACATTCGCATGCCGCCAATGCGGCGAGCGAAGCCGAAGAACCTGAACTTGTCAGCCGCGAGGTACAGGCCGGAGTCGGCTTGCTGACGGGCGTCGCCGTGTTCGGCACCGCGCTCGGAGGGCTTTTTGCACTCGCCTTCGCCTTCGCCAGCGGTCGGCTGCTGAAGTTTCCGCCGCGCACGTCCGCCATCGTGATAGCGGCCGTGGGATTTCTCACGCTCTACATCGTGCCTCATCTTAAGTATCCGGCTAATCCACCCGCCGTCGGTGCCGAAGATACGATCGGCTATCGCACGCAACTTTACTTTACGATGTTGGTCTTCTCGGCGGCGGCACTGGCGATCGCAGTGACGCTCGGGCGCGCGCTGTCCGCCAGCATCGGCTCATGGAATGCGACCGTTGCCGGCGCGCTGGCCTACATCGTTCTTGTCGCGATCGCCGCGTATGCGCTCCCGCCCATCAACGAAGTCTCGGCCGATTTCCCGGCCGATCTCCTGTGGAAATTCCGCGTAGCCTCGTTTGGGATGCAGGGAATCCTTTGGGCGACGATCGGGCTGGCGCTCGGCGCGTTGGTCGAACGCAGCCAAACCAGAATGGTACACTAATCAACGTCGCATCCGGGCCGCCGCGAGGTGGCCCGAAACGTCTGCGGCCATCATCATCCGCGCTTGTTAAGGCAGTCAATTGACACGGCACTCGCCTTGCGTAGGCATCTGCAAGCTCGATCCGGCAACCGGCTTTTGCCTCGGTTGCGCCCGCACCGGCGGTGAGATTGCCGACTGGATGGTGATGGACGAAGACCGGCGCAGTCAGGTTTGGCTGAGCCTGCCCGAGCGCCATTCCAAACTTGCGATACGGGTGCGCCTCCTGCCTTGGACACCAAACGAGGTTGCAGGCTGGGCGTGGGAGACGATTTCAGACCGGCGCGGCACGTGGGTGACCGGAGCGCCCGGCGCCATCGCCGAATTTCCTTGCACGCCCAAGCGCCGGATCGATGTCGACGTAGGCGAAGCATCCATTATCGCGCACACCGATGACGCGGCGTTCCGGCTGCGCGTCAGTGACAAAATCCGCGCCTTCGCATTTGGGGACGGTGGCCCCATTGTTCTTGGCTTGCCGCGAAGCCGCGCAGGCATCCCTTCACACGAAGCCGTTCAAACGCTTGGCACCGATGCCGATGCGATCGATGAAACGCATCGCAACGATAAGCTTTTCGACTTCGGCGTCGGCCGCAAAAGCAGCCGCTTCTGCGTGCGGACCGCCGACGATGCACTCACCCAATGCCTATCCAGTCAAGAGGGCCGGCATTGGTCCGAGGTCATGCCTGCGATCGCCACAGACCTCATCGCCGCGAGCCCGCATCGCGTCGTTGAATCGGCCGCGGCGCGCATCGAAGTTTTCGCGCCAATCCTGGCGCCCGGCACGACATCGGGAGCGCATGCACTCTTTCGTCCCGATCACTTGCAATCGGGCGAAGAGATACCGGCCAGCCTGACTCTCCCCGTTTTCGCGATGCCCGTTGCCATTTTTTATCCGGCGACGGCATCAGTCTAGGGCGCGCGAAAGGCCGATTTATCCATTTTGTCCCCAGCCCTTCGGAACTTACGAGCGTTCATTGTTGAGGCTATTGCGCCGCCGTAGTACTCACTTCGCGGGGTCTCATTCCGAACAAAAGAGAGGATCGCATGCGTAACGCCGGTCTTGGAACTCTGCTTGTTGCAGCTTTCTGCTTGGCCTCATCCGGAGCCGGGGCACAGGATCAGCCGCCGCTACAGTCCTCCTTTACGGCGCTGCTATCCAAAGACTACGAGGTCAAGAGCGTTACGCTCGTGCCGCTTGAGGTTGCAAAGCGAGCGACTGAATCGGTGAAAACGGACACGGTCGTCGTAACATTGCAGAGCAAGCAATCTGTCGCCGTTTGCTACATCGCGTTCGCCAACTGGGCGTTCATGAACAAGACCTCGCTCGACACGCCGACGCTCTGCGAAGTGCGCGAAGGATCGGCGCCTGAAACGCAGAGCACGCCCAATCCACCGCCAGGAACGACCCCATAAATTTGGTAAACACCGGCCAAACCGGGTGCCGCCGTCGGCAAACCGCTCCGGCGGCCGATTTTCGGAGAATCTGCCACAGTTTTACCGCCACGCACGGATCAACTGAGCATCTTACAAACGCGAAGGAGCATCTCGGCTTCGCGCGTCGACATTGTGGGACCTCTGATGAAAGCGCCAGGTTGGATTCTCGCTGCTGGATTCGTGATCACAGGTTTTGCTGCAACTTCCAGTCTGAGCTATGCCCATAGCGGAACGGCCGAAGAACAGGCCGCCTGCACCCCTGACGTCTTGAGCCTTTGCTTCTTTGAAATTCCAAACGAAGATCGAATCGTCGCTTGCCTCAACCGCAAGCGCGATCGGCTGAGCCCCGCTTGCCGCGACGTCATCGACCCGCCGCCCAAGTCGAAAGAGCGCGCCAAGCACTGAAAGGGCCGAGTTGGCATAGCTGCGGCCACAGTCGTAAAACGCTTCTCAAGTCCATTGAGATAACGGCTTCGAGGAGCGGCTTTGAAGAAACTCATCGTAACTGCCGATGACTTCGGCCTCTCGCTGCCCGTGAACGAAGCGGTCGAGTTGGCACATCAGCACGGTATTTTGACAGCCGCGAGCCTGATGGTGGGAGCGCCAGCCCGCGACGACGCGATCGAGCGGGCGCGGAAACTCCCGCACCTCGGCGTCGGATTGCACCTGACGCTCGTCGACGGCTGTCCAGTCCTTCCACCGACCGAAGTTCCCGGCCTCGTCGGACGCGATGGCCGCTTTTCAACGGACCCCGTCAAATTCGGAACGGCGCTGTTTTTCTCCAAAGATCTCCGGCGCCAGGCGGAAGCAGAGATAACCGCGCAGTTCGAAGCCTTTCGTAAGACCGGCCTAGTCATGGACCACATCAATGGCCATCAGCATTTTCATATGCACCCAGCAATCTCGAAGATCATCGCCAAGCTCGCTAAGGACTTTGCAAATCCGCCTGTACGCATTCCGGTCGAACCGCTGATTCCATCGTACACTGCTACGTCCGATCGGTTTCGCGACCGCTTCTCGGGATGGATCTTCTTCTACGCACAATCGCGTCTCCTGCGGCATCGCGTTCGTGCGGCAGGACTTGGCGTCAACGATCGCGTGTTCGGCCTGAACGACAGCGGCGCGATGACGGAAACGCGCGTTTTGCAGTTTCTCGAGAAACTCCCTAACGGAACGACCGAATTCTATTTTCATCCCGCGACGAGGCGATGGCCGGGCGTCGACAACCTGCCCGATCACTACCGCCCGATGGATGAGTTCGCCGCACTAACGAGCCTCAACGTCAAAGCCAAGACCAAGGCGCTTGATGTGACGCTCGCGCCGTTCCGTGAGGCCGTTCGCCGCCCTGAGTGACTGCACTTCGAAGCGCTCGAAATGGCACCCCCGCCGTGCTATGCCGCTTCCCGCCGGACGGCATGTCGCGGCGTAAGAATCAGATCGAAAGCCGTTATGCCGTTCTTCGTCATTTCCTTTTGGCAGTTCGCAGGCGTGGCCCTTGGCCTCGCCGGACTCGCCTATCTCGCCCTTGCCGTGCGCGCCGTGTCGCGTTTCCGGGAGCGTGCCGTTTTCGGAGCCGAACCGCGCCAAGGCGTTTCCGTGCTGAAGCCCGTCTACGGAACGAATCCATACCTTTACGAAAGCCTGCGCTCCTTCTGCCTGCAGAATTATCCGAGATACGAGGTCATTTTCGGCGCCCACACGCCCGGCGACCCGGCCGTCGCCGTCGTCAATCGGTTGATCGCCGAGAACCCGAACCTTGATCTGCGGCTTGTCGTCGATGAAACGCTTGCAGGACCAAATCGGAAAGCCGCAAACCTCGCAAACATCGCAAGGACCGCGAAATACGATATTTTCGTGCTTGCCGACAGCGACGTCCGCGTCGATCCGGACTGCGTTGCTTCAATGGCCGCACCTTTCGACGATCCGGACGTTGGAGCCGTCGCATCGATCTACAAGGGCTGTCCTGCCAACAATGCGCCATCCCGTTTCGGCGCACTCTACCTCAACGATTGGTTTGTCCCGTCGGTCGTGGTCGATGTCGACCTGCGCGGCATCGATTTCGTCTTCGGGGCTATGAGCGCCGTCCGCCGCGAAGCACTCGATGCCATCGGCGGATTCGAAATGCTGGCTGGCTGCCTAGCAGAAGATTTTTCGATGGGCCGCTTCGTCGCGCGGCGCGGCTGGCGCGTAATTCTATCACCCTATGCGTGCGACACGGTCGTCGCGGAATCGAGCTTTGCCGAAATGTTCCTGCATGAAGTGCGCTGGCATCGCTCCGAGCGCGCCTGCCGTCCGTTCGATCAGTTTATGGCCCTCGTTACCTGGCCGCTCGCACTGCTGCTCCTCTTGCTCCTGCCACAACCGAGCATCGCCGGGCTATCCATCATCGGCGCGCATATCACGCTGCGAATCATTCTCCATTTTCTCGTCCGCCGACACTTCCATATAGCGACACCGTCAGAGCCGTGGCTCGTACCATTGCGGGAATGCGTGTGCTTTTTTGCCTGGGTCGCCGGCATGTTCGGCAACGATATCAAATGGGGCAAGGAAACCTTCAGCATCAGGGCCTACCGCAAGCTAATGGCGGCCGAAAACGCGTCGCACGCTGATGCTACCTCCATCTCCCAAAATCCGAAAGCGTCGCGCAATGCCGGATGACACCCCGCAATCTCGCGCTTTGCCGTCGGGCCGCGTGAAAACAGGCATCGCGCTCTGCGCACTCGCCGGCATCGCACTCGCGATGGCGCTCGTCGTCTATTTCGGAACGGCTCAAGTCGGGGAGGCTTTTCTCGCGGCCGGATGGCAGGGGCTCGCGGCAATGGCCGCACTCTATCTCGCCTCCGTGACGCTCTGCGCCTTTGCTTGGCAGATCCTCGCGACAACGCCGCCGAGAAATGCGGTCGCCGTCTTTCATTGGGCGCGACTGCTGCGTGACAGCGTTGCGAACATCTTGGCGATCATTCCCGGCGCGGGCGAGGCCATTGCCGCGCGAGAGCTGACGGCGTTCGGACTAAAATCCGGAGCGGCCATCGCAACGACCGTCGTCGATCTGACGATGGAAATCATCAGCCAGCTCTTTTACACGTTACTCGGGCTCGGAATTCTGGCCTGGGAACGCCCCGGCGAGCCCCTTGCGGGGTGGGCACTCGCCGGACTCGCGATAACGGCCATCGCCATGGCGGGTTTCGTCATCGCCCAGCGCAGCGGCCTATTCCAGTTTCTGCAGTCGCTGCCCGACAAGCTCGGGCTGACGGCCCCCTGGAGCGCCGACGATCAATCGCAGAATATTCACGCCGGCATCGAAGACATTTACCGGGAACCGCGCCGCCCGATCATTTCGACGGCACTGCATCTCGCGGCCTGGATCGTCGGAGCGGCAGAAGCGTGGCTTGCCCTGATGTTCATGGGCTACCCGCTCGGCTTCGCCGAAATTCTCGTGATCGAGAGCCTCGTCTTTGCGCTCCGCACGATTGCGTTCATCGTCCCGTGGGCCGCAGGCGTACAAGAGGGCGGCTACGTAGCCGTCGGCGCAATATTCGGCCTGACACCCGACGTCGCTCTCGGACTGTCGCTGCTCAAGCGCGCGCGCGAGCTGTTGACGGGCGTACCGGTTCTTCTCTTCTGGCAGGCGATCGAAGCGCGGCGTTTGCTACGATTGCCACGCAACGTCGAAGGCCGCTAACCGCGGACTCGATGCTCACGCGTGCTTGCCGCTTTGTCGAGTTGCAGCGCATCGCGAACGGTTTCGACAATGCCGCCAGCCGATAGCCCTGCCTTCTGATACATCGCCTCGGGCTTGTCCTGATCGACGAAGCAATCCGGCATGACCTTCGCGCGCACCTTAAGACCGTGTTCGAGCAGACCGTTGTCGGCCAGATACTGCAGCACATGACTGCCGAACCCGCCGACCGACCCTTCCTCAATGGTGACGAGAACCTCGTGATTTTGCGCCAATTGCCGGATGAGGTCCGTATCGAGCGGCTTCATGAAGCGGGCATCGGCGACGGTCGTCGAGAGACCGAGTGCGGCGAGTTGATCGGCCGCCTTCATGGCTTCGCCGAGTCGTGTACCGATCGAAAGCAGCGCAACGGTCGAACCCTCGCGTAGGATGCGGCCCTTGCCGATCGGAAGAACTTCGCCGACCTCAGGCATCGCGACGCCGGTGCCCTCCCCGCGCGGATACCGGAACGCCGACGGACGATCATCTATTGAAACGGCCGTCGCCACCATGTGCTTCAGCTCGGCTTCATCCGCCGCCGCCATGATAACGAAGTTCGGCAGGCAACCGAGGTAAGCGAGATCGAACGAGCCGGCATGCGTCGCGCCATCGGCCCCGACGAATCCGGCGCGGTCGATTGCGAACCGTACCGGCAGGCTCTGAATCGCCACGTCGTGCACGACCTGATCGTAGCCGCGCTGCAGGAACGTCGAATAGATCGCAGCAAAGGGCTTCATGCCTTCCGTCGCCAACCCGGCGGCAAAGGTCACGGCGTGCTGCTCGGCGATCCCCACGTCGAACGTACGATCGGGAAATTCGCGGCCGAAGACGTCAAGCCCGGTGCCGTCCGGCATCGCCGCCGTGATCGCGACGATCTTCGGATCCTTTTTGGCTTCCTGAATGAGGCTGTCCGCAAAAACCCGCGTATAGGATGGCGCTGCCGCTTGCGGCTTCACCTGCACACCCGTGACCACATTGAATTTCGCGACGCCGTGATATTTGTCGGGCGAGGCTTCGGCGGGCGCGTACCCTTTGCCCTTCTTCGTCATGACGTGAACGAGGATCGGCCCGTGCTTGGCGTCCCGGACGTTCTTCAGCACAGGCAGCAACTGGCCCAGGTCGTGTCCGTCGATCGGACCGACATAGTAGAACCCCAGCTCTTCGAACCACGCCCCGCCCTGCCACAAATTGCGCGTATATTCTTCCATACGCGCTGCGCGACGTTCCCAGCTCTTCGGCAGGCGCTGCGCAAGCTGCTTGGCGATGTCGCGAACTTTGAAATAGGACGCACTCGATGTCGTGCGCGCCAGATAGGATGAGAGCGCGCCGGTCGGCGGTGCGATCGACATGTCGTTGTCGTTGAGAACGACAATCAGCCGTTCGTTGCGTGCGCCCGCGTTGTTCAGGGCTTCATACGCCATGCCGGCGCTCATTGCGCCGTCACCGATGACACAGACGACGTTGTTGTCGCCGCCGCTCATGTCGCGCGCGACGGCCATGCCGAGACCGGCAGAAATCGACGTCGAGGAATGCGCTGCGCCGAACGGATCGTATTCACTCTCCGTGCGCTTCGTGAAACCGGAGAGGCCGTTTGCTTGCCGCAGCGTTCGGATACGATCGCGACGGGCGGTCAGAATTTTATGAGGATACGTCTGATGGCTGACGTCCCAGATAAGCCTGTCGCGCGGTGTGTCGAAAAGATAATGCAGAGCCACCGTCAATTCGACGACTCCAAGACCGGCACCGAGATGTCCGCCAGTCACCGACACCGCATCGATTGTCTCAGTACGGAGCTCCGCAGCGAGTTGCGGCAAATCGGATTCCGTCAACTTCCGGAGATCGTCCGGAGTATTGACCCTGTCGAGAAGGGGCGTTTTGGATGACCGATTTACGACCGCATCCATACCGACATCCCCCCAAATGCTTTAGAGCCTTCGCCGCATAAATTATGGACCCTCGGAGCGGCTCAAAAAATGGATGATGCCGCTCGTGCGGGACTCTGCGGGGAAGTGTTGCAACCGAGCCTCACAACTGGCAAACACCTGTAACAACATGGGCAAATTAAGGCCATTCTGCTCGATTACGCGATGCGCGGCTTCGAATACGGCCTTTCTGTTGGAAAACGCAATACGAAGGAGGCGGCCGATGGCCCCGACTAGAAAGTCACTTGTCATCAGCGTGATTTTACGCAGTTTGCTGTTCGCTGGAGTCTGCGTTCCAGGCGCCGCATCGTCGTGGGCAGCCGACGCGCCGGATGTGATCGACGGACTGAACGCTCAACTTCTTGCAACGATGAAGCAGGCGCAGGCCCTCGGCGTTCAGGGCCGCTACGATGCACTCGCACCGGTTCTCTCGAAAACATATGACATTGCCTCGATGACGCGCATGGCAGTCGGGCCGGATTGGGAAGCGCTGCAACCTGCGCAGAAAGCCGCGTTGACTGACGCTTTCTCGCGCATGATGATTGCCACGTACGCAAAGCGTTTCGACGGCTTTTCAGGCGAAGCCTTCAAGATTACTGAGGTCACCGATCGGGCAACCGATAAGATGGTCAAGACCCAGATCGTCCAAAGCAACGGCAAGCCGGTCCCGATCAATTATCTGATGCGGAAATCCGGGCCCGAGTGGAGGGTGGTGGATGTCTACCTCGACGGGACAATCAGTGAGCTTGCAAGCCGCCGGGCGGAATTTACATCGATATTGAAGTCCGGGGGGCCGGACGCCCTGATCGCCTCGCTGCGAAAACAGGGTGACAGGCTTCTATCGGGCAGTTGAGAGTAACTAGGTCGCTTCGCTTAGACGTCATGGCTGTAGTTGGTAGCGCCAGCCATGACGTCTCTCTTTCGGAAGGCTGATCCGCGAAAAGCACCGGATCATCGCGCCGCACGTTTCCGACCCGGCAACAGCCTCAAATCACGTCGATACGATGATGAAATCGTCGATGAGCGACCGGCTCTTCAACGTACGGCAGTCGGATCTTCCGTCTTCGGCGGTCCCACGATCACGACGGTGCGCGGCCTGGCCGACTGCATCTTCGGCACGTCGGTCATCTGACGGCTCTCAAGCATAGTCGGCGATGAAACCAATGTCATGACCGGCTCAATCGCATTCGGATCGGGCGGCGGAGGCGTGCTCGTCAGCGCGCTCGTATTCAGTGCTTCCTGAAGCTCGGCTTGCCGCTTCTGGTCCGTAACGCTTCTGAGCATCGAATAGAAATCGACCGAGCTATCCTCGAGCGTCTGCATGTCCTCGGCTTTGCTAAGGTTCGTCAGAGGACTTGCCACCGTGCCAGCGAGATCCACGCGGCTCGCCAGCGTTGCTAACTTCGTCGGAATCAGCGCCGCTGCCGGAAGCTGCGCCGCGAACTCGACGCCGGTGCCGATGGCATCACGCACATTTGTCGGCCCGATAACCGGAAGCACGAGATAGCTGCTGTCGCGATAGCCCCAGATGTACATCGTCTGGCCGAAATCGCCCGACTGCTTGCTCAAGCCCTGGGCTGTCGCAACGTCGAAAAGCCCGCCGAGCCCGAGCGTCGTATTGAGAGCGAACCGCCCTAGGGTCGTAGCTGCGGCCGCAGGCCGAAGTTGCAGGACGTCATTTACGAACACCATCGGCTCGTTGAGGTTCGTCGTGAACGCATCCAGGCGATCGCGAACCTCTTCCGGCACGTTCTCATTATAGGCTTTCGCGGCGGGATAGAGGACCGAGTGATTGAAGTCCTGATTGCTTTCGAAGACCGAGCGATTGAACTTCTCGTTAGGGTCAGCGATCGTCTTCGGCAAGTCGTCCTTTTCCGCGGACGCCAGATAGTCGGGAGACGGCACAGACGCACCCGTGCTGGCGCAGCCGGAAAGCGCTACGCCAACGAATATGCAGCCGACCCAACTGAGGATGGCGCTTGACTTCACGTCTCGATATTCCCCCTTGCAGGCCCCCGCCTGTCAGGCATCCTGAGGTTTAGCGCAGCTCCGAATCAGAAGCTACCCTTAACAGGTGATACTGGCAGAGCTTCCCCTTGATAAATCAGAAAGTAGCGTCGGAATGACGTCCTGTCTGTGGCTTGTTTGCACCCTCATTGCGATTATCGGTAGCGCTTATGCTCTGCTGGCAGCCACCCTCGTCGCGCGCTTTGCGGCCGGCTCAAAGGCCCTGCTTCAAAATCCGGAAGACGTCACGCTCCTGAAGCCGCTTCACGGCGCGGAGGCTGCCCTGGCTCCAAATCTCGAATCATTTTGCGCCCAGAACTACGCGGCGGATATCCAGGTCGTTTGCGGCGTCCAAGACCCGCACGATCCGGCAATACTCTTCGTCCAAAACCTCCGCGCGCAGTTTCCAAACCGCGACATCCGCCTCGCGATCGGCTCAAAACCGAATGCCAGAAATCCAAAAATATCAAATATTCTTAATATGATGTCCGAAACGTCGTGCGATATTTTGATCCTGAGCGACAGCGACATGAGTGTGAGACCGGACTATGTGAGCGATGTCGTCGCCGCTTTGCAACAACCCGGGGTTGGTCTCGTCACTTGCCTCTATCGTGGCAGTGCCGCCGGAGGATTCTGGTCGCGCCTTGCGGCTGCCGCCGTCGATCAGCATTTTCTCCCAAACGTCCTCGTCGGGCTGCAATTCGGGCTCGCGCACCCTTGCTTCGGATCGACGATCGCGCTGCGACGTGAAACGCTTCGGCGCATCGGCGGCTTTGAAGCTTTCGCGGATGCTCTCGCTGACGATTATGAAATGGGAGAGGCAGTGCGCCGACTCGGGCTTAAAGTCGCGATACCTCCGTTCACCATCGGGCACACCTTTTCCGACGCATCGTTTACGGAACTCATTTCCCACGAGCTTCGCTGGGCGCGCACGATTCGCCTCGTCGATCCAATGGGCTATGTGGGTTCTATCGTCACTCACCCGCTCCCCTTCGCGCTGGCCGCGCTGCCGCTGAGTGGCTTCAGCGCAATAGCCGTGATGATCCTTGCCGCAACGCTTGCGTCGCGCCTTTTCGTTCCGATACAAGTTGAGCGATTGCCGGGCGGGGGCAAACGTTCGCTCTGGCTCAGCCCTTTGCGAGATCTCGTGAGTTTCGCAGTGTTCGTCGCGAGTTTCGTGCCCGGCGCCGTCAGCTGGCGGGGCCGCCGCTACAGCGTCGAATCTGATGGGTCCGTCACGCCGCTCTGAAAGGCGCCGATATGCGCACGCTCTTTTTGCAAGCTCCTTCTTTCGACGGCTACGATGGTGGTGCGGGCGCGCGCTATCAGATGAAGCGCGAGGTGCGCTCGTTCTGGTATCCGACATGGCTCGCGCAACCGGCCGCGCTCGTCGAAGGCTCGAAGCTGATCGACGCGCCACCGCATGATCTCTCCTTCAAGGACATCGAGGGCGATATCCGCGGCAAAGACCTGATCGTGCTTCACACCTCGACGCCGTCCTTCCGCCAGGACATCAAGACGGCCGAGATGATCAAGGACGTCAACCCGACTGCAAAGGTTGGCTTCATCGGCGCCAAGGTTGCGGTCGAACCCGAAAAGGCATTCACGGAAACGTCGGCGATCGATTTCGTCGCCCGCAACGAATTTGATTTCACCATCAAGGAAATCGCCGACGGCCGCGACTGGGCCAACGTCAAAGGCATCACCTACCGCAACAAGGAAGGTGTCGTCGTCCGCAACGACGATCGCGAGGTCCTGCACAACATGGACCTGCTGCCCTTCGTGACGCCGGTCTACAAACGCGACCTCGACATCAACAAATACTTCGGCGGCTATCTCAAGCACCCCTACATTTCGTTCTATACCGGCCGCGGCTGCAAATCGCGCTGCACGTTCTGCCTGTGGCCGCAAACCGTCGGCGGCCACAATTATCGCGTCCGCTCGATCGAGCACGTCATTGAGGAAGTGAAATACGTCCAGCGCGAATTTCCGCAGGTCAAGGAGATCTTCTTCGACGACGATACGCTGACCGACAACATTCCGCGCGTCGAGGCACTGGCCAAGGAACTCGGCAAGCTCGGCGTCGTCTGGTCGTGCAATGCCAAGGCCAACGTCCCGCGCAAGACGCTCGAGATCCTGAAGGACAACGGCCTGCGGCTGCTGCTCGTCGGCTATGAATCGGGCAATCAGAAAATCCTTCACAACATCAAGAAGGGCCTGCTGGTCGACGTCGCCAAGCGCTTCTCGAAGGATTGCCGCGAACTCGGCATCGTCATCCACGGCACGTTTATTTTGGGCCTTCCCGGAGAGACGCGCGAGACGATCCAGGAAACGCTGGAGTTCGCCAAGGAAGTGAACCCGCACACGATCCAGGTGTCCCTCGCCGCGCCCTATCCGGGCACGTTCCTCTACAATCAGGCGAAAGAAAACGGCTGGTTCGCCGAGGAAACCGATCTCTTGACCGAAGGCGGCACGCAGATCGCGCCACTCAACTATCCTCACCTCGGCCACACGGAAATCTTCAATTCGGTCGAAGACTTCTACAAGAAGTTCTATTTCCGCCCGTCGAAGATTGCTTCCATCGTCGGCGAGATGATTACGTCGCCCGAGATGATGAAGCGACGCCTGCGCGAGGGTGTCGAATTCTTCCAGTTCCTGCGCAACCGCGAAGAAGCCTAAAGACTTTCACTGAGTTCAGTCGAAGAAGCCGGGCTAACTTGCTCCGGCTTTTTTTCGTTCCGCGGCGGACCCATCAGAATGGGCTGGAACAACACCGCTGCGGCGAGCGTCGTCACGAGCGACAGCGCGAGCAATTCGCCCATGCTCGACGTCCCCGGATGGCTTGAGAAGAACAGGCTTCCGAACGCTACCGCCGTCGTCATGGCGCTGAAAATGACGGCGCGCGTCAGAGCCGACGCAAGCAAGCTCGTCTCGCCCTCTCGCCACGCGAGCACGTAATAGATCTTGAACGCGACGCCGACGCCGAGAAGCACCGGCAGCGCGATGATATTGGCGAAGTTGAGTGGCAATCCGATCAAAACACACAGCTCAAGCGTCACGACGCCCGCAAGCAAGAGCGGAACGAGCGTCAGCAGCACGTCGCTCACCCGTCGCAGAGCCACGAACAGGATCAGCGTGATTGAGATCAGCGCCAGCGCGCCGGCCTGAATGAAAGCCGAGACAACCGTCTTTGCGGATTCCTGGATGAGGATCGGAACGCCCGTCGCACCCGGCGCCACGGCAAGCACGGCCGTCGCGAAACGCCGCAAATTGGCGTTGTCGTTCCCGTCGCCCGCGGGAGCGACCTGAATGCGCGCCCGGCCGTCCTTGGTCGTCCAGTCGGAAACGATATCCTGCGGCAGCTTTTCCAGCGTCACGGGCTCGGCTCCCAGCGCCGCGCGAATTTGCGTAAGCCGCAGCTTGAAGCCATCCATCAAGGCGCTCTCGACCTTTGAACGCTGATCCGGCGTTGCATCCGCGAGCCTGCCGAGCACGTCCGCCATGCGCGCCGCGATCGGCGATCCGCCGCCCTTCTTTGCAGCATCGGCAAATCCCGACGCCGCCTCCTTGAGCGTCGCCTTCGTCTCCTCGTCGGTCGGCCGCTTGCGCTCATCCGGCGTGTCGAGAGAAGGTCCGAGCAGATTCGCAGCATCCCGAATGACCGCAAGCTTTTCCGGCTGCTGGTCGGGTACGAAGCTCGCGAGCGTCACCACGCGCGAGACTTCGGGCAACTGCTCGATTTTTGCAGCGAGCGCCTTCGCGTCGCCAAGCGATGGCGTCAGGATGTCGATCGTGTTTGGAGCGGTCGCAGGGTCTTTCATCAGGTCGTTGAACGTCGCGACCGACTCGACCTTGTCGCTCCTGAGGTTGATCGGATTGAAATCGAACGTCAGACGCTGCAACAGCGGCAGCCCGGCGGCCACTGAGATCGCGGTGACGGTCAGAATCGCGATTCTGTGCCGCGCCATGAAACGATCGACGGGCGCCAGCGCGCGATAGCCGACCTCGTCCGGCTCCCCCGGCGGATTGAGCAAGACGAGCAGCGCCGGCAGCAGCGTAATGCTCGTTAGAAATGCGATGATCATGCCACTGCCGGCGATCAGACCAAGCTCCGAGACGCCGCGATAGGCTGTCGGCAGAAACGCATAGAAACCGGCGGTCGTCGCTGCCGCGGCGAGCGCCAGCGGCTTTCCGGCGTTCCGCCCCGCAGCAACCAAAGCCTCGCGAAGCGCGTCGAGATTGTGCCGCTCTTGCCGGTATCTGACCGAAAACTGAATGCCGAAATCGACGCCGATGCCGACGAACAGCACCGCGAACGCGACCGAGATCAGGTTGAGGGCGCCGACCATGGCGAGCCCCGCTGCTGCCGTCAGCGTCAGCCCTACGAACAGCGAGACGATGACGGCGAAAATGATCCGTCCCGACCTGAGCGCTAACCACAAAATCACGAGAACGGCCGCAATGGTGAGAGCCGTATTGACGACCAGCCCCTCCGCGACCGTCCCGAATTCTTCATCCGCCATAGGCACAGACCCGGTCAGGCGGACGCGCACGCCGTGATCCGGCGTCAAACCGAGCTGCCGCGCCGTCTCTCGAATGATCTCAGACGCTTCCGCACCGGGTTGCAACTCTCCGAAATCGAGAATCGGCTTCACTTCGAGAAAGCGGCGCAGGTCCGCCGAAGCCGGTTTCTCATTCGTTAGCAACTCATCCCACGAAAAGACTGACGGCTTACCCGTGACCAGATCGTCGATGGAACCGGCGAGCACCGACAGCGGCTTTTCATAATCGGCCCACGTCGCGCGCTCCGCTTCAACGCCTTGGGGCACGAACGATAGCGCTTTCGCCAGGCCGTTGAGAGTCGGATCGGCGGCCATCGTCGCGAGCACCGGCTGCGCCTTGATCAGATTTTCCGTCGTTTGCTTGACCTCTTCGAGCGAAAGGTAAAGCAAGCCATTCTTGTCGAAAAACGCACCGCCTTCGCGCCGGTGAACTGCTTCGAAGGGCTTCGGAACCTTGGCGGAAAGAGCGGTGTAGAGCTTCCGCGCGGACGACTCGGCCAGTTCCGGCGTCGTGCCGTCGATGACGACCTCGATCGTATCGCTATGTTGCGGAAACGCGGCGTCGAACTGCTGCTCGCGCTGTCGCCAATCGAGGTCCGACGAGATCAGCTGGCTCGTGTCTGTCGTGATGGCGAAGTGCGACTCAACGTAGGAGATCGCGCCTACAGTAAGCGCAGCCCCAAGCACGATTGTCAGCCACGGCAGACGCAGCGCGGCGGCGACGATGCCCGCAACCATACGTTCGATCATGCCGTCACGGACTCGCCCTGCTCGTGCCGGTAACTGGAATAAATGATGGGCATGCCTGCCAAACTCATCAGAATTTCAGTGGATGAAACCGCTGCTTATCAGATGTGCCTTGGCTTCGCACCCCAGCCAACAGATATGTTGCTTTTAAGACACCAGAGTCCGGCCCTTCGCCGCGTAACGCCGCCGTGAGTCCATATTCAAATATTTAGCGCGTAAAGTCTGCTCTGGGAAAAACTGAAGTATTCAGCACAGCACGCGATCGCATCCCATCGGGAGCCGGGCTGGAGCAGATCGCAGTCGTGTATCGGCAGAACGGGGAATTCTGCATGAAAATTATCCTGGCGCAGCCGCGCGGCTTTTGCGCCGGCGTTGTCCGGGCCATCGAGATCGTCGAACGGGCGCTCGCCACGGGCGAAGGACCGGTCTACGTGCGCCACGAGATCGTCCACAACCGTCACGTCGTCGACAGCCTGAAGGCGAAAGGCGCGAAGTTCGTTGAGGATCTGGACGAGATCCCCTCCGACGCGGTTGCGATCTTCAGCGCCCACGGCGTTTCGCGCGATGTCGAGGATGGCGCTGCGAAGCGCAATTTGAACGTTATTGATGCAACTTGCCCTCTGGTCACCAAGGTCCACAATCAGGGACAGCGCTATTCGTCCCTCGGCCGCACCGTCATCCTGATCGGCCACGCGGGGCACGCCGAGGTTGAGGGCACGCTGGGCCGAATCACCGGCCCGGTCTACCTCGTCGAGAACCGCGAGGACGTTCTTAACCTCAACATTCCCGACGACACGCCCATCGCCTACATCACGCAGACGACGCTAAGCGTTGACGACACGCGCCAGACGATCGAGGCCGTCAAAGCGCGCTTCAGCGATGTCATCGGCCCCGAGACGCGCGACATCTGCTATGCCACCCAGAATCGCCAGACGGCCGTGCGCAACCTCTGCGGTCACGTCGAGGTCCTGCTCGTGGTCGGGTCCGCAAACAGCTCCAACTCCAACCGGCTTCGGGAAATCGGGGAAGAATGCGGCGTCCCGAGTTATCTCGTCGCAGATGGCGGTCAGATCGATCCGCGATGGCTTGCCGGAAAGGAAACCATCGGCATAACTGCGGGAGCGTCTGCGCCGGAAGTCCTTGTCGATGACGTAATCGGGGCGTTAGCTAAGCTGGGGTCGGTCGAGATCAAGGCGCTACAAGGCGTCGAGGAAAAAATTACCTTTCGCTTGCCGCCTGAATTGCTCAAAGCGTCGTGAGGCACCGGGGTTATGAGCACCGCTAGAAGGAGCCTTGAGGGGTGGGAATTCCATTAGACCAGGCACTGTCGATCGGTGCCTACGTGCTGAAGCAGCACCTGACGGGCCGTAAGCGGTATCCTCTTGTGCTGATGCTGGAGCCGCTGTTTCGCTGCAACCTCGCATGCGCGGGTTGCGGCAAGATCGACTATCCTGACAAGATCCTGAACCAACGCATCTCGGTCGCCGACGCCCTCCATTCGATGGATGAATGCGGCGCGCCCGTCGTCGTCATGGCAGGTGGCGAGCCCCTGCTCCATAAAGAGCTGCCTGAGATCGTCAATGGCGCGCTGGCCAAGGGCAAGTTCGTGACGGTCTGCACCAACGCGCTGTTGCTGGAAAAGAAGATCGATCTCTATAAGCCGCACAAGCGTTTCAACTGGTCGATCCATCTCGATGGCGACCGTGAGATGCACGACAAGTCCGTGTGCCAGCAGGGCGTCTACGATCGCGCCGTCGAAGCCATCCGGATCGCCAAGGACAAAGGCTTCCGCGTCAACATCAACTGCACACTCTTCAGCGATGCCGAGCCGGAGCGCGTCGCGAGGTTCCTCGACGACGTCAAGGCGATGGACATCGGCGGCATCACGATTTCGCCAGGCTACGCCTACGAGCGCGCGCCCGATCAGCAGCACTTCCTGAACCGTACGAAAACGAAGCAGCTTTTCCGCGATATTCTGAAGCGCGGACGCGGCGGTCGCGCCTGGCCGTTCTTCCAGTCGGCGCTGTTCCTCGACTTCCTCGCAGGCAACCAGACCTACCAGTGCACGCCTTGGGGCAACCCGACGCGCACTGTCTTCGGCTGGCAGCGGCCCTGCTATCTCCTTGGCGAAGGCTAT
The DNA here is from genome assembly GCF_000230975.2 of Hyphomicrobium denitrificans 1NES1. Taxonomy (NCBI): domain Bacteria; kingdom Pseudomonadati; phylum Pseudomonadota; class Alphaproteobacteria; order Hyphomicrobiales; family Hyphomicrobiaceae; genus Hyphomicrobium; species Hyphomicrobium denitrificans. Next base: position 466,554 of record NC_021172.1, on the reverse strand, counting down.
GCCAAGACCTTCAAGGAACTGATGGAAGACACCGACTGGGACAAGTACGGCACCGGTAACTACGAAAAGTGTGCCGACTGCATGGTCCATTCGGGCTTCGAAGCAACCGCCGTCGTCGACGCCGTCAGGCGTCCGTGGAAAATCGCCGCCGTCGCGCTCAAAGGCGTAAAGACCGATGGCCCGATGGCTCCCGATATCCCGTTGCACAATCAGCGGCCGGCCGAGTTCGTCTTCTCGCGTCATGTCGAGAAGAAACTAGCCGAAATCGATCAAGCTGAAGCCAAGGGCCGGCCCAACAAGACGGTGGCAGCGGAATAGCTCAGCCATTGCGTGCCGGGCCGCGAAAGCGGTCCGCATCAAGTCTGGTAGTTGACCGGGCTGCGAGCCAAGGGACTTGAGTACCGCCACGATATCGGGCGTTCCGTCGGACTTCATGCCGTTGACCGCGGCTGGAGGCAAGCGCTGCTCTGCGCTGTCGGCGATCACGCGCAGAATTGCGAAAGGCAATTCGTGCGCAGTCGCGATGCGCGCCACGATGTGACTTTCCATATCGACGGCCGCAGCCCCTGTCGCCCGATAGAGCGCCGCTTTCGCATCGACTTCGCCAACAACTCGCGACGAACCGAAAACCGTTTCGCGGCGCGCGCCGGGAAGCGCGGCAGACAGCCGATCGGTCCACGCTCCGTCGGCGTCGAATTTCTGCCCTTCGCTCAGAACAGCCATCCCGACGACGTACGTTCCCGGCTTCAGACCCGGTTGCAACGCCCCCGCGATCCCGAAACTGATAAGCCCGAGCGCGCCGCCAACGAGCGCCCGCTCGAGCAATGCCGCAAGCCGTGCTTCGTCACCCCCGCCGATGACCGCCTTCACACCGGGCGAATGCTCCGCAACACGCGCCTCTGTTCGAAGGCCGGTCGCAGCGACGACGAAGCCTTGAGCGTGCACGGCATCACATCCCGACAAGAACGGATTTGGTATTGGCCGATTTGAGGTTCCGGTAACGCGCCAGCGCCCACAGCGGGAAGAACTTCGAATAGCCGTGGTAGCGAAGATAGAAGACGCGCGGAAACCCCGTTGCCGTGAAGCGCTCTTCGCCCCAGAAGCCATCGCTGCCCTGCTTGGACGTCAAATAGGTAACGCCTTTCTTGACAGCCGGATGATCGACCTCGCCAGCAGCCATCAATCCCATCAGCGCCCACGCTGTCTGCGATGCTGTGCTCGGTGCGCGCTCATAGCCCTTGTAGTCGAGGCTGTAGCTCTCGCCGTCCTCGCCCCAGCCGCCATCCGAGTTCTGTATCGAGACGAGCCAGTCGACGGCCTTGCGCATTGGCGGCGCCGACGGATCGACGCCCGCAGCATTCAATGCGCAGAGCACCGACCACGTACCGTAGATGTAGTTCATACCCCAACGGCCATACCAGCTTCCGTCTTTCTCTTGGGTGTTTTCGAGATACGCGAGTGCTTTGTCGAGGACCGCACTTGTGTCTCGCCGCTCGCCAAGCTGCGCCAGCATTGAGACACAGCGCGCCGAAACGTCGGCTGTGGGCGGATCGAGAAGCGCGCCATGATCCGAAAACGGAATCTGATTGAGGTATTCGTAAGTGTTGTCGGCATCGAACGCGCCCCAGCCGCCGTTCTTGCTCTGCACGCCGGCGATCCACTCACGCGCACGCGCCATCGACTCTCGATATTGCTCGCGTTTCGACGCGTCTCTTCCTGCAGCGCGATCCATCGCCATCACGACAACGGCCGTATCGTCGACATCCGGGTAATAGGGGTTCGCATATTGAAATGCCCAGCCTCCGGGACGCACGCCGGGTCGCGTTGCCGCCCAGTCACCGACTGTGTCGAGAACCTGCAGCGGTTTCAGCCACGCAAGCGCCCGGTCGACGCTTTGTTCCGTCTGCGCACCACCCGATTCCATCAACGCATGTGCTGCGAGCGCCGTATCCCAGACCGGCGACAGGCACGGCTGGCAATAGGCCTCGTCGTCCTTGACGACGAGCAGCTTCTCGATCGAGCCGCGCGCCGTCACATAGTCCGGATGATCCTGCGGATACCCGAGCGCATCGTAGACCAGCAGCGAATTGACCATTGCCGGAAAGATCGCGCCAAGGCCGTCTTCACCGTTGAGACGCTCGGTTACGAAAGCAACGGCCTTATCGATGGATTTTTTGCGCAGCGACTTTGGAAAAGCAGGCTCGACCAACCGCAGCACCCGGTCGATACCGCCGAAGACCTGCGACCACGGAAATTTCTGATGCGGGCCCTTAGGCCAATTCCGAACCTGCTCCGGCGGCGTGGCGAACAATTCCGCAATGCCGATCCCTTTCGGATTCCGTGCCCGCGGCTTCAGCGCGTTGAGCACCGTTAACGGAATGAGAACCGTCCGCGCCCAATAGGAAATCTTGTCGATGTGAAACGGGAACCATCGCGGCAGCAGCATGATCTCGACCGGCATCACCGGCACGCCCGACCACGGAATGGACCCGAAAAGCGCCAGGAGATTGCGCGTGAAGACGTTACTGTGCGATGCGCCCCCCTGCGCCAAAATCCACGCACGCGCCTTCTTCATATGAGGCGCGTCGGGCGAGTCGCCGATCATCTTCAGCGCATAGTAGGCCTTAACCGCAGCGCTGATGTTCGACACGCCGTCGTGAAACAACGGCCAGCCGCCGTCGTCCGACTGGATGCGCCGAAGATAGCGCGCAATCTTTTCCTCGAGCACCGTATCGACAGGCTCGCCGAGATAGTGCCGCATCAGCACGTATTCGGCCGGGATCGTCGCGTCCGCCTCCAACTCGAACACGAAATGCCCGTCGGGACGTTGAAGCGCGAGCAGCGAGTTGCGCGCCGACGAGATCGCCGCTTCAAGATCATGTCCCGAAACATCTCGCGATGCGCTGTCTACGGAACGAGCAAATGTTGCGGCCGCGTTGGTGGTCATGGAGGCTCTCCCAGAAGCCTTGCGTCGTATCAGAAACCCCTGGCCATCGCCAGTTTGGCTGCTTTCTCGCCCGAGCGAATCGCGCCTTCGATCGTCGCCGGCAGGCCCGTCGCAGTCCAATCGCCCGCAAGATGGAAGTTGCGCCACCTCGTTTCGGTCGAGGGCCTGAGCGCATCCTGCTCCGGCGTTGCGGCAAAAGTCGCGCGCCGCTCCTTAACGATTTGCCACGGCGGAAACTCGCCGTTCAGCCCCGCGATCTTCGCGACTTCGGACCAGATCTGCCGCGCCAGCGGCTCCCGCTCCGTTTCATTGAAGCGATCGGCAGCACTGACCGTCACCGACAGCCGACCGTCGAATGCAAAAAGCCACTCCGTCGTCCCGTTGATGACCCCGATGATCTTTGGCAAGTCGGCAGGAGGCGCGACCTTGAAATGCAGATTGAAGATCGCGCGATAGTCCGTCGGCACCGGGAGACCTGGAACGAGCGTCCGCGCGACCCACCCCGGAACGGCAAGAATGACATGATCTTCCGGATTAAGGTTCAGTGCGCCTTCTGCAAATTGCAGAGACCGGACACGATCCTCACTGAATTCGAACGCCCGCACTGCATCGTCAAAGCGAACCTCGCCGCCGTTCTCGCGAATGAATGCAACGGCCGGATCGACCAGAGCCGGTCCAAGCCCCTTGGCAGCGAAGAGTGGCCGGCACGCGCGCCCGCCCTTCGCCAGCGTGCCGCGAACGACCGCGCCCGCCAAGCGCGCCGAGCCCTCCGCCGGATCGCAATTCAATGCCGCTAGCAAGACCGGATAGAGCAACTTGCGATAGACGTCGCTGCGGCTGTCGATCTTTTGCGTGACGGTATCGGACCCGTTTGCGAGCAACAGATTTCCGAGGCGCGCGTAATCCGCCGCGCGCGTTCCCGGAACACGCCGCTGCTTTGAGAAAACCCACCACGGCACCGGTCCATCGTTGGGCCGCAGCACCCACCGCTCGCCCGATTTGACGTCATGAAAGGTGAACTCGGCGTGATCCGCCATCGCGAGGACATCGCGCCCCCCGATCACATCGAGGAAGGCAAGCGCACTCTCATTGCCCGACAGAATGAGATGATTGCCGTTGTCGATGGTGAGGCCCAATGCCGGTTCGTAATACGACCGGCAACGGCCGCCCGCATGCCGCGCCAGCTCATGCACGACCACCCGCTTACCCCTGCGCGAAAGCTCAACCGCCGCCGAAAGGCCGGCGAGACCGGCCCCGACGATGTGCGTCGTACCCGATGACATTAGAAGATGCCGTCGCGGAGCACGGCCCAAAGCACATACCGCTTCGAGCGACGGACATCGGCGCGCGGCGCATGCCACCCCCGCGCAATCAGCTTCTCGAGGATGCCGCGATAGACCGTCGCCATCATCCGGGGCGAACGCGCCGAGCGGCGCGGGCAACGCGCCATAAGGGCTTCCGACCGCCGGTAATAATTACGCGTCTTTTGGGCGATGCCCCGGCAAACTCGGTCCAGCGCGGGATGCACAAGAATAGCGTCGATCTCTGTCTCGGTAATGCCGCCTTCGTTCAGTGCTTCTTTCGGCAGATAGAGCCGGCCGAGCGACGCATCTTCGTCGATGTCACGCAGGATATTCGTCAGTTGCAGAGCCCGGCCGAGATAATGCGCGAGATCGATGCCGAGTTCGCCCTCGATACCGAAGATCGGAACAGAAAGCCGACCGACCGCAGACGCGGCGCGGTCGCAGTAAAGATCGAGTGTCGCCCAGTCGGGAGCATGGATATCGCGCACGATGTCCATCTCCATGCCGTCCACAACGGCAATGAAATCATCCTTCTTGAGCCCGAATTTCGTAATCGGCCGCGCAAGGTAATTCGTCCGCAGCGTCGTCTGTCCGTTGGCGTAAAACTGCTCGATATCGGTGCGGTAGCGCGCGAGTTCCGCCATGCGGGCTTCTCTCGGGCCGCCGTTATCGGCGACGTCATCGACAGCCCGGCAGAAGGCATAGACGTGATACATCGCATCGCGCTGCTCTTGCGGCAGCATGCGCATGGCCGCGTAGAACGAGCTGCGCGATGCCGCCGGCACCTCGTCATGGGCCAATGTTTGTGCTTCGGACGTCATGCGACATCATCCCTGACGGCTTGGTAGGTCGCGCGTTTACCCGTCGCTCGCGCAGCGATCGTCAAAGCTGCGGCACGCCCCGTGATCAAAGTGGCGCGCGCTTTTGAAAGATGCACCGGGTCGGCCAACGGATCGCGCGCACCTAAAAGATTGACGAGTTCGCGGGCAAGTCCGACGATGACCGACGTTTCGACGCCGAGGCGCAAGTCCGAGACACGCGGCGGCAGCTGCGAAGCTTCCGGCAAAAGATCGCCGGTTCGGGCGACGACATCGCGAAGGCAAGCCAGCAACTGCGGCGATGAACGGGATCGAGCGAGATCGGCGACATCGGCTCCATGCCGCGCCATGTCGTCCAGCGGAATATAGACGCGATCGAGATTGCGATAGTCCTTTCCGCAATCCTGGACGTGATTGATGATCTGCAGCGCCGTGCAGAGTGCGTCGGACGGCGCCCACGTCGATTGAGATTCCCCATGCACATCGAGAACGAAGCGGCCGACCGGCATCGCCGAGTAGCGGCAATAATCGATCAACTCCGCCCAATTGGCATATCGGTTTTTTGTTACGTCCTGGCGGAACGCTCTCAGAAGATCGAGTGCATGTTGCGAACTGAGGCCGCGCCGCTGCAGTTCCGCGCGAAGCGGCAGCGCATCGGCAGCAGTATCGGATCTGCCCAGAAGCGTATCTTCAAGCGCCGCGAGAATTGCGAGCTTCGCTGATGGATCGAGGCTCTCGTGATCGGCCGCATCGTCCGCTGCGCGCGCAAAGCGATAAAAGGCGAGGATCGGCGCCCGGTAACGCGACGCAATGATCCGCGACGCAACGGGAAAGTTCTCGTCGTGCTCTGACTTGCCGGACTTGTACGCGGTGTCGACCGTCATTGCTTTCCTGCTTGGGCCTGAACGCGTCCCTTCCAGAGACCTCCTCGCCCAGCGCTGTGCTGGTAGGCTGAATCTAGCGTAAAGACTAAATAGGCGGCTGCAATAAGAGGCAGCGCGAAGCCCCATAGTGGGGAACGGTGGTAAAACCGCAACGTTGGCTGAAACGATAGCACCATCAGCAGATAAGCAGCGGTGGAAAAAACCCAGACAGGATAGCTCCTCGCGAGGATTATGAGTGGCGGCGCCAAGTAAAGGACGCTCATGCCGACAATCGTTCCGATCAGCAGAAATGGCGAGTAACGAAGCTGCGCATACGCTGAGCGCGCAACCATGCGGCGAATGTCTTCAACCTTAGGGTAGGGCCTGAGGCTGAGAACGCGCTCCGACATTCCAAGCCAGATAGGCCCCTGCGCCTTCATGATCTTGGCGAGCGTGCAGTCGTCGATCAAAGCGCCGCGAATAGCCCCCATCCCTCCGGCGCGCTCGAGCGCCAAGCGTTCGACCAGCATGCACCCGCCCGCCGCTGCGGCGGTCCTCGCAATTGCGCGGTTTGCCCATGCGAATGGATAGAGCATCTTGAAAAAAAGGACGAAGGCCGGAATGAGTGCCTTCTCCGCAAAACTCTCGCAATTGAGCTTGGCCATGACCGACGTCAGCACACGGTTTTCACCCGATGCACGCTGCGCGAGAGACATGAGAACGCCGGGCTCATAGCCGATATCGGCATCGGTCAGGAGAAAATATTGCGGCGCGCTTTGCCCTGCGCTCGCAACCGCAATGCCCTGATGCATCGCCCAGACTTTGCCCGTCCAGCCCGAGGGCAGCGGTGCCCCGCTGACGACGGCGATCTTGCAGCCGGCCTGGTCTGCCACGCGACGTGCGACGTCCGCCGTACCGTCGCTGCTCTGATCATCGACAAGTACGATCGAAAATTCGCCTGGATAATTTTGCGCAGCCAGCGACGTCAGCGATCGCTGCAGCACGTCCGCCTCGTTCCGGGCAGGGACCACGGCGACGACGGAAGGCCAATCGAATACCTCCCGACTTTCCCGCGATTCGTGCGTTTCCTCACGCTCGCGCGTCAGCCAAAACCCGCCATGCAGCAGAACGAGATAGAGCCACGCGATTAGGCCGACCACCGCGATGATTTCGACCGCGCTCATTTCAAATATCCCGCGTCGCGAAACCAATCGTACGCATCGGCCAAAGCCTCGGAAGCCGGACGCGAACGGTAAGCGATCTCGCGCTTCGCTTTTGCAGACGAAAAATACATCTTGTACTTCGCCATCCGGATGCCGTCGACGGTGGCGAAAGGTTCGCGCCCCGTTATTCGGGCCGCAGCTTCCGCACCATACGCGATCGGATAGACAAGATGGCGCGGCAATCGCGTGGTCGGCGCGCGGCGTCCCGCGAGCCGCGAAATTTCGGCCAGCATATCCCCGAGCGTCATGTCATCGCCGCCAAGGATATAGCGCTCGCCGATCCGGCCGCGCGTTAGCGCCGCGAGATGTCCTGCCGCAACATCATCGACGTGCACGAGATTGAGCCCCGTATCGACGTAAGCCGGCATGCGCCCGCAGGCGGCCTCGATGACGATGCGCCCCGTCGGCGTCGGCCGAACGTCGCGCGGGCCGATCGGCGTCGAGGGATTGACGATCACTGCAGGAAGCTTGGAGTCGGCAACCATGCCTTCGACAAACCGCTCGGCAAGAACTTTGCTTTTCTTGTACGCGCCAATGGCATCGGCTTCGTCCAGAGGCGATCCCTCATCGACCGGAGTGCCATCCCGTGACGGCCTGAGCGTTGCAACGCTCGACGTATAGACGACGCGCTCGACGCCGTTTGCGAGAGCGGCTTCCATCACGGCGCGCGTGCCTTCGACATTCGCCTGAATGATCTCGTTCGGATCGGGCGCCCAAAGCCTGTAGTCGGCGGCGACATGAAAAACATGGCGCACATCGCGCATAGCCTGCAGCATCCGGCCGGAATCGCGAATGTCTCCCTCCACCACATCAAGGCCGAGACCGGCGAGATTTGCCCGATTGCTGTTCCGTCGAACGAGTGCACGAACCGCAAATCCTTGATCGAGCAGAAGCCGCGCGACCGCCGAGCCGACAAAGCCCGAAGCACCCGTCAAAAATGCAATGCCTTTTTCAGACAAGGGATGCTGTTCCTGCTCGCTGGCGGTGGATGACGGAAGGGTGCGTCTTTGGCAAACGCTCAGAACGGCACGTCGTAGAGCCATCGAGGACAGAGTCGGCTGCACGCGACCTGCCCGTTCGGCACATGAAGTAAAAATTTTCCACGACGCAAGACTCCCCCCGCAAGCCTTATCGATGATTCAAAGACGGCTCTTCGAGATGCCGCGATAAGCGTCCTGGTCAGCCTCTGTACGTGATCCGCCAGACCCGTCCCGCCGCATCGTCCGCGACATAGAGCGAGCCGTCCGGGCCAATGGCAAGTCCAGTCGGACGATGTTCGACGCCGTCTTTGCCCGAACGAAACCCATCGGCAAAAATCATGTAGCCGCCGACGGCTTTTCCGTCTGCGAGAGGTTGAAACACGACATTGTAACCTGCCTGGGGTCCAAATGACCGGTTCCACGAACCGTGGAATGCGATGAAAGCGCCGCCACGATACGCGTCCGGAAACTGCGTCCCTTTATAGATTTTGAGATCGTTCGGTCCCCAGTGCGCCGGGAACGCGGCCACCGGCGGCAGCTTGTCTGCGCATTGTCCGATGGCTTTTCCGCCGTCGCCGCCGTATTCGGGAGCGAGAACCAGCTTGCCCTGCGCGCCGTCGAAATAGCAATACGGCCACCCGTAGTCGCCGCCGTCCCGCAGAAGAACGAGCTCTTCGGCAGGCAAGTCAGAACCTTGCGCGGAATTGTAGAGCTTCGGCCAGTTCTCGTAGAGCTGATCGCGACCATGCTGGGTCGCATAAACGCGCCCAGACGAGTCGACGTCAATGCCGATCGCGTTGCGGATGCCCGTTACGAAACGCTCGTTCTCCGAAAAAACTTGATCGGTCTTGTTCGCATCATAGCGCCAGATACCCGCGCGCGTTTTCAGTTCTTCGCAAGGATCGAGTCCGGGCGATTCTTTCGTCCGGTCATTCTGCTGGCACGAATTCGTCGCCGAGCCGAGATCGATAAAGAGATTACCCTCGGTATCGATCGCGAAAGGTCGTGCCGTGTGATTGCCGTCCATCGGCAAATCCTTGACGATCGTCTCCGGCTGCCCTTGCAGAGCGACTTCGCCATCCTTCCGCGGATAGCGAATGATCCGGCCTCGGCTCTCGAGATAGAGCCAATCCTTATAGAGGAAAATGCCGGTGCCGCCCGGCACATCGCCACCGAAACGGACAACGATGTCGGCACGCCCGTCACCATCGGTATCCTTGAGACCAACGACCGGACCGTCGGCGGCCTTGCTGTGCCGGATGGCGGCGTTGAGATAAACCGTTCCATCGGCGGCAACAGCAATGTGGCGTGGCGCGCCCTCCACATCCGCAAATACCGTCGCGCAAAAGCCCCGCGGCAGAATCAGACCGCCGTTATCCGCGGGACATAGGGCTGCGTTTGCGGCCGCTTTACCCTCTGGACGCGGGTCTTCGCCGGCCGCAATTGAAATGGTCGCGAATGAAAAGGCTGCTGCCAATGCGACGCCGATGACGAACTTCTTAGCCATATGTCATTCCATTATTGGTGGTGCGCGGAACACGAAAGTATGCCGCTTCGAAAACCGGCGGACGCACCGATCGAGTGTCCGCCGCCTTCAGCCGACCAGGACACTAGCCCGGCCACGCCTTCATGGCCATGTCGGCCACACGTAATAGATCATCGCGCGACGCGCCGCCGGCCGCCTGCACGGACATGCCCTGCGTAATGGTCGAGACAAAGCGCGCGAGTTGGGCAGGATCTGCGTCGGACGCGAGATCGCCTTCTGCCTTGGCATGTTCGAGGCGCTCCCGAAGCGTCTGCTCCGCCTCGGAGCGACGTTTGCACAATTCCTGTTTGATCGCGTCCGAAGCCTCGCCGCACGTCAAAGCGCCTTGCACCGCAAGACAGCCGCGCGGATTGCATGGATCGGTCAATGCAATTGCGACGTTTCTCAAAAGCTGCTCGACGACCCCGCGCGCGGTCGGCTCCGCCAAGGCCTCGCGCAGGGCCCGGCCGGGACCTCGCTCCGCGTAGCGATCCAACGCCCGGCGGAAAAGTTCTTCCTTGTTTCCGAAAGCCGCATACAGGCTCGGACGGTTGATACCCATAGCGTCCGTGAGATCGGCCAGCGAAGCACCTTCGTAACCCCTCTGCCAGAAGATGCGCAGCGCCTTGTCGAGCGCGGAGTCGACATCGAATTCTCTCGGCCGGCCTTTATGCGTCTGCACCGCATGTCTCCCGGTCATCGTCTGTTCAGACTCGAACCCATACAATTACGTACTCAACGATACAAATATTCATTGACATGCTGCGGTTTTCACCCATATCGTACCTATCGGTACATATATAGACGACGAGGTGCACGATGAAGGGCTCCCTCACGAGCGCCAGCGCAATCGTCAAGGGGTTTAAAGGCTGGATAGCCCGCCGCCGGGCAGCAGCCACCGCCAAAATCGAAACACCGGAAACGGAAGTTGTATGGGTGTGCGGGCGGCGCATGCCGATGGAGGGTCCCGAATTTGATGCCCGGCGCGAATTCTCTGCCCAGCAAGATCGCTGGCCGCTGGGACCAAGCGTCGACAATTATTCCTGAGTAAGCCCGATTGCCGATCGAACCACGTTCGCCGTTTTCGCAAGGCGTTTCGCAACCCTGACGTCTAACCGAGACGAGCTGTTCCACTCACGAGCACGCAAAGCTTCAGTCATCGCTGTTGACAGGCGCGGGCGGCGCTTGCAATGCGGTTGCGCGCCTCTCCCGCACGCGACGGAGTCCACTCACATGACTGCAATCATCTCCATCGCGAATCTCTCGAAGACCTATGCTTCAGGCTTCAACGCTCTGAAGAACATCAATCTCGAAATTCGGCCCGGCGAAATTTTCGCACTCCTCGGACCGAATGGCGCCGGTAAGACGACGCTGATCAACATCATCTGCGGCATCGTCAACGCCAGCACCGGAAGAGTGACCGTCGACGGCAAGGACATCGCCCGCAACTACCGCGCCGTGCGCGCGATGATCGGTCTTGTTCCGCAGGAACTCTCGACCGATATGTTCGAAACGCCATGGGCGACAGTCAATTTCAGCCGCGGGCTGTTCGGAAAACCGCGCAATCATGCATTTGTCGAGAAGGTCCTGAAAGACCTTTCCCTCTGGGATAAGAAAGACAGTCGCATCATGACGCTTTCGGGCGGCATGATGCGCCGCCTACTCATCGCAAAAGCCCTCGCGCACGAACCGCGCATCCTGTTCCTCGACGAGCCGACGGCTGGCGTCGACGTCGAGCTTCGCCGCGAAATGTGGGATGTCGTCCGCGCGTTACGCGCGTCGGGCGTCACGATCATCCTGACCACGCATTACATTGAAGAAGCCGAGGAGATGGCCGACCGCGTCGGCGTCATCGCCAAGGGCGAAATCATGCTCGTGGAAGACAAAACGGAACTGATGCGCAAGCTCGGCAAGAAGCAGCTTAATCTTCTGCTGCAGTCCGCACTGACAGCCGTCCCGCCGACGCTTGCGGCCTACAACCTGCAGCTTACGAACGATGGCCACGAACTGATCTACACCTATGACACGCAGGCCGAGCGTACGGGCATCACGGCGCTGCTGAACGATATGCGCGCCGCCGATATCGTCTTCAAAGACCTGAGCACGGCGCAAAGCTCGCTCGAAGACATCTTCGTGGACCTCGTGAGGCAAAAGAAATGAACATTGAAGCCGTCCGCGCCATCTACGGCTTCGAGATGTCCCGCTGGGGCCGCACGCTGATGCAAAGCATCGTCTCGCCCGTGCTCTCGACGTGTCTCTACTTCGTCGTCTTCGGCTCCGCCATCGGCTCTCGCATTTCACAGGTTGAAGGCATCGATTACGGTGCGTTCATCGTGCCGGGACTCATCATGATGCTGCTGCTGACACAGAGCACGCTGAATGCGTCGTTCGGCATTTATTTTCCACGCTTTACCGGCACGATCTACGAGCACCTGTCGGCGCCGGTCTCGCCCTTTGAGATCGTCCTCGGTTACGTCGGTGCTGCCTCAACAAAATCGGTTATTCTGGGTCTCCTCGTTCTGGCGACCGCCAATCTCTTCGTGCCGCTCCATATCGCGCATCCGCTGTGGATGATCGCATTCCTATTTCTGACCGCAATTACATTCAGCATGCTCGGATTCATCATCGGCATTTGGGCTGATGGCTTCGAGAAACTTCAGATCATCCCGCTTCTCGTCATCACACCGCTGACATTCCTTGGCGGGACGTTCTATTCGGTGAAGATGCTGCCGCCCTTCTGGCAAAAGGTGACGCTGCTCAATCCGGTCGTTTACCTGATCAGCGGATTTCGCTGGAGCTTCTTCGAAATCTCGGACGTCGACGTCGGCGTCAGTGTCCTGATGACCTTTGCATTCCTCGCGGTCTGCATGGCCGTGGCATGGTGGATCTTCAAGACGGGATACCGCCTCAAGGCGTAGCCCAGCATCCTCCTCGGATATCCGTCCCCGCGTCCCGGCGGTATCCCAAAGAAACAGAACGACATTCCGAGGATTGCGCACCTTCTCGACGTTCAGTTCGCTCGCACACTATGCTGCCAGTCTTTCGCAACGGCGCGAGGTGTGCTTAGTCGTTGCCGGGTTGCGCAGGGACGGATTCTAACACCCAGCCGATAGCAGGCCGTCTCGAGCTTGCGGAGGAATAGAACCGATCGATCATTATTGATTTTCTCGCTGGCTCGCGACTTCAGCGATATATTTTTGGGCGACGTTCAGGGCAATACGGTGTTTCGATGACCGAGATCAAGCTAAGGATAGACTTCGATGATGAACGCTACATCGGCCATGGCCGCGTCCAGCTTCTTGAACTGATTGGCGAGCACGGCTCGATCGCACAGGCCGCAAAGGCCATGGATATGTCCTACAAGCGGGCCTGGTATTTGATGGATGAATTCAACTCCATATTCGCCGATCCGCTGATCGAACGCCAGCACGGCGGACGTGGCGGCGGAGCTGCCAAGCTGACACCATTCGGGGCCGAGCTTGTCCGTCAGTACCGCGAGATGGAGGCCAAGGCGCTCTCTGTATTTGCGAAGCCGCTGGCATCGATGGAAAAGCATCTCGCCCGCCCACAAAAGTCCGCTCGGAAAACGGGCTAGGCTGTGTCGTTCCTGCGGAAGGGAACCAGCCTTACGCCGTAGGGCTTAATCATCCGGCAATTCCGCCGCGCTGCCGACCGCGACGACACGACCCGCTTCCAACCGTATGACCCGTGTTGCAAGCCGCCGAACCTCGTCCCGCGTATGGGTCACATAGACGATCGGAATCCGGAACTCGTCGCGCACGCGCTCGATCAAGCCCATGATCTCGTTGCGGCGGGCATCGTCGACGCCGGAGAGCGGCTCGTCCATCAGCAAAATCCGTGGCGATGAGAGAAGCGCCCGCGCCAGCGCGACGCGCTGTTTCTCACCGCCCGACAGCGTGGCGGGTCGACGTTTCAACAATCCGGCGATCCCGAGTTCGCGTATCACAACGTCGAGAGGCGGACTGCCATTATCCGTTGATACGAACCAACGGCCAAATTTGATGTTCTGCTCGACCGTCAGATGCGGAAAAAGCTGCGCATCCTGAAAGACGAACCCCACGCGCCGCCGGTGGCATGGCACGAAGATGCGCTTCTGTACATCGGTCAGCACATGCCCTGAAACCGCGACACATCCATCGTCGGGCCGCAGAGTTCCTGCGATGATGTTCAAAATGGTGGTCTTGCCCGATCCCGACGGCCCGAACAGCGCAGTAACGCCGGAACCGCCCTCGAATGCAACGTCGAGCAGAAAATCATTCCGCTGCTGACGGACCCTGACGCTCAGAGGGGGCGGCACGTCCGTCATTCAAATACGGCGATCTGTTTTTGCACGCGGCGGTTCAAAATCTCCGAAACCAGCAGCGCCGCCATCGCAATCGCGACCGATACCAGTGTCAGCCTCAAAGCCTGTGCCTCTCCACCCGGAACCTGCGTATAGGCATAGATGGCCGAAGGTATCGTTTGAGTTTCACCCGGAATATTCGAAACGAAAGTGATCGTTGCTCCAAATTCGCCGAGCGCCTTCGCAAAACAAAGAATGGCGCCGACGATGATTCCCGGCAGCGCCAGCGGCAGGGTGACGAGCAGAAACGTCCAGGCCGAATTTGCACCGAGCGTCTCGGCCGCTGTCTCCAATCGCCTGTCGATCGAATCGAACGAGAGTCGAATCGCACGCAACATCAACGGAAATCCCATGACCCCGCAGGCCAATGCCGCGCCCGTCCAGCGAAAGGAGAAGGTGAACCCGAAAAGATCGTTGAGGAGCTTGCCCACCACCCCCTGCTTTCCGAGCGTCAGAAGCAACAGATATCCTGTTACGACCGGGGGCATGACGAGTGGCAGATGCAGGATGCTGTCGAGCACGATCTTGCCGGGAAACCTCCACCGCGCCAGCGCATAGGCGGCGAGAACCGCGAACGGTATCGCGAAGATCGTCGCGACGGTCGCCACGCGCAAGCTCAGAAAAATCGCAGTCCACTCGTCCGGAGAAAATCCAAGCACGACTTCTGTCTCGTTAGTTAGGATGCAGCCCGAGCTTCTTTATTTGAGGATCGTGAATCCTTGTTTCGCAAAGGCGGCCTGTCCTTCGGGAGACTTAAGGTAAGTAATGAAAGCTTCAGCAGGCGCTGCGGCTTTACTCCCGGCGGTGACGGCAATCGGATAAATGATCGGCGGGTGCGTGTCGTCCGGAAAAACGCCAACGATCTTAACCTTCGGCTCAGCCGTTGCATCCGTCTCATAGACGATGCCGAATGGCGCCTCACCCTGGGCGACGAGCCCCAATGCCGCACGCACGTTTTCCGCCTGCGCAACCTTCGGCTCGATCGCATCCCAGATGCCGAGCTTCTTGAGCGCCGCCGATCCGTATTTACCCGCAGGCACCGACTTGACGTCGGCCATCGCGAGGCGCCCATCACCGAGTGCTTCCGCAAGAGCGAACCCACTCTCGATCTTGAGCGACGCGGTGCTAGAGGCCGGCGCGATCAGCACGAGCCGATTGCCGAGCATATTGAAACGTGTGTCATCCTTGATGAGCTTCGCCTTGTCGACATAGTCCATCCAGTCGAGATCAGCGGAAATGAATATATCGGCGGGCGCTCCCTGTTCGATCTGCTTCGCCAAAGCCGACGACGCGGCATAGGAAACGACAATCTTGCTGCCGGTGCTCTTTTGATAGGCTGTTGACACAGCATCCAGCGCCGTCTTGAGGCTTGCGGCGGCAAAGACCGTCGTCGTCGTTTCGGCCTTCTGTGCAATTGCCGGAGCGGACAGCACCGAAAGCGCCAGCATCCCCACGGCGAACATTTTGAACGAAGAACGCGGAAGAATTTGTCGTGCGCGCATTGGCGGCCGATCCTTTGTGACATGCGATATAGCCGCGAAGATATCGAGCCGGACGGTGTTTGCAACCGCTGTTTTTAAAGACGGAGCATATCGGGGATGGGCATATCCATATTCTAGGCTTTGAGAACGATCTTCCCGAAATGCGCCCCGCTCTCCATATGCTTCAATGCCTGTGGAAGATCGGAAAACGGAAAGACGCGGTCGATGACGGGCTTCAATCCGTTAACGGTGATAGCGGCGTTCATCGCTTCGAACATGGTTCGGCTGCCGACGTATATCCCCTGAACGACGATGTTCTTCATCAAAATGGGAATGGGATTGAAGGTGCCGCCGGTGAGCACGCCGATCAGGCTGATGCGGCCCCCGATACGAACCGCCTCAAGCGATTGCGGCATCGTTCCTGCCCCACCAACCTCGACCACATGATCGACGCCTCTGCCGTTTGTCAGCGCGCGCGCTTTCGGTCCCCAATCCGCAGTCGTCTTGTAGTTGATGACTTCCGAAGCGCCGAGCGCACGCACACGCTCAAGCTTCGCATCGCTGCTCGACGTCGCGATAACGCGCGCACCCATCGCGCGGGCGAACTGAAGTGCGAAGAGCGAGACCCCGCCGGTTCCTTGAACGAGAACCGTCTCCCCCGCAGCAAGTGCGCCCGAACTGACGAGCGCATGCCAGGCTGTGACAGCGGCACAGGGAAGCGTGGCACCTTCCTCATCCGAGAGCGCGGCCGGCACCGGCACGAATCCATTGTTGTCCAGAATGACGTATTCGGCGGCAACTCCCGGGATTTCACCGCCCAGCGCGCTCGCCGACTTCTCGGCAGCCAGACCGCCGCCGATCCATCTCTGCATGAACGTTCCGGCGACACGGTCTCCGGGTTTCGCACGCGTAACTCCGGATCCGACCTCGACGACTTCGCCAACACCATCTGAAAGAATCTGAAACGGAAACTTGAGCTTCGGTGCATAGAGTCCGCGAACGACCAGAAGATCGCGATAATTGATGGACCACGCCCGCATTTTGACCAGAACCTGACCGTGCCTCGGCGTCGGTCGCGGAATATCTTCGAGCGAGAGCCCATCGATGCCGAAGCGCTTCAACAGGAAAGCTTTCATTGGTCGTCTCCGAAGGTTTGTCGCAATCGGCGAATAGCGATTATTCCGCCATTGTCCAAGCCGCGGCAACCACGCCTTTTATACGATGGCTTTTGAAGGAAGTACGGGCTGCGCGAGCAGCTCCGATAAAAGCTTTAAAGCCTTGAGAAGCGACTCTCTGTCGGCCGCGACGCCGAGAGAAATCCGAACGGCTTCCGGGTGCGCGTCTGAAATTGCGAATGCCGAGCTCGGCACGACCGCAAATCCGGCACGCTCCGCATGATCTGCCAAATCCGTTGCCCGCCAGTGAGGCGGCATCCGTAGCCATAGATGGTGCCCGTGCGGATCGGCTGCGTACTCGAAACGGCCGAGAAGCGATCGCGCAATTTTCTGGCGTGCCGCTGCTTCATCGCGAATCGCATTCCGGATCTCGTCGAGCCGGCCGGTCGTGATCCATCGCGATGCGAGTGCCGCATTGAGCGGCGGAGCCATAAGGTTCAT
Organism: Hyphomicrobium denitrificans 1NES1; assembly: GCF_000230975.2. Lineage (NCBI taxonomy): Bacteria > Pseudomonadati > Pseudomonadota > Alphaproteobacteria > Hyphomicrobiales > Hyphomicrobiaceae > Hyphomicrobium > Hyphomicrobium denitrificans. Next base: position 449,434 of record NC_021172.1, on the reverse strand, counting down.
TGCTCGCAGCACGCCGGCGAGACGTAAGGCCTGAGCGTCGCTCGGCGCCGCGACATATGCGATCCGCAGCGCCGGAGTTGCACACTTTGATAAGGTCGCGATGTGCCACGTAAGCTCCGGCGCAAGTTTAGCGAAAGAAACGGGAGCATCCTTGAGCAGCGAAGAATATGGATCGTCCTCGATGATCGCGACGCTATGCCGGCGCGCGATAGCTACAATCTTTCGCCTGCGCGCTTCCGGCAACGTCGCAGTCGTTGGATTATCGATCGCAGGAATGAGATAAAGCGCCTTCGGAGCAGCGTGCCGGCAACGATCTTCAAAGGAATCCGGAATTATTCCATCCTCGTCCATCACAACCGGATCGAGAACATAGCCGCGCTGCTGTGCGATCGCCGTGACGCCGGGATAGGTGACGAAGCCCGCAGCAATCGTCTCGCCGGGTCTTACGAGACAGTCGCATACTGCAAACAGCGCACTTTGCGCACCGCTCGCCAACAGCACGGATGATGGCTTTACATCCGCAATACGATCACGCAGCCATATCGACCCGGCGGCACGATCCGGAATGCTGCCGGAACTCTCCTGATAGCGAAGATGCAGCATGCCTTGCTCGGTCGAGAGCAGGTCGGCAATAGTTTCGGGAATGAGATGCTGCAGGCGTGCTGCCGCCGGCTGCGGAGGAATGTTCAGGCTGAGATCGACGGCCGGGGCCGCGTGAAGTTCGGCCCCGCCGCCCTCGACGAGACGGCGGACGAACGTGCCGCGACCGGCTTTCGCATCGACCAGTCCACGACGCCGAGCCTCGTTGAACGCGCGCGTCACCGTCGTCAAATCGACTCCAAGTGCTTCAGCGATCGCGCGCTGCGGCGGCAATCGCGCACCCGGGGCCACGCGCCCCGCACGGATGTCGGCTTCAAGAGCCTCGACAAGACTGAGCGACTTGAGCTGGCCGCCTTCCGCAAGTCGCGGCCGCCACGAAAAACGTTCCGGCGCTATCGATTTTTGATCCATACATTATCATAACATGTATGGATCATTTGCGCAAAGGGTCGACTGCAAAGGTCGACAAAGATAACGGATATATCTGCCGAAATCGTGCGAAATCACCGATTCCGGTTTGCACGTGCGACACTCGCTCGCGTGGAATATTCGAGCATCAAGCATACAATAAGCATACAATAAAAGTTGTCTTTATGCGGGTCGCAGCAGCGAAAGGAACACGCGATGTGCGCCGAGCATCCCCATGAATGGCCCGATCTCTCCCCGATGAAAGTCGGCATCCGCGGCCTGTGTCCTCGTTGCGGTAAAGGCAAGATCTTCCGGGGCTTCCTGACGCTAGAAAAGCAATGCTCCGTATGCGGCTTGAAGTTCTCATTCGCCGATCCGGCAGACGGTCCAGCATTCTTCGTCATGTGCATCGGATGCATACCTGCAGCGGCGCTTGCGTGCTGGATCGAGGTTGCGTACGGACCGCCCTTCTGGGTGCATCTCGTAACCAGTCTGCCCGCGATTCTATTGACCTGCATTCCACCACTCAGGCCGATCAAGGGCTGGCTCGTTGCAAGCCAGTACTACCACAAGGCCGAAGAGGGTCGCCTTGTCTTCGCCGACAAGTAAACCACGGCATCGACCGCGCTTCGGACAGAGCCGTGTTATGGCATCCGGCGCTCCGAAACCTTTGGTTGCCGTTTTCGGGTTGGAAGCGACTTTTGGCCTGATGCTTTGCTCGCGCCCTGCGGTCGATAGACTGCATACTGGACCGCGATCCCATTGAAGCATCAAAATCCGCCCGCGACTTGAAATGCCGGATCGAGAGCGCGGTCGCCCGGCCTTGTCTCGAATGTATCCTCGGCAAGCCTCCGCATCCCCTTTCTGATCGGCTTCCTGATCGTCCAGAAAATTTCGGACGAATACGCCGCACGCGCTGACGCTGCATGGAGTGTCCGCCAATCCGCAGGTGATCTGTGGAAAACTCCGACAGCCATATCAGGAATATGGTCAATAAGTGTTAACACCTCTGTGTCAATACGGCGCCCGAGACGTCTCGGCTAGTGCACGAAGGGGCGTGCCGGTCCGAAAGCGGAGTTCGCATGCACTGTGTTCTTCTCCTCGCCATCGACCTGCTTCTCTTGATTATCGCAAACGCGATAGCCGTCTTTCTAAGCATTGACTCGCATCTGACCGCAAACGCGTTACATGAAATCCTCCTGTATTGCGGATTGACGCTTGCGACCTCGATTCCGGCGCTTCTGATGACGGGTCTGAACAGGACCCTATGGCGATTCACGTCTCTGCACGATTGCTTACGCGTCCTCATCGCGGTGCTGATGACGATGGCGGCCACCGCCGTATCTGCGGGCACATTTTCTTCCTTTCACGGCGTGTCGCAATCCTTGATAGGGCTCCAATTCCTGCTGATGACAGGCGCATTGATCGGCATTCGCGCATTGATGCGCCTACGGCACGCAAGACGCTGTCAACGACGTGCGAGCAGAACCGCATACGAACGGGAGAATATTCTTGTCGTCGGCGTCAATGCGATTACCGGATTCCTTCTACGCTGCGTGGCAGAAACCGATGAAACACGCGTCGCCGTCGCGGGCGTTCTATCGGAAAATCGTCGGCACCGCGGCCGGATTTTGGGATCGCACCCAGTTCTCGGGCGCCCCGACGAAATCGTGCAAATCATGCACGAACTCGATATCCACGGCGTCCATGTCAATCGCGTCGTTCTCGCCAAGCCGTTCGATAAGCTGACGGCAACGGCGCAACTTGCGCTTCTGCGGGCCAAAAATGAACTGAGCCTCCGGATCGATGCGCTGGATGATCGCCTAGGATTTGGTGACGCCGCAATAGCCTCGAAACCTCTTACATTGACGATGCCGGACGATGTTCCATGGAACGTGATCGGGTCAAATCTCGAAGCGCGAAAGTCCTATCTTCGCTGGAAGCGACTTTTCGATATCGCCGCAGGCGCGGCAGTCGCGATTTGCGTCGCACCTTTGATGCTTCTCGTCGGTGCACTCGTGTTTTTCGACGTCGGCCGTCCGATTATTTTCTGGCAGCAACGGCCAGGCGCGTTAGGACGACCGATCAAGGTCCTAAAATTTCGCACCATGCGGGCCGCGCGCGGCCCCGACGGAGCTTTGCTGTCCGACTCGCAGCGGCTCTCCTCCGTCGGCAAATTTCTCCGCCGCATGCGGCTCGACGAGTTGCCGCAAGTCTACAATGTGGTTGTTGGTGAGATGTCGATGGTGGGCCCTCGCCCACTTTTACCGGTCGATCAGTCACAACAATTCCGCGTCCGACTAAACTTGAAGCCGGGACTGACCGGATGGGCGCAAATCAATGGTGGCCGCCATCTATCGGTCGACGATAAGGCCGCGCTCGACTTGTGGTACGCCAAGAATGCCTCGTTCCGCCTGGATCTGCGCATTCTTCTAAGTACAGCGCATACAGTTCTTTTTGGTGAGCGCGTCGATCAGCACGCCGTCCACGAGGCGTGGCTTGCTCTCGGCAATCCGCCGCAAGGCGCAACGGCTGAGCGCGTTCCCGAATTTGCTGCCCGCAAACAACCTCGCCGATGGCCTGGGCCGGTCAACCTGCAGACCGAAGCTCCGTCGACGGAAAGTGCGCGATCACACTAGGCTGACGCTGCGCCACCGAAATGTCCAAGCGAGTATCTGCGACATACATGGTTTCACTTTTTATCGTCTAACTCGGTAAATCGGACGTCCCCGCCATGGGCGCCGTATTCCGTCTCGGCGCGCACCCGCTTATCGCGCCATTCGGCCGGCCAGTCTCCGCCGCCATCCCAAAGCTCACGTTGCCGCGCGGGCTTATGCCTGCGCGATACCCCCTGCGCGAAAGTCGATTTCTTTGCCTGTCGTTTCTGCACATCGCCACCGCTACAAGCGCTAAATTTCTCGAGCGGAGAAACGAGCAGACCCGCAGCAAATGCAAAGACCGACAAATCGGCCGTCGTCCGAAGCGGGTAGTCGACGAGGGAATGGACGAGCAGGAGCGCGGCTACAATCGCCGCGGACCTCATCAAATTGCGATCGATGCGGAAATCGTCACCTGTATCGTCTGTCGCCCACACAGCAATCGCCCGGCGTACCAACCAAACGATGCAGAGGATCAAAAGCGCCAGACCCAGAATGCCGGTTTCAAGCCATAGTTCGAGAAAATCGTTGTGCGCATGATTGACATAGGTCACCGCAATATCTGCCGGCTTTTCGAACATTTGGTAGACCGGCACGAATGTACCGAGCCCGGAGCCGAATGGCATGTAAGCTCGCGCCGCCGCAATCGTATTGCGCACGATGGCAATGCGGACATCCGAAACGATATCGGGCCCGAAACGGTCCAGGATTCGAAAGAACGCGAACTGCGAGCAGATAGCGATCGTTATCGCGATGGTCCCAAGTAGAACCTTGGACAAATGGCTACCGTTACGCGCACGACGATCTCTCATTGCCATTGCGAAGCCCGCCATCAGCGCGACGGCGGATAGGATCAGACCCGCACGCGACCGGGCCATCAATTGCCCCGCAAGCAGAGCGATGAACGCAACCGCGCCACCGGCAAAATATATGACAGGTTTGGAATCGAGCCTCGCCCGGCGGGCCTTTGACGCAACCGAGACTGCGGCGTCGAGCAGCCAGCAGAAAGAAAACAGCATCGCGGCATAGAGAAGCACTGCGAAATGATTCCTGTTCGCGAAAAAGCCGACTGCCTCGGTCGTGTTCGTGACGACATAAAAACGAAGGGCGCTATTCGCACCGCCTGCCAGTTGCAGAAGGCCTAAAAAGACGCTGATCACAGCCATCGCGATCAAAACAAGGCTGAGGACTCGCCTCTCCTCATAATCGAGCGTCGCCATGCCGAGAAATATCGCGATGGGCGGCACCAAACCCAACGTAGAAAGCCATGTTGCCGTCGGCGATAATGTGAGCGGGTGTGCCGGAAGCGGATATCCCAGGACCCCATATGTCTCTACGATCACGGCGCGCCCCGGCAGCGACGTCCAGATCGACGGCGGTAGCGGAACGAGTTGCAAAAGCGGCAACGACGCGACGGCCGCAATATATGGCAAAAGCCGTCGCAGGCGTGACGGCTCCTGACAATCAAGCAGCTCGGATATGGCCGTCCAGAGCAGCGGCAATGAGATAAGCTGCAGAACGGCGTCCCCTAGAAAACCGCTGCGTGTTCCGCCCCCGAATACGATGCTCAGCCCGAAGACGCCTGCAGTCAAATAGAAATGCCCACGTGGGGCATGAATCAGAGTCCGAACCGTGCGTCCGATCGAGAGACGCGGAGCACGCCGCACATCACGATTCACGCCGCTGTGCATTGAGATGTCCGGGAGAAAGAGCAACGCCGCACGATCTAGGGACTAACAGGCGGTCCGTTATCTCCCCCGCCGAGCGCCGACGCCGCGACTGCAATGCCTCCGATGCCAGCAGCCCCCAGCAAATACGGCATGAGATTGGTTTGCGATTCCTCCGGGACTGCAAGCGTCTCGGTTCCTTCCACCCAACCGCCATCCGCACCAGTAGACATTGCATCCGGCGTCGCCGGCGAAGTAGCGCCCGTTTCCGATGCAGGAGAGCGACCGGAAGCACACGGAGATTTTGCCTCGATGGTAAACGCAATGCCCATGCCCAAGTAAGCCACGCAGCCATCCGAGAATGTTATCTTCGCCGAGCTACCGGGCCTGCTGACGAGCGTGTCTCCGATCAACAACTCGCTGGAACCCCGGACGGCGTGGTAAGCCCCGCCACGACTGAGCAGAACTTCGCCCGTCAGTATCTGAAGATTTGCGGCGCTCGCCGATGCCACAATCGGCGCCAGAAAGGCGGCAACGACAACCCAGAAAAATCTCTGCTCCATGTTCCCCATCCGCCCGATTCGCTATGCACCAGTTTAAATGGTACCTAAGAGTTATACAAACAGATACGCCTTTGATGATTTGTGGCGTGTGAATAAGGAGACATATCCACGGCTTTCGAAGAACAACAAACCCGCAAGGTATTCATAAAATACACTAATAAATACACAGCAATACATTGTTTATTATGTATATTTAATAGGAGATAAGTACAGGAACAATGAGCCGATACAAGCGAACCACTCGCCTTGACACACACCAGAACCATAATAGTACGTTGGAGTTAGTTCCATAAAGGATGCGCCACCTCGGCATCGGCGCAGCGCGAGTGTGTCGAATGATCGACCTTCACTGCCACATGCTGCCTGGCTTGGATGACGGGCCGCGCAATCTCGAAATCTCCCTGGAGATGGCGCGCATGGCCGTTGCAGATGGCATCACGGCCGTCGCTTGCACACCCCACATTCGCCCCGGCCTGTATCATAATACGGGCGCCGGGATTCTCGCGGCAATAGATTGCTTGCGCGGCTCCCTACGGCAATCGGGCATCGCCCTTGATCTGGTCTGCGGCGCCGATGCACACATGGACGTGCACTTCACTAAAAAGCTCGCGAAGCGCGAGATTCCGACGCTTGCAATGAGCCGCTATGTTCTCGTCGAACCGCCGTACCATGTCGCGCCGATACGCATGGAGCAGTTCTTTTTTCAAATACTTCTCACCGGATACATACCGATCCTCACGCATCCTGAGCGTTTGAGATGGATCGCCGAACGCTACCAGACGATCGAGCGGCTTTCCCGATACGGCGTCTGGATGCAGATCACCGCAAGCTCGCTGACAGGAAATTTTGGGCGCGAACCGCGCTACTGGGCCGAGCGAATGCTCGACGAGGGACACATTCACATTCTCGCCACCGACGCTCATGACACGCACCGGCGCCCACCCGACCTGTCGAAAGGTTGGAAAGCAGCCGCAAGACGCGTGGGCGAAGGTGAAGCAACACATATGGTTTTGACACGTCCGCGGGGTGTTATAGAAAATGAGCCGCCATCAAATCTTCCATTGCCCTTCGGCCAGCAATCTCTCGCGCTGCCGGACATGGCCTGAGCGGAGATGCATCCTTCGACACCCTACGATCGGCCGCATTTGCACCGCGATGACACTGGGCCTCTCACTGTGCCTGAGCGCGTGCGGCACGACGATCAGCGATAAACTTGAAGTTGACGCCTCTCCCGCGACGTCGGCGGAAGCGACGTTGTCCAAAAGCCCGGCGCCTATGCATTCCGTGGCACCCGGCAGCATCACCTTGCCGAAACAAGAATCTCTGGAAGCTGTTCGCCTGACCGCCACATCCGACCCCAGTAGCTCAGCCTACAAGATCGGCCCGCTCGATCTGTTGGACATCACCGTCTTCAGAGTGCCGGAACTTTCGAAGACCGTGCAGGTGGCTGCCACGGGAACCATCAATCTGCCGCTTGTTGGCGAAGTCTCCGCCGCAGGACGGACGGCACAAGACGTAGAACGCGATCTGACCCAACGTTTCGGTGTCAAATTCCTGCAGTCACCGCAGGTGAACGTCACCATCAAGGAGTACAATAGTCAGCGCGTGACGATTGACGGGGCCGTCAAGAAGCCCGGCGTGTATCCGATCAGGGGTGAGACGACACTCCTGCAACTGATTGCAACCGCCGAAGGACTTACGGATACCGCGCAAACCGAGATCGCGGTATTTCGCAAAGCGGATGGGAAGCATCAGGCAGCCAAGTTCGACGTAGACAAGATCCGATCGGGGCACGAGAAAGATCCGGAGATATTGGAAGGCGATCTCATCGTAGTCTCGGACTCATCGCTCAAGACGACATATCAAGGCTTGCTCAAAGCACTGCCCGTCACAAGCATTTTCGTCACCCTCCTGTAAGCCAGAATTTTCCTGACATTTAACCTCGGCGATAAAACGCATGGCGCCTTCCAGCGATGAAAATCAGAATGCAAATGACGCCAATTCGACGCAGCTTGAGCCTGCCTCCGGGCCCGGCAGCGACATCGCAGAAAGCTATCGGCTCCTGCACCGCACGGGTCGCGATTTCGGCCGGGAAGAAACTGACATCGCCGCGAAGATCTGGGATTACTGGCGCATCTTCAACAAGCGAAAATGGCTCATCCTCGCCATTGCATCATGCGTGCTAGCGATCGGCGCGATCAGAACGCTGATGACGACGCCGCTTTACACCTCGACGATCCGTCTGCAAATCGACCGCAACGTCGCCAAGATCGTCGATGGCGGCAGCGTAACGCCGGTCGAAGGGACCGATAACGAATTTCTCAAGACACAATACGAACTACTTCAAAGCAGGAGTTTGGCGGAACGAGTCGCATCGGCAGCCCGTCTCGCCGACGATCCGGATTTCATCCGACCGCGAGAGTTTTCATTGTTTGCAATGTCCCGAGAATTCCTGAAAACAAGCACCCCGAACGCAAATCGGAGCCGGCGCGCGCTGACCGATGCCGCTGCAGCGATCGTCCAAAGGAACGTATCGGTAAGGCCCATTGCCGGATCGCGATTGGTCGACGTCTCATATTCCGATCCCGATCCGGCGCGCAGCCAGAAAATCGCTTCTGCCTATGCCGATGCATTCATCGCATCCAATCTCGACAAGCGTTTTGAAGCCAACGCCTACGCCAAGACATTCCTCGAAGATCAGATCAAGCAATTGAAACTCAAGCTCGAGCAGTCGGAAAAAACCATGCTCGATTTTGCCGAGAAGGAGCAGATTGTAGCAACCCATCAGAACTCGTCCATCACCGAAGCAGACCTTGGAAATGCGAATGCTGCGTTGGGGAATGTCACGTCGGAGCGGATACGTAATGAGCAACTGTGGCGTCAGGTCGAAAAGTCCGATGCGATCAGCCTGCCGCAATTCTTGAGCAACGCAGTGATCGACGGCCTTCGCACCAAGCGCAATGAACTCGTGACGAACTATCAGGAGAAGCTTGAGACGTTCAAGCCGGGGTATCCGGCGATGATACAGATCAGCAATAAAATTGCGGAAATCGATAAGCAGCTTGCAGCCGAGGTCAAAACCATTCGGGCGTCGCTGAAAGGCGCCTACGAATCGTCGCTAAGCCAGGAAAGGGAACTAAAGGCACGCGTCGATAAACTGCGTGCAGAGGTTCTGGATGTTCAGAAACGCTCGATCAAATATAATATCCTCAAACGCGAGGTCGATACCAATCGCGGCCTCTACAATGACCTTCTGCAGCGCTTCAAGGAAGTGGACGTTGCGGGCGGCGTCGGAAGCAATAACATCTTCATTGTCGACAAGGCCGATCTCCCAGGGGCACCGTCATCGCCGAAATTGCTGCGGTCGATGCTCATCTACCTGTTACTCGGCTCATGCGGCGGATTTGGCCTGGCATATATCCTCGAAGAACTGGACGACGTGATCGACTCGATCGAGGAAGCTGAACGCATTGGCGGGCTCGCGACTCTGGGCATTATTCCTTTCACCAAGGCAGAAGGCGGCGCCGAAGCGGACCTTAAGGATGTGCGATCGACCCTGTCGGAAGCATACCGGTCGCTTTGCACTTCGCTTCAATTCTCGACGGCTCGCGGCATGCCGAAATCGCTTCTCATCACAAGCGCTGACGCTGCGGAAGGTAAGTCCATCACGTCGCTGGCTATAACACAGCACTTCTCGCGCCTGGGCCTGAAAGTGCTGCTTGTTGATGCCGACATGCGCAATCCCTCGCTTCACAAGGTGCTACAGGCCGACAATTCGGTTGGGCTTAGCTCCTGTTTGGCAGGAACCTGCAATCCGCCCGAGGCAATTCAAACGACGGATATTTCGAATCTGGCTTTTTTGCCGTCTGGACCACTGCCGCCAAACGCCGCCGATCTCCTGAGCAGCCCACATCTGATGTCGCTGCTCACGCTGAGCCTCCAAGTGTTCGACCTTGTCATCATCGACGGCCCACCTGTGCTCGGAATCGCGGACGCACCTCTACTCTCGAACGCCGCGGAAGCCACGGTCTTCGTCATCGGCGCCGGCATTGCACGAGCCGGATCGGTGCGCGGCGCACTCAAGCGTCTGGATATCGCCAAAAGCCCGATGATCGGCAGTGTCGTAACCCGATTTGACGCCAAGAGAGCCGGTTACGGATATGGCAGATATGGCTACGGATATGGTAGATATGGCTACGGATACGGCTTCACATACGGCGAACGCGCATTCTCATACGGCAAATATGTTCCCGGCTTCGATACGCCTCATCCGATGATGTCCGTTCGCGAGAATCCGCGATGACCGACGCGGACGCTCTCAAAGTTGCAATCGATCTCTTTCACCTGCCATCGCAAGTACGCGCGATGCGCGCACGGCCGCTGCCGAAAGGAACAAGATTGCTGTTACGGATTGCTTCTGGCGACACTGACGCGATGCGCCAAGCGCAAACACTGAGCGACCGCTCTGCAACCGCAATCCGCGAAGCGGCAATTTTCTTCGTCGAGCAAATCTTGCTTGAGCGGGGCGCCGACGAATATCGTACCCTCGGCCTCGATAACACCGCACCAGCGAACGAGCTACGCGCCCATATGGCGCTGCTGATAAAATGGTTGCACCCCGATCTCAACAATGACGGTCATCGATCAACTATGGCGCGACAAGTCATCCGAGCATGGCAGAAGGTCAACTCACCTGACAAATTGAGACGGCGCCCGACAACAAGCGATCAAATTCCCACAAACGCAAAGCAATGCCGCATTGAAACTGGTAAGCGCTTCACGGAGCGCAGCATCCAGCCCGTTGCTCGGCGCACCCGCAAATCGCTCCGGATATTGAGATTTATCGCCGCTGCTGCGCGAAGCAAATTCGTTCGTTGGAAAACTTGACCTCCGAACATCCGCACGCACATCGGAGCGCGCGAATGAAATCCAGAATTGCCACTGGCGCATTGATCCTTGCGCTATTCGTGCTGATTCTCTCAAAATCGAAGCTCGCATATCTGGTCGCCGGCAACTTCCATCTTATAGCTGCGTTTCAGGCATCATCCCCCGCCATCCGCTTTGCATTGGGAAATGAAGTGATCGCTGAAAGTCCCCTACAGGGTCTGAATCGCTACCGGAAAAAGCAGATATGGGATTGGATAAGTTCATCTCTGCGAGATGAACCATTCAACGCGCGTGGACTGGAGATTATGGGCCTGCTCGCCGCGGATAATGCCAATACGGCAATGGCCGATCAATTCATGTCGATTGCCGTCCGGCAATCTTTACGACGGCAATCTGCAGCCTATTGGATCTTGCGAAAGAAAATGGCGGCGCGCGACTACGCTGCTGCCGCAGGTTACGCCGATGCCCTATTGCGAGCCAGGCCGCAACCGATGCCACTCATTATCGCAGTTCTCACAACGATGGCTGAAACGCCGAACGCCCGCGAAGCTTTGATTAAACTTCTGGCCGAAGATCCACCGTGGCGATCCTCGTTCTTTTCGCATCTCAAAGGCCACATCAGAAATCCGTATGTGCCCCTGAGGCTTTTGCTGGCGCTCATAGCTACGCCGCATCCCCCGACATCTCGGGAAATTGGCGATTATCTGCGTCTTCTTCTAGATAATAAACTTTACCGACTGTCCTATTACTGTTGGCTGCAATTTCTGAGTTCCACGGAGCTCGGCGAAACCGGCTTGCTCTCCAACGGCGCTTTCGAATTCGCACCTTCCGGCTTGCCTTACGACTGGAAAATCGCATCCGGCGACGGTGCCACGATCGAAATCGCACCAAGAGACGATCGCCCCGCCGACCGCGCGCTGTCCATTGAGCTTGGTCCGGGTCGAGTCGACTTTCACCCGGTTTCGCAATTGCTGGGATTGCCCCCGGGCCGATACACGCTGTCAGGCTCGTTTGAAGGAAGCATTCGGGGACGCCGTGGCTTGATATGGCAAATCGGTTGTCTACCGAAGCCGAGAACAGTGGCAAAGACGGAAATGTTTCTTGGCGACGTCCGGCAATGGAGACGTTTCACCGTTGTTTTCGAAGTTCCCATGGATTGCATAGCGCAGACGCTCGAGCTTATCCTGGACGCTCGCTCCGCCTCAGAGACAATCGTCTCCGGGTTCGCTCGGTTTGATGACCTCACAATTACGAGGAAATAGCCCGTCAGCATTTCGCGTTTTACAAAGTAATATCCCCCTTATTAACAAGATGCATAAACCGTTCGGTATCAGCGAATATCTCATTGCTTGTAAATGGCGATAGTGCTAGTCCTTATTTGTTATATTATTGAATCGATAAAGCTTCATCGCGAGGTGCGCCCTGCACCCAGCGTGCGGTAGCTTTGCGCAAGTTGATGCAGCTAGAGCAGTGTCAGACACGGAATTCTCACGTTGAAGTCGCTTCCGGCTTGGTCAGGGTCTGTTGCGACGAACGTTATCAATCTCGGGTTCGGAATAGCGACGGGCGTTCTCGCAGCTCGCCTGCTCGGTCCAGAGTCTCGGGGAGAACTCGCCGAAATCCAATTCTGGGCAAGCGCCATAGCCGGGATGGGCATCTGCTCATTGCCGAGCGCGCTCAGTTTTTTTATCGCGCGACGGCAAGACCAGGCGTCAATGGTTGGGAGCGCACTCGCCTCCGCCGCCGCACTTGCTTTGCTTTCGCTGCTCTGCGGATTGGTTCTGGTCGACTTTGCAGCCGACCCCAAGCTGCGCAATTTGCAGATGTTGTATCTAATCTTCTTCCTGCCGGCGAATTTTGTCGCTCTGACGTTGGTCGCTATCGATCACGGACGCCAGGATTTCGCTCGCTACAATGCCTTTCGCCTGCTCCCGCAGGCTACGTATATGGCCGGCATTATTTTGCTCTGGCATCAATCGGCACTGAATGTTCCGATGCTGCTTGCCGCATCGTGGCTTGGAACCTTCCTCATTTGCATCGGTAGGTGGTGCCATATCAGATACAACGGCATCTCTGTTCCCAGGCTGCGTGAGATGACAGCGCTGCTACGAACGGGGCTCGAATTTCACACGACGGCATTTGCGGGAATTCTTTCTCAAAACGCCGATCGAGTAATTTGCATAACCTATTTCACCCACGCGGATCTTGGCCGATATGCCGTCGCCCTGACGCTATCCGGCGCGGGGCTTGGCATAGTCTCAAGCGCGACATCGATCGTTCTTTTTCCAAAACTCGCCGCCGCACAGAGCTTCGCTGTGCGCCGGCACCTCGTCCGCAATGCTCTCGGAGCATCCTGTATCATTGCGCTGATGACCAATGCATGCATTGCACTGATCATCCCGGTCATGCTCCCATTCTTGTTCGGTCACGAATACGACGAAGCTGTTCCGGTCGCGATTTTGCTTTGCATCGCGCAGATACCGACATGCTTCGTGCAGACCGCCACCGTCGCGCTTCGTGCACTCGACGACTGGCGCGCCGGTCCATACGCACAATTGTCCGCCCTCGCCATATTCGTACCGGTTGCGGCTGTCATCGTTCCACGGTTTGGTTTAAACGGCATTGCCGCTTCGCTTATGTTCAGCCAAACCGCCGCCACCGCGCTGCTGCTGCGCCGACTGCAAGTCTGCGTCGGCCTCAGCGCCGTCCAATGCATGACACCTGAGCTTCGTTGGCTCATCGCGCGCCTCCGTTGACAAACGTGATGCCATATTAATGGTGAGTATCCAACGGCTCGAGACGCCGCTCTTGCGAATTCTGGTCATCGCAGATGCCAAGATCTCTGTTCCACCCAACGGTTATGGAGGCGCGGAGCGCATCTTTGCGCACTTATGCGAAGGCTTCGCTCGCCGCGGCCACGAAGTGACGCTGATGGCGGCGGAAGGATCGAAGAATTATGGTCGATTGATCACATATCCCTGGGCCGGTCAGCACACCATCACTTGGCGCGGCTACTGCAAGTTCAACTTTGCTCTCCGCAGCATGCGCGAGCTTTTCTCCGGACACGACGTTATAGTCGCGGGATGCCGCACAGATTACCTCTTTCCATTCCTGATCGCAGGCGTTCCACTGATCTACCGCTTCGGCAACCCGATCGATCCCATCGATGTAGAGCGACTGAAAAATACCGCGAAAGGCCCTCTATCGCTGGTCGCCGTCAGCAATCACCAGCGCGCCGAGTTCTCGTCCGGACCCTGGTCTACGATTTACAACAGCGCCGACATCCGGCGGATTGCGTTCTCGGCCCAAGCGATGGGCGGCTATCTCGCATTCATCGGACGCCTGACGGCTAACAAGGGCGCCGATGCCGCGATCCGCATTGCAAAGCAAACCGGCCTTCCGCTTAAGATTGCCGGCAATATTTCTGACGAACCAGGCGGCCGCGCATTCTTCGAACAAGAGGTACGACCGCAGATCGGCGGCAAAATAGAATGGATCGGCGAGATTGGTGATGATCGAAAATTCGAGTTTCTAGCTGCCGCCGATTCCGTCCTGGCGCCGATCCAGTGGGATGAGCCATGCGCGAATATCGTGATGGAAGCGCTCGCCTGCGGCACACCCGTGATAGCGACCCGCCGCGGTTGCATGCCAGAACTCATTCGTGACGGAGTTACCGGCTTCCTCGCCAACAATGAAGACGAAATGACGTGTTCAGTCACACGTATCGGTGAAATTTCCCGTCGAGCCTGCCGGAAAGATGCCGAGGAAAGGTTTTCGACCTGCGAAATGGTCGAAGAATATCTCGACATCGCCCGCGAATTGATCGCGAAAAAATATCGAACGTTCAAGCAAGCCCAGTCCCTCAACACCTGAGTACCCCCCACACATTCCGTAGCTTACCTGCACATGGGACCATCCGCGCCCGATACAACGGTATTTCACTATCGTATCGCGGTCGAGGAATTCGGTTAAATAATTGAAGGCCAAGCACATGACTTTGCACTCGACATTTCGAACTGCTGCCCGCACGACAACGCCATTCGCGCTCTGGCAAACACTCGGCTTCGTCAAACGTATTCCTAGTTATTGGCGATTGGATAGAAGCGAGGCGCTGCGGATACGTAATCGAACACCGGGCCTTCCGCTTTATGTCAAAAACGGCCTCACGGTATTTCCGCCCGAAAGCGTCACCGCCTATCTCAACTGGCAGCATCACGGCATTGAAATCAACGAGTCCTCGGTCGAAGCCAGGGAATTCCTCGAGCTTTCGAAAAATCGCATGGCGCTCATCGATATCGGTGCTCAAACGGGCTTCATGTCCGCGCTTTTCGCCCGCTCACGACCGCATGCCTGCCACATCCTCTCGGTCGAGCCGGATCCCCAGGTCCTGCCTCTTCTTGAGCGCGCGATTGCATTGAACACGGGGCCACACATTGACTGGAAGATCATGGCCGTGGCCGTATCTGACATGTCGGGGCGGCTCATCATGCCGATCAGCAATCGCCTCCACGAGCACGCGATGAAAGCGTTCAAAGCGTCCGACGTTGACGTTCCCGTGACGACATTGTCCGATCTCTTGACCACGATCGATTGGCAACCCGATATCATGAAGATCGACGTGGAATCCTTCGAACATGAGGTGCTCTGCTCCTCGCTGCTCGTCATCGAAAGGCTGAAACCCGCCTTGCAGCTCGAAGTCCACTGGCAAATGCTCGAAAGACGCGGTCGAAACGCCATCGATTTTCTCGAGCCGCTCGCATCCATCGGCTACCGTGGTCTTCGCCGGCAATATCGCGATCTCCACGCATGGATGCGCGCCGGACGCTCCGAAGCGGTTTCGCGCCTCGCAATCTCGACTTGAAGTTCGAGGAGACACACATGCTTCAGAGGCACACGTTCGGTCGAGAGATCAAAGACTTGGTCAAGATGTCACTGCCATCGTCGCTGTTCAGGCGAGCGAGATTCCTGAAACGGCTTTCGATCTACTACCGCATGGAGACGTCTGACCTCATCCAGAGAGACATGGACGCCGGAGTCGATTGTATATTTTTGAGCAAGTCCATCCGGCTTCGGCTACCGGACGACGCTTTAGCGCATAATGTATTCCGCACCATGGCTTTCGAAGCTGGGGAATGGCGCTCATTTCTTGAACTTGCCGACGGCTGTCGTGCACTCGTTGATGTCGGAGCATCGGGCGGCTTCTTCTCCGCGCTGTTTGTAGCCAGCAGAACGAGCCCCGTTCAAGTCTTGAGCATCGAACCGGACTCGCCATCCCAAGTCGTTCTTGCAAACGTGCGGGATCGCAACCTGAGCGCCAATGCGGAATGGCACATCGATGCACGCGCAGTCGGAGAACCTGCTAATGTCGAATTCGTATCGTCCGGATATGGCGTGGCACGCAGTCTTTCACCGATGAGCGACGCCAGTACCGAACGAACGGCAGCCAAAAACGGTCGACCATTCGCACGCGTAGTCGTCGAATGCGCTCCGCTTCAGCACATATGCAAAGAGCGCGGAATTGTGCCCGATCTGCTCAAGATCGACATCGAGGGCATGGAGTGGAATCTTGTGCAATCGTCATTGGATTGGCTGTCGACACTTCGCCCCCGGATGCACTTGGAGGTTCATCCTCCTTTCATACGCCGCCAGCATGGCGATCCCCTCCTTCTTCTCAAAAATCTCGCGAAAATCGGATATCGGCCGTTCGATGGAAAATCCTGGGACAGTATCTTCAAGCGAGCGAATAACGACTCAAACTTCCATTTGGACCTCATAGGCCAAGTCTAAGGGTGGCCATGCCGCGTAGAAATTGCGTCTTGATCGCCTTGATGTCGCTGGCGGCGGAAGGCACCCCTCGTTTGGCGCTCGAACTAAGCCGCGAATGGATTGCGGTCGGCGTGCAGCCCATTATCGTCGTGATGCAGGGATCGCCCAATGATCTCGCCTCGGATTTCGAAGCACTCGGGTTAGAACGCATTACGCTCAATCTTCCCGAGCGCGGATATGCACGTTATCTCATTCTAGCCTTCCAGATTTTTAGGATAGCCCGTGCACATCGCCCTGCCGCATTGCTTTCGATGTCGCTAGGCTGGCACGCTTTTATGGCAATCGGCGCGCGGCTTGCCGGCGTGGATCGCATTATCGCGCACGTCGGCAATTATCCGGACGCGAGCACAGGAAACGCTTTCCGCAAGTTTAAGTTTCTGGTTCAGTTCGGACGGCCATTCACGGACAGCTTGGTATGCTGCAGTCAGTACGTACGCGCGGGAACGGTCCTCCACTTCGGAGTGAAGCACTCGGAAACCGCCGTTATCTACAACGGTCTGCCGACCGCCTTCAGCCGTTGCGATCGTAAACCTTCCCGGCGAACGAATGAGGCGCCTTTTATTATCGGCATGGTCGCACGATTAGAAGGCCATAAGGATCAACCGACATTGATCCGGGCGGCTCGCATACTCAAAACGCGCGGGCGAAACATTCGTGTTTGGCTCATTGGCGACGGCAGCCGACGCCATGAGCTTGAACTCCTGATTGACGCGGAAGACGTGGCAGATACCGTCGAACTTCTCGGCATGCGAAAAAACGTTGTCGACTTGATCACGCAAATGCATCTGTTCGCTTTCTCGACGACGTCCGACGAGGGCTTCGGAATCGCCCTGATCGAGGCAATGGCAGCCACCGTCCCAGTCGTCGCCAGCGACGTCGGAGCCTGCCGCGAAGTTTTGGATAACGGCCGATTGGGAACTCTCGTCGCGCCTGCCGATCCGGCGGCATTGGCGAATGCCATCGACGCAGTTCTCGCAGACGCAACCATCGCCGACGCACGCGCCCAACTCGCGCAACAAAAAGTTGCCTCCGCATTTTCTATGACCGACATGGCCCGCGGTTATTCGGACTTGCTCGGCCTGCCTATGCCTGAAACGTCACCGGATTTCGCCGCTTGAAGACGGTTATGCACGTCATTACCGGCCTGGGAACCGGCGGCACAGAGATGATGTGCCTGCGTCTCGCTCGCCATTGGCAAAACCGTTTCGAGCAGCATGCTCTGGCATGGTCATCGTCGTCGCGGAGTTTGGAGCGGGATTTCAACAATGTCTTCCAAGACCACGTAAGCGTCCTGCCTTCCGATAGACAATCATATTTCGATCAATGGAGGTGGGCTCGAAAGCAAATCGCGCAAAGAAAACCCGACGCAATCCTCCTTCATTGCTTTGGCATCCCACACCTCATAGTCGCCGCGGCGGCACGAAGCGCGGGCGTTCGCCGGGTGAGCGCTTGGGCGGGGAATCCGCCGCCTCGAAGTCGGATTGCCCGATTGCGGTTCTGCGCGATTCTGGCAGCATCGCGCATCATCCGATGCCCTGTCCTCTCGTGCTCCAGAACGGTGGAGCAGGAGTTTAAGCAGCTTGGAATCGGGATGCCCGCACGGTCCGCAGTACTACCTAACGCCGTCGACGTTGCCGACATTCTTGCTGACGCCCGGCGTTTGCGCGAAATGCGTAGCGACCTCCGACCGACAATTGCAATGGTGTCCAGACTGGACGTCATCAAGGATCACGCAACACTTCTGGAGGCCTTCGCGATCGTACGGCGCGACATGCCAAGTGCGCAACTGTGGATCGTCGGCGACGGTGCCTTGCGCGGCAATCTCGAAGCGCAGGCACGCTCGCTCGGAATCGCGGAATCGACGTCGTTTCTGGGAAATCAAACCGATGTCGCGAGGCTGTTGGGACAGGTCGATGTCTTTGCATTCAGCACCACTCGCGACGAAGGTTTTGGCATCGTACTGATCGAAGCCATGGCCGCGGGCATCCCGGTCGTCGCGAGTGACGTAGCCGCCTGTCGCGAAGTCTTGGCTGACGGCGAAGCGGGCATACTCGTTTCACCTTCCGACCCAGTTGCATTGGCATCGGCCATTAGCCGAGTTCTGAATTCGCCAGAATTGCGCACGCACTTCGCGTCAAAAGCATTGCAACGCATTCGCAGCGAATACGGCATCGAGAGTTGTGCACAACGCTGGGAAGCACAATTGTTCGGCGCTCCCCAATCCCTGAAACGGTTTGCCGAATGCGCATCCTGACATGCATCGGCGACGCCACGTCGCCCACCACCTGGAGCGGCACGCCGTTCCATCTTTTCAAAGCTGCCCGGCGAGCGGGCTTCATCGATGCCGCTTGGCGGCTCGACCCGAAACGACAGCGCTTCCATCGATCGATATGGAACGTCTGGTCTCGCGTCCGTCACGGGCAATATGGCGGCTTTCAGTATAGTGCCTACTTTCTCCGTCGCTTGCTGGATCAAGCCGATCCGATCGGGAACGAGGCTGAGATCATCAGCCATTTTCCTCTCTTCCCACCGCCGAACCATGGCGGCACAGTGAGCTACTACATCGATGCGACGCTCGCGCAAAACTTCGAGGAGTATGGGCTCGCAGAAAGCTGCAGGGTCAGTCGCCATGTGATGGCCGATGCCATTGCACGCGAAAAGGCGCAATATTCCGCCGCAAAGCACATCGTTTGCATGAGCGCCTGGGCGGCACGCTCCGTCGTCGAGCGTTACGGCGTAAGCCCCGCCAAGGTCCACGTCGTTCCGGGAGGTTCGAATATCGATGATCAAAGCATCGGCAATCTCACTAATATCCAGCCGGGATCTCTGTCAAAACTTCGACTAGGTTTTCTTGGCAAGGACTGGAAACGAAAAAGTCTGTCCTTCTTACTCGACGTTGCCGAAATTCTTCGTGCACGCAATATCGATGTTGAAGTCGCGGCTGCGGGCTTCGCGCCCGCAGATGGCCCCCGTCACCACCTGTTGCGGACCGTCGGCTACATCGACAAGCACAGAAACCCACAGCGCTTTCTCGATTTCATCCAGGCCTGCCATTTCGTCTGCCTTTTCTCCTCCGCCGAAGCGTTTGGGATTTCGAATCGCGAAAGCTTGCGCCTCGGCATCCCGGTTCTGGCACGCAACGTCGGGGGAATATCGGACACGATCCCGGAAGGTTGCGGTCATTTGTTTGCCCCCGACGCGACCGCAACCGAGGTCGCTGACGTCATCGCAAATTACCTCGATGAGCCAGATCGCCATGCGACGCTCCGTGCCCGCATTCGTGAACGTGCCAGCACGTTTACGTGGGATGCGGCCGTCGAGAAGCTGATGGCCATTTGGTCGGGCTCACCCGCTTATTCCTACGCGCAAGCGAGCAGTACAAATGCCTAAGCCAAACCCATTGCGATTTGCAGTCCTGCAGCCGGGCGCACGACTGCACTACGCCGTTCCGGCTATACTTGAACGCGCCGGCATGCTTCAGCGCTTCTATACGGACTTCTGTGCAAATGTCGGAGCGACCCGCTTCGTAGGGCACGTATGGCCGACCTGCCTCCGCCCCACGCTCGTACACCGCATGTTCGGGCGAACACTCCCACCAAATCTCTCCGCCGCAAAGGTGCGTCAGGTGCGAGGTGCCGTCGTCGCTTGGCATATCGGTCGGAAACTCGGCTTCGAAGCAAGAACCGGCTCTGTTTCCGATGCCGTGATGAAGCGTGCACGGGCCGATCACTTCGGCGGCGCCAACGCCATATATACTGTCATCGTCAACGACGACATAGACCTTTGCCAGGAAGCCAAAGCGCGCGGCTATCGCATCGTACACGAAGCCATGCTCAATCCCGATATTGGCTTACACCTCGCGGAAGAATATCAGCGCTTTCCGGAAATCCCTTGGACTATCCCGTCCCTCGATCAAGTTGAGGACGGCCGCAAGCGCGACCGGCGCAAGTACGAAATCGCCGATCTGATCCTCGTTCCATCCGAATTCGTCTATCGCTCGGTGATCGCGCTCGGAGCCGATCCGAGCAAGGTCGCGATCGTACCCTACGGCATCAACGGAAGCTGGCTAGATGCAAAACCGAATCCCATACCTGGACGCGTTTTGTTTGTCGGCACGGTGGGACTGCTCAAGGGAAATCACTACTTGGCCGCCGCCTCACGCATTCTCAGAGAGCGCAATGTCGCGTGCGATATTCGCGTCGTTGGTCCCGTTGCAAAACATCAGATACGCGATCCTCTGTTCGAAGGCCCGCACTACGTCGGGCAAGTTCCGCGCGCTTCGGTTCAAAATGAATTTCTCGCGGCCGATGTCTTTGTTCTTCCCACTTTGTCAGAAGGTTTCGCCCTGGCGCACCTGGAGGCAATGGCTTGTGCAGTTCCCGTAATTACGACGCCAAACTGCGGTTCCGTCGTACGGAATGGTATCGACGGCTTCATCGTGCCGATCCGCGATCCCGAAGCCCTGGCTGACGTGATAAAACGCATCGTTACGAACCGGGATTTACGGTCGCGCATGTCTCAGAACGCGCGAGCTCGCGCACGCGAGCACACATGGGAAAAGTACGGCGAACGACTGCTCCACGCATTTTCCAAACTCGAATCCTCCGGTGCGGAGCAGCTACCGTGAAATCTCCAACCGCCATCAACCGCTTTCGGTAACCTAGACGCGCAACATGTTCTATGCGCTTGCCGGCCTGCTCGCTGCCTTCGGAGCTTGGGCGATATTTCGCGACTGGATGTTGTGGCGAGACGTATTCCATCCGACCATCTTTTGCGTGCCGCAATGTCTGTTCCTTTATGTCTGGCTGCCGCTTTATGGACTGGCGAATGACGATTTCGAGTTTCTATCGCGCGCCGGCTATTGGGATGAACTGGCAAAGTTCCAACTCGTCGCGAACATAATGTGCCTGGCACTGATAGTTGGCATTTGGCGTGGCGCCCGTTACGCGCATAGAGCATCCGCACCGATCATTCAGCAAAATCCAAATGCTATTCTGGCTGTCGGCGTAGTCTTCGGCGCGTTGGGGGCGCTGACGTGGATTATCGGAATCATAAATGTCGGCGGATTTGGCGCCGCTTACGGACATGCTTATGGCGGCGGCTGGGACGATAGCGGATACATTCGCGAAGCCGCCCAATTTGGATTTGTCGCAACGCCTCTCGTCATTCTGTCACGGCGCCATGGCGGAATGCGGCCAAGACATTGGCTGCTCGTGTTCGTTTTTCTCTTGCCGCTACTCGTGCAGGGTTTGCTCGGAGCGCGGCGAGGTCCAACATTCCTCGCCTTGGCCGCAATTGCCGGCAGCTACATTCTCGTTTTCCGGCCGCGCATTCCCTTTGTCCTTGCTGCGACCGGGGCGCTCGCCGTCGGTGCGCTGCTTCTCTGGCTGGTCGCCAATCGCGACGCCATCTACATCGGGTCGAACGAAAAATTCGATGGTTCGGTATCGATGATGTTGGAGAACTGGTCCGGCAACGAATATTTATTCAGCTCGGCAATTGTGCGCTACGTCGATGAAACCGGCGAGACCTTCAGCGGAGAGCGCATTCTCGCGCATATGGGCGCCAGAATCATACCGCATTCGCTATGGCCGACGAAGTATGCCGACGTCGTTTCCGCATTGGGACTGAATATCGATCTAACACGCGGCGCGGGAATTCCAGTGGATCGCATCGCGACGATCACGGGCTGGGATATCGCAGTCGGCGCGGCGCCAAGCTTTGTCGGAGATTTCTGGCTGGAATTCGGATTGCTGGCGCCGCTGGCGATATTCGTAGTGGGCTGGCTCTATGGTCGACTTTGGAGTCTCAGCCGCCGTGATCCCCGCGTGCAACCTGCATATGTGCTGCTGGCGGCGCTCTCGATCTACCTACTGACACAGACGATCGAGGCGTGGATGTTCAGAGCGCTGCTCTTCGGTCTGCCGGCGCTTCTCATTCTGCGCATCGTCGCGCGCCAGACCCCCGCCGCAGTCTCTTCTCTTTATCGGCGGCCCGCATAAAGTTGGATACGCGCCCAACCGCCGCCAGTCCCATGCGGATTGCGCTATTGTTCCGCAGTTACGGCCCTTACCACTTGGCCCGCCTTGATGATCTCCGGCTGCGCGCCTCAGTTCTCGCCCTCGAGTTTTCAGACTTCGATGGCGAATACGATTGGGGCGTGACGGAAGAAAAGCGAACCGCTGGTGTTATTTCTCTCTCGAAGCGGCAAGAAGAGCGAATGCGAAGCCTGCAGGCACTGGACGGTTGGCTGAAGAATTTTTCGCCCGACGTCGTCGCCATTCCCGGGTACGCCGAACCGTTCTCCCTGCTAGCGGTCTGCCTTTGCCAGGGCCTCGGTATTCCAACTGTACTTATGAGCGACTCTCATGCTCTGAACGGTCAGAGAAACCCAATCCGTGACTCCTTGAAACGCCATTTCGTGTCACTCTTTGATGCTGCGCTTGTCGCGGGAACACCACAAACCGAATATCTGGCCAGACTCGGCTTTCCGAGATGTCGGATTTCTACCGGCTACGACGTCGTCGATAATCGGCATTTCGCACGCAATAGCGCGCAGCGCCGCCCGATTCTCGTTCCGCAGGCGAGCGGCAGTTTGCATCGACCTCACTTTCTATGCTGCTCGCGCCTTGTTGAAGGAAAGAATCTCATGTTCCTGATCGGCGCCTTCAGGCGCTATCGGGACAAGGCCGCCGAAAAGGGTTGGGACCTGACGATTGCCGGCGACGGGCCGCTCTACGGCATAATCGCGCGCCGCGTCGCGGAGCTGTCTCTTACAGAGCATGTCCATCTGATTGGCCGCAAGGCGTACGATGAATTGCCTGCTCTCTACGCCTCGGCGGACGCCCTTGTATTTCCAAGTCTGTCCGAAACATGGGGCCTCGTCGTCAATGAAGCGATGGCAGCGGGTTTACCTGTTCTGGTGTCCAAAGGCGTCGGATGCCATCCGGACCTCGTTCAAGAAGGCATCAACGGTCGCGTCTTCGACCCGGCCAATACGGCGCAACTTGCAACGCTGCTGTATGAGATCGCAAACACCCCAAACCGACAGGCGATGGGCGACGCCAGCCTTCGCATCATTCGCGACTGGGACTTAAACAGGTTTTCCTCAGGATTGATCGAGGCCGCGGTTGCTGCCTATTCGTCCCGCTCGCATAAGAAGCCGCGCGCCGCCGTCGCGATGGCCGCCGCACTTTCATACCGAGCCTCGACGCGCGCTGCCGACCACACCATTCGACCGAAATGAAAGCTGCGCTCGTAACCTCATATCTGTCGCGGGCAGGCGGCGGCGTCTCGGCGGTAGTCGAAGCATTGTCGCGAAGCTTGCTTGCAGCCGTCGCCGAAGTCCACGTCATAGGGCTGTGCGATCCTCAATGGCGCCTTCAGTCTGCCGATTGGCAAGGAGCGCCCGCCTCGGCGCTCGCTGTTCGGGGACCTTCTGCCCTCGGATACGCGCCAACTGCGCTTGCCCGGCTGCACGACACTGACGCTTCGATCGTCCACACGCATGGGATATGGACTTATCCTTCGCGGGCCGTATCTCTGTGGTCCTCGCGAATGCGCCGCCCATACATCGTATCACCGCACGGCATGCTCGACGCCTGGTCGCTACGTCAGGGGCGATGGAAGAAAGCGATCGCCGCTTGCCTCTACGAGAATGCGCATCTGCGCGGCGCGAGCTGCCTACATGCACTTTGCGAAGCAGAAGCATCCGCCATCCGCAGCCTTGGCTTCGTCAATCCCATATCCATCATTCCGAACGGCGTAACGCTCCCCGAACTTGCGGGTGAACCTGGTCTTGCGCCTTGGCATGCGCGCACTCCCGCTGATGCCAAAATCATGCTG
Organism: Hyphomicrobium denitrificans 1NES1; assembly: GCF_000230975.2. Classification (NCBI taxonomy): domain Bacteria; kingdom Pseudomonadati; phylum Pseudomonadota; class Alphaproteobacteria; order Hyphomicrobiales; family Hyphomicrobiaceae; genus Hyphomicrobium; species Hyphomicrobium denitrificans. The sequence goes on along the minus strand of NC_021172.1, from coordinate 424,981 downwards.
TTCTTGGGGCGATTGCATCCGAAAAAGAATCTGACCTCACTGATCGACGCGTGGCCCGCGCGAGCAGATGCGAACGGCTGGCATCTGGTCATCGCTGGGTGGGACCAGGGCGGCTACAGCCAGACGCTGGAACGCGCTATTGAAAAGCGCCGGCTGACAGGGCGCATCCATCTCGTAGGTCCGCTCTTCGGGTACGACAAAGATGCAGCACTACGCCGGGCACACGGCTTCGTACTGCCGTCGCTCAGCGAAGGCCTGCCGATGTCGGTGCTCGAAGCTTGGTCTTACGAATTGCCTGTTCTGCAAACGGATGCGTGCAACCTGCCCGAAGGATTTAAAGCGTCCGCAGCCGAACGGTTATCGCTGAACCCTCACGACATGGCGCGCGATCTGTCCCGGTTTTTGAACAAAGATCTTGTTGAATTGCAACAGATGGGCCGCAATGGCCGCGCGCTGGTCGAACAGAAATTCAGCTGGAGCACTGTGGCTGAGGCATTTCTCGCGGTCTATGAGTGGCTCGTGACCGGTGCCGGGCGTCCATCAACCGTCCGCTTGCCGTGAGCGCATCGCTTCGCATGATGCGCCTCGACATCTACGACAGGAAATCATTCAAGCGCGGCCGTCCACGATGGATTGAAGCATTATGGCTCGTTGCCCAATGCCTTCTTGTCAGTTCGTCGCTACCCGGAGCGGCCCACCGCCGATGGCTATTGCGCTTGTTTGGCGCGAGCATCGGACAGGGCGTCGACATCAAGCCGCGCGTCCGCGTGAAATTTCCATGGAGGCTGACCGTTGGCGATCACAGCTGGATCGGCGAAGGCGTCTGGATCGACAATCTAGTCGACGTCAAAATCGGCTCGCATTGCTGCTTATCTCAAGGCGCTTATCTCTGCACCGGAAGCCACGACTGGACGAAGCCCGGCTTTGACTTGATCGTCCGGCCCATTGACATCGGCGACTGCACCTGGATTGCCGCGCGGAGCATTATCGGCCCGGGAGTCGCCACCGGCGAAGGCAGCATTCTCGCTCTCGGTAGCGTCGCGACGCGCAACCTTATGCCGTGGTCGATTTACTCGGGCATCCCGGCCATAAAGATCAAGTCACGGTCACCGCAGATGGCAGTCACAATGGATCGCGCGTGAACCTTGCTGCGCCACTCCGCTTCGAGCACGTCGCCGAACCCGCCACTCCACAGCAGAAATATCTCGCACTCGACCTTCTGCGCGGTGCGGCTGCCTTGACCGTGTTCTTTTGTCATGTCCGTGCCGCCGCGTTCGTCGAGTTTGGCGCCTTGCCTGCATCGCAGCAGACACTGCCCGTTGCGACAGTCTTCGCGTTGACCCGTATAGGCCATGAAGCCGTTTTGGTATTCTTCATATTAAGCGGATTTCTCGTTGGCGGACCGGCGATCAGGCGCGCGCTCCATCAGCAATTCGATCTTCGAACATACGCGATCGATCGCGGGACGCGAATCTTCGTTCCTCTCATTCCGGCATGCATCCTGACGGTCGCCGTCGGCTCTTTTGCATTTAACGTCAAACCCGATTGGTTGCGGGTCGGATTGAACATCGTCGGACTGAACAACATCTTCGGCGTTACGCTGCCCATCAATGCTCCGCTTTGGTCGCTCGCCTACGAAGTCTGGTTTTACGTGTTCGCAGGTGCCGCCGCTTATATGCTGTCCAACCGGAGGATTGATGCGGCCGCACTGGTCGCCTTGCTCGGCGCTTTTGCAATCCTTTCGTGTTCAAGAGCGGGGTATCTGCTGTTCTGGTGTCTCGGAGCGGCCACTACCTTCGCCCTCCCTTGGCACAACAAGAACTCGCTCGCCATGGCGGGACTCGTCTGCTTTCTGACCGGATGCGCTACCTACGAAGCTTCGGCAGCAAGCCGGTCATTTGCGAACATTGCGCTTGTTCCGATGTGGGCATCCGAAACGCTGGTTTCGGTCGGCGTCTGCCTCACACTGCCTCTTCTATGCACGCAAAAGGCAGGCGACGCTTTGAAACCTATTCGCGCGTCTGTTCTGGGCCTCAGCCGGATGTCATATTCACTCTACCTCGTTCACTATCCTCTCAACTGTACTCTCGATCTTTGGCTGCCAAGGGCGACGGAGTTGTCGCTCGCATCGTTTGCCGCTTTCTTCATGCGAGGAAGTCTGGTATTCGGCGGATCGTTGCTGTTCTATCTCTGTTTTGAATCGCAAACAGCTACGATACGGCGCTTTCTCGCGCGCCGATCCGGCAACGAGCGCGGCAATGCACCGTGCTGATGGTCTCGAAATCACCGCATGTTCCACATCGCCTCGAAGATCCTCTTCTTTCTCGCTCAGCCGTCGAACCTCGCTGTCTTTCTCCTTGCGGCAGGCTTCATCCTTTACCGATTTCGCCCATCGGCCGCACGATGCTCAATCGCCGGAGGTTTCGGCTGGATCATGCTCGCCGGTTTCCTGCCGCTCGGAAACGCACTCATTCTTCCGCTAGAGCAGCGGTTCGAGAAATATCAACCCGCACTTCCAGAAGGTGCCATGACGGGCGTTATTGTCCTTGGCGGCTTCGAGGACGGTTGGGTCACATCCGGACGTGGCGGCCTCGCAGTCAACGAGGCGGCGGAGCGGCTGACGGAAACTGTTCGCATCGCGCTCCTGCGTCCCATGACGAAGATCGTATTCACCGGCGGAGTTGGAGACCTGTTCGGCGGCGCAGAAGCAGGCACGGCCATCCGCCAGTATTTCGTGGATGCCGGCATCTCCCCGGAGCGCGTCATAATCGAGAATGCCTCTCGGGATACTTATGAGAATGCAGTCTTGACCCGTCGAATGCTCAATCTGGTGCAACAGGATCGCTGGCTGCTCGTAACATCAGCGTATCACATGCCTCGCGCTGTCGGCGCATTCCGGCAAGTGGGATTCAACGTCATCCCGTTTACGGTCGACTTCCGCACGCACGATGCCGGAGACCTGCTTCGGCCTCCCGGAAGCGTGGCGGCCGGACTGCAGCGCGCCGATCTCGCCGTCAAGGAATGGATCGGCCTGATCGCCTATCGGATCGCCGGGCGCAGTTCGGCTCTCTTTCCTGCGCCATAAGCGAAGCACCCTGCGCAGCAACCTTTGAAAATCCGATAACGCGAAGCAGCTTTGCGCACGATCTTTATCAATCGCTTCTTCCATCCCGATCATTCGGCGACGAGCCAGATGCTATCCGACCTTGCATTCGGCCTTGCCGAAGGCGGCGCGCAGGTAACCGTAATCACGAGTCGACTATGCTACGACGACAGCCACAAAAAACTCGCGCCACAGGAATCGATCGCCGGAGTCGACATTCGGCGCGTTTGGACAACGCGTTTTGGCCGCTCGCGTCTGAATCTCAGAGCGATCGACTATCTGACATTCCATATCAGCACGGTATGGACCCTGCTTCGCATCGCGGCGCGAGGCGACATTGTTATCGCGATGACCGACCCGCCAATGCTGTCGATCATCGCCGCCCCCATTGCAAGGCTCCGCGGTGCGCACCTTGTAAACTGGCTGCAAGATCTTTTTCCGGAAGTCGCCGAAGCCCTCTACGCTGGAGGAAAGCTCAGCGGTGCTCTTTTCCGCTGCCTTCGCAATCTGCGAAACCTTTCGCTACGATACGCAGACATGAACGTTTCCATCGGCGAGCTGATGGCAGAGCGTCTCCTGAACGCAGGCGTACCCTCGCCAAAAATTTGTGTGCTTCCCAACTGGGCCGACTGCCAAGCTCTTGGCCCGATTGCGCGGATCGATAATCCGCTGCGAGCCGAATGGGATTTGGCTGACCATTTCGTCGTCGGTTATTCCGGAAACCTCGGGCGGGCGCACGAATTTGAAACGCTGCTCGCGGCAATCCAGATGATAGAGCGAGACAACGTTCGTTTAGAGGGTCCGTCGGTACGATGGCTCTTCATCGGCGGCGGCCACGCATTTGAATGCGTGAAAGAAGAAGTAGCCAATCGTGGATTGAGATCCGTCGTGTTTCGACCCTACCAGCCCCGACATCTTCTTTCCCAAAGTCTATCGGTGGCCGACGTCCACATCGTGACCCTGAGGCCGGAGCTTGAGGGCTTGATCGTGCCGAGCAAGTTCTACGGCATTGCCGCCGTCGGACGGCCAGTTCTCTTTATCGGAGCACGCGGCGGAGAAATCGACCGGCTGACGAAACGGCACTCTTGCGGGGTCTCTATCGCGAACGGCGACGCCGCCACACTTGCGGATGCTGTGAGAGATTTGGCCCGCGACCCACGGCGTTTACTGAAAATGGGCGAATGCGCACGATGGTCTTGCGAAAATCTCTATACCAAATCCCTGGCAATCGATGCCTGGATGAGGATGCTCCGCACGATCTCGGACACCACGAGGGTCCACGACCCGAAGCGGTCAGCGCCGGATATCAACTCGGGCGAGAGCGAAATTTTTGCCGTTGCCACACCGCGCGGCATCCAAGATGATCGCCGCACACATGAACTTGAAGTCGTTCCTAGCAGGCCGAAAGCTGATCTTCCAACACCGTGACCTTGGTAGGGCGATTCAAAAGCGTCATCAGCACAACAAGGCGATCTCGGTCACACAATTCGATGATTTCTGCGGCGAGCCCGTCGAACGGACCACACGCAAACCGCACTGTTTGTCCTATTTCGCGGGGAGATGCCGCGCGCGTGACGACACCGTCTCTTTCTCGGGCCTTCAGCGCCTCGACGATTTCTCCGTCGAGCCGGCCGGGCTCATCGCCGTTGCGCACGATTGTCCTGATGCCAACCGTAGAAAGAATAGGACGCCAACGCATATCGGGTGCGTTCCATCGCACAAACAGATAGCCCGGAAAAAGCGGCGCGAGGATTTCACGGCAAATGCGCGCGTGCCGTGTCTGCTTTCGAATGACAGGAGCATAGACGTCATAGCCTTGATTTTTGAGATTGCTCGCTGCGATGAACTCACGATTTGCCTGAGTGTTGACGACGATCCAGCACTTCTTCCATTCCCAGTCGGCAAGAACGTCGATTGTCATGAAAGCAAACACCCTGATGAGACCAAGCGCGTTTGGTAATACACATAGGAACTAACACTAAAAAACTATGCGGAGGGAGTCCCCGGAGGAGCCTGAAACACGGTTGTCCACAGCAGGCTCTACATCGCCACGGACTCCATGGATGCGCGATGCTGCCGACCGGCCGGTATGGAATGGATTTCTACACGCATGGCGATGGCGGAGAGAGTGGGATTCGAACCCACGAGACCCTTGCGAGCCTACACGCGTTCCAGGCGTGCGCCTTCAACCACTCGGCCATCTCTCCGCGGCGCAACTGCGAGGCGGCGCGCACTATACGCATCAGAGCCCTGAGCGCAACGTGCATGGGTTCGACATCGCTCCTTGCGGCCTGTGTCTCTTGACCGCGCTCCCGCCCGGTCACAAAAAAGCGCAGGTAAACGAGCAAACGGCACCATGACCAGTTCGCGGCTCCTCAAGGCGCTCGCCTTTCTATCCCTCTCATGCGTTGCAGCCGCAGCCTGGATGTGGCACGCGACGGGCGAACCGCCGGATCGTTGGCTACTCCGAATTGCGGGAGCATCATTTTTTACGGCTTTGATCGTCGCCATTGCGAGTCCTGATACACGGCCGCGTATGATGATGCGTTTTCTCGCTGCGCTTTTTGCGCTTTTCGCTCTGATCGCATTTGCGACCGACATCTCCCGCCCGGTCGTCGACGGCCAAAGCCAAGGCGCCATCTCGCTCCTTCAGCATATGCAGACGCTTGCGCCGTCATTCGTCGCAGCGCTTGAACGCACGATCGAACATTCGACCAGCACGTTCGTCTGGGACCCCGTCCTTACTTCAATTCTGTCGCTGCCGGCTTGGCTGATTTTTCTCACGTTCGCCGTTGGAGCCGGGTTTCTCGGCCGACCGAGACGCCGCGTCCGCATATTCGTCAATGATTACTGATAAGAGCCGCCGATATCCGCGATGTCGCAACCGGGCGGCATAATCGTCGCGGCGCCTGCAACGTTCCCGGTCTCGGCAACGTATACTGGGGGCATCGCCTCAAAAAAAGAAAAAGGAGCAAATCCATGTTCGCCAAAAGGCGCGCCGCAATGCCGACACCCGAGACGGCCCTCCGGGGCCGGTCGACGCCGATCCTGCCTCCGGCCGCAGAACATTATCTGTTCTCCCGACCGCTGCATGGCCCCTATCCTGAGGGATTTGAGATTGCGATCTTCGGACTCGGTTGTTTCTGGGGCGCGGAGCGGCTGTTCTGGCAGCTCGGTGACGGTATCTGGATTACTGCCGCCGGTTATGCCGGTGGATTTACCGAAAATCCGACTTACGAAGAGGTCTGCTCTGGGCATAGCGGTCACGCCGAGGTGGTCGTCGTGATTTATGACCCCAAGGTTCTACCATACGAGCGCCTGCTGAAAACGTTCTGGGAAGCCCACGATCCGACTCAGGGCTTTCGCCAGGGCAACGACGTCGGCACGCAGTACCGTTCGGCAATTTATACGACCACACCAGAGCAGCTTGCTGCGGCTCAGGCATCCGAAAAGGCATATGCCAAGGCCATCGCGACCAAAGGCTACGGCCCGATTACGACCGAGATCAAAGGCGCGGGGCCGGTATATCTGGCGGAGGACTACCACCAGCAATATCTGGCGAAGGTGCCGCATGGATATTGCGGCTTGGCCGGGACCGGCGTTACGTGCCCGGCGCCATCGCACGCTTAGATCTTATTGAAGTCTCCACCGAACGCGCCGCCGCGAAGATCACTTCTTCTCGGCGGTCGTCGTCTTTTTAATGTGCGAACGGAGCGCCGGATGCGCCGCAGCCGTTGCGGCCGATGCCGGAACGATTGCAAGGCCAGCCGCCTTTGCGAAGGCGCCCCGCGCCGCCGCGGCCTTCGTCAGAGCCTGACGGACGGCGACTTTGGTCATCAACGCTTCCTTGGGAACCGGCACGGGGTCTGGCTCAGCTGCCAGCAATGCGCGACATTCAGGAGGCAGATCCGCCAGCATGATCGGAGGCCGCGGCGGGCGCACGCTGATGCTCGGCGGCTTGGCAACAGGAGGCGAAGGCTTGGCCGGTATCACCTTCGCCAGCCATTGATCGACCTCTTTTCCACACCCGTCATCTCCTGTCGGAGGAGTCTGGGCTTTGCAGCCGCCAAAGCCCGCCGGACATTTGATGCGCACATGGAAATGGTAGTAGTGCCCGTAGTAAGGCCGCACCTTGCCGAGCCAATGCCGATCCGTACCGGCGGCTTTGCACAATGCCTTCTTGATCGCCGGATGAACGAAGATGCGTTCGACTTCCGGATACGATGCGGCGCGCTTTATGAGGGCAACCTGCTTGTCCGTGAATACCTTCGGATCGACGGCAACGCCGGTTTTGTCCAGCATCGACGTTGCCTCGAGATCCTCGCGCTCCTTCCGCGTCAGCCTCCGCTTCGGCATTGGCGTCAGCCATATGTCAGCGTCGAGTCCGACCTGATGGCTCGCATGCCCTGTGATCATCGGACCGCCGCGCGGCTGCGCGATGTCGCCGACGAGGAGACCCGGCCAGCCGTCGAGCTTCTGAGCATCCTTCGCGAACCTCTCGATGAGCGAGATCAACTGCGGATGCCCCCAATTGCGATTGCGCGACAGCCGCATCTCCTGCCACGCCGGTCCGTCGATGGGCAGCGCCACCGCGCCCGAAAGGCAGCCGCGCGCATAGTAACCGATGGCACGCGCGGCGAGCGGCGCTGGCTTCTTGACGGCGCCGAAAAGATTTTTCGCTCCCACGAAATCCGGCCACTTCGGGGCTTCGGCATCGGATTTGAGACTTGATGTCTCCGATGCGCCGGTGCCGGAGATCGGCTCGGTCGTAATGGTAACCGCGCGAGCAGTCGAAGCGTGCGCCGCAGATTTCCCATCCTTCGATGTCGAATTGGGCTCGCCGTCGGGCTCGCTCGCAGCACCATCGCCATCAGGAGAATTCTCGGACGAAAGCGTCAGCGTGTGATTGCCCGGTATGAAATCCGGCAGACGGTGGTCGCCACCCGAGGCGGACGCGCTTTTAGGATCTGGCGGAGGCTGGGTCGGAACAGGCTGACCAGCATTAGCCTGTGTCTGCGGCTCTGCGCGCAACGGCTCAGCGAACCTAAGTGTGACCGAGGACAGGCCGAGCCCGACCGGAACAAGCCCAGCCAAGCCTAGCGCGAAAAACAGCGCGAACAGCTTTACGGCCCTCATGCCCAATCCCCGCCTTTACGTAAGATCAGCCCTTATACTCCATAGTCGGGCAAAAATCCGACCCGCGGTCCCGAAACGTCCCCAAAGCCCGTCGAGCGTGGCTCAAAAAGCCAAAATAAATGGCTAAAATCGCAATCCAGAGCCCCTTGTGGCCACCAGACAGCAACCCCTGGACCGACAACAATGTTCAATACTGGGAGTTCCATCGATATGAAATGCAGAAAGAACGAAAGGGCCCGACCTGACATTTTCGGTTGAAACAGGCCCCGCCGACGCACGCGACCGTCTCATCCTCGCACATGGCGCGGGAGCAGGCATCGTGTCTCCCTTTTTTGCAAGCATCACGGAGTTGCTGGCAGCGCGCAACATCGCGACGACGGGCTTTGAATTTGCCTACATGGCTGCCCGGCGCACTGGCAGCGGAAAACGCCCTCCACCCAAAGCCGAAACATTGACATCGGAATATCGTGGCATAGTTCGATCCCTGGCGAAGCACCGGAAGAAGAAGTTGAAACCGCTCATAGGCGGCAAATCCCTCGGCGGCAGGGTTGCGAGCCTAATCGCCGACGAACTCTATGCCGATGAAGAAATCGGCGGTCTCGTCTGCCTCGGATATCCCTTCCATCCGCCGCACATTCCCGAAAAGTTACGTACGGCCCATCTCGAAACGCTCAAATGCCCGGCGCTGATCGTCCAGGGCGAACGCGACCCATTCGGAAACCGCACCGAAGTCGAGGCCCTCTCGCTGTCGAAAAGCATCAAGCTCGTCTGGATTAGCGATGGCGACCACGATTTCGGACCGCGTGGACGTTCAGGCTTTACGCGAAAAGGTAATCTTGCCGAAGCAGCCGATGCGGTTGCGGCATTTGTCTCGAGCCTCCCCGAGCCGCGTTGACGCGCTCTCTCGTGCAACCTACGGTGCGCACCACATATGAGATCCGGTCGGATACGATCTCCGATTCCCCCGGCCCGGACATCGCTTCCCTCACGGAATCCCTCAAAAACGACAGTCGCAGCAAATGACCATCCTTGCCTTCACAGCCGCACAAGCCGCCTCCAGCACCGCCTCGAAGGCATGGCCGTTTGAAGAAGCCCGGCGATTGATCAAGCGGCTTGAACGGCTTCCGGGCGGTACCGATAAGACGGTCTTGTTCGAAACCGGCTACGGCCCGTCGGGTCTCCCGCACATCGGCACCTTCGGCGAGGTCGCGCGCACGACCATGGTTCGCCGTGCTTTCGAGCTGCTGACGGAGGGCAAGCGTAAAACGCGCCTGATCTGCTTCTCGGACGACATGGACGGCCTGCGCAAGGTCCCGACCAACGTCCCGAACCAGGCGATGCTGCAGGCCCATCTGGAGCAGCCGCTGACGCGCGTCCCGGACCCGTTTGGAAAGTTCGAAAGCTTCGCGCACCATAACAACGCGATGCTGCGCGACTTCCTCGACCGTTTTTCGTTCGAATATGAATTCTTCTCGGCAACCGAATGCTACACATCGGGCATGTTCGACGCGACGCTGCTAAAGATGCTCGCCGTCTACGACAAGGTGATGGACATTATCCTGCCGACGCTCGGCCCCGAGCGGCAAGCGACATACTCCCCTTTCCTTCCCGTCTGCCAGCGCACCGGCCGCGTCCTGCAGGTCCCAATGGTTGCGCGCGACGTCAAAGCCGGAACGATCACCTACGTCGATCCCGAAACGAACGAGAAGATCGAGACACCCGTCACAGGCGGACGCGTCAAATGCCAGTGGAAGGCCGACTGGGCGATGCGCTGGACTGCCCTCGGCGTCGACTACGAAATGGCGGGCAAGGATCTCATCGACAGCGTCACGCTATCGTCGAAGGTCTGCAAAGCGCTCGGCGGCACACCGCCCGAGGGGTTCAACTATGAGCTCTTTCTCGACCAGAACGGCGAAAAGATTTCGAAGTCGCGTGGCAACGGACTGACGATTGAGGAATGGCTGACGTACGCGTCGCCCGAAAGCCTGTCGTTGTTTATGTTTCAAAAGCCGAAGAGTGCGAAGAAGCTCTATTTCGACGTCATCCCGCGCGCGGTCGATGAATACCTGCAGTTTCTCTCGGCATATCCTTCGCAGGAGCCGAAGCAGCAGCTCGACAATCCTGTCTGGCACATTCATTCCGGAGCACCGCCGCAGCCCGAGCTGCCGATTACGTTTGGGTTGCTGCTCAATCTCGTATCGGTCTCGCATGCGAGCAACAAGGACGTGCTGTGGGGCTTCCTGCGCCGCTATGCGCCGGGCGCAACGCCTGAGAACAATCCGATCCTCGATCGGCTCTCCGGATATGCAATCCGCTATTATGAGGATTTCATAAAGCCGACGAAGAAATTCCGTGCCCCCGACGACGTCGAGACAGCGGCGCTGCAGAGCCTCGACGCTACACTGGCAGCGCTGCCATCCGATGCCCACGGCGACAAAATTCAGAATGCGCTGCTCGATGTCGGCCGTGCCATCCCGCGCTATCAAGACCCGACAAAGGTCAGCCCTAGCGGCGGCCCCGGCGTCAAGCTCGACTGGTTCCAGGCCATCTACGAAATCCTGTTGGGACAAGAACGCGGGCCTCGGCTCGGAACGTTCATCGCGCTCTACGGAATTCCGGAAACGCGTGCGCTCATCGCAAAGGCGCTCAGCGGTTCTCTCGCAACCGCCTGAACGCTGCATTGGAAATCAGGCGGCGGGCGGCATCGGCTTCTGCTGGTCCTGGACCTGCACAATGTTTCGCGAAGCCGGACGCTGCGATTTGATGTCGATCCGCCAAATCCTTTCGATAAGGCCGATCAGCCGCTGTTCGCGTGCCTCGATTTCAGGCCGCCGCCACTCACGCTCGCCGAGAACGTCGCGCGTCACCGCAAGCAACGGCGCTTTGCCCGTGGAAATCGCGCCGTAGATATCCTTCTTTTCCACCCATGACGCGTTTCGCGCTCTGTCGTTTTCCTGCTGCGTAATGAGCACGAGATTGCCGAGACAGTCGACAAGCTCGGCACGAGCTTCGGCATTCGGAACGCTCTGCCGCCACGCGCTCGATGCCGAGGGGCGCTGAGGCAGGACATGCTCGATCGTATAAAGGTCGGGATCGATCCCGATCGAGGAATCCCCCATCTCATCGCTCAAACGCATCAGGAGAAGACGGCAAACTTTCGGATTGCGCTTGTGGAGGTCCCTGAGGTGGAAAGCGATGCTGCGGACTTCATCCCGAGACATTTGCAGAACCGGATGCCTTTCGTCGATCGGCTCATCCGAACGGATGGCTTTGACCAGCTCGGCAAATCGGCGAGCGCGCTTGCCGGACCCCGCGCACAAGAGCCGCGTCAGCATTGCGAGCCGCTCGATCTCCGCCAGCAGAAATGCCGCGCGGTCAGGATCGCGCTTCCATTGCTTGAGTGCCAGGATAGCGGCTGGAGCCCAGTCCGCATCCGGCAAACGGTTCAAATAGCGGAGTAGCCTCGGCATCTCGCCGGGCAGCACGCCTTCGCCGTTGCTTCGCACCAGCGCGTAGGCTTTGGCATAGGGAACGAAGATGTCCCTGAAAAAAATCTCTGATCCCCCGGCGTCTCGGATTACCCTGCGCACGCCAGTGACGATAGGCAATCGCGCATATCCGAAAATCGTCCTGAGATGCCCGAAGAAAGACTCGAAATCCTCGCCCATCGCGAGGCTCATGTCGTCCCACATCCGCGCGACCCAGCCGACATCTTCAGTCGTCATCCGGCTCAGGATGTCCGATTTCAGGATGTCATTGCGTTGCAGCTTCTTGCCGCGTTCGTTCAGCACGACAAACATTTGGTGCGATCGGTCGATGTCCGTCCCGATGATGACGACCACGTAACAGCGATCCGCGATGAAATCGGAAAGGACCTTGCGTGCGGCCCTCGGCATCTCGCCGAGCACTGCGCGAAACCGGTCCCGTACATCGATGAGCGTCGCTTCCGGGTGAGAGATGGGGACGACATCCGGTGGTAAAACAGTCTTCCCCGGAAGCAGGATATTATTTTCGAACACGGCACGCTCGCGGCCTGCCAAATGCAGCCGGAATCGCTCCGTACGGCGAAACCTCGATCCCTGCTGCGCCAGAAGCATGCTCTGGACACGCTTGACGATCGAAGTGCGTGGATCGATTTCGAGATCACGCAGCACCGCAAGCAAAGTCATCAGCGTAACAAGACGCTGCTGGCCGTCGATGACGCCGAACTCGCGCTGCGCCATTCTGGGCGACAGTTTGGTCGTCTCGACATCCGGAGCATCCATCAGAACGACGGCGCCAAGAAAATAGTCGCGACTGGCCACGCCTTCGAAGCCGATGCCCGCGGCTTCCATCAAATCGTCCAGCAGTTGTTCGGCTTGTTCACGGCCCCAGGAGTAAGGGCGTTGGAAGATCGGAATATTGAGTAGATAGGGTCCGGAAAGAAGCTCGGAAATGCTGAGAGATGCCGTTGGATACACGGAGACTTCGACCTTTTCGCCTGGCGTGCGCCATGCCCGGACCTCGGTCCTGCTTGTTCACGTATTGCTCCACCCGCCAAACCATGGTTGTGCAGATGTCTGGCCGTGATAGCAACGATCGCGAGCAAGCGCCACAGCCGTCTGTGCGACGAGATATGGTGCACGTGACACATGCCGTCAAAACACAATCTATCGAATGAGACAGATCGTCTACAAAATCGCAACAGTCCACGACTGGCGGGACGCCATCGCGAAAGGACATTATTCGGGATCCGCGGACGACGTTCGCGACGGTTTCATCCATCTCTCGTCAAGGTCTCAGCTTCCGGGAACTTTAGAAAAGCATTTCAGAGGTAAAACTGATCTTGTTCTCATAGCATTTGAAGAAGATAAGCTTGGCCACGGCCTCAAATGGGAAACATCCCGCGGTGGCGAGCTTTTCCCGCATTTTTACGGGCGTCTTCCCGCCTCGAATGCACTGTGGGAGCGGACGTTGGACACCGGCCCGGATGGCGCCCTCATCATTCAGGACGAATGGTTCACATGCTGAGCACACTTTATCGGTTCGCACGGCCGGCCCTGTTCGCGCTCGATCCGGAAGATGCCCACGAAGCGACGATCAAAGCCCTCGAGCTTGGCCTTCACCCCCGCCAGCTCGGCACCGACGATCCTGTGCTCCGGCAAACCGTGTTCGGTCTTGATTTTCCGAACCCGATCGGTGTCGCGGCGGGCTACGACAAGGATGCACGCGTCGCTGACGCCGTGCTCGCAATGGGTTGCGGCTTCGCCGAGATCGGAACCGTGACGCCGCGTGCGCAGCCGGGCAATCTCAAGCCGCGTATCTTTCGTCTTGTTGCCGATCGCGCTCTGATCAACAGCCTCGGCTTCAACAACGGCGGACACGCAGCGGCACTGACGCGTCTCGAAGCGCGCAAGGAGAAGCCGGGAATTGTCGGCGTCAACATCGGAGCAAACAAGGACAGCACCGATCGCCCGGGAGACTACGCAAGGGGTATCGAGACTTTTTCTGCCGTCGCGAGCTACTTCACGGTCAACATTTCCTCTCCGAACACGCCTGGCCTGCGCGATTTGCAGGCACCGGCAGCTCTCGATGAACTGTTGGCCCGCGTCATGGAGGCAAGAACCCGCATCGTTTCTCAGGGAGGCTCGCGACGCCCGATCATCGTGAAGATCGCGCCCGATATTGCCGAGCAAGACATCGTACCGATCTGCGAACGCCTGATCGTCCACGCTGTCGACGGCATTGCCGTATCGAATACGACTCTTGCACGAGATGGATTGACCGACGCGCAAGCGACGAAATCCGGCGGCCTCTCCGGACGCCCCCTGTTTCGCCGTTCGACCATCATGCTTGCCCGCGTATTCGAAGCGACCGGTGGCAAGATTCCACTGATCGGCATCGGCGGCATCGATAACGGCGACGCGGCGCTGGAAAAAATCGAAGCAGGTGCCACATTGCTGCAGCTCTATACCGGCTTGGTCTATGCCGGGCCTGGACTCATTAGCGAAATCAAATCGCACCTTGCGCGGGAAGTCCGGCGCCGCGGATATTCGGATGTCGGCGCCTTGCGTGGCACAAAGGCCCAACAATGGGCAGCTCTGCCGTTGTAAATCTGGGTTAACGGTTGCCACTTCGGAGCATGATGCTCACGACGCCAAAGAACGCCAGACGCAAGCGGCAGCCTTCTGCGCCAGCAACGCCGGCGCTGCCGCCTGAAATCGCCGCCTGGTTTTCGCGCCGCGGATGGAAACCTCGTGCGCATCAGCTGGCGCTCCTTGAGGCGGCGCGGCAACGGCAATCGACCCTTCTCATCGCGCCGACGGGTGCCGGCAAGACACTGGCCGGATTTCTGCCAAGCCTCGTGGCACTTGGCGGCGGGAAACGACAACGATCCGGCGCAGGCCTGTTCACGCTCTATGTCTCGCCGCTGCAAGCGCTCGCAACCGACGTCGAGCGAAACCTGATTGAACCCATCGCAGAAATGGGCCTGAAGATCCGCACCGAGACTCGCACCGGCGACACCTCCGTTGCGCGCCGCCAGCGCCAGCGCATCAAACCTCCGCAGATCATGCTGACGACGCCGGAGCAGGTCGCGCTTCTTCTGAGCCACCCCGACGCGCCGCATCTGTTCGCCGATCTCGACACGATCATACTCGACGAATTGCACGCGCTCGCGCCGTCGAAGCGCGGCGACCTTCTGGCGCTCGATCTGGCGCGGCTCCGCACGCTTGCGCCGAACATGATGACGGTCGGACTGTCCGCCACGGTTGCGCGGCCGAGCGAGCTTCGCGGCTACCTTGTATCCCAGACCGATCCCGATACCGTAACGCTCCTCTCCAATCTCGTGACCGTCGAAGGCGGCGCCAAACCGGAGATCAGTATTCTCGAAGTCGAGGATGAAATTCCCTGGTCCGGTCACACGGCGCGCTACGCGATGCAGGAGGTCTACGATGCGATCCGCGCGCACAAGCTGACGCTCGTATTCGTCAACGCACGCCTGCAAGCCGAGGTCGCGTTTCAGGAGCTTTGGCGCATCAACGACGACAACCTGCCGATCGGCCTGCATCATGGCTCGCTCGAAGCCCCTCAGCGCCGCAAGGTCGAGGCCGCGATGGCGGCGGGAACGCTGCGTGCCGTCGTCGCGACATCGACGCTCGATCTCGGGATCGACTGGGGCGACGTCGATCTCGTCATTCATCTCGGTGCACCGAAAGGCGCGAGCCGCTTCCTGCAGCGCATCGGGCGTTCCAACCACCGTATGGACGAGCCGTCACGCGGGCTTCTCGTCCCCGGCAATCGCTTCGAGGTTCTCGAATGCCGCGCCGCGCAACAGGCTGCCGAAGCTGGCGCGCAGGATGCGGTTCTGTCGCGCTCCGGAACGCTCGACGTGCTCGCGCAGCACATTCTCGGCATGGCCTGCCAAGCCCCGTTCGATCCGGATGCGCTGTTCGCAGAGGTCCGCTCCGCCCTTCCATACGCCGGACTGAGCCGGCATCAATTCGATCGCGCCGTCGAATTCGTCTCGACGGGCGGCTACGCACTTAAGACTTATGAGCGATTTGCGAAGCTGAAGCGCGAGCCGGATGGCAAACTCAGGATCACCAATCCGTGCGTCGCGCAACAATACCGCCTGAACGTCGGAACGATCGTAGATTCGCCGATGCTCAAGGTCCGCCTTGTCTCTGCGCGCGGCGGCAAAACCCGAGCGCGCCAAGGCGGCCGCGTGCTCGGCGAGATCGATGAATATTTCGCTGAGCAATTGCCGCCTCGCGCCACCTTCATATTCGCGGGCGAAATCCTGCGCTTCGAAGGCATGCGCGAGACGGAGGTTTTCGTCTCGCGCGCCTCGGCGGAAGATCCGATGATCCCAAGCTACGGCGGCAATAAATTCCCGCTGTCGACGCATCTCGCAGCCCGCGTCAGAGCCATGCTTGCCAATCCGGCCGACTGGCCTGGCCTGCCACCGGCTGTCGGACACTGGCTGACGCTTCAGAGCCAGCGGTCCGTGCTTCCGGCGACAGACGAAGTCCTGGTCGAAACGTTTCCGCGCGCTGGCCGTCACTTTCTGGTGACGTATCCGTTCGAAGGCCGCCTCGCGCATCAGACGCTCGGCATGCTGCTGACGCGCCGGCTCGATCGCGCTAGCATTCATCCGCTCGGCTTCGTTGCCAACGACTATGCGCTGGCGCTCTGGACGCACGGCGATCTTTCCGCGCTGATTGCCGACGGCCGTCTCTCGCTGGCAGACCTCTTCGACGAGGACATGCTCGGCGACGACATCGACGCCTGGCTTGCAGAAAGTAACCTGATGAAGCGGACGTTCCGCCTGGCCGCCGTCGTCGCCGGTCTGATCGAACGGCGCCACCCTGGAAAGATCAAATCCGGGCGCCAGGTCACGATGTCGACCGACCTGATCTATGACGTTCTCCGCCGCCACGATCCCGGCCACCTGCTACTTGAAGCGGCCTGGGCCGACGCGGCAACGGGATTGCTGGACATCCGGCGTCTCGGCGACTTTCTTGCCCGTATCAAGAACCGAATCAGGCATCAATCTCTGCCGCGGGTTTCGCCACTGTCCGTCCCGGTGTTGCTGGAGATCGGCCGCGAAGTCGTTGCCGGCCACGCTCGTGACGCATTGCTGCGCGAAGCCGCCGAGACACTCGTCGAAGAGGCGATGGGGACATCTGAAAATGGGCATTCTGAAGCCGGAACGCATCGGACTTGACGATTTCGCCGATCAGCCCGTCTCGATCTGCGGCAAAGCTTTTCTCGCGCACAAGTCCGGCGCGCTTTACTGGCCATCCGAGCGAGCCCTGATCGTTGCCGACCTGCATCTCGAAAAAGGCTCGGCGTTTGCATCGCGTGGGCAGATGCTGCCGCCTTACGACACGCGCGAAACACTGCTGAAACTCGCCGCGATGATCGACCGCTACAATCCCGAAACGGTCATCGCCCTCGGCGACAGCCTGCACGACCCCAACGGCGCTGCGCGCATGGACCCGAGCGACATCGAGAGCCTGCACATGCTGCAGGAAGATCGCGACTGGATCTGGATCACCGGCAATCACGACCCGAAGATCGATCGGGTGCTTGCCGGCTATGTCGTGCCGGAAATCGTCGTCGAAGGGATCGCGCTTCGGCACGAGCCGCGCCCCGGTGCCGTGACGCACGAAATCGCTGGACATTTCCATCCTGCCGCCCGTCTCGTAATGCACGGTACGTCCCTGCGCCGCCCCTGCTTCGTCGGAAATGGGCTGCGACTCGTGATGCCGGCGTTCGGCGCCTACACAGGCGGGCTTAACATTCTCGACCTCGCTTTCGAGCCGCTGTTCGGTTTGGACGGCCTTGCCGTGTGGATGCTTGGGCACGAGGGACTTTACCCGGTCGCGCCCCGCCTCTTGAGAGACGACTGAACGGCTACATCGCGCGTGGAAATGCGAACGCTGCGGCAAGGCCCGCGACCGTCGCCATAGCTACTGTCAAAAGCCCATAGAGAAGCGATTTTTTCAGTGCAACCTCATGAATGAAGCGCTCGACGCCTTCGCGTTCGAGCGTCAGGCGACTCTTATATTGCCCGAGCAGCTTGCCTTCCTTGAACAGATAGACGCTTACGGTCAGTGGCCCGACTGGAACGTTCGGCGGCAGCGCCACGGTTGCGCGGAACAGGCTGCGCCCGATGAATGCAACGCCGAAGTCCGATTTCACGTAAAGACGCTCTCGCTCCTTGAGACGGACGAGTGCTTCCTTGAAGCTTGCCACCTCTGCCGGATCGAGTGACTCTTTCCACGCCGTTTGCCTAGGAACCATTCGAATGTGCTCGAATCCGATGCCGTTTGCATCGAGGAGTGCAGGTTCTGCAAGTTCGTCGATCGGCCGCGTCGAGACGATGGCATAATAGCTTGGAACCGGCATGAACTTCATGGACGACGTATTGATCCAAAGCCCTCCCACCCTAGATTTCTTCCGCACGATGACAGGCGCGGGCACACCCTCGACGACCGCAACAATGTCGTAGGTCCCAGCCCCCGCGCTTGACTGCACGCTATTTTCGACGGTGCCGAAAAGCAGGATTTCCGTTCCGGTGAAGCTCGATGTGATCGCAACCTGCCGAGTCGAGGCATCGGCCTCGATGCTCTCCTTGGCGTCTCGCGCCATCCCGGCGCTTGCGAACGCCAGCAATCCGAGGAAGATGGCACAGACTCTCCAACGCATCACGACCCCTTCAATGACCCGAGTGAAAAGAGATCGTTCGGCGTCACCACGAGGTCATATCCCATTCGCGCCGCAACAATGAGAACGAGCACACCGAGGAGGACGCGCATCTGGTCGCTTCTGAGCTTCTCGCCTGCAACGGTGCCGAATTGCGCACCGACGACCCCGCCGGCGAGCAGAATGGCGGCAAGAACGATATCGACGGTTTGGTTCTGCCAGGCATGCAGGACGGTCGCAAAAGCCGCCACGAACACGATTTGAAAGAGTGACGTGCCGACGACGACGCTGGTCGGCATGCGCAGGATGTAGATCATCGCCGGGATGTAGATGAACCCGCCGCCGATCCCCATGATCGCAGACATGAAGCCGATGAACATGCCGATAACCATCGGCGGGACCACGCTGATGTAAAGTTTCGAGCGCTGAAAGCGCACCTTGAAGGGTAGGCGGTCGACCCAGTTGTGCTGACCGGATTTGCGTCGCGACGACATGCCGGACGATTGCACTTGCCGCCAGGCATTGATCCCTTCGATTAACGTCAGCGTGCCGACAACACCCAGGAACGTCACGTAGGTCAGCGAGACGGTAAGCTCGAAAAGTCCCGCGTTGCGCAACAACCGGACGACGTCGACGCCGATTGCCGTGCCGACGAGACCCGCCACCAGCATCACGAGAGCCATCTTCACGTCGACATTGTTGCGCCTGTAGTGCACGACGGCGCCAGACACCGACGACGCAACGACATGCACGTTGCACGTCGCGACGGCAACGGCCGGGGAAATTCCGAGAAACGTCAGCAAGGGCGTCATCAGAAATCCGCCCCCAACGCCGAAAAGACCAGAAATGAACCCGACGGCTGTTCCGAGCGCCAGATAAACGGCGACGGACACCGACATTTCAGCAATCGGCAAATAGAGCGTCATCAATCAGGTCTGAACAGCGAGAGCTACCGTCCGGAACGCGCCGGAAGGATACGCCTAAGGGACACCAAAGCGCCCCGCACCGCAAGCGTTCAAAGCCTGCCGTGAAAGAGCGGGAAGCGCTGCCGCTAGGGGCAAGCGGTATTCGCCATCAACCGGCAACGCTTGCATTCGGATTTTTCTTCCACTCCTCACCTGCCAAACGAGCATCGTTGACACCTCGATCGACGGGAATCGGCCGCCATTCGCTAATCATCCGTTCGGCTTCGGCGAGGTCTTCCGCCGTCAGTTTGCCGCGAAGGATACCTTGGCGGCGGACGGCATCCGCATCTTTGTCCCGCGCAGCGAGTGAAATCCACATGTAGGCCTGCTGCAGATCCTTCTTCACGCCGAGACCGTTCTCATAGAGGATGGCGAGATTGAACTGGCTGTCAGCAAGTCCCCGCTGAGCGGCCTGCTCGAACCATTGCGCCGCGGTCGTATAATCCGGCGACTGATCGGTCTGATTGGCGCTCAGGACCGCGAGGTTATGCATCGCTTTGACGTTGCCCTTGTCGGCAGCGCGCTTGTACCAGGTTTCCGCCAGCGCCCGATCGGCTTTCATGCCGAGGCCCCGCTCATAGAACGTTCCGAGACGATACTGAGCCTGCACCAGTCCGTGGTCGGCGGCGCGCTGATACCATTTTGCCGCTTCTTTGAAATTCTGCGGTGTTCCTTTGCCTTCCGCAAGACGGGCACCGACTTCGAACTCGGCCGAAGCATCGCCGTTGGCGGCCGCCAGGCGCAACGACAGCGGACCGACGGTCGCAGCCGGCAGATCGAAGTGGGCCCCGCGGGATGCTTCACTCGGCACGGGCGCATTGTTGTCAGGCGCGCTCACCCCCTCCGTCTCGGCCTCCGTCGGAACCATGGAGGCAGGTACGAGCGCTGAGTTGTTGCTCTGCGCAGCCGCGTCGCCGAGCTTCCCCGATATCGCCGCCATCGCTTGGTGGCGTTGCGCCTGCTGTATGCCGGCGGCCGTCGCGGGACTATTGAGATCGACCGCAACACCGAGCATGGACACGTTCGTATTGGCCCCCCCCGTGGCGCCGGGCGTCAATTGCCCCTGCTGATCCCCGTGCGCTCCCGCATCCGGCGATTGCCCACGACCGTTGTTCTTCTGATCGGGCAATCCGTTCGTGCCGGACCCGGATTTTCCGTCCTGACCCACCGCAGCGGGGGGAAGTGACGAAGAAGAGCTCACCGCCGGTTTCTGAGTATCGCTACCAACGGTGTACCAGAGGCCGCCCAATGCCAGAATTGTAGCAACCGCAAGAACGATGAGGCGCGGCGAAGGTCCTGACGGGCCGGAAGCTTTTGACCGGCTCGTCGTGGGCCGGATCGGCCTGCTGCCGTGAGATCCCCGGACCGCATCCGGTGACGACATTGTAAAGAAGCCGGAGTGAGGCGGCGACGTAATGACGATTTCATCGTCCGCCGCGGACGAGAGGCGCATTTTGGCGCGGCGCGCTTCGGCGATGAAGTCCTGCCGTAACCTCTCGTTCTTGCGCGATTCCATTTCGATGGGGCTTTCGCGCTCATACGGATTTGCCGACTGGGCCGGTTCGGGCGAAATCACTTCGGACGGGAACAGCGAAACGGCGGCATCGTCCAAATCCAATGGATCGCTGTCGCGCGATGGCATTTGGAATGGTTCTTCGGGCATCAGGCGTCGTCCCTCCGAGAGGTCATCGAACGATGCCGCACGCATCGGCGCATCCTTGCGCTGTGCGAATTCGAGTCCATCCATGCGATCCAGAAGGCGGATCATCGCCTGCTGCAACGTATCGAGCAGCGCCGCGGTATTCTCGCCGCCGTTGCGATTTTCCTCCATCATTCGCTCGATAAGCGGACGCAATTCGCGGGCCGGATCGTGGGATGCGGGCGCCCTCTCCGCGAAATGCATGGCCGCACGTTCGGCCGCGGCCTGCGCGATCGCTTCGACGTCGATACGGGAAGCGGGCAGAACATCGGTTGCCGACCGCAATTCGGAGTGCGTTCTTCCTTGCTCGCCGGACAACGTCTGCGTGATTGCCGAGAGCTGGTCCTCGATGGCGCTGAGACGCGTCAGTTGATCGTGCGTCTGGACCAGATGATTGACCACCTCGCCCACGTGCTCCTCGATAAGCCGCACGGCATCGAGGTCGGCGCGCGTCGCGACGTCTCCGATCGTACTGGCGAACCGTTGCTCAAACTGATCGAGCCGTTCTCCGATCTCATGAAATCCGCGATCGGGCCTGATTTCGGCAATTGATTGCTCGATGCCTCGGGCAATTTCCGCAAAGCGAGCTTCGAACCATGCCTGATCGAGATTCGCATGCGGTGCTGCTGCGGGCGCCGCAAGGGCGGCTCGCGATGCCTGGGCATTCCTCCGAGAATCGGACTCATAGATATGAGTCAGGGCTTCCGCGCTTTCGCGATCCCAGGGGTTGGCTTCCCGATACGCAGCATCGGAATCGTTGGCTTTGGCGAGCCGTTTGGCCAGCTCGGCAACGCCCGCCTCGATATGCTCAAAGGTGGGTGCATACTGCTCCGGAATGTGATCGCGCAGTTCCTCGGCCTCTCGCCCCATCGTGGCGATCCTGTCCTGCATTTCGCTCAACGTTTCGGAATGGCGGCGCGTTGCATCGGAAAGCTGTGCCGCGATCGCATCGACCAAAGCCTTGAGCTCGCCATGCTCCTCCTCGTAATCCGAGGCACCATGCCCGCCGCCGCCGCTGAACTCGTCTTCTGTCAATTCTGGATTCGGCATGTTCCCCTCGAAGCGGCACGGGCGTTGCCGGTCCGGTCCAGCACGACCAGGGTCTTCGGCGGCAAGGGACATTCGAGATCGTCCGTGCCGCGCAAAAAACGCGATCGTTGGCGGACGCAGCACAGTTCATTCGGGGGCACGTTGAAGAACGGCAGTAAATACTGCGTTAAGATGTAAGGAGAAGCGGGAAAATATTCGTATTTTCAGGGGCTAAGGGGTCGAAACGCCGACAGCCTAAAGGCCGCTTCAACTCATGTTCGTGATATCTGACCGTGATTCGTTTTCAACGGCCGCGTCTGGATTTGCCACACTCCTGCGTTATGAGCCGCGCAAGATCGAAGCTCGAGGACGGTTCGAATGCTGAGCAGAATGATCTACGGAGCGACGCTCATGGTTCTCGCTTTAGCGAGCGCCGCGGTCGCTGATACCACGGACAATGCTGGCGGCCGCTTTACGATGTCGCCTGTCGACGGCGGCTTCCTGCGGCTCGACAGGCAGACCGGCGCCGTCGCGATGTGCGCCCGTTCCGGTACGACATGGGCATGTGCGCCGGTCGAAGATCACACGCCCACTGCGGCGGCTGCAGAAGTTTCGAAGCTCGAGCAGGAAAACAAGGACCTCAAGGACCGCGTCAAGGCGCTCGAAGAAACGCTCGAAACGAAAACACCACTCGATGGACCGCCCGGCGGAAAAATGCAGTTGCCGACGGATCAAGAAGTCGATCAGGCGCTCGACTATCTGGAGCGTGTCTACAAAAAGGTCCGCGATCGCATGAAGGACCTCGACAAACCTCTGCCGCCTCCAGACGCTCCACCGCCGCCGAAGGGATCTCTGTGAGCGTTGCGAACCTAGTAGCCGGAGGAATACTGGCGGGTCGCGCGAATGAGTTCATGCACAATTCCAGGCTCCGTCATCGCGTGGCCCGCATCGGTCACGACGCGCAACTCTGAATCGGCCCAGGCATGATGCAGCAGCACCGCGCTTCTGATCGGCGTCACGACATCATAGCGCCCGTGCACGATGATCCCTGGAATTCCCTTGAGCCGGCTGGCATTGAGCAGAAGTTCGCCGTCACGACGAAAAAAGCCACCATTCACGAAGTAATGGCTTTCAATCCGGGCGAACGCGACGGCATACGCGTCGGCGCCAAAGCGGGAGACCCGTTCAGGCTCCGGAACCAGCGACAATGTCGTGCCCTCCCAGATGCTCCACGCCCGCGCAGCCGCCATGACGGTTGCAGGATCGTCCGAGTTTAAGCGGCGATGATACGCGGCGATCATGTCATCGCGCTCGCCGTAAGGAATGCGGCGCTGAAATTCGGCGAATGCTTCCGGATAAATCCAACTGCACCCATCCTGGTAGAACCAGCGAAGCTCAGCCTTCGTGATTAGAAAAATGCCCCGCAAGATAAGCGCGCTGACCCGTTCCGGATAAGTTTCTGCATAGGCAAGCGCGAGCGTCGATCCCCACGAGCCGCCGAAAAGCTGCCAGCGGTCGATGTCGAACTCCAGACGAATGCGCTCGATGTCCTCGATCAGATCCTGCGTCGTGTTGTTTTCGATGGATGCATTCGGAGTTGACTGACCGCAACCGCGCTGATCGAAGAGCACGATCCGGTACCTGTCGGGATTGTGAAATCGGCGCATGGTCGGATTGCTGCCGCCGCCTGGACCACCGTGGATGATCAACACCGGCTGGCCGCGCGGATTTCCGCACTCCTCGACATAAAGCGTATGGCCGCCGCCAACCGACAGACGATGCTCTCGGTAAGGAACGATCGGCGGATAGAGATCGAGCCGGTCTCTGATAGTCATGTTTTCGCAGCTTTCGATCTACGCCTATGCAACGGATACGTTCTCCAGCCGCGCCGCCGCGGGCTGATGGATAACGAGTTTCTCGCAAAGCGCTGGATGGCTCGGACCGAACTCAGAAACACAACGCCCGCAAAAGCATTAAGCGTTCGGCGTTGGAGCATCAAGTGCGCGCGTGTTTGCGAAGCTCTAAACGCTGCATCTGCCGATCGTAAATGACCTCCCCACCCGGAACGCGGATATCACGTACGATTTCGAGCGCATGACGCGATGTGCCGGGGCGCAGAATGCTAACACCGAGAGCGACCGCAAAAGATGCCGGCAATCCCAAAATACCGGCGATAGGGCTCGGGGTGCCGATCGCGCCGACCTCGCTCAGCAGGATTGCAAGGGCCGCAGCGGCAAATCCGGCCACCACTCCCGCAATCGAGCCGCTGGCAGTCAGGCGCTTCCACCAGATCGATAGTACCATGACAGGAAATAGACTGGCGCCTGTGATGGAAAGTGCCCAAAGCACGAGTCGAAGGGGATCGGTCGGTGCGATCATCGTCAAAGCGGCTCCGCAGACCGCGACGACACCGACAAAGCTGCGTGTGATCCACACACGCGCCTCCGGCGCGACGGGCTCCCATGACATGCCTTGCACGACGTCTTCGCCGAGTATCGCCGCCAGCGAAATCATGGTGGAACCCGCCGTCGCCAGTGCTGCGGCAAGCGCCCCCGCGAGCAACATATACGTAAATGCCTGCGGCAGCCCTGTCGCAATCGGCAACGCGAACAAGACGCCGTCACGATCGAACTTCAGCCCGCTGAACCCGAGCCGCACAGCCGTCTGATCGAACGCGACGAGATGGGCGGCCGCAGCATCGTAAAGCCACCTTGGCAACGGCCCAAGCCGCTCGCTTATGACCGCTTCGAGCGCGAAATCCCGCATGAAAATGGCGACCGATGATATCGTAAGGAGCGCCAGACCGGAAAACACCGTTGCCCAGCCGAGTGCCTTGCGCGCTTCGTAGACGCTCGGCGATGCAGCAACGCGCGGCAGCAGCCACGGCGCCGCGCTGATCCCTGCGGCGATCGCAAATGTACCTATTACGAAACCGAGAGTTCCAACCGCGCCGAACGGTTGCGTATAAGGCTTCACCAGCGTCGCGAAGCCTTCTCCGGGAAGATCGAACGCCAACGGCCAGACGTTGATGAGTTGCAAGCCTTCGCTGGTTTCGTTGCGAACGAGGCCGCGCACCATCGGACCGTTGGCAAGCTGCGGGATCGGCAAATTGGTCACGATCACGCTGATCGTCGTCACGACACCGAGCAAAGCCAGAAAGAGCGCGATCGACTGAGCGACGCCTGCCCACGTAAAGGACCGCTTGCCGCCGGCTGCAGTTGTAATCGCGACGCTCAGCGCCAGAACACACACGATCAGATTGGGATTGAGCGCAATCAAGCGCCCGGCGACGCCGGCTCCGATGCGAAGCTCCGCAGACAGAACGAGAAGCATAGGCACCGCCGCGACGACGGCGGTAACGATACGGAGCGCACGGCTCTCAAAACGGCGGCCGAGATAGCTTGGCACCGTAAATGCGCCGAACTTCCGATAGAAAGGAGCAAGCACGATGGCCATCACGACGAATCCCGTGAGAGTTCCCATCAGAAGAACCAGCGCATCGAAACCAGCAAAGAAGAACGCCCCTGTTCCAGCGACGACGAATGTTCCGCCGAGTGCGGAAGCCGCAAGCAGAAGTCCGGTATAGGCGGCAGGAACACGCCGTCCGGCCGCGAAATAGTTGAGCGCATCGTTCGATCCGACCGACAGCCCGATCCCCGCATAGATGAGGATCGGAACAGCAAAGAACGCAACCTGCAAAAGCGTCTCGCTGAGCCTCAGTTGCTCGAAAATCAGGACGAGCAGAAACAGCGCCGTGAACAGCGCCGCGAAAATGCTGAAGTAGGTTCCAAGGCGCGGATTGACCACTCTCGCGCGAGCACCGAACGCCATGCCTGACCCTTACATCTCCTCGTGGGCACCGTGCCAGTGATCGATCGCATTCTGTCGATTGACGTAGCTCGCGACCGTCACGACGGCGATTGCAAAAAAACCGTGTGCCGCGAGGAAATAGCCGAGCGGGAAACCGAGGAATCGGTTGGCATTCAACTGGTCGGCGTAAAGCGGCAACACGATGACGATGGCAAGGAACGGGATCAGACTGGCGAGAACCTGCCACTTCGTGTGCCGCCAGTAAGGCTTGCGCTCTTTGCGTTCGATCATTTGATTATCCCCCCGATCGGCTTTGGCAGCCGACACTTCAGACTATGCCCGTCAACATAGGCTTTTGTCGAATCGTGACGGCGGGAAACCCAACTCCATGTCGTTGCCGACCCGATCCCGCTCGCCAAGCCATCAATCGCACGCAGAAGCCGAAGCCCGCGGCTTCCATACGCGAAGCGCAACCTGCCGGAGTTCGCGAACGGCAAGTCCTGCAAATTTCACTGGTGGGTGATCGTCACCTGTTGGCTGACCCATCCACTGACGCCAAGACTGATGGGGGATTTGGGCTGCTGGCCGGCCGCCGCCCGATTTGCTTCCAATTGATCTATTCGCGACGAGAGATCGTCTGTCGACGACTTGGCCGGCGAGCCATCGTTTCCCGAAGGAGCTGACATGGAGCTGGCAGGGATGGACGTATCAAGAGCACGTGTGTGGGTGTCATCAGCGGCGACCTGAGCGCTCGCAAGAACCGAAGCCGCGACAACCATCAAGCTGAAGACGCGTGCAGTTGGCATCATGACTTCCCCCCAGTCGTTCGATGGCGGCCTTGGCTTGCCGCCCGGTGGATCAAATTACTTATAGCATGAAGCAAGATCTCGGTGACAACCAGACGGGACTCAGGAAATCCGCCGCAGCCAACCGGCTGAATTGACAGATCAGCCGGTTCCGGCGTTTGCACCGGGACCTAAAACGTGCCAGAAACCGCGGCGGACAGGCATCCGCGGGCGTAGTTCAATGGTAGAACGGCAGCTTCCCAAGCTGCATACGAGGGTTCGATTCCCTTCGCCCGCTCCAACGATTTGAAAGCCTCACCGAGCCGCTCAATGGAAGCACGAGGATGTCCGGCGCGAGGCGGCCGGCCCGTCGCCTATCGCGCGCGACCAAACCAGAAAACACTCACGACAGCCGCAAAGCGCAATCTTATCAGCAAAAATGTGCCGCTGTAGCAAAGCTGCAACGCCCGGGATTATTTGTGTGCAGAATAATTACCTAGGAACATATCGCATATCTCCGAAGCGTCGCCACCCGATAGCCTGCTGCGAAGGCAACCGCGAGCATCGATTAAGATCGCTTGCCATGCCTTGAACCTCCTTTATCTATCCCGATTTAAGTCCCTCGATCCAACTTGCCCGGACCGAGGAAACTTCGCCCTTGGAGCAAACAGAAAGCCCCAATTTTGCCTATGGAAATGGCCGACCTGAAACTCCTCATCGATACCGTGCGCGATGAGCTCCAATCGATGCAGCATCAAGGTAAAGTTGCGGACTACATCCCGGAGCTCGCGAAAATCGATCCGAGAAAATTTGCAATCTCGATCACGAACATGAAGGGCGAGACGATCTCCACCGGAGACGACAACGAGCGTTTCTCCATACAAAGCATCTCCAAAGTCTTCAGCCTCGCCCTCGCACTTGGCAAGGTTGGCGACGGACTATGGAGGCGCGTAGGACGCGAACCTTCAGGCAGCGCTTTCAATTCGATTGTCCAGCTCGAACACGAGCGGGGAATTCCTCGCAACCCATTCATCAACGCCGGCGCCATCGTCGTGGCCGACGTATTGCTCGCCGGACACCAGCCCCGTGAAGCGATCGCCGAGATCTTGAGATTCGTGCGGATCGCGGCAAACGACGATACGATCATGATCGACCCCGCCGTAGCGCGCTCCGAGCAGGCAACGGGCTTTCGCAATTTCGCCCTCGCAAACTACATGCGTGCGTTCGGAAACCTGCACCATCCGATCGAATTGACGCTCGGAGTCTACTTTCATCAATGCGCAATAGAGATGACCGCCCGGCAGCTTTCGGAAGCCGGAGTTTTTCTCGCAAACGGCGGCCGCGACCCACGTAGCGGTCTGACCATCGTGTCGAAAGAGAGAGCGCGCCGGATCAACGCCGTGATGCTGACTTGCGGCCATTACGATGGGTCGGGAGACTTCGCATACCGCGTCGGACTACCCGGCAAGAGTGGCGTCGGCGGCGGCATCTTGGCCATTGTTCCCGGAGAAGCTTCTATTGCCGTCTGGTCCCCTGCTCTCAATGCGCGTGGAAATTCGTTATTGGGAACGCGTGCATTGGAACTCATCGTACGCGAAACCGGCTGGTCGGCATTTTGATCGCTGATGAGCAACGACATGAAGCGATCGGACGAGCCGGGTGGAAGATCCACGCCATTTGACATATAGAGAGTCTGCGTCGTCCACCGCTCGCATCCGGCCCTGAAATCGTGAGACTTAAAAGCTCGGAGCTCCGCCGATGAATGCACAAGCCTTGGAAGCCTGGGCGCCGCGCGTCCTCAGCATCCTCCGAATCGTTGCCGCCGTGCTCTTCTTCGAACATGGCCTGCAAAAGCTTTTTGGATTTCCGCCCCGTCCAGAGGGCGCACCAGGCCCCGAGATCGTGTCTCTCCTCGGAGCAGCTGGCGTCATGGAAATCATTGGCGGGGGACTTCTCATCCTCGGCCTCTTCACGCGGCCGGTCGCATTCCTGGTCGCTGGAGAAATGGCAGTCGGTTACTGGGTGGCTCATGCTCCGAAGAGCCTTTTCCCGGCGCTGAACGGCGGCGATGCAGCGATCCTTTACTGCTTCATCTTCCTGTACATCGCCTTCGCCGGTCCAGGCCCGTGGAGCCTGGATGCCAGACGTTCGGCGCTCTGAAACGAAACAGCAGCAATCACAACGGCAGTAAGCAATCCCGTCGGAAACTCCGGCGGGACTGTGTCTTATCAGGAACGGTCACATCACCAGCCGTGCTCGCAAGCGATCGTATTCTTGGCCGGTAATTGACCCGGCAGATTTCAGCTTATCGAGCTTCACGATTTCATCCGCGGGACTGTAGCCGACGATTCGCCGAAGTTCGGTTTGGGCGTGCGCGATCTGGGCTTCCTTGCGCTCGGCCATTCCCCAGGATTGCGTGAGAATGTACGCAAAGACGCCGATATACGGCAGCGCAATGAGTACAATTACCCAGAGCACCTTGCCGAGCGCGGATATATCGTGGCGGTTGAATAGATCGCTGAATATCGTAATCAACAAATAGAGCCACACGAACAGCATGAATATCGCAAGCGCATCTACCAGAAAGTTTGCGAATGTAAATCCACCATCAAACAGCATTGGAAATCTCCACGGTCTGATTGAACGCAGGGGTATAAGGAAGCAAGCGACCGCCCCAAAATGCGCGCCGCTTGCTTCAAAGCGCGATTATTCCGCTAGCAACCGCGACGCCAAACGCATCGACGGAAGTTCGGACCGCCCCAGCCCCAGCGCCATGCGCAAGAACGCCGGATTGCCACGCAGCTGCCGACGACCACGCCGCCGCCGTAGAATCCCCAGCCGGGACCGTACCAGCCGCGACGCCAGCGGCGCCCATACCAGCCGCGTCGATGCCATCCGCCGTGCCAGCCGCGATGACCCCAGCCGCCACGATGCCCCCAGCCGCCGCGATGCCGGACTTGCGTGACGAGGGACTGATTATCCGCAGCAACAGAAGGGTTTGGGGTGATTGGTGCTGCCGTTGTCGCTCCGGACAACATAATGGCTGAAGCGGCAACGAACGCCAGAGCGAGGTTTCTCATGAATCCTCCGGACCTGCCTGATAAGCGTGCCCCTGCGTCAAGCCGATGGATCGCACGCTATGACAAATACGAGGTCGCTGCCATTTCTTTTCTGCAGGGATTAGTTTCAATTGCCGCCTTCTTCACTCCGAAAAAATCCAAACAGCGATCCTTAATCTGGAATTGATCATAAGCGGGGGCGATAAGCGCATTCCCGCTCATGTTGTAAAGATCATTCCATCAGTTTGTAATAATCCTGAACGCTCTCCCAGGAGTTATGAGAGTCCAACAATTCTCGGAAATACCACGTATTTTCAACGATCTTCGCACTTGCAGAGCACGTGACAGCCTCGCGCACGCTTATAGGCCCTAAATGCTCGCATACGAGCGCCTCTAAACCGTCACAAAAACCCTATGGCGCCGACCGAACCGATTGCCGGAGAGAGAGATGTCGCCGCTTCATGGACGATCCGCGCAGGCCGTGAAAAGCCCAGCTGATTTACTACCCGTGGACGATGCTCAACTTGCAGATGCAGAGCCTCCCTCTGCTCTCGATCTCCTTCAGCTTGGAATTGAGAACGCAAAGATGGGGCAGCTCAACGCTGCCGCAGAGGTGCTGGCGCAATCGATTCTGAAAGACCCGCTTTCGGCCGACGCGCATGAAGCCCTGGCGACCGTCCTCCTCGCTTTGGACAACGTCGAATATGCCTGCAAGGCCAAAGCCAAGGCCGTCGGCCTCGGCTACAATTCTCCCGCCGATTGGGAATTGCTCGGCGACATGTTCGTAGCGCTTGGACAAGCGGACGATGCAGCACAAGCCTTCGGCACGGCATTGGCGCTGCAGCCCGCAGGCTCCCCGGAATTGGAACGAAAACTGCGTATCGCTGCAGCCGCTTCGAGCTTTGCCGCGTCCGGCAGCGAAATGCCTGACACGTCGGCCCCGCTGGCGAGTCCGGCGGCGATGCCCGACGACATTCCCGGAATCTGGAATAGCGTCACCTTGGTCACGATCGAACCAGCCGGCAACCCGCACACGGCATCGTTCCATGATCTCATCTCGAGCTTCGATAGCGCGCTCCGCTCACTCGGGATCGCAGTGCGCCAACGGAAGAACGAAGTCGGTCTTGAAGGCGTGAACCTGTTGATCGGCGCGCATCTCATTACATCCCGCGAGAGCGCCGACCGCATTCCGCAAAATACGGTGATTGTGAATCTCGAGCAGCTCCGCGGATTCAACATCGGCGCACGCCCGATCTACACGAGCTTGATGCGCCGGCTCGCTGTGTGGGACTACAGCCCGCGCAATATCGCACAGATCAAGAGCCTGATGCACAATCCCTACGTCAGTCGCTTCAGGATTGGCTATACGCAGGAAATGACGCGCTGCCTGTCACAAACGCCGACGACCGATGTGCTCTTTTACGGCAGCCTCAACGACCGTCGCACGGCCGTATTGAAAGGGCTTCATGAAGCCGGCCTTAATGTGAAGCATCTCTTCAGCGTCTATGGCGGCGAACGCGACGCTGCGATCGCGGATGCCAAGATCGTGCTCAACATGCACTTCTATGAAGACAGTCTCCATGAAATCGGGCGCACCTCCTATCTTCTCGCAAACAGTAAGGCCATCGTAAGCGAATGCGGCCCCAATACTGAAATCGAGGACGACATTCGCGAGGCGATGATAGCGGTTCCCTATAAGGACATCGTCGCGAGCTGCGTTGCCTTGATCGCCGACGAGCCGCGACGGCTGGCGCTGGAGAAAAAAGCGTTCGAGATATTCTCGAAGCGCAATCAGGCTGAAATGCTACACGAAGCAATCGTCGCGACGGCGTTCCCGAAGATTGCGTGAATGCGCAGTTGCGCCGCTTTGCGCAGCATTCCGTCGCCGGAATTGAACGCAACGAATCGATAGCAGACCGTCAGCCAGCTTAATGCGTCCTTGACACCGGATGCACCCGGGTCCGACAAGCACCGGCTTGACACGGGACCGAAACCCCCGCACGTCAAGCCTTCCTGCCTTTGAGCCCGCTGACGAGACGGGGACTGCACATGACCGCACCGAAAATCAAGCTGCACAATGGTGATCTCCCCGCAGGGCTGACGTTCCCGAACGGTATCGCCATCGACACCGAGACGATGGGACTGAACCCACACCGCGACCGTCTTTGCCTAGTGCAACTTTCAGGTGGCGACGGCACCGCCCATCTCGTCAAGTTCGACGGCAGGAGCTACGACGCGCCCCACCTGAAAGCTCTTCTTGCCGATCCGAAGACTCTCAAGATCTTCCACTTCGCCCGCTTCGACGTCGCCGTACTCGAGCACTATCTGGGTGTCGCAACGAGCCCCATCTACTGCACGAAGATCGCGTCCAAGCTTGCCCGCACCTATACCGACCGGCACGGTCTCAAAGACCTCGTTGGTGAAATTTTGGGTATTGAACTCTCCAAGCAACAGCAAAGCAGCGACTGGGGCGCCGCCGAGCTTTCCGACAGCCAGCGGAGCTACGCCGCAAACGACGTGCTGCATCTTCACGCGATCAAGACGAGGCTCGACGAGATGCTGGCCCGAGTCGGCCGCCAAGACGTGGCGAAAGCGGCATTCGGGTTTATTCCGACGCGGGCGAAACTTGATCTCCTGGGATTCGAAGACGACATTTTCGCCCACTAACGGTTGCCCAAGGCTGAATGATACACGTCGTCATGGCCGAATTTGCTGGCCGGAGCGGGGTTGTCCCAAAGTCTCCCCAATTGCAGCCGACATTGGGACGACTTCTGGGGGCAAAATTCATGAGCCGCGATGGCTGCCACATCTGACAGCGCCGTAACGAGCGGCCGTGGGCGCGCGTCCACCAGCAACATCGTGTTTGCGATCGATCGCACGGTGAGCCGCCGCGTGGCGCACAACCACACGAAAACGGTTCGGCGTTTGAAGGTCGCCCTGCCGCTGGTTGCCGCCGGAACCATCGCCGTATTCCTGTTGACGGTCCTGAACAGCGCCGGCATCGGTCCGAAGATGCCGGAGCTCGAGATCCCACAAATCGTCGCCGAAAATCTCAAGATGAAGAACCCACACTACGAAGGGTTCCAGTCCGACGGCGGACGCTATTGGGTGAAGGCCGAAACAGCACAACAGGATCTGAAATCGCTCAGCGTCATCCACCTCGACGGCATCACCGGCGACCTGCTCGACGTAAAGAAGCAGAAAACCCATCTCGTCGCCGCGCGCGGCCTGTTCGACAACAAAGCCAATATCCTTGAACTCTACGACTCGATCCGCGTCACGGGTGACGGCGGGCTGAATGCAACATTGACCCACGCCAAGGTGAGAACCAAGGAAGGGATCATCACATCCGATCGGCCCTCGACGATTGTCATGGGCGCCGGTCAGATCACGTCCAACCAGCTGACGATCCGCCAGAAGACGAAGGAATATACGTTCGTCGACGACGTGCACACACATATCAAGCCGAAAGATTCGGCGCCATCAGGCGATCAGACGCCTGCACAATCGTTGCCCTTCGGCAAATCGGGGGAACCGGTCGAAGTTGTCTCGAGTCGCCTCGACGTCGACGACAATAAGAAAGTTGCATTGTTCACCGGCCAGGTCATCGCGACACAGGCAGGCTCGACGCTGCAGGCGCCGGAAATGACGGTCACGTACGAAGGCGCTGTAGCTCCGCAGAGCGGCGAAGCACAGAGCGCTCGGCAGACACCGGCCGAGACCGGAACGAAGGTGAAGCAGATTATCGCGAAAAACTCCGTGACGCTGACCCAGCCTTCCGGTGAAACGGCGACGAGCCGCACGGCGACATTTGATGCTGCAGCTCAGCTCGCCGTTCTCGAAGGCGACGTCGTGCTGACGCAAGGCACCGACAAGAAAGCCGTCGGAGATCGTGCCGAATACTACGAGGCCGATCAGAAAATGGTTCTGACCGGCCCCGTCGTCGTCACTCAGGGGCCGAATGTGTTGAAGGGCCGGCGCCTCGTCTTTCATCGCGCCACCAACAAAATGCAGCTTACGGCTCCGACCGATTCATCCGCCGGGCGCATTACCGCACATTTCGTAAAGCCGGCGGTAAAGCAGTCCGCAAAGAATTCTGACGCGGACCAAACCGAATCTGCAGAGGGAATCCCGTTCGGCCAAGCCTTCAAGACCGACCCGAATGCTCCCTACGACGTCACCTCGGATCGCCTGGACGTGGACGATAACGCCAAGACCGCGCTTTTCACCGGCGACGTCGTGACCGTGCAAGGAAACTTCACGATCCAATCTGGGGAAATGACGGCTTACTATACGGGGCGTACCGGGCTCGGCACCTCCGACGACAAAGCCAAGTCGGGCGCGTCCCTCACCCATATACGAGCCAAAAAGGCGGTTTCGGTTATTTCGAAGGACGGCCAGAAGGCCACCGGAGATTGGGCGGAAGTTGACGTCAAGACCAATATGGCATCGCTCGGCGGCAATGTCGTGCTGACGCAGGGAAAGAACATCGTGAGAGGCACGAAGCTGCTGATCGACATGACGACCGGGCAAGCGACGATCAAGACCGAGCCCACGGCATCGAGCGCGAGTTCGATGGTTTCGGCAAGCGATGTCGGCAACACCGGCCAGATCATTAAGGCCGACCGGCCGAGCGCGATCTTCTATCCCGGCCAGTTTGGAAAGAAAGTGAAGGGCGAGACAGACGGGACGGACGGGTGGCAGGCCCGTTCGTCACCTTGACCTCGATGACGATTTGAGACCATTTCCCGGAATTTGGGACGCGTGCTGCGTGGAGAGGCGATAAGTGTTCAAGGCCCTACCGATCCGTCTCAAATCGAGAGGCGCTGCAGCCGCCCAGGGCGGCGCGAACGGGCATGTCCGTCTCAACGGCCACACGCCGCAAAACGCCCCTGCCGAGGAAGATCCGCACGCCATCGGCGCCGAGGGCTGGCTCACCGCGTTCGACGTCAAGAAATCCTATCGCAAGCGGATGGTGGTAAAGGGCGTCAGCCTTGCGGTCGGCCGCGGCGAGTCGGTTGGACTTCTCGGACCCAATGGCGCCGGCAAGACAACCGTTTTCTACATGATCACCGGGCTCGTCGCTGCGGACGACGGGCGCATTACGCTCGACGGCGAGAACGTCACCAGTCTGCCGATGTACCAGCGGGCCCGCCTTGGCGTCGGCTATCTGCCGCAGGAAGCTTCGATCTTCCGCGGCCTGACGGTCGAGCAGAACATCATGGCCGTGCTTGAGTTGATTGAGCCCGACCGCAAGGCGCGGCGCGAGCAGCTCGACAGCCTTCTTGAGGAATTTTCGATCACGCGGCTTAGAAAATCGCCGGCACTGGCGCTCTCGGGCGGCGAGCGGAGACGATGCGAAATTGCCCGCGCGCTAGCCTCGCGGCCCTCATTCATGTTGCTGGACGAACCTTTTGCCGGTATCGACCCGATTGCGGTCGGAGACATCCAGCAGCTCGTCCGCCACTTGACGGAGCGCGGGATCGGGGTGCTGATTACCGATCATAACGTTCGCGAAACATTAAGTCTCATCGACCGCGCATATATCATCTACGATGGTCAGGTTCTGACACAGGGCAAACCTTCGGAAATCATATCGAACGAAGATGTGCGGCGGGTCTACCTTGGCGATATGTTCGTTAACACGCGTTGAGTACAGCTGGCCGCTGGAATTGACCTACGGAGCAGCGGGTTAGCGCATGGCGCTTTCGGCCAAACTTGAGCTGAGGCAGGGCCAGCAGCTGGTGATGACACCGCAGCTGCAGCAGGCCATCCGGCTCCTGCAGCTCTCGAATCTCGAGCTTACCGAGTTCGTCGACGCCGAACTTGAGCGCAATCCCCTGCTCGAACGTGAGGAAGCAAGCGCCGGCCCGAAGCCCTCGGAAGAAACCGCACCACCCAATGACAAGCCCGCAGCGGGCGACGAGGAACGTTGGCTGGACCTGAGACAGCCCGTTCAGGATCATACGGGCGGTCTGGACGCCGACTTCGGCAACGTCTTCCAGGGACCGGGTACCGGCGAGCCCGTTGGGAGCGGGCCGACCGCTGGCCTCGGCTGGGCGAACGTTACGCAGCGCATGCACACGGCCGGCGAAGAGGACAGCGATCTGGAGGATTACGTCGCCAACCAGATATCGCTCCGCGATCACCTTACCGCTCAGTTGCCGCTGACGATCACCGATCCGGTCGAACGCCTTATTGGACAATACCTCATCGATCTCGTCGATGAGGCGGGCTACATCCCCGCGAATCTCGAACCGCTATCGGAACGCCTTGGCGCACCGCTGGAACTCGTAGAAAGCGTCCTCGGCAAGCTGCAGACATTCGATCCGCCGGGGATTTTCGCCCGCTCGCTCGCCGAATGTCTGGCTTTGCAGCTCAAGGATCAAAACCGTTACGATCCGTTGATGGCCCAGTTGCTTGCCAACTTGGATCACCTCGGCAATCGCAATCTCGCGGCCCTGAAGAAGGCAGTCGGCGTCGATATGGACGAACTCGCGGATATGATCCGCGAGATCAAGCGGCTTAATCCGAAACCCGGCCTGAAGTTTGGTTCCGTACAAGTGCAGCCGGTCGTGCCGGACGTTATCGTCCGCGCCGCGTCCGACGGCGGCTGGCACGTCGAGCTGAACAGCGACACGCTGCCCCGCGTTCTCGTCAACCGCACATACTACACACGCATCGCCAAGTCCGCGACGAACGAACGCGACAAGGGCTATCTCTTTGACTGCCTGCAGACTGCGAACTGGCTTGTCAAAAGCCTCGACCAGCGCGCGCGCACGATTCTGAAGGTCGCCGAGCAGATCGTGCGTCAGCAGGACAGCTTCTTTATGTATGGCGTGCAGCATTTGCGACCGCTGAACCTCAGAGTCATTGCCGACGCCATCTCGATGCACGAATCGACGGTCTCGCGCGTCACCTCCAACAAATACATTGCAACCCCGCGCGGCATCTACGAGTTGAAGTACTTCTTCACGTCAGCCATTGCGTCCGCCGCCGATGGCGAAGCCCATTCGTCCGAGTCCGTCCGCCATCGCATCAAACAGATGATAGACGCAGAGCACGCCGACGCGGTCCTGTCCGACGATCAGCTCGTCGACAGGTTGAAAAGCGAAGGCATCGACATCGCCCGCCGCACGGTTGCGAAGTATCGCGAGGCCATGCGCATTCCGTCCTCCGTGCAGCGGCGCCGCGACAAGAGACTAGTCGAAAGACTAGGCGGCACGGCCTGATGGAACGTTCTTCGTAACACATTGATTTAAATTAATTTTCTTGTTACAGTTGTTTTTGAAGCGTGATTTGACATTGGAGCCCGTCCCGGCCTAACGCTTTGGCGAAATAATAGGCTTGTAGTCGCCGCATGCGCTTGCAATCGTGTGGGGGAAGCGCCGCAACATCGCGGCGCGGGAACACACGCAGAAAATACAAGCCCCAAGACCCAGCGAGTGCAGATATCCATGACCATCCAAATTACCGGAAAGAATCTCGACGCCGGAAACGCATTCCAGACCTATGCCAGCGATAAGATTCACACGGTTCTGAAAAAGTATCTGGATCGCGTGCCTGACGGACACGTCCGGCTCGAGCGCGAGCGCGGTTTCTTCAAGACATCGTGCTCGGTACGGCTGACGAGTGGTCTCCTGCTTGAGGCCCACGGCGAAGGTGACGACGCCTATACGAGCGTCGATTCTGCGGCACAGCGCCTCGAAACACGGGTGCGGCGCTACAAAAGCCGCATCAAAAGTCATACGTCTGCCGAAGCCGCCGCCCGCCGCAAGGTCGACATGGAGGCGCGCGACTATATTGTGAGCGTGGGCGAGGAGGACCAACCCGAGCACCACGATGCGAATCCGCTTATTATCGCTGAAGGCCAACGTAATATCGGCCATATGACAGTCGGCGAAGCGGTCATGCAGCTCGATTTGTCCGAAGCGCCTTTCATGATTTTCAAGAACGCGGCCCACGGAGGCCTGAATGTTGTTTACCGGCGTAACGATGGCCATATCGGCTGGATTGATGCAGAAATTCCGGCCGCTTCGAAACATGTAGACTGAGGACAATCGGATCTTTGATCATATAGCGCTGGCCGCCATAGTGGGGCGCGTCATGAGATGCGATGGGCGCAGCGCTGTTATTGCGATGGAGCTTAGATGAATATTGAAGACATGCTCGCCCCGGACGGAGTTGTGCCGAGGCTGAAGGCAGAGGATAAGAAGCAGGCGCTTCAGGCTCTGGCGACCAAAGCCGAGGCCACGACCGGCGCGCCGGCGCGCGAAATTTACGCGGCTCTGCTGCAACGCGAGCGGCTAAGCTCGACGAGCCTCGGCCGCGGCATCGCAATTCCCCACATCAAACTTCCTGTGATCAAGGCAATCACCTGCTTGTTCGCGCGGCTCGAGCGTCCCATCCCGTTCGAAAGCCACGACGGCGAGCCGGTTGACCTGCTGTTCTTCCTTCTCGCGCCTGAGCAGGCTGGCGGCGACCATCTGAAGGCGCTCGCTCGCATCTCGCGTCTGGTACGCGATCCCGCGACCCTTGAAGGCCTTCGCAATGCGAAGGATGTCAATGAGTTGCGGCTGGTTCTGACGAAGCCCCTCGCGTCGAACGCGGCTTGAACAGGCCTCCGGTACTTACCATCAGCGAAAAATAAAAAGCGCCCCGAAACCGGGGCGTTTTCATTTTGTGCATCAATGCAAAACCGCAAGTGCACCGAGCCCAACGCCACCGACGAGAAGCCGCCACCAGCCGAAGAACGACAGCCCCCGCCGAGCGATGAAGTCAAGTGCATAACGGACCACCACCACGCCCGCGATGAATGCCGCCACGAAGCCTAGGGCGATGAGGCCGACGTCGTCGGGCGTCAGAAGCGACCAGTTCTTATAGAGATCATAGGCGAACGCCCCGGCCATCGTTGGCATCGCAAGAAAGAACGAGAATTCCGCTGCAGTGCGCTTGTCTGTCCCGAAAAACATTGCTCCGACGATGGACGATCCGGAACGAGAAACGCCCGGGATCATCGCAAGACACTGGCAGAACCCGATGCCCAGCGCGTTAAGCACCGGAATATCCATCACGTCATGGTAGCGCGGCTTGAGCGGTATCCGATCGATGAACAGAAGAACGATGCCGCCGAGCACCAGTGCAATGCAGATGATCAACGGCGACTCGAAAAGATAATTCTTGATGATGCTGTGAGCTGCGGCACCGATCACCGCCGCCGGTAGAAATGCGATCAGCACCGCAAGCACGAAACGCCGCGATCTGGCGTCGCTCGGGAGCGCACAGGCAAGGTGCCAGAGGCGGCCCGAATAAACAGTGAGAAGAGCCAGGATCGCGCCGAGCTGAATGAGAACCTCGAACGTCCGCCCTGTCGATTTGACGCCGAGAAGCTCCTCTGTCAGCAAGAGGTGTGCCGTCGAGGATACGGGCAGATACTCGGTCAATCCTTCAATCAACCCGAGAAATATGGCTTCCCACGAATGCATGAATTCTGCTCCCCCTCAGGCGCAACAGCGCGCGAGCGTTAGCAGAATTCGCCTCCCCACCATAGCTCCGGTTTTGGCGCAGATGCCTTCGAATCGGCCTAGGCCGAAGGTATAGTTGCCGCGTTGCAATCGAAGAGGCCCGATGCCCACACGCTTGACACAATACCGGCTCTGCCCCCGTTCCCGCTCGATCCGCCTCGCGCTCGCCGAATACGGTATCGAGGTGGCGCTGCTCGACGAAAACCCATGGGAATGGCGGAAAGGCTTTCTGGCGAAGAACCCCGCCGGCGAAATGCCCGTCCTCGAATACGACAACGGCCTGACGCTCTGCGGCGCCTACTCCATCTCCGAGTTCATCGCCGATGAGCCGCTGCCGAACGCGACGGTTATGGCGCAGAGGCCACCGCCGCTATTCCCGGGCAATCGCGAAGACCGCGCTGAAGTCCGACGCCTGATCGACTGGTATCATGGCAAATTCGACCGTGAAGTCACGCGCGAGCTTCTAAATGAGAAGATTTACCAGACGATGCGGCCGTCGGGCAGCTCGGCTCCTGACCCCTCTATTCTGCGGGCGGTGCGCGCCAATCTTCGTTACCATCTCGCCTACACCGGCTATCTGGCCGACGCACGGCGCTGGCTGGCGGGCGACGATTTGAGCTTTGCCGATTTTGCGGCGGCAGCGCATATCTCAACCGTGGACTACCTGGGCGAGATGCCCTGGCATGAGTACCCCGCGGTCAAGGCTTGGTATCAAAAGATCAAGTCGCGGCCATCGTTCCGCGCGCTTCTTGCCGATCGCGTCCCGGGGTCCTCGCCGCCGCTCGCCTACTCCGACCTGGATTTTTGACCCTGGCGCCGTTGACCGTGCTCGATACCGTTACCGCGACTGCCGATCTCAATGCCTTGCTCCGCGACGAGGCCCGCAAGCTCGGACTCGACGCTATCGGGTTCGCGCGCCTTGGTTCGTCCGGTGAGCTTGCCGAACGGCTCGATTATTTTCTGAAGCACGGCCGCCACGGCGACATGGATTGGATGGAAGAGAACGCAGACCGGCGCGGCGATCCCAATCGGCTCTGGCCTGAGGCGAAAAGCGCGATCATGGTCGGCCAATCCTATGCACCGCCATCGAACCCGCTCGACGCCCTCGCCGAGCGCGACCGCGGGATCGTCTCCGTCTATGCGAAGGGCCGCGACTACCACGACGTCGTCAAAAAGAAGATCAAGGCGCTGGCGCGCACCTTTGCCGCGAAATCAGGCGCCGACGTCAAAGTCTTTGTCGATACGGCGCCGTTGATGGAAAAGCCGCTCGCGATGAAGGCAGGCCTGGGCTGGCAGGGCAAACACACCGTTCTCGTCTCGCGCGAGCACGGCGACTGGCTGTTCCTCGGAGCCATCCTGACGACGGCAGACCTCGATCCCGACGCCGAAGAAGTCGACCACTGCGGGTCCTGCAGTCGCTGTCTCGACATCTGCCCCACGAAGGCTTTTCCAGCGCCCTATCAGCTCGACGCGCGTCGCTGCCTCGCCTACCTGTCGGTCGAGCACAAAGGCCATATCCCACCGGAGTTTCGCGTCCCGATGGGCAATCGCGTGTTCGGCTGCGACGACTGCCTCGCGGTCTGCCCCTGGAACAAGTTCGCAGCCGCCGCGACCGAGATGCGCTTCGCCGCGCAACCGGCAACCGACAATCCGCCGCTTGCGGAGCTGTTAGCGCTCGACGATGCGGAATTCCGCGTGCGCTTCGCCGGGACTCCGGTGAAGCGGACCGGG
The DNA here is from genome assembly GCF_000230975.2 of Hyphomicrobium denitrificans 1NES1. NCBI lineage: Bacteria > Pseudomonadati > Pseudomonadota > Alphaproteobacteria > Hyphomicrobiales > Hyphomicrobiaceae > Hyphomicrobium > Hyphomicrobium denitrificans. The sequence goes on along the minus strand of NC_021172.1, from coordinate 383,949 downwards.
CGCAATCGCATCGTCCGCAATGCACTCATTGCGGCGGGCAACTCAGGCGACAAATCTCTATTGCGATTGATCACGCCTTTACTTGAAGATGCGTCTCCGCTCGTTCGGGCCATGGCCATCTGGTCGGCGAGGCGTCTGACGAGCGACACCGAGCTTGCGCCGCTCAAATCCCGTTACGAACCGGGCGAGACCGATCCCGAAGTCGCGCGCGAGTGGGCCATGCCCGTCGAAGGACATTCCATATGAACCGTCTTTTTTGCTTCGGCCTCGGCTACTGCGCGGGCGTGCTGTCACGTCGGCTGACGGCGCAAGGGTGGAGCATTTCCGGAACCGCAACGACCGCGGACAAGGCAGAAACCCTGAAGCGAGACGGATACGAAGCTTTCGTGTTCGACGGGTGCGAACGCGATCCGGCCGTCACCGAAGCGCTCAGCAGATCGACACACATACTACTTTCCATTCCTCCCGACGCCGACGGCGATCCGGCACTCCGAGTCTACGGGCCGGACATCGCAGCGAGCCCATCGATCTCCTGGATCGGATATTTTTCCTCCGTCAGCGTGTACGGCGATTCAAAAGGCAAGTGGGTGGACGAGAAAACGCCCCCGGAACCAGTTACAGAGCGCGGCAAGCGCCGCCTCGACGCCGAAAATGCATGGAGCAAATTCGGCCGGGCAAACGGCAAGACAATCGTCATACTTCGGCTTCCCGGTATCTACGGCCCGGGCCGCAGCGCCATCGACCAGCTTCGCGCAGGCAAAGCCCGCCGAATATTCAAACCGGGCCAGGTGACCAACCGCGTCCACGTCGACGACATCGCAACTGCCACTGAAGCAGCCCTTGAGCTTCCGTCAGGCGTCCAGGTGTTCAATGTTACCGATGATCTTCCGGCACCGCCCCAGGATGTCATTGCCTACGGTGCGGAGCTTTTGGGCGTCCCCTGCCCCCCGGCGACCGATCCGGCTGACGCGAGCCTTTCGCCGATGGCGCGCAGTTTCTACGCCGAGAGCAAGAAGGTTTCGAACGTCCGGATGAAAGACGAGCTCGGCGTTAAGCTCGCATATCCCACCTACGTCGAGGGCCTGAAAGCCATCGCCGGTTTGTAACACCTATTTTTTTGCTGCCGCCACACGTTCTCCGCCATTCCGCCGGAATGCCGCGCAGATATGCTCTTGCGGACGCCACGCACGCTCCGAGCATCGACGTTTCCGATTATGCAGGCGATTTTCATGCGGCACACAGTTTTCACAAGCGCCGTGCTGACCTTGCTGGCAGCGTCCCCTGCGTGCTTGGCCGATCCGATCGATCCGGCCCAGGCGATTGCCCAGAAATTTTATGAAGCCGACCAGCTGGCGCCCACTCAGCCGTTACAAATGCCCAAACCACCACGAGTGGCCAAGCCCGATCCCGACGGCCCCGGTCTCGACTACGAGATGGACATGCTGCGCCGTGCCCGCGCCGAGGAAGCGGAACGCCAGAAGGACATTACGGCGACGGCGCCGATAACGGTCGCGCAGCCTGCCCCGGCTGCCGCACCACAACCCGTTGCCGAACCGATACCAACGGCATTGCCCGAACCCATTGCCCGCGCAATAGAACCGCCGGCCAGCGCACCGATGCCGATCGCACAACCGCTTAAGACAGCCGTCGCACAGGCGACAGAGCCAGACAGGGCCGTCCCCGCTTCCGGCACGCGCGCTACGATCCTGCTGGTCCTCGATCCGGACGACACCGACCAAGCCCACGTCAAACCCGATCCGATCATCTGCTTCGATCAACAGTGCTGGATATCGAACGGACTTGATTCTCCGGCTAAGCCAATGCCTCGCTCTGAGGCCGTCGCGCTCAAGACGACGGAGACCACGACCGGTGATTCCTGCAGCGGCAAATCCGGATGCGCGTTCCGCAACGTTGCCTTTCATCCCGACAGCCAGATTCAAGTCGTCGAGGTCGGAGAAAGCCGCGGCGTGGCCGACGGGGCTTATACCGTCGCAGCCGACGCGACATGCCGGAAACTGGATGGCGATCTGATGTGCGACAATGCACTCGTGACCCACGCTTTCCGCATGTGGGTCGTACCGGAAACGACGGCGCAACAAGTCGGACCGTCGACTCTCGAGGATGCCGTCGCCAACGGCCTGCAAGACAATGAGGACGACAACGCTGCGGACGGCAAGTAGACAGCCGTTTAACTGTTACACGAGCTTGCCGATCTCGTCGAAAAGCAATGCCAGATCCTGCGGCCGCGATAGGCGATGTTCGCCGTCCGAGATCTCGATGAGCTTCACCCACTTCCCGGTCAAAAATTCGGTAAGCTCACGCGTGTGCGCGGCGGGAACATCCGGATCTTGAAGGCCCTGCAAGATCACGACCGGCCGTCCCGGATTGAATGGCTCGCGAGCCAGAAGATGTTTGCGTCCGTCCTCGATCAGGCTGCGCGTAATCGGATAAGGCGAACCGTAGGCGGAGGGTTGCTCGTAAACCCCGCGTTCGAGAATGGCGCGGCGCGCATCATCACCGAAGCGTTTCCACATCAGCTCTTCTGTCATGTCCCACGCCGGTGCAATGAGAACGAGCCCTTTGACGCGCTGAGCTTCGGACGGTTGCTCGCACATAAGCTTGCGCAGAAGCAAGAGCGCGATATGCCCACCCATGCTCGAGCCAATGATGACTTGCGGACCCACCGTGACACGCGTGAACACGGCGTACGCTTCTTCAAGCCAGCGTCCGATTGTCCCGTCCGTGAAAGGGCCGTCCGAGACACCGTGGCCCGAATAATCGAAGCGCGTTGAAGCAAGTCCGCGCTCCGCGGCCCACGCGGCAACGGCGGCCGCCTTGGTCGAAGCCATGTCCGACATGAATCCCGACAGCCAGAAAAGCCCAGTGTCGTTCGCCGTTCGGGACGCCGCCGTGCGATAGGCGATGCTACGCTTTCCCTCACCCTCTCCAACGATCAGCGTTTGCGGTTCATCGCTTGGCACCTTAAACAACCTCGTCTTTTCTTTTGGAGCCATCCATGGGCTTGAAGCGCCCTACCATATTGCAGATCATTCCGGAACTCGACACGGGCGGCGCCGAGCTTTCCGCGATAGAGATTGCGTCGGCGGTCGTTCGTGCAGGGGGGCGCGCCATTGTGTTGAGCGAAGGCGGCCGCATGGCAGACCGTCTCGCTGCCGTCGGCGGTGAGTTCATCGCATTTCCCGCGGCGACGAAAAGCCCGTTGAAGCTGCTCGCCAATGCTGCCGCGATAGAACGGATTGCGCGCAAAGAGAACGTCGATCTCATTCACGCGCGTAGCCGCGCGCCAGCCTGGAGTGCGCTGATCGCAGCACGCCGGGCGAAACTGCCGTTCGTCACGACATATCACGGCATCTATAACGAGAGAGGTCGCGCCAAGCGACTCTATAACAGCGTGATGGCCCGCGGCGATATCGTGATCGCCAATTCCCGCTATACCGCCGACATCGTCAAGAAGCGTTACGCAACGCCCGAAGGTCGCATTCGCGTCATTTATCGCGGCGTCGATCTCGAAGCTTTCGATCCGGCAATCGTATCGCCGGAGCGCATCGAAAAACTGCGCGACAGATGGAACGTAAAGAATCATCAGCGCATCGTGCTGCACGCCGCGCGCCTGACAAAATGGAAAGGCCAGGGTGACGTCATCGCGGCAGCGGCGCGGATTCGCGATAAGGTCCATGATTGCGTTTTCATTCTCGCCGGCGACGCCCAGGGCCGCGACGACTATCGCGACACGTTGTCGAAGCAAATCGCGAGCGCGGGGCTTGAAGATATTGTGCGCCTTGTCGGACACGTCGACGATATGCCCGCCGCATTTGCGGCAGCCCATACCGCGATCGTTGCATCGATTGAACCGGAAGCCTTCGGCCGTGCCGCTGCGGAAGCACAAGCAATGGCATGCCCCGTCATTTCGACGAACATTGGAGCACCACCCGAAACGGTGCTCGCCCCGCCCCGCGTCGCCGCGAAGGATCGGACGGGCTGGCTCGTTCCCCCGGGCGACATCGCCGCCTACGAAACCGTGCTTCTCGAAGCCTTGTCGCTCGATGATCTTGCGCGGGCCGAGATAGGCGCTCACGCCCGCAAACACGTCACGGAAAAGTTCTCAACGTCCGAAATGCAGCGCCAGACGCTCGCGGTTTACGACAAATTGCTGGGAACTTCGATGCAACCGGTTTTCACAGTTGCAATAAAGAAACAATAGCCGCCACGATTCTCCAAGCCTTTCCAACGCCAACGAATTCAGCGCCTCAGGAATGCAAGCAACAAGACGCGTGAAACTGCGCGTATTCCATCAAATTGCCTACAAGCTGGTTTGCAAATTTCGTATGGTGCCCTGACCGGCACAATCTTGGGACCTTCGGGGGAGACCGATATCATGGCAATGCCTGCAACGGATTATGCAGTTCGGGAACGCCCTGCGACGAACGCGAACGCCGAGCGGATCTTCAACCACATGATGAAGAAGCTCGACAGCATCCCGCTCGAGACAGACCCATATTGCCACTACTATGGCGTAGGCTGGTTTCCAGACGACTTCTACGCGGACATGCTCGCGAACCTTCCTGATCCGAAGCTCTATGAGCCGCTGAACATGCGCCTCTACGTGCGCCCCGACGGTGAGAGCAGCCGCGATCAGTTACATCTCACCAAGGAAGCGATCGCCAAGCTGCCGCAGCGATCGCAGCAGGTTTGGCAGGACGTTGTCGACGTCGTGACCCGGCCCGAGTATCGCCGTGCAATCTTCAAAAAGCTCGCGCCCGATCTTGCGCTCCGCTTTGGCACGACGGAAGAGGCGATTATCGATAAGACGTGCGCCTATGAAGTTCGCCTGGTGCGCGACACCGAGGATTACAAGATCAAGCCTCACTGCGATGGCTTGAATAAGATCGTCACCACCCAGTTCTACCTGGCGCCCGATATGAGCCAGATGGATCTCGGCACGTCGATCTATCGCCGCCACAAGAAGCTGTTCGGCAGCACGTTCGAGGAGCTGAAGCGTTTCGAGTTCCGCCCGAACAGCGGGTACGGTTTCGCAGTTTCAGATTCTCGTGAAAAGCAGAGCTGGCACGGGCGCAAGATGCTGACGAACTTCAAGGGCGTGCGCAACACGCTGATGGTGCTGTTCCAGCAGACGTCGCCAAACAGCTACAATGGCTCGCCGCGAACCGACAAAGCTGAAAGCGAGTATTGAGATCTCGGCGGAACGACCGAAAGACAGCCCCTAGAGCCTAAGTGCTGACGCTCGCACCTTTGGCGGGCGTCACATGCGCAAACAGCTCCGGCTGCCTCTGGCGAAACACTTCCGCCAAAAGGTCGAGCCCGTTCTCGACGATGGGCGTGATCGAGCGAAGCTTGGACAAGACCACGTCCGGAGCAAGATCAGCGATCGGCATGGTACGAAGCCAGCCGTTGCCCTCAAGGAAGCTACGGTATTCGAGCTCGCTCTCATCCAGACTGAACTTGTTCGGCGTAATGGCAATCGTGGGCCGACGCAGCCAGACCGACTCGGAAACCATGGAGCTGCTGTCGGCCGTGCAGAGAATGGCCGACGAGTTCGCATAGAGATCGCGGAGCGTGCCGTTCCCCGCGACACGTACGTCGATGAACTTATGGATCGCGCTATGTTCCTCCTCGGCGAGCCGGACAAGCGCGTCGCTCAGTTTGTGCGGCGTGCGCCGCGAGTTTGAGACGTAGAACGTCGTGCCCGTCGCAGCATGCATATCGCGCATGAAGGTGACCAAACGCGCCAAGTCGAATTCCGAGAACTTGATCGTGGACGTGTTGCCACCGATCAGCACACCGATCACCGCCGGCGGTTGGCTCGGCGAAAGCCCAGGCAGCACCATCGAGTCGGGATCGATGGGGCTCGGCTTGATCGTCCTGACATGCCGCGGTCCGGTCGCGACCGCCGTGTGAGAGGTGAATACGAGGTTAAAGTCCGCGGCGTTGAAATGCTTGCCGGAGCCATAGAAGTAGTTCGGCGCGCCGAAGAGCCGCGAGAAGGCGACATTCGCCCCAAGGGTATCGCCGCCCGCCGATGCGACGAAGTCGGCATTCTTTACCGCGTCTGGTGAAAGCTCATATCCAAGACGCAGGATGGTATTGGGCCGAACGCCGCGGTTGCTCAGAAATGCCAGGAACCGCGTCGGAGTCCAGGTATGCTGGGAAATGTCCAGCCGCGTGACCTCGACCGGCCTGAGGCGCTCAATTGCCGCGACCAGCCCTTCCGCCAAGTGATAATTCCCGGGGCGGCCGTCAGAAATTAGCAGTCCCTTGAGAGGCTTCACCGAACGGCATTCCGATTGCATTCAGATATCCAGTGGTTGTGAACGGATACGACCGTCCGATTGTGACGTTTTGTGGTTTAGGCTCAATCCTCTTTTAACGGACGTTGTATTCGCCGGTTAAGACTTGACTTTATACTCCACGTTAAGAATCTTGCGCCGGGATGCTCGAGTCTGCGCGCACGCCAGGTCGGGCTGCGTCCAAATAGCGAAACAGCAAGAGGAGAATGCCCCATCCGTAGACCTATGCGACCCGAGCCCCAGAGCCGGGAAAACCAAGGGCCCCGCATCAACGATCAAATCCGGGCCCGGGAAGTCCGCCTCATCGACGAGAACGGCCAGAACGTCGGAGTCATCGCCAAATTCGATGCCCTTGCCCGTGCTGAGGATATCGGACTGGATCTCGTGGAGATCTCGCCGGACGCTGAGCCGCCGGTATGCAAGATTCTCGATTTCGGCAAATACAAATTCCAGGAACAGAAGAAAGCCGCCGAAGCGCGCAAGAACCAGAAAATCGTCGAGTTGAAAGAGATCAAGATGCGACCCGGCATCGACGATCACGACTACGACGTAAAGCTGCGCGCCATCAAACGCTTCTTCGAAGACGGCGACAAGGTGAAGATCACACTTCGCTTCCGCGGCCGCGAGATGGCCCATTCGCAACTCGGCATGGCCGTTCTCCAGCGCGTGAAAGGCGATACCGATGCAATCGCCAAGGTCGAAAGCGAGCCCCGTTTCGAAGGCAGGCAGATGGTCATGGTGCTCGCACCGAAATGATCCCTCGCAGCGGGTGAAACGCCTCTCGCCCTATTCCTCGGCCCACTGACCAATTTGACGAATGTAATTCAGAGCCTTGCTCGGCCAAGAGCAGGGCTCTAATTTTGTCCGGCGTGCGGTGGGAGTAGAAGGTCATGAGCGAAGACAGCCTTTTTGATTTTTCGATATTGGATCAAATCGGCGCACCGTACCGGTTCTTCGATGCGGGAGAGAAGATCTTCCTCGAGGACGATGCTGCCGATACCATGTATATGGTCCGATCAGGCCGCGTTGACGTCATCACGTATGGGACGGTGCTCGAAAATGTGCGCGCCGGCGGCATTTTCGGAGAGATGGCCTTGATCGACGACGGGCGCCGCAGCGCCGCTGCGATGGCAGCCGAGCCGACCGAGGTCGTTGCGATCGACAAGCGGGCGTTCCTTACCATCATCCGTAGCGATCCGCAGTTCGCGTTACGAGTGATGAGCCTGCTTGCGAACAGGCTTCGGCGGATGAATAAAGAGCACTGAGGAGCGAGCCGCAATCAGGATGCCGCTCGCTCAATTCGCTTCGGCTTTTAATCTAGCAGCCGTGCCGGACCATGCAGCGACGGAAACGCCACCCGCCCCAACCCCAGCGGTTTGCGCAAATGTTGCGCCATCTGACGCAATGTCCGCGACGCCAATACGGACGCCGCCAATAATAACCGACGGGCTGCGCGATGGACTGCGTGATCTGAGACTGGTGGATAGGTGAAATTGGCGCTGCCTGGGACGGACCGCCGACGGCGACGGATAGGCCGATTGCAACAACGGACGCGGCAAGAAGCGGTGCGATACGCATAGAGCAACTCCGTTTTTTGAGGACGCGCGAACACTTGCGCGCAAGGAATTTCGCAATCGATGGCTGAACGGACCGTGAATACCGACCTTAACAATCAGCGATGTCCAGACTAATCGAGGTCGATCAGCCCGAACGCGGCAAGCGTAACGAACGTTGCGATCATGAGAACGCCGACGACAATCACAAGCGCTGGATAGAACGCCGCAAAAACGACTCCCGCGCGCCAGCCGCTGGCAGAACGCATGCTAATCGCGACGGTCGGCAGCGCCGCCACGAATAAAATCATCACGACAAATGGATCGATTTTCATGGGGGTCCGCTCCGAAGCGCCCAGATACCCGATGACGTCTAATTCTCGCTTCGAGCACGATTGAGCGCCAGGCATCGGCGCCCAAGGAGACGCAACAGGCAGCAAATGCATTTTGCCGGTGAGTTCCGAACCTGCATCGCTCGGGTCGCCTGGGCGATATGGCGCAGGTGCGAATTCGCGAAGCAGCATTAGGACGGCCGATGCGTCTAACAGCGATCTAACCACCCCGAAACCTGGGATTGAGATCAACGAGGGGCTGCCGCATGCATTCGAAAGTCGGGCATCTATCGCGCTACACAGGCGCCAACGTGATATCGGCGATCGTCGACTACACGCTTCTCCTGATGCTGACGCACGTCTTCGGAATGCCTGTCTTGCAAAGCGCCATCGCATATTCCGCGGCCGTTGTCGTCAACTACGGCCTGATGAAGAAATGCGTCTTCGTTGGAGATATGTCGCACAAGAGCGAGCACCGCCTGTTCATGGAATTCGTCGGCACCGGCTTCATCGGTCTGGTGCTCACCGCGACCGTCGTCTGGCTGACTGTGCACGTAATGAAACTGCCTGCCGTCGAGGGCAAGACCGTCGCGATGGTCCTCTGCTTCGTGGTGCTTTATTTCGTGCGCCGTCACGTCGTGTTCAACGCGAACCCGGCGGACTCGTCCGCCGCTTGAACCGACGGCCGCGCATGCGTGGCTTTAGAAGTTGACGTGCTGGACCACGTAGCTGCCGGCAGCCGCAATCAGACCCGCGATCAGAACGTAAGGCAGGATCGAAACAAGCACCATCAACAGATCGACAAAGGCTTTGAAGATCTGCTCCGCCGCTCGCCAGAGTTGAAAGAAGCCCCTGTAGAGCACGTAGATGATTGCGATCACGACAACCGCGAGGATCGCGATCTTCCAAACCGGCAGCGCCTGCCAGTTCGATTGAAAGATTGCGAACATCTGGCCGAAGGACCATTGCCAGACGAGTTCGACGAATTTGAAAATCGCCGTGATTCCCTGCTGCAGCAGATTGACGATCTGATCGATGATTTGCCTCACGGCCCCACCTCCCTCGCCCCACCGGATGCCTTGCCAGCACCCGCTTCCCAACGCGTAAGCTTTGTACTTCGTTCAAGCCTAACCGACGCTATTTTCGTTCCAGTCGAGGCGATTTCCGTCCGGATGTTGCGAAAATCGCAACGCTGATGCGGCGTGATGCGATTTTGGCAACGTTGATGCTGCGCATGAGCATCGATGTTGCGATTTTCGCAACATTTCCGTATAAAGCCGCTCAGAGCCGCCCGGCGAGGCATGCCGTGGCGGTTCTTATGCTTTTGAAAAACAAGCGGAAACTGCAAAAAGCACCCTTCGCAGGACCGGCAGCTTCGCAGCTGCCGAGAGTGGGTCTAGCTGCAAAGCTCGAACACTTCGGCTCGCAAGAGCCGTGGGCGCGGACGCGCCCCGCCGCTGAGCGGCGCCCCCGCGGAGGGCTAGGATGGGAAGCGCGTCAGCGCAAGCATCCGATGCGGCCCGCGAGCGAACTAAAGGACCAAAGCAAAATGCCTAAGATGAAGACCAAGAGCGGCGCCAAAAAGCGCTTCAAGATGACCGGCACCGGCAAGGTTGTAGCCGCCCAGGCCGGCAAGCGTCACGGCATGATCAAGCGCACGGCGAAATTCATTCAGAAGGCGCGCGGCACGGGTGTGCTGAACGATTCTGATGCCAAAATCGTCAAGAAATACATGCCCTACAATCGATGAGTTTGCCCGCCGCGTGCGGCCGGCTCGCGGAACGCGAGTCGCACGCGGCTAACAAAGACTCATCACACGACGAACTCTTGAAGCATTTACTCTGAGGAGCATCCTCCATGGCCCGCGTTAAACGTGGCGTAACCGCCCACGCCAAGCACAAGAAAGTCATCAAGGCCGCGAAAGGCTATTACGGCCGCCGCAAGAATACGATCCGCGTCGCCAAGCAGGCGGTCGAGAAGGCGCAGCAGTACGCCTATCGTGATCGCAAGCGCCGCAAGCGCAACTTCCGCGCTCTTTGGATCCAGCGCATCAACGCCGCTGTCCGCGAGCACGGGCTGACCTACGGCCGCTTTATCAACGGCCTGACGAACCTCGGCATCGAGGTCGATCGCAAGGTTCTCTCCGACATCGCGATCAACGATCCGGCAGGCTTCAAGGCGCTCGTCGACAAGGCCGCGAAAGCAGCGAGTTCGCCCGTCGCCAAGGCCGACCAGGACAAGGCCAAGAAAGCCGCCTGATCCGCGACTGCGCATCTGTCCTCAGTAAGACGCTACTCGTATCGCGGTTACGCGATCGGGGCCTCCACTTCCCCCTCCCATCAGGGGAGGGGTTAGGGATGGGGTGAATGGCAAGGCGGACCGATCGCGCGACAGACCGGACTCACAAGCGCGCGAGGCGCGCTTTACGAACAACAGGTTTTGTATTCTCTGCCCACCCCTTGCCCCTCCCCGCTGGGGGGGGAAAGCATCACAAGCTTCGGCATATGGCTGAAGGAGATTTCGATGAGCGGTGCTGACGATCTCAAGGTTCTGGAAAAGAACCTCATCGCTGAAATCGGTGGCGCGAAAGACCTCACCGCGCTCGACGCCGTCCGCGTTTCGGCCCTCGGAAAGAAGGGCCGCATTTCGGAGCTGATGAGCAAGCTCGGATCGCTGCCACCGGAAGAACGCAAGACTTTCGGTCAAACGGTCAATACGCTAAAGGGCCAGATTTCCGCGGCGCTCGACGCGCGCAAGACCGAACTCGAAACGGCCGCCCTCGACGAACGGCTGAAAACCGAACGCACCGACGTAACACTGCCGGTGCGTCCCGGACCCATTGCAGAAGGCCGCATTCATCCCGTCAGCCAGGTCCTCGACGAAGTCGTCGAGATCTTCGCCGACATGGGCTTCTCGGTGGCCGAAGGTCCGGATATCGAAACGGACGAGATGAACTTCGACAAGCTCAACATCCCGGCCGAGCATCCTGCACGCCAGGACCATGACACGTTCTATTTTGCCCCGAAGGCCGATGGCTCACGCTTGCTTCTGCGCACGCACACGAGCCCCGTGCAGATCCGCACGATGGTTTCGCAGAAACCGCCGATCCGCATCATCGCGCCAGGTCGCGTCTACCGCTGCGACAGCGACCAGACGCACACGCCGATGTTCCATCAGGTCGAAGGCCTCGTCATCGACGAGTCGACCCATATGGGACACCTGAAATGGGTTCTCCAGGAATTTTGCAAAGCCTTCTTCGAGGTCGACGAAGTGAAGATGCGCTTCCGCGCTTCGCACTTCCCCTTCACCGAGCCGTCGATGGAAGTCGACATCGGCGCCGAAGCGATCGGCAAGCCGGGCCAGTGGTTGGAAATTCTCGGTTGCGGCATGGTACATCCGAACGTGCTGAAGAACTGCGGCCTCGACCCTGAGAAATATCAGGGCTTCGCCTTCGGCGTTGGCCTCGATCGCCTGACGATGCTGAAATACGGTATCCCGGACTTGCGCGCCTTCTTCTCGGGCGACCTGACTTGGCTCAGCCACTACGGCTTCTCGACGCTCGACGTCCCCACCCTCGCCGGCGGATTATCGTCGTGACGTGTGCACCAAATCTCCTCGTCATTCTCGGCCGAGTGCGCATGGAATGCGCGTCGAAGGCCGGGAATCCAGCGCAAAATGTGCCGACGGCACAATATAGCGTCTGCGACAAGTCTCACGCTGGATCCCCGAACGCGCTCGCCGGGGCTCACACGTTCGAGGATGACGAAATATGAAATTCACGTTCTCCTGGCTTAAAGACCATCTCGACACGACCGCATCGCTCGATGAGATCGAGACGACGCTGTCCGCCATCGGTCTTGAGGTCGAAAGCGTCGAAGACCCCGCGAAATTGCTCGGCGCCTTCCGCATCGCGCGTATCGTCGAAGCCAAGAAGCATCCGAACGCCGACAAGCTGCAGGTTGTCCAAGTCGAGATTGCAAAAGGCGCGCCTCTAATGGAGGTCGTCTGCGGCGCACCGAACGCCCGCGCTGGAATGGTCGCCGTGTTCGCTCCGCTCGGAACCTACATCCCAGGTTCGAAAATCACGCTTGAGAAGAAGCCTGTCCGCGGCGTCGTCTCGAACGGCATGATGTGCTCGGCCGCCGAGCTCGAGCTCTCCGACGAAAGCGACGGCATTCTTGATTTGCCCGCCGAATGGGCAAGCAAGGTTGGCGAGCGCTACATCGATGTCGCCGACCTCAACGATCCCGTCATCGAAGTGAAGCTGACGCCGAACCGCCCCGATTGCACCGGCGTTCGCGGCATTGCGCGCGACCTCGCAGCGGCAGGGCTCGGTACATTGAAGCCGGAACCGAAGCTCGAACCGATCAAGGAAGCGTTCGAGTGCAGCATTCCGGTGAAGCTCGAATTCACGGCCGAGACAGCGAACGCTTGCCCCGTCTTCGCGGCGCGCACGATCCGCAATGTCTCGAACGGGCCGTCGCCGGACTGGCTGCAGCGTCGCCTGAAGGCCGTCGGCCTGCGCCCCATCAATGCGCTCGTCGACGTCACGAACTACATCTCGCTCGATCGCGGACGACCACTTCATGTCTACGACGCACATAAGCTAAAGGGCGCGATCCACGCGCGCCTCGGAAAAACTGGCGAGAAATTCCTCGCGCTCGACGGCAAAGAATACACCGTCGACAATACGATGTGCGTCATCGCCGATGACACGGGGCCACTGGGGCTCGGCGGCGTCATGGGCGGAGAGTCGACCGGCTGCACGCCGGAGACGACAGCCGTCCTGATCGAGAGCGCTTGGTTCGATCCGGTGCGCACTGCAGCGACCGGCCGCAAGACCGGTCTCGTCACCGACGCACGCTACCGTTTCGAACGCGGCGTCGATCCGGCCTCCGTTCGCCCGGGCCTCGACCTCGCGACCGACATGATCCTGAAATTCTGCGGCGGCGAGGTTTCAAAAGCAAAAATCGCCGGCAAGGAGCCGATCGAGAACCGCGTCATTCCGTTCGATTTCGCGCACGTCGAAAAGCTGACGGGCGTTACGCTCCCGGACGCTGAGATCTCGAAGATTCTGACGGCGTTCGGCTTCAAGATCGAAAGCAAGCCGAACGCCGCAAAGATCACCGTGCCGACGTGGCGGCCGGACGTGCATGGCGCCGCCGACCTCGTCGAAGAAGTCGTGCGTATCGCCGGTCTCGACCTCATTCCGGCGACGCCTCTGCCGCGCCTCGATGGCGTCGCACGCCCCGTGCTGACCGAAAAGCAGAAACGCGCACGCCGCGCCCGGCGCTTGCTCGCATCGCGCGGCTTCGTCGAAGCGGTGACCTGGAGCTTCATCCCGAAGGATCAGGCAACGCATTTTGGTGGTGGCGCCGAGGCCCTCGACCTAGCCAACCCGATCTCGACGGAAATGTCGTCGATGCGGCCCGGCCTTCTGCCGGGATTGCTGACGGCGGTTACCCGCAATCGCAACCGCGGCGCCGCCGACGTCGCGCTGTTCGAGCTTGGCCAAGCCTATCGCGGCGAACGGCCCGAAGACCAGTATCTGAGCGCCGCGGCCGTGCGCGCCGGAACGTCACGTTTCAACGGCTCTGGCCGCCACTGGCACGGAGCGGCAGCGGCCGTCGACGTCTTCGATGTCAAAGCCGATGTGTTCGCCGCTCTTGCCGCGCTCGACCTCGACGCGAACAAAGCCCAGATCACGAGGGATTGCCCGCCCTGGTATCATCCGGGCCGCTCCGGCACTCTTCGGCTCGGTCCGAAAACGGTGCTCGCCTATTTCGGCGAGATCCACCCGGTGACGCTCAAAGCGCTCGACGTCGAAGCGCCCGTCGCCGCGTTCGAAATCTTCATCGATGCCCTGCCGCCCGAAAAGAAGAAATCGCGGGCAAAGCCTCAGCTTGCCGCATCTGATCTATTACCCGTCAAGCGCGACCTCGCGTTCGTCGTGGCGAAGGACGTCGCGGCAGGCGATGTGATCAAAGCCGCAAGCAATGCCGACAAGACCCTCATCCGTGCCGTCAACGTCTTTGACGTGTTCGAGGGCGGCAACCTCGCGGCCGAGGGCAAAAAGTCGATCGCGGTCGAGGTGACCATTCAACCGGTCGCTGAAACACTCACGGACCAGGCTATCGATACGATTATCAAAAAAATAGTTGCCGATGTTAAGAAGGCGACCGGCGCCGAGCTTCGATCTTGAACGGCCGCCGCCACAATGTACGCATGAGGTGACCATGACGACCGCTGCACCCGCTTCCGACGCGACGATAGGACTGCACAAGATCGTCATCATCGGCGGTGGCGCCGGCGGGCTCGAGCTGGCGACCCAACTCGGCAACAAGCTCGGAAAAAAAGGAAAAGCCGAGGTCACGCTGGTCGACCGATCGCGCACCCACATCTGGAAACCGCTGCTACACGAAATCGCCGCCGGAAGCATGGATACCGGTCGCCACGAATTGCCCTATCAGGCACAGGGACACTGGCACGGTTTTCGCTACCGCTACGGCGAGATGATCGGCCTCGATCGCGCCAACAAGCGCGTACATCTCGCGGCAACCTACGATGAAGACGGGCGCGAAATTACACCCGATCGCTGGTTCCCTTACGATACGCTCGTCATCGCGGTCGGCAGCATCTCGAACGATTTCGGCACGCCCGGAGTGAAAGGGCACGCGATCATGCTCGACACGCCCGAGCAGGCCGAGCGCTTCAACCGCCGTCTGCTCAACGCATGTGTGCGCGCTTACGCGCAGCCAGGACCTGTGAGGCCCGGCCAGCTTCACGTCGCGATCATCGGTGCCGGCGCGACGGGCACCGAGCTTTCCGCCGAGTTGCATCATGCGGCGCGCGGCCTCGTCGAGTTCGGCCTCGACAAGATCGATCCTGAAAAAGACTTCAAGATCACGCTGATCGAGGCCGCGCCCCGCATTCTGCCGGCGCTGCCCGAGAGGCTTTCTGTGGCAACTGCCAACATTTTAAAGGATATCGGCGTCGACATTCGCGTCGGAAGCCCTGTGACGGGCGTCTCGGACAAGGGCGTCACCCTTGCCAACGGGGACTTTATTCCCTCCGAGCTTGTCGTCTGGGCGGCCGGCGTCAAGGGACCGGACGTCCTGTCGAAACTCGATGGACTGGAAGTTAGCCGCGCCAACACGCTGCTCGTGAAACCCTCGCTGCAAACGACCAAAGACGACAATATCTTTGTCATCGGCGACGCGGCTTACCTCGTGCCGGAGGGCGAAACCGCGCCTATTCCGCCGCGTGCCCAAGCGGCGCATCAGCAATCGAGTCATCTCGTCCGGCAAATCCAGCGCCGCATGCACGGCGAGACGAAGCTCGCGCCGTTCAAGTATCGCGATTTCGGATCCCTCGTCTCGCTCGGCAAATATTCCACCGTCGGAAACCTGATGGGCTTCGTCTCGGGTAAGTCGCTGCGCATTGAGGGTTGGTTCGCGAAGATCATGTATCGCTCGCTCTACAAGATGCACGAAGTCGCGCTACACGGCCCGATCAAGGTGGCGCTCGATACTCTGTCACGCCTCCTGACCCGACGCACCGAGCCGCAAGTCAAGCTGCATTGATAGGCCTTGCGCCTCGACACCACGTCATGGCCGCCCTCCGAGGCGGCCATCCAGAATCACGCGACGAATAGCTCTGGATGGCCGGATCAAGCCCGGCCATGGAGTAAGGGGAATATCTCGATATTTTTCTAGCTGCGCTCGCGAAGCGCCGTGAGTAGCTCTGACGTCGGATAGCTATCCGCCGGTAGGCCGAGCTTCATCTGCATTTCCTTAACGGCCTTGCGCGTCCCGGCGCCGAGCTTGCCGTCGACCTCGCCGACATCGAAGCCGCGCCTCTTCAAAAGCGCCTGCAGCTCTTTCGTCTGCTCATAGCCGAGCGACGGAACGTCCCCGCTGGAACGGCTGAGGTTCGGCGCCCCTGCCATCCGCGCTGCCAGATGCGCGGCCGTCGTCGCATAGGTCAAAGACTGATTCCACTGCGTGTAAACGCGGAAGTTGGAATAAGCGAGAAATGCCGGACCGTTGCGACCCATGGGCAGCAAAAGCGAGGCCGGGAGGTCGTCTGGCGGCAGCTTCTGGCCGACACCTTCGATACCCCATCGGACCCACTGCGATCGCGGCAGCAGAACATTGAGATCGGCCTTGTCCCACGGCAATTCTTTCGTGATGCGGACCTGATCGAGCCACGGCTCGCCGCGCTTCCAGCCCATCGAAGCGATGAAATTCGCCGACGAGCCGATGATGTCCGGGATATCGCGGATCAGGTCGACGCGCCCGTCGCCATCGTAATCGACGCCATAGTTGTAATAGTGCTGCGGCAAGAACTGGGTCTGGCCGAGTTCGCCTGCCCACGATCCGATCATCTGGTCGGGTGTGAGATCTCCGCGCTCGATGATCTTCATCGCCGCTTTGAGCTCATTGCGGAAGAAGTCGCCGCGCCGGCAATCCCATGCGAGGGTCAGCAGCGAGCGCATGACGGGCAGCTTGCCCATACCGCCGCCGAAGTCGCTTTCGAGCGCCCAGAAGCCGGTAATGACAGGGCCCGGCACGCCATACTGTTTTTCCGCACGCTCGAAGATCGGACGATAGCGTTGCAGGTAGCTCTTGCCCATCTTCTCGCGGCTGTTCGTCGCGAGCTTGAAATAGAAGTCTATGAACGTCTGCGAGAAGAAGCTTTGCCGGCGATCGCGCGCGATGACACTCATATCGGGCGACATGCCGCCAATGGCCTCATCGATGGTTTGTGCGTGAATGCCCTCAGCGATGGCTTCGCGTTTGAAGTCGGCGACCCAGCGGCTGAACGGCACGGTGTTCTGGCAATTGCGCTTGTTGGCCGGAGGCGGCGGCGTATTTTCGGCCAAGGCTGCGCCGGACGTCGCCACAAACGCAAGTGTTGCGATCGAGAAAACGAAAAAACCTGCGCGCATCGGAAGCCTTCGGCGGTTGAGGAACGCCGGCACCCCGCCGGCAACCCGGAATGAGTCAAGACACTATGGCCTCAGTGAGGCTAACCATGAACCCAAGCGCCCTGGTTCGGCCGAATTACCTCTAATTAGCTCTATGCGCTGCCGATCAGAATGCCAACCGCGAACACAAGCAGGCCGCCGACCACGACTTCCAGCGCCGCCCTGAAGAACTTCGTGTCCATGAACCGCGCGCGAACGCCCGCGATGATCCACAGTTCGATGAAAACGACGACGATGGCGATGGACGTTGCCGTCCAGAAGTTCGGGATCAGATAAGGAAGCGTGTGGCCAAGGCCGCCGAGCGCCGTCATCAGTCCGGTCACGCCGCCGCGAATCCACGGATTTCCACGGCCGGAAATATTGCCGTCGTCTGCTAGTGCTTCGGCGAACGCCATCGAAATACCGGCTCCGACCGATGCCGCAATGCCGACGAGAAACGTCTGCCACGTGTTATGCGTAGCAAATGCCGCGGCAAAAATTGGCGCCAGCGTCGAGACGGAACCGTCAATCAGTCCGGTCAAACCAGGTTGCACATACTGGAGCACGAAGGCGCGGCGCTCCGCCTGCTCTTCGACCGATTTAGCCTCTGGCGTTAGTTCGGCCTCAGAGATGTGCTGGGCGATGCCGATGTGCTGGTCTTCCGCTGCAATGAGGTCCCCAAGCAGTTTGCGAACCTCGGCGTCCGAGACTCTCTCGATGGCCGCACGATAGAAATTGCGCGTTTCGATTTCGATGGCCTCGGCTTGACGGCGTACTCTCCCAAGTCCGAGCGGTCGCACGAACCAGATCGGATCGTGACGCACAAACCCCGAAACATCCTGGCGGCGAATAAGAGGAATGTGCTCGCCGAACTTCTGCCGGAAAAGATCGATCAGCCAGCGCCGGTGCTCGTTCTCTTCCTCTCCCATCTCAGTGAAGATCTTCGCCGTTGCAGGATAATCAGCACCGAGACCCGCCGCATAATCGGCATAAATGCGGCTGTGCTCCTCTTCCAGCGAGATGGCGAGGGCAAGAATTTCACGCTCGTCGAGATCGGTGAATTTTCGCATCGGACCCCAATTCCAGGCGCAGCCGCTCTCAGCCATAAATTAGAATTATTCTAATATATTGTGAGAGAGGCATACAGGCAAGCAGCGACGTCCGCGACCGCAGGGCGCGGCTCAGCTCGGAGATATGGGCGAGAGAATGCGAAAGCGCCGCCCTTCTTCCGAAGGCCGGCGCAGCAATACGAAACCGAAGCGGTCAACTAGCGCGAATTGGACCTGCCGCTGCTGCCGGACGATCCGGATTTGCCCATGGCGTTCTGCTGGGCATCCATCCAGGTCGACATTGCCTGTTGCCAGCCCTTTTGCCACATCTCGGCGGCTTGCATCCAGAACTGGATCGGATTGGCGCCTGATCCGAAGTCCGGCATACCCGGAAACATCCCGGTCCCGGTGAGACCCGGCTGCCCGGATGCATTTCCAAAGGCAGGGAAGTTGGGGAAGTTCGGAAACTGGCTGGATGAGCCGAGCGATTTCACCTGCTTTTCCCAGACATCCATGACTTGGTCGACAGCCTGAAGCTGCAGTTTCGAAGCATTTTGCATTTGTTTGCGACTGAGCTCGACGAAATCCGTCGGCCAGCCCAAAGACTTGGCCGCCTCCGCCATCTTGTCAAAAACGGCATTGCTGTTCTTCTCGCCGATTTCCGCTAGCTCGGAGCGCCAATTCGACATTGCGTCGAACGCTTGAATGACGGCCTTGCGTGTCTCCTCGCCGAGCTTCGCGAAAGCGGGATTGGCCTCGAAGGGTGAGTTCGCCATATCGTCTCTCCGGGTCTCGAACGTCTCTTGGGGGCTTCCCAGGCTTTGTCGCACACCGGCAAGTAAGTCGCCAGTCGTCTTATGTGCCCATGCGGCGAAGCAGCCGCCAGCCAAATAGCCTCAAGAGCTTAACGGCCCTTTTGCCTACAGGTTCCGGGTGCTATGAGCCCCGCCCATGACTGATATCGCACGTATACGAAATTTCTCTATCATTGCCCACATCGACCACGGTAAGTCGACCTTGTCGGACCGCCTGATTCAACTCTGCGGCAATGTATCGAACAGGGAAATGAAAGCCCAGATCCTCGACTCGATGGATATCGAGCGCGAGCGCGGCATTACGATCAAAGCCCAGACCGTCCGTCTCGACTACCGTGCCAAGGATGGCAACGTCTATCAGCTCAATCTGATGGACACGCCCGGCCACGTCGACTTCGCCTACGAGGTGTCACGCTCTCTGGCTGCCTGCGAGGGCGCGATCCTTGTCGTCGATGCGAGCCAAGGCGTCGAAGCCCAAACGCTCGCGAACGTCTACCAGGCGCTCGACAACGATCTCGAAATCCTTCCCGTTCTCAACAAAATCGATTTGCCGGCCGCGGATGCCGACCGCGTCAAACAACAGATCGAGGACGTGATCGGCATCGATGCCTCGAACGCCATCGGCGTGTCCGCAAAGACGGGCCTGAACGTCGAAGCCGTTCTCGAAGCCATCGTCGAGCGTCTGCTGCCGCCGAAGGGCGACGGCGCAAAGCCGCTGAAAGCAATGCTGATCGACAGCTGGTATGACGCCTACCTCGGCGTCATCGTTCTTGTGCGCATCATCGACGGCACGCTCAAGAAAGGCCAGCGCGTCAAGTTGATGTCGACCGGCGCCAGCTACCAGATCGAGCGCGTCGGCATCTTCCGGCCGAAGCAGGAAATGCTCGATCAGCTCGGGCCGGGCGAGGTCGGTTTCTTCACCGCTGCGATCAAGGAAGTTGCCGATACGCGTGTCGGCGACACGGTGACGGACGAAAAAAACCCGACTGCCGAGCCATTACCCGGATTCAAGCCGGCGCAACCGGTCGTGTTCTGTGGCCTCTTTCCCGTCGATGCCGCCGACTTCGAAGACCTGCGAGAAGCGATGGGCAAGCTCCGTCTCAACGACGCAAGCTTTTCATTCGAGACGGAAAGCTCAGCCGCGCTCGGCTTCGGCTTCCGCTGCGGCTTCCTTGGGCTCCTGCACCTAGAGATCATCACGGAGCGGCTCGAACGCGAGTTCGATCTCGATCTCATCACGACCGCACCGAGCGTCATCTATCATCTGCATATGACGGATGGCTCGATGATCGAGATGCACAACCCGGCCGACATGCCGGACGTGGTCAAGATCGATCACATCGAGGAACCGTGGATCGAAGCGACGATCCTCGTGCCTGACGACTACCTCGGCGCCGTTTTGAAACTCTGCCAGGACCGCCGCGGACGGCAGAAACAGCTCACCTATGCGGGCTCGCGCGCCATGGTGATCTACGAGTTGCCGCTCAACGAGGTCGTGTTCGACTTCTACGACCGGCTGAAAAGTGTGTCGCGCGGCTACGCCTCGTTCGACTACCACATCAAGGATTACGAGGAAGGCGACCTCGTCAAATTGTCGATTCTCGTCAATGGCGAACCCGTCGATGCGCTCTCGATCGTCGTCCACCGCTCGCGCGCCGAAAGCCGCGGCCGCTCGATGTGCGAGAAGCTGAAGGAATTGATCCCGCCGCACCTGTTTCAGATACCGATCCAGGCAGCGATCGGCGCCAAGGTCATCGCGCGCGAGACGATCCGGGCGCTTCGCAAGGACGTCCTCGCGAAATGTTACGGCGGCGACATCACGCGAAAGCGCAAGCTGCTCGACAAGCAGAAGGCTGGCAAAAAGAAGATGCGCGAGTTCGGAAAGGTCGAAATCCCGCAGGAAGCGTTCATCAATGCATTGAAGATGGACGACAATTGAACGACGCGCTGCTGCAGAAACAAAAGCGGCGATCCCAGGGATCGCCGCTTTTATAAGAAAATTCGTTTGCGATCAGTCGTTGTCGATCTCTTTCTTGATAACGGAAAAATCGCTGGCGCTCAGATCGACATCGTACTGCTTGCCGTCAGCGCCGATTGCGTCATCCACCTCCCACTTTCCGTCATCAAATTCGATTTTGCCCCATTCGGAGAAACCGGCTTTGGTCAAAGCCGCGCTGATTGCGGAAGTTTCTTCGGCAGTCGGAGGACGGCCATCGGCAAAGGCGACGCCGACAATAAAAGCCGACGAAGCAAGAATGCCAGCGGCGATTTTGATGCGCGTCATGATCGGAGCTCTCCTTGCTGTTGTGCGCCCCAGTAACGCCGAATGGCCCAATTCTGTTCAATCACACGGACGAACATACTATGACCTGGGGTGAAGCTCCGATTTTTTAATGATTTGCGTTCCAACCCTGACGGCGCAAAAACTTCTGGCGCTCGCGAAATTCGATATCGGGCGGACGATAGGAGCCCGTGTCGCACCAGGGATTGCCGTAGTATCCGTAAAAGCCGTTGATCGGCGTACAGTCACGATCGGCACGCGGCGCCTGCCAATGCTTCGTCTTATGCTTGTACCTGCCTTGAGGCGCCGCCGAAGCGCTGACTGCCGACGCCAGAACGAGAGCAATCACGAGCGCTACCATACGCATCTGTCATCCATCCTTCCTTCTAGCTGCTGAGCCCGATCTTCGAACTCAGAAGATCAGGCTGGATCTAACGACGCAGATATGTAGGTCCTGGCGCCAGCGCCAGGACCGTGCGCGATTGCGACGCAAACCGCAGCTCAGTTCAAGGTAGGCGGCCGAAGCTGAACAGACCATAAAGCCATGCCGCGACGGCGCCGAAGCCGGCCGAAATACAAAGGATCGGCACGATGAGGCTGACGTTTCCTTCGAGCAACGGCGACGGCTGATGGGCAAGGTAAGGCATCACCGTAAAAGCGCTGATCAACCCAGGGCCGAATAGGCCCAGGATCGCACCGCGGATCGTCATCATGCCCTGCGGCAGCCATCCGAGGATCAGTCCGAACAGAGCCCCCCAGAGGCCTCCCGTAATCGCGTTCCCCGCGAGCCACGGCAGTTCCACATCCGGAACGATCAGGCTGCGCGTCGGAGCCATGCTCCAGGGCTCCGCATCCCACCCCGTCCAGTAATGCACAAACAGCCAGCTTATGAACTCTTGTACCGTTACGGCTGCAATCACCCCCGCGATGAAGCCAATGATAATGCTCTTCAAGGCATTCATGTTCGTTCCCCTTCTTCGACTGTCCCCGATCGTCACTTACAGGAAATCTTGCTACCGCGCTGCGGCCAATTATTCCATGTCCGGGTGCTCGATTTGTAGATTTCAGGCGATTGGCTGTCTGCGTCGGGCAACGCTTATGCTTGACGGGATACGTCCTGCCTTATTCTCGCCTATTGTCTCGCGTTTTCAGCGTGCGCCGCACCACGATCCATTGGCATCACGAGGCGACGGGGCCAGCCTGACTCGCTGAGATCCGGAAGCGGCATACGGGGGGAGCTGGCGCTCGCGGCTTCCTGTCAATCATCCAAATGACGCGCGCGAGATGCGGTCGCGCTTCCCCACTCCCTCAGGGAGTGGTCTGGCGTCGCTTGGCCTTCAAACATCAGACCAAACACGAGGACTTCCCATGAGTAAGGGATCTATTGCTCTACTTTCTGTTGTGCTTGCGGCTGCCGTGCCGTGCACGGTCAATGCCGGGAATTTCCATCCCGTGCTGAAAAACCGCGCGATGGCAAGTCGCCACCTCGCAGCCGCGTCCGGCACGTCGGTGACCTGCCTGACGTGGGAGGCGCGAGCCCTCCTCAACCGCATCCGCGCCCAATTCGGCAACGTTGAAATCGTCTCGACGTGCCGGCCCGGCGCCCGCATCGCCGGAACAAATCATCTTTCGCGGCACGCCTCGGGGCAAGCCATCGATTTCCGCGTTCCGGGGAAAAAAGGGCAGGTCGTCCGCTGGCTCATCGCCAACCACCACAACGGCGGGGTGATGACCTATAGTGATATGGATCATATCCACGTCGACATTGGCCCGCACTTCGTCGCCCTCAACCGTCCGAGCGGCCGGACCTGATAATAATGGAGGGTGGGCTAGAAAGAGCCCGCCCTCTCCCTGCCGGGCCATCGTAAACGACCCGTCCAAAATCTCGAAACTGCCCGGATTTCAAGCCCCTTTGGCCTATCTGGCAGGGCATTGGAAAGCCTGCGGCGATCTTGCGTTTCTCGCCCGAGCAAGGCATATAGTCGCCATCGAACACGCCTTGGCTTACTCTTCGACAGCGCTACCGCCTGCTTTAAGACGTCTCCATCGCGCGATTTGATGGCCTCCGTCATTCCGCCGGAGGACGCACGTTTGCTTTGGAGGCAATTTAATGTCGAATGGGACTGTGAAGTGGTTTAATGGTCAGAAGGGCTACGGGTTTATTCAGCCAGAAGAAGGTGGCAACGACGTTTTCGTGCACATCTCTGCGGTTGAACGCGCCGGCCTTCAGTCGCTCCGCGAAGGCCAGAAGATCTACTTCGAAACGGAACGTGGACGTAACGGCAAGATCGCTGCCGTGAACCTTCGTCCGCTCTAACGATTTCGAGAAGACCACTCCACTCGCGCGGGGAGCAGCTCGTCTGCTCCCCGCTTTTCATATCAGACTACAGTCGCACAATCAGACCGTAAAACAGGACGTTCGAAAACCGAATGGCGAAAGAAGAGATGCTCGAGTTCGAGGGGGTAGTAGACGAGGTGCTACCCGATGCGCGGTGCCGCGTAAAACTCGATAACGGGCATGAAGTGATCGCGTACACCTCAGGACGCATGAAGAAGAACCGCATCCGCATTCTTGCGGGTGACCGCGTGACAGTCGAAATGACGCCCTACGATCTCACCAAGGGACGCATCAACTTCCGCCACAAAGACAGCCGTCCCGGACAGGGCGCTGGCGAATTCTCGGGCGGCGCACGCCCCGGTGGTCCGCCTCGTCGCGGCGGGCGCTAAACGTCAGCAAGAAGAACGTAGCTAAGCTGTCGCTGCCGCGCGCTGATGATGTTCGGCGCCGAGGCGTCGCGCAATCCAGATCCAGACGAGGACCAGTGGCATGGCGACGGCGCCCATCGCGCCGGCGGCGAATCCGAGCCCGCCCCCAAGGTCCGCATAGAGCCAACCGGACGTCGCATCGCCACCCCGGAACACGACCGTATCGATGAAGTTCTGCACCTTGTATTTTTCGTCGGGCGACGCCAGCGTATAGATGACCTTGACCGCAGGATTTGCGAGCGAGAACGCCACGATCCGTTCCGCCACCATGACGGCGGCAACAACCCACAGCGCCGCGTCGAAACTTAATAGCAACGCGCCGACGGCGGCAGTGACCGGCAGTGCCAGCAGCGCAACCGTCACCCCAAAACGCTGCAGTACGCGCGCGGTACCGAAAACCTCGACGAGAAAGGTCGCGATGCTCACCGCGAGATCGCGACCTGAGAAAAACTCGACACGCTGCGCACTGTCCGGAATGGTCGAGGCGACGAGGCGCGCCTGCTCCAAGTAAAAAAAAGTTCCGACGATGTTCGCAAGAAAGACGAAAAGAGCAATGCGCGCGAACAAGGGCGTCGTGAAAACCTTGATCGCACCGTCGAGAATGCCGCCTCCGGCAGCGTCCATTTCCGGCCCGGCGCCGCCTGTCCTCAGCCGTCGAACGGCAAGCCCGGCAATCATGGCCGCAACGAGCAGCGCCGCCGACAACAGCAGCAGATCGACCGGAGCAACCAGCCTCACGAGTCCTTGCGTCAGCAAAGGCCCGGCGAGAGCGCCGGCCGTGCCGCCCGCCGAGATGAACCCGTAAAGCCGCTTCGCTTCAGCATGCGTCCAGAGCTCCGCCATCAGGCTCCAGAACAGGGAAACGACGAAGAGATTGAAGACGCTGCCCCAGACGAAAAACGTTCCCGCAACCCACACGCTTTTGTCGCCCGATTTCATCGCCAGCCAGAAGCCCACGAGATTGAGCGCGAAGAAGACGTAGATCGACGGCAGCACGAGTCGCCGTGGAAAGCGAGCCGCGACGAAGCCGAACATTGGCACGAGCGCGATCATGACGAAAAAAACGACAGTGAAGAGCCGGTGCAGCGCGTCCTTGCCGAGACTGACGCCGATCTCGTCCCGAACCGGCCGGACGATGTAATAGGCAGAAAGAAGCGCGAAAAACATCGCAAACGAAGCGAGAAGCGCTGCGACCTCACCGGGCTCGACATTGACAAAGCGCCTGAGCCGCGAAACCGGCTGCGCCGGCAGCGCGGGCGTCTCGTTCGTCATAAGGCTCCAAGGTGCTGGAAATTGGGGAAGATCGTTCAGAAATCTGTTTACCGCGAACTGAAACGCGCGCTCAACCGTTTAAAACGCGATCGAGCCTTGATGCACTGCAGCGGGGAATCGCGCCATATGTGTTCCTCACGGCACTGTACCTTTCCTGCACGCGTGCTCTTTAGCATTAGGGACGCAAGCGTTTTCTGGATTGTGGCAAGATTTAATCGTTCTATACTAATGCAATGCAGCAACAACATGCTGCTCTGCGGTTTGGAGATACGAGCCGGAAAACGGCGTAAAATCAAAGGATTCGGAGCGATATGAACTACTACGCCTATGAAATGGCCCACGCGTTCATGTCCCCTGTCCGATTCGGTGTCCAAGCCCTCCGGCATACGCTCGACTGGCCTTTGAACCCGATGGCCTACACGACAGCCGGCAAGAACATGATGGCCGCCTGCGATGTATTCGAAAACATCACGCGTAGATACGGCAAACCCGAGTTCGGCATCGGCAGCGTTTCGCTCTCGGGCCTCAACGTCGGCGTTCGCGAAGAGATCGCGATGTCGCGCCCGTTCTGCAATCTCATCCACTTCGCGCGCGATGAATTGCAAACTGGCAAGCACCACGATCCGAAAGTGCTCATCATCGCGCCGATGTCGGGCCACTACGCAACCTTGCTGCGCGGCACGGTCGAAGCCATGCTTCCCGAGCACGACGTCTACATCACCGACTGGGCCGACGCGCGCAACGTTCCAATCGCAGCCGGGCGCTTCGATTTCGATGACTTCGTAGAGTACATCATCGACTTCGTCCGCTTTATCGGAGCCGGCACGCACATCATTGCCGTTTGCCAACCCGCTGTCCCAGCGCTTGTTGCGACGGCGCTCATGGCTGCACGGAATGAAGAAATGCAGCCCACTTCTCTTGTCTTGATGGGCGGACCGATCGACACTCGGCGCAATCCCACGAAGGTCAACGATCTCGCCGCTCAAAAGTCGATCGCCTGGTTCGAGCGCAACGTAATCTTGACCGTGCCGTTTCCGCATGCCGGCTTCATGCGCCCCGTTTATCCCGGCTTCATGCAGTTGACCGGCTTCATGACGATGAATCTCGAGCGCCACATGAACGCGCACGTCGAACTCTTCAACAATCTCGTCAAAGGCGACTGCGACAGCGTCCGGCAGCATCAGACCTTTTACGAAGAATATCTCTCGGTCATGGATTTGACTGCCGAGTTCTATCTGCAGACGGTCCAGACCGTCTTTCAAGAACATCTTCTGCCCGACAGAAAACTGATGCACCGCGGCGAGTTCGTCGACTGTTCGGCCATCACGAGGACGGCCCTCATGACGGTCGAAGGCGAGCGGGATGACATCTGCGGCTTGGGCCAGACGGAAGCCGCACACGATCTCTGCACATCAATACCAAGCGACGAAAAGGTGCATTACGTGCAGAGCGGCGTCGGCCACTACGGCGTCTTCAATGGAACACGCTGGCGCACCGAAATTCAGCCGCGCATCCGCGAGTTCATCCGGGACGTCAATTACAAGCGCCTGGCGGAAAACGGAACAACCCGTATTCCGCGCCCCCATCGCCCTCTCAGAGATACGCCCGACGTAGCTCCCGACCGACGCAAAAAAGGAACTGTGCTGAACGGGGTCAACGGCAGCCGCCCACCCGAAACCATCGTCGGAAAGTAGCAACCGCCGACATCGATGCCTCGGCGGTCAGTGTGCCTCGTCCCAGTTGTCCGCAGCCTTTGCATCGACATGGATGGGAACCGAAAGCTTTACGGCTGGTTCAGCCGCCGTTTCCATCACGCGACAAGCCGTTTTGATGAGAGCCGAAGCATCGCTGTCGGCAACTTCGAAAACGAGTTCGTCGTGAACCTGAAGCAGCATTTTGGCCGATGGGAGCTTCGCTATTTTGAGCGCCGCCGGCATCCGGATCATCGCCCGGCGAATGATATCGGCGGCCGAGCCTTGGATCGGCGCATTGATCGCGGCGCGCTCCAGGAATCCGCGCATCGAAGGATTCTTCGTATTGATCTCGGGATAATGGATGCGTCGCCCGAAGATCGTCTCGACATGCCCATGCGCGTGGACCTGCTTCTTCGTCGCGTCCATGTAATCGCGGATGCCAGGAAACCGTTGAAAGTATGTCTTGATATAGTCGCCGGCCTCTTCGCGGCTGATGCCGAGCTGATTGGCAAGCCCGAATGCCGAAATGCCGTAGATGATGCCGAAATTGATTGCCTTGGCGCGACGGCGAACCTCTGCCGGCATGTCTTTTATGGGCACACCGAACATTTCCGACGCCGTCATCGCATGAATATCTAGGCCTTCCGCAAAAGCCTTTTTCAGTTGCGGAATGTCCGCGACGTGGGCGAGCACGCGTAGCTCGATCTGCGAATAATCTGCCGAGACAAGCTTCATCCCCTTGTCTGCAATAAAGGCCGTACGGATTTCGCGGCCCTCCTTCGTGCGAATCGGAATGTTCTGCAGATTGGGATCGGACGAAGCGAGACGGCCTGTCGTCGTCGCACCCAGCGCATAGCTTGTGTGAATACGGCCCGTCTCGGCGTTGATGTACGCCGGTAGCGCATCCGTATAGGTCGACTTGAGCTTCGTCATCTGCCGCCATTCGAGCATCGTGTTGATCAGACGGCGAGCGTCTCCATCAAGCTCCTCGTTGGCGGCAAGATCGTCGAGAAGATTGGCGCGCGTCTCCCACTGCCCGCTCTTGGTCTTTTTGCCTCCGGGCAGCTTCAACCGGTCGAACAGCAATTCGCCAAGCTGCTTCGGCGAGCCGAGATTGAACTTGTGCCCAACCAGCCCGTTGATCTCTTCTTCGAGCCGCACCGTGCGCTGCGCGAAGGTATTCGAGAGGCGGGAAAGAATATCCCGATCGACCTTGATGCCAGCATGCTCCATCCCGACGATCACCGGCACAAGCGGCCGCTCGAGCGTTTCGTAGACGGTCGTCATGTGTTCGGCGGCAAGACGCGGCTTCAACGTCATCCAGAGCCGCATCGTCACGTCGGCATCTTCAGCCGCATATTCGGTGGCTTTGTCGAGTGGCATCGCCGCGAACGTCTTGTCCGACTTCTTGGCGCCGGGCGCATGCCCCATTGCCTGCGCAAACGTCATGCACATATGACCGAGATGACGCTCGGCCAGAGCGTCCATGCCATGCTGGCCGCGCCCACCGTCGAGCGCATAGGAGAGCAGCATCGTATCGTCGAACGGCGCAATCTCGATGCCGCGCCGCTTCATCACGAGCATATCGTACTTGATGTTCTGCCCGATCTTCAGAACGCTCGGGTCTTCAAGAAGTGGACGCAACAGAGCCAACGCCTCCTCGGCGTCGAGCTGTTGCGGACGATTATCTTCACCACCGAACAGATCGCCGCTCGGTCCGGTATGACCAAGAGGCACATAGCAGGCTTCCCCCGACGCAATTGCAAGTGAAAGCCCCACAAGCTCGGCATCGACAGCGTTAAGGTCGGTCGTCTCGGTGTCGAATGCGACACGTCCCGCCTCCCTCGCCCGGCAAATCCAGTCTTCGAGGCGCGCCCGCGTCGTGACCGCTTCATATTTGCTCCTGTCGACCCCCTCGGCCCGAGCGATCGCGGCGCCGGCGGCAACGGCGGCGGCAGGGGAAGCCTCTACCGGAGCAGCCTCCTCGATCGTCTCAAGATCTCTTGTCTTCGCCTGCTGCGGCGGCGCCTTCACGCTCGCCCCCACGGAAACCGCGAGAGGCGGCGGCACTTCTGCGCCCAATCCCACCGCAATGCGCTTCGTCAGCGTATTGAATTCCATGGCACGTAAAAACGCCAGCAGCGCATCGACGTGCGGGTCGCGAACCCCCAACGCTTCGATCGCCGTCGCCAGCACGACATCGTCTTTGAGCAGCACAAGGCTGCGCGAAATGCGCGCCTGCTCCGCAAATTCGATGAGCTTTTCGCGCCGCTTCGGCTGCTTGATCTCGCCCGCATGAGCAAGCAGCGAATCGAGATCGCCATAGGCGGCGATCAGCTCCGCCGCAGTCTTGATGCCGATGCCCGGCACGCCCGGCACGTTGTCTATCGAATCGCCCGCAAGAGACTGAACGTCGACGACCTTCTCCGGCGGCACGCCGAATTTCTCGATTACCTCGTCGCGGCCGATGCGCTTCGACTTCATGCCGTCGAACATCGTGACGCCGGGGCGCACGAGTTGCATCAAGTCCTTATCGGACGAGACGATCGTCACATCGCCGCCGACGTCCACCGCCATCCTGGCATAGGTCGCGATGAGGTCGTCCGCTTCGTAGCCGTCGAGCTCAATGCACGCGACGTTGAACGCCCTGACAGCATCGCGAATAAGCGGAAACTGCGGAATAAGCTCTTCCGGCGGCGGCGGACGCTGTGCCTTGTATTTCGGATAGATCTCGTTGCGGAAAGTTTCCCGCCCCGCATCGAAAATCACGCCCATATGTGTCGGTGCTTCCGACGCTTTCGTTTCGCGCAGAAACTTCCACAGCATCTGGCAGAAGCCATGCACAGCGCCGACCGGCAGCCCATCGGAGGGCCTCGTCAACGGCGGCAGCGCATGAAACGCGCGGAAGATGTAGCCCGAGCCGTCGATCAGGTAGACGCGGCTCCCCTTGCTCACCGGAACAAGTCCCGAAAAGTCCGCGGAAGTCTGTTCAGGTACCTGGTCTTTTTTCGATTTTGTCGTCATGGGGTGACACTATAGGGACATCGCGCGCTGTGACCAACGCTCTCGCGGGGCGGTCGGACAGTTCCGCAATCGGAGGTATCGAAAAATACGGACCGAAATCGCACAGTGCCGGATCATTCCGCGCCATACCTGCGCCGTCCGTTGACAGCCAAAGGACCCCATGGCTGATCTTACGCCGAGCTTTGCAGCATATGTGCTGTCGGCTGGATGGGTTGACATTTCAATCCTGCCACAGGGGAGTGGATCATAATGCACATGACCAGGAAACTTGCGGTTGTATTTCTGGCCACGGCTGCAGCCGGACTGGGCTCTGTCGAAGCCAGTGCATTGCCGCGCTGCCGGGCGCCAGTGGAAGGCTACGCGACGGCCACCGGTATTTTGGGCGCCGGCTCGGCAAAGGCGCGCGTCGAAGCCCGCCAGAATTGGAAAGCGACGGTCGCCCGCCTCTATGGGCCCCGGTACGCAAGCTTCTCGAACGCTCAGGATACGCAGTGGGACTGCAAGAAAGGGGCGATCCTGCTTGCGAAATGCGTCATCGTTGCAAGGCCGTGCCGCTACTAGGCGATTGGCCCGAAAGGCCATCGCGCTTCCCGGGTGAGGCGACGAGCCTCACCTTTTTATTTATTGTCTCTGAAACCTCCTCGGCCGGAAGATTTGCGGGCTGGCGTTGAATGAGTTATCAGTCTCGCTTCTCGGGCACCCGTAGCTCAGCTGGATAGAGTGTCGCCCTCCGAAGGCGAAGGTCACAGGTTCGAATCCTGTCGGGTGCGCCACATCGCGCAAGCATATGAAAATATGCCATTTTTGGCTACGGGCATCTGAAAAAAAGAGAACCTACCGGAATTGGCCGCGTGCCTCCACCCATAACCACGGCAGAATTTGGAGATCGCGTCGCGCAATCCCTGCGACGACTCTGACGAAATCGATGAGCTTCCCGCCCGCTTGGAGCCAGAGGACCCCCACGCAAGGAATTACTGTCTCACCAATAGTAGCCGAGCGGATCATGAAGTTCGTCGATTTCCGGAAACAAAGCCTTCCCTTCCAACTGTGCGGCGGCATCGATCGTCGTCCGAGCTTCCAGATCAGCCAAGCGCGCTGTCGCCCCACTGTAAGCGATCACCGACTTCCCGAAGGAGGATGGCGCCGCTTTGAAAAGGAGTTCTCACTATCCGCATTCCGAAGCTCGAAGGGCTAAGCAGAAAAGTCCGAAAAGTCGACGTCAAGGCCATCGAGAGCAAAAAAGGAGGCCAGTCATGAACCTTAACGTCATGGAAAAAGCGGCCGCGTTAAGCGCAATGATCGCGATGCTGATGTTTGTCACCGCGTTCACTCTGGTTTGAGATCGTCGCGCTCTGGCAATCGCAGCAACGTTAGCCGAGAGACGCGGAGCGATCTGATCATTGTGTGGGCAGACGTGCGGCGATATCGGCGAATCCTTTGCGCCAAGATGGGTGGGCGGGCTCCCAAAGGAGTTCTGTTCTCGCTTTGGCATTCGAGCCCGCCCGAACCTCGGTCATCATTGCCACCACATGATCTCCGGCGAGGAAGCGTGCGATCCAGGCCGGAAGGCGCAGCGGCCGCTTGGCGCCGAGCAGGCGCGCGAGTTCGGGAAGCCACTCTCTAACCTGAGCGGGCTCGTCGTCCACGATGTTGTAGATATTTCCTGCCTCGCCGCGCTCGATCGCCCGAACCGTGGCGGCGGCCGCATCATCCACATGCACAAACGACCACCACCCGGCTCCATCGCCGATCAGCGGCACGCGGCGCCGACGAATTTGCTCCACCATGGCGGGTTCGAACACGCCGGTGGCCGGTCCGTAGAACGTGCCGTAGCGCAGAACAATCCCCTCAGGCGACGAAGACGTGATCGTGCTCTGCTCCAAATGATAGATGGCGTCGAACGACGGACGCAGTTCCGCCGGCGGATCGATATCCAATTTGTCCTTTTCGGTTTTGATGGGGGCGCCAGTGCGCGCATAAGGCCATCCGCAGAAGCTCTGGGCGACGAGACGCTTGACGCCAGCCCTGCGCGCCGCAGCGAGCAGGACATCGGTTCCATGCGTCCGCAACAGGTTGCTTTTCGCGAAACTGCGGTCGAAGTGCCGGAGATCGGTGACGCCGCTGAGATCGGTCATCTCGTGCACGATGACGTCCGGCCTGATGGCGTCCACCGCGGCTTGGACCTGCGCCGCCTCTAGGCCGTTGGCCAAAACCGGCTCTGCGCCAAGGCGCCGAATGATATCCTTCTTGGCGGCGGTATGCGTAACTCCCGCCACGGTGTAGCCTGCTGCGACAAGCGCCGACACCAGCGGCCTGCCTACCGCGCCTGTAGCGCCGGCAACGAGAACGCGCATGGTCTGCTTTTGCATTTTTCATCGTCGGTTGGAGAACTGACAAATGAACGTTCCCGCTTCGATCTGGTTTCTCACCGTCAGGGGCAACCGGGTAGGATCGGGAGGTTCCAGGTTGGCCCCCCGCAAAAATGCAAGCGGGCGTGTCGCGCTGGCTATGAACCTAAGCGACGCGCTTGCCGCGGCTGGTTAGTGCGTCCTTCAAGGCAGCATGTGCGGACTGTAATTTCTTGCTCATGTCGCCAAGGCTGACGGACGTGGCGAGGGCGCTGACGATGATGCGGTCGGCCTGGGCAAGTTTTTCTTCGAGATCGGCGATCCGCGCTTGCATCTCTTCGATGGAGCCTCGCTTTGCCGAAGGGGTCTGCTAGACGTGACGCTACTCATGGAATCCAACATAGATCCGCTGGTTGTTCAGAAAACCGGACTCAGAGGACTGGGGTTCCAAGCGTGGACCCGGGCGCCAGAGATGTGTCCAAGGCGTTCAAACCGGCGCAGGCACGATGGTCTCCGGAATGCGGTAAACTCCATGCATTGTCGCAGCCCGAACACGTTGTTTGGCGGGGAACGCGGCGCCCTTGAACCGTTTTCCTGCCGAACTAAATCGAAAAGCAGTCGTCAGCGGCCGGCAAGATAGGCCCATGGCGCGGACTGACAACGCGGACTGACAAGACGTCGTGCTTGTCTGTCGATCGCATCCTCGCCTCTCGGGGAGGAAGAACGATGCTGGAAAGGAAAAACGCAGCCCACCAAAGGTCCGGAGCATGGTCCCCCAATTCGTCTGTACCGGTTGAGATGGGGAGTTCCCTGTTTCCGGGAGGCGCACTCGCCCGGATCAACAAGGTATCAAAATCGGTTCTGACCTGCGGTAAGCCGCGCGCTGAGAAGTGGCGTTTGAGGTTTGAGCGTCGTATGCCGCCCTTCGTTGAGCCTTTAATGGGCTGGATAGGCGGCGACGATACATTAACTCAAGTTGAACTGGACTTTCCGACTATGGAATCCGCCGTTCGCTCCGCCGAGCGACAGGGACTTCCTTACGCGATTTTTGCACTAAGCAGCGGAGCGCACGTGGCGCGGGCTTCCCAGCGGCGAAGGTTCGGGCAGGGTGCTCTCGGCGGAGCGACACCAGTTCTGCCGGCGCTGCCGCAAATCGAAAATGCAGCTTCTCGTTCCCAAGCTTTCAATCCCCGTCCACGCCGTCTCAAGCGAGCAAGCAACGGACGGCGGCGAGTAGCTCTGAAACGCATCAACTCTTTAACTTTCACGCATTCCGTGTCGGGCGAGGAATTCCGCAACGGCACTTCGGAGCGCCAGTGCGGTCCGGCCTCCCCGCGCGAAGATGTGACGGCAAACCAACCATGAGAAGGAGAATGGACGATGGCCAAATCGCAATCTTACAATGGACCAGCATTGGACATTATTAACGTCATTGCGGGTCTCGGTCTTCTGCTGTCACCTTGGTATCTCGGCTATACAGGTGAGAGCTATGCCACATGGAACGCTTGGGTCGTTGGTGCGGTGGTTGCCCTGATTGCCCTCGGTGCTTTGGTGGCCTTCAGTGAATACGAGGAATGGGTGAATCTTATCCTTGGCCTTTGGTCGATCGTGGCTCCGTGGGCGTTGGGCTTCTCGACCGTAACGGGTGCGATGTGGGCGCACGTGACCGGCGGCGTCGTAATTGCTGTCCTCGCCGCCAGCAACGTCTGGTTCAACCATAATCGTCCGCTATCCGCCGCGTGAATAAACTTCGGGGCGGGTCTGGAAAAATTTGGACCCGCTCGGCATTTTCGAAATGATGATCCCGCGCTACCCGCGCGGCAACGGGACGGTATTGGCTATTGATTTGCCGTATCATTGCGCGTTCGTATTCGGCGAAAACCTGACGCGATATTTTCCTGCTCGTCTGGCGATCTAATTTTTTTGTGTCGACCTCTTGAACTCGATTTTTCTTGCTCCTAGCTCGACTTTCGCGCAGCCGGCGCCGCCGGCTTGATCCTTACGACATTGCTGGCAAGAGCAAGGAGGAATCGCATGCATTTCCGTCCGCTACATGATCGTGTCGTCGTGCGCCGAATAGATGCCGAGGAAAAAACTGCCGGTGGCATCATCATTCCGGACACGGCCAAGGAGAAACCGCAGGAAGGTGAGATCGTCGCCGCAGGTCCGGGCGCCCGCGATGAAAAGGGCGAGCTTCTGCCACTCGATGTGAAAGCAGGAGATCGCGTCCTGTTCGGAAAATGGTCGGGCACCGAAGTTAAGATCGATGGCGAGGAACTGCTCATCATGAAGGAGAGCGACATCCTCGGCATCGTTGAGATTTCAGGCTCGCTCCAGAGGGCGGCATGATAAGTTCATTCGCTGGCACCTGCGCCGCTAAAGAAAGGAGATTACAGCCATGGCTGCCAAAGAAGTGAGGTTCTCGTCGGACGCACGCGAGAAGATGCTGCGCGGCGTCGATACGCTTGCAAATGCAGTGAAGGTCACGCTCGGGCCCAAGGGCCGAAATGTGGTCATGGAGAAGTCGTTCGGAGCGCCTCGCATTACCAAGGATGGTGTCACGGTCGCGAAGGAGATCGAACTTGAGGACAAGTTCGAGAATATGGGCGCTCAGATGGTTCGCGAAGTCGCGTCCAAAACCAGCGACCTCGCAGGGGACGGAACGACCACCGCCACCGTGCTTACCCAGGCGATAGTCAAGGAGGGCGCGAAGTCGGTCGCCGCCGGCATGAACCCGATGGACCTCAAGCGCGGCATCGATGTCGCTGTTGAAGCTGTTGTGAAGGATCTCAACAAAAATGCGAAGAAGATCACGTCCAATGCCGAGATCGCTCAGGTCGCTACCATTTCGGCAAACGGCGATACCGAAATCGGACGTTTCCTAGCCGAAGCGATGGAGAAGGTTGGCAAGGAAGGCGTGATCACGGTCGAAGAAGCGAGGTCACTCGAGACAGAGCTTGAAGTCGTTGAAGGTATGCAATTCGATCGTGGATACATTTCTCCTTATTTCGTGACGAATGCCGACAAGATGCGAGCTGAGCTGGAGGACGCCTATGTCCTTATCCACGAAAAGAAGCTTGCCGGCCTACAGTCCATGTTGCCTCTCCTTGAAGCCGTCGTTCAATCCGGTAAGCCGCTTGTGGTTGTCGCCGAGGACGTTGAGGGTGAAGCGCTCGCGACCCTCGTGGTCAACAAGCTGCGCGGTGGCCTCAAAATCGCGGCAGTCAAGGCTCCGGGCTTTGGAGACCGCCGCAAGGCCATGCTGGAAGATATCGCGATCCTCACAGGTGGAACCACGATCTCGGAAGACCTTGGCATCAAGCTTGAGAACGTCACACTCAACATGCTTGGACGTGCCAAGAAAGTCGTTGTCGAGAAGGAGACCACCACCATCGTCGATGGGGCCGGCAGCAAGCGCGACATCGAAGCCCGCGTCGCGCAGATTAAGGCCCAGATCGAGGAGACAACTTCGGACTACGACCGCGAGAAGCTGCAAGAACGGCTTGCCAAACTCGTGGGTGGGGTTGCGGTAATCCGCGTCGGCGGCGCGACCGAGGTCGAAGTCAAGGAGCGCAAAGACCGTGTCGACGATGCGATGCACGCGACCCGGGCCGCGGTTGAGGAAGGTATTGTTCCGGGTGGCGGCGTCGCGCTCTTGCGCGCCCTAAAGGCGCTTGAGGCCGTTAAACCCGACAACGACGATCAGAAGGCCGGCGTCGACATCGTGCGTCGCGCGATCCAAGTGCCCGCCCGCCAGATCGTTCAGAATGCCGGCGAGGATGGGTCGCTGGTTGTCGGTAAGCTCCTCGAGAACGGCAGCTATAACTGGGGCTTTAATGCCGCCAGCGGAGAGTACCAGGATCTGGTCGGTGCCGGCGTCATTGACCCGGCAAAAGTGGTCCGCACGGCTTTGCAGGATGCCGCTTCTGTGGCGTCGCTCCTGATCACGACCGAGGCGCTTGTCGCGGAAAAACCGAAGAAGGATGCGATTCCGTCTCTGCCGGCCAG
Organism: Hyphomicrobium denitrificans 1NES1; assembly: GCF_000230975.2. Taxonomy (NCBI): domain Bacteria; kingdom Pseudomonadati; phylum Pseudomonadota; class Alphaproteobacteria; order Hyphomicrobiales; family Hyphomicrobiaceae; genus Hyphomicrobium; species Hyphomicrobium denitrificans. The sequence goes on along the minus strand of NC_021172.1, from coordinate 347,513 downwards.
CGGCATGGATTTCTGATGTTCCCGAGACCCGCCATCGTGCGGGTCTCGTTCTCTCATCCCATGCCGCCTTCACAAGTCAACTCTGGGTGAAGGGAGCCAGTCTCGGACGAAGACTCCAGCGACCTCGCGTTCCTCGCACAGAAAAGCGGTGTAGCGCTGACGGAAGTCGATGAGGGCGTTCTGCACGGCAAGTATCACATCTGGGACGACGACGACTTGGTGATCACGAGTCTGAATTGGTCATCGGCCGGTACGCGGTGTGATAGTCCATGGGGCGAAATCGGGCGCCAAGCTTCACCTGACGCGAAGGGCCGTTGCGCGTGGCGCACGCGTACATTGATATGCTCGGACCGTCGCGAGAAAAGGATCGGCGTTTTCGTCAAGATCGATATGGTCGAGATGGCAAACATCGTAAAATTCGAACGACTGCCATTTAGACGCTTACGCCGAAGAGCTTCCCAATTCCCGCCGTAACGGCCATAGCAAAGATGCCCCATCCAACGATGCGAATAAGCGAGGGACCAATTGTTGCGCCGCCGATCCTTGCTCCGAGATAGCCCAGAAGAGCCAGCGCGAAAACCGTCACTGAAAGAACGACCGGGATGATATAGATCTCTGGCGCGAGCAATGCGGCGAGTAACGGTATGCCGCCCGCTACCGTGAAAGTGGCGCCAGAAGCTACAGCCGCCTGAAGCGGATTGGCAGCATGGATCTCAGAGAGGCCAAGCTCATCGCGCACGTGGGCAGCCAATGCGTCATGCTGAGTTAGCTCCTTGGCAACCAGTTTCGCCGTGTCGTAAGATAGGCCTCGATGCTGATAGATTGCGACCAGTTCCGCGTGTTCGACATCAGGATCGCTTTCAATCACCTGCTTTTCTCGCGCGATATCTGCGCGCTCAATGTCGGACTGCGAGGAAACAGAAACATACTCGCCGGCTGCCATTGACATTGCGCCTGCGGTAACACCAGCCACTCCCGCAATTGCAACAGTCTGAGCCGATGGATTTGCCGCCGCGACGCCGACCAACAGCGACGAAATCGAAACGATGCCATCGTTCGCCCCAAGCACAGCCGCGCGAAGCCACCCGCTGCGCGTTATGAAATGGGGTTCGTTTTCATGGGCTGAGGGTATGGTCATGACTGATCTGATCCTTATTTCGTTAAGCTCAAAGACGAGGTGGCTTTCTAATGCTGACTTTAGAGGCCAGTGGATCAACGCCAAGCAAATGACGATGGCGACGGGTATCAAAACACAACACGCAATCCGCCTAGTGATGAACTCTCCAGCTTTAGTTGGCGGCCGTAAGCTTCGAGGACTTCCTGCACGATGGCGAGGCCCAATCCCGTGCCGCCGGAGCTTTGATCGAGCCGTTGTCCTCGAACGAGAACTGCCGCCTTCATCGCCTCGGGAATGCCCGGGCCGTCGTCGTCGATGGCCACGCGACCGTCACCCACCATCTCGATGCGGATTTGCGTCCGGGCGTACCTCGCCGCGTTTTCGAGAAGATTGCCGAGCACTTCCGCTAGGTCGGTCTTTTCCATCGGCATAGTTGTGCCGGGTGCCACGGTTGCCTTGAAACAAAGTCGCTTGCCTGACTCCGTCCGCTTTAGAATTCCTGTCAGCTTTTCGACCAGCGGCAGCAATTCCGTCTGCGTTACTAGACCACCCAAACGCGCGCCGCGGATGCGTGTCCGTGCAAGTTCCCGCTCAACATGCCGTCGGATGGTTTCGGCGACTTCCTCGATCTGGCCCGCAATCGTCTCCTCGCCGCGTTCCTTCAAAGTGCGGATGTCTGCCGCCAGAGCGGAGAGCGGCGTTTTGAGGCCATGCGCGAGATCCGCCGCCCGCCCGCGCGCCCGTGCAAGATCACGCTCTTGTGCGGCCAGCAGCTCATTAATCTCGTCAACAAGCGGCTGCACTTCACTCGGCGCATCGCGATCAAGGGCGCTTGCTTGCCCACTCCGCACGTCGGAAATGCCCGATCGAACACGCACCAGCGGACGCAAGCCAAGATTGATTTGCACCCAGGTCGCCGTCGCAAGGGTTAGCCCCAGGAGGATCAATGCCGGTACCAAGTCTCGGGAAAATGCTTGCCGGGATGCGATGATGTTGGAGACGTTAGCTGCGATCACGACGCGAACAGGGATCACCTCATTCGCCCGATTGAATCGGACGGTGCGCTCGACCGCGAGCAGCTCCTGACCCGCCGGGCCGGCTATGCGATGCTCATGCACGTCCCCTTGAGAAAGCGCGTCGCGTGGCAGCGGCAGCGTAGCATCCCATAGCGAGCGGGATCGGGTCAGCGCACCGGCATCAGTTGAAAGTTGCCAGTAAAGACCCGACAGCGGATCGGCGAAGCGGGGATCGGACGGTTCCCTGCGTAGACGCGGCCGGCCTGCCGGATCGAGTTCAACGACAGAAAGCACTTGCTTCAAGTCGGCATTGAGCTGATTGGCAAGCGAGCGCTCTACATGGCGCTCAAAGAGATATGTTAGAGCGAATCCAGCAATGATCAGTGTAAGCCCGATTACGGCAGCCCCCCCGATAAGTAGACGCAAGCGCAGAGAATGTCGCGTCATGTCGGGCCCGCATCCACAATGTAACCGAAGCCGCGGCGCGTTTTGATGCGATCGCCACCAATCTTCCGGCGTACCCGCGCAATCAGTGCTTCAACGACGTTCGAATCATAGGCATCTGCGGTACCGTGTATGTGCTCGCTCAATTCGCCCTGGGAAACGATGCGACCTTGATTATGCATCAGGTACGCGACGGCGCGGTACTCGAGGGGCGCAAGATCAACGGGCACGCCTGAGACGCTGACACGCATCTGCCTCTCATCAAGCATCAGATCGCCGGCCTCAAGCAAAGCCGAAGAATGGCCGCCGGAACGGCGGACAAGCGCGCGCACGCGGGAGATAAGTTCCTCCATACGAAACGGCTTGGGTAGGTAGTCGTCTGCGCCAGCATCGATGCCTTCGACCCGCTCCATCCAGCTGCCTCGCGCTGTCAACGCGATGACCGGCATCGCGCGCTTGGCCTCTCTCCATTTCTTGAGAACCGCCAAGCCATCCATATGTGGCAGTCCGAGGTCAAGCACAACCGCGTCATAGTCTTCAGTATCGCCGCGAAACCAGGCATCTTCGCCATCGGACGAAGTTTCGACGAGATATCCGGCGGCGGTCAGCGCTTTGGCGACGTCACCAGAAATTCTCGCGTCATCTTCCACAACAAGAACGCGCATCATTCCTGCTCGATTTTCAGAATCTCGGCCGTCGCCGCGTCGACTGAGACTTCGTAAAGCCGTCCGGACGCATCGATGACGCGAAATTCATAGATCCACCGTTTTTCCTTTTTCTCCGCCTCGACACCAAGGACCTTGCCGGGCAGGTGCTTCTGGATCTCTTTCAGAAGCTCGGATAACGGCTTGATATGGCCCTGCTCGACGGCAGAACGGACAGCTTCGCGACGCTCAGATTCGATCTCCTGCTCCTCGTCTTCGCCGGCGGTGGCGGTGATGGGGAAAGCCACCGCCGCAACGAGCAACAGCGTACCTATTTTCTTGACGGCTTGTGTCATGGCCAAACTTGATCTCGCGCAAAGTCGCAAGCACAAACCCTGAAGAATCGAAGCTGACGAAACGCTGACATCAGGTATCAGGCACCGGTCACGCATCATTGGCAAAGATCTCCTCATCCGCCCGAAAAGAAGACTGGGCGGCAACCAAAGAGGAGAACCTATGATCCGATATGCCATCATAGCAGCCTTTGCCGCTGTCGCGGCAAGCAGCGCAGCCTACGCCGAAGAAGACGAGGTCTGCACCAAAGCCCCCAAAGAGCAGTGGCTAACGATCGGCCAGATCGAAAGTAAGCTTAAGGAAAGGGGCTTCGCGGTCAAAGAAGTCGAGTTCGACGACGCGTGCGCCGAGGCCAAGGTGACCGACAAGGACGGCAAAGCCCGTGAAGTTCGCCTTGATCCGACGACTACCAACGAGGTCAAGCGCGACGGCTGACCTGTCAGCTCCCCCTGAATCCAACACACATGAAAAAGGATCATCAAATGAAACGATTTCTTATAGCAACCACAGCGGTCCTGGGCCTCGCGACGACGGCCTCGGCCGGTAGCTACGGCAAGCCCTGCACCACAGAGCCGAACGAGAAGTGGATGTCGCTCGAGGCCATCCAAAAGATCGTCAAGGACCATGGTTACAAAGTCGCCAAGGCCAAGATGAAAGGCACGTGCGCCGAGGTCTACGCCTTGGACACCGATGGTAAGCGCATCGAGTTTTTCCTCGATCCGGCTACGGGTAATCCGGTTGGAGCGAACTGGAAGGCGCCGGAGACTAAGAGCGGCGCCTGATGTCTAGCGACAAGATAATAGAGCTTAAAGCCGGCGGCGTGATGCCGTCGGCTTCGGCTCATGCGACGATCAAGGTCTGGGACCTGTTCGTGCGCGTCTTCCACTGGAGTCTCGTTGCCGCCTTTGTCGTGGCGTTTCTATCGGGCGAAGGCAACGATACGGTTCATCAGACCTCTGGCTACGTCATCGCCGGACTGGTCATGACGCGGATCGTCTGGGGACTCATCGGCTCGAAGTATGCGCGATTCTCCAACTTTGTGGTCGGACCGCGCAAAGTCAGTGCGTTCGCCATGCAGAGCATGCGCCTCAAAGCGCCACGCCATATCGGCCACAATCCGGCCGGCGCGGTGATGATCATCGCGTTGCTGGCCACACTTCTCGGATTGGCGATCACTGGTCACCTCATGACCACCAATGCCTATTGGGGCTCAAAGGCGATGGAGGAGGTGCATGAGGGGCTCGCATACTTTGCGCTCGGCCTTGTCCTTTTGCACGTACTCGGCGTTATCTTCACCAGCATTGAGCACGGCGAAAATCTGGTCAAAGCCATGATCACAGGAAGGAAACGAGTGTGATCGTCAATACTTCATGTGCAGCAGCTGCCCTAGGGGAGCAGCTGCTGCGAAGGCGATTTCTGAACTCTCAGTCATCCTGGCGATAATCGGCATTGAGCGAAATCAAGCTTGTCGACGGCAGGTACGCTAGGCTTTGCGGCTTTTGGCAAGAAGGAGAAGCCAATGCGTGCTTTCGCACTTCTGACGGCAGTCGCGGCTGCTGCGGAGCGGCATTGGATATTGACGCCGTGCTCGCCGACCGGGTTGCCTTCCGATAAGGTCGAGCCGTGGCGGTGGAGCGCCGCTTGCATCCCACCATCATGGTCAGCGACGGCATAAATGATGCCCCCGCCCTTGCGGCCACCGACGTCGGCGTGGCGATGGGCGCAAGAGGCGCCAGTGCCTCATCAGAAGCGGCCGACGTCGTCATCTTGGTTGACCGTTTCGATAGAGTTGCGGGTGCGGTAAGCATTGCCCGAAGAGCATATCGCATAGCGTTGCAGAGTATCGTCATAGGACTGGCGCTGTCTGGCAGCGCAATGATTGCCGCCGCCTTCGGCATGCTATCGCCGGTCGCCGGCGCGGTTTCGCAGGAATTGATCGATGTGGCAGTGATTCTGAATGCGCTGCGGCACTTTCCCCGGGCCGCTCTGTAGGCCAAGGTGGTCTCGCGCCGTCGTCAATACGTGCGCTGGAACAAGACCACGAGCCCTCAACGAAGCTCTGAACAGGCTCCGAAAAATTGCCGACAAACTCGACGATGCACCAAAGGACATTGCAGCAAGCCTCGAGGCGTACCAAATTGTCTCGAAGCGGATCGTGGAGCATGAACGTGAAGATGAGATGGTCGTCTATCCTCGCCTCAATCGCTCGCTCGGTAGCAATCCTGCTCTTGCAGCCATGAGCCGGGCGCATCGGAAAATTTTGCATCTGGCCGCGACTTCTGTCCCGGCTGACCGATGACATGATCGCTGAAAGTGTCGATCGGTATTTCATTCGCGATGCGCAGCGAATTATTGAATCGATCGAAGCTCTTGTCCGAATGCATAACGCGCAGGAGGAAGATATCTACGAGCACGCGGCGGCCTGACAGTGGAAAATGATAGTCGCGCATTTAAGTCACTTGTGAGCACGTTGCAACGCTTACCGGCAAATCAGGACGGGTACTGCGCTTTGTGTGACGACACGGTTGGCTTGACTGCCGAGCACTAGCCGCGACAAGCCCCGTCGGCCATGTGAACCCATCACAATTAAGTCACACCCTCTAGCTTGGGCAGTATCGAGTATTCCGTCTGCTGGGTATTGATTCTTGACGTGCACGGTCTCGCAAGGAATACCGCTGGCTGCCATCACCGCCGAGACACTCTGCAAAATGTTCTCGGCACTCGACCTAACGGCCTTCTCGTATTCTTCCGCCGAAAACACTAGTGCCACTTCTATGGGAACCGATGCAGCAAAAGGTTCCGTGACGGTGACCGCTGTCACTTTGGCGCCAAGACTTTTTGCCAGGCTCAAGCCTTGTTCGACGGCCTTCTTGGACAGCTCAGAACCATCGGTCGCAATGAGCAAATGTTTGAACATGCGCAAATCCCAATAGCCTCGAATTTACTTCAGCTGATCGTCGCGAGGCGTGAAGGCATCGTTTAAGTCGAAAAGACATATGTGCCCGGTGCATCACATAAGATTCCGTATCCTCGCTGTGATGATCCCATTGTAGGAGGTGGAACCTTGCCAGCCGTCGAATGTTTGGAAAGCCAGCTCACCCAGCATGGCCACCATGACCCGTCTTCATGTGCAGCACGTTGTTGCCAAGAGTTGGGATCGATGTACTTTTCATGTCCGGCATGCGTGGCGATTTGATACTTTCGATTGCCGTTTCCTGGAGGATTGACGATTCCGGCGTTGTGGCCTCCATTCGACAGGACGAAGGTCACATCAGCGTTAGTCAGTGCTTGCACCTTATAAACCGATCGCCACGGCGCAACGTGATCGGAGATTGTGCTCACCGCAAAAATCGGAATCTGTATATCGCTGAGCGAGATCGGACGACCCTCTACCTCCGTGCGTCCTGCCGCCAAATCATTGTGAAGAAAGAGCCGATGAAGATATTCCGTATGCATGCGGCAGGGCATGCGCGTCGCATCGGCATTCCACGCCATGAGGTCGAACATTGGAGGGCGCTCACCCTTCAAGTAGCTCTGCACCATCGTCGACCATATAAGATCATTGGATCTGAGTATCTGGAAAGCACCAGCCATTTGATGGGCGCCGAGGGTACCCTTCTCGGCCATCAGATCTTCAAGAAAGCTCACCTGCGCATCATCGATGAACAATGAAAGTTCGCCAGCCTCCGAGAAATCCGTCTGTGCTGCGAGCAACGTAAGAGATGCGAGACGCTTGTCTCCGTCCCGCGCCATGGCGGCGGCCGCGATCGTGAGCAAAGTTCCACCGAGACAATACCCGACGCTATGGACCGATTGACTAGGAACGATCGCCGTCACGGCATCGAGAGCCGCCATCACACCAAGGCTGCGATAGTCGTCCATGCTTAGGTTTCGATCGCTCCCGGTCGGATTCTTCCAAGAGATAATGAAGACGGTATAACCCTTGTCGACGAGATATTTGACCAGCGAGTTCGACGGGGAAAGATCAAGAATATAATATCTCATGATCCATGCGGGCACGATCAGGATAGGCTGACAATAGACCTCATCCGTTGACGGAGCATACTGGATCAACTCCATAATCTGATTTCGCGCCACAACCCTTCCAGGCGTGACGCCGACATCCCGGCCAACCTGATACGCGTCAGCTCCAACCGGCTTCATGCCTTCGAGCATACGCAATTGATCTTCTAAAAAGTTCATAGTGCCGCGCACGAGGTTCATTCCACCCTGTTGTATCGTGGTCTCAAGCACATCGGGATTTGTGAGTAGAAAATTCGCCGGCGACGAAATATCGAGCAGCTGTCTGGCAACGAAAGAAACAATGTCTTCGTGGTGGTGTGATACGCCCCTTATCCCTGTCGTCGCCTGATGCCACCACTGCTGCGTGAAGAGAAATCCCTGGGATATGACATTGAAAGGCCAGCGGTGCCAATCGCTGCTCGCAAAACGCTTGTCATTTGGCGCTAGTTCGACGCATGCGCTGCAGTCGGGATTAAGCAGAGCCTTAGGACAATATTCCAGAAAGCGGATCCAGCTGTGCAGAGCGAAGAGCGTCAGCTCGACCTGCTTATCCGGCGAAAAGGCCAGATGATGCGCCCAGTCGATATATGCCTGAAAGAGCGCGGAAGGCGATACGCCCGCAGTGAAGCGCGCAATCGCAGCGTGGAGTGGACGATCGAGCGACAGTTGCACACCATCTTCCCGATTCGGCGATTCACGATCCACTACCGCCTCCACCTTTGCCTCGCTAGCAGCCGCGCTCAATTGCACTCGCCATTTCCGACCTTAGCAGCTCAAGCAGATAGGAAGCTTAAACATGACGATTCAACAAACATTCACATAGTTTTCGCAGAGGCTTTATCTCGCGCGCTTCTCACGGTGATTAAGAAGCATCGGGAGGCCGACGCGAAAGCAGCTTTCGGCCGGTAAACATCGCCGATGTAATACTGCCGCCTTCGTGGATCTCGGTCATCACGACCGCAGCGAGATGAAGAACAATAGTGACGACCAGCACATAGAACCCTATTTCGTGCACTTCCACGAACGGCTTGCGAAAAGCGCGCATGCTATCATAGGCCGTCTTTTCGACGAGGTCGGGCACGCCTGGAACAACCGCCGTCGGATCGACGCCTGGAGCCGCGACCCAAGCTGCAAACCAATGTCCGAAGGGCGGCCAGAAGAGATCTGTTCCCGCTATAACTAATCCCGTCACCAACTGAAGCAGCAACAGCAGAAAGAGTATCGTGACTCCTACGCGCGCGAGCGGATTGTGGCCAACATATTGCTGCGGCTCACCGGATAAAAGTGAAGCCATGTAGGCCCGCAGTGAAGCAACGTAACCGCGTCCACCAGGAAGAAAGCTACGCCAGCGTGAGTAGTGTCCGCCGACAAATGCCCAAACAAAACGCCACAGCAAATTTAGCGCCATGAGATAGCCGAACGAAACGTGGACGCTCTTGAGCGTTATCTTGCCTGCAGCCGAAAGGCCCAGATCATTGTCGAATAAGATGACAAGCCCAGTAACTATGAGACCGATGACCGCGATCGCATTAATCCAATGAAACCAGCGCGTCGTAGCATCCCAGGCGACATATTCTTTGTATTCGACCATACCGCTGCCTTAACCGGAATGAAAATTAAAATGGCCCTTAGGTTCGGCAGCCTCGGCTTTGAAGACATTGATGTGCGTCAACGAAAGGTTGGCCATTGGTCCGCCATAAAATTGGTTGGCGATATCAAGAGGCTTGTTCCATGAAACGCCAATTGTTTTTGGGAATAGTGCTCGTCATTATTTTTGCGGGGGCGGCAAGCACCGATCAGGCTGCGCCGACGTACGGTGCAACTTCCGATGACCACGCCGCGCTAAAGGAATCTGGCGATAAAGTCGATCGGACAATCGAAGATGCCGCGCAGTCGACGAAGTCGGCTATCGATTCAGCAAAGGACGCTGCGATCGATGCGATCGAGAAGGCGCGCCGGGCCGTGAAAGAAGCATTAGAAAAAGCCAAGCCTCACATCGGTTCATCGATCGAAAAAGCAAAGCAGGCATCTAGTAAAGCTCTGGAGCATGCCAAACGGGCTACGGAAGAGGTGTTGGACAAGGCGAGAGATGCGACCAACGATGCATTAGAGAGTGCAAAGCAAGCGGCCGATTCACCACAAGGTGCCGATAGTTCCGCAAAGCCTGCAAGCGCGGGTGAAGCAACCTACATGACCTACTGCGCTTTGTGCCATGGAGTGGGTACTGGCCCCGGCATGTTTGCAGATGCATTAAAGAAGGCTGCTCCCGACCTCACCGAAATTGCAAAACGCAACGGCGGGATGTTCCCACGAGCACGCGTTGAAGACATCATTCGTGATGGCGGTATAACTGGTCACGGAACCATGCGCTTACTCGCGTGGGAGCACTATTTCCTCCAGGACGCGCCTCCTGAACGCGCCGATCAGATCGTCGAGGATCTTGTCTCCTATCTGGAGAAGCAACAGACGCCTTAATGGAAGGCGGCGAGCATGTTATCTGCCGCCACATCGCTGAACCTGCTCTACTCTCACGCCGGGGCGAATGCTGTCGCTTGGATAAACGATAACTGTCTCTCGTTGCGCGAACAAAACCACACCGGATCATTCCTCACGCGTCTTAATTGATGTTGCAAACATCAGAACTAGGTGCTTGTGTATCGATAATAGCGCTGTCGCGAGGGCCTCTGGAATGATCACTGCAACGCAGTTGCGGGCCGCTCGGGCGTTGCTCGGTATCGATCAGCAGACGTTGGCCGGTCTCGCCGGCGTATCACTGCCGACCATTCAGCGTATGGAGGCGAGCCAGGGCAACGTCCGCGGCGTCATCGATACGCTGACCAAGGTCGTCGAGGCGCTAAACCGGGCCGGTATCGAACTCATCGCCGACAATGCGCGCAGTGACGGCGGAGGGCGCGGCGTGCGTCTGCGGGAACCTGAGCAGGTGTTTCTGGCCGAGCGGACTGCATCGGCCAAACACAAAAAGGACTGGCTGCAGGAACGCAGACGATCATGAGCCGGTGGTGTTAGGGAGATTCTAGGAAAGCGCGGGGTCATCTGATGGCTGCGATGTTCGCACTGGTATGCTGCGGCTTCCTTTTGGGAACTGCTATCCTTGGTATACTCATGTCGCGTGCGCGCCATGCGATTACGCTCGTGTATGTCTCAACTTTGATTATCAGCGTTGCTGCTTGTGCCAACGCTGTCGATTTTCTCCTTACCGCACCTTCGCCGGCCATTGCCGGACTGCCATTAGGATTACCCTGGGTCGGCTCGCACTTTCGCATCGATACGCTATCGGCGTTCTTCCTCGCCCTCGTCAATTTCGGCGCCGCCGCCGCAAGCTTTTATGCAGTGGGCTACGGTCAGCATGAGGAGAGCCCCGGTCGTGTGCTGCCGTTCTATCCGGCATTTCTCGCCGGGATGAACCTCGTGCTGCTTGCCGACGATGCCTTCACCTTCCTCCTGAGCTGGGAGCTGATGTCGCTCACCTCCTGGGCGCTCGTGATGGCGCATCACAAGGAAGGCGACAACGCGCGCGCCGGCTTCATCTATCTCATCATGGCGAGCTTCGGCGCGGCTTCGCTCCTTCTCGCCTTCGGCCTTCTGGCCGGAGCCGGGGGCGACTATTTGTTCGCGTCCATCCGGGAGCTGCATCACGCCGATCTTACCTCAGGCCTCGTGCTCGTCCTCGTGCTGATCGGCGCCGGCTCCAAGGCCGGCTTGGTGCCGCTCCATGTGTGGCTTCCTCTTGCCCATCCCGCTGCACCTAGTCATGTCTCGGCACTGATGAGCGGCGTCATGACCAAGGTTGCAGTCTATGGCTTCATCCGGATCGCCATGGATTTGCTCGGGGCTCCGCAGTGGTGGTGGGCGATCGTCGTTCTGGTGGTCGGAGCAGTCACCGCCGTGCTCGGCGTTCTTCAGGCTCTGATGGAAAAGGACATCAAGCGGATTCTTGCCTGCAGCACTATTGAAAACATCGGCATCATCTTCATCGGCTTGGGGCTTGCCTTGGCTTTCGCATCCAACGGCTTCAATGCTGCAGCAGCCCTCGCCCTCACGGCCGCGCTGCTGCACGCCCTCAATCACTCATTCTTCAAGAGCCTGCTGTTCTTCGGGGCCGGCGCGGTGCTCGGTGCAACACACGACCGCAATATTGAGCGCATGGGCGGCCTTATCCATCGGATGCCACAGACCGCTGTGTTCATGCTGGCCGGGTCGGCCGCAATATCCGCGTTGCCGCCGTTCAACGGATTCGTATCTGAATGGCTGATGTTCCAAGCAGTTCTGGTGAGCCCACAGTTGCCGCAGTGGGGCCTCAAGTTCTTCGTGCCAGCCGTCGGAGCTATGATGGCACTGGCCGCGGCGCTCGCGGCTGCATGCTTCGTCAGAATGTATGGCGTGGCGTTTCTCGGCCGCCCGCGATCGCAAGAAGCGCGTGAGGCAAACGAGACGGATCAGTGGTCTGTTACCGCGATGGGGCTTCTTGCTATCATTTGCCTACTCGCCGGTATCCTCCCGGGAGTGCTGATCGATGCGTTAGCGCCGGTAACAACGACGCTGACGTCGGCGCACATGCCTGTTCAAACGTCTGATCCATGGCTGTCGATCGTGCCGATCAGCGAAAGCCGCAGCTCGTATAATGGACTGCTCGTCTTCATCTTCATCAGCTTCTCCGCGATGACCGCCGCATTTGCCATCCATCGGCTCGCAAGCAAATCGCTCAGACGCAGCGCAGCATGGGACTGCGGTTACCCAGATCCCAGTCCGATCACGCAATATACTGCAGCAAGCTTCGGACAGCCGATCCGCCGCGTCTTCGGAACGACGGTGTTTCGTGCGACCGAGCACGTCGACATGCCGGCACCCGGCCTGACTCGACCGGCCGTGTACGAGGCCCGCGTGCACGACGTCATCTGGGAGATGCTCTACGCCCCAATTGCTTCCGCCGTTGCGATCGCCAGCGGCTTTCTCAACAAGATGCAGTTTCTAACGATCCGGCGCTTCTTAAGCCTCGTGTTTGTCGCACTAGTCGTGCTTCTCCTGGGGCTTGCCATATGGCCCTGATCGTCGCCATTGCCACGCAGGGCATCCAGATGATGCTCGTTCTCGCCCTGGCACCGCTGCTTACCGGTTTCGTGCGCAAGGTTAAAGCGCGGCTACTGATGCGTCAGGGACCGCCTCTACTGCAGCCCTATCGCGACTTGTTGCGTCTCGTGCGCAAAGAGGTCGTGCTGGCCGACAATTCCTCCTGGCTGTTTCGGACGGCGCCCTATCTCATTTTCGCAGCCACATGGGTCGCCGCAAGCCTCGTGCCCACATTCGCGACCGGACTCATGTTCAGTTGGTCGGCTGATCTCATTGCAATCACGGCCCTTCTCGGCAGCGCCAGATTCTTCCTTGCGCTCGCTGGCATGGACATCGGCACGAGCTTCGGTGGCATCGGCTCGAGCCGTGAAGCAACGTTCGCGACGCTCGCCGAGCCGGCTATGATGATGATGGTGTTCTCTGTTGCTTTGATCGCAGGCTCTACGCAGCTTTCGACCTTCTCCAGCTTCATGGTGTCTCCCGACGTCGGTCTGCGCGTCTCCTTGGCGCTCGCCCTTGTTGCTCTAATCATTGTCGCGATTGCAGAGAATGCCCGTATTCCGGTCGACAACCCCGCGACGCACCTGGAGTTGACGATGGTGCATGAGGCTATGGTGCTCGAATATTCCGGACGGCACCTCGCCGTCATTGAACTCGCCGCACATCTGAAGCTTCTGCTCTATGCATCACTCATCGCGTGCCTGTTCATACCGTGGGGCCTAGCGAAACCCGGAGCGACAGCAGGTGACCTAGCGATCGGCGGCGCGACATACTTTTCGAAACTCGCCGCCCTCGGTCTTCTACTCGGCATCTTCGAGACCGCCATTGCCAAGATGCGCGTCTTCCGCGTCGCGGAGTTCTTAGGGATCGCTCTGATGCTCGGACTGCTCGCCACCTTGCTTCTGTTCGTATCGAGGAGCCTCTAGCGATGGATCAACGTCTGATCTTCGACGTTGCACATTTTCTGGCCGGCGGACTCGTGCTGATCAGCTTCCTGCTTCTCTATCAGGATCGCATGTTCGGCCTTCTGAACATGTTCGCATTGCATGCCTTCGTGCTGTCACTGTCAGTGTCGTGGCAGGCGTTCGTGCAGAATGCCCCGCATCTTTACATCACGGCCGCCATCGCTCTGGTGCTCAAGGCGATCATCATCCCAATACTTCTCCGCCGTGTTGTCATCCGCCTTGATATCCACCGCGAAATTGAGGCCGTCGGCGGTATCGGCCTCACGATGCTGTTTGGCATCGGCCTCGTCGCGCTCTCGATGGTCGTAATGCTGCATGTGACCGTTGGCGCCGACCGCCTCGCGCGTGAGGACTTGGCGCTCGCGCTTTCGGTCGTCCTGCTCGGGTTCCTGATGATGGTGACGCGCCGCAATGCGGTCAGTCAAGTCATCGGGTTCATGTCGCTCGAGAACGGACTGATCCTCGCGGCAGCCGGCGCCAAGGGCATGCCGCTGGTCGTCGAAATGAGTGTCGCATTTTCAGTCCTCGTGGCATTTCTCGTCATCGGCATCTTCCTGTTCCGCATCCGCGAACGCTTCGACACGGTCGACATGCACGCGCTCGATCGATTTAGAGGTGAACACCTATGACCGCGTTCCCGCTCGACGGACTGACGCTCATCTTGTTGATCCCCGCGGTCTCTGCGGCGTTGCTCGTCGCGCTGCCGGGCTATGCCGTGACTTCGAAGCTCAATGTCCTGGCGAGCTTTCTGACGCTCGTTGCCGCGCTATCGCTGCTCTGGCGAAGGCCGGAGGCAGGGCTGCTCTTGCACGTCGATGACCTCAACATCGTTTTCATCGTGCTCAACACTTTCGTCGGGTTCACCACGAGCGCATTCAGCGCAAGCTACATCGCCCACGAGATCGAGATCGGCCGCCTGACGCCGGCTTATCTGCGCTTCTACCACGCCATGTATCAGGCGCTGATGTTCGAAATGAATCTGGCGCTGGTCGCCAACAATCTCGGGCTCATGTGGGTCGGCGTCGAGTTCGCGACACTGACGACCGTTCTGATGGTCGGAATCTACCGTACGCATGAGGCGCTCGAAGCGGCCTGGAAGTATTTCATTCTCGGCAGCGTCGGCATCGCGCTCGCATTGTTCGGAACCATTCTGCTCTATCTCGCGGCCAAGCCCGTCGCGGGCATGGAAATCGAAGCCATGGCCTGGACAAAGCTGATGACGCGTGCCGCCACCTTCGATCCGGCTCTGCTCAATCTGGCATTCGTCTTCCTTCTCCTGGGCTACGGCACGAAAGTGGGGCTCGCGCCGATGCACGGTTGGCTGCCGGACGCACACGCCGAAGGTCCGACTCCGATCTCCGCAGTCTTGTCGGGACTGCTCCTCAACGTCGCCCTGCACGCACTTCTCAGATTCAAGATGCTGCTGGCGACAAACGGCCAAGCGATCGCGCCGGGACCGCTGATGGTAACAATGGGCCTGATCTCGTTGCTGTTCGCCGCGCTCATGTTATACCGCCGCCGCGACATCAAACGTATGTTTGCCTATTCCTCGATCGAGCACATGGGAATCATCGCCTTTGCCTTCGGCATGGGTGGACCGCTGGCAAACTTCGCGGGCCTACTACACATGACGATGCACAGCCTGACAAAATCGGCGATCTTCTTTTCCGTCGGCCACATCGCTCAGGTGAAGGGCACGCAGAAGATGACCGAAATCGGCGGACTGACGGAGACCCATCCCGTCCTCGGCTGGGGGCTCGTCATCGGCGTCATGGCAATCGCCGGCCTGCCACCCTTCGGCATCTTCATGAGCGAGTTTCTTCTGGTGACGTCAACGTTCGCTCGCGAGCCGATCCTCGCGGTCCTGCTCGTGATCGGCATCATCCTCGCGCTTGGAGCACTTCTGCAGAAGCTCAACACTCTGGCGTTCGGTACACCGAAGGGCAGCTTGACGCCTGTCGAAGCGTCCTACGTGCCTATGTTTTCACATTTTGCACTGATCCTGATCGCGGGCATCTTTCTGCCGGCCGAACTCGTATCCTGGTTCCAGAACGTCGCGCAGTTGCTGAGGTAAGGCGGGGAGATCGAAGAATGACTGCGCTTGATGATCTTCTCGAAAGCTGCTGGGCCGCGGCGCCATGTCGACCCTGGCCTCGTCTGTCTGTGACTGCCGAGCAGTGGCGCACGGCTGCGAATGAACTTGCCGCCGGCCGATGGACGCTCGTCTCCCTTTGGGCTGAGCCTCAAATCGTGCACATGTCCATTCTTGAGGACAGCTCAAACCGGATTGCCATTCTCAGCCTGCAGTCCTCGCATAAGGACTTCCCATCGATCGGCCGCTCACATACTCCTGCACTCCGGCTCGAGCGCACGATCCAGGATCTCGTCGGGCTTGCCGCGCAGGATTTGCCGGATACCCGGCCTTGGCTCGATCACGGGCGTTGGAAATTGCATCATCCTCTGGCGACCAAGCCGTCCCAAACGCATGGCGCGCGACCCTATCATTTCCTACCTGTCGAAGGCCCCGACCTCCACCAGATCCCCGTCGGGCCCGTGCACGCCGGCATCATCGAGCCGGGACATTTCCGCTTCACGGCTAGCGGCGAGACGGTCGTCCGCTTGGAGGAGCGTCTTGGATACGTGCACCGAGGCGTGGAGAGCCTGATGATCGGCAGCACGATCGAACATGCCGCCCGCCTTGCCGGTCGCGCATCGGGAGACAGCACTGTTGCATACGCGCTAGCTTTTGCTCGCGCAGTCGAGGCGGCGACGGAAATCGAAGTCCCATCTCGGGTGCACTATGTGCGGGCCATAATGGCCGAGATCGAACGCATCGCTAACCACGTGGGCGATATCGGCGCGATCTGCAACGACGCTGCCTTTGCACTGATGCTTGCTCACCTCGGCGCCTTGCGCGAACGCGTGCTGCGGGCGTCTATGAACGTTTTCGGCCACCGCCTGATGATGGACGTCATCGTTCCCGGCGGCCTCGTACGCGATATCACCAGCGACGGCATCCACGAGCTGCTAAACATGCTCAATCTGATCGAGGCCTCTTTCCCGAAGCTCGTCGAGCTCTACGACAACACCACGTCGCTTCAGGACCGAACCGCGACGGCAGGAATCGTGTCTCCCGAGCTTGCGCGCTTGTTCGGCGCCGGCGGGTTCGTCGGCCGCGCTTCAGAGCGCAATTTCGACGCGCGGAAATCTCTGGGCTATTCGCCCTACGACATGCTCACGTTTGATGTCCCCATTCGAAAGGAAGGCGATGTCAACGCGCGCGTCTGGATCCGAATCCGCGAAGTCGAACAATCAATCCTTCTGATCAAACTGCTACTCGACACATTGCCGGAGGGACCGGTCGAAACAGTACCACACAGAGTCGAAGCTCCCTGCGAAGGCATTTCCATTGTCGAGGGATTCCGCGGCGACATATTCATTTGGCTGCGCATCGACGCCAAAGGCAACATCGACAGATGCCACCTTCGCGATCCCTCCTGGTTCCAGTGGCCGCTACTCGAGGCCGCGATCGAGGGCAACATTGTCGCGGACTTCCCCTTGTGCAACAAGTCGTTCAACTGCTCCTACGCGGGGCAAGATCTGTAGGCGGTTGCTCATGCGCAAAACCCTGCTCGCGAGCCTGATCCAAGGACCACTGACGGAAGCAGCCCCGCGTCCGGATGAGAAGGCGCTCGAGGAAGTCAGCGAGGGCCTGAGACGTGCGGCCCGGCGCAGTCTGGGTCGCAGCCTTGCCATCCGCGAAGTTGACACCGGATCGTGCAACGCCTGCGAGCTCGAGATCCATGCGCTCAGCAATCCATTCTACGACATCGAGCGCTTCGGTCTACGGTTCGTGGCGTCTCCGCGCCACGCCGACGTTCTGCTCGTCACAGGCCCTGTCACCTCTAATATGCGCGAAGCTCTGGAACGGACCTACCGGGCAACTCCCGAGCCCAAGTGGGTCGTCGCAGTCGGCAATTGCGCATGCACCGGCGGCCTTTTCACCAGTAGCTATGCGTGTGTGGGACCCGTGTCGGCCGTATTACCCGTAGACGTTACGGTCCCTGGTTGCCCGCCACCGCCCATCGAGATCCTGAGAGCTTTACTTGCGCTTCTCGTTGGAATGGAGAACGACACTCCCCAAAACGTCTGAATCGCTCTGCCAATGCTCCGCAAGCGTCACGTGTATATTTTCGCTCTCCGCGACATCGAGCCTGGCGAAGAACTTCCTACGATTACGACGAAGAATATTTCGAGATGCATCTGGCAGAACGCTGCTGCTGCGCTAAGTGCTCTCAGTAGTGAATATCCATAAAGAGCATTGGTTTCGGCATGAGCTTGCCAAGCGATACCGACCTCGCCTGATCGCAATGAGGTCGGCTAGGGTTCATGAGCACAAAAACCGCGCGGCGACTTGGGCTGCTTTCCAGCGACAAGCAGACGTCGAAGGCGACCTAATCCCTATCGGTGACATTTGATTGCTCACTTCCGCTGCTGGGATAAACTGACCGTCTGTAGGGACGACCAAACTCAGACATGGACTTCAATTAATCTTAACAACGACGACAAAGTTCTCATCTTCATCGTCTCCGGCACGCCATTCCTGAACAATTTCACGATCTCTCAATCTTACAATCTGTCAGTCGTACAGTTCCACGGCCGAAACAAAGCGCTAAAAGGTTGGAAACGAATTCCAGTTGGCTGGCGACCGACGGATTGTCAGCCAGAACATGGACTTGTGAGCAAGTTGATGCGGGCGGGCGGTGACAAGCCGACGCGATTAGCATAACATACTGATATGGGGATTGCCGGCAACGATGACTTCGATATGAGAGTGCTGCGCGGCGTCTGAAATCCTCATACCCAGTACACACAATGCAAAAAATACTCCTTCGCCACCGGTTGGAGGTGGCAGCCCGGTACCTATGGTTCAAATTCAAGCTTCTGCTTCGTCAAAATATCGACGTCGATAAGAATTTCCTTACGGGAGACGCGGCCGTACGCTTATCCAAGGGACTCCTTCCTCAGGGTGTGCGCATCACATGCTCGGGAAGGAGTGATGGTTTGGGAATGCAGGCAATGGCCCGTATTTCCGGCATCAATTTCGCCAACGCGTTCGGTGCGACCTACGTCGATAGCCCCTTCACGCGCCTCGATCATGCGCCGACCGAACAGCATGAATGGCGCGATGCCTGGGAAAACCGCCTCAATCTCGGCAAAGGTGAAGAGCACCTAGGCGACGGCGACTACGTTGTCGTCGATTATCGAGACTATCTTCTGAAGAGACGCGCGATAAACGAGAAAAGCATATTGCGATTTCAGCAGTGTTATTGGCTGCACAGGCATTATCCTGATTCACTTGAAGCCATCTCTGAATCACTGAGGACAAAATTCAGTTTGCCTCCCAGTCCTCCCGAGCGCGATCATATCGTGGTCGCGGTTCATGTGCGGCGAGGCGACGTCGGTGTCTCGAAGAACGCGTTCCGCTTCACACCAAACAATACGATCGCGCGCACGATAGAGTACCTGCATGGCGTCCTTGAAGAAATAGGCGTGAACGCAATTTTTCAGGTGCACTCGCAAGGCTGCGCGAGTGACTTCGCCGAGTTTTCCAAAATCGGCTGTGAATTATATCTTGATTCCGATGCGATATGGACAATGGAGAAGCTTGTCGCGTCGGACATTCTGATTATGTCGAAGAGCTCGTTCAGTTATGTCGCCGCGCTGATCAACCGAGGCGTCAAGATTTATGAACCCACATTCAACCCGCCGCTTTCAACGTGGATTGTCCGGCAAAGCGACGGCAGCTTCGATCGCGCGCGCGCGTGTGACCGCATTAAAGAATACCTGGGAGTCGAAATCCGAAACTCCACTCAGGACCGACCGGCGCCAGCCCCTATCATGACCTGACGGCGGCTGGATTTTGGCACTAAACTCGAACAATCTGAATTCGAGAGCAAGGACCGGAGTGCGTGGACCGGCATCGCCGCTTATCTTGTGCGACACGAACGATGAAGAAAGCTGGCAAAATGATCCCTGTCCTGCAAACGCCGAGGACCAAAATGAGGTCCGCGCCGCAACCGTCCGCAATGGATGTGGAGGCGGCCTATTGGGCGGCCGTCAAAGCGCGCGATCCATCCTTCGATGGAAAATTCTACTATTCCGTTGTCACCACAGGCGTTTATTGCCGGCCATCGTGCTCCGCACGCTTGGCAAGGCGCGAAAACGTGGCATTCCACGCATCGTGTGCAGACGCCGAACGCGCCGGATTCCGCCCCTGCAAACGTTGCAAGCCGAATGAGCCATCCCTCCACGACCGCTACGCAACCAAAATAGCGGAAGCCTGCCGCCTGATCGAACAGGTGGAAGAACCGCCGAAGCTTGCCGACCTGGCACGGGCAACCGGTCTCAGCCCGTATCACTTTCACCGCATCTTCAAAGCCGTTGCCGGCGTCACGCCGAAGGCCTACGCAGTTGCGCACCGGCAGCGACGCGCGAGAGAGAACCTTATGGGGAACGCATCCGTGACCCGCGCCATCCACGCAGCGGGCTTCAATTCGAGCAGCCGCTTTTACGCCGATTCCACTGGTTTTCTCGGCATGACGCCGACAGACTTTCGCTCCGGCGGAAACAGTGCCGATATGCGGTTTGCGGTCGGCCAATGCTCTTTGGGATCGATCCTCGTCGCCGCCAGCGACAAGGGCATCGCGGCAATCTTCCTGGGCGACGATCCCGAGGTTCTCGTCCGCAATCTCCAAGATCGTTTTCCAAAAGCGAATTTGATCGGCGGCGACCGCGCGTTTGAGAATGTCATGGCCACGGTCGTAGGCTTGGTCGAAGCTCCGGAAACAGGTCTCGACCTGCCGCTCGATATTCGCGGGACAGCGTTCCAGCATCGCGTCTGGCAGGCGCTCCGCGAGATTCCCGCCGGAACGACAGCCACCTACAGCGAGATCGCCGAGCACATCGGCATGCCTAAAGCCGTGCGGGCCGTGGCGGCTGCCTGCGCCGCAAACAAGCTTGCCGTGGCAATCCCCTGCCACCGTGTGGTACGCAACGACGGTTCGCTTTCAGGCTACCGTTGGGGCGTGGAGCGCAAACGAGCGCTTCTCGAACGCGAAGCAAAGTCATAGCCGCATTGCGCGCGGCCGTCGTTTCGATGCGTCAGGGCGACGCCCGCACGCTCAGGTCTTGAGCTTGTCTTCCGTCCGGGTTTCGAAATCGCCGGCGTCATGACGCTCACGAAGCTGACCAGAAGGATCGCCGGATGTGCGGTTGACCATGCGCCCGCGCTTGACCGCTGGACGCTCCGCAATCGCGTTCGCCCAGCGATTGACATGAACATACGCGGGCGCGTCGAGAAACTCGGCGGCGCCATACACCTCGCCCCGTACAAGGCCGCCATACCAAGGCCAAATCGCAATATCGGCGATTGAATAATCCTCGCCCGCCATAAACTTATGGGCCGCGAGATGGCGATCGAGCACATCCAGTTGCCGCTTTACCTCCATGGCAAAACGGTTGATCGCATATTCGATCTTGACCGGAGCATAGGTGTAGAAGTGGCCAAACCCGCCACCGAGATAAGGCGCACTCCCCGCCTGCCAAAACAGCCAATTCAGCGCTTCCGTGCGTTTATCCGGATCGCTCGGCAGGAATGCGCCGAATTTCTCCGCCAGATAGAGCAGAATGGAACCCGACTCGAAAATACGTCTTGGCGCGCTGCCGCTGCGATCGACAAGCGCCGGGATCTTCGAATTGGGATTTATTTCGACAAAACCGCTGCCGAATTGATCGCCCTCGGTAATTCGGATCAACCAAGCGTCGTACTCCGCGCCGCTATGCCCTTGCGCAAGCAGCTCCTCGAGCATCACCGTGACCTTGATACCGTTCGGGGTCGCGAGCGAGTAAAGTTGCAGCGGATGCTTGCCGACTGGAAGCTCCTTCTCGTGCGTCGGTCCGGCAACCGGCCGATTGATGCTTGCAAACGCACCCCCGCTCGGCCGATCCCATTGCCAGACCTTGGGCGGCGTATAGTTCGCTGTATCGCTCATTTCGATGCCTTGTTCCACTGCTCGTCCGCGCTGCGTCGAACCCAAACGCGCGGAAATCATCATTCACATTCGAGGATCGCGCGACAATGCTTGCCGGGCGAGACGGGTCGA
Organism: Hyphomicrobium denitrificans 1NES1; assembly: GCF_000230975.2. Classification (NCBI taxonomy): domain Bacteria; kingdom Pseudomonadati; phylum Pseudomonadota; class Alphaproteobacteria; order Hyphomicrobiales; family Hyphomicrobiaceae; genus Hyphomicrobium; species Hyphomicrobium denitrificans. Next base: position 325,697 of record NC_021172.1, on the reverse strand, counting down.
CGCAGCGGCCGCGAGCTAATGTGCCATCGATCGCGATAGCAGAAAGTCCCAAGCGTGTGGATGAGCGCACCGAAAACCTTAACCGACGGGATAGGGTCCACCGTTCCGTCCGATTCAATATGCACGGCATCGCAAAGAAAAGCTTCGAGCGCCGGGGTCTATTGCACATCACGGCCGATCCAGGCAGCGTGATACCAGTCTCTCAGAGCATCGAGCGAGCGAAGCGTTTCCGGATTCGGCCGGATTCGGATTGTTCGCCACCAACATATCGGTGAAGGCTTTGAAGAATGTCGGATCAGACCAATCGTAGCCGCCTTCGAGGTAGACGATTTTCCCAACCCGCTCCGGGTAAAAGGCCTGCAAATTCCGTGACCTCGTTTCCACCCATGGACCAACCCGGGAGATTGGCCCGCTCGATATGAAGGTTATCAAGCATGTGCACCAGGTCGCTGACAAGCATTTTGAAATCGTAGGGCCCAGCCGGCGCATCCAACCGCCCATGCCTACGCTAGTCGTAGAGACAAAGCGTATCGCGTTTCGAACGCGACATTCGCCCCGCGCCTCCCAAAATGGAACTTAAAGTCGCAATTGCGGTTAGTCGCGCATATGACCACCAAAACGACAATCATGAATGAACGTTCAACTCGAACTCATTCATCGCCGACATTACCGAAGAACGTAAAAGCGCGATTAGTCTGAAATCGGAGACGCGTTTTAAAGCGACGTTAGGCAGACCGCATCTTTCAAATGCCCAACGACCGACGCGTCTGCTAGACGTGTTGGTAGACGCGAAACGCCCTCGTCCCAGAAAGCGGAAGACGCGAAAGGAGAGAAATCTTGTTGCGGAGTCTTACATTCGTAGCGGCAACCATGGCCGCATTGCTGATGCCGTTATCGGCAGACGCCCGACCCCACGGCGGCCATCATGGTGGACACCACGGCGGTCATCATCACAGCATGGGTCACTTCGGTGGCCATCACGGCGGAGGCCGCCACCACGCAACGACGCGTCATTATCGCGGACACGCATATCGCCATCACCGCGGATATGGCCATCACCATTCCCACCATCGGCGTTTCTGGCACGGCCGATGGTACGCCTATGGTATCGGCCCGTGCTGGCGCTGGTCGAACTATTACGATGAGTTCGTTTGGGTTTGCTACTGAAACTGGTAAATCCGATCGAAAGCCAATAAGGACCGCGACATCAGATGTTGCGGTCTTCTTTTTTGTTTGATGTCCGACAACTTTCCTGCGGCCGTGGATCGGCTATCTTCGCGTATCCGAGTCCGCATGAGAATGAGTCGATGCTCCCCGACGATGTCTACCGCGACCGCCTGGAAAAGACGCTTGTCGACCTTGAAGCCTGGGCGAACGAAACGCGCGCCCGCGCCGATATCGCGATCACCGCCTCGGACCGTTATTGGCGAATGGCCGTCGCGCCCTTCTTGCCAACTGCCTGTCCATTCGAGCTTTTGATCAAAGCCAGTCAGACTTTCGATCTCGCACTCAACCGCGAAGTTTATGAAGATAAGCCAGTCGAACGCTTCGACCTGTTCTTAAATCTCGCAAAGGCAATTGCCCGGGGTCGTGTCGAAAGAATTGAGACTCGAAACGCACTGACCGGAATTCTGATAGACGTCGCGACGCGCGTTGAACTCGCGCCCGGCTGGGATTGGATCGGAAGCCACAGGGTTCTGAAACGTTTCGTTCGCCCGCTCGAAGCAGATGAAGAACAGCAGACACACCGGTTCCTGTCGTACGATCGCTAGACGGCCGTAAGCCGACCCAACCGTTTCACCGCAACGATGTCTCCGGACGCTTTCCTGATGCGCTGCGCTGCTTCCAAAAGCGGCTCGATGGCGACCTGCATGTGATGGGCATTGGCGTGGACCATCAGCACGCTATCGATCATGATCCCGACGTGCCCCTTCCAGAACACGAGATCGCCACGCGCAAGCCCTTCGAGATCGCCCTCTATCCGAACGTTTTGGCCGAGTTCCGCTTGCTGCATGTCGGTATCGCGAGGCGCGACGAAGCCCGCAGCGATGAGCGATGTTTGCACGAGGCCCGAACAATCGAGACCAATGTGCGTTCGCCCTCCCCAAAGATAAGGCGTTCCGATGAAGCGCTCCGCGATCTCGACAAAATCCCGTGCGTGACGATCGACGAACGTCGCGTGTCGCGCATAAACGTAAGCTCTGCCCTCCAGTTCCAGAAATCGCTCGTCCGCGGCGCTGGCAGTCAACAACGCATTCATCGCTAGATGCAGCAGCGGCGGAGATTTGATGTCGGGAGCGCTATAAACGAATGTACCCAGGGTGTGAATTTTGTGCGTCGCCTGCGTGATACCCCGTCGCAACGCGTCGGATGGCACGTATCCGACGTATCCGTCGCGCGCGAGCTGAATCCACGCCCATCCGCCCGCATCGTCGAAAATCGTCACCTGTTCGCCGAACAGCGCCTCCGTCTCGAATCCGTAAGAAGGGTCCGGCAACTTCCGCAAAGGCACGGAACTGCGCACGACAACCGCCGGATTTCCCGCAACATAGCGCTCGGCTTTGACGACGCCTTCTAAGACCTTCGCCGCGAGATCGCTGCGAAATGCGTTCCGACGTGGATCGAGAGCGCCGGACGCGCGATTCGAGATCTTGGCCGTCACGACGCCAACTCCCGTTTCAGATGCTCCATCACAGCACGCGCGGTCTGCGGTTCTCCACCCTTCGGTCCGAGCGGCCGCGCTGCCGGTCGCCATCCATAGAGATCGAAATGGGCGAAACGGCGGGCTTTGCTGACGAAGCGCTTGAGAAAGAGCGCCGCGGTAATAGCGCCGGCGAAAGGCGATTCCCAGACATTGTTCATGTCGGCAATATCGCTGTCGAGATGCCGGCGATACCCGCTCCAGAGCGGCATCCGCCATAATGGGTCACCGATCGATGCCGCAAGCGGAGGAAGCTTGTGTCCCAGGTCCTCGTCATCCGTAAAGAAAGCGGGCAAATCCGGACCGAGCGCACTGCGTGCCGCGCCGGTAAGCGTCGCAAAAACAAAAATACTGTCAGGCTCATCGCTATCGGCAAGCGCTAGCGCATCGGCAAGCACGAGGCGGCCTTCCGCATCCGTATTGCCGATCTCGACGCTCATACCCGCACGGCTCGTCAGCACGTCGCCCGGGCGGAACGCATCTCCGCCGACGGAATTCTCGGCCGTCGGAATAATGACGCGAAGCCTGCACTTCAGCCGCTGCCCCATGATCATGTGCGCCAGAGCGAGCGCCGTCGCCGCACCGCCCATGTCCTTCTTCATCAGCAGCATCGCGCTTGCAGGCTTGATGTCGAGACCGCCGGTATCGAACGTAATGCCCTTGCCGACGAGCGTGATCTTCGGAGCCCCTGCTGGTCCCCACGTCAGGTCGATCAGCCGCGGCGGACGCGGACTCGCCCGGCCGACGGCGTGGATCATGGGAAAGTTCTGCGCCAGCAGATCGTCTCCGGCCACGACGGAAACAGCCGCACCGTGCCGGGCAGCGAGTTCGCGCACGGCCGCTTCGATATCGCCGGGGCCCATGTCGGATGCCGGCGTGTTGATGAGGTCGCGGCCCAACCAGACAGCTTCGGCGGTATTGATCACGCGCGCCGCGCCGGCTTCCGCAATGCGAAGTCTGGCACGCTCTGCACAGTTCTCCTTCCGCCGATACCGGAAAAAGGAATAGCCTCCGAGCGCCCACGCGAGTTCGGCAAGATCCATCGTCCCGGCGTCAGCGGCCAAACGGTAAGTCCCGGCGGGCAAGCTGGCCGACAGCAACCCTGTGAGCATCTCGGAGGGCCCGCTCGGCTCCCCCTGCTGGCCGTCTCCCACGCCCAAGACAACGGAGCCGATGCCGCCATCGGGGCCCGGGATCAGGAGATGCCGTTTCGCGGCGCCCGAGAATTTCTGCGCGGCAAGCCAAGCTTTCTGCTGGTCGCTCAATCCGCCTACCGGCCCGGGATCGGCCGACGAAGCCAAGTAGATAGGTATGTCGCTTGCCTCCGCCGAACCCATTACGAAAACGTCTTTTGCCGACCAAGCTGTTGTCTCGACCATCATTCCTCTCGCAAGCACGCCAAGTTCATAAGCATCCACCAGAGTCCGCCGCTTGCCGCAAGTAACCGCGACCCCGGGTTGCATCAGCTATAACTTACGGAGTGTGAAACTTAAGCGTTTATTGACGCCTGCCCCAGAAACTGACCGTCACGCAGATTCGCCGGAGTTGGGCTGCGAATCTTGGCAGACGGAGACCGCAATGAAGCGCATCGAGCGCCCCCGCCACACCCTTGTCGAACCATCCGTCTGCAAACGCATGGGGGTGATCGCCGCACTTTCAGCGTCGCTGCTGCTCGGCGCCTGCTCGGCGTCGCCTAATCTGCTGCAGGAAATGGCCTTGAAATCGGATAAAACCGACAGCACCGAGACGTCGCCGGCGCCCCAGACCGAGCTTCAGAAAGCGACCACTTATTGGGGGCAGGAGTACTCCAAGAAACCGACGGAGCTGCAACCGGCGCTCAATTACGCAAAGAACCTGAAGGCACTCGGCGAGAAGCAGAAGGCATTCGCCATCCTGCAGCAGGCAAGCATGTTCCACGGCAACGACCCGCAGTTGACCAGCGAGTACGGCCGCCTCGCGCTCGAACTCAATCAGGTCAACATGGCCGGCCAGCTTCTTGCAGCCGCAGACGACCCGACCAGACCCGATTGGCGCGTCATTTCTGCGCGCGGAACCGTTCTCGCCAAACAGGGCAAATACGCCGACGCGATTCCATTTTACGAGCGCGCCCTGGCGCTCGCTCCCGGCAATCCCGGCGTCATGAATAACCTGGCGATGGCTCACGCGATGATGGGCGATCCGAAGAAAGCCGAGGAGATCCTGCGGCAAGCCGCTGCCACACCCGGAGCGACGCGCAAGGTCCGAGAAAATCTTGCTCTCGTCCTCGGGCTGCAGGGACGCTACGATGAGTCGAAATCAGTCGCTTCGAGTGTGCTCGATTCCGATGCGGCGGCATCCAACGCCCGCTATCTGAAGCAGTTGGTCAAGCTCGAACCCAAGAGCGAAATGCCCGACGCAAGCAGCTTCATGGCGCAAACGTCCGTCGAGCCGGCAGCGTCGCCTCAGGCGGACCGGCAGATCAGCACAGCCGCCAATGCGGCGCCGATATCGGAAGCCCAGAGCAACTGGCAAACGGTCAGCGCAACGGATACGTCGTTGCCATTATCGCTCAAGGGCATGACTCACTAGCGTTGCGGCTACGGCTCGACCGCTGCCCGCGAGACCTGGTCAATCTTGGATTGAATTCGTCTCGAAAAGCTACCGCCCTTGTCTTTCAGACCGGGGCGCAACGTCGTTCGCCAGCGCTCACGCCGTAACCACCCGCTCGCCGCGGCGTCTATTTCGGCATCTGCATGTAGCTGATACCGGCCGGCCCAAGAATGACGATGAAAAGCACGGGCAGGAAGAAAACGATCATCGGCACAGTCAGTTTCGGCGGCAGCGCTGCGGCTTTGCGTTCTGCTTCCGACTGACGAATCTCGCGATTTTCCTTGGCCATGGTTCTGAGAGCCTGGCCCACGGGCGTGCCGTAGCGCTCGGCCTGGATGAGAGCTGTCGTCACGCCTTTGACGCCTGGAAGTCCGGTGCGCTTTGCAAGGTTCTCATAAGCCTGCCGGCGGTCTTGCAAGTAGGAGAGCTCCGCGGTTGTCAACGCCATTTCTTCGGCGAGCTCGATTGACTGGCTGGCGACCTCTTTGCTGACCTTGCCGAACGCGGCTTCCACCGACATGCCCGATTGCACGCAGATCAAAAGCATATCGAGCGCGTCCGGAAACGCTTGCTTGATCGATGTCTGCCGCTTTTGCACGCGATTGGAAATGAACACGTTGGGCAGGTAGAAACCGAGAAACCCGGCGCCAAGTGCGATGCCGACATTCACAAGCGGCGGATGCCCGGTGTTGTAGATGAAGAAAACGTAGAAAAGCGCCAGAAAGAAAATAACGATCGGGGCCGTCACCCGGAAAAACAGGAACGTGACGATGTTGGCTTGCCCGCGAAGGCCGGCGCGCTTCAAATTCTCGCGTATCTCTTCGTTGTCGAACCTTTCGCGCAGTTTCAACTCGTCGACGATGCGCTGCATGAACCCTTTGGCCGTCGGGCGCAGCTTGGTCGAGGGACGATCTTTGGCGGCCATTTCCGCAAGACGAGCGGAGCGCATTTTACTACGCTCGACGGCCATCTCCTTCATCCGGCGATTCATCTGATCCCGCTGCAGCATGGGCAGCGCGATCGACAACACGGTCGCGAAGACGCAAACCGCGGCAAGCATCGTTGCCACGAACTGCGGATTCATCACCGTTTCAATGAAAGCTGTCATTGGATCACCGTCGGCGCCTTAGCCAAATGAATGTTCAACCTAGAACTTAAAGTTGATCATCTTCTTCATCACCAGGATGCCGATCGTCATCCATACCGCGCCGAGCGCGACCATGAACCGACCCGGAGTCGTCGTGAACAAGGGCGTCATGTAGCTCGGCGATGACATGTAGACCATGAGCATCACCCCCGGCGGCAACGATGCGAGCACCATCGCCGAAGCCTTGGCTTCCGCCGATAAGGCCTTCACTTTCAGCGCCAGCATATGGCGATCGCGTAAAACGCCTGAAAGGTTGCCAAGCGCCTCCGACAGGTTGCCGCCCGCTTGCTGCTGGATAGCGATGACGATCGTCAAGAATCGTACCTCCGCCAGCGGGATTCGGTCGTACATGCGTTCCAGCGCATCGGCGAGCGGAACGCCCAGCCGCTGCTGCTCCACGACATTGCGGAATTCGCCCGCAAGCGGCTCGGGACTTTCACGCGCGATCACCTGCAGGCATTCATTGAGCGGGAGGCCGGATTTGACGCCCCGCACGACGACGTCGATCGCATTGGCGAGGTGGGAAGAAAATTTGGCTTGGCGGCGCTTCGTCATCTTGGCGAGCACCCACCTTGGAATTCCGAATGCGCCGAGAAATACCGCAACGACGGTTGCAGCAATGGGCAAGGTAAGAAAGTTGAATGAAAGCCCGCCGAGCACGATGCCGAGTGTCGCGCTGATGATGTAAAAGTCGCGCGGCGTCTGCTTTAATCCGGCCCGCTCGAGCCGCAGACCCATCGTTATTTTTTTCTTGGCCTTCTGTCTGTCGTCCATCTCCTTCAAAGTATCTGCGACCGACTTCTTGCGGCTGCTTTGAACCTCTGCCAAGGCCCCGCCAAGCTTCCGGTTGCGTCCCGAAACGCTTTCTAGGCGCCGATCCTTCTGACGGTCTGCCGAAAAATAGGGATAGGCAAGCGCGTAGACGCCGCCCGCGAACGCCATGGCCGCCAGTAACGGGATGAGAAAACTCAACAGCGCGTGATCAGCCATGACGATCACCCAGCGAATTTCCGTCGTCGTCGACCTCCGCAGCCGCGAGGGCGAGCGCAAGCCGCTCCGTCTCTCCGTAGTATTCCGCGCGTTCCCAGAAATGCGGACGCGCTATGCCCGTCGAGCGATGACGCCCCGCGATCTTTCCGTGTGCGTCTTCGCCGGTAATCTCGTAGATGAGCAGGTTTTGTAGCGTAATCGTTTCCTCTTCCATCCCGAGAACCTCGGTGATGTGCGTGATCTTGCGCGAACCGTCGCGCAAACGCGACGCCTGCACGATGACGTCGATGGATCCACAGATCATCTCTCGAATGGCTTTGACCGGTAGCGCATAGCCACCCTGCATGATCATAGATTCAAGGCGGCTTAGTGCCTCCCGGGGGCTGTTGGCATGCAGCGTCCCCATCGACCCGTCGTGCCCCGTATTCATGGCTTGCAGAAGATCGAAGGCTTCAGGTCCGCGGACTTCGCCGACGATGATCCGCTCGGGACGCATACGAAGGCAGTTCTTGATTAGATCGCGCATTCGGATCTCGCCCTCGCCTTCGAGGTTCGGAGGGCGCGTCTCGAGACGCACGACATGCGGCTGCTGCAGCTGAAGTTCGGCCGAGTCTTCGCAAGTAATGATGCGCTCATCGTTATCGATCGAGCCGGTCAGACAATTGAGCAGCGTCGTTTTTCCCGAGCCGGTGCCTCCTGAAATGACCACGTTGCACCGGACCCGGCCGATGATCTCAAGGATGGTTTTGGCTTCCGGCGTTATGGAGCCGAATTTGACGAGTTGATCGAGCTTCAGGCGGTCTTTTTTGAATTTGCGGATGGTGAGCGCCGGTCCGTCGATTGCCAGTGGCGGCACAATGACGTTGACGCGCGAGCCGTCGGGAAGACGCGCATCGCAGATCGGACTCGATTCATCGACCCGGCGGCCGACCTGGCTGACGATGCGCTGGCAGATGTTCATCAACTGCTGATTGTCGGCAAAGCGCACACTTGTTTTCTGCACTTTGCCGCCGACTTCGATGAAGGTCGTCGAAGCGCCATTGACCATGATGTCCGCAATGTCGTCTCGCGCCAACAGCGGTTCGAGCGGTCCGTAGCCCAAAACGTCGTTGCAAATGTCTTCGAGGAGCTCCTCCTGCTCCGCGATCGACATCACGACATTCTTGGCCTGGATGATCTCGCTGACGATATCGCGGATTTCTTCGCGCGCCGCGACAGCGTCGAGCTTGGCGAGCTGTGTCAGATCGATCGTATCGATCAGCGCGTTGAATACGGTCGTTTTGACGTCGTAATATTCTTCCGAATGCCTGCGCTGCATTTCGACGGCCGGCTCCGGACGCGGCGCTGCCGGCGTCGACTGGCGCGATTGTGGCGCCTTCGTCTCCGGGGCGGCGACGGGCTGGACCACCGGTACGACCTGCGGTTCACTCCGTTTTGCGGAGACAGGATCGTTTGAACGCCTACCGAACATGGCGAAGTCCTCAGCGCTTTAGTTTCAGCTTCTCGAAAAGCGGCCTGATCGCTGCCAAAGGCGAATTCCGCTTCTCCGCCTTGGCTTCCCTGCGGCCCGTGATTCTCATCGCGATATCATGAAACCTTTCCACCGCCTTCGCCTTGGGATTGAGTTCTTCGAGCATCTGACCGTTGTTCGATGCCTGACTGAACGTTTCGGGATCGTAGTCAACGACCGCCATCACCTTGACGTCGAGCGCCTGCTCGAATTCTTTGAGCGTGATTTCCTGACGCTTCGGCATATTGGCCATGTTCAGGATCAGATGCGGCTTGATGTCGTTCTTCCGCGAAGTTCGCAGCAGATCGACGATGTTCTTTGCATTCCTGAGATTCGCGAGGTCCGGCACGACCGTAATCACGACTTGATCGGCTTGCAGAAGCACCCGCTTCGACCACGGTGACCAGCCGTGCGGCAGGTCGACGGCCACGAAGGGCACGTTCTGCCGCACAACGTCGAGAACGGTATCGCAGGCTTCTGGCGAAATGTCATAATCGCGGTCGATTACGACGGGGGCTGCAAAGATGGACAAATGCTCCGAGCATTTGGTCATCAGCCGATCGAGGAGTTGATCGTCGAGACGTTCCGGCGCCGTAAGTGCTTCCGCAATGCCTTGCACCGGGTCCTGATTGAAGTCGAGGCCCGTCGTGCCGAATGCAAGATCGAGATCGGCGATCGCGACGTCGGTTTTCAGAATCTCCGACATCGTCCAGCCGACGTTGTGGCAGATCGTCGAAGAGCCGACACCGCCCTTGGCGCCGACAAAGGCAAACACATGACCGACCGGATCGGTATCCGGATTGTTGTAAAGGTTCGAGATACACTCCATCACGGCGAGCGGATCAATCGGCGCAACAAGGTATTCGCCGACGCCCCGCTTCAATAGCTCGCGATAAAGCACCACATCGTTTTGACGTCCTATGACGACGACCTTCGTGCCGGGATCGCAGCTCTCCGCAAGCCGGTCGAGCTCTGCCAGGAGCGTGCTGCCGTCAAGGGCACAATCGAGAATAATGAGGTTCGGTGTCGGGCTGTCCACGTAATGCGATATGGCGGCCGCGATACCGCCCATATGCACGCTGGCATGCGCCTTGGACAGACGCCGGTCTTCGGCGGCATATTGAATGGCATTCGCAACGCCCACATCGTCGCAAAATGCCTGGATCGAGATCCGCGGCACAGGGCGCGCGCGATCACTCGAATAAAACTCTTGCTGTTCTCTGGAAAACTCTGGATCAAATTCAGGCGCAGCTTGAATATGCTGGGACATGTCGCCTCCAAAGATCAATTACTGTTGGATTTGGCAATCGTTACTGCTTCGGCCGCCGCACCAAGCTGATCGCCTTTCACGTACTTATCGTACATTTTGAAACGACGATTGGCATCGCTCGGCGTCATCGTGCGAGGCCCAAGCAAGTCAGCAGGATTTGCGACCATGACTGCCAGATTGCGCTGCGAGGAGCAGCCGAAATCTGGATATGGCGTGTTCTGATAGGTGCGCGCCAGATTCTCCGACCAATCCTGACCGCAGTCGGGCGCATCGGCGACATAGCGCATATACGAGATACGCAAAGGCGCCTCGCCGCCGGTCGCGTGATAGGCTTCGGCAGAAATCGAAGACTCCGAATACCCACCGGCAAGCACCAGCCGCCGCACATCGCTGGCTGCATCCATTGCTGCGCCCTCGTTTGCCGAACCTGCAGGCGCCGAGATGACAAACCGGCTATTGCCGGCATCGCTGGCTCTGTGATGGTTGATAAAATCCATCACGCGGCCGCGCTGTGATGGCGTCAGCCCTTCAGAACCCGACGCAACACGCAGATTGAGAACGGCAGGCTGCTGCGACACGAGGATGGGATGGCGCTGCTCGGGATCGATCAATTGCCAGCCCGCAACCTGCGGACCCGCTCGATCGTGCTCGCAGCCGGCCATCGCAATCGGCAGGCAGGCCACGATCAGAATTTTGGCGAGACCGGACCACCTCTTTGCGGGTCCGCGGAGTATCGTCTTTTGCATCTGCATGATGTGTCTCCGGAGCCCGATTATTCGACGATGAATCCATAGTCGCCCTTCAAACCGCCGGAGGGCTGAACTTCGCTTCTTCCGTAGATCCGATTGAGGTGACCGAGAAAATCCGCTTTGAGATCTGTCGCAGGATACAATCCGTCTGCGGGCGTCGAGAGCTGTTGGCGCGCAACGGGCTGCACGAGATACGGCGTAACGATAACCACCAGCTCCGACTCATCGTTTTGAAAGTCGCGGCTGCGGAAAAGCGTTCCGAGAATTGGAATGTCCTTGGCTCCGGGAAGCCCGTCGATGTTTTGCTGCGTCTTCGTCGAGATCAAACCTGCAAGCGCCAGCGAACCACCCGAAGGAAGCTCGACAACGGTCTTCGCTTGCCGTGTGTCGAAGACAGGATTGCCCGAGATGAACTGTGCGATATCGCTGACGCTCGTATCGATCTTGAGGCTGATCCGGCCTTCGGTCAGAACGACCGGAGTAAAGCTGAGCTGCACGCCAAACTTCTTGAAGGCGACGGCACTGACGCCTGTTTGCGTATCGACGCCGGTGACATAGGGAACTTCGCCGCCAGCCAGAAATTCAGCTGCCTCACCCGAGATCGCCGTGAGGTTGGGCTCCGCCAGTGTTCTGATCAACCCGTCGCGCTCGAGCGCCCGAACCGCTGACTGGATATTGTTACGACTGTTCCCCCACCCCGACACGATGCCGCTATTGCCGAATGTGCCGGGCGCCGGTCCGGAATTGAAGGCGCAGACGTGCATCGCCGCGCACCCCGCGCTTGCGGCCGTGCCGACGCCGAATGTCGGCAGGGTTCCAAGTCCCTGCGCGGCAGAAATCGGAAACGAATTTTCGGTGAGAAGCGTCGTCGAAAAACTGCCCGACTGCAGCATGCCGCCGAGGTTGACGCCCATTTGCTTCAGGAGCGTGCGCTTGACCTCGGCAACTGTGACCTTGAGCATCACCTGCTCTTCCGCTTCGACGGTCAGCAGATTGATGACTGATTTAACGTCGTCGGAATCTTTGACGTCGGTACGCGGCTGCCCTTGCGAGCTACCTCCGCTAGCCGAGAGGCTTACATTGGACGACCAGCTTGCAATCATCTGGCTCATAAATTGAGCCGATATCCTTGTTGCGCGCGCCGAATCTGATGGGCTCTTCACATGCCCGGTCAAGATCACTGTTTGGTTGAGCGTCTCAACCTTGATGTCTGAACCGGGAATGACCCTTCGCAAAAGCGTTTCCAGGCCATCGCCTTCCTGATCGACATTGAGTTCGATGAGTGCGAGCTGCTGTCCTGTGTTCGAAAAGAAAAATGCGTTCGATTGGCCTGGCGCTTTGCCGAGCAAAAACACGCGGTTCGAGCTAAGCACAACAGCGTCGACGACGGCTGGATTCGATGCCATGACGTCGCGTACGCCACTGGGGAATTCGACGAGGACGGATTTTCCAAGCCCAATCTTGATGCTCTTGTGGATCGGGCCTCCCTTGGATTCCGGAATCCGGACAATAGACTGCGTGTTCTTGCTGTATTCCGGATCAAATCCGTCGGTCCGCTCCAGTTGCCGGTCAGACGCGCGCTGCTGCGCCGACGCCGGCGCAATTACTGCCAGCATAACGGGAGCAAACACCACGAGCACGCGTGCGGCCGCGCGCCATGGGAATCCAATTTCAAATCGCATGAGGTTCCCGCCTTTATGACGACCACTGACCGACCAACTCAGTTCACGCCATACACACGCGACTTCGCACCGTAACGAACAACCCGTACCGAATTGTTTTGCGGCTTGTTCAAATCCAGCCCTCCGGCCCGCTCAGGGTCGGAACTCAAATCTGCAACGCTGCGCAAGGAGAGGGTGATCTCTCCCATCGAATTCGCGAGCGCCATCATCTCCGCCTGCTTCGGCGTCAATTCCAGCGTCGCGGTAGAAGCAGAGACGTCTGCCGATTTCTTTCCCCCCTTGGTTTCGATCTGCTGGCCTATCGCCATGACCCGCACGTTCCGGAACAGCGTATCCGCAACATTCTCGTCCTGGCCGCTGCGACCCCGGAGGTGACGAATTAGGATCACGTCGACATGGTCGTTCGGAAGAATGAGGCTACCCGCCGCGGTTTCGGCCTTGATCTTGGTCGAAATGGCGCGCATGCCTTGCGGCAGGATCGCGGCTAAGACGCCGCCCTGACCCGGTTTGATCAGCTTCTGCGTGGTGATGGGCTCGCCCGCGAGAAGTGCCGAGCGCGCAACCGATCCCGCAAACTCATGCATCCGCGCAGGACCGCCGCTGCCCTTCGTTATATAGTCGGGCGTAATCGCTTTCTTCGGCCAGGAAACCCAGCGAAAATTGCCCTCGCTGACGATCTGGCCGACGGAAATATCGGAGCCCGCAACCAAAACATCAGTGCTATCGACCTGCTTTTCGACCATTATCGGCGCAGGCGGCGTCATGAATGCGCTTGCGATATAATAAGCGAGCCCTGCCGCAGTGAACGCGACGGAAAAACCGACAAGTTGTGCCCGCTTCATCGCGGCGAAAATCCTTCAGCTCGGGGTTCGCAATCCTGCGCCGATACTGTCGGACAAACGTCAATGTGAGGTTAACTTCCGTTTCAGAAAGGTGTACGCCGGCAACGGTTGCAGCACCAATTGGGCGATGCCCGGCGAGGTCTTCAGACCCGATCAGGCCACCAGCATCCGGAACAAATCGGTCGATGGAAAGATCATGAGGCCGGCACCCGCAATTGCGATGCCATAGGGAATCGGACCGCCTGCCGTATGCAGACGCTGCGCCCAACCCGGCAGCGGCCAAAGTTCGGCTGGAACCGCTCTCCGATAGCTCAGGATCAGGAGGCACAAAGCGCCGCCCCAGATCGTGACGAAGGCGATAAAGGGGAGGATGAACTCCGGACCCATCCAAAGGGCCCCTGCTGCCATCAGCTTGGCGTCGCCGCCCCCAACCAACTTGAAAGCAAAAAGCGTAAACGTCAGGGCCAGCACCCCGAAGGCATACGCAAGATGCAGGCCGAATGTCTCAAGCGGCATCCGCGTTACAAATGCCAGCGCAACGAAACCTCCGGCCAGCGCGAGGGAGATAACGTTCGGGATCTTCATCGTGAAAAGGTCATTTGCTGCGGCAAATGCCATCGCAATCGGAAAGATCGCGACGAGAAGAAAAATCAGCACCGACATTATTCACCTGTACGAGAAACGCGACCGCGGACAGAGTATGGCGCAACACGGTAAAGGTCGGCCTAACGGCAGGGGCGTCGGCAATCAATTAGTTTGGCCGAATCCTGCAACCACAGAGTCGAAAATGCCGATGAGTGAAGCCCTGACCCCCGTTAGCCCGCCAATGATCGCCAGACTGACAATACTCGCGATAAGTGCATATTCGATCGAGGTCGCACCGCTCTCGTCGCGCGCAAAACCGCGTAGGCTGGAAGGCAGCATTGCAAAGACCTTTATGAAAAGCGCGCTCGAAGAACCTTCTCCGAGCGCGCTCAAATGCACTCTTACAATAAGCCCAGCGCTAAAAAGCGCTTATCAGGTGCCACCACCGTTTGCCGTATCCAGCGAGCTCTTCACCTTCCCAAAGGTGGTGCTGAGGCTGGAACCAACCTGACCCAGCACGGTGATGAGAGCAACGCCGATAAGGGCAGCGATCAAGCCATATTCGATGGCCGTTGCACCCGACTCATCGCTCATGAAACGCGAAATCATGTTCATTGGTTTGTTCCGATCTACGCTAATACTTTTATCGATCCCGTTCCTCGGGAAGAGGATGTCCTCACCGCTGAACTGATGCGGACTGTAGATCGCAAAACTTAAAGGCAGGTAAAACGCAGCCGCCCGGTACCGGCTACTGACTAACAAATATTATCCAATGCCTTCTTATGTATTAAGTAGAATAAATAGCAGAGAACGGCATATATATACATCACAATCGCGCAAAATTTGAAAATAAGATAGAGGAATACGAGTTAATACTAGGTTTATTGAAGTATTTATAGAACTGTTGGCCTCAGTAAGGGGCAGGAATGAGACCGCTGTCGCTTTGACTCAAAGATGAAATAACTTTGGTTGTCTGCACTCCTCTGGCGAGTCGGACTTTCGGCGCGAGACTTCATCAGTCACCGGATTAACCAGCAAGCGCATCTGGCGGCCGCCCAGTCTGCCGCGGCCGCCCCATACTGCTGCGGTTCGGAACAAGCATTTGCAGTTCCTTCACCATTTGATGAGCTTATTTGCGCGTTAGCTTCGGAAGGATCGCGCCAATGCACCGTGGAACAGAAACGCTCGCATCGTCGCGCGCCTTTTGGGTCGTTCGCACCGGCTTGGCGGTTATGCTGACGGCTCTTTCAGCGGCTGGCGCCTCGGCCGCTGACTTGATTGTACGTTACGACCAGTCTCAACTGCTCCACCTTCCGCGCCCCGCTACCGAAATCATCGTCGGCAACCCATCGATCGCCGACGTGACTCTGCAAGACGGCAATCTGTTGGTCGTCACCGGCAAGACATTCGGCATTACGAATGTCATTGCCCTCGACGCTGCTCACAACGTCATTCAGGACCAACGCGTATTGGTCGAGCGCGACGACCGCAAAATCGTCAATTTGCACAAAGGCAGCACACGCTTCACGTACGCATGTACACCGAATTGTGAGCCAACCCTTACGATCGGCGACGACAAGGAGTTCTTCAACGCCGTCCAGGCAGCAAACTCTCAGAAGACAAAGTTCTCCGAGGGTGCGTCCGATTCCGCCAACAGCGCCAACAACCAGCAATAACTGTCCATCCGAGCCGCAAGCGGACTGTCCTCCCATCGTCTCGGGCCGGCCGGTGTTTGCCGGTTTTCACATTTGCTCAACCATCAAACGCGAAATGTCTTTCGATAAATGCCGCTTTAATCGGCGCTAATTTATTGATTGCCCGTTATCATCAACGGTCGCGAGCGTTTCATGACTACCACGCACAGCGTTAGCGCCATTTCCCGCCAACTGCTCCGCAACCGTTTGCTACGGCAATGGAAAGCGGACGATAAGGGATCGACGGCGTTGGAATTCTCCATCGTCGCCATTCCCTTTTTCATGTTCATATTGGGCTTTGTTGGCTGCGCCTTTTATTTCTTCATCTCGAATTCCCTCGAGAAGGGCATGGATCAGACAAGCCGTCTGATCCGAACGGGTGAAGCCGTCACCGACAAAATGACGGTCAACCAGTTCAAGCAAAGCATCTGCGATGGTGCTGGCTCGTGGATCGACTGCAACCAACTGCAGATCTTCGTAAAATCTTACCCCGATGGTTGGGCAGGACTGAACAGCGCCAAGCCTCAGCCCTGCGTCCAGGGTGGAGTGGTCGTCACAAACACTGCGCCCGGCACCGACCTCATCGCGATCTATTCCGGCGCCGCCAGCGACGTCGTGATCGTGACGGTGTGCTATAAATGGAATTTCACGTCGAAGCTGCCAATGATCAAACTCGGCAACATGGCCGACGGGTCGTTGATGCTGCAAACGGCAACGGCATTCCGCAGTGAACCGTATCCGCAAAGCTGAGGTCGGTGATGCCGTCGTCGCGCAGGAAAAGCTATCCATGAACCAGCGTCTGAAACTCCAAATCACGTCGCGGATACTTGCTTTTCTCTCCAATTCGTCCGGCGTCGCCGCGGTCGAGTTTGCATTCATCGCCCCTTTGCTGATGCTGATGACGTTCGGAACCTTTGAGATTTCGCGCGCTTTGATGGTGAACAAGCGTTTTCAACGGGCCACGGCAATGATCGGTGACCTCGTAGCGCGCGAAAAGCAGATCGGCTCAACTCCAGAGGATGCCTCGACGACGCTTGACGGCATGTTGGTCTCTGCCGAACACGTCATGGAACCCTTCAGCTCAACGCCTTTGCAGATCGCGATCACGCAACTGCGAGCGTCGAGCGCCGACGCCAGTATTACTAAGGTCGAGTGGGCGTGGTCGTATCACAACGCGGCGATTGCAAACTGCGGTGACGTGAAATCCATGCCCGACCCGAACATGATTTCAAAGGGTGATGCCGCAATCGTCATCGAGGCCAAATACACCTACACGCCGCTCCTGGCGAACATTGTTCCGGGCATCACCCAGGCGATGAATTGGTCGGACACCATGACGTTTGCTCCCCGCTATGGCTCGGTCTTCTTCGGCCAGAAGACCCAAAACTTGAAGTGCCCGGCCGGCAGCGGTTGAGCCAAAGTTTCCGCAGGATAAAGAAATTGCACATTCAGCACTGAAGTGGAATTTCAGCTCTCCGATCTCCGGCTAATCAACAAGAATAACAGCAGCTTATTCCCTCAAATTGAGGGAAAGTAGACTGCGCGTTCCGCACCTGCTAAATGTGTTTTTCCTATTCAAAATAATTCCTGCATCGGGCTAAGGGAATTTTGCCCTGCGATCCACGTAATATAAGATTCTCGACGGAAATGAACTGAACGCAGGCGAGGCCTCGCAGTGGGACGGAGAGCAGTTCATTCGCCGGAAGAGCTTCGCCAGCTCATCCTAGACGCCTCACGTACCATTGTTGAACGCAACGGCATTTCTGGTCTCTCGGCTCGAGAGATAGCCCGCATGATCGGGTACTCGCCCGGAACGCTATACAATATCTTCGAAAACCTGGACGACGTGCTTTTGACGCTTCAGGTTCAGCTGTTAGCTCGAACCGTTGATCACCTGAAGCGGGTGCCGCTTGGAACGAACGGCGAGGAGAATGTCGATGCGCTCACCCACGCCTATATCGACTTCGCGCTGGCCAATAAACGCATGTGGAACCTTCTCTTTGCCCACAGTGTACCAAGCGCGAGTACTGTGCCTCCGCCTTTCCACGAGCATCTGAATAATCTCGCGGAGATCTTTCGCAAAGGCCTCGCTCCGCTTGCCCCGGCAGAGTCACTCGAAGGGCTCGATACGACTGCGCGGGCTCTGTTTGCGAGTGTCCACGGCATCGCTGCTGTCGCTGCCAGCGAGAAAGGCGTCCATCTGACTCCAGCGACGGCACAGACCTACGCAAAAGAGCTGACGTCTAACTTTGTCAGGGGCTTGCGTTCTCGCTGGGCACGCTGACAGCTGGGGTGTCTGCCGGGCTTGGAATGGCTTCCGGTGTTGAGGCCGGCTCCGATATCAGCGTTCCGGCGTCACTTCCGTTTTCCGTTACCGCGCCTTGATTGACAGACCCCGTCACGACGCCGGTTGCCTTATCATCGTCATTGCGGCGCGCCATACGTGGCGTCTCGACAAGACCGAACCACTTGTCCGGCGGCAAAAGCCGCTGTTCGAGACCGCTCCAGAGGCTACGCGATGAAAGCCCGTCGACGAACGTATTGGTCGGCGGCGAGACGACGATGGCGCCGAGCGTGGCAGCTGCCATCCCAAGCGAGGCATAGAAATGGCGGTGATCGAAGAATTTCAATGCCGTTCCGAACGATGACTTCAGCCGCGTATCCATGACGTCGACCGAATAGATCTCATCCAGCGTCAGATGCGTCAGATATCCGACAAACATGAAGGCACCGCCAAGCCACGCGACGCCCGCCGGCTTGTTCAGCATGTGCTGAAAGACAACCGCCGTCGCGACCGCGCAAAAAACCGCCGCCAGAATTGAATGCCAGATGCCGCGGTGCACGGAAATGCGATGAAACACCATATGAAGCCCGTAGCGTACCAGCAGCAACGTCCCGAGCCACAAGATCCAGAGTTCGGCTATGGAGAATTTCGTGGCCGCGGTGAACAGCACCGCAAACGAAAAGAAAATTGCCAGCCCCGCGAACATCGCCCGGCTTGGCCGCGAGTCCTTAAGATCGATATCGGGAAGCACGGAGCCGAGAACGCCTGCCATCGTCACCGCGACAAGGTTCTCCGGTGCAACGACGTTGGCGGCGAGCGTCAATGTTGCCAACGCACCCGAGACCACGGTTCCAACCGCAATGTGCGTCGTAAAGTTGGCCATGACGTCCCCCACACCCTGCGCGCCCGTCTAGGCGGACTGACAATCCTTAACCCCGCTATTGTCAGCAACAGATTCGGTCGTTATGGGCGAGACGCCATCTTCTGACGCATGTGGATAAGGCAGCCACGAAGCCGCACATCCCCGTGTTCGATGGCAGCGGCCTCACAAATATGGCACTTAGGCCGGCTACGGGACAGAAAGACAAGATTGACATGCCGGCAGATTCAAATTTCGAAGCCTCGAGAATCAACCGGCTTGCGGTAGCAAACATCGCCATCGCGCTCGTTGTCATCGCGATCAAATACGTTGCCTATGTGGTGTCGGGCTCGATCGCGCTCTTCTCCGACGCCCTTGAGAGCGTCGTCAACGTCATGACGGCGGTGACCGCGTTCGCCGCCATTCGCCTGAGCGCCAAACCCGCCGACTCCGATCACCCCTTTGGCCATCACAAGGCAGAATTTCTGGCCGCGATGTTCGAAGGTGCGATGATAGCCGTCGCGGCTGTGCTCATCCTGATGAAGGCGCGCAACGCTTTCATCGAAGGCGTTAAGATCGAGCATTCCGCTCTCGGCATCGGGCTCAATATCGTCGCTTCGGTTCTCAACGGCGCATCGGCTTGGGTGCTGATCAATCGTGGCAGGTCGTGGCGCTCGCCCGCGCTCGTCGCCGATGGGCAGCATCTTTTCACCGACGTCATGACCTCCGTCGGGGTTGTCGCCGGCCTGGCGATCGCAGTCTTGACGGGCTGGCACCTTCTCGATCCACTGATCGCCGCAGTCGTGGCTTTGAACATTCTCTGGATGGGCTACAAGATCGCCGTCCAGTCGATGTCGCACCTGCTCGACGAGGCGGCGAGTCCAGAAATCGAGCTGCGCATCCGCAAGATCATCGAGGCCAACGGCCGCGGCGCGCTCGAAGCCCACGATATCCGGACCCGACAGGCGGGACGCGCGCTCTTCATCGAATTTCACTTGATCGTTCCGGGTGCGATGACGGTCGACAATGCGCATATCATCTGCGATCGCCTCGAGCACGCCATCGAAAACACCATCGAGGGCTCGGAAGTCGTCATCCACGTCGAGCCGGACTATAAAGCGAAACCCGAGGAGTCGGGTGCCGTCCAGCTTTAGGCTTGGAACCGGACTAAGCGTCGGCCGTAGAGCGTTCAGCCCAGAGATCGTAGTCACCGGCCTCGACGACTTTCACGCGGACCAGATCGCCGACCTTGACGCCGTGCTCGCCGTTCAGGAACACGTTGCCGTCGATCTCGGGCGCATCCCACTTGGAGCGGGCAATCGTGCCATCCTCATCGACCTCGTCAACCAGGACGTCGATGACCTGTCCCACTTTGCTCGCGAGTTGCGCGCTGCTGACGTCCTTCTGCATGGCCATGAAGCGGTGCCAGCGTTCCTCTTTCACCTCTTCCGGGATGGCGCCATCGATTGCATTGGCCTTCGCGCCTTCGACGGCTTCATACTTGAAGCATCCGGCGCGGTTGATGCCGGCTTCCTTCAGCCAGTCGAGCAGGAACGCAAAATCCTCTTCCGTCTCGCCCGGAAAGCCGACGATGAACGTCGAGCGGATGGCGAGATCGGGACAGACTTCGCGCCAGCGGCGGATACGCTCCGCCGTCTTCTCCTGCGCCGCGGGTCGCCGCATCGCCTTCAAGACTGCCGGAGACGCGTGCTGAAACGGAATGTCGAGATAGGGCAGAATTTTGCCCTCCGCCATCAGCGGAATGACGTCGTCGACATGCGGATAGGGGTAGACGTAATGCATCCGGACCCACACACCGAGTTCGCCCAGCGCGCGAGAAATATCCTGAAAGCGCGCCTTCAGCGGTACGCCTTTCCACGGACTTTCGGCGTATTTGAGATCGAGACCGTAAGCGCTCGTGTCCTGACTGATAACGAGCAACTCTTTCACGCCGGCATTCACGAGACGCTCCGCCTCGCTCATGACGTGATTTGACGGCCGACTCGCGAGATCGCCCCGCAGCGAAGGAATGATGCAGAATGAGCAGCGGTTGTTACATCCTTCCGAAATCTTCAGATAGGCGTAGTGACGCGGCGTAAGCCGCAGCCCCTCGGGCGGCACCAGATCGACGAACGGATCGTGCAGCGGCGGCACCACATCGTGAACCGCCTCGACGACCTGCTCGTATTGGTGCGGGCCGGTGACGGCAAGCACGCCTGGATGCACATCGCGGATGCGCGTTTCCTCAACCCCGAAACACCCCGTGACGATCACTCGACCATTGGCGTTCATGGCTTCGCCGATTGCGTCGAGGCTTTCTTGCTTCGCTGAATCGAGGAAGCCGCACGTGTTGACGACGACGACGTCGGCGCCCGAATAGTCAGGCGCGATCATGTAGCCTTCGGACCTGAGCTTGGTGATGATGCGCTCGCTGTCGACGAGCGCCTTCGGACAGCCGAGCGACACGAAGCCGACCTTCGGCGCAGGCGCCGTCGTTGCACCGGACCCATGCGCCAAGCGCCGCGCCTTCGCACTTGCTTTCACGTTTGCTTTGACCGCGGGTTTCGTCATTTCGCGCTTCTAGCCTCGGTACCCAGAAAGCGCAATCGCGACAGAGTGGCAATCGGCAGAAGGCGCCCGAAATTGCGCGGTCGCGCGGAAGCTCAGGAGATGCGCCGCAGATGGTTATCGAAGGCGATGTCCTGCAGTTCGTGCTCGGAAATCACACGCGCTTCGGCCGTCTCATAACGGATAACGCCGAAGCCCGACGAGGCCGCGAAGTCGTGCTCGCCTTCCGACGAAAGACCGCAAACGTCCTTGAGATCACTCTTGCCGACGACTTGCCCCGTCTCGGAATCGACATAGAGCACATGGCCGGCCTTCGGCGCGCTCGCCGCAATGAAACGCCCATCCTTGCTAACCGCCATCGCGCCGATGTAACCGCGCAAATCCTTCCCACCGCCCGGTGCGTCGACAAGCTTCAATTCGCGATCAAGCCCAGCACTGCCGACGATCTGCGGCGTCTCGCTCGGGCTTCCCTCCCATTGACCGCCGAACCAGATGAGCCCCGTCTTGTCCTGGGTCACATGACGGATGGAAAGCGACTTGAGATCGCCCGACATCGCGTGCTTGGCGACCAGCTTGCCGCTTTCCGCGTCAACGAAGGCAAGCGACGGCTCCATCGTATCGACGTTTAGATTTTCACGACCCGCATCGGGAACCGTATCGAGGCCACCGTTTCCGACCGCGATCGTCTTACCGTCCGCAAGCAGCATGATTTCGTGCGGGCCGACGCCGTAGCTTTGATGCTCGCCGATCTTCTTGTAGCCGCCCCCGACGTCGTAGATGCCGATAAGACCGCGCTCGCCCTCGACATCCGCCTCAGAAGCATAAAGAAGCCGACCGTCCTGCGAAAAGCCTCCGTGACCGTAGTAGTGACGGCCCTCGCCCGGCGTGAAAATGTGAGGCGGCGTAGTCTTGTCGAGATAGAACGCGGCTCCAAACGCTCCCGGCCGCCGTGCGAAAACAGCAACCCGTCCCGACGGACGATGATAGGCAATGTCATGCCCTCGCGCCGTCAGCGGAACCTCGCGAACGATCGACCCGTCAACTCTGAGAAGCAGAACGCAAAAATCGCTCATGCCCCGGCGTGCGGTGGCGACATAGGCGATGTCGCTGTCCGTAGTCGACGCGAAAGCCTTGCCGGCGGATGACGTTCCGATGAACGCCAGCGTGCCAAGCAGCAGGGACCTGCGATCAATCACCATCAAGCTCATTGAAACCTACCGTCAATCCGGCTGCTGTCGATAAGCGATTGGCCACGATATTGCGCAGGCCATTCATCCGGTCGAAGACCTCGCGCGCGGTCGGTGTGTCTTTCCTTTGTGCACCCGGCGCTCGCCCGCCTGCGCCATCGATTGACTCGATCGTTCGCCATGTCCCCTGTGACCAGCCTTTCATCCAAGCCATATCGGGCTTCAGATAGGCTTCGAGACGGAGCGCGTTGTAGAGTTCGTGCAATGACGTGATGCTAGCGGTGTAGAATTGTTTTTGAAGCCCGGATCTCTGATAGGGCGGCGTCAGCTTGATTTTGGAATCGACCTGCGGTTTCAGTTGCAGATCGCCGGTGAGCGACAATCCGACGAGAAAGGCTTTGACGATCTCGACCGCGGACTCTGCTGCCGATTTATAGGTATCGTTCTCCGACCCCGGATTGAGCATCTTGTCTTTCCATCCGCCCGGTTTCTCCCAACCTTCTGCAACTTCGCTCGTCAAACGCACAATGTTCTGAACAATCGCCTTTGCCATGATGCAACGAAAATGCGCAGGATCGGTCGGACCCAGCGGAACATCCTTATCGTGCATCAGTGCTTCGAGCGCCGGCAGACCCTGCACCGCCGCACTCTGCTTCGCGAGCATGCCCGGCTCGGCGAGCTTTTCATCCTTGTTCACGAGGATCATGCGCAGCTGCCGGCTGACGAAGCCGCGCGGATCGGGCCAGAAGGAAATCTGCTCGCGCCGCCCCTTTTCGAGCATCGGACCGAAACGAAGAAAGTCGACTGCCGCGTATGCAGTGACGGCGTCGGCGAATTTCTTCTCCAATGCGTGCCGCGCCTCTGGCGACCCCGACTTGCAGACAGTCTCGACAACAGGCGGCAAAGCCTCTGCCGCAGTCTTCAAAGCGTCGATATGCGGGATGATGTGCGTTTCGATCGCCGTTCGAACCATCTCGAGATGGCTCGGAGGCTCAGCGGCGGAAACCGCCGTCGTCAGCGCCGCCATTACAAAAAAGGAAAGCAGCACCCTTAGTTTTCGCATCAAATTCATAACCCGCTCACGTAGTCGACCAGCCGTTGTTTATCTTCAGGCTTCAGCGCTTCGAAAAGATCCCGGCTGCGCGCCCCTTCCCCGCCGTGCTTTGCAACGGCTTCAGATACCGAGGCAGCCGAACCGTCGTGGAGAAAACGGCGCTCTTTTTCGCGAACATGCCCGTCGATTAACGGCGCGGTTCGCCATTCTTCAGGTTTGACGCCCGGCTCGCCGACGCCGTCATCGAGCGCCGATCCCATATCGTGAAGCAGGAGATCGGTAAATGCGGGAATGGAGCCGCCATCCCGCGTCGCCAGCGACGGCACGTGGCACGTGGCACAGCCGGTCGCGGCAAAGAGCGCGGCTGCTTCCGGATCGGTCGTTTCATGACGCGCACGAAGCGTTCCGAGATAGACCGCAACGACTCTCAGAATATCTCCGGAAAGCTCGCGGCCTTTGAACAGAGGACTTTCGCCGTTTGGTGCGGCCAGACACGCGGTTTGCAGAATTGTACAGTCACCGTAGGGCCGCGGCTGCTTCGGACTTGAAAGACCGATGTCGAACGCGAACGCATGCGCGACTTGCTCTTCAAGCGTCACTTGCGCCGCCTTCCAGCCATAGCGACCGATGCCTCCCGCAGTTTTATTGGCGCGGCCTCTGACCCCATCGCCGTCGCGATCATCCGGATCGAAGCGCTTGAGGATTTCCGCATCGGGAACGCTATCGAACGCGGCGCGACCGAAAAGCGACGGAGCCAACCGAACGCCCGCCTTTACGTCATTCGCGAGCGCTCGGTCGTTCAGATTAAGTTCGAGCTTCGGTAAATACTGCGCACTGCCCTCAGGCATGAGGCCAGGGACAGCGTTGGTTTGCAGTTCGAGCCCATAAAAGGGATCGGTCGAACCATCGGCGCGGCCGAAGCGCACGACCGCGCCGGCGATATCCGGCGATCCGTCCTCGCGCGTGACGACGTGAGAGCCTTCGCCGCGCCCGTGGCACCCCGTGCAGGAGCGCGACACGAATAGCGGACCGAGCCCATCGGACGCGTCGGTCGATGCCGGCGCCGGAACCCATGTGCGATCGAAGAGCGCTTTTCCCATCGCGGCATCGAGCGGATCTGCATCGGCCACGCGGGGCATAAAGATTACGAAGATAAGCAGCGCAACCCTTAGCCAAAGCCGGAGGCCGGAGGTCATGTGACCTCGATGTAGCCCATCATGCCGGCTTCCTGGTGATCGATGATGTGGCAATGGAACATCCACGTTCCGGGTTGCCCCCCCACGATGCCCGCCTGGACTCGCTCGTTTGGGCGCAACAGTACCGTATCGGCCCGATGCGGCGGCACGTGGCGCATGCTCGAACTCATAACCTCGAATGTGTGGCCATGAATATGGATCGGATGCGAGTGCGGTGTTGTATTTTGCAGATCGAAGATATAGCTCTGGCCGGATTTCAGAACGGCGAGAGGCGGCCCGAGATCCTTGTGATCCATTCCGGGCCACGCCTGCTTATTGATGGCCCAGAAGGTGCGTTTTGCAAGACAGAGCGACCCGATCTCGATGCCGGAGTTTCCGAGCTCAGCGAGAGCTTCCCCCGTCGCCGTCGCCGAGAAAATGAAGGGAATCTGCTGCGCGCCGTTCACGTCGACTTTAGGGAACGGCATGACCTTCAAGGGCGTCGGCTCGAACTTCCCGTTTCGCTTCGGCGGCCCTTCCGAATGGAACTCGGCAAGCACGACCGGCTCTTTCGCGAAGAAGTCCATGAGGCGAACGCTACCGCCCGCCGGCGCCGTACGCAGCAGAATATCGAGACGCATCGCAGGCCCCATCCGCCACGATAAGAGCGGAAGCGGATCGAGACCGTTTCCGTCGATGGCGATGATCGCAGCTTCCGCATCCTCGAAACCGATTTCGGAGATGCGTGTCGGATCGACATTATAAAACCGAATGCGGACGTTGGCCGACGACGGAACTTTGAAGACAGCAGGCCGCTCGCCGTTGACCGATCGGACGGTCCCCGGTGTGCCAGCCTTGGCAGCGCCAGCATCCGTCGAAAACGGCAAAAACGTTCCATCGGGGGAAATACGCCAGTCCTTCATCAGGAGGACGTATTCGGCATCGGGCGGTTCGATCTCGTCCCCCTCGATGATAAGGGCACCGACCAGTCCACGCCCCATGTGCTCGGTCGAATTGCAATGGGTGTGAAAGAAGAAACTGCCTGTGTCCGGCGGCACGAAGGAATAGGTGCCGACCCCGCCGGGATCGACCGGCTTCTGCGTCATGAACGGCACGCCGTCCTGGTCGTTTGGTATCCTGAGGCCATGCCAATGAATTGACGCGTATTCCCCGGGACGCGGTAGATCGTTTTTGAAGCGCGTATCGAGCCGTTCGCCGAGTTTCATGCGCACGACCGGAAATAGCGTTCCCTCCTGGAACGTCCACAGCGGCAGCGTCTTGCCGTCGAAACACGGCAGCGCGGCCGGCCTTTCCGCAAGATCGAGAAACAGCTTCTTCGTATCGTGAGCAACCGGCTGCGCAATGACAGGCTCGCGCGCAATCGCCTTGCGCCCTGCAAATGCAAATGATGCCACGGCACTCCCTGAGAATGCCGCGACGCCTGTCAAAAGTTCTCGACGTGTCACCATGCGGGCTCTTCCACCACCCGTTATCAATCAAAACCGCGCCGGTTTAAGAGCAATCCGCCAATCACTTTTTGGTCGCAACCTGACCCGGATTATCGAGGCTGTCCGAGCCTTCGATCTTGACCTTCAGGTTGAGCGCCGCGACGACGGCCTCGACGGCACGGGCCTGGGCCACGAGCGCGTCGACACCATCGAGGATGAGCTTGTTACCGGTATCGTTTCCGGCAGCCAACATTTGATTGTAGCCCATCTCGCCTGAATCGGCCTTGACCTTGATGGCATTGAGCTTCGCCTTGGTGTTCTCCATCGCTTCGTCGACGCGCTTCGCCGCATCGGGAGCCTTGGCGCGAGCAAGCTCGGCGATACTTGCGCCCGAAACGGCGCTCGCACCGTCGTATTTGCCGTTCCAGATCTCGATCATGCCGACTTCGTCATAGAAGTGGCTGTTCTGTGTGTTGTTGGAGAAGCAGTCGTGCGCTTCTTCAGGATCATGCAGCAGAACGCCGAGCTTCATGCGTTCGCCCGCCAGCTCTCCGTAAGAGAGCGATCCGATACCGGTCAGGATCGTCGAAAGCTGTGCGTTCTCATCCTGCTTGGCGAGAGCCTGGCGCGCGGCGCCGTCAGCCTTCCAGTTGCCGACCATCTCTTCGAGTTCGTCGACGAGCAGCGAACTTGCCGCCTTTAGGTAATCGCGACGACGGTCGCAATTGTCATGCGTGCAATTCTTGAGATCGTAGTCGCTGGCGGGGCGTTCGCCTGCGCCTGGATTGGTCCCGTGCAGATTCTGGCCCCACAGCAGGAACTCGATCGCATGGTATCCGGTACCGACGTTCGTTTCGACATCGAGCGCGCTATTGAGCTGAGCGATAACTTTCTTGTCGATCTTGCTCGTATCGAGGACCTTCGGTCCGAGGCGAATCTTCTTGTTGGCGATGATGTTGGCCGTATAGAGCGGGTTCTCTTCTTTTGAATCACCGTAGCTTGCCTTGTCGACGTAATCGATCAGGCCTTCATCGAGCGGCCACGAGTTGACGTTGCCTTCCCAGTCGTCGACGATTTTGTTGCCGAAGCGGAAACCTTCGGTCTGCATGTAGGGAACGCGCGCCGCCTTCCAGGCATCCTGCGCTGCCTTCTGCGTCGTCGCATTCGGAGCCGCCAGGAATGCGTCAATGGCTTTGTCGAGATCTTTCGCTTTGGCAAGAGTGTCGGAGTACATCGACTCGGCAACGTCGCCGTAATTCTTCATGATGTCCTTGACCGACGGCGCGTCAGCGAAGGCCGGGCGTACCGCTGTCGCTCCTGCAAGCGCCAGTCCCGTCGCACAAGCCATCGCAATCGCCAATTTTGACATCGTGCGTTCTCCATGTTCCTGGGTTTGGCGATTTTTGTTGCGCTAA
Organism: Hyphomicrobium denitrificans 1NES1; assembly: GCF_000230975.2. Classification (NCBI taxonomy): domain Bacteria; kingdom Pseudomonadati; phylum Pseudomonadota; class Alphaproteobacteria; order Hyphomicrobiales; family Hyphomicrobiaceae; genus Hyphomicrobium; species Hyphomicrobium denitrificans. Next base: position 297,948 of record NC_021172.1, on the reverse strand, counting down.
GCTGCGGATCGCCCAAAATTATTTACCGTGATAGTATACATTGACGCCCTAGAAGGGTGTCAAGTGAACTCCAAGCGCCTGGCAGGCTCAATCCAGCGGCGCTCGGCCGCGCGGCACTTGCCACGTAGTCGGGAATTTGAAAGAAACGACCGTCGGACTTTAGAGCCGCGGCCGCGCGGCCACCAGGTAAACAAATATGCGCTTGACGAAGCAGACCGGCCACGCAATCCGCATTTTAATAGATTGCGCCTTGGCCAAAGACGAGCTTGTAAAGGTCGCGGGCGTGTCCGAACGGCTGGGTGTCACTAAGCAGAACGTCTTCAAGATCGTCCACATCCTGTCCCATGCCGGCTTCCTGTCGGCCGTGAGAGGCCCGAACGGCGGCGTTCGGCTTGCGAAGCCGGCAACATCGATCCGGATCGGCGATGTCGTGAGGGCGATCGAGGTCACACGAGTGCAAGTCGAAGGCGGCGGACGCGGCCGAAAATCGGGCGAGAACGATCCAGCGTCCATCAATGCCATGTTCGGCGATGCCTTGAGCGCATTCATCTCCGTCCTGGACCAGCACACGCTGGCGGAGCTCGCGAATCAGAATACGCCCATCGGGATTACGGACGCAGACCGCGAGACGGATGGCGGCAGTAGCCGCGGCGCCAAGGCTCGTGCGAAAAAACCTGCAGCGCGCGCCTTGCGACGGAGCTAGTTGCCGCCGGAGAGGCGATGTCGCTCATTAAAAATCAGTTGTCACCCGAAACGCCCGCGAACGCATATGTAGGCTTTGCGATGCTGAGCGCAGCCGCATTGCTGGCATTGGTCCCGACATGGCTTTACGCCGGGGAACCGTTTCGCTCGGGCCTTCTATTGCTCTGCGGCTTCATAGCGGGCGCCGCCGCAACGCTCGCATGGCGGATTCGCAGAACGCCGAGAAAAATTGCGCAAACGATTGCAAATATCGCGGTGGACAAATCTTTGTCCTGGACAGACCTCGCGACCGCAATACCCGATCCTGCAATCGTTCTCGACCGCGCATCGGTCGTTTTGAATTATAACGCAGCGGCGCTCTCCATTTTCGAAAGGCTGACGGAGGGGCGAACGCTCGAGCACATCAACCGCGATCCCGAACTTATCGCAGCAGTCACCGGTGCCTTCGAGACCGGCGAAAAACGCACGGCAAAGCTGTTGTCGCGCGGCGGACTCGGGCAACGATTCATCGCCACGGTCGCGCCGTTCGGCGGCGGTGCCCACCACCCCGCCGTCGCCGCCCTGATCACGATCCATGACGAATCGGAACAACAACGCGCGCTCGAAATGCGTACCGATTTCGTTGCCAACGCCAGTCACGAATTGCGAACGCCGTTGGCATCGGTTCGCGGCTTCATTGAAACGCTGCAAGGACCGGCACGTCACGACGAGGCGGCTCACGACCGCTTTCTTAAAATCATGGGAGAGCAGGCCGAGCGCATGACCCGGCTCATCGATGATCTGCTTTTGCTCAGTCGCGTCGAGGAGAAGGCTAACCTCAATCCAACAGGTCAAGTCAGGCTGAACGAATTGCTCAACGAAGTTGTGCGCTCTCTTACGCCTGCGGCAGACGAACGGCGGATAACGATGACGGTCGAGCCGGAAACGTCGTCGCTACTCGCGAAGGGAGAGCGCGACGAACTGTTCCAAGTCTTTCATAATTTGATCGAGAACGCTGTGAAATACGGCCGCGAAGGTGGCTCGGTAAAAGTCCACATGACGGAAAACGACCGCGATTCGGTCAGAAAACGTGTGACGATCACTGTGACCGACGATGGCCTCGGGATCGCACCCGAACATCTGCCCCGCCTGACGGAACGATTTTACCGTGTCAGCACTGAGCACAGCCGTCGTATCGGCGGCACCGGCCTTGGCCTCGCGATTGTCAAGCACATCCTGAGTCGGCACCAGGGCGAACTCTCGGTTGAGTCCGTCGTCGGACGCGGCACGATCTTCAAAGTTGTTTTGCCAAAGTATAAATAAATCAATTAGTTAGATTGTCACAAATTCATAGCATCAAAATCATAAAAGATCGCGACGCTGGATGACAGCGCTATGACAGCCCCGTTGCTGAATCAGCTTCGGCCGTCGTAGCGCCCGTCCCGCGGTGAGCCCTCAATCAAGAAGGGCATCGGCTGAGCAAAACCACGGCAATGCCGATTTTCTGGTACTGCGTTCAACATCGTTACCGGCGAAGAAGCGTTCGGAAACAAGGTATTAACGTTTCATCTAGCCGTGAAATAAGTGGACTACAGAGTGCGCGCCGGGCTTGGGGTTCGGCGAATGGGGGGACGAGGCTTCGAGCCCCCGTTAAGAGGAGATTAAGAGTGAAACAGTCTTTTGTTGCGCTTTTCGCGGCGCTTGCGGCAACGGCCGCGGCGACTGCGCCCGTCAAAGCCGACATCTCTGGCGCGGGCGCGACGTTCCCGTACCCGATCTATGCGAAATGGGCCGATGCTTATAAGAAAGAGACCAATATCGGCTTGAACTATCAATCCATCGGCTCTGGCGGCGGCATCAAGCAGATCGAAGCCAAGACCGTGACGTTCGGCGCTTCCGACATGCCCCTCTCCGGCGAGAAGCTTGAAAAGGGCGGCCTCGTTCAGTTCCCGACGGTCATGGGCGGCATCGTTCCCGTCGTCAACCTCGACGGTGTCAAAGCCAACGATCTCGTTTTCGACGGCCCGACGCTCGCCAAGATCTACCTCGGCGAAATCAAGACGTGGGACGACCCGGCCATCAAGAAGCTCAATCCGAGCGTAAACCTCCCCTCCAGCGCCATTGCCGTTGTCTCGCGCTCGGACGGTTCGGGCACGACGTTCGTCTGGACCAACTACCTCTCCAAAGTCAGCCCTGACTTCAAGGCCAAGGTTGGTTCGAACACCTCCGTTCAGTTCCCAGTCGGCCTCGGCGCCAAGGGCAACGAAGGCGTCGCCAACAACGTGATGCAGACGAAGGGTTCGATCGGTTACGTCGAATACGCCTACGCCAAGCAGAACAAACTCGCGAACACCAAGCTCATCAACAAAGACGGCAAGGCTGTCGAACCCGTCATCACGGCATTCCAGGCCGCCGCTGCCAGCGCCGACTGGAATTCGGCTCCGGGCATGGGCGTTGTCCTGACGGACGAGCCGGGTGCCGACTCCTGGCCGATCACGAACCCGACATTCATCCTCATGCACAAGAAGGCGGCCGACGCGGCTGCTGCGAAAGAAGCGCTGAAGTTCTTCGAATGGGCTTACGCCAACGGCGGCAAGATGGCGGAAGCGCTTGACTATGTTCCGCTCCCTGAAAACGTCGTAACCCAGATCAAGAAAAGCTGGGCCGAGATCGTCGGCGAAGACAACAAGCCGATCTTCGCGTCGAACTAAGTCCTATCCGAGAATACCGGAGGCGCCTCTAGCAGGGCGCCTCCTTCATGCCTTCCAAATTGCACGGTTGGTTCCGCATCAGGAGCAAGAAATTGAGTTTCCTGACTAATCTTGAAATTCAGCGATCCGCCTCTCCGGCCAAACGACGCAGCGTCCTGCGGACTTTACAAAAGTCCGACGTGTTCTTCCGCTACCTGACGCAGTCTTCGGCCTATTTTGTTCTGGTGTTGCTTACCGCAATTTTCGGCTCTCTGATCGCGGGCGGCTATCTCGCCTTCAGCACCTTCGGCGTGAGCTTCCTCACAACCGAAGTCTGGAATCCGGTCACCGAGCAATTCGGCGCGCTGGCGCCCATTTACGGAACGATCGTAACCTCCGCGATCGCTATGCTCATCGCTGTACCGATCAGCATCGGCATCGCCGTCTTCCTGACCGAGCTTTGTCCGATGGCTCTGCGCCGCCCGATCGGTGTCGCAATCGAGCTTCTCGCAGGCGTCCCCAGCATCATCTACGGTATCTGGGGCCTGTTCTTTTTCGCGCCGTTTCTGCAACACTACGTCCAGCCCGCGCTTATCGCTGCATTCGAGCACGTGCCCATCCTCAACAACTTCTTCGCTGGACCGCCCTACGGCATCGGCATTCTGACCTCGGCTCTCATTCTCGCAATGATGGTGCTCCCGTTCATCACCGCCGTCTGCCGCGACGTGTTCGAAACGGTGCCGCCCGTTCTGAAAGAAGCAGCCTACGGCATGGGCTGGACGACACGCGAAGTCGTGAAAAACGTCGTCATCCCTTACACGCGCGTCGGCATCATCGGCGGTGTCATGCTCGGCCTCGGCCGTGCACTCGGCGAAACGATGGCCGTGACGTTCGTCATCGGCAATGCGCATCGCATTTCAGCATCCATCCTGGCGCCAGGCACGACGATCTCGGCAACGATTGCCAACGAATTTACAGAAGCCGTCGGCGATCTCTACACGTCCTCGCTGATCGCGCTCGGCCTCATCCTGTTCTTCATCACATTCGTCGTTCTCGCACTTGCACGGCTCATGCTGATGCGCATCGAGAAGAAGGCGGGGGCGTAACATGGCACTCGATCGCGGCCGGTATGAGCGCCGGCGTATCAGAAGCAAAATCACCGTCGGCCTGTGCTGGGCCGCCGCCGCATTGGGACTGGCGATCCTCGGCATCATTTTGGCAACGCTGCTGTACAAGGGGTTTGCCGGTCTCGGGATCAACGTTTTCACTGAGATGACGCCACCGCCAGGCAGCGACGGCGGACTTTTGAACGCCATCGCCGGCAGCCTGATCATGACGGCCATCGGCGTTCTGATCGGCACTCCGATCGGCATTCTCGCCGGAACCTACATGGCGGAATATGGCCGCTACAGTAAAGTCAGCTCCTTCATCCGCTTCATCAACGATATTCTGCTGAGCGCACCCTCGATCGTGACCGGCCTCTTCATCTACGAGCTGATGGTCCGTCCGATGGGCCACTTCTCGACACTCGCCGGATCCGCGGCACTCGCCGCACTCGTCATCCCGACGGTCGTGCGAACGACGGAAAACATGCTTCTGCTGGTGCCGAACACGCTCCGCGAAGCATCCTCTGCTCTTGGGCTTCCGCAATCGCTCGTCATCAGGAAAGTTGCTTATAAAGCCGCACGCGCCGGCATGATCACGGGCGTGCTTCTCGCGATCGCGCGCATCAGCGGCGAGACGGCGCCGCTCCTGTTCACATCCCTGAACAATCAGTTCTGGAGCACCAATCTCAACGCTCCGATCGCGAGCTTGCCGGTGGTCATCTTCCAATACGCTCTGAGCCCCTACGAGGATTGGCAGCGTCTCGCCTGGACAGGCGCTTTGCTCATCACCGCGGCGGTTCTGACACTTAGTATTCTCGCACGTTGGCTAGGTTCTTCGAGGTCCCCACAATGAATGTGATGTCCAAGGACGTGGACTCCACGCTTACGGAAAAGATTTCAGTCCGTAATCTGAAATTCTTTTACGGGTCCACGCTGGCTTTGAAGTCGATTTCACTGCCGCTCTATGAGCGTCAGGTGACAGCGTTCATCGGCCCTTCCGGTTGCGGAAAATCCACCCTGCTGCGCGTCCTGAACAGGATGTACGATCTCTATCCGAACCAGCGCGCTGAGGGCGAGGTCCTGTTTGACGGTGAGAACATCCTCCATCCGCGCCAGGATCTGAATCTCCTGCGCTCGCGCATCGGCATGGTGTTTCAGAAGCCGACGCCCTTCCCAATGTCGATCTACGAAAACATCGCGTTCGGCGTCCGCCTTTATGAACGCCTGCCGAAATCGGACATTGATGCTCGCGTCGAATCCGCACTGGAGAAGGCCGCTCTCTGGAAAGAGGTCAAGGACAAGCTGCACAGCAGCGGCTTGAGCCTGTCGGGCGGCCAGCAACAGCGTCTCTGCATCGCGCGAACCGTCGCCATCCGGCCCGAAGTCATACTGTTCGACGAACCGTGCTCGGCGCTCGATCCGATCTCGACCGCACGCATCGAAGAATTGATCGACGAGCTGAAGAACGACTTCACGATCGCCATTGTCACGCACAACATGCAGCAGGCCGCCCGCGTCTCGCAGCGTACCGCATTCATGTATTTGGGCGAACTCGTCGAGTTCGGCGAGACCAAGAGGCTTTTCACCAATCCAACGGACAGCCGGACTCAGGACTACATCACCGGCCGCTTCGGCTAGTGACCGCTTCCAGAGACCAACGCATTTCAGGACTGACTTAAATGAACGAACATACCGTCAAGTCATATGAAGAAGAACTGAAGCTGCTCGACCGCCGCATCGCCCAGATGGGCGGATACGCGGAAAAACTTTTGGTCCAGGCCATGGACGCACTAGAACGCCGCGACCCGAAGCTCGCCGAGACGGCCGTTTCAAGCGACGCGATGCTCGACCAGCTCGAACGCGAAGTGCAGGAGCAGGTCATCCTGATGATCGCGCGCCGTCAGCCGCTTGCGAACGATCTTCGTCACATTATGACCGTGCTGAAGATCGCTGGCGACCTCGAACGCATCGGCGATCTCGCCAAGAATATCGCCAAGCGCGCGCTCGCCGTCGCGACAGAATCCTATCCGAAGCCGCTGATGACGGGCATGCGCCACATGACGGAGATGGTGCAGGCGCAGCTCAAGGACGTTCTCGACGCCCTGACGACCCTCGACGCCGATAAGGCGATGAAGGTCTGGCTGAGCGACGAGCAGGTCGACGCCATGTACAATTCGCTGTTCCGCGAACTTCTGACCTACATGATGGAAGACCCGCGCAACATCGGCTTGTGCACGCACTTCCTGTTCGGCGCAAAGAACATCGAGCGCATCGGCGATCACACCACGAACATCGCCGAGAACATTCACTATCTGGTCCACGGCGTGCCGATCGCGGACGATCGTCCCAAGGGCGACCGCACCTCGTCGACCCTGATAACGCCGCGTCAGTAAACGAAGGAACCGAAGCGAAACCCCATGGCCGCCAAGATCATCGTCGTCGAAGATGAAGCGCCTCTCGTCGAGCTTCTGAAATACAATCTGCAGTCGGAAGGTTATGACGTCGTGCACGCCGCCGACGGCGAAGAAGCCGAGCTGCTCCTGGCGGAGCAGAGTTACGATCTTGCGATCCTCGACTGGATGATTCCGAAGATCTCGGGGATCGAGCTGTGCCGCCGCCTACGCAACCGAACCGAGACGCAAAACCTGCCAATCATCCTGCTGACGGCGCGCGGCGAAGAATCGGATCGCGTGCGCGGGCTGACGACCGGCGCGGACGACTACGTCACGAAGCCCTTCTCGGTTCAGGAGTTGATGGCGCGCATCAAGGCGCTTCTCCGCCGCGCAGCACCGGAGCGCATGAGCGACATCCTCGTCTCGGGCGAAATCACCATGGACCGCGGAGCGCATAAAGTCATGCGCGGCGTGCGCGAAGTGCGGCTCGGCCCGACGGAGTACCGGATGCTCGAAGTCTTCATGGAAAGCCCGCGCCGCGTGCTGTCCCGAAATCAACTTCTCGATCGCGTCTGGGGCCAGTCGTCAGAAGTCGACGAGCGCACCGTTGATGTCCACATCGGACGTCTCAGGAAATCGTTGATCCGCGGCAACGAAAGCGATCCCATCCGCACGGTGCGTGGCGCGGGTTACGTCTTCGACGGCCGCGAAGCCGAGACACCGGCTTAACCGCCCGCCTCGACTCTCGCGTTCGGGCACGGCTGCGGAGCTGAAGCAGCAATCAGCTCTTAGCGCCGAGGCAACGCGCAAGGTTGTGTGCGAGGTCGCGCATCAGGTCGAAATAGAGGTCCGGCCCAGGCGTCAGCATCAATCCTTCCGCATCGAGCGTTCCTGAACGCGCTGTCGTCGCCTCAGTCACCGCGGTAATGAGCTTCGGCTGAAAATCTGGCTCGCTGAACACGCAAACGGCACCGAGCGAGACGATCTTCTGGCGCACTTCCGTCAGGCGCCTTGCACTCGGCGGTATGTCCGGGCTGACGGTAATCGAACCGACGGCGTTCAAGCCGTAACGATTTTCGAAGTACTGCGTCGCGTCGTGAAAAACGATGAACGGTTTGTTTCGTACCCTGCTCAACTCCGCCGTGATTTCCTGATTCAAGGAATCGAGGCGTCGGTCGAGCGCCGCGGCATTCGACGCGAACCGATCGGCATGTTCGGGATATCGCGCCGCGAGCGTCTTCGTCACGGCTGCAACGATCGCTTTGGCATTTTGCGGATCGAGCCAGATATGCCCATCCTTGCCTTCGTCGTCGTCATCGCGATCTGCGTGCGCGTCATGAGTTCCGCTATCGACATGCTCTTCCTCGATCGGATGCACATGGACGTGCGGCTCGAACGTGCCGCTCTGCCGCTGGTCGAGAAGCGTGACCCCCGGCGCGTCTGCAAGCGTCAGGACGGTAACGCTCGACGGCAGGGCCTGCGTGATCTTGCGTGTGAATGGCTCAAGTGACTCGGACGTTCGAATGAAAACGTCGGCCTCGTTGATCGCGCGGGCCGTCGACGGCCTTAGCGAGAAGGTGTGCGGCGATGCCGCACCGCCGACGAGCAATGTAGGATTTCCGGCACCCGCCATCACCTGACTGACGAGGGCATGGATAGGCTTGATCGTGACGACGACTTTCGGCGGTTCGGCCGCCGCCACGGAGCCGGAAAAAAGCGCCGCAAGCAAAACCGCGCCGGCACGGAACGGTGCCGGATTGAACGTTGCCATCGAAGACCCGCTGATTGCAATAAAGATCGTATAATATAACAATATTCACCGATCGGCCGCAAGGCCCTGAACCGGAGGACCTGAAATCCATCGGAGATTAAAGCCATGTCGCATTGTCGCCACGTTCACGATGCGACGGTATCAGCAGAGGCGTAGTCGTTTCCGGCAAAGCATATGAGGCCATTGGGGTGATTTCGAACGCAAAGCAATTTGGCGCGCTGCTCGCCGTCGCTGCCGTGTTGACGATCGGAACGCCGGCGCTCGCACATCCCCACATGTGGGTCACGTACGAGATGACCGTCGACTACGACAAAGGCATGGTCACCGGCGTCGACCACATCTGGTCGTTCGACGACGCATACGCGGTCATGGCGCTCGAAGGCCTCGATACCAACAATGACGGCAACTACGACCAGACCGAGTTGGAGCCGCTGCTGAAAGTCAACATGGATGGTCTCAAAGACTTCAACTATTTCACCGTTGCCAAGCTCGGAACCGAGGAGCTGGCATTCTCACCGCCCACGAACGCCAGGCTCGAATACACCAACAAGGTGTTGAAGCTTCACTTCCACTTGTCTCTCGCGAAGCCGGTTTTCGCCGACGCTCAGGGCCTGACGTTTGCGGTTTTCGATCCGTCGTACTTCATCGCCTTCGAACCGGAAAAGACCGACGCGGTAAAGCTCGCAGCCGCGCCCCCGGGCTGCAGCGCATCGCTGATTGATCCCGACGCTGAAAAGGTCGACGCGCAATCAAAAAAACTTGGCGACGCGATCGCGCAGCAGTTCGGCGGCGCCGCTATCGGGTTCGGGTCCTATAAGACCGTGGCGCTCAGCTGTAAGAAGTCATAGGCACTCTCGAAACCTTTACGCGCAGCGGCGCTTGTTTCCTTATTAATGGAGCAAGGAAAACGCGACCGTTCCATTCTGAAACATCGATTAACTAGCCCTTTAATTTTTGGCACCGAGCAATCGACTTCGATTTAAATGTGAGGCATCCCGGTTCGCATTTACGGAACGGACGCCATGCGCAGAATACTCGTCGGATTTTTCTTTGCGCTCATGATGAGCTTGCCTCTCGGCGCTTCCCGTGCCGATCTCGATACCGTAAGCACGCCGCCCTCGAACGCATTCGAGCTGATCGTCGTCGAGGCCGATGGCTGCATTTACTGCAAGCTTTTCCGGCGCGATGTGCTGCCGGCCTACGAAGCCTCCGAGCAAGGCAAGGAAGCGCCGGTGCGATTCCTGGACGTAAACGATATCGACACGGCCCGCCTCGATCTCACGTCGACCGTCAATATCGTCCCGACGTTCGTCATCGTGAAATCACATCGCGAAGTTGGCCGCATCGCAGGCTATGTCGGCCCTGAGAATTTCTTCCATTCGATTAACTATCTCATCGCCTCTGCGCCGTGACATCGCGGCTCGCCTTTTCGATCCTCCAAAGTTAATGTTGCACCCAAGAGACGGCTGGGGCGCAGTCAGAAGGAAGGTCGATATGAGCGTCAATTATTCCGATGACATCAAGCGTTATCAGCCGAACGTCGACGAGAAGGCTGTTGCAGCGATCGTCAAGCACCTCGGCATAGCGCTCAAGAGCGCCGATGCTTCTCTTGTCTCATGTTCGAGCAAGGACGAGCTCGCGACTGTGCGCGAAAGCTGGCTGAAGAAAAAACTGAAGTTGTCGGACGATGACGCCAAACTCGACAAGGTCATCGCCGACGTCTGCGCCACGATGAAGGGCGAGACGCGCAAGAGCCGGGTTACATTCTATTATCTGCTCGCCGAAAAGACCGGCAAACTCGCAAGCCTCGCTGGGGCATAAAAGAAAGCCCCAGCGCGCGGAGCAGGATCAGGCTGCGACGGCCTTGGCCTGCTCGGCCGTCTCCGCGATGAAGTTCATCGCCACCTGAACGCCGCCTTTCTTGTAAGGCACGCCCGCCAGTTCGAAGCCCATTTCGACGCCCGTCAATGCGCCGAGGATGGTCAGCTCGTTGGTATCTCCAAGATGGCCGATGCGGAACGCCTTGCCCGCAAGCCTGTTGAGACCGGTGCCAAGCGACATATTGAAATTGTCGAGCACGATCTTGCGGTAAGCGTCGGCGTTGTGGCCGTCCGGCATGACCACCGTGGTCACGGCAGGCGAATAATACTTCGCATCCCGGCATTGGGTCTCGAAGCCCCAGGCTTCGACCGCCCGGCGCGTCGCCTCGGCGAGGCGCTCGTGCCGGTCGAACACGTTTTCGAGCCCCTCCTCGTTGATCATGTCGATCGCCTCCGCGAGGCCGTAGAGCAAGCCGGTTGCTGGCGTATACGGGAAGAAGCCGTTCGAGTTATTGGCCAGCATATCGCTCCACGAGAAGTACGAGCAGCGAAGCTCCGCCTTCTTTGACGCTTCGAGCGCCTTGGCGCTGACCGCGGTAAACGACAGCCCCGGCGGCAGCATCATACCCTTCTGCGAGCCTGAGACGGTGACATCAATGCCCCACTCGTCGTGGCGCAGGTCGGCGCATACGAGGCCGGAGATGCTATCCGTCATCAGCAGCGCCGGATGGTGCACGGCGTCCATGGCCTTGCGCACTTCGTCGAGGCGCGTCAGGCAGCCGGTCGACGTTTCGTTGTGCACGACGCAGACCGCCTTGATCTTATGTGCCTTGTCGGCCTTGAGCGCCTTTTCGATAAGATTTGCGTCGGCGCCGATGCGCCAATCCGTCGGAATGACTTCCGGCTCGAGTCCGAGCCGCGCGGCCATCGCCGCCCAGAGCACGGCGAACTGTCCCGTCTCGCACATCAAGACCTTGTCGCCGGGCGACAGCGTGTTGGTAAGGGCCGCTTCCCACGCGCCGGTGCCGGACGACGGGTAAATGATGACGTGGCTCTGGGTCTTGAAAATACCTTTGATGCCCGAGAGCACGCGGCGGCCGAGTTGCTGAAATTCCAACCCGCGGTGGTCGAGCATCTGGCGCGACATGGCCGCCAGAATCCGTTCCGGGACGGGCGTGGGCCCGGGAATCTGCAAGAAATGTCTGCCGGGGCTGCGAGGCTCTCTGGTCATTGTCGTCCTCAGAAGTGGGAAAATCGTTGCGGGTGTCCTAGTACGCCCGTCGGCCGGATACAATTGGCAGAAAAGCCCATTTGCCCGCTTGCGCGGCGCTTTTTGTCTCGGTCGCCCATAAGGCAGGAAAAATCGCTTCCTCTCCCTCACACCGACGATGCCCCGGCCGCCACCTTGCAACTTTTCCGGGCCTGGCGCATCAAGCGGCAAGCTGAATTCTGCCGGTTTCTGGGGAAGCGGTGCGCATGAACCATACACATTTCGGAGGACTTACGGCCAGCGAGGCGAAACGCCAGCTCGAATCCGGTCAATTGACCTCCGAATCGCTCATTTCTTCTTGTCTCGCGCGCATGGCCGAGCGGAACGCGGCGGTCGGAGCATGGACGAACGTCGAACCCGAGCGCGCGCTGGACGCGGCGCGTGCGAGCGACAGGCTTCGTGCGGCAGGCGGATCTGTTCCCCCGCTTGCGGGCATTCCGGTTGGCGTCAAGGATATCATCGATACGAAAGATTTTCCGACCGAATACGGCTCCGAGATCTTCGCGGGACATAGGCCCGATGCGGATGCTTTCATCGTCGCCCAACTGAAAGCCGCCGGCGCCATCATCCTTGGCAAGACTGTCACCACGGAACTCGCCTTCTTCGGTCCGGGCAAGACATGTAACCCGCACGACCTCAAGCGAACGCCCGGCGGATCGTCGTCGGGATCGGCAGCGGCCGTCGCCGATGGTCAGGTGCCGCTGGCGCTCGGAACGCAGACAGCAGGCTCGACGATCCGTCCGGCGTCCTACTGTGGCGTCGTCGGCTTCAAACCGACATTCGGATACACGTCGCGCACCGGCGTGCTCGAACAGTCGGCGCCGCTCGATACGATCGGCGGATACGCGCGCACGGTCGAGGACATCGCGCTTCTGTTCGATGCGATAAGTGCGTTCGACGCCGCCGACACCGACATGACACCTGCCGAGAAACCGTCGCTCGTCGCCGGCCTCGCCGAAGCCCGCCAGCGCCCCCCGAGATTTGCGTTCATCAAATCGCCCGCATGGGCGCAAGCCGAGCCTGCGATGCGCGCCGCGTTCGAGGCGTTCGCCGGAAGCTTCGGAGCCCGCGCCGAAATCGTTGAAACGGCACTGCCGGCAGAGTTCGAAAGCATTCTGCGTCTGCCGCAGATCGTGCAGTTCTACGACATCGCACGCAACTACGGTCCAATTGCCGACGCCAATCCGGATCGCGTTTCCGAAAAGCTGAAAGAGGTGATCGCCGAAGGCCGCTCGTTTTCGGCCGCCGATTACGCGGCCGCCCGCGCCGACCAGGAGAGCCTTTACGAAATCCTGAGACCGGCGATCGCGGATTACAATGCCATCCTGACGCCCGCCGCTACCGGCCCGGCGCTCGTCGGTTTAAGTGGAACCGGAAGCCCGTTGTTCAATGCGCTTTGGACCTACCTCGGCATGCCCTGCATCTCGTTGCCGTTGCTGGAGATCGAAGATCTGCCTGTCGGCGTGCAGCTCGTCGGCGCTCGCGGAAACGATGCCGGACTTCTCCGCATCGCGAACTGGATGATGCGGGAACACCAGCGCGCAGCTTAACATCGTCCAGGGGCATGAGCAGATGGAGCGGCAGTTCTACGTCTACATCATGGCCAACAAGCGCAATGGAACGATCTACATTGGCGTAACGAATGATTTGGCACGGCGGATCTATGAACATCGCGAAGGCCTGATCGAAGAATTCACATCAAGGTATGGCCTGAAGATGATCGTGTACTAGGAAGTCTTCGACTAGGCATAAAACAAAAATGGCCGGGACGAGCCCGGCCATCGCAGAAGTCGGATGAGGATCGATCAAGCCAGCTTGAACGGCATGTCCTTGCCGGCGAAGAACGCGTCGATATTATCGAGCGATTCAAAGCCCATCTGGTTGCGCGCTTCGATGGCCGCCGAGCCCAGATGCGGGAACAGGAACGTGTTTGGAAGGTCGTAATAGCCTTCGTTGATCTTCGGCTCGCCTGCAAAGACATCGAGACCGGCATACGCAAGCCGCCCGGACTTCAGCGCCGCGATCATGTCGTCGTCTTTCACAAGATCGCCGCGCGCAGTATTCACGACAATCGCGCCCTGCGGCAGCTTTTCGATCGTTGCCTTGTTGAAGAAATAGCGCGTCTCCGGCGTCGACGGCGCATTGATCGAGAAAAACTGCGAGACCTTGAGCAGGCTGTCGAGGCTGTCGTGATACGTGGCGTTGTACTTCGCCTCGACCTCGGGCTTGGCGCGATAGATGTCGTAGTAGTGAATGTCCATGTCGAAGCCACGGGCACGCTGCGCGAGCGCCTGCCCGATCTTGCCGAAGCCATAGATGCCGAGCTTTTTGCCGTCGAGACGCTGCCCGACGAGCTGCAGCGGCTGCCAGCCCGGCCAAGACCGCGTGCGGATCATCTTTTCGCCTTCGGACGCGCGACGCGCCGAGCCGAGCAAAAGCAGCATCGCAATTTCCGCGGTCGCGACGGTGACGCCGTGCGGCGCATTGCCGACCTTGATGCCGCGCGCCTTGCAAGCGTCAAGGTCGATGTGGTCGAAGCCGATCGAATACGTCGAGATGCACTTGATGTTGTCCGGCATCCTGTCGATGACGTCTTTCCGGCACTTCTCGTTGAGCGTAATCAGCAGCGCATCGACCGATTTTGCCGTCTCCAGCAATTCGTCGATGGTGATCCGCGGGTTGTCGCCGTGCGCGATGACGTCATAGCTGGCCCGGGCGCGGGCCATGGCCGCTTCTGGTAGAGGCCAGGTAATCAGGATTTTCTTTTTGGACATTTGGGGAACAGTCTCCGGCATTCGAACTTTAGTCGCATACACCGCTTGTGCCTGACCGGAGCGGACCTGACAAGTCCGTCAGACCAGCGCAGTGCACCGCAAACACCCGCCCCGCAACGATTTCTTCATCACGTTTGCCGCAATGTATCCGGGAGAAAGGGCTCCAGGCTCACGCTTTCTCGTCTCGGTCACGGGCCATGCGCTTCGTTGTCATTATTCTGGTGCTGCTCGCCAGCCTCAAGGTCTGGACGCAAGACCGCATGTACCGCTCGGTCGTGGGACAAGCCCTCGTCGACGCTTACCGTGAACGCGCTATCGAGGTTTGCCGAAAGCAGACGGCGAAGACGGTCCCCGTCGCGTCCGCGCAAACCGTCTCGGAGCTTTGGAGCGCCGCGTCGGCAGCCGAAGTCACCCTCGGCGATTCCGACGTGAACGTCGCCATATGGGATACTCAGAACCCGTTATGGCAGCAGCGCTTCCGCAATCCGCATCTGGTCCTGACGGGCACCGGAGAGTCGAACGCCCATTGCGCCTACGATCTCCACGCAGGCGTCGCGACACTGTCGCCCTGAAACGGCCTCCCTTCTCGGCCGGCGCCGAAAAACTTCGTTAAGACGGCGTTAATCATCACAAACGTCCTGTTCACTTTTGCCCGCGACAATGATGGCACGAATCATTCGGCGCATCGCTCGGGGAGAGCCATCGCCTTTCGAATGGCGCGATCGCGCCGGATCGGCGCTGCAGACCCATGGACCAACAGGACCGGCAGGTTGAACGGCAAAGGGGCAGCGAGGCGTCGGACTTCGCATTGATCCGCGTCGCCCTCTACAAGCGCATGAAGGCCATCGCGGCGTTTCCCATTCTTCTTGCGTTCTGCGCCGTGACCGTCGTCCTGGCTCTGCCGAAGCGGTACGAAGCTACCGCCACCGTCCAGATCGATCCGCGCCAGAGGTCGAAATCGACGATATCGGACGCCCCCGATCTCGAACCCCATCAGCAGACCATCGAAGCCGAGATGAGCGCATTGCAATCCGCACCCGTCATCCGCGGCGCCATCGATGCGCTTCATCTTGACGATGATCCGGAGTTCAAATCGTACTGGCCGGCAACTTGGCTTTCGCGATTATTGGGCGCGACACCCGAGAGGAACACCGAGGCTGCTCTCCTGAAGCGTCTTTCCGTCTCGCGCCTGCGCAACACGCTGCTCGTCAGCATCCGCATTTCATCGAGC
Source organism: Hyphomicrobium denitrificans 1NES1 (assembly GCF_000230975.2). Lineage (NCBI taxonomy): Bacteria > Pseudomonadati > Pseudomonadota > Alphaproteobacteria > Hyphomicrobiales > Hyphomicrobiaceae > Hyphomicrobium > Hyphomicrobium denitrificans. The sequence continues at coordinate 282,212 of NC_021172.1, read as the reverse complement.
GATCCGGTCAAGTCTGCCCGCATCGCCAACGCTGTTGCGGACGCCTATCTGAAAGACTGGGCCGCAGGAAAATCTTCGGCTGAAACCGCGGCGACGATGCTGGGGCAACGGTTAAAAGACGACATCGACGGCGACGGCATAATAACGGAGTCCGAACGCGTCTTCGCATCCCTCCTCGCACAATTTGGACAGAACTCCGAAGTTCCGGGCCCCAGCATCGTTGCCGCGGCCGTGCCACCGCGCGAGGCAACGGCAGCAAAGCCCGCGCGCACCGCCGGAGTAGCTTTTGCCCTCGGGCTTGTCGCAGCAGTCGGACTTGCACTGTTGCTGGAATTCAAAACATCCACACGCGCATCACGCGTCGAGCATGCGTTTGCATGCCCGCATATGACATCGCTGCCCACGATCCCGGCGCACGATGCAACATCCGCGCGCGCCTGCCGGTTCGTTCTGGCCGAGCCGAGGGGCCAGTATGCCGAGGCGGTTCGCGAAACCTGTCGCGAACTCGAAAAGCGCCGCAGCGGTGCTCCGTCCCGCTTGACGCTGGTCGTCTCGGCGCTTCCAGGAGAAGGCGCTGAATGCCTCGCCTCCAATATCGCGCATCAATACGCGGTCGCCGGACACTCGCCGTTGCTTGTCGACGCTGATTTGCGCATGGGGAGTTTGACGCGGCAGCTCGCAGGCCGAAGTTCGTCCGGACTCCTGGACCAGATTGTCAATCGCAAGCCGGTCGAAAGCGCCATCCTCCGCGATTGCGCAACGGGACTTCATTTTCTGCCCGCCTGCGGACCGACGCCGATTCCGCTCCCGGTACGCGACATTTTGCGGTCGAAGGCCTTCGCCGATTCGATGACGGCACTGAAGCGGGACTTTGTCACCATCGTCATGTCGGGGCCCCCGTTGCTCACCGTCGGCGATGCACACACCCTCGCCGAACTGGCCGACGACATCGTATTCGTGACCGCCTGGCAAAAGACGCCGAAGCGGCTCGCCAGGCAAGCCTTAGGTAAAATCGCTGCCCACCAGCCCAAGATTGTCGGAGCCGCATTGACCGACATCGCCGACAGAGAAGATACGGCGATCATGAGTCTCTACGAAATCCTCGAAGAGATGCGGACCGTCGCACCTGTGCCCGCCTTCAGGACACATGCGGCCTGATGCGGCCCGTCGGCCGATGCCACGCGGCCGCGGTTCCGCGAACTGAAATCGCTCCATAGCGCCCCCATGAAGCAGCAATGTTAAGCGCGCCCATCCCGCAACGAGGTCATTGGGTTTGCGCTCCTCATTCCTCTTCCAGCATCGGAATAGTTCCGCGATAGAGGAATTGCACGCGCTCAAGGTTGTAGATCAGCAACAGAAGCAACTCACATGCGGAAAAACTGCTCGCGCGTCGGGAATTTTTCTCGATGCAATGCAGCGCACAAAGACATCGCGCGCCCAACTTCCAGGCCTTCTAAAAATCGTTCTAAATCAAATCGTCGTGACAGTGCGCGCCGCGACATCACAGAGCGCATTCTTACGCATTTGATACTGGCAACAGCGTCCTAAAATCGCTACACGCATTTCGGCAACGATGCCCATTTCCGGAACAGAAAGTTAGACCGTGATCGGAACTCTGAAGCGTGTCCTATTGCCGTGTGCAGTCCTGGCTTCAACGGTACTTGCGGCTCCGATGGCGGGAGCTGAACCGCAATCGAACGAGCCCGCAGCAGCATCCGTACACATCGAACTGAACAAGCTCGATCCCGTCGACAAGAACTGCCGCGCCTATCTCGTCGTCAATAATGCGACGGACACGTCATATCAGTCCTACAAGGTCGATCTGGTGCTGTTTCAGACGGATGGCGTCATCGGCAAACGTTTCTCGCTGGAGCTCGGACCGCTCCATCCGAAAAAGAAGACGGTCAAGCTGTTCGATATCGATGCGATATCTTGCGACAAGATCGGGTCGCTGCTCGTCAACGACGTGCTCGAATGCAAGACCGGGACAGGACCAGCCGAAAACTGTCTCCAGAATCTGACGACGTCGACACTCACAAAAGTTCAACTTTCAAAGTAAGCGGTGACCGCCTTGTACCTATTGGCAGAAGAAATTGCCGGCCGGGATTTATCGATACTCGGACTTTTCCATCATGCCGACATCGTCGTGAAGTGCATCATCATCGGCCTTCTCTCTGCTTCGGTCGTATGTTGGGCAATGACGTTCGAGAAGCTGATCCGCGTCTGGCTCGTCAATCGCGAGATCAAGCAGCTTGAGAAAAGCGGCCAAACCGGAACCCTTCCGGCCGCAAAATCGTCCGGCCTCGTCCGCGCCATCATCGATGCAGCACGCACCGAATGGACCGAAGGCGCCCGTGATGGTTCGACCGGCGAAGTTCGCGATCGCCTCGAACTCGCTATGCGCAGCGCAACGAAACGACAGTTGAAAAGCATCGAGCAGGGATTGCCGTTCCTGGCGACGCTAGGTTCTGCCGCCCCGTTCGTCGGGCTGTTCGGGACCGTCTGGGGCATCATGAACTCGTTTACGGCGATCGCGCAGTCGAAGGACACGAGCCTCGCTGTCGTTGCCCCCGGTATTGCCGAAGCATTGTTTGCAACCGCCGTCGGACTCGCAGCCGCAATTCCGGCGGTCGTTTTTTATAACCAGATCACCGTTGCACTCGGTCGCGCAGCCGATCGCGTTGCGCCTGCCATTGTCGGTCTTGCGCGCTCGCTGTCGCGGGGCGGCGTAGAGGGTATGAACTGATGGGAATGGCAGTCGGAAGCGGTTCGTCCGGCGATGACGACAACGGCTACAAGCCGCTTGCCGAAATCAATGTCACGCCGTTCGTCGATGTCATGTTGGTGCTGTTGATCATTTTCATGGTCGCAGCACCGCTGATGGTGCAGGGCGTACCGCTGGAGCTGCCGAAAACGTCGGCTTCCAAACTCGGGGCCATCAAGAAGCCGATGGTGGTTTCGCTGTCGACCGACGGCAAAATTTACATCCGTGACGAAGAAGTAACGGCACAAACGCTCGTCTCTCGCCTGATGGACATCAAGTCCCAGGAGGGCGACGGCGTCGTGTATGTCCGCGCTGACAGGAAGATTGCATACGGGGAGGTGATGGAGCTGCTCGGAAAGGTCGGGGAATCGGGCTTCTCCCGCGTCTCGCTCCTTTCGCAGCCCTCGCCTTCGGCAAAAACCGAAATGAACTGAAATCGCGAGCCGACGGAATGACCTGGCTACGAATGATTGCGGTTGTGCTTTCCGTGCTCATCCACGGCTCGATCGGTTATGCCATGTTGCCGGCGCTACGCGACGCGAATTCAGAAGCTCTCGATATGGGAAAGGGCACCGACATCGTCCTCGTCGAGCAAGGGATCGCAGAAGAAGGAATTTCCAAGCTCGGCGACGCGATGGAGACGATCGAGACGGCAGAAATCAAGCCGGTACAGGCCGCGCCGCCCCCGCCACCGGAACAGGTCAAGCCCGACGAGCTTCGCGACGTCATCGCCTCCGAGGAAAGCACAGTCGAGCAGGAGGTCGTCAAGACGGATGACCCCCCGCCCATCAAGGAGCCGCCTCCGCCGGAGGCCGTTCAGGCGCAGTCGCAACCCGAGCAGATCGCGGTCGTCACCCAGCAAAGTTCGGGCGAAGAGAAATCGGGCGGCAACGCGAAGATGCTGGGTCTCTATCTGGGCCAGGTCAACGATCACGTGCAGCGGGCCAAGGTAAACCCCCGGTCTGCAATAGCCGGCACGGTCATCGTACGCTTCACGATCGACGTCGATGGAAAATTGCTGTCCAAGGAAGTCGCGAAAAGTTCCGGATCGAAGGTCCTCGACGACGCCGCGACGGCTGCCCTCGACCGGGCCGCGCCCTTCCCGCCGATCCCTCCGGAAGTCAGCATCAAGCCGCTTGCGTTCACGCAGCCGTTCAAGTTCGTCATGCGCTGACGGTGCTCCCACTCGAATATTTACAAATTATTGCTTTCAATAAACCCTTTATTGACTTCGATTGCCGATTGGCCGGCCAGACGAGACCTGTCTCGATGCCAAGCGCGGTCAAGGATAGGGTGAATGCACCATCCCTTAACCTTGGATTAGGCACCCGCCCATAGATTGAAGCTTGTTATCAGCACCGCGTTAGGCTGCACGATGCTTTTCGGCTCCGCAGGAAACCCGAAGACGAACTCACTGATGACCGAATACGCGTCGCTGCTGAGCGACGCCGTTTTGCGTCATCGGGCGCGCGTCGCCGAGCATTCCGCGCGCATCGAGAGCGAGCTCGCGAGCAAGGTGAAGTCCGAATTCATCGCCAACATGAGCCACGAGCTGAAAACGCCGCTCAATACGGTGATCGGCTTTTCCAAGTTATTGACGCAGCATCAGGAACGCCGCCTCCCCGACAAGGAAATCGTCGAATACGCAATGCTGATCAATGATGCGGCAGGCCACCTGCTTTCCGTCATCAATGACATCCTGGACATTTCCAAGCTGCAAAGCGGCAAGTACGCCATCGACAGCCGCGAGATAAACATCGAGGGCATCCTCACCGACAGCATTGACGCATTCCGCCACCAGTCGGAAGCGGGCCAGATCGACTTCGACGCCGTGATCGCCCCCGATCTTCCGATGATCCGTGGCGACGCCGTGAAGTTGAAGCAGATCTTTGCCAATATCCTCTCGAACGCGATCAAGTTCACCCCGGTCGACGGCACGATTGCCGTAAAAGCGCTGCGCACGATCGACCAGGGGGTCATCGTCGCTATTCGCGATAGCGGCGTCGGCATGAGCCCCGATGAAATCGAAGTCGCGATGACACCATTTGGCCAGGTCGATGGCGGCCGGTCGCGCTGGCGCGAAGGCGTGGGCCTTGGGCTTCCGATTGCGAAAGCACTCGTCGAGCTGCACGGCGGAGCGCTTTACATCGCCTCGCAACAGAATGAAGGCACGGAAGTCGTCATCACGTTTCCGGGGCGAGACGCCGTAACGACCTCCGCCGCGGCAACGATGTATGGCGTCAGAAATTCGGCCGCCTGAGAGTGCAAAAAGAAATCAGCCCATGAACAGCCAAAACGAAAAGGGCCGGCCCCCCGACGCATCCATCGGCCGCATCGTCTCGGTCAACGGATCGAAGGCGATCGTATTGCTGGATGGCGGAATAGACCCGCGTTCCCGCGCTCTCAATGATGGGCCCGACATGGGCACGCTGATCGCCATCGACACATCGAGCGCGCTCGTCTTGGCGATCGTCTCCGCGCTGAGCGTCCCGGTACCCTCGCAGCGCGAAGGCGACGGCGAAGTTTGGATCGCCGAAATCGGCCTTGTCGGCGAGCTGATCAAATCCAAGGACGGTAAGCCGTCGAAATTCAATCGCGGCGTGACGAACTATCCGGCGCTCGGCGACCGCGCCCGCCTCGCATCGAAATCCGAGCTCCAATGCGCCTTCTGCGGCGACGCTGGCGAGACGATCCGCGTCGGCTGCATCCGGCAGGATAGTTCAATCCCGGCCATGGTGCGCGTCGACGAATTGCTCGGCAAGCACTTCGCGATCCTCGGCACCACGGGCACGGGCAAATCGTGCACCACAGCTCTGATACTGCGGTCGATTCTGGAAAAGAATCCTGCTGCCCACATCGTCCTGCTCGATCCGCACAACGAATACGCGACGGCCTTCACCGAATGGGCGGAGGTCATCTCGCCACGTAACATGCACTTGCCGTACTGGCTCCTGACGTTCGAGGAAATCGTCGAGGTGCTCGTCGGGGATGGCGAACGCAAGACCGAAACCGATGTCCTCCAGGATCTGATCCCGATCGCGAAAAGCCGCTACGCCAGTAGCCGTGCCGGAGAAGGCACAAAGCCGCGCCGCACCTCCGACAATGGCCGCTTTACCGTCGATACGCCGGTTCCCTATCGCATATCCGAGCTCGTTGCCCTCATCGACGAGCGCATGGGCAGGCTGGAGAACAAAAGAGATCTGACGCCCTACCGCAATCTGAAGAACCGCATCGAAATGGTTTCGAGGGATGTGCGCTATTCCTTCATGTTCGGCTCGCTGACCGTTTACGACAGCATGACCCAGATTCTGAGCCGCATATTCCGCGTCCCGGTCAACAACAAGCCGATCACGATTCTGGAACTCACTGGCATTCCATCCGAGATCGTCAACGTTGTCGTATCCGTGGTGTGCAGGCTGACGTTCGATTTCGCGCTCTGGAGCGAAGGCCAGGTCCCGGTGACGCTCATCTGCGAGGAAGCGCATCGCTACGTCCCCGTGAACAGTGCCCTCGGCTTCGAGCCTTGCAAGCGCGCCATCGCGAAGATCGCCAAGGAAGGCCGCAAATACGGCGCCTCGTTGTGCATCGTCACGCAGCGTCCCGCCGAAATCGACCCGACCATCCTGTCTCAGTGCAACACCGTCTTCGCGCTCCGAATGTCGAACGATCGCGACCAGGAGATCGTCGCCTCGGCGGTTGCCGATACCGGTGCCGGCCTTCTTGAATTCCTCCCGTCGCTCGGTCAGCGGGAGGCGATTGCATTCGGCGATGGCATGGCGCTTCCGGTTCGCATCAAGTTCGACGAGCTGCCGCCACACGCTCTGCCCCGGTCTTCGACCGCACGCTTCTCCGAAATGTGGCAGAAGTCACTTGGCGACGATGGCTTCCTCGAACACATCGTCGAGCGCTGGCGCTTGTCCGGCACCGCGACAGGGGACAACTCGTATAACATGTCCATGATGGCGGATGCGCTGAGCCTCAACCCTGTTCCCGTGGCTGCCGCCCCTCCGCAGAGCGAGCCAAGACGTGAAGTTGCCGCCACACGGGGAAACACCGTCCCACCGGCGCCCCCGGGCAATGGCTATCCCGTTTCGCGCCGGGAGGCCACGCCGTCCTCGCTTGTGCAAACGGCAAGCCAGAGCGTGCGAAGCGGAGGCCCGGCTCCGATGATGAGCGAGCGAACCGCCCAGCCGACGATGTCGCCAGCGCCGTCTCGTGGCCCATCCGAACCGATCGGAACGGTAGGCTCGTTGCGCTCGCTCAGGGACAGGCTGACCCGCCCGCACGGCTGATCTTTATCCCTCTTTTCAATCAGGTCTTGCATCGCGCCGCATGATCCGGTTCGATCAAGACGACCTCGCGGCGGGCAGCGAAGAAGTGCGTGAAAAAGACAAAAGCGGTTCAGCTTCTGGGACTGGTTTACCAATCCGACTGCAGCGACGTTGTAAAGCTGGCGCCGTACCTCGCGGCTCATTCGTTAATGGGGCTTGGGTCCGTCGATGAACGACATTTATCCGGTAATCCTGTCTGGCGGCTCCGGCACGCGGCTCTGGCCGCTTTCGCGGTCGATGTATCCGAAGCAGTTCATCCGATTCTTCAGCAGCCAAAATGGCAGCTTTCTCTCGGCCGCCCTGACCCGTCTGAGACAAGCATCGGGCTTTAAGGCACCGATCCTTCTTTGCAACAACGACCATCGCTTTCTCATCCGCGAGGAAGTCGAGCGCCTGGGGATAGATCCTCTCGCGATCGTCCTCGAACCCGTCGCACGCAATACGGCGCCGGCAATCGCCGTCGCGGCTTTGGTGGCGCTCGAAGCAAGTCCCAAGGCGATTCTCGCGGTGATGCCGTCCGATCATGTCGTGAAGGACGACACGCTGTTCGCGGACGCCGTCAAACGTGCAGCCGACGTCGCCGCAACCGGCAGGCTCGTCCTCTTCGGAATCAAGCCGACCGAACCGCACACCGGCTACGGATACATCAAGCAGGGGCGCCCGCTCGCGGGTTTCGACGGTCGCGCTTTCACCGTCGAATCCTTTGCGGAGAAACCCGATCGCGCGACAGCCGAAGCTTATCTGGCGGCTGGCGACCGCTCCTGGAACAGCGGCATCTTTGTGCTGAACGCCAGAACTTTCCTCGACGAGATCGAACGGCTGCACCCTGAGATATTGCACGCCGCGCGCGCGGCGCTCGCTGGCGCGAAGGAAGACCTCGGATTTTTGCGGCTCGACAAAAATGGCTTCGCGGCGGCCCCGAACATTTCGGTCGACTATGCCGTCATGGAAAAGACCGAAGCCGCGGCCGTCTTGCCACTCGATGTCGGCTGGAACGATGTCGGCTCCTGGTCGTCGCTCTGGGACATCGCTCCGCGGGATGACGTCGGCAATTTCGTCAAGGGCGAAGCCGTCCTGGAAGATACTTCGGACTGCTTTATCCATTCCGAAAAGGCCATCGTCTCGACCATCGGCGTCAAGGACCTCGTTATCGTCGACACCCCCGACGCATTGCTCGTCGCCGATAAAAGCCGCACGCAGGACGTCTCGAAGATCGTGCAGCGTTTACGGCAATCGAACCGCAAGGAGCAGGAGCAGCACCTTAGAAATTACCGCCCCTGGGGATACTTCGAGACATTGAATATCGGCCCGCGCTTCCAGGTTAAGCTGCTGCATGTAAAGCCCGGCGGCGTGCTCTCCATGCAAATGCACCATCATCGCTCCGAGCATTGGGTTGTCGTGCAGGGGACCGCACGCGTCGTCATCGGCGAGCGCGAGCAGCTCGTGCGCGAGAACGAGAGCGTTTACATCGTCGCAACACAATGGCATCGTCTCGAAAATCCCGGCAAAGTGCCGGTCGAAATCATCGAGGTTCAGATCGGATCATACCTCGGCGAAGATGACATCCTGCGCACGGACGACATCTACCATCGGGCGCCCGAAGAAACGAAATAAGCGCTCTTACTTCGGCTGATCCGTAGACCGCAGCGTGAAAATGCGGCCCGTCGTCTTCGGCGGCTCTTCGACGGCGCTCTCTGCCGGCGGAGACGTACCGCCCGATACTGCAGCCGAAGATCCAGAAGCTATCATCGCATCCGCCTCATCGCCCTTTTCAGCTTTGTCATGAAAGTTCCGCCAGCTCAGCGGAATGAAAGCCAGATAGGCAACCGTAATCGCAGTCAGCGTCTGATAGGGATACGTGAACAGCATCGCGACGACCGCAACCGCAATCACGAAAATCGGCAACACCCATTCCCGCCCGACGCGCTCGCCAAGCAGCTTGCCGGAATAGGTGGGGATCGTTGAAACCATCATGAAGGCGATGAAAAGCGTATAGACGAGTACGATCGTCAGCGCCCAATGAGCTTTGATCTCGTCGAACCCGAGTTGAGAGATGTAAACGGGCAGCAGAACCGCAATGGCCGCGGCGGGCGTCGGCATTCCGATAAAATAATTCGATTGCCATTTCGGCTTTTCTTCGTCGATCGCCGTGTTGAATCGCGCCAGCCGAAGCGCCGAGGCCAGCGCGAAAATCATCACGCAGATCCAGCCCGCGCTTTTGAGGTCGCCGAGGCCCCAGTTGAAAATGAGGAAAGCCGGAGCGACGCCGAAATTGACAAAATCCGCGAGACTGTCGAGCTCGGCCCCGAAGCGCGATGAGGCTTTGAGAAGCCGCGCGATGCGGCCGTCGATACCGTCGAGGCAACCTGCGAACACGATCGCGGCAAGAGCCAGATCGTAGCGGCCCTCGATCCCCATGCGGATTGAAGTCAACCCCGCGCAGAGGCCGAGCAGCGTAAAGAAGTTCGGCACCAGCATCCGCACCGGCACTCGCCGATGCCGGAACAGCGACCGTCGCCGCCGACGACGCGTTTCCGTTTCCAGCAGTGGTTCGTCCATGTCCATGGCAGCCTCCTCTGGCCACACGCGCGCAGCCGCCCGACCGTCCGTTTAGCCGAGGCGCGCCTCTCGCTCGGGCTCTACCGACTGAAGATCGGCTAAAACCGTCTCACCCGCAACCGCTCGTTGCCCAACACTCACAAGGGCGACTTTACCGGGCGGCAAATAAACATCGACGCGCGAACCGAAGCGGATCAAGCCAAACCGCTGCCCCACGCCGACGGTATCCCCCATCTGCGAGAATGTCACAATTCTCCGTGCCACGAGCCCGGCGATTTGCACGACGCCAATCTCGCCGTAGTTCGCCGTGTCGATGACCAGAATGCGCCGTTCGTTGTCCTCGCTCGCCTTATCGAGCGCAGCGTTCAGGAAGGCACCCGGCACATAAAGCGAGCGCACGATGCGTCCGGCTACGGGTGCCCGATTGATATGCACGTCAAAGATCGAAAGGAACGTCGAGATGCGAACCCGCTCGTCCGATCCCAAGCCGAGCTCGGCCGGCGGCGTCACTTTTTCGATCGACGAAATCTTGCCGTCCGCCGCCGAGATGACGAGACCCGGCCGCAACGGCGTGACGCGTTGCGGATCGCGGAAGAAATAAACAACCCACGCAGTGATCAACGCCGCGATCCACCCGAGCGGCGGATAGATCAGAAAGAACAACAGCGTGACGACCGCGCCGATGGCGATGAACTTATGCCCGTCCGGGTGCACCGGAGAGAACGATTCAAAGATGGTATCGAGAATGCCGTGATGTTCGGACACATTTGCCTCCTGGCGCACCATTCAATGCCAAAAACCGCGTGTGTTACGAGATTGGCACGGCAACAAACCGAAGATCGCCTTTGCCGTCTTCGACCCGCAATAGCACGGCCTTGCGTCCGGCTTTCTTGACCTTGTCGACGCTCGCCGCAACGTCGCTCGGATCGTTCACCGCCTCCTGCGCCGCCTCGACGATGACGTCTCCCGCTTTGATGCCCTTCTTCGCCGCCGGACTTTGCGGATCGATATCCTCGACGACGACACCTTTGATCTTCTCGTCGAGCCCGTACTTCCGCCTGAGATCGGGCGTCAACGCCGAAAGCTTGAGACCGATGATGGCCGCACCCGCCGGAGCAGCGCTGTCGCCGCCCTGCTCTTTGAGATCGCTGTCGTTATCCTCGCCATCGTCGAGCCGGCCGACCGTCACTTGCAGCGTCTTGCGTTGGCCCTTGCGCAAAAGCTCGACGTCGACGGCTTTGCCGATCGGCGCCTGGGCTACGATCCGCGGCAGGCCGCGCATCGTCGTCACGTCCTTGCTGTCGAACTTCAGGATCACATCGCCGGCTTCGAGCCCCGCTTTCGCGGCAGGGCTTTCAGGTGTCACGGCTGCGATCAAGGCACCGCTGTTTTCGGGTACGCCGAGCGTTTCGGCAATGTCGTCCGTCACCGTCTGGATCTTGACGCCAAGCCAGCCGCGCCGGACCTCTCCGTATTGCTTCAACTGATCGATGACGTTCGAAACGGTATCGGACGGAACCGCAAAGCCGATGCCGATGGAGCCACCCGTCGGCGATATGATCGCAGTGTTCACGCCGATCACTTCGCCATCCATGTTGAACAGCGGCCCACCCGAGTTGCCCTTGTTGATGGCAGCATCCGTCTGCAGATAATCGTCGTAGGGCCCGGAATTGATATCGCGGCTCTTCGCCGAGATGATCCCGACGGAGACGGAGCCCCCGAGCCCGAACGGGTTGCCGATCGCCATCACCCAGTCGCCGACTTCGATAGTCGCGGACGAGCCGAACTTGACGTCGGCGAGCGGCTTTTTCGGCGTCACTTTGAGCAGTGCGAGATCGGCCTTCGTGTCACGACCGATGATCTTGTCGACCTTGAGCTTCGAGCCGTCATGAAAATTGATCTCGATCTCCTCGGCGCCTTCGATGACGTGGTTGTTGGTGACGATCAGCCCTTCCTTGCCGTCGATCACGAAGCCGGAGCCGAGCGACGAGATCTTGCGGTCCGAATGGGGCATGCCGCCGCGCTTGTTGAAGAAATCGTCGAAGAAGTCTTCGAACGGTGCCCCCTTCGGCACCTTGGGCAGCGGCACGCCGCTCGGTCCTTTGACGGTCTGCGAGGTCGCGATGTTGACGACGGCGTCGATCAGTTTCTTTGCAAGCGGCGCAACCGATGTCGGGCCGTTCTGAAACGCCTGCGCCGGACAGGAAAACAGCGCCATCGTCATGATCGCGCTGAGCAGCAGTCGGGGCAAAAGCACGGAACTTTTTCCGATCATCAAGAGAACTCCAGTGTCCGACCCACGCGGCGCCCGGCGGGACCTATAAGGATTAATTGGCGCAAGATCGAAGCATCAAAGTGACGATCGTAGCATATTGCCGGGACGGGAGGACAAGTCGGCTCGGGGTTATCCTCGGACGAGCCAGACGAGGAAAACTCCAAAGGCGATGGCCGCCAAGGCGCAAGCCTGGATAGGGGCATTTCCCCGGCTGGCGATGTCCGTGACCACACGCCGCGCAGCGTCCGGCGCAAGCGCCCAGAGCAGCCCTTCGAGGACTAGGGCTATTCCGAGGCCGGCCAGAAGGTCGTTCATTGCGCCGGCGCGACGGAAACGGAGCCCGCCGCCGGTGCCGTCTTGGAACGGCCGTTAGGGTCCTCGAAGTACCGGAAGAAATCGCTACTGGGCGATAGCAGCAGGCGCGTATCGTCGGGCTTGATGGCCGTCGTGTAGGCCTGCATCGACCGGTAGAAGCGGAAGAAATCGGGGTCCTGCCCGAAGGCGTCCGCGAAGATGCGGCTGCGCTGAGCTTCACCGTCGCCGCGGATCTCATCCGACTTCTTCGTGGCTTCCGCCTTGATGATCGTCACGGCCTTGTCGGCGTTGGCGCGAATGCGGTTGCTTTCGGCTTCGCCCTGCGCCCTCAGCTCCGTCGCCTCGCGCACGCGATCGGCGCGCATGCGATCGTAGACCTTGACGAGGTTCACCTTCGGCAGATCGGCGCGCTTGATGCGCACGTCGACGACTTCAAGGCCGTAATCGCGGCCTTCCTTGTTCACCTGCGCCGCGATCTGCTTCATCAGCGGCTCGCGCTTGTCCTTGACGATCTCCTGCAGCGTCGCTGAGCCGAGCACGCGGCGAATTTCGGACTCGATCAAAGGCCCGACGACTTCACGCACCCGTTCTTCGTTGCGCACGTTCTGATAGAACTTCAGGGGGTCCGTGATGCGGTAGCGCGCGTAGGCGTCGACGATCAGCCGCTGTTGATCGGAAGCGGTGACTTCCTGCTCCGTCGTATCGAGATCGAGAATACGCTTATCGAATTTCTCGACCGTATCGATGAATGGAACCTTCCACTTCAACCCGGGCGTTTCGACGATCTGCTGCGTCTTGCCGAAGCGCAGCACCATCGCCTGCTCGTTCTGGTGGACGACGAACGCCGACGCGTAGAGACCTGCAGCCGCGAGGATCAATACCGTGAAAATGAATGCGAAGAACGCGCGCATATTATTTCGATCCTTCGGCCGGTTCGCGCTTTTGAAGCTGTTCTAATGGAAGATAAGGCACGACGCCCTGGCCGCTCTTTTGATCGATGATGATCTTGTCGGCACCCTCGAGCACGCGTTCCTGCATCTCAAGATACAAGCGCTCTCGCGTAACGTCCGGCGCCTTCTTGTATTCGTCATAAACCTTGAGGAAGCGGGCCGCCTGACCCGTCGCCTCGGCGACCGTCTGGTCGCGATAGCCTTCGGCGGCAGCAACAATGCGATCCGCCTCACCATGCGCCCTCGGCGTGACCTGATCGGCATACGTTTGCGCCTGCTTGATCAGCGTCTCTTTCTCCTGAGCCGCGGCGGCGACTTCACGGAACGCGCCAATGACTTCCTCCGGCGGATCGACCTCCTTGAGCTGCACCTGGTCGATCTTGATGCCTGCCCGGTAGTAGTCGAGCGTCTTTTGCATCAGCCTCTGAACTTCTTCCTGCGTCTGCTGCCGGCCGCCCGTCAGGAGCGGCTGCAATGAGGACTGGCCGACGACCTCGCGCATGGCGCTTTCGGCAACCTCGCGCACCGTCGTCTCGGGCTGCGCGATGTTGAACAGGAATTGCTCGACGCCGGTATCGCCGTCCGCGCTCTTATCCGGGCTGATGCGCCAGAACACGACGAAACGGACATCGACGACACTGCCGTCGCCCGTCAGCATCAGGCCGCTGTCGCGCGCGCCGATGGTGCTGCGGGCGCTGCCGACTTCGATGGTGCGCTGTTGCGTGACTTTCGGCAGCCGCACTTCTTCGATCGGGTACGGCCACCGCCAATGGAGACCCGGACCTTCCCAGCGCTCGTACTTGCCGAAGCGCAGGACAATACCCTGCTCGTCCGGATTGACGCGATAGAAGAAGCCGTAGAACGCGACACTTGCAAGCAGCAAAAGACCAAGCAGAAAAAGGAAGGCCCTCGGAACGCCACCGCCGATGCCGCCGGCGCCATTGCCACCGCCACCGCCGCCGCCGCGTATGACCCGGCGCATGCGATCCTGGCCGCGGCGCAAAATCTCATCGAGATCGGGCGGCTCCTTGCCGCCACCCCCAGAGCCTGAGCCCCAAGGCCCCCCTCCCCACGGTCCGCCTCCACCGCCGCCGCTGCCTTTGCCGCCGCCTTGATTACTCCAGGGCATAAATCAGGGCCTCTCTCGTGTTTTGAGCTGAGAATGAAATTGCGCCCATCTCCCGGCTCCTTGGCGCGGCGTCGGTCTCGGGAGACAACTTTGAGACGTGCACGGCGAAAGCCTCGGGGACGCAAAGAAAACAAGGTTCGGGGCAGCTTATAAGGTAGGGTTCCCTCGTTCGCAAATTCCCCACCCCTTGGCTTATCGCAATTTGGGGCGTCGCGGCCGCGCTTCAAGGGCGTTCGGCATCGGCTTCGTCACTCTTTTGGCGACGTTCGTAAACGAACAATGTCGAGGGAAACTCATCGCGTGGACCCTGCGGCAGCGCTTCTTTCGCCACTTCCTGCCAAACCGCCTCGTCTGGAGCCGGGAAATACCGGTCGCCTTCGACGTTCGCATGAACGCGCGTCAGATAGATACGATCTGCAACCGGAAACGCGGCGTCGAAGACGGCGACGCCGCCGATAACCATGATCTCCTCGGCCCCGCGCGTGGTCGCAAGGATGCGCGCGAGCGTCAGTGCGTCGGTCACGCTTTCACAGGTCGAGATATCCGCGGCCTCGAACTCCGGATCGCGCGTCACGACGATGTTGTCGCGGCCATCGAGGGCCTTGCCGATCGACTGGAATGTCCGCCGGCCCATGATGACGGGTTTGTCCATCGTCAGCCTACGGAACACTTTGAGATCGGACGAGAGCCGCCAGGGCAAGGCGCCCTCGCAGCCAATGACACCGTTTTCCGAAACGGCGACAATCAGGGAAATGGGCAAGTCGTTCATGGCTGACCGATAGCAACGGTATGCGTGAGAAGCAAATAGGTCTTCGCTTTGCGTTGCGAAATGAACCTCGGTACGTTAGGGCCGCCCAAGCGGGAGCGCTGCGTACAGGCGACTTAAACCGCCACGGGCGCCTTGATGTGCGGCCAGGGATCGTAACCTTCGAGGCTGAAATCCTCGTACTTGAAATTAAAAATCGACTGCCCGCGCTGTTTGATGCGCATGGTCGGCGGCGGCCTTGGCGTGCGCGAAAGCTGCACGTCGGCCTGCTCGAGATGATTGAGATAAAGATGCGCATCGCCGAACGAGTGAACGAATTCGCCGAGCCCGAGCCCCGTCACTTGCGCCATCATCATCGTCAGCAGCGCGTAGCTGGCGATGTTGAACGGCACGCCGAGGAAAACATCACCCGACCGCTGATAGAGCTGACACGAGAGCTTTCCGTCCGCGACATAGAACTGAAACAGACAGTGACATGGCGCCAAAGCCATGTCTGGGACATCGGCTGGATTCCACGCCGATACAATGATGCGCCTGCTGTCAGGATCCTTTTTTATCAGGTTAACTGCGTCGCTGATTTGATCAATGGTGTATCTAGGCTTCTCGCCGGGGTCATCAGGTTCCGGGTCCCATTCGCGTTTTGGCCTTTCCCAACTTCGCCATTGCTTCCCGTAGACGGGACCTAGCATTCGTATCGGTGCTTGGCTGTAGCGAGGGTCGCTCGGGTCAAGAAATTCTTCCCAAGCCCACTCATCCCAAATGTGCACATCATTTGCGAGAAGATAACTGATGTCGGTATCGCCCGTAAGAAACCAAAGCAACTCATGAATGATCGATTTGACGTGCAGCTTCTTCGTCGTGACCAGCGGAAAACCGTCGCTAAGGTTGAACCGCATCTGATGCCCGAAAACGGACAACGTGCCCGTTCCCGTGCGGTCGGTCTTTTTCACGCCTTCGGTGCGCACGCGGCGCAGTAAGTCGAGATATTGCTGCATAAGAGAAGCCCTAGCGCGATTCTGGTCAGCCTTCAGCCACCCGCCATTGGCTATCCAGCGACAAGCGAGCTGTTGGGCGCAAACGCCAGAATGAGCACGATCAACGAGTTGTAAACGCCATGACAGATGATCGGCGTCAAAAGCGACCCCGTCCGCTCGCGCACCAATGCCAGATAAATTCCGATGAGCGTGATCGCCGCAATCCCGTAAATCGAATAACTAGCGTGCAGAAACGCCCACATGATCGCGGTCGCCGCTGCGGCTCCGGCAATGCCGAGAGGCGTCCGCCTCAGCGCTCCGTAAATCAATCCGCGAAACAGGCATTCCTCGGCAATTGGTGCTCCAATACCGGCCGCAATCAGCACGAGCCACCACGTCCTTGCCAGCATCAGATCGGCGAACGGGTTGATGTCGTGTTGGAATGCCTCCCTGTCCAACGCGAAGACACATCCGCCGTAAATAAACGCAAGCACGATCAGCCCGACTGTCGCCAACGCGAACGTTTTGATGCCGCCCCGAGGAACCGTGAAGGGCAGAAAAGTTCCGCCGGCACGCGCAAAAAGAGCATTGGCAACAAGCGCCAGCAGGATGGTAACGAGTTGAAAGGCAAAGAGCGAAATGGCGACGCGCGCCGTCAGCAGCGCTTCCATTTCACCTGCGGCAAAAGCGCGGGGTTCGCCGATCCGTGACCAGACATCGAAGAGAGCCGTCGCTCCGTACCCCGCCAGCGTCCCGAGCACGACGGCAAGGGCGGCCGTCAGCAGCACCAGCGTTACCGATTTCCACGATAAAAGTGCCTCCGGCTCAGAAACGTGATCTTCGACCGAAACGGCCACGCGCATGCCTTTCCGCTTCACTTCACGTTCAACAGCGGCCAACCGGTAACAGGTTTTTCACGGCCTTGCGAATGAGCTTTGCGAAACGCTTTTGTTCCGGCCCGCCAATGATTATATCTAGAGGGCTGGCTTGCCAGCTATGGCGATAAACGCGGTCGTAATAAGCCGATCGGACCCGGGGGCGGTACCCGGCGCCTCCACCATTTCTCTCTGCCGCGCCCTGCGGCCGGCTCTCCGGAGGAGAGTCGCGGGGCGCAACCAGGAATGGGGGCGAAATAGGATCGACGAAGGTCTAAAGGACCTAGCTTTTGCCCGGCATGATACCACCGTTATCGGGTCACACAGAATAGTTGCCAATGACAACTATGCTGAGGCCGCTCTCGCTGCGTAATGCAGTGCGAATAGCCTGAACTTGAAGCCCTTGCCCCTAGCCGGGTAAGGCGCGGTTCGGAGGGCACCGGGCAACAGAAGCCCTCCACTTCTCGCCGCTCATAGGTAAACGGACTTGACTGAGCGGCAAATCTGATTTCAGAGGTCGGTCAGAGTACGGCATTCTTGAAGGCTGAAGCATGGCAACGGGGCCATCGATCGATTACGCAAAATTGCAGCAGGAGGCGATGCGCGGAGTCGTTCGCGCGGTTCTCCAGCAGGTCGTGAAGTCCGGCCTTCCGGGTGAGCACCATTTCTATATCTCGTTTCTGACCCAGGCGCCGGGCGTCATTCTCTCGAAGCGTCTCAAAGAAAAATATCCGAGCGAAATGACGATCGTGCTCCAGCATCGTTTCTGGGACCTGATCGTCTCCGATGATCGCTTCGAAGTGAAGCTGACGTTCGACGGCATTCCGGAACGGCTCGTCGTGCCGTTTGCGGCAATCAAGGTGTTCATCGATCCGAGCGTTCGCTACGGCCTGCAGTTCGACGAAGAGGTCAGCGACAACGAGCCGATGCATGAGCCGCGCCAAGCGCTGACGGCCGACGCCACTTATGATCAGATCGGCGAAGCGAGCCCCGAAAGCGCGCGTCCCACGCCGAAGAAGCCGCGTGCACCTCGCAAGCCTCGCGCCACCGACAAAGACGCCACATCGCCGACGCGCCGCGATCCGGCTCACGCGATGCCGCCATCGCCGGAGCCCGCCACGCGCGCCGGTGAATTGAACGCGAAGAACGCCGATAGCGCCGACGAAACGCCCCCGCCTCCCGAAGGCGCCAAAATCCTGAGCCTCGACCAATTTAGGAAGAAGTAGGCGGCTCATCTTCACTGCGGGCGTTCACTGCGGGCGCCTCCAAAGCCAATAGGCAGAACTCGTCTCACACCGGCCGCCGTGCACGCGCGCCGTTATCGTCATACTCGAACGAGCTTGCGAGCCGTTCGGGGATCCACCGTAAAACTGCCGGAGGCTTGTTATTTTTGGGTCTACGACGACTCTTACGCTAGATCCCCCGCCTTCAACGCGACTCAGCCGCGCTCGGCCGAGGATGGCAGGCGAGACATGAAAACCCTCGACAAACCGCGCCCCATGCGCGACGAAGCAGCAAAATTACATTCACGAACATCGCCGGAACCGAGCACAGATGACCAAGACGCGCACTGAAACCGATACCTTTGGCCCGATCGAGGTTGCCTCAGATCGATATTGGGGCGCACAAGCCCAGCGCAGCCTTGGCAATTTCAAGATCGGCTGGGAGAAGCAGCCTGCCGCGATCGTTCGCGCTCTCGGTGTCATCAAGCGCGCCGCCGCCGAAACGAACATGGCGCTCGGCCGGCTTGACCCCAAGATCGGCGAAACCATCATCAAGGCCGCGCAGGAGGTGATGGACGGCAAGCTCGACGATCACTTCCCGCTCGTCGTTTGGCAGACAGGCTCCGGCACGCAATCGAACATGAATGCCAACGAGGTCATCTCGAACCGCGCCATCGAGATGCTTGGCGGCGAGATGGGTTCGAAAAAGCCCGTCCATCCCAACGACCACGTCAATATGAGCCAGTCGTCGAACGATACCTACCCAACCGCGATGCATGTCGCGTGCTCGGAGGAAGTCGTTCATCGCCTGCTTCCGGCGCTACGCAAGCTTCACAAGGCATTGCACGAGAAGGCCGAAGCGTGGTCGCACATCATCAAGATCGGACGCACGCACACCCAGGACGCGACGCCGCTGACGCTCGGCCAGGAATTCTCGGGCTACGCCCAGCAGGTCGACAACGGCATCGCCCGCATCGAATCCACGCTGCCCGCCCTGATGCAGCTCGCCCAGGGCGGCACCGCCGTCGGAACCGGACTCAACGCGCCGAAAGGCTTTGCCGAGATGATTGCGGCGCGTATCGCCTCGATCACGCACCTGCCATTCAAGTCCGCGCCGAACAAGTTCGAGGCCCTCGCGGCTCACGACGCGATGGTCTTTTCGCACGGCGCCATCAACACCGTTGCCGTGTCGCTGTTCAAGATCGCCAATGACATCCGGCTACTCGGCTCGGGCCCGCGCTCGGGATTGGGCGAGCTTGCGCTTCCCGAAAACGAGCCGGGCTCCTCGATCATGCCTGGCAAGGTCAACCCGACCCAGTGCGAAGCGCTGACGCAGGTCTGTGTCCAGATCTTCGGCAACCAGGCGGCGCTGTCGTTCGCCGGGAGCCAGGGCCATTTCGAACTCAACGTCTACAACCCCGTGATGGCCTATAATTTCCTGCAGTCCGTGCGCTTGCTCGCGGACGCTGCAATTTCGTTCACCGACAACTGCGTCGTCGGCATCGAACCGCGCGAGGACAACATCAAGGCAGGACTCGAACGCTCGTTAATGCTTGTGACCGCGCTCGCGCCGAAGATCGGCTACGACAACGCCGCCAAGATCGCCAAGACCGCGCATAAGAAAGGCACGACGCTGCGCGATGAGGCGGTCGGCGGCGGCTACGTCACGGACAAAGAGTTCGACGAGATCGTGCGCCCCGAGAAGATGATTTCTCCGGACTAGGGATCGATTGCGCTCGGCGAAAGCAGCAAGCGTTTGACGCCTTCGCATTACTGCACATAAAATACATGAAGTTGAGAGTGCCGCTTTGGCATTCGTGGCGGAGTGCATTTTATGACCGCAGAGATCGTCAATCTCAATAAGGTCCGTAAAGCCCGCGAGCGCGCCAACCGCGAGAGGGACGCGCAGGAGAACCGGCTCAAATACGGACAGACGAAATCCGAGCGCAATTTGTTCGAGACAAGAAACCGTAAGTGGCAGAGCGATCTCGACGCGTCGCGACGCGAGTCCGACGGTATCGTCGATGACGATGACACCGGCCCTAGCAATGCCTCCTGATGCGACCTGAGAAGCGTTCGTTTTCGATCCAGGGCCATCGCACGTCGATCTCGCTTGAAACAGCATTCTGGTCTGCGCTGAAGGCAGCGGCCGCCGAGGATGGCCTGACGCTCGCCGGTTTGATCAGTGCGATCGACAAGGAACGCGGCAGCGCCGGCTTATCGAGCGCCGTCCGCGTATGGATATTGAAGCGCCTTGAATCGCGCGCCGCAGAAAAGCTGGCGGAATAGGCACTACGAAAAGGCTTACTGGAAGCCACCGAGCTGCTTCATGACCTCGTCCGATGACGTGCGGCGCTTTTCCCGTGGCCGTTGAGCAGGGCGAGCTGACGTCGTGGATCGAGTCGCTTCCTGGTTCTTGTCTGGAACCGGCAAACCCGTTTCAGGGTCGATCTGCCCCGCTGAGCTCTGCGCCGCAACACTCTCGGAGTCAGGAATCGGCTCGACCGTAATCTTCTGCCCTTGCAACGTACCGGAACTCGCCGAACCCGTCGCATCTGAACCGTCTTGCTTGTCCGCCTGAGGCACGATCACCGGCGGATTAGGAACTGTTGCATCCGGCACAGGATCGGCTCCCGACTGTCCCCCATTCGTCGTTCCGGCAGACTCGGGAACGACCGGCGGCAACGTCCCGGTCTGTTTCTTCGCTGCCTGGGCGCGCTGCGCATCGAGGGCCTTGCGGCGCTCCTTCTCGATCCGCGCCCGCTCTTCGTCGACCCGGCGCGACAATTCCAACTCTTCGACGTTGCGCTCGACCTGCCGCACGGAAAGCTCGCGCTGCAGGTCGGCGACATCGACGCTCGACTTCACGACAGCGAGATTGTCCAGCGGACCATCGTAAAGAACGATAGCGGGGGGCAACGGACCCTTAGGCGGAGGGGGCTTCCATCCGGGCAGAGCAATATCCGGCGGAGACAGCGGTTTGAGCGTCGGCGTTACCTGAAGCGCCGCACTGGCCTTGAGCGAGGTCAGGTCCGCGGAGGCCGTCGCCTCGAGTTTGCCGTCCGGCGACTCGAGCGCCAGCGTTTCGAATTTTATCGAACCATCGGCCAGCGTCATCGCAAGCTCGCGATTTCCCATCGAAACTTCTGACGTCGTAAGCGACGTCAGAAGGGCTGCGGAAATGGCACGCGGATCGTTTTGCATTTTTCCGCGAAGAACCGTATCGACGATATCTGCCAGGGCCGTCGGGACCGGTCCATGAACCGTCGCACCCTGGAGGGTTACATGCCCCTTGCCCGACAACACGGCGATCAGACCGGCGGGACTCTGCGCTGTCGCCTCGCCGTTAAGTTCGAATGTCGCCGTGCCCCGTGCTGACGGACTGAAGGACGAAAGTTTCGCTTGATCGAGCTTCAGATGGCTGACGAACGTCACGCCATTGGAGGCTTTGTCGAGGCGCAGGCTGCCGCTCAGTTTGCCTCCGGCAGCAGCCGCCGAGAGATCGCTGACCGTGATCTTGCTCGGCGAGATCGCCAGCTTCATCTCACCGTCGCGCGTTGCGAGATCGCCACTCAGAGCGAGAGAACCAAAGCTGAGGTGAATATCGGCGTCGCTCCCGTTCAGGGCGGCAAAATTGAAAAGTCCGCTCGGCCAGATCGAGTGCCATTCCGAAGCTGCCGAACCATCCGCGGTCACGCCCGTATCGCCGCTATCCGGCGGTACAGAGGACTTGTCAGTGAGTGCGGCGGCCAGCGCCTCGATAGCAACGCGATCCGCGCCGATCTTGCCTTCGATATTGCGGCGCCCGTCCTCTCCGTTTTTCAAGTCGAGGAATGCCGTAACCGTCGATGTCCCAAGCATCAGATCGCGTGCCGCGATCGACCACGTCCCCTTATCGCGGATAACGTCCAGCGTCCCGTGCGTTGCCACCGCCGTAGATCCGGCTGGCAGTGAAAGCCCGGCCATCGCTAGCGCGTCGGCGAGATCGTCCGCCTTGACGTCAGCAGCACCATTGAGCGCCAGAGATGAGCCCTCCGGCCAAACGGCGCTACCGGAGAATGCCACGTCGAGCCCGTGCCCGCGTATCTCCAGCCGAGCCTTGGCGCCCGAAGCCAGCGTTCCAGCCGAGATCAGAGACGCTTCTGCCGGTTCCCCGGGCGCCGTCTCCGGCATGCGTTGATCCTGGGCCAACATCGTAAGCAACGATTGCAACGATGGAGCTGAGACCGTCATCTGCACTCGGCTCGGCCGCGAGCGCCACGCGCCGAGACCGCCGTCGAAATCCGCCGATCCGCCGAAATGGGAACCATTCAACGTCCCGTCGAAGGTTACGTCGCTCGCCGACGGAGTACGTCGCCCGAGCTTTATGAGACCCGCCAGTTTCGCGCTTTTCAGCCCCTTGAACGGCTCATCACCAAACTGCAGCGCCAAGCCGCTCTTGCGCACGAGATCGCTCATTGCGTCAGGCGTTGGAGCGACGACATCATACGCAAGCGTTCCGAACGGGCCGTCGTCGTTCTTTTTCACGCGCCCTTCAAGTGAAACCCTGAGCCCGCTTTCCGTCGTCATCTTAGCTGCCGGCAGACGGATTTCCTTGCCCTCGGTTTCGAACGTCACATCGACGTCACGATACTTGTTGCCGTGGTCGATCAACCGCCCGGCGATGACGCGCAGCCGCACGTCCTGAGCATGCTCCCCGGCTGCATCTCCCTTTTCAGAATCGGACAAGACAAGCCCCAGCGCCTTCCGAAGCGCAGTTTCCAGCGTGCTCGCCGTTTCAGGGAAAATCTCCTTCGTATCGAGTTCCGCCGCCTGGAGCGTCAGGTCCGTGCGCAAGCGGACGCCTTGAGCAACGGTCAGATCGCCGGAAAACGCACGCCCCGAAATATCGCCGGAAGCATCCGCGATTGCGAAGCGCGTCGCGTCAATGTCGAGCTTGCCGCTCAACGAGAACGGGCCGTCCGACGTGATGTCGATTGGCACACCGGATTTTCCGGCCCAAGCTTTGAGACGGGCGAGACTCGTGCCACCCACGAACAGGTCACCGGAAAAGCTATGCTTTCCTTCAGCGTCCGTCTTCAAATTGCCTGCAAGATCGAGACGCGATCCTCCGGGCAGGCTGATGTTGAAATTCTTGATGTGGGTGATGTTGCCTGTGCGATCGGCATCGATATCAAGACCGCCCGCCGTTTCGCCTCCGATTTTCACCTGTTCGAGATTGATCTTCGCGCGCGCCGTGCTGTCGCCCGCAACGGACTGCATCAGACCGAGGCCTAACTCCTTCAATTTCGAAAAGGAGGCGCTGCCTTGACCTGCTCCCGCCAACCGATCGATATCAAGCCACTTGGACGCGAGCGTCAGATCGAGGCGCGGTGGTGTCATCCACGTCGCGACTGCTGACCCGGTAATCATCTGGGGTAACGCTGCACTGTTGAGCGACAGCGTGATATCGTCGAATTTCGCGCCCGACGTGTCGCCAGAAACTTCGGCTTTGAGATCGAGAAGCGTCGTGTCGTCCTTGCCCGCATGTGCCGGCGCTTTGTCGGCCGGCATCGTCAGCGTGCCGGCCCACTCGCCTTTGAACGACGGTTTGCGGGCGAGATCGGAAACTCGGCCGTTGAGAAGGTAGACGTCGGGCGAACCTATCGAGCGCGCGGAAACCTTAAGGCCGAACGATCCGTCACTTGCTGGCGCCTCGGTCGCGAACGCGATGTCGCGTGCCGCACCCAACCACGACGCGTTGCCTTTGAAGCGGAACGGTCCCGCCAACCCGTCCGCAGAGAGTTCGCCATTGATATTCTCGATATGCGCGATACGCTCCGCCGCTGCGTTGTAGATCGAAATGGTGCCGTCGCTGAGCTTGACAGACTTGAGCGCCAGCTCGCGCGGCACGAAAGGCAGATCGGCGGATCGCAACGTGATGTTCGTCCAGTTGCCGCCGCCCGATTTATCGACCGCCAGCGTCAACACCGGCTTGTTCAGCTCAATTTCACTTGCTTCCAGAACGCCGCGCAGCAACGCCGGACCCGAAAGCCACATTTTGAAGCTGTCGGCTCTGACGAACGGCTCTCCCGTTTGTCCGCTCACATTGGCAATGCGCACTTTGTCGAATTGAACGTAGGGTGCGGGCAGAAACCGCAAGTTGACTGCGCCGCCGACTCGCACGTCGCGCCCGAGAACCTTGGAAGCCTCCTCCTCGAAGACGCCGCGATAGCCGTTCCAGTCGACAAGCGTCGGCACGGCGAAAAGCGCCGCAAGAACGAGGACGAGAAGCCCGCCGAAAAATAGAAGCCCGTTGTTCATGAACGTCTCTTGCGGCCCGCAGGACGAATGCTGGGCACCCCCGGCGATCAAATTGAAATACACGTCGCCGTGCACATCTATATGGCACGGAGCAACGATACTCTGAACTCGAAATTTGGCTTCATTCCAGGCGTTTGAGCATTTTGTGATCGATTCGCCGATTGCTGTGACCGCGGCGCGCGGCACCGGGACGCGCCGGTTGTAGGATCAGCCTTGGTGGTTTAGGTCAATTTGCATGACTTCGACTCGCAAGCCGAACGCCGAGACGGGCCCGGAGTTGCCGGCCGACGACGATCCGCCGTTCGATCTGCCGCAAGCTCCTGGGGCCGCAAGCGCCACCGCCAGACAGGACAATAACGCTGAGGAAATCCAATCGATCTCGGCGCGCGCAATTCGGGCTGCGCACGGCGCCCCGGCGTATCTGGATGGCCTCAATCCTGAACAGCGCAAAGCTGTCGAAACGACAGAAGGTCCCCTCCTCGTTCTAGCCGGAGCGGGCACCGGAAAGACACGTGTACTGACGACCCGCATCGCCCATATCCTGGCGACCGGGAAAGCCTATCCGTCGCAGATTCTGGCCGTCACGTTCACGAACAAGGCGGCGCGCGAGATGCGCGACCGGATCGGCGGACTGATCGGCGGCACGCTGGAGGGCATGTCGTGGCTCGGAACGTTCCATTCGATCGGCGTCAAGATTCTGCGCCGTCACGCCGAACTGGTCGGCCTGAAGTCGGGCTTCACGATTCTCGACGACGACGATCAGGTCCGGCTCCTGAAACAGGTCATCGAGGCGGCGGGCCTCGATAAGGATCGCTGGCCCGCCCGCCAACTCGCCGGTCTCATCGACAGCTGGAAGAACCGCGGCCTGACGCCGGAGAAAGTGCCGGATGGCGAATCCTTCTCTTTCGCCGCTGGCAAGGGCGCCGCCCTTTACGCCGCCTACCAAGCCCGCCTCAAGGACCTCAACGCCTGCGACTTCGGCGATCTGCTGCTCGAATGCCTGCGGCTGTTCCGTGAGCATCCCGATGTCCTCGCCGATTATCATCGCCGGTTCCGCTACATCCTCGTCGACGAATATCAGGATACAAACGTCGCGCAGTACCTGTGGCTGCGCCTCTTGGCGCAAGGTTGCCCAAACATCTGCTGCGTCGGCGACGACGACCAGTCGATTTATGGCTGGCGCGGCGCCGAAGTCGACAACATCCTGCGCTTTGAAAAGGACTTCCCCGGCGCGAAAGTTATTCGGCTTGAACGCAATTATCGCTCCACCGCAAACATCCTCGCCGCCGCCTCGGGGCTGATCGCCAAGAACGCCGGCCGCCTCGGCAAGACTCTGTTTACCGATGGCTCCGCCGGTTCCAAGATTGCGGTCGCGAACTTTTGGGACGATGAAGCCGAGGCGCGCGCCATTGGCGAAGACATCGAGCAATTCCAGCGCGCCCACGAAAAACTGAACGATATCGCCATTCTCGTGCGCGCATCGTCCCAGATGCGCGCCATCGAGGACCGGTTCATTACGCTCGGCCTGCCGTATCGCGTCATTGGCGGCCCGCGTTTTTATGAACGTCAGGAAATCAAGGATGCCATCGCCTATTTCGACGTCGTCGCCAATCCTTCCAACGACCTGAAGTTCGAGCGCATCGTCAACGTACCGAAACGCGGCCTTGGCGATACGAGCATCAAGCGCATCCATGAGCTTGCGCGTGCCCGCGGGACCTCGCTCTATCAGGCGGCGCGCGAGATTATCGAGACGGACGAACTCTCGGGCAAGGCGCGCAAATCGCTCTCCGACTTGATGCAGGCATTCGAGCGTTGGCGCGGCAATCTCGATCACATGCGCCACACTGATCTTGCGGAACTCGTGCTGGACGAGTCGGGCTACACCGCGATGTGGCAGGCCGACAAAAGTCCGCAAGCCCAGTCGCGCTTGGAAAACTTGAAGGAACTCGTGCGATTCATGCACGACTTCGAAACGCTGCAAGGGTTCCTTGAGCACGTCTCGCTGGTCATGGATGCCGATCAGAGCAGCGACGGCGACCGCGTCTCGCTGATGACGCTGCACGCCGCCAAGGGACTTGAATTCGGCATCGTCTTCCTGCCGGGCTGGGAGGAAGGATTGTTTCCGCATCAGCGCTCGCTCGATGAAAGCGGCAAGGCGGGCCTCGAAGAAGAGCGCCGCCTCGCCTACGTCGGGCTGACGCGCGCCAAACGCCGCGCGAAGATTTCGTTCGCGCAGAACCGGCGCACGCACGGCCTCTACCAATCGGCGCTGCCGTCGCGATTTGTCGACGAGCTGCCCGAGGCGACGGTCGACGTGATCGAAAGCGAGATGCCCTACGGTGGCCGCGCGACCTATGGCTATGGCAACCCGTTCGGGCCAAGCCGTTTCGACCGCGCCGGTGGTTCCGAACCATTCGGCTCAAATTACAAGACGCCCGGCTGGCAACGCGCCCAGCAATCCTGGAACAGCGGCCGCGATACGAAAAAGCGAGCCCGAACGCCGATCACACTCGAAGGCGAATTGGTTGCGGCATCAACAGCCAACGCTGCGTCCTTCAAAAACGGCACGCGCATCCGGCACGAAAAGTTCGGCGATGGAACGGTGACGTTTGTCGACGGCAACAAGCTGACAATCAATTTTGATGACGGCACGACGAAACGGGTCGTGTCGAGCTTCGTCGACCCTATATGACTGATTCATAATAAGGAAATGCTCAGACCGAATCTAATTTTAGCCGCAGATTTCTTCTTGTTGCCGCATTTATGTGACACGTTTTAACCGCTCGTTGAGCTGTGGGGGTTCATCAGCAGTTGACCGCTATTTTGGCGCCGCGTTCTGCCGTCGGCGGTCAAGGGTAGTTGTCTGCGTAGAAAACCACGGGGTTGAGCGCGGGGGCGTGCAACCGAAGTGGGGAATCTTCGTTTGGGAGGGTAGAGTCCTTGAGAGGAGCTATCCATGAGCACTTACCGCTTTCCGCTAAGAGGTAAGATTGGCGTCGTCCGTGGGCTTAATGAACAACTCGCAGTGCGCCTCGGCGCGGCGAAGCGAGGACAGATCAAGGCCAAGGCCCGGATGACCGTAGTGCAAGACACAGAACCGCTGACCGAGGAGGAAATACGCAACCTTCCGGTCGCCCATCGCTGTTCGGCCTAGGGCATCGTCCACGCCACGCCCCGGTCAGTTCCGCGTCGGCAAGAAGCTAACAGGATATTCAAACGGCGCCTCTGAGATGGCGCCGTTCTCGTTGATCCGGCTGCCTTTCTTGGTTCAGGCGGCCTCGACCTGCGATGCCTTGAGCAGATCCCACGCCGCGTTGATCTGCTTGATCCGCTCCTCGCGATGTCGGCGGTCGGCCTCGCTCCGGGCATGGTCGGGATGCCAGGACATCCGCAGCGCATCGACGAGTTTCTTGACTGCCGCAGGCGGCGCCTCGGGATTCAGACCCAGAATGCGATAAGCTTCAAAGATGGTCGATGGAACATCGGCCGGCCCCGGTTCGGCCGCCTTGTCCTTGCGGGCAGTCCCGTGCACGATGCGCGTAATGCGATCGAGATCCCTGAGCATCGCGCGCAAGATCGTGCTCGCGCGCTTGTCGCCAATCTGATCGGCACGGCGCGAAACGTCGGCGGCGCGACTGCGTAGGCCGTCAAGCTCCGTCTGCAGCACATCCCTGAGCAGCAGATCAGACGGCAACGTCGCAACGAGAAGTTCCGTTTCGACGATGCGGGCCTGAACGGCATCCAATGACCTGGCTACGGAGCCGTTGCCGCCGCTTTTCGGCGACTCGAACCAGTTCTGCTCGAACGAGTTCGGGAAGCTGCGCCGAAATGCGCCCGCCATCGCCGCAAACTTGCGTACACCGAAGCACCATAAATTCTCAGGCGATGCCTCGGAAAAACGTGAAGATTGCGCGAAATCGTAGGACAAAGGCATCCGCCGGCGCGCCACGAATAAGCAGGCGGCCATCAGAGAAATAAGTAAGGTCGAGACCACTCCTGCAACCTTGAATGCACCGTCAGATGCCGAAGCCTTGATTGTCGGATCGATCACCGTCACCCAGTGAGGCTCCTCAGCTCTGGAAGCGAGAGAACCCGTTTCGATAACGCTATCGGCCGAAAGCGTTTGCGTCTCGACCTTCGGGAGATGCGTCGTGCGTCCGAAGCCAGGCAAAACGAAGCGCCCTTTGAATCGGCTCACGGGCGCAAATCCCGAAGGCAAATGCGCCGGGAGTTCGACGCCAGCCGCACGGCCAGCAGTGGCAACTTTGGCCCAAGCGACCCTCTGCCCGCCGCATTCGATGCTGAACTTGTGGACCATCATCGTTTCGCAGTTGCCGCTGGGCGAGGATCGACAGGCCGAGAATGGCATTTCTTCGCGGGAGCCAATAATCTGATAGGTTGTTGGACTGGCGGCTGAGAGGTGAGGCGTCCCCCGGTCCATCGTGCACGCAAACGGCATGACGAGTTCGTCAGCGCCGGCGGGAAATGCTGCCGCCATTGCAAAGGTCGAAATGACCAAAGCTAGTACCCGTAATGCCCTCATCACGCACAGCCCCCAAAAAACGCCCCCACATATCCCACTTAACAATGATCCTAGCGTAACGCGGGCGCCACTGTGGAAATTCCAAAAGTTATGAACTGATTTCCTATATGAGGGGGCTTGTGCTCTATTCATGAGCAACGCATGGGCGAGATTCGACGGCGTCGCAAAAAAGCTCGTCCAAGGCGGCTGTCGGTCATCTTTGCGCGCGGAAGATTTGCGACCGCTCGACAAGCTTTACCGTATCGCTAAGACGTGGGACCCGGCCAGGGGTCGAATTGCGTCCGATAAAGGAAACACGACGGGAGTTGCGTTGATGTCGGCAGATATTACGAATTGCCGCCTATATCAAAAGCAGGGGCTCTTTCAGCGCCTCTATGACCTGACGGACCTCGACGCAAAACCCGCGCCTGTCCACGAAGGACAAGCGGCCGAGCCAATTAGCGATGTTCTGCAACCCGATGAGAAGCGCAAGCGTGAGCGCTTCATCCCGGTCACTCGATTTGCCCTCCTCGACCGTCTGACGAAGCCTTACCTCTGGCCTGCAGGCCAGGCGGCCGAGGCGCGCCGCTTTTTCCGCTATCTCGATTATTGGCGCCAACAGCAGTACTTCGCGCTGCTGCTCGATCTTGAGCAGACCTACGAAACATTCTCTCCCGACAGCGACCTGCTGATGACACGCAGCTTCTCCGACGAGGATCGCGAAGTCCTGAAACATCGCGTCTTTGAGGGCGTGGAAAGCCTCCTGCAGCGCGCCAACTACGAGCGGGTCGACCCAACCGATGTCGAGATGATTCTGACGCGCGACAGCCATTATGGCCTGGATCTGACCGTCGACATGAAGGCGTTCGAACGGATCGTGATCTATTATCGCGGCGCCTCCAACCAGAAGTATGAGCGTCGCAACGTCCGGAAATTCCTGCGCAAGGAAGAGTTCGACGTTCCGATCTTCCAGCGGCTTTTCATCATGTTCAAGTTGAAGCCGTTCGAGACGCGCGTCGAAGAGGTGATGCGTGAAAAGCGTTGCAGCCGGGCGAGCGCGGAAAAATGGGTCCAACGGGCACGCCATCACATGCCGCCCGGCATCTCGGATAAGAATATCTACCTTAAATTGTTCAAGAACATCCCGCGTACCGACGTCGAGATGATTTTTCCGAACACCGAGGTGCGCTTCCGCTCATTCGATAAACTGCGCCTTGGTGTGACAGCAGGTAGCGGTCTCGGCATGGGAGCCTTCGGCGCCGCAGGAAAAATCGCACTGCTCGCCAGCAACCCGATCGCTGCGGTCGGCGCTCTCGCCGGATTGAGCGGCATCGCGTTCCGGCAAGCGATGGGTTTCTTCAACCAGAAACAGCGCTATATGGTCGTGATGGCGCAGAACCTCTATTTCCACACGATGGCCGACAATCGGGGCGTCATCCTGAAGATCGCCGCGCGTGGTGCCGAGGAAGACGTGAAGGAAGAAATGCTTCTCTACAGCGTGCTCGCGAAGGAAAAGTCGACACGCGCCGATCTTCCTTCGATCGATCTTGCGATAGAGTCCTACCTGATGCGCACCTTCGGCGTTAAAGTCGATTTCGAAATCGATGATGCACTTGACCGGCTGATCCGCGACGGCATCGTCATCGAAAAAGCCGACGGCACCCTTGTCGCCTTGCCGCCCGCCCAAGCCGCGAAACACATTGACGAAAAATGGGACCTGCTTCTCGACTATCTTCCTGATCCTATTCCCGCCGAGGGTTATGAATTCGAGGGAAGATCCATGCCCCCGGCAGTCTGACATCCATGACATTCAAAAAATTCGCGGCCGATTTCAGCGATCGCGCCCAAGCCTATGCGACCGGCAATGCCCTGCAGGATTTGCTGGAACCGCCACCCGACGCCTTGACTGTTTTCGAGAACGGCCCAGGACGCTGGCGCATCGAAGTTTATTTCGACACCGCCCAAGGCGAGCGTGATCCCGCGGGAGAACTTGCGCCGCTCCTCTCAGGACCGTTGCCGGAGTTCTCGGCAGAGGAAGTCCCGGAATTGAACTGGGTCGCGATTTCGCAAGCGGCGCTCCCGCCTGTGCGCGCCGGACGCTTCACGATTCATGGCAGCCATGATCGCGCACGCATTGCGCGCGGCCCGAATACGATCCTCATCGATGCGGGCGAAGCCTTCGGAACGGCCCACCACGCAACGACGCTCGGCTGCCTGCTGGCGATCGATCGTCTGGCACGATCCTGCAAGTTCGCCTCTGTTCTCGATCTTGGATGCGGATCGGGCGTCCTCGCCATCGCCGTCGCCAAGTCGATCGTGGGAGCCCGGATCGTCGCCGCCGACATGGACGCGCAGTCCGTGAAGGTCGCCGCAGAAAATGTCCGCCTCAACGGAGTCGCAAGCCAAATTAGAGTTGTACGAGCCAGCGGCACGACGCATCCCGAAATCCGAAGCCGCGCCCCCTTCGATCTGCTGATCGCAAACATTCTCGCTGGCCCCCTCATCCGTTTGGCGCCGCAGCTGGCGCCGCCGATTGACAGGGGCGGCACGCTCGTGCTGTCCGGCATCCTTGTTCCGCAGGCGCCTGAGGTCATCGCCACCTATAGTGCGCACGGGTTCGCCCTTCAGCGCCACGACCGGATCACCGGCTGGTCGACCCTGACATTCGCGCGGCGCTGAAATCGCCCGTTGCCCGAGCCACGACAGCCGCCTAGAACCTCCGTCATGTTTCAGACATTCCAACTGCAATCCGGACCGGATCACGTCGCCGAGCGCGTCAAGGCGCTTCGCGCGCTGATGACGAAATCGAAGCTCGACGCCGTGCTCATCCCGCGCGCCGACAGTCATCAGGGAGAATACGTTCCCGCTTCCGCCGAGCGCTTGCAATGGCTGACAGGATTTTCGGGATCGGCCGGCCTCGCCGTCGTGGCGAAGAAATCCGCAATTCTGATGATCGACGGCCGCTACACCGTGCAGGCGAAAGCCGAGACGGACACGACCGTCTTTGAGGTTTCACTGCTACCGCGCGCGCGATTGTCCGAGTGGCTCGTAAGCACCCTCGGCAAAGACCAGACGATCGGCTTCGATCCCTGGAACCACACGGGCGCGGAAATCGCGCGTCTCAAGACGGCGCTGGCGGCAAAGAAGATCAAGCTGAAGCCGCTGGCGAAAAACCCGATCGACACTCTTTGGGGCAAGGCACGTCCGAAACCACCCGCCAATCCCGTCATCGCGCAACCGCTCGCACTCGCAGGCCGCTCGGCCGCCGACAAGCTCGTCGAAATTCAGGCGCGGCTGAAAACGGACGGCCAGCACGCGGCAATCCTGACGCTGCCGGATTCGATCTGCTGGCTGTTCAATATCCGCGGCAGCGACGTCGCGCATAATCCGGTCGTGCTGGCATTTGCCGTCGTGCCCGCAAGCGGAAAAGCCGAGCTTTATATTGAGCCGCAAAGACTGGACGCGGAAACACGCGCTCACGTCGCGCCAGTAGCAAAGCTCTTGCCGCCGAAAGCAATGGCCGGACGCCTCGCCGCGCTCAAGGCGCAAGGGAAGAAGGTTCGCCTTGACCCCGAGACCGCGAGCTTCTGGTTCGAAATGAAGCTCGGCACAGCCGCAATATCACGCGGACCGGATCCCTGCATCTTGCCGAAGGCGATCAAGACCGAAGCGGAGATCGCCGGAGCGCGTGCCGCCCACATCCGCGACGGCCATGCCGTCGCCCGCTTTCTTGCGTGGCTCGACGACAATGCAGCGACCGACACGCTTGACGAGATTACTGCTGTTCGGAAGCTCGAAACGTTTCGCCGCGAGACCAACATGCTGCGCGGAATCAGTTTCGCGACAATCTCGGGCGCAGGCCCCAACGGCGCCATCGTGCACTACCGCGTCACCGAAGCGACCAACCGCAAGATCGAGCCGGGCGAATTGTTCCTGATTGACAGCGGCGGCCAGTACCAGGATGGAACGACCGACATCACGCGCACGGTCGCCATCGGCAAACCCACCGAAGACATGAAGCGGCATTTCACAGCCGTTCTCAAAGGTCACATTGCGGTCGCGACGGCGCGCTTTCCAAAAGGCACGCGCGGCATCGACCTCGATCCCTTCGCGCGCCGCGCTCTGTGGGCTATCGGCGAAGACTTCGACCACGGTACCGGGCACGGCATCGGAAGTTATCTATCCGTGCATGAAGGCCCGCAGTCGATCTCACGCGGCGGCATGGCGCCTCTGCAGCCGGGTATGCTGATCTCCAACGAGCCCGGCTTCTACAAGGTCGGCGCCTACGGCATTCGCATCGAAAACGTCGTGCTCGTCACTCCGCCCGAACAGATCGGCGACGGCGAGCGCCAGATGATGGGCTTCGAGACGATCACGCTGGCTCCGATCGATCGCCGCTTGATCGTGGTGGACATGCTCGATCAAGGCGAGCGCGATTGGATCCATACCTATCACCGGCGCGTCTTTGAGACGCTCGCGCCTCAACTCGATCAGGCAACGCGCGATTGGCTCAAACAGGCTACGCTCCCGATATAGGGCTGAGATCGTACTGTTACGGACGGCACAGCCCAAGAGCATACCCTCACCTAGCTTTCCTCAACGCGGCATGAGAGGAGAAGCACGCATGTTTTCCATTTATGAAATCACGGCGGCACCACATTTCCCGCACGCCCTTTTGCCGCTGATTACTGCGACGGTAAAACACGGAGCGGTCGTATCGGTGCAGGTAAGTCCCGCAGGGGGCGCCGCCGACGTCGAAATCATTGAGCGTGGCGGCGAGATCTGTGTCGCGATCAGCGCCAGCTTATCCGAAAGCTGACGCCTCGGACGTGTTCTTCGTAAGTCCTATGATTGCCCGATCAGATTAAGCCACCCGTCCTCATCGAGCACGGTTACGCCAAGCGCACGCGCAGCATCGAGCTTCGACCCGGCTTCCGCCCCTGCAACGACATAATCCGTTTTCTTCGATACCGACCCCGACACCTTCGCGCCAAGCCGCTCCGCCTGGGCTTTCGCTTCGTTGCGCGTCAGCTTCGTCAGCGTGCCAGTGAAAACGACCGTCTTGCCCGTAATCGGCGAATTAACCTGCACGCGTTTGAACGCCGTGACGTTCACCTCCTTCAGCAAAGCGTCAAGCTGTTCTTGATTGTGCTGTTCGCTGAAGAAGTCGATCAAGGCATCGACCACCGTTTCTCCGATGCCTTCGATATTGTCGATATCCTGATAGGCTTCGCTGCCTTTACCGCCTTGAATCGCGGCATCGACCGCTGCACGCAGCGCTTCAAACGTTCCGTAAGCCTTCGCAAGATCCTTGGCTGTCGTCTCCCCGATGTGGCGAATACCGAGCGCGTACAGAAATCGTTCGAACGAAACAGTGCGCCGCGCGTTGATCGCAGCAAAGAGCTTGTTGACGGACGTTTCCTTGAAGCCCCGGACCTCAGTCAGCGGCTCGCCGGATTTTTTATCGCGTTTTTCAAGCGTGAAAATATCGGCGGCCGACTTGATGCGTCCCGTCTCAAAGAAGAGCTCGATCTTTTCGCCGCCGAGCCCCTCGATGTCGAAGGCGTTACGCGAGACGAAATGCTTCAGCCGTTCCTTGACCTGCGCTGCACAGATCAGCCCGCCCGTGCAGCGCCGAACGACATCCGCAGCATTCCCCTCCTCATCCGCCTCGCGCACCGCGTGGCTGCCGCACACCGGACATACCGTTGGAAAGACGAATGGCTTGGAACTCTTCGGCCGCTTAGCGAGCAGGACCTCGACAACCTGCGGAATGACGTCCCCGGCGCGCTGCACCACGACCGTATCACCCTCGCGAATGTCTTTGCGCGCGATTTCGTCCTCGTTGTGCAACGTCGCGTTCGAGACTACAACGCCACCGACAGTCACCGGCTCCAATTTCGCGACCGGTGTCAGCGCGCCCGTACGGCCGACCTGAATGTCGATCTTGTTGAGAATCGTCGTCGCGCGCTCCGCAGCAAACTTGTGCGCGATGGCCCAGCGCGGCGAGCGCGACACGAAACCAAGCCGTTCCTGATAGTCGAGCCGGTTCACCTTGTAGACGACGCCGTCGATGTCATAGTCGAGCTTGGCGCGCTTGCTCTCGATGTCCCGATAGAATGCGAGGAGTTCATCGGGGTGTCGGGTAATCCGCATCAGCGGATTGACCGGCAGCCCCCACTCTCTGAAGGCAGCAACGACACCGCGCTGCGTATCCGCCGGCAGCTTCGAAGCCGCCCCCCACGCATAAGCGAAGAACCGCAGCGGCCGCTGGGCCGTGATTGACGAATCCAACTGACGGAGTGACCCCGCCGCCGCATTGCGGGGATTGGCGAAGACTTTACCGCCGTTCGCGGCCTGCGCCGCGTTGAGCTTTTCGAAATCCTTATGCCCAAGATAAATCTCGCCGCGAATGTCGATGACATCCGCAACGCCTTTGCCTTCGAGAACATGCGGAATGTCCTTGATCGTCTTGACATTGGCAGTGACGTTCTCGCCTTCCGCGCCGTCTCCGCGCGTCGCGGCCTGCACGAGTCGGCCCCCTTCGTAGCGGATCGAAATCGAAAGACCGTCGATCTTCGGCTCGGCCGTGATCTCGAGATCGTCGCTCTGGCCAAGATTCAGAAACCGCCGCACACGCTGCGCGAAATCGACGACATCCTGATCGTCAAACGCATTGCCGAGCGACAGCATCGGAACATCGTGATGTATTTTCCCGAAGGCAGCGACCGGAGCAGCACCGACTTTCTCGCTCGGGCTTCCGGCGCGCTTGAGCTCAGGATGCGCTTTTTCAAGCTCGGTCAAACGCCGGCGAAGCGCGTCGTATTCCGCGTCGGAAATTTCCGGCGCATCCTGCCGGTAATAGAGGGCATCGTGGCGCTCTATTTCCGCCGACAGCCGTGCGATTTCCTCTTCGACGCTTTCCGATCGCCGGGAAGGCGGGCGGGTTGTTTCAGAAGAGCGCTTGTGGGTTTTGTTGGCCATCGTCGCCGGAACTATGCTGCGGGAAACAGAAAGCGCGGCCGGTTGTTCCTGCCGCGCTTTCAATCTAGCACAAGAAGAAGAGAAGCAGCCTCGAGAAGCCGTCAGCCGCTACCTAGCCCAAATTTTGGCACGGACTTCCAGGCTTTGGTCAGCCACGACCCCGTATCGTCGCGCGGACCCACGCCACCCGACTGCAGCAGGGCGTAGGAATCCTTGTACCACTTGCTGTCCGGATAGTTGTGCCCGAGAATAGCAGCAGCATTCTGCGCCTCGCTGACGACGCCGAGCGCCATATAGGCCTCCACGAGCCTCGCCAGCGCTTCCTCGACGTGCGCCGTCGTCTGATAGTCGCTGACGACGGTTTTGAAGCGGTTGATGGCTGCCACGTAGTTGTGCTGATTGAGATAGTAGCGGCCGACTTCCATCTCCTGCGCCGCAAGATTGTCCATGCAAATGCGGATCTTGTTGTCGGCGTCTCGCGAGTATTCACTGTCCGGGAAGCGCGACCTCAAGATCTTGAACTGCTCAAGAGCCTTGCGAGCTGGAGTTTGATCGCGGTTTGCTGTCTTCAGGTCATCGAAGTATGCCATGGCAATGATATGGTGTGCCATGGGCGCTTCTTTCGTGCCCGGATGCAAGGCCACATATCGTTCGGCGGACGCGATGGCCTCAGGCGCCTTGCCCGCGCGATAATAGGCATAAGCGGCCATCACGATCGATTTACGCGCTTCCGGTGAATAGGGATGCTCGCGATCGACGGCCTCGAACTGTTTCGCGGCGTCGTCGAAATTGCCTTTCGACATCATGGCGTCGGCGTCGGAAAACATTTTCGATGGCGGATCGGGATTAAGCGCCGAGGTGTCGAGCTTGTTCGAAGCGCATCCTGCAGCAGCAAGCGCGACGATAACCGCAACGACGCCAAAAGCTCTTTTGAAGTTCCCAACGAATGTCATGCGTCACGTACTTTCCACCCTGACCGCACTTCTTCGCTCATTGCCACCCGTCGACGAGCGAACGTCCCGGATAGCATTTCACGGAGCATCCTGAAAGACTAGTGCGAGTCTGCTGAGTGCCCGAAACCCGCCGCTAAATTTACCGGTGGAATGTGGTGCATTCCAGGCCGATGCCGGCAAGCTTCGTCTGACCGAGACGCCTTTCGGAGAGCCTATTCAGCCGCGGCGAGAGCTGCAGGGGCCGTGATCTGAACCGGCGCACGGACAGCACGCGTCTTGGGAGCCTGCGCGACCGTCCAGTTCGAGGCGTCGGCGAACAGCGCTTGCAGCACCATAGAATTCAGGCGGTGGCCACCCCTATAGGAACGATATGCGCCGAGGAGCGGCATGCCCGCAAGCGCCAGATCGCCCACGGCATCGAGCATCTTGTGGCGGACGAATTCCTGCGGATAGCGCAGTCCCTCGCGATTCATGACCTTGCCGTCGCCGATCGCGACTGTGTTGGAAAGATCGGCGCCCAGCGCCAGACCGGCTTTCCACAGCTTCTCGACATCGCTCATGAAGCCGAACGTGCGAGCGCGAGAAATTTCATGACGGAAGATGCCCGGGCTCATTTCATACTGCAGCCGCTGACGGCCAATCACGGGCGAAGCAAAATCTATTTCTACGTCCATGCGAAAGCCCGAATAGGGTTCGAGCGCTCCCCAGCAGCCGCCTTCCTCGACCCGGACCGGCTTCAAAACTTTGATGTACTTGCGGGGTTCCGACAGCTCCCGGATTCCGACCCGGTCAATGGCCTCGACGAACTCCGCCGAGCTGCCGTCCATGATCGGCACTTCTTTGCTGTCAATTTCGATATAGAGATTGTCGATTGAGAGACCGCGCAAAGCGGCAAGAAGGTGTTCGACCGTTCCGACCGTCGTACCTGCATCGTCACCGATAACGGTGCAGAGCGTCAGATTTTTAACATTGGCTACGTGCGCCGCGATTTCCGAGACGACTCTTCCCCGTTTCGTAACGAGAAAGCGGAGCCCAGTATCAGCCTCTGCTGGATGCAGTGTGACTGATACTGGAGCTCCGCTGTGCACCCCCGTGCCTGTCAACTGAATTTCGCGGGCAAGCGTGGTTTGCCGCGCACCGATGAATCGATTCGACATACAGCGCCGTCCCTCATTTTCTGGCGGGCCGCTGCTCCCCAGCATTAATACGGCCGACCACCCCCTGACCCAATGCGCCTTGCCTTCTTATTTTCGCCAGCCTGCCGACCTTGTTTGGCCGTGTCAGTGCTGTCTAAAGGTTCAGCACAAGAAGTCGATGCACAAAAGCTAACTGCTTCGCTTAACACCGACAAATCACGCTTTCTTACACTCTGTTACGTCTTAGCAACTAGGCTTGACGCTCTCGTCGTCCTGATGCAGGCGCCGGTTCAGCGGCGCTCTCGTCCGACGATGAACTGCTTCGCTTCGGCCTCGATCTCACCATCCTGCGGCCGCGCAGAATCCTTATGCTGAGCAGATTTCACTCCGCGGCTGAGACTCGCCAATCGTCCAAAAATGCCCGATTTTGCTGATGTTTCTGCACGTCCGCCAATTGCACCGTGATGCGCGTTCCACTCTTTCTGAGCTTGCGGCGGAAAATCTTCGATAGCAGGAAGACGACGAGACGTACGCTGAAATTCTGTCGGCGCTTGCGGCTCGAAAGAATGCGTCGACGGCGCTCCGACTCCGGAAGACGGCAACGGCGGCGTTCGTAACAATGCATTTCCCGTGAGTGGTGGGAAATTTTCGAGTCCGTCTTCGATCATCACATTGCCTGGTGCAATCCAACTGTCACGCGGAGATGCACGTGATTCGCTGTCGCCCGGATTAGAATAATTCTGGACACTTGGTGCCGACGGTTGCAACGCTTCCGCAAGTCGACGCTGTAGATCTCCCGGAGGCGGTGGCACAGAACCATTGTTGTGCACCGCCGAAATTTCAGCGGAAGGCACGGCGTGAGCATTCCGTCCGCCCGGACCCATCGCTGGGTTCGGAGCAATTCCAGGCTGCTGAGCACGCTGTGGCGCAAATTGCTCGTTCGGGCGGTTCATGCCGGAAGCGACGATCGACACCCGAAGCCGATCTCCGAGTTGCTCGTCAAACGTGGCGCCGACGATGATGTTGGCCTCAGGATCGACTTCCTGGCGAATACGGCTCGCCGCCTCGTCGACTTCATAAAGGGTCATGTCGCGACCGCCCGAGATCGACAGCAGCAGACCCCGCGCACCACGCAATGTCACGTCGTCAAGCAGCGGATTGGCGATGGCTTCCTCCGCAGCGAGAACGGCGCGACGCTCGCCCGTCGCTTCGCCGGTCCCCATCATGGCGGCGCCCATATTGCTCATGATCGTACGAACGTCGGCGAAATCGAGATTGATCAGGCCTTCCTTCAAAACCAGTTCGACGATGCAGGCGACGCCGGAATAGAGAACTTGGTCGGCCAGCACGAAGGCTTCCGCGAATGTCGTGCGCTCATTGGCGATGCGGAAAAGGTTCTGGTTCGGAATGACGATCAGAGTGTCGACGTGCTGGCGTAGCGACTGCACGCCGGCTTCGGCGATACGCATCCGGCGCGCGCCTTCGAACGCGAACGGCTTGCAGACGACGCCGACCGTCAGCGCCCCGACCTCGCGGGCAGCCCTTGCGATGACCGTCGCGGCACCCGTACCCGTGCCACCGCCCATACCGGCGGCGATGAAAACCATGTGCGATCCGGCGATATGAGCGCGAAGCTCGGCGATGGCTTCCTCGGCTGCCGCCT
Organism: Hyphomicrobium denitrificans 1NES1; assembly: GCF_000230975.2. Classification (NCBI taxonomy): domain Bacteria; kingdom Pseudomonadati; phylum Pseudomonadota; class Alphaproteobacteria; order Hyphomicrobiales; family Hyphomicrobiaceae; genus Hyphomicrobium; species Hyphomicrobium denitrificans. Next base: position 242,490 of record NC_021172.1, on the reverse strand, counting down.
CTCCGATTTCCGGGCGAGAGCCGGCGCCGAGGCCTTCGGTCAGATTGGCTCCGAGCTGGACCCGGTACTCGGCGCTCGACGCGGCGAGCGATTGCGCATCGGTGTTGGCGACGACGAACTCGACGCCCTGGAGTCCGGCAGCGATCATATTGTTGACCGCGTTGCAGCCCGCGCCGCCGACGCCGATGACCGTCAGTCTCGGCTTCATATCGACCAGCGTCGGTAGTTGCAGTTTGATGCTCATGGCACCCTCAAAATTGACAATCGGCGAAGCCGCTCATGGAGAAAAACACCAATTTCGCTTCCCGGAACGACATCGGCGCTCATTTCGTCTCGTCGTCAAAACGCGCGCTTCAACCACGTCCCGACACGACCGAGATATCCTTGCTTCAAAACCTTGCGTGCATATGGCGTACTCAATTCGTTGCTGCCGCGAGCCGCGAGAACCGCGAGACCGGAAAGCGTCGCAAGCTGCGGCCCTGCAAGACTCGCGTTGAGCCCGGCGAGATCCGATGGCCTGCCGAGGCGCACCGGTCTGCCGAATTCGTTGGCGACGAATTCCGAGAGTCCGAGAAGTTGGCTGGCTCCGCCCGTAAGAACGACCTTGTCTCCCGCGTATCGGCCCGCCGCATTGAGCGCCAAACGCTCACGCACGAGTCCCAAGAGCTGTTGCACACGCGGCCGGATGATAGCCGTCAGCCGCGCTTTGGTGGTCTCAAAGCTCCCCTCGTCCTCCTCTCCGGCCACCGGATAGGAAATCGATTCGTGCTCGTCGGACTGGGCATTGAGCAGTGTGCCATAAAGCGTTTTGATTCGCTCGGCTTCTGCGAGTGGCGTCTGCAACGCCCTGGCGATGTCATAAGTCAAATGCTGACCGCCGACAGGGATCGCCTCGACGCCGGCGAATAGGCCATCGGCAAAGAGCGCGATTGTCGTCGTTCCTGCTCCGAAATCGATGCAGGTCACACCGAACTGGCGCTCTTCCTCGGTCGTCACCGCAAGCGCGCTCGCGTAGGGCGATGCAACGAGGCCATCGCACTCCGCGTAGCAGCGATCGATCAGGACCAGAAGATTGCGCAACGGCGCTTCGTCCGCAGTCACGGCGTGCAATCCAGCCGAAAGACGGCGCGCCGAGAACCCGATCGGATCGCGCACGCCGCCAACCCCGTCGAGCTCATAGCCGAGCCGGTTGAGATGGAGGAGCGTGCGACCGTCGCGTTCGGCATAGCTTTCGCCCGCCGCCATGAGCCGCTGAAGATCGTCATGCGTAACGCGTCCCGTCTCGACGTCGATGCGCGCCGTGCAATGCGCAGACGCCAGGCGCCCGGCTGCAACCGAAACCGTATAGTTGCCGACCGAAACACCTGCCGCGCGTTCCGCTTGCGCGAGGACGGCGCGAACGACCGACTCAGCCTCATCGAGATCAGTCAGCACACCGGCTTTGACACCGCGCGACCGTTGAAGGCCAAGCCCAGCGAGCCGCAGCGACGGCGCCGATAACGACGGCCCGTGCTCGGCCACGATCACGGCGGCAACTGTCTTGCTGGTGCCGATGTCCAGAAGCCCGAACGTCCGGTACGTGCGCCTATCAGCCATGGAGATCCCGCTAACGTGAGCTGATGGTAAGGGGTGCGCCCGCGGAAGAATCGAGTGCAGCGGTTTGCGCGGCCTTGTTATCGACCGGACGCATCGCAATGCGGCCTGGCGTGCGCACATCGATGATCATCGGCGTGCCCCTGAGCGCAGGTGCGGTGGCGGACGAACCCGCGATTTCCTGCAGGCCTTCGATTTCGCGATCAGCACCAAGCTCGAGCACCGTTCCGGTTTTGAGCACGATGCGCCAGCGGCGTTCGGCAATGCGTTCCGCATATGCATATTGCTTTTCGATTGCGGGATATTGACGGACCGCCGCGAGCATCGACCGAGCCTCGTCCTTGGCCCCTTCGCCAACGACGCGCGGCAAAGCCCAACCGCCCGCAATCGGCATTGGACCAAGAACACGCCCGGTCGCATCGACGAGATAATTCTCATTGCCACGCGTCCAGACGACTGCCGGAGTCCGTTCGCGGACCACGATATCGAGCGAGCCCGGATAGACGCGCGTGATCTGCGCCTTATCGATCCACGGAATACGTTCGATGCGTTTCAGCGCCGCTTCCGAGTCGAAAGCCGCGAACGTTCGAACGTTCGTGAGATCGAGCGCATCGTAGATGTCGTTATCGGATGCGTAATGCTGCCCGGAGACATTGACCTGATTAATGCCGAAACCGGCCGCAATCGTCAGCGCCGTCGCCTCAGCGGCAGTTTTATGCAGAAGATTGGCGAATGTCGCGCGATTGAGCGGCAGCACAACTGCCGTAGCGCTGACCGTCGCCAAGAGCGCGCCTGTCGCAAAAGAATATCTGAGCCATCGCCGCGTCGTGCGCCGCGATCTTCGCACGCGCCGCTCGCCGCGCGGAATCTTGAGCGTCATGTCGGGACGCTGGGGAGCGGAACGTGAAACTGTGCTGACGGTCGGCGGAACTTCAAAGGTCTGGGCAGCTTTGGGCTCCGGCGTCGGCGCTTCGTGCGCCCGCCACCAGAACCGTTGCTTGCCTGCTACCTGTTGCAACTCGCGTCCTCGACCATCCATCGGACGAGGTCACCGAACGACCAGCCCGCATGACCCGCCAGCTCAGGCACGAGAGACGTTCCCGTCATGCCCGGTTGCGTGTTCACTTCGAGGCAGATCAGATCGCCAGTCCCACCAGCCGTATCGTCGAAGCGGAAGTCCGCTCGCGACACGCCGCGGCACCCCAACGCCTGATGCGCTCTTAACGTTAAGGAACGGACTGACTGGTAAACATCCGGTAAAAGTTGTGCCGGCAGCTCGTGCTTCGAGCCCCCCGGACCGTATTTTGATTCATAGTCGTAGAAAGCGAGCCCCCGGAGAGGCACGATCTCGATGACATCTGTCACAAAATCTCCAATGACAGCACAAGTTAGCTCGCGCCCTGCAACGTAACGCTCAACCATCACGATCTGGTCTGGCGATCCTCCCGACGCGATCGAATTGGGCGGACGGTCCGCATCGGGCGAAACGATGACAACCCCGACACTCGAGCCTTCCGTGGGAGGCTTCACGACGTAGGGCGGAGGCAAGACGTGTCCTTCGAGAGCCTCGCGCCGCGTGACGAGCTTCGCTTCAGCGACCGGAACGCCTGCGAGCTTCATCACGTCCTTGGCGCGCTCCTTGTGCATCGCGAGCGCCGAGGCCAGAACGCCAGAATGGGTGTACGGAATCGCCAGCAACTCGAGGATGCCTTGCACGCAACCGTCCTCGCCGAACTTGCCGTGCAGCGCATTGAAACAGACGTCGGGATTGATGGCGTCGAGCTGGCCCGCCAGGTTGCGGTCGACGTCGATCTCGGTGACCCGGTATCCTTCCTCCCGCAGCGCTTCCCCGACAGCTGCACCGGAGTTGAGGCTCACCTCGCGCTCGGCTGACAGCCCACCCTTGAGAACAGCCACGTGATCGCGTGTGCGCTTCGGCACGACGCCGAGTTTTGTCATGGCTCGTTTCCCACCATTTTCCGGAAAAACCTACGATTGGGCTTGATCGACGGAGTTGTCCAAAATCGCCAGCGCTTCGCCGACTGCACATCCTGCTCGCGGAAGTCCAAGGCGGATGATTTCCCAATTGAGCGTGATGCCGGACTTCGCCTTGACGCGCGCCCTGACCGTCTCGCCAAGCCGTTCGACGTCTTCGCCTGTTGCCTGCCGATCGTTGATCAGGAAGTTGCAATGCATATCGGACACCTTCGCGCCGCCGACGCGCAAGCCACGGCATCCTGCCTCGTCGACAAGCTTCCAGGCGCTGTGCCCCGGCGGATTTTTGAACGTCGAACCGCCGGTGCGTTCCTTGATCGGCTGGTTCTTCTCGCGATAGTCCGCGACCTCGTCCATCTCTTTCACGATCTCCGCCGGATCGCCCGGAGCGCCTTGATACGTCGCCTCGGTGAAGATCCACGTCTCCGGTATGACGGAATGCCGATAAGTGAATCCCATGTCCTGAAGCGAAAGGACGTGGATATTGCCATCCGGATCGACAGCCCGCGCCCCGACGAGGCAATCCTTCGTCTCGCGCCCGTGCGCGCCCGCATTCATGCGCAGAGCTCCACCGATCGAGCCCGGAATGCCGCGATAGAACGCCAGCCCGCGAATGCCGGCGTCAGCCGCCGCACGCGCGACCTTGACGTCGGGCACAGCGGTTCCGGCGTGTAGCCGTCCCCCGTCCTCAATCTTGATCTCGCCGAAACCGCGGCCGAGCCGGATCACGACGCCGGCGACACCACCGTCGCGCACGAGCAGGTTTGATCCCAGCCCGATGACGAAAACCGGCAAGTCGCGCGGCTTGCTCTTCAGAAAGTACGCGAGATCTGCTTCATCGGCCGGAGTAAACAGCGCCTGCGCCGGACCTCCGACACGAAACCATGTGATGTCGGCGAGCGACGCATTCGCAACGAGACGGCCCCGAAGTTCGGGCATCGCGGCGCGGAGGTCGCTCGTGATGTCGTCGAACATCAGGCCGCGCTCCCGGCCCGCTGCGCCGTTCCCGCGAGCCAGTCTGGCAATGCGTGAGCCCAGTCCGTCGAATTGCCTGCGCCGAGGCAGACGACAATGTCACCCGGAACCGCGATGCGTTTGATGGCCGGGACAATGCCCGTCGGTTCTTCGACGGCTTCGGCCGAACGCCGCCCGGCGGTTGCGATCCGCGACGCAAGCGCCTGATTGTCTATACCGGCGATGGGAGGTTCGCCCGCCGTATAAAGTGGCGCCACAATGACGTGATCGGCATCCTTGAAGCAGCGCGCGAAATCCTCGAAAAGATCGCGCACGCGCGTGAAACGGTGCGGCTCGACGACCGCGATCACCTTGCCTTTGGCGCCACCGCGCGCAGCCGCCAGTACAGCGGCGATTTCCGCCGGATGATGGCCATAGTCGTCGTAGATACCGATGCCGTTCCATTCGCCCGTGAATTGGAAGCGCCTTTTGACGCCCGAAAACCCCGCCATCGCGGCTTTGATCTTCGCATCATCAAGTCCGGCTTGCGTCGCGACGGCAATGGCCGCAAGGGCATTCAGAGCGTTGTGCGCGCCAGGGATCGGAACGGACCAATCCTTGAGCTTTCGCGCACCGCCTTTGACGAGCGCCGTCAGCGTCGCATCGAAATACGTCGTGTTGCCTTCGATACGGATCGACTGCAGCACGAGGTCGGCATCCTTGCTCTGACCATAGGTCAGCAGCCTGCGGCCATCGGCGCGAAGGTTCAATCTTTCCACCATGTCGCGCACGACAGGATGATCGATGCAGGCGACAGCTAGCCCGAAGAACGGAATGTTCCTGAGGAACGCTTCGTATTCGCGATGCATCGCCTCGACCGAGCCGAAATAATCGAGATGCTCGGGGTCGATATTCGTGACGATGCCGATCTCGGTCGGCAGCCGCGTGAAGGTGCCGTCGCTCTCATCCGCCTCGACGATCATCCATTTGCCCTGACCGAGCCGCGCGTTCGAGCCCCACGAATTGATGATGCCGCCCGTGATGACGGTCGGCTCCTCGCCGGCTTCCGTGAAGATGTGCGAAAGCAGTGATGTGGTCGTCGTCTTGCCGTGCGTGCCTGTGACCGAAATCGTCGAATAGAGCCGCATCAGCTCGGCGAGTATTTCGGCGCGCCGGATGATCGTCAGTCCCTTCTGACGGGCCGCGATCAGCTCGGGATTGAATGGCTTCACCGCGGTCGAGATCACGACATAGCGTGCCCCGATCAGATTGACCGGATCGTGCCCGACAAAAACCCGGATGCCTTTCGACCTCAGCCGCTTGACGTTGGCGCTTTCCTTTTGGTCCGAGCCCTGAACCGTGTAGCCCTTGGCGACAAGAATCTCGGCGATGGCGCTCATGCCGATGCCACCGATACCGATAATATGGAATGGCCCTATGTCGCGCGGCATTTGCATGGAGAGAGGTATCCTCGTCGTGAAATCGGCGTCGCACTCCGAAAAGTCTCGCGTAATGATACTCACGGCGCGCGATTCCCCCCCGGACGACGACCCTCCGCAAGAGCCAACGCGAAATCGGCTAAATTACGAACGGCGTCGGGCCGCCCCGCGTTTTTAGCGGCCTTGGCTGCTGCTGCAAGGGTGTCGGGGGATTTTAGAAGCTTTTCGAGCTCATCGGCGAGGCGCTCCGGCGATAGATTGCGTTGCTCGATGCACCAGGCCCCGCCCGATTCTTCAAGCCGCCGCGCGTTGTTCAACTGGTCGTTGTCGAGGGCGTGCGGCAGCGGCACGAGGATCGATGGCCGCCCGATCGCCGTCAATTCCGCAACTGTCGACGCGCCCGCCCGCCCGATGACGAGATGCGAATCCGCCATCCGGGCCGGCAAATCGGTGAAGAACGGAGCGACATCGGCATCGATACCGGCTTCGAGATATGCGCTTCGGACTCGTTCGATGTCTTCCTCCCGTGCCTGCTGCACGATGCGAAGGCGCTTGCGCAAATGATCGGGCAGCGCGAACAGCGCCAGCGGGACGATATCGGAAAAAAAACGTGCGCCCTGGCTACCGCCAAAAATAAGAATACGAATGGGGCTGTCCGGCAGTGGCGGCAGAAAGCCGAGAGCAGCCGCTTCGAGCACGGCCTTGCGTACCGGATTGCCGGTCAGAACCGATTTTGCAGCAAGCGTCCCATCAAGAAACTTCGTCCGTTCGAACGATGTCGCAATGGCGTTGACACGCTTGGCGAGCATCTTGTTGGCGCGTCCGAGCACGGCGTTCTGCTCGTGAATGGCGGTCGGAATGCCCCTGAGACGCGCTGCGACCAGAGGCGGATACGTCGGATAGCCGCCAAACCCAATCACCGCATGGGGCTTCGCCTGCCCGAGCAACCGAAAAGCAGCACCCGTTCCACGCGTAAGCGTCAGGACCGTCGCGGCGATATCGCGCGGCGAGCGCGACGCCAGCGTCGCCGACGGTACTTGATAGATCTTGCGCGCCGGAAACCCGCCGCCGTAGCGATCGCCGCGCATATCCGTCATCAGATCGACGGCGACTCCACGGCGCCCGAGCTCTTCGGCAAGCGCGAACGCCGGAAACAGGTGACCGCCTGTCCCACCGGCGGCCAGCATGATCGATTGCATGCCACTCATTCTCCCCCGCTCATACCGACGGAGTATGGCTTGTGAAGTGTACGTCGTCGATGGTCGCCACCCGTCGCGGTTTTTTAAGCCGCGTCGGATCAGGCCGCCAGCGCGTCAGCGCAAGAAGCATTCCTGCCGTTATCGCCAGCGCCAGCATCGACGAGCCCCCCGCCGAAATGAACGGCAGTGTCATGCCTTTCGGAGGCAGCAGTCCGATGTTGACCCCCATATTGATCAGCGCCTGAAGTCCGAGAAGCAGGGCAAGTCCCTGAACGGCCAAGCGATCGGCGGCAGTCGGTTCATCGCTTGCCCGCTGCATCGCCCGGATCACGATATATGCAAAGACGGCAAGCAGCGCGACGCAGGCGATGACGCCGTATTCCTCACCGATCACGGCAAAAATATAGTCCGTATGCGCATCGGGAAGCACGGACTTGATCGTGCCCTCACCCGGGCCACGGCCGAAAAATCCGCCTTCGGAAAAGGACTGCATCGCACGGCCGACCTGATAGTTCTCGAACGGCGCAGCGCTGAAAAATTTCTCCAGCCGCGATTGCACATGCCCGAAATTCATGTACGCGAGCCAGAAGCCGCCGCTGCCGATCAGCGCGAGAATAGCAGCGCCGATGGGTGGCAATCCCGCCAGCAGGTAGAGCAAGCCTGCCGTTGTGCTGATGAGCACCGTCTGTCCCACATCTGGCTGTGCGACGAGCAAGCCGGCCACGACGCCCCAGAGTAAAAGCGCAAGGGGCAAGGCCGGCATATCGGACCGGCCCGCGGCCTCACCGTAAAGCCATGCGATGACGACGATGAACGCCGGCTTGGCAAATTCGGACGGCTGCAACGAATAGCTGCCGAACGTCAGCCAGCGTTGCGCTCCGTTGAGCTCGGTGCCTTTGAACAGCACGACAATCATTCCCACAACTGACGCAAGCAGCAGCACCGCAGCGAGGCGGCGCACGCTGGCAGGCGAAAAGAGCGAGATGACAAGCATCAGAACGGCGCCGATAGCTGCAAAGGCGACATGCCGCTCAACGAAATAATACGTCGGCAAACCTTTCTTGATCGCGACCGCGGGCGACGCTGCAAACGAGAGCACCACGCCAATCGCGACAAGCGCTAGCAGCGCCGTCAGCAAACCGCGATCGATCGTGAATGACCAGTCGGCAAGCATACTGCGATCGGCGCGAGAGAGCTTCATGAAGCCCTCCGCATCACGACGCCCGGAAGCGCCTCGACGAGTTGGCGGAAACTCTCGCCGCGAATTTCGAAGTTCCGGAACTGATCGTAGCTGGCGCACGCCGGCGACAGCAGAACCACAGGCTCGACGCCCGTGCTCGCCGTGGCATCGCGCGCCGCGGCTGAAACGGCGGCATCGAGCGTACCGCTGCGTTCGAACGCGACGCTCCCATTGAGAGTGCGCGCGAAATCCTCGCTCGATTCCCCGATAAGATAAGCCTTCGCGATGCCGCCAAAGTACTTTTCAAGAGCGGCGATGCCTCCAGCCTTCGGCCTGCCGCCGACGATCCAGAAAACGTCGCGCGGAAAAGACAGAAGCGCTTTTTCGGTCGAGTCCGCGTTCGTCGCCTTGCTGTCGTTGACAAACAGAACGTTTCCGATCCGCCCGATCTCCTCCATCCGATGCGGCAACCCGAGAAATGACGAAAGTGCACCTTGCCAATCGATGTCCGACGACTGGCCGAGCCAATTCAGGCACTCGCGCACCGCGGCGACGGCAGCGAGCGCGTTCTGCGCATTGTGCTTGCCTCTGAGCGTCGCGATGCCTCGCAGAGATCCGAGCTTGACCGCAAGTGCCTCGCGATTGCTGCAGATGATCGTATCGTCGAGCAGGCTGTATCCCGGCGCGAGCGATTTTTCAGCGCTGAAGGCAATCGCAGGTCCCACGCGCACCCGGCGTTGCAGCATCGCCAGCCCGAAGTCGTCGTCAATCCCGACAGCCGCAATCTCAGCGCCCTCGACAAGGCGTTCCTTGACGGCCGCATAGTTTTCAATCGTCCCGTGCCGGTCGAGATGATCCGGCGTCATGTTCAACATCACGCCGACCGTCGGTTTCAGTGTCGGCGTTAGATCGATCTGAAACGACGACATCTCGACGATATGAAAACGCTCCGGCGCCGGTTCTTCGAGCGTCAGGACGGCTCGGCCGATGTTGCCGCCAAGTTGTACATCGCGGCCCGCATGGCGAAGAATGTGAGCTATAAGCGCCGTCGTTGTTGATTTGCCGTTAGTGCCGGTGATTGCAATGAACGGCGCGTTCGGCGCATGCGCGGCCCGCTCACGCGCAAAAATCTCGATATCGCCGATAATCTCGACACCGCTGGCGCGCGCCTTTTTCACGGTCCAGTGCGGCTCGGGATGCGTCAACGGCACTCCGGGCGTAAGAACCAGCGCCGAAAAGTGCGACCAGTCCGCCTGGGAAAGATCGACAAGCGGAATGCCCTCCTGCGCCGCCGCGTTACGGCCGGCCTCGCCATCATCCCAGGCGGCGACAGTTGCGCCGCCGGACACCAGAGACCGCGCCGAGGCAATCCCGGAGCTACCGAGACCGAATACAGCGACTGTCTTGCCGTTGAAGGACGTGGCGCGAATCATCGGCTGAAATCTATCGCATCTCACGTCGCTTGGCTGAGGTCCTAGCGCAACTTCAATGTCGAAAGACCGATCAGCGCCAGAATGACCGAAATGATCCAGAAGCGGATGACGACGGTCGATTCCTTCCAGCCCTTCTGCTCATAGTGGTGGTGCAACGGCGCCATCTTGAAGACGCGCTTTCCCGTCCACTTGAACGATAGCACCTGGATAATCACCGACAGCGTCTCGAGCACGAAAAGCCCGCCGACAACGGCCAGCACGACCTCGTGCTTGATCGCGACCGCAATGGCTCCGAGCGTGCCGCCGAGAGCCAGCGATCCGGTGTCCCCCATGAAGATCATCGCGGGCGGAGCGTTGAACCAGAGAAAGCCGAGGCCCGCACCGATCAAGGCGCCGCAGATAACCGAAAGCTCACCGGTCCCGGGCACGTGATGAATCTGCAGATAGCCCGCAAATTTCGCGTTGCCCGAAAGATAAGCGATGACGCCGAACGTGGCTGCCGCGATCATGACCGGCACGATGGCCAATCCGTCCAGACCGTCCGTAAGGTTGACCGCATTTCCGGCGCCTGCAATGACCAATACCGCCATCAAAACGAAGAATGGCCCAAGATCGATGATGAGATCCTTGAAGAACGGAAACGTCAGATCGGTATCGAGCCCCTTGGGCCCGAGCTTCATCAGCAGGTAACCGGCGACGGCGGCAACCACCACTTCCAGTAGAAATCGAGAGCGACCTGCGAACCCATCCGAAGATCGTTTCGTGACTTTCAAAAAGTCATCATAGAAACCGATGGCGCCGTAACAGATCGCAACGCCTAAGACCACCCAAATGTAGCCGTTCGAAAGCTGCGCCCAGAGCAGCGTCGAGACGGTCACGCCTGCGAGGATCATCAACCCACCCATGGTCGGCGTGCCACGTTTTAGGAGATGGCTTTGCGGGCCGTCGTCGCGGATCGGCTGCCCCTTGCCCTGCTTGACGCGCAAAAGGTCGATGATCGCAGGACCGAACATCATCACGAAAAGAAGCGCGGTGAAGATCGCGCCGCCGGACCGGAACGTGATGTAACGAAAGACGTTCAGCGCGCTGATCTGATCGCTGAATTTGACAAGCTCATAGAGCATGCGCGCCGAATTCTCCCCCTTATCAAGGCCCGCCTACGAGACGGAGCCGTCGTTCCCGAACTGCGCTTTCAATGCTGCAACGACCGGACCGAGACGCGTTCCATTCGAAGCCTTGACCATGATGACGTCGCCACGTCGCAGATTGGATAGCAGCGCATCAGGAAGCGAAGACGATGCTGCAGCGTAGCCGCCCTTTTTGGACTTCGGTAGGGCATCATAAAGGCCCTTCATGTGCGGCCCGCAGGCAAATATAAGGTCTATCCCGGCGTCCTCCACAGCCTCCTTGAGACCTTGATGAAGCGCCGGCGCATCGGAGCCGAGTTCCAGCATATCGCCCAAGACCGCGATCCTGCGTGAGAATTTCTGCCGCGGCACGGATGCGAGCGCCGCCAGCGCGGCCCGCATCGAGGCCGGGTTTGCGTTGTAGCTCTCATCGATCAGAAGCGCTTCGCCTCCCTCGATATGAAGAACGCTCCGCGCGCCACGGCCGCTCGGCGGCTGCAGGTTGGCAAGCACCGATAGGGTCTTTTCGACGTCGGCACCGATCGCATCAATTGCAGCGACGACCGCCAACGCGTTTTCGGCGATATGGCGTCCGGGCATCGCAAGCTGGAGAGGAATTCGCCGTTCGCCGAACCGGACGGTCAGCGCACTGCCGTCGTAGCCAAGCTTCAGATCGTCGCCACGAACGTCGGCGCCCGCACTGAAACCGAAGGTTACCGGCTTCGCGCCGAAACGCTTGGCAATCGACGTGAGCCGGCCCGCGTGCGGATTGTCGTATTTGATGACGGCCGTTCCGCCCGGCACGAGCCCCTCGAAAATCTCGCCCTTCGCATCCGCGATCGCTTGGACCGACGGAAAGTATTCGAGATGCACGGCTTCGACCGTCGTAACGATGGCGGCATGCGGGCGGACCATCTTCGTGAGCGGCCGGATTTCCCCGGCATGATTCATGCCGATCTCGAAGACGCTGAACCGCGTCTCGCGTGACATGCGTGCGAGCGTCAGCGGAACGCCCCAGTGATTGTTGTAGGACTTTTCGGAGGCGTGGGTGGTGCCAAGATGCGCAAGACACGCGCGCAGCATTTCCTTGGTCCCCGTCTTGCCGGCACTGCCCGTCACCGCAACAACGCGGGCGTCCGGGTTGATCCGCGCTCGCGCCGCGCGGCCAAGCGCTTCAAGCCCCCTCAATGTGTCCGGTACGCGCAACAATGCGCCGTCCTTCGGCTGGCGCCTGTAACTCTCCACAACGAGCGCCGCAGCCGCGCCCGCCTCGAATGCGGACGATACGAAATCGTGGCCATCGCGCTGATCTTTCAACGCCACAAAAAGATCGCCGGGCTGCAGTGTACGTGTATCAATCGATACTCCGGCGACCGGCCGGTCGACCCCACCCTCAGGCTTGACTCCGAGCGCAGCGCTCAATTCGGAAAACGTCCACAACGGTTGCATGGCTGTCAGCTCTCGAGCGCCCTGCGGACTTCTTCGTGATCCGAGAACGGCAGGATGCGATCTCCGACAATCTGGCCCGTTTCATGTCCTTTGCCGGCGATAAGGACGACGTCGCCCGGCTGCATCATCCGAACCGCCGTAGCGACGGCTTCCGCCCGGTTGCCGATCTCCCGGGCTCCCGCCGCGCCTTTGAGAATTTCGCTGCGGATCGCGGCGGCGTCCTCGGTGCGCGGATTGTCATCCGTTATGATCGTGACATCGGCCTTCTCGACCGAAATACGGCCCATGATCGGCCGCTTGCCCTTATCGCGATCGCCGCCGCACCCGAAAACGGAAATCAATCGCCCCGTCACAAACGGCCGGCACGCATCGAGCGCCGCCGCCAGCGCTTCTGGCTTGTGCGCGTAATCGACGACGGCGAGACCGCCGTTCCGTTCGCCGATGATTTCGAGCCGCCCCGGCACGCCTTTGAGATTGCTGAGCGCCGCCAGCACGGCATCGGTCTTCTCACCCGTTGCAATCGCAAGCCCGGCGGCAACGAGCGCGTTCTCGGCCTGATAGGCGCCGACGAGCGGCAGCCGCACCTCGCAGTGCCGTCCTTCGGACAAGATCCCGATGCGCTGCTGAAAACCGTCGCGCGTCAGGGACGTCCGCTTCAACGTCTCACCTAAAGCACCGACCGTCAGGACGCGAAGCCCCCGCGCCTTCGCTACCGCCGCGACATCCGCCGATCGTGCACCGTCCATATTGATGGCCGCCGGTTGCCCGGCCCGCAGAAGCTCGGTGAAAAGACGGATCTTGGCGTTGAGGTAAGCCTCTTCCGTCGGATGATAGTCCATGTGATCGCGGCCGAGATTCGTGAATGCAGCCGCGGTCAGCTCGACCCCGTCGAGACGGTTCTGGTCGAGCCCATGCGACGACGCTTCGAATGCCAGATGCGTGACGCCTTCATCTGCCAGCGCTGCAAGCGTCGCGTGCAGCGTTACCGGATCGGGAGTCGTCAGCGATCCATAGACGGCCCCGTCGGGCTTTACGATTCCGATCGTCCCGACCGACGCCGCCTTATGCCCGAGGCTCGTAAAGATCTGCCGCGTGAAATCGGCGACCGACGTTTTGCCGCTCGTACCCGTCACCGCAACGGCGCAGCGAGGTTGGCGCCCGGCAAATTTCGCGGCGATCTTCGCAAGTGCCGCACGCGGATTGTCGACCTCGATCAGGGTGACTCCGTTAGGAACGGCAACGCCTTTGCCCTTGCCGACGATAATGACGCTAGCCCCGCGCGCAAGCGCCTCCGGAATATAGGCCGCGCCATCGACCTTCGACCCCGGCAGCCCAGCAAAAATTGCGCCGTGCCCGACGGCGGCACTCGCCGCCGTTATTCCCGTCACCTTAATGGAATGAGCCCCTGGGGGCGGCTCGATGTCGGCCGGCAGCACATCGCTAAGCCGCATAGCTCCCCTCGCCCTTGTCGCTTTTGGCCGCTTCGAAAACGCTCAAAATAATTCGCGGAAGTTAGATACGTGGCCGACCCCTCGGACGTCAAATCCACCCAGGGTCGATTACTGGCTTGCCGCCACGTCCATTGGCGCGACCCCAAGTTGCCCGGCAATACGCGTGATCAGACGGCCGGTCACCGGTGCCGCTGTGTAGCCCGCAGTATGCTGTCCCTGCGTCTCCTTCGTTCCTTTCGGATCGAACAACACGACGAAGGTCAAATATTGGGGATCGTCCATCGGAAACGCGGCGAGGAATGACGAAATCACCGATTTCGACGAATACCCGCCACGCCCGGGCACGTCCGCCGTGCCGGTCTTGCCGCCGACGCGATACCCCGGCACGTCGGCCTCCTTGCCGGTACCGTCGGGCCCGATGACGTTGAGGCGCATCAGTCGCGCCATTTCCCGCGACGTCACTTGCGTGACGAGCGGCTTCTCGTCCGCTGAATCGACGCCGTAGCGTTTGAGAAATGTCGGATGGACCGGCTTGCCGTCGTTAAGGACTGTCGCGGCAGCGGCTGCGAACTGTAACGGCGCGACGGCCAGGCCATGACCATAGGATATCGTAATCGTTGAGGCCTTTCCCCACTTCGGCGGCAACTGAGGTGCAGCGATGACCCCTTCTTCCGTTTTGAGCTGTGTCAGCAGTCCGAACTTTCGAAGAAAAGCCTCGAATCTTTCCGGCCCCGCTTGCAGGGCCAGCATGCCCGCACCGATGTTCGACGAATGCGTGAAGACTTCCGTCACGCTCAGCGGCCGATTCGAGGCGTGATAATCGGTCACCGTGAAACGGCCGACCTCCAAGGGCTGGCGCACGTCGATCATGGTATCGGGCTTCGCAAGGCCCTCATCGAACGCCATCGCAATCGTCAGCGTCTTGAAGACCGAGCCAAGTTCGTAGGTACCCGCGGTCATCCGGTCGAGATGCTTGTTGTCGAGAGCCTGCGACGGCCACGTCGGATCGACCCTCGGCAGCGACGCGCTGGCCAGCACTTCGCCCGTTTTGATGTTCAGGATGAGGCCGGCGGCGCCCTCCGTTCCATACATTTCTTCGGCATCGTCGAGTTCGTCTTCGAGTGCGTGCTGGACGCCGATGTCGAGCGAGAGACGCACCGGCGGCCGCGTCGAGAGCACCGCCGAGTGCACCGGATCGGTGCCGACATTATCGTCGATATATTTCTCGATTCCGGTGAGGCCACGATTATCGACGTTGACCGAGCCCAGTACGTGCCCTGCGAGCGCCCCCGCAGGGTAGGCCCGTTTCAACTCGTAGCGGAAAGAAAGACCGGGAAGTCCGAGATCGTGCACGCGCTGCGCAATCTTCGGAGACACGCCCCGTCGCACCCAGATGAAACGGCGCGAGCGGTCGGAGAGAGCCCGCAGCAGATCTTTCTGATCGATATCCGGCAAGACGGTCGCGAGCTTCTCGACCAGCTCGTCACGATCGAGCACGACACCCGGATCCGCATAGATCGACGGCGCTTCGAGGTCGGTTGCCAGAAGCCGGCCATTGCGGTCGACGATATCGGGACGGCTGAAACTCGTCGCGACCGGCTCGGAGACGGCAAGCGTCACCGCTGCTTGGTGGCCGAACGCCAGAATGAGAAGATGGATCGTGACTTCGGCAAACGCAAAAAAGAGAAACCCGTAGACCACGATCTCGGTCACACTGCGAGTCCGCCGCTTGCGGACATCGTCAGCGCCTTCACGGCCACGCCCCTGGCATCCGTCAACGGCCATTGCCGCGATCCTGATGGTCGTCGAGGTCGGAAACTTCGCGCCCGGATGCGAACTGATCGACGCGAGGAGGAGCAAGCCCGATTTGCCGAGCCAGGGCATCGATCCGGTCTGGGCGCGCCAGCGTTCCGCGTTCAGCCTTCAGGACCGCGATGTCGTCTCGGGCGCGCTCGGCGAGGCGCTCTTTTGACTGCACTTCAGCTTCGAGACGCCGGGTATCATAGTTGAGGCCGTAAAGAAGGAGCGCGCTCGCGATCGCAAAGAAAAATGCGGAAATATTCAAGAGACGCATGGCGGCCTGTCCCTATTTACTCTGGACTCAACCCAGACGCTAATCCTCAGAATCTGGAAAACCTAAAGTTTCAAGATTGAGAGGCCACGGACCCGCTTCCGTTCGGAACGCTGCTCTGAGGCGTGCCGACCGAGCACGCGGGTTCACATCCAATTCACCTTTAGAAGGTGTTAACGGCCGCGAGTTAACAATTCGGAAACTTGGAGCCGCGCTTTTTATCGATTCCGTTGGCAAATGCCGTGAAACCGAAGATGTCTTGCCGCTCCGCTCCGCGATGAATTTTTTAACGATCCGATCTTCGAGACTGTGAAACGAAACGACGACGAGGCGGCCGCCGGGTTTCAGGATTCGCTCGGCAGCCGACAGCGCGGAAGCCAACTCGCCAAGTTCGTCGTTGATGAAAATGCGCAAGCCCTGAAACGTCCGCGTCGCCGGGTGTCGTCCGTCAATTTTGCGACCGTGAAAAACTCGAGACACCGTTTCGGCGAGTTCGAGCGTCCGTGCAAACGGCTTTTCCGCGCGCTGTTTGACGATAGCACGCGCAATTGCCCGCGACCTGCGCTCTTCGCCGAACGCATAGATGACGTTGGCGATTTTTTCTTCAGCCGCGGTATTGATGAAATCGGCGACCGTCG
Organism: Hyphomicrobium denitrificans 1NES1; assembly: GCF_000230975.2. Taxonomy (NCBI): domain Bacteria; kingdom Pseudomonadati; phylum Pseudomonadota; class Alphaproteobacteria; order Hyphomicrobiales; family Hyphomicrobiaceae; genus Hyphomicrobium; species Hyphomicrobium denitrificans. Next base: position 225,961 of record NC_021172.1, on the reverse strand, counting down.
GTCCGTCGCCCGACATCCGCATGTCGAGAGGACCATCATGTTGAAAGGAAAATCCCCGCTCCGCATCGTCGAGCTGCATCGATGAAACGCCGATATCGAGCACGACGCCGTCCACCTGGCTTGCACCGAGCGAATCCTGCGCAACCTTATCGAGCCTGCTGAACGGCGATTCGACGAGTATCAGTCGCTCGCCGAACTCAGCCTGCAGCGGCGCCGCGCCCTGGATTGCATTGGGATCGCGATCGAGCGCCAGCACCCTGCAGTTGGCGGCCTCAAGGATCGCGCGCGTATAGCCGCCCGCACCGAACGTACCGTCGATGTAGATTTCGCCGTCCTTCGGCGCCAGCGTTTCCAGCACTTCCGAGCGAAGCACGGGAATGTGGCGTGGAGGCTTTTCAGCCGGCCCCAGCGAGGCTCCCTCTGCCTCGCCACCGCGCGTCATTCCCGTGCCCCCTCGTCGCCGTCGTCGTTCGACGCACGGCTACCCGCTGCGAAAAGCTTGCGCGTCACCTGGACTTTGCTGCGCGCTTCCGCCCGGCGCTTTTCGAAGCGTCCGGGTTCCCACATCTGAAATTTGTCACCGAGGCCAACAAACGTGACGGCGGCGTCCAGGCCGGCATGGGTGCGAAGGCTCTCAGGAAGGACGATGCGGCCGTCGCCATCGATTGTGAGAACCTGGACGTCGCCATAGAGCGCGACAGAAAGCTCGTCGCGCTCATCCGAATAGTCCGGCAGGCCCGCGAGAAGCCCGTCGATCTTCTTTGCAAGTCTTTCGCCGCCTGCATCGAGTGCAGGAGCATCGAGCGAGGGGTAGCAGTAGAGTCCGCCCGCGTATCCGTCGCGTTCCAGGACGGTGCGAAACGAGGCCGGAATTGAGACGCGGCCTTTGGAGTCGATCTTGTTTGTGAATGTCGAGACAAAGCGGTCCATCTCCCAGCTAACGAAAACTCGTCCTCCTCACTCGTTACTGGTCGCTACGCTTCATCTGGTCCGTCCCGGCGGCCGGCTCCCCGCGGGGGAGTCGCCGGGACCAATCGAAAAGCTTCTGCACTTCGGCCGGCGCGCGCGGAACGCGTGTCGCCCGAAACAACGGAAAGAGGCCGTGGCGGTCGCTCAGATCTGGGCCCTCTACCAAATCGGCGCCCAGCCACGGTATCCTGCCCGGTGCGGACGGGCTTGTATGGGATCGCATGGGATGATGTGGTCGTCAACGGTTTATTAAGGATATTTCCGACGAGGCACGGAATTGCACCAGAATGCCCGCGGGGATTTCCCGAGGCGAAGCCAGGCAAGAACTGAAATCCATAAATTTTTCAAAAGATTAGACATTCGAATGAGGGTCACGTCATCCTGATTTGACGCTGACTACAATCGGAGCATGATCAAACACTAGGCGAAGCGGGCAGGCACGGCGCAGAGCGCTGACGGTCCCATGCGGACCCTCGGCACCGCGGCTCATGGGTGCCAACATGACGAACCCAAAACCTGAAATGCATATCGTCGATCACGTACTCTATCCCGGCGCCGAACTCCGGTGGCCGGCATCTGTCCTGTGGCGCGACGGCGAGCCCGAGGTCCGCAAAATCATGATCGCGGATATTTGGGAATCTCTTGCCCAAGGCGTCGACGACTTCCGCGCAATGCCGACGCACGTCTTTTTCGCGTGCATCATTTATCCGGTCGTCGGCATCGTATTGGCGCGACTTCTATTCGGCTACGAGTTGTTGCCTCTGATCTATCCAATGGCGGCAGGCTTCGCGCTGCTCGGCCCGTTAGTCGCGATCGGCCTTTACGAGTTGAGCCGTCGCCGCGAACTCGGCCTCGACATATCGCCGGCGCGTGCACTCGATGTCCTGCACAGACCGGGCATCGGTGCAATCTGGCGTTTAGGCATCGTGCTAGCAGCCATTTTCGTAGGATGGCTTTATACCGCCAATCTCATTCATACCCAGATTTTCGGCGGCGAAGCATCCTCGCCAAGCCAGTTCTGGAACCAGCTCACGACGACGGCGAAGGGCACTCAACTCATCATCGTCGGCAACGTAGTAGGCTTTGTATTCGCGCTCGTCGTTCTCGTGATCAGCGTAGTCTCATTCCCGATGCTCGTGGATCGTGACGTGAGTGCTGCGACTGCGGTTCGAACGTCCGTGCGCGCGGCCATCGAAAATCCAGTGCCCGTGGCGTTGTGGGGATTGATTGTCGCGATCGGCCTGCTGCTCGGAACGGTGCCGTTCCTGGTCGGCCTTGCAATCGTGCTCCCGATCCTCGGTCACGCAACCTGGCATCTCTACAGACAGCTCGTCGAACCCCAAACACCGCGGTAGCCAGCGTAAATCAGGGGCCAATTGCATGACTAGGTGGAGAGTGGCAGCATTCATCTACGGAATGGTTTGCTACGCGGTCTTCTTCGCGACCTTCCTCTACGCGATCGGCTTCGTTGCAGATCTCTTTGTCCCAAAGACGATAGATACGGGTGGGATCATACCCGCCCGTGCGGCGCTGATAATCGATGTTCTGCTGCTACTGATCTTCGCCATTCAGCACAGCGTCATGGCACGCAGACCGTTCAAGCAATGGCTGACTCACTGGGTGGCGCCGCCAATCGAGCGGAGCACCTACGTGCTCTGTTCCAGTCTCGCGCTTATACTGCTTTTCTGGTTCTGGCGGCCAATTCCGACCATGATCTGGCATATCGACAACCCGCTGCTCGCAAACGCAGTCATGGCTCTGTCGTTGGTAGGTTGGGTAATCGTTCTGGTCAGCTCTTTTCTGATCAATCACTTCGAGTTGTTCGGCCTGCATCAAGTCGCGAACAATCTTGCCGGAAAAGCGATGCCAGAACCGAAATTCCGCACTCCTCTTTTCTATAAATTCGTGCGCCACCCGATTTACTTCGGCTTTATCGTAGCCTTCTGGGCAACACCAACGATGACAATCGGACATCTGTTGTTCGCTGCGGGCACCACGGCCTATATCCTAGTCGGCATTCTCTTTGAAGAACGCGATCTGGCTAGTATCTTCGGAGACGAATACCGACAGTATCAGCGTCGCGTTTCGATGCTGATCCCCTGGCAAAGTCAGCGTAATCAAAAACCAACAAAGAAAATACCAGCCGGCCTGTAAGCCGGGTTCTGTCTGGAAGCAGCCCAACACCGGCTTGCCGAGTGTTGGCCAAAATACCTCCGCGACGGCCATTCATCTGGGACGCCTGTCGCCAGACGCCTCGTGCAATCAACCCGGATGAGTAGCGTGATGACACGCCTCGCGTCTGCGGTTTCCCGCTCCGCGCGCCCATCCCTATTCGATCTTGCTCCCGGTGGGGTTTGCCCTGCCACTTCTGTTACCAGAAGCGCGGTGCGCTCTTACCGCACCTTTTCACCCTTACCGCGCCGAAGCTGCGAAGCAGCGTAGGCGGGCGGTATGTTCTCTGTGGCACTTTCCCTGGGGTCGCCCCCGGCGGCCGTTAGCCGCCACCGTGTCATCATGGAGCCCGGACTTTCCTCCACCGGATACCTTGCTTGCGAGCCTTTAGAGCCCGCTTCGCCACAACGAAGTCCGGCAGCGGCCGCCCGGCCGGCTGGTTCCTGACATAAGCGGTGCGACATCTGAAACGTCAAGTGGCAACGCGCAAAAACGGTGAACCCCCGTTCGCTTTGAATTCAAAATGCGGGATCCGCCGTTGCAGTTCGCGATACCGTTCCCACATCGCGTCAAAGGTGGTGCCACGGGGAGAACGAGCATGCAGGCTAATCCCAATCACGCGATCCGCATCGTTCCGCATCCCGCGCGACTGCGCGTGGTTTGGAATGGCACCGTTATCGCCGACACAACCGACGCGCTGATGCTTCACGAAGCCTCTTATCCGCCCGTTCCTTACGTCCCACGCGCCGACGTCGATATGACGTTGTTGACCAAATCACCTCGGAAAACCCACTGCCCCTATAAAGGCGAAGCAACCTATTTCTCGCTGCAATCCGGAGATGTGGCGGTAAACGATGCCGTCTGGAGCTACGAGACGCCTTTTCCGGCCATGAAATCGATCGCGGGATACCTCGCATTCAATCCGAAAGAGGCCGAATTCGTCGAGAACAACGCGCCCTGACAAGGTGAAACCGCATCTTCATGTATCAGCCGGGGAACAATCTTAATCTTTCCGCGTTTGCAATAATCTTATCTCCTGCGATCGGCGTCGCAGTACATCGCAAGCAGAAAGAAAGCACGCTTGAATTCCGAATACAGTGCAGTCTGGAGTCGAATTCGACCGAAGCTCGCCATGCGCGTCCGCGCGCTCGCCGTTTGCAGCAAAAATCCCCGATCCGCAAAATATCGGCTCACGCCTGAAACAACCGTCCGTGCTGCAACGAATATGACGGGCGTGCCTTCAGCGATCATCGCTAGCTTCAACGTCATTCTCAGCATCTCCGGTCGTCGCGATACGGCCAACGACAGTCAGTTCAGGGAGGAGAACGATGCGACGAACGTCCGCAACCGTTAAGGAACCCCGTCCGCGGGCCCAACCTAATCCGACGAGCCCTTCCGAACGACTATTCGCGACGCGCCAACACTCGCTTGCGCTAGCTGCGCCGCTGACACCCGAGGATATGGTGGTCCAGGCGATGGACGATGCGAGCCCGACCAAATGGCACCTCGCCCACGTCACATGGTTCTTCGAAAACTTTGTCTTGAAACCGCACCTCGATGGCTATCGAGACTTCGACGATGCCTTCAATTACTGCTTCAATTCCTATTACGAAGCCTTGGGACCGCGCCATCCGCGCCCGAAACGCGGATTGTTGACCCGGCCATCGGCCGAACGTGTCTTCGCTTATCGCGCTCACGTCGACGATGCACTGCGTTCGCTTCTATCGAGCGAAAAAGGTCAAAGCACAGAAGTCACGCGCCTCATCGAAATCGGCATCAACCACGAGCAGCAGCATCAGGAGCTGCTTCTGACCGATATACTGGCGCTCTTCGCAACAAATCCACTGAAGCCATCATATCAATCATCGCCTTTCGAGGTCGACCTGTCGCAACCTGAGCCGCTGCGGTGGATCGATTACGCTGGCGGAATTCATCGTGTCGGTCACGCATCGGATGAGTATTGTTGGGACAACGAGTTGCCTCCGCACGATGCACTCGTGCATCCCTTCCGGCTCGCTGACCGCCTCGTCACCAACGCCGAGTGGCTGGAGTTCATCGCAGACGGCGGCTACGCAACGGCGACGCTCTGGCTTGCCGACGGCTGGACAGCCGTCAATCGTGAGGACTGGCGCGCGCCGCTCTATTGGGAAAAAACTGACGCCGGTTGGTTCCAGATGTCGCTGCAGGGCTTACTGCCTGTTGCGCCTGCGGAGCCCGTCGCGCACGTCTCTTATTACGAAGCGGACGCATTCGCGCGCTGGTCAGGGAAACGCCTGCCGACAGAATTCGAATGGGAAACTGCCGCCTTGGCGAGCGGCGCCCGCCATGAATCCATAGAGACGGGCCGGTTGCGTCCGCGACGCGCCGCCAGCGGCGAAATGGACAGGCCGAAGCAGCTCTTCGGCGATACCTGGCAATGGACGTCGAGCGCCTATCTTCCTTATCCCGGATATCGCCCGCCCGCCGGTGCTATTGGCGAATACAACGGCAAGTTCATGATCAGCCAGCAAGTTCTCCGCGGAGCCTCCTACGCAACGCCCGGCGGCCATTCCCGTCCAACGTACCGGAACTTCTTCTACCCTCATCAGCGCTGGCAGTTCGTCGGTCTGCGCCTCGCTTCGGAGATCGACTGATGCGTCGTGCTCAAACGCTCGCCAAAGCCCATCTCGATCTCGGAGAGGTCGAGGACGAATTCGCGTCATCCGTCATCGAGGGATTGTCAAACGCTCAAAAGTCGCTTCCCTGCCGGTACTTCTACGACGCACGCGGCAGCGCGCTCTTTGAGGACATCACGCGCTTGCCCGAATACTATCCGACGCGGACCGAGACGCAGATTTTGATGGACTACGCCGACGACATGGTCGGAAGCGTCGGCGACGGCGGGTTGCTGGTCGAGTTCGGCTCCGGCTCCAGCCTGAAAACCGAAATCCTGCTCGATCACCTGGGAAGCTCGGTCGCTTACGTGCCGATAGACGTATCCGAAACGGCGTTGGCCGATGCGAAAGCGCGCCTGATGCGGCGTTATCCAAGTCTCGACGTGAGGCCCATCGTGGCGGATTTTTCTCATGCGCTGACGTTTCCTGCCGATCTCGCCGCGCGCGAAAAAACCGGTTTTTTCCCCGGCTCGACGATCGGCAACCTCGCGCCACAAGAGGCGGCAAGCCTGCTGACCGTGTTCGGTCGTGCGCTCGGCAGGTCAAGCCGCCTGATCATCGGCGTCGATCTAAAGAAAGACCCGCGTCGGCTTATCGATGCGTACAATGATCAAGCGGGCATCACGGCGGCGTTCAATCTCAACCTGCTTCGCCGCATCAATCGTGAGCTTGGCGCCAACTTCGATGAGCAGGGCTTCCGGCATCGCGCAATCTACGATCCGGCGAAAGGCCGCATCGAGATGCATCTCGTCAGCCGCCACGACCAGCAGGTCTCGGTCTGCGGCCGGACCTTTCATTTTAGTGCGGGCGAAAGCATCCATACGGAAAATTCGTATAAGTACGCGCTCGAACAATTCCGCGAGGTCGCGCGCGCGTCGGGCTGGCGACCGGCGCGTGTCTGGACCGACACAAGAGAACAGTTCAGCGTTCACGAGCTCATTTGGCCGAAAGCCGGTCGCGGCTGCGCCTGATCTCAGTCAGGCATCCTCTTCGATCGCTGTTTGCGCGATCTGCGTCGCTCCGCCATTGAAGTGCGCGCCCACCGCATGTCCGACAGCGACCGCAAGGATGCAAAGCACGACTGACAGAGAAATGTTCATTGCGGCGCGACCGAGAGCGCCCTCTCTCAGCAAGTCGAGTGTCTGCAGGCTAAACGACGAGAACGTCGTGTAGCCGCCGCATATGCCGATCATCACGAACAGCCGGAATTCTTCCGACACAGGAAAGCGGCCATGCGCCAGCGTCAGCGTCCCGAAGAAGCCGATGATGAATGACCCCGTGATATTGACGATGATCGTACCCCAGGGGAGCTGGCCGCTAATCGGCAGCGCGAACAGAGACACCAGATAGCGCATCAATGTCCCGAGCGCACCGCCAAGCATCACGATAAGGCAGGTCGTGAACGTCATATGGCTCTCCTTTCAACAGCATCCCCGGACGCGGCTTTGCTAGGAGTCATCAGCCATATGGGCGGTTATCGGGGGAACCCCATCCCCATCGCCGCCATAGATACATGAGAATCGCTGAAAGCTACACTGCATTAGCCCAAGCATTCCAGCGCGGTGCATTAAGCCCATTTGAATGGTCCGGCAGAGATTGCAGCAAAAACTGCTACGTGGTGCAGGTGAGAGGAGCTTCCTTGAACCGGAACCACCACGCGCAGGATTGGCGGCTGCGCAAACAAAAATGGTGCCTCAGGAGGGACTCGAACCCCCACACCCTTGCGGATAGCAGATTTTGAGTCTGCCGCGTCTACCGTTCCGCCACTGAGGCTTTGCGCCCGAAGCGGGCGAGAAGGGGCGATCTATACCGGCACTGTGGCCTGCGTCAACGCGCGAGAAAAGCTATTTGAGCGTATGGGTGACGCGCCCCGTGGCGTGATGATGCTCCACAATCTGGATTTCGTCGCCGACTTTGAGCCCCCGCGACTTATAGGCCAGCACCCGGATCAGAGGCCCGTGATCGAGCTGGACGATCACATTCTCCCCTTCCGCTTCAGCCACACTCGATTTGGTGACCAGCGGCTCGATGTCGGTCACCTTGCCAGCGACTTCCTTATTATCGACCTTGAGGTCGAGCGTCTCGTAACCGAATGCCAGCCCGATCGCCGCGACGATGCCAAGCCCAATTCCGATGTACTTCGCACGATCGAGCCAAATAGCCCGATTCAGTCGCCGCCGAACATCTTCGCGCACAGGTCAGCCTCCATTGAATCGCGCCGCGTGTATCAGAGATGGCCCGGCAATGTCATCCCCGCATGAGGGTAAATCTATGGTCGGTGAGGATGCGTTGCAGGCCTGCCGCGAATTACCCCGACAGAACCGCGGCGTCATGAGCCTGAGGAGCCGCACAATCCGATAAAATCAACAGGAGAATAATATCACCGGCCGCCCGCTGCGGCCAAGGGGTGATTACGTAAGCCGCCTCGCCTCACGCCGCCGCACTGGCGTGGCGGTCAACGAGCTGAACGATGTCGGCCATGATGTCATTCAGCTGGAAGTCTTTAGGCGTGTAAATGGCAGCGACGCCAAACGCCTTCAAAGCCTTCTCATCCGCGGGCGGGATGATGCCACCGACGACCACCGGCACGTCGTCGAGGCCTTCCTTGCGCATCCGTTCCATCACGTCCTTGACGAGCGGCACATGCGATCCGGAGAGAATTGACAGCCCGACCACGTGAACTGCTTCATCGACTGCGGCACGCACGATCTGAGCCGGCGTCAGACGAATGCCCTCGTAAACGACTTCCATGCCGACGTCGCGCGCGCGCACGGCAATCTGCTCTGCACCATTCGAGTGGCCGTCGAGGCCCGGTTTGCCGACAAGAAATTTAATGCGGCGGCCAAGGCGATCGGAAACTTCGTCGACCGTCGAACGAACGGCTTCGAGCCGCGCACCTTCGCGTACGACGGCCGCCTGCGCGACGCCTGTCGGCGCTCGGTATTCGCCGAACACCTTGCGCAAGGTCGTCCCCCATTCGCCCGTCGTGACGCCAGCTTTGGCAGCCGCGATGGACGACTCCATGATATTGCGACCTTCTTTGGCAGCCCGCTCGACTTCCGCGATGGCCGCCGACACCTTTTTGGCGTCGCGGTTCGCTTTCCAGGCCTTGAGACGCCCGATCTGCTCGGCTTCGACGGCCGGATCGACAACCATGATCGCGTCCGATCCGCCAGACAGCGGCGACGGCTCCGTTTCCTTGAACCTGTTGACGCCGACGACCGTCATTTCCCCGCTCTCGATTTGCGAAAGCCGGCCCGTCCCGCTCTCGACGAGACGGCGCTTCATGTAGTCGATCGCCGCGACGGCACCGCCCATTTTCTCGATTGTCGCGAGTTCCGCTTTCGCCTCTTCCTTGAGGGCGGCGACCTTCTTCGCGATCTCGACCGAGCCGTCGAAAATATCGCCGTATTCCAGAAGGTCCGTTTCGTACGCAACGATTTGTTGCATGCGGAGCGACCATTGCTGATCCCACGGCCGCGGCAGCCCCAGCGCCTCATTCCACGCAGGCAACTGCACGGCACGCGCACGCGCATTCTTTGACAGCGTCACGGCCAGCATTTCGATCAGGATACGATAGACGTTGTTCTCGGCCTGCGGCTCGGTAAGGCCGAGCGAGTTCACCTGTACGCCGTAGCGGAACCGCCGATGTTTCGCATCCTCGACACCGTAACGCTCGCGCGTGATCTCGTCCCAAAGTTCGACGAAGGCGCGCATCTTGCACATTTCGGTAATGAAACGCATGCCCGCGTTGACGAAGAACGAGACACGGCCGACCACGTTGCCGAATTCTTCCGCCGGCACTTCTCCCGACGCCTTGACGGTATCGAGCACGGCGATAGCCGTGGCCAGCGCGTAGGCAAGTTCCTGTACCGGCGTCGCACCCGCTTCCTGCAGGTGATAGGAGCAAACGTTCGTCGGGTTCCACTTCGGTACGTTCTTCGTCGAAAAGACGATCGTATCCTTGATCAGCCGCAGCGACGGCTGCGGCGGAAACACATATGTGCCGCGCGACAGGTATTCCTTGATGATGTCGTTCTGAATCGTGCCCGTGAGCTTGAGACGAGAAGCGCCGGTCTGGTCGGCAACGGCGATATAAAGCGACAACAGCCACGCAGCCGTCGCGTTGATCGTCATCGACGTGTTCATCTGATCGAGCGGGATGCCGTCGAGCAGGGTCAGCATATCGCCTAGGTGAGAAACAGGCACGCCGACCTTGCCGACCTCGCCTCGCGCCAGCTCGTGGTCCGAGTCGTAGCCTGTCTGCGTCGGCAGGTCGAAGGCGATCGACAGGCCCGTCTGACCCTTGGCCAGATTTTTCTTGTAGAGCTCGTTCGACTTGGCCGCGGTCGAATGCCCGGCGTAGGTCCGAAACAGCCAAGGCTTGTCGCGCTCGGACTTGCCGTCTTTTGCATTGGCTGGACTTGCAGTCTTGGTTTCCGGCATACGAACAGCGTCTCTCGGCTCAGGAACAGTCGCTACGATCAGGGATGTAAGGTAATTGAATGTCGCGAAAAGGCAAAAACGGCAGTTCGCCGCTCTTTCTGACTTGATAACGCTCGGCTTATGCCAAAATCAAGCTACCGTCTCGCCCGCGAACGGTACGCCACGGGCTCAAGGCGCGCCCGCCGGGCCTGATGTTCAAGCAACAGCGTCCATAGCCATTTGAAGCTCACGATCAAGCCGAGCGCCGTAACGACCCCAATGGCAACCGTCGCGGCAACGTTAGTATCCTGATCGTAGGCAAACGTGATCATCGCCGACCGGAAAACCAGCGGCGAGAGAATGCCACCCGCCATCAAAAACGGGACCGAAACGACCGCTAGCACCGGCGCATCGACGATTTCCCGGATGAACCAGAAAACCGCGGCCACCAATGCGGCGGCGATGTAGACGGTGAAAGCGTCAGTATCTTTGAGCTGCCACAGCAGATCTTGCATAGCGGGCATCCGGTCGGAGAGCGTGCGGCGAACGTGCGGGTGGCAAAAAGTATCAAGTCTTGTACACGCTAGAAGCTAGACGTTCGCGGTTAAGGAGTTCTTGATCCTCGGTTAACACCCGACTTGAGCCCCCTTCATTGCAGCGCAAAAACGTGCTTCATACTGCGATCCCCTCCGCCGGGACGTGGGGAAACGCGAAGAAGACGAGCCAGAACGGCCCTCGTCGCGGGGAAAGTCGGGAGAAGCAATATCGATGGCGAGCCAAAACGTGGCAACGAAGAATGAGGCGACCGCCGCCCAATCGCTCGAAGCAGGGGTCAAGAAAGACCTTTACGAGATCGGCGAGATCCCGCCTCTCGGGCACGTGCCGAAAAACATGTACGCCTGGACGATCCGCGAAGAGCGGCATGGCGAGCCGGACAAGGCTATGCAGGTCGAAGTTGTTCCGACCTGGGAACTCGACAGCCACGATGTCCTGGTTCTCGTGATGGCGGCAGGCGTCAACTACAACGGCGTCTGGGCCTCGCTTGGCGTGCCGATTTCGCCAATCCGCGACGTCCATAAGCATCCCTATCATATTGCGGGCTCCGATGCGTCGGGCATCGTTTGGGCCGTTGGCTCCAAGGTGAAGCGGTGGAAAGTCGGCGACGAAGTCGTCATTCACTGCAACCAGGACGATGGCGACGACGAAGAGTGCAACGGCGGCGATCCGATGTTTTCGCCGAGCCAGCGCATCTGGGGTTACGAGACGCCAGACGGCTCCTTTGCGCAGTTCTGCCGTGTGCAGGATCGCCAGCTTCTCGAACGTCCGAAGCATCTGACTTGGGAAGAGAGCGCCTGCTACACGCTGACCCTCGCAACGGCCTACCGCATGCTGTTCGGCCATCGTCCGCATGTTCTAAGGCCCGGCCACAACGTTCTCGTCTGGGGTGCATCGGGCGGCCTCGGCTCCTTCGCCGTGCAGCTCTGCGCGACGTCCGGCGCCAACGCAATCGGCGTGGTGTCGGAAGACGACAAGAAGGATTACGTCCTTCAGCTTGGCGCCAAGGGCGCCATCAACCGCAAAGACTTCAAGTGCTGGGGACAGCTTCCCAAGGTCGGCTCGCCGGAATATGCCGAGTGGCTGAAGGAAATGCGCAAATTCGGCAAAGCGATCTGGGACATCACCGGCAAGGGCGTGAACGTCGACTGCGTCTTCGAGCACCCCGGCGAATCGACGATCGCCGTCTCCGTGCAGGTCGTGAAGCGCGGCGGAATGGTCGTCATTTGTGCCGGTACGACCGGCTACAATCTAACGATGGACGCCCGCTACTTGTGGATGCACCAGAAGCGCGTCCAGGGCTCGCACTTTGCAAACCTTGCTCAGGCGTCGCAGGCCAACAAGCTGGTGGTCGAGCGGCGCATCGACCCGTGCATGTCGGAAGTTCTGTCCTGGGAGCAGATCCCCAAGGCCCACATGCGCATGATGAAGAACGAGCACAAACCGGGCAACATGGCCGTCCTCGTCTCGGCCCCGACGACGGGGCTCCGGACGCTTGAGGACGTCATTGAGGCCGGTCCGCGCCAGCGCTGAGCACTCCCCCCGCCCTCCAGAAGGAGATGTCTGGGGGCGACGGGAGAACTCTCCTGCACCCGGCCCCTGCGGTTACCTTCTGCCAACGGCGAAGAAATTCAGAGATCAGCTCGGCGAGCCGCCGCCGAACGCCGCGCGCTCGGCCGCTTCGCGCCGCATCCGCTTCATTTCGATGACGCCACGATTGAACTCCGCGCCCAGCAGAATCGTGATCGCCGTGAACTGGAAGAAGATCAATGCGATCATCAACTGCGAAAGACCGGCGTAAAACAGCGAATAGTTCGTGATCGCAAGATAACGCGACCACAGGCCCGCGAGTGCCAGCCAAAGAACGATCGACAGCAAGATCCCCGGCCAAACATCGGCCAAGCGCCGCCGTCCAGCAGCGAGCCACAAGTGCAACGCGCACAACTGCGCCGCGATCACGGCGCCCGCCAAGCCGTATCGTACGCCCGGACCGAGATCCGTCGAATCGAACAGCCGCTTGATCCATTCGGACTGAAACTGCGATGCAATCGCAGGACCGATAACGCTTGGCCCGACGACGACCGCCCACGTCAGCACCAAGGTCGAAATCGCACTGACGAATACGAAAAGCATGCTGACCAGCAGGCAAAGCGGATACGGCCGCTTCTCGTGCACGCGGTAAGCCCCGTTGAGCGCCGCGCGCAACGTTTCGATCGCGCTCGTGGCGAAGAAGAGCGCCAGAAATCCGCTGGCCGTCAGCAGGTCGATGCGCCGCGAGCCCATCACCGCCTCGATCTCGGGCGCGATACCCTTGGCGACCGGCTCGGGCAGGATGGCGAAGAGCTGGTTGATAGCATCCTGCGCAAGCTCGCGCCCGCCGAACACACCCGAAAGCGCACCCAGGAAAATGCAGAACGGGAAAATCGAAACGACGAAGGAAAACGCGACCGCGCCCGCCATCGCGAACCCCGAATGCTCGTAAAGCCGATAAATGGCTTCGAACAGTCTGCGTGCCCGCTTCATCGGTCCTTCATTCTCCCGGCCTGCCGTTCGTCGCGGAACCTAGTTGCTGAGGTGCCCAAGGTCCATAATTCCGAAGCAGCTCTTCCACTCGGGCTGCATTTCGGACACAGGCTTTTCGACCCAAGTCTGTTCAGTTAACGGCGTAATCGTCTGCCACGATCCAGACCACCACCGCACTACGAGCGTTCGCGCCGATCGGTCGCGCTTTTCGGCCCGCGGCGGCACGACTTTGGGTCACCGGCTGCGTCTGAGCGCCGGTTGCGGTCGGCGATCAGTTGGCTTATTTCCCGCGGCTAGTAAACTGACCACGGCGTGGCCAAAGAGCATTGCTGCTTTAGCTGCCGCTCCCAGCCATCTTTTCAGGAGAAATTCATGTCCGTCGCGCCCTTGAAGGCCGGAGCCAACATTCTATCCGCCGGTCCTGAGAAGCTCATCGAGCGCTGCGGCGAAGCCGTCACCGGTGCGGACCGCATCCTACAGGCGGCGAAGGCGGGTGTTCGCATCAAGATCCAGGAAGCCGGCGGCATCGACAACGCCCAGCATACCGCCCACGGACTCGCGTGGCTCGCGACCGCCGTCGAAGGCCTGCGCCAGATGCACGACTGGGCAAACCGCCTGAACGGCGAGGGCCGCTTCGGAGAACTCGAGCAGCTCCTCCTGATTGCTGCCTTCGCGGAATATGGTGCGCAGATCGCCAGCGGCATTCCGATGAGCCAACTCGAAATCGCCCGCCCCGACGCGCTCGGCGTCTCGAAGGCCGATCTTCGTCGCTTCGACGATTCGATCGCCGATCTCGTCGCGGAAGGCGGCTCGGAAGCGGTGAAGGCGCGCCTCGGCGAATTGATCGCCGCGCAGCCCGAAGCGATGACGTTCGGCGACACCGGCCTCGACGAAACGCATGCGCAGATCCAGGACCTGATGCGCCGCTTCTGCCTCGATGAAGTCTATCCGCACGCGCACGAGTGGCATCTCAAGAACGAATACATCCCGCTCGAAGTTATTGCGAAGCTCGCGGAGCTCGGCGTCTTCGGATTGGCGCTGCCGGAAGAATTCGGCGGCATGGCGCTCGGCAAGGAATCGATGTGTGTCGCGTCGGAAGAACTATCGCGCGGCTACATCGGCGTCGGCTCGCTCGGAACGCGCGCCGAGATTGCGGGCGAGTTGATCCTGCACAACGGCACGCCCGAGCAGAAAGAGAAATATCTTCCGAAGATCGCCTCCGGCGAAATGCTGCCGACGGCCGTCTTCACCGAACCGAACACCGGCTCCGATCTTGCATCACTGAAGACGCGCGCCGTGAAGGATGGCGACGTCTACAAGATCACCGGCCAGAAGACCTGGATCACGCACCCGGTTCGCGCCGACATCATGACCGTCCTGACGCGCACCAATCCGAACGAACCGGGCTACAAGGGCCTGTCGATGTTCCTCGCCGAAAAGCCGCGCGGCAACGATGAAGATCCGTTCCCGGCTAAGGGTATGACTGGTGGTGAGATCGAAGTCCTCGGCTACCGCGGCATGAAGGAATACGACATCTCCTTCGACAATTTCGAAGTGCCCGCGGTGAACCTTCTCGGTGGCGTCGAAGGCCAGGGCTTCAAGCAGCTGATGAACACGTTCGAGGGCGCGCGCATCCAGACAGCCGCCCGCGCCGTCGGCGTCGCGCAATGCGCGATGGACCTCGGTCTCAAGTATGCGCTGGAGCGCGTGCAGTTCGGCAAGCCGATCTATTCGTTCCCGCGTGTCCGCAACAAGGTCGTGATGATGGCTGTTGAGACGATGATCGCGCGCCAGCTCACGTACTTCTCGGCGCGCCAGAAAGATGCCGGACGCCGCTGCGATCTCGAAGCCGGCATGGCGAAACTGCTCGGCGCACGCGTTGCTTGGGCAAACGCCGACAATGCGTTGCAGATCCATGGCGGCAATGGCTTCGCGCTCGAATATCCGATCAGCCGCGTGCTCTGCGATGCACGCATTCTGAACATCTTCGAAGGCGCCGCAGAGATCCAGGCACAGGTCATCGCGCGCCGCCTGCTCGAAAACACCAACTGATCGCGACGGGACTTAACAAGGAAATGAGGAGCCGAGCACCATGAGACTGACAACGGCATTCCTCTTGACGACGCTGGCCCTTGCGGCTTGTGGGCCCGCCCTTGCCGACGATGACGACGGTCCGCCGACGGCAAGCTGGACCGCAGTCGAACTCAACGGCAAGCCCGTTGAAGGGCTGACCCTCGACTACACGACCGATAAAGCCTCGGGAACCGGCGGCTGCAACCGCTTCAACGGCCTGATCAGCATCGAAGACGACGCGATCCAGATCGGACCGCTGGCCTCGACAAAAATGATGTGCGAGGGCAAGTCGGAGATCGAATCGCAATACTTCGCTGCGCTCGAAGCCGCGCGGTCGTTCACGATCGACGGCGGAATGCTAATTATCAAGGACGAAAGCGGCAAAGTGATTCTGAAATTCAAGAAGTAACGGCCTTAGCAACACCTCCGGTGAGTTGCGAGGTTTTTACGCCTTTGCGGTCACGCCCGCGAGCATATACACGAGGACGCACGAAACCGTCCGCGTTTCACGACCTACCCGGGCTTTCATGGCACGCTCAATTCTCATCACCGGATGCTCGTCCGGCATCGGCCTCGACGCCGCCCGAACAATGAAACAGCGCGGCTGGCGAGTCCTTGCGACGGCCCGGAAGTCCGACGACCTCGCGCGCCTCCAGAATTTCGAGGGCGTCGAAGCGCTGCATCTCGAATTGGCTGATCCGCAATCGATCGCAACATGCGCTATTCGTGCGTTGGAGCTTACGCGCGGCCACCTCGACGCATTGTTCAACAACGCGGCCTTCGGACAAGCGGGCGCCGTGGAAGATTTGTCCCCAGCGCTTTTGCGCGAACAACTCGAAGTCAATTTGATCGGCGCACACGATCTGGCGCGACGGCTCATTCCGTCGATGCGCAAGAACGGCGCGGGTCGGATCGTCAATTGCTCATCGGTTCTGGGGATGGTCGTCGCGCCATATCGCGGCGCCTATTGCGCCTCGAAGTTCGCACTTGAGGCCCTGACGACATCGCTACGGCTGGAACTCGAAGGCTCCGGCATCCGTGTTTCCTTGATCGAACCGGGACCGATCCGCTCACGCTTCGTCGAGCACTCTGTGGCACGTCTGCTCGCAACCATCGATATCGAGAATTCTCCGCACCGCGAAGTTTATCAAACACGCCTCGAAAAGATGAATGCCGGCGGACAAATCTCGTTCAAGCTCGAACCCGAAGCCGTAACGAAACGCCTGATTCACGCGGTAGAAAGTACGCGGCCCCGTCGGCACTACTACGTCACGACACCGACGCTGATGGCCGCCGTCATGCGCCGCCTGCTGCCGCAGTTCGGCATCGATTATTTCGCGCGGCGCTTTTAGCCGGATACGGTCGTCAGCAATTTTGCGCGCCAAACGCTGAGTTTTTCTTCCAAAGACTTCGTGTAAAGCGGGCTCGACGACGGCAAATCGATCGTCGTGAAGTCCTGCTCGGACACATGCCCTGGCCTCACGACATGGCGGCGGAATAACTCGCGCGCTTTCTGACCATTGAACGCGATCGTCCGGATGTTCGGATAGTCCGCAAAGAATGCCGCGAAGGGATTCGAAGTTGCGTTTCGTATGGCGGCATCCGAGCTTCCGCTTCGTTCGGCGCTTTCCAGAACATCCCAAAGGGCGCACCGGTTACGTTTCAGAAGTTTAACACGCTCCGCATAATCCGCAGGCACCGCCTCACCAAAGATCGCGGCGATCAACGGCCAGAAATGGTTTCGAGGATGTCCGTAATACTGCTGCAGTCGCAGCGACTCTTCTCCTGGCAGTGTGCCAAGAATGAGCAACCGCGCATCCGGCGCGACAATCGGCGGAAAGCTGTACTTGGCTTGCGCTCGTGGCATAACGCATCAAGCTCGATGATAAGGGTGACCAGAAAGAATAGTCGCGGCGCGATAAAGCTGCTCGAGCAGGACGACGCGCGCAAGCCCGTGTGGAAGCGTCAGTGCACCGAGCGACAATTTCATGGCGGGAGGTCTGAGTGCTTGCGCGCCGTGACCGTCGGGACCGCCGATCAGGAATGCGCAAGCTTTGACTGCACCATCGCGCTTTTCGCTGAGCAGTCGTGCAAAAGACTCGCTGCTGATCGAACGTCCCGCCGGATCGAGCGCCACGATGAATGTGTCAGCGGCCAAGTCCTTCATCAGCCTTGCCGCTTCATCGCACTTGCGCTCGTCGGCGCTTGCGGCGCGGCTTTCGTTCAGCTCGCG
This sequence comes from Hyphomicrobium denitrificans 1NES1, assembly GCF_000230975.2. Lineage (NCBI taxonomy): Bacteria > Pseudomonadati > Pseudomonadota > Alphaproteobacteria > Hyphomicrobiales > Hyphomicrobiaceae > Hyphomicrobium > Hyphomicrobium denitrificans. The sequence goes on along the minus strand of NC_021172.1, from coordinate 208,357 downwards.
AACTTCGATCGGACCTAATCCGATTGCCCGACCGGCGCCATTGAAACGCTTCACATAGCGGTCCGAGATCGCCCGCTCCTCAGCGTCCTTGAGCTTGCCGACGGCGAGAAGCGAGATGCGCATAAGGACCGCCCGCGGGTAGCCGAACCGCGTACAAGAAGGAATAAGCTCTCGCCGCTACGTCAGTGCTGCGAGCTGTCGCCGCGCGAGGCGTCCGCAGGAATGTCGGCCTGCCACATCTTTTCGAGGTTATAGAACTCGCGCACCTCGGGCCGGAAGACGTGGACAATGACGTCGCCCGTGTCGATCAACACCCAGTCGCAGGCGTTGAGCCCCTCGACCCGGACGCGAGCCTCGCCGCGCGCTTTCAGCTTGTCGCGCAGCTGCTCGGCGATTGCCGCGACGTGCCGGTCGTTACGACCGGATGCGACAACCATGAAGTCGCCGAGCGCGGACTTTCCTTTGAGGGGGATGGAGACAATGTCCTCGGCCTTTGCGTCGTCGAGCCAATGGACGACGTCTTCGAGGAGAGCGGCCGAATCCGGCGCCTTGGCGGCGGACTGGGCGAGAGAGCTGCCCTTACGGGCGTCCTCGGCTGTGGTTCGGATCAAGCGGTAAGCATCCTTCGCTGGTTGGTCCCGCATGTCAGACGGTCCGGCCAATTCCGGACTGCTGGTATACTAAACGGCGTCGCCGCCGCCCGCAAACGAAATCGGGATACCCTTTGTCGTGAAAACGTCATAATATTCAAAGGCCTAGGAGGTAACCGCCGCCGCAGGCGTTGCTGCGTTGCGTAACGCCGTTGACGAAAGGTCCGAAAGCCGGATCGTTAACAGCGTCCAGGCAGGCGGCTTTTTATCCACCAACGAACGGGCTTCCGATTCGGGCAGGCGCCAGCGGGAAAGGGCAAGCGCGGCGGGAGACGAGAGTCCCCGCAGCCGCCAGCCGGGCCGGTCCACGACGGCAATTGGCATGATGTCGGCAATGCTCCGCCAATGCTGCCAGCGGTCGAAGGACGCGAGATTGTCCGCGCCCATGATCCACACGAACCGGACACCGGGATGGCGGTGCTTCAGGAACGCCAACGTCGCCGCCGTATAGTTCGTGCCGAGTTCGCGCTCGAAACCCGTCACCTTCATTTTTGGGCCGACCGCGAATTGGCGCACCAGATCCATGCGGCCGTTCACGGCCGACAGACCATCGCGCGACTTGAGCGGATTGCCTGGCGTGATCAGCCACCAGAGCTGATCGAGCCCCAGGCGTTTCATCGCAGCTTCCGCGGCGATCCGATGGCCCGCGTGCGGCGGATTGAATGAACCGCCCATGACCCCGATCCGCTGACCGGTGAGGCAAGGAGGCGGATGGACGCGAAGCGATCCAAAGCTCTGCTGCGGAATCTTTCGCGTCAAATCAGACGTGCCTCATCCGTAGCACTCACTTCGGCCGCGTCTGGCCGGTGCCGCGCACCTTATACTTAAAGCTCGTGAGCTGCTCCACGCCGACCGGGCCTCGCGCATGCATCTTGCCAGTCGCAATTCCGATCTCGCCGCCAAACCCGAACTCGCCGCCATCGGCGAATTGCGTCGATGCGTTGACCAGCACGATCGCGGAATCGACGCGGTTCAGGAACCGCTCGGCCGTCGCTTCACATTCGGTGATGATGGCATCGGTGTGCTGCGAACCGTAGCGTGCGATATGCTCGATGGCGCCGTCGACGCCATCGACCGTCTTCACCGCGATCACGGCATCGAGGAACTCCTTGCCGTAATCGTCAGGCTGCGCCGCCTTGACACGGGGATCGACTTTTTGCGTGGCCTCATCGCCGCGAACTTCGCAACCGTCGTCGAGCAAGGCTTTGACGAGCGGGCTCAGGACATCGCCGCGCGCGTTCTTGTCGACGAGCAGGCATTCGGTCGCGCCGCAAATGCCTGTCCGCCGCATCTTGGCATTCACGACGAGCGGCACGGCGATCTTCATGTCTGCGCCCTGATCGACGTAGGTATGACAGATGCCTTCGAGATGCGCGAAAACGGGAACGCGGGCTTCTTCCTGGACGCGCTGGACGAGCCCCTTGCCGCCTCGAGGCACGATGACGTCAATCGAACCGTTCAAGCCGCGCAGCATGGCGCCGACGGCTTCGCGGTCCGTCGTCGGAACGAGCTGGATCGCCGCTTCCGGCAGCCCCGCCTCCCGCAAACCTTCAACGAGACAGGCGTGAATGGCGACGCTTGAATGGTGGCTTTCCGAGCCTCCGCGCAGGATCGCGGCGTTCCCAGCCTTGAGCGCCAGCGCACCGGCATCCGCGGTCACGTTGGGACGGCTCTCATAGATAATACCGATTGTTCCGAGCGGCACGCGAACGCGCTGAAATTTGAGACCGTTGGGACGCGTCCACTCCGCGAGCACCGTCCCGACGGGATCGGGAAGTGCTGCAATGTCTTCAAGACCGACAGCAATGCCATTGATGCGCTTCTCATCGAGCAAAAGCCGGTCGACGAATGCAGCCGGCCGGCCTGCGGCTTTCGCAGCTTCGATGTCCCTGGCGTTGGCGGCAAGGATTTTCGGCGTTGCCGCGCGCAATGCTTTCGCCGCGGCGAGCAGCGCCGCGTTTTTTTCCTCAGGCGTCGCGATGGCAAGCCTGTGGCTCGCAGCCTTCGCGGCTTGACCGATGCCGTGCATCAGCTCCGCAGTCTCATTCTCGATGCGCTCCGGTTTGTTCATCGCTATTTCCTCGTCAGCGCCATATCGTCCCGGTGGATCAGCGTCGCGCGCCCCTCGAACCCGAGGATCGCGGCGATCTCGCTGGAACGCTTGCCTATGATACGTCGCGCGTCGTCCGCCGCATAGGCGACAAGACCACGTCCGAGTTCCCGGCCGTTCGCGGACCTTATCGTAACGGCATCGCCGCGGTCGAAAGAGCCGTCAATACGGGTGACGCCCGCCGGCAAAAGGCTTTTTCCCGACATCAGAGCCTTCTCGGCGCCCGCATCGAGGTAAACGTGTCCGCTCGGCTCGAGCTGACCGGATATCCAGCGCTTTCTTGCCGTCACCGGGTCGGACTTGGCGACGAACCACGTGACCCGCGCGCCTTCCGAGATGGCCCTGAGCGGATTGAGAACTTTTCCGGTCGTGATGACCATATCGGTTCCGGCCGACAGCGCGATCTTTCCGGCCTCGATCTTCGTCTTCATGCCGCCTTTGGAAAGCTCCGTGCCGGCATCCCCCGCCATAGCCTCGATCTCGGGCGTAATCTCTGAGACGAGCGGAATATGCTTGGCGTTCTGGTCTTCGCCCGGCGGCGCCGTGTAGAGCCCGTCGACATCGGACAACAGCACGAGGCAATCCGCCGACACCATCGATGCAACGCGTGCCGACAGCCGATCGTTATCGCCATAGCGGATTTCAGCCGTGGCGACCGTATCATTCTCGTTCACGACAGGAATAGCCTTAAGCGCCAGCAGCACCTCGATCGTGTTGCGTGCATTCAAGTAGCGCCGCCGTTCTTCCGTATCGCCGAGCGTCAGGAGAATCTGCGCCGCCGTCAGCCCGCGCGCCGCCGCGAGTTCCTGATAGGCATGCGCGAGGCTGATCTGCCCGACAGACGCCGCAGCCTGGCTTTGCTCGAGTTCGAGCGGCCCTTTCGGCAGCTTCAATGCGTGCCGCCCCAGCGCGATGGAGCCTGACGAGACGAGCACGATGTCTTTGCCTGCCCGTGCAAGCTCGGCAACGTCGTCCATGAACGAATTGAGCCAGTCCGATTTGATCCGGCCGGTCTTTTGGTCCGTCAGCAGCGCCGAGCCGATTTTCACGACGATGCGCCGCGCCTTTGCCCATTCAGGGCGCGCGGTAGCGATCGTAGCTGCGGACTGCGGAGCGCGGACCATGTCAATCCCGGATTGAAAGTCGAGCCGGATGCGCGATGCACCGGATCTTCGCGTGCTTATCTGCAAATGCGCGCATTCGGGCAAGAGGCCGATGCCGCATATCAGCCAGACAAGTTGATTTTTACCAAATGCCGGACCCCTGGCGTGCGGCTTACGGGACAACGGCAAAAAACAAGAACGTGCCAAAGATAACCAGATGCAGGAAGCCGAAGAGCACGTTCGTCCGGCCGGTACCGAACGTCAGGATGCTGGCAGCGAGCGTCATCACCACCAGGGCCATGTCGCGTGGATCGAGCCCTAGAATAAGGGGCTTTTGCAAAATGATGTTGGACGCGGCGATCGCCGGGATCGTGAGTCCGATGGTCGCGAGGGACGATCCAAGAGCCAGGTTAAGGCTTTTCTGCAGGTCGTCGCGGCTGGCCGCCCGGATTGCCGCGATCGACTCCGGCAATAGCACGATAAGCGCGATAACAACGCCGCTGAGGCCCGCTGGCGCACCGACCGCCGCAACACCGGCGTTCACTTCAATCGCAAAAAGTTTGGCAAGCAGAACGACTGCAGTAAGCGCAACACAGAGAAAGAATGTTGAGCCGATAAGCTTTCCCACGCTCGCCGCATCGGAATCGGGTGGGTCGCGATCGCCGGAAAAATAATCGCGATGCCGCACGGTCTGGGTGAAGACAAAGACGGCATAGAGAGCAATGATCGCCATGCTCATGAATGTCAGTTGGCTTGTCGAGTAGAGGCGGCCCGGAGCCGAGCTGGTATAATTTGGCAAAATAATCGATAGAGTCGTCAGCACGATCAGCATGGCCAGATAGATCTTGGCCGACGTCACGTCGAAGGTCTGCTCGCGGTAGCGGATGCCACCGACCAGAAGGCAAGCTCCGACAAGCCCCGTCGTGATGATCATGACGACGGAAAACACGGTATCCCGCACCAAGGTCGGCGCTGCCTTGCCTGTCAGCATGAGCGAAACGATGAGAGCCAGCTCGATCACTGTAACCGCCATCGTCAAAACGAGAGTGCCGAGGGGCTCTCCTGTGAGATGCGCAACCTCTTCGGCGTGGTAGACCGCCGCAAAAACTGCAGCCATCAAAAGCGGAATCAGCAAAACCGCTATGGCGATCCCGAGCGGATCTAACGCAAAATCGTCACCAAAACCGACCCATGTCGCGATCGCAAAAAGCGCTACTCCAACAATCGGCAGAGTCCAGGACCAGATCGGCGTTCGCGTCGAGTGGACCATTGATGCTCTTTTGGCTGAAAATTGAAGGCGGATGAGCAATTGTGCGCGACTTGCGGGCGGCTCGCAAGGTAAAGCGCAAAGTTCTTTAGGGCTGCCAGTGTCTGCTCGCGTCGCGATCCGCTTCTTCTTCCGCCGCGTTGCCGCGCGAAATCTCACGCGCCAGAGCAAAGAGCGCGTCCTTTACCCCTGCACCGGATACGGCCGAGAGCAGGAGGGGAGTCTTGCGTGCTGCCTTTTTCAAAGCGTCACGGCGTTCCGCGAGCGTGATCTCATCCAGCGCGTCGATCTTTGAAAGCGCGACAATTTCTTTCTTCTTGTCGATGCCGCCGCCGTAGGCCTTCAGCTCCCGACGCACCGTCTTGTAGTCGTTCACAACATCTGGAGATGTCGCATCGACGAGGTGCAAAAGAACGCGGCAGCGCTCGATATGTCCGAGGAAGCGGTCGCCGAGCCCGGCGCCCTCGCTCGCACCTTCGATCAGGCCCGGAATGTCCGCCAGCACGAAGTCGACATCGCCAGCGCGCACGACGCCGAGGTTCGGATGGAGCGTCGTGAATGGATAATCGGCGATCTTCGGTTTCGCAGCGCTGACGGTTGCGAGAAACGTCGATTTTCCGGCATTCGGCAAGCCGACGAGCGCCGCATCCGCGATGAGCTTCAGTCTCAGCCAGATCGTAAGTTCTTCGCCCGGCTGTCCGGGATTGGCATGGCGCGGCGCCTGGTTCGTCGCGCTCTTGAAATGTGCGTTACCAAAACCGCCGTTGCCGCCCTTGGCTAGGCGCACGCGCGCGCCGGGCTCCGTCAGGTCTGCGAGCAGCGTCTCGCCGTCTTCCGCCAACACCTGCGTGCCGGGAGGAACCTTGATGATGCAGTCGCGGCCGTTTGGCCCGGCGCGGTTCTGACCCATACCGGGCGTGCCATTCTGTGCAGAGAAGTGTTGCTGATACCGATAGTCGATCAGAGTGTTGAGATTCTGCACGCACTCGACCCAGACATCGCCGCCGTTGCCGCCGTCGCCACCATTCGGCCCGCCGAACTCGATGAACTTCTCGCGCCGGAATGCGACGCAGCCGTTCCCGCCCGCGCCGGACTTTATGTAGATCTTGGCTTGGTCCAGAAACTTCATGACGCCAGCGCCCGAATGGTCATCGTCCACGGCCTGCGCCGTTCGTAGGCCAGCGCCGGAAGCTCACATTGGCGGGCTTCGCACCATCCGGTCGAATCCCCGATGTATTTAAAGCCGAGCTTCTGAATGACACGTGCCGACGCCGGATTGCCGGTCAAGTGCTTGCAGACAAAGCGCCTGACACCCGCTTTGGTAAAGCCATAAGCCATCACGGCACTTGCGGCTTCCGTCGCGAACCCCTGCCCCCAATAGGGCTTGCCGATCCAATAGCCGAGCTCGGCATTGCCATTGCGCGCGGCCGTAAAGCCACAAATGCCAATGAGTTCCGCATCGCGCTCGATACCGAAAACCTTTTCGCCATCCTCGACGCCGTTAATCCAGTGATGCGCCGCGCTCGCCGTATAAGGATAGGGAATGCGTCCCGTCATGCTTGCGACGTCCCAATCGCCCGCGAGATCTGCGATCCGGGCGGCGTCGCTGTAGACAACGGCTCTGAGACGAAGGCGGGCGGTTTGCATGCACGATAACTAAGCGGACGTGTGTGGCGAAAAGGGATATGAGGCCACCGCTGAAAAAGCAAAAGGGGACGGCAGTGCCATCCCCGAATTCTCTATCAGCCGTGTCCAGGGCTTATTCGGCCGCGACGGGCTTTGCAGGCTTTACCGAAATATAGATGCGGCCGTTCCGCTTGGTATCGAATTCGACCGTTCCCTCTTCGACCGCGAAGATCGTATGGTCGGTTCCCATGCCGACACCCGAACCTGGATGCCACTGGGTGCCGCGCTGGCGGCACAAGATGTTACCGGGAATGACGTACTCGCCGCCGTAGCGTTTGATGCCGAGACGCTTGCTCTCGGAATCGCGACCGTTACGCGTCGAGCCGCCTGCTTTTTTCTGTGCCATTTCAGAATCCTCGAATAAAGCGGCGGCTCGTTACGCGCCGGTGATATCGGTAATACGCACGATCGAAAGGTCCTGACGGTGCCCCTTCTTGCGGCGCGAATTTTTGCGACGGCGCTTTTTGAATGCGATGAGCTTCGGCCCGCGCGACTGCTCGACAAGCTCTGCAACGACTTTGGCACCGGATACGACCGGCGCACCGATCTTAACGTCGGCGCCAGAGCCGACCATAAGCACTTGGTCGAACTCAACCGTCGCACCGGCGTCGCCGGGAACCCGCTCAATGGTGACGACATCGTCCTTGGAGACGCGGTATTGCTTGCCGCCGGTCTTAATGACAGCGTACATGATCAATCCTTCCGGCCTTAATTGGCCTGTTTCCGCGCCCTGTGGCGCCATCGAAAACGATGGACTTTCAAAGGGATGCTGAAATTTCCAGCACGAGCCTCGGGCAGCGCATTGAAGGCGGTATTTTATCCCGCCTGCGAGTGGCGGTTTATTGTCGAAGTGAGGCACCTTGTCAATCGCCATGCGGCGTTTCGGCCGTCGCCGCAATCGAGTTCCTGCCGGCTCGCAAATTCGGCCTGCCATAGCCACTTCCTGTCCTGATAATCCGGGGCGGCTGTACAGGCGGCAGGAATCGAGGGCATGGGAACGATGCGGGTACGATTTGACAACGAGGCACCCGGAATGTCGGCACGCCGAATGCCCCTGAACGAAATCCCCATCATTGAAACCGGACACGATTTCCCACTGACGACGCTGCGCGCATACGAAAATCGGGCACATGCCCTGCTCGATGCAGCATCGCGCCGGTATCCACGCAGCGTCCTCGCTGGCCTCGACAAGGTCTCGCGCGCCTGGCTCGCGCGCTGGAATAACGAGCATCTTCGCGAAATCGACGAGATCGCGCGCATCCTCGGCCGGCCGGGAGCCTACTTTTTCTCCGTCAACTATGAATGGGCCTGCACATGCCGCGCTGCGCCATCGCCGGATGGCCGATCGGCGCGTCTGATCCGGGTGCTGGACTGGCAGACGCCGGGGCTTGGAGCCAACCTCATTTGCGCAAAAGTCTCAGGCGCCGATGCCGGACCGTTCTCGCTGTTGACGTGGCCAGGATACACGGGCGTCCTTCAGGTGATGGCTCCGGGACGCTTTTCAGCAGCGCTCAATCAGGCGCCGATGCGCAGGGCAACGGGGCTATTCTATGTCGATTGGGCCGCGAACCGCCGACGTGTCTGGCATATGCCTCACCCGACGCCTGCGCATTTGCTGCGCAAGGTCGCCGAAGAAGCCACGGATTTCGCCGAGGCACGGCGCATGCTGATCACGCAGCCGATCTCGACGCCGGCTATCTTCACACTCGCAGGCACCGAAGCTGCGGAGACGACGGTCATCGAACGCTCCGAGCGCGACGCCGGCGCCAGGGATGGCGCCCACGTCGCAGCCAACCATTGGGAAACGCCAGGATGGCACGGGCATGCGCGCGGCGACAAGAGCAGCGACCGCGCATGCATTATGAGAGACGTCGACACATCTTTCGACACTGCGTTCGCGTGGCTCACACCCCCAATTCTGAACGAAAACACGCGCCTCGCAATGGTTGCCGATGCCAGGGAAGGGCGCATCATCGCGCGCGGCTACGAGAAGACAGGCCCCGCGACCACCGCGCTCGATATGACGTGGTGTGCGCCGAACTGACGCCGCTTGCACAACGCGCAAAGCAAAGCTAAAAGCCGCACCTTGCCGTTAGGCGCCACGGCTTCCGGAGAGGTGGCAGAGTGGTCGATCGCGCCGCACTCGAAATGCGGAGTACTCGCAAGGGTACCGGGGGTTCGAATCCCTCCCTCTCCGCCAACACGACTTGCAAAACCGGAATCCGGCCCTCACCGCCAGCAAAATTCCCCTTGTTTTCCGGAGGTCGAGTCTACCTCGGAGACGGTGAGGAGGCCGCATGGCGGCCCGAAAAGGCGTCTCCGTCTCTGTTCGACTTGACCGTCGTCCGCTCGATACAGGCCGACGGAGATCAAAAATTTCAAGCGCTTGCAGCAACGTAGATACTTGCCGTTGTGCCTTGCGCTTTCGCCCGGGCTGCGATGCAACCTACACGCAACAGCCACATCACACGCTCAAGTGAGCCCGGTGTTCGAGCTTGGCTTGATCGCGAATACGAATACGACTGCGCTCGAGCGCGATAGCTCCATCGCGCTCAAGTTCCTTCAATGCGCGCTGCACTACTTCGCGCACAGAACCCACCATAGAAGCAATTTCCTGATGCGTGATAGACGCGCAGGCGTCAGGCGCTTGCTCAACGACGTGCATATGCTGCCCCATACAGCCGAGCAGCAGGCGCGCCACACGACTGGTTACGTCTCGCAGCGCCAGGTCTTCTACGATGTTGCCGAGCGCTCGCTGACGCGACGACATAAGCTGCAGTGCAGCCTTGGCAACCTGCGGATCGCGCTCGATGAGCGCGATGACGTTGCCCTTGGGGATGAGCCCCACCGTGGTGGCGCCGACAGCTACTGCGCTGTCTGAATTGGGGCCGCCGTCGAACACCGCAACTTCGTTGAAGGTTGCTCCGGGACCGAGGACACGAAGGACATGTCCGCGTCCTACAGCGGATCCCCGGGTCAGACGGACCTGTCCTTGGATGACAAAGTAAAGGCCTTCACATGGCTTGCCCTCCGCCAGGATAGTCTCTCCTGCCGCAAAAGTGCGACGACGCACGGCGCGTGCAATCTCCTTGAGGATCCGCCTGTCCAACCCGGTGAAATAGGGCAGCTGGGCCAGCAGATCGTCGGATAATGTCGCAACCGCGGTGTGCGCGATCATAGGTCAACGTCCCTCTAACCGAACATTTTTCCTGCGTTCAGCGACTTAAGTCGCCGTGAATGGCACCCAGCCAAGCCATCTAACGGCCAGAAGATGTTCCACCGACTGAGGAAATCTCACATGACTAGGATCAAATTGCTGGCAGCCCCCGTCCTTGCAGCCGGGTTGCTGTTCGGCTTGCAAAGTGCACACGCTCATTGCGATTCTTTGGACGGGCCGGTCGCCAAGGCAGCGATAGCGGCCCTCGAAAGCGGCAATGTCAACCTGGCGCTACCCTATGCTCCGGCCACCGCCGAAAGCGAAATCAGGGACGCTTTTGCGCAGTCACTGAAGGTCCGTGCACTCGGGCCGGAAGCCAAGATGCTGGCTGACCGCACCTTCATCGAGACCACTGTGCGGCTGCACCGGGCCGGCGAAGGCGCGACCTATACCGGACTGAAGCCTGCCGGGATCGATTATGGCCCTGCCATTCCAGCGGCGGAGCGAGCCGTGGAAACCGGGAGCTTGGTGCCAGTCAAAGCTCTTCTCGTAGAAGAGCTGGAGCATGGCTTGCGCGAGCAACTCGCCCATGTGCAAGAGGCGCAGAAAGAGGGCCTCAAGGAGCCGAAAGCGACAAGAGAAGTCCCCGCTGCGCGTGAGCGCGTCAGTGCCGAGCTTGAATTTGTGACCTACGTCGAAGGATTGCACCAGGCGATACATGGTGCCCCCGGCCACGAACATAAAGACTAACGACAATCAAGAGTCGGCGCCCACGCGGCGGCGGCTTCTGTCTTTTTCTCCGACGGAAGCAGCGATGAGCGCATCGCGCGGCGCCGAGCACGCGTGCCAGTACCGAGCCGGTCGAGAACGCGCGCGGCAAACAGGCCTTGCCACGCGCTCGAAGGCCCCATCATCGGCTTGGCGGCGGCGACAAGATATCCGGCGAGCGCGATTGGTTTAGGCCTCTGCAGCTTGTCGGATAGCATGCCGGAAAAGCCCTGCACGATATTCCGCGTCGCCTGCGCGAACCCGTCGACGAGGCCGACGACGCTGCCGCTCGCTTTCAGAATTTGCGTCAGATAAATGGGCAGCACTGGGTAAAGCATCTCGGCGGAGATGTCGGCGAAAAGGCTGGCGAGGGCGAGCAGGAAGGTGTCCTTCGACAGTCCGGTGAAATGCCGCCGTATGCCGAGGCGCATGGAGTCGCTCCACTTTCATGATCCGGCCAACGCAAAGCTGCGCTCGCTCATGCTGCACGCACCCGCCTAGGCGTAGTTAAAGAGCGCCATGAATCCAAAATCCATGTGCAGCTGCTGATGGCAGTGGAAGAGTGTCATGCCGGGGTTGTCGGTGACGAAGTCAACTTCGACCTCCTGAAACCCGCCGAGCATCACGACATCCTTCATGACGCCTGCCGTCGGCTTACCGCCGACACGCACGAGTTCGAAGCTATGCCGGTGCAGGTGGAGGGGATGGATATCGTCACTGGCGTTACGAAGCTTGAGGCGATAACGGCGACCTTGATGGACCATATAGAGCGGCTTCAACGTCTCCATGGAGAAAGCTTCGCCGTTGAGCGTCCATTGGTTGAACCCGTTGAGGGCGGCGTTGCGTTTGACGATCGTCATCTCGATCGTTTCGTCGGGCTGGGCTGAGGGTTGTCCGTCTTTCTTTCCGAAGATGGTGTAGTCCCAACGAAACGGTTCCGGCTTCACCCATTGCGGCTCGCTCTTGTAATCGGCGTATTCGATGACAATGCCCATGCCATGACCACGGTCATCATCGGAAAGGTCCCCCATCACCCAAACGCCAGGATGATTCATCTCGACAACCGCCGAGATGCGCTCGGCGGTGCCAAGCCAAAGCATAGGCACTTCCGCCTGCGTCGGCACCGGATTGCCGTCGAGCGCGACGATACGGAATGCATGACCGGGCAGAGCGAGGCCGCGGATCTCGGTGGCGCTTGCATTAAGGACGTGGAACAACACCCGATCCCCTTGCTTGACGCGGATGGGTTCGCCATGCCCCAGCATCTTACCGTTGATCGAGAACAGGTCATACCCGACCTCGAATCCTTTGATCTTTTCCTGCGCTTCCTCGTCGGCTCTCTGACCGAGCTTTTGCAGGGTCTCAATGGGAGTTCCGGCGAGAACATCCATCGCCATGTCGCCGCCGCGACTGAAGGTCGGTGAAAACTCCTTCAAGACCAGAAACACTTCACGGTCATAGGCGCCGGGGTTCTGTTTGGGCTCGATGTAAACAGGCCCGACTTGGCCAGTATAGGTGCCCCGATTGAGATCGCTGCCGGCAACGACGTGGGTGTGATAAAAACGAAATCCGGATGGCCGTGGAACGAATGCTATCCGGCTCCTGCCATGTGGCGGAATGAAGGGTGAGCCTTCTTCCGCCGCGCCATCGACATCACTCGGGATCATTTGCCCGTGCCAGTGCACAAGCTCAGGTGTGTCGGTGTCATTGTAGACATCGACGACGACGCGCTTTCCTTCTTCAAAGCGCAGCAGGGGGCCCGGGAATTGCGTGTTATAGAGCGTCGTCGAAACGATGTGATCCGGCGCAAGTTCGACAAGCCCCGTCGCAATGCGAAGCGTGTAGTCGGGCTTGATATCTTCCGCCTCATCCGCAGCCAAGACGATGCGCGGTGACGCCGAGTTGAGCAATGAGAGGCAGCTCATGGATTTGAGAAACGTCCGGCGATCCATGACTGCACCTTTTCCTATGCGACTAGGATATCGGACACCCCGTCCGCAGCGCATCGAAAGTTAGTACGCGGCCTTCGGGGCGTATGGGAGCGGCTCCCGAATTCTCTGCTCCAGGAGCAGTGCCGCGCACCTGCAAAACTGGTGGCAGAAATGCCCGTTCCTTTAGCGCGTTCTTCAATAGCTCGAACCGCTTCACGTTCTCTGCCCGCCATGGAGGAGTTGGCAGCGTGTAGAATGTGCCTTTACGAACAAAATTTCCAGCTTCGTCATAGATGCGGCGATCCTCATCGACCAATACGCCTGGGTGGTGTTTCAAGGCCCCCAGAAAGTTCCTCGCGATCGGCATTTCTAGCCCAGAAACCTGTACGGAAAATCCTCCGCCAGAACTGCAAGTTCCGAGCTTTGAAGCTCGCGTGGCAGGCTTGTCGTCGCGAACCACTTGATGAATGCCGCTGCAAACTCTTCGGGGTATCGATCCCGCGTTAGTCACCAAGAATATCGAATTGCCGGCGGGGTATTATATTTCCTGGGGTGGCCAATTCGAGAACCTCGCCGCCGCACAGCAGCGCATAATGCTCGTCGTGCCGGCGTGCTTCTTCTTGATCTTTTTGCTACTTTATTCGGCGCTCGGATCTCCGCGCGATGCGCTGCTGGTTTTCTCTGCCGTTCCGCTTGCTCTAACCAGAGGCATCATAGCCCTGTGGCTGCGCGGCATGCCTTTTTCGGTCTCGGCGGCGGTAGGCTTCATTGCGCTCTCTGGTGTGGCGGTCCTCAACGGCCTTGTGATGATGACGAGCATCACTCAGCTCGTGGAGCAGGGGATTCAGCGTCGAAGGGCCATATTCGTTGGCGCCGTGACGCGCCTTCGGCCCGTCGTTATGACTGCGCTTGTCGCTTCGCTCGGATTCGTGCCCATGGCGCTTTCCACCGGAACCGGCGCGGAAGTCCAAAAGCCGCTGGCAACCGTGGTTATCGGCGGACTGCTGAGCGCGACGCTGCTCACGCTCCTTGTTCTCCCCGCGTTGTGCGCGAAGTACGGAATCAAACCTGCCGCGAAGAAGGATCACGAAGCGCGGATGCCAGCGCTGGAATCATCCCGGAGAGCGGCATGACGATGAAAGATGAACACCTTTCTCCGGGATTTGGACACAGCAGGATATTCGTCGCAGTCATTGCAATCGTCCTGTCGTCCGCAAGCCTCACTGGCGTGGTTACACCCGGCAATGCGCTCGACCGACAGCATCCGACCGAATCCGAGGAGCGCCGCAATCGTTCCGCGCAATTTTTTGCAGATAGGGCAAAGAGCGCCTTTGGCGCTGGACGATACGATGAGGCTGTCGATGCAGTGCCGGACCTGCGATGCAAATGGATGGCTAACCCGCCTCATAGCGGCGCTCATGCTTGCTATGTTGCTGCCGGCGACCGTGTTCGCCGCATCGTTGCGACACTGTGAGGGAGAAAACGGTCATCGGGGCATCGAAGTCGCTCATCCCAACGATTCCCACGCGCAGCCATAAGTCATTATCGCCCTTACCCTTAATGGCGAGGGGTGACGCACTTGGCATGGTCGGCGAGGGTCTCGATCACACGGCATTGTCCCACGCGGCCGTGTCCGCAACCTTCGATCATGCGCGTCAGCTCCTTCTTCAAGGCTTTGAGGCTGCGTAAACGACGCTCGACTTCGTCGAGCCTTTGCCGGGCGATCGCATCGGCAGCATCGCAAGACTGTTTCGGGCTATCCTGCACCTTCAGCAACGCGCGGATCGCATCCAACTCGAAGCCGAGTTCGCGGCAATGGCGGATAAAGGAGAGACGGCGAGGATCTTCATCTGTGAAGAGTCGCCTGTTCGCTTCGGTCCTTGCCGTTGGCCGCAGAAGCGCGATCTCTTCGTAGAAACGGATGGTCGGTATTTTCACACCACTCAACTTGGCAGCCTCACCAATCGAAATGCCTATCATGTCGTAAATTCTCCTTTAGCTTTGGAGTTCGAGGCGCGCCCCCGCGTAGGGAGTGAGTTTATGTGCCATGCGTTTTAGACCAGATGCTACCGAGATTAATGCGGCTCTTGCTCCTCTAGTGACTAGAGGAGTTATCATTTGTGTGTCCCGTCACGCATGCTGGCTCAGCGATATAAAATTGATCATTCGACGTTTCAGATCGAGATGGCGAAGAATACGGAATGCGGCCTTGAATCAGATGACGTCGTCTAGCACTCGTGAATCGAGCTTATGAATCAAGCCCCTGTGTTCGCATTGAAAACATGCTGCGAGTGCACCTCGTTCCATGTACCCAACTCCATGCCCTTGCAAGCATGCGCGGCGACCAACACAGAGAGAGAGCTTCATTCGCAAGATGCGTTTCGCATCACGTGCCCTGACGGTTAATCTCTGTCCTGATCTGTAGGCGCTCTTTTGGTTCCGACGATCATCGACCAAACTAGATTTTCTCGCGTTCGATAGCTCGTTACGACGGCACCAATCACGTGGACGGCTACGAGGCCCAATGCTGCTTGCGCCAACCCGCCATGCAGGATTTCCAAAGCTTCGGAGCCCCAATAGTAGTCCGTTGTCAGCAGCACGCCCGACACCGCCACGAGACAGACCACTGAAAGAAGCGCGATGATCATCAATCCTCCAGCCGGATTGTGACCAACGTAGCGAGCTTCCTCTCCACGAGCGACGTCGCGCAGATAGGAGGCGATTTGTGCAGGTGATTTCGTGAACTGGCTAAATCGCGCATATCTTGGCCCGTAAATCCCCCAGATGATACGCCCCGCAATCAAGCCGAGGGCGGCACACCCTGCCGTGACGTGGAAGTCCCGCCACGCATCGCCGGTACCGTATGCTATCGCGAACGCAAATACGAGGCTCCAATGCGTGAGGCGCAGAAACCTGTCCCAGACCTTAACCTTGGTGTCTCTCTGCAACGGCCTGGAATGTGGCAGGGTTGAAGTGGGTTTCTCGCGCTTTGCCATTACCGTCGGTGCCGTAAACCTCGTAGCATCCGCCATCGATCTTCAAGTTGCGAATTTTCCAACCTTGCCCTTCGAGCTTTTTCACCAGTGCCGATTGTGCCTGCCATTGGGAGCGTGGCACGTTGCAAAAGTCCTTACCCCAGGCTGTCGCCGTCATCCCGGACCAAGCTACGATCGCAACCGACAAATGAAAGAGACCATTACCCGTTTTCATTGAACCTTCCTCTTATTCAAACTCATAGCCGACCGTCAGCCGGGCAACGGCGTCTTCGCTGTTATCCGTCAGCCCAAAAGCGCCACCGATGCCAACGTGCATTTCGTTCTTGAGATCAGCGCGGAGGTTGACGCCGAGGTACTGCTCGGTCTTGCTGCCGGACAGCGTAAGGCCTTTTTCCGAGTCTCCGAGACCACCGTAGACCTCAAGTCCCAGCGTTAATTTCTGAATCCCTGCTTCTTCGAGATCCACCACACCGCTTTGGTCATAGGCGCGGTAGAACGCGTAATTCAGACCGCCTGCGTATCCGAACGACCAGAGGCCGTTCATGAAGTTGATTTCCTGAATCATATTGAAGGCAACGTTGAGATTGCTGGTGATGTCGCGACCGAGAATGAGCTTTGTTTCGAGCTCATGCTCGCTTTCTTCCTCCCCGTGCTCTTCCTCCTCCTCCCCGTCGGTTCGCCCGACGACAGAGCGCATGAAGCGGCTGGTGGGCTTTTTGTACTCGTACTCCGCGTATAACACCGGGTTCAGCAAGGTCTCGTCTTTAAAGAGGCGATAGCGATTTTCCCAACGAAAGCTGCCGAAATCATAGTGTTGGTCATCTTCGAATGTTTTGGCAGTCTCGAGGTATATAGAGGTCGTGAACAAGTCCGTGACGCCGTACTCGATTTCGTACAGTTGAGCCGTGTAGTTCGACTCCCCGTTGCCGACGTGGCTGTAGTCGGAGTAGATCTCAACCTCGGTTTCGCCTTTTTCCTCCATGTGCTGATTGTACAGCACGAAATTTGCGTCCTGTCCGGCCATGCCTGGGGAGGCGCTTGCCAACATAGCTAGCAATGCGGCCCCGAATGGCCGCAGAGAAGTTGAGTCCATCCTTTTTCCCGTCATCTCAAGTCAGGGGTCTCGATACCCACGATACCGTAGCTTATCGCGTCGATCAGTAGTATTATATACTCTTACAGTAAACTACAAGATCAGCAGTCTTTAGCGAAATCAGATCGGAGTGATGCAGGGACGACACGGGCGAATTCAGGCGACGAACTGCCCACTTCGCCGCGGACGCAACTTCATGCGTCGACGGATTAATTGCTAGACTGCCAATGATTTGTCGACATCGTTTCTAAGCGCTCGGCGCAGCCCATGGCCGGCGCTACGTTGGAAGCTCGTGCTGGAGTCACCCGGGCACTCGGCGCACGCAAGCTTGTGACCGAAAGCTGGCGGCTCACGCTCAGCTCCGACCGAGCCAATCAGCTGTCGACAAGAATTATTGCTTTTTGCGCGGCAGCTAACATTGCTGATCAGCAGCTAATGTGGTCGCGCCTTTGCGAACGCGACGGCTTTCGGCGCGCACGTCCTGATGGCTCATCGTTCCGTCGCATTCGATCTCTTGGATCCTTCTTAAAGTAGTAATTAAATCGGCCCCTGTCAGTATGACAGTGGCGATAGGTCCTCGTATCGACAAGCATGATTGAGTCGCGACGTGGACGTCCACGTCTCGGTCAGGTGTGGCTCGCCTGCGACCAGCACCGTCGATAGAATGGCGCTCGTCGACACTTCATGGCGGATCTGGCCTTGCAAAAAGGGCGACGATCGACGCCGCCCTTCAGGCGCGTTTGCTCGATCGCGATGAATGTATCCAGGTCCTCGAGCAGCTTTTTCCGTGGCCTCGCAACTGTGCGGAAACTCAAAAGCTCGCTCCGAAAGGTCGATATAGCATGCGGAGAGGACCTGATTTTTGAACCGATCGACGATGGTTCGCTCACACATCTTTTCAATGGCTCATCCTTTGCCGTTCTGCCGGGCACTTCTCACATCCGCAGGTTTCCACTGCCCGACCGCCCGTGAATTTCGGCCAGACGCCGCTCCTACTGAGGAGTTATAGTTATGGTCAGCGTATCTGCGTAGCTACCGGCGGCGAGCGGCTGGGCATTGAGTTGCGGTGTGATCGTAACCCCCAAGCTTCCAGTTGGCGTGCTGCCCGTAGTAGATGAAGTCGTTCCTGCCTCCGAGCCGCTCGCAGTCGGTACAGTCGCTGTGTCGAGAGATGCGGTAGAACCCGAGAATGTCGCCGATGCGGTGTAATCGATCAGCCGTTGCAGCCCTCCGCCGGATCCGGATGTTGTTACCGCGCCGTTTTGCGATGTCAGCTGCATGTTGGCGGGAGTATTGCAGAAGGCGTTTGGATATGACCGATTGATCGGCGCCGTGTTGACAGCGCCGCTTGCCGTAATCGGAATCGTTGCCGTATCAGCCGCAGGGTGGCTTATTCCGCCAATCGTGCAGGATTTGGCGACGTTACCAGTCACTGTAAACGTCTGGCTGGACACCTTACTCTGAAGAATGCCAGCCAAAGTACTCGTAAAGATATCAAGCGTGATCTGGTCGGCGTAGCTGCCCGCCTGCTGGAACGCGGTTGGCTGAGCCAGCGCCCAAACGGTCACCGTCACACTGAAGTTGCTCACCGTCAAAACCGAGGCCGGGAAGGTGAATGGCAACGCATTCGAGGCAGCGGGTATCCCACCTCCCGTATAGAGCAGCGTGTTGCCGCCGCTGCTGGATGATTGCAGGGTATAGGGCAACGTGGCCGTCCCGCCGCCCGAGATCAACATTGAAGCCGGGAGGGATGATCGATTGAAGGAAATCGCAGCGGCGCACCCCCCAGCCAAATCCCCGAGGGCTGCGAGGAAAGTTCCGCTAATCGTAATGCTGACAGGCTGCGCGGCCGACGGAGTCGGCGGTGTGTAAGTTCCTGTACTGGCACTCAGGGGTGATGCGCTCGCAGATAGAATAGAGCAAACGGCATTCGCTTTATCGGAACTTAGTCCACCGAATGCGGTGGCCAGTAGCATCACTGCGATGATACGAGCAAGACTCATGGCGCCTCCACGGGGTGCAGCGTACCGGCCTTGAATAGGCCTTGCGCGTTTGAGGGAATATTCAGCGCAAAGCGTGTCGGAGCGCCGTCGGTCGCCATCTCAAGAATCCATCGGCCCGGCGCCAAACCTTCGGCGCCAAACCGGCCGGCCGCATTTGTAAAAATCGTTACGGATTTATCGGGGTGATCGATGGGGTGTGCGGTACCCGTCAACAAAGCCACCGGCTCACCGTCAGTAAATTGCAGCGTACCGTAGGCGGAAACAGAATAAGCCGATCCGACCTCCAAAGCATATCCGCCCTTGAACGGCGCAAACGTATCGAACGCAGCTGCGCCCAAGCTATAACCGGTTGGAAGATCGTCGGCATCGACGGGTATGGTCGAGGGCGCATAAGCAGGCAGGTTCGTCACAACAGCCGGCCCCCATCCATCAGCAACAGCGCGAACATTGTCGCCGCCGCCGACGGTGACGGTCTTGTCGGCAATGCTCGCATGCGGATAGACGATCGCAAATGCGTCGCCCGTGATCGGCGCACCGATTGCCACATGTCCATCGGCAAATGCGATTGATGTTCCGATTTGCAGCGAGGTTCGCTGCTGACCGGGCTGCAGGTGAAAATCGGTAATGGAAACGCCATCGAACCCAGAGTTATGGATGAGCCGAACCTGGGCACGATTGCCGTAGTAACCGATCATGCCATTTACAGACGCGCGATCGTCGAATTCGTTTTGTTGGACATTGACGCTGGTATCCCAGCGGCCGATACCGTTGCCTGACGTGCGATAAGCCGAGACATCCGATTGCTCGTTCAGCGTGTCAAAACCGGCACTGATGTTAGTTCGCTCGTCAGGATTGCCGAATAGCCGAAATCCAACGCGAAACTCGGATCCTGTTGGCTCCCGAGGATCGAGCCTCGAAAGATAGGATTCATTCGAAACGCCGAGCGTCAAGCTTCCTGACAGAGCTGCCGTCAGAGGCCGTGAGAGCGTGACGTCAACGCCGTAGCGATCCCCCGACGCAAACATCGTGCTCCCAAACTCCTCGTCATTGACGAACTGATAGCGTCCGGAAAGCGATGCCGTTGTCCGGTATCCGATAGGAGCAGAATAGATCGCGTCTAGGTTCAGCCAGTAATTCCATTGCGGATAGATGATACCCGTCAGCGCCGTATCGATGTTCCCGGCTGTGTGAAAATCGGGACTTCTATATTCGGCAGCGAGACGAATGCTTTCGCCTCCTCCCTGCATAAACCCGTGAAAATTTGTCGTGCTCCAATCTAGGCCCACCGCTATACCGCTGCCGGCGTCTCCGGTGGATGCCGCGCCGCGTATCCCGATCAGTCCAGAAGCAAAATCCGTCAAGACCCCGGCGCCAGCCATCACGACGCTGGCATCAGCCTGAAGATCGAGTTCCCCAACAAGGTTGTCTTGCAATCCATAACGATAGAACCCGCTGGCCATATAGAGATCGGGAAGATAATCGCGCGCCTCGTCCCGCAGATACGACGGCAAGCCGGCCGTAAGACCCCACTCGCTCTTCCCAGCGGCAAGAAGGTTCGTATCAAAGAAGGACTTAAAAGAAACATGTCGCTGCCTTCCGGTATCATCGATGATCACGATGTCGACGTCGTTGGCACCGGTCACCAAAGGCAAGTCGCGGACATTGTATGTTCCGGGCTGCAACTGGATCCGTCGTTGCACGATGCCGTTGATACGGATTTCGACGTCGGACGGCCTGTTGATGACAAACGACCCACCTCCTGTCGGTGCGAACGTATTACCGGGACTCAACTTGCGACTCGATTTCTCGATCGATACGCCAAGCAAATCCGGTGTGCTTTGAAAGCTTGTTCCCAGAGGCTCGACATCGCCGACTTCCATGCGGATCCGGTCCTCGGGCATATCGTAGACCATGCGCGACATTTGCCGCTTAAATCCCGGCGAATGCGTGTAGGCGCAAAGCGCCACCGTCGGGCAAACATTGACGTCGACATCTCCGGCTAAAACGCCTGCGTTCTCGAATACGAAGTTACCGGCGCGGACGGCAGAATCGAATTCTAGACGCCCACTCGTCGCCGAATCGAAATCTTCTCCGGAGGCGTGCATTCCCCATTCGTGATCGATGCTGGCGAAGAGATTGACGTAGCCGGACAATTTTGCGGGGGGCGCCAATACAGAACTCGCAGGCGATTGGTGATTGCCGGAGAGCGAAATGTCAGATGATGCGCGTTGGTCGGCCGTCACAGTGAACGTGAGTTCCTGCAGCGCCCGATCGAACCGAATATCGAAGCCAGCGGAAGCGAAGGCCGCGATAGGAACAAAAGGCGCGTCGCCGCCAATCGCCGCCAAGCGGTTGCGGGCGGCGGCATCCAAGCTCGTCGCAATTGTTTGAATAAGCGCGGTTCGGCTAACCATAATTGAATCATCCGCATTGATGCGGATGGGGATGTCACCGAGCTCTCGGCCACCATCTTCTATGGGAACATCCATGTCGATCGGCCTGCCGGTGGTATTCAAACGAGTAGAGACAGGTGCCGCGTACTCGACACCCGCGGCAGACACTGCGTAACCCGACAACGAGGTCCCCATGGCAACAATCGCTGGGAGTGCAATCTGCCAACATGACCTTGGACGTCTCGAATTGCGGGCGACTGACAAAAAAAGCGGCTGACGCCGAGATTGCGGCCTCGGTGTTTTCTTCTGCGCCGAGCCTTCGTGAACAGAGCACATTGCCTAGGGCTTCGCCCTGAACTCAAGGCTTGTTTGCACCGAGGTCACGCTGGGTGGTAACGCCACTGGAAGAACGAAGCGACGTCGATGCCCAGGTTGCACCAGCCCAATTCCGATGCTTTGCGCGAGTTCACCACTTGAAAGAGTCTCCGACCAATCACCGCTTGAGACTCGCACAGTTGATTGCGGAAACAGCGCGTGGACATTGGTCGGATTAAACACTGTGAGAGTCGGATGTCGCCGGCCTTTAGCGTCCGTCACAACGCCGGTCTTCACGACCTGAAGTGCCGCTTCGCCGCGCGGCGGGGCGACGTTGACCATGACTCCCATGCCGAAAACCACTTGTACGCCCCTGATCCGTTTCGGCAACTTCACAGGGATCTGATTGACGTAGACAAGAAACGTTTCGCTTTTTTCGAGCAGGGGTTCGCCGAGCCATTGGATTCGAAAATTCTGAGTAGCGCCTGGCGGAATCATTGCCTGCGGTGGCATGATCAGGAATTCGTCGCCTGCGGGACTCCCCTTTGGAACACCAGCCTCATCCAACGACACCTTTTTGACGATAAGCTCAACAGGGAGTGCGTCTGTGCCATTGTTGACAACTGTAATCGCACCGCGGCTGGTCCGGCCCGTTGACGCCATCTCGATTTGCGTTGGCGTCACTGTCATAGCGCCGACTGACTGAGCGAGCGTCAGTTGCCAGAAAATCAGTATAAAGAACATTACTCGAGGAGGCGACATGGCGTACCTCACCGAATTGATTTTTGCTTTTAAAAGACGCGGCGCTCTAAACGCGGTTACTACTGTGGCGTAAGAAGGACAAAAAGAGAGTCAGAGTAATTTCCGCCGATAAGCGGCTGAGCATTGGCTTCAGGGGTAATCGTAACGTCAAGATTGCCAGAACCAGCCGAAACGGGTTCAGCCGTGCCGGTTTCCTGTCCGGTGGCCGTCGCAATTGTTGCTGTATCGATTGTTGCTGTTTGGTTGTTCCAAGTCGCCGAAGCCAGATAATTGATGATGTTGGTGAAGCCGCTGCCGGTCGCAGCCGTCTTAACCGCCCCTTGAGTCGACCTTAGTTGAAGCGTCGCTGGCGCATTACAAACGACGTTGATGTAAGGGGCATTAGAAGGCGTGATCGAAGAGACGATCACATTGCCCGAAGCGTCGATACCGATCGTCGCTGTATCGACTGCGCCGCTCGACGCACCGTTGATGGTGCATGAACTCAGAACAGTAGCTGAAATTTGGATTTCTTGCTGAGCGGCCTGCGCCAATGCGCTGCCTGCCCATGCGGTGCAGCAGATCAATCCGAGGAAAGCTCTTCTTCCTACGATCATGGCTATGAAATTCATATCTGCTGGAGTCTACGCCCGCGCACTAGAGTCCACGGTTACTGAGTCTGCTTAACAGTAGATTAACTTTGGCCCTGTGCAGACTAAATCCTAGTGCCTGCCCAATGACTCGGGGCATGGCGACGAGTACGCAGCTGGCGGGCATATGTGAGGCCGATCGGGCGGGTTATCGCAGAGACCGGCCGAGTATGAAGTTCGCCCGAGCATACATTTTTGTATACGCGTGGCCACCATTGCAACACCACGGATATTGACTTCTCGCTTCGCGAGCGCGGAGTGCGGGTGCAAATGGGCAAAGAATGCAATCGCAGTTTTTCCATCGCCTTACGGGTTCTGGTAGGATCTATAGTGGCCGGCTGCATCGCCGCAGCTGTTTTTGCACATTATCCAAACCTCGACTTGGTAATAGCTGAGGAATTTCATACGTCTGGTCGCCGTTTCATCGGCATGGATTCGCTTGCTCTTGAATCAATTCGGATTGCGTTCAACGCGCTTTTCATCGTCGTATGCGTCATAGCGGCCGTAGGAAGTTATTATTCTCATGCGCGAGGCGCGTGGTCCGGCCTCAAACCCCGCGAGTGGAATTTCTTGCTGGTCTGCATTCTAGCTGGTCCCTTGGTCGTAACGAATCTGGGTTTCAAGGACCACTGGGGACGAGCGCGACCGCGCGATGTCGTCGAACTCGGGGGACGCCATGGATATACCCCGCCGTTACATCCAGCGCACGAATGCGCAAAAAACTGCTCATTCGTCTCGGGCGAGGCGTCATCGATATTTACAATTGGATTCGCTGCGACAATCTTATTCCCGCTCAAAGCAGCTCTTTTATTGCCTCTTTCAATTGCATTTGGCTCACTGGCAGGATTGGTCAGAATGATAGAGGGAGGGCATTTTTTGTCTGATGTCGTATTTGCAGGCATCTTCAACGCAATAAGCACTGCGTTGGTATTTCTCGTCGGTCGAAAGTTGCGATTTTTTGGGGCAAAGCCCTCGCAGCGAACCAGCATGGCGGCTGGGACGGAAAATCACGTTGACTAATTAAAACGCCGCGTCCGAACTAGGTCTGAGACTGTTCGCCGAATTGAGGTTCATCATCGTTGTTATTTTTGCACCGTCCGCTTGGTTCGATACATCCTGATAATTTTCTGTTTCACAAAGTCTATTCCATTCGCAAGAAAAATCATGAGTGCGCACAGAATTCCTACGAGTGCAATGCAGCCCGCATAGTCGAACGCATTGTGTCCCTTGCCCAAAATAGCTCGAAAGATCCCTAAGAGGCCCGCTAGAACAAAAACCACGGGCAATTGCGATGTGATCTTTTGACCGATTTTGCGCATTGCCCCCTCGCTCACGAGCCCCCTTAGGCATTCCCCCTCTTAGCTAAACGCGATGTCATCGACAATGCATACAAAACTGTCTGCATATCGACGCCGTCGCGCCATTGCTTTCGTCGACCGAGAAAGAAATCTGCTTGACGGGGGAGAACAGTGTCGTGCCTCAGAAATCGTTCTTGCAAGGGCTGTTACCCGCCCACCGTCATGCATCGTCGCGCCAGCCCCACGATGTCAGTGAAATAGAAGTTATCAATCCAAACTTCAGCAGACGCTTGTCAGGGGTCACTTCAACCCTGGAAAGGATCGTAACAATACAGGCAAAAAGTATGAAATCCGTGGCAGTAGGCTTTGGCCTTCACGCATCGGTTCCCCATGTCCGAATTCGCGACCTCCTAAGCTTTCGCAAATCAAGGAATGGCCGACAACGCATTTGGCATGCCAGACGCAATATCGAAATGCTTTGGGGAGTGATACTCCGCGATTTATTCGGGTTTGAACTTCGCTTGGTGTTTACGTCAGCCTCTCAACGCCAACACACGGTTTGGACGCGTCGATTAATTGATCGAATGGACGGATTGATCGCGACGTCAAATGCGTCAGCAAGCTACTTGGAGCACCCTTCGACAGTCATCGGCCACGGTATTGACCTCGATCGGTTTTATCCGGCGGTCGATATTCGGGTTGAGAGGGAGGCGCTTGGACTGCCTCAACTAAGGTTTGTCGGATGTTTTGGACGCATTCGCCATCGGAAGGGAACGGATACATTTGTAGAGGCGATGCTCAAGGTACTTCCGTCACGCCCTGATGTTGGGGCAATCATACTGGGGCGAACAACACGAGCTCATAGACATTACTTTAGGACGCTAAACGAAAGAGTTCGCGACGCGCATTTGAGCGACCGGTTATTGTTCTTGCCGGAAGTCTCGACCTTCGAAATTGCAAAATGGTACCGCGCGCTTGATGTTCTCGCTGCCCCTCAACGCTGGGAAGGATTCGGTGTCACGCCGTTAGAAGCCATGGCGAGCGGTGTGCCCGTCGTTGCAACGACGGTTGGGGCTTTTCCTCAGCTTGTGACAGATGACGTAGGGCGACTGGTTGCACCTGGTGATGCGGATGCATTGGCGCTGGCGATCGGCGAGATCCTCGACCACCCGAATGTTGGCGCGGAAAAGCGCGCAGCTGCCCGCGCCAGAGCGGAGGAGAAATTTTCCATCAATATTGAGGCCGACGAGGTCATAAAGTTCTATAGGACGTTGACTGGTCAGACGCGGAACATAACGAATGAACATCCGCTCATGGCAAAGGAGCTCAATCATTCCAGCTGAGACACAATTAAAACGGGTTGTGGTGAAAGGAGCCGCGGCATTTCTTTTCGGACCTACCCGCCGACACTTTCAGGCCTGGTGGCCACATCTTAAACTTAAGCGTTGGGGAGTAAGCCCCGAAATCCTGTATCGCGGCGTTCGCGTGGGTACGTTGGTCACGCACCACCACCTTCGCCGACCTGAAGCGATCTACGTCATCGGCTCCGGGCCCTCGGTCCTGGAACAAAACCTGTCTCTTATTCCGGACAATTCCAGCATCCTGCTGAATGGGGCAATTTCGCTGTTGGGTGATGTTATCAAGCGGCCTCTCGCAGTCGCCATAGAAGACGAGCGCTTCGTGTGGCGCCATTTCAAAATGATGCAGGAGCGCATTCTCGAACAGACCCCGTGTTTCTTGTCACCGGCTGTAATAAGGGCAATTTGCGAACGTAACGCCGAGTGGTTACGAGCGCACCCTGTTATTTTGATCGATGATCTTCGCAAACCCTACCTCCGCCGTCGCACAAACGACGCGCACCTCAAGCGTCGACGCTTTGTCAGCTTTAGCGATGATCAAGCAGGTGCCCTTTCATTGGCGCCCGCCTGGGGAGTCATTCAAGGAGGATCGGTCGTCGTGTCCGCTATCCAATTCGCTATTGCACTCGCACCGGCGCATATCGGACTCATTGGAATCGATATAACGAATTCTAATGAGCCTCGTTTCTATGAATTGGCCGGAGACGCCGCCAAATCGGGATTGCTGAAAGCCCGCCAACGGATCATCGAACATTTGGTTTTGGCCAAAAAGATTTGTGACGAACGTGCCATAGCGGTGAGCATTCACTCTTCAAAGTCGGCCCTACTGCAAGCGGGATTTGCTTACGATGCGAGCTTCGAACTCGCACGAAAAGATCTTGAGAGTTAGGCGTGCTCAGAGCCGCAGTCATGAACGCGACCCATGCAGCCGGCCATCATGGTTGCACGCTGGTTTCTCGACAACTGCAAGAACTTGCGGCTGAGGCAGGGATCACTATCACCGCCTGGGTGCCGCTGAGCTTGCCTGTGCGGCAGAGAGATTGGTCCAAATTTGACTTGGTTATCGTGAACGGCGAGGGGACGCTTCATCACGACCGAGCGGGTGCAAAAGCGATAGCGCAATTGGCTCCATTTTTGGCTGACGTCGGGGTCCCGGCTTATCTCATCAATTCCGTCTATCAGGGGAACTCACCATCGATTGCAGAAGGTCTCAAAAGATTTCGCGGAATATGGGTCCGTGACAGTCGCAGTGCGTCGGAAGCAAAGAATCACGGTCTTGACGTGACCATAGTACCCGACTTGACTTTGACCTGGAACGTTGAGGCACGGCGCGGCTTTGGTAAGCGCATCGTCGTCATCGACAGCGTCGACAGAGATGAAACGGCAGGCCTTTATGAAGTCTCCAAGCATCTGAACGCATCATTTTACTCCATAATGAGTCGGCCGCCTCGCATCGAAACATTTCCCGACCGAAATTTTGGAAGTCGATGCAAATATCAGTGGCGACGGGCATCGGCTTGGCTACGATCGCCTCCTCAGAAAGCCCGCTGGCGAGCCCAGTTTCCGACCTTCGAGACCTTCGCCGCTTATTTGTCGAATGAGGCTGGACTCATTGTTAGCGGCAGGTTTCATGCATTGTGTTTGGCAATTGTTCTTGAGGTCCCATTCTTGGCTTGGCCATCCAATACCCACAAAATGGAGGGTCTTCTTGAGGACGCGCAGTTGAGTAATCGGATCATTTCTGATCGGCGGTCTGTGGCTGCAAAGCTCGGCCTTGAAGGTATGCAAAGTTATGCCTTCAGCGAAAATGAACTCTTGAACATGCGGGCCTACAAGTTCAACGCACGCTTAGGAGCGGAGGGAATGTTCAAGGCAATCGCAAGCGGTTGCTAACAGGAGGTAGTTCTAGCCAACCTTCCTTCGCCCATCTCGTCATCAACGCTTCTTCAAGCGCCCAGTTATGATGTTTCCTTCGCATCTTGTCAGCATAATGAGTTTTCGTCTTCTTCCAATCAAAGCCATACAGGGACACGCTGGTGGCTTGTAACAGATAGTGTGCAATCCATGTCGCGATCATACCTGCGGATGGACGACAGCCATCGAGCAGAAGCGATACCACTTTCCAATTTTGCAGTGGAAGAACAGCTACTGACCCCATGAGATCGGAGGAGAGGATTGCACGCCGCGGTGATACGAATATGATTGAAGGATTACCGAACATCTCGCTGATCGACGCGCGCTCCATGGGCATGGCGAGGCAAAGAATGTCTGTCCGCCTTCCTTGCGCAGTAAAATTGCTGGGCGCACCTCGATTGATGCGGACGACGACGTCCGCTCCATCAATGACTTTGCCCGATGAATGCTCGAATATCGAATCGGCGTTGCCGACGATGGCAACTGTCTTGTGACTGAAAGCCTTGATGCAGTGTTCCATTCGTTTTGCTTGAAGCACGTCATCATAAAGCTCGGGATGCTTGCGCCTGCAGTCCAAATCCGAGATGTATTGCCGGATGATACGCAGCATTTATCAACCATTGTTCATGTTCATTTCGGTAAGCGCATCAATGCCGAACCATAAATAAGCCTGGACCGGAGTGTTCTAATGCGCCCTATTTATTGCTCTTCGTTGTGTTCCGAGTAGAGGCATAGAGAATTGAGAGAAGCAGAGCCAAAGTCGTCAACGACGCATAGTCGCGGGGTAAATTCAGTCCGCCAACGTCTGTCGGCTTGGTGAGAAAATCCCCGAAGGTCGCACCAAAAGGACGCGTGAACACGAAGGCGATCCAAAATAACAAAACATCGGGCGCCGACTTTGAGTAGTGCAGCGCACCGATGATCAGGATGATCGCTGCTGTCGCTGTCGCGCCTTGAAGGAACGTGAGCCCTAGATCGTCGGTGAGGAAATCGCCGAAAGCCGTGCCAAGGCTGTTTGAGAATAGGATGGCGATCCAAAAGAAGAGCTCACTATCCTTCCTGTAAAGGGGATATACCGTGATATCGCCCGTGCGCATGTGCCAGGATACGAGGGTGAGGAGCAGACCGGCGACCAGAAATGCCGAACCTAACGCGTACCCCAGGCCGAGAGAGCGATCCATAAAGTCCGAGATTTCAGTTCCTGCCGTGGTCGTTGCGATAATCGCGAGCCAGAACAGAAGCGGGTGAAAGGTGCGCGATCTTATCTGGGCGGTTAGGACGATGATGAGGACGGCAAACGTGATGGCCAATCCTACGTAATATCCAAGGTCAAGCGACATGGAGATATAGTCGCCGGCGGTTTCTCCGAGGGTTGTCGCGAGAATTTTCAGGATCCAAAACACAAGCGTAATTTCGGCGACTTTAGATACAGTCACCGGACGTACGCCATGCTCGCTCGTCATCACCTTCTTCCTTTCGTTTGTGCCAGTATGTGCTGCCATGGCGATGACATACAAATCCGATGGTCAACAACTAGAAGCCTGCACGCATAGGAACTGATATAGTGACATTCAAATTCGGCTGGCTCGTATGGGCTCTTCTGTCGGCAACCTTCGCAGCGTTGACAGCTATCTTTGCAAAAATCGGTGTTGCCAACGTCAACTCGGACCTCGCGACATTCATCCGCACCGTGGTGATCATGGCGGCCCTGGGCATCGTTCTTCTTGCGCGCGGCCTTTTGCAACAGATCGGCAACATCTCGCTACACACGTATATATTTCTTGTGCTCTCCGGCTTGGCCACGGGAGCATCGTGGTTCTGCTATTTCAGGGCGCTGCAGATCGGCGATGCTGCTGTTGTCGCGCCAATCGATAAGCTCGGCGTCGTTCTGGTCGCGATATTTGGGGTAACGTTTCTCGGAGAATCTCTTTCCCTCGTGAACTGGTTCGGTATCGCGATGATGGCTTCCGGAGCCATATTCGTAGCTTGGCGATGACGAATTCCGTATGCGAGGTCAATTCAACCTCCCGTTCTTGAAAGAGTTTGATTCACGGTTTCGAGCCGTTGGCGTGCCCATCGGTTTTCCGGGTCAAGTTTAAGCGCATGCTCAAGATCAAGCTTTGCGTGATGCAATTCACCCAAATCCGCAAATGCGACGCCGCGATTGTAATAGGCATCAGAGCGATTAAGGGTCTGGCTGTCCGTTGCAACAATGAAACGGGAACACGCCGCTAGAGCGTCGATGGGTGCAAGCTCTGAACCAAGGCAAGTTTGCCGGTCCATACCTTCACCAGCGGATGTGTCCGGCCTGTCGCATCCAGTGGCGCCGCAAAGAAAGCCGATGATGATGAGCACAACCAGGTGTCGATTGTCGGATATGCATGGAATCACACCGGGCACCATTCAGCTAATGCCAAGTGATCATGGCGAGAAACTTTTGCCAGACCGCCACTAAGGCATTTTGCGGTGCTTGCGCGGAAGCATCCGGCGTCGGCACTTGAGCGGGCGGATGCTGCTGCTCGAAGGTCGGTGCTACGGGAGCTTCTCCAAGAATTGCGCGCTTTGCCTCTTTGAGCGAAAAACTTTTTACGGGCCAGTTGAGACACGTCGTTCCCTTCAAAGCATGACATCCCTTGGCAACGTATGACGCCTTAATGACCTTGACGCAGGCTGCGTCCAGGAGTTCTGCACCGAACGGCAGTGTCTCGACTGCTTCCGACTTTCTGATTTCACAGCGGACGTTCAAATTCGGCTGGGTGCAGGTCACGCAGGCAGTTCCCGCGCCAGCTCGCGAGTTCATAAGGAGCAAGCTGGCGACGAGCGCAATCCTATATTTTCGGCGAGCACGTCCTGCCGGATGGAACATCTGCTCACCCCCCTCATCCGGCTTCGAAATTTAGAGGAGGGTCTGCTCTCAATAAGGCGGCACTATCGCCGACTTGTATGATTCCACGCCGTCAAAATGCTTCGGCCGCCACAAACCATACAGATTGCTAATGTTTCCGCCTCAGTCCGATCACTTTGCGTTCCCAGTCACGATAGCGGACTCGGAAGCCTTGCACCCAAGGTGGTTGAGCGGCGCTTCCAAGTATGATCTTAGATCGATGAAACTGTGAATCCCCTCCCTTCTAGGAGACGGCAGCCGAACGGCGTTTCCGATAATATATTTTCCAACGATGATCCCTTATGCGAATTCTTCTCATCGAAGACGATGACCAAACTGCAAAACTCGTCAAGCAGAGTCTCGTAAAGCATGGCTATGATGTTGACGTTTCGAACGACGGCCAGACTGGCTTCAAGCACGCCATTGTCGGCGGGTTCGACGTTTTGGTCATCGACCGTATGCTACCGGGTATGGACGGGCTTTCCATCGTCCAACGTCTTCGGGCGGCCCGGATCAGTTCACCTATTCTGTTCTTGACCGCGGTTGGCGGCATTGAGGATAGGATAGAAGGCTTTGAAAGCGGTGCTGACGATTACCTCGTCAAGCCATTTGCGCTCGGTGAGCTCGTCGCGAGGGTCTCTGCTCTCGGTCGACGGCCTCCAATTGCGCATGAAGATTTCCATTTTAAGATCGCCGATCTTGAGGTCGATTTGATCAAGAGGGAGGTCAAACGCGGCGGAGAGATCATCCGTTTACAGCCGCGCGAGTTCCGCATGCTGGAAATCCTGGTACGCAATCGCGGCCGCGTTGTCACACGCTCGATGCTGCTCGAGCAAGTTTGGGATTTGGAACTCGATCCCAAAACGTCTATCGTGCAAACGAATGTCAGTCGATTACGATTAAAAATCGATCGGCCCGGCGACATTCCTCTGCTACGTACCGTAAGGGGTCTTGGTTATCGCATCGATGATAAAGACTAGACTGACACAGCGCGCGGCTATTCGACTGGCGGCACTGGTCGCGGTGATCGTTTCGCTGACAAATCTCGCAATTTTTTCAGTATTGTATTTCACGATCAGTGGACAGCTCGTCGACAACCTCAAAGCTCACGTTGACGAAGTGCGCAAGACGTTGTCGGACATGGAGGTCAGGGGTGGATTCGAGGGGATTGCCGCGACGGTCCGTCGTCATGCAGCGGTCGCACAGTCAAACGAAGACATTTACCTCCTTGTGGACAGCAAGGGTGAGTACGTTGCCGGTAACATCCGGGTAATCCCTCGCTTCCCGGATTGGAGGACGATCCCATGGGAAGAGTTGCCATTGATCGGGACCTGGACGGCGCCGCGTGCAAGCACGGCCGTGCTTGGAAGATGGACACCGGTGAAAAATGGCGCCCTGTTCGTTGGGGATGGAAATGGCGACATCAACGATGCACAGCGCGCCCTTTTGAATGGGCTTTTGTGGGGTATTGGGCTGTCAATCCTCTTCGCCATGATCGGAGGCTATATTTCCGGTATGAGCGCACAACGACGCATCGCAAAGATGGATGCCGTCCTTAATGCCGTCGCGTCTGGCCGCCTACAAGAACGCGTCCCCCTAAGCCGCGCCAGAGATGATCTTGACCAAGTTTCGGCGTTGATCAATGCGACGCTCAACAGATTGCAGGCTCTCATCGATAACTTGAAACAAGTATCGACGGATATCGCCCATGACCTGCGAACGCCAATAGCCCGCATGCGGCAGAAACTCGAAATCGCGCAATCGGGCCCACCAGACCTCTCTGTATATCAAGAGGTCGTGGGCGCAGCTGTTGAGGAAATTGACGAAATTTCGGAAACGTTCGATGCCCTGCTGAGGATTTCGGAAATCGAATCCGGGGCGCGAAAGACAAAGTTTGTTGATGTCGAACTCAACAGCCTGCTTATCAATATCCTCGATGCGTTGGAAGTTGTCGCCGAGGAGCGGAATCATAAACTTGCTGGATCGATCATCGATTCACCACGCTTGATCGTTCACGGTGACCGGAAACTTCTTAATCAGCTCTTTATCAATCTGATCGAGAACGCAATCATACATTGTCCGCCGGGATCAGATATTCAAGTCGAATTGGTCGAGGAAGACGGACGGCCAAAGGTGAGGGTCAAAGATACCGGACCTGGAATTCCGGCCGAAGAACGCGACAAGGTATTCAGACGTCTATATCGTTTGGAGAAAAGTCGTTCGACAAAGGGAAGTGGTCTCGGTCTAAGTCTTGTGGCGTCCATCGCAGATCTGCATGGAGCAAATATCGCTCTTGCCGATAACAATTCGGGTTTGATCGTCGAAATCGCCTTCCCATCGCGGCAACTGCCTGATGGCGTCAGATTCAGAAATCATATTCTCAGTGATTCAGTTTAGGCCTCTGCAACATCGTTTGCCATATCCGACGCCGAAGGCAGCGTGAGCACAACCCAAAGCCCACCCATGCTCGATTTTTGAAGCCTGACATCGCCACCATAGAGTCGCGCCAGATCTTGTACGATGGCGAGCCCTAGCCCGGATCCGGCTTCGCGGGAATCCCATCGTTCACCGACGTCAAATACGACTTCGAAGGCTTCAGGCGGCAATCCCTTTCCATCATCTTCCACGTGCAGATCGAAAGTCTTGTCAGAGGTAAGCCCATGACACGAGATGCGAACATGAGATTTTGCGTGCTTGCAGGCGTTGTCGACAACATTTGCCAGCATCTCGTTGAGGTCTTGGGGATCGCAGGCGACCAACAGACCATCGGAAACGTCAACGGTTATCGCCACCCCGCTCCCGCCGTACAACCTGCGAAGAGCATTGGCGACTTCCTCTGCGGCTTTGCGAACCTCTGCCACTGTGCCCGGGATCGACCGCAGGGCGACGGCGCGGGCCCGCGAGATCTGATAATCAATCTGGGTTTGCATCTTGCGGCATTGAGTCAGAATCGTCGCCGACGATTGCGGCAACCCGCATTCCTCGATGCGATATGCCTCGTCCGTCAACACGGCGAGAGGGGTCTTTAATCCGTGCGCTAAATTTCCGGCCTGCGTCCGCGCCCTCTGTATCAGCTCTGACGTCGACACAAGCAGGGAGTTGAGGTCGTTGACCAAGGGGAGAACTTCTAGCGGGTATGTGCCCTCCAGCTTTCTGGAAGCGCCAGTTCGCACATCCGCCAGCGAACTCCGCAAGGTATTTAGCGGCTTCAGCGCGTACAAGATCAGGAGTACCGCGCCGACGACCATGGAAAGTCCGAATCCCGTCAGAGCCCATGACAGAATGCTGTGGAACCGGGACACGGCGGCATCGACGTAACGTTGGTCGGTTCCGACAACAAAACGTATCGGCGAGCCGTCGGGTGGTGTCCGCACGGTACGCGCGGCAATGAGAACGGTCCCTGTCGGTCCGACGCTCTTGGCAGTGTGCGTGCCGACGTCCGTCGGGAAATCCGGTGGCATTAACAGCACCGCATCTTCCAGAGAACCCGACTTCGCGAGAACGCTACCCGCTTTCTGGATTTCCCAATAGTAGCCCGACATCGGGATATCATAACGAGGATCGCTGAGATCGTGTGTGAGATGAGGCGCCGTGCCGGGCTTGAATTCCGTCAAGTGAACGAACTCATCCAGGTGTTCGTAGATTTCGATATAGGTCTGATCGGTTACATGTCGCTTGAATACTCCCGACAGAACGAAACCCGCAGAAATCATTCCAAATGTAATCCACAGCGTGGCGGCCAGGATCAGTCGGCGTTTCAAGCTGGTCATGCCGCTCAGTCCATCCGGTACCCGAGCCCGCGCACTGTCGTGATGACGTCAGCGCCAAGCTTCCGCCTCAAGCGGCTGATGTAAACTTCGATGGTATTTGACTCCCGACTGTCCTCAAGAGCGTAGAGATGATCGATCAACTCGGCCTGCGACACGACGCGGCCGATGCGATGCATGAAGTAGGTCAGCATCTTGAGTTCACGCGCAGTCAATTCAATGGACTCGCCATTTTGGCAGACGCGGCTCGAAGCCGTATCGAGCGAGATGCCGCGATGGGTGAGCACCGGGCTCGCAATTCCTGAGGCGCGTCGGATCAGCGCCTTAAGCCTTGCTGCAACCTCGGGGATGTGGAACGGCTTGGTAATATAGTCATCCGCGCCTGCGTTAAGACCGTCGACCTTCTCTGCCCATGTGCCTCGCGCAGTGAGAATCAAAACGGGGATCTTGCGGTCGGACGCGCGCCAGCGCTTGAGAACGTCAAGGCCCTGCATCTGCGGAAGGCCGAGGTCGAGGATTGCCGCGGCGTACGCGTCTTCCATTCCCATGGCATAACCATCAGCCCCGTTGTCGGCGCGTTCGACAGTAAATCCCGCTCGCGCAAGACCGGCAACAAGCCGATCGGCGATTTCATCATCATCTTCGATCAGCAGTATGCGAATGGTCTTCTCCCGCGTGTTCGCGCTTTCTAGCACGATCATTTTGAACTAGCACGATCATCCTGAAATGAACCTGAAAACGGCTGTCAGCCTTACTGCAGGTTCAATTCAGGTTCCTTTCAGATCGGTATCGCATCTCCCCGGAGCACGGCTCGGCCGTCAAAAGGGATGCTTGGATGCCTGGAAGAAATTTAGCTTTTTACGTTCTGGCTTTCATTGCCGTACTTGCGCCGCGGTCCGTGGCGGCAAAGGACGTGAGCATTACCTCTGAGCAGGTCAGGCGTCTCAACATCAAGCTTGAACCCGTGCGATCCGCCAGCACGGAAACGGTCGCTGTCCTGCCCGGCATCGTGGTCCCACCCTTGAACTCGCGGCTTGTTGCCGCCGCACCCTTCGCGGGCACCGTGAACCAAGTGCACGTTCTGCCGGGGCAACACGTCAGCAAGGGCACGCCCATGATCACGGTTTCCAGCCGCGAGCTGCTCGAAGTCCAAAGCCAGCTCGCGCAATCGGAGGCTGAGCTGCAGACGGCAGAGGCCATCGCGCGGCGAAGACGTGCGCTCGCCGATAAGAACTATCAAAATCCCACACTGGCAGACGAAGCGGAGGCGCAGGTCGCGAAGGTCCGCGCTGTTCTTGAGCAGCATAAGCGCGCGACGGCGCTGAACGGAATAATCGCCAGAGAGGACGGGCTATACACCATCCCTGCGCCGTCCGATGGAACGGTGGCGGAAACTCGCGTCATGCCCGGCGACAAAATCGAGGCGATGGCCGCGACTGTCACCATCGACACCAGCGACGAGCTATGGGTCGAGATCCAGACGCCGGCCGACGTCATTGCGCGCGTCAAACCCGGTGACGTCGTACAAATCATCGACGGGCCTGAGGGCAGGGTGGTTTCTGTTGGAGGTTCTCTCGACCGGATAACGCGCTCCGCAGTGATGTTTGCAACCATCCCTGCCGACTCCCACCTCCTTCCCGGCCAGATGGTCACCGTCAGCATTCTGCGTCCAACCGTAACAGGCGCCCTGAATGTACCCGCTTCGGCTGTCGTCAAAATCGACAATCGACCAGCGGTATTTGTGCGCAGCGAATCGGGATTCACGCTCGTGGCCGTGGAACTGCGCGGCAGCTCTCCCAAGAACGCAACGATCTTAGGCCCAGTGGCAAGCAAAGCGCAGGTCGCAACGAGCGGTCTCCCACAGCTTGAGCGGCTATTGGCAGGAGAGTAGCGAATGTTGCGCCGTCTCATCGAGTTCTCCCTCACGCAGCGGATCTTTATGCTGGCGATGTCCTGCCTTGTTGCGGCTGGCGGTTTCTATGCTTTCCGGACAATTCCAATCGACGCATTTCCGAACATCTCGCCCGTTCAGGTGAAGATGATCCTGAAAGCCCCGGGCATGACGCCGGAGGAGGTGGAGACAAGGATCATTACCCCGATCGAGATGGAGCTACTCGGCATCCCGGGGCAAACGGTCCTGCGGTCGGCGGCAAAATACGCGATTGCCGATATCACTCTCGATTTTGCCGATGGAACCGACATCTACTGGGCGCGTCAGCAAGTTGCGGAACGCCTGGCTGGTGTGCGCGCCGATCTGCCCAAGGACGTCACAGGCGGCCTTGCGCCGGTCTCCACACCGCTTTCAGACGTCTTCATGTTCACAATCGAGGGCGGCGACTTGACGCTCGAACAGCGCCGCAGCCTGCTTGATTGGACGATACGTCCGGCGCTTCGTACCATTCCCGGCGTTGCCGACGTCAATGCCCTCGGCGGCATGGTTCGGACGTTCGAAATCATACCCAACCAAGCCGAGCTTGCGTCCGCCGGCCTCGGCATTCCGGATCTTGCCGCCGCCATCGAGTCGAATAATCGCAACGACGGTGCAGGGAGATTGCACGAAGGCGAAAAGGCGCTCGTCGTGCGCGCTCACGGAGCTATCGAGACTCCCAAAGACCTCGCGCAGATTGTCCTTAAACGGGATGGCTCGCGAGTGTTGCGTCTTGGCGATGTCGCGAAGATTGAGATCGGGAGTCTGACTCGATACGGCGCTGTTACCAAGGATGGAAAGGGCGAAACCGTTGAAGGCTTGGTCTTGTCGTTGCGCGGCGCCGACGCCAGCGCCATCGTCAAATCCGTTCGACAGCGGCTCGAGGATCTAAAGGCCAGTTTACCGCAAGGGGTGCGGATCGACGTTTTCTATGATCGCTCCGATCTCATCGCCAGTGCGGTCGGCACGGTAAAAAAAGCACTGCTTGAGGCCACGGTTCTCGTGGTGCTCTTGCTGGTGGCCTTCCTAGGAAACTTGCGCGCAGCGCTCGTCGTCGCTGTTACGTTGCCGCTCGCCGCTCTCATGACGTTCGTCATGATGCATCTTTTCGGCATGTCGGCGAACCTGATGAGCCTCGGCGGACTGGCGATTGCTATCGGCCTCATCGTCGATGCAGCGGTTGTCGTTGTCGAGAACACGGTCGAACGGCTTCAGCACAATCAAGGATCCGCAGCGGTACCAAAGCTGCACACCGTCTATCAGGCTGCGAGCGAGGTCGCAGTACCTGTCGCAGCCGGTATTCTGATCATCTGTCTCGTATTTCTGCCGTTGCTGTCACTGCAGGGCCTCGAAGGCAAGCTGTTCGGCCCGGTCTCACTTACGATCATCTTCGCCTTGAGTAGCTCACTGATTTTGTCGCTCACCCTGATCCCCGTTTTTGCCTCGCTGATGCTCAACGTCAGTCCGCATTCGGAACCGCTGCTGATGCGGTTTCTCAATCGGGGCTATCGCGCACTGCTCAAAGTCTGCCTTGCCTTCCCGCTGCCGGTTTATCTGGTCGCTGTCATGGGCATCGGTCTCATGGGTGTCGCTTATAGCGCAATCGGAAAATCGTTTATGCCGACGATGGATGAAGGGGCTGTGATTATGCAGATCACCAAGCATCCTTCGATCAATTTGCAGGCGAGCATCGAAGGCGACCTTCAAATCCAGCGCACACTTAAGGAAAAGGTGCCGGAAATCGAGCGCATCGTAGCGCGTGTCGGTTCAGACGAATTGGGGCTCGACCCCATGGGTCTCAACGAGACCGACACGTTCATGGTCCTAAAGCCGAAGCACGAGTGGCGCGTCCCGGATAAGGCGTGGCTTATGGAACAGCTTCGCGCGGCAATGGCAGATCTGCCAGGCTATGAGTTTGCGTTTACACAACCAATCGAGATGCGGACCAACGAAATGCTGACCGGGGCCCGCGGTGACCTCGCCGTCAAGATTTTCGGACCAGACATCAAAACGCTTTCGAATCTTGCGGGAAAAATTCAGGAGACGCTGAGCAAGGTGGCGGGCGCCGCGGAAGTTTCGACCGTCGCCAACGATACCGTCGACTATCTTCAAATCAATGTCGATCGTCTCGCCGCAGGCCGCACAGGCCTTTCGGCAACAAGGCTTCAGGATGAGCTTCGCTCAACTCTTGAGGGCTCCACCGCAGGCATCGTCGCGGAGCCGGGTCGCAGAACCAACATCATTCTACGCGGCGCACAGAACGTTCGTGAGGCGCCTGCGATTTTTGCTGCGACTCAGCTCGCGGCAGGTGATGGAGGCCTAGTTCGCGTCGGCGATGTTGCAAAGCTTGAGCGCGTCGCGGGCCCGGTCAAGATTGATCGCGAGAATGCGTCGCGTTTTGCCATCGTGCAGGCCTACGTTACCGGCCGCGATCTGGTGGGGTTTGTCGAGGAGGCCCAACGTGCCGCTGCCGCTCAGGTGCCGCTGCCCCAAGGTTACTACCTTGTTTGGGGCGGCCAGTTCGAAAACCAGCGTCGCGCCGCCGCCCGTCTCGCAATCGTCGTACCGATTGCACTTGGCCTGATCTTTGGCGTCCTCTTCGCCGTGCTGCGCTCGATCCGGCAGGCGCTTCTTATTCTTGTCAACGTACCGTTCGCTCTTGTTGGGGGTGTTCTCGCGCTTTGGGTTTCTGGCGAATACCTCTCGGTTCCCGCTTCGGTCGGTTTCATCGCGCTTCTCGGCATAGCCGTGCTGAATGGACTGGTGCTCGTCAGCCACTTCAACGAGTTGCTGGCCGTAGGCGCAAGCGTTGCCGAGGCCGTATTTGAGGGAGCGCTTCGGCGGCTTCGGCCAGTGCTGATGACCGCCAGCATCGCCGCGTTCGGGCTCGTCCCTCTGCTGTTCGCCAATGGCCCGGGCTCCGAAATCCAGAAGCCGCTCGCCATCGTTGTCATTGGCGGTCTCGCGACCTCAACCGCGCTGACACTTATCCTGCTGCCGATTCTGTTTCGCCGTTTCGGAATAGCCGGAGAACGGCCCACGAACCCAACCGGACAACTCGCATGGACAAATTCCTTTGTAAGCTCACGCTCGTCTGTCCTCCCGACAGCGCCGACCGCATCATCGAACTGATGCTTTCGTTGGATCCGCCCATTCCAGGCTTCACGACATGGGATGCGGAAGGCCATGGCTTTGGATTCGCAGGCGCCACGGTGAACGAACGTGTGCGGGGGCGCGTCAAGAAGAACCTCATAACCGCAGTCATTGAGCGGGCCGAAGCAGAGCGTCTTTTGCAAATCGTCGCGCAAAAAGTCCCGGTTCCTCACCTCACTTTCTGGATCGAACCCGTTGAGCGTTTTGGCCGGCTGCAGCCGTTGAAACCAACCCGCACGAATCCCCTCGATCGGGAGACATGCCAATGAGTCTCGATCTGCTCACTGAAACCATTCTGACCTTCGCAGGGCCGCTCCTGTTTGTGGGGAGTGTTTGGGCCCTGGCGGTATGGGCGCTCAACTTTTCGGATGCGCGGACACAGTGGTACCGCCGGTTCATCCCAGCCAGTCCAACCAATCCAAAACCGAAAGCCGCTCGGCCATTCAAGGACAAACCTAGAGACACAAGCTCTAACATTTGAGGAGCATCGAAGATGCGCAGCATTACTATACTACCATTATTGGCCGCGATCGCGAGTCTGAGCGCTGGCGGAAGTGCTTTCGGACAAACCGGAGCTTCAATCACGGACCCTCCGGCGAAAGGCGCAGCTTTTGAAGAGCTGATCCACCTCGCGGACGCACGCAACTATCGGCACTGCCACAACATCCACACCCGCGTTTACTGCCACCGGCGCGATCGTCTTCCGATGAATTGGCCGCCGCTGTCGGACACGCCGAGCCAAGACAGGCAAAAGCCCCGAAGCGTACCCGAGCGTCCGCCCCACGCTTTGGATCAGGCCTAGTTTAAACGAGAGCCGAGAATGGCCGAAGAGAATAGAAGGTGGCCGTACCATATCGCGATCCCTGCGAAGATTTGCCAGGGGACCAATTGGCTCGTCATTATGGACTTCTGTAAGGGGTTCAAAATTTGCGACATACACTATTCAGTAAAACGCAATGACATAGATTATATCGTCTACATGTTTTCCGATTATAACCAAGCGGAGAAATTCCGCTCACGGTTCAATGGCGAGTTCATCGAACCAAGGGATTAGTCGGCACCGACAAGTAGAGCGCCTCGCAGACTGATGTATTAAAGTTGCTGAAGCATGCGTGTAATCAAATACTCTTTCTGGATCTTCTTGGCAGCGCTGACTGCGTTGTGGTTTGTCGCCGAGCCCCGGGCATTCGCACCGGACAATTTCTTCGCTTTCCGCTCGGTGATGATGCAATACACGGGCATTCTCGCCATTGGCTGCATGAGCCTCGCCATGGTGCTCGCGCTTCGCCCACGATGGCCCGAGCCGTGGTTCGGCGGCTTGGACAAGATGTACCGTCTGCACAAGTGGTTGGGCATCGGCGCTCTGGTTATGGCCGTCTTGCACTGGTTGTGGGCCAACGGGCCGAGGTGGGCTGTAAGCCTCGGGCTTCTCGAACGTCCAGCGCGCGGACCGAGGCCACACGCAGCAAGTCAGGTCGAGCAGACCCTGTCGAGTCTCCGCCATAGTGCCGAGCAAGGCGGCGAATGGGCTTTCTACGTGGCCGTCCTGCTCATTGCCATTGCTCTCATCCAGCGCATTCCTTACCGCTTCTTCTATCAAACCCACAAGCTGCTCGCCGCCGCCTATCTCGTGCTGGTCTTCCACTCCATCGTGCTCACCAGGTTCTTCTACTGGTCGTCTCCCATCGGCATCGTCACGGCGGTGTTGATGGCCGGTGGCGTATGGGCCGCCGTTAACGTCCTCCTGGGTCGCGTGGGCATTCACCGGCGCGTCCTGGGCCGCATCGCGTCTCTTGATTATTATCCTGGTGTTAGGGTTCTCGAAGCCGGGATCGATGTTCCCTCCGGATGGCCCGGCCATCAACCCGGTCAATTCGCTTTCGCCACGTCAGACCCAAGCGAGGGCGCACACCCCTACACCATCGCCTCCGCATGGAGCGCAACTAACCGCCGCATCAATTTCATTGTGAAGGAGCTAGGCGATCATACCCGCCGGCTCAGGGACAAGCTTGTCGTAGGACAAGAGGTCAGGATTGAAGGACCTTATGGATGCTTCACCTTCAACGACACCTGTCCGCATCAAATCTGGATCGGTGCCGGCATCGGCATCACCCCATTCATTGCCCGAATGAAATACCTCGCGCAGCTTCGCAAGAATGACCAAGCGCTTCCGCCCCAAAAGATCGACCTTTTTCATCCTACGGCCGATTACGATGAGGTGGCGGAGCGCAAGCTCAGAGCGGATGCGGAGGCCGCCGGCGTGCGCCTGCATTTCCTTGTCGACGCGCGCCATGGGCTTCTCAATGGCGAGCGTATTCGCGCCGAAATTCCGGACTGGCCGGAAGCGAGCATCTGGTTTTGCGGTCCGTCGAGGTTCGGCGAAGCCCTGCGGCGGGATTTCGCCCAGAAACGGTTCCCGGTTCACGAGCGGTTTCATCAGGAACTTTTTGCGATGCGCTGAGCGGCGGCCTCTCCGCATGGTGCACGCAGTTTGCACCAAGGAATAAAGGCGGAGATACGTCAGTTATTTTTCTTGATGCGTCCTGAGATAAGCGGTCAAGGCCAAGACGAGCTGTTCCGCTTCCTTTTCGGAAAGTTCCTTGCGGAAATACTTTTCCCAGGAGAGCAGGCGCATCGTACCATGCCCACTGATGCCGCCGTTGCGGATGGTTTCGGCCACGTCCTGGTCCGGAAAGTGCCCTCCGTTTCGTTTGGCAATTCCGGTAAGGTCGGGGATCTCTTCTTTCAGGGACTCCGCGAACAGCGGCGGTCTGTTTTCAACGCTGTGACACGCGGCGCAGTATGTAAAGTACGTCTGCTCTCCGAGCGCGGTGAGATCGGCGTCTTGGGCAAATGAGAGGAAAGGGGTAGCAACGATGGTAGTTGCAATGGCCAATGCGCACGATAGCTTCGACATCAGCGTCTCCCAAATGGTTGACGGATTTCGCCAGTAAGTCCGAGCTAGGAACGCGGCGCCTTGACGCAAATCACTGAAGCTCAGGTGTTCCCAATCAAGGAGTGTCGCATTCGGTGCGCAGGTCTGAATCGTCAGCGCCCTCGCCACTTCGGTCAGCCTTGGCGACATGAGTAAGAAATTGCAGTCAGTTACTGGAGTTTGCCCGATTGCCTGGGAGAGCGCCGCGACGACATATCAGGTGAGAAGCTATCGACAAATTCACAAGCGACGCCCAGACCAAGCAGGGCCGCGCACGAACGTATCAAACGCCGCTGCCAACCGAGCTTACCTCACCCCGGCCAATAGACCAACGCCGCATTATCGTTTGGCTGCTTCCCGTACATGCCAAGACTTAGCTTAGAACTTGAACTTCATGCCACCATACGCGGCGAACGGCATGGAAGGAACGATGGTCCGCGCGTCGGTGAAATCGATCGTACCGAGGGAGGCTTCGGTGCCTTCGATGAAATCGATCGTACCGAGGGAGGCTTCGGTGCCTTCCGCGGTGTTGAAATAGTTTCCGAAGGTCCCATAGCGGTTGTCGAAGAGGTTGTTGATCAATCCGTAGATTTGGATGTGATCGGTGATGTCGTATGAGGTGTGAAGGTTCACCTGCGCGTAGCCGGCAAGAGGTTTGTTCAGGTTTGCTTCATCACCGAAGAAAACTTGGTCACTTGAAGCGATGAGATCGGAGCCGAACTTCCATTTCGGCGTCAGCCAATAATCGAATCCGGCCTTGAAGCGGTGTCGAGGCACGCCTGGAAGCCTGTCACCCGGCCGAACGTTGATGCATTTCTCGGTCGGATCGCCAGCGCAGGGCACGACGTCGGGTGACGGATTGTTCGGCGATGCAAGCTCGAGCGACGATTGAAACGTCGGATCGATGAAGGCGTAATTTGCATAAAGGAACAAACGCTGCGTTTGGTAGCTGATGGACGCTTCGATACCCTGGCGCAGGGTATCGCCGGCATTCTGGAAGAAGCCGCGTCCGGATGTCGGGGAAGCAACGCTAATGATATCGTCTTGATTGAGCGTCCTGAAGAGTCCGAAGCTCCAGTTGATCTTTTCATTCGTCAGCGCGTTTAGAGATTCGCCGCGAAATCCCACTTCACCGGTGCGCGACACCACCTG
This sequence comes from Hyphomicrobium denitrificans 1NES1, assembly GCF_000230975.2. NCBI lineage: Bacteria > Pseudomonadati > Pseudomonadota > Alphaproteobacteria > Hyphomicrobiales > Hyphomicrobiaceae > Hyphomicrobium > Hyphomicrobium denitrificans. The sequence goes on along the minus strand of NC_021172.1, from coordinate 165,106 downwards.
TTTCAGCGGAGGGTCGCCAGTGAGGAAGCTCTCAATGATGCAAGGATTGTCAGGATCGGCGCACGCAAGTTCGGCTGGCGTCGGTGCGCGGTTCGCCTCGGCGTAGCTCGTATAGAAGGTCAGGCCTTTTGCCAGTTCATACGTTGCGCCACCCATCGGGTTGAAGCGCTGATAGGTGTGCGATCCGTTCAAGAACGGATCCTCGCCGGTTTTGTCTTCCAACGTCACTCTTGCGAAGTTGTAGCGTCCGCCGACGGTCAGACTGAGGCGATCGTTGACGTCGAAGGTATCGGTGAAATAGAGGCCGTAATAATCGTTGGTCGTCGTCAAACTGCGTGGTGAGATATCCGCCGGCCCCGTCAGGGGGATGCCGAGCGGCGAAATGGTGAAATTCGGTCCGATTGCACCAAGGGCACTGTTTGCTCCATAGATGACGTGACCGTGATCGATGCTGCCGCCAAGCAGGAACTGGTTGTTGTGGTCGAAAAGCTTTGCTCGTTCGACGGCCTGCAGCGACCCGCCGAAACTGTCGGTATTTTGGGATATCCGGTCGAGCGATCCGAGCGGAGCGCCGCCGCCAACGGACGATGGTATCTCGGCGCCTCCGGAGGTCGTCAGCGGGTCGCCATCAAGACAAAGGTTGCCATCGCCGCAGTCCTCCACCTCCAAAATGTTACCGTCGAGATGGGCCTGCTGGAAATGCCGGTAATACGTAACGCCGGAGAACGTCAGCGTATTCGTCGCCTTCACGGACCCATTGATCGAGACCATCTCCATGTCATTCTGGGTGGTCTGCGGATTGGTATAGACGCGGTTCCAACCTTCATCGAGCAACTGAACGGGCGCAGCCGTTACAGCGCCGACGAAATTATCCGCGCCAGTGAAATTGACGTGAAACTCGGCATCGCGATTCTTGAACCCAAGGTCGGCGTACATGCGGTGAATTTCAGCAGGCGAAAACTGGCGCCAGCCGTCGTCGTTGATGTCCTCGGCCGCGATGAACATGGCCCAGTTGCCGCTTTGCGCCCCGATAGCTCCCGAACCTTGGATGCGCCCGAACGAACCGCCGCGAACGTCAAATTCAGCGCCGTGGAAGTTGAACCCGTCCCTCATATCGATGCTGATCGCGCCGCCGATGGCATTCAGGCCGAACACCGGGTTGCTGCTCATCACCGTCATATTGGAGATTGCGTTCGACGGCAGGAAATCCCAATTGACGATGTCGCCGAACGCCTCGTTGATGCGCACGCCGTTTTGATAGACGGCCAGACCTTGCGGCACGCCGTTGACGGGTGACGACGAAAATCCGCGATACTGTACTTCCGTTTGGAATTCGTTGCCCTGCATATCATTTACGATGATGCCGGGAACGCGCGTTTCCAGTACATTCTGCACGGTCACATCGCCGGTGCGCTGGACGTCTGCCGCGGTCACACTGCTCACGCCAATTGGAACTTTTGCGAGCGGAATTTCGCTCCCCGCAACAGGGGACATCTTTATCTCGGACGGCTGAGCCGCTTCGATGGCGGCTGGACTTGGCGGGGGCGCTGGCGCTGCTGCGACAGGCGTTGGGGCCTTCTTAGGTTTCACAGCCTGCTTGACGGGTTTCGGCTTCGCTTTCTGCTGTTGCTGGATCACCTGCACTTCTGGGAGTACCGTGCTCGGATTTTCTGTTCCCGGTGTCGTCGATTGCTGATTTGGCGTTTCCGTAGAAGGTGCCTGCGTAGGAGCGGTCTGCTCGCTCGGTGTGTTAGGTGAAGGCGCGTTCGGTGCGGCCGGCGGTTGCGCTGTCGTCGCCCCGCCTGATTCTTGCGCTAGCGCGGAGGCTGGTCCAACGACTGCGAAAGCAAGGGTGAGCCCCCATGCTGCCGCAAGGATCCGTCCAGCCATCAATTTTACCCCCTGCTTGCGGGCCGCTTTCAAGAGTGTTGCGTTGGCAACACTCCCTGGCGACTCCTGCATCCCCAGTAAGCAGGAATAATTCGTTGCAATTGCAGGTCAATCTTTCCGGCACTTGAATGGAGAGGGACGATCGCATTCGGGCCTGCGCGTTGCTCCAGTGCTACGTCATTCGGGAATTTATTCCTTTGTAACTCGGGATATTTTCCCGATATCGGTGAACAGTGGGAGTTCTTCCCGATGGTTAAATCTCATCGGCTTCATCGCGCAGGAGTTGAAACACATTTTTCCCGAGGCGGTCGCCGCGAACGGCGATAGTGGCGAGGCTCTCCTCAACGACAAGCAGGCCGTGGTTGACTGACTACGGCCGCGTGACGCCGCTGATCGCCAAGGGGTGGCGGAAGACCGTCAGGTCTCCTGTATGAGTTGCGCCGATAGAGTGCAGGTTTTGGCACTTCCTGCAGCATAGGTGAGAAGGGCGCGGACGAAGCCGCGCCCTTGATAGACTGGCATTTAGGGAAGCGCCCATACAGTCAGGGAACCGCCAAGGTTCGTGTAATTCGCCAGCGAGGCATAGCCTCCGACAGCGCCGAGGCCGTCTGTCGGATTCGTCAAGCCCGCAGCAAGGCCGATACCCGCCCAACCGCCGACGCCCGAATACACGCCGATGTATTGTTTGCCGTTGTGCTCGTACGTAAAGACGTTCCCGATGATACCCGATGGCGTTTTGTATTTATACAGTTCCTTGCCATCCTTCTGGTCGAGGCATTTGAAGTATCCTTCGAGCGTTCCATAGCACACGATGCCACCAGCAGTCGTCAGCGCGCCCGACCACACCGAGAACTCTTCGGGTTTCGACCAGACGATCTTGCCCTTGCTTGCGTCCCACGCAATGAAGTTGCCCATGTGGCCTTGCTCGCCCTTCGGCGGGTACATGGATAGCGTCGCGCCGACATAGGGCTGGCCGGCCGTGTAGGAGACCTTGAACGGCTCGTAATCCATGCAAACGTGGTTGGTCGGAACATAGAAGAGCTTAGTCTGCGGTGAATAGGACGCAGGTTGCTCGTCTTTCGATCCGAGGGCTGCTGGACAGACGTCTTTGGTGTTGTTGTCTTGCCCATTCTTGAAGGTCGACTTCGCTGCCACGCGCTCCGGTCGGCCATATTCGGCGCTTTTTGGATCGAGATTGATCGCTGTCGCCCAATTCACCACCGGATCGTATTTGTCAGCGACGAGAGGAATACCTGTCTTGCGATCGAGGGTATAGGCGAAGCCGTTGCGATCGAAATGGACCAGGACATTGTGTTTCTCGCCGTTGATTGTCATATCGTCGGCCAAGATCATCTCATTGATGCCGTCGTAATCCCATTCGTCGAAGGGCGTCATCTGGTAAGCCCACGCCGCTACGCCGGTATCGGGGTTGCGGGCAAAAATCGTCATCGTCCACTTTTGATCGATGGGTTTTCCATCGGGGCCGGCACGCTGTACGGGGTTCCACGTTCCTGGATTGGCGGTGCCGTAATAGATCAGGTTCAACTTGGGATCGTAGGAATACCATCCCCATGTCGATCCGCCGCCGATCTTCCATTGGTCGCCGTTCCATGTCGAAAGTGAGCTGTCTTTTCCAACCGGCTTGCCGAGAAACATTGTGTGCTCGGGATCAACCAATATGTCTTTGTCGGATCCGGTCGACCACGCCCGCCAGGCAAGCTTGCCATCCGAAATATTGTAGGCGGTGAGGCGTCCGCGGATGCCGTACTCAGCGCCGGAGATGCCGACGATGACCTTGTCTTTGACGATGAGAGGAGCGCTCGTGCCGGTCTCTCCCTTCTTCGGATCGCCGTTGACGACTTTCCACTTTTCCTTTCCCGTCTTGGCATCAAGCGCCACGAGTGTCGTGTCAGCCTGGTAAAGGAAGATCGTACCATCGGCGTATTGCACCCCGCGGTTGACGGTGTCGCAGCACATGACAGGGATGACCGACGGATCTTGCTTTGGCGTGTATTTCCAGACGATCTTCTCGTTGTTGTCGAGGTCGAGTGCGTAAACGATATTGGGGAAGGGCGTGTGCACGTACATCAGGTTGCCGATGACGAGAGGCGAGCCTTCATGACCTCTGAGAACGCCGGTCGAAAAGGTCCATTCCGTGCGTAATGAACCGACATTCTTCGTGTTGATCTGGTCGAGCTTCGAATAGCGGTGGTTGCTATAGTCTCCTTGCTGCATGGCCCAATTGCTGGGATTTTCCGTCTCCTTGAAGACGCTTTCGTTTGCAGATGCGGGGCTTACAGACAAGACCGCAAGACTGACGCCGAATAGGAATGCGCTTTTCCGCATTTGTATACTCCTTGAACGTGCCGCGTCTTGCCTGATGTTGCGCGTTACGCTCATGGAGGATGATTTCCCAATTACATTTTCGAATGTTCCCGTGAGGTAATTTTTATGGAACTCGCGAGGACTTCATCGGTTTACCAAAGCTCACTGTACGCGAAATCCAAAAGCAGCGCGAAATGCAAAAGCAAAAGAGCCGAACGCGTATTGGCAATCGTTCGATTCAACTATCGTGATCCCTATTTCTGAAGGTGCCTCGTTTGGAACAATGGGTGAGTCAGCAACGCTTCTAATCCAGTCTCGGCAAAACGAGCGTGCAGCCGTAAAGAACCGCGAAGCCGCCGAACGCTGCGATCCAAGCGACGGCCGGATAGCGGCAACAGCACGAGCGTCCACTGCGGATAAACGCCGGCGGCGGTCCAAGCCCGCAATCAGCCCTAACCCATAGAGCACGACGGTTCCGGCGGATGCGGTCGGCGAGCGTCCTGTATGTACGCGCGACGCCCACGTCATGACCGCTAACGTCATCGTTCCGATTGAACCCACTGTCCAAGCGTGCAGCCCGCTCGACGCGATGATCGACGAGCGGAGCTGGCGCGAAGCCCTGACGGATGGCACGGCTTCGACTGTCTTGACTGAAACGCAGTTCGGACAGGCTTGGAGCATCCGCGCCGTCGTCGGCCTGCGCCTGGTTGATGAGAGTAACCTTCTCACACCTCCCGGCGGTGCGCTGCGCCAAGGCTTTTCCGCGTCATCTTAACGTAGCCGGTCAATCTCTTCGCGCGAGGGAAGCGCCGACAGGCTACCCCAGCGAGTGGCCTTTAAGGTCGCACAGCGAACACCCCACGCAACGGCGCTCTCGAGATCCAGGCCGGCGTCAAGTCCCGCGGCCATGACGCCACAACACGTGTCTCCAGCTCCGGTCGTATCAGCGATCTTCATCTCAGGCGCAGCGACAGAGCAGTGCCGCTGTTGGTCCGAGCCATATATCCGCGCGCCATCTGGTCCCAAAGTAATTATGATCTTGTGGCACCCGAACCCCAACATTCGTGCTGCTGCCAAATCGAAGTCATCATGACCCCCAAGTGTGCGGGCTTCTCCGGCATTGAGGATGAGGATATCAATCATTGGCCATAGCCCCGTGTAGTCGAAGAGCGGGGGTGAAGGATTCACAATAGTGCGGACGTTACGTCTTCGCGCGCAGAGTAAAGTATCCTCGGTCGTCGCGCGGTCGGTATTCCCTTGGCTAATGAGCCAATCGTCTGAGCCAAAGTGCTCAAGGGCAGTGAGACCCGATTGCAAATCAATGTGCGCCGTGGCATGTGCCGAGCAGATAATCGAATTCTCACCTCCGGGCAGCAATAGCACAGTGGCCTCATCCGTTGGGCCGGAGCGAATAGGATTCGCAGGGAGCACCATCTGCTCTTCCCGCAAAGCGGCCAATATCTTACGTCCCGGTTCGTCATCTCCCACCATCGCGTGCAGAGTAACCGTTGCACCGGCTCGGGCAGCGGCGACCGCCTGATTCAAGCCCTTGCCACCGCAGTCGACACGGCTATCGCGCGCGATCATCGTCTCGCCCGGATAGGGTAGCCGATCAACAAGGAAGGACCGGTCTAAAACTGCGTTGCCGATGACGAGGATGCTCATGAGGGCGAGTTGCTTCACCTTTCGAAACGGGCCGACGGTTCGCCGTTCGCGTGACCTCGAGAACGAGCGGATCGAACGCGGCTCCCGCAAGCACCGCGCGCCAAATCTCTTTTAACCTACTTCCTCAGGTTAGCCCTATAATCACATTGGCTGCGCTCAATGTCCGGTCGCGCGTTGAACACAAATGCTTTTACGAGAATGTCTAGTGTCACGAGAGATGCAGTGTCACGTACGGCACCGAAGACCACGATTGCCTTCCCAGCCGTTTGCCGCACCATATTTTGCGATCATATTGCCAAGCAACGCGCAGCGCGTTCTGCGCTTCGCAGATGGTCGCCATCGATAAAAACGGCCACCCCTTCCCGATCGCAACGCAGGACGCCGCCTAATTAATTTGGAATATTGAAAGGCAGGACCATCATGCTTCAATCTGCAAACCTTGGCTTTCCGCGCATAGGACTCAAGCGCGAACTGAAAAAAGCGACCGAGGCGTACTGGAAAGGCGAGATCGACTATCTTGCGCTTCGCAAAATCGGTGCCAAACTTCGCGAACGCCATTGGCGTCTGCAGCGCGATGTCGGAATCGAGGTGATCCCTTCGAACGATTTCTCATTCTACGATCAGGTTCTTGACACAACGGCGATGCTTGGCGCGATTCCCCCGCGCTATCGAGCCAACGGGAACAATCGGGATCGACTTTCGCCATCGGCCCGCACGCCCAACGCCCACGCCATGATGGCCGATGTCGCAGAAACGGCCGCAACGTCGGGCAGCGTGGACCTCGATACTTATTTCGCAATGGCACGCGGATCGGCGGCGGCGCCTGCGATGGAAATGACGAAGTGGTTCGACACCAATTACCACTACATCGTTCCGGAATTCTACGAGGGTCAGCAATTCCGGCTTGCATCCCGTAAGGTGATCGATGAGTTCAAGGAAGCCAAGGCGCTCGGCATTCATACGCGACCGGTCCTTGTTGGACCCGTGACATATCTTTCGCTCGGAAAAGCGAAAAGTCCGGACCTCGATCCGCTTTCGCTCCTCGATCGCCTGCTGCCGGTCTATGCCGACGTGCTCACGGCGCTCTCTGAGGCGGGCGCGGATTGGGTGCAAATCGATGAACCGATCCTCGGCTTGGATTTGAGCGACGCACAGCGTGATGCCATGCGGACGGCTTATACTGCCCTATCCCAGAGCGGCCTCAAGATCCTCATTGCCACCTACTTCGAGAGGCTCGACGACAATCTTTCGTTTGTTGCGTCGCTCCCGATAGACGGACTGCACGTCGATCTCGTCCGCGCTCCGGCGCAGCTCGTTTCCGTGCTATCGGTCTGGCCGAAGTCGCGGATTCTGTCGCTCGGCGTGGTCGATGGTCGCAACATTTGGCGCACCGATCTCAATGCCGCATCCGGCTTGATCGAAAAGGCACTTGCAGCGCGCGGACCCGACAATCTTCAGATTGCGCCGTCGTGCTCGCTCTTGCACACGCCCGTTGATCTTGACGGCGAAACGAAGCTTGATGACGAGCTGAAGTCGTGGCTGGCTTTCTCAAAGCAGAAGCTGATCGAGATCCAGGCGTTGACCCGGGCCGCTAATGAGGGAAAACAAGCAACGCTGGAAGCCTTTGCGGCAAGTGCAGCTGCGGTACAATCACGAGCCAGCTCGGCAAGGGTTCACGATGAGAAGGTCGCTGCTTGCATGGCGGCGATTACTCCGGGCGACGCCAACCGCTCCGGCTCCTTTGCCGAGCGTCAAGCCAAGCAGCGCAAGCGGTTCGCTTTGCCGAAATTCCCGACGACGACGATTGGTTCTTTCCCGCAAACCGAGGAGGTCCGCAAAACGCGCGCTGGCCATCGCCGCGGCGATCTCGACGATGCCACGTACGATGCTTTTCTCATGAAAGAGATCGAGAATGCCGTACGCATCCAGGAGAACCTCGGCATCGACGTGCTCGTTCATGGCGAGTTCGAACGCAACGACATGGTCGAATATTTCGGCGAACAGCTTTCGGGGTTCGCATTTACGCAGAACGGCTGGGTTCAATCCTACGGGACCCGCTACGTGAAGCCGCCGATCATTTTCGGCGATGTGTCTCGCCCGAAGCCGATGACGGTGCGTTGGTCGGCTTACGCGCAGTCTCTCACGGATAAGCCTGTCAAAGGCATGCTCACCGGACCGGTAACGATCCTGCAATGGTCGTTCGTGCGCGATGATCAGCCGGGGTCGGTGACGTGTCGGCAGATTGCGTTGGCAATTCGCGACGAGGTTGTCGATCTTGAGAAAGCTGGCATCGGTATCATCCAGATCGACGAGCCGGCACTGCGCGAAGGTTTGCCGCTTCGGCACACGGATTGGCAGGCTTATCTCGACTGGGCCGTCCAATGTTTCCGTATTTCAGCAGGCGGAGCTTCGGATCTGACACAGATCCATACGCACATGTGCTACGGCGAGTTCAACGATATCATGCAGGCCATTGCCGCGCTCGATGCCGACGTTATCTCGATCGAGACGTCACGCTCGCAGATGGAACTGCTCGATGGCTTTTCGGAGTTCAAGTATCCAAACGAGATCGGACCCGGCGTTTACGATATTCATTCGCCAAGATGCCCGTGCGTCGGCGAAATGAGCAATCTTATAGCCAAGGCGCGCGAACGGCTTGCTCCGGACCAGATCTGGATCAATCCAGATTGCGGCCTCAAAACCCGAAAATGGGACGAGGTGCTGCCGGCGCTGAAGAACATGGTCGAAGCCGCGAAAAAGATGCGCGAGGATCTTTAGGCAGGCACGCCAGCCACGCGTCTCGAGCAAAAGCATTTAGAGCCAGGCATTCTGGCGGGTTTGGCTGACGCGCGCACAGGAGTCTTGCGTAAACAGCCGCCGCTAACGATGCTTGCTGATGTTTAGTCGTTTTCCCGGTCGGCGGCGATTGATCTCGGGCGTACTCAATTTCCAAACGCCAATGACATAACCTGTCCACGCGTCAGCAGTTGGAACACAAATTTCAAAAGCGTGCCTTCCTCTCAAGGATAGGGATGCTTTGGGTTCGCAAGCGCCAATAGTGTCATAAGGATGGAAATCATCCGCGTTTTCATAAAACTCGGATGCTTCCTTGTTCATTGAGGTCGAGGCGTCTTTTCCAATGTTGTCCAAAGGATGCGAGGCAATGTCGGTCATCGCTGCGCAGCGAGTCGGACCGAGCGCCTGCAGAGTTTTGGCAAGTAAGGCAGACCGCTAATTCGCTAGAAAAACGTGGTCCATCTTTCCATTGGGCGTTTTCAGCTTCACGTCGAACAGCATGTTATCTGCTTCCCGAAGCCGACGGCAAACTTCACGACCCATGTTCATCTGGATTAGCGCGAACTGCTTGAGGTCGTGCGTGTAAATTCCATAGAGGTGCGCGGCTGAAATATGTATTGCAACACAGTTCTCGACTGCGCGAACAGACGCACTGCGTGGACAGTGGTCCATCACCGCCATCTCGCCAAAGCAGTCGCCTTCATTGAGCGTTCGGAGCAAGTAATCCTGTCCGCGCCAAGACTTCCATACGTTGGCCTTGCCAATTTCCAAGACGAACATCGAGTCGCCTTTGTCGCTCTCACGGAAGAAGAAATCGTTAGCAGCGACAGATACGATCGGACACAAGTCGAGCAGAAATTGGAGCACTTCCGCACGAATTCCGCCAAACACAGGCATTTGCTGTAGGAGTTCGATCCGCGCATCATGCATGGCATCACTCCATGACTACGGTTGGTCCTAACGCGATCGCCGTTGAAGCAGCGAAGCACTCAACATTCGGAATCTAACTTATCACCATTCATGTTGGTATGCGGCCGAGAAAGAAGTTTGCCTACGCAAAAAGCTTCGCTCCAATCTAATCGCGGAGCCGCAATGACTCGTCAATATCCCACTCGTTCTTCGTCTCAGCCAGGCTGTTCCTTCCGAAGAATCCCACCATAGCAAGCGAGAGATACCGAACGTTCAAAATTATGAGCCCCGCACCTCTGGGGTGCGGGGCCTGCACGCCTAAGGTCTCCTCGCGTATGATGCAACCGTAGGATTTTACCGCTTGTCAGATTCTTTACGCCTTCGGATAGCCGACGGACTGCGCGACCAACACACGCTGCTCGGGCCGCAGCCGCATCAGCGTTGCAAGCCGCTTACGGTCGAGCAAGCCACGGACCACCGCCGCGAGCCCTTCGGAAGCGCAGAAGAGATAGACGTTCTGGGCGATGAACCCCGCGTCAAGCGCAGTGTAGAAACGTCGCTCGGTGCGATCCTCGGAGTCCGTGCGCGAAATGTCGGCGACATAGATGAGGTTCAGCGGCGCAGTGGCGACGAAATCCTGGAGTCCCGTCGCCGCACGAATGTCGTCCGCCAGCACAAGCCGCAAGGCATGCGCCTCCGCATCGTAGAGATACGTTCCGTGCTTCGTCGCGAGATAGATATCGATCTCCTGCCAGTTGCGCGCCGAAGGCGCAGTGCGATGGCCGTCGGGTCGGTTCATACCGTTGGCAGCCCAGAGCAAGTCTGAGAGCTGCTGGCGCACAAGCTCCCGATTCTCGAACTCGCGTACCGAGCGGCGTCCCCGAAGCGCCTCGAATAACGGCTTGCCTCCCACCATCCGTGGCCGCGGAAGCCATTCCGTCATCATGGAGTCAGCAGGCGCAATAGTTTCAGTAAACATGAATTGATCCCTTTGCCTGAAGCCCGAGCTTCAACTTATTCACGTAGATGCGCCACTCACCGCCGAAGCACTCGGCGGCGCCGACAAGAAGTTTCGGTTGATCGTTGTAAACTCCGCGAAATAATCGGCCGCATTTCCTGCTATCTTTTTCGATGCGCATCCGTACGAAGTCGAACCAATTCTGCGCGATATCTCCGTTCAGACGAAATAACGTTGGCCATGGCCGGAACCGTTCCAATTCGACAATAACGCTGCCAACCCAAGCGCCAGCGCCTTCGACTCCGTAAGCATGACGCAATACTTTAAGCCAACCCCAGTTAATGTTTGAGAACCCTCTTCACCCCTTCATTGATGTAACTCAATTATCGGGCATAAAAAACATGAAGGATACGAACGCCCGGGTTGTCGCGCCTCTGTTGAGGCGCTGGATCTATGCCACCACCAGAAGAGTTCAATGCTAGCTTTGTTGCGGACCCTATGTGCAAAAGAATAAAATGAAGCCGTTCGCCCGAATTAGCCCCAAGGCCGGTTCGAACACTTTGTTCGTTGGGAGATTCGGAAAGGCAGCGACCGCGAGTTTGACGTATTGTCATAATCCTGCTGCCCGCCCAATATGGCCGTGCAAGCGTGGATAAGAAATGGAAGTTCCATTTTCGCGGGCAGTTCGAACCATTGCACTCGCGACAGCGCGCCGAGCAGCGGCAGTGGGGGAGCAATGGCGTTTCCGGAACCTGGGCAATCCATCAAGATCCCGCGCACGAAGGGCGGCATGCATCTCGAAATGGCGGTCGGATCGGCGACCGTCAGTCGTTTTGGCGGTAACGCCATGTGGTTCCTGCTGCGCGATCCGATCGGTTGGCGGCCCAATGCCGGAGACAACCAGTCCTACGCGCCGATCGACGTGCCGGCAGGCTTCGTCTCCGACCTCGCGAGCATCCCCTGGTATCTCTGGAGCTGGCTGCCGAACGACGGCCCCTACATGCACGCCGCGATCATCCACGACTGGATCTATTGGGATCAGAGTCGATCACGCAGCGAAGACGATACCATCTTATGGGGCGACATGACCGACTGCGGCGTCGGCTATGTCAAGAGGCAGCTGATCTATCAGGCGGTTTCAAAATTGGGCCAAAGCGCCTGGGATGCCAACGCGCAACTGAAGGCGAGCGGGGAGAAGCGCGTCTTGAAGAAGTTCCCCAACGATCCCGTGACCACCTGGGATGATTGGAAGCAGCAGCCGGACGTTTTTGCCTGAGGTCAATCGCGTGGAACACCCTCTCGAGGCTCGGCTGTCGGATGAGAGACGATAACACAACGCCGGTAAGCTGATTTTGGAGGCATTATCATGCGTTCGGACGCACGCCTTGCCCTTCTGGTCTTCGTCATTGCAACGATCGCCTTGTCTTCGGCCGAGGCACAAGTCCGGGCCGTTGAGGTGCCGGCAGCACCGCTCGGCCCAACACTGGCCACGCCGTCAGTAACACGCCCTTCCACTGCGCCAAGCCTCGCCGCACCACTGATCGCCGCGCCGATCCGAGAGGCACCGATTGCAGCGGCGCCGGCTCTCGTTGTACCCGCGTGTCCGGGCCGGGCGGATTGCCCGCCGCAGGCGGAGTCTGAAGGGACGCTGAGCGAGGCGGCGCGAGAGATCCTAAAAGAATTCGCGAAATGCGAGGTTGAGGGCAAATCGCTGGCGCAATGCCTGTCGGACGCGCCGCCGCCACCGAGACTCTCAACACTGAGCACTCTCGAACGGGCGCGACTGACCGACTGCCTCGGTTCGGATGAATTGGACAGCACCAAGGAGTTGTGGAGCCGCTGCGCCGCTCATGTGCGCTGAATATGCGATAGGAAACTGTCAGCGATGAAGACCGAGCCAAGCGCCGCCGCCATCCAGAGCCGGGAAAAGAATTGGCCCTTGGTCGTGCTCTTCATCGTCATGTGGGACGGCATGATCGGCACGACGCTCAACTCCGACCCGATCCGGAGCGTGAACCTCACCGGTGTTTTTGGGCTCATCGCCGTCTTTCGCATCGCGGTTGCTTTGGCAATGGGCCGCTTGCATGGCTGGAGCTCGTTCACGTTCCCGCATGCGAGGTTTTTCGCCAATCTTGCCTGGCACGTCTTCCTGCTGACCTGCATCCTCTTCATCTGCTATCTCGCTTGCGACGGCTTGGTGCAGATCCTGGTGCTCATCTTCGGCGCGCCGGTGTTTGAAGGCGACTGCGGGAAGATCAGCGAACGCGACACCGCGCTGTTCGTCTGGGACGCGATGGCGAAAGGCGCCTTCAAGTTCCTCGCCGGCTACCTGCACATTCCGGCCGAGGCCTGCCCGCCGAGCACCGCGGGGTGAACCTCGACGATCCTCGCCCAAGCGATCCGTTGGTTCACGGCGCTCGTCGTCTGGTACGTCATCGGCTTTGGCAAGACATGGTATGTCTGTCTCCGGGCCAATTCTGCTCCCCGTTAGCGGTGCGGCTTCAAATTACGGGAGCCGGTGCCCTTTTGCATCCCTCTAACTGGCACTTGGAACGCATACGGATAATTTGTTGACAGCCAAACCATGGCTACCTAGCGTCTGGCGCGCAGTCGCCTGTTTGGAAGAACCTGGAAAACGGGGAGAGTTCTCATGGGCCTCGGAAAGACTATCATAACACGCCTTATTCTCATCGTGTCGCTCGCGTTGGGTGCGAGTGCTTTGACGCTCGGATCGGCTGGCGCGGATCCCGGCGGACCCCCAGGGCCTGAGCCGACGCAATCGCCGCCTCCATGATCTGAAATTATCGGAAACCGGAGCATCTGGGTCGCGACGGCGTCGTGCCAGTTCGCGACGGTTGGACAGCGCATGAGCGATCGCGAAGGGTTGCGTTCTCGTTTGTCGAAGCTGTCCCTGGCGATCTGCTTCGCTTGCGCGGTCGCGCTCATCGCGCTGTTCTATCCGACCCTACGGGTCAAAATTCTAAAAATCGAGCCATGGACGGCGGACTGGCGGACCGTACTTTTGTCCGACCGTGTCTCGATCAGCTATCCTGGGATCGTCGTCGTCATCATCAATAACAAGACGCTTGAAGGCTATCCGTACACCTCGCCAACGCCGCGCGATCTGATCGCCAAAGTCGTACGAAGTGTCGATGCTGCGCATCCGGCCGTCATCGGGCTGGATTTTTATTTCGCCAAACCGACCGATAAGGACAACGACCTGATTGGTGCGTTGCGGATGGCCAAGGCGCCAATTGTTGTCGGCGCCATCGACCGGCGCTATCCGCAATTCACTCCCGCCGAATTCGACTTTCAGAAGCAGTTCCTGGCCGCGACGGGTCGATGCGCGGGTTACAACGAATTGCTGCATGAGAAGGACGACGTCGTCCGCTATACGGCAGCTCCTGCGGACCCCGATTATCCGGAAAGCTTTGCGCTCCTCGTCGCGAAGTCCGTGAAGCCCAGCGATCTGCCGAGCCCCACCCGCATCGCCTGGCTTCTCGGTCCTGACACCGACCTCGATCCGTTCGCGACGATATCGGCCGAAACGCTTTTCCAGGACACCGGCATGGACGCGGCCACGCTCGGTCGCGCACAAGAGCAGGCACAACGCCTCAACGGCAAAGTCGTGCTCATCAGCGGCGAGTATCCTTACCTCGACCGGCATCGCACGCCGCTGTCGCTCTGGACTGGCAGCAACATGCTTGGGGTAAAGATCCACGCGAACATCGTGGCACAGCTCGTCGATGGACGGAGATATTTCGCGCTGAGTGTCGTGCAGCAAGAGATCCTGTTCGCAACGTTGTCCGTCTTGGGTTTCGTGCTTGGCTGGTATTTTTGGCGGCGGCGCGTCGACTTTCTCAGCCTGGGCGTTGCAACCGTCGGCCTCGTCGTCATCGACGCCATCATATTCAAGAGTGCGCGCATTGTTCTACCCTTCACGCTCGCCCTGTGGGGATGGTTCATCGGCGCGACGCTCGGACACCACCTGCATGCGGTCTGGGCGGCGTCAAAAGTCAGATACACGCGGCCCCATGACATTGACTGATTAGAATCGACTTTCTCGACGCTTCCCGATGCAGGGCGTATCGTGTCGGCGATCCAAATGTAACCTGGGTGGCGGACGATAGTATAAATTGCTGCCATCGGACGTTGCGATCGTGCGAAATGTGTTTTTCGGCGCCAGCGATCGACGCCGGAGAGACCGCCCACTGGCGGCGCGGGTTTAATTGACGAGAGCGCAGTGCCCGACGCTTTATCTTCCGCTGATCTCCCAACGATCCGAACCGCTTGCCAGCCGTTTTCCGTCTCGTGAGCACTGGCCTCGATCCTTGCGCGGCTGTCGTGGCGAAATAGGTGACGCGATCCATAGGTCAGCGCAGGCCCCCTACGCACCGGGCACGCGTGGGAGGGAGATCGGTCCGAGTGACGTGCATAACCTGCGCTCGCATATGGGTGCATAGATATGCGATGCAAACGCAAGACGATTACGAAATTTGAGAAAAACGGCTCCGGGCGCACGAGGTCGTGGAGCGAATGGGAGTGACCCGTACGATCGTGTTCGCGGTAATAGACGAATTCCCCGGCAGGCTGAAATTTCGAAGCAGCGCGTCGGGTGGCGTGAAGCGATTGTCAAATTCGTGGTTTCGCGAAGGGTCGAGGACTTGAGATGGCTTAACCGAGAAGCACGGAGGATAGACGATGTCTGTTCGATCGTGACAGCAAGTTCCAGCGGGCAAATAGCAAAACTTCTCCGGCTCTCGCGTGGACATCAGCGCCGATTCGAGAGTCGATTCGCAGGTCGGCTGTTTATGGATTGCGTTTTGCCGCCGACGTAATGTGAAGGGGCGTGGCTCGGCAGGGATGCCGCCAGTTTTCGAAGCACTGATTTCGCTAAGGTTAGAATGACATTAGTGGCAAGCGTCGATGGCTAGGACGAGATTCTAGAGCAACTTGATCTAAGCAGACCCATACGAATTGAGCCAGCTCCGAAAAAAGCCTGAATACGAACGCGGCACCAGGCCGGGGGAAACCTGATGCCGCTAACATTGGGTACTGCTTCAGATACGTCTAAAGCTTGCTCACTTCACGGGGGACAAATTGAGCCTTGCCCAATGTGCCGTCGAGGGGGAGCCGAAGCGAGAACAATCAAGACCTATCATATCCGCATATCTTTGACGGATATCAAAAACTGACAATCATTTATTCAAACTAAGCGCATGCTGATTTGGGGAGCCAGGCGCGACGGCACAGATTGTCCCCCCACTTGGATGCCTGAAGGTCCTCGTCGAGGACAATCCTGATCTTGCCAGCGGATCATCGAGTACGCCGGCAAAAACAAAATCCCGCACTAGCGCGGCGGTCAAAATCCGGCCGGCCATCAGGCGGCTTTCACCGGGATCTTCTTTTCCGCGGCCTTGGCTTCTGTCGTCTTGGGCAACATAATGGTTAAGATGCCCTTCTTGAAGCTCGCGTCGATCTTGTTTGTATCGACGCCGTCAGGAATGCTGAAGCGACGCTCGAACGCGCCATATCGGCGTTCGGAGAGATAATAATCCTTTTTTTTCTCTTCTTTCTCTTCCTTCTTCTCACCCTTGATCGTCAGCATGCCATTGGCGACTTTTACGTCGATGTTGTTCTCGTCGAGGCCCGGAAGCTCAGCGGTTATTTCATAGGCTGTGTCTTTGTCGACGATGTCAACGGCCGGTGCCGATGCCCATGTAAGCTCACGCTCCAGGAACGGCTCGACATCAAGAAGCGAACCGCGGAACGGAGAACGTAGGAAGCCGCGATCGAAATCCTCAATAAGATCGCCCAACTGACGGCGAAGATTATCCATCGGCCACCAGTCACGGCGTGCGGGCGTCTCTTTTCCGGATTTTACAGGAAGCCTGACTGCGGGTTCTGTCATTGCACCAACTCCTTTCTGATAAATTCCAAATATTCCTCATGCCTGCTGCCGCCGATCACCTTGATGGACATCAAAAAAATCGTGAGAATTCGAAGGCTCACTGAACAACAGTCATATTCTCCGTATGCGATGTAATTGAGTTGTATCAATGAAATCGGCGGGAGCGGCGCAACTATCCACCAAAGTTTGGAGTCTGTCAGATGCTCGACCAAATTTTTGAATCGAAGGCTCCCGCGCCCCGAATTTGCGCTGCTGATCTCAAACTGGAAATGTTTTTTCAGACGTGGCTGGCGCTTCCAAAAGAATGTCTTTCGGCGGCTTGTGACCAACGGGTTTCCAGCGGATGTGGTGTCGATCCACGCCAATTTCTAGCAAAAAGCAGCCCAGGATTATTCGACTGAGTTCGCGAAGTTGGAGCACTGCTTTCTCGTCACCGCTTACAATACTCGAGAAGCCGTCCTTCCTAAAAAGCTTGGCATTTATTTCAAAGTCTCACGCAAATGAAAAGGCAGCGTCATGAATGATATGCAGCTTCGCCAGTTGGTCCTCGACGAGCTGGAATTCGAACCGAGCATTGACTCGACGGGCATTGGCGTCGCGGCCAATGGCGGCGTTGTAACCCTTTCCGGCCATGTCCGTAGTTATGCAGAAAAGGTCGCTGCTTTTCAAGCGACGCGCCGCGTCAAGGGTGTTCGTGCGATCGCACAGGAAATCGAGGTGCGCTATCCGGGAGAAGCCGAGACTTCGGATGAGGAGATCGCAAAGAGGGTTCTGAGCGTGTTGAAATGGCACGCGATGATACCTGAAGGTCAGATCCGGGTGATAGTGCAAAAAGGTTGGGTCAACTTGCGCGGTACGCTCGAATGGCAATATCAGAAAAAGGCAACCGAAGATGAAGTCAGGAAGCTGCTCGGTGTCGTCGGCGTGACGAATTCGATAACCGTGGAATCGGATATTCAGGCTTCGGACATCAAGAAGAAAATCGAGGCGGCGCTCGCGCGGAATGCGCAGATCGAAGCGCAAAGCATTCGGGTCGACGTTTCGAATAACCGCGTCAGTCTCGAGGGAGTCGTCGATAGCTGGGAAGATCACGACATGGTCGAGAATGCCGCATGGTCCGTCCCTGGGATCCAGTGGGTCGACGATCGTCTTACGATCGCTTCGTAGTATTGGACATGTGAAACGGAATGGAGAAGCCATGAAAGTCAAGGACGCGATGCACAAAGGCGCGAAATGGGTCGGTCCTGAGACGCCGATCTCTCAGGTAGCCAAAATGATGAAAGACCTCGATATCGGCGCACTTCCGGTAGGCAAAGACGATCGGCTTATCGGGATGGTGACTGATCGCGACATTACGTGCCGGGGCTTCACCGATTCTGCCGATCCTTCCAAGCTGACCGCCGAAAAAGTGATGACGAAGGGCATCGTTTATTGCACTGCTGACGAAGACATCGAGGACGCTATTCGTTTAATGGAAGCGAAGAAAATACGCCGCCTTCCTGTTATCGACGATAAGAAGAGGATGGTTGGCATGTTGAGCCTCGGCGATGTCTCGTATGCGGTGGCACGAAATCTGTCGGGCGAGGTCATTACCGCAGTATCTGCTCATCATTCTTAGAGCGTAATGATGGCGATCGACGGAAGAGCGGGACGACGTGATGAGTGGAGTGCCAGCTCTTTCAGAAATGCTCATCGTCCCCAAGGGTGCGCATGAACTTGTCATTTTTGCTCAACGGCTCGAGCAGACTTAGTCCTAGGAAATCGATATGTTGCCGATACCTTGAACGAAAATAGATATGCGACGCACCTGATCGATCTCTCGATCGAGACTGAAGCATCCGATCGCCGGAACGTATTTGATGTCGATCTGTTGGCACGGCGCGTCGAATTGGCCGTGACATGGGTGGCAACCCCTCGCGAGAGTAATATTAGCCACTCGGTACGACCACGGGTGCGGCTTTGATCGCCGCTGCCGCTCTCGATACTTTTTTGCCTCTTCCTAATCCGCTGCTTTGATGCGCTCGAACGAGATTTCGGGAGCCACTTGCACGGCGTCCTCCTGACAAATCATGAATTCTCGTTAGATCTGATCTCGATATTACGCAGAGGACCTGCGTCGGTCCTCGCTTTGGGGATGCGGATCGAGAGCACGCCATTGCGGAAATCGGCCTCCACGGCTTCCGGCCGCGCATCCGGGGGAATGCGGAATACGCGTTGAAAGACGCCATATTCGCGCTCCGAAAAGAAATAGTTTTTCCCCGTTTTTCTACCTCGAATTTCTTTTCGCCGGTCACGACGAGATTTGCGTCCTGAACAGCGACGTTGATGTCGCGTACGCTCTTAAGCAATCAGATCAATCTGATGAGGTGGACGACGCCCGCTCCCGGCATCTGGTGTGCCAAAGGGTGATCGTTGAAAAGCGAATCACATGAAGGGAGTCAACCACATGCAAGCTTCCACGATTGGTATTGATCTCGCCAAGAGCGCGTTCCAGGTTCATGGGGTCGACGCCACCGGCAAGGTATCGATCTCTCGGCAGCTGCGTCGGGGTCAGCTGATCGATTTCTTCCGCAAGCTGCCGCCGTGCCTGATCGGCATGGAGGCGTGCGCGACGGCTCATCATTGGGCGCGTGAGCTGACGAAACTCGGCCATGCGGTTCGGCTGATGCCGGCTAGCTATGTAAAGGCCTACGTGAAGCGTTCCAAGAACGACGCTGCCGATGCTGCGGCGATCTGCGAAGCGGTAACGCGCCCGAACATGCGGTTCGTTCCGATTAAGACCGTCGAGCAGCAGTCTGCGCTGATGCTGCACCGAGCGCGTGACTTGCTCATCCGCCAGCGCACTCAGCTCATCAATGCGTTGCGGGCACACTTGGCCGAGATCGGATTGGTTGCGGCGACCGGTGTCGACGGGGTCAAATCCCTGGTCGCGATCGTAATTGACGGTGCAAACCGGCAGCAGCTACCAGAGGCGATGCGGCTGGCCCTGCAGCCGCTCGTCGTGCAACTCATAGCTCTCGGCGAGCAGATAGGTAGGCTGGAACGAAGCATTCATACCCAACACCGCGCCAGCTACGAGAGCCAGCGGCTCGAAAGTGTGCCTGGCATTGGCGTGATAAGTGCAACCGCGATTACAGCAACCGTCACCGATCCGCACGCCTTTAAATCGGGGCGAGACCTCGCCGCTTGGATCGGGCTCGTGCCGCGCCAACATTCGACCGGCGGCAAGCAACGCCTCGGAGGAATATCGAAGCAGGGGGATCGCTATCTGCGCCGATTGCTAATTGTGGGCGCCATGGCCGTCATCCGGCAAGCTCGGACACATCCGGAAAAGCATGCCTGGGTGACGAAGCTGCTGGCCAAGAAGCCGGCGAAGGTAGTCGCTGTGGCACTCGCCAACAAGGTGGCACGTATCGCCTGGGCTATCCTGGTCAAGGGCGGAACTTATAGGGCGCCAGCGCTATTAGCGCCCGCCTGAAGGGTTCGGAAATGGGCGCATCAGGATCGTCGAGTCGAAGCAGCAAATTGCGAGGGTGATAATAGCGTGATGCGAGGCGGTCGAACTGTAGGTCGGGAGAACCCGATACCGGACACGGGCATCGAGCCCGTCAATCTGATTGGGACCTGGTCTGCGGATACCATCAGGGCCAGCGGTCATACGCGCCGCGCCAACAGGCCGGACACATGACTTGCACCTGACCGCAAGCCGAACGCCAGATTCCTCTTGCAACAAGGGCGTCGTCCACACATGTCCGGTAGGTCCTGACGGGGGACACTTCCACATTTAGACAAGCAGAAGAAATCAAGCTAGCTCTGTCGCTTGTTTCCGTCTCCTTTTACAACCTTCTTAAAAACGCTCTCGAACTCTTTTTCGTCTTTGGTAACGCCAGCCTTCTTAGCCGCTTCCTTGAAGCGCTTTGATTGTTCGGCTGGCGTTAGTTCAGGCTCTTTCTTTTTTGGCATTGGTCCTTACCTCTATAGGCAAACGTCCTTGGCGCGTCTCTCGCCCCATTTCCTTAAGTGAAGCATTGATATTTTTCTTCCACTTGGGACCGCGCGATCTGGCTTCCTCTAAGGCGTCTTCAAGGGCATCTGGGTCTGTCTCTAGCAAGATGTCGAGAATGTCACGAGCTTGGGCCAAATCCTTGGCTTTCTTTGTCTGGAATAACCCGCGGCGCTCTTGAGCGATTAGGAGTTTGTGAATTGCGTAGCGCACTGGCGGTGGAACGCGAACCAACACGCCGGTGCCATAAAGTGCAACGGCTTCGACGCTCTCCTCGGCAAGATACTCCATAAACGGGAGCGCTTCCGCCGAGCAACCAAGTTCGTCTATAACGATAGGTGACTTACGTCCTCTTCCGAATTTAGTCAGGATGTCGACGGAAAAGTTGTCTTTTGACTTGAATACCTTTGGCAGTTGATCATCGTTGTGCATCTTCGCTTTGAATGTCGGATCGGCGCGTTGAAGGATCGTCTCCATGTCTATCCTATCCTCTGTGCCTACAAAGGACGCGACGAGCAAATCTGCATCTTGTGTAGCAAGATAAGCATTGCGTAAGTGGTATCCGAGCAGAGCTGCATAGGTTTGAAAGGCTGCAGTGCCTATCAATACAATGCCCTGCTCGAACAACCCCTCGTTGGCAATTACTTCAAGGATTTTTCCAAGCTTCAAACTCGGTGACGGTATCCTAGCCTGCTTTAGTGCCGAAACCGTTGTTCGCAGCGCCTTGGCTTGTTCAGCGCCAGCCTTCAGTTGTTCCGCTCTCTCCTGGGCATCGGGGTTGTCCGCCGCTCCGATGTATTTTTCTACGCGACGTGATCCATCCTTCGTGACGACGAAGAGATAGTAGCGGCCCTTCTTTTTCCGAGTTATGACAGAGCCGTGCTCGTAGTTATTCGGACGGACATTCTGGGCAAGGTCCGAATAAAGAGTCATGAGGTTTAATGGTATAGGCTTCAACCTGTTACCCAACGATAAACAATTATTGTTGGGTATCACATGGATACCCAACACAAAGTAATAATTGTTGGGTAACAGGACAAGCACCAAGAGTCAAATGCGTTTTGCGCGCCGAATAGCCCTCTTGAGAAGCCGCTCTTCCTGCTCGGGATCAGGCCCTACGAGTTGTTTGATACATTAACCGCTTGCCCTTTGCGCCGCACAGCGCCTTGGTGGCACGCTGCTGGTCGTCTACGCCTAACGCAACCGACGACGTACTCGCCTAACGAGTGGCGCACGGTGTTGTGGCTGGCGAACTCGCCAAACTGCTTGATGTAGTGACGGCCGTCGTCGGTCATAATCTTCGCTTCTTTCGCGACGTTGGCGTTGACGATCGGAGTGATTTCCTTCGCGGTTGAGTTGTCGATGTGGAACGAACGGACTTCGCCGGCGCGCTCAACGAGCGACAGAACCGCGTGCTTGTGCCGATAGCCACCTTTCGGCTTCTTCACGTCGCGCTTCTGGCTGAAATAGGTTTCGTCAACTTCGACGGTGCTCGAACCCGAGCTGCCCATTGGAGGCGTCAGACCGCCTGAACGCATGGCTTCGCGAATACGATGCGACATAAACCACGCCGATTTCAGCGTGACGCCAAGCATTCTGTGAAGTTGGTTTGACGAGATGCCTTTCTTGCTGGCGGCAAGCAGCGCGATGGCTTGCAACCACATGCGGAGCGGGATGTGGCTGTCTTCGAAGATCGTTCCCACTTTGACCGTGAACGGCTTGCGGCAGTCCTTGCACTTGTGAACGCCGATGCGCGTGCTCTTGCCTTGGAGCTTCGTCACGCGGTCATGCTTGGCACCGCACTTCGGGCAAACTGGACCCTCAGGCCACAAGTGAGCTTCGACCCATTTGTAGGCTTCTTCTTCTTCGTGGAAGCGCTTGTGCGAAAGAACGTCGGCCATGACAAATCTCCTATGCAAATCAATATAGGGAATTGGCCGTGGTACGTAAAGTATAATATCGCCACTGCAGCGTGCTCTTACGGCACTGGCTCGCCAGATCGCGGAAAATTCTGCCGTCGATGGCGGCGTTGTAATCGCTCGCATGTTGGAAAGCAGGGACAACATTGGTTTCGACGCTTCTCGGAATACATATGTCGATCTTGTTCAAGCTGAAATTATCGACCCGACAAAGGTTGTGAGAGTTGCGCTCGAAAATGCTGTCTCGGTAGCAGGAACTCTCCTCCTGACCGAAGCAATAATGACGGAACTGCCCGAACCAAAGACCGAATCTGCTGCTTCTCCCGAATTGTAGGCTTGCTCCTGTTCCGGGTAAAAATTCTTGTAATTCGGCATGCTCGCCAATTTGCACTTGTGGCAACGGCCAGTCTGTCTCCCAATAACTCTGTTGATCGCGATCAAGGATCCTAACAGCAGCGCAGAAGTTTATGAGGGCGTGTGTTTCATTGGAGCGCCATTATGGCATTGGTTCTTAGAAGTCCTGCATTTGAAGAAGGCGGAGAGATCCCTTGCAAGTATACATGTGATGGGGCCAACTATTCTCCACCTCTCGATTGGTCAGGCGTCCCCGCATCCACGAAGTCGCTTCTTCTAACCTGCGACGATCCAGATGCGCCCCGGAGGACTTTTCAACACTGGGCCGCGTACAATATCCCTCCGCACTGGAAAAGCCTCCAAGAGGGATATAGCGCGGAGACATCGGAGCCAGGCGTTCAACAAGCAATAAATGATTTCGGAAAGCCCGGCTATGGTGGGCCTTGTCCCCCTCGCGGCAACAGGCCTCACGCCTATCATTTTCGTCTCAGCGCGCTTCGCAGCGTCATCGAGGGTGCGGGTCCAGGTGCGACTTGCGAAGAGATCAAGCGGCTCGCCAGCCCCTACGAAATTGAATTTAGCGAGCTCATTGGTTTTTTTGGCCGAAAGAAAAAATAACACTAGGCGATAAAGATACATTAGATTTCAGTCAGATCTGGCGCCGCCTTCTTCAGGACGTCCGTAACCTCTCTTGTACGCCATTTGTGCCATGACATAGCGCGCAATAGGCGAAGTATGGTCTCGTTTAGACTTTCCTGTAGGCTGGGGGCCTGCCTAGGTGCGCGGGGCGTATTTTCGAAAACCGTTCCGCCGCGGGCAAGGCTCTCGCAAAGATCCTAAGCCAACGCTGCTTTGCGGATGCAAGCGATGCCGTGCGGCGTGCTGGTCGCGGTGGAGGTCGCGAAGGTTCTGAAGTGCCCATCGGCAAGCACTATCGCGCTTTCCCTTCGAACGAGCAGGCAAGCCGCACACGGTCGTGGCGCACTAGATTGAGTAGACTCCGGTGCTCTCGTGACTTAGCTCAGGGCGTGCCGGGTGGTGGTTCGGGTGTCACCGCTCGCTGCGTTGTTCCCGACATCGGCACCGAGGCAGATCGTTTTCGATAAACAAGATAGGCGTGGCCGATGATCCCGAGCCCCCAGCCCATTAGAGGCCAGTAAAACCAAAGTTTATTGGAATTCGTCGCGAGATTGATGACGAGCAGTAGAAGGTTCACCGCCGCGTAGATGGCAAGATGAATGCAAAAGCCGCGATCCTGGAAAATCCGATCCATGTCAATCTCCATGCAGCGCCCGAAACGCGCTGGATCATGCTGGCAGATATAATTCTCTTCAAACGTTATCCGTTCAACCTACCGCATTCATTCTGCGCTGGACAGCACAAGCGAAACTATTCAACGTGCAAAATAGTCCAGGTATTCCTGCGGGGTTTGACGCGCATCAATCCCCTTTAACTCGGCTTTAGTTCTGCCCGGTAGAGGCCCTGGCGGGGGCAAAGCATCAAGCTATTGCGAGCCAGCCGCCGGTAATCCGCGCAGTTGGCCGGGAGGAGCTTCGATCCAGCCGGAATCACGCAGGGCGGGAAGACAAGGCGGACTTATTGGGCAAGCCCTTCGGTTGCTGCCCAGCCGTCATTGTTCTTTTGATATTATCCGCCTTGCTACGCCGAGAGGGTATATGAAAACGTGCGTTCAACTGCTCGCATTGCGCGCCGGTAGGATATATACGCGGCGACAGCACACCGTGCTTGTCGCGCCGCTCCCTCCGAAATAAGATCGCGCCGTCCTATTTGAAGCGTGGGGCAGGACATGCGGGGCCTTCGAGCTAGTGCTGCGTGTGTGGCATTCGTGGCGCTGCCATCGGCTGCGAGCGCCGACGAACTCCTGAAGACGCACAGCCCTCTGCTTCCCTCGCAGGACGTCTACGACATCCTCGCGAAGAAGAAGTCCAATCCTGATTTCTTTGCCACACCGCTCTGCCAAACAACCTCCACGCAACCCTGTCGCGTCTTTGCGCTGCCGCCGCCGAGCACTGCACTCTCTGCAAGCTTACATCCGAACCCGCTGGAAAAATATCTGCGCGACCATCCGCTGAACCTACCCAAGCCGCCACCCGCCCTCATGCATTCCGCGCCATTGAGCGTCGCCTGTCCGAAGGACGGACAGTTCCACTCCTGCCGCGTGGTCGACAGCTTGTCCAACATAAATCCGGGCGAAGCCGGGCTCACTCTTTACGTTATTGGGAGCCACTCCGCGGAGCTCAGTAAGCGCGCGGCCCAAGGCCTTCTGACGTCCAATGATGTTCGCGGACTGATTAGCGAAAAAACAATTGGCATTCTTCCCGAAGCAGTCGAGACGAGCGCTGCCGATCGTGCCGTCGGTATGCTTGCACGTTCTGGGATCGCGAAAGCAGGAAGGGGCGCCGCCGTGATGGGCATCGCTCTCATGACCTATGCAGCATACCAATACTTCTTTGCCAAAGACGATAAGCCTCCCGAACCAAAGCCAGCTGACGGATCGCCCTGACCTGTTTCAAGCAGCATCATGAAAATGGCAAAAGTCGTCTGTGTTCCATACGGCGACGATCCAGGTTGGCGTTCATCCCAAATCGCATGCTCGGGATGAATATCCAAACATTAGAAAAATCACGGCAATGATTTACTGAAACGCAAGCTGCCATGGGGTACGCTGAACATCGCGGACAAGGGTCACGCCAAAACCTTTGCATTCCGGGCAAACGTCTCTGAGACGTGATAAGTAGATCTGCCCCTTGGTAATACCTTGCCGGCTGCTGATAACCTCATGACACGTCATTCGCCCGCGCCAAACGAACCCGCATCCGTTACACGTACTGCAGGACGTGTTCGTTCTTCGGATAGGAGACATTGTGCATTTCTCCCGAAGATCTGCCCAAGTCCAGCTGCGACACGCCAAGAGTGCTGGTAGATGGCCGTTCGTCCTGACGGCAGCCTGACCCAAACTACGTTTGCTCCGGCCACCTTGGATAGCCTAACGGAAAAATCCTGGCGGTGAGATTGATACCGATCAAGGATTGCAAAGGCCATCTTGCAAACGATCACCGCGCAGATGGTAGTTCCTCCTTTCAATTCTCGGAAGACTTCGATGATCTGGCCGCGCTCATGAAGGCCTACGAGAAGATGAAGTGGGGGAATCGTTTCCAATCGCATTCGATCCAGAACAAAGGCCTGGCAGGCTATGATCGTTGATGAGACGGGCGTGCTCGTGGGCGCTGACGGCGTGTCCGGGAGCACAGTCAAAGACGACAGCGCGGTAGCGGGCGTCAAGACGACAGCATATCTCCCTGCCCATGCTTGGCGCACGTAATCGGCCCATGAACTCATGCGAGTCGCGCTTTGGCATGAGCCGCTTTTCATCCGTGGGAGCGACAGCAAGGTGCCCGCCGAGGCCGACAGTAAACCCTGCAGCAGATACCGTATCGCCTCCATGCCATTTGCGGAACCCGCGATTGCGATTCCCGAAAACCATAGCGCACATCATCTCCCCGAGGTTGATCCGGGCGGGATAATCACGACTCAGCCATGCTTTGTGTGAGCTGAACGTCAGACGCTTTTACTTTTTCGGCGCACCGAATTCAGACCAGGCCGTAATAGCCTGCGCCCAATTCTTCTGCCACTGCTCGCCAATCTGTATCCAAAACCGTCCTTGGCTGCCGAAAGCTTCGATCGAAGGCCAGCCCGAGGTTCCGGATAGCCCTGGCCACGATTGCAGCTTCGACAGCATCGCGGCTGGAAAATTCGACATAGGGTTTGGGGATTTAATCTGCTCCTGCCAAGCGTCGAGCATATGGTTCATCATGTGGATGTGCAGTTGCGTGATGCTTTGCACGTGCGAGCTGATGGCCGTTACGATGTGGTCCGGCCAGCCGACGGCTCGTGCGGCGATGGCCATCTTTTGGGCGACGTTTTCCGTGCTGGATCCAAGCTCCTTGTTCCATTTCGCCACCGCATCGAAGGCATTGCTTACAGCCTCCTGGGCTTCTTTAGAGAGTTTGGGATTGAAAGCGCTTAGCGGCATGATCGGGGTGAAGCGATATCGTCAGCGTCCATCCGCGCCACAAACTCTGCCCGCGCTTGAGAGAGCCCGAAGTTGAGAGCAGCTACCAAGCCCGATCCAGGATTCTTAAGAAGCCGAAGCCGCGGGTCACTGGCTGCCACGGGCTCCAACAGGGAGATAGATCCGACGCTGGATGCGTCGTCGATCACCAGCAGTTCAAACGCGCTAAAGGTCTGTCGGAGCACACTCTCGGCAGCAAGCGGCAGATAGCTTCCACCGTTGTGAACAGGCTCCCGGTAAAGAGTATCTACTCGAATCACGAGGAAGGTTCGGATAGTGTGGAGCAGCAGTGTCAAACAGATCGAACGCCTCTACGCACGAAACTTGCCCCTCTCACGCGAGATGGCCAAGGATCTGTAGAGTTTTGGGGCAAGGTAGCGCATCTGCGTCGGCCCCTCGCCGAATGTAAGCTGTTTACATTCTGAGCATTCTGGCCAGCCATAAAGTCCGGCCAACTTCGTAAGCCCGACCTTTCATCTTTACAGCGAAGGCTCAGAAGTCCGCCGTACGATCTGGACGACTCTCCCCCTGTTGATCATGAGCCAATTGTAGCCACTCGGCATCTCCACAAAGAAAAATCAACGGATTTCCAAAGCATAGGGGATTTCTGAGGAGGTGTTGCCTGTAAACGCTTATAAGAAAAGCCGCGAACGTTATCATAAAGCATCGTCCATCCGACCTATTGCGATCGACCTATTGAAAGAAGTGGATTATGCGAAACGCTCTAGATTTGCATGAACGGACTTCGCCGGCAGATTGGCGGGAGACCCGCAAGCTCCGCGCTTCGATTGATCGAAATGCGCGCGCTCAGATCAAGTCTCAGCGCCCAACCTGTTTATGGCTGACTGGTCTTTCGGGGGCCGGTAAGTCCACAGTCGCAGAGCTGCTCGAGTGGACGTTGCATCGAAAAGGTTATCACACCTACATTTTGGATGGTGACCTGATGCGAAGCGGTCTGTGCTCGGATCTTGGGTTCTCGGCTGAGGACAGAGTGGAGCAGTCACGCCGCGTAACTCAAACTGCTCGCATGATGGTCGATGCCGGTTTGATTGTCATTGTGGCTGTGATTTCGCCGTTTCAGAAGGAGCGAGAGAAGGCTCGGCGTTGTTTTGATCGCAACGAGTTTATCGAAATCTACGTAGATACGCCGCTTGCTACATGCGAAAAGCGAGATGTTAAGGGTCTCTATCGGAAGGCGCGTGAGAATAAAATTCCCGATTTCACCGGCATTAGCTCGCCATACGAGCCACCTGAAGATCCCGAAATTACGCTCCATTGTGGTGTGGAAACGCCGCTGGAATCCGTCGAGCGTATTTTGAACGCGTTGCGGAATTTCAAGATCATTTCCGGCAGCATAGCCTAAACAACAATTCCAGCGCCACCCGGACCGGTGAACCACATCGGTGTGGCCGGAGACGGCCCCTGCCTGTCATCTCCTAAATCGCCCGCCGTAACAAAAAAATGGCGATGCACGCGCTTCGTGTGTTGTTCGGCGCGTCCAGTCGTATAGGCTGACTGAACTATTCCGCATAAGCCGGGTGGCCGAATAGACAGATCCTGTTTTTTGGGCCGCGCGGGATTCCAGCTGGAGCTCGAGTTCCCATGGCCGATCCGCTACTGGTGCATGTTCACGTTCCAAAGTGTGCGGGGACGACAATCGAAAACCATTTGAAATCCCAGCTCGGGGACGGGGGAATGTGGGCGCCGCCAAAACGTTCCCGGCGATTTCCATTGGGATGGTTTAGCTACAAATACGATCCCGAACTATTTGTGCCAACCAAGCAAGTACGTGCGATCTCCGGGCATTTCATCGGGCAATCGATAGAAAAGATGTTTCCCGGACGGCGCATCATCCGTTCCGTGATCCTCCGAGAACCGGAGAGCCTTATGCTCTCTTACTACAATTTTCGAATGATGCGCTATTTGCGCGAAGGCCAGTATTCCTATTCGTTCTCATTATTCATGCGCTCCATGCGGTTGAACCCTGCAGCTCATTTTCTGCTGGAACGATGGGCGGAATTGCCTTGGATCGAACTCGCTCGGCTTTCGGAAGAGAAGAAGGCAGCACTGCTCGATGAGATGCTAGGCACTTTCGATTTCGTTGCCGATATTGCGAGCACGAATGCTCTGCTTGCGTCTCTCTCTACCGAGATTGGCATCGCTACTACGGCAACACCACAAAATACCGCCGAGGAAAATCAGAAAAAAATCGGTTGGAAGCTATTGCGTCGCAACGATCTCACGCAGGGAGATCGCCAGCTGATCAAAGACCGCACGTCGCTTGATCGGTACTTGTGGCGCAGATGGGCGCAGAAGGAAAACGTCGCGTTCAATCTAGATGATGCTAAGAGCTTCGTGATTGGTGAATTTGGTCGAACGGGATACCAGGTTCAGCGCCGGATTGCGCGAGGGTTTGGTTACACCAACGGCAGCGCATCGTAGCTTTCTCTTTATGGGCCGCACGCGCGAATGTAGGCGCTCTCGACGGGGGAATTGACGAATGTCTTTATCGATGCTGGAGCAGCTCGAAGCTCTTGCTCTCGAAGCTGGCCGGATGATTCTGGATATTCGAGAGAGGGGCGCCTCTGTCGTTCATAAAGACGACGGCAGCCCCGTCACTGACGCTGATCGATCCGCGGAAGACCTGATCGTTCGAGGTCTTGAAAAAATCGATCCTCGCATTCCGATCATAGCCGAGGAGCGCATCCAATACAGTGGCGCTCCCGACATTTGCGAACAGACATTTTTTCTCGTCGATCCTCTCGATGGAACGAAGGAGTTTGTCCAGGGTCGGACAGACTTCACGGTCAATATATGTCTCGTTGAATGTGGATTGCCGCGATTGGGCGTGGTCGTCGCACCAGCCCGCAATGAACTATTCAGCGGCGACGGCCATAATGCCTTTCGATGCCGCGTCTCGCCCGACGGGCGGCTCATCGAGCGCACGGCCATTAGAACGAGTATGCCTCGCAGAGCTCTAAGGGGCATCGCCAGCGCTTCGCATGCACATGCGGATACGATGAGGTTCCTGGAAAGATTTGCAGTCGGTGAAATACTGTCAGTCGGATCTTCTCTGAAATTCTGTCTTTTGGCAGCCGGCGAGGCTGATATTTATCCTCGTATCGGTCGGACTATGCAGTGGGATACGGCGGCGGGCGACGCGATTTTGCGTAGTGCAGGAGGATGCACGCTACGCTTGGACGGACAGCCCTTGAATTATGGACCGAGTTGTGCGGGCCTTAATGCTTACGCAAATCCACACTTTGTCTCGTTCGCCGGACAAACGGCTTTCTTGCGGTCGATGTTGTTGAGCCATGAAGCTAGTGCGGCAACAGGTATGGCTTGAGATGCGATAAAAGCATTACAAGCTGCAATTCTAAACTACCAGGGGAGAAGGCTGTGTCTGTTGTTCTACTGTTGGCGCGCTAGCGGAGTGGTACTGGCCCCCTCAACACGATCTAGCTACGACTTTGCCCAACCGACGAGTGGCCAAAATTCACGGAAGGTCAGGTTATGGCGGGCAAACGACGGCGTACGCGAATTTCTCTACACTGACTCTCTATCACAGCCGACCTGCGATAACCCATCCGATTAGTTCCACGCATGCGCTCCAGTATTGTTTTACACGATCCGCATCTGCGCTGGCTCGAAGCTTCGGGCGAGCATGAATGCTTCGGTCGGAGTGCTTCCGAGAGCCACGTCTCGAACTTGGCTCTCTCGCTCAAATTCAGCGGCATTCGATCGTGATCGATACCGTCTGCACGCTCGGCGGGCTGCTGAGGGGAAATACACGCTACATGCGTATATTCCGTCGCCAGCGGCGTTTGCGGGAAAATTCGCGTCACATGTCTAGACTGCCTGTATCGTGCTTTATCATCGCCAAAAACGAAGCTGACCGCATTGAAAGGACGATACGTTCCGTCGAGTCATGGGTCTATGAGGTCGTCGTTGTCGTCGATAGCAGCAGCACAGATGACACAATCGCCGTTGCTCAATCTGCAAACGCGCGTGTAATTTCGCAGCCTTGGCGCGGCTTCGGCGGGCAGAAAAGGTTTGCCGAAGAGCAATGCCACAATGAATGGGTATTAAATCTGGATGCAGACGAAGTGGTACCTCCCGAGCTTCAGGATAGGATCTCTGAACTCTTCCGGTCCGGAGTACCCGAGCATGCGGCGTATGGCATGCCCGTCCGCATTATCTATCCTGGACGGACCAAGCCTCGCATCTGGGCGCGAGATCATTGGTGTGTTCGTCTATACAATCGCAAGATCGTGCGTTTTCGGGATTCAAGCATCCACGATGCCGTAGTAACGGACGGTCACGTCGTCGGATGCATCAATGCACCGATCCACCATTATTCCATCCGGTCCTTTGATCATATGAAGGCCAAGCTTGATAGGCGGATGTCTCTCTTAGCTGAGCAAGCTTCCGCTACCAACTCAGCATTCACTCTCGGAAGGCTAGCTATAGAATTCCCGATGAACTTCTATAAATACTATATAGTCAGACGTCACATCACAGGCGGATTTACCGGGTTACGATACGCAACAATCCATGCGTGGTTTAGAACTGTAAAAGTATACCGACTTTGGTCCCAACAAAGAACACCCAGCGATGAAAGACGCGCTCCCCGCAAATGACGACGAAATTACCCCGGGACTTCGCAGAGCGTGATGGAACCTGCCCGCAGACCGCGCAGCCTTGGTTGTCAATCGGCCCTTTAATTGCGGGTGGTCGTTATGATTATGCTGGGATCACGTTCCATTCCGAGGACCAAACCTCATGTTTATGTGCGGAGTAAACGCCTCAACGTGCTGACATTCAGGCTGCTGGCGTCAGCCGATTGACGGACATCGCGTGCATCGCCAGCCCGGCAGGGGCATCGCCAGCGCCGCGGCTGCGGGCCAGAGGATATCTCGGGAGCAATCAAGCCACCTTAGCCTCGCTTTCCCACTCGAACTCTGTGTCATCGATCAAGGTGCAGTGAAGGATGACGGCGATCTTTCTTTCTGGCGTTGGCCACCTTGGCCTTCTTGACGCCGACGCGCTCCATCAACGTAAGCCTCCAGCGGAGCTTTTAATTACCCACATTCCAGCCGCTCCGATATCGGCACCGAGTTCGATAGGCCGCGCCAGATGACAAGCCGCCGATGAAGCCTGATCCCCAGCCGGGACGCTGAACCCTGAGCGCAGGCCTCAGGCGGCCGCCCGCCGCATCACATCACACAGCACATCGCACGTCCGATCGATGTGTCCCGATGTCAGAGAGGGATGTACGAGAAAGGCAAGGCTGGTCTCGCCCAACTCCCGCGCAACCGGCAGCCGCGCTTCAGGCCGCCATGGCGTGCCGTCAAATGCCTTCTCAAGATAGATTTCACTGCAGGAGCCGACGAAGCACGGCACGCCATCGGCGCGAATTGAGTGAATGATGCGATCGCGAGTCCAGCCCTCAGCCAGCGCTGCAGGGTTCACGAACACGTAGCAACGATAGGCCACGGGCTCCGCCCAGTTTGGGATATCCGGCACGCGCAGTCCTTTGACGCTACGCGCCGCTTCATGGATTTGATCTGCATGGCGGCCGCGGAGCACCGCCCATTCGTCCATCTTCCCGATCTGCAGACGTCCAATCGCCGCCTGCATTTCGAGCATGCGCCCATTGGTGCCGAAGCCCTCATGCACCCATCGGAAGGTCGCCTGTGGCTCGGAGACATGCATGGTCGCGTAGCCCTTGCCATGATCCTTGAGCGACCACATGCGGCTCCACAGTTCGGCATCGTTCGTGGTGACCATGCCCCCTTCGCCGCCCGTCGTCATGATTTTGTCCTGACAGAAAGACCAGGCTCCGACATCGCCGATAGTGCCGACCGAGCGTCCCTTGTAGCGCGCTCCATGCGCCTGCGCACAATCTTCGATGACGAAGAGTCCGCGCTCGCGCGCCAAGGTCATGACCGGATCCATATCGGCCGGCATTCCGCCGAGGTGCACGATGATGATCGCCTTAGTGCGCGGCGAGACAACGGGCAGGATCGTCTCCGCGGACAGAGCCTGCGTGTTGCGGTCGATGTCGGCGAACACGGGCGTCGCTCCAGCCATGGCAACGCAGGACGCCGACGCGATGAAGGAGCGTGGCGTGACGATCACTTCATCACCGGCACCTATACCGAGTCCTTTGAGGGCAATCTCCAGCGCGACCGTGCCATTGGCCAGGGCAATCGCATGTTTTGCGCCGGTCCATGCCGCGAACTCCTGTTCGAACGCGCGCCCCTCGTTGCCGGTCCAGTAGTTGACTTTGTTCGAGCGCAGCACGGTGGCTGCAGCCTCGACCTCTTCAGGTGAAAAGCTCGGCCAGGACGGAAAGGAGATGTTCTGCATGGGGCGCTAACGTTCCAAGGGACGAGCAGGATTGCCAACGACTTTGAGGCCGCTTTGGATCGGGGCGACCACAACGGCGCCAGCACCGACGAAGACACCTTCGCCGATGGCTGTATACTCGCGGACTACCGCACCAATACCAATCCAGCTTTCTTTTCCAACCGTAACGCCACCGGCTAGATGTGCACCGGGCGCAACATGGACGCCGTCCTCTAAGAGGCAGTCGTGATCGATCGTCGCCCCAGTGTTGATGATAACGCCCTGGCCGACGCGGGCGCCGATGTTGACAACGGCGCCCGCAATGACGACCGAGCCTGAGCCGATAACGGAGCGACTGCTCACAGTCGCGCGCGGATGGACGAGCGTTACGAGGCGTGCCCCGGAATCCGCCAAGGCCAGCGTCAAGCTGAGCCTCAGTCGGTTGCTGCCGACGGCAACTGCCACCCCATCGAACGTGCTCGCCTGCGCCAACAAATTCTTCACCGAGCCAGCCACGGCCCAAGTCCCTTCAAGCGCAGCATCGGGCTTGTCGTCGAAAAAGACGATCCGGTCCCAACCCACTGCCTCAGCGCAGTCAGCAACCACGCGGCCGTGTCCCCCGGCTCCGAGAATGGCCAACGAACGATTCATGCGGTATCCGCCGATGTCGGGCCAGGCTCATGCCGGCGGTGCGCGGCCGGATGCGCGTCAGCATCGGCCCCCTTGAACCGCTCCATCGTCGCTGATCCCTCCGCAGATATGCCGTCGCGCCTGACGATTTTCAGAATCGTCAACGCCAGAATTCTCAGATCCAGCCGCAGATTGTGATTGTCGACATACCAGACGTCGAAGGCGAATTTCTCTTCCCAGCTTATGGCATTGCGTCCGTTGATCTGAGCCCAGCCAGTGACACCCGGACGAACCTCGTGACGGCGCGCCTGCTCTGCCGAATAGAGCGGCAAATACTCCATCAGCAGCGGACGCGGGCCGACGAGACTCATCTCACCCTTGAGCACGTTCCAGAGCTCCGGCAGTTCATCGAGACTGGTCGAGCGCAGGAAACGGCCGAACGACGTCAGGCGCTCGGCATCAGGAAGGAGCTTGCCATCGCTGCCGGCTCTGTTCGTCATGGTGCGGAACTTGATCAGATCGAACGGCGCGCCGCGCAGACCCGGACGCCTTTGGACGAAGAGCACCGGCGCGCCGATGTTCACGCGCACGAGCAGCGCAATAAGCGCAGCAAGGGGAACTGCAACGATGGCCCCCGCGAGGACGGCGGCGATGTCGAAAGCCCGCTTTACCGTCATCTTTCGAATGTCTCTCTACGAGATCTTTGCCAAACGTCCGGCAAGTTGGCCGAACCTATATTGGTCCTCACGCACGGCAGCAAGCTCGCGTGTCTAGCGTGACGGTCCGGCGCTATGCGGCAGTATCTCATTAGGGCGACGCATGGTGGCATAGATGGCATTCTACCTGATTATCGCCTCATTACTCGTGATCCCGCTATTTGGCTACGAGCATCGAGATCATTTGAAGAAGTGCCCGTTGCTGCAGGGCGTTGAATTTGACCTTTGCTCGCAACGAGACCAGCCCCACTATGAGCGGAAGCGGGTGACGGCCAATTCCATCGCCGAGAGAATGGATTTCACACCGACGCTGGCACTCATATGCGTAGCATAGAATGTCTTCCCCCTCTGGCCCATGGCTTCGCGTGCCTCGCGCGTCATGGATGCGAGTTGCATCACCGCGTCGGCCAGTGACTGCGGATCTTCTTGCTCGACGACCAGCCCGGCGTCAGCCTCCTCGATCAAGGCGGCCGCATCACCTTGCACGGCCATTACGATGGGCTTGCCCGCCAGCAGATATGCCTGTGTCTTCGAGGGAATGGTAATATCAAAGAGGGGATCGCGACGGAGGTGCACCAACAATGCGTCCGCTGCGCGCAGGACACCGCCGATTTCTGACATGGGCACGGCAGGATGGAAATGCGTGTTTCTCAGTCGCAAAGCTTGCGCACGGGCTTTCAATTGCGGAACGTCCACTCCTCCACCGATGCATAACAGAGCTACTTGCGGTACCTGCACCTGGAGCAAAGCCATCGCATCAAGCACATTCTCCAGTTTCTGGGCCATGCCCATCGTTCCGGCGAAGACGAGCAGGAATTTCCCTTCGAGTTCCGCGGACCTAGTCCAAGTGCCTGCATCCAGCTCCTGCATCGACGCTTCATTGGCCCAATTATACACGACACGGATTTTTTCCGGCGCCACGCCAACCGCCTTTAACCGCGCTGCAAATCCAGGCGATTGCGGCATCACCATGCTCGCGCGGCGATAGACGAAGCGCGCCACGTATCCGATGATTGCCAGCAGCCGGTCATTGCCGATCATACCGGTGGCCTTCAGCGTATCGGGCCACAGATCCTGAATGTCATATGCAAACGGTATCTGGCGCAAAAAACAGGTGAGAGCAGCTGCCAACCCCACCGTAAGGGGCGGATGATAGACATACATCACGTCGGGCCGCCATCGCGTGAAAAGACCTGCAACAGACGCCGAAGCCGCAAAGCTGATGTAATTCGCGCTACGCCGCAAACGCGAGCTGTCGTGGCTGCAATACAGCGGCACTCGGGTGACGGGAATGCCATCCATGATCTCGTGTCGAACGAGACGGAGGCGGTAGCCATCATAGATTTTGCCGCCTGGATAGTTCGGAAATCCCGTGAGCACCCGAACCTCATGCCCGGCAGCCGCCAGTGCCTTGGCAAAGGCGATATTCTTGATCGTTGGCTCGGGAGTAAAGAACTGCGTTAGGATCAGGATGCGCATGCGCGGACGGCGTTCATATCAATACTGCTTCCAGACCACGCGCTTCACATACCCACCATAGCTGTGCAGGATGCGGACGACCTTATCTGATACGTTAGGCACCGTGTAATCCGCAACCTGCCTCAGCAGACGCTCGTCGCCTCGGGGTTGGTGAAGCACAATCTCCAGAGCGCGCAGCACGTAGTTGACCTCCAGGCCCACCATCATGACGCTGCCCTCCTCCATGGCCTCGGGACGCTCATGCGCTTCCCGGATATTCAACGCCGGGAAATTCAGGATCGACGATTCTTCCGAGATCGTTCCCGAGTCGGAAAGTACGGCAGAAGCCTCTTGCTGCAACTTCACGTAATCATGGAAGCCAAGCGGCTTTAAGAGACGAACCTGCGCATGAAAATGAGCGCCACTTTCTGCTATACGTTTTTGCGTGCGCGGGTGAGTGCTGACGATCACCGGTTTGCCGTAACGCTCGCCGATCGTGTTGAGTATTTCCACGAGACGGGTGAAGCTCTGCTCGGACTCGATATTTTCTTCACGGTGCGCGCTGACCGCAAAATAGTTCCACGGCATAAGATTCAGCCGGTGCAGCACATCGGATGCAGCGATCTGCGGACCGTAATAGGCGAGGACCTCGCACATCGGACTACCGGTCTTGATGATGCGATCAGCGGGCAGACCTTCGCTAATAAGATACTCTCGCGCGATATCGCTGTAGGTCAGGTTTATATCTGCCGTATGGTCGAAGATGCGGCGATTGATCTCCTCGGGTACGCGCTGATCGAAGCATCGATTACCAGCTTCCATATGGAAGATCGGGATCTTGCGCCGTTTTGCCGGCAGCATGGAAAATCCGGAATTGGTGTCGCCGAGGATCAGGACAGCTTCGGGCTTCACGACGTCCAGCACGCGGTCTGCTTCGATGATGACCTTGCCGATCGTCTCCGCCGCGTTCGCTCCAGCCGCATTCAAGAAATAGTTCGGCTTGCGGATACCGAGGTCAGCGAAGAAAACCTCATTGAGCTCATAGTCGTAGTTCTGACCGGTGTGGATGATGGTGTGATTGCAGTCGCGGTCAAGCGCGGCCATCACCCGCGACAAGCGGATAATCTCGGGCCGCGTGCCCACAATTGTCATGACATTCAGTTTAGACAGCTTCTGCATAGGTGTCGGCTTTGTCGCGATCAAAGATTTCATTGGCCCAAAGCATAACTACCAATTCGGTATCCCCGATATTGGTGATGTCGTGTGTCCATCCTGGCACCGTTTCAACGACCTCGCTGCGTTCACCTGAGGTTTCAATCTCATGGCGCTCTCCCGTTACCATATGTCGAAAACCGAAACGCGCCCGCCCCGAAATGACAAGAAATTTTTCGCTCTTGGTGTGGTGGTAGTGTCCGCCGCGTGTGACGCCTGGATGCGCCGTAAAGAATGAGAATTGCCCGCAATCTGGTGTTTTCAGCATCTCCACGAATTTTCCTCGGGGATCGCTATGTTCGGTGACGGCATAGCTGAATGCACTCGGCGGCAGCGCGCTGACATACGTCGCATAAAGTGCCCGCGTCAGTCCCGTGCCGACGCGTTCAATCAGAAGTTGGCTACCGCGGCAGTTGCGGAATGCTTCAATCTGTTCTGCCAGTTCACCGACCGTCGTGGTGTAGATTGGGTCGGTTTCAACGAACCCTGGTGCGACCGTGCCATCAAGCGCCGCTAGGAACGACGCGATCACATCATCGATGTAGACCAGTGTAAGCGCGGCACCTGGATCATGGATTGTAATCGGAAGACCACGGGCGATGTTATGGCAGAAGGTTGCTACCGCCGAATTGTAATTCGGACGTGCGAATTTGCCGAACACATTGGGCAGGCGATAAAGGTATAGCGGGCACCCCGTCGCTGCCAGCACCTCTTCCGCCCCAAGCT
Source organism: Hyphomicrobium denitrificans 1NES1 (assembly GCF_000230975.2). NCBI lineage: Bacteria > Pseudomonadati > Pseudomonadota > Alphaproteobacteria > Hyphomicrobiales > Hyphomicrobiaceae > Hyphomicrobium > Hyphomicrobium denitrificans. The sequence continues at coordinate 127,190 of NC_021172.1, read as the reverse complement.
TACTTTTGCCGTAGTCGTTGCCGCGGGCCACCTGGGCGCTCGACGTATAAACGATGGGTACGGAACGCCCTCGGAGCAGGCTCACTAGATTCTGAGTAATGACGACGTTGTCGTTATAGCTTTGGCCGTCTTGCGGACGGTTGATGCCCGCCAGATGCACCACCGCGTCGGCCTGCGCCACGGCGGCAGCAAGATCGGCGTCGGATGAACTGCGTGTGACCGGAAGGCAGATGATATCGGCGCGTGGCTTCAGCGCAAGAAGAAGGTTCTTGCCGATGAAACCGTCTGCGCCTGTGACCAGCAGTTTCATCCTAGACACCTGGGTACCAGGGTTTTCCGGCGAGCAATTCCTGCACGAACCCGACTTTCTTCAGCAGCGCCTCCATACTGGCCACGTCCAGCCGCTGCGTATTGTTGGAGTTGTAGTCTTGGGCTTCAGTAATGCGGCGCTCGCCTTGTTCCACGAATTTCTCGTAGTTCAGGTCGCGCGAATCCGGCGGAACACGGTAATACTCACCCAGATCTTCAGCCACGGCTACCTCCTCGCGCGAGAGCAGCGCTTCATAGGCCTTCTCGCCATGGCGCGTGCCGATTTCATGCACCGGATGCGCCCGCTTATCGAACAGCCCGAGCAGCGCCTCAGCTAGGACCTTGATCGTTGCGGCAGGAGCTTTCTGAACGAAAATCTCGCCGTTGTTCCCGTGCTCGAACGCATAAAGCACCAGATCTACGGCATCTTCGAGCGTCATCATGAAACGCGTCATGTTTGGGTCGGTGATAGTCACCGGCCGCCCCGTGAACATCTGCTCCAAGAACAGCGGAATGACCGATCCGCGCGAACCCATGACGTTGCCGTAGCGCGTGCCACAGACGACCGTGTTCGTTCCCTCGCAACTGCGCGATTTCGCGACCATGACTTTTTCCATCATGGCCTTGGAGATGCCCATGGCATTGATAGGATAAACCGCCTTATCGGTCGAAAGGCAGATGACCCGAGAGACGGCGCATTGAATGGCCGCCTCGATGACGTTGTCCGTGCCCACGACATTGGTCTTGACCGCTTCCATCGGATGGAATTCGCAGCTTGGCACCTGCTTGAGCGCCGCGGCGTGGAACACGAAATCCGCCCCGCGCACGGCGCCCAGAACGCTCTGATAATCCCGCACGTCGGCGATGTAAAATTTCAGCTTGTCACTCTGCAGGCGCTTGCGCATGTCATCCTGCTTCTTCTCATCGCGTGAGAGGATGCGGATCTCCCGGATTGAGCTATCCAGGAACCGGCGAAGAACGGCATTTCCGAACGAGCCCGTACCACCGGTGATGAGAAGGGTCTTATTTGCAAACATGAGGTACCTTGTATTCCCGCCGGCGCGGTATCGCATTCAATCCCCAGAGAACAAGCCAAAATAAAACTATCATGCCTGAATCAGCAGTCATGAACAGTTGGTTATTCGCCGGGAGGTAAAAAAACAGGAACATGCAAAGCACGAATAGGATAGCAGCTGCATCCCGCTGCTGCTCTGTCGCTTCGCGCCAGCAACATGCCGTTAGCATGCCCAGCAACGCGAAAACAAAGGGAACTCCATAGAAGCTCACATCATTAGCCCACCACGTCATCGCAGTAGACCATTTGCCCTTAGGATCCCACCTATCGGCAATTTTGTTTACGTAAGCCCGGTTTGCGAAATCCTCTCCGAGGAAGTGCCGGCTGTAGTACAGGAGTAATGGCGAGTGACCTAAGCCGTACGTACTGGAGAAGTCCTGCGTCATAGCTAGCGCCATGCCATAATAGCCCTGACTGAGATAGGAGGTTGCCATATAAGCCAGAAAACCTCCTTCCTTTGGTTTAGCGGGCAACGCCTGTTCTGACAGTGGCCGTTCTGACAACGCCTGTTCTGAATTCTTGACGCAATTCGCGGTGCAAATCTCTTGCGGCGGCTTTACCGGTGATCTGGCGTCCGCATGTCTTAGACTGCTCTCTGCTTCGCACATGCACCGCCAGTCGCCCGCACGGCAATTGTCCGCTTTCTGGGACTGAGCAACTGTAGGGAGAGATCGGAAGATGCGCGCTTCCCTTCGCTCCGCAAACAGATAGGCGCCTGCGCCGATAATGAGCACTGTCGCCAGAAGCAAGCCCACGAGTCGAGATAAAGGAAGGTCTCGCGAGATCAGCACCCGGAAGGCAACGATCGGCACAGTGGCTAATAGCACTATCACGATATCGGCAATTTCTTTGTCAGTCCCGCGCAGGAGAGACATACAGAGCGCCGACAAGAGATAGACTGCCAATAACCCGTACTCCCGCCATCGCATCTGCGACCAGTGGAGGACAGTCAATGGCAGCACACAGAAGGCGAATGGAGCGAACAACGCTCGAACTATGACATAAAGGTAGCGATATCCAGTAACGTCATCGCGAATGTTGTTGATCATATCCATATAGGCAATGTTCTGGCACCGCGCGAGCTGAACAGCGTCCCACGGCCATTTGCTCATATAAATCCAAGCGGACGGAAAAAGCAGCGCGCCACTGGCGATTGTGCCGATCCAGAAAAATGGTCGCCAAGGTATCGAGCGCAATTCCTCACGTACATGCCGCAAGCCAAAAGCATATCCTGCAGTTAGCATTGCTACGCAGACGGCCATGAAATAGCTGACGCGCCATATATTAGGAACGTTCCACTCAACAGGGCCGAACAGAAAGAGTCCATAGGTGAGCGCAATATAGCCGACCACCAATAGCAGCGGCGTCCAACGCCCTAGCTGTATCAGCAGATTCCGGGACATGCCGCTTCCCCGATGAGGCGTTTCACCAGGTTAGGCGCGCTCATGTGAGTTTGATAATAGTCGGCACCACGTTGGCCACACGCCAGTCGATAGGACGGGTCGCACGCCAGCATATGTAAGTTTTTCTCCAGCTGTGCCGTATCTTCGACCGAACAGGAAAGCCCTGCCCCGATTTCGTTATTGATGATCGACGAATAGTCGCCGAATTTCTCCGTCGCGCCAAGAACGGGAAGGCGAGCGCGGAAATAATCTACAGTTTTAGATGGAAAGTTTGGGACCTTGAAATCGGCCGACGTCAGGACAATGCCGATATCGCCAGCTGCCAATAGCTCACCATAACGAACTCGGCTGAGTTTTCCCAAAAATTCCAGGTTCGGCAAATCGGCAGCTTGTCGTTCGATCAGCGCAGCCAGGGGGCCGCTGCCCGCGATGACAAAGCGCACATGCGGCAACGTTTTTGCGACGCGTTGCGCCAGTTCACCGATGCGTTCGATTTCTCGCCCCGGGATCAGCTGTCCACCGAAGACGCAGACCACGTCATCTGCGGCGAATCCAAAGTTCTTGCGGAATTCATCGCGTCGGGAGCGGTCGATGAAGCTAGCAGGACCCCAAGGCAGTATCTGCGTGATCGCGCCAGCGTATTTGGGAAAATATGTTCCAAATAATTGGATATTCGCCGGTGTCATGCAACCTGTCTGCGCATATTGCCCCACCGCGCGCGCTTCGAAGCGACGCGCCAGAGATGCTGCAACATCTCCTCCTGGGAGAAGACCGAGTTGGTGCTGAGCAAGGGGAAAAAAGTCCCAATAGATGAGCAAGGTCTTCTTCGCCCGTTGTCGGTAAAGCCTTATCAGCCCATCTGTCACGACGGCAGGAGAGAAACCTACCAGGAGATCGTATGACTCCGGTGGCATAAAGCGTCTGGCCAGACGGGCAGCAAGATACGAGGCGGTAAGCCACTTTGCTCCCTTGCGAACTGTGTAAGGAAGCCAGCGTGGAAAAAAAGCCAACGCCGACAACCGGAGCAGGCGCGTTCCGTCGGGCGTCGTCACGAACTCAACCGGGTGTTCGTCCTGCCATTCTAGATGGATGACATCGACCGTATGGCCCGCTCGCACGAACGCATCGACCAAGTCATTCGTCAGCCATCCGTTTGCAGCATCGGTTGAGAACTTGACGCACACCACCAAAATTCTGCTCATGCAGCGCCCTCCAGCCTACCCCTCCATTTAGCTCGCCGGACGGAGCGCATAGCGACCATCACAACAAAACTGCCTAGCCCTCCGGCGAGAGTGGCGTAGGCAGGAGCCATACCCTTATAGACAGGCAAAAGCAGTGTGGTGACGGCAATCAGGAGAGCGGCCTGTGTCAGATCGAACACGATCGGCACGAGGCGCGCTCCGCGGGATATGCCGTAATAAACGAAAAACAGCCCTGCAACGCGAAAAAAGTCGCCGATGATACAGGGCAGGACAAACTGCTTTGCGGGTACAAATGCTTCCGAGAAGAGGATGCGCAGTATGAGTTCACGCATGACATAGAATATACAGAGGCCCGCAACCATGAGCCCAAGTATGGGCAACATCATATGCCGCCAGCGCTTGTCTAATTCCGCCACTGTCGTGGCCGCGGAATAATAGGGAAGCACCTGATACATCATGAGCATGCCGAAAAACTGCATATAGACGTCGGATATTTTTAAGACGGTCTGCCAATAGCCGACGACCTCCCAGCCATATTGTCCGCCAACGATATCGCGCACGTAAATCTGGGCGAGGGGTAATGCCGCGAGCGATACGACCACGACGACCGAATAGGACAATAAACGCGTAATGTCGTCGCGCGTGGTCGCCCATACCGGGTGATGCCAACTTTGAGGCAGTGTTTGTACGGCAAGCCAGACTCCAACGAGCGCCGCGATGGCCGGATAAAGGACAATGCCAAGGGCAGCGCCTGCGTACGTTCCAGGCCAGACACAAGCTATGAAGACAAGTGCTCCAGCGCATGTCCCAAGGATGTTCGATAAGATGATGACACGGCTACGCTGCATAGCCGTTAGCACGGCCTGCAGGAGATTATTTGCCCCGACTACCCACTGCGTGGCCGCAAGCAACAGGAACAACCATGACAGGCTGGTATCCTGGAGCAGGAAATGGGCGCACAGCGAATGCCCGAAGACAAGCAGCAGCGACACAACAGCCGATTGCGCAAGATAGATCTTGAAAGCGGCGGTCAGGCGCCGTTGACGCTCCTCCTCCGAGACGGCGCTGACGAAGCTCTGGATCAGTGCGTTGGTGGTTCCGCCGCCGGCAAACATACTGACAACGGCAACGGCGGTCATCAACTGCGCCAACTGCCCGAATGCCTCTGGGCCAAACCCGGCGGATATGATCTTGACAATGAGGAGCCCTGCACCCGCCTTCACCACGGTTACCGCGGCAAAGCCCACTGTCGAACGCGACAGGTGATGCACGATGCTCCATCGGTTCAAGAGAGACGCCATCAACCTGCGGCTGCCCCACTATGAAACAGAAGGCTACCTCTCCACGGGCTTTTTATTCTTCGTCTGGGAAAGGCGAATACGCATGCAGCCGCCGCGACGCTGCAGAACATTTTACCTGTGCTGCAGTAGGTACGTTGGTGCAGGTGTCGATCTGTCCTGGCGTACACGAAGCCTCCTCGGGGGCTGGTCATAGCCAAGAACAAAAGGAACCACAAGAACACGGGGCACGTGTTGAAGAATTGCACCCGAGTCGCTGAGATCAGAACGCATAAACCCATTGGCGGATATGCACATTGCTACGACAAAGTTCTCATACTTGATGTTCAGCGTTGGTGCCTGGGACAGCGCAACAGCCATCAGGCGCACGAACAGAATGCGGATTGCCGTAGCGCAAAGACACACGGATGCAGGCACTATATGCGCGTGGGATGCCTGTAAAAGGAAAGCCGTATCCGCTTTGCCTCAGAGCGGATGCCGGTGTCGGAGATCTGCGCCCAAACCTCGTTCCGAGTCGGAGCGCGTCCTATGTCGGGGACGACATTTTCCGAGTGGTCCGAACGCAGGCTTGGCAAATAGGCGCCTGCTGTTGTAGTGAGTTTTAGGACCGCTGTTGGCGATCAGATACAGTGCTCGACGAACTGGCCAGGTAGGCGCGGGCCGCGTTCACCAATCCTAGCTTGCATACTCCTTTGATGCGCCCCTTAAGGTATCCAAGAGGATTGGCTCTCCAATAGAACCTCCGTCGCGTGCTCTTTGGGATGAACGACGCAAACTTCTCACTCGGCCCAGCCGGTGGCGGCAGAATGCCGTAGCCGTTGAGTCCCATCTCCCATCCATAGCGTATATCGACATCAATCGGACGCGTCCGTTGACGGGGCGCCAGTAGCTTCCGACAGCCGGACCGACTGAGCACATAAGCGGTCGTCGTCTTTGGGAAATGAGCGTAACGCACCAAATAGCGGTCGCCGCTCAATTGCGATAGCCGGTGGTGCGGACAATGCTTGACGTCAGACAAGCCGACAATGTCCCACCCTGCAGGCAAACGGCCAACACACGTCTCGACAACCTCGTGAAAATCACTCGCCAGTTCGGCATCATCCTCTAGCACAATGGCATAGGGTAACCCGCGCGCAAGTATTGTCTCGGCGGCCATGAGATGACTGGCGTAGCAACCGATCTCACCCGGCAGTAATGGTATTGCTCCGCTGAAGTTCCCCGCCAATCGCGTCGGAACTGCGTATCCGCCAACCGCATCAATGCGTTCGAACGCACCACCAAGCTGCTCGCTCATATAGGCGAGGCGATCAGTAGCCGAGGCGAGATTGATGACGAAGACTTGCATGGCGGCAGGACAGGAATTATTCAGTTGAACCATTCCTGCTGCGCCTGAGAAACTTGCGATTCTCCGCTAAGGTCAAATAGGACCGCGCGCTATCATGTGGCACATATGCTATCAGCATCATCCGTCGACTCCCTCGCAGGCAAGCTTAGCCGAAAAATCAAGGACAATCCAGCACGCGGTCTCTTCGGAGCCTTCCTTATCTCGATCTTCTTTCTCAAGGGTGCTCTAGCAAGCGTCGTCGCCGCTGTGTGTTTCGCTGTCAGCTGGATATTGATTGCCAGAGAAGCACGCGATTGCAAACTGCCGACGCCGCTGGTCGCCCCCATCGTCTTAGCCTTCCTTATTGTCGTCGGATTGCGTCTCCTGTTGCCCCCCTACGGGATCGCCAGCGCGGTGCCCGGCACGGCAGAGTCCCACGTGCTGCTTCTTGCGGGCCTATACGGACTAATCTTGTTTGTGCAATCGCGTCTTCCATTCAGCCATATCCTGTGGCTATTGGCCGGTGCCGCATTCGTCTCCGTTATAATCACGCTAGTGACGATGCCACAACTCGACGATAGATTGAGCTTCGTGGGCAGAGCATCGAACCCAATCCTCGGGGCTGGCGCCGTCGCAGCGGGCCTCATAGCGGCCATCACAGTGCTCGCGTACCATCTGGACATCCGGCGTGCTCCGCTGACAGCAGTTCTGCTCGCCTTCACAATCTGCGGCATCCTCGCCGGACTCTATCTTGCAGACAGCCGCGGCCCGCTCCTTGCGCTCGCCTTTGCACTCTGCGTTACCCCGTTGGTTGTTTCCAGCGGCTCGCGGGCGTTACTCTTTGCCTGCGCGTTCGGCGCCTATGCACTGGTGGTAGCAGGTGTATTGCTCGAGGGGCCTATCCGGCATGCGCTCTGTCCAGCTATCGAACTCGCTTGCCGCGATCCGAAACGATACGACGTCTGGATGCAGAGCGTCGATACCATAGCCCAGCATCCACTCTGGGGTAGCGGGTACGCATTCCGCTTCGAAGGCATTCCTCACGCGCACAACACTTATCTCGGCATGGCCCTGTACTATGGAATTCCGCTGGCTATCTTTTTCGTATGTCTGATGGCTGTCGCCCTCTCTAAGGCATCCAGACTGAAAAACCGGAATGAGAAGTTCTTCATCGTGGCAATGCTCATATTCGCCAACGGCTTCATGGGATCGGATTTGAGCGAGCCGGTCCGCTTCTTCAACACCCACTATGTGTTTTTGTGGCTCCCTATATTCTTGGCTATGGTGCGGCCTCAGATAGCGCAACGCGAGTCAGCTCAATTGGACGAACGTATCAACGCAACAACATGACCTTCGTGCTGGACTCGCCCTTCGAGCGGCGCGATCTTCAAGGCGCGGAAGCTAAAGCTCGACATGCCTGCCTCCTCGGGAAGCCGGCCGTTTGATAATTTTGCGAAAGGGCGGCCAGCCAATTCTGTTGCGGAGGTCGAGAGCTTCCCGGCAGAACCATCAATGAATTGTGCGCAAGACCTGCTCGTCCGAGCGGGTTTTGAGCGCGTCTTCGCCGGGACCAGAATCAGACCCTGGGCGATATCCTTCGACCGTACGCATCAACACGCTCCTAAGCGCGGCCATGTCATGGGCCTCGGTCGCGAGCTTCAACACGTCGAGCTCGTGCTTGAGCTCGTTCCATGACAGGAACGGCTCGTCGGACTTGTAGATGCGCGGGTGCTCGGTGACTTCCGTGCGGGCGCCGATCAAAAGCTCCTCGAACAGCTTCTCGCCCGGTCGCAGACCGGTGAAGACGATGTCGATGTCTCCGTCCGGGTTGGACTCGTCGCGCACCTCACGGTTCGAAAGCCGTACCATAAGACGTGCGAGATCGAGAATACGCACCGGCTCGCCCATCTGCAGCACGAACACCTCGCCGCCGGTCGCCATCGCACCGGCCTGAACGACAAGCTCGGCTGCTTCAGAGATCGACATGAAATAGCGCACGACATCGGGATGGGTCACGGTGACGGGACCTCCAGCGCCAATCTGCTTGCGGAAGCGCGGGACCACCGATCCCGAGCTGTCGAGCACGTTGCCAAAGCGCACAGCCGTGAAGACCGTTCCGATCTGCTTTGCTGCCTCAGCCTGCAGCACGAGTTCAGAAAGACGCTTCGACGCCCCCATGATATTGGTCGGGCGCACCGCCTTGTCGGTCGAGATCAGAACAAAGCGCTCGACGCCGCAGCGGACCGCAGCCTTGGCGATGACAAGCGTGCCGAGCACGTTGTTCGTGATGCCGGCGGTCGGATTGCATTCCACCATTGGCACGTGCTTGTAGGCGGCGGCATGATAGATGGTCTCTACCCGGTGCTCGGTCAGGAGGGCATTCACGAGCTGGTCGTCGCCGGCCGAACCCAGGACGGGAACCAAGCGAGGCTTGACGACATCCGCCGGCAACTTGGCCAGGGCTTCGCTCATCTCCAGCTCGATCCTGTAAAGTGCTGGCTCGGAAATCTCAAGCAGCACGACAAGGCGCGGCGACTGACGCATCACTTGGCGCACAAGCTCGGCGCCGATCGAGCCGCCGGCGCCGGTCACGAGAACAGACTTGCCACGCGTATTGCGGGCCAGAAGCTCGGGCCGCGGCATCACAGGGTCGCGTCCCAGAAGATCGTTGACATCCACGTCGCGTAAGCTGTTGACGCCGACATGACCGGAGGTGAAGTCCTCATAGGCCGGCAAAACCTTCACCGAAACCGGAAGCTGTTCGAGCTGCTTCAGAACCTCGCGCCTTTCCTGCTTTTGCGAGCCCGATAGGGCAACCAAGACCTCACAAACGCTTTCGGATTCAATCAGCCCAGCGAGACGGCTCGGCGGATACACTTTGATCCCACCCGCGTACTGGCGCCAGAGTGTCGGCGAGGAGTCGATGAAAGCTACAATATCGCGATCGCGCGCGCGCCGCACGGTTTTCAGGAGCTCGATCCCCATCCGGCCGGCACCGTAGATCAGGGTAGGCTTCGGCGGCACGTGGGAGAACTCGCGCGCGGTTGTGATATCGGCACTGTTGAGTATCGCCTTAATCGCATAGCGAGTCCCAATGAGCAAAACGGCCCCGAAAATCCCGTAGGGGATGATGACCGAGCGCGGCATGCCGTTCTGGCCTGACATGAATACAAAGAGCGCCCAGATCAGCGTGGACAGCCCGACGGCGAGCGCGATTTGCGTGGTGCCACGATAGCCGACAAAGCGCGTCACCACCCGATAGACCTTGAAGCGCCACAGCGTAGCGATAGTGGTGAGGGGAGCGGCCAGAACCAGTACAAAGGCCACGCCGCCGGTCGGCGGGACATAGGGCACACCGAAACGAAGTGACAACGGCACCCAAAGGGCAATGCTGAGGAGAATGAAATCGACAACAATCAACACCGCGCGCTTGTGGTAGCGCGGCATCTCAAAGATGTAGTTTCTCATCGCCCCCTCGAACTCAAAAAACTTAATACCAATATTTTCTTTCGATCTAGAATCAAACGGAAAAGTTGAGGATTCCCTCGCCAAAGGCTGTATGTTCTCAATTAGATTAGCGGCCCATCTCGAAATTTATGTCGGCTATATGCCTTTTGGAGCGAAGCGCTCGCCCGACTCTATCGTGTGGCTTGAAAATTCCTGAAACGGTCATCAATCTGCCAACCGCCCTCGGCATCCCGTGCCTCAAAGCATTACCTCAAGATCGGTTTTATATCGGAAAGAGATGTTTCCCCGCAGTCAACGTAATAGCTGAGAGTCGAAAGTACGAATTGTCGCAGATGGCCAGGGGAAGAAAGGGACCGATACGCCGGTCAGTGGCCCGGACCATCGTAGAAATATTAGTTGAAGATACGAAACGACGGATACCGTTTGCCATCGCTGCCCGGACAGTGAAGACCATTTCATCAGGAACCCCGTCGCATTCGGCCGCCGCCCAATGTCCATCATTCGACCTCAGCGAGCCAAAACGAATGCACGGGCTCTCCTGCACACTGTGAAACCAACCCATGTCATCGCTCTTTATCCTGCGGTTGATGTTTCCGTAGACTGGATTTACTGAATTCCTCCTCTGTATCTGGAACGCCTGTCTCGCTTGATGCGACAGCTTCCAAAGCCTGGCCGCGTGTTTGAGCGGCTCCGACACGCCGTTCCTAACCCAAAAGGCGCGTTCGTCACCGCTGCGATGCAGTTGATCGTGATGCGTCGTGCAAAGTGGCACCGTAAATTCGTCGGACACCTTGAGAGCCATGGCGCGTGGTTGTGCAAACCTGAGGTGATGGTCCGCTCGCCCGTGCGCACCGAATGGCGAGGGGCGCCCGCTATTGATTACGCAAATAATTTCGCAATTTTCGGCATAGGTAGAAACAGCCGGTTCGGGTTGTCTGCAAACTCGAGAAAATCGAAATGTCGGTAGAAGGTCGCAGCCTTATGGCTGATGGCATCAACCAGTACCGCTGCCGACGCAATTTCCTTGGATTGAACATAAGCCCTATGCAGGGAATCCATCAGGAGAAATTCACCCAATCCTTTTCCGGCGACGCTCTGGTCCCGTGCGAGCCGCCCTAAGAGAGTTGCGGGCAGCGTTGGATAGCGCGGCAGCTTTTTTGCTATGTTCTCCGGCACTGCCGTCAATTCAAGCGTCGTCGAAGACAAAGTGTAGTAACCAAGGACCGTCTTCCCACCGTCAGTGACTGCAACGAACGGCGCGGCGGTAAAGCGCCGCGCGTCCTGGCTTGCTTGCGTTTTGATGTACTGGGCGAGCGAATTTTCCTCGCACGTAAAAGCCGCCCGGTCATGGTCCTTCCGGAGCGGCTCGATAACCCAGGACCCTTCCAGCCTCGTCATACCTTGACGCTGCTCGTTGCCTTATAGCGCCCGGCCGCCTTGCGCAGGCGCTTGTTGGGCTTGGTATTCTCAAGGAAAGCGGCGACAAAGGCTTTGCTGTCTCGCGCCGTTAGTCTCACTAGCTCATGCTCACGGATCGTGCGCAACGCCGCTTCCTCCGCGCTTGCCAGCACGAAATCCGTCAGGCTGCGTCCGGTGAGCGCCGCAGCTCGCTCGAGCAGCTCTTTCGCCTCGGGCTTTAACCTCGCGCCAAAGCGGGCCGGCGCTCGCGACCTAGCCTTCTTTCCAATAACCTGTGACGTCGCCATGTGCGATCGCCTCCTCATTCATCAATGAGTACGTCAATTTGACGTACGTGTCAAATATTACCGCGTATCAACCGCTCGGCATTACACCTAAGGTCTCGGACGAGCTTTCGGTTCCGCTTTGCAAGATCCACCGCGGTTTCACCTCAGGTCGAGATCGCGAATGGTAGACCATCTGCTATCCGCAGCGGTTACTTCTGATCTTGGCGAGGAGGTCTCCGTAGACTGGGTTCACTGAATTCCTCCTCTGTATCTGGATCGAACGCCTGCCGTGGCGTCTCGCTCTTGTGATGCGACAGCTTCCAAAGCCTGGCCGCGTGTTTGAGTGGCTCCGACACGGCGTTCCTAACCCAAAACGCGCGTTCATCACCGCTGCGATGCAGTTGATCGTGATGCGTCGTGCAAAGCGGCACCGTAAATTCGTCGGACACTTTGAGCGCCATCGCCCGTGGTTGTGCAAACCTCAGGTGATGGGCCTGTGTCGGCTGGCGGCCGCAGATCAGACACGGCTGCTTGGCGACGAATTCAAGATGCGCGCGATCCCGGAAGCGCTTTTCCTTCGGCAGCAGATAAGGCCCGGTGGTCCGCTCATCCATAATCGAAGGTTGATCAGAGATCATCCTGGTTGACTGGGACTCTTGCGTAATTTGCCGGGCTCGGTCCGTGAGGCTGGTGATGATCCTTTGCGCAAGGTCCTTTGCATGCGGATCCTCGTTCTTGTCGAGCGCTTTAAACGAATTGGCATTGAGAGCCCAAAAGGCATAGAGGTCATCGATTGCTCTGAGCTCGTCGACGTGGCGCAGAACGTAGTTGGTAAAGGCTCCGGCGTCGCTAAACCTCGTCTCCTGTTTCTCAAGCGTTGTCACGACGAGTTCGGACCTGAACTTTGACGGCTTCGTCACCTGAGAGCGCTCTGGATCGTAAAGCGCCAGGCCAAAGGCATTGCCAAAGGTCGCAAGCGCCCGCTTGGTCGCGTCCGTTTCGGCCGACTTGATTGCCATGTCGTGGGCTTCTTCAGGCCGTTGCGATCGGCCGAGCCCGGTCCCGAGACCTTCCCGCACCGTCACAGCCTCGCCGGCGCGCACCGAGATGCGGACCTTGGTCGAATAGAAACAGACCGTCTGCCCGGACTGTTGCTGGGTCCAATGACAGTGGGGGCTGAGCGTCTGCCGGTCCCAATGCTCGAAACCGAAGATCCGGTTGGCCTCGGCGATGGCGTGCCATCCCTCGATGTAGGACAGGGTTTCACCATTCGCGTCCCGGGTTTTGACGTGACGGCGTTTGAGCTTGGCCCTGAGGAATTTCGTCTGCATTGCAGAGAACGTCACGGATGTCTCCTACGCTGAACCTTATCTAGCCTGACCACCTATGCTGCTCGCGAGTTCGAGGGCGTCCGCGATTGACGTTCGCGGACCGACCCCGTTTTTCTCACCGAGCGGCTCAGCCTTTCTTTGATGAAAGCGCCTTGACGAGCGCCTCCTCCTTGCCCGCGAGCTCATAGGGATCACGCTCATCCCGGATGCCGCCATAGGCCAAAATGGCTTGCTCGAGCACGTGGTACTGGGCTTCCGTCAGGTGCAGAACGATCCGCTTCGTCCACGGCCGGCGTTTCTCGAGAATGCTGGCGAGCTCTTTTGCCGTCGTTTTGTCGGCGAGTTCGAGAAGCTGTTGGCGATTGCCCAAGGAGATGTGATCGATCAGGACGATCAGCTTCGGCCAACCGAGCGCCGCCATATGATTTTCTTTGACCCGAAGCTCCCGGAACGTTCGGTCGACGCGCACCATAAAGTCGGCGTCGCCGCGATCGACTCCGAGAAGCTTGACGATGGCATCAAAGAGCCTAGGGTCTTCATCCTCGAGCTGACGGAAACGTTTGGCGACGGAGAGAAAGCCGTCCCCGGCAAATCCGGCGGCGAGGTCGGTTCGGTCATGGAAAGGGATCGTCACGATTTTGCACTCCAATGAAAATATTGAGGTGCAGAAATCGTAGGCAAAAGCCGGCGGAAGGCATTAGAAATTGCAAATATATTTTTTGTTTTTTTGCGTACTTCGATAAAGACAAAAGCACTAAAGCGGTTTTTATCCGCATATTCGCACGGCAATTTGAAAGCCGGTGTCGATGATACAAGTTGTTGTGCGAATAGCCTTGAGCGTCCGACGACTCCCGACATCCGATCATAGTTTCAGCCGAGATGCCAATAACCGTGACCTTGCGGTTCTGGCCATATGCATAACTTTCGCAACCTTTTCTTCCCGGTCACAATGCTCCTGCACCCCCCCTGCAGGCGAACAACGGTTCGGGTCGTGCGCAGCGTGCTATTGGTAGATCTTCTGCAGCATGACTATGGCGGCCGTCCCTCATCGATGATCGAGACCATCAAGCGCGGCGACGGCGATCCGCTCGCCCGGTTGGCTGACGTCCTTTCGTCCTTCGCGTTGTTGTCCCTTGTCTTGCTATTCTCTCTTTTTTCCTCTCTTTGTTTCTCTTGGGTTGCACAATTCAGCATTCTCCTGCGCATCGCGTTGGTTTGCTTCCACCTACTTGCCGCTGTGGCGAAGGCGCTGAGTTTATAAGCAGATCTGAGAATTCCGAGCAAACTAGGCGGTCAGGCGTGCCGTTGGCTCGTTCGATTCAAACCATTGATAAGCATCGACGAGCCCGTCTCGCAACCCATAGCGGGGACGCCACCCCGTAGCAGTCAATTTTGAGATATCGAGCAGCTTTCGCGGCGTCCCGTCGGGTTTGCTGGGATCGGTGACGATAGCGCCACTGAAGCCCACCACCTCACACACGAGGTTTGCGAGTTCCAGAATTGTAACATCTTCGCCCGTCCCCACGTTGACGTGATCCATTCCGGAATACACCTTCATCAGATGCATGACAGCGCTAGCAGCATCGTCGACGTGCAAGAATTCTCTTCGCGGCGTGCCGGACCCCCATATAGCGATCTCTCGGGCTCCAGATCGCTTTGCCTCATGTGCCTTTCGAAGCAAGGCTGGAATGACATGACTTGCAGCAAGGTCGTAGTTATCACCGGGGCCATACAAATTGGTCGGCATCGCAGAGATGAAGTCCGCGCCGTATTGCCGTCGGTAGGCTTGGCAGAGTTTCAGCCCGGCGATCTTGGCGACGGCATACCATTCATTGGTCGATTCGAGGCTGCCGGTAAGAAGCGCGTTTTCAGCTATCGGCTGAGGCGCAAACTTCGGGTAAATGCAGGATGATCCCAAGAACAAAAGTTTCTGTACGCCACTACGAAATGCTGCATCGATGACGTTCGTCTCGATCGCGAGGTTGTCGTACAGAAACTCGGCCGGATAGCTATCGTTCGCCAGGATTCCTCCAACTTTCGCAGCGGCGAGAAAAACGACATCGGGCTTTTCGGCATCGAACCAGGCTCTGACGCGTGCCTGCTCGCGAAGATCGAGTTGTTCCCGCCCAACCGTCAGCAGTTCGCAATCCTCACCGGCGAGTTGACGGACGATGGCTGATCCAACCATTCCGCGGTGCCCACAAACAAAAACGCGCTTATTTTTCAAATCGAAGGGCATGATCCGTCTCGCTCCGCTATCGCGGCCCTTATTCATTGAGTGTATTGCGCCAACTCTCTCGACTCAGAAGTTTTACATCTGCCGCAACCATTTCCTTCACGAGCTCAGGGAACGTGGTCTTATGGTGCCAGCCTAGTTTTTCCCGTGCCTTGCTTGGGTCGCCAAGCAGAAGATCGACCTCCGTCGGACGAAAATATCTTGGATCGACGCGCACCATCTCGGCGCCCGTTTTCGTATCGTAACCGATTTCGTCAACCCCCGTGCCGCGCCAGCCAATGTTTTTTCCGATTTCAGCGAACGCAAGCTCAACGAATTCGCGAACCGAATGTGTTTCGCCGGTCGCGAGAATGTAGTCATCCGGCTGATCGCACTGAACGATCATCCACATGCCTTCGACATAATCTTTGGCATGTCCCCAGTCGCGCTTGGCATCCAGGTTCCCAAGATAAAGAGTCGATTGCAGTCCAGCGCTGATCCGTGCCACCGCTCGCGTGATCTTTCGCGTGACGAACGTTTCGCCGCGGATCGGGCTTTCATGATTGAAGAGAATGCCGTTGGAAGCATGCATTCCGTAGGCTTCGCGATAGTTGACGGTGATCCAATAAGCGTAAAGCTTTGCCACCCCATACGGCGATCGTGGATAAAACGGTGTCGTCTCCCTTTGTGGCGTCTCTTGAACTTTGCCGTAGAGCTCCGACGTGGAGGCTTGATAGAAACGAACCGAACTCTCCAGCTTTAGAATTCTGAGCGCTTCGAGAAAACGCAAGACGCCGACAGCATCGGCGTTGGCGGTATATTCCGGCGTTTCGAAGCTCACCTGAACGTGGCTTTGCGCCGCCAGATTGTAGATTTCATCGGGTTGAGTTTCCTGCACCAACCGGATGATGTTGGTCGAATCCGTCAGATCGCCGTAGTGCATGAAGAACGACGCGTCGGCTTCGTGAGGGTCTCGATAAATTTCGTCCACGCGCTGCGTATTGAAGGAAGACGATCGTCTTTTTATTCCATGTACAATGTAGCCTTTCTCAATCAACAGCCGCGCCAGGTAGGCACCGTCTTGGCCCGTAACTCCCGAGATCAAAGCCGTTTTCTTTTTCGTCACGTGAATTCCGCATTCAATAAAGACCGCTTGAGTGCAAATGCAGATGGCTTTCTTTCCAAATGCGTTCTCGCCCTATTCCGCGATCGGATATACCCTGACCGAACTCAGTCCATAGCCCTACACTTTCCGAACGGCAACCAACTCTTGATCCTAGACTGTGAACAGTTGATTGCGACGAAGCGGATGAACTTCCTACAAAGACTTTCCACAACTACGCCGACTGCGCTCAGTGACAAATTCGCTCGCACCTTCAATGAGCTCGTCGATCTGGGGCGAGATCGATGTCTGGATTGCAGTCAGAGATTTTCCGGCCTCGGGCGCCGTGGCCTGACACGATCTTGAGGAAACCTAGGCAGAAACGCATGGTCTTGCCGTGGTGCTTTTGTCTAGCAGTTCGCTTCTGATCTGCGGCGGCACATGAAAGAGCGATATGGCCTGCGATCAGATCGTGGAAAAGGACCTGTCATTCAGTGGCGCTTTGAGGCCTGGGAATCCGCATCTACCAATATCCGACGCTCATTACATAATCCCGTAAGAGCGTTTCCTCATTTTCTACTTCGCTTAGCAGCTGCTGAAATACATCCTGCGCCGTAAGAACGCCGAGCGGCTTCGAAACTTCGTCGATGATCGGCAGGTTCTTGATTCGATGTCGCTTCATCGCCGTCCATGCATCTGACAGCCAGTCAGACGCACATGATATGATGTCCGACGTCATCGAAGCCCAAACTGGTGCCATGCAGCTGGTACCTTGACAATGGCTTGTCTGCCCGGACGACATCGTCCCTCGTGATGACTCCCGCAAGAGCACCAGATGCATGGCAGACCGCAACAAGATCAACGCCCGTCTGGATGAGCCATGCAGCTTCGATCAAGAACGCGTCGACGGGAGAGCGACAAGAAGTGTTGAACGCGCCGATTCTGAGCACTCCATTGATAAATCGCGCTGCGCTTCTTGGTTCCGCGCAACACCAGGGCATCTCCCTTGAGAAGCCGGAGAATTTCGAATTCCGGGGCAGGCAAATCTTGGGCTGAACATGAATGAAGACAACATTCGGACAGAAGAATTCGCAGGCTATTGAGCGAACTACGGCGCGCCGTTTTCCGACATCGCTTGCGGTTAAAAATTGGCGCAGATCGAAAGATCTGCGCCAATTCCTTGCCTCTACGGCAGCGTCCAGACGGTCAACGATCCGCCGAGTGCCGTGTAGTTGCTCAACGCGGAGTAGCCGCCGACCGTACCGAGACCATCCGTCGGATTGGTCAACCCTGCCGCGAGGCCAATGCCGGCCCAACCACCGACGCCCGAGAAGACGCCGATGAACTGTTTGCCATTGTGCTCGTAGGTAAAGACGTTGCCGATGACGCCGGACGGGGTCTTATATTTGTAAAGCTCCTTGCCGTCCTTTTGATCGACGCACTTGAAGTACCCTTCAAGTGTTCCGTAACAGGCAATGCCGCCGGCAGTCGTGAGCGCTCCCGACCACACCGAGAACCGCTCGGGCTTCGACCAGACGATCTTGCCCTTGCCGGCGTCCCACGCGATGAAGTTGCCCATGTGTCCCTCTTCGCCTCTCGGCGGAAACATGGAGACGGTTGCGCCGACGTAAGGCTGTCCCGCGGTGTAGGAGACTTTGAACGGCTCATAGTCCATGCACACGTGGTTCGTCGGGACGTAGAACAAACCGGTCAACTGCGAATAGGATGCCGGCTGCTCGTCCTTGCTCCCAAGGGCGGCGGGGCAGATGTCCTTCGAGTTGACGTCCTGGCCGTTGTGGAACGGCGATTTGGCGTCCACGACGTGCGGCCGTCCATACGTCGGGCTCTTGGGATCGAGGTCGACTCCGGTCGTCCAATTGACGACGGGGTCAAATTTCTGCGCCACCAGAGGAATGCCCGTTTTGCGGTCGATTGTGTAGGCGATGCCGCTGCGGTCGAAGTGGACAAGCGCGTCGTACTTTTGGCCGTTGACCTCGAGGTTGTTGACGAGGATCATCTCGTTGACCCCGTCATAGTCCCACTCGTCGAACGGCGTCATTTGATAGGCCCACTTGGCGACACCGGTATCGGGGTCACGGGCGAAGATCGTCATCGTCCATTTCTGGTCGATGGGTTTGCCGTCCGGCCCCGCACGCTGGATCGAGTTCCAGGTGCCGGGGTTAGCGGTGCCGTAGTAGATGAGGTTCAGCTTCGGATCGTACGAATACCAGCCCCAGGTCGAGCCGCCGCCGATCTGCCATTCGTCGCCGTTCCAGGTCTTCAACGAACTATCTTTGCCGATCGGCTTGCCGAGCGACGTCGTTTTCTCGGGATCAACCAGCATGTCTTTATCAGGCCCGGTCGAATAGGCGCGCCACGCGAGCTTGCCATCCGCGATATTGTACGCCGTCAAGCGCCCGCGCACGCCGAACTCGGCACCTGAGATACCGACAATCACCTTGTCCTTGACGATCAGCGGCGCGCTCGTGCCAGTCTCGCCCTTTTTGGGATCGCCGTTGACAACTTTCCAGATTTCCTTGCCCGTTTTGGCATCGAGAGCCACGAGCGTCGTATCCGCCTGGTAAAGGAAGATCTTGCCGTCCGCGTACTGCACCCCGCGATTAACGGTGTCGCAGCACATCACGGGAATGACGGATGGATCCTGCTTCGGCGTGTATTTCCAGACGATCCTTTGGTCATGATCGAGATCGAGCGCAAAGACGATGTTGGGGAACGGCGTCGTCAGGTACATCATGTTGCCGATGACAAGAGGCGATCCTTCGTGTCCCCTGAGAACGCCAGTTGAGAAGCTCCATGCGGTCTGCAGCTTCCCGACGTTCTTGGTGTTGATCTGATCGAGTGTGGAATAGCGATGGTTGGCGTAGTCGCCTTGCTGCATCGCCCAGTTTTTTGGATTCTTGACGGCCTCTGTCACGCTCTCGTTGGCCAGAGCTGGCGCCGTGGCGTAGGCAAGTAAGCCCAGAGCGCAGGTTAGGGTGGATATTCGCATTACATACTCCTTATGCGACGTACGCCCCGTCAGTCGAAATGGGTGCCGTGCGATCGGCCCTGCGACGACGGCAAAGTTGAATGGGCAAACTCCAATTCACGTCAACCGCGCGTTGAAAAGCGGTGTGCGGCGACATCGGCGCTATCGCTTCGGTCTCATTCCCAGGAGCATATGAAGGGTGCGTCATATCGGATTTCCGCGCCTCTGGCTCATTACTACGCTCGAGCCGGTCGCGTCCTTAAACATCACCTTGAAACATGTAACTTCAATACATGTTTTTGTGATAACGCACGAACTCGCGCCAACAACAACATGGATGTGTGATTGCGAAACGTTCGGCTTTTCTTTGAAGGAACATGCGTCGTCGTTGCGCGTCATGTTCCGATCAGCACAACTGCTCAAATCACCCCTGAAAGAAGGCATGCACCTGAGAGCCGTCATCGAGCAAGCGGGACAACCGGTCAAGCAGCCCGGAAACCCGGCCGAGCGAACGTTCCCTATTCTGTAGGCGCATTGCTGAATCCGGGCGGATGGCTCCGGGTCGATCTGTCAATTCCCGGACTCCGCTCCCAAAATATATCGTTGTGCGATATTTATTCTGGAACACATCCGGGGCCACAACAGTTCATTTGGTGGTGGGGTGGTGGAAACATCCCGTT
Source organism: Hyphomicrobium denitrificans 1NES1 (assembly GCF_000230975.2). Lineage (NCBI taxonomy): Bacteria > Pseudomonadati > Pseudomonadota > Alphaproteobacteria > Hyphomicrobiales > Hyphomicrobiaceae > Hyphomicrobium > Hyphomicrobium denitrificans. Next base: position 107,109 of record NC_021172.1, on the reverse strand, counting down.
GCAGCGAAAGCGATGGATAAGATCGCTTGGACCTACCTCCTCTCTGTGTCGACCCATCCGCGATAAATGGATTCTTGCACCGCTTCCATTCGCCGGCCCTGAACATGACGCCGACCGATGTCCACAGCATCAGTGGCAAGCCGAATGCAGCTGAGATTGCAGAAAGCTGCATGGGGACTCGCATGATGAACGTAATGCTAAAGAGTCTTCTTGGCCTTTTCGTCAAAAAGGGAACGCTGACACTGCAGCTGCCAGACGGCCAGCATCTGACCGTCGGCGAGGCAAAGGGTCAGGCGTTGAGCGTGCGTCTCATGGATCGGCGCGCGCTGCGGCAGCTCATTTTCAATCCGGAGCTGGCTCTGGGTGAGCTCTATACCGACGGCCGGCTCACGGTCTCCGGCGGCTCCATCTATGACCTTCTCTCGGTTCTTGCCGGTAACTTCAGCCACATGGCACCGAACGCCATCGCGCGCCTCCGCCGCGCGGTCAGGTCAATGGCCGGCCTCTGGCGGCCTCGAAATACCGAACGGTTGGCGCGAAGCAACGTTCATCGCCATTACGATATCGACGATCGGATCTATTCGCTGTTTCTGGACTCAGATCGGCAATACTCGTGCGCCTATTTCGAAACGCAGGATCAAACGCTCGAAGAAGCCCAGCTCGCGAAAAAGCGGCATATCACGGCCAAACTTCGACTGTTTTCCGGCGCGTCGGTCCTCGACGTTGGAAGCGGCTGGGGCGGGCTCGCCCTCTATCTCGCGGAACTCGAGCAAGCTGACGTCACCGGACTGACCTTGTCGTCCGAACAGCTCAAGATATCGGACCATCGCGCCAGGGACAGAGGCCTGGGTTCGCGTGTTCGGTTCCGCCTTCAGGACTACCGCGCCTTGCAGGACACCTTCGACCGCATCGTTTCGGTCGGCATGTTCGAGCATGTCGGAAAATGGTATTATCCGACGTTCTTCAATGCCATGACGAGAAGCCTCAAGACCGACGGCATCGGCCTCCTGCATTTTATCGGCCGGCTCGACGGGAAAAGCCCAATGAACCCATGGTTCGTGAAGTACATCTTCCCGGGGAGCTATCTGCCGGCGCTTTCCGAGGTGCTGCCGGTGATCGAGGCGTCGGGCCTCATTGTCACCGACGTCGAAATCCTGCGCCTTCACTACGCCGACACGCTCGCGGCGTGGAGACGGCGCTTTCTTGCCCGGCGCCAACAGGCCGCTTCTGTCCTTGGCGATCGATTCTGCCGCATGTGGGAATTCTATCTGGCAGCTGCGGAGATTGGCTTCCGCTATCAGGGGTTGGCGGTTTTCCAGATCCAGTTCGCAAAACAAATTGAATCCGTTCCGCGCACGCGGGCCTATATCGAAAAGGAAGAGACTCGCCTTCGACAGCTTGAAAACGCCCCGCTTTGTCGGCCGAGTAACGCGACGCGCACCGATTGTCCGTCATCAAGGCCTTCGGGACAGTTGAGCATCTGATCTGAGAGAGTTTTGAGCTTGTCTGGTTGAACCTCATGCTGCTGAAGTGCTGTCGCATCCAGAGACACATCTGTCCGTCAATTCAGAATCGGTCGGCGGTGCCGCGAGCCTCGGTTGGCTCATGCGAGGTTTCGCTGGATTAAGGGTTGGACCGAAGCCCCGATCCTGATGCGATGAGAGGGACGATTCCTCTCGGCAGTAAATTGGCGTATGCCCGGTCGACACCATTCAAAATATATATTATTTCAGCGCGCCAACGATGAAACTTTCCGCCTCGCGCTTGGACGGTTCATCAGGTTACGATTCTGATATCATAGCCCGCGCATCATCTCGCCGAGGCTGATGCGGACGGGAAAACGGCTCACCCCACGAACGGGAATCCGAGACCGGCACATAATGTACCGGTGAACTGCTCGCCGCAAGCTGAACCGGGCGCGAGGCAATGGTCGCCTCGCCCACTGCGTGCGAAAGACTATTGCATCGCAGTTGAGAAATCGTTCGGACGGATGCGGTCGACACGGGATGGTGGGTGGCCACCTGGCACGACGTCTGGAGATGAGGATCCGCTTCCCGGCAGAATGCCAATGCCGCCTCATTGGCATCGAACTCGATCACCGCCGGATCGATCTTTTTTTTACCTTCAGACGTATATTCGCGCACCCAGCGGCGCCTGGCGATCGCCTCCTCAAGATCCATGGTCAGCTCCGCGAGATTATCGCCAGAAAGCTTTCAGTTAGGGCGGCGGAATTGACCGCGATCAATCTGGAGGTCCAATCGGCGGGGCTAAAAGAATGAACCTTTTTGGCGTCAGGAGAGCACGCGTGCCAGCTGCTTCCCAGTCGGTTGACCTCGACTATGTGCTGTCGAAGCTGCTCTGGATGCGCGATCGTCATATCTGGCCCAACGGACTGCGGTACCTGTGGACTGATGCGTTCGGGGTTGTCCTTTTTGTCTCGCTGTTCGAAGCGACGGGAGAGGACCGGTTCCTTGAGCAAGCACACTGGTTGGTGACCGAGGTCGACCGCGTCCTTGGCCGCCCTCGTGGGATCCGCATCGGAGAGGAACCCGACCGGGACGGCCAATACTTTCATTATCTCGCGATGTGGATCTACGCGCTCGCCATCCTGGCGCGCCACATGCCCGAAATGAAAAGCAAGGGCGTCGCTTTAGTACGCCAGATTCATGGCGCGTTCGTCCTGCCGCGACGCGGCGTCATTTGGAAAATGAAGGAAGACCTCAGCGGTCCCTATCCCGGCTACGGGCTTGGCGCTCTCGATGCATTTGACGGCTACATCTCCTACAGCAAGCTCGATGAGAAGAACCTCGCCGGAGAGATCAGCGACATGCGAGCACTCATCGGGCAGCAGGCGCCCTCGCTTTGGATCACGCAGGATCTCGGCATTGGAATGATGCTCTGGATGACGCATTTTCATCCGGACGAGGACTGGGCCGTTCTGCAGCGACAGCGGTGTCTGCAAGTCCTCGACACTATGTGGATGCCGGCCGGATACTTCTGCCGGGAGCCGTATCTACGGACGGTGAAGTTCGCTTTCACCAACTATGGCGCATCAATCGGTCTGCAGGCCGTTGGCGCAATGCCCGACCGCATTGAGGCATTGCATCAGTTCTTTGATCGCCACCGATCGGGCGACGAGTACGATGAAGCGGCGATCACCCACGTCATGGCATGCAGCGCACATTTTCCCGGCCTGCTGCTCGAGCACGGGTGGCAGGATAAAAGCGCACCATCTGGCAGGCTCTGATAGGATGGGATCTTAGAAGGCCACATCGACGGCGATCAATGATGATGTGGCGGAGACCACTTTCATCACACCCCGGAGAACGCCCCCAACGTGTCAGCAAGCGGCCATGGCGCAAAGCTTGCTGCCTGTGGTTTTTATGGTGGCTGGCGCGAGCGCGAATGAGCGGTTGCGAAGTCAGACCCGTCAGTGGCAATCAGAATGTCCGGCCCGGTCACCTCGCCTCCACAAGTTCACCGCGGGGCCTCAAGGAGCCCCCCTGCCTTCCCCGCTTTGCAGTCCCGGCAGCGAGCCAACTCGGCCCCAGTCAGATTGCTGACCTCATTGAGGAACAACACTGGCGCGAGGCGCTTCAGGCGCCAAAAGATACGGTACTCGCGCGGCCAGACAATATAAAGCCGACGCTCCTCACCTCCGGCCAGAATTGCTTGCGCCGCTTCACCCGCGCTGTGGCTTGCTCCGATGAGCAGACGGCGGGCAACCGCGCGCTCGGCCGGGGGAGCGCGCAACCCCTCAGTAAGATGGCTGCGAAAAAAGCCGAGTATCGCGCACGAGATCTGAATGCCTGTACCGCCCGTCTCGGCGGCGAGAGTTTCGCTCAAGGAGATGACAGCAGCCTTGGTAGCGTTATAGGCGGACATATTCGGGGCCGCTGCAAATCCGGCCGCGCTCGCGACATTGAGGATGATGCCGCCGCCTGCGCGCCGCAAGACGGGCAGCGCCGCGCGGCATCCCCAAACAACGCCGAGGAAGTTTGTGTCGACGATCCAGCGCCAGTTCTCTGGCGAGATCGCGTCGAGTTCTCCTGCAACGGCGACACCCGCATTGTTGATCATCACATCAATCCGTCAGGGCGCGCCGCGAATTCAGCAACGGAGGCAGAAACGAAGGCTTCCTCTCCGGCCGAGCCGGCGTACCAAGAAACGGAACCTGCGCCAGTTGCCCGCATCGCCGAGCAAACTGAACCAATGTTCCGGATATGTCGAGAATGCCAATCCGCCAACCCGCGTCTACAAACTCGAGAGGTAAATGCCATACAGATTCCAACGCAGCCCACGATTGATGATGATCAGTTGGCCTTGCCGGCACCGGCGGAATTGGGAGGCGCACGCCCGTCAGTCTTCAAGTCGTCCTATGAAAAATCGCTGTACAATGCACGATCAAGAAAGTGCAGCTGTCTCCGCTCAACGCTTTTCTAGGTGGAAACACACCTCGGGTTCAAGCCGCGACCCCGCCTGCGGCTGGGAGCAACGGAGCGATTTTGGCTAACGCGAGGTGATTGATTAGTTCTGCAGAAGCTCTTGGAGCGCACTCGCCAGCTCGGCCAGGTTATAGGGTTTGCGCAGGACCTTCAAAGCACTCCCCGTCGTGTCTTGTTCGGCGGCTTGTTCAGCTCCGTAACCCGAGGTCAGGAGCACTTTCACGTCGGGGTAGTGCTCGCGGGCAAGAGCGGCGAGTTCATACCCAGTCAGGCCTCCCGGCATGATGACGTCGCTAAAAATGATCTCAACACGGCGCCTTTCGAGCTTGGTCAGAGCAGCAGGACCATTTTCGGCTTCTTCAATCTGATAACCAAGTCGCTTCAGGCGCTCGACGGTCAGAGCCCACAGGTCGGGATTGTCCTCCACTACCAAAACAAGTTCACCGCCGACTCGTGCTGTGGTTTCGATGCCTGCACTAGGTGCGATGGACCTCGCCAGTGTCTCGTCGCTTGGCAAATAGATGTTAACTGAGGTTCCTCGATTTTCTTCGCTATAGATCGTCGCGTTGCCGCCCGACTGTTTCGCAAAGCCGTAGATGCTCGCAAGCCCGAGCCCTGTGCCTCGGCCGTCAGCCTTTGTCGTAAAAAACGGCTCGAAAGCCCGCGCCACGACCTCTGGCGGCATACCGCAGCCATTATCCGACATGGAGACACGAACGTAATCGCCCGGATTGAGGCCCAATTGGTCGGGGTGGTCGTCACCTGCGAAGCGTACGTTGCGCGTTCCGATCTTAAGGCTGCCGCCCCTCGGCATTGCATCGCGAGCATTGATTGCCAGATTCAGAATGGCATTTTCGATCTCGCCCGGGTCAGCGCGTACCGGCCAAATGTGCTCTTCAAACTCTGTTGTGAGCTCGATGTCTTCGCCCAATGCATGTTGGAGGATCTCGATCATACTGGTGACGTGATCATTGAGCTGAAGAGTGACCGGCGCAAGCTTGCGCTGTCGCGAAAAGCCGAGCAAACGTTCGGTCAAGCGAGCTCCCATCCGAGCAGCATTCAAAGCGCGTTGAGCCGACTCTGAGGCGATCTCAGGGTCGTCTTCGGCCAATTCCAAGTTGCCTATGACGACGCTCAAAAGGTTGTTGAAGTCGTGCGCAATGCCGCTGGTTAATTGGCCAAGAGCATCCATGCGCTGAGAACGGCTTAAGATCTCCTCTTGGTGAACCTGTTGCGTTAGATCACGGATGAGGCGCATATGCCCCAAGACAGAGCGGTCTCGACCATGGACAACGGTCGCGATGACTTCAGCTGGGAATTTCTCACCGCTTTTACGCAGACATTCGACTCTGACTGCGTCTCCTCGTGAGTCGGTCTTCGACCTCCAAATTTGCTCGTAATCGGCATCGCTGGCGTAAAGAAGCCGCGAATTCTGCCCAGCGAGGTCATCCTCTGTATAACCAAAAATTCTTTCGACTGCGCGATTGGCCAGGAAGATCTTGCGATTCTGGTCAGCAAGTATGATCGCCTGTGGCGCGTCGTCTACGATGGCTTCGAAGAGAATTTGTTGCCGCGTATTATCCGCTTCCGCGTTTTTCTGCGCTGTAAGATCATGAACGATCCCGGCGAAGTGCCGCTTACCGTCGACTTCGTATTCACTGACGGTCAGGTGCATCGGAAAGGTCGAGCCATCGCGACGCTGTCCGATGACTTCGCGGCCGATTCCGATGATTTTTTTTCTTCCTCCGTGACGATACTGACGGATATAGCCATCGTGCTCAGCCCGATAGGGCTCGGGCATTAAAATTTCGACGTTCTGGCCAATGAGTTCACTTGCCGAGTGCCCGAATAGTTTTTCGGTTGCGGGATTGACGCTTTCAATGCGCCCTAAAGCGTTGATTGATATAATCGCGTCGACCGCCGATCTCAGAATCTCGGCGAAGTGCTGCAGAGATGCTTCCGGAACGGGTCCGCCAAGGCCATCGCTTGTCAAGGCTGTTACACCCAAAATCAAACAAAGCGTACGCCTCTATATTAAGATCTGGCTTGCTTCCTCAATATTTACGAAGCGAGTAGCGCAGCAACAAAATCCTGTGATTAAACCGAACGACAGCTTTGTAAGCACAGCTGGGAGGAGGGCCGCTGATTTACAAGGCGCGCTACTTGTCGGTCAAGATCCCCTAATCCTGATCAATGGCTTACCATAACCTATTCGCAGCATCGCGCCGCGGCTACGCGGACCGTTACCTAATGGCCGGTACGCCCGGGGTCGATCGGCATGGGGTGGCCAGTATTGGGGCTGGCTCGGCCAAATTTAGCACACACTCACTGCGGCGAACCGCAGGCCGTGCCGAATTACCAATGAACCGGCAACCTGCGCGCAGTCCAACTCCTGCTCGGACACTCGAAGATCGAGAGCACGGTTCGCTTTCTCGGCATCGCGATGAGAGCAGGCCATGGTCCGCACGCGGCCACTTCGGGATAACCTCACGGACATTGTTCCCTCCGGTTGGTGCTCCTCGCCGCTCTCCTTTTCGGGCCGTTGCGCCGAACAGTTTTCCGCAGTCGTCCCTGGCGGGCAGTGGCCCTTCTCATGACCGTCCAACGATGTCGCCGACCCGAGGGACCAGATTGTGTATATGTCGCGCATACGCTTCGAGACGCAACCGCTGTTGAACAAGAGCGAATTCCAGGTGCTGGTCATCATCGCGAAGGTGGCCCGCGATCTCAACGCCGGTTTCCGGGTTATGGCGCAAACGAGCCTGGGCGAAATCCTGCGCCCAAAGCCTGGCATATGGGAAACTGGTGATGACGACCTCGCCTACCGCTCGATCAACAGCAAGCGGGCGGACTTCGTCATCGTGGACCGCCTCGGCATCGCGGCCCTCGTCGTCGAGTACCAAGGCCATGGCCACTACCAGGGCAACGCCGCGTTGCGCGACGCGGTGAAGCGCGAAGCGCTCACCAGCGCCGGCGTCACGATGCTTGAGGTTCCAGCGCGGTACAACTGGGACGGCGTGGCGGGCGAGGCCAAAAGAATTCTGCTCCGACACGGCGACCGCACCGACGGAATGGTGCGCATCTCCGAGAAGCGCTGATGCCCGCGTCCTACACGGGCCTGTGCGTAAACGCCACGACACCTGCGATCATCTGCCTGCAGACCGATTGCCCGCAGACCCCCTCCGACGCATGATGCTCGTCTTGAAAACGGGATTGCTCGCGGAGTCGTATGATGTCCTTCAACGCCGAGCCCCCCGACATCTGAGCCACCACCCCCTTCACGCCCGGCAAGTAGTGCGGGGAAGGAATCATCCCGTCGCGCTACCGAACTCTCCGACTGCAATGATCAGCCAAATAAAAATTTATCTTCTCAGAAACATTGCCTAAGTGCGCCGGTATGCCCACATCGGGTCATCCGGAGCGCAAGACAATATATAGTCCATGTCATTTCGGAAAAGGCCCTTTTCAAAGTTCCAATCAAGGATTCCCTGAAGCTCCGCAGTGGCAAGTTTGAGTTGTTCTCGCAGCGTGGCTTCATATTCCGCGATCTTGGTCAGGACCCCGCTTTTAAACAGGGCGTCCCATACGTCTTTGTCATTCGCCAATTGCCCCTGTGGGTGCTCTGAACTCAATGCCTCCTCCGAGTACCCGAGCGACCTTGCGGTCGTGCTGAAGGCCGCGGCCTCCAACGCCGGAATTCTACGAATTCGCCAAATCAAGCCCGTTGCCCGCGCGACCACCTCGAAGTGAGGAGGAAGACAGGGTTGATAGACCTTCATCATCTCGTAATGGAGAGCAGCGTAGGCCGCCCGATCTTCGCCCGGAAAAAGCGCCGCGTTGATCGCAAGATCGACCCTCGGACGGCGCGGTGGATCGCAACGTTGTACCTTCGCGCCGTCTTCCTTTTCCTGTCGATCGAGCTTTTTTTTGCGCCGCAAGCCCGAGGGGCGATAGCGCGGTTTCGGACCTTTGTTGTTGCTGAGCTTCGACATGTCTCCCCCGCCCGATAAGTCAATAGCCAAGACGCAAATAAAGCCATTCCGCGCACTGCGTTCGAAATACCCCAGTCAAATTAACAGTATCGTAACGCGATACCTTGGCGACCCGGTCAGATCACCCGTAGCCTTATGCTCCGATGCCACAGACTCGAGTCGCGGCGTTTCGCAGCGAGAAACCAGTTCGAGCGTTTTGAATTTTACGAGCCCCACGATAGCCTATCGCGTAACCACTATCGCAATTAATCATTATACTGATTATTTATTTTAAGGGGGGAATGGAGAGAATAAGGGATGTGAGGATCCTTTTTTGAAAAAGCATGCTTTTGTCGGTTTCTGCTGTCAGGGTTAATTGTTTGATTTTATCTATTAATTTCATGCGGTTGAGTATTGTAAGGCGTCGCAGTACGCGTGTCCCTTTGGCTAGCCAACATGGCCAATTTTGCCCGTTCTGGCCATGTGATTGGCCACCTGTTTTGTCTCTAGAGACAGAGAGTTGAGGCTGAGGGCGAGCAAAGATTAGGGTGCTTTTGGTGCGCTCTATAGAAGGTGCATGACGACGCAAGCGGCATCGTCGACGTGCAAGAACTTCTTCGGCAGCGTGCGATAGTTATAAGATCTCGACGCCCGACTTAATGGCCTTCGGGGTTGCTTACTCATCCAGAGCGCGACCGGCGCAGTCGTCGATATCGGGGCCACGCGCACGGGCCTGGAGCCGCTACTTCCATGCCGCAAGAAGTTGTCGATTCTTTTCGTTCGTACGGTTCTCAACCTCAAGTGCATTTGCCACAATCCGGAAGTGCCGCATCAGCTCATCCCCGAGCGCACGATCAAACTCCAATCTATCGATCGCCGTCTGCATGCACTCCAGCCAGGAGTCTCTTTCTGCAGGGCCGACCTGGACGTGACGATGCATTTCTCGCACATCCGAATGCCCGTGCTTTTCGATATATAATTTTGGCCCGCCAAAGAATCCGGACAAAAAGTTGAACTGCTCCTCGCGAGAATGCGCAATACCCATGCCGCGCAGATGTAGGATATTCAGAAGATTACCTTGCGGTTCAAATTCAATGATGTCGTAGAAGGTATCGATGAGCTTGCGCAGGGCTGGCGCACCGCCCATACGTTGATAAATGCTACTTTGAGCCATGGCCTTCTCCTTTTCTTCCGACACCGGCTGAATCGGTGCACAAGACAAATACACAACGACGCTGCAGGAGAATCATCGCTCCAGGCGGCGGATGACCGAAGCTCCCTCTTCGCGCAAGCAGTTTTGGATAAGTGTTTCGTTCGCGATAGCACGATGGCGAAGCCGCATCACCCCGACCGTCTTCGGCACGAGCTTGAAGTCTCGCCGACCCATAAAACTAGGCTCTGTACAGTCTTGAGGCATTGACGCCCAGTTGCTCTTTTACTCTGGCAGCGGGCTCGAAGATTGCGAGGAAACTGCCAGTACGTCTAAGGAAAAGTGGCTAGAGGCAAATGCCCCTAGCCAAGTCTGCGCACGTGTCGGATGACAGGGATTATGTGCGCTCCGTCTGGGGATGGGTCCGCAAACGCATGGGATCGTAGAATGGCATTCGCACAACCGTGCCTGCGTAGTCATTGCCGTCATGTAACGTCAGTTCGGTGCCCAGTTTCGTGAACTCCGGCTTCAGCTGCGCCATAACGAGAGACTTCATCAGATGCCGGCTGAAGGTCGAGCTGCACACGACACCGACTTCCGTGCCATTGGCGCTGATCTTCGAACCGGGCTCAATCGCCTTCGACGCCTCGGCTTCGATGCCTGCAATGAAAGAACGTTCTTTTCCCTTCTTGGCCGCAAGAGCTTCCTTGCCGACGAAGTCCGGCTTCGACAAGTCGACTGTCCAGTCGGCCCGCACTTCCCAAGGCGTCGTATCTTCATTCGTCATATCGAACGGAAAGAACAAGAGGCCGCTCTCGACACGAATGATGTCGAGGCAAGACCATGATGCCGGCATGACCCCGGCATCCTTGCCGGCCTTGAGGATTGAATCCCAAATATAGGGAGCGTCCGCTGCCGAGCAGAAAACTTCATAGCCGCGCTCGCCGGAATAACCGCCTCGTCCGATCGAAACCGGCTTCCCGAACAACGTCGTTTTCTGATGATGGAAATAGGGAAGTCCCGCTAGGTCCATCGGCGTGTGCCGAGCAAGCGTTTCGAGCGCCAGCGGACCCTGAAGCGACAGGATATGGACATCGTTATCGGGCTCGACAGTGACTTTGAAACGGCCTTTGCTGGCCGCCGCGGCTTCCTCGAACGCACCGCCGCCATGCGAAACGCGAAACTGATCCGGGCTGTCGACATATACCAGAACGTCGTCGATCAATCCGCCGTTGGCGTTGACGATATTGCTGATATGAGAATCCCCGGCCTTGGCCTTGGTGATGTCGCTGGTGAGGATGGAATTTAAAAACGCCTGCGCTTCCGGACCGCTGACATTCACGATTTTGAGTCCCGACACGTCGAACAATCCGGCGCGGTAGCGAACGGCCTCTGTCTCATCATAGGGGTTCGTCGCATAGTTCTGCGGGATCGGCATATCGTTCCAGGCGGTCGATAGATCCGATCCGAGTTCTCGGTGGCGATCGTTGAGAGCTGATTGGCGCGCAAAAGACATGAGGTATCCTCTTAAGAATATACGTTTAGGCCATCTCGGCCTGACTCTCGTTTTTTCACCTGTTATTCGAACAGAAAGCCGAGCGGCGTTGGCTTCCCGTCGTCGTACTTGGCGAGCCATTCTCGCGTAACGTCGAGATAGCGGATGATGCCCTTGTACTCTGCCAGCTCCGGCGGCAGCGTTTGGAGAACACGATGCATTCTCCGCGCCCGGTTCAGGTCGGTGACGAGTTCATTCATTTTTATGAGGTAGGCGCGGATCGAGAAGAGAATTGCGTTCGACCGCGGCAGACGCCAAAGCGCCTGAAGCTCGACGCGCAAATGCACCTTGTCGCCGACGTTCTCCGGCGTGACGGTCGCGCGATCCACGCCCCATTTATGATAGTTTTCCGGGCTCGTATCCAAGCGCGGGTTGATGGTCATCGTCCAATTGAGACGCCGGACGGGCTTTCCATACTGAAGCGCCAGCAGGAATTTCAAGGCGCGGTCGAAAACGCCGGCTTCGTGCGCCAGCGGCACGGGAGCATGCCACTCCATGAAGTTCATGCCGACGTCGAAGTCGAGTGACCAGTCGGCTTGCGACGTCGCGATACCGGCATCCATCCAGAGATTGTTTTCTCTCTGATCGGAAATCGTGAAATCGCCCTGGCATTGCCTTGTGATGTATTCCATCGGCTCATACGGGAGCGTAGACGCGTCCCCGAACCGAAACTTGTTCTCGATCCGCAGTGGGCGATTGATCCAATGCCAATCATCGCCATTCCTCTCGAGCGTGAAATGCTCGGGATAATCGCGCGCCAAGCTGGTCATTATCAGCTCGAGAGTATCCCATTGCGCGAGCATCATATGCGGAAGAGCTTGAACGCGCGTCGGGTCTTCCTTGAGGACAAGCGCACGGTCTCGCATGTCGGACACGTAGTGTTCGTCGATATCGAACGGGAACTCGTAAACGGAACCCTTCGGGCCTGCCACATGAGGCTCGATATTGACGGAATAGCGATACTTGTCCTCCCAGTAAGGAAAGGGAAATCGTTTGATCGCAGCCGGGCTGTTCGAGAACGTGAAATCGTCTCTGAATGTCTCGTCTTTGAATATCGTATTCATGGCAGTCATCCTTATTTTTACCAGGCGTGACTCAGAGATCGAGTGTCAGGCTGCCGCCATCCATCCGAGACACACACGTCGCGATTCTGCCCCCGCAGCGCTTTTCATCGTCCGAAAGATAGTGGTCGTTATGAAGGATCCGTCCGCGAGCATCCGAAATCGCGGTAACGCACTGTCCGCATGCGCCACCGCGACAGAGATAGGGCGCGTCGACGCCGGCCTGTTCCAGTGCTTCCAAGATGCTTTGATGCTCGCCGACGATGATTTCACGTTGGGACTTCGCGAGCTTGACAACGAACTCACGCCCCGGCGGCGGCGCATCGAAGTGTTCGTAATGGACGTTTTCCTTGGGCCAGCCTTCCTCTTTGGCCGTTTGCAACGTCCAATCGATCATCCGCTGCGGACCGCATACATAGAGATGCGTACCGAGCGGCTGATTCTCGAGAATTTGGACAAGCGGAATGCGTTGCCCCTTATCGGAACGATAGACAAAAACGCTCGACGCATCGTTCCCACAGAGCAGGTTGCAATACGCGCCCTCCTCTAAAGATCTGACCGCATAGTGCAATTCAAAATTCGTCTTGTCGTGTTTGAATTGCGCTATCATCGCCAGGAACGGCGTAATGCCGATCCCGCCCGCGATCAGAATGTGCTTGCGGCCGGTCCGATCGATCGGAAAAAGATTTACGGGCTCGTTGATTTCGAGCGTCGAGCCCTTCAAGACGCGCTCATGCATGTAAGCGGAGCCGCCGCGGGTATCATCGACCCGCAAAACACTGATCTGATAACAGCTCGTATCGAGGGGCGAACTCATCAATGAGTATGGGTTCCGCCACGCGCGCGTCCCATCGCGCATCGTGACGATCACGTGTGCGCCCGGAGAGAAGATAGGCAACGGCAGTCCGTCGATGGGAACGAAAGCAAAGCGTTTGATACGGTTGGCGACGCGTTCGAGATCCTCAACGCGCACACGCCGCGAAGCGTTTGTAGTCATGCGAACTCAACCTTTGTTTCTGGAACCTCGCCAGGCTTCTCGGCATCGATGCAGACGCCTTGAAATGCGCCGATGCGCCGCGAATAGTGATCGCGCACAAGAAGCGTCAAACCGCAGTGAGCGCACCGCACCGGGTTTGTGGTCACGTTATCAGTGTATCCTTTGCAATGGACGCATTGCACGCGACGCGTGAGCGACCCACGGTGCTCTGTGATGACGGAGTTGTGCGAAACACCGTGAGCGATTGCCGTTTTTACAACGGAACCAATCAGGGGTTCTCGTCCAGCAGCATAGAGGCGCGTTCCCATTTTCGAATTGGCAAGAACGCTATCGAGGCGCCCAATCAATGTTTCCAGCGTCGGAAAGATCCAAAGATTTCCGACCTTAGTTGATGTCACTTTGCTTGCCACGCTGGCTTCTGAAGCCGATTCGCGATCAAGCAACACTGTCGTTCTAGCTAAAAATTGTTCGCTGGCCGACTTTGCCATGTCCAGATAAGCATCGCTTCCGCCGGCATCGATAACGACGATGTTGCTCTTTGCAAATGGGTCTGGCTTCAACCTCTCGTAAGTCGGCCGACTTTTGATCCCTGGCTCAATCATTTCTCCGAGTATTCTCCCTAAAAATTTATTCGACCGCGGCGGAACTGCAAACGTCAGATCAATCAACGTCAGCAACTCCCCACCGCGGTCGGGAATCGTCAATCAACCCGCCAACTGGAAGAACCAGTTTGCGATGAGGACGACACAAACGCCGGCCAGCAACACGAGATAGGGCAGGATGCCGGCCTTGCGCACTTGCATGCTATTCGCCGTGAGGTTCAGGTCGTCGAGCATGTGCTGCGGGAACTGGCCCCGATCCTGAACGTAGTGGCGGAAGATAAAGACGGGAATGATCAGCGCCGCCGCGACCGCGGCCGACGTCAGCGCCATCGGATTCCAGACCTTCGCGCCGGCACCCATGAACATCGCATTGACGAAGGAGAGAAAGGTGCCAAGCGCAAGGAGGAGCGTCGGCGCCTTGAACGGCCGCGTAATATGGCCGTTGTCGATGCGATGCAGCCAGCCGGAGTTCAGGTTCAGGAAGTTGAAGATGATGTAGCAGCAGTTCGAGACCGCGAGGATGAAGAAGAAGCTCGTCGCATCGGCCGCAGCGATCGCAAGCAAGCCGAGATTGAAGACGAGGTCCGTCCACATCGCATGGGTCGGCGCACCGTGATCATTGACATGATCGAGGTAGCGGGGAAGCCAGCCGTCGACCGATCCCTGATACAAAGTACGCGACGAGCCTGCCATCGCCGTCATGATCGACAGCATCAGGGCAAGGATCATCAACATGACCATGATGTTGACGAGGAAGCCGCTGCCCCCGACCATCTTTGCCATCGCGTCGGCAACGCCGGAACCATCGACGATCGGCCCGGCGAGCATGCCGTCGAGGCCAAGGACGCCCTGGAACGTGAAAGGCACCAGCGTATAGAGCAGCAGGCAAAGGAGACCGGAATAGAAGATCGCCTTGAACGTATCGGTCTTCGGATCCTTGAATTCACTGGTGTAGCAAATGGCCGTCTCGAACGCATACGTCGACCACGCCGCAATGAACATGCCTCCGAGGACCAGGGTCCAACCGTTGATGTCCCATGGACCCGTCTCGGGAAGGGCGGCCGCCTTCAACGGTGCGAGCGGGGAATAATTCGACCAGTCGATCTGGCCGGTGAGGATCGGCACCACGCCGACGATCAGCATCGGGACGATCACGAGCAACCCGATGTATTTCTGGACATTCGCGGTGCCCAGAATACCGCGATGCTGAATGGCGAAGGTGATGAGCATAAGCACCGCACCGATGAAGAACACGGCATTGAGCGAGAAGGTCACCGGACCGAGGCTCTGTGAGAACAGGGTCCAGGTGCGTATGGTCGGCGTCAGCGCACTGACGCCGTCCAGCGCCAGCAGGGCGCTGATGGCATCGGTGGCCGTCTTTCCGGAGTTGGCTGCCAGCCATTCGGCGACCCGCGGACTATCGGCCGTGATCGATCCCGCATGGGCCTGCACCCAAGCCAGCACCTGTGGAGAATCTGCAGCGGGGATCGGCCCGATGGCATTCAAGATGTAGGCGGCGGCAATGGAGCATCCGAGCGAAAGAACGGGCGTCCACGCCAGCCAATTGCACCACACCGAAAGCGGCGCGATGATCTTTGAATAGCGGACCCAGGCCGCAGCGCCATAAATGGATGCGCCGCCCGATTTGTTCGGAAACAAACCGGCGATCTCGGCATACGTGAACGATTGAACGAATCCCATCACCATCGAGGCCGCCCACACGACGAAGGCAACCTTGCCCGTCATGCCTGCAATGCCGCCGATGGAGAAGAGCACCAGCGCCGGCACGCCACTGGCAACCCAGAACGCGCCTCTCCAATCGATGGATCGAACCAGTTCCTTCGGGACCTGTCCTCCCGAAATGTCTGCGACTTCAACCGTCATGATTTCCCTCCCAGGAAAGTTCTGTTCTGCCGCTTGCGATGCAGTGTCATTCTTATTTCAACCAAATTTGGTAATTTTCAACCAAATATGACAATAATTGGTTGTTGGGTGCGATATTTTCACATCTTGTCAAGGAAGCAAGTCAAAATTTGTTTCCGTATGGGAAAATTATATCCCATCTAGGATTTGTGCATTGCCCTGAAATACTGTGCATTTGCGAAGTAAGGTATCCGTTTGTTGAATTATCATCGCTTTAGAAAGCTTTGGTGATTATTGGCGATTTTTGGTTTGATTTTGTATGGACGTTATGCAAATTTCATGAACAGTCATTGATCAGTTGTTCGGGAGCTGGGCCTTGTGAATGAAATAAGTCAGCGTGACGCGTGGCTGTCGTGCACACTGTCCGCTTTGAGGGCGACCGAGGAATCGAGATACGACGCTGCCAGATTGCTTTGGCGGGATGCCTGCGCGTTTGCTGATCGACTACCGAACAATGACCCGAGGCGGGCTGCGGCTCTCAATAACCTGGGATTGAGCCAATTCGCTGCGGGTTATCGCCAACACGCGATCGCAGTTTTGAACGCCGCGCGAGACCACTGGCAGATTGTGGAGGCGTGGGTGCAGCAGGTCGACATCCCCTCCAGGGCGAGCAGTTCGATGTTTCATTTTCTGCTGGCGGCCAATCATCCGGACGCACTCGCGCGACTGCGCCGGAAGAAATATCTAACCCTCTGTGCCGGCGCGGCGGCGATAACGGATGCAAACTACGACCAGGCGACCGGAAGCACATCGGAGCCCGATCGAACGCGAAAGCATATTCAATCCATTCGGGCGGCGTTCGGAGAAGACGCCGCCGAGGCGCAGGAACTTGTCACGCTTGCAGCGCTTCCTTCGCCCTTCAAACACGGATGCACAATTCTAAGCACGGAAGAACGGTGGCGATCCATGTCGAAAAACACCGTCGTTGAAATGCGCCCCCTCGTTGATGCTGCATATTTAACGGTCGGCCTAACGTCCGAATACCTCGACCGGGCACACACACATCCGGGTTAGCAGCGGCAACGATATTACGAATACGGAGCAGATATGGCCGGGGTTATTTCAAAAGTTATCCCACCTTGGGAGCAGGAAGGTGTCGACCCACCCTTTGCGAAGGAAAAGGTGAAGCTGGCGGCCAGGCGCATTTTCGACCGTATCGTCACGGGCGAATATTCCTTTGGCTCGCGTCTCGCAGCCGAACGCAATTTCGCCGATGAATTCGGAATGACGAGATCGACCGTCCGGCAAGCTCTGGAGTTTCTCGAAGCGTACGGAGTAGTGGTGCGGCGGGCCAATAGCGGCACTTACGTCGTCTACAAGGCTGCACCTGCCCACAGCGCACCGGCCCAACCCCCACCATCTCTCGATTACCTCGATATCAAAGCCATTGTGGAATCCGCATCCCCCTTCGAGATGGGGGTCGTCTGTTCTCTGCTGGAGCCGGAAATCGTGCGGCTCGGCGCATTGTACATGTCGGTGCGCGATCTGAACGAGCTTCGCATCCTGCTTGAAGACATCGAGACGGTCGTCGCCGACGCCGCAAAATTCGCCCATTTGGAAAAGCAATTCCTGATGAAGATTGCGGAAGGAACGCATAATCGACTTCTGATCACGATGTACCGGATCGTGGGAGAAGTCCGCTGCCAGCCTCATTGGCTTGCGACGCGCATCCAGTCGCTATCTCCTCAGCGCATTAGCGACAGCCGCCAACGACTTCGCTCGCTTTTCGAGGCTTTGGAGAACAGGGACATCGAAGGCGCGATGGAATTCATGAACCTCATCATCGCCAGCAACCAGCAGGACCTCCTATATCAGCCCTGAGCTAGAGAATATATCGGCTTCCGGCAATCTTCTCTTCTCGCTGGTCCCACATCAATCCCATCTTGCGCATGTGACGGATGAGAACATCTTTGTGTTTCGACCACCAGCTGAGAATGGAACCAAACTCCACGATCCGGGCCCGCCCATTCTGAATTTCTACGACAGGCCAGTATCCAACGAGCGCATTGTCGATGCCGAATAGTTCTCGGCCCCACCAAACCGCCTCTCCGAATACGTTTCGGCTGCGGCCTCCGACTTTCATCATCGCCATGACGGTTGCTGGCTCGAACGATCGGCATCGCTCGACGGCCGACTTCCAGATATCCAACACCGAGACATACTGCCAGGAGACGGCGCTCCATGTTCCCGGAAAGCGCGCACAGAACTCTTCGTAAAAGCCATTCGGATTTTCAAAATTGATCTGCTGATCGTTCAAACGCGGGTCATCGAAATCCGGAAATTGAAAGACGAAGCCCTCCATGAACTCGGGAGAGGTCTTAGCGATCAGCTCGATGTAGTTGTCGCAGGTGCATGACAGGATCGGTCCCCTGTATCCTTGCCGGAAAGCCTCGATCGTCAAAGCGTGGACGAAAGGCTCGTAAGCCGTGTCCCAGCATAGAAGGTCGGGTTTCTTAGCCAGAAGTTCTTGAACGAGCGGCTTAAACTCGGAGGTTTCGATGGGAAACAGCAGTTCGGCGACGACGTCAATGTTTGCGACTTCGAACGCGGCGCGGTAGGTCGCGATGGATGGTATTCCGTGCGCATCGTTTTGCGTGCACATGGCCACAGTCTTGATATTTGGGTGCGTCCGCTTCAGCCAATCGACTCCGGTTACATTGTAAATTGGATGAACTTCGCTCGGGGCGATCAGCGTTCGAGCATCCGGCGTAAGATCGCTCGGCAAGGCCGTGCTGACGAGAACACGGTGCTGATTTACGAAGTCCCGCAATGGTCTCGAAAAGTCGTTGCCGCCGACCATGATCAGAAGCTTGACCTCGTTCTCTATGACGAGCTTGCGAGCACCTTCGAGCGCACGGTCGGCTTGGAACTGGGTATCGTAGGGAATGACGTCAATCAGATAGCGGTGATCTCCGATCAGCAATCCGCCGCTCGCATTGATCCTCTCCTGCCAAATCAGACAGCCGTTGAAACCAGGCTCCGCCCAAGACTTCAATGGGCCGGATAGGGGAGCGAGGAAGCCGACGTTGACCTTCTTTTTCGTGACGAACTTATGGCGCGGCATCGCAACCGAGAGTGCCGAAATAAGCGGAAAATGCGATTTGGCCATTTAAAGCGGGTCTTTCGGACGTAGGGGACGCGACTGGTCTCGAGGGCCACCAAGGCAATCGAAGTTGGTGTGATTTTTAGCCGATTACAAGAACCATGACCACGAGACGCTCCGACGATGGATCACAGTCGATAGCCGCGCCCGCATCTACCGACCGCCCGCAATAGCGGCCGGGCTACGAGGATGGAGCGCGCGCATTTCCTCAGCGACGCTGTTCAGAACCATTCCACGGAACATCACCGGTCTATGGAAATCGGACACCTATCGCCGAGCAACTACGCGGGCCACGCGCGGGTTATCGTCGTGCAAAACGTACCTCACGCCGACCTCGAAACGCACACGTTTCTTAACGAGGTGATGGAGTACATTTCGAAGCTTTCGTAGCCCACGACAGCGGAACCGGCTCCGCCGTCATAAAGATGCGCCGATGCTCGGGCCAAAAGGAATCGTCCGTCACCCAGGCTGGGCGCACTCGTGCATTCACAGGAATCTTGTTCATCGGCTGCGGCACGAGCTAAAACGCAATCTGGCGGAATTGATTGAGAAAGCTTAGGCTTCCCAGCCTGCCACGAGGAGAAACCGAATGCCGAATTTTGGATTGTCGCGCCGAGACTCGGTCGACTTGAGCGACACTCGCTCGGTGAACTGGAAGCGCGGCCTGTTCCGCGTCTGGATGCTGATGTCAGCCGGCTGGATCATGGGCTGGACCATCTATCTGATGCTCGAAGGCGCGCATGGCAGTCTGAATAGCCGCGGCGATCTGATTGAAGTCCCGATTCTCCTGTTCGCACCGCCGATCGCACTGTGGCTGTTCGGCCTTGCGGCGGCATGGGCAATCCGCGGCTTCGACACGGAGCAATAAACCACCGCAAGCCGACTTCAGTTTTGAAGAAGGCCGGCGGAATACGGTTCAGAACGACCGTGGTGTCTGTCGGACAATGGCCGACTATCTGACTTCTTCGGTTGCAGCCTCGGGCGAGAACTCTGCGGCCTTTCCGGGGCGACCGTTCTCCGCATCAGCGTTCGGCATCGCGGGCTTCTTTGCGACAATGTTCGGCCACTGATCAGCATACTTGCGATTGAGGTCGAGCCAATGAGGCGTCGCCTGTGGTTCGGCGTCGGAGAAGATCGCTTCTGCTGGACACTCCGGGACGCAAACCCCGCAGTCGATACATTCATCGGGATGAATGACCAGCATGTTTTCGCCTTCGTAGAAACAATCCACGGGGCACACTTCCACGCAGTCGGTGTATTTGCACTTAATGCAATTTTCTGTGACGACGTAGGTCATGATCTCGGCTAAGTCACTCCATTCTGTTGATCTTCACTCAGGCACCGCAGTTCTGGACCCTGGCCCCGAATATCGAACCGAGCATATCGTCGCGCCGGGCCTTTTCATAGAAGCTATGCACGATATTGCGGATCGTCGGTTCGGCGATGTCCGCAGCGACGTCGGCACTCGAGGCCCGGGGCGACGTTGTGCCGCCGCAATCAAAGAAGGCTCCACCGAATTGCGAACAGCGCAAATCCAATGACGACCGCAACGGGAACGCTAACGATCTGAACGATAGCTTCCCACCTGTGGATCGACCCCGTTCCGACTTCGACCATCGGATCGCGAGCCTTGGCGGTATTCCCTTCCCATCGCCCGTCGCGCGCCGCCCTGATGCGCAGCAATGTAACCGGAATTCCAAAATAAAGAAAAGCAAACACAACGCAGATCGATACGACGAACAAGGCCTGCCCACTTCCAAAGAACGTGAGACCCGCGATTCCGAGCATGAGCCCATAGCATGCGACCATGATCGGTCCGGCGACCGACAGAAGCCCATCGTCCTGGTAGATGGGACCCTCCGGAGGACTCACAGCCTCGGGCGAGTCGGGAACACCGTCCGCCTCATAGAGCAACGGCTTCTGGGATCTTAGCAACATGGCGGATCTCCTCAATCTGCGCTTCGATACGATCGGATCTGCCGAAACCAGCAATCTTGAACCTCGGCAGGTTCAATCGGCCAAAAGATGCACTGCAAATATATCTTTTGATCCGCAGGCGTCCAACAAAAGATACATATGAAATGTATCAAATAGACGTGAAACATCCGCTAACGCGATCCAGCTCATTAAAGTCGCATTTTGTACTTGCCCGTCGAACCGATCGCTTTGTCACTCTGGAAAAGAGCGGATGTAGCGATTATTGTCGTCGATGCGCGTCTGAATTGCGCTGGACGCACGTGCGAGGATCGCCGTCATGAAACACCCAGCAAGTTCGATCGCCACAGTCGTCGGCGCCGACGATCCGACAATTCAAGCCCTGTTCGCCGCAACCGCCGCAAAGTGGCGCGCCGACGGACTGAATGTTGTCGGACTTGTCGCCGAGACCCATGGACTGGAAAACCGCGTCTGCCGAGCCGGATACCTGCGCGACGTCGCGTCCGGCAAGATATTTTCGATCTACGTAGAGACGCCGAGAGCCGAAACCTCGTGCCATCTTGATGCAGACGGCGTGGATGCCGCGTGTGGGGAAATCCTTGAGCAAATCTCCGCCAGCGATCTCGTGGTGTTCAGCAAATTCGGGAAGCTCGAAGCTGACCGGGGCGGGTTGGCCCGCGCCTTCGACGCGGCCATCACGGCTGGAAAGCCTATCCTCACGACCGTTTCGGATAGGCATCGCGATGCTTGGCGTGGATTCGCGGCGGACGCGGTCTATCTGTCGCCCGACGAAGCGGCGCTCGAACAATGGCGCGAGGCCATAAAAAAAGAACGCGACGCTGCATTGCAAGGTTGAGACACAAGCCCGCTTCCGGTCACGATCTAATATTTTTTATAACGACGCCGATGCACGTGGTTCCACGTTCGATGCGAGAGCCGTCTGCAGAACGCGCTGTTCGTGCCACTCAGGCATCCGTAACGTTCCAGAAGCTCAGCATCGCGATCGCTCAAGGGCCCACCGGCGCGAGCATTGGCACGCGCGTGCTCCAATTCGCCTGCTTCGCCTAAACCAAGCGCACGAGCTGGCCCGGGAACGGCAAGCGCACACAACCCAACGGCAATAAAAATTGTCCGGTACATTGTCACCTCCAGACGCGAAGCCACCAGCTTGTTTTCGAGAGGTTCGTTTCGCTGCGTCGCAAAACTGTAATCTTCGGCGGCACAAGCTGCATGAGGTCAACCCAAATGATCTTTTCTTGCAATAGCTATGAATGGGCATTTCGGGAAAAATTCGCAATGCGCCAATACCGGGAATCTGACGTTCGCAGAAAAACTTCATCAGGCTTGGCGGAACCGTCGAGCATCGCCACATGTTGATGAGTCGGCGTGATCTTGCATCCCGCCGGTTGATGTGTGTCGGCCGCATTCACGGGCCGACGCGACTTCAGGGACGAAGCGACACCATGAAAGTCGACGGTTACAGTTCTGATGAGCTGAAGAGCTTCCACCGGATTCTGCAAGCTGCAATGACCGAGGTCAGTGCCCGGCGTGTGGAGTTTCCGATCTCCGACATGATTGCGCGGCTATTCGAAGCTGCTGACAACGGAGAACGCGACCCTGCCAAGCTGAGGTCGGCGATTCTCGCGGGAGTTGTTACCACTGACGCCTCGCGCGCGCTCAGACAAAAAAAGAGAACTCAGGCCCCGCGCTTGCCGATTGCCGTCGCATCAAAACGGCGCGTCAATAGACCGATTCTGACGCTGTTTCCGCGTGCGCAGATGTCCACAAATCGGAGCTAACGCGGTGCACGCGATTAGCCAGCCGCAACACCAGCTGTTGCGCCGTGTTTCGATTTATTGACGCGACTGCGCAGCCCGGCGGGATACTTCTTCTTGGGTGACCTCGCCATCGGCAATCAGCGCGTTGAGACAGCGCGGTGAGAGCTTCTCACCTGCCGCCCGCATGCACGCGCGAACCTCTGGACTGTCGGATGAGTACTGGCTGCACAACGCGCGGTAATCGCTCGAACACGCAAGCTTCACGCGCAAGCTGACGGCGTTAGCCTGCGTTCCGCATAAGCCCGTTGCTGCGACGGCAGCAATCGCCCAACAAGACCGGAAACGGTACATTGTGTTGCGCGACGGCCCTCGCATGTTGTTCCTCGCATGAACCGAGCTATTAACATATTGACAATAAATGATTTAATGGACTGTAACAGGCTTCGTCGGTTTGATTAAAGAACAAACTGTCGCTGGCATCCAAATAGGTGTTTTACGAAGTGCAATTGGGGACACCGCTCATCTCAGCGAAGCGCTCGGTCCAAATTGATCGATTGATCGAGGCCTATGGCTTCGTGAATGCCCTTGACCCCGACAAAACTGGCGCCTTCGAAATTAGCTCGCGTGAAGACGGCTCCCGAGATGTCCGCACCGGCGAAATCGGCGCGTGACAGATCCGCATCGGTGAAGTCTGCGCCGGTCAAATCCGCGCCGGTAAATTTCGCGAACCACATGACCGTGCGCTGCATATGAGCGCCGTGCAGGCGCGCTCCGGAAAAATCGCAATATTTGAGAATATTCTTATACGTCGTCGTCATCGTGCCCTCACCGGGGCGTCCCTCGAGCGGAAAGAAATTTGCTTCCGTCAAATCGGCGCCCCGAAAGTCGGAGCCTGATAGCTCCGCCTGGACATGAACATTCGAAAGGTTTGCGCCGGGAAATCGCGGCGCATCGGAGATTTTGTTCGAGAGGTCCGAATAGATCGTCGGTCGATAGATCGTAGCACCCGTGAGATTTGCGCCCGAAAGATTTGCGCGGATCAGAACGGAGCGATCGAGCCTCGTGTGAGACAGGTCGACCCCGGAGAGGTTCGCACCCGTGAAATCGGTGCCGTAGAAATCGGAACGCGCCAAGTTCGCGCCTTTAAAGTCGAGTTCGGAGAGATCCAGATAGACCAGAAATTTTCCGGAAAGATCGGGTCGCTCGCCAGCCTTAGCCTTGTGAAGCAAGGTCGTGATCGCGTGGGCGCTGATCTCGGCGTGCATCGGCACAGGGCCAAGCGGCTGATCGGCCGACGCCGCGCCAGTTATGGGAGTGGAAAGCAACGCCGCAATCACGACGGCACGGCACAATTGAAGAGGCATCCGCGATCACCTCGCCCGACCATGCCCATTATGCATGAGCCTGAGCGGCAGAATATTATCTTATCGTAACAAGGAAACGGGCCGCAAACCTTAAGAGGCGGGCTTGCGGCACGCTGCAAAAAGATCGAGTCCAGGATCGTAGACGCGCGTTTTGACATCCATCAGTCCTAGAACGGAAGGAAAGAGATTGTCGTGGCTCACGCGTTGCGAGGCGCGTTTATCAAGGCAGCTCTGGTCGATACCCGCTGCTTCCCGCATCGACGGCGATAACCAGACGACCATCGGCACATGAATTTGCGCTTCGGGAGCGAATGCGTAAGGCATTCCGTGAAGGTACATGTTGTGCTCGCCGAGACTTTCGCCGTGATCGGAAACGTAAAGCATTCCGGCATCGACTCCATGATTTTCCGCAGTCGACAGAACACCGATCAAGCGCGCTAAAACATGATCCGTATAGACGATCGTGTTGTCGTAAGCGTTGATGATGTCCGCTGTTTCGCAATCGCTGAACTGAACGACCTTGCAGGCAGGTTTGAAGATTTCAAACTTCTCGGGATAGCGCTTCCAGTAGGCCGGCCCATGGCTACCCATCATGTGCAGCACAATGACTGTATCGCGTTGCATGGTCGCGATACGCTGATCGAGACCGTCGACGAGCACGTCATCGAAGTTTTCGGTACTCGGATAAAACGTCGGAACCTTGTGCCCGGTCAGCGTTTCCGTCGGAACGCGATCGCAGACGCCTTTGCAACCCGCCTGATTTTCACGCCAGAGGACGTCGATGCCGGCACGCTTCAGGATATCGAGCAGATTTTCGCGCGATGCTGCCTTGGCATTTGTGAAACCCGCCTTGCTAAGACCTGAGAACATGCACGGTACCGATTGTGCCGTATCGGTCCCACAGGAATAGGCCTGCGAATAATTGATGAGATCCTTGATTTTCGAAAGCTCGGGATTGGTCGGCTTTACATAGCCATTGAGCGCAAAATGATCCCAGCGCGCCGTTTCTCCGACCACCACGACAAAGAGGGATTTGCGGGTACGCGATTGAGCATCCGAGACGCGATGTGCATCTTCGCCGTAAGGCGCGACGGACTTGGCCTGCTTCATATTCTGTTTTTGCCAATAGCTCGAAACGGCTACGATGTAATTGAATGGCGTCAGCGTCATCTTCAAGTCGCGCTGCTCGCGAAAGAGCGACAGAAAGCTGCCCCACACCGGAAATAGCGCGAGTACGAGCAGTGGCGCCGCGACGGCAGCGTATTTCATTTTCGCGAGCGCTTCATTCTTGAATGTCTGCGGCGTCCACGGAACAACACAGAACAAAATGGCAGGCAGCAATCCGAGAATGCCGACGTAAGCAGCGAGCTTCAACGACATGAGATCGCCGGCCTCGCGCGTGTCCGTCTCGAACACGTTGCGCACCATATTGGTGTCGATCACGATTCCATATTCGCTCATGAAGTAGCTGGCGGCGGCCGTCACCGGCAGAAAAATAAGCACAACAACTCGAAGCACCGGCTTAAGTGAGATTGCGAGCAAAATGAGATAGAGAACAAGAATGACCGCGATCACAATCGCGGCGAGGAAATGCCAATCGCTGAAATTCTGGGGTGCGGCGGCTGTAAACAGCTTGTGCCAGAACGGGTAATTGAGAACCAGCGCGATGTAGATCGCCAGGACAAGTATTAGGATCTCGGGACGGCGGGGTTTGAACACACTCGATCCTGTCTGTTTATCGATTTGTATTAATTGTCGGCGCGATTCAACCGGCCGAAATCAGGCGCAGCATCAACGTCATGGTATTCGCCGCGTCAAGCTGCAACACGGCGGCGCGACGCCTCGACCAACCGCCCGAGGGTCAATTCCGTCGACCGATCAAGCCTGCCATCGACACGGCGCGGCCGGAAATGCGCCTGAAAAGCCTTAAGAACATGGTTTGTGGTTTCGTCAAGAACGCCGGTCGGCTCGACGCGATAGCCGTAAAGCGCAAGCTGCTCTTGAACCCCCGCAACCCGGCTGCCGCTTTCGCCAAGGCCGAGCCCAGGATCGTCGGCGCGCACCAGTGACGGCCGCACCCACAACCCCAGTCCCTCTCTCGCGAGCAGCATCCAGTTGAATTTCTCACCCGGATCGATCTTGCGCGCCGGCGCGATATCTGAATGGGCAAGAACCGCGTCTGCTGCCATCCCGTGGCGCCGCGTAATGTCTTTGCCGAGCGCAATCACCGCATGCATCTGCGCGGCAGGAAAATCCGGATAGCCGTGCTGATGGCCGGGATTCTGAATTTCGATACCGATCGAATGCGAATTGATGTCGGTCTCGCCGCGCCAGTAGGACGCGCCTGCGTGCCACGCCCGCATGCCCTCCGGAACGAGCTGGGTAATCCGTCCGTCTTCATCGACGACGTAATGGCATGAAACGCTACTATCGGCGCGCGCCAGCCAGTCGATCGCCTTCGCCGCCGACGACATACCTGTGTAATGCAGAATGAGCAGCGAAGGCCGGACGCCCCCGCGCCGCGGTTCCCGGTTTTCCGCCGCGTGCACGGAGCAGACCAGATGGCTATCGGCTGCGAACGTCACGGACTTGGTTCCAATGCCCGTTCGATACGCAAACCGCGCTCCGCAAGAATTTCTTCGTAAGCGGCCGTGATCGCGGCGAGCCTCCGCTCGGCGCCGGCAAGAAATTCCCGCGGCACGCCCTTCGCGACCAGCGCGTCGGGGTGATGGCTTTTCACGAGGTCGCGATAGCGCGCTTTGATGTCCTTGTCCGAAGCTCCAGGCGAAACGCTAAGAACTTCATATGGGCTGTCGGCATCGACGACAAACCCACGGCGAAGGCAGCGAAACTCCCGCTGTGAGAGCCCGAGAATTTCCGAAACGTGCGCGAGATAGCGATCCTCATCTGGGTGCAGCACGCCGTCGGCGCTTGCGACATGGAACAGACACTCGAGCACCGAAACCTTGAGATCCGGCTGATCTTCGAGCAGACGCGCGACCTGCGCCGCATAAGCTTCGTAGCCGGCGACGTCCTGGCTCGCGAGTTGATAAAGACGGCGAACGTGCATGCGCTCAGAATCAGGCACGGAGAATTGGCGTTCGAAGGCTTGCGCTTCAACCGGCAATGAGACGCCGTCGGCCTTGCTCATCTTCGCGGCAAGCGCAACGACGGCGATCGTGAAGGCGACACGCGATTGCGCCGGCGAGCGCGCGCCTTCGAACCCGAGCGACTCCTTGAAGGCATCGAGAGCCGGTCTGAGACCGCCGCCATAAGTCGCGGCCACCGCATTTTTGAGAAATTGCCAAGCCATCAGTCCGGCCCACCCGTCTCAAGCCCTCATGACGGCCTCACGGCCGCCTGCGTCGCGAGCCGGGAGCATAGGGGAGGTCGGGCCAGACTTCCCCTAAAATTACAGCAACAAAGGCGGAAAGCTGGAAATATCAGGTATGCTCTGGCGTCAGAGACGCCGAACACCCCGTGCACGCGCGCATTTGGCCAAAAAACCTACGAACCCCCCGCGCGCCGCGAGTTTAGGAAGGCCTGAAAATCGGCGGCATCGGCGGCCTGCCTCAGCTTGGCAAGAAACGCGCGGAATTCCCGCGCTTCGTCTTCGAGCCTGTTCAACGTCACGCGCCGATAGTCATCGAAAGCAGAGTTGCCGAGATCGCGCGGTGGCGGTTCACCGAACTGGCGGTTCGGATATTGCCAACAATGTTGTCGCGGACCGGAGCCGCACGCCCGGAAAACTCCGCGGAAGAAACCGCCGCACAACAAGAACGCGCCCGCCAACGCCGCGATCGCAACAAAGAACAAAATCCTAAACAGAACGGCGCCGACAACGAACACCATCATGGCCGCCACGAAAAGCGGTACCAGTAGCAGCAGCAACGGGAAAAGACGCAGATGCATCTGTCGCCTCCGATAGGCCGATAAATCATGCCCGAAATGAATGAGGCGACCGCAGCGGTCGCCTCGCTCATGGTCCTTTACGATCAGACAGCACCTTCACTCGCAGCTGGCCGGTCGCGACGGTCGGCCATGAACTGGTCGAACTCGGACTTGTCCTTGGCTTGTCTGAGACGCTCGAGAAACGAGCGGAATTCACGCTCTTCTTCCTCAAGGCGTTTGAGTGTCGCCTCGCGATAGTCGTCGAACGCTTTATTACCGCTCGAATACGCACCGCGTGCGAAATTCCGCATCTCGTTCTCGACGCGATCCTTTGCCCGTCCAAACCGTTCCGCGAACCGGTTGTCCCACCGTCCGCGTCCACCGTGCCATCCGCAATTCATGCGTCCACTCCAAAGCATATAGGCCAAGATGGTGAGCCCAATCGGCCAGAAAAGAACGAAGCCCAGAACCATTGCGACGAGCCACGCCGGCCTGCCGAAATCGTCCAGAGTCTGAACCACTTGCGCCATTCGCCACCCTCTCCTCGGTTAGGGATGTAAATGTATTTTACATTCACATAGGTGGGACGGCAAGGGCCGAGTTCAAGTGACCGGCAGACGAATTTACAGAAATCCCAAAAAGGAGGCTCAGCTCAACCCGCCTTGGGCCGCACTCCGAGCCCATCAAGATAGATCAGCACCGCAGCATCGAGCAGGTCTTCGGGGCTCATCGGAATGGGGCGACGGGCCTCATCGCCACGCGCGAACAGCGACGCGATGCCATGCGCTTCCGCCCAGATGTGCAACGCCATCATCACCACCGGCGGCCGCTTGCCCTCGGGCATCGACGCGATCAGCGCCGCACACGCATCGCGCAACACGTTGAAGGCCCGGTCGCCCGCAACGTGCAGATCCGGAAACGCCTGGAACGAAAGCCCCGATTCAAACATCGCGGAATATTGCGCCGGCTCCGCACGCGCGAAGCCGAGATAGGCGCGTCCGACTCGCTCGAATGCCGTAAACGGATCGGGCGTGCCGTTGGCCCAGGCTTGCTTGAGCTTCGCCTCGAAAAGCTCGAACGCCCGCCGCGCCACATCCGCCATTAGCGAATCGCGGTCGCGATAATGCCGATAGGGCGCCGCGGGGCTGACACCCGCCGCCCGCGCAGCTTCCGCGAACGTAAATCCCGCCGGGCCCTTTGCGGCAATCAGGTCCAGCGCCGCCTTCATCAGGGCTTCGCGCAGGTTTCCGTGATGGTAGCCGCGTCGCGCTCCCGGCGGCGGATCGTGATCCCAGGTCATGAGCCGCTTCTAGCGGATTTGCAGCGTTTCTGCACCCACGCCCGCACGCCGCCGCGGGCGCTACTTGCAGATACGCATCAAACCGTCGCGCCCGTGATGGGCAAGATCGAGATGGAAATGGTCGGCGTGCAGCCTGTTGTATTTGGGACTGAGCACGGTCGTGAAGTAATCGCACGATCCCTCGTGAACGCGCTGCAGAAAGGCCTGTTCGCGGTCCGAACCGTTCCAGCCATGCAGCACACTGATCGTATCGCCGTTCGCCAGCCTGAAGCCGCCGATATCGACGGCGTTGGCGTAGGCGTGTTCTGAAATCTGCGCACCTTCGACGCTGTTCATCGGGCGGCAAGAGTAGGAGGCGAGAATTTTTACACCGGCGAGGTCTTGCCGGAAATAGTACCGCGCGGCCGGTTCGACGACGTTCTTCACCCAGCTGTCGATCTGCGGAATCATCGGGCAGCGGAGCGACGCTGGCGGCTCCAGCGCGATACGCCCGTTATCGGCGGCGGACATCTCAAAGGGAATTTCGGCGCCGCACACACTCGGACCGCCGAGCGCCGAACGCTCATGAACGAATGCAGTTTGGCGGACGACGCCGGATGCAAGGCAAGCGCGCTCTTCCGGAGAGCGCCAGGGATCGTCCTTGACGACGAAATTCGTCCCGGCGGTGCCGCAACCCGACAAGAATGCAGGGCCGGACAGCAGCAGGACGGTCAGCGGAGCGAATACGCGGATACGACGCGAGACCATGACGGGCTGAGTAAACGGAGGTAACGTTAACCGGGAGTAAAAAAGTGCCCGCCAGCACTCTAAAATCCCATATTTTTCAGGCTGATTTTGGCCGTCGCCTTGTCAAAGCCGAGGCAAGCACTCGAATCGACAAGAGGCGAACCGTGCTATCGTCAAGATTGAGAAGATGGATTAATCAAGTTATCCACAGTTTATTCTCTCCTGACATCTGCCTGAAATCCCGGCGTCATCGAGCGCCGCTATTGGGCTTGTGCTCCTGGAGGCGCTGGCCGGCTCGGACACGTCCCGCGTACC
Source organism: Hyphomicrobium denitrificans 1NES1 (assembly GCF_000230975.2). Lineage (NCBI taxonomy): Bacteria > Pseudomonadati > Pseudomonadota > Alphaproteobacteria > Hyphomicrobiales > Hyphomicrobiaceae > Hyphomicrobium > Hyphomicrobium denitrificans. Next base: position 76,993 of record NC_021172.1, on the reverse strand, counting down.
AGCCCGGAATGCGCCAACTCCACGTCTGGGATCGGAGATGTACCGCGTACCGATCCAAAGACGTGCGAAGGAGCGTATAATTGAGAATACCCGCGAGGCAGCCCGCGCCTCGCGGGCATGTGCTTGACATACCTGGATGTCTGGCGTTGCCACATCCGTCTCAATTGTGGAGCCAGCCAACGGCCGTCGGAGCAATAATTGCCCGCTGCCGTAGTCAGCGGCCTTCAAGAAAAGCCAGAACCTCGGCCTTGAACGTCCGGTCTCCGACGGCCCGATTGTGATCGCGACCGGCCATCGTAATAGCCCGCGCGCCCGGAATTATCTTAGCAAGCTCGTCCGCCGACCCGCCGATCACGTCGGTCTCACCGACCGCAACGAGAACGGGCGCCGAAATCGACGCGACCATCTCTGCCGTGATCGGCGCGCGCGCTGAACGAATACACGCCGCAAGTGCCTTGAGATCGCTTTTCGTCTGCTCTGCGAATGCGCGGAAGGTCCGTGCTGTGGGATTGCTGACATCCTCGATGCTCTCCGCCTCGAGTGCCCGCGCAATCGGCCCCGTCCCAGCCAAGCCCCGCACCATGTTGATGCCAAGTCCGCCGAAAACGACATGGTCGACTCGCTCCGGATGCGCCAGCGCCAGAAATGCGGCAATGCGCGCACCCATCGAATAACCGATAACATGCGCACGCGCGATGCTGAGGTGGTCGAGCAGCCGCCGGGCATCTTCGGCCATCAGCGGCGCGCCGTAATCCGTCAATTCATGGAGTTTCTGGCTTTGCCCGTGGCCCCGGTTGTCTAAGGCGATTACGCGATATCCGGCTTTGCTGAGAAAATAGACCCATCCGGTATTGACCCAGTTCGTCTCGACGTTTGAAGCAAAGCCGTGGATCAGCAAAACCGGCGGCTTTACCCTGCCGGCGCCGGTATCGAGATAGGCGATATCAACGCCCGCACTGTCGAACTGCTTCATGCCGTCGCTACCCACTGGCTGCAAGTATGGGGTATCTCCCCTACCATCATTGCGGCCGAGAAGGTATGGTGCGGCCGCAAATCTCCAATTCGCAAAAGGGCGTCGCATGGCCGGAGCACTGATCCCTCATTTCGCAAACGACGTCGGTGCTGAACGCATTTTCATCGGCGTCAAGGAATTCAACTGCATGGGCGCGCGCCCGCCGTTCGACCATCCGCACATCTATCTCGACATGGGGCAGGATAATCAGATCCTCTGCCCGTATTGCTCGACGCTCTACATCTACGATCCGCGCCTCAAGGCCGGCGAGAGCGATCCGAAGAACAGCCTCGTCTCCGACGCCGCCTGATCGACCGATGTACCGGAGCGCCCCTCAGATCAGGCGCGGCGGATGATGAGCACGAAACCCTCTCGTGTCGCAATTGCAGGCGGCGGCATCGGCGGCATCGCGACGGCACTCGCGCTTTCCGAGCATGGTATCGCGTCGGAAGTCTACGAACGCCGTGCCGCGTTTCCCGAAGAAGGCGCAGGGATACAGATCGGGCCGAACGGCACGCGCATTCTGCAGCGCCTCGGCGTCGCGGAGCTTCTTGAGAGCCGTGCCGCCACGCCGGATGCCCTAAGCGTCCGTGAGGGTAAAACAGGGCACGAGCTGACACGCCTGCCGCTGGGTACGTGGATCGCGGAGCGGCACGGCACCCCCTATTGGACGGCGCATCGGAAAGATCTGCATTGGGCGCTGCGCGAGCGCGCCGAAGCGACTCCGCTAATCGAGCTGCGAACCGGCGTCGAGATCGTTTCGTTCGCCACTCAGAACGAAAGCGTCAGAGCAACCAGCAGCGACGGCGAGATTCTAAACGCGTCAGCACTCGTCTGCGCCGATGGACTTTGGTCGAACCTTCGCAACGAGGTCGCGTCTGGAGCCGGTCCGCAACCCGTTGGGAAAGCGGCATTTCGCTGCGTCATTCCAGCCGACGATCTTGTCGCTGAACTGACACCCAACGCCGTCCACATCTGGCTCGCGCCCGGCGCCCACGTCGTCCATTATCCTGTCAACGCCGGACGCGACATCGCGCTCATCGTCGTCGCCGACGATCCGTTGCGCGATCCGGGATGGGATACGTCCGCGTCTGCCGAAACCGTGCGCGAGAAGGTCTGCAATTTTGCGCACCCCTTGCAAGCACTCGTCGCAAAAGCCGACGATTGGCGTTGCTGGTCGCTTTACACAATGTCGCCGCTCGACCGCTGGTCGAACGGCCGCGCCGTCCTGCTCGGAGATGCGGCGCATCCCGTACTGCCGTTCCTTGCGCAAGGCGCGGTGCTCGCGCTCGAAGACGCGATGATGTTGGCCGCCTCCCTCGACGATGGGCGAAACAACATAGAATCGTCGCTGCGAAGTTACGAGCTGGCACGCCGCCCGCGCGCACGCCGCGTCGCCGAAGCGTCGCAACAAAACGGACGCATCTATCATATGGCCGGTGCTGCCGGTCTCGCCCGCAACATGACGATGCGCCTCGCGCCACCTGCGCGCGTCATGGCCGGCTTTGATTGGCTCTACGGCTGGAGGCTTTGACCGTGCCGCTGCAGCTTGCATCTCATCTCTCGCGACGTTCCGATCTTGTGACGCTCGGCGTGCAAGGCGTTATCGCTAACGCAGCCTCCGAGGTTCTGTTGGTCCGTCACGGCTATCGCCCCGGCTGGCATTTTCCCGGCGGCGGAGTCGAGCGACGCGAAACGATAGACCGCGCCTTATGCCGCGAATTGAACGAAGAAGCAGGCGTAATCCTCGTGCAACCGGCTCGGCTTTTCGGAATCTACACGAACTTCGAGGTTTTTCCCGGCGATCACGTCGTGCTCTTTATCGTCGAGCATTGGCGACAGGATCACATCCCCGCAGCCAATGCCGAAATCTCAGAACAACGATTTTTCGCCCTCGACCGCCTCCCCAGGACCATAACGGCAGCCACGAAACGACGTCTCGATGAAGTCTTTGGCGGCGCCGAGCGAGCAAACACCTGGTAGGCAACGGCTATCGGATGAACGAAGGCGGCTTCCTTAGCGAATGCAAGGGCACTAATAGAATCAGCTACGGGCACCTCATCACACCGAAAATCGAATTGGACCCATGGACATTATCAGCGGCATGGTCGGTAGCTTCCTGGTTGCCTTGCCGGCGCTGTTCTCGATCGTCAACCCGATCGGCGGCGCGCTGATCTACAGCCAGGTGACCATTGGCCGGCCCCATGCCGAAAGAATAACGCTCGCCTATCGCGTCGCGGTTTACTCCGCCATCGTTATGCTGGTGTCGCTCTGGATCGGCGCGTCCTTGATGAGCTTCTTCGGCGTCAGCATCGAAGCGCTTCGCGTTGCGGGAGGCCTCGTCGTCGCCGCGAGTGCGTGGGGCATGCTCTACGACCCCAAGGAGAACGAGGATCGCAAGCACGACCACGCCGCTTCGGCCGCGGGAGAAAGCGACGTTGCTTTCTTTCCTCTGACGATGCCCTTCACGACAGGGCCGGGCACGATTTCCGTCGCGATTGCGCTCAGCGCCAGTCGCCCGTCTACGACGGAGTCCTTGCTGCCGTTCTACGCCGGCGCATCGGGAGCCGCTCGTCGTCGCGATCTGCTACGCCTCCGCGGATCGCCTCGTATCGCTGCTCGGTCCCGCGCGTGCGCGCGTCCTCACGCGCCTGTCGGCTTTCCTTCTGCTCTGCATCGGCGTTCAGATCCTGATCTCCGGCGCACAAGGAGCAATCGCCACCACGCTCGCCCGGTCACGATAAAACCGCGGCTTCCCCGACTAAGTGAAATCACCTAGGCTCGCGTCCGACAGCAGGGAGTGGAAAAGCGATGGGAATAGTCATTGCTCTGATCGTCCTCATCTATCTCGCAAGCTCGATCCGCATATTGCGGCAGTACGAGCGCGGCGTCGCCTTTCTGCTCGGGAAATTCGAGGGCGTCCGTGGCCCCGGAATGACGTTGATCTTCACCCCGTTCCAAACGATGCAGCGCGTCTCCCTCCGCACCGTAACGATGGAGATCCCCTCCCAGAAGATCATCACCAAGGATAACGTCTCGATCGATATTGCCGCCGTCGCCTATTACCATGTCAGCGATCCCGAAAAGGCAGTGATAGCGATCGAGAACGTCTACGAAGCGATCAACCAGATCAGCCAAACGACCGTGCGCAAAGTTGTCGGCCGTTTTTCACTCGACCAGCTCTTGGCTCAAACGATCGACGTCAACGAGCAGATCAAGAATGTCATCGACCAGCATACCGAGCCGTGGGGCGCTCAGGTAACTGCTGTTGAGATCAAGGACATCATTCTTCCCGACAACATGCAGCGCGCGATGGCAAAGGAAGCCGAAGCAGAACGCGAACGGCGTGCCAAAATCGTTGCTGCGGAGGGGGAATTCCAGGCAGCAATGCGTTTAGGCGAAGCGGCCGACATCATAGCAACCCACCCGGTTGCCCTGCAGCTCCGCACCTTGCAGACAATGGCCGAGATCGCGACGGAAAAGAATTCGACGATCTTCTTCCCGGCCCAATTCATGACGACCGTGCATGAAGCGATCGCGACCTTGAAATCGGATTCGGAGAAAACCTAGTGGCCGCTCCGGAAGCGGCCACTGCAACTGGTCACCACCAATTGAAGAACGTCGGTTTATTGCGATACCGCCGGTCGTAACGATCGTAACGGTCATAGCGATCGTAACGATCGTAGCCGTCGTAATAATCGTAAGGATCATCGCGCATATAGGACGGCGCGGTCTTACGCGGCCTCTTCTTGAGCGCGCCTTGCGGTTCGGTGCTGACTACGACGATGAAGTCTGTCGCCTTGCCTGTTTCGTTGCTCATCGGCTCGTCGGAAACAATGAGCGAAGATCCCGGCCACACGTATCCGGAAATCCGCGACGCCACCTCCGGCGGAATTGTGATGCGGTCGAGGGCGGCGGACGCCTGTCCCACATCGGTCGGAGGTGCGCTGTAGTCGAGATCGGCAACGCGCCGCTTCTTGTGCGAACCGGAATCGGTATCCTCAGCCGAACGTCGCGCGATCGAAACGACCTGCCAGCGCAGGTCTTTGGCCTGATCTTTATAGTCAACGGCCGTGAACACATGCGTGCCGATGGGTTCGTCGGGCCGAGAAATCGTAATTGGAGCGTCGAATACGGGCTCGTTGGCTTGACGAACGTAAAGGCGCTGCGTCTTCCGGCTGATGAACATCGAAACCGGATACATCCTCCACTTTGCAATCTGCATTGCCGCCACGGCCGTCTTCCTGGCGTCCTCGACCTTCGCCCATTCCGCCGTCGCGGCCGCCAGCTCCTTCTCCGCTGCAGCAACGCTGGCTTTCGCCGCATCGTACTTGTCGTTGACGATTTTCGCCGCAGCCGCAACTTTGTCTTTCCGATCCTGCGCCCGTTTCATCGCGGCGGGCGTTTTTGCGGCAAGAAGGGTGCGATCGGCTCGCGCAACCTTTTCATCGGAAGCCTTTTTCGCCGCCTCCGCGCGCTTGAGCTGCTTCAGGGCTTTTGCGTGAATGGCTTTTTTGTCGGCGACGACAGCCTTCAACTCGTCGGCTTGCGAGATCGCCGTCTGCGCCTGGAGGCTTTTTTTTGATGCGGCGGCCTTGAGCGCCTGCATTTGAGCCGCACGCGCCGGCCACTTTGAAACATCCGGCTCGAAGATATTGAGATCGTCCTGGTCGGTAACATCGCTCTCAAAGGTCGCAGGAACAGCGACCGCAGCCTCGCCTGCCGGTAACGGCTTCGGAAGCAATGCATGCGAAATATCGGTCGGTGCGACGTCATCGTGAGCAATGACGACGCGCAAACCCAGCCGCGTCAGAGGAAACAACTGCTGGGAGAATTCATAGGGCATCCGCACGCAGCCATGCGACGCCGGATAACCCGGCAATACGCCGGCGTGGAGCGCGATGCCCGACCACGTAATGCGCTGCATGAACGGCATCGACGCATCGTCGTAGATGTTCGAATAGTGCTCTTCCTGCTTCTGAAGCACGCTGTAAACGCCGACCGGCGTTTCGTAACCTGTCTGCCCCGTCGATACGCCGGCATGCAGCACTTCGCCATTGGCATCATAGACGGAGATACGCTGATCCTTGATCGAAACGACCGCCACCACAGGCTTACCGGCGAGGTCTTGCTGCGTCACTTGAGTCTCGCCGCCATCGCGAACGCGATTACGCGCCTCGGCGCCATTTGCAAGACTGAAGGCAGCAGCAAAAATCAGAGTTGCAATCGCAGAATTTCTGACGCGCGCTAGCGCCGACACGCTAAACATTTGTTACGCCCTACCGTGGACAGGCAGGGAAGGCTGCAACAGCCCCTTCCCCCAGTCTGACTTAAACGTTCACGCCGAGTTTACGTTCCGGTTCGCGTGGTATCCGCCGCGACGGCAGAAGATCACTGAAACGTGCCGGAAACTCGACATTGATGCAATCGAGATTATGGGTGCCACGTGAAGCGACCGTTAAATTCGGCTGATTTTGGCTCGAAATCCGGCGAACGCTCATAAATCGGTCAGGCATCGCACCTGCTGCTCTGCAAAAAGAAGCTCGCAGACACTACATCTCGCCCGATGCAAAACTTCAAATACTCAGAGCGACCAGAAAGGCATCTCATCGTGACATTGACCGCGGAAACGATCGAACGCGCCGGGCATTTTTCGATTGGCGGGGATTTGCCGGTCGTAAGGCTGGGCTTCGGAGCGATGCGCATCACGGGGACCGGCATCTGGGGCGAGCCCGAGGATCGCGCCGAGAGTTTGCGGACACTGCGCAGGCTTCCCGAGCTCGGCATCAACCTGATCGATACCGCAGACTCCTACGGACCCGAGGTCAGCGAGAGGCTTATCCGCGAAGCTCTCTATCCATACAAAGGGCTTGTGATCGCCACCAAAGCCGGCCTGCTTCGGCCCGGTCCCGGGACTTGGGTCCCGCTCGGCAAACCCGAATATCTGCGTCAGCAAGTCATTCTCAGCATTCGTCGGCTCGGCGTCGAGCGGCTCGATCTCTGGCAGCTCCATCGCATCGATCCGCATGTTCCGCAGAACGAGCAGTTTGACGCGATCAAAGCATTGCAGGCGGAAGGCCTGATCCGTCACGTCGGCCTCAGCGAGGTCAGCATCAAGGACATCCAGGCGGCGCAGAAATACTTCCGGGTTGTAACCGTCCAGAACCGATACAATCTCGCCGATCGCGATAGCGAAGACGTGCTCGATTTCTGTGAGAAAAACGACATCGGGTTCATACCTTGGTACCCGCTTGCCTCTGGCGATCTCGCCAAACCCGGTTCACGCCTTGAAAGCATCGCCAAGAAGCACGGCGCCGCGCCGAGCCAGATCGCGCTCGCCTGGCTCCTGCGGCGAAGCCCCAACATGCTGCCGATCCCGGGTACGTCGAAGGTTCGCCACCTGGAGGAAAACGTGGCGTCCGTCGCTATCAACCTGAGCGACGCCGACGTTGCGGCCCTGAACGAAATCCGCAAAGCTTAGCTTGCTTACTTACCGGCTAGGCTTCACGGGAGGTGTGCGGGCGAATGAGCTCGCCATCTCGCGGAGCAACGCGCGGACTTCCGGGTGCTCGTTGCGATCCCATTCGGACAGCATGTGCCTCAGGTCGTCCTCGCGCCTGCGCAACAAGCGGTCGTAGGCGGCGCGGCCCGCAGACGTAAGCTCGACGAAACCGTCGCCGGCTTCGGCCGCCATTCCTGAAGCCAAGAGTCCTGTGAACAGACGCGCGCTCTGCGCTTCGTCGACCGCCAACCGCTTTTCGAGTTCACTACGGCTTTCGCGGCCACCTCGTTCGCCGATGCGGGCCAAAAGCCAGTATTCGTCCGGTTCGAGATTGACGCCGATCCGTTTCGCGGAGCCCTGGTAAACGCGCCAACGATTTTCGCGGGCCGTGTTGCGCTCGACGATACGCTCAAGCTCTTCGAGCGAGGTTGCGTCGCGCGGCATCTGCAGCGGATCGTTCGCCGGCTCCGGAGCGAGGCTGGTCCTGAGCGGGACTTCCTTGATGCCGAATGTCAAAAGGAAGCTCATGAATGCCAGCGCCGCGGCGCTCACGAACACCGGCCGCAGCGAGTCAACGAAGAGCGCGAGATAGGTCGATCGCAGCGGATCGGTGAGCGTCGCGATGGCCCCCGGGTCGTTCGCAATCTCCGCAAGCTGCGGTGCAGATACGCTGAGCTTCCTCTGCAGCGTATAAGAAAATATGCCCCCAAACATCGCCGCGCCAACCGAGCCACCGATCGATCGAAAGAGCGTCGTTCCGGAGGTTGCGACACCGAGCTGCTCGTAGGCGACGGCATTCTGAACGGACATCACCAGAATCTGCATCACCATGCCGAGTCCCAGCCCTAGACACAGCATGAACAGAGACGCCATTTCGGCCGACGTCTCGAGCGTAATCCGCGATAGAAGGACGAGGCCGAGAGTCATCAGACCGCTCCCCAGAACAGGAAACATCTTGTAGCGGCCGATCCGGCTGATGATCTGGCCGCTCGTGACCGAGCTGACAAAAACGCCGAGCATCATCGGTGTCATGTGCAATCCGGCGCTCGTCGGGTCCAGGCCTTGGACGACCTGCAGATAAACCGGCATGAGCGTGATCGATCCGAACAGCGCCATGCCCACGATGAACCCGACCGATGTCGCGATCGCGAACGCCCGCTCCTTGAACAATGTCAGCGGCAGCAGCGGATCGGGTACGACCGCTTCCGCGTAAAGGAACAGCGCGAACGCCAAGAGGCCCAGCGCCGAAATCGCAAACATGCTGACGGGAGCTTCGCGCGCCAGCGTCGCCCCAAGGCTCGTGATGATGACGACGCTCGTCAACGTGATCGCGAGAAGTGCGGCACCGACATAGTCGATCTCGACTCTCGTCGTCCGGCTGTGCGGCCTGAACGTTCTGTTGATCACGGCCAACGCGGCCAGGCCGAACGGCACGTTGATGAGAAAGATCCAGCGCCACGACAGATTATCGACGATAAAGCCGCCGATTAGAGGCCCGAGCACTGTCGAAAGCCCGAAGATGCCCCCGAAGAATCCCTGATACCGGCCACGTTCGCGTGGCGGCACGACGTCGCCGACGACCGCTATCGCGGTCACGATCAAGCCACCGCCGCCGAGCCCTTGCACGATGCGAAATGCGATCAGCTCCGGCAGATTTTGCGCGAGTCCGCAAAGTGCGGACCCCACAAGAAAAATGATGACGGCCGTCTGCAGCATGATCCGCCGCCCGAAAAGATCGCCGAGCTTCCCGTAAAGCGGCACCACGACTGTCGTCGCCAGGAGATACGCCGTAACGATCCAGGAGAGATGCGACAGACCGCCAATTTCTCGAACGATCGTCGGCAGCGCCGTCGAGACGACCGTTTGATCGAGGGACGCAAGCAGAAGAACAAGTGCCAGCGCGCCGAAGATCGCGAGGCGGCGGCGCGCTTCGCCCTGGGCATCGTCGGAATTTTCCAAACTCGGATGTTGCATGCCGTCGAGGGTCCCTATCAGCGATGTCGGCCTCCGCCAGATGCGAGCGGTAGCAACGCAAGAATCGGCGATGTTACGCGATGCGTCACTCGCCACACGGCAAGTCTAGGCCCCGCGTGCAGAATTGAGCAAAGTTCGGAAATTGGAACCGGCCTGCGATCATGCGGTTAGGCGTAAATGGGCAGCATTGCGTAGAGGACTTGCCATATCGCGGCAAGAAGGGCGTAATGTGGATATTTCGCGTGCCAAGCGCCGCATAAGCAACACAACTCGCCCTAAGGTAGGCCGGGAGCGACGTTCGGTTGGCGCCCCCACCGCAAATATGATAGCCGAACGGAATTGAAATTCCGGAGTCTTTTATGCGAGCACGGGCGGCTCAAATCGCAGCGATGGTGCTGTTTTGCCTGGGCGGAACGACATCCGCGTCGGCCAACCCCGCGCTGCTCTTCGAGATATCGACCGGAAAGGTACTCTACTCGGAAGATGTCGACGACGTCTGGTATCCCGCATCGCTGACCAAATTGACTACGGCTTACCTTGCGTTCCAGGCCATCAAGGACGGCAAGCTTCATCTCGACGATAAAATCCCCTGCTCTCTCGTCGCAACGCTGCAACCCCCGAGCAAAGCCGGCCTCAAAGTCGGCGAAAAGCTAACCGTTGAACAGGCGTTGCAAGCCGTCATCGTGAAGTCCGCCAACGACGTGACGGTCATGCTCGCCGAAGCGATTTCAGGCAGCGAAAGCGCCTTCGTCGAGCAGATGAACGCAACAGCCCAGCGCCTCGGCATGACGCGAACGCATTTCGATAACACCAATGGCCTTCCGTCTCCCGGTCAACTCACGAGTGCGCGCGACCTCGCAAAGATCGCGCGCGCCGTCGTCACGGATTTCCCGCAATACGCCAGCTATTGGTCGATGCCGGCGATGCACATCGGCAAACGGCGCCTTGGCAGCCACAACGCGCTGCTCAGGACGTTCCCGGGCGCCGATGGGATGAAAACGGGCTTCACGTGCGATTCCGGCTACAACGTCGCCGCCAGTGCAACCCGCGACGGCCGAAGATTGATGGCGATCGTTCTCGGCGAATCCTCCGGTAACGAACGCGCCATCCGCTCGGCGGCGTTATTGGAATACGGATTCCAATATTACGATTGGAAAGCCCTCTTCAGCATGCCGACGATCGATACCCTTCCGGTCGATCCAAACGCCAAAAACATTTCGTCGGTTCGCGACACGGTCGCAGCTATGAGCTGTGGCGGCAAGCATCGCCATCGCATTGCCAAGCGCAAGTCGAAGGGCAAGCTGGCGGCTTCGAAAACCAAAGCAGGAAAGAAAAAGAGCGACGCGACCGAAGCTCCGCAAGGTGCGACAGCCGGAAGCACGCAAGGCGCGTCCACGGCACCGGCCACGCAGCCAAAAGCCGCCGAAGCCGCATCACCGTGATCGCGCGCGTCGCTTAGACGATGAGCCCGAGCGGTTCCTTCCTATAGATGCAGCCGGGTGGTTCCATCGCGTCCGGAGACGGCTTGACATCCGAACCCCCTCCACCGCCGTCATCGTCGCGATCTTCATCATTACGGCGCACGTCCGGCGGCTGATGCGCACCCTTATGTCCAGCCTTGGCGCGCCGGTGGCTGCGTGACCCTGGGACGTCCGTCCCAGCCTCGGCCTGAACGCGTTCTATTCCGGAACGCCCGGTGACGAAATTCGACGCCAGCGCAGGCGCCACAGCCGGCAGACCGAGAACCATGCCCCACGCGAAAACGCCAAAAACAAACCACATGACCGGCCTTTCACACGCTTTGCGGCTAACCGCAACGAGCGGTTAACCTAAGTCGAACAAGGCCCCCTCGGGAAGCCCACGCAATGTGGCGTCAAACTTGCTTTCTCGGTTTCATCAACCGGTATTTAAGCCTGGAGTAGGACCATACAATGTCGTCGACGTCGCGAATTTCCCGGACCGATGAGCCGGATTTCACACCGACGCCACGGGACGTCGGCGCGATGGCAGAGGTTTTAGAGGGACGGCACGGCGTTTTCGCTGCGGCAATCGCCGATTTCTTTGCGATCTATCACGGCGAGAAAGGGGACGCCGGCCGAGCGTGGGCCTGGAGCGGTGTCGCCGAGCTTGTACGCCACCGCGAACGAACACGCCTTGAAAGCTGAATGAACGACGGGAATTTGCAGTGAGGACCGCGACCGCAGAGAGCGCCGATGGCGCCACCGCGACACGCATCGAAACGGAACACGCCAAAGGCGCCTTCGCCGCCGGCTGCGGACTTGTCTTGGACATTCTGAAGCAGGCGGTCAACGTACTGACCGCAAGCGGCGAGCGCGAACGAACGCAGCGCGACGCACTCCTTGCGTTCGCGGTTCGCGTCCTGAGCGCGGGCCTCCTTTATCTGACGCAGATCGTGCTGGCCCGTTGGATGGGCGGCTACGAGTACGGCGTCTACGTGTCCGTGTGGACTTGGGTGCTCATCCTTGGCGCAATCCCCCATCTCGGATTGAATCTCGCATCGATCCGTCTCGCACCCGTCTATCGCGAAACCGGCGACTTCGAACGTCTACGCGGTCTGGTGCACGGGGTCCGGCTGTTTGCGCTCGGCAGCGGCACGGTGGTCATGGCGTTGGGCCTCTTGGGCGTCTGGCTTTTTCAAAATCACATCCAGAATCATTTCGTACTGCCTATCTATCTCGCACTCGTCTGCGTACCGCTCTACACGCTGACAGATGTCCAGGACGGCATCGGCCGCGGCAACGCCTGGATGAGCATCGCGCTCGTGCCGCCCTACATTCTCCGCCCATTGTCGTTGCTCGCGGCAATGCTCGTCGCCTACGCCGCAGATCTGCCGATGAACGCAGCAACGGCCGCAGCCGCAGCCATCGTCGCCACGTGGTTATCGGGAATTCTACAGGCTTTCCTGTTGAACCGGCGCATGAGCGATACGGTCCCGCCCGGACCCAGAGCCAGCGACTTCACGGCATGGTTCAAGATCTCACTGCCGCTGCTCGTTATGATGAGCGCTGAACTCCTCCTTCAGAACACCGACGTTCTGGTCGTGACGCGCTTTATGTCGCCCGCGGATGTCGGCATTTATTTCGCCGCTGGCAAGACGATGGCCCTGATCATGTTCGTCCACTATGCCGTCGGCAGCGCCGTCGCGCACAAGTTCGCAGCCCTGCACGCGCGCGGCGACCGGGGCGGTCTGCAGGACTTCGTGAAGGATGCCGTCAACTGGACGTTCTGGCCGTCGCTTGCGAGTGCAATCGTCATTCTCGCGCTCGGCAAACCGCTGCTGTCGTTATTCGGGCCGCAATTCGAAACTGGCTATTCGGTGATGTGCATTCTCGTCGTTGGCTTTCTGACACGCTCTGCGATGGGACCTGCCGAATATCTTCTGAATATGCTCGGGGAACAAAAGCTCTGCGCAGTCGTCTTGTTTGGCGCAGCCATGCTCAATATCGCCCTCAACTTTATTTTGGTGCCGCGCTTCGGGCTCATCGGCGCAGCCAGCGCGACCGCAATCTCGCTGACGGGCGCCGCGTTGACGAACGCGATCGTCATCTGGCGTCGCCTCGACATCAAAATCGCAATCTGGAAAAACCTACCGCGTCTCTAGCGCCGGGCGGCCGGCTCGCAGAACGCAACTCAACGGCATCCGCCGCAAAAAGCTCGCGCTTGCGGCCGGCTCCGCGAAGCGGAGTCGCAAGCGCCACCAAAAACTCGTAAGCGCCGATGCAAAACTACATCGGCGAGGCGATGACGAGCGTCCAGAAGGATTTGAATTCGGTCTTCGGATCCTGCACCAGCGCGATGCCCATGTGGGTCGCATCCGGCGTCAGAAGATTCTTGTTATGGCCAGGGCTATCTTCCCAGCCGCGCATCACTTCGTTGAAGTCGACTTGACCTGTGCCGACGTTCTCAGCCGTGAGACGTGCGCGATAGCCCGCCCGCTTGACGCGATCCCAAGGGTTTGAACCGTCGGAACCATAGTGCGAGATGCGATCAAACTTCGCGAGATCGCGTGAATGCGCTTTGGCCGCTTCCGTCAGCTCGGGGTTGAGCTTCAACGGCTTCAGCCCATGCTTCTTGCGATAGGCATTGATGACGTCGCGCGCCATTTCCGCGTTCAAGGACGTATGCGAATAGTCGCGATCCGCAAGCACGCCTGGAGCAGCCTTCTCGAAGCTCCCGTTCGGAGCTTTGTCGAGTGCCGCAACCTTCACCTCGCGCGGCGCCGAGGGATCACCGCCGAGACCGACGCTCTTGATGGACGGCGACAGCGAAGGCGATGAGAGCGACGACGTCGTTTCCGGCTCTGCAAAACCTGACGACAGGGATGTTGAACCGAGGCTGCACCCGGCCAAAGCCGTAGCAAGCCCGGTGGCGAGCGCGACGCGATACATAACAGCTACTCCCGGCACGAGACGTGCGCGAAACTCGATCATTGCCGGAAATCCGTTAACGCGCTGTTAACACTAACGGGACGCGAATCACGCCACGCGGCGCGCCGAAGCAATGTTTTAGATCCTCGCATGGAGGTCCCTCACGTACCCATTCCCGCCCCGCCTGATCTTCGCCCCAACAAGGTGTCGCGATTTTGACCACCCGGCGGCGAAAGCCTGACCGCAAAATCTTTCGCGAGTACTTGCTCTTCCCCGACGGTCGGACTGTGGGTCTTAGGCTCCAAACCTCTTGGAAGTGCTCGGCCGATCATCAACAGTCGTCGCGGCAACTTGATTCGCGCCGGGAGACCTTCGATGACTGCAGCCATCGGACAATCTGAGCGGAAATTTGAAGCCCATTTCCCTGAGCTCACGGCAAAGGACTTGGTGCTGCTGCGCATTTCCGCCGGAACCGCGACACGCGCCGACCTGCAGCGCGAGGTGGCGCCGCTTCTTGCTCCAAGACTTTCCGGCGCCGAATTCCGCCGCTCGGCCGAGCTTGGCATCAGCAATCTTGCCGGCAGCCAGCTCGTCGCCGAAGCGAAGGGGCGCCTCAGCGCGACGGGCAAGGGCGTTCAGGTTGCAGAAGCCCTGCTTGCCCCGGCCAGGACCCCTTGCAGCACTTGGGCAGAGATAAAACTGGCCCTTCTCATCCGCGCGCTCCGGACGAACGATACACCGGCTATCCGAAAAGTCTTGCAGCGCGTCGAAGGCCTCGCCGCCCTTGTGTTGCAGCATCACTTCGGAAAATCGACGGCACGCGCGCAGTCACCGGCCGACCTCCGCGCCGACCTCGCGATCATCGCGCTCGAACGTGCATTTGGGAACAAAATCAAGACCGGCTTCAAGAAAGGCGCGGGGTTACCTGCGAAGCCGGGCCGCGTTCTCGCAGGCCAGCTTTTCAAGCAGCCCCGAGAGATCGCAACCGACGGCAAGCTGATCGTGCATCTCGCCTGCGAGATCGCCGGCAGCCGCGAGCACTCCCTCGACGCGCTCGAACTCGCTGTCCTGCGCGGATTGATGTCCCCGCCGCGAGCACAGCCGCGTCCCGCCCGTCCACCAACCCCGAAACCTGCCAACGACCGCGCACCGATCTCGGAAGTTGCGCCGCCAAGCATCCGCGCGCCGTCGCCGCCGGACATGGCAGAATTTTGCCGCGCTGTGATCGATGCGGCACGGCCCGTCTCCGAGGGCTGGCCAGGTAACCGGAAGGCGTTTATCTCTTTGGTCTGGAAGGCGATTCGCAACGCGCGACCCGACTGGGGGTTATCCGAGACTGCGTTCAAAGGCATGCTCGCGGAAGCTCACCGTTCGGGCCAGGTCGAACTCACGACCGCCGATCTCAAGGATGGCCGCGACCTGAAATCGCTCGAGGATTCGAAGATCCTCTACAAGAACACCGTCTGGCACTTCGTGCGCGTCCAAGATTAAAAGGCATTCCGATTCGAAATGGGCGTTGAAGGCGGTCCACTCAAAAAGGCGTCGTTTGCTTCCCCGCTCGCTCCCGACAAGCTGAGCGAGGCGTTCGAGCATTCGATTACCTGGGAGGACGATCTTTGGCGCGCCGATCCGGTCGACGTACCCGAAATTCACGCCAAAGCTCGGCAGAAGTTCAACGATCTGCTGACGACGATCACATCGGGGCGCGGCTACCACACGCCCGAACGCATCCTGCTTTTTCATGGCCAGTCAGGCGCCGGAAAAACGCATCTCTTGCGCGCACTCCGGACGGATTCCCATCGCACCGGACAGAGCTATTTCGGCTACGCGCAGATGACGCCGGACGTGCAGAACTACGCCGATTTCTATCTGCGTCGTCTCGTTCATTCGCTCGAAAAACCTTACGACCCGGATCGCTTCGGCGAATCCGCGCTGTCGCGATTGACGAACCGGATGGTGCTCGATTCCGAGGTTATCTCGTCGGCTGACCTCGATAAGCTCCGCGACGCGACGCTCGACGACAAGCAGCTTGCGCGCTTGATCCTGCGTCTCGCCGACCAGATCGTCGCTTGCGATAAATTTCAGACGCGCGAACTCGACATCAATATCGTACGCGCGCTTTTATATCTGCAGCGCCGCGATCCGCGCATCGATCAGCGCGTTCGGCAGTATCTCAACGGCCGGCAACTGACGGCAATCGCGCATGAAGCGGTCAGCGCCCTCGATCCGAACGATGGCGAAGACCGCGCCTTCGAGATCATCGCGGCGCTTGGCGCGCTCGTCTGGACCGTCGATCGCGCGGCGCTCGTCTTCTGCATTGACCAGGTCGAAGACCTCCGCTTCTTCGATAACGCCGAGGATCGTTTCCAGCGTGCCGTGCGCGACCTCATTCAGATTGCGAACCGCTCGACGAACGCCATCATCATCATCTCGTGTCTCGAAGATTTCTACGGCCAGGTGCGCAGTCTCGTCGCGCAATCCTACATCGACAGAATCGAGAAATCGGGCCCTGTGCTCTTACGCGAAAGCCGCACGCCCGAAGAAGCCCGCCTTATCATCTCGAAGCGATTGGCCCATCATTCGGAAACGAATGGCGCAGGACTGAGCTTCCCGGACGCTTCGCAATTCTTCGGGCCGCAGTTCTTCGAGGAATTCGGCGGCTTGTCGACACGTCGACTTTTGGAACACGCGCAATCGCGTCTGAGAGAAGCGACATCCACCGAAGATGACGAACGGGAGTCGGAGGAAGAACGTCCGTCTTTCATCTCGACGCTGGCGCAAGCGCTCGGTGCCGCCGTCGGTTTCGGCGCAGCCGAAGAAGAAACACCGACGATTTCCGCCGTGCAGTTCCGAGAAATGTGGGAGCGCTTCGCTAACGAAAGTGAAGCCGAAATGCCCGCCGACGATCAGGAGCTGGTCGATATTCTTTCAGCGGCGCTCATGCTCGCGCGTGACGAGTGGGGCAAGGCGATTGAGGTCACCGTCAAGCGCCTCGAACTTGGCGACGACCTGCCCGCCTTTGACCTGACCGTCCGCCATCGTACTGGCTTCGCCAACGACGTGCGCGTCTTCCTCTGTAACCGTCCGACGCAAGGCGGCGGCTTGAAGCGTCAGCTCGACAAGGTGCTGACGGCAATGCAGGGCAAACCCTGTTTCATGCTGCGCGCCAGCGATTTCCCGCCGAACAAAAAAAACCAGACCGCGCAGGCCTTCCGCAAATTCCGCGACGGCGGCGGCCGCCAATTGCTCGTGCCGATTCCGGAGTGGGAGCGCATGATGACGGTACGCGAATTCACCGCTCATCATCGCAGCGATCCCGGCATGACGCAGTGGCTCGAAGGCACGAAGCCGCTGTCGAGCCTGATCTCGATCATCCATCTTCTGCGTCTCGATCTTCTCGGCCGTCCTGTGCCGCGTCTTGTCGCAAAGGAAATGAACGATCCGCAATCGTCGCTCGACGGCTTCGATACGCTCTCGGCCGAGCAGGCGCGCGCCGCCCACTCCGGCAACGGCGAGCTCGGACTTCCGGCGAACGACGACGACTTGCCGATGTCGGTCATCCTCGACGAGCACGGCAGCTACGGCGCCAGCATCCTGGCTGGCGGCGAGAAAAACAGCCGCGGTCGACCGGTAACCCTCAACAAAAGCGTCCTGAAACGCCATGCGGCGTTCTTGGGCGGCTCGGGCTCCGGTAAGACCACGCTCGCGCTGTCCCTCATCGAGCAGCTTCTTTTACGAGGTATTCCGGCCGTTCTGATCGACCGCAAAGGCGACCTTGCGAGTTATGCCAACCCCGAAGTCTGGCGCGCCAACGACAATGAAGCATCGGAGCGCCGCGCCGAGCGCGAGAAACTCGCCGACGCGATCGACGTCGCCGTCTATACGCCGGGCCGCGCATCGGGCCGCCCGATTTCAATCACGCTTCTGCCGAACGGCATCAACGAGCTGCCCGAGCATGAGCAGCAGTTGCTCGCGAACCTGTCGGCAGCCGCGCTCGGCGAAATGCTGCATCTGAAGAATTCGGCGACACATCAGAAGCAGTCGGGCGTTCTGGCAGTGGCCTTGCGCGTTCTAGGCTCGCTGTCGACCAGCGAAGTCACGCTTGCGGACTTGATCCGTCTTTTGGAAGACGAGCATCCGGAGCTGACCGATCAGACGCAGCGCATGGACCCCTCTGGCAAGCTGCGCCGCGATCTGGTTGCGCAACTTGACTCACTCCGCCTGCGCAATGCCGCGCTCTTTGAAGGCGGCGGCGAAAGCCTGCGCATGGAAAGCTTGCTCGGCCTTGGCCGCTATCAGCGCCCGAACCGGACGCGCCTGTCGGTCATCTACACGGGCTTCCTCGGCGACAACGAGAACATCCTCTTCTGGGTCTCGCAGTTCCTGTCGGAAGCCCTGCGCTTCTGCCAGCGCAACCCGAACGACGAACTGCAAGCCGTCGTCATGTTCGACGAAGCCGACCTCTACATTCCGGCGAACTCGAAACCCGCCACGGCCGAACCGTTGCAGAGCCTTTTGAAGCGCGCCCGTTCGGCGGGCCTCGGAATGATGCTCGCGACGCAGTCTCCGGGCGACCTCGACTACAAGAGCCGCGACCAGATCACGAGCTGGTTCATCGGCCGCGTGCGTGAGGACACCGCGCTCAGGAAGCTCAAGGCGGCATTCCAGTCGGAGTCCGGCCTCGATTCGGCAACGGCGCTTCCCGGCCAGACCGTCGGCGAATTCCACCTCGTCCAGGAAGGTCTGGTAAGGCCGATGAAGGCGCAACGCTCGCTGATTGCAGCCGAGCAGGTGCCGTTCGATCGCATCGAGCAATTGGCTGCCGAAACGCGCGGAATTGACGAACGCCAGCTTCGTCTTTTTGATCTTCGTTAATTTTTTAAAGCCGGAATTGAAGATCCGAACGGTTATTCAATTCGCGTTTCAATACCCGAAATACTCCGTGATATTGCGGTGCCTATAGTTGTCCCTTCAGGTGCAGGCGCAATCAGACTCTCCCAAAGCAATATATTGAAAGTAAATAATTTTTTCGGCAAGCTCCGAGTATCCGACAGGCAACCTGGCTATTGCCGAGACCATTTTTGGTTGCGAGCCAAGCTCTCTATCCGGCGCCTGCAAAATAATCGCAGGGTCTGTCAACTCCCCATCCGCCACGATATTATGAAGTTGGCTGACGAAGTGGGAATATGCTCAGCCACGCAGTTAGGGGGCGGCCCTCTCTCAGCGAAACAAAGAGCGCGACGACCGAGGGGGCAAACCGGTCGATGCGGTCTTCACGGACGGCCGAGGCAGTTGGGAGTGAACCTTTCAAGTTCAGTGCGGGGTAAGTGTTATGGTGGCGAAGCCTTTCGTCATGATGGTTGTTGCGACTCTAATCGGTCCTGCAATCGGCGTTGGTCTTTTCATTCTTGTCAGCAATTTCTAAGCCTTAACACCCTGGTGTGAAGGCGAGGAACAATTGCGCCGCCGCGCCATTGCGCATTGGCTATGGCCGCACAATTGCCACGTGTTGGCATGAATGCCGCCGCGAGACTGCTGAGCTGGCGCCTTAAACTCCAATTATGCATGCCGTACGACAGCCGCGTTCAGCGCGGTGCGAGTGCGGTTTTGCGGCGATGCTCTCCATCCTGCGCCATCTAACGGCGCTCAGCGAAATCTGCCTGAGAATTCCGCGCCAAATCGTGCGCTGGCTGATGTCGGCAGTCGCTTTCAATCCGAAACTCGGACCTTTGCGCCACGTCTTCACGACGGCGATGTTGTACGTCCTTTTCGCGATAACGCTCGTCTACGTCGCCGCTCCGATCCGAGGCTATCTCGGCGACCTCACCATGCACGACAAGCTCGGTTATGATGCCGAACGCTGGCTGGCGACCGCCATCTACGATCCGAAAGGAAGTTTTGTCGGCACGTTCGACCCGCGCCTCGATAGCCTGCGCGATGTCAACTACACCGACAGCGCCATCGAGCTTGGCAATTACGTCGCGAATCCTGATCACAAATCGATTCCGGTTCGCGATGTGCCGGAGCAGTATTGGCGCTGCCTGTCCTATCACGAAGATCGCTATCTCGGCAGATTGCTCAATCCCTTCGGCATCGATCTTGCGGGCGTTCTGAAGATCCCGATCACGACGATCACGTATTCGATCGCGGCGCGGCGGCCAACCCTCGGCGTCGGTGGCTCGACGCTGCCGATGCAATTCGCCCGCGTCATCTACAAGACGCCCCCGCACGCCAACGAAAGCGGCATCGCAAAACTCCGCCGCAAGCTCGGCGAATGGTGGCTGGCGCCGGTCATCTATCGCGAACTCACGCGCGGCGGCGACGACACGCTATTGAAGCAATGGGCCGCAAACCACATCTGGCTGGCGCAACGAACCGGAGGCCAGCCGCTGCATGGCGTCGAAGTTACGAGCCAGGTCGTATTCGGAAAGGAGGCCAGGGACCTCACGACTGCCGAGCAGTTCGTGCTGGCGTCCGCCGTCAACAAGCCGATCATTCTGCTCGAAGGCAGCGACCGACTGAATGCCGTCCGCCTCGATCGCTGGCGCTATATCACCGAGGTTCGCGCCCGCACGTGCGCGAAAAAACTCATCACCGACGAAGCCGAACAGAGAAAAATCGTCTTCGAGCTGATGGCGCTCGCAGGCGGTCCGCCCGATCCCAAAGTGAAGCCGAAGCTCGAAGCCGCGCTTGAACGCGTCGTCCCCGATCAGGTTAAGCGCGCCGAAGCCAACCCGATGATCCGCGCCAACCTGCTCTTGCCCGCCGCGCGCTTCGGTATCCGCGAGGAAATGAAGCAGAGCTACGGCTTCGGCTGGCGCGATTACGTGCGTGGCGTCACGACGACCTTCGACATCGGCGAGAATCTGGCATTCCGCGAGAAGATCGACGGCCGGCTCGCAGCGCTCAATACCGAATGGGCGTCACGCATCAACGCTGCCTATACGCTCGATCCGAAGAAGGTCAGCGCCGACAAAACGCTTCCGAATGTCATCGTCGTCGCGGCCGACGCCGACGGGCACATCGTGCGCTATTACGAATCCGGAGAGACCGCCGCTTATTTCGGTTCGCTTCCCGCACGTCGCGCGGAAGACGGCGTCTACGATCCGAGCGCCGAAAGCCGGCAAGTTGCCTCGACCGGCAAGATGCTGCTCGCCATCGCACTCGCCAACCAAGGTCGCGACACGGGGGAAAGTCGCTATTCCGATCTGGCCGCTCCTGCTCAAGGCCTCGACACATGCGCCAAAGGCACGAGCCAGCAAAGCCGCAAGGCGATCGTCGCGTTTGCCTGCTCGCTCAACGCACCGCTGATCAATCGCGGCGCCGCGCTCGGGCAGGTGCCGATCAAGCGGCTGATCGACGGCTTCGGATTTACGATGCCGCCTGCCGCAGCGACCGGCGGCACGCCGCCATCGACAGCCGTCGTACTCGGCCAGATTGCGGGATCGCCGCGCCGCGTCCATTTCATGTCGAGCGTCGTCCTCGCGTCGCTGATCGGCCGCGGCGCGCGGCCTGTCCGGCCACCGACGATGATCAAGGCTTACGACTACACGCAGAAGGGCCAGAACGGCGGCGGCATCGCGGCCGAGGCACGCCCGGCGATCATCCCGAAGTCGTTGATCCGGCCCGGCGGAATAGGATTGATCAGGACATTGCTCGAAGCGCCGCTCTGCTACGAGGCGGGCGGCAAATCCTACGGAACGTTGAAGAGCATCGCCAAATGGTGCGCCCGGCGACGTGAAGACTTGCGCCTGCATTTTGCCAAGACCGGAACCTCCGTAACACTCGATCCGAACGCGACGGTCGATACCTGGGCAACGGGCGGATTACAGTTCGCGGATGGCGCCGCCTATTCTTACGTCGTCCTCGTCGGAACCGGCACGGCATCACGGCCTTGGGCACACGATCTGCACGCCGCTCAGATCGCGGCGCCACTGCTCGAAGTCCTGCTCACCGACCTTGCCGGTCACGCGAAGTCGACCCCCCGCCGAGACCTGCTGCCTGCGCCAAGGATCAAATCCGCACCCCGCATTTCGAAGTTGGCTCCCGCGCCGGTCACTTCGAAGCTGGCCACGAGCGCAGACCTCGAACGCTCACCATCCGCCGAGCAACTCCGCACCCTGACGTCCAATTGAAGCTGCTTGCTCCCAACGCGTGCCGTTCGCTGTTTGAGGATGACGGAAACAAATCCGCCAGCATTTCGACACCCGTCAGCCGCAGTTGCGACATCAAAAACGCAGACTGGCGACCGAGTGTGGCGCCGGCTCCAAATGCGGGTTGGCGGCAATGAAATCGGAAACACCCGATCACCGGCGTGGAACGTTCTCGCTGCGCACCGCAGCGAACGACGAGGACGAAGCGTCGTCGAAGCCACCGCGCGACTGGAAGCGCATGATCCTGATTTGCGGCCTCGGCGCACTATCCTGGGTCGCGACCTACGTCGGCATGCTCGAACTGATCGAAGCCAACATGGGCGATCTGCCGTTGGCGCATCGTGTCATTGTCGGCTTCTCGGTTGCCATGCTGATGACGATGATCATCTGGCTGCTCGATCAGCTCTTTCGGCCGCAGCCGCTGACGACCAGGCTTTTCTACGCGAGCGGCTACATTTTTCTGTCGCTGATCTCCGTGGGCTTCGGGTTCGGCTTCTATTGGAAGGTTCTGGAAAGTCGCGGCGAAGCCTCGCGTTCCGCTGAAAACGCCGTCTCACAAGTGCAGAATGCGCTGCATGGCGCGTCGACCCGACTGGAGCAGTTGCAGGCGACGCTCACCCAGTTGACGCAGGTTTCCACGGACAAAGCCGAACTCGAGCGGACCAAGGGCACGTCATGCCCGAATTCGCGCCCCGGTGACGGCCCGCGACGCAAGATGCGCGAGGAAGACGCGCAGCGCTTTTCCTTCGCATCCGAATTCGTCAAGGGCCGCGTCGGCGCGGTGAACGCCGACATGCAAGCCCTGAACGGCGATTTGGCAAAGGTCGTCTCCTCGGACGCCTCGACCTTCGACGCGAAGACCGGCACGCGCAACGAATTCATGCGCGCCCTTGGCCGCAAGCTCGACCTGACGGTCACCGGTTTCAACGCCTTCCGGACCGATCCGCAGCTTCGGCAAATCCGCACCGATCTTGCCGACCGCGCTGACCGCACGACTTTCGGCGACGGCAAGAACGCCGTTTCCTGCCCTGACCCGCAATTGCAAATGGCACTGCACGGCGTCGTCAAAGCCATCGACCAGCTCCCTGAGTTGCAGAAGCCTGAGATTGCAGCCGTCGAGGGCTCGGAGGCGACGATCGAAGCATTCCGCCGTCTGACGGCAACATTCTATGGCCTCCTGTCATTCAAGATGCCGCCGTCCGCCGATGATCTTCGTGCGCTGCAGAAAAAAGCAATCCAGTCGATCGAAAACCCGCCGGAGGTATCGGCACGCACATTGAACGCCGACGAAGGCTCGGGCCTATCGAAACGCGACTATGTCCCGCTCGCTGTCGCGCTGTTCGTCGACCTCTGCCTTTTCCTCGTATCGATGGGCCAGCGTCCCGGCAGCCGTCTCGACGGACTGGTTCCGAAAATGAAAGCCGCCGAGCGCGGACCGGTCATCGAAATTCTGTCGCGCTTCAACGATATCCATCGCGACAAGCAGATCCGCGAAAATTTCGAGCTGTTCCGCCACGTCGTCTTCGACATGAACGGCGATTACTATGTTGCCGTGCCGCTCGACGCACCGCCACGCGTGAATCCTGCCGAGCGCGAAGATCTCCGCGTCGAAGCTCAGCTTCTCGCCAACCTGTTCGCAAGCTTCGAACGCGAGAAGATCTTCAAGCGCACGCTGCTTCCGACGACGGCAAGCATTCAAAAGCGGCTTACGCGCCAGGGCTCTAAGTTTGCAGACTCGGAATCGTTCCGCGTCTACAAGTTCGCGAACGGTGCCTGGTCCGACATTATCCTCGGCGCCGTGATGGGCGCAGCCAAGCGCGCCGAAGCAAGACGAGCCGAAGATGTCGAGAGCGACGAGCCTCACACAACGCCGCCGTCGCTCGACCCCGGAGCATTGAAGCCCGCAAACGCGCCTGAAGAACCATCGCTGGCTTTCGCACCCCGGAGCAGGTCAGGTCCAACAGCGCCAAGAGCCACCGTCGATCCCGAGCACGAGAGACGGTTTGGCCCCTACGCGACGGTGTACCACCCCCAATCCGGCCCGCCCTATTTCTCCGCACGGCACGCAGCGCGCGTTCGCCGACCCTCGCAATCGCCGCTGCGCGAAGCCGACGTGACAGTTAAGGCTGCGAACAGCAACACGGCCGCCACCGCCCCTCCGCCCGCCGAAATGCACCCGGCGACGGTCGTCACCATTCCCCGGCCCGAACCCCGCCATCGGCCGGAAGAAAATGAGCAGACGAACGCTGCGCGCGGCGAGCCGCTCGCCAGCGTTACGCTGCGACGCGAAACCGCCACGTTCACGGTACCGGTCAGCGAAGCCATCATTCCATCGTCATTGAAGGACGCTCTCGCCCAGTCCTCCGGACATCGGATGGAGGCACCCGAGGATCTCCGAGACTTGGGAGCAATAGCATCCGCAACTGAAGACGCGCATTTTTGGGAGCAAGATCAACCGCCTGCCGATCAAGACCCCCTTTCTGCTTCGGACAGGGATCTGTTCAGGCGTATTGCTCCCCCGGCCGCCGAATGAAAAATACTTGGACAGGAAAAGAGATAACGGCGTTCGCCATAAATCGAACCGAGCCGCAACGCTTGTTTAACGTTCTTCTCGGCTTAATGGAACTCGCCGGGACACGCCAACAAGCAGTTCCCCGGCGTACAGTACGGGCTGATAGGACTTTCACATGCGCATTTCTTCACCTTCGCGGCTCATGACGATGTCTCGAACGGATAAGGAAGCGCGGCTTAAGGACTTTATCGTCGAGAGTCTTACGGCTCTTGCCGAAGGCCCCGGCGGCAGCGGCTCCGTTACGATGGTGGTGCGCAGCGTCGATAGCCCAACGGCACGCGCACTCGGCGCGGCACTCTCGGAAGTCCCGCTTGTCACACTCGACGTCAAAGCGATTATCGCGGACACGCGCGTCGAGGATACGACATCGCCCTCGCTTCGCGACATCGCAGGCATCGAATTCCGCCTTCTCTCGGACCCCCGCTTCGGCGCGTCGCACGAACAGCTTGTCGTCGGCCGCACACACGTCTGGATCGGCGACTGTCTGCGCCGCGACCCGAATAAACGAGATGCTTTCGAACTCTATCACAAGGCCGACCCCGTCGCACGCAAGTGCGCCACCGTTTCCTTCGAAAAACTTTGGGCGCGCGCCAAGCCGCTGATGTCGTCGAAAGACGCTCGAGTCGCACCGGAAATCATCGCTGCAGGAAACGGTCCCGACCTTCCCTGGTCACACCGGCAATAGGCAATAAGAGACCAGATCTCTCTGCACGAAATTCAGCAATAAAGCTTGATTGATCGCGACATGGATTAACCTTGTCGCGGCGCTCAATATCTTGCGCTGATGTTATCCCCGCTCGTCCCGCGTCTGATACATTTCAGGTGATCCGCCGCGCCCTTACGAAAAAAGGGCGCAAGAACGGACAAGCATCGGCAATTGGCAAATTACCGCCGCGCTTCGGCCGTTGGCTCTTGTTGGGCTTCCGGCCTCCTTGCCCTGGAACGATACTCCGCCCGGGCTACGCTGAGGGTGCCCCTGCGCGCTCTCACGCAATAACAGGATGGCACCCATGTTTTTCTTCGCGCGCCTTGCATTCATTTCGACTCTGCTGCTGGCGACGATCAATGGCGCTCTTGCCGCCGACAAGGTCTTTCTGCACCAGGGCATCGCTGCCGACGCCAAACGCTATGAAGCCTTCCTGAAAGCAAACTGGAAACCCGAGGGCAAGCCTGCGGCCGTTCTAAAAGCCGACGCCGAAAAGATCTTCGAGACTGATCCGCGCGCAGCCTCGCGAAACCTCGCCGCTGCCGTTGCCGAAAATGACAAGGACTGGACGACCTGGACGCGCCTCGCAGAGGCGCTCATCGCAATCAAGCCCGATCCGAACTCCGGCAGCGAACGCTACGATCTTCCGATTTATGCGTCGGGCGCCGCCTATCGCGGCTATCAGCTCGCGAGCGCTTCCGCAGACCAAGCGCACGCGCTTTTCGTTCTCGGCCAAACGCTCGAACGGCGCTCCTACTGGCGCCCGGCTATCGACGCGATGAAACTCAGCCTCGATCTCGCAGACGATCAGGCAACGCGCGAAGCCTACGACAAGCTGCGCGGCCAGTACGGCTTCCGCATGACCGATTATAAGACCGACAACGAGACGACTCCGCCGCGCCTTTGTCTCGAATTTTCCGAAGACCTGAGCCGCACGCAAACCGACGTCGCGAAATTCGTCTCGGTCAACGGCAAGGACCCGCAGAACCTCGTCCAGGACGGCCGCCAGCTCTGCGTCGAAGGACTGAAGCACGGCGAACGCTATGTCGTGCAGATCCGTGCCGGGTTACCCTCGAACGTCGGCGAAAATCTGCTCAAGACCTCCGACATTGCTGTCTACGTACCGGACCGCTCGCCGTTCGTGCGCTTCGGCGGCAAAGCCTATGTGCTGCCGTCTCGCGGCCAGCAGGGCATCCCGGTCGTCACGACCAACACGAGCAAGATCAACGTCGAAGTTTATCGCATCGGCGATCGCGCGCTTGCGACGACGTTGCAGTCGGGCGATATGCAGCGCCAGCTTTCGAGCTATGATGTCGAAACCATTCGCGATCGAACCGGCATCAAGGTCTATTCTGGTACGATGGACATCGCTTCCAAGCTCAACGAGGAGGTGACGACCGCAGTTCCCGTAACCGAGGCGACCGGCAACCTCGAGCCGGGCGTCTACGTCATGGTCGCGACGCCCTCCGAAAAATCGAAGAACGACAGCTACGAGCGCGCGACCCAGTGGTTCATCGTCTCCGATCTCGGACTGACCGCTTTCACAGGCGGCGACGGCATTCATGCGTTCGTCCGCTCGCTCAGCGAAGCGACGGCAATTGCCGGAACGAACGTCAAGCTCATTGCCCGCAACAACGAAGTGCTGGCAACGGCGAAAACCGACGACAACGGCTACGCGAAGTTCAACGCCGCCATGACGAAAGGCGAAGGCGGCTCGGCCCCCGCGATCCTCGTCGCGCAGAAAGGCGAGGGCGAATACGCTTTCCTTGACCTGACGCTCAATGCTTTTGATCTCTCGGATCGCGGCGTCAAAGGTCGCGATCCGGCAGGACCTGTCGACGCCTTCATGTACACCGAACGCGGCGTCTACCGCGGCGGCGAAGACGTCAACATCACCGCGCTGGTGCGCGATCAGTTCGGCAAGTCATCCTCCATTCCAACAACGCTGATCGTCACCCGCCCCGACGGCGTCGAGCAGACGCGCACGGTGATGAACGATCAGGGCCTCGGCGGCCGCGACTTCACATTGCAGCTCGCGAAAACTGCGATGACTGGCACATGGCGGCTCTGGCTGCACACCGACCCAAAGGACTCGGCAATCGCGGAACGCTCGTTCCTCGTCGAAGACTTCGTGCCTGAACGTCTCGACATGAAACTTTCGGCCAACGTCACCGCGCTGACACCGGACGAGAACCAGGCGATCAACGCCGACGGACACTATCTCTACGGCCCACCCGCCGCTGGCCTCGGCCTCGAAGGCGAAGTCGTCGTCAAAGCATCGAACAAGGACGTTCCGGGCTATGCAGGCTATGTCTTCGGACAGGCGGACGAATCCGTGAACCCGGTGCGCCAGCCGCTTCAGTCGAACCTCGCGATGGACAACGACGGCAAAGCCGCGATTCCGATCGCACTGCCGCAACTGCCGCGGACGCCGAAGCCGCTTGAAGCCGCAATCAGCGTCAAGCTGCGCGAAGCCGGTGGCCGCACGATCGAGCGCAACCTGACTTTGCCCGTCGATCTCAAGCTCGAACGCATCGGCATCAAGCCGCTGTTCGATAACTTCACTGCGCCCGAAGATCAGAGCGCCGGCTTCGACGTCGTGCTGCTCGACGCCAACAACAAGCCAGAAGCAAACGAAAATCTGACATGGACGCTGACGCGCCTCGACACCAACTGGCAATGGTACCGCCGCGACGGCTCGTGGACCTACGAGGCCGTCACCGTGAAACGGAAGATCGGCAGCGGCCCGCTGTCAATATCCGCCGCCAAACCGGCACGCGTCTCGCAGGCCATCAGCTGGGGACGCTACCGACTCGACATCGCCTCGAACGATGCCGACGGCCCGGCATCGAGCGTTGTCTTCAACGCGGGTTGGTATACCTCGGGCGACACCGTCGATAGCCCCGAGCAGCTCGACGTCGCGCTCGACAAGGATAGCTACAAATCTGGCGACACCGCCAAGCTGCGCATAGCATCGAAGCTTGGCGGCAAAGCCCTCATCACGGTTCTCGGCACCGGCCTTCACATGACGAAGGAGGTCGAGATCGCCAAAGGCGGTGGCGAAGTGGACGTGCCCGTCTCCGACACCTGGGGTCCAGGTGCCTACGTCACCGCCCTCCTCTATCGTCCGATGGACGAAGTCCAGAAGCGCATGCCGGGCCGCGCCATCGGCATCAAGTGGCTACCCGTCGATCAGAGCGCCCGCCAACTCAAAGTCGCGGTGACGCTGCCGAACAAAGTCAAGTCCGGAAGCAAGATCGACGTGCCGCTGAAAATCGATGGCTTGGCGCCAGGCGAAGACGCACGTGTCGCCGTCGCGGCCGTCGATCTCGGCATCCTCAATCTCACGCGCTACGAGGCGCCAGCTCCTGAAAACTGGTTCAATCAGCAGCAGAAGCTGTCGTTTGAAATCCGCGACTTCTACGGTCGCCTGATCGACGGCATGCGCGCCGACCGCGGCAAGCTCCGTTCCGGCGGCGACGCCGGTGGCCCGACAATGCAAGGCAATCCGACCGTCGAAACCGTCGTCTCGCTCTATTCCGGCATCGTGCGGGTGCGCGAAGACGGCACGGCGACCGTCAATTTCGAACTGCCTGACTTCAACGGCACCGTCCGCGTCATGGCGGTCGCGTGGAGCAAGGACAAAGTCGGCCACGGCTCAGGCGACCTGATCGTTCGCGACGCGGTTGCACTGACCGTCGCCGTCCCGCGCTTCATGACGCTTGGTGACGACGTCAAGCTCGGCTTCGACATGCACAACGTCGACGGACCGGCAGCGTCCTACAAGCTCACGCTTTCGAAAAAGCAGGGCGACGACACCAACGAGACGCTGACGTCGATTACCGACAAGACGGTCGATCTCAAAACCGGCGAACGGACGATGCAGCGCATCGACTTCAAGCCGGACGAGCTTGGCCACCTGACTCTGAAAGCCGTCGTCACCGGCCCGAATGACATCGCCGTCAAGCGCGAAATGACGTTTGAGGTCCTGCCGCCCGCGGGCGACGTCAAACGCACGACGATCTCCTCGCTGAAGCCAGGTGGTAAACTCAGCGTCAGCTCGGATCTGGCGTACGATCTGATCCCGTCCCGCACGCGCATCAACCTGTCGGTCGGACCCGCCGCACGGCTCGATGTGCCGACGCTTCTTGCACAGCTTGACCGCTATCCGTACGGCTGTGCCGAGCAGACCGTCTCCCGCGCCATGCCGCTCGTCGTTGCGAACGCCCTCGCGGCACAGGTCGGCATCGCGGAAGACAAGGCGCTGAAAGAGCGCGTGCAGAACGCCATCGCCCGCGTCTTCGAGATGCAGGACTCCTCCGGCGCCTTCGGCGTCTGGGGCCCGTCGTCCACCGATCTGTGGTTGACAGGCTACGTCACCGATTTCCTGACGCGCGCCAAGGAAGCGAACTACGACGTGCCGCGGGAAGGCTTCAATCGCGCACTCGACCGGCTGCAGAACTTCATCGCTTATGCGTCCGACTTCGAGAAAGGCGGCGAAGACCGGGCCTATGCGCTCTACGTTCTCGCCCGCAACGGCCGCGCGCCGATCGGCGATCTTCGCTACTACGCCGATACGCGCATCGACCGCTTCTCGACGCCGCTTGCGAAAGCGCAGATCGGCGCTGCGATGGCGATGATGGGCGACAAGGACCGCGCCGAGCGTGCTTTCTCGGCGGCCCTCGCGATGATGCCCGACGTAACGCCGGACTTCGGCTATCGCAGCGACTATGGCTCGACGTTACGCGATGGTGCAGCCTTGGTGGCGCTTGCCGCCGAGACCGGCGTCGCGAAAGACGAGCAGCCGAAGCTCGCAAGCGTCATCGCCAAAGCCTACGAGACGCGCAATTACACCTCGACGCAGGAACAGGCTTGGATGCTGCTCGCAGCCAAAGCCTTGAACGACGAGGTGAAGGCGACGACCTTGTCGGTTGACGGCAAGCCGTCGTCCGGTCCCGTGCTGCGCGGTCTGACGCCCGCCGAACTCAAGAACGGCGCGCTGACGATCACCAACAACGGCGACACGGCCGTCGATGCGGTGATCTCGGTCATCGGCGCGGCGCTGACGCCGGAACCACCTGCATCGAAAGGCTTCAAGATCGAGCGGCAAGCCTACACGCTCGATGGCAAGCCGGTCGATCTCGCGAGCTTGACGGGCGGCAAGGCGGACGTGAAGCAGAACGATCGCTTCGTCATCACGGTGAAGGTCACGTCGGAGGATGAAAGCGGCCGCGTCATGGTCGTCGATCGCTTGCCCGCAGGCTTCGAGATCGAAAACCCGCATCTCGTCGACAGCGGTTCGATCGCGGGCCTGAGCTGGCTGAAATCGACCGCCGAACCCGAGCACACGGAGTTCCGTGACGATCGCTTCGTCGCCGCGTTCAACTTCGCCAACGTCCGCACGACGAGCGAAGAGAACGGCTCGGTCGAAGGCGACGCCGCGGAAACACCGAACGACAGCGCGATCGCAACACCAGACGGCACGGCACAGAAGGCGCCTCGGGTCTCCGCGACGCTCGCCTACATCGTTCGCGCCGTAAGCCCTGGCACCTTCGTGCATCCCGCCGCAACGGTCGAGGACATGTATCGCCCCGAGCGCTATGCTCGCACCGCCGCCGGCACGCTGACGGTCTCCGCGAAGGAGTGAGTGATTTGCGGTTTCTGCAGCCCATCGCGAAACGGCTGGCCTCTCTCATTCCCCTTCGCGGAACGGGGGAGGCTAGAGCTTTCTTCCCTATACCCCTCCCCCATCGCGGGGAGGGGTTAGGGGTGGGGGGAAGCGATGCGTCTGCGAGTTCGGTGAACCCACTCTCCGAAGACACCCCACCCCCGACCCCTCCTCGTCAAGGGGAGGGGAGAAGTAGATCGCGGCCGCGCATCGCAACCGCACGGAGGTTGGTACTCGCAACGTTTGTGACGATCCTTGTGGGTGTCGGCACCGCATACGGCCTCTACTACAAAGCCTTTGCCGATGCCGGACCACTGCTTCTCGAAGAAGCAAAAGCAACGTCCGTCACTGTCGTCGATCGCGAGGGCCGGCTGCTGCGGGCCTTCACAACGCCAGAAGGCAATTGGCGCCTGCCGCTCGATCCGAAGGATGTCGATCCGCACTATCTCAAGATGCTGTTCGCGTTCGAGGACAAGCGCTTCTACAGCCACCACGGCGTCGATCCGAAAGCCGTTCTCCGCGCCGTCCTACAAATGGCCAGGCACGGCCGCATCGTCTCCGGCGGTTCGACACTGACGATGCAGGTCGCACGCCTTCTCGACGGCAAGCATGAGCGCACAACGAGCGGCAAGCTACGCCAGATGGCCCGCGCCATCGAACTCGAACGCAAGCTCTCCAAGAAGGAGATCCTGAAGCTCTACCTGCGCCTCGCCCCGTTCGGCGGAAACCTCGAAGGCGTCCGAGCGGCGTCCCTTGCTTACTTCGGCAAAGAACCCCGGCGGCTCTCGCTTGGCGAAGCGGCGTTGCTCGTCGCACTCCCGCAATCGCCGGAGCAACGGCGTCTCGACCGCAATCCCGAAGCCGCACGCCGCGCCCGTGATCGTGTTCTGACGCGGGCCGTCGCTGCGCACGTCATAACCGCGGCGGATGCCACAAAAGCCAAGACCGAACGCATTCCGAAAGTGCGCTACGCCTTCCCGATGTTCGCGCCGCACCTGAGCGAAGCGCAGGTCGCGGCACATCCGAAAGAAGAAATTATCAAATTGACGCTCGACCGGACCCTGCAAGCGAGCCTTGAAAAACTTGCGACCGAGCAGGCGCAGCTCATCGGCGATAAAGTTTCGGCGGCAATTGTCGTCGCCGATCATCAGACGGGCGAAATTCTCGCCGAGGTCGGATCGGCCGGTTACATGGATGCGGGACGCCAAGGCGCCGTCGATATGGCAACGGCGGTGCGCTCGCCCGGCTCGACGCTTAAGCCGTTCATTTATGGTCTCGCTTTCGAGGCAGGGCTCGCGCACCCGGAAACGCTGATCGACGACCGCCCGACACGCTTTGGAACCTACGCACCGAAGAATTTCGACGAGAATTTTCACGGCACCGTTTCGATCCGTGAAGCGCTCGAACAATCGCTCAATATTCCGGCCGTCCGCGTGCTCGCGCGTGTCGGACCGGGCAAGCTCGTCGGCCGCTTTCGCCGGGCCGGAATCGATGCACGCTTTCCGGATAAATCCGAACCGACGCTCGCGATGGCTCTCGGTGGCACCGGCCTGACACTCGAAGAGATGACGCAACTTTACGCCAGCCTCGCGCGCGGCGGAGACAGCATCACGCTTGTTCATCGTCTCGACGAACGCGCCCGCGCTGTCGCCGCGACGCGCGTCAAGCCGCTCGTCAACGCCCACCGGCTGATGTCTCCGCTCGCGGCTTGGTACGTCACCGATGTCCTGAAGGATGCACCGCCGCCGCCGAACGCCAAAGGCGGCCGCTTCGCCTACAAGACCGGCACCTCCTACGGTTACCGAGATGCCTGGGCGATTGGTTACGACGGCAGATATGTCGTCGCCGCCTGGGTCGGCAAACCCGACAATAGCAGCGTGCCGGGAATTCTCGGACGTACCGCCGCCGCGCCGATCCTGTTCGATGCCTTCGCACGTATCTCCGAAAAACGCGCGCCGTTGCAGGCGATGCCTGCGAACGCTGTCAGAGGCACAAACGCCGATCTTCCGGCTCCGCTGAAGCGCTGGCGCGATCCCGGGGACGATCCGGCAGCTGGCCGCTTCATCGAGCCGCCCGTGCTGATCTCGTTTCCGCCCGATCAGTCCGAAATTGAAGAAGCCGATCTCGGCGGCGATCCGCTTGTGCTCAAAGCCGACGGTGGCGCGTTGCCGCTCATCTGGCTCATCGACGGCAAGCCGATCAAATCCGACGCTCATTCGCGCGAGGTGACATGGCAGCCGGAAACGTCCGGCTTCGCCAAGTTGACGGTCATCGATGCAAAAGGCCGCACCGATCGCGCGTCGATCAGATTAAGATAGCCCGTTTGGAGCCGTAGCGGGAAGGCGTTGGGCGCGCTAGCTTCGGTCACGTTCCTTTCGTCCGGACACTCGCCATTCGATGACCAACCTGATTCGAGTTGCAGCACGGAATCTTTTATTCCTTGCGGTGATGCTTACAGTGGCAGGCTGCCGCGAAGCTCCGCGAGAGACAACCGCTGCACTTCCCGCACTCGGCGCCAACATCAACGAAACGACAGTGTCGGGCATTTCGTCCGGCGCCTACATGGCCGGGCAATTCCAGATGGCGCACGCCAAGCGCGTCATCGGAGCCGCGATCATCGCCGGTGGTCCCTATGGTTGCTCGGAAAGCATTTTTGCCAACACAATTCCGGGCGCGGGAACTGCGTTTCTCAATCTCAGCAAAGCCGTCAACGGCTGCATGCTCAATTTGCTTGAATCCTGGGGCGTGGCCGATCCGACCGAGCTTGCGAAGAAGGCCGAGGCACGTGCCGACAAAGGTGAGATCGACCCGATCGGCGATGTCAGGCGCGACCGCATTTATCTTTTTACCGGAACCTCCGACCGCACCGTCGCGCCATCGATCGTCAAGCATGCTGCCGAGTTCTACGCCAAGCTCGGAGTCCCATCTGCGAACATCGAGCTGGTTTCAAATCTTCCGGCCGGCCACGCCTTCGTGACCGACGATAAAGGAAATGCCTGCGAAATCTCGGCCGAGCCTTATGTCGTCGATTGCAACTACGATCAGGCGGGCGCGTTGCTGAAACAGATGTATGGCAGCCTGCAACCGCGAGCGGAAACCCCCACGGGAGATTTCATCAACTTCGATCAGCGCCCGTTCGCCGGAAGCGATATGAGCGGCAGCGGCCTCGCCGAAACCGGCGTCGTCTACGTTCCGAAGGCGTGCCGGGAGACATCGGGCTGTCGCGTTCATGTCGCATTTCACGGATGCGCACAAAATCGGGAGACGGTCGGCGACGCATTCATCAAGGAATCTGGCTTCGCGCGATGGGCTGACACAAATCGTCTGATCGTGCTCTTTCCGCAGGTCGCCGCGTCACCGATCAACCCTCAGGGCTGCTGGGACTGGTGGGGATATACCGGTCCGCAGTATTTGACACGCGACGCGCCGCAGATTGCCGCAGTGAACCGCATGCTCGACGGCTTGCAAGCGAGCGCCGGAGGCGCGTAAAGCCATTCCGGCCATGGGGACGGCCGACACATCGAAGCCGTAAGTCGGCGACCGCATCCGGGGAGGCTCACTATGCTGATGCGCGAGGCTTTGCTGGCACCTATGTGGCCGGCTCGAATAGCCATCCTTCCGAGCCTCCCGAGAACAGTGCAGATCGTCGCCACCGTCGCGACGATGGGGCTGCTCGTTGCGGCCGCCGCGCTCCCCGACGATCGCGACTCTGCGCCCGCCGCGTCGGCAAGCTCACCCGCCTCGACGGCACGCAATCCCGGTCGCGAGTCCGATTTCGGCGCCTATCTCGGCGCGCCCTATCATTATCCGAGCGACTTCCATCTCAGGAAGGCGGGCGTCAGCGATCTGACGATAAAGGATATCCCCTGGTACACGCATCCATTCGAAAACCCGCTTTACTACGGCGTCCGCTTTCAGCGCTGGTTCGAGGGCGGTCGCTTCGGCACGATGCTCGATTTCACGCATTCCAAAGTTTACGCGCCGCTGAAAGAGGGCGAGCATCCGTTCGAGGGAACGCTCGATGGCAAGCCCGTACCCGCGACTGCAAAAATCGGCGACTATTTCGACAAGCTCGAATGGACGCACGGCCACAACATGCTGACGTTGAACGGCTTGCTGCGTCTGCCGTCGCTCGGCATCATTTCACCCTATGCAGGTGTCGGCGCGGGATTGTCGTTTCCGCACGCTGAAATCCACCTGAAAACGGATGCGCACCGCACCTACGAATATCAATACACCGGACCGTGCGCACAGGCGCTATTCGGTCTCGAATTCCGCTTGGCGACCGGCTCGATCTTCGTCGAATACAAATTCACGATGGCCGACTACTGGGGACCGCTGACAGGACGCGATGGCTCCTGGTTCCCGATCGACATGTGGCATCAGTTCTCGCGCTGGTGGAAAGGTGAGGAGCCGCCAAACGGCTGGGCCGGCGCAAAGCTCGTCAGCCATCAGGCTATCGGCGGTTTCCTCGTGCGCTTTGTTCCGAAGACGGCAACTCAGTAAGCGGCGAACCTCTTGCTTGGTGCGTGGAACAACCGCGCGGCGCTCGCGAATAAATTCGCGCCGGGTCAGAACCGCTTCAACAGCCGGTCGATATAATCAAGCTCTTCCTGCGGCCGGAGGCTGTCGCCGGAGCGCTTGCGCAGCTCTTCGAGAATTTCACGCGCACGCTGCGCATCGATCGCGTCCGGCACTTTGACGGACGTACCGAGATCGGGACCTTGGGCGCGTTGCGGCCGGCCCAGCGGATCGCGCGGAGAATTGCCGCCCCGGCCGAGGCGCTGCTGCGCATTCTTCTGCATCTGCTCGGCCATCTGCTGCGCGCTCTGACGCATCTGCTCGAGTGCCTGCCCCTGCTGGTTGCCGGCCTCATCGAGATCGTTCTGCTTCAGCGCGTCTTCGGCCTTGCTCATGGAATCCTGGGCATTGCCGAGCTTGTCCGGATCCCCGGCACCCATTTGCTTCAGATCTTTTTTCAACTGGTCGAGCTGCTCGCGTAGCTGCGCCTGGCGATCCTGTAGGTCGCCCTTGCCGCGCTGCTGACGTCCGACGTTATTCCCGTCCGAACCTTGCTGACCTTCACCCTGCTCGCCGCCGCCTTGCCGGTTGGCATCCATGCCATTTTGGCCACGTTGCTGGCTCCGACCCTTCTGGCCCTGCTGTCCGGCCTTCGGCATTCCCTGGCCATTTGGGTCGTCCTGCGAACCGCCTTCCGGTTGCTGACCACCTTCCCGACGCCGCTGCTCGCTGAACGTATCGTCCATGAGTTCCTGTTGACGCCGCGCGAGGTTATCGAGCTCGTTGAGCTTCTTCATCATCTGCTGCGCGCGCTGCTGCTGCGCCCGCGCTTCCGGCGTGTTGTTTGCCTGCAGACGGTCCATCAGCTCGCGCAATTCCGACAGCATGCGCTCGGCCTCTTCGCGCGACCCTTGCCGGGCGCTCTTTTCGAGGTCCTTCATCATCTGATCGAGATCCTGCTGGCCCAGCTCCTGCATCTGATCGTCTTGCTGCTGGTCACCCGCCGAGGGGTTCTCCTTGTCGGCGTTCTTCTGCATCTCGTTGAGATAGTCGTTGAGCCGCTTCTTCAGATCGGCTAGCGCATCCTGGATTTCCTTGTCGTCGCCCTTTTGAAGCGCGTTGGACAACCGATCCTGAGCGTCCTTCAGGGCGCGCTCGGCCTGAGAAAGATTACCGTCTTCGACTTTGAGCGCGATCTGCCAGAGTTCATCGACGGATTCTTTGAGCGCATCGCGTGTCGCTTCACGGTCGAGCCGGTGATAGATCGCGCGCAAACCGAGATATACGGACGTATCGTTGATGAAGCCTTGGGGCTCCATCGTCAGCGCATCGAGCGCGCGGACGACCATCGGCCGGTTGCGCGAATCTTCAGCGAGCTTCCGCCGCTGCTCGATCAAAGCCCGTGCAAGCGGATTCTTGAACCGTCGCGCCGGCAGCACGATCTCGATCGGCTTGCTGCGCCCGACTTGGCCGCCGACATCCGTCGCTTCGAGCCACAGCTGCACGCGCTGGCCTGCCCAGGGATGTTCCCCGATTTCGAGCAGTGTCGACGCATCGACTTTCTTGGCGCCGGGACGCGGAATCTTGAGGCTTAAGACCGGCGGCGGCTCAAGCGGCAATCGCGGCCCGGTGAGCGGCGGCGGCCGTGCCCACGACGTTGCCGGATCGCCGGCCTTCGGCGGCAAAGGTCTGAGTTTCACTTCGGCACTGGCGACGCCGTAATCGTCTTCCGCTTTGTAGGAGATACGCATCGAGCCGCGCGGTGTGCCCGTGATTTCCTTTGTCATCGAAATCTTGGGAAGCTCATCGGCAATGACGTCGAACGTCCACTGCCCAAGCTCACGCGACCCGGACAGCGCCCGAATACGCGACGATTTGCGAAGCTCATAGCGGACTTCCGAAACGCCCGACGTATCGCCGGCCTTTCGCGGCTCCGGTTTGACGCGTACGGCGGACGGGGCGCCATCGCTCAACACTTCAAGCGCAACGCCCTTCGGGCCGAAGCCAACGCCCCTAAATGTCAACAGGCTATGGTCGGGAACCTCGAAGAATCGTTTCTGCTCTTCGCCATCGGCAGACGCCTGTTGCGAACCGTCGGACAAAAGAACCGGCGGCAGGGCGGTATAGGGCGGTGGCGTTACCCAGGCATCGACGCGCGTCGGAGGGCCCGAACCCACGACCCCAAAGCGAAAAGCCGACGAAAGCCGGTCGCCGAGACTGCCGGTCACGAGCAGCGCGGCCGGGATCAGCAGCAGCACCGCGAGTCCGCGCAACGCCAGCGGATCGAAGCGGTCCGTTCGTGGCCGCGGATTGCCGACTCTTAAACGTGCGATGGCGCGCGCCAAGCGCTCCCGATGCGCCTGCCAAAGCACCGTCGTCTCGGCATTCGACGTGCCCGAGGAAAGCGTGTCCTCGTAGGACGTAGCAGGACGATGCGGAATGCCCGAACGACGCTCGATGCGCCGGATGGCTTCATCGCGTGTCGGCCACGGAATGCGCGCGGCATAGATCGCCGCCGCAATGGCTGCGGTCGCAAATGCAGCAAGGAGTGCCTTGTGAACGAGAGGATCGAGATAGGGCCAGACACCGACGAACGAAACCAGCGCAAAAAGCACCGCAATGCCGATCAGCAGCCAGAGTCGCGGCCACAGCCGCTCGAACACCAGCGCGAGCGTGCTGAAGCGGACCTTGCGCGCAAACGACCGCGAAAGCGCGGAATTGCTATCCGTGTTGTTAGGGTCAGCCATTACACATAGCCTAACATGGGGTAATCACCCCGTCCCTTAACAAAATGCAACGTCTTCACCGGTAAAACGCCTTTAACTTCAACGGCTATAGGCGACAATTGTTGCCGAATTCCGGTTCGCTCCTACCGCTTTTCCGTCATACCGACTGAGGTCGCTCCCGTAGCGAAGTTAGGAGTGGACGCCGTCAGCCCTCGATCCACGGCGGAAGTTTATCCGCACTGATCAGATCGTCATAGCTCGGGCGTGGCCGGACGACGGCATAGCGATCGCCGTTGACCAGCACCTCCGGCACCAGCAAGCGTGTATTGTAGGTCGACGACATCACGGCCCCGTAAGCGCCGGCCGTCATGATGGCCAAAAGATCGCCCGCCTGGGGCGGTGGTAGCGCCCGGTCCTCAGCCAGAAAATCGCCCGTCTCGCACACCGGCCCGACAACATCCTGCTGCACGGGCGCCATATCGTTGCGCTGTTCCGCGACCGGCCAGATATCATGATGGGCTTCGTAAAGCGTCGGACGAATGAGATCGTTCATCGCCGCATCGACGATGGTGAACGTCTTGTCCTCGCCTTCCTTGACGTAGGTAACCCGCGTCACGAGCACGCCCGCATTTCCGACGATCATGCGGCCTGGTTCGAGCACGATCTTCAGGCCAAGATCGCCCAGCGCAGACTTGACGACGGCAGCGTACTCATCGGGCGTCGGCGGCACATCGTTCGAGCCGCGATAGGGCACCCCGAGCCCGCCGCCAATATCCAGATGCTCGAGCCGAATGCCGTCGGCCTTGAGATCGCGCGCTAGGTCGCGCAACAACGCAAAGGCATCGCGGAACGGCGCAAGATCGGTGATCTGGCTGCCGATATGCATGTGAATGCCGGCAATCTTGATGCCCGGTAGCTTTGCAGCCCGCCCATAGAGCTCACGCGCATCTTCGAAGGGTACGCCGAATTTGTTCTCGGCTTTGCCGGTTGAAATCTTCGCGTGCGTCTTGGCATCGACATCTGGATTGACGCGGATCGCGATCGCCGCCGTCTTGCCGATCGCAGTCGCGACCTCGCTCAGCGCCAAAAGCTCCGGCTCACTTTCGACATTGAAGCCGAGGATACCCTCCTCGAGCGCATATGCCATCTCGCCGCGCGTCTTGCCCACGCCCGCGAAAATGATCTTCGAAGCTGGAACACCCGCCGCCCGCGCCCGGCGCAACTCGCCCTCTGAGACGACATCCATTCCCGCGCCGAGCCGCGCCATCGTCGCGAGCACCGCCTGATTGGAATTGGCTTTGACGGCGAAGCAGATCAGCGCCTGCTGATCGCGGAACGCGCGCGCGAGTACGTCGTAATGGCGCTCGAGCGTCGCCGTCGAATAGCAATAGAACGGCGTGCCAACGTCGTCGGCGATCCGCGCGAGGCTGACATCCTCGGCATGGAGAATGCCATCCCTATAGTGAAAATGATGCATGAGGGTGTTCGGCTTGTGGTTGGATATTTCAACCCTCATGCCCGCGCCGACGTGGCCCGTCCAGGATTATCGTCCGCACGATAGTGAGAATTTCAAATTTGGTTGAAGGTTATCGCAGCAGCGGATCGAGAACAAAACCCTCGTGCGGCTTCTGCGGAGCGTCCGAATTGGAGCCCGGATCGCGCGCCTCAGGCGATTTGGCATCGCCCGCGACCTTGGCTTCGGGCGGCGGCTCCAGCGGTCCTTTGACGCCGCAGCCCGCGAAGCCGAATCCCACGGCGCAGAATAGGGCCACGGCCACCAGGGACTTCAGGCGCAAAAGCGCTGCCATGCGTGCGTGTCTCCAATACCCCACGGCCCGCGAAAAGGCGGGCAATCTGCCAGCCATTTCTAGCCCCTCGCCCGGTCCTTTTCCAACCGCCGCAGCCACTGACGCGCCATTTTGAGGACGTTCTGTGGCGCAGTTCCCCCATAGCTGGTTCGGCTCTTGACGGAGTTTTCTACGGAAAGCACCGAAAATACGGCTTTCGTGATCTTGGGCTCGATCGCCTGCATATCGGCAAGCGGGAGCTTATCGAGATCGACGCCCTTCGTTTCCGCGGCTTTGACGATGGCGCCTGTGACATGATGGGCATCCCGGAACGGCATCTTGAGTTCCCGGACGAGCCAGTCGGCAAGATCGGTCGCGGTCGAATAGCCGCGTCCGGCAGCCGCACGCATGACTTCGGGCGCCGGCTCGAGATCGCCGATCATGCCCGCCATCGCCGCCATGACGAGCCTGAGACTCGCGAGCGCGTCGAACGTCGTTTCCTTGTCTTCCTGCATATCCTTCGAGTAGGCGAGCGGCAGCCCCTTCATCACCATCGCGAGGCTCTGGAATGCTGCTGCGATACGCCCGACCTTGGCGCGCGCCAGCTCGGCCGCGTCCGGGTTTCGCTTTTGCGGCATGATCGACGATCCGGTCGTGAACCGGTCCGACAGTTTCACGAACCCAAACTGCGGCGTCATCCAGATAACGATCTCTTCTGCAAGCCGCGAGAAATGCACGGCCGTGATCGTCGCTGCAGCCAGCGTCTCGAGCGCGAAATCGCGATCCGACACACCATCGAGCGAGTTCGCCATCGGGCGATCAAAACCCAGTGCTTCCGCCGTTTTCTTCCGGTCGATCGGGAACGACGTTCCGGCAAGCGCCGCCGACCCGAGCGGGCATTCGTTGAGGCGCTTGCGGGCATCTGCAAACCGGCCGCGATCGCGCGCGATCATCTCGACATAGGCGAGAAGATGATGGCCGAACGTGACGGGCTGCGCAGGCTGCAGATGCGTGAATCCCGGCATGACGGTCGCCGCATGCACCTCCGCTTTCTCCGCCAGCGCCTGCTGCACGCGCTCGAGAGCTTCGTCGATGCCGTCGACGGCGTCACGGACGTAAAGCCGGAAATCGGTCGCCACCTGATCGTTGCGCGAGCGCGCCGTATGCAGCCGTCCCGCGGCCGCACCGATGAGGGTCTTAAGACGGCTTTCGACGTTCATGTGCACGTCTTCGAGCGCCACGGAGAATTCGAATGTTCCGGTGTCAATCTCCGCCTGAATTTGATCAAGACCTTTTGCGATCTCGCGAGCGTCGGCTTTGGTTATGATCCCGGCCTCGGCGAGCATCTGGGCGTGCGCCTTTGAGCCGCGAATGTCCTGGGGCGCGAGCCGCTTGTCGAAGCCGATTGAGGCATTTATCTCCTGCATGATCTCGGCCGGAGACATTTGAAAACGGCCACCCCACATGGCGTTGGCGGACTTATCGGTCACGAGTGGCTCCGTCGTAGCGAGAGAAACAAGGTATCCAGATGGCAGCGAGCAACACGGGTGGGCCGCAAAAGGCCCTTTGGATCGTGGCGCTGACAGCGCTGACTGGGTTCGGCGCCGTATACGTTATCGGAGGCCGGTTCGACAACGCGGGTTCGTCGAAATCGGACACTGTTGCCCAGAATTCCTCGGCCCCGGGCGTCGGCGCATCGGGAGAATCCTCATTCAAATTCGGAAAAATGGCTGCCTTCGTCGCCAAGAAGACGCCGGAGCCGCTGCCCGACATCAAATTCCAGGATGCCGCGGGCAAAGAAGTCACTCTTTCGAGCCTTAAAGGAAAGACGATCCTGCTCAACCTCTGGGCCACGTGGTGCGGACCCTGCCGCGAAGAGATGCCGGCCCTCAACCGGCTACAGGCAAAACTTGGCAGCGATAAATTCGAAGTCGTGGCTTTGAGCCTCGACCGCAAAGGCTATGAGGCTTCGAAGAAGTTCCTCGATGATCTGAAAGCCGACAAGGTGAAGCTCTACGCCGACCCGACCGCCAAGCAGGGAATGGAGCTGAAACTCCTCGGTATGCCGACGACGATCCTGATCAACAAGGACGGGCTTGAGGTCGGCCGCTTGGCGGGCGCTGCCGAGTGGGACTCCGACGACGCCAAGAAGCTCATCCAAGCCGCGATGAACTGACGAGCCTCCGCAACCGAAACGCTTGCGAAACACCTCCAGCATTCCGGCGGACGATGCCTTTGCCGGGGCAGAGGCAGGCGTGTGTCTATACTCCGACAATCCGCTTGGTTCTTCACCCCACCCCCGATCCCTCCCCGTCAAGGGGAGGGGAGAAGTGGATGTGGTGCTGCCCCGCCCAATCTCCGTCGAGGGCAAGTGGACTGCCGTGTCAGCCCTACTCTCTCCCGGTCAAGAGAAAGAAGTGGGGAGCGGTGTTGCTGCGTTTGCGGTCGCGATCGCGATGCCTCGATCACGCTATTCCCCTCCCCCTTGCGGGGAGGGGTTAGGGGTGGGGTAACGATCCGAGCGTGATTTGAGAAATAAGCGCATATCTAAAGCTGAACATGCCCGATATGTCATGGCCGCCCTCGGAGGCGGCCATACAGTGTGACAGGTCCGAATGCCGCCGCCCCGAACTCTGACGACGGCTTATCAGAAACCGCGAATTACTTCTTTTTGACCTTCTGCGTCAGCGCCGAAGCCGCGACCGACTTGGCTTCCTTGCTCGCAGTCTTGCTTCTCAGAATTTTGGAAGCGGCCGCCGCGACTTTCTTACCCGTCGTTTCTTTCGGACTTCCTGTCTGCGTCAGCGCCGAAGCGGCAACGGCCTTCTCCGCCTTGCTCGCCGTCTTGCTCCTCAGGACCTTCGAAGCGGCCGAGGACACCTTCTTGCCAGTGGTTTCCGATTTCGCCATGGACGTCGTTTCCTTGTTGCGAGGGCCGCAAAACGGCGGTCCGACGAAGCGGCAACATGGCAGATTCGCCTCAGCCACGGTATCGCGCGCAAGGCACATGAGCGATTGTTCCCATACGGTGGATCGCCGGCCACGGGGGGATCGACGGAAAACCCTTCCGACCCCGAATTGACAGGCTTGCGGCAAGGGGCGACAAGGCCCGTCGGCATTTTCAACCGACAACAATGACGGAGATCCGACCGAAATGGCCGCCGCAAATACCATGCTCGATCTACAGAAGACCATCGAGAGCGCGTGGGAAAACCGCGATGCCGTTTCGTTCGATACTAAGGGGTCCGTTCGGGATGCGGTCGAGGCCGCCCTTAACCTTCTGGATACGGGCGCCGCGCGTGTTGCCGAGAAGAAGGACGGCGCCTGGACGGTCAATCAGTGGCTGAAAAAGGCAGTTCTTTTGTCTTTCCGCCTCAACGACATGGAAACAATCTCCGGCGGCCCGGCCGGCAGCTTCTATTGGGACAAGGTGCCCCCGAAATTCGCCGGATGGACGGAAGCCGACTTCCGCAAGGGCGGTTTTCGCGTACTGCCGGGCGCCATCGTCCGCCGCTCGGCCTACATCGCACCGGGCGCCGTGTTGCTCCCCTCGTTCGTGAACCTCGGTGCCTATGTCGACAGCGGCACCATGGTCGACACTTGGGCCACCGTCGGAAGCTGCGCCCAGATCGGCAGGAACTGCCATATCTCCGGCGGCGCCGGCATCGGCGGTGTCCTGGAGCCGCTGCAGGCCGGCCCGGTCATCATCGAGGACAACTGCTTCATCGGCGCTCGCGCCGAAGTCGCCGAAGGCGTTCAGGTCGGTGAAGGCTCCGTGCTTTCGATGGGCGTCTATCTCGGGGCTTCGACCACGATCATCGACCGCACGACGGGGGAAAAATTTTTCGGC
This sequence comes from Hyphomicrobium denitrificans 1NES1, assembly GCF_000230975.2. Taxonomy (NCBI): domain Bacteria; kingdom Pseudomonadati; phylum Pseudomonadota; class Alphaproteobacteria; order Hyphomicrobiales; family Hyphomicrobiaceae; genus Hyphomicrobium; species Hyphomicrobium denitrificans. The sequence continues at coordinate 33,134 of NC_021172.1, read as the reverse complement.
AAAGTGCCGCCCTATTCGGTCGTCGTCTCAGGGTCGATGGCAGGCAAGTCCCTGCCGAACGGCGAACCGGGGCCGAACCTCTACTGCGCGGTGATCGTCAAGCGGGTCGACGAGAAGACGCGCTCGAAGACAAGCATAAACGAGCTTCTCAGGGATTGAGGCCTTGGCGAAGAAAAAAGAAGACCGGTACCGCTCGCTCGATGCCAACAAGATCATCGAGACACTCGAAAAGCTCGAGCAACGCATCGCGGAGCGTTTTCCCGGCTCCGGTCTTTCTCGTGTCTGCGCGGAACTTATAGCCGTCGCTCGCCAGACGTCCGAGCGCATCGAATCTGTGTCGCGGCCGAATTGGACCTTGCGCACGCTACTGGTTTGTCTTGTCGGTGGCGCCTTCGCGATCCTCTTTTACCTCATATCGCAGGCGACGGCATTCAAAGGCACCGACGAATGGGCCGAAGCGTTGCAAGGCCTCGACGCCTTGTTCAACATCGCCGTTTTGCTGGGCGGTGCAGCGTTCTTCATTTCGACGCTCGAAACACGTTGGAAGCGCGCACGCACGCTTTCGGCGCTGCATGAACTCCGCTCGATCGTGCACGTCATCGACATGCACCAGCTGACCAAAGACCCGAGCACGATGGGCGTTGCCCGCACATCGAATTCTCCCAACCGCGATCTCACGCCGTTTTCGTTGATGCGCTATCTGGACTATTGTTCCGAAATGCTGTCGATGACGGCAAAGTGCGCCGCGCTCTACGCCGCAAGCCTGAGCGATGCGGTGGTCGTCGATACGGTTGGTGATATCGAGCGGCTGACATCCGAGCTTTCGAGCAAGATCTGGCAGAAGATAACGATGGTGCAGAGCTTGGAGGATCGCGACGTGCCTGGACCCGTGATCAGCTACCGACCGACGGTACAAGGTTCATGACGTTTGATCCGACCGATTCCGTTGCCTTGACGCAGGCGCTCATCCGCTGCGAAAGCGTGACGCCGCACGAAGGCGGCGCGCTGACGCTGCTGCAGAATGTTCTCGAGCCGGCCGGCTTCACCTGTCACCGGCTGGTCTTTTCCGAGCCCGGAACACCCGACGTCGACAACCTCTATGCCCGCCTCGGCACGGGCAGACCGCATCTTTCGTTTGCCGGGCACACCGACGTCGTGCCGGCCGGAAACGAATCGGCGTGGACCGTTCCGCCATTCTCCGGCGACATCAGGGATGGCAAAATTTACGGCCGCGGCGCTGTCGATATGAAGGGTTGCGTCGCCGCCTTCGTTTCGGCCGCGCTGAAGTACATTCGCCATTATAGCGGCCTGCCGCGCGGCTCGCTGTCGTTTCTGATCACGGGCGACGAAGAAGGCCCATCGATCAACGGCACGATGAAAATCCTCGACTGGCTCAAGTCGCGCGATGAGGTCGTCGATGCCTGCATCGTCGGGGAACCGTCGAACCCTGAAGCGTTGGGCGACGAGATCCGGATCGGACGTCGCGGGTCCGTCAATGCCGAGATCATCGTCCACGGCAAGCAGGGCCATTCCGCTTATCCGCAAATCGCAGACAATCCGGTGCCGAAGCTCGCCCGCATCATCGATCGCCTCGCGACCGCAAAGCTCGACGATGGGACGCCGGACTTCCAGCCGTCAAACCTGCAGGTGACGGTCATCTCGGTGCCGAACACCGCGACGAACGTCATCCCTGGCAAGGCCGTCGCGAAGATCAACATTCGTTACAACGATCTCTGGCGGCGCCCGACGATCGAAGCCTGGGTCCGCGACAAGCTTGCGCACGCCGCCGCGGAAGTCGGCGCAAAGTACGATCTGAGCTTTTCCGGCACCGGCGACGTCTTCCTGACGAAGCCCGGCCCTCTCGTCTCGACATTGAAAGATGCAGTGCAGTTCGTGACCGGTCGTGTCCCGAAACTGACGACCAGCGGCGGCACATCGGATGCGCGCTTCATCAAGGACATTTGCCCCGTCGTCGAATTCGGCCTCGTCAATGCCACGATCCATCAGGTCGACGAGCACACCAGCATCGCCGACCTCGAAAAGCTCACCGACATTTACGGCCGCTTCATCTCGAACTATTTCCGCACCGGCTGAATACGATACAGCTGCGCTGACGGTCGGCTATCCAGCGTTTCGGGCGGCCGGCTCGCGGAACGCGAGTCGCCCGAAACAATCAAAAAACGAGTCGGCAGCGCCCAACAAAAAAGGCCGCCTTGGAAAGGCGACCTTCTTCAATCCAAACGCTCGAGCGGCCGTTAGATCGACTCTTTGAGTTCCTTAGCCGCGCGGAAGGCGATCTTCTTCGAGGCCTTGATTTTGATGGCTTCGCCCGTCGCCGGGTTGCGGCCCATGCGCGCCGGACGCTTGCGAACCTGCAGCACGCCGAGGCCGCCGATGCGGATGCGCGCGCCCTTCTTCAGATGCTTGGCGATCGAAGCCACAAGGTCTTCGAGCAGCGCGATCGACTGCTTCTTCGGGATCTCATGCGCTTCGGCGAGTGCCGCCGCCATATGCTTCAGAGTGACGGTTTCGATCTTTGCAGCTGCCTTTGCCGGAGCCTTCGCCATGGTTATCCCTCTCATTTGCGAATCGATTTGTATTCGAACACTTACATTGTCGAAGCCCAAAAACACGCTGTTTATGGGGTTTTTTCGAATGAAGCGCGCGAAATGAGCAGCATTTGTTGCCGGAAAGCAAGCGGCAGTTTCATGTTCAGCGCAAAAAAATGTGCCGAAAGCCGGAAGTTTCGGCGCTGATTTGCGGGCCTGATGAGGGCGAGAAGGGAGGAAAATCAGATGGTCAGCGACGTACCGCCGCTGACTTCAATCGTCTGACCGGTGACCCGACCCGAGTTCGGCCCGGCAAGAAAGGCAACGACCTCAGCGACCCGCTGGCCTTGCCGATGCGCTTCAGGGCCTGTCCGTTCAGAACGCCAGCATGGCCCTGGGGATCGTCGACAAAAGCGCTAGCTCGCCGCCCCATTCCAAAACGTCAATTTTCAACGGTCCAGCGTGGCGATTGTCGCCACGAATACCCATTCTCACGGATGTCCGCGTACGACGTTGCAGCTCCAAACAGGGAGAAGACCAAATGGCTTACGTCGATGAGTTTGTTGTTGCAGTCCCCGAGAAATCCATAGCCGACTACAAAAAGCTCGCACGCAAGGCCGGAAAGATCTGGCTGGAACACGGCGCGCTCGAATATGTCGAATGCATCGCCGATGACGTGCCCGTCGGCAAAGTCACCTCGTTCCCACGAGCGGTCAAACTCAAGGAGGATGAAGTCGTGGCTTTCTCCTGGATCGTCTACAAGTCACGCGCGGACCGCGACGCCGTCCTGAAAAAAGTCATGGCCGACCCACGCCTGCCGAAAGACATGTCGCAGATGCCATTCGACGCCAAACGCTTGATTTATGGCGGCTTCAAAACGATCGTTGAGATGTAACTCGTCATCCTCGAGGGGACGAGCTTGCGAGGCCACTCGGGGATCCAGCATAAAAAGCGCCGAAGGCACAATATTGCGCCTTCGACAAATCTTCCGCTGGTTCCCCGGCCTTCGACGCGGCTTCGCCGCGTTCGGCCGAGGATGACGATCACTCTCTTATTTAAAATGCTTCGAAAGCTTCAGTCCCTGCCCCTGGTAGTTTGACTTGAGTCCCTGGCCGTAAATCATATTCGGCGTCTCGATCATGCGCTCGTAGATCAAGCGGCCGATGATCTGCCCGTCTTCGAGAATGAACGGCACCTTATGTGAGCGCACTTCGAGCACGACGCGCGACCCGCCGCCGCCCGCCGGAGCATGGCCGAAACCGGGGTCCATGAAACCCGCATAATGAACCCGGAACTCGCCGACCAGCGGGTTGAACGGCACCATTTCCGCGGCGTGCGTCGGCGGCACGTGCACCGCCTCTTTCGAGGCAAGGATATAGAATTGATCCGGGTCGAGGATCAGCCGATGCCTGTCCTTGACATAAATAGGGTCCCAATAATCTTCGATGGGATAGGCATCCGGCTTGTCGACATCGACGACGCCCGTATGCCGCCGCGCGCGAAACCCGACGAGCCCCTTGGCATCGCCCGCCAGATCGACCGACAGCGCGATGCCACCCGAGATGTCGGCATCCTCAGTCGAAACCAACCGCTCGCGCTTATGCAGCTCCTTGAGATCGACATCGCTGTCGGCCGCCGTGCCGACGCGAAAGCGGATTTGCGAAAGCCGCGAACCCTTCCTTACGACGATTGGGAACGTCTGCGGGCAAATCTCCGCGAAGAGTGGCCCGTGATATCCGTGGGGGATCTGATCGAACGCGCCCACTCCGTCGGCAATGACGCGCGTGAAAACATCAAGTCGCCCTGTCGAGCTTTTCGGGTTGGCGGAAGCCTCGATATCCGCAGGCAGCTCCAGACTTTCGAGCAACGGCACGATATAGACGCAGCCTGTTTCGAGCACAGCGCCCTGACTCAAGCTGATCGTATGCAGCGCGAGGTCGTCGAGCCTCGACTGCACGCGCCCGCCGGGCTTGGGCAGAAAGCTCGCCCGAACCCGATACGCGACCGGCCCAAGTCTCAGGTCGAGGCTGGCCGGCTGCACTTGCGTTTCCGCGACCGGCTCCGCAAGCATGATCTGCCCGGACGCAATCATTCGAGTAATGCCCTGCGACGGAACGATGCCTTGAGCCGCATCGCGCCGCTTCGACGCCGCAATGATCCTCTCTGCTTTCGCCATATGTTCCTTCGCCTTTTAAATCCACTTCAACGGAACAATACGTCCGCGCCGACCGCCGATCCCTAAGACAGCCGCCCCTTGACGCCAAGGGGCACCGGAGTTAATCCCCGAGACGTTCCGTGGTCCTTTGGCCGGCCGGCTTGCAGCCACGTTAAAAAAGTCGCTAAAGAGGCCATGTGCGCTCCCGGTTTCCCGCGCCCGGCCTCAACGCCCGGCACCCGTGGACCGGGTTTTTTGTTGGCGCGAAAGGCTTGTTTCCAATGGCAAATGAAGAGCAACACTCTGCCGGGCAAAATTGGCGGCCCGAGACCGCCCTCGTCCATGCTGGCATCACACGATCGCAATGGAACGAAACGGCCGAAGCGCTCTATCTCACGCAGGGTTTCGTTTATAATACTGCCGAGCAGGCCGAGGCCCGCTTTAAGCAGGAGGACCCGGGATTCCAGTATACCCGCTTCGGCAATCCGACGACGTCCATGTTCGAGGATCGGCTCAGGATATTCGAAGGCGCTGAGGCATGTCTCGCCACTGCAACCGGCATGGCGGCCGTCACCGCCTCGATCCTCTCTTACGTCAAAACGGGTGACCACATTGTCGCGGCACGAGCCATGTTCGGGTCCTGCCGCAACGTCATCGAATTGATCTGCGGGCGTCTCGGCGTCACCTCGACCTTGGTCGATGGCAAGGACTTGAACGCCTGGCGCGACGCCATCCAACCAAATACGAAGATGTTCTTCTTCGAAACGCCGTCGAACCCGAACCTCGAACTCGTCGATATTGCCGAGGTCAGCAAGATTGCCCGCGAGAAGGGCATCGTGACGATCGTCGACAATGTGTTCGCGACGCCGATGCTCCAGCGGCCGATCGCGCTCGGGGCCGACGTCGTCGTCTATTCCGCGACCAAGCACATCGACGGCCAAGGTCGCTGCCTCGGCGGCGCCGTGCTCGGAAAAATCGATTTTATCACGAAATACGTGCAGGAATGGCTTCGCCAGACTGGCCCCTCCATGTCGCCGTTCACTGCGTGGATGCTGCTCAAGAGCCTGGAAACCATGCCCGTCCGCATTCGGGCAGCATGCGCGTCCGCTGCAAAGATTGCCGATCTGCTCGCGGGCCTAAAAGGGGTGACGCGGGTCATCTATCCGGGCCGCTCAGACCATCCGCAGGCAGAGCTTGCCGCAAAACAGATGCCTGGCGGCGGCCAGATGATCGCTTTCGAGGTCGAAGGTGGAAAAAAGGCAGCCTTCAAGTGCCTCAACGCGCTGCGCCTCATCATCATTTCGAATAACCTGGGGGACACCAAAAGCATCGTCACGCACCCGGCGACGACGACGCACTTCAAGCTGACTCCCGCCCAGCGCGAAGAACTGGGCATTAGCGATGGCATGATCCGGCTTTCTATCGGGCTTGAAGCCGCCGAAGATTTGGCCGACGATCTGACGAACGCGGTAAAGGCGGCCTCGGGCTGACAGGAACCATGACCAAGAACACGCCGGCATCGACATCGAAAAGACAGGTCGCCAGCCACCCTTATGAAGCCATCACGCGTGGCATCCGTATTCGCGTCGAGCCGCAGTACCTGGACGATCAGTCATCGCCCGAGGACAGTCATTTCGTCTGGTCCTATGCGGTCGAGATCAGCAACGACGGCCAGGAAGCGGTTCAGCTTAAATCGCGCACGTGGCGCATCACCGATGCGCTCGGCCATACCGAAGAAGTGCGCGGCCCGGGCGTCATCGGCCAGAACCCGGTGATCCAGCCCGGCGAGTCGTTCAACTACATGTCCGGCTGCCCGTTGAAGACGCCTCAGGGCATCATGGTCGGCAGCTATCAAATGACGGACGAGTCCGGCACGCTGTTCGACGTCGCCATTCCGGCATTCTCGCTGGATAGCCCCTACACGCGCCGCAGCATGAACTGATCGCGGTGGCCGGAAATGAGTGCGGGAAGCGAAACTCAAACACCGGCAGAGTTGCTGGCTCGCCTCGTCGCGTTCGATACGACGAGCTACCGGAGCAACCTTGGCATCATCGCCTTCATCGAAGACTATTTAAGCCAGCACGGCGTTGCATCGCGCCGGATCGTCAGCGGCGACGGCGAGAAATCGTCGCTCTACGCGACCATTGGGCCTGATGACGAAGGCGGCGTAGCGTTATCGGGACATACCGACGTCGTACCCGTCGATGGCCAAACCTGGACCAGCGACCCGTTCACGATGAGAGCCGCCGACGGACGTTATTATGGTCGCGGCACGGCGGATATGAAAGGCTTCATCGCGGCGGTTCTGGCGGCAACACCGGATTTCAAACGCCGGAAGCTCAAGACGCCGATCCACTTCGCGTTCTCCTACGATGAGGAAGTCGGCTGCCTTGGCGTTCGCCCGATGCTCGCGGAACTCGGCAAGGACCTGCCGAAACCCCGCATGGTCGTCGTCGGCGAACCGACATCGATGCAAGTCGTCGATGCCCATAAGGGCCCTGTGCGCTGGCTCGTTGAAGTCAAGGGCCGGGCGGCGCATTCGAGCATGGCTCCGCTCGGCGTCAACGCCATCACTTACGCGGCGCGCCTTATCGGTGAGCTTGAGCGCATCGAAGGCGAACTCAAGAAAACCGTTCGCAACGCCCGTTTCGATCCCGACTACCCGACGCTGCAGGTAACCATGCTTGAAGGTGGCACGGCGTCGAACATCATTCCCATAAGCTGCACGTTCGGATTCGAGGTGCGCGCGTTGCCGGGCCTTGATCCGGCAATCATCGAACGCCGCCTGCGCCTGTTTGCCGAGACGGAATGCCTGCCCGAAATGCGCCTCGTCGCGCCGGAGTCCGAGATTTCCATAACGCGAAAGAATACCGTCACACCCTTCGGGGCCGACCGGACGTCCGACGTCGTCGCACTCGCCCTGAAGCTTACGGGCCAAAACGAAACCCACACTGTTTCCTTCGCAACGGAAGCAGGGCTGTTTCAGGAGGCCGGCGCTCCGGCCGTCGTCTGCGGCCCGGGAGATATCGCGCAAGCCCATACCGCCGACGAGTGGATCGCCGAAAGCGAGATCGCAAAGTGCTTGGCGTTTCTGAAGCGGCTCGGAGATTGGGCGGAAGCCTGACGCGCTTACGCTGCGCTCGAAGACGAAGCGAGAAGAAATATTAGGCCACATCAAAAGCTTAACAGGATTTCTCAGTTTATGTGACATCACTGCGACATCTTTGAGCACTTTTGCATCGACCCACCGCTTTTTCAGGCTCTGCCGCGCAATCGACGCAGTGTTAGGAGTACGAATGCGCCTTTAGCCAGCAAGCACTCGCGATCACAGAGACAGTCTCATGCCCCTGCGCTTTAAATCTTTGCCTTCCCTCCTTTGCGCAACCGTAGCCGGGCTTATGCTGTCGGCATGTTCGACGACGCCGTTGCCGTCGATCGGATCGATCAATCCGTTTGGAGGCAACTCGCTGTCTGAAGTCGATCGCGCATTTCTACAGGCTGCCGGAAGCTGGGACACGAACCACGACAACGTCGTGACGTGCAACGAATGGAAATCTTACGCCGAAGACCTGTTCAACGGCGCAGACGCCGATCACGATGACTCTCTGGACGCCAACGAGTGGCCTAATCTCATCAAGGTCGATCGCCTCTTCGAGACTGCAAACTTGCAATATTACGATGCGAACGGCGACGGCAAAGTCACTCGCGCCGAGTTTGTCGACAAGCAGAACCCCGCGTTCGTTCTGATGGACAAGGCCGGAACCTGTAAGCTTGACGGTTCGCAAATCGCCAGCGCTCGCTCCAAGACGGAATATGACGTCTCCGGCGCCAAGCCTCAAAGTGGCGACCCGCGTGAAGCGAGCGGCCAAGCCGGTAAGGTCGCCAACGGCGGTATGCGCTAACGGTTACGACCTCCCTCGTCGCACCGTCACGGCTGCCTGCGGCCAAAGTGGAAAAAATCGCGGTTCGCGGATAGCGCGCGGGCCGAACCTAGCCACCGGCCTGCTTCAGATCGTCGAGAGAAAATGAATACCGCGACGTGCAGAACTCGCATGTGACGACGATCCTGCCGCTGTCGTCGCACATATCGGTAAGCTCAGCCGCCCCGAACGTGGTCAGCACGTTCTCGACCTTCGCACGGCTGCATCTGCAGAACGAGAAAAGGGGAATCGCACGCTCGATCGCGACCTGCTCTTCATGAAATAGTCTGAGCAGCAAACGCTCGACAGGCAGCTCAGGATCGAGAAGCTCGTAGTCTTCGACGGTCGCAGCGAGCATCTCGACACGGCGCCAGTCTTCACCGGCTCGATTGTCATCCGAATTTCTCTCAGTCGTCAGACTTTGAACCATCAATCCACCGCCGCGCCGATGCCATCGCGACGTAACAGACGCCGCCTGACGCGCCGCGATGAACTGGTTCGCGACCGCAATCCGGATAAACGTCGGCAGGCCTTCTCGTTGCTCGAAATAGGCCGCCGCCGTTGCCTGCAGCGGAGCATTTTCAAATGCGAGAACACCTTGATACCGTTCCTCGCCAGGGCCGGAATCGAGCGTCAGCGCGAGGTGTCCGGTGCCAAGATCCATGCCCTGAGTATTGGCAACATTCAGCTTGGCCTCGTCATAACGCGCATATCCGCGCAATCGCCCAGGTGCCGCGTAGTCGGCAACGAGAATTGACACCGCTCCGCTCGCGCGCACCTGCAGATTGAGATTGCCCCCATCGGGTAGAGCCGAACCACAGAGTGCGGCCAAAGCGATGGCCTCCGACAGATACCGGCTTGGAGCGTCCGGCATCGCATGCGGCGTGACGATCTCATCGAGCATCTTGCCAAGTCGGACAAGCCGGCCGCGGACGTTCGAGCGTCGCGTGCGAAAGACGACGACACTGTCGTCAGCCGACAGGCGCGGCGGCTGCGGGTTGTTTGGCATACGGCGCCGCTCGAACGTTTAGCCGCCAAAACACCAGGCAAGAATGGCCTTCTGCGCATGCAGCCGGTTTTCGGCTTCGTCGAAAACAACCGATTGCAGCCCTTCGAGCACCTCTTCACTCACCTCATGTCCGCGATATGCGGGCAGGCAATGCATGAAGATGGCGTTCTTGTTGGCCTTGCTCATCAGCTTGGCATCGACGGCATAGGGCGCCAGCATCTTCTTGCGCTTGGCGGCATCCGATTGCCCCATCGACACCCAGGTGTCGGTGACGACGCAATCGGCTCCCTTCACCGCTTCGTTGGGATCGGTGCTGATTTCCACATTGCCCTTCTCGCGCCGAACCCAGTCGATGAACTCGGCTTCGGGATAAAGGGCTTTCGGACAAGCGAGCCTGAGCTTGAACCCGAAACGGACTGCCGCGTGCATCCACGAAACGGCAACGTTGTTGCCGTCTCCGACCCAGGCCACCGTCCGGCCTTTGATGGGCCCGAGGTGCTCCTCGAACGTTTGGATGTCCGCCATGATCTGGCATGGATGACTCTTTTCAGTCAGCCCGTTGATGACCGGGATTGTCGCGTGACGCGCAAGCTCCGCGAGCGTGGCGTGCGCATTGGCGCGGATCATGATGCCGTCGGCATAGCGCGACAGCACACGCGCCGTGTCCGCAACAGATTCGCCGCGTCCAAGCTGCAGATCATCGTGATTGAGCGTCAAAGCTCCGCCGCCGAGCTGGCGCATCGCGACATCGAACGACACGCGCGTCCGCGTCGAGGGCTTCTCGAAAATCAGCACCAATACGCAATCTTCGATGCCTTTCGGACGCAAGTCTGCAGGCACGCGTTTTCCCGCACGCTTCATCGCGTGCGCGTTGTCGATGATCTTGCGCAACGTCTCGGCATCGAGATCGGCAATATCGAGAAAATGCCTTGGGCCCTGTTTGGCAGCCATTAAAGTCGGAGCCTTCTCCAGCATCAGCGAACCTCGTGAGCGACGCGCGAAAGTGCGCGTGACAGCATTTGCACCGCCTCGGCGATTTCCTTGTCCGAGGCGATCAGGGGTGGAAGAACACGGACGCTGTTGTCGCCGGCACCGACGAGCAGCAGCTTTTCACCGGCGGCCGCCTTGACGACCTCCTGAGGCGAGACGTGATCCTTAAGTTTAAGACCAGTCAAAAGCCCAGCACCACGAACTTCTTCGACGATATCCGCGTGCTGGTCCTTGAGACCCGAAAGCCCCTGCTTCAGATGCAGCGCTTTCGCGCGCACGGAGTCCAGAAAATCGGGATCTGCAACGATATCGAGCACCGTCGACGCTACCGCCATTGCCAAGGGATTGCCGCCGAACGTCGATCCATGCGTGCCCGGCGTCATGCCTTTCGCGGCTTCCGCCGTCGCCAGGATCGCGCCAACCGGAAATCCACCGCCCAAACCCTTCGCGACCGCCATCACGTCCGGCGTTATGCCGGCCCACTCGTGGGCGAAAAGCTTGCCCGTGCGGCCGACGCCCGTCTGCACCTCGTCGAGAACGAGAAGCAAACCGTGCCGATCGCAAAGATCGCGGATGGCGCGGAGGTCCTCCGGCGAAAACGCGCGAACGCCGCCTTCACCCTGGATCGGCTCGAGCATGATCGCCGCCGTCTCGGGGCCAATAAGGGCTTCGAGTGCTTCAAAATCACCGGGATCGACGTGATCGAACCCCTGAGCCTCGGGCCCGAAGCCTTCCAAATATTTTTCGTTTCCTGCCGCAGCCAGCGTCGCAAGCGTTCGCCCGTGAAAGGCGCCGCGGAACGCGATGATCCGCTGCCGCTCTGGCCGCCCCGAGGCATAGTGATAGCGCCGCGCAACCTTGATTGCGCCTTCGCACGCTTCCGCTCCCGAGTTGCAGAAGAAGACACGCTCGGCGAACGTCAGCCGCGTCAGCTTTTCGGCAACGGTTTCCTGACCTTCGACGCGATACAGGTTCGATGTGTGCCAGAGCTTCTCGGCTTGCGCCTTGAGTGCCGCGACGAGAGCCGGATGCGCATGACCGAGCGCGTTGACCGCAACGCCCGAACCGAAATCGAGATACCGTTCGCCGCTTTCTGCGAAAAGCCAGCAGCCTTCCCCGCGGACGAACACAATGTTCTGCCGGCCGTAGGTGCCCATGACGGCCGTCGACGGCTCGGCCGATGGTGAAGATGAGCGACCGGGTGTTTTCCCCAGCGCGGCGGGGGAAGTAGCCATGTGCGTGGATAACCCCAGGCGAAAAATCAAAAAGCCGCCCACTTCCGGCGGCTCGAATACAACCACTGATACGCGTTGACCGAATGACTGTCAACGAATGTCCCGTATTCCCGCAGTGTCGCGAGTAGAACGGCGAGCGCCACAACCCAATGGTTGAAAGGAGGGGCTCCGAACAGGCAATTCGGACATATCCCCCGCCGCGAATCGTTCTGTTGCTGCCTCGCAACGTATCCCTGTCAATACCCTTATGATTAAACCTCTGTCTTGTAGGCGGGATTCAGCATGTTGTAATTTACCCTCGTTGGGCCACGAGATGTGGCGGCGCTTGAAACGCCTCCCGTCCGGCTGTGTATCGGCTCCAACCGCGCCCTGGGCAGCCTTGTATGCGCCGCCCGCGTCATTAGCGCGTATGTTCTGCGTTCTCCTGAAGTTTCTGCGTTTGTAACCGGTCGGGACCGTCGTCCTGCGTCGGCGTGCTGTCTTTGACTGCGCGCGCGCGGGTCTCGCGTTCGGCCGTGGTTCTGCGGGCACCGGGGGTGCACGCCGCTGATGCGGCTCGAGAGGGAGCATACGACGCATGTCTTGGACTGATGAGCGCGTGGATCTGTTGAAAAGGCTCTGGTCGGAAGGACTAAGCGCTAGCCAGATCGCCGGCCGTCTTGGAAGTGTGACCCGCAATGCGGTCATTGGAAAGGTTCACCGCCTTGGCCTCTCCGGCCGGGCAACCACGTCGCGCATGAAGACACATCGACCGCGCAGCCGCATGGCCAATGCCAAGAGGCCGGTGAAACCGCGCTTCGCGCAGTCGGGGAATCCCGCAGTCCGTGCACTTTACATGGACTCCGAAGCCTACGTGCCTCCGGCGGAGGAGATCGAAATCCCGCTCGCCGAGCGCAAGACCATCCAGACGCTGACAGAGTGCAGCTGCCGCTGGCCGATTGGCGATCCGCAGACGCCGGAATTCCATTTCTGCGGCCGCACCAAGGTACCGCTGCTTCCATATTGCGAGGTTCACGCCCGCCGCGCCTTCCAGCCGGTCGCGCCGCGCCGCCGCGAGCGCACCGAAGTCGAAAGCCCGACTGCCACCGCCATTCTCGCAGCAGCCGACCCGAAGCAGCGAGCCTGAAATATTCCGCGGGCTAGCCGGGGGGCAAGCCGGCGGAGCACGGAAAGCCAGCAGTCTGCGGGGAGACTGCTGGCTTTTCTATATCCACGTCGCTAACCGTCTTGGCTCCCCCGGTGAACGAGCCTTTTGCACTGTGCTAGCTTCATGGCTTGCATCGTCGTCGCATCACCGTCAGGAGACGTCCCGTGTCCAAAAGCAAAGGCAAAGGGAAGTCGAACAAGGATCAGGCTGCCGCCTCTGCAGTTAAGGCGAGCGACGGCGAGCCGTCGGCAGCCGACCGCAAAGCCGCAAAGAAACTCGCCGCGAGCGAAATTACCTCGAATTTTCCATACGATTTTTCAATCGACGCCCCAAAGCTGCCCAAGGCGGTGGACGATGCCGCGATGCGCTCCGGCGGCTACCCTTATGACGAGCGTATGAAGCGTGCGGAGTACGAAGACCGTCTGCTCGCGCTCCAGATCGAACTGGCCAAACTCCAGAAACACAATTTGAAAACCGGCGGCCGCATCCTCTGCCTCTACGAAGGCCGTGACGGCTCCGGCAAAGGCTCATGCATCAAGGCCTTTAACCAGCACATGAACCCGCGCAACACGCGCACCGTGGCGCTGACTAAGCCAACCGAGACCGAGCGCGGTCAACTCTACTTCCAGCGCTACGCCGTGCACCTGCCGACCGCTGGCGAAATCGTTCTATTCGACCGCTCCTGGTATAATCGTGCCGGCATCGAGCGCGTCATGGGATTCTGCACCGAGCATCAGCTGGCGATATTCCTGCGCGAAGCGCCGGAGTTCGAAGGCCTGCTCGTCCGCGACGGCATCAGGCTGTTCAAATTTTACCTGACGATCGGCCGCGAAATGCAATTGAAGCGCTTTTACGAGCGCCGCCAGGACCCGCTGAAGCAGTGGAAGCTTTCCGACATCGATATCGCGTCGCTCTCAAAATACGATGACTACACGACAGCCGAGGTCGAGATGTTTCGCTTCACCAACACGGTCATTGCACCTTGGACGGTGGTGCGCGCCAACGATCAGCGCCGTGCCCGCCTCGAAACCATCCGCCACGTGCTACTGGCCATCGACTATGAGGGTCGAGATTTTGAGGCCATCGGCGAGGCCGATCCGCAAATCATCTATTCGCCCAAGTAAAAGATCACCTGACGAGCAGGATCGGTGCCTGGATCGCCGCCGACGCGCGGGAGAGTTCGCGGCCATCGGAGAACGCCGCGCCGCCAAAGCGCGCAACGACGAAGGCTGGCTTCATGCGCGCGACGATCTCAGTCAGCGCGCCCGGCACACCGAATGTCGGTCCGGCGGGCGCGAACGTGACTATGGATGCTTCTGCCGTCAACAGCCGCGCCTGATGTTCAAGCTCGGCATACTCTGCTGACGTCTCCGCACCGATCACGAGATGAATGGCGACGTCGGGCTGCGATAACCGCTCCGCCGCACGCAGCATCGACGGTAAACGCTCGCCGTCTTCGACGATGACACCGACACCCGCCTTCTTCTTTTCCGGCCGCTCGCCGCACAAGAGAAAACCTGTCGCGCCGCTGACATTGGCGAGCAGTGAGTTGATGACCGACTGGCTTCCAACAGCCTGTATGCCCGTCAACGCCACGATATTCCAAGGCCCCCGCATCAGGCACATCTCGGAAATCCGATCGACGGCATCGCCTTGCGCGAGAGCATGGCGAACCTTCACCTTATGCACCCGGCTCGCATCCTCGACCGTTCGCCGGCAGCGCTGCGCCAAGAGCTGGAAACGGTGGGCGATGGGAGGAATGTCTGGCAGTCCGACCTGACCGATACGACGAAAAGGAACATCGCCGCTTTCGTCCGCACACTGGTCGACGACGATTGTCTCGATTTCGGCGTCATAGGCGGCAGCCAAGCGCATCGGCGCGTCGAGAACCGCCGGAGTGCAGCGCGCCTCAGGATCGAGCCACAGAACGACGCGGCCGCTGAGCTCGGAAGCTTCGGCCACGTGCGCGATCATAGGGCATCACCGTCGGCGCGATGCGCCAAAGCTTCCGTAACGTCGGACGCCCTGATTTGTGAAGCGTCGCGCTTTCCGGCGACGACATCGGCATCCTTGAGCAGATGCAGGAGTGTCGTGCGCGACAGCGAAACGCGGCCGCCGCCACGCCGTATCGCATCCTTGTAGATGATCGGCGCAACGCTCGGCGCCAGCGGCCGCAAGGCATGATCGGACGCGAGCCGCGCCGCGCCTTTGGAAAATTCGTTTTCGGGCATATCCGCGAGCGGCGCCGTGGAGTTGAGTTTGGCGACATGCGGAAAATGCTTGACGATCCCGGGCTCGATTGCTTCGAGCTTCGACCACGACTGGTCGTCGGCAACCAGGATGAGGGTTGCAGCGAGCGGCACCGGATCGGCCTTGATCGATATGCCCGGACCGCTGATCGGCGTGATCTCGCGCGACGCGAGCACGGCGCTTAAAGCTGACCAGGCCTTCGGATTGGCCGCAAGCCGCCAGGCTTCGATGATCACGAATCCCGACCCGGCGCGTGCCAGATGCCCTGGGACATGTGCGGGACGCCCCAGCGCATCGCGGCCGATCTCACCCAAGAGATCGACGGGCGACACGTGCCTCACGGTCACGACCTTGCGAAGCTCAATCGAGTCATCGGCAGCGAAATTGAGCGGCACGGCCGCCGACAATCCCACGGCGCCACCCGACGTGGACGACTCCACAAATGCTTCTTCGATGGCGTCAATGGCCGCCACGATCGACAGGTCTTCGGTATACGAACGCTTGAGCGCCACGAGACTTGGCCGGATGGCGCGCAATGCCGTCTGCCTGACGAGCGCCTCGTACTTCTCGCTCGCCTCGAACTCGACATCGGGAAGCGTCGCCACGATCGACTGCAACTCTCCTTCGAGAGTCGTGATCTTGGCCTCCACGTTCCGCTTCAGAGCTTCCGGAAGCGCCCGGAAAACGTCGGAGCGGACGACACGTCCCTCATGCATCGGCGCCAGCACATAGCCGTCCAAGGATTTGACAACCGCAATGTTCTGCGATTCCGCACGCCGTCGCACTTCATCGACGGCCTTGTCGCCAAGATAGCGGATTTCCTCTTCGAGCAGATCGAGGCTGATACGATGCTCGTCGCTTTTGATATGCCGCTCGAAGGCAATGGTCGCCCTCTCGACGGCGATACGCAGATCTCGCACGAGGTCCGCGGCTTTCCCGCTCGGCACGGCGAAGGCTTTCGCACGCGTCGGTGTTTGGCGCCCGATGACGTAGATCCAATCGTCGGCTGCCTTGCGCGCCGTTTCCGCTGCAAGTTCTTCCGCGAGCGTTAGCCGTCCTGTACCGGGCTCTCCGAGAATGAGAACATGCTCGCCGGGCTTCGCAGAAAGTGCGGCACGAATTTTCGCGACCGCGCGCTTCTGTCCGAAGACATGCGGCTGTTCGACAGGCGCAATCGGCGACGGTTCGGTCGGAACCTGCGGTGGCTTGATCTGCTTCGTATCCTGAACTTCAATCTGCCCGGCAGTGCTCGCGACGCCGGCCAGCCTGTCGGCGAGCCGTGTCGTCACCAGCGTGACGACATTGGTCTGTGGTGGTGGCTGGGGTGGCGACTCTGGCGACTGCTTGCTGGCGGGTTCCGTCTGCGCGGCTGGTTCGGAAGAGCGCTCTTCGGTGACGACCGGCGTCTCGGCTTTCTTTGCCGATCTGTTGCGCCAGAAAACCATGCCACAATCCCCCCGGAAGGCGATGCCTCTAGACCGGCGGACGTTGTGAGTTGCCCGCCATTCGCTTGCCTCTGACTGTCGCACCGCCATAATGGCGGCACCATGACGGACGCACCTTCCTCCGCAATGAATAATACAGCGACGACAGAAGTTGCCGCTCGTGACGATGCACGCGCTCGGGCGATCCTGCGCGGCACGCAAAGACTTTTACGGTCTCTTAACTTTGAAAGTCTGAGCGAGGTATCGCTTGGAAATGGCCGCCGCGCCGATGTTCTGGCCCTGGCGCGCGACGGAACAGTGTGGATCGTTGAAATCAAATCGAGCATTGCCGATTTCCGTGCCGACCGGAAATGGCACGAATATCGAGACTATTGTGATGCGCTGCTGTTTGCCGTCGCGCCGGATTTTCCGTCCGAGATTCTTCCCGGCGATACCGGCTTGATCCTTGCCGATGCCTATGCGGGCGAGCTGGTGCGGGAAGCCCCGCAACATCCCATTGGGACTGCGCGGCGCAAAGCGTTAACGCTATCGTTTGCGCGCACAGCAGCAATGCGCCTGCTCACGCAGGTGGACCCCGGCGCCGGGATGGAATGAAGCAGAAAAAACCGGCCCGGGCCTGCTTCGGCCTCGACGGATTATTTCGGCGCGCGCTTCGCGAGGATGCGCTGTAGAGTACGGCGATGCATGTTCAATCGCCGAGCCGTCTCCGAGACGTTGCGGTTGCACAGCTCGTAAACGCGCTGAATGTGTTCCCAGCGCACGCGATCGGCCGACATCGGATTTTCGGGCGGCGGTGCCTTCGAGTCGCTTGGAGCCAGCAGGGCATCGGTCACGTCGTCGGCGTCGGCAGGCTTCGCGAGATAATCGACCGCGCCGAGCTTCACGGCCGTTACGGCGGTCGCGATATTGCCGTACCCCGTCAGCACGATGGCGCGCGAATCAGGCTTGAGCCTTGCGAGTTCCGCAATGACATCAAGACCGGAGCCATCTTCGAGACGCATGTCGACGACGGCAAATGCCGGAGCCTTTTCCCGGATGAGATCGATGCCTTCGGCGACCGAATGCCCGAAGCGGACTTCAAAACCACGGAGTTCCATCGCCCGCGCGAGGCGCTGCAGGAAGGCACGGTCGTCGTCCACGATGACCAACGACCGATCGGCCGGCAACTCATCCTGCTTGAATGACAGGTCCTCGGTAACCACGTTATCCTCCCGCATCAGGGCTCACCCGCTGGATTGTTCCTTGCTGGCATAATCCAACGCCGATACTCCCGCCGCAACCCCTCCAAGGGGGAAAATCGAGCCCGAAAGGTTACTACAGGGCTATTCAGGCCGATTCCTTTCGTCACAATGCGGCGAACCTAGGCTGTATTTGCCTTCCGCCCCCGCGCTCCTGGCCAATCAAATGCACCGAGTGGCAGCTCGAAGGCACTTCGCGGCCACGAGATCTGAACGATCGCGCCGCTGCGTGGAGGCGGCTGATTGGAGAATGTCACGGTCGCACCCGAGCGTTCGAGCAGCGTCTTGGCGATAAAGAGCCCGAGGCCCAGCCCCGAATGGCCTTTGTCGCCCTTCTCCTCGTACCGGCGCGAGGTAACATACGGCTCGCCGATATTGTCCATCATTTCCGGCTTGAAGCCCTGCCCGTCGTCGATGATCGTCACCACCACGTGCGCCGCGTTCCACCGCGCCGAGAGCTGCACCTCCGAAGCTGCGAAGCTGACGGCGTTTTCGATCAAATTTCCGAGCCCGTAGATGACGCCCGGCCGCCGATAGCCGACGGGCTCCTCGCGTGCTGCCTCGTCGAGCCCAGGAAGCGGATGCGCCGAAATGATGATGCGCTTGCCTGCGGCCCGATGCGCCGCCGATGCCTCTTCGAGCAGCTCCATGGTCGTGATGCTTGCGTGCATCGGGTCCTGCTCGCCGGGCTTGCGGGTCAATTTCTGCAGGATCTCGCGGCAGCGTTTCGCCTGACTGTGAAGCAATTGCAGATCGTCGCGAAACCGGCTCTCCACACCAAGTTCGTGCTCAAGCTCCTTGGCAACGAGCGTGATCGTCGACAAGGGCGTGCCGAGTTCGTGTGCCGCCGCCGCCGCAAGACCGTCGAGCGCATGCAGACGCTGCTCGCTCGCCAGCACCATATCGGTCGCCGCCAGCGCCGCCGACATCTGACGCGCCTCCTTGTTCAGGCGCCACGTATAAAAAGCCATGAAAGTCATGGATGCGGTCAAGGCCATGAGCGAGCCGATTTTGTAATCGCGCGGCAACTCAAATCGCATGCCTTCATACCAGGGAAGCGGATCGTGAAACGATATGAGCAGGCCGCCCGCAATGACCACGATGGCGCCAAGGACAATCGTATAGCGCATCGGTTGCGTCGCAGCGGCGACCGTCACCGGAGCGACGAGAAGCACCGAGAACGGATTCTGAATCCCGCCGGTAAAATAGAGCAGCCCCGCAAGCTGCAGAATATCGTAGACGAGCAATCCGAACGCGAGGCTCGTGCTGAGACGGTAGCGAGCCGGATAGCGGATCGACAGAAAGACGTTAAGCCACGCCGACATGGCAATCAGGATAAGGCAGTTTCCGATGTTGAACGGAAAGCCATAGAAAAGCCTGATCAAGGCCACGGCAGCAAGCTGGCCGAGCACAGCCATCCAGCGCAGACGTACGCTGGTAACAAGCCGAAGTTGACTTTCACGCTCGTTCACGATGCCCTTCAGGACCGGCGCGACTGCGGTATTTCTCTCTGCCGGCGTGCTCATGGCGCTGAAATCCAACGTTGGGTGTGGTGACCGCAAGCCGCATCCACGATGTGCTTGCACCGAGGCACGGAAAGATCGAAATGAGCAATCGTGCCGCTGCTTTATCTACCCAAAGCATAACGGAGACTTCAAGCAAATGAACCGTGCAATGGTTGGAATGGCCCTGGGCGGGCTATTGATAGGCGCCGCATTTGGTGCGCTGGCGCTGCGAACGACGGGCACCACGGATGATGGGCGCACCGCGGTCGTTTCTGGAAAAGCCCTGGTCGGCGGTCCGTTCAGCCTCATCGATCAGACCGGCAAGCGGGTCACGGATCAGGACTTCCGTGGCAAAGACATGCTTGTCTTCTTCGGCTTCACCAATTGCCCAGACATTTGCCCGGCCGGTTTGCAGGTGATGTCGGCTGCACTCGATAGACTGGGAAAGCGCGCCGACGACATCGTGCCTCTCTTCATCACTCTCGATCCGGAACGCGATACACCGGAGAAGATGGCCGAGTATGTGAAGAATTTCAGTCCGCGACTGGTCGGCTTGACGGGAAGCGCAAGCGACATCGCTGCGGCAGCGAAGGCTTATCGCGTTTTCTATCAGAAGGTCCCCGACGAAAAGAATCCGAAGAACTATAGTGTCGATCACTCGGCGATCTTCTATCTGATGGGCAAGGATGGATCGTTGCTTGCGCCCATCCCGCACACGAATGATCCGGCACAACTCGCGCTGTCGATCGACAAGGCATTGGGATAGCTGGCGCGGCGAATCGATGCTGAGACCTCAACGCCACACTTCCACTAGCCCTGGTCGGTCTATGACGTTGCCACTGGAGCAGGGCTACGAACCTTGATAGGTCATTTTCGTGCTGCATTGGTCCGGCACACGCGTGCCGAACTTCGCTGCATCGACATGATGCGCGTCAGCTTGGGGGGCAGGGCGCATGGGGATCAAGACTAAACCGCACATCGCCGAGCTATCTTCTCAGTCGCGCGCGATACGTCTTGAAGATATCGGCGCGCAGCTTGAAGTTCGCCGTCATCCGAGCGCGAGACGTCTTACGCTACGCGTGAGTCGTACGCGCCGCGCGGTGATCGTCACGCTTCCGCTGCAGTGCGATCTCGACGAAGCCAGCACATTTCTGAACCGCCATATCGATTGGGTTCGCGCGCGCCTCGACAGCCTACCGAACCACGTTCCGTTCGAGGATCAGGCTGCAATGCCGCTGCGCGGCGAGCCCCACAGGATTGCGTTCACGGGAGCTGCGCGCACGCACATCATCTCAATCGATCATGATGCACGCAATCATCCGACGATCCTCGTTCCGGGTCCAAAGGATCTCGCAGCGAACCGGCTGACGCGCTGGCTGTTCGAACAAGCCAAAGGCGACCTCGAAAAAAGCGTGACAAAGCATGCCGCTCTTTTGTCGCTCAAAGCGAAACGGATCGCGATCCGCGATCAGACCAGCCGCTGGGGTTCATGCTCGACGACTGGCGCGCTGTCATTCTCTTGGCGCCTGATCCTGGCGCCGCCCTTCGTTCTCGACTACGTCGCCGCACACGAAGTTGCACATCTCTCGGAGATGAATCACGGACCCAAGTTCTGGGCAATGGTCAAAAAGATACGGCCCGAATTCGAAGCGGCCAAGCAATGGCTGCAGGTCCGCGGGCCCGATCTTCACCGTTATGGCCCGGCTCACGGGCGCAACCACTAGCGATCACCGATCCCGAACGATGCAATGCCCTGGCCCGCCTCGATGGGTTCATCGGCGGCCATCGCCTCCGGACGTCGCTCCGGCTCATCTGCAAGCGCACGCGCAATGAAATCGTCGCCGATGTTGCTCATCGGATGCGACAACGGCAGAGGCGCAGCCTTAGCCCTCATGTCGCTTCTCGACCGCGTAGCGTCTTCAACTGTGCTCCGAGCGGCCCACGGCAGAACTTCGTGATACTGCACGACACGCGGCACGCGCGGTCCGTTCGACACGAACGATGCATCCCCGAAGCCATCCAACGCGTCCGGTCCAGGTCTGCTGACGACCGTTCCAGGCAGCGGCTCGGGCACCATGCCTTGGTGTGCGACGCGCATGATCTGGTTCCAGATTTCTGCCGGCAAGCTACCGCCCGTCGTGCGGATCATCGGCTTGCCGTTGTCGTTGCCGACCCACACGCCCGCCGTCAGATGGCTCGTGTAGCCGATGAACCAGGCATCGCGAAAATCCTGCGTCGTGCCGGTCTTGCCGGCGGCCGGTTGATCCGGCAATGCCGCCCGCCGCCCGGTCCCATAAACGACAACGGCGTTCAACATGTCGTTCAACGCACCTATCTCATCGAGGCTCGCGACTCGGTCGGTGCGCGGCGGCGGACTGACATAGACGGCAGGTCCATTCCCGACGCGCACCTGCGAGATGATATGCGGTTCGACCGCTTCTCCGCCGTTGGAGAAAACAGCGTAAGCACCGGACATTTCGAGCAGCGAGACTTCCGACGTACCGAGCGCCAGCGACGGACCTTCGTGCAGGTCCGACCGGATGCCGAGGCGTCGCGCGACGTCGATGGTGCGCCCCTGTCCGACATCCTGATTGAGACGAACGGCAACGGTGTTGACCGACTGCGCCAGGGCCTGCCGGAGCGTGATCTCACCCCCGTATTTGTTGTTGTCGTTTTTTGGCGACCAGCCACCGATGGTAATCGGTCCATCGAACGCAACGGTATCGGGCGTCATGCCTTGATCGAGCGCCGCGAGATAGACGAAGGGCTTGAATGCCGAGCCCGGCTGGCGCTTCGCCTTGACCGCGCGGTCGAACTGGCTTTCGGCATAGTCGCGCCCCCCGACGAGCGCGCGAATGCCGCCGTCCCGGTCGAGCACGATGAGCGCCGCCTGGCTGGCACCGAACGCTGCACCCTTTCTCGCCAGCGTCTCCTTGACGATCCTTTGTGCGCTGCGCTGCAAGTCTCTGTCGAGCGTCGTCTGCACGATGACTTCGCCGTTCGCCGTGTGCGAAATCGGCGGCATCTGATCGAGGATATAATCGACGACATATCCCGTGTCGGGCGCAACGACGGTCGTCTTCGGATCGGCGAAGAGGACCGGCTGCGCGAGGGCGATCTTTTCCTGCTCCGGTGAAATGAATCCGGCATCGAGCATTCGCGAAAGGACGACCCGGCCGCGCTCGCGCGCAGCATCCGGGTTCGTCGCAGGAGAATATTTAGACGGCGCCTTGAGAAGCCCGGCGATAACCGCCGCTTCAGCCAAATTGAGGCTTCGCGCCGGCTTTCCGAAATAGCGCTGACTTGCAGCACCGACGCCGTAAGCGCCGCTGCCGAAATAGCACTGGTTGAGGTAGAGCTCGAGAATCTCCTCCTTGGAAAGCCTGATCTCGAGCCACAGCGCCAGCCCAAGCTCGGCGACCTTGCGCGTCAGGGTCCGTTCCTGCGTCAGGAACAGGTTCTTCGCGAGCTGCTGCGTCAGCGTCGAGCCGCCTTGTGCAAAACGGCCGGCCCTGAGATTGGCGAACATCGCCCGGAACATGCCGATAGGATCGACGCCATAGTGATCGAAAAAGCGCCGGTCCTCCGTCGCAACGACGGCGGCCGGAATGAGTTTCGGCAGATCTGAGAGCCGCACATACTCGCGTGCTGCGCCGCGCTCCGCGATGGTCGTTCCGTCGCGCGCCAGAATGCGGATGAGGGGAGCGCGATCGTTATTACGCAGTGCAAGAGGATCGGGGAAGGCGACGGTGTAATAGACCATCATCGCCGCAAACGTCAGAATGACACCGCCAGCTGCCGCGACTCCGAAGCTCAACGCCACCCGATATCTGAGTTTGAGGCGCCCCAGCATCCGGCTTGCGATGCCCCGCGCGGGTTGCGCTGGCTTCTTCTCGGGCTCGTTGCCGAAATCGAACGCCTGCTGAGCAACCGATTGAAACGGCGCCGGAAGTGTCGGCGGCGCGCTTGTCTTGCCGAGGCCGAGCCCTTTGCCCATGACCCACGCGCAAAACCGGATCGTCGCTCTCAAGACCCGAAACACCGTCGTACCCAATAGCTGGTAGCGTCTAAATCCGCAGCACCTTGCATGGCGAAGCCCGCGCGGAACGATTTGGATTCAGTAATAACCGGCCTTGGCTAAAGGCCAGTTAAGTTCCGCCCCCCGATTACGGCCGAATACGCATCCAAAGCCCACGTTGTAGGTGCGCGAGCCGCGAAGATCGTGAAAAGTGGAATTGCATCAAATTGCACGATGGCGCTGGAAGGCGCTGGCGTTCATACTCACGTAAGATTGGGTGGGGAGGCTGATGTCGGCAACGAATGATCTGGTAGCCTACAAGGATGCTCTGCTTGTCCTCGGCACGGCCGGGGTTGTCGTTCCGTTGCTACATAGGATCGGCGTCAGTACCGTTCTGGCATTTCTGCTTGCGGGCGCCGCGCTGAACCCCGGGAGCCTCGGCGCGCTGACGCCCTACGTTCCCTCACTTTCCTGGTTGACCATCACCGACCCCGCACGACTGGCAAAATTCGCCGAGTGGGGCGTGGTTTTGCTGCTTTTTCTGATCGGCCTCGAACTATCGTTTGAACGCCTTTCCACAATGCGCCGAATGGTGTTTGGACTAGGCGGACTTCAGGTGCTCGTCTCGGCGGCCACAATGGCCATTTTCGCGATCGAGATTGGGTATACGCCCACCACTGCCATCATCATCGGCACGGCGCTTTCCCTGTCGTCGACCGCCATCGTCATCGAAATCCTGGCACGCCAAAAAAGACTGTCGACGGCGGTTGGACGGACGAGCTTCTCGATCCTGCTCTTTCAGGATCTCGCCGTCGTCCCGATCTTGTTGCTCGTCGGCATCCTCGAACCCGGAAGCAAGCAGTCGCTCCTGGTCGGCATCCTGACCGCCCTGCTGCAGGCCGCGGCCGCCCTGCTGCTCATCGTTGTCGTCGGACGATTCCTGCTGCAACCTTTGTTTCGCCTCGTAGCACAGACGCACAACGACGACCTGTTCATAGCCGCGACGCTGTTCGTGGCGGTCGGCACGAGCTTCGTGTCTGCGGCGGCTGGGCTCTCAATGGCGCTCGGCGCCTTCGTCGCCGGGCTGCTCTTGGCCGAAACCGAATACCGCCGTGCCGTACAGACGACCATCGAGCCGATCAAATCGCTGCTCCTCGGCGTCTTTTTCTTCTCCGTCGGGTCAAGCCTCGAGCTTAAATCCCTCATCTCCGATCCGCTGGCTATCCTTACGACGGCGGGGGGCACGATCGTGCTGCAAACCGCGATCGTCTACGGGCTTTCCCGCCTCTTCGGCATCGCCCACGCAGCTTCGATCGAAACGGCGACGCTGCTCGCGCCCTGCGGTGAATTCGCTTTCGTCATTCTGACGGTCGCGCTCGGGTACGGCCTGCTGAACCACGAATTGGCGAGCATCCTTCTGACATCCGTATCACTGTCGATGGCCCTGATACCGGCGACCGCAAAAATCGGCCGCTGGCTGGCAAAGCGTAGCGCACCACCGGCAGCAGCCGTCGATCCGTCTCTAGCCGTTGCCCCGACGGGGAGCGAGAACGCGACAGCCCTGGTCGTCGGCTATGGGCGCGTCGGACAGCTCATCGGCGACATGCTTGCCGAGCATCAGGTACGCTACATCGCGATCGACCGCGAGCCGCGCCTCGTCGCCAATGCGCGCCGGGACGGCAAGCCTGTCTATTTCGGCGACGTGCGCCAGATCGATTTCTTGAAGCACTGTGGGCTCGATACCGCCAAGGTCGCGATCATCACGATCCATACGCAGCCGGAAATCGATGCAATCGTCGAAGCGCTGCGCACGAATTATCCGAAGCTTGTCATTGTTTCGCGCGCCAAGGACGCTAGCCACGCACGCCATCTCTACGAGATCGGAGTGACGGACGCGGTGCCGGAAACGATCGAAGCGAGCCTTCAGCTTTCGGAAGCGGCACTCGTCGGGCTCGGCATCCCAACCGGCCTCGTTATCGCGTCGATCCATGAAAAGCGCGACGAGTTCCGCACCGAGCTGCAAGGTGCCGCGAAAAAGGCAGGCACCGAAACGCGGGCGCTCCGGAGCCGTAAGCTGCAGTAGGTGCCGGATAATCCGAGCTTCAGCCTACGCGCTGGCGCCGCTTCGGTCACGTCAAGCGCAGACGTCCCACAGCGATGCCGGTCGTCAAAACGAGCCAACTGCGGCCCGCGTCGATGGCAGCCTTCGCGGCCATGACGTTATAGAAGAACTCCGAGGGGACGCGTCTCGCCTCAAACGTCCAGGTTCGACACGTTGAGTGCGTTTTCCTGGATGAAGTCGCGGCGCGGCTCGACGATGTCGCCCATCAGCTTCGCGAAAATCTCGTCGGCCTCCGCGAGATCCCCGACCTTCACCTGTAGCAATGTGCGCACATCCGGATCGAGGGTCGTTTCCCAAAGCTGCTCGGGATTCATCTCACCGAGACCTTTGTAACGCTGCAGCTCGATGCCCTTGCGGCCGGTCTCGTAGACGGCATTGAGCAACGATCGCGGCCCGGACACGACCTCGACCTTGTCCTTGCGCTTGAGCTTCGCAGGCTTGTCGTAGACTTCAACCAGATGCGCATGCCGCTCATTCAAGCGCCGCGCATCGAGCGAGCCCAACAGCGCGCGATCGAGGAAATGCACCTCCGTGACGCCGCGGACTTCCCGCTTGAACACGAAACCATCGTTGCCAAAGCAGCCTTCCCAGCCAGTCTCCATCTCCTCCGAGATGTCGTCGAGACGCTTTGCAATACGGATCGCAGCGATATTCGCTTCCGCCGCCGAATGAAGGAACGCAGGATCGAAGATGCCGCCGATGGCGCCCTGCTCGACGACGTTCCGGTTGTAACGCGAATGTAGGCCGTTGATGCCGCCCGAAATCTGCCGCGCCTGCTCGACGATGTCGCGAAGATCGCGCCCAGCGCGTTCGGCGCCGTCGCCCGTCACCAGAACTGCATCAGCAAGTCCTTGATCGATCAGATAATCTTCAAGCGCGCGTTCGTCCTTGAGATACGATTGCGTCTTGCCGCGCGCGACTTTGTAAAGCGGCGGCTGCGCGATGTAGACGTGGCCTTTGTCGACCAGTTCCGGCATCTGCCGATAGAAGAACGTCAGCAGCAGCGTCCGGATGTGCGCGCCGTCGACGTCGGCATCGGTCATGATGATGACCTTGTGATAGCGCAGCTTATCGAGCTTGAACTCGTCCCGCCCGATGCCTGTCCCGAGGGCGCCGATGATGTTCGTCACCTGCTCGGACGACAGCATCTTGTCGGTGCGCGCCCGCTCGACGTTCAAAATCTTGCCGCGGATCGGCAGCACGGCCTGGAACTCGCGCTTGCGGCCCTGCTTCGCCGAACCGCCTGCAGAGTCACCCTCGACGATGAAAAGCTCGGTCTTCGACGCATCACGATCCTGGCATTCGGCAAGACCGCCCGGCAGACGGAGGCCGTCGAGCGCGCCCTTGCGCCGCGTCAGATCGCGTGCCTTGCGCGCCGCTTCACGCGCGAGCGCCGCCTCGACGATCTTGCCGACGATGACCTTCGCTTCTTTCGGATGCTCCTCGAACCACGCCCCGAGCTGATCGTTGACGGTCGATTCGACGATCGGCTTCACTTCGGACGAAACGAGCTTGTCCTTCGTCTGTGACGAGAACTTCGGATCGGGAACCTTCACCGACAGCACGCACGTCAGACCCTCGCGCGCATCGTCGCCCGAAAGTGAAACCTTCTCCTTTTTCGCGAGTCCCGTTTCTTCCGCATACTTGTTGACGATGCGGGTCAGCGCGCTTCGGAAGCCGGCGAGATGTGTGCCGCCGTCACGTTGCGGAATGTTATTCGTGAAGCACAGCACTGTCTCATGGTAGCTGTCGTTCCACCACAGCGCCGCCTCGACCGTGACGCCGTCCTTCTCGCCACGAACGATGATCGGATCGGCGAGCGCCGATGTCTTCGAGCGATCGAGATAACGCACAAAAGCTGCCGTACCGCCTTCATAGACAAACTCCTGACGCCTGACGTCGGCGTGACGCGCGTCCGTCAGAACGATCTTCGCGCCGGAGTTCAGGAACGCCAATTCGCGCAAGCGATGTTCGAGCGTTCCGAAATCGAATTCGGTGACGTTGTGAAACGTTTCGGTGCTCGGCAGAAACGAGACTTCCGTGCCGCGCTCGCCATTGGCGTCGCCGACGACCGCGAGCGGTGCCACCGTGTTGCCGTTGTGGAATTCGACGAAGTGCTCTTTGCCGTCGCGCCAGATCCGGCACTTGAGCCACGTCGACAGCGCATTGACGACCGAAACGCCGACGCCGTGCAGACCGCCCGAAACCTTGTAGGAATTCTGGTCGAACTTGCCGCCCGCATGAAGCTCGGTAAAGACGATTTCGGCTGCCGAACGTTTCGGCACCTGATCGTCGTCTTTCTTGATGCCGGTCGGTATCCCTCGCCCGTCGTCGCGCACGGTGCACGAGCCGTCGGGGTTGAGCGTGACCTCGCAACTCTTCGCGTGACCGGCGAGAACCTCGTCGATGCCATTGTCGACGACCTCGTAAATCATGTGGTGCAGGCCCGATCCGTCGTCCGTATCGCCGATGTACATGCCGGGGCGTTTGCGAACCGCATCGAGCCCCTTCAGCATCTTGATGCTGTCCGCGCCGTAGTCGTCCGGCGCTGGCATTTTCTTCAGCGATTGAGCGGTCATTTTGGGTTTTCTCAGGGACGGAAATCAGGTCCCTTTTTATAGCACAAATCGCCTCGAAACGCCGCATGAAATCGATTCAATACGCTGCGAAAAAATTCATATTTTTCATTGCGTTGCGTGTGACCGTTTGTCCCTTCTCGCTGCCTTACTCCGAAACCGTGATTTTGCCCTCCCGAACGGCCCAAAAACGAGCCCGGCCAGCAACCGCGTCGAAGGCATTTTTGTCCGTGCCAGTCATCCACGCCTGCGCGCCGAGATGCAGGATTTCAGCGAACAACGCGGCTCGCCTGTCGGCGTCGAGATGTGCCGTGATTTCATCGAGCAGCAGGATCGGCGCCGCGCCTTCCTGGCGCTCCGTCAGAAGCTCCGCGTGCGCGAGAACGAGCCCGAGCAGCAACGCCTTCTGCTCGCCCGTCGAGCAATGTCTTGCGGCAAGTCCCTTGGGACCGTGCTCGACGACCAGATCGGACCGATGCGGCCCGTCGAGCGTCCGCGACGCCGCGCGGTCGCGCTCGCGCGTTTGCCTGAGCGTTTGCGCATACTGGTCTTCTGCCCCGACCGCCGACAGGCGCTGCAAACTGTCCTCGATGCTGCCTTCGAGACGGAATGACGACCACGGAAACGCCGAATCGGGATCGCGCTCACGTCGCTTGTCGACGATTTGCGCCATTGCCGCGACGGCTTCGAGACGCGCCGCTGCGACGGCGATACCGTTCTCCGCCATCACGCGCTCGAAACCAGAAAGCTGCGCATCGTCGCGCACGCCATCGGCGAGCAGCCGATTACGGCTCGTCATCGCGCGCTCGAAACGTCCGGCAATGGTACGATAGCCGTGGTCGAAGCACAGGATCAGGCGATCGAGAAAACGCCGACGCTCCGACGCAGGCCCGGTGAACAGCCCATCCATCGACGGCGTCACCCAGACGATTTCAAGATAGTCAGCGAGAATGCCGGACCCTGTCTGCGCCGACCCGTCGATGCGAACGATGCGGCCTCGCTCCGACGTTCCCCGCACGGCGGCGCGCCCGGAGCTTCGGCCCGAGGTTCGCGCAAATCCCTCGCCGGACGATCCCAAGAATTCCCCTCCCCCCTGCGGGGAGGGGTTAGGGGTGGGGGTGCTTTCGCTGACCGCGCGAGCCTGCAAGCCCGTCCCGATATCGACCGCACCGGCTAGCGTATGCGCGCGCACCGCGACTGCGAAACTTCCGTCGCCCCCAGCGCGAGCAAGATCGACAAACGGCACGCGCCGCAAGCCTTGACCCGGAGACAGCAGCGACAGCGCTTCGAGAAGATTGGTCTTGCCGGACCCGTTGGCCCCGACGATCACCTGCGGCCCGGCATCGGTCGTAACGTTCGCCGACGCATAACTGCGAAAATTCGTCAGCGCCAGCCGCTCGACCCAGAGTGCGTTCGCACCTTCGCTACCCATGCTCACTTCGTGCGAACCGGTTGCGTTTCCCCTCCCCCTTGCGGGGAGGGGTTAGGGGTGGGGGTCGCTGGACAGACAAACGCACCGACGATCACGTCCATCACACCGCCTAGGTTCGTGGCGACATCAGTATTCTTAAACCGAAGGACTGTGAATCCTTGGCTCTCGAGATGGCGTTGACGGCACATGTCGCTCGCGATCTCGGCATCAGTCGCATGTGTCGCGCCATCAACTTCTATGATCAGCCGATGGGATAAGCAGGCAAAGTCTACAATGAAATGATCGATTGGCACTTGCCTGCGAAATTTCTGTCCAGCGACCTTCAACTCTCTCGGCCGGTGCCAGAGTTTGCGCTCGGCAGTAGTAGCATTGTTCCGAAGCTCTCGGGCGCGCTCGTTAGCCAATTGAAGTTCAATCTCGCTTAATCGTCACCCCACCCCCGGCTCCTCCCCGTCAAGGGGAGGGGAGTCCTCCGGCGCGAACCTTAAACCCGCATCGGCATCAGCACATAGAGCGCGTTGCCATCGCCGCCGTCGCGCACCATCGTCGGCGAGCCGGGATCGGCGAGCAGGAACCGCGCGTCCTCGCTTTCGAGTTGATCGGCAATGTCGAGCAGGTAGCGCGCGTTGAAACCGATCTCCAGCGGCCCAGCGCTGTAGCCGACCGGAATTTCTTCCGTCGCGCTGCCGCCTTCCGGATTGTTCACCGTCAGGATCAGCTTGTCTTTCGCGACGTTGAGCTTTACCGCCCGCCCACGCTCGCTCGCAATCGTAGATACGCGGTCGACGGCGCTCTTGAACGATGCGTTCGGCACTTTCATTTCTTTATCGTTGTTGTGAGGAATGACGCGGCCATAGTCCGGGAACGTGCCATCGATGAGCTTCGATGTCAGCACAACCGGCCCGATCTCGAACCGGACTTTCGTCTGCGAAACACCGACTTTCACTTTCGCGCTCGTGTCTTCAAGCAAACGCGCAAGCTCGTGCACCGTCTTCCTCGGTACGATGACACCCGGCATCCCTTCCGCACCTTTGGGCAACGGCAGTTCAACCTGTGCCAGGCGATGGCCATCCGTCGCGACGGCGCGCAACGTCTTCGCGCCGGCGGTTTCAGCTGGATGCAGGAAGATGCCGTTCAAGTAATAGCGTGTCTCTTCCGTCGAGATCGCAAACCGCGTCTTGTCGATGAGGCGCTTCAAATCACCTGCCTCGATCGTGAACTCATGTCCGATCTCCCCGACCGCGAGATCCGGAAAGTCTTCGGCCGAAAGTGTCTGCAGGCTGAACCGCGAGTGCCCCGACGTAATCGTCAGGCGCTCCTTGTCGCCGTCGCGCTTCATCTCGATCTCGGCGCCTTCGGGAAGCTTGCGCACGATGTCGTGCAGCACATGCGCCGGAACCGTCAGCGTGCCGGGCGTCGACACTTTGGCCGCGACGCTCTCGCTCACCTCGCGCTCAAGGTCCGTTGCCTTGAACATCAGCGTGTCGCCGGATGCTTTCAGCATGACGTTCGATAGAATGGGGATGGTTGTCCGGCGTTCGACGACGCTCGTGACATGGCTCAGCGCCTTCAAGAGTTCCCCACGTTCAATCTCGAGACGCATGTCTGTCCTCAGTCCTGATTTCGGAGAGCGCGTGGAACGGCGGCATCGGCACGCCGCCGGTGACGATCACGCGCAAAGGAATGGCCCGCGGGCGCCCCAGAAGCGGCTTCGCAGCGGAATCGCTCACGGAGGGGGATCAGAGCCGAATGGGGCTCACATTTCAAGCAAAGATGTAGAAGCTAGGCGGCATTTTCGCGTTACAAATCATGCCCCACCGGCAAAAACAGCAAGGCCGGCCTCCCGAGGGCTTGGAAGGACCGGCCTCGCGCCGTTCAGGTCGCGGCTTGGGGACGCCGCGATCAGTGCTCAATCAATGATTGAGAAGCCGCTTCAGCTCCTCGAGCTCATCGCCGAGATGCGGATTTTTGGTGATCTCGCCTTCGATCTTGCGGATGGCATGCAACACCGTCGTATGATCGCGGCCACCGAAGCGGCGCCCGATTTCGGGAAGCGACCGCGCCGTCAGATGTTTGGCGAGATACATGCCGATCTGGCGCGGCCAGACGACCGACCGATGACGCCGCTGTGAGAGCAGATCGCCCTTCGACACCCCATAGTGCCGCGAGATGATGCGCAGGATGTCCTCGATCTTGATGCGCCGCGGCTCAAGGTTCTGCACGAGATCGCGGATCACCGTCTCGGCGATGTCGAGCGTGATCGGCGTGCGCATGTATTGCCATGTCGCATAGAGCCGCGTAACGGCGCCTTCGAGCTCGCGGCCGTTTTCCGTCAGACGTAGCGCCAAGAGTTCGACGACATCGCGCGACAGCGTGAATGACGGATCGGCAGCACGCTTTTCGCCAAGCCGCTTTTCGAGAACCTTCAGCCGCAGCTCGTGGTCGAGCGGCATCAGCTCGGTGACAAGCCCGCGCTGCAGACGCGACCGCATCCGCTCGTTGAGGCGTTCAATCTGGTTCGGTGCCCGCGCCGAGGCGACGACAACCTGCTTCCCGCCATCGAGCAGCGCGTTGATGATGTGGTCGAACTCCTGCTCCGTGCGCTCGCCCTGCAGGAACTCAAGGTCGTCGATCAGCAGCATATGGATGTTGCGGAAACGCTCTTTGAACGCCAGCGGATCGGACGAGCGCAGCGCCTCGACGAACTGATAGCGGAACCGCTCGGCAGTGAGATAAAGCACCTGGGCAGTCGGCGCCCGACGCTTCACTTCCCATGCGATCGCCTGCAGCAGGTGACTTTTTCCGAGCCCGACGGCCGAATGAATGTAAAGCGGGTTGTAGCCTGGAGCATCGGAAAGCACGGTTTCTGCAACCTGCGTCGCGCCGGCATGCGCCATACGGTTCGAGGCGCCGACCACGAAACTGTCGAAGGTATAGCGTGGATCGAGCGGCGAACCTTCGAGTCCGCCGGCCGATGTGCGCTGCGCTGGAAGAACGGGAGGCCGCAGCACCGATACGCGCGCCGGAGCTTCGGTTTGCAGCGCAGCCGCCGGGCCTTTCTCGGCGTTCGGAGTTTCAACGCGTGTTTCCGCCGGCCGCTGAACAGCGGCACCGGGCTGTCGCCAGACGACTTCAACGCGTTCGGCTGTCGCGAATTCGACGCGAGAACAGTGCAGCAGACGCTCGGCGTAATGCTCCTGGATCCAGTTCCGCACGAACTTGACCGGCACCGAGACTTTGACGACGCGACCGTCGAAGCCCTCGAATTCGAGGCTCTTGAACCAGCTCGAATAGATCTCTTCCCCGAGCTGAGCCCGGAGCATGGCGCGAACTTTCTGGCCACGACCCTCAATCGCGTCCGTTGCCGTCTCAACAACGGCCGTCCCTTGCGCACCGCTCACGCTCTGCGCCTCTGCCGTCTTTGCTGCCTGCATTGTGATTACTCCCGCTATTTACGCGAGACGCCGGCCCTAGGCGTCCCCCCAATGCGCGCCACATGCCCAAGACCCTCTGAGCGATGCGGCACGAACACGTGCCCTTTCC